>NZ_MJAP01000009.1 GCF_001884735.1 Natronohydrobacter thiooxidans | reverse complement strand
TCGTCACTGACCCGGATACCCAGTCGCCGCAAGGGCCGTTCAGCTGGGGTGCCGCCAGCGGCGTGCGCCATATGGCCTAAGAGTTGCGCCTGTCGAGACGTCCGGCGCGCATAAGGGGTCGCCACCGCCGCATCGCGATCGGAAAACGTGCGGCGGCGGCAATCCGAGTTCAAACATCGCCATCGACAAACCCTGAGCTCGATCCAAACCGCTTGGCCCTGAGCAGGAAAATCCTCGATCCGCCGGCGCCGCCAACCATGTCGTTGTCTTGAGGACGTCCCGCACTCTGGGCAGATGCCATTCGGAGCCAGTCTGCCTGATACGACCCATGCACCCGTCGCAGACTGGCGGACCTCACCAACCTCCACGCTGGCGGTTGGAGCCCAATGCTTCTTCGATACCACGGCCTTATCCTTTCAATCTGTGAAGCTCGGTCAGACCGTGACACACAAATTGAGGATGACCCGATTTAAAGGCAAAGCGACAATGAGCGTGACGGGTGTTTGGTGAAGCGTGTATAGCGCAGATGGTGAGATCACTAATGGACATTTCGGGAGATATCTGTTAGGCATCTCGTGAAATGGGTGAAATCGATGAATATCTTCCGCGACATCTGACGCCTGAACTGCGGGAAGCGTTGGCAACTGCAAGAGTTGTTAATCTTGTCGGGCCACGGCAGGTCGGTAAAACGACCCTTGTTCGTGACCTGTTTAGGCAAGGTCGTTTCATCACGTTGGACGATGCGGCGATCCTGGCGGCGATGGAGGCTGATCCCGAAGGCCAGCTGACAAGCCTTGCAGAAGAACAGCCTGATGCACCGGTTATTATCGATGAGGCGCAAAGGTCTCTGAAACTTGCTCTGGCCATCAAGAAAATCGTCGATCGCAATCGCCGGAAAGGGCAGTTTGTCCTGACGGGGTCATCCAACATCTTCACAGCGGCGGAGGTCGCCGACTCGCTGGCGGGCAGGATGCAGACGCTCAAACTCTGGCCGCTGACGAGTGCCGAGGCCAATCGGGCGCCGGTCAGCCGGTTGATCGATTGGGCGATGCAGTCGGTCCCGACGCTCCCGCAGATTTCGGATCCCGCACCACTGGGGCGCAAAGACTATATCGAGCTCATCCTCATGGGCGGATATCCCGAAATCCGCGCGCTGCCCCTCCGATCACGACAGCGGCAATATCGCGACTATATCGATGCGGTGGTGGATCGGGATGTCGCTGATGTCATGCCGGTTCGAAAGCCCGATGCACTTCGGTTTCTGATCGACCAAATGGCGGCACGGACCGCGCAAGAAATCAATACCTCGGAATTGGCAAAACTGGCAAAGCTCAAACGCGAGACAGTCGATCAATACCTCGACATTCTCATGCGGCTCTCACTGGTGACCAAGCTGAGCGCCTGGATGCCGGGGGAGAGCAAACGAGATATAAAGCAACCGAAGTTCCACTTCGTGGACACCGGAATTGCCTGTGCGCTTCGCCGACTGAACGACAGATCGTTTGACATCGGCAATAGTCCCGAAGCACTGGGAGGTCTTTTGGAGAGCTTCGTTGTCGGCGAGTTGCAGCGTGCCTTGCCGATGCAGGACGAAGACTATCGCCTCTATCATTGGCGCAGCGCAGACCGCCGCGAGATCGACATTATGATCGATGGAGGCCATCGGCTGGTTGCGATCGAAGTCAAGGCGGCAACCACAGTCGCGGCCGATGATTTCAAGCACCTGAAATGGTTCGCCAAGGACGGGCCGGGAAAAGGGCGCCGCAGCGTCGGAATAGTATTCTATCTCGGGCAGGAAAAACTGACCATGGGAGAGGGCAACTTCGCTCTGCCGCTCAGCTCGCTTTGGGCGTCGTTGAACTTGGACTAACAAGCCCAGACTTGGGCAAGCGCCGCAAGTTCCACGAAGATGCTCGTGCTTGATCTACGCTTTTTAAACGGTCAGGCGCATGTTGCAAAAACGTGTGCTCCCTCTCGTAGAGAGGCGGTTGGCAGGAGCATGGCACTCGCAGTACCAAAGCTGCAGGCAGCACTGCCCAAAGATTTTCGTTAGTGTCCGAGCATGTGGTGTAATTTCAGCGCTGTCAAAGGTGTGATCCCTGGTGGCCATCGAGCAACTGTGACTATACGCGGGGCTGAAGTCGCCATGGGATGCAGGTTTTGATGATCGCGTTGGCGATTGTGGGGATCAGATCAGTAGGTTTCGCCACCCAGACCATCTCGGCCACGGTGAACGAGGCCCCTTACATCCTCGATGGCCTGTTGATGACAAACGCAGGCCAGAAAGTCCGTGAACAGTATGCCGACACGGGCGGGTTCACCGACCACGACTTCGCCGTCACCGCCCTTCTGAGATTTCAGTTCATCCCCCGCATCCGGGATCTGCCTTCCAAGCGCCTTTACATCTTCGATCCGGCATCCTGCCCAAAGGAACTGAAGGGCCTGATCGGCGGCAAGGTCAGGGATCACGTCATCAGCTCAAAACTGGGCAGATATACTGCGCAGCGCGGCAACCATGGTGGTGGGCGCGATGCCGCCATGCCAACTCTTGCGGAAATTTGCATCCTATCCCCGACAGCATGAACTTGCGGTCGCATTGCGCGAAATCAGCCGGATCGAACGGCCCCTGTTCATCATCGATTGGCTGCTGGATGCTGATATGCAACGCCGTGCCCGAATCGGCCTGAATAAGGGCGATGCGCAACAACATGCGCTGAAAAACGCCCTGCGCATTGGTCGCCAAGGTGAAATCCGTGATCGAACAGCCCAAGGCCAGCACTTCCGAATAGCCGGGCTGACCCGATCCACTCGAATGCACCTTTGCCCAAGATATCATGTGGCATTGTTCTCTTCCGGATCTCCTGTTGGTGATGCTGGTCATTTGGCGCGACCGGAAAGAGAAAGTCGTGGGGAATGCGGTTGGAGAATGAGCCGATTCGGGGCCGTACCACGTGAAATCGACTGCCGCAGAGGGCGTTATAGATACTCTGCAATCAGCCGTTCGCACCAATACATAACGGGGCGGTTGGCCTTGACGGCACTGGCGACCGGGGTTTGCATGTGCCATCGGGCGAGAGGTGCGACCTGTCCGAGCACGGCGAAGTCAGCCAGCCCCGGCGTATCTCCGCAAATGTAGGGCTGGCTGGCCAGTAATGCGGCCAGTGCGTCGATATCGGCTTGTCCTATTGCTGCGATGCGTTCCGGTGTGTGGCGCGCGATGCCGCGAGCGTGAAGCTGACGAGAAAAATGCCTGTACATGGACCGGGTGATCGTCGGCACAAGCAGGCCGGGTGCGGCCTCGCTGATGACCGAGCGGATATGGGCAAGACCTTCGGGGTGTACGAATAATTCCCATTCGAGGACCTGATGGAAATGCTCCTCGAACATGGTCTTGAACGCATAGGCGGTGGCAGCAGGCGGCGTGGCCGGTTTGCCGGGCAGGGCGATGGCGTGACGCTGTGCGAGGTGCTCAATGATGACATCGCTGTCGCCCAAGCGCTTTCCTCCGATCTCGATCCAGGGGCTTTTCCCCAACGGCCCCTTGCCCGAGCGATTCTCATTGACCAGTTCGAACGGAATCTTGTTGGCGTTCAACCAGGCAACCAGCTTGATCGCAAATGGCCCGGAGGTCGGAAGCCCCCAGGCCGGAGAAAAAGCGAAAAGCTTCAGAACACTCATTGCACTCCCCCTTTGCTTACCATCGGTAGGTAATGTAACTTACCAATGGTAAACACGCAAGGGTAAGGCTATGGCTCCAAGATCGAGTAATACGCGGGAGCGGATTGTCAAAGCGGCGCGGGCGCTGGTGCGCAAGGGCGGACCCGCCGCGCTGACTTTCGATGCCGTGGCCAACCGTCTGGGGGTAACCAAGCAGGCGGTTATCTACTGGTTTCCCAACAAGGAGGCGCTTGGGGTGGCGGTGGTGCTGCCGGGGGTCGAAAGCGAGGCACAAATGGGGATCGCCGCGGTTTCAGGGACAAGCGATCCGAACGAGGCTAGGGCGGCTTTTGTCAATGAGATTGCACGGTTTCATCTGGCGGATCTGGAGCGCTTCCGGCTGATGTATTTGGCCCCGCAAATGGGTGCGCGATTGGGAAAGGCCCGTGGCAATGGTGCGATCAACACCTCGATCCACCCGGTAACGCGGCAAATGTACGATGCGCTGGCCGCAGCGTTGGACGTGCCCGGCAAAGATCCGCAGGCGACCCGGCGCGAGGCGGTGGCGCTGCATTTTGCCATATTGGGTGTCGTGATGATGCAAGGGCTGACTGAGGCCATCGACGACCCGCTGCGCCACGATGCCGACAGCCTGATCGAAGCGCTGTCGGCCCTTGTCGCCGAACCGCTATCCTGACACCGGTCGCTGATACCGATTAAAGCAGGCCCAGATCCCTGTCAGAAGCGGTTGGCGCGTATTTATCTGTTGGCGGCCATGGACGTTCGGACCAATGCGGCGCAAAGACAAAACTTGAGCGCGTGCGGCTCTCGACAAGCGCCCCGTTTCCCGCGCCGAGCGCATAGTCGTAATAGAGTTTGAAGATCTCTTCGCGGATAACCTGCTGCGCTGCCGGATGGTCAAGACAAGCCTCGCGCCACTTGCACATGCGGGCATAACGCCCCCCCGGTCGGTAAGTCGAAGCCCCAGTAATATTCGAGAAACCAGAAACGCCTGAAGAGGGGCGTGAATACCGCCTCCGCCCAACCGAAGCGGTCGAAAAGCCAGGTTCCCGCCGGATTGATCTGCACCAGAGAATCATTCAGCCGAGCATAGTGGTTCAACATCGTTGCTTCGAACCGGGCGCGCCGGGTCCAGTCGTGGTTCATCACGAATGTATAACCAGCCACCGTGAGCGACCCCTCTAGCGTGACCAGCATGTTCTTGACAGCGCGCTCACAGGCGTCACTGCGCGCGATGGGTGGATCCGCAAAAACCTGTTCGAGATACCGGAGAATGATCAGGCTTTCCTTGATGACCTGACCTTGTGTGATCTCCAGAATCGGCTGGGAGGTCGTGCCGCACGTCAGCTCCAGCAGCCTTGGTGCGCGCGGTAGCGTGATGTCGAACTTGTAGAAACTGACGGCGCCACTCTGCCCCGCGAGCCGCAGCAGACTGGTGACTATCCCGGCGGTCTGTCTGAGCGGCAGCTTGAACAGCATCTTGATCGACAGGAAGAACTGGATCGTCGCATTCGCCAACGCCGTTGGGCGTCCAGACCGGCCTTCATGCGGGGCGTGCCTGGCCGTCTTCTTGTCCAGCTAGATCAGTAACGGCCCGCGCTTCCTGAACGCATCGTTATAGGAGGACGAGTTCGCCGTGAGATAGAGCACGGATTTCGGCCTGCTCATGCCGCTCGGCTAACCACATGGATTCGTGATGTGAATCCTCAACGGTAGAGAGTTCTGCAACCTCGCCCACTGCGACTGAAAAAGGACAATTTTCAAGAATAACTTTTCCCGGAGTCTATCCATCTTAACCAGCGATTCAGCCCACTAACCCAGAATTCTCAAGAATTTAGGGGTGAAATCATATGCTCGTTACACAAGCCCACTTCGGCAGCAATATCATGTATGGTGGTAACCGCACTTCGCCAGGGAGCCCCCTAGACCGATTCTCAAACTGGATCGAAGCAACAAACTTTCGATATCCAGGCGGAACGGTCACTGAGCGCCTTTCGCACAAAGATGGTTCATTAAAGAAAATTTTCGAGGATGACCACCCAGACATTGTGTCTTTGAGGCAAGCACTGGAGTTTGCAGATGAAAGAGGTGGCGATATTACCTTTGTTCTGCCAACTCATACTTTTCTGACTGAGGGCGAATTCGGGCAAAGAACCGTAGACGAAGAAGCGCTGAGTGAGTTTCTGCTAACCGTCGCAGACATGATTGATGGAAAATATGGGCCACCCGTTTTTAGAACCTTCGAAATCGGTAATGAGTGGTGGTATCACGACGAACGCATGACCGCAGAGGAATACGGGTTAATCGCGAATGCTTATGCTAAAGGGCTGGGTGTAATTTATGAAATGCATAGAGAAAAACTAAGCTCTCCGCATGAATGGATTCAACCAAATATAGCGATTCAAACAGGTGCATATTGGCGCGGTCCTGAAAGCAATACCACCATAATCAATGGCTTGGATTCCGAGGCAAAAGAAAATATCGACATGGTAATTGCTCACTTCTATCCAAGGAACCTGGCGCAGGCCATGGGGCAGTCCCAAAGATGGAACGCAATCCAAGAGTTTCTTGACGATGAGGGCTTCGGCAACCTGAAGGTGTTGTTTTCCGAATGGAATATCTCAAGTTATAGTGAAATAACTGGCATGGAGCAAGCCAGTTTGCTCACAGAAACATTTAAAACAATGATAAAAAATGGTGTCGATGAGGCCAACGTCTGGGGCACCAATTATAAGCATCTCTCTTCAAAGCTTGCAAAAATGTCGCATACACATGGCGAGGGAAAGGAGCCCCATGAAATAGACATACACCTAACGCCGGCCGGTGAAGCATACAGGATGATGGCGCAGAATTTGATCGGCAAGAAACTTCTTGATGTAGAAATTGAAAACGTAATTTTAAATCTCGACCAGAGCATGCATGGCGACCTCATCTTGATACAAGCTTATGGATCGAGAGAGCAGCTCACGATATTCATATCAAATCGAAGCGACGATTCGATAGAGTTCAGCATAAACGACAAGCTTATTCCTGATGAGTACACCCATGTGTGGGCTCAATATATGAGCGCACATGATGATCCGCGAACTGAAGTGGATGAGGGAGATCCTCTCTCTATTCATGCAAGAGGCCTGGTCACGACGCGGAACGAGGAAACACTGCAAGATGAAAATGGAAACATAGAACTTGGCGCGAACAGCCTGATGAAAATTTCCTATACACTTCATGGCGTGGGTGTCTCCATGATGGGCACAGATCAGCTGATAGACCCAAATCTTCATCTATCTGACTATCTGATTGGAAGTCAGGGTAACGATACTATATTCGGCAATCTCGGCGACGATATTATCCGAGGTGTAGCGGGTAACAATATATTGTCGGGAGGGGAGGGGAATGATTTAATTTACGGAGGGCGGGGTAACGATATTCTCAAAGGGGGAGCCGGAGAAAATCATATGGAGTCAGATGGAGGGGACAATATATTTGTATCTTCTGGCGAATCCGACTCCTTGATTGGTGGCGATGGAAATGACCTATTCCATATAGCTGGTGACAAGGCGACCGTCGCGGGTAATGGTGGAATGAATTTGTATCACTTTGAGGGATCTGGAAGCCATAAAATCATCGACTTCAATCCTGATAATGGTGACGTGCTTAGCTTCGGCGGCCTTTTCAAAGACGACCTTTATTTTATTGAATCGCTTTCGGCCTTTGAAGATCATTCTAGCGGCAGTTATAATTTGATAATCCGTGACGAGAGGTCAAAGCTTGAGGTGGAGCTTGTCGGTCGCGGAGATCGCATGCATGATATTGAGGATTTTATTCTTGATTTCATGACTGCTGCCGAGCGTGCCGAGGAATTGAGTTACTATTTCAACCAGATGGATAAGGCGCAGTTTATGGAGTTTCTGGGTTCTGTTCCCCGGACCGTCGAAGGTGGTATATTCCATGACTTTGGCGCAGAAATCATTGTTAACTGGTTCAATCCAGAGCTTGCGCAGACACTTGTGACAAACTTAGATCTGAACCATGATGGCCTGCCAATTAATGCCGGTGAAACTGATCAAGGTAGTATCGAAGATGATGATGATAATTTTTGGCAGAATCACATAGATTCAGTTTTCTCAAATAGTCCTCCAGATAATTCTACAAATGAGCCAGCCAAACCCACGCCGCCTCTCGACAACGAGGAGCAGGAAGAGGAGGCTCATTCTTCTGGAGGGTCTTGCTTCGTTGCGACAGCAGCTTACAGGAATCCATATCATCCTGATGTGGTGTTTCTACGAAGTTTTCGAGATGAGTTCTTGTGCAAGTTCTTCTTAGGGCGAGTTTTCATTACCATTTACTGGATAACAGGCCCTGTCTTAGCGGTACCTGTTAGGAACAGTGATCTCCTGGCGGCATTCTCCAGATACTGTCTCAGGGTTATTATTAGATTGATATCCTTTTCTTGGAGAAAAGTTGATCGCCAATGAAGGCGATTGGTCATCCTGATTGCGGGAAGGTTCACGTAATCGCGATGTTTCGCGAGCCGCGTCGACCTTGATAGGCTTTGATGATGTGCTCGCCCCCCCCCCCCGACAATGGGCGTTGATGATGTGACCGCCCCCTGACGGCATCTTTGTGCCAAGGTGGGTCTGTGAGGATCCACAAAGGAGGACGGTCATGTCGGAGATTATCACGGTCGGGCTCGACCTGGCGAAGAATGTGTTCCAAGCGCATGGTGCTGACGCTGCTGGGCGTGCAATTTTCCGCAAAAAGCTAAGGCGGGATCAGGTGCTGGCTTTCTTCGGGCAGCTGCAGCGATGCGTTGTCGCGATTGAAGCTTGCGGAGGTGCCCACTTCTGGGGCCGCGAGATTGGCAAGCTGGGACATGAGGTGCGGCTGATTCCGCCCGCCTACGTCAAGCCGTTCGTGAAGCGCCAGAAGAATGACGCGGCTGATGCCGAAGCAATCTGCGAAGCGGCGATGCGCCCGACGATGCGGTTCGTGCCCGTGAAGAGCGAGGAGACCCAAGGAGCCGCGACCGTCTTCCGGATCCGCGAGCTCCTGATCCGGCAGCGGACGCAGGCGATCAATGCGCTCCGGGGCCACCTGGGCGAGTTCGGCCAGATCGTGCCGCAAGGCGCCGCGAACGCTGCACGACTATTCGCCATAGTCGAGGACCCGGGCAGCGGGTTGCCCGCCGATGCCATCGGCACGCTGAAGGTGCTGGTCAGCACCCTCACCCATCTTGAAGCGGAGATCGGCAAGCTCGACGCCGAGATCGCGCGCCGCGCCAAGGAGAACGAGGTGGCCCAGCGGCTCATGACGGTGCCCGGCATAGGCCCCCTGATCGCCACCGCCATCGCGGTGCTGGCCCCGCCGCCTGAGACCTTCCGCAAAGCGCGCGACTTTGCGGCGTGGCTGGGTCTGACACCCCGCCAGCATTCCACGGGTGGCAAGCAACGGCTAGGGTCCACGACGAAGATGGGCGAGCGATCCTTACGTCGGCTGCTGATCATCGGGGCGAACAGCGTCATCATCAAACGGCATGTCCATGCCGCAGCCCGGCCGGGCACCTGGCTGGGTGGAATGTTAACGCGCAAGCCGCCGATGCTGGTGCGCGTAGCACTGGCGAACAAGATGGCGCGGATCGTCTGGGCTTTGATGGCCCGTGGCGGCGTCTACCGGTCTCCGACCGCGGCGGCGTAAGCCGACCGTCGGTCGCGAGGACGTCGGCGCGGAAGAGGGCAAGGAGAAGTTTGGCGCAACGGTCGTGAGACGGGATCAGGGAATCCAGCCTGCAACAAAGTGCCATCGAGCACGCGGCGTTGATTTGGGACCTGATCCGCGAACACCATACGGGCCCGCGGCATGGTGATGGCCGCAACTGAGGCCGGATACATGTCAGCACCCGACAGCGCGCGAAACTGATCTAGAAACCCTCTTGCGCATGGGGCGGTTATACATGTTGCAGAACCCCGACCGCGCGGGATGCACATCATGAATTCATGCGGTTAGATGGGCGGCATGAGCAAGCCTAAGCCCGCCCACTACCGCGTGACGAACTGGTCTGACGACAACGCGGCCCTCAGCAAGCGCGGGTCACTGCTGCTCTGGCTGGACAAGGAGATGGGCTGGTACGCGCCGCATGAGGGCCGTCCGGGGCACCCGCCGGTTTTCTCTGATGCGGCGATCCGGTTCTGCCTGTCGATCAAGGTGCTGTTCAAGCTGCCACTCAAGCAAACGGCCGAAAGGGTGGCCAGCCTGCTGCGTCTATCGGCGGGCGGGCACGCTCGAGATAAGCGACTAGGTGTTTAGTCCCAGCGTGTGATGGCTTGGGCAAACGATGAACCTTTCTGGTTCCGCTGTCCAGATTTTGCAGATGTATTCTTGGGGCGTGAGGCCATTGAGCGTCTTCAGACCGTGCGCGCAATTGTATGCCGCGATGAAATCTGTGACGAGCGTTTGCAACTGGGAATGGGTTTCGTAGTGGTATCGCTTCACTGTTGCTACCTTGAAGGAACGATTCATCCGCTCGACCTGGCCATTCGTCTAAGGGTGGTTCACCTTGGTCAGCCGCTGCTCGATGCCATTTTCTCGACAGACGCGGCTGAAGATTTGCTCGAAGGCGTATGTGTCTCGCTTGCGATTGGTGAACTGGATGCCGTTATCGGTCAGCACGGTATGGATAGCGGTGTCAGCAAATCGTGTTGGTTCGCACTTTGTTTCAACGCGTCAATGAGGTATGCTGAGGTTTCCGAGGCCCGAGGAGACCCGCCATGCCCCGCTTCGATCCAACCGAGTTTGGCCGCATGCTCGCCCGCCTGACCCCGCAGGAGCTGCGCTAAGCCGAGGGCCTCGTGGCCGATGCGCGTAAGCGTGCGGAGGCCGTCCTTGAGATCGACGCTCGGGCCAATGCCGGCAGCCCGGCCGCGCTGCGGGGGCGACGCACGCCTGCGGTGGGGTCGGACCAGAGCGGGCGCATAGCGATGGAATGGCTCGGTGACGGCACCTCCGGAGGGCTTGCGGGCCTGGGAGAAGAAGCTCGTCGCGGTAACCGATCGCGCCAGCCACCGGGCTTTCGAGGTCATCGCCGATGCGGGCCAGCAGGCAACATCCGCTGCGCTGCTGCCCGTGATGGCGCCCGATGCAGTGCTCTGCACGGACGGATTCGTCACCTACGAGCGAATCGCGAAGGACGAGCATATCCCGCACTTCTCACTGAATGCCGGACGGCGCTCGAAGCGCCCCCCGCGCAGTCACCACATCAACACCGTCAACGCCCTGATCAGCCGGTTCCGCGCCTTCATGCAGCCCTTCTGTGGCCCCGCGTCAAAGAACCTTGCCGCCTACGGCCGCTGGCACGCCGCAAAGAACAACGCGGACCGCTCCTACTTGGATGTGCTCAGGCCGCTGCTCGCTTCAGGCCCGCGCGCCAACACGATTTGCTGACTCCACCGCCCGACATATTAAGACTTAATCAACCAACTACAGCTAGGGATAAAGATGAGTTCAAATAGGGAGGCACAACCGTGACGAGCGAATTGATCCGATATGATCTAGTCAAGGAAGTTTGCGGGTTCATAGAACGCGTCGAAGAACTTGGTTTTCTACAGACTCGGGAAATCCTACTTGTGGGGTTGAGCATTCTAAGTCAAGAGACCCCACATCTTCGCAAACAGGTGGTCGTCCCGCTACGTGCAATTGGTGACGACCACGCAAACCGCGACACTGACTGGTCGGTTAAAGAAGCTGGCTATCTTCAAATGTTGATTGACGCTCAGGACGGTACAGTTGATGGCATGGATGCTCTCTCCTTCTGTGATGTCTTCAACAAACATCACCTTGGCACAATGTGACGCCGTCGGGAGGGGGCATCCATGCCATCAACGGTCCCCAAGGTGGGGAAAGATTGAATCTTCGTGTGGTATCGAGACTTCGTATTAGTATTTCGTGGTAACTACTACCATAGCAGTGCCCATATAGGGCCAATCCAGACTATACAAAAAATTAACCAGCCGCAGAGGAGAATAAAGTTATTTATCCTCCTCTGAAATTTCCGTGTCCGTCTGCTATTTTTTCTGCTTCCGCTCAGTGAACCACTGCAAGCATCCTTCTCGTACCCACTCGCCATTTTGCACCCGTCTTAGCTCCATAAACTATAGGCTGCTTTCGTTAACAATCTGTTATGCTCTTTACGCCGTTATATATTTTTAAGGGAAATAGCACGGCGTCAAGGCCGGGGGTCAAGACGGAGAGCATCTAGCGGAGCGTGAAGAGCGCCACACGGACGAAATGGACGGGTTTTGAACCAGTCAGTTCAGACAACTTGGCAGTAGGCACCACGGTCACAACCGCCCCAGATCGATATCGACGGAGATCGGGCAATGGTCTGACGGATAGTCGGCGACCGGCCCGCTGAAGGTCGTCTCGGCGAACGAGCCCTGCAGCTTCGCACCAACTGCATCATCGTTCAGGATCAGAAAATCGATGAACTCGCGGAACTGAGGCAGGCAGTTCGGGCGGATGCCCGCGCCTGCGATGTGCAGGTCGTTATACTCGTTGAGAACAGCCCAGAAGGCGTCATTCGGAACCTCGAGACGACGGTTCAGGTCGCCGCCAATGAGGACGGGTCCGTTTTGTGCGTCATACCAGTCGCGCAACACAGGCAGTTGCGCGAAGAGATCGCCGCAGGCTTGACGCCCTGTGCCTCCAAAGCAGCCGGATTTCAGATGGGTGTTGAGAATGGTGAGAGGGCGGGGGCCTGTCAGCTCGATCAGCACGCCATGGCGCAGCGATCCGCGCCCCGAGACATCGAGCGCTTTGAGATCAGGCAGACGGCGATGCGCGACATCCTTGCGGATGACAATCGCAGCGGCCTGAAACGAGAGGCGTTGGCCAGGGGTATTTCGGCATTCCGGATAGGATCGACGCGGCCTGCGCTCCTCGATATGCACCACCCACTCATCGTCTTCGAACACCCGGGCAAGGGCTGCTGCGCCTTCGATTTCCTGCAAGAGCCAGATATCGGCATCGACTTCTGCGATGACATCGCGCACGCGCTGGAAATCCGCCTCGCTACGCGGCCGACAGCCGCTGTCAGTGCCGACGACCAGATGCTCGATGTTCCAGCTTGCGATGCGCAGGGGCTCGGCGCTGGCAAAGGATGCCCAGAACAGGGCGGTGATGATTGTCAATATGCGCATTTTTCTCCAGAAATTTGCTTTCACAAGCAATCCAAGCCCTCGCCCACGGGACGTCGGCCATGGTCGAAAGGGTGATATGTTTCTGTCGATCATAGCGGTGGGATTGCAAACGTGCCAGACGCACAGGCATTTGATCGCGAGCGCGATGGCTGGGTGCGACCGTGACGCTCGACCGCCACGTGACCTAGACCACATGATCGCCTCTAAAGGGTTCTGTTGCAACAGAGCCTCTCTACAGATTCAAACATCTGTGACAGAAATTGTAGCGTTAACGGCTCAGATATG
Organism: Natronohydrobacter thiooxidans; assembly: GCF_001884735.1. Taxonomy (GTDB): domain Bacteria; phylum Pseudomonadota; class Alphaproteobacteria; order Rhodobacterales; family Rhodobacteraceae; genus Roseinatronobacter; species Roseinatronobacter thiooxidans_A. The sequence goes on along the minus strand of NZ_MJAP01000009.1, from coordinate 52,189 downwards.
TTAACATCAACATCGAGCAGTATAAAAATTTTAAGCTGACTGGAGGATTTATTAATGGCTGAAGATCGTTCGAAGAAAGCTGTCTTGGTTTTACCTGATATGGGACTGAGCGAGGAGCAGATTGACGGACTCAAAGGCGAATTTCAGAATAACATCGCCGATACCATCCGTAGAGCTGCATCGGCAAGCAACGTATCCGTTATAGTAACGGTCGTTATCGTTTTCTAGCGTAGAAAGCGAATCATTGCGGGAGGCTGCGTAGTCGATTCAAGCTTGCGGGAGCCTCCCGCAAACAACTACCCTCGCGTGGGAGGCCTCGATGAAGGTTTGTCTTGTTAGCCCAGCTACCGTCACGGAATTTGAGAAATCCGTCGCGGAGGCTGATGCAATACGCAATTTAGCAGAACATGCGCCAATAGGTATTCTTACTCTGGCTGCAGTCCTAAAGGATCGAGGCATTGATCATTTTCTCTTTGATCTGAACACTGCCTACTATGACTTCTTACGCTCTGATCATCACTGTCAAGGACAACGCTTTTTCGATTATGTCATTGAACGCCTCAGCAAACTTGAGTTCGATCTTATCGGCTTTGGAACGATCTGCAGCACCTATCCACTTACCCTGCGACTTGCCGAAGGCGTAAAGAAAGCGCGCCCTCATAGCACTGTGGTTCTGGGAGGTCCTCAAGCATCGGCCGTTGATCAAGCTACATTGAAGGAATTCAATTTCATCGATTTTGTAGTACGATATGAAGCCGAGGAAACCTTTCCGGCACTTATCGAAGCACTAACGAGAGGCACATGCGTATCTGTAGTTCCCGGGATCACCTACCGCAGAGGTGGTGATGTTAAAAGAACCCAATCACCGCCGATAATCGCAAACCTTGACGCATTGCCCGTTCCATCATTCGACCTTTACTCAGCCATCTCGAAGGCTAAATTCATTCCGTTGGAATTAGGTCGAGGTTGCCCCTACGCATGTACGTTTTGCTCTACTAACGACTTTTTTCGCCGCAGGTTTCGGCTAAAGTCGCCAGAATTGATCGTTGAGCAGATGGTTTCTTTGCGTAATCGCTATGGGATTGCTCTCTTCGATCTAATCCACGACATGTTCACCGTTGATAAGAGAAAAGTTATTGAGTTTTGCGACTTAGTGAAGGCAGCGGAAGTTGATCTGTTCTGGAATTGCAGCGCACGGACTGACCGAGTCGATTTGGAATTACTCGAAATCATGGCGGACTCTGGCTGTAGAGGCATCTTCTTTGGCATTGAAACTGGCTCTCAACGCCTTCAACACACCATCCAGAAAAACTTAGTACTATCTGATGCGATTGATACCATTCGATCTGCAAGTGATCTTGGCATGAATTGTGCCGTTTCCCTCATCACAGGCTTTCCAGATGAAACCGTGCTGGACGTCCGAGACACAGCTGATTTTTTTGCTCGGTCAACTGCCTACGAAAATAGCATTCCACAACTACATATATTGGCTCCGCTCGCCGACACTCCACTCTCGCGCCAGTATGAGGCACAACTTACTTTTGATGATATCGTATCAGATATGTCTCATCAGGGGTGGGAACAAGATGATGAGGACCGTGAGTTCATCGCATCTTACCCAAACATCTTTCCAAATTTTTACGCCATTCCAACTGATCTTGACCGGGAATGGCTTAAGGAAGTCCGTTCTTTTTTGCTATATGGTGCCCGCGCTTTTTCGTGGCTTCTAAGCATGTTGCACACTTCTGAAAGCCATATCATTGACGTGTATGAAAGTTTCAAGGTATGGGTCCTTTCCCAAAGTAGTGAATCTAACCCAAGTGATCTTGCTCCTTATTTTCAGACAAAGGCCTTCAGAAGTGATTTTCTGAGATTTCTCAAAGAGCAGCACGCTGACTCAACTCGATGGCCGGACCTAATACGATTTGTGAGCGACTACTTCGCCATAGTTGATGAGGTTGCAATTGAGAGCATTGGTGACGAAAAGGATAAATCGGAGCACAATGACAAGAAGCGGGAGAGTTCGGAGGATCGTGTCTATGTAAAGGCGTTTGCTGACACTTCAGTTCCTAAAGTTTGTAGTGGCGTTAGAATCATCGAATCACCTGTCAGCTTCATTGATCTTAAGCTCCGCGTCGGGAAACATCTTGAGCTCGACACCTTGCCCCGATCTGGAGAGTCTTTGGCGACCCGAAGGCTACTTGGGCACTGGCCTGAGGTGCTTCATCTAAGCCATTTATCTCTCGAATTACTCTGTCTTTGTGACGGAAGCAGAACAGTCGAAAGTATCAAGCAAATTATGTGCTCCAGACACCCTGATATTGCTGGTGTATCTACCGACATAGCGGTGATGTTTGGTATGGAACTTCTCCGCTATGATGGACTTGTAGAAGTTGATACTAAGAAGTTAGCATGCGAGGCATTAAGTGATGCGAGAGAAAATCACGCCGCGTGACTTGGCACAACTGATCCAAGAAGAGTTCGACAATTGCTCGAAACTGTTTGGGTGTGAGTTGGTCGGCACACCTTCAAAATTGCCGGAACCTTACCCGGACGGTGGCAATTGGGATAGGAGTATTGCTATACGATTGAAGCGTCGCGACGATATCGACTGGGATCCACAGAAGTGTGGCGAGATGGCTGCTGAGGCGGTCGAGCGAATTGGTAAGAATTACAATTTGCTTTAGAGTGGCTCCCTGTTCCGTAAGCGGGAAGCTGAGGCCGTACGAGGTCCGTAGGGGACTGTTGCGTTAACTGTAAGCGACGTCTCCAACCCATTGATTTGTTATATTCCTGACGCGTGATGCGCCTGCGAGAAGGTCTGCGCGAGCAGATGGAGGTTTCGCATGGCGGATGGTGGCGATGGATTTATGGGGCGGTGTGAAATTGTTGAACCGCGACGGCGCAATCGCCGATGGCCAGCGGAAGTGAAAGCGAAGATCGTCGCGGAGAGCTATCGGCCTGGGGCTCGGGTCGTGGATGTGGCTCGCAAATACGATTTGCTCCCACATCACCTGTCAGATTGGCGTCGCCATGCCCGGCAGGGTCGGCTGGCTTTGCCGGGTGACCTGATGGATACGCTGAACGGATCGCCAGGGTCGGAGGCGGCGGAGCCTGCCTTTGTGCCGCTGTCCATTCTACCTGAGCCAATGGATCAACCGGTGTCTTTCACGGCTGAGGCCGCGCAGGCTGGCATCGGCGTGATGACGATTGAGGTCGGGTCCGATCTGCGCTTGCGCGTTCCTGGTGATGTTACGGTGGAGCGCGCGGCCGCGCTGGTGCGTGCATTGCGCGGGGCGACATGATCGTCGCGGGTCAGCGGCTGCCGATCCTGATCGCGACGAAGCCGGTAGACTTCAGGTGCGGTCACAACGCTCTGGCGCTGATCGTGCAGACGGAGCTGAAGCTCGACCCGCATTCCGGGGTGACGGTGGTGTTTCGGTCAAAACGCGGGGACAGGTTGAAGATCCTTGTGTGGGACGGCACCGGAATGGTGCTGATCTACAAGGTTCTGGAACAGGGCGGCTTCGCTTGGCCGAAGATTCAGGACGGGGTTATGCGGCTGTCCCGGGCGCAGGCGGAAGCCTTGTTCGAAGGTCTGGATTGGCGGCGGGTGGTGGCGCAAAGGGTTCTGGCACCGACTGCGGCAGGATGACTCAAGCCGCTGTTTTTGGCGTTGTTTTATTGGTCTTTCTGTCCCGGTTCGGGTAGAAATGCGCATGTCGCAGCCCTTCGATCTCAGCCAGTTTCCGGACCTGCCGCCCGAGGTGATGAAGGCCTTCGCGGCTGTTCAGCTCGAGCTTTCGGTCGAGCGCGCGGCGCGTCAGCACGAACAGGCTGTGGTCGCCGAGAAGGAGGCCTTCATCGCAGAGCTTGAGGGGCTGATCGAGAAGCTGGAAGGTCAGGTTCAGGATTATCGCCGCACCAAGTTCGGGCCGAAATCCGAGAAGCTCGATCCGGCCCAGCTGGAACTGGCGCTGGAAGATCTGGAAACGGCTATCGCCGAGACGCAGGCTCAGATTGCCGAGGCAGAAGAGAAAATAGCGGCCAGCGCGAGCGATCCGGAGAAGAAGAAACCCCGCAAAACACGCAAGGCCCGCGCATTGCCCGAAAGCCTGCCCCGCGTCGAGAAGGTGGTCGAACCCGACAGCATCGTCTGCCCCTGTGGATGCGGTGACATGGTCCGGATCGGCGAAGACCGCACGGAACGGCTGGATTACATCCCCGCGCGCTATCAGGTCATTGTCACCGTGCGTCCCCGATATGCCTGCCCCAAGGGGCGCACCGGTGTGGTCCAGGCAAAGGCACCTGCGCATCTATTGGAGGGGAGTTGGCCAACCGAGGCGCTGCTGGCGCAGGTCGCCGTGTCCAAGCATTCAGAATATATGCCGCTCAATCGCCAGTCCGTGGTGATGGCCCGTCATGGTGTGCCTATCGACCGATCTGTGTTGGCGGATTGGATGGGCCGCACGGGGGCTGAATCGCCCCGGTTTCATCGGAGACCTATAGCTTCACTTCACGCGACCATATCGAGCACGTCGCGCTGTGCATAGAAGTTCTCTTCGGCCTCTGCTGGCGGTATGTTTCCGATTGGGCCAAGCAGGCGCCTGTTGTTGAACCAATCGACCCAGCCGAGGGTGGCCATTTCTAGATCCTGCATGTTGCGCCACGGTCCCTGGCGGTGAACCAGCTCGGTTTTGTAGAGGCCGTTTATGGTTTCCGCGAGGGCGTTGTCGTAGCTGTCACCAACGCTGCCGACCGATGGTTCGATACCGGCTTCGGCTAAACGCTCGGTGTATCGAATGGACAAATATTGCCCGCCGCGATCCGAGTGGTGGACCAATCCGCTCTTTTGGACGGGCCGTCGATCGTGCAGGGCCTGCTCAAGAGCATCGAGCACAAAGTCAGTTTTGGCTGACCGCGATACCCGCCATCCCACAATGCCATCAGCGAATGTGTCGATGACGAAGGCCACATATACAAAGCCTTGCCAGGTTGACACGTAAGTAAAATCACTGACCCACAGCAAGTTTGGCGCCGGTGCCCGGAACTGACGGTTCACCTTGTCACGCGGACAAGGCGCTGACGTGTCTGGAACCGTTGTTTTGACCACCTTGCCGCGCACAGCCCCACGGATGCCGATCTGCTTCATCAAGCGCGCAACCGTGCAGCGAGCCACCTCAAAGCGCTCGCGCTTCATCTGGTGCCACGCCTTGCGGACGCCATAGACCTGATAGTTTTCATCCCAGACCCTTTTGATTTCTGGTCGCAATTCCGCATCCCGCTGATGTCGCGCCGATGCTTTGGACGGGTCAGCGCGACGTGCAAGGCGGTGATAAAACGTTGACGGCGCAATCGGCAAAACCCTGCAGATTGACTCGACGCCGTAAACAACACGCTGATCTTCAATAAAGGAGATCATCGCTTCAGTGGGCGGTCGAGTTCCGCCTGCGCAAAATAAGCTGACGCCTTGCGGAGAATTTCATTCGCCTGGCGCAGCTCCCGGACCTCACGCTCCAGGGCCTTGATCCGGTCCCGTTCCTCAGTGGTCACCCCATCGCGCATGCCGCTGTCTTTCTCGGCCTGCTTGACCCATTCGCGCAGCGTCTGGGGAATACAGCCAATCTTGGGTGCAATGGCCGCGATCGCGCCCGCCTGCGTTTCGTATGAGCCCTGATGCTCGAACACCATCCGCACCGCACGTGCGCGGACCTCGGGCGAGTAGCGATTTGCCATTTTGCTTTTCGTCATAACCATCATCCCAACTTAAGTTGATGGTCTCCGACAAACCCGGAGCGATTCAGTTACAGAAGTGGCAATCAACACTCAACAGCCTCGCGCTTGCGCCACTTCGCGACGGACTTAGGATTGATGCCCAGCTCCCGGCTCAGCTGCGCGAGCGAAGCTTGCGATCGCTGTACTGCAGCTCTGACAGCGTTAGTGGTCGTGGCGCTCCCCTGACGAACTTGTCCTAAGATGCTTCCCTTCCATTCCTGCGAAAAGATCGCACAATCAAACCGTGGGATCAAACACCTACCGCTCTATCGCCAGTAAGGGATCTATGCCCGCGAGTTGGTGGAACTCGACAGCCTGATTTTCTGGTAGTCGTCGGGGACCTTGAGAATAATCTGCTGCAGGCCTGGCCTCTACCGCTGGTGCGCCATGCCCGCGAGGCTTGATGAGATTGGCGATATGGATCCGAAGCATGCCGATGAAGAGCGCGTCCTTCTCCTTCTGGATGTGAGGCTCGGCTTCCTCGACGGGGTCCCGAACCGAAAGACGGGCATCGGCCGGACCAGTCGTCGCCATTCCCCGGCGCGTGGTGATCGCGATAAGTAGATCAACGCATGCTGCCCTGTTTCCCGATCAGTTTCTCTGACATTCACCCCGAGGCCACCGAAATTGCCAAAAACATTCCAAACCGTCCCCCGAACGGGGGACGCCGAGAACTCAACCGGTTGTTAAGTTACCGGCGCGGAATTAATCGAAAAGAGGGAAGAATATGCATATTAAACGCTTAGTGGCGCTTGGGCTCCTGATACCGTTGCTGACAGCGGTGGCGGCTTGTGGCAGCAGCACTAGTGGAGGAAGCGGCACGGGGGAGCCCATCAACGATGGGGGCGACGGCAATGGCGGTGGCAACGGCAACGGCAACGGCGGTGGAAATGAAGACAGCGTCTATGACGCGTCTAACATCCCTGCACCCGGAAGCGCCGAATACAATCTGCTCAATCCCAGCGGACAAGCCTTGATCGACGAGTTCCTGGCGCGCAATGCCGGTGAAGGATTTGATGTCGGTGGCCTTGATGGATCGGCGACCTATTCAGGGACGGTGGGAATGGTCTTGGATAACGCCCCCGAAGGCCAAACAGGAACATCCGTATTGGGCGACATCGGACTGACCGCAAATTTCGACACAGCGTTGGTGTCGGGCGTCCTCGACAGCTTCCTTGCCTACGACGATGAAGCAGACGATATTCCCATCACAGGGTCGCTTACCTTCAGCAATGGCGTGATCACCGGTAGCAGTTTCGGAGCGGCTAATCTTGGCGGGTCACTGTTCAATCCCGCAAGCGAAGAATTCCAGTTCACCGGCACGATTGAGGGAACTTTCCTGACTGATGGCGCCGGTCAGGTGATCGGTATCCTGGATGGTACTGTCTTTGATGTAGAAGAAGGCTTCACCGACAAGGTCGAGGGCATTTTCTCGGCAGATCGCAACTGACGCCCAGCACGTCGTTCCATTCTGACAGGCTTGCGCAGCGCCCCTACCGAGGCGCTGCGTATTCCCCTCGAACATGCGCAAGGCCATGTGATGAATTTCAAGCTGCGACACCTGCTTGCCGCGGGTCTGGCGATCCTTTTGACACCGGCGCTGGCCGTGGCACGGACGGCGGAAGGACAAGCTGACACACCGCAACAAATGTCCCGGCATGAATTGTTGCAACGCGCGGCATTGCAGACATGGACCGAGGCGGTCGGTCATATGCGCGAAAATCGCCCCCGTACCGCGATCCCGATTCTCGAACGTCTTGTATCACTGGCACCATCTGAAACACGTTTCCGACTGGAACTGGCACGCGCCTACTTCCTTGTTCAGGACGATGAAAAGGCCGGTTTCCACTTCGAACAGGCTCGGGGCGGAGCTCTGCCCCAAGAAGCCCGCAACGCCATCCAGACCTACGAGGACCGCATTCGGGAACGCAAACGCCGGCAAGCGCAGTTCAGCTTTGCCATTGTGCCCGAATCCAACCCCGGGCGTCGGACGAATGCGGAAACTGTCACGATTCTTGGTCAGCAATTCACCCTGAACGAACAGGCCAAAGCGGCTACAGCGCTTCACATGACCGGTCGGCTGACCTATTTGCCACCGATCACCCGCGACCTGAGCGGGCGGATTTCGGGCTCCGTCGACGCGCGCCTGTTTGAGAACAGCGCGCTAAACGACATACGCCTTGGCACCGAACTGGGGCTGAGCCTGCGCGCCGATGGTGGCCGCGAAAGCGGCCTCGGGCTGACCGGGTCGCGCCGCTGGGTCGGGTCCTCGGCCTTTTCCTACAGCTACGGAGTTTACGCCACCTTTGAAACCCGCCTGACCGAACGCACGAGGCTGCGGTTTCGCGGCGATCTGGAACGTATCCGGCACGACAACCTGCCAAACCGCGACGCAACAAGGCGCAGGGCGCAGGTTGATCTGACCCATGTTGTAAGCCCGAAATTTGGCCTGCGCGCCAGCACGTTTGTTGGCCGCACGAACGCGCGGACCGATTTCGAAAGCGGCTTTCAGGCGGGCGTCCGGGTCGGGGCGACATATGCCTTTGACGGAGGTCTGGTCACATCGATGGAGCTTGGCCACGCGCGCGAGCGACGTGATGCGGCGTCAAGCCTGTTTCAACGGGTACGCTCGGACCGCACAAGTTCACTCACAATCGGATTGCTGCATCGTGAAATCGAATTTGCCGACTATGCGCCGCGTCTGGACCTTTTGCTGGAACGTCGCAAGTCAACGATCGAGGTCTATGATTTCAACAATGCGCGGGTCTCTATCGGTCTGACCCGGAGCTTCTGAGTGATGCGCATCTGCACGACGAAAGCACGAATCTTCCGGCGCGGAGCCTCCCAAGTTGACGTATGGATAACCGATGGCTAGTGTCTCAGAAGCGGCGGGCGAACAGATCGTGTTTCTCAGGCAGAGTTATTCCATTGCAACGCTGACGCTATTTTGCGCAGTCATTCTGGCGGTCGGCTATCTGGTCCTGACATTTGACCCGCATCGCGCAGCGCCGCCGGTCGTCACGCTTGATCATGCCCAATCGGTTGAATTCACCGTCCTGAACACGGGCGAAGAGCTTTTGCGTCAAGGCCCCGTGCGTCTGTCACAGGACTGGCGCAACGACGTGCCGGTCAACGGGCGGGCGCCGTCAGGGCTGGTTCTTGGTGTCTATACGATTTCCTTTTCACTTGAAGAAGTTCCGCTCGAGCACATGTCGATCGTCATCCCGCGCGTGTCGCGAACGGTGGAGCTGGTGCTTAACGGACAGCCGGTTTACGCGGATGTCGAACAAGACCCCGCGTTGAGCTGGGAGTGGTACTCGCCACGGCTGGTTCCTCTGCCCGACAACGCGCTACGCGTGGGCGAAAACACCCTGATCATCCGCGTGACCGCGTCCTTCTTCGCCACTGCTGGACTATCAAAGTTGATGCTTGGACCGACAGCCTTGGTCGATGATATTCTTGACCGGCTCAGCTTCTTGCAGACCACCCTGCCACTGGCCACGAATCTGGCGACCCTCGTGATGGCCATTCCGCTAATCCTTGTTTGGTTGCAAGGCCGCAGGATGACCGATCATAGCCATTTCGCCACTTATGGGCTGCTTGCCGCAGCCATGGTGATCTTTGCGCTTCGGTCGCTGCATGTGCATGTCGAGAATGTCCCGCTGCCTATCGCTGTCTGGGTCCCGCTTGTGGCAAGCAGCCTCGCTTGGGCCGTGGGTTTCTTTTCGGTTTTTCTGTTGCGCCAATCCGGTGTGACCTGGCGCCTGCCTGAGCGGGTGATTTTTGGCGCGGTCGTACTTGGCACGTCGATCCTGTTTTTGTTTCCTGATAGCTATTTCTTCGAAAACAGGACTCTGTTGTTCTATTTTCCGGTCGCAGTTATCGGGGTCGGCTGCATCGCGTTCGTCTGTGCACGCACGGCCATGCGCCCGGAACGCGACCAAATCTTACTGGCGCTTGCATTGCTGTGCATCGTACCGCCGACAATCAACGATCTGGCCTGGCTTGGTGGTGCGATGCCATTTGAAACAGTGCTTTTGCTGCCAATCGCGATGCCTGCTGTCCTGTTCGCCATATCGGTTTCCATTGCCAACGCCTATGCCCGCGCCTGGGTAAGTGCGCATAAAACCAATGCTGAACTTAATCTTAGGATAGAGGCGGCGCGCGAAGAACTGCGCAGTTCCTATGAAGCGCGCATCATTGCCGAGAAAAAGGAAAGCATTGCGCAAGAACGCGCCCAGCTTATCGAGGATCTACATGACGGAGTCGGCAATCGGCTGTCGATGATGCTGGCGTCGTTCAAGGCGCAGAACCTTCCAGGCGCGGATGCATTGCACGGATGCCTAGATGATCTGCGCATCATCATGACCGCCCGCGACGTCGATACCATCGGCGAGGCGCTTTCGGATATGTGCCATATCCACCAGGGCGCGGCCAAAGCGTTGGGGGTTGAGATCACCGTCGAATGTACGTCGCAGGTAAAGGGCCTGAAATTGCAACCTGCCCAGATGCTCAGCTTGCTGCGCATTGGACAGGAAGCGCTGGCAAACGCGCTGCGGCACGGGAAAAACAGCAAGATCAGGGCGCAGGCCATGCTGGGCGACAGCGATGACTTTATCCTCAGGATAAGCGGCGCGGGCGCCGCTCTTGCGCGCAATCGGCCACCCGAAAACCCGGGCGGGCGCGGCCTCAAAACCATGCCAGCCCGCGTCGCGCGACTGGGCGGGCGTCTGACCATCGACCGGGACTACGACAAAGGCTGGGTCGTAGAATGCTCGATACCCTTGGCGACCTTCAACAACACATACAACGGCGCGCAATCGCGGTAACATGGCCCCATGATCACGGCGGCAAAGGGGGCAGTATGAAGCACAGGGTTCTGATTGTGGAAGACGACCCGGACTGGTCGATCTTCTTTCAGACCATATTTTCGCAATCGGTGAATTTTGAAGCCACAGCAGTTGCCTGCAACCTGCGCGCGGCGCAGTTGGCTTTGCGGCGCTATCGCTTCGATGCAGCCCTTATCGACATCGGCTTGCCTGACGGAACCGGCCTTGATGTGCTTGCCAATCTGGCCCGGTCGCAACCCGATGTCGAAGCCGCCATTTGTACGATCTTCGAGGATGAGGAAACCGTGGTCGCCGCAGTTCGCCAGGGAGCATCGGGCTACATCCTGAAGGAGAGTGCTGCGGATAGCCTGATCGAAATGATGTCGCAGATGATGGCGGGTGGTGCGCCCCTCAGCCCGAAAATCGCGCGATACATTCTTAAGTTCGTCATGCCTGCCCCCGAGGCCCCGTCAGAACCGGTCACATTGACCGAACGCGAGATGGATGTGCTTGTTAGCATTGCGGAAGGAAACACGCTCAGACAGGCCGGTCGGTCCCTTGGTGTCGCCGAATCGACCATCAGGACGCATGTGAAACGCATATATTCCAAGCTTAATGTGAACAGTCGTGGCGCGGCTCTGCTGGAAGCGACCCGTCGGCAGATTCTATGACACCGGCTGCGATCGGACTGCCGTCCCCATGCAGGAAAATTCACTCTGATCCCCAGAGCGATCCTGGGCTGGAGATACTCTCTAGTATTTTAGGTGGCATTATTCCACCTCTACTGTGGAAATAGGTGGATGGCATGGCCAAGTCCGTGAAGCTCGCGGACGGCATGATGGTTGCGGTGCGCCGGGAGGCGGTACTGCACAGACGGACTGTCGCGGGCCAGATCACCCTCCGGATCCGGCTCGGCCGCGCGATTGAGCAGTCGGGCGCCTATGACCATGCGCGCGTGACTGCGGCGCTGGAGGGCCGCCTCGACACGGTCGCGCTGCGGGACGAAGAGGTGGCCGCTTGGCTGAATGCGTTCACCAAAAAGATGTCCGCCCCCACTGTCGACGAGAAGACCTTCTTTGCGAAGCGCCGGAAACTCGGTTTGGGTGTGGGCCTCGACGCGGCGGGGAAGCTCGTGCATGCAGGATCTGACGCCGCAGCATGAGACCCAGCCTCGTCCAGCACGTCGGCCCCAACGGGCCGGGAATTCCACCCTCTACGAAACCCGGGTCGCGCCCAGCTTCGCCGGGCCGTTCATCAACGCGGACCTGACCCAGCGCGATGAGCTGAAGGACGCCTCGATGGAGGCGTCCTGCCGGGTGGCCGAGATCGTTGCTGAACGCCGGAACCGCCTGCTGGAGGACCGAAAGAGCTTCGCGACCGAGACCGTCTTCTCTCAAGCTTCGAAACTGTGTGTCATCACAGAGGCCTAGGCCCGCGGCTTCATCGTGACCGTGATGCATGTGGGTGTGGATGATCCGGCAGGCCGTGCGCCAGGCGGATCAGGGCATGGTCTTTGACAACTCCGGGCTCAACGAGCCTCCGCGCAATATGCTTCTCTTCACGGCCGGGCGTCTTGTCCGGGCGGAGCCGGTGCCGCCGGGCTGGATCCTGTCTGGCTATGCCGAGAATCTCGTCAGCTGACCCCGCCTCAGATTTCTCACGGGTGGTCACGATCTGGAAGCCCCACCCGACAGCGCCCGCTGCCGCGCAAGCACCCGTACCCTGACCGACCGGAAGTTATACGGGACGGAGCTGCCGGTCAGGTTACCCTGCGTCTGAAAGGAAAATGGTTGCTTCCATGAATGTTCCAGCATTGTCAGCCAGTAGCACGCGCTTTTCGGTCATTTCACAGTCAAGCCATCCACGCACACCGAAGCCTGAATAGCCATCTGCCTATTTCGGCCAAGTTTTTCAGCCCAGTATGGCACTAAGCCTTCCAGACATTGCGCCGCGATGGCCTCCGCCAGGACATACCTTCGATCCTCCGGCACTGAAGGATCGAACGGCAAATGACTGCATGTCATCTGTAACCCTTAACCCGAGAGCATGCCCCAACTCACCCATAGCCCGCCTCCTTCTGATGCCGCACGACCAGTACCACGGCCCTATTCCCATCGAGCCGATACAGAGCCAAGTATCCGCTATCGCCAAACCCGATCAACCATTCACGGAACCTTGGATCCATTTGCTAGACGGGTCGGCCCGCAGCAGAATGTTCGGCCACCACACGCGTTCCCTCCCGGATGGTCCGGACCGCGTTTGGGGCCGCCGTGGGGTTTTTGGGGGGCAAGGAACTTATGACAGTCCTGAATGTTCCGGAGCGCCTCGGGCGTCCAGATCAGTCGTGCCATTCAGGGGGGTCAGATCCAGCCCGGCTTCGAACTGGGATATCCACTCATCAGCCTCCTCATGGGTCATATGCTTCCCGGAAAGCCGTAGGCTTCCCATGCGTAAAGAGCGTCACGCCGCAGGGCTTCACGCCGCTTTTCCCGGTCAACCTATTGCGCAATCGCTTCGCGCATCAGGTAATGCACCAAGCGATCCTGCCTCTTCGCAAATTCCTTGATCCGGGCATGACACGCCTCATGGGTACTAAAAGGTATTGCCACTGGGGTCTACCACATCCTTGAGGCACCAAGAACAAGATAAATGCCGTGCAACTCAGTCGCGTTCCTCGATACTGTACTCGGTCCGTGCAGTGATGGTTTCTTCTGGCCTGATATGAAGGGTGATGATCGAGCCATAGGAAGGTCTCTTTCGGCTATCCGGAGGATGCGCCGCCGGTTGCAGAGGTGCAGATCCTGCGGCGCAGGGTGCTCGTGGAAGATGAAGCCCGTCCAGGAGCGCCGTGCGAAGGCCCAGAGCGCAGAGGGCAGGAAACACAGCAGAGAGATGCGGCGCGCTCCATCCCTGCCTGCCAAGGATTTCCCGGACCGCGCAGGCCGCGCGGTTGCTTATTGGCTGCAGCCAGGCCCGGTCAACCGGTCGCGCAGCAAATCCAGAAATCGCGTGCGGTAGTCCGGATGGGCCAGCGCATGATCGACAATCGCGGTCAGATATCCGAATTTCGAGCCGCAGTCATAGCGCTGTGAGGGGTTGGAAATGGCCGCAACCTTGCCAGCCTCTGCAAGCTGGTCGATCGCATCTGCCAGCTGGATTTCCCCACCGGCCCCCGGTTTGAGCGTGCGCAACACGGCAAATACCTCCGGGGTGAACACATAACGGCCGAAAGAGGCCAGTCGCGAGGGCGCGTCTTCACGCGCGGGCTTCTCGACGAGTCCCTTGACGGAGATCAGCCCATCTGCGCCCCGCTCACCAGGGCGCAAGATGCCGTATTTCGAGACCTCCTCGGCCGAGACCTCGGAAACGGACAGAAGGTTTTGCGGCTTCTGATCAAAGGCTGCAACCAATGCCGCAGTCGGCAAGGTCTCGCCTTGCATGAAGTCATCGGCCAGAAGCACGGCAAAAGGGTTGTTGCCGACAGCCGGGGCCGCGCAGAGCACGGCATGGCCCAGCCCCAGCGGCTCTGGCTGGCGCACGAAAATGCAGGACACGCCCTCTGGCACGATATTGCGCACCAGATCGCGCAGCTCCTTTTTGCCCTTGGCCAGAAGCTGGCTTTCCAGTTCCAGATTGGCGTCGAAATGATCACCCACGGCGCGCTTGTTGCGCCCTGTCACAAAAACCAGCTCGGTGATTCCGGCGCCGATGGCCTCTTCTACAGCAAACTGAATGATCGGCTTGTCGATGATCGGCAGTAATTCCTTGGGCATCGCCTTTGTCGCGGGCAGAAACCTTGTCCCCAGCCCCGCAACGGGAAAGACGGCCTTTGTAATACGTGTCATGTTCTGAACCTCTGAATTCCTGATACTAACCTGTAAAAGCCGTAGCATCTTTGCCTAGGACTATCCCGGTTTGCTTGCAAGGGGGCAGTCGAAGTGGTTTCGGCACGCTTGGCCCGAGGCGAAGCTTCGACGTCAGAATTGTTGCAACATGCTTGAATTTCATGGCCTTTTAGCCGGGTCTCCCTCAATTTATGCGGCGGGGGCAACATCATGGCCCGGAGGAGTTCTGGTCTTGCACCGCCGTACATGGCGCGCTTCAGGGACTTCAGGGGATTGATTTGGAGATTATGTACTTTGCAACACAAGTCGTCAAAGCTGTAGCGTTCGGGCGTGACGCAGTTTCAGTCAGTCCTTCTTCTTGCGGGGATATGAGCTAACCCATCTTTATCCACGCACGCCCGTCACCACCCGCTGTCTTCCGGTTCCCTGCACCTATCTCTGTCAAACCGTGCAGTATTTGCTGTCAGGCCACAGATGCGCTTGCGGATCTCGCGGCGCCACGCAAACGCAAGAACAATCAGACCATTCTGAACCGGCCTCTCAGGCAGATCACCGCATGACAGGAGCCGCGCGCCAGATCATTCCGGCGCGCCAATCCGCTTGATCGAGTCGATCAGTCTCTCTGCATGATTGAGCGCCGCGCCAGTCGCCTCCGCCATGGCAGGTAGAGTCAACCATTCCAGTGCCCAGGCGGCCCCGGAGCGTTCCTGTTCATGGACCAGTGCCTGACCCAGAATGCCTTGCTGTGCGGCGACAAAGCGCGCCAATGCGACCAGCATCTCTGCGGCAACGGGATTTTGCTTATGCACCATCGCTGATGATCCACCGCCACCGGACAAGGTGATTTCATCAATGCCCTGCTGCGCCATCAAGGCCACGTCTTGTCCGATCTTGCCGAGGGATCCGGCGACCAAGCTCAGCCAATGCCCAAAGGCCACGACCCGGCTGCGATCTGCATGCCAGACAGGGCCAAGGGACAGGCCAAGTGTTTCGGCAACCATAGCCGCACAATCCGCAACATGAGGATGCGGCGTTTCGCGGATGCCGATGGGTCCGCCGATCTGCGCCACGGCAAGATCTGCCCTGACAGATGCCGTCTGCGACAGGCGGTCTGCCAACGGGCGCCGCCACGCCGCAACGCGCAAGCCGACGGTTGCAGGCAATGCGGCCTGCATCCGGGTCCGGGCCTGCAGCGGGGCATCGCCATATCTGTCCAGAACAGCATCAAGCCCCGCAACAACCCGCGTCATGCGATCAGTCAGCCGCTCCAGCACCGACAGGCAGGTCAGTATCAGCGCCGTATCGATCACATCTTGACTGGTCGCCCCTGTATGAACAGCGCGGGCCGCGCCATCTTTCAACCCGGACTTCAAGGCCGCGACCAAAACCGGCACAGGTATCCCGTCACGATCACTGCCCTGCCCAAGATTGTCGGCTGAAAACCCCTTGATTGCAGCCAATGCGGTGTTTGCCTCCTGCGCGGTCACAACACCGCAAGAGGCGAGTGCCTGGGTCCATGCCGCCTCAAACTCAAGCATGCGGGTGCAAAAGGCCGATGCGCCGAACTCTGCTGCAATTTCCGGGTCAGACAAAAGGCCGCCAAGGATGCCGGATGTTGTGAAGGCATTGGTCACAGCAATCTCCTTTACTCAGGTTTCGTTTTCTGTTCACGACTGCCGAAGCCTCAAGCCGATTTGCGGTAGCCATTCACACCATGAGCAGTTCGTTGCACGAGGATCGCAGAAATTGCACGTCAAAACAAAAGCTAGAGGCGTTTAACTGATGTAAGCGGGAAGCTGAGTCGGTTCAGAGCCTGTAGTTCCAGGGCCGTTGTTCCGGTTATAGGCCCAGATCCGGAAGGTCATCTACACCACCAACGCCGTGGAATCGCTGAACCGGGTTGTCAGGAAGACGTTCAAAACAAGGCGCTGCTTCCCGACCGAGGAGGCCACCACGAAGCTGATCTGCTTCGCTATCTGCAACCTCGAAAGGGGCGGAAGAAATGTCTGGGAATGCATCACGGCCCGCAATCAACTGGTCACAATGTTCGCCGGGCGCTTCGACGCCTGACCGTATCTGAAAACCGAATGGCCCCGGTCAGATACACAGCGTTTCAGTCACTTCCCGAGAATTACGAGCAGCAGCCAGGGGCGTTAAAACCCGGCGTGAGGCTCTCTACTCCTACCTTTCCAACAATTTCGACGCGCTTCCGATTATGGATGTCGATACCGAAACAGCCTCGCGGTTTCACCGTCCCAACCAGAAGGCTGGGTCGCTGACTTCGACAACACCCGCGGGGGAGAGCACCGACGAATGAGATGGTCAGCGCAAGGCGCACATCGCGTTGCCGATACGCTGGCTGCCACCGTTGACGGGAGGCAAGCCATGTCAGAGATGCCTTGGAAAAGGGGGAAGGAGACGCACCGACAAGAAAGTCATGATACGACGTTTTGCGGATTTCTGGCATCCAATATGACAGCCTCAGAAAGAACGACTCAATGTCAAAGAAACACGCGTGTTGCGCCATGTATGCAAAGCACTGTTCGAACGTTGCCGCGTTGTCGATGCTTCGACGACCGGGGTGTAGTGTCCCAAGAGGATATCGCGATGCATTGCGCGCAGGCCAATCCCGGTCGTCATATCTTTTCGAATGATGCCGAATATCGGGTCGCTGCCATCGCGCCGATGGCTCTGTGCAAAAGCATCAACCCCGAGCACAAGCCCGCCTGCGAAACTCTGCTGCGCGCCCAGAGCGAAGCGGATACTGTGCCCGGTCTCATGTTTCGCGCGCGCATCGACATGCGAGACGGCCAGCGTTCCTGTCACCACCAGATCCGGGCGCAGGGCATGGCGCAGCGCCACCGAGGCCGAAAGGCGCAACCCGTCCAGTGACGGATGGCTGGCAAAGCGCCAATCCACGGCCTCAGCGTGCAATTGCAGCAGGGATCTGCCTCCCAGCCGCTGCGCCCAGCTCAGATGCAGCCCCACACCCTGACCAAAACTGCGCCCCCCCAATGCGCGCCGCGCAACGGATCCGGTAATCTGCCAGTCATGCCCGGCCATGGTCTGGCCCTGAAACCCCAGATCACCGCGCAGCGTGATATCGTGCAGCGCGCGATCCTCATACAGGCGCGCTGTTACACGCGTCCCGATGCGCAGGCGCAGACCCTGCGCGATCTGCGGCATGAGCGCCCCGCCTGCAGTTATATGCAGCCCGGTCGCGCGTTCTGCCTGCGCATTGGCATTCAGGCGAAAGGGCAGACCTCCGATCCAGACCGTATCGGTATCCGCGCGCTGGCCGGGGTTGGTTTCCGGCACGATTGCGAAACTGAACCAGCCTTCGCGGTCGCGTTGCGCTTCGATGCGCGCCAGCAATGCATCAAGTTGCGCGCGGTCCGCGTCAGTCAGAGGGGCCGCGCGTGCCTGCAGAAGGTGAAACCGGGCGCGATCCTGCGCGCCCGATTGCAGCAAGGCGATGGCCAGCCGGATCCGCGCCTCTGGATCATTCGGCTTCACAGAGACCTGACGATTGAGTGCCGCAAGGCTTTGCTGCGGTTCAGGCACCACTTGCGCCCAAAGCTTCGATGACCCCAGCAGCAGGATCAGCACCAGAGCGGCAAGGAATTCGGCGCCTCTGTGGGGCAGGCCAGAAAGATACCGCAGGGCGCGCGTACCTTTCTGAAAGCGCCCGGCCCACGCTTCCTGATATCCGCAGATCACTGTTGTTCGATATACCAGGTGCCACCGACAGTGTAATCCGACGCCCCGCCCGGTCGCCACCAGCTGCCCGCAGCCGGGCCATATGCCACCTGACCGCCCGCGCCAGCGAATGTGCCACCCAACATCAGATTTGCCTCTCCGGTCTCACCGTCGACAGTCACATCGCCGCCGAAATTCGCCATGATCGCGCCGGTCGTCAATGTCATTCCGGCAACATCGGTCTGGCTGATATTCATTGTGCTGGGGGGGCCCGCAGCGGCGGTTGTCAGCTCTCCTTCAAAAGTGACATCTTCGTCACCGACTGTTCCGCGGATGTTGTGCACGCGCCCTGACACACTCTGCGCAGTCGCGTCGGCAAAAGCCTGGCCGAAATTGAGCTGCATCTCGACATCGGCCAGCAATGTTCCGATCGGAGTGCTGCCCTCATTTAGAATGGTCTTGACGGAACCTGCATAATTCGCGCTGCCGCTTGTGGGCATATCAGTCGTCGGAACCATGCCCGAGATCTGATCGAAGCGCGCGTCATGCTGGCTGACCGTCCCGGCTCTACCACCACCGCCACCACCACCACCGCCACCGGCACCACCGCCGCCGCCAGCACCGCCACTCCCAAAACAGCCCGCCAATGCAAAGCTTGCCGAAATCGCGATAGCGGTGCGGATCAAAGAAATTCTTGTGACCATGTTTTCCTCCAAATGGTGCCGGGCAATAAGGGGCAAAGGACCCTTGATTGCCCTTCTGGTTCTTGTGCGGGTCAGCCTACCGGCCGCCCCAGACCTGTCACCCCCCTGAACAGGGGGGGCAACAACTGCTTTCCCAGATTGATAAAAGATCAGGGCGCGATAGAATGATAGTCGCATTGCAGTCCTGTATTTACCCAGTCCGCCAAGTCTGACCCGCCTGTCCGAACCAGGTTTCACGCCATTGCACATTCGCATTCCGCCGGTCATCCAGATTTACACTCTTGTCGCGGTCAGTCTTGTTCTCGCTGGGCTCGCTCTTGGGGTCGCCATGGACCAGCGCTATCTGGGCCTCAGGCTAGCGCCAGAGGCCCGCGTCGCAGTCCCCGTCCGTTTCGATGGGCTCTGGATCGACGCAGTCGTTCCGAACAGCCCGGCGGCGGCGCTCCCGGAAATAGGCATTCAGCCCTCGGTTCATGCGCTTGTTGCGCTGACAGATGCGACCGGGAAGACGCTTGCGCTCTCACCTGCTGATCTGATCGAAGAACCTGATGTGCTGAAAACCTATGCTGCGATGCAGGCATTCTTTGATCGCCAGGATGAGATTGCAGCAATGTTGCGGCGCGGCCCTGTCACCCTTGAGGTGCAGTTTATGGGCGAAAGTCGCTTTCATACGATACGGCCCGCGCGCCAGCGTCCGGCACTCAGCCTGCCTTTTGCCTTCTGGCTGCAGATTGCAGTGGGGTTGGGCGGGCTCTGGATCGGGGTTTGGATCTGGATATTGCGCCGGGCCGACTGGGCGACACGATGTCTGGCGTTCAGCGGTGTGGGGTTGATGATCTCGGCCTTTGCGGCGGCTGTCTATTCGACACGGGAACTCGCCATTCCGGGCGATCTGTTTCGCATTCTGTCTGCATTGAACCATTTTGGGGCCTTTGCTTTTGGTGTCGGAATGATCGGGCTGTTCATGGTCTATCCGCGCCGCTTGTGTCACGCGCGCTGGCTGGCCGTTCCGGCCTTTGTGCTCGGGGCCTGGTTCGCCCTGGCGCAATCGGGATTGATCAAAAGCCCCGCTATCGGAATTCATCTTGGCGTTATTCTGGCGCTTCTTTCCATCTTGACTCTGGTCGGTCTGCAATATCGCGCGACACGGGGCGATCCGCGCGACCGAGCGGCACTGTCCTGGCTGGGGCTGGCTGTTCTGGTGGGGTCGGGGGCATTTGTCGTGACCGTCATTGCGCCGCAACTGCTGGGAATGCCTGCCTATATGTCGCAGGGTGTGGCCTTCGTATTCTTTCTGCTGATCTATCTGGGCGTGGCACTGGGTGTGGCGCGGTTCCAGCTTTTCCAGCTGGAGACCTGGGCCTTTCGCATCCTCTATTATGTCGTCGCTGTCCTGTTGCTTCTGGGGATTGATGCGCTGCTGATTTTCACGATCATTGACGACCGCGCCCCGGCTTTCGCGCTGTCACTGCTGATTGTGGCTCTGGTATGGTTGCCTTTGCGCGACACGCTCGCGCGCTGGGTTCTGCGCCGCAAGGAGCCCGCGCGCGCTGACAGGTTTCGCAAGATCATGGATGTTGCCCTGACACCGCCCGAGCGCGATCAGTTGGGCCGCTGGCACGCCTTGCTGGGGGATCTGTACAATCCGCTGAAATATGCGCCCGGTTCCGAGGTCAGTTCCCCTGTCCTGCGCGAAGATGGGCTTGCGCTGGCTTTGCCGCGCATCGGCGCGATCCCGGCGCTTGAACTGCAATATGCTGACGGGGGGCGCAGACTGTTTTCAGCGCGGGATCTGGAACTGGCGACCGAGATATTCGCGATGCTGGTTCAGGCGCTTGAAAGCCGTGAAGCCTATGAAAAAGGCGTGTCCGAAGAACGCACGCGCATCGCCCGCGACATCCACGACAATATTGGCGTGCAACTGATGGCCGCGCTGCACAGCCCGGAACCGACGCGCAAGGATATCATGATCCGCGAAACCCTGACGGATCTGCGTGATATTATCAACAATGCGTCGAATCCGGATATGTCCTTTGATGAAGTGCTGGCAGATCTGCGCGCGCAGATCGCAGAGCAGCTTCACATCGCCAGGGTAAAGATGACATGGACAGTCCTGAATTCTCACGCTGTCGTGTTACCATTGCAGGTCGCGCATATGCTGCGCTCGATTATCCGCGAGGCGGTGCAGAACGCGCTGAAACACGCCGCCCCTGCGAGAATAAGCATCTCGGTCCAACTCACG
Organism: Natronohydrobacter thiooxidans; assembly: GCF_001884735.1. Taxonomy (GTDB): domain Bacteria; phylum Pseudomonadota; class Alphaproteobacteria; order Rhodobacterales; family Rhodobacteraceae; genus Roseinatronobacter; species Roseinatronobacter thiooxidans_A. Next base: position 31,095 of record NZ_MJAP01000009.1, on the reverse strand, counting down.
GACGGAAAGATCATGGTTGGCGTAACCGATGACGGGAAGGGGTTTGATCCCATGCATGCCCCGCGCGGCAATGGACTGGCCAATCTCAGGGACCGCGCCGAGGCCGTGGGCGGTGTGATGCGCATTGACAGCAGTTCCGGCGGCACCCGCATGGAAGCCGAAATTCCGATGTCAGAGGCTGCAAGAGGGGGCGCATGATGCAGGTTCTGATTGTCGAGGATCTGAGCGAAACCCGCCGCTGGCTGAGCGAAGTCACGACCACGGCATTTCCCGACTGCACCATTCATGATGCGGCCAGCCAAAGCAGCGGTCTCGCGCAACTGGCGCGGCGCGACTATGCGCTTGCACTCATTGACCTGGGACTGCCTGACGGATCAGGGCTGGAGGTGCTGCGCAAGATGCGCTTGTCGCAGCCGGACGTGACTTGTGTTGTCACGACAGTCATGGGCGATGATGCATCAATCGTGGGGGCGTTGTCGGCAGCCGCAGATGGCTAACTTCTGAAAGAACAACCCTCGCGATCTGCGGGTGGTGCAGCTGAAACAAGTTGCTGCAGGCATTCCGGCGCTGTCGCCCTCGGTCGCGCGTCGGATCATGCAGCATTTCCAGCGCACGGGTCTCACCGCTTCGGAAGAGACCCTGACCCTCCGCGAACGCAAGGTGCTGGGCATGATCGGGCGCGGTTTGCGCAATGCCGAAGTTGCGCAGGCCCTGCAGCTTTCAGAAAATGCAATTGCGGGATATATAAAGGGAATCTACTGGAAATTGGGCATTTCATCGCGCGCAGAGGCATCATGGCATGCTGCAAGACTGGGTCTCGGAACCTCGGACATGATGCAAGGGCACCCTTTCAGGTTGGCTTGTCAACAACGCACCGGTCGCCGCCACCTCTGTATGGCCGTACGCTTCGCATCCTGTCCCTGCGTCGTGCAACCGAAACTCCCCTGGTTTTGGACTAAAGTTCTTGTTCCTTTGCTGTACACCAACGCATGTCATTACATTCATGTTCTTGCGTCACTTCCGGATTATAGTAATGCTATCGATCCATGTGGTTGGAGGCCTCGGTGGAGCAGGTTTGGGGTTATGTTCATCTGATTGGTACCCAGCGTTCGAAACCTGTTGCTTTTGCTACCTATTTTGCGCCTTTCCTTCGCGGTCCACAGATCAAATGGAAATTACCTTGGCGAGAGAGCCGATCTCGCTCGAACCCGCGATAAAACTGAAAATACGTCCGCCCCTGCACTGTAGCCTATTCGGCAATGTCCGATAACGCACTATTGGACATTGCGGACCGCGAGAGGGGCGGCGAGGAAAGGCATTCTCCGCTCAGACAGCGCCGGTTTCAAGCGCTATAGCCGCCGCTCTGATACCACCGCCAAGCATCGGCAATCATCTGCTCCAGACTGGAATGCCGTGCCTCCCAGCCCAGCTCTTCATGAGCGCGCTTGCTGCCTGACACCAGCTGTGCTGCATCACCTGCCCGCCGGGATCCTACAACATGGGGGACTTCGCGTCCTATCACATCAGGAACCGCCTTCAGCACTTCCGCCACAGAAAACCCGTGCCCGGTGCCAAGATTGAACACCTTGTTGCCACGCCCTGCGCGCAGCCAGTCGAGCCCGCACAGATGTGCATCAATCAGATCCATGACATGCACGTAATCGCGAATGCAGGTGCCATCTGCCGTGGGGTAGTCGCAGCCATGAATCGTCAGGGCATCTCGTGCGCCCGCAACCGCTTCGAGCATGACCGGGACAAGATGTGTTTCCGGCTGGTGCCATTCGCCGATTTCGGCCTCCGGATCAGCACCGGCGACATTGAAATAGCGAAAAATAACTGCGTTGAGGCCGTGGCTGACACCAAAATCACGCAAGACATCTTCAACAGCACGTTTGGAAGCCCCATAGGCATTGAGCGGGCGCTGGGGACTGTTCTCATCGAGAAGCACGCCGTCTTGATCGCCATAAGTGGCGCAAGTCGATGAAAAAACGATATCGCGACAGCCATGCGCGAGCATGGCCTCAACCAGATTGAGTGAGCCGCCGAGATTGTTGCGCCAGTAGCGGCCAGGATCACGGGTGGCCTCGCCCACCTGAGACAAGGCCGCGAAATGCATCACGGCCTCAGGGCGGTATTGGGCAAAGGCCGCATCAAGCGCGGGGCGGTCAAGCAGATCGCCCTGAACCAGCGGACCGAATTTCACGGCCTTTGCCCAGCCTGTCGAGAGATTGTCAAATGCGACTGGCACAAAGCCTGCGCGGGCAAGGGCCTTGCAGGCATGTGAGCCAATGTAACCTGCGCCACCAGTTACCAGAATGACGGGCTTGCCTGCTTTACTCATTCGTTCCGCTCCAGCTTGGCCACACGATCCCGCAGCAAGGCAGAAAACCAGTCACGGTAATCGGAATTTGCGAGTGCCAGATCCACGATTGCGTTCAGATAGCCGAATTTGTCGCCACAATCATACCGGCGGGAGGGGTTCATGATCGCACTAACCTTGCCCTGGGCAGCAAGCTGGTCGATCGCATCCGCAAGCTGGATCTCTGCGCCTGAGCCGGGCTTGAGGGCGCGCAGGAGGTCAAATACCTCTGGGGTGAAGATATAGCGCCCGAATGAGGCCATGCGCGAGGGCGCCTCTTCCACGGCGGGCTTTTCCACCAACCCCTGCACAGTGATCAAGCCTGAGGCGTCTTGGGCGCCGTGCTTGAGAATGCCGTATTTCGTTACATCAATTTCTGGCACTTCCGATACCGACAGGATCGTGTGCTGCGCATCTTTGAAGGCAGCCACCAATGCCGATGTTGGCAAATCTGTCCCATGCATCAAGTCATCGGCCAGAAGCACGGCAAAAGGGTTGTTGCCGACAGCCGGGGCCGCGCAGAGCACGGCATGGCCCAGCCCCAGCGGCTCTGGCTGGCGCACGAAAATGCAGGACACGCCCTCTGGCACGATATTGCGCACCAGATCGCGCAGCTCTGTCTTGCCCTTGGCCAGAAGCTGACTTTCCAGTTCCAGATTGGCGTCGAAATGATCACCCACAGCGCGCTTGTTGCGCCCTGTCACAAAAATCAACTCGGTGATTCCGGCCGCGATGGCCTCTTCCACGGCGAATTGCACAATTGGTTTGTCGATGATCGGCAAAAGTTCTTTCGGCATGGCCTTGGTCGCCGGAAGAAACCGGGTGCCTAATCCGGCAACGGGGAAAACGGCTTTGGTTACAGCAGTCATTGAAAGGGCTTTCTTGCATAGGAGGTTTACGTCTTCATGGCATACAGGCCAAGCACTAGCCCATCAAGAATGATAACCCCCGGGCATTCAGGCTTGCGTGCTTTTATGCCGACTGCCATAGAAATCACCATGCACGCCCCTGTTTCCAGCACCGCCCCAGAGCCCGATCATGACCCGAGGGTGCATGTCCTGCTATGCACCTGCAATGGGGCAGCCTGGCTGGGAGCACAGCTCGACAGTCTTCTGGCACAAAGCTACCCCGACTGGCAGCTTTGGATCAGCGACGATCATTCAACCGATGAAACGCTGAGTATACTGGCCGATTTCGCGCGCCATCATCCGCAGCGCGTGGCTGCGATCATGGACGGGCCCGGTCAGGGAAGTGCTGCAAATTTCCTGTCCCTTCTGTGCCATCCTGATCTGCCCGAGGGCTATGTCGCCCTGTGCGATCAGGATGATGTCTGGCTGCCGCACAAGCTGGAACATGCCATGATGCGACTGCGCCCGATGGCAGGCCTGCCCTGCGCCTGGTCGGGGCGATATGTCTTCACGGATGCGCAGATGCGTCCGCTCAGCCTGCCGGAAGCCTGGCCGCTTGGCCCGTCGCTGGAAAATGCGCTCGTGCAGAATATCATGTCCGGGCACACATTGACCCTGAACCCCGAAGCCCTGGCCCTGGTCAGACGCGCCGGACCCGTGGCCGTCCCCCATCATGACTGGTGGATCTATCTGCTCCTGATGGCCTGTGATGCACAGGCACTGATCGATCCGGAGGTCGTGCTGCATTACCGTCAGCATGGGCGCAACACGATCGGACGGCGGTCGGGCCTGCGCGCCCGTGCAGCGCGGTTAAGCGGGTTGATGAATGGTGCGCTGCGTGACTGGATCGTGGCAAATCTGGCCGCACTTTCGCAAGCAGATCTTCCGCTGTCGCCAAAGGCAAGCCGACTGATCGCCCTTCATGAGCAAGCGCAGGGGGCAGGATTGCATCATCTCCTGCGGGATTTCGCCATTCACCGCCAGAACCGCAGCGAAACCCTGGTGCTTGCACTGGCCAAACGGCTGCAACGTCTCTAGACAGAGAGCGCCAGTCTATTTTCAGTGAGGCTTTCGCCGCATGTCGCTTTCCTATCATCTGGCGCGGTACAGATGGCTGCGTGATTACTACCGCCACGCCCATCTGGAAACAGAGCTGGCTGGTTGCCCGCTGCGTGACGGGGACGGCACCACCCTTGGGTATCTGGAAGAAGCGCGGCTCCAGGAAGGGCGGCTCTATCTGCGCGGCTGGGTGCTTGCCGAACAGATCACTCTGCGTCTGGACGACATGCATGTGCGGCGTAGCGCAAAGGAAGAGCGCGAGGATGTCGCTCAGGCGCTTGGCTGTGACAAGCATGTGGGCTTCCACGCCAGCCTGCCTTTTTGCGATACGCCTTTGCTGATTGAGCTTCTGCAGGAGGGCAGGAAAATCAGCATCCTGCATGATCTTCAGGCTGCCCGCTTCCTTGCGCAGGCAGAGCGCCGTCTGAACCGCCGTTTCCTGAGGGATGTCCTGCCACTGGTGCCGATGATCCTTGCGGGCCTGTGGCGCCGTGATCCATCTCTGCCACGCAAAATCAAGGTGGCGCTCGGATTGGGAAGCAATCCGGCCGAAGCCATGCTTGATGCCGCTTTTCTGGCCCCGGCCGCTGCCACGGGACTGCCCGGCTCTGCTGCAGATGATGCGCAGGATGCACAGACAGCGCATGCCTGCGTGATCCTGCCGGTCTACAATGCGTTCGAGCTTCTGCCCGAGACCTTGCAGCGGCTGGAAGATCACACGGATCTGCCCTGCGATATCCTTGTGATCGAGGATGCCTCGCCCGATCCGCGGGTGCGTCCCTTCCTGCGCGACTGGGCCGCGCGGGATCATGGGCATTTGCAGGTCACGCTTCTGGAAAATGACCGCAATCTGGGGTTCATCGGTTCGGTGAATCGCGGCTTCGAGCAGGCGCTGGCGCAGGCTGGCGGACCCGTGATCCTGCTCAACAGCGATGCGATGGTGCCCGATGAATGGTGCAGCCGCTTGCTCGCGCCGCTGGCAGATCCGAAAGTCGCCAGCGCCACACCGCTGTCAAATGACGCCGAGATTTTCGCGGCGCCGATCCTGTGCCAGCCCACAGCGCTGATGCCCGGTCAGGCCGATCATATTGATCGCGTGCTGCGCGAGGTGATTGCCGCTGATGCCCCAAGGGTCGAAGCCCCGACCGGGGTCGGGTTCTGCATGGCGCTCAGCCGTGACTGGCTGACACGGCTGGGCGGGTTTGATACGATTTTCGGGCGGGGATATGGCGAAGAGGTGGACTGGTGCCGTCGTGCGGCAGCCGCAGGCGGGCAGCATGTGGCCGTGCCGGGATTGTTTGTCGAACATCGTGGCGGGGCCAGTTTTGGACCTGAAAAACTGGCGCTGGTACAAGAACACAATGCCATCATCGCGACGCGCTATCCCGGCTATGACCGCCTCGTGCAGGATTTCATCCGGTCCGATCCCTTGATCACCCCGCGCTTGATGGCCGCGCTGCTCTGGGCCGACAGCCTGCCCGAGGTGAGCGAGATTCCTGTCTTTATCGCCCATTCCATGGGAGGGGGCGCAGAGCATTACCTTCAGGCGCAAGTACAGGCCGCGCCCGTGTCGGTCGTGCTGCGCTTTGGCGGGGCCACGCGCTGTCGGATCGAGCTGAACAGTCCGGCTGGCCGTCTGATTGCCACGACAGAGGAACTGGCAATGGTGGGGCGTCTGCTGGCACAGGTTTCGAAACGGCGGATCCTCTATTCCTGTGCAGTGGGCGACCCGGATCTGGTCGATCTGGCAGGATTCCTCGAGAATCTGGCGCGGACAGCCCCGTTCGATCTCATGTTTCACGATTACCTGCCCCTTAGCCCCTCCTACACATTGCTGGATGCAGATGGGCGCTATCGCGGCGTGCCGGATGCGGATTGCGCGGATCCGGCGCATCAGTATCGCGGCAGTGACGGGCGCGTCACTTCGCTGCGTGGATGGCGCGAGCTCTGGGGGAATGTGGTGGCCGAGGCGCGACAGTTGGTCGTGTTTTCTGCATCAAGCGCCAAGATCGTCGCGGCAGCCTATCCGCAGGCCACAGACAAGCTTGTGATCAGGCCGCATGACCTGCTTCAGTTCATTCCGCGCCTGCCCCAGCCGGACAGCGCGCGCAAAGTGATCGGTGTTCTGGGAGCCATCGGGCCACAGAAAGGCGCAGCGGTGGTATCTGCCCTCTCCAATGCGCTGATGGAGCGCACGGATATCGGTCTTGCCCTCATCGGCCGTATCGCACCGGGCTTTCCGCTGGGGCGGCATGTGGCGCTGCACGGGGCCTATGTGATCGAGGATATTCCGGTGCTTGCGGCGCGCTACGGTATCACGCATTGGCTGATCCCCTCGGTCTGGCCCGAAACATTTTCCTACACTGTCCATGAATGCCTGGAGACAGGCTTGCCGACCCTGGCTTTTGATCTGGGGGCACAGGGAGATGCGGTCAGGGCCGCACACAACGGGATCGTGCTGCCCTGGAAAGCCGAGACTGTTGCTGCAGACAGGCTTGCCCGGCTTGTCCTGGAGGCTGTGAGCGAAGGCGCGCGCGTCGCGCGGCCCGCAACAGCCATGCGGCGGGCTGTGTCCTGAAGGCATGGTCTTGCCTGCCCCTGGCGGCGACAGGATATCCGCGCTTTGGCTGTCTGCAGGCAGGCACCCTGTCTCAGCCCGATTGCACAAGTCCGTGCAGGCCCTGCCGCAGGCGCTGTGGCCGCTGAAGCGTCCCGGCACGCAAGGCGCTCTCTTGCCCCCTTTTCAGCAAAACCGGCGGGTGCAGCCAGAGCGCCGAGGGTATCTCCCCAGGCGGGACTGGCCTCTGCTGCAGGCGTCTTGAGGGCGATGGCTGGTCCACGGGCATGAAATCGGGCAGGCTTTCTGTATGATCGCTCAGACTGCGCTCCAGCATGTGCAGAATATGCACCATAGCGCCCAGCACAGCCAGCACAAGAAGAGCGCTCACCCCGAGAACATAGATCATCACCATCGCAGATCAGTCCCATTTTCGTTGTCTCTTCTGCGGCATGACAGAACGTTGTGACCCCTTCATGACGCTGTTGCGAAGGTATTAAGGCATCTCGTCCCTTCCCCCGCTCAGAACAAGGCGCGCCTGACGCACATCATCGCAAACCGCTTCGCCGGTTTCAGCCTGGCGCATAAGCAGCCAGTCCGTATTCTACAGACAGGCCCGCGCCTCGGCGTGGCTGACGGACCGGGCGTGCGGCTGTGCTGCGGCAGTGATTTCTTCGGGGGTTCTGATCCGCAACTTCATGTGCTTGCATCCTCCTACTGCATGTGGCCTCTGGCCGGGATCTCGATAAGTCCTTGGGTATTGTCGATCCTCCAGAGGCTTGCCTGATCCGACGCGGCCGTGTCACCAAGCCGGGCGATGGCGGGCACATGCAGCACGCCGCCTGTCCGAGTGAATGGCGCGATGAAGGGGGCTCATCCTCGGGCCAGCCTTCCCCGCCTACGGGGATGATCGACAGGTCATAGGCCGTGCCGTCGACGGTGATCACATCGTCCGCGCCATGGAGGGAGATTTTCCGGCTGTCCGGGCAGGCCCTGTTCTGGTTTGAGTATGAGATCCATTGCTTTCTCCTCAGAACCAGCGGCCAAGGATGACCGTATCACTCGCGGCATTTTTGTCGATCTTGAGCAGATGGGCCGCGCCGTCATGGGTCAGCAGCGTGGGCTTTGACGCCACGGCCAGACGATTGGTCGCGTCAAAGCAGGTCTGAATGCCCAGCCCGTCAAGATTTTGCAGTTCCGGCAGATCCGGTACGCGCCAGTCGCCGTTCGGCCAGACCCGCAATTCACTGCCGCGCGCCGCGCGCCAACCCCTGCGCGGGATCAATAACAGCCAGCCGCCATTGAACCAGGCAGCGAGGTGGCCGCTCTGGCCAGCCCAGTCGCCCGAAGGCACACGCCCAAGGGCCCATATCTGACCGTACTCGCACAAAGCAGGCGGGGTGCTGGAGTCAAAGGATTCGACACTCAGCTGGACCAGCAGGTCTAGTTGCTCCAGCGCGTCATTATGGGTGACATCTGTTTGCGCCTGCGCGGGGTGGATATAGGGCAGAGCGTGGCGTGCTGTGCTCTGGGACATAGAGCGCCTCCGGTGAACTGAAAATCTGCGCAGAGCTTAATCTGCAACTCTTCAGTTTCGCCGAAGACAGCGTACGGGATTGCGCGGACCAGCGGCCTCAGCGGTAAAGCAGCTCGCGATGGTAGCGGCGCAGAAGCAAAAGGCCGATCCCCATCGGAACGAGCGCGCAAGTCAGCACGAAAACCAACGAGATATAGTCAGGTCGATACATCGGGTAGAACCCGTCGCGCATCAGACCCGTCAGATGCAGGATCGGATTGTACCACAGGACGGCCTGCGCCATGGGAGGCATGTCTTCATAAAGGATGATCACCCCCGAAATCAGAAAGAGCGGACGTGTCAGAATTCCCCAGATTTGCTGCCAGACCGGAAATCGCATGAAAAGAAACGCGTTCAGACAACCAATCCCAAGCCCCAGAAATGCGGCCAGTCCCATTGCCAGAAAGATCGGTCTCCAGCTTAGCAGCGTGTCGATATTCTCCAGGATCAGGATACCGCTTAATATCAGGAACGTCACCACATAGACCACCAATGCGTTGAGCATAAAGCGGGCGGCAATGGCATCAATCCAGGCCACGCGCGGATAGCGCAGCAAAGGCTTGGAGAAGGTCAGCGCATGCCCGACCTGTCCGCCCAGCACTGTGAAGGTCTGCAATACCAGGTAGCCGGTTGCTTTGAACAACAGAAAGCTTGTTCCCAATGTGGGCGTTCTGGCCAGCAGCGACCAGGCAAAGCTCAGGATGATGATCATGCCGAGCGGTTCCAGAATGGCCCAGAGATAGCCGCCAGGAGTGCGCCCATAGCGCGTTGACATTTCACGTAAGACCAGCGCCGCGATTGCGCGCAGACTGGACTGTGCCGGGGAGGGCACCCCACGCGTGCTGGAACCATCCCGTGACATGCAGTCATCCTTCCGCTCGGGCCATTGTGATCAAATCAGCGCTTGGGTTTCCCCGCTTCTCTTGTTAATTGAAACTTCAAGCGGGCTCCACAGCTGTATAGCGAGATGAACAGAGGTATAACAGTCCATGGCTGATACTGTGGAGTCCGGAACGGAAAAGCCCGAGAAGAAGTCCCGTACGCGTGACAAGGCCTCCGGATCTGTGACTCCGATCCGCCCGACTGCCCGGCCTGCGCGCCGCCAGACCCGACATCGGGGATTGCTCTTGAGCATTCTCATTATCGTGGGGCTGCCTGTTCTTCTGACAACGGTCTATCTGACAGTCTTCGCCAAGGATCAGTATGCTTCAAAAGTCGGCTTCACCATCCGGCAAGAGGAAACCAGCACAGCCAGCGAGTTGATGGGTGGCCTGAGTTCGATCCTGGGGGCCGGCGCGCAAAGCCACGCAGATTTGCTCTTCGAATTCGTCCAGAGCCAGGAAATCGTCCAGCGTATTTCGGAAGAGTTCGATCTGGTCGGGCATTACAGCGCGAACTGGCCCTATGATCCAATTTTTTCGCTCTGGCCCGATGCCTCCATCGAGGATGTCGTGTGGTTCTGGGGTCGTATGGTACGTGTTACCTTTGACAAGGCCTCGGGCCTGATGCTGGTGCAGGTCCGTGCGCATGACCCGGAGACAGCGCAGGTCATTGCCCGCCTGATCGTGCGCAAGAGCGAGGAGATGATCAACCGTCTCAACAGCACGGCCCGCATGGATGCAATGCGCCATGCTCAGGCCGATCTGGAGGCCGCGCTTGAGCGGCTGCGCGCGGCGCGCGAAGCGCTCGCGGAATTCCGGGCGCGCACCCAGATCGTCGATCCGCAAGCCGATGTTCAGGCTCGGATGGGGGTATTAAGCAATTTACAGCAGCAACTTGCCGAAGCGCTGGTCGAGCATGATCTGCTGTCACAGACCACCGATGCCAATGATCCCCGCCTGCGTCAGCTTACGCGGCGCATCGAGGCAATCCGCACCCGCATCCGCGATGAGCGGCAAAGCTTCACGCAGCTGGATGTGACCATTGACGATACGGATTATCCGCGCCTGATCGCCCAGTTCGAAAGCCTGCAGGTCGATCAGGTCTTTGCTGAATCGACCTATCAGGCGGCATTGACCGCGATGGATGCAGCCCGCTCGAATGCCTCCCGGCAAAACCTGTTTCTGGCCAATTTCATTCAGCCGACCCTGGCACAGCGGTCACAATACCCGCAGACGACACTTTTGATCAGTCTGAGCTTCTTCTTCTCGCTCATGTTCTGGGCGATCCTGGCGCTGGTCTTTTACAGTCTGCGTGATCGCGGCTAGGGCCGCTTCGGAGGGGGCGTGATCGAGTTTCGCGACATCACCAAAGGGTTCTGGGTCCGCGGGGAATATCGCCCCGTAATTCACGAACTGAACCTGATCCTGCCCAGCGGACGCTCGCTGGCCCTTCTGGGACGCAACGGCGCGGGCAAGTCCACTTTGCTGAACATGGTATCGGGCACCATGCGCCCCGATACCGGCGAGATCATCAGCGATGGAAGTATCTCTTTTACCGTCGGCTATTCAGGCAGTTTCCACAAGGACATGACCGGGGCACAGAATACCCGCTTTCTGGCGCGGGTCTATGGTGTGGACACGGAGGAGCTGTGCGATTTCGTCGAGGATTTCGCCGAGATCGGCCCGCATTTCCATATGCCGGTGCGCACCTATTCCTCAGGAATGAAATCCCGGCTGGCCTTCGGGGTGTCCATGGGGATCAAGTTCGACACCTATCTGATCGACGAGGCCACAGCCACCGGCGACGCGCGTTTCAAGCGCAAGAGCAAAGAGGTCTTTGCCGCGCGCATGGCACAGGCCAGTGCCGTGATGGTTAGCCATTCCATGACCGATATCCGCGCCTTCTGTGATGCAGGGCTGGTGCTCAATGATGGGCAAATCGAAGTCTTCGAGGATGTGGAGGATGCCATCAAGCGGCATCAAGAGCTGTTGGAGTGAGGCAACAGTTGGCGGACTGGGTTGCAAGTTGTATTCCGTGTATAACCCCGATACCCTTAAGTATCGCAATTATTTGCTTGCAGATCAGGAGAGTAAATTGAAGCTGAAAGAAATTTTTGCGGGTCAGCCACAGCTGGCTGGTACACAAGCGGAAAACAGTGCTCCAGCTATTCGCGAGATTGGTACGAAAGCTGCGGTTCAACGCCAGCCTGTGATCGTGAAAGACTCGTCTGCGCGCGAATTCAGGCTGTTTGTCGATGTGCTCACCCGTCTCGACGGACAGATCATCATCCTTGGCTGGTGCACCAGCCCAGTCATGACAATGGATCTCCTGGCAGGCTCTCAGAGGCTGGTCTCCACACTGACCAGACATGCCCGGGGCGATGTCGCCGAAGCACTCAGCCTGCCCTCGGGCGATATGTTCGGGTTTTGCCTGATCGCCGAGGAGGCATCCAGGGCAGCAGCGTTGGAGCTGGCTGTACATCTCCCGCGTGCTGCCCTGTTCCGCTCAGGCCCTCTTGCTGAAAAAACCGGCCTGAGCGATGCACAGCGCGCTTTGGTTCCGAAGCTTCTGGAAGGTCGCGTGGCAGCCTTGCAACGCTTGCCCATGGGCAGTGCCGACTGGTGGGAGGCCCTCTCCGACCTGCCGGAAGCAAGCAAGGTGCCTTCCGGCTTTCATGGGTTTGTCGAAGGTGTCTTTGTCAGCCCGGCGGGAAACGGCGTGGTGTTTGGATGGGCGCTGCATCCGGAGGAGGCAATTGTCTGGCTGGAAGACGAAATGCAGAACATCCATCCGCTCAAATCTGCCTTTCGTAGAAAACGGCAGGATATTTCCGAGGCGTTCAGGTCGCTCTCATGGTGCGATATGGACTCTGCCTTCATCGCCGTGCTGCCCGAGATCACGCATAACCCCTTTATCAAGCTGCGCGCGGCGACCGAAGCTGGCATTGTCACCTTGTCCGAGCGGGGCGGGGCGGAAATGCTGCCCGCCAATCCACGCGGCGCTGCGGAAAATCTCTTCGCCATTGAAACCGAGGCAGAGCACTATTGCGCCCGCGCGGCTCTGGTGGACTGGCCTGTTCTGGCCCCGATCATTGCGCGCCATTGCACCGAGCTGGATGCTATTACGCCTGAGACGCGCATATTCGGCACCCTGCCGGGCGCGCCCGAGGTGTCTGTCATTGTCCCGCTCTACAAGCGCTTCGATTTCATGGAACATCAGATCCTGGAATTCATCCGCGACCCTTATTTCCGCGAGCGGGTCGAACTGATCTATGTGATTGATGACCCCAATATCCAGAGCGCAACTCTTGCTGAAGCGAACAAGCTGTTCCAGCTTTATGACTTTCCTTTCAAGGTGGTCTCGGGGTTGCAGAATCGAGGCTTCAGCGGCGCCAATAATCTGGGCGCGCAATATGCCAGCGGCAAGGCCTTGCTGTTTCTTAACAGCGATGTGATCCCGCAGGGTCCGGGTTGGCTGGAAAAAATGCTGGCCGTATTGGAGGATGAAACTGTCGGCGCAGTTGGCGCGCAATTGCTCTTTCCCGGTGGGGGGATCCAGCATATCGGCATGGATTTCGAGTATCTGCCAGAGTTTCGCATCTGGAGCAACCAGCATCCCGGCGCAGGCATGCCTGCGCGCGATCCGGCCAGCCCTGCCTTTGACGTCCCCGCCGCGACAGGGGCCTGCCTGCTGATCCGCAGCGCAGTTTTCGCGCAGATCAAAGGCTGGGATACCGGCTATCTGCTGGGCGATTTTGAAGACAGCCATTTCTGTTTTGCGATCCGCGCGGCCGGATACCGGATCATGTGTCAACCTGCGGCGACCCTGACCCATCTGGAACGGCAGTCCTTTACCGGCATTGGCGGCGATGCTTTCCGTATCCGCATGACCATCTGCAATGCTGTGCGCCATCAGGCGCTCTGGAAAGACTATCTGGAGCAAGACCCGATGATATCCGAACCTGCCCAAGCCCCTCAACAGGATGCCACCGATGCGTAATCCCGGACACCGCATTCTGGTCACCAGTCACGGTCACCCTGATTTTCATCTGGGCGGGGGCGAACTGGCCGCCTATAATCTCTACAAAGCCTATAGCGCCCATCCGGATGTTGAAGCGGCCTTCTTTCTGGCCCGCCATGATCGCGGGCGCGGGCCGACAGGCGCTTTCTTTCCCCGCCGCGAGAATGAATTCCTCTGGGAGCAAGGTGTTGGCGACTGGTTTCGGATGAAAATGGCCACGCCGCGCGGAACGACCCACAATCTGGCAGAGCTGATCCGCCATCTGCGGCCCACAATCGTGCATGTGCATCACTATGTGCATATGGGGCTGGAATATCTCCATATGATCAAGCAGATCGACCCCAGCATCAGGATCGTGATGACGCTGCATGAATATATCGCGATCTGCTTCAATCAGGGGCAGATGGTCAAACCCGGCACAAACCGGCTGTGCTTTCGCGAAAGCCCGGATGACTGCAACCGCTGTTTCCCGCAGCACAGTATCGAGGATTTCTGGCTGCGCAAACACCGCTATCAGAGCTTTTTCAGACTGGTGGATCAGTTTGTCGCCCCCTCGGACTTCCTGCGCCAGCGCTATATCGACTGGGGGATTGCGCCAGAGCGGATCGTCACGATCGAGAACGGGCAGGCCAGTGGCGAAATCTTGCCACCCCGCCCGCTGGCCGAGGGCGAGACGCGCAACCGTTTCGCCTTTTTCGGCCAGATCAATCCGTTCAAGGGCGTCAGCCTGCTGCTGCAGGGGCTGGCGAGCCTGAAGAAATCCGAGCGCCGCAAGATCGTGCTGGAAATCCACGGCGCCAATCTGGAAGAACAGACGCCCGAGTTTCGCGACATGATCATGGCGCTGCGCGGGCCGCTTGAGAAAGAGGGCTGCCTGCAATGGATCGGCCCCTATGAGCCCTTCCAGATGGCCGGGCGCATGGCGGCGGTGGACTGGGTTGTCATTCCCTCCATCTGGTGGGAGAACTCGCCCATGGTGATTCAGGAAGCCTTTAGCCTTGGCCGCCCGCTTGTGGGCTCTGATATCGGCGGGATGGCCGAGAAGATCACGCATGGCCTGGACGGGGTGCATGTGCCGGTGGGCAATGCCAAGGCCTGGGGCGAGACGCTGCTGCGCCTGTCGGGCTATACCGAGGAGTGGGACCGCCTGCGCGCAGGGATCACGAAACCGATCAGCTATGCGGATTGCGCGCGGGCGCATCTGGAGTTGGTGTGATGCAAAAAATCAGGGCAAGCTGATGAAGCGAGTGATTTACGTCGTTGCTCCAACGTCAAGTGGCAAGACAACCTCCGCGCTAAACCTTTCACAAGAAATGAACCTTCCGTTAGTTCATGCGGACTCAGCATATCATATTATTCGCGATCAGCTGGAGATAAATGAAGATGCTGGTCAACTCACTGACTACCGTCGCTGGAATGACCCCCAGAGTTTTGGGCTGGCTAGCTGGGCTGGGCATGCCCACCTCGACGATCTGAAACCATCAGCATACAGGAAACTCCTTGAAGGAATTAATGGAGACTTGATAATTGAAGGATTTACATTGTCGTTTATTTCAGAGCGTAACATAATACGAGACCTAGTAGGGGACCACAAAAGCATCATAATTAGAATTCGCACAACCTTCCAGCAGTGGACTAGATTTTATATAAAAAGGAATAAAGACGAATCAGTTCTTAATAGGCGCAAGGACTTCGAAAGACTTACAAACTGCTTTGAACCAGATTCAAGCAGTGCCATCTTTACAGTGCCCCATCCAGAGATGGTAACAAAGAAACTGATCGCGTGCGATGAAGGAAAGTCGAGCATGAAAGATGTTTTTTTGGTAAGCGGTACTTCTTTTCCATCAAGCTTTGGGCTAGGTGAATCTCAAGATAATTTTTCGTCGGTTGGAAAGAATAGTGGTAACTTAGCCTTTTTTTCCGCCATCGGCAACCAACTCACAGCATTTGAATCTGTTGCGAAATGGAAAATGAGTGCTGAGGAAATTGATAGCTTTGGGGACATTGGAGTTATACCAGCAGCAAATAATTTTGGGGCACATTCGGATTATAACGGCCTATCAGAGAAGTTCGCTAAGCTCAAATGCAAGCTCGTGATGATAGGACTCGGCGCTCAGAGTAACATTGACGGAAGGATTCCCGAAGTTCCAGAAGGCACCATCAGGTGGATTAAGGAAATTGCAGCGCGTCGTCCAAATCCGCCAGCGCCCAATATATCCGTCCGTGGACCCGTCTCGCAGAAGATACTCGATCACTACGGTTTTGAGGGCCAGACGGTTGTTCTAGGATGTCCGTCTTTGTTCACCAATCCAGACCCAGATTTGGGCCAAAAGATCGCGGCGAATGTCCGGCCAATTAAGCGTGTCGCGGTTCCTGCAGGGCATGAGAGATGGCGCCATCTTTCAAAGCTGGAAGCATCCCTAACGCGCATCGTGAGCGCCACCGGCGGATCATATGTCGGACAAAGTGCGCTGAACATGTTCCGTCTCACCCGCGGCGAAGCGCGGCTGATGGACGAAGCCGATCTGCGCGCCTGCCGTGACTATGCCTGTCCCGAAATGGATCTGGAAGAATTCACGCGCTGGAGCGAACGCCACGGCAATCTGTTCTTCGATGTGCAATCCTGGATGGAACATTACCGGCGCTTCGATTTCGTCATCGGCGCGCGGATTCACGGTGTCATGCTGGCCTTGCAGGCGGGTATTCCGGGCGTTGTGGTCGCGCATGACTCGCGAACATTGGAACTGTGCCAGACGATGATGGTGCCCTATGTGCTGGCCAAGGACGTTCAGCAGGGCATCACCCGCGAACAGTTGCCGGACTTGTTCAAATTCGACGCCAAAGCCTTCGATGAAAATCGCCGCGCTCTGGCAAAGCGCTATGTCGCATTTCTGGAAAGCAATGAATTGACGCCGGTCAGCTGGCTGAAAGACATCGCCTCCCCCGCCTGAACCCGGACACGCGGCCAGACACTGGCCGCGCCTACCCCCCGGTCAGTGCATCATAATGCTTCAGCGCCCCCGCACAGAGCCCCGCCACCCGCTCTTCATTCGCCGCCATATCAAAGGCCACGAGCCGCATCATCGCATAGAACAGCGCATTCATCTCGACAACCGCCGGATCCATCCGGACATGACGCGCGTAATGCCTGGAAAGACGTTTGAAAAACTCCATCTTGCTTTGCGATCCGATGGCAACACGCGCAAAATGATGCAGCTCGGCCCCTATTACATTCTGCCCCAGCATCCCAAAATCAATGAACGTGAAAACCGGTTCTTCCGCCTGCATGGTCATGCCCATATTCGGCCAGAAAATATCATTATGCGATATGGTGACAGGCAACTGGCGCTGCAGGCGCACCAGATCCCTCAGCTTGGAATCGCTCCCGTTAACCAGATTCTCGATCTTGGAAAAAAAACTGCCGCCCGGCATGCCCCGATGCTCCAGTTCGATCTCTGCCGAGCGACAGATCACAGGCAGGACAAGCGACAGTTCGTAAATCGCCTTCGCCAGAGGGCGCACCAATGTAGTGGCAAGTTTCGTTGAGGGATAGATCACGCCATCCACATATTCCATGTAGATGTCAGTATGGGTTTCTGTCTCGGCAATGTCAAAAACCTTTGGCAGGGTCCACTGAACCTGCAAGGCGCACTTTGTGATGTCATGCGGATCCTGCAGCGCCTTCATGAAAGCGATTTCACTTTGCTTGCGGCCCGCGATGCGCTTGCGGATCATGAAGGGCCCGTCTTCTGTCGAAAACTGCATAAGAGAAATGCTGGCCTGTCCGCCCTTGATTTCGGACCGGGAAACCTGACCGGATTTCAAGCCAAAGCCATGTTCAAGAAACGCGGCCTCATCAAACCCCGCCTCCCGCCAGGAAGATCGCACCGGCGTGTGAGGACCTCGTGAAAAGAACGAACCTATCAATGTGATCTCCGGCCAGTGGCGGTGGATTTTCCGGTTTGCAACACAAATCTGGAGGATGCCCTATAGACCGGACAGGTAATGTCCATAGGCATTCTTGCCAAAAAGCTGCGCGCGCGCGGCGAGTTCTGCGGCGCTGATCCAGCCTTTCTGAAAGGCTATCTCATCTGGCGCACCGATCTGCAAGCCCTGCCGCTGCTCCAGCGTGCGCACGAAATTTCCTGCATCCAGCAGGCTTTCATGCGTGCCCGTGTCCAGCCAGGCATAGCCGCGGCCCATGGTCTCGACCGAGAGCGTCCCCTCGGCCAGATACATCTCCAGCAGCGAGGTGATTTCCAGCTCGCCCCGCGCCGAGGGTCTGACCTGCGCGGCCTTCGCAGAGGCCGTGCCGTCCAGACAGTAAAGCCCGGTCACGGCGTAATTCGAGGGTGGCACTTCGGGTTTTTCAATGATCGCGCGCACCCGCCCCTGAGCGTCGAAATCCACCACCCCATAGCGTTCCGGGTCGGCCACGCGGTAGCCGAATACCGTGCCGCCTGCAGGTTTCGCATCGGCCCGCGACAGCATCTCGGGCAGGCCATGGCCGAAGAAGATATTGTCGCCCAGCACCATCAGCGACGGCGCGCCGGCCAGAAAATCCGCCGCCAGCAGATAGGCCTGCGCCAGACCGTCGGGACTGGGCTGGATGATCCATGTGAATTGCAAGCCCCATTGGCTGCCATCGCCCATCAGGCGCTGAAACTGCGCCTGATCCTCGGGCGTGGTGATGATCGCGATCTCGCGGATCCCCGCCAGCATCAGCGCTGAGAGCGGATAATAGATCATCGGCTTGTCATAGACCGGCAGAAGCTGTTTCGAGACGCCCAAGGTGATCGGCCAGAGCCTTGTCCCCGATCCGCCTGCCAGAATGATACCCTTGCGCTCAGTCATACCCCGCCCTTCAATTCTGCAATCACGTCGTTCAGATCTCTGCGCCAATCCGGCTGCGTCAGCCCGAACCGCGCCAGTGTCGTGCAATCGAGCCGCGAATTCAGCGGGCGGCGCGCGGCTGTCGGATAGGCGCTTGCGGGGATATCCTCGATCACGCAGCCCAGCCCTGCCTTGGCCATGATCGCGCGGGCGAAATCCGCCCAACTGACCGCCGGGGCGCCCGAAAGATGATAGGTGCCGGAGTTTTCCGGCGCACGGCGCAAGGCCTCTGCCATGCTCAGACAGGTCGCGGCAATGGCGCGCGCGGATGTCGGTCCGCCGATCTGGTTCGCCACCACGCGCAGGGCGTCACGCTCCGCCCCCAGCCGCAGCATGGTCTTGACGAAATTGCTGCCATGGCTGGAAAACACCCAGGAGGTGCGCAGGATCGCATGGATCCCGCCCGCCGCGCGCAGGCCCTGTTCTCCTGCGAGTTTCGAGCGCCCATAGGCCCCCAGCGGGGCGGTCGGATGCTCCGGGGGAAAGGGCTGATCGCCCGCGCCGTCAAAGACATAATCGGTCGAGATCTGCACCAGAGGAATACCCAGTGCCGCACATTCCTGCGCCATGGCAGCCGGGGCTGCACCATTGATCACCGTGGCCAGCGCCTCTTCGCTTTCGGCTTTGTCCACTGCTGTATAGGCGGCGGCATTGATCACTGCGCGCGGCGCATGTGCACGGATCGCCTGCGCGCAGCCATCCGGGTCGCAGAGATCCGCCTGATCGCGACGCAGACACAGGGCTTCGGGCGCCAGTCGCGCCAGTTCGCACGCCACCTGCCCGCTGCGCCCGAAAACGAGGATCATACGGTTACCCCCAGCCGCTGCCCCACACCCCTGCGCGTCTGCAGCGGCCGCCACCAGTCCTCGTTCTCGAGATACCAGACCACAGTGCGCCGCAGCCCTTCCTCCACCGTGACCGAAGGCCGCCAGCCCAGTTCTTCGCGGATGCGGGTCGGGTCAATCGCATAGCGCGCATCATGGCCGGGGCGGTCGGTGACAAATGTGATCTGATCGGCATAAGACCCGCTGGCTTTGGGCCGCAACTCATCCAGTATCGCGCAAAGCCTGCGCACCAGGTCGAGATTGCTGCGCTCATTCTCGCCGCCGATATTATAGCTGCGCCCGAGCGCGCCCTTTTCCACCACCAGAAGCAGCGCATCGGCGTGATCCTCGACATAGAGCCAGTCGCGGATATTGGACCCGTCGCCATAGATCGGCAGCGGCTTGCCTGCCAGCGCGTTCAGGATCACCACAGGGATCAGCTTTTCGGGGAAGTGATAGGGGCCGTAATTGTTCGAGCAATTGGTCATCACCACGGGCAGGCCGTAAGTGTGATACCAGGCCTGCACCAGATGGTCAGAGGCCGCCTTGCTGGCCGAATAGGGCGAGCGCGGATCGTAAGGGGTGGTCTCAAGGAACTGGCCGGTCGCGCCCAGCGAGCCGAAGACCTCATCGGTCGAGATATGATGGAAGCGGAAGCTTTCGGGGCGGCCTTGCGCCACCCAATAGGCGCGGGCGGCTTCCAGCATCTCGTAAGTGCCGGTGACATTGGTCGAGATGAAATCACCGGGGCCGTCAATCGAGCGGTCGACATGGGATTCGGCGGCCAGATGCATCACTGCATCGGGCTGATGGGTCGCGAAAATCCGGGTCAGGGCGGCGCGGTCGCGGATATCAGCCTGTTCAAAGGCATAGAGCGGGCTTTGGGCCACCGGGGCTAGATTCTCCAGACAGGCCGCATAGGTCAGCGCATCCAGATTGACCACATGATGCCCCCGCGCCACCGCGAGCCGCACCACCGCAGAGCCGATAAAGCCCGCCCCCCCTGTCACCAGAAGTTTCATCATTTACCCTTCAAACTGAAACGGACTTTCAAAATCAGAAAAATGCGGTGCTTTTGCGTCCTTGTCAGACAGCACTGGCGCCTCCGTCCCCCAGTCGATGCCGCAGGAATCCCAGGCCACCCCGCCATCGCAATCGGGCGCATAGGTGTCGGTGCATTTATACTGCACTTCGCAGTCTTCCGTCAGCGTCAGGAAGCCATGCAGGAAGCCCTTGGGCACATAAAGCTGTGCGCCGGTTTCCGCCGAGAGTTCGACCGCGACATGCTGGCCGTAACTGGGCGAGCCTTTGCGCGCATCGACCGCCACATCGAGGATACGCCCCCGCGAACACCGCACCAGCTTGTCCTGGGCGCGCGGCGGGCGCTGGAAATGCAGGCCTCGCAGCGTGTGGCGGGGGCTTGAGAAGCTGTGATTGTCCTGCACGAAGTCAGGCCAGTCCAGCCCGGCCGCATGCAGCGCGCTTCGGTTCCAGGTCTCGCAAAACCAGCCGCGCGCATCGCCAAAGCGACGGGGGGTCAGAAGGATCGGGCCGGGGATGTCGAAATGCTTAATGTCCATGGGCCAGTCATAGCAGGTGTTGAGGTGGGCTCAACTGGAATTTCCGGTGCCTAGGGCCGTCAGAGAGGACTGAAAAAGCTCGAAATCCATGCGATGGAAGTCCTGTACCCGCAACCGAACTGCGAGATCCCACTCCACCTCGATTCTCGAACTGGCGGTTTCATGCATACTGGGTAACTCACGCGGAGGCTCAACCTCCAGCAGGGCCGCGATCCGGGCGGTGATCTCTGACGATCCAAGCTCAAAGGGCATCACCGTCACGCCCGAGCCGTGAAACTCCCAATGCGGTCGCAAGTGATTGTCCAAATGAAAGGGATTTTTTTCTGCGGCTGCAAGATTTTGTTCCAGACAGAGCGTGAATGTTCGCGAGGTTTTCCAGAAACTTTTGCCAGCGATGACTGCGCGAATGCGGAATTCGCTTTCGATGCGGTCATAGGGATTGCGCACGTCATCACCGCAGGATCGAAATAGCCCTTTCCGAAAAGGGCATTGAAATCGGACATGCGAAAATTCTGGGGTGTTCGGCGCAGCGCTGTGGGGACGCCCACGCTAGGGAACAGCAGAGATCCAAGCATCTGAAGCAAGGCGTCTATCGTGTCACCACCGGTCTTGGGAACATGGAGGTGGTGCAGTTGACGGTTCTTGAATTTCAGCAAGGGCATCAGCAAGAATTTCATTAGAAATTAGTTGGTTAACCCGCCCGAAACTGAAGACTCTCAGCATAGCCATGCACAAGTATATGCCAGTTGACCACAGAATGCGCGCGCCCCGGTACGGACCGCGGCTTGCGCCGCGATTGACAAACTCATCACTTTCCAATAGCTTACTTTCAGCTGGCACTGCCGCGAGCTGTATAATAAAGGACCATAAAATGGCATCAAATCCACAACAGAAAGAATTGCGCGAGGTCAACACGCGCATTAAGGTCAAAAACGAAGAACTGAACCGGCTCAAAGAAGAGGTAAAGGCGCTCAAAGCGCGGCGCTTAGAACTCAAGTCCGCCTTGGAAGAGGTCGCTCCTGTATCTTAACCCTCCAAAGATTTTCAACGGCACCCGCAGCGGTGCCGTTTTTAAGTTTTAGCTCTGAGTTGATATTTTTCTGCAATTAGGATAAACCTCCGAAAGCCACAACATAATCAAATGTAAAAATTCTCACCGATGACAGCAAAAATCAAAAGAGGCTTCCGTAACAAATTAGTCTACAATTATTTTCTAATGCAATAGGATTTCACATTAAGCGGCACCTAGATGGAGGCCTGACCATTTGGTGAATAGGTTAATTGCCAGCGCTATCTCTAAGCTGCTCCGGAAGTGGTGAATTGTGATGCAGCATTTCCGCCAACTTATATTTCCCTTTTACGTGAATCAAAAAAGGCCGAACTGGGAGATGAATGTCTAGAATCCACGCCAGCGCCGTTCTATGATGTGCACCGCCCGCGAAAAATATTTCTCCGTTCATTCCAATATGAACGATAGGATCGTTAACTGAATCGGAATAAAGCTCGCCTCCTCCCGCTAGATAGTCATAAAGACGATCAATTTTTTCATACCGCCTGACGAGACCTTCCGAAGTAGAATAACCGTCCAGTTTCTTCCCTGACTTCTCGATATATCGCATACCAGATTCAATAATTCCAGTGTCCTCCCATGACAAACCATCACAGAAATGCGCTATACATGCGGCAATTTTGGGAGACGATTGAAGCTCACGAACACTCTCAAACAGATCACTCCCCCCATCCTCTGAAAATACCGTTGGCATTATAAATTCGTGGTGAAATTTTCTACCGAAAAAATCTGATGTGGTTTTCTCAAGAACGTAACCTTGAATTAACTTTGCCGCCACGGCAAATGGTGACACCATGATAGAAGCGCTCATATTTTCCCCTGCATTATCAATGCGTTATCTGCTTCCTGCCTCAAAGATCTTACTATCTGGGCCAAATAGAATAACTAAAGCTCAGAACTCATAAGAGTCGTAATCCTCCTCATAAAACTTAAGCAGCTTCTTTCGCGCTTGAGCGCTTATGTCCCCTTCTGATATTTTGGGACCACCGCTCTGCGAATGTGGTAGTATCAGGCTCTTCCCAACCCTGACTTCAAGCTCAACGCGCAAATTGTTCAACTCATTCACCTTGAAGGTTCGATCATAAAAATTCTTGTCGCTACCTAGAAAATATACTTGCGGCAAAGTGTGATGAAACACAGATTTTGACACCTTTCTATATAATGCGAATTTTTCTAGGAACTCTTCTAAGCTTGGATTTGGCGTTGCTCCACGAGCGATGTCCGAAGCATTTAAATACCTTTCCGACAGCTCTTTATGAAACACAACGCGATTTGAGTAAGCAGAGATCGCCCGTTTAATAGGATCTCTTACTACCGCTACTTTCCAAAAACTCTTACGCACATCCTCTGATATAGAATCAAACTTGGGAGTTGTGTAGAATTTATGAATATGGTATTTTTTGCCATTTCGCTTCAGATTCTTAAAATGAAACCCGTTCTCTATATAGAAAAACATTTCCTTTAGAGATGTACACGCATTTTTCGGTGCGGGAGCATAGCAAATTTTATGTTCGGCTAGCGTTATCATTGTTAACTTCTCTTTAGAGCGATTTTTCTTGGCTGCTTCCACTTAGCCGCGCCACCAGTTCCTCGACATTCCCGGCCCATGTCCGGCTTTGCATAACCTCGATCCCGGCCTCGGACAAGCGCCGCAATGCCGCCCGGTCACGGCTTAGGCGCCGCAATGCCGCCACAGCGCCCGGCACGGCCTGCGCCTCGGGCAGCAGCACACCGGTCACCCCGTCCTGCACCATCTCGCTGGTTGCGCCCACATCGGTCGCGATCATCACCGCGCCCGCGCGCATCGCCTCCAGCACGGTCAACGGCAGCCCTTCATAGCGCGAAAGCAGCACCACCACATCCGCCCAAGCATAGACCTCGGCCAGGTCTTCAGGGGTCGCGACGGGTGGTTCCAGCACTGCGGCAATTTCTGGCGGCAGGCTGGGAGCGTCATGGGCCATCACGGCCTTGCCCAAAAGCCGCCATGTGATGTTCAGCCTCTCGGATTGTGCGCGTGCGATCACACGCGCCAGACGGTCAAGGCCCTTCTGCCGGTCCAGCCGTCCTAGATAGAGCACGCGCAGGGGTTCGGACGAGTCGCGCGTCTTTCGGGCGGCGATCCCCTCAGCCGTGATTTCAGGGGCAATCTCGAAACCGGGCGCGTTCTGGACGGGCACGATCTTGTCATGCGGTACCCCCATGCCTTGCAGCCAGTTTCCCAATTGATGCGAACAGGGCACGAAATAGTCGAAGGCATGTTCATAGGCCAGCCCCAGATAAGTATTGCCGACCGGCTGGCCCATCGGCGTCATGTCGCTCAGGTGCAGCGAGTCCAGCGTCTTGACACCCAATCTCCGTAATTGCCCCATGACACCGGTGATGGCACCTCCATGGAAGTTGACCACAGCATCCAGCCAGTGAAGCATGCCCAGGACGGCCCCATGCTGCCCGCCTGCCGCCCATTGCGGCACATTGGTGCCAAGGTAATCCTGCGCCCCCCCGCCCCAAGTGCTGAAGCTTGAATCGGCCAGAAGATTGGTCGAGGCGAACACGTCCTGCCAGTCTTCGGTAAGGGCGATATTTTGTGTTTCCAGAACAAAGGCATGCGGGACCCAGCCATGCGCGCGCAAGCCGCGCGCCATTTGCAGCGCGACCTTTTCCACGCCCCCGAATTCGACCAGCGGCAGCAGGAAGCCGATATGGCGCTGCCCGTCTTCCAGCCGCGGAAACACCGGGGCATTCTGGAAGCGCTGGCGCACAAGAATATGCTCCTGGCCACGATGCGTAATGCCGGCAGCACGATGCCCCCATCTTACTTGGGCAGGCGTACGCCAGGGCGAGGCGCGCATTCTGTGAACCCCTGACAACAAGTCATAGATCGTGGAACTTGATTGTCGCAAAGCTGTCGATAGGATGGTGCCCTCTGGCAAGCTCAGCTGGAGAGCCGTGATGGGGGGCATGGCCATGGTCTGGGCCATTGAATCGATCCAGTCTGAGCGCTGATCCTGCAAGACATTGGCAAATAACTGCTTGGGCAGGGCCACAGCGAGCGCCTGGCGATGCATTCCGCTGCGCCCGGCATCCGTCTGGGTGGAAAGCGCCAGTCGCCCGGTCCGGTTTCCTTCCACGGTGAGAGCCGCAATCTGGTTACGGTCTGAAATTGTCTCCAGCTTCCACAGAATATTATGAAGCAATTTGGCGCGGGTCAGCCCGTCCATAACAGCACGAGTCATGAAAATATTGATTGGCGGGGTGCGGTACCGTCCCGGTGCGATCAGGCTGCTCCAGAATTCCTTGTCAAACTCCGCGAAGGACAGTCTTCGGGTGCCCGGCGCGACGGGATCAACGCAGTGCAGCACATTCTGCTCATCGGTCAGATGGATCGCGTAACGCGGCGCTTCTGCCTGTTCCAGTTGCAATAGTGATTTAGGCTTGAACAAGGGCTTGTGTTTTTGTTCCATCGCCCCCTGCAGAGCGCCTGTCTCCCGCTCTGAATCGGCAAGCATGCTTTCAGGACGTTTCCGATAGAGAAACCCGAAATTCTCGATATTCTTGCCCCGAAATTCCTGCCTTGCCGCGCCGAGAAAGAAATCCCAGTCCTCCCAGCCCATCTTGAAACTCGTGTCGAAGAACACGCCCGCCTCGAACACACGACGATGGATCAGACTGCCGGCTTCGCAGATATTCATCGCTGAATGGATCAGCAGGGAGTAGGTGCCACCATAATCCCCTGCCCAGTTCAAACCGAACATATCAATATTGGGATAGATCCAATCCACTGCGGGGTCAGCATCCAGCGCGGATTTTGCCCGCGCCATTGCATCCGGGCGCAGACGGTTATCGGCGTCCAGCAGATAGATCGCCTCGGCACTCGGGATATACTCCAGCACATGCCGGATCCCGCAATTGCGCGCATCACTCAAGCCACCATTGGCTTTGCGCAGATAGGTGATGATCTCCGGATAGGCGAGCGCATAGTCGCGGCACACATCATGCGTCTCGGCAAAGGGGCAGCCATCATTCACAAGGATCAGCCGGATCCCGTCTGAAAACCGCTGCCTGAGAACGGATTCAATTGCCTCTGCCAGCAAACCTGAATGCTTGAAAATGGGAATGATAATGGCAAGCTTGGGCTGAGAGGCGGCAAGATCATGCATCGTGATCGGCCTCGGGTGCCAGGATCTGGATCCGGATATTGTCAAATCGCGCCCAGCCGTAGGCCGCGTCACCAGGCCGCTTGGCAAGACGTGTCATCAAGACAAGATCATGCACATCTGCAAGCGGTTCTTGCATGAAAAGATGCACTTCCCCTTTGCTGTCCGGAGTGAGCAAGACCCAGTCCGAACTCTGTTCAGGCAGAGTCTGATCAAAGGTCAGGGGTTTGGCGGTCTCCGAGGAGGGCAGCAGACCGAGGGCATATTCAATATTCTGCGCCTGATCCGAGGCAGTATGAATATTGGCCGAAACCTGCACTGCACCCTTTGGAATTCCGCGCCTGATGCACATCGCCGAAATATCTTCCGGCAAGGGATGTACCTGTATCGCGGCTCTATCGGCAACATATTCAGAGGCCGCACTTTCCGGTGTCATGTTCACGACTGTCGCAAGCAGGGCGCTGTCCAAGACGCACTTACGCAGATCTGTCTCGTTGGTGCTCGCAGGCAGAATACCATCCACAGGCAATGGCGCCATGCTCCCTGGCAAATAAGTCCAGAGACGCATTGCCAGCACGTTGACGGCAGGCATGCCGTCCAGCTGCGCCTGAAACCGCTCGTCAGGATGCGCCATGGCATAGCCGAGCGGCAGCACCGTGCTCCCATCCCAGCCCAGTTCCAGCACCGGGCTGCGGATGTCAGATGACAAGGCGACCGGCAGGCAGAAGCGCAGGGTTGGTCCCGAAATCTCTTCTGCAGACACAATCCAACTGGCATGTTCGACATCGTCTTCCAGCGTGCGCAAGACAGCAGTCAATATCCCCGAGGAGCGCTTGGGCAAAGCCGCGCAATAGATCTCGATATCGCTCAACCCCTCGCTCGATACCGGCAAACGCTGCACGACCTGCTGCCCCGCCCGCAGCTTCAGCGAAACAGAGGCTGTTGGAGCAAGTGTGAGGCTTTGAGTTCTGGAGCAAAGATTGTTGCCGCTCACGAAGGCCTCGATTTTCTTGAAGGCGCTGAGGGTCTCTTCATGCACGCTGCGCACAGATTTCAATGCGCTTGACAGATCCACAATGCGGCGGGCCTGGCGTATGGTAATCGCGTTCAGCTGTTCTGCAATGAATTGCGCCAGCGCCGCTCCCGCCTCAGCTGTTGGCATGTCCGTCACATCCGCGATCGGGAGCATATCAAGACCACTGGCCTCTGAAAGGACCTTGAGCGCCTGCTCCACTGGCCCTTGGCTGTCCGCATGTGCCACCACAGCGCCAAGGCAGCGCGCAGCAACATCCAACGGGTTGAGGGCCGAAGGCATGTCGGCTGACATAAATCCGCTGCCATCCGTGACAACAAAATCCACGCTGCGCTGTCCCGGAAAACCGCCGATTCCGGCAAGGTCAGCTTCAGTAGCCAAGATAGTAAATCGCGCCGTCATGTTCCTCGCCTCTTTGTTGAGTTTTTTCTTATGCGTGCCATAACATCGGGCCGAGTTTCAAGAAAGCGCCAGAGGCACTTTGTCGGGAAAGTCTTCATCTATGTCAATCCTCCTGCCTTAAACTCTGGCACGTCATTCATCGGACAGGCAGCACTGCCGTGATCGCTCTCGCCCGAGGGATTCAATGTGTCATAGAGCCCCCAAAGAAACTGCCCAGTGTTGTCCCCCAGGATGCGGGCCACGGATCCTGTGGTGGGACAGGCGCGCAGGGTTGATACGCCGTTCAAGCAGTTCAACGGCGCACTGGCGCGGCGGGTCATACCGCACGTATCGCATGGGCATTCGTCATGCAGCATGTGCTCAACTCGCAGTGCCTGCCCTGCCTGCAACCACACGCAACTGCGCAACCGGTCGCTGTATTTCGACCTCCGGCCACAGCACATCGCGGATTTCATGGGCAGGGGCGCGATAGTCCAAAGGCGCCGCGCGCAGCATTGCCTGCAAACTGGGCAGATCAAAACTCTTGCAAGCCAACCATATCTGCTCCAGCAACGCGTCCAGCGCTTCTGGAGAAAGTGCAAGCTCCGAAGCGGCCATGATACGAGGATGTTTCGTTCCCCGAGGATTACCCGCTATCAACAATTCTTCATGGAGCTTCTCACCGGGCTTCAAGCCGATGAACTGAATCGGAATATCGCCCGCCTCCATCTCGGGAGAACGCTTCTCGTCCAGAATATAGGGCACCAAACCATGCAGCCGGATCATGGATTTCGCCAGATCGAGGATGCGCACGGGCTTGCCCATATCGAGTACGAAGACATCTCCGCCGCGCGCCATCGCTCCCGCCTGAATCACCAGTTGCGCGGCTTCGGGAATGGTCATGAAATAGCGTGTCACTTCCGAATGTGTGACAGTTACGGGACCGCCGCGCGCGATCTGGTCGTGAAAACGCGGTATGACCGAACCGGATGAGCCCAGCACATTGCCGAAACGCACCATCGAGAAGGTGCAGCTGCCGCCGCGCTGCGCCTCGGCTTGGCAGATCAGTTCCGCAAGCCGCTTGCTGGCCCCCATGACACTGGTCGGCCGCACGGTCTTGTCAGTCGAGACCAGTGTGAAATTTTCTACCCCGCAATCGGCGGCGGCCTGAACCATGACCTTCGTGCCGAACACATTGTTGCGCAACCCTTCAATCAAATTCTCCTCGACCATATTCACATGCTTGTAGGCGGCAGCATGATAGACGGTCTGCACAGCGAATTGTTGCAACACAATCCGCATCCGGGACTGGTTCTGCACCGAGCCCAGCACCGCTCTGACGATATCCTCGTTTTCCTCGCCCAACTGGTCGCGTAATTCGGTCGCGATGGAATAAAGCGCAAATTCACAGACATCGAGCATGATCAGCCGGCGCGGATTCTGCGTGAGTATCTGGCGGCACAGTTCCGCGCCGATCGTGCCTCCCGCGCCGGTAACCAGCACGACCTTATCCTTGATATGGCGTGCCATCAGATCGGCGCGCGGGGGTACAGGGTCGCGCCCCAGCATGTCCTCGGGCATGACCGGGCGCAGATCAGTCACCCGCGCCTTGCCCGCGACCAGATCGCCCATAGCCGGAATGGTCTTGACCTCGACCCCCAATGTTTCAAGCCGCGAAATGATGCGTCGGCGACGCTGGCGGTTCAGGCTGGGCATTGCCATCAATACCTCGCGGATATGCCAATATTCGCAGAGCCTGCGCAATTCGGCCGGGGGATAGACGCGCACACCATTGATAGTGGTCCCGTGCATGCGTGTGTCATCATCGACAAAGGCGACGGGACGGTACTCAGGGCTGAGGAAAAGTGCGGCAACAAGTTGCTGGCCTGCCCGCCCGGCGCCGTAGATAATGATCGGGCGCGCTTCACGCAATGCGGGTTTGCGCATCAGCGTGCGCAGCCCGAAGCGCAGCCCCGACACGGTCAGAAGCAGCAAAACCGCATGAGTCGCGATCAGCCCCGGCGGGACCGGCAGGCCCAGAAGATGCGCCATGCCCAGAAAGCCGATAGCCCCCAATCCGGCGCCGGTCATGATGGCAGGCATGGCCGCGCCGGTGATATAGCGCAGCACCACACGATAGAGTCCGCGAAGCTGGAACGTATAGAGCACCAGCGGCACAATCGCGACCACTGCCGTCCAAAGCGCGGGCTGGTTCAGCAGGGCCAGCGGTGCCCCATGCAAAATCACGGCCAGCGGCAGGCAGGCCAGGATCAGAAACGCATCGGCCCCGAGCAGCACGAGGCGCTTGGCACGGCGGCTGAGGCTCTGGGTGGGCGAAACGGCCCTCATATGGCGCAACTGGTTACGCCAGCGCGCCTGACCGCGACGAAATTTGGAAATAGGGAGGCGAAGAAATAGTGCAGGCATTGTCAAGACCATAAGGCTTATCATGCAGAGGGCGCCACGGAACCGGGCGAGAGAATATGGAAACCACGTGTATACTCGATGACCCTTTCAATAACATGAGTCCGTATCGCACGAATCAAACCAACAGAACAAGCTGCGGTCAGTTGGGGATTTCAAGCATGCGCGTATTTATGCTTGTTTTTTCAGCAATACTGAGGCCGAAACCTATACTCTGGGCCACTTCTTCACTGGAGTGATCCCTGTGGGGCCGGGTGCTAACAACTGTGTCTGATCGGGCAGGATGTTGAAAATAGGGGCAGTGATTCGGTGTCACTGGGCACCAGTCATGTGCCATGTTTTCTGCAACATACCACAAAACGACGCACATGGATGAAAATATAGAACATGCTCTGTTTTCTTAGCAAAAACAAGGACTTTCTTTCTACCCTCCTTGGCGGACCTTCGCCCAGATCAGAAGTTGTATTGTGGCTGGATTCAACCAGCTGGCCCAGATTAGATCGTAACATTCTGATAACGAATAAGAATATATCTTAGAGGTGATTCCGGGTCCAAGCTAGCGCAACTTGGAAGCCCCGATGAAACAGGCCGGTAGGCTGGAAAGAGTCTGTGGGTAGCTTTGTGCTCTGCGTCAATGAAACCCCGATAATCCCCGACGAGCGCGAGTCCGGCAAAAGAAGGGGCGCAGGCAGGCAGTAAGGCGCCTTCATCGTAGCTTATGTTCGCGCGCGCCGATTAGACTGCATGATCGCATCCTGAGCTGACTGGCTCGGTGGTCTCGCCCGCGGCATTCTGCATTCGAGGGTTGCGCCAGGTGAGCGCTGCCCACCCTCAGGAATGGGGGAGAGATCAAATGCAAGATTAGGTTCATTGGGTTGGATCTCCGTAAGTCGTAGATATCGGTTTCGGTTGCGCCCGGGGAACGTGGCGGCGAGGTTCGCCAATGAAGCAAGGTTCCGCACCGGCCGGATCATGTTCGGAAGCTGGTGGAGAAACTGGCCGCTCGTGGAGGCCGGTTGCATTTCTGCTATGAAGCTGGCCAGGGCGGTTCTGGCCTGTATTGCCAGCTTGTTAAGCTGGGGCACGCTTGCATCGGGGTGGCGCCCTGGCTCATTCCGATGAAGGCCGACGACCGGCTCAAGACGGACCGCCGTGATGCGGTGATGCTGGCCATGCTGCACCGTGCCGGTGAATTGACAGCGGTATGGGAGCCGGATGCAGCGCATAAGGCCATGCGTGATCTGGTCCGGGCGCGTGACAGCACCTACTTTCATCTTACTGGCGCTGCGGCTTTGCAGAAACTCACCCAACGCTCTTGGACCGAGGGATGATCAAAGCCGATGCGATGACGCTTCAGATTGCCCCTGAACTTCTCG
>NZ_MJAP01000008.1 GCF_001884735.1 Natronohydrobacter thiooxidans | reverse complement strand
ATTGAAGACCTTGAAGCGCGCAATGTATGGGCGAGCCGGCCCGAACTTGCTCAGGGCCCGAATGCTTCCTCTGCACCACACAAATTGAGGATGACCCCATTTAAGGGCTACGCGACAGGTGGATGTCCTTTCCGACAGTTTCGCAATGTGCCAAGGTGATGTTTGTTGAAGACTTCACAGAAGGAGAGAGCATCCATGGCCTATCCTTCACTACAGGCTCAGAAGTATACCCAGAATGGTTGCCGCGAGCACGCCAAGCAACAGGTATCTGAAAACCCTTTCCGACAACCGTTTCGCAAGCAGACCGCCGACCAAGACGCCAATCGCTAGAGGGACTGTCAGCACTGACGCCAGTTTCAGGGTCTGCGGATCGAACCCGGTCAGGGTGACATAGGACAGGATATTCACCCCATATGCGAAGATGAAGAATGCAAGAATGGTCGCGCGGACAGAACCCATGTCAAATCCGCGCACGGACATCCAGGTTGCGGCCAGCGGGCCGGGCATTGCCAGCATTCCGCCCATCACCCCGGATAACGCGCCAACCGCAAGTGTCTCGCCACGCGCGTATTGCCCGCCCCCGGTCATCTCCCGCCTGCGCATCATGTCAGCCAGCAAGGTCAGCGTGACGAACAGCACCATTCCGGCGGCGATCAGTTTCAGGGCCGTGACACTGAGTGCGGATAGCAGTGTAAAGCCGATTGCGATACCCGCGAGCGCTCCTAGGCACAGCAGCCCCAGAACCCTGACCTGAACACGGGCACGCAGCACAGGTACAAGGAAAAGCCCGATCAGAAAATTATGAAGGGTGCTGATCTGTATGGCCTCGGGGCCGTTCAGCACCACCAGCAGAACCGGCCCGGCAATCACGCCATAGCCGATGCCGGTCGCCGACTGGAGCATCGCCGCCCCAAAAACGGCGCAAGTAAGGAAGGCGAGAAGTGCCGGGTCCATAACGGATATCCATGAAAAAGGCCAGATCGGTCTCCGATCCGGCCGGAGGGATGTCGAGCGTTTCAGTCGAGGGTCACGCGACCGGCATCAAGCGCGGACAGGAATCCGGCATCGATATAGGCACTGATCGATTCATGCGTCGGCACGTCGCCCCGAATCGACCCGCGCGCATTGATCCAGACACCTTGATCCACCATCAGCTCAATCAGGGCGGAATCCAGATTGATGTTGAAGCTGTAGCTGGCGGACGCTGCCGCCACGTCCTCGGGCCGGAGCGTGCCCCCCAGCACCCGCGACACCGCCGCATGTGACGCTTCAGGATCTGCGATCACCGCATCTTCGGCCTCAAGCAGCGCCGAAAGTACAGCTGAGACCGCATCGGGGTTCCTGTCGATGATCGCCTGAGAGGCTACAAGGATGAAATGGGTGTTGTAGCTCGATATCGGTATCTCCTGATAGCGCTCCCCCAGCGTTGTCCGGGCGCCGGCATAATAGGACGGGAACATGGCCCCGGCAAAGACGTCACCGCGGGCAAGCGCCGGAACGATGTCGGACGGGCCGACTGAGACGATCTCTGCTTGAATCCCTGCTGCGTTGAGCTCGTTTTCGAGCCAGAAATGCACATTCGTCCCCGCAGTCACGCCAATGGGGCGCCCTTCAAGCTGTGCGACCGTTTCTATCCCGGCATCACCTGCATGGATGATGCGTGTGGCCTGGTATTGTGACAGTTCTGCGATAACCTTGAAGGGCTGCGCGCGCATCGCGCCGACGACCGCAGGAAACTCGGCCATCACCGCCAGATCCAGCTGGCCGCCCAGCAGCGCCTCGAAGGCGTCCCGGCCGGACTGGAAGGGGATGACATTCACATCCAGTCCGTGCTGCGGGAACAGATCCTGATCGATTGCCACAGAGAGTTGCGGAATATCGAGATAGGCCCCGCCGCCAAAGGTAATCCGCATATCCTGAGCCCAGGCCCCGGAGGCGGCCCCGACAAGACTTGCGGAAAGAAGGGCAGATTTCATAAGGCAGTGCATGGTGTTACTCCTGTTGGTTGGGGCGTCTCAGTGATCACCCATGCCGGGCTGGCGCAGCAACCCGATGATGTGGTTGCGGTTGACAAGGAAGTTCTCGGTCATCTGATGCGCGAGCCTTGGCCGGGCATCGGTGATATCCAT
This sequence comes from Natronohydrobacter thiooxidans, assembly GCF_001884735.1. Taxonomy (GTDB): domain Bacteria; phylum Pseudomonadota; class Alphaproteobacteria; order Rhodobacterales; family Rhodobacteraceae; genus Roseinatronobacter; species Roseinatronobacter thiooxidans_A. Next base: position 5,718 of record NZ_MJAP01000008.1, on the reverse strand, counting down.
CGTCTCGATAATGCGACCGGGACCGGCGCTCATGATATGGGCCTTGTCCGAGAGGATCAGTGCCTCATCGACATCATGAGTGACGAAGATCACAGTGGATTTGCGCGCCTCCCAGATCCGTAGCAGGATTTCATGCATGACCACCCGTGTCTGGGCATCGAGCGCGCCGAAAGGTTCGTCCATCAGCAGGACTTTGGGCGATGTGACGAAGGTCCGTGCCAGGGCGACGCGCTGGCGCATCCCGCCGGAGAGTTGTCCGGGGAAGGTATTCTCGCGCCCTTCAAGCCCCACTTCCTTCAGCGCCTGATAGGCCCGGTCCCGCCGTTCTTCCTTGGAAATCGGGAAACGCTTGAGGGCGAACAGGACATTGCCGAGCGCCGTGAACCAGGGAAAGAGCGCATATTGCTGGAACACCACACCCACATCCGGGTTGATACCGGTAACAGGCTCACCATCGAGCCGGATTGTCCCGGATGTGATCGGCACGAAGCCACCCACAGCATTGAGCAAGGTCGATTTCCCGCAGCCCGAAGGTCCGATCAGCGAAATGAAGGATCCCGGCTCGATCACCAGACTGGTCGGTGCAAGGGCCTCGATCTTCCTGCCACCGGGGGCGTTAAACACGACCGAGGCATTTTCGATATCAATCCTGCCGACATCTGTTCCGGGCATGGTATGTGTTTCCTCGTGGAGTTTCAGTACAGCAGACATCATGCGCTCTCCCAATGAACCAGCCTGCGGCCGATGATGACAAAAACAGCATCCAACAAGGCACCAAGAATTCCGAGCTGGATAAGACCCACGAACATCCGGTCGGTCTGAATGAACTGGCGGGCATCCTGAAGCCGGAAGCCGATGCCGGAAGAGGCGCCGCTCAGCTCGGCCGCGACAAGGCTCAGGAAGGCGAGTGCCGCGCCCAGCCGCAAGCCGACGACGATATGCGGCGCGGCGGCAGGAACAACCACCTCGAAGAATTCGCGGAACCGGCTCGCCCCGAGCGACCGTGCGGCCCGGATATAGGTACCCGCCACGCCAGAGGCCCCGGCATGTGTGTTCAGCCAGACCGCAAGGAACACGGTATAGGCGATCACGAAATATTTCGAACCCTCCCCGATCCCGAACCAGACGATGGCGATCGGCACAAGGGCGATGGCCGGGATCGGCCTCAGCAGCGTCAGAAATGGTTCAAGAGCGACCTTGAACGCGAAAACCCTGGCTGTCAGAAGACCGACAAGCACGCCCAACGATGCGCCGATCGTGAAGCCGACAGCAGCGCGGGTCAGCGATATCTTGAGATCACTGACCAGTACCCCGTCCTGATAGAGCTCCACCGCTGCCGTAAGCACCTGCGGTGGGGCCGGGAACAGGTTCGGGTTGACCAGGCCGGTCGCCGAGACAAGCCACCATACTGCCACTACTCCTGACAGCGATATGACAAGCTGTCCGTATTTCTTGAGTTGTGTTTCCATTGAATCTTACCCCCTTTTCATCTGTTCATTGCATGAGCCGAGGGCCCATGGCATCGGATGATCGGTGCTGCGCAGACAGCGTCCTGCGCGCGCTTTCTGTTGGTTTCGAGAAATTCGGTTGCGTCCCAGCCAACCGGTTGCGAATGTTCCATGACTGTTCTGCCATCTATGATGACCGCCTCGATCTGGTCGCGATTGTACAAGCGGACCACTTCCCATTCGAAATCCCAGGACGGGTTGACCTCGGGCTGGCGCCGGTCAAGGATCAGGAAATCGGCGCGAAGGCCGGTTTTGATTTCGCCGGTGACACCGCCCAACCCGGAAACATCCGCGCTGCCCCGTGTCGCGGCGTCAATCCAGGTCCAAGCCGCACCGCAGGAAAAATCGGCAAGCTGCATTCCCTGCGCAAACCTTTGGGCGGATTCAGCCGATTCCAGTAACCGCAAAGCATCCGATCTAGTGCTGTCAGTGCCGATCCCGAAGCGCACGCCCCGCGCGGCAAAGGCCAGCGCCGGTGCCACCCGGTCTCCTTTCCAGGCGCTGGCCAGCGGATTGTAGCTGACCCCTGATCCGGTATCGCGCAGGATCTCGATTTCCCGGTCCGTGACCAGTGTGCAGTGATGATGCAGGGTATGCGGCCCCACAGCGCCATGATCGGCGAAATATTCCAGCGGTCGCTTGCCATAGCTGCATACGCTCCAATGCACCTCGACGTGATGCTCATTGGTATGGATCTGGAACAGGACATTATTCTTGGCGCTGTAATCGGACAGCTCGCGCATCAGCTCTCCCGGTGCTGCCTGTACGGCGGGAACACAAAGCGAGGGCGTGATCAGCGGATGCGCCCGGCAAAGACTGATATGGGTTTCCGCGCGTTTGTGCATCGTATCCACCGCGCTGCTGATTTCGCGCGCCCCCGGCCTGTCTGCCCCTTCGACGGAAAGCGCGGCCCCGGTACTCGATACCAGCCGGATCCCGACATCGACCGCCGCCTGATGCAAGGCCGCCGCCTTCGCCTCATCAAGCAGCGCGAAATTCACAATGCCGGTGAACCCGCCGCGAAGGGCTTCGAGAAACATCCATTTGGCGGATACATAAACGGTCTCGGGATCGTAGCTGCTTTCCATCGGCGTCCAGATCCTGCGCCAGATCTGTGCCGGCTCACCCCCGGTGATCGCCTTGCCGAAAGCCTGACCCAGATGGGTATGCGCGTCGATGAAACCCGGTATGATCGCACGGTCGGGCAGATCCGTGATCGGTGTCCGGGGCACGCGCGCCTCGAAGGTCTTGCGCGGGCCGACAAAGGCGATCTCGCCGTCGACCACCTGCACGACCATCCCGCTGCAGGCACCGTCGCTGGTCAGCAGAAGGTCGGGGGCAAGTGCAAAGCTGCGGCTGCGGGTGATCTGCGTGATACTTGTCATCGTTCCTCCGTTCCCTTCCGCGAGTCGCAACAACGACCCTCGCTCAGATGAACGTAGACAAGCTGATCAATAGAAGATAATACTATTATTTACGCTAACCATAGATTAATCCTATAAGGTGAGCCGTTGATCAATCTGCGACAGCTGCAATGCCTGCGCGCCATCATAATGTGCGGAAACATGACACAGGCGGCCGAGATGCTGGGCATTGCGCAGCCTTCCGCCAGCAGCCTGATCGCGAATCTGGAACATGTGATCGGATTCAAGCTGTTCGAGCGCACCAAGGGTCGGCTGGTGCCGACACCCGAGGCGATGTTCCTCATGCCCGATGTCAACCGGACCATCGAGAGCGTGGAGCTGACCGAGCAACGCGCGGCCCAGATCCGGGACAACCGCCGCGGCGAACTGACCATCGTGTCCTACCCGGATATCGCGATCGATTTCCTGCCCGAGACGCTCAGCACCTTCCTGCAGGACAAGCCTGCAGTGCGCGTGCATCTCTATGCCAGACGGTCAGAGATGATGTCCGGCCTGATCCAGACCCATGATTTCGATCTGGCGATCTCGACCCGTTCGGCCGAAGCTTGGCAGCTTGATGTGAAAGAGATCTCGATACCTTGCCTTGTCGCATTTCCGAGAGGCAAAGGCCCTATAGGAAAGCCGGTGCTGGACCCTGCCGACATCCAGGACGAGCCTCTTGTCCTGGTCAGTTCGGGCCACCCGACCGTGATCCAGTTGCGGGAAAGGTTCGAGCAGCGCGGCATCCCCTATCCAGTTGCCACTGTCGAGACCCAGACCTTCGAATCCGCTTGTGGTCTTGTCCGCAGAGGGTTTGGGGCAAGCATCGTCGACGCGATTACGGCCCGGCGTTACCAGTCCGAACTCGATGTCCTGCCTTTTGCGCCTGTTATCTGGCAGACAATCTATGTCCTGCAACCCCTGGGCCGCCCCGCATCACGAATCGCCGATGCCTTTGCCACGCATCTCCTCAATGCCCTGCAAGCGCTGAGCAGACCGCCATGACGCTGGCAGCGGATATCGCCGCTACCGCTCGCAGGCGCCTGACATAGTGCGTACCGGCTTCGCGCGGCCAAAACCGCATCGGTTCTTTGCTGTCCCATTGCCCTTGAATCGGCTCTGCCTCACTTTGTGTGGCGGAACTATCCTGAAACTGGAAAATTCAGGAGGGATAGTTGTGAGTTCGAAGAAGCACTGGTCGCCCGGGAGCGATGTTGCCGTTCAAAGCGTCGAGCGAAGTGATTCCGGCGGGTGTATTGTATCGGGCAGTCTGACACCCAACGGCATTTGCCCAGGCTGTGGATTGCATTCGCGCCGACGTCACGGCTGGCGGCGTCGGCGGCTGCAGGATTATCCCGCCCATGGAGACGAGGTAACGGTTGATCTCGCGGTTTGCCGTTGGCGATGTTTGGCACACGCATGCCCACGCCGGACTTTCTCGGACCAGATCGCCTCGATTGCGCGTCCTTTTGCGCGACGCACCTCGCGTGTCGGGGGGATTGTCAGGCATCTTGGGCATGCGACAGGCGGACGGCCTGCCGAGCGGATCTTGCACCGTTTGGGCCTTGGGGTCAGCGATGACACGGTGCTCAGGCAGCTGAAGAAGCGTGCTCAAGACACCGCCAAGCCGCCGACAGTCATCGGGATCGACGACTGGAGCTGGCGGAAGTCGCAAACCTATGGCACGATCATTGTCGCTCTGGAGCGTCGCGCGGTGATCGACATTCTTGTGGATCGAGATGTCGTCACCTGCACCAACTGGCTGAAGCGTCACCCCGAAGCAGAAGTGATCAGCAGAGATCGCTGCGGTCTTTACGCTCAGGCTGCACGGCAAGGGGCACCGCAGGCGAAGCAAGTCGCTGACCGGTTCCATATCGTGCAGAACCTGCGGCAGGCCATCGAGGAGCAGATGAACCTTCACGGCCGTGCGACCGGCAGGGCGCTGCTCTCCGACGCTGACAACATCACCGCAGCCGGCAGCCTTCTGAAGTCACGTCTTGCGCACAGGACGTCTCGGGAAGAGATTTTCACCACCATCCATGCGCTCCGAAATCAGGGGCTTTCCTGCAGCGAGATCGGGCGGCGAACAGGGTTCCCGCGTCGCAGCATCGCGAAATGGCTGCAGTTCGAGACACCACCTGACCGCAGGCGGGCAGCTTTGAAGCGGACTTCGCCGTGGTACTTTGAAGAGTTCCTGAGCCAAAGCTGGAAGGAGGGCATTCGAACTGGCAGCGCCCTGTTCCGTCTGATCCAGAGCGTAGTTACGAGGGGAGTCAGTCACATTTGCAGCGGCTGCTGGCGGGTTGGCGCAAAGCCGAACAGAAAGTGAACGACCCCAACGTAGAGCACGAAATCCTTAAGCCAGTCCGGGACCCGAAAACGGGGCACGCGATTTCCCCGGTCATCGCGGCCGCGCTGTGTATCAAACCGCGCGGAAAGCTCACCCCGGATCAGGCGCGGAAAGTCGACGCTCTCAAGGCCGGCTCTCCCCCTTCGCAACGATGCGCTGTCTCGCCATGCGGTTCAACGGTATCCTGCGCAGCCGAGTGGCAGACCCACTCCCTGCATGGATCGACGACGCGATTGAAACCGACTTGGCGCCAATCGTGCGCTTTGCCCGCACCTTGAATCGGGACTTCGATGCGGTCAAAAACGCCATCGAGATGCCCTGGAGCAACGGCCAGGCCGAAGGTCAGATCAATCGCCTGAAGACCCTCAAACGCGCCATGTATGGCCGGGCCGGTCCAGAATTGTTGCGCGCGAGAATGCTACCGTTCCGCCACACAAAGTGAGTATCCGTCTTGATC
>NZ_MJAP01000007.1 GCF_001884735.1 Natronohydrobacter thiooxidans | reverse complement strand
ATTGAAGACCTTGAAGCGCGCGATGTATGGGCGAGCCGGCCCGAACTTGCTCAGGGCCCGAATGCTTCCTCTGCACCACACAGATTGAGGATGACCCCATTTAAGGGCTACGCGACACCAGAGGAAAACTTGCCAAAGTAACGCTAAAACCTGTGAATTCCGAATGCTGAGATATCTATATTCGAATGTCGGCTCAGCACGAGATCACGCACGATCCGGGCGGTCGCAGGCGCTCCGGTCATTCCAAGATGCCCATGGCCGAAGGCAACGATCACGTCAGGCGCAGCAAGGACCCGGTCTATCACTGGTACGCTATCCGGCACTGACGGGCGGCAGCCCATCCAGTATTCCGCCACGGCCTCTGGCAGGTCGCGGAACATCGCACGGACATGGCCTGTCAGCAACTTAGCCCGGTCGTAATTCGGAGGCGCATCAACACCTGCGATTTCAACAGTACCCGCAACGCGCAGCCCCATTGCCATCTGGGACACAATAAATGCCTTGTCCGCGTGCATGATAGGACGGGAACACATCCCGTCAATGCCCTTAAGCGTGACGTGATAGCCGCGCTCTGTCTCCAGGGGGATATGTACCCCCAATCTGGCCAGCAGGCGTGTGGACCACGCGCCGGCACTGACGACATAGCGGTCGGCATGGAGTGTCTCACCGCCCTCAAGCACTACACGCGTTGCGCCTGTCGCGGCACGGTCGAGGGTTGCAACCCGCGCCTTGCGGATAATACCACCGGCGGCTGTGAACTTTGCAGCCAATGCTGCGACAGTGGCCAATGGATCGATCATGTGACCATGCCGCTCAAGCAGCAACCCACGCGCGAAAACCGGCGCAAGGGCGGGTTCCAAATCCGTAATGTCGTCCGCTGAAAGCCATCGCATTGCGACACCGTGCTTTTCACGCAAAGCATGTCCCGCACGTTCGCTGCGGGTCTGGTCAGGAGATTGCCAGAGTATCATCTGGCCACGCCTGCGGATCAGACGTGCAGAATGTTCGGGTCCAAGCAGATCTTCATATTCATCGACAGCAGAATGCAGCAGGCCCCGCAACGCGACCGCAGATGTTTCGACCGTCTTCATCCGGCTGGCCTGAAGCCATTTCAACAGCCATGGCGCGGCCCGCGGCAGATAGCGCCATCTCACATTCAATGGCCCTTTGGGATCCATCAGCCATTTCGGCACTTGTGCCAGCATCCCTGGAAGCGCAATCGGCACAATGGACTCGGCACTGATTGATCCGGCGTTGCCAGAGGATGCCCCATGACCCGGCTCTTGCCAATCGATCAACGTAGTTGCAAGACCGGCCTGGGCCAGACGCAACGCACTGGCCGTGCCGATTATACCCGCCCCGATCACGATGGCTGAGCCTACAGTATCTGTCTTCATCTTTTGCCTACCATGCCTGTGCGTAGCCCGCCCGACGGTGGTCGGCAGCGGCGCGCAGGGTTATTGCGGGAGTACGATCGGCAGCGATCATCGAGACTGATCCGGCCAGCCATGTGGAGTCGGGCCAGTCGACAACCAGATGCCCGCGACCGGCCAGATCCACACGCGTTGTTTCAGCAATCCGCGCTTCGACCCGCAGGACACCCGGTTCACTTTCATGCGGCGCGAAAGACGACGGAAAGCTGTACGAGGCTATGCGTGGTGCATCAACCGCCGACTGGACATCCATACCGAATACCAGACGATTCAGCAAAACCTGTAGCATAGCCTGCGTCTGCACATCACCGCCGGGGGAACCGAACGGGATGATGGTGCCTGCCGTCATCGCCAAGGCCGGATTGGGTGTAAGTCTTGGTCGTCTGCCCGGCGCGACTGCGGATGGATGAGACGTATCCACCCAGGATTGTGACCCCCGACCGGACACGACAAAACCAAGGCCCGGCACGACTGGCACATTGTAAGAGGAATCGCTGGGCGTAGCAGAAAAGACATTGCCGACCCGATCCACGACGCACACATAGCTTGTGTCCATTTGCCCTTCGACCGGTGGCTCTGCGGCGGGACTATCACCGGGGTCGGGCATTGCGGGCGTGGCGCGGGTCATGTCGATACAAGCGCGGCGTTGTGCGGCAAAGCCATCGGACAGGATATGTGCAAGGGGCACATCCACTTGGCGCGGATCGCCCAGAAATCGCTCGCGATCGGCCGCGCCCAATTTGATGGTCTCTGCCAGAACGTGCAGGTAATCTGCGCTATTATGGCCAAGCCCCGGCAAATCCAGAGGTTCCAGTATCTTCAGCATTTCCAGCAAAAGCGGGCCCTGACACCATGCGCCACAGCCATAGACATCGACCCCACGAAAAACAACCTGTAAGGGTTCTTCAATATCCACATGGAACTTTTCCAGATCGTCAGCGCGCAGCCATCCGCCCTCGGCTTGCTGATGCGCCAGTATCGCGCGCGCTAAATCCCCACGATAAAAGGCGTCGCGCGCCGCCGCTAGCCCTGCCCTGCGCCCACCGCGCTTTGCGCCAGCGCGCGCCTCGTCTGCCATGAACTGCAAGGACCGGGCCAGATCCGTCTGGAGAAACAGCTCTCCAACCTTCGGAACATCGCCGTCAGGCAGGTAAATCTCTGCATTGGACGCGAAGCGCTCGAAATTACTGCGGTTCTTGCCGATAAGCTCTGCCATCAGCGGATACATGTGAAACCCGTTCGCGGCGAAATCGATGGCGAAATGCGCGACCTCGTCGAAATTCATAGTGCCGTAACGGTTCAGCGCAGTGATCCATGCATCCGGTGCGGCAGGCACTACGGTTCTCAATACACCTACCGGGATCTTCCCATCGTGTTCCCTGACAAAGACCTCTGGGTTGGTAAGTGCGGGCCAGTTTCCTACCCCGCTGATCGTCACGACATGATCATGCTCTGCGCTATAGAGGATAATCGGCGCAACCCCCGCAATACTGACCAGTTCGGATTCAAGCACGCCAAGTGCGATACCAGCGGCAACGCCCGCATCTATCGCATTGCCCCCGTCGCGCAGAATTTCAGCGGCAGCATGGGTGGCGAGGGCGTGGCCAGACGACACCGCGTGTGTGCGGCCATAGAGAACCGGGCGATACTGGGACATTCAGAAATATCCATTCAGGAGATGTGAGGTCGCGGGCTGCCCGGAGCAGCCCGACGAGTGCGTTATATGATTATTCTTCAATCCACGGCTCTTCAGCCCAAATTTCTTCTAGGTTGGAATAAATATCACGGACGTTCGCTTCAAACCTGTCACCATCCATAAAATGCAGAAGCATATTGTTCTGGGCAGCGATTTGCTGGAATTCCGGGTCGTCCAGCGTTAGGCGGATCGCCTCGGTGATCTTGTCCATGATCTCTGGCGGGGTTCCTTTGGGTGCTGCGATGCCCCGCAACGCCCCCCATTCGACGTCATAGCCCGCTTCCGCAAAGGTCGCGATGTCGGGCGCAACCGATGTCCGCTCGGATGACAGGGTACCGATCACACGGGCCTGTTGCTCCTGATGGCGGCTATAGGCGGAACTGATTGTGGTGACGCCACCGTCAATATGCCCGCCCATGACCTGATTTTGCATTTCAGCCGCACCGGGGGACGGAATGAAGGCGAATTTGACGTCAGCCGCACGTTCCAGAACCAACGCGGCCAGATGCGCCGCAGACCCGATCCCTGCGCCACCGAGCGTGACCTCGCCCGGCCGCTCGCGCGCGGCGGCAATCAGGTCTGCCGGTGTCTCGAATGGTGTATCCATTCCGACCATCACGCTGTGTGGCTCAAACGTAAAGGTGCCGCTGTATTCGAAATCTTCGATCTCATAATCGACATCCCCACCGAACAACACAGTAACGACGCCGGGCATTGACAGCAGGCCCAATGTATAGCCGTCAGGGTTTGCCCCTGCGAGCTGGGTCTGCATCAATGCGCCCCCTGCCCCCGGTCTGTTGATGACGACGACATCCCCGCCACCCAGATGCTTTTCCAGAAATGGCGCCGCCTGCCGTGCCAGAATGTCCAGTGCACCCCCCGCTGAAAAGCCCACCAACAACTCTATCTGGCGAGACGGATAGTCTGCCTGCGCAATGGCCGTAGTCCCGGAGAGGCTCAGAAGTACCGGGGCAAGTATTAGACTGAGTGGTTTCATTGGTATACTCCCTGTTATGGTGCAGTGCGTTTTTGTTTTCCCTGCCAGTGCACCGGATTGCAGGAACGCTTTTCAATCCTAGAGGGCCGGACCCGTATGTCGGCTGCGGATCAGTCGGTAAAGTGGGATCAGAAGAACAAGCACAACCAGCGCTGCGAGACCTTTTGAAATCGGACTTGCGAGCAGGTGCCACCAATCGCCGCGCGAAATAAGCAATGCTGTGCGCAGGTTCTGTTCCGCCATGCCCCCAAGGATGACACCGAGGATCATAGGAGGCAGGGGAAAGTTAATTTTCGTCAGCACATAGCCAAAGACGCCAAAGCCGATCATCATAAACAGCTCGAACTGGCTGTTATTGACAGTATATAGCCCAAGGCACATCAGCGCGACGATCATCGGTGCCAGCATCACCTGCGGCACGCACAACACCTGCGCAAACAGGCGCGTGGCGACCATGCCACCCAACGCAAAAAGCAAGACAGAAGTGATCATCATCTGCAAGACAAAGCCGTAGACGATTTCGCCGTTATCGCGAAACAGCGACGGGCCGGGTTGCATGCCATGGACAAGCAACCCCCCCATGATCAGCGCCGCAATGGCATTTCCCGGCACGCCCAGCGTCAGGGTCGGGATCAGCGAAGCCGCATTGTCAGAGCTGTTTCCGGTTTCGGCTGCCGCCACGCCTTTTGGATTGCCCTTGCCAAAACTGTCTGGTTCGCGATCTGAGCGCTTGGCCTCATTATAACTGAGAAAGGCCGCGATATTTCCACCCGCCCCCGGCAGGATGCCAACCATGACACCGATCACGCTTGAGCGGATCCATGTCGGGATCAGCGGGCCGAATGCGACGGGTTTGCCGTCACCTTTGCCGATCTTCAGATCCGCGACCCGCACGCCGGTCAGTGTTGCATCCTCGGCCATTTGCAGCACACGGGGTAGTGCAAACAGACCTATCAGCACCACGACAATGCTGACACCATCGACCAGTTCCAGATTGCCGAAGGAAAACCGGTTCCGCCCGGTCACAGTATCCATGCCGACGCTTGAAATCAGCAAGCCCAGCAAAGCACTCAGAATGCCCTTGATCGGGTCACCGCCGATCAGGACCGCGATAGAGACCAGCCCGAAGGCCGCGATCCAGAAATATTCGGGCGGACCGAAGGCCAGCGTTACCAGCGAAAGCGGTGGTGCCAGCAGCAGCAATGCCAAGGCCGAGATGAACCCGCCCATAGCAGAGGAAACACAAGCGATCCGCAAAGCAGACGCGGCATTTCCCTGCTGCGTCATGGGGTGGCCATCGAAAGTCGTGGCGATGGCGGCGGGCGTGCCGGGGATGTTCAGCAGGACTGCCGGTATCGCCCCGCCATACATTGAACCGTTATAGAGCCCGGCCATCAGACCCAATGCCACCAGAGGGCTGAGACCGAAAGACAGCGGGATCAGGATGGCCAGCCCAATCGTCGTTGTAAGACCGGGCAGAGCGCCGACTATGATACCGACCAATGTGCCCAGCACCATCGCCAGAATGATATCTACAGCCATCAGAGCGACGGCGGCCCCCAGAATATCCGCGATCAATTTGCACCTCCGGTCAGTGCGGTAACGATCCATTCAGGTGGCAGCCTACGGTCAAGCAGCACGACGAAGATGAACCAGGCACCAAGGGTGAAAACCGCAGATGCCAGAAACGCGCTTTTCATGCGCCGCGCGCCGATGGTGAAGGCGAAGACCGGAATGAAGATGAATGTTGTGGTGAAAAACCCGATGCGCGGAAAGATGAGGACATAAATCACCGTCAGCATCAAAGCCAAAGAAAAGCGCAGCAGATTGCTGAAGAACGGCGTATCCTGAGCGACCGATCTGGCTTGCCAAAGGGAGCGCAGGAGGTAGATGAGCGAAAACCCCAAAAGCAGAGCGATGATCAGGCGCGGGAACATTCCTGCCTGACTGGGCAAGGCGGCGGCCTGCCGCCAGGCGGCGATTGAAAACAGCACAAGAACGCCTGCGCCGATCACATCACGATTTACCAGTTTCTGCATCTTGCCAACTCCTCAGAAATTGGTATGCAATTAATAATAATTGTTTTACGATAGATTCGGAAATCTCACCTGTCAATCACGAGAGGCGGGATCCGAAAGAAAAGGCTCGAAAAGGGACAAAGATGGTTATTGAAAGTGCGGCGGCCAAAGAAATACATGAGCTTGCCGTGGAGCCGCCCGAACCCTCTGAGAAAGACGAGCGCCTGTATGTCGGCTCTGTGCGCAAGGCTTTCTCTGTGCTTTATGCGTTTCAGGAACGGGGCGCGGCTCTGTCACTCGCCGAAATTTCCGAGCGCGCAGGTATCGGTCGCAGTGCAGCACAGCGTTTTGTCCATACCCTCTGGGCTTTGGGTTATTTACAGCAGGATGCATCAACGCGGCGCTATCGTCTGTCCGCGAGCATGCTAGATTTCGCCTGTGCCTATCTGCGCAATGACCCGCTTGTCAGCGCAGCTTTTCCGCATCTGCGCGAAGCCAGTCGACTCACAGGCGAAACTGTGAACCTGACCCGAAGGGACACTGATCAGATCATCTTTGTATCGCGTATCACCAGTACCACGGTTATCAGCGCCGATCTGGTAATCGGATCGCGGCTTCCGCTGTTCTGCACTTCGCCGGGGCGGGCGATGCTGGCCTATCTTCCCGAAGATTTGGTTGAAAGCATCCTGTCCACAAGCCCCCTTCCCGCCTATACAGAGCATACGATCACTGATCCCGATGCCATCAGAGAACGGCTTCAGAGCGTCAGGCGGAATGGATATGAGACCGCTTTGCAAGAGTATTTTTCAGGCGACCTGTCTGTGGCCGCGCCCATATTCCGCCCTGACGGCCGGGTCGTTGCCGCAGTCAATATTGCTGTGGCGTCGCCTCGCTGGACGCCAGAGCGGCTGATTGAAGAACTGGCCCCGGTCGTTGTCGAAACCGCAAGGGCCATTTCCAAAAGCGGATCGCCAGAGTTCTAAGATGCAGGTTCAATGGCCCAGCATATGGGCCGGGTTGAACCGGATGTCATAAGGCTTTGGTTGAACGCGAGTGAACCTCTATCCCACCAGAATGGCATAGAGGAAGCGCAGGCAGACAATCGACAGAAAGACCCCGAATGCAAGTTCTAATGCCCTACGAGACAGGCTATGGGCCAGCCGGACGCCTAAATTCGCGGTCAACAAGGTTGTGGGGACGAAAAGTATGAAGCCCATAAATGAGACAAAGCCAATTGCATCTGCCGGCAGACCCGGCTGCCCCCATCCGGCCAGCATATAGCCTATCGCGCCGGGCACCGAGATCAGCACGCCTATTCCGGCTGATGTCGCGACAGCCTGATGAATGGCGCGGCCATGAGTGGTCATGATGATATTGGCGATCTGCCCGCCCCCGATCCCCATGAGCGATGACAAGAATCCGATCACCCCGCCATAGGCCCGCAATGCTGCGCCGGTCGGCAGATCCGTGGCAACGTCCCAGCGTTTCGTGCCTGACATCAGCTTGACCGCATTAACACCAGCGACAACGACAAACACCAGTTGGAACACAAGCGCCGGTGCGTATCGCGCAAGAACTGCACCCGCGACCACGCCCAGCACGATTGGGACAGCCCAGACCCGCAACAATGCCTCATCAACCGCGCCGCGCGCGCGATGGCTCAGATAGGAGCGGATCGAGGTCGGAATGATGATTGCCAGCGACGTGCCGACGGCCAGAGGCATACGCGTTTCATCGGGGACATTCAGCACGCCGAAGACCTCGTACAAAACCGGAACCATCAGCGCACCGCCTCCGACGCCAAACAGCCCTGCCAACACGCCTGTCAAAGCACCAGCGACCAGCAAGGTCACCGCAATCGTCAAGAATTCAGGTGTAAGAAGGTCCATAGCCGTTCCGTTCTTGCCTAATACGGCCTGATACCCAAGCCAGAAAGCCCGGCAGAACGGCCCGTAGGGTCAGTAATGACTGAAATCCACCTCTCACCCCGCCTGTCCGAAAGGGCGGAATTGTCAGAAACCAGCGGCATGCCCGTCTTTGCGCGGATCAGAGCCCGCGATATAGTGACCGTTATCCATTCGGTGAACGATCTGAGCACCACCAAAGCCAAAGGCCGCTTCGGGCGGGTTCAGAGAAATCTCATGGCCCCAGTCGCGAAGCTGAGCAATCGTGGCAGGATCGAAAGAGGTTTCCATCGCGACCGAACGCCCGGACATCATACGCCACCTTGGGGCGTCAATCGCGGCTTGTGGGTTCTGGTTGTAAAGAACCATACGAACAACCACCTGCATATGCCCCTGTGCCTGAATGGGGCCACCCATGACCCCCAGTGCGGTCAGAGGCTGGCCCGCGCGGGTCAGAAAACCGGGAATGATCGTATGGAACGGGCGCTTGCCGGGGCCAACGAGGTTGGGGTGACCCGGTTCCAGCGAGAAGCCACTGCCACGGTTTTGAAGACTGATCCCAGTGCCGGGCACGACGACCCCTGACCCGAACCCGCTGTAATTCGACTGGATAAATGACACCATGCACCCATCCGCGTCGGCTGCGCACAGATATACCGTCCCGCTGGGTTTGGGCAAACCATGTCCGGGATCTCCAGCCAGTCCGTGCGTAATCAGTTTGGCGCGTTCCGCGTGGTAGTCGGGATCGAGCAACTGTTCGGAGGACACAACCATCGTCGCCGGATCACCGACATTGGCATAGACATCCGCCAATGCCAGCTTCATTGCTTCGATCTGAAGGTGAATCGCTTCAGGGCTGTCGGGCCCATGCTCTGCCACGTCAGTATGCTGCAGGATACCAAGCGCGATCAATGCGGCGATGCCCTGGCCGTTTGGCGGGATTTCATGTGCCTTGACATCTCGGTAATCTTGCGCAACGGTGCCGGTCCAGTCCGGCGCATTGGCAGCAAGGTCTTCAAGCGACAGTGCCGCATCATGTTCCTGAGCGAAAGCGACCATTTTTTCCGCAAGTTCACCCCTGTAGAAACTCTCGCCCTTGCTTTGCGCAATCGCTTCAAGACTACGCGCCATATTCTCATTGCGGTAGATTTCGCCTGCTTTCGGGGCACGTCCTTCGGGCATGAAGGCTTCCCTGAATCCCGGTTGATCCTTGTGCTGTTCAGCACCTGATTGCCAAAGACCGGCAATAATGGGCGAGACAGCAAACCCGTTGCGGGCATAGCCGATTGCAGGTTCGAAAAGTTGCTCGAATGGAAGCTTGCCGAACCGATCGGACAGGGCAACCCAGGCCGAAACAGCACCGGGTACGGTCACAGATTCCCACCCGTTGCGCGGCATTTGGGCTTGTCCGGCGAACCGTTCAGGGGTCCATGCAGCAGGCGCGCGCCCTGATGCATTCAGCCCGTGAAGTTTTGTGCCATCATGAACAATCGCGAAGGCATCACTTCCCAATCCATTTCCGGTCGGCTCTACGACAGTAAGCGTGATCGCAGCCGCCAGCGCCGCGTCGACAGCATTGCCTCCCGCCTGCAGCATCTGCAACCCGGCCTGCGTCGCCAGAGGCTGCGAGGTACTGATGATGTTGCGCGCCATGACAGGCGCACGTTTTGACGGATAGGGTAGGGAAAGATCCATGTGTATTTCTCCGGCCTGAACGAGAAACCAGAATTTCTCCATTTCAGGCGCTTATTGGGCTTGGTGACCACCACAGGGTGAATGCGACATGACGCGCAGCATGAAAAGGTCATAGACACAAGTAAAGGTCTCAACCTTACACATTTGCGGCTATTCGCAGCTTCAGAGATTCGTCATAGGTCATGCACCCTGAGGTGATATTCAAGCCTTTGTTTTCTCAGAGATGCGCGGTGACCACAACTTCGATCAGGGTGGTTGGACTACCAAGATCCGCAACACCGACAGTCGCGCGCGCTGGCAAATCCGATGCGGGCACCCATTCTGTCCAAGCTGTATTCATCTCGTCTTTTTTGCTCATATCAGTGATAAACAACTGCGCTGAAAGCAGCTTGGATTTGTCCGAACCCGCCAGCGCAAGGTATTTGTCTATCTTTTTGCAGATCTGGCTGGTCTGCTCTGTCATGCTCGCTGTCGTGTCATCCGCGACAATGCCACCCAGATAGATAGTCCCGTTATGCTGCACGATGCGGTGCATGATTTTCGTCTGCTCTAGTCTCTCGGTCATAGATATTCTCCTTCTTGTGAGAGCTGATAGATACGGTTCTGGCCTGAACTACAGGCCATTGACACCAGTTGGTCGCCGGGGGTCTGATCCGCCTTCAAGGATGCCGCGCTGCAAATCTGAGTGGATTGCGCAAACTCCCCCCGCCAGATAATCCCATTCCGGCCAGGCTTTGGTCTGATGGCCCCGTTGTCTGAGGTCTGCGATCGTCTCTTCGGGCAGCCGGTTTTCGTAGCACACCAGCCCGGGGTCGTAATTATGCGGACTTGAGGAGCGCGGAAAACTGAACGTTGCGAAGCGTGGCTGATCAATCGCATCCTGAAGGTTCATCCCCCAGACCAGCTTGTTAAGCATGACTTGCAACATGGCTTGCGGCTGAACATCATTCCCGGGCGAGCCGATGGGCATGACCCATTCACCTTTTTTGACCAGCAGGCCGGGATTAGGTGTCAGACGCGGACGTTTGCCCGGAGCCACAGCAGCGGGCATACGCGGATCGGTCCATGACTGAGATCCGCGTGAGGATGGCGCAAAGCCAAGACCCGGAATGATCTGCGACGCCGCAGAGCCATCGCTTGGGGTGGCAGAAACCGTGTTTCCATGGCTGTCTATCACACAGATATAAGAGGTATCGAGCTGACCTGCGAAATCGGGATCTTCACCGGGCAACACCGGGACGCGCCCATACCCCTCGATGTCACCGGGGTCGGGCATGCCCGGCTGCGCATGGGACATGTCGATAGTAGACTTCCGGTCGCGCAGATATTCAGGGTCCATCAATCTGTCCAACGGCACATCGACAAACCTTGGATCGCCGAAGTAGTTATGGCGGTCCGCATAGCTGAGTTTAAGCGCTTCGATCAGAAAGTGGATGTAATCGGCGCTATTATGTCGGTTCAACGCCGTCAGATCGGTGCCGTCGAGCATTGCAAGTGTCTGCCCCAGCATCGGCCCCTGACACCAAGGTCCGCAGAAATAGAAATCAGCCCCCATGAATCGGGTCTTCATAGCGGTCTCGACTTCGCTGTGGTACCCGGCCAGATCGGCCTCACGCAGCCATCCACCATTTTCGCGATGAAATTTGACCATGGCTTGCGCGATATCGCCTTTGTAAAAAGCATCGCGCGCCGCCTGAAGACCGGCCTGCCTGCCCCCTTTTGCGGCGGCGGTCTTTTCTTCGTCGATCATGTAGGTGATGGTCCTGCCAAGATCTGACTGAACAAAGAGGTCGCCGGGCTGCGGCGGCTTGCCACCGGGCAGGAAAATATCGGCATTTGCGTTCCAGCGCTCATAGTCCTTTTGCGCTTTTCCGATGATGGCCGTTTGAATGGACGCGGCGGGGAAGCCCTCCTTCGCAAATCTGAGCGCAGCTTGCGCAACTTCGCTATAGCTCATCGTGCCAAAGCGCACCAATGCGGTGATCCACGCATCGGGTGCTGCCGGAACCACCGTCCGCAGCAAACCCTTCGGCATCACACCGGCGTATTCCTTCAAAAAGACATCCGGGTCGGTGGCAGCGGGCCAGTGACCCAGCCCGGCTATGGTGACCGGCGCGGATTGGTCAGACATATGCACAAGTATCGGCGCGACCCCGCCAAAACCGACATACTCGCTTTGTAGAACGCCAAGCGCTATCCCGCCGGCACAAGCAGCATCGACCGCATTGCCCCCGGCTTCCAGTATCTGAAACGCGGCTTGGCTGGCGAGGTAGTGACCGGCCGCAACCATATGGCGCGTTCCCATTATTCGTGCGCGGTGTTGAGAGAACATGTGGCGTTCCTTTCTAGTATTTCTAAGTTGGGCCGCACTGCTCAATGCGGCTGCTCAACCGTCCCGCGCGCGACTTTCCGGTAAAGCAGGATTGAGACGATTACCGAGACCACAATCAGACCCCAGAGCACCATTGTGATCGGGCGGGTGAAAAAGACCGCATAGTTCCAGTTGGACATCACTAGGCTCTGGATGAAGTATTGTTCCGCCATTGGCCCCAGCACCAGCCCGAGAACCACAGCGCTCAGGGGGTATTTCTTTCGCTGGAGCAAATATCCGAGCACCCCGAACGCAACCATCACGCCAAGGTCAAAGATTTCGCCGCGCGTGGAATAAGCACCGATCGACGCAGCAACGACCACCAGCGGAACAAGAACCGGCAATGGCACGCGGGTCACGCGACAAAAGGCACCAGCGGCTACCGCACCAATCGCGATCATCGCAACGCTTGCAATCAGAAGATACAGGCACAGGAGTTGAATGAGCGGCAGTTGCTCGACAAATAGCTGCGGACCGGGGCGCAAACCCATATACATCATCACCCCCATCAGGACCGCAGCGGCCCCAGACCCAGGGATCCCAAGGGCAAAGGTCGGGATCATTGACCCGCCGACGATTGCATTCTGGGCCGCTTCCGGTGCGATCAGCCCGTCAGGGTTTCCCTTTCCAAAGGATCGAGGATCAGAAGATGTATTCTTGGATACATTATACGCGATGAACGCAGCAATTGTCGCACCGGCACCGGGAAGTGCGCCGATGAAGGTGCCGGACAATGTTCCGATGGACATCGCACGCCAGTGTCTGAAGCAGTCGATCATCCCACGCAGCGTACGCTTGAGCGATGGTGTGACCACATCCTGTCCGGGGGCGACCAGATTGTCGCGGGTGATCAGGACCAGCATCTGGGAAATGCAGAACAAGCCCAGCAAACTTGGAATGAAAGGAAAGCCATCATAAAGCTGCGGGATGTTCGCAACCATGCGCGCATTTCCGAGATAGGGGTCGACCCCCACAGAGGCGATCAACAAGCCCAATGCACCGGCCATCAGTGCCTTCAGCATATTGGCCGGCTCGATGGAGCCGATGATCGTCAGGCCAAAGATGACAAGCATGAACAGCTCTGGCGGCCCGAAGCTCAGCGCAAATCGCGCAAGTGGCGGCGCAAAAACCAGAAAGGCGATGATGCTGACGATGCCAGCTACGGCCGACCCCATTGCGAGGAACGCCAATGCTTCCGACGCCTGCCCTTTCTGGGTCATGGGAAAACCGTCAAGCACTGTCGCCGCCGCACTTGCATCACCGGGAACGCCCATCAGGACAGCCGGAATGCCCCCGCCGTAATGGCCGCCAGTATATATTGCGAGCAGAAATACCATCGCATTGAGCGGTGACAGAACCAACGCCACTGGCAGCATGATTGCAAGGGAAGCGCTACCCCCAAAACCTGGCAAAGCACCAAAGAAGATTCCGACAATTACGCCCGCAACCGCAATCCATACTGTCATCAAGCTGAGTTCGCTAAGAAGCCCGAAGATCTCGATCATGTTGTTTACCTTCCGGCGTTAGAGGTTGAGCCCGAGCAGAACTGCGAACAGCAGATAATAGATCGCTGTTCCACACACGCCGATGAGAATGGCCGGGAGTGGCCTGACCCCAAGAAAGAGAAACGCTCCAATCAGGAATACCGGGGTCGCTATCATGAAACTGGTCACATGAAGCATGGCGACAAATCCGGCTGACAGAGCAACCATCATGGGCACCCGGAATTGATTGATACCCGATGTGTCCGGATCCTGAGCGAAATCACTTCGGCGATAGGCGCTTATCGACGCCTTGATGATAATCGCGATTGCGAGCAAGCCCATTGCCGCCATTACGATGTTGGGAAAGATGGTACTGTTCAGAGGCAGATGCCGGGTCTGCGTGTAATAGATCGAGATGGTGATCAAGATCAGGCCGGGTATCATGACCTCGCGAAAAACAAGCATCTACTGTCATCTCCTTCGGAGCAGACACGATTCTGGAATCGAGCGAATTGATCCGACGGGAGCAGGTCTTTTGGCTGCCTGCCCCCGCCGAAGGGTTAGCGTTCGGCAGCAGCTTCTACGAGTTCGCGGTATTGCTCCATTGAAGCCGCAGTTGCGCGGATCGCTTCTGCTGCTTCATCAGACGGGACCCATGTCAGTTCAAGACCCATGCGCTCTAGTGCATCAGCATATGCCTCCGAGTGAACAGCCTCGTAAACGGCTGTCTCCAGACGCGCGAAGCCCTCGGGATTGTTCTCGGCAAAGCTCCGATGGACCATGAAGCCACGCGAAGAACTCAGATGAGGGATGCGGATGTCATCCGAAAGCTGTTCATCAAACGTCGGAACATCGGGAAAGTTCGAGTTGCGTTCAGCCCCCAGAACGGCAAGCCCGCGCACTTCGTCCTTGATGCCAAGAATCGATGCCGGCCGGATAACGCCCGCGTCCATATGGCCGCCCAGAACATTGGTCATAACCGGACCACCACCGCCGACATTCACGGCACGGAAGGTCACACCGGCCTGTTCTTCAAGGATCGCAAGAGAAAGGTACTGCTCACCAGTGAAACTTCCGGTCGCCACAGTGATCTCGCCAGGCGTCTCGCGTGCGGCTTCGATCAGGTCTTCAAGCGTCTGGTATGGTGAGTCCTTGTGCACAAACCATATCGGAACATCCGAACTGAACATACCCACCGGGACCATATCGTCAATCGCGTAGCGCGGCGTGTCGAAAACTGTCGAGTTGCTGAAATGTGGTTCGCTGAGTGCGCCGATCACATAGCCATCCGCGCCATTCATGTAGACCTGCTCAAACCCGATCCGGCCACCCGCTCCGGCGCGATAGTCGAAAAGGACGGGTTGGCCGAGTTTCTCGTCAAGCAGCGGCTTCAGGGGCAGCACACTTTGATCCATCCCACCACCCGGTGCAAAAGAGATAACCAGGCGCACTGGTTTATCTGGCCATTCGGCAAAGGCGGGCGCAGCACTCAGGATTGCGGCAGTCGCCATGGACAAGCCGATGGTAAAGAATGATTTCTTCATTTTTCTTCTCCGTTATTGAAGTGTGTTCGCCGCAGTTTCATTGTCTGCGTTCTTGTTTTTGTCGGTCTGGTATCGACATCTTAGACAGTGTCAGAAGCGATACCGGCTTGAACGGGGGCCGCAGCCGGTAGATACCGACCTCTGTGACCGGAACATCGCGCATTTCACTGATCGTCTGACTAACGCTTAAACCACACATGCGCCCTTGGCATGGCCCCATGCCCGCGCGAAGAAATGCTTTCAGCTGATTGGGACCAGCGCAGCCAATCGCGACGGCCTCTCCTATCTGCCCGACGGTCACTTCTTCGCAACGGCAGATAATAGTTGATTGGTCTTTTGGTCCGCTCGGTGATGGTGGCGGCTGGTAGAGCTGATCCAGAAACGGTCGGATTGCCAGTTCTTTGTTCAATGCCTGTCGCATCCGTCCCGCGATGCGCGACGCCTCGTCTTTGGCCAGCTTACCCGTATCTGCAAGCACGCCAAGCGCCGCAATGCGACCACGATATTCTGCAGCAAGCGCTCCACCAATGCCGGCACCATCACCGGCCACGAAGATCCGCTCAAGGCTCGTTCTGCCCCAAATATCGAGCTTCGGCGCCCAGCACATCTGAAGTTCGTCCCATCTGTGATCGCAGCGCAGAGCCTGCGTGATCTGAATGTTCGGAATCACCCCTTGGTGCAGCAGCACCAGATCCGTCTCGATCCTGTGCTGGCGTCCGCCTACCGAAAAACTGATGCTCTCGGTTTTGTCTAGGCCGTCAATCCGCAGGTCAATTGCCCCCCAGTAATGCGGGACATTTGCTTTGCGTATAGCTGAAAGCAGGCCGAAACCTTTCATCAGGTAACGCGGAGCGCGCAGCGCGCCGGGCAATTGGCGCATTGCAGAGAGACGCGGTATTCTTGGGCTGGTATCAACAATCGCGCCAAGCTTTCGTCCCGCGCGCAGCACCTGAGCGGCGAAAAGGTAAAGTAGCGGACCAGTTCCGGCCAGAACAGCGCGCGGGCTTGGCACTGCCGCTGAACTTTTCAGCATGGTCTGGGCTGCGCCCACAGTCATTGTGCCGGGCAAGGTCCAGCCGGGGATTGGAAAAGGTCGCTCTGCCGCGCCCGTGGCTATAATGATATGGCCTGCCTTTACATAAGATACATTACCCTCATGCTCGTACCCGACCCAGCCGTCCCGACTAATATCAATAACAGTCGAGCGCTTGCCATAACTCGCACCCGATGCCGCAAAGGTTTTCGCAAGTCCACCGCCATAGCGATATTCATGTCCCAAAACGTCACGCATACTGGATGATGCACGTTCGACATTGCGATATATCTGGCCGCCTACCGCGTCCTGTTCATCAAGCAGCAGAACGGAAGCACCTGCTTTGCGCGCCTCTACCGAAGCGGCCATCCCAGCAGGACCTGCCCCAATGACAACGATATCATATTCACCATCAGTCATGATCAGACCCCGGCGACATCAACTGTTGCTGAACTTTCATGCCGTCTTTCGCTATGATCAGACAGGCTTGCCTGTCGGGTTGACCATCAATGGTCATAAGACACTCAAAACATGTGCCCATCATGCAATATGGCGCGCGTGACGCACCGCTGATCGGGGTTGTCCGCGTTATCCTGACGCCTGCAAGCAACAGCGCCGAGGCAACAGTATCGCCTAACCGCGCTTCGATAACCTGACCCTCAAAGTCGAAGGTTATCGCTTCGTCAGAGGCGCAAAGTTTGTTTTCTCTAATGAACATCGAAGCGATCCGGGCTGAAAGAGGATAAGTTTTCTGGCAGGGTGCCAGCCGCAATAGCTTCGGCTAATGGGCCCGCATGTGCGGCGGCCAGCGTCACCCCACTATGCATACAGGCAACATAGGCGCCCGGCGCTTCGCGGGACTGGGCGTATATCGGGTGGCCATCGGGCGTCATGACCCGTAATGCACCCCATGTCCGGACCGCACGAACTTGTGCCAGATGTGGGAAGGTGGCGACTGCGCGGGCAGCCAAATCGCGCATAACCTCTGGCGTGGTCATATCATCAAAGCCGGTTTCTTCCTTTGAATCCCCAATCAGCAGGCTTCCTTCACCAGTTTGTCTGAGAAGCGCGGTCGGAACATCCAGAAATGGCTTTTGTTTCGCGGTCACCATCACCTGCCCTTTTTGCGGGCGGACCGGGGCCGACAAGCCGACCATAGGAGCCAGTTCTTTGGTTCCGTTACCCGCCGCAAGAACGACGCGAGCCGCTGAAAAAACCTCTCCGTCACGCGTTCGCACTTCAAACGAATTCCCGGATTTTTTCAGATCAGAGACGGACGCGTTCGCAAGATAGCTGCCTTCGGCGTCATGAAATGCACGATGCATTGACATCAGCAACTGAAGGGATCCGACATGCCCGTCATGAGGGCAATAGGAGGCCCCGAAAACACTCGGACCCAATTCAGGAAAGCGGTATCGCAGCTCATTATGGGACAGCATCTCGTATTCGAATGCGCCAGATGTTACGAAAGCCAGTCGGGCCATAAGGGTGGAACGTTCATTGAATTCCTGCTCGGACAGACAGAAATGATACCCCCCCTTGCGGCTGTAATGTAGAGTGACGCCTGTTTCTTCTGTCAATTGCTCCGCAAAGTCCGCCCACAAATCTGATGACCGCCGTGTCCACGCCGCATAGCTCGGCATTTTGACGCCCTTGCTCTGCACCCAGATCAGTCCGAAGTTACCTCTCGACGCACGGAAGGCGATGTCACCCTCATCAAGTATCAGCACCGACAGGCGCTGCTTTAGAAGGCCGTAGGCAATCGAAACGCCGACCAGCCCCCCGCCAACCACAATGGCGTCAAAGTTCCGCATACCCTTCAATTTCTTTTCCCCAAGCAGTGAGTTTTGGCTTGAGGCAGTTAGTGGCACCTTCTTTGACATACAGTCAAATATAATTTATGAGGCGTAATATTCACAAATACTATGGTCTGGGAGAGAACAGAATGAGACATCGGCAAATCGAAGCTTTCCGTGCGGTTATGGCGGCAAGGACATTCACCGAAGCCGCACGGATGATGCATATTTCACAACCATCGGTCAGCCGGTTGATCAGTGACCTCGAGGCTGGCCTGCCCTTTCGATTGTTTGAAAGACAAAATGGTCGGGTGCGTCCAACGCCTGAAGCTGTGCTTCTGCATCAGGAGACCGAACGATCATATGAGAGTCTGGAGCGCGTTTTTGCGTTCGCGCGCGATCTGGGAAGCTTCCAGAAAACACAACTCTCGATCGCCGCGATGCCTGCACTCTGTCTCGATATCCTGCCGGTTGCTGCGGCGCAGTTCCATGAAAATCATCCGGACGCAGCCCTGACAATTCAAGCTCGCAGTTCCAAGCAAGTGGTTCAGTGGATCATGACAGAGCAATGCGAGCTAGGGATTTCCGCGCCCCCGTTTGATGTGAAGGGCGTCAAAATCGAAATGGTGGTCACGTGCTCAGCAGTCTGCGCAATGTCTGCCCAGCACCCTTTGACCGCAAAGAAAGTGATCACACCGTCCGATCTGAGGGATTATCGTCTCATTGCCCTTTCGGATTCCACCATCACGCATCACATCGAGAAGATCATGCAAAACGAGGGACTGTCAAATGCACCTATCATCACGACATCCTTGTCTATTGTTGCGTGCCGGATGGCGGAACTGAACTTGGGGGTATCGCTGCTGGATCCCTTTACGGCCAGCTATCTCCGCTCTGGTAAACTCGTCTTTCGCCCCTTCTATCCCGACGTTTCCTTCATCATCGGCGTGATCTCCCCTATGGGGCGCACCAAGTCGCGCGGGCAGTTGGAAATGCTATCAATCTTGGAACAGTCACTGAGAAGCCTACCCTTTGCCGCTCGAATTGAATAGCCAAATCAGTTCCCATTCTGTCCACGGAACGGGAAAACTTGTCAGTTCACCAGAATCGCAAAGTCTCGTTTCAATTAGTGTTGCTACTCCCGATCTGTCCCCAGCAGGTACAAAGCTTGCTCAACGAGCAGGCCAGAGAAGGGCAGAATTATGAATATGCGCATGATATGAAAGGCCGTGACAAGCGCGAGCCCATCCTGAAGGATTTTTGCTGTCAGCGCCATTTCCGTTACGCTACCCGGAGCCGTGGCAAGAACCATGACTTGCCAGGGTTGACCGGTGAGGAAGGCAATACTCAGGCCCATCAGGGCACACAAAAAAATCATCATGAACGAGGTCAGCACCGAGCCTGGCAGAAAGCCGCCAGCTTTGCGGAACAGATCCCGGTCGATTGCCGCGCCTAGCCAGATGCCGAGAAAAATCTGGGCAGTGACCAATACCAAATACGGGTATGCTGAAACTGGCAGGCCCAGGACCGCGCTGATCGCAGCAGCCCCGAGCGCGCCAAGGAAGAAGGGGTTCGACGCATTAAGCCACTTCAGCAACAACGCGCCTGTCAGACCAAATGCGAACAGAAGCAATGCCCCTATGGCCGACCATTCCATCCCGCGCAAAACAGCAACCGGGTCGCTAACATTGCCATCCAGCAATACGATCACCGGAGGGATCAGAACCACGAGAAACACGATACGGGTAGTCTGGGCAAAGACGATCGGGCCGGACGCAACACCGAACTTCTGAGCCAGTACAGCACTTTCCACAGGACCAAGGGGCAGCGTGGCCAAAATGGCCGTACTCGCGCCCACTTTAGTCAGTTTCCTTAGAATACTCGCAACACCAAAACTCAGAAGGATTGTAAGAATGGCAGACATCGCCATCGGAACGGCCAGCGCGCCCATCACTTGCAAGGCGTCCGGTGTGAATGAAAGCCCGACAGAGCTGGCAATTAGGATCTGACCAAGTTGCCTGGTCTGGACAGGGACACGGACTGAAAAGTCCATGAGCCGAACTGTGCCGGTAAAGACCATAGCCCCTAGCATCCAGGGTAACGGAAAATTCAGCCACTTTGCGACGAACCCAAAGAGCACAGCACCTGCCATAACCTTCACGACATGCAGAAGCTTCCCAAAAGCTTGTCTGAAGTCTGTTCCGGACATGATACTTCCCGACCTGGAGAGTTATTCACTTGTTCAGTATATCCTCAAGACGAGGCATGCAACTCTCGAAGCAGTCGCTCCGCTGTCCGGGAATTACTGAAACGGCTGTCCTTGATTTCTGAAATCTGCAGGGTCTGTATCTATGGTCGGACATAACGTCGGACTTAACCGGAAATCTTCAACTCAAGAAGACGGCTCTCGGCGTAGGCTTACGGTCTGCGTCATGTAACCTGCGTTGAAGATATCGATTTGCTCGGCCCGCGCGTGTCGCATTGCCCTTGAATCGGCTCTGCCTCACTTTGTGTGGCGCAACTATTCTGAAACTGGAAAATTCAGGAGGGATAGTTGTGAGTTCGAAGAAGCACTGGTCGCCTGGGGGCGAAGTTTCGGATCAAAGCGTAGAGCGAAGTGATTCCGGCGCGTGGATTGTATCGGGCAGTCTGACAGCCAACGGCATTTGCCCAGGCTGTGGGTTGCATTCGTGCCGACGTCACGGCGCTTATCCGCAGATTATCCAGCCGTTTTGGGCCTTTGAGTCCAGCGCGGATTTCTCCAGTCTATGCCTTCCAGAAGATAGCCGAGTTGTGCGGCTGATAACCTCACCGTCGTCCTGTCCTGGCTCACAGGCCAAATGAACTTGCCGGGAGTGTCTGAAACTCTGTGTATCTGATCGGGCCCATGCGGTTTTCAGATACTGTCAGGCGTCGAAGCGCCCGGCGAACATTATGGCCAGCTGATTGCGGGCGGCAACCCATTCCCGGACGGCGCGGCCGCCCTTCTCGAAGTTGCGGATGGCCAGAAAGATCAGCTTCGTGGCTGCTTCCTCGGTCGGAAACGAGCCCTTAGTCTTCAGCGTTTTTCGCAACACCCGGTTCAGCGATTCTCCGGCATTAGTGGTGTAGATGATCTTCCGGATCGCGGCGCTGAAGGCGTAGAACGGCGTGACCTCGGCCCATGCCCGGCGCCAGGCCGGGGCGATCGAGGGGTATTTTCCGGCCCATTTCTCCTCGAAGCTGTCGAGCTGGCGGGCGGCCTCCTCGGCAGTCGGGGCCTCGTAGATCGGGCGCACATCAGCCGCCACGGCCTTGCGGTCCTTCCAGCTGCAGAAATTCATCGAATGCCGGATCAGGTGGACGATGCAGGTCTGGACTGTGGTCTCGGGGAAGGCCGCGGTGATCGCCTCGGAAAAGCCCTTCAGCCCGTCCACGACGGCGATCAGGATGTCCTGGACGCCCCGGTTGCGAAGCTCGTTCATCACCGACAGCCAGAACTTGGCACCCTCGTTGTCGGCGATCCAGAGGCCCAGAACCTCCCGATCCCCGTCCCGGGTGACACCAAGGGCGATGTAGACGGCCTTGTTTTTGACCATCCGGCTGTCGGCGTCGCGGATATTCACCCGCAGGGCGTCGAAAATGAGAATCGGATACATCCGGTCCAGCGCCCGATGCTGCCAATCGCGAACCTCGTCCAGAACGGCAGCTGTGACCCGGCTGATCAGGTCGGGCGACACCCGTAGGTCGTAGAGTTCTTCGAGATGGGCCTGGATGTCGCGCACCGACAGCCCGGCGGCATAGAGCCCGATGATCTTGTCATCAATGCCGTCGATCCGGGTCTGGCCCTTCTTCACCAGCTCGGGCTCGAAGCTGCCATCCCGGTCGCGTGGCACCGAAAGCGGCACTTCGCCGTCCGAGCCCTTCACCCGCTTCGTCGCCGTGCCGTTCCGGCGATTGGCCTGTTCTGGCGGCGCTGTCGCACTGGCCTCATAGCCCAGATGCGCTGTCAGCTCGGCGCCGAGCATCCCTTCCATCAGCCGGATCTTCAGCTCCTTCGTCAACCCGGTGTCACCAAGCAGATCCTCAGGCCGCTTGCAGCCCTTCAGCAACTCGTCCAGCAGTTCGTTCGATATCGTCATCGTCCTTGCTCCTCTCAGGAAGCATGGACCAGATCACCGATACACAGAAGGTCGGACACTCTCAACTTGCCCGATTCCAGGCGATTCACATACAGCGACATACCGACGCCATCATGCCACAAAAGTTTCACCAATTCAGCTTAGCGGCCCCGGAAACAGAAGATTTCGCCACCATGTAGGTCGCGGCCAAGACCCTGCTGCACTGCAAGCGCTAGGGTGTTCATACCGCGCCGCATGTCCGTCACCCCGCCTGCGATCCAGGCCGTCGTGCCCGCCGGAAACGCAATCATCGCATTACCCTCAGGCCATTGAGCAAGCACGCTGCAGCATCCATGTCGAAATCCGCAGGGATCATCACACGGCATCGCTCGCCAAGATCGATTGTTATCACGGGCGGTTGCGACGGTGGCACGGGGGGCAGGCGTTCAGAAGACGGCCCATCCTCCTGAGGAACAAGGCGCATGAATTGCGCGGCGCATCCAAGTATCCCATAGTTGTGCCGATAGCGCCAATCGTAGAGCATCGACCGCGAGATCTCATGGCGCCGCGCGACCTCGGCCAATGTCACGCCGTCGCAATGGCTTTCTTCAACAATCCGGATCTTCTCATCATCCGTCCAACTGCGACGACGCCCCGTGTCAGAAACCGACAAAACTTGAATGCGGGGGGGAGTGCTCGTGCGCGTCCATCAGGACACTCGATAGACGATGACAACAACAAGCCGCCAGACGGCTCTCGGCGAATGCTTACCCTCCTTCTCGCTATTTCAATCTCAGACATAAGCACGTGCTCAGGCATATGCCTAGCAGGCCCCTTCCGTAATGGGGCGGTTGCAGTCAAGGCCGATGGAACAATATGAACAAAGCGCGACACAGTGGCCTGCTAAAGGAGAAAGGGGAAGTCACGCCTCAAGCCGCCTTTCTGCGACAACGCCGCCTAAACATCAATTGTTAACACGATACGGTTACACGGAGTTAGTAGTCTTGATCGCTGTAATGGGACATGGCTCTGATCAGAGATTACCTTTTCCATATCGAAAAGCGGCTCTCCTGGGTTACAGGCCAGTACCTGCCGCTCAGTTTGCCCGGCGAGTCGAACGCTGATGGTGCGGCGCACATGCGCGGGAGGTTTTCCATATTCTGTACGCAGTAGGCCATAGATCGAGATGTCATCCTTCAATCTAGTGGCCAGGCCCGGATAGAGTGAACTTGGAAACTGGGATTCATCCAGTGTGAGTGGTCCCTTTCTGGTCGTTATCAGTCGGCGCACTTGGAGAAGTTGCGATCCGATTTCCAGTTGCAGCGCCTTGGCCGCTTGCGCGTCGGCGGGGCACTCCCGAATCTCCAGAATATGGCTATGGTGTTCTACGCCTTGGGCGGAATAGGTTTCAGAGAAGCCGTCGAGGGTCATCAGACTTGTTTCGAGGCGCTGCACTGTAACGAACGTGCCTTTACCGTGGCGCTTCTCAAGGATGCCCTCTCCCTGAAGCTCGCTCACCGCGCGTCGGACTGTGATGCGGCTCACGTTGAACATCTCACACAGTTGCGCCTCAGTTGGCAAGAGACCGCCTTCTTTGAATTGCCCTTCGTTGATTGCCGCAATGAGGCGATGCTTGAGCTGCGTGTAGAGTGGAACGGCATCAGACCTCTGCAGGGTCAGGAGAGCACCATCGTTTGCGGGATGCGTAGCTTCTTGATCCATGAAGTTCCTGACTACACGAAATGACATCATATAACGTCACGATGTGTAGCCGATTGCTGTCGGTTTATCAACCTTATTGAAAATAAAGATTTAAATCATGTTGACAGAATCGTCTTCTCCTGACAACGATTATATAACGTTATATGACATCATAGGAGATGACTGATGCTCGATACCCCGTGCGCCACCCAGATCGGAGAAGCCCTTGAAGCTGCGAAGTCCCGGAAGACCGTCGGCGAAATCTACTTTGTTGCCTGCGGGGGATCATTTGCGTTGATGCTCCCGAACCAGTACGCGGTGGACCGGGAATCCAAGAGCATCGCCGGCTTCGCGATCAACGCAGCCGAGTTCACTTCCCGTGCGCCTAGGCGCCTCGGTGAAAACTCCATCGTCATACTTTGCTCACACTCGGGTACAACTCCAGAGACTGTGGAAGCAGCGCGCGTGGCCCGTGCTAAGGGTGCGCTGACAATCGCACTGACCAACGTACCAGGGAGCCCGCTTGACGAGGCGGCCGAGAAAACGGTCTTCTACTCTCACGCGCCGTTGTCGATGTCAGCTGACCATTCCGCAGCGGCACTCTACCGTCTGACGTTTGGCATCCTCGATGTCCGCGAGGGTTGCAGCAAAGCGCCTGCGCTGGAGTCTGCCCTAGAAGGTCTGCCAAAGCTGGTCGAGGGTATCCAGGCCAGTCATGCAGACAAGATTGCCGCCTACGCCGAGGCTCACAAGCGCGAGCCCGTGATCTACACGATGGCCTCGGGCGCGAACTACGGCGTCGCCTATTCCTATGCCATTTGCATCTACCAGGAGATGCAGTGGATCCACTCCGCCGCCATTCATTCCGGCGAATACTTCCACGGACCCTTTGAGATCACGGACTTCGATGTGCCGTTCGTCTTTCTCATGGGTCTTGGAAACAGCCGCGCGATGGACGCTCGGGCACTGGCCTTTGCGAGCAAATACAGCAAGCGCCTGACGGTGCTCGATGCTGCCGAATTTGGCCTTGCGGAACTGCCGGAAGGTCTCGGGGAGTATATCGCGCCCCTCGTCTTCTCGCCGCTGCTCCGGGCTTACGCTGACAAGCTGGCAGACGCAAAAGGCCATCCGCTTAGCGTTCGTCGCTATATGTGGAAGATGGACTACTGACGCTCACCCCGCCAGGGGGGCGATCGCTCCTCTGGCAATCAACTAAGGAGGAACCAATGACCACCAGGATCAAGTCGCTCTCATTTGCCGCACTTGCGGCAGTCATGGCCGTGCCGGCATATGCTGACGTCGAGCTTCAGATGTTTCACCGTTGGCCCAATGCTCCGTTCAAGCCCTACATTGACAGCGTGATCGCCGACTTCGAGGCAGCCAACCCGGGCATTCGTATCGTCACCGATCAGGTGCTCAACGATGCCTACAAGGACAAGATCCGCGTGGTCCTGGGCTCTGCCAACACGCCGGATGTGTTCTTTGCCTGGAGTGGCGAATGGGCGTTCAACATTGCCCGTGCAGGCCGCTCGATGGACCTTGGGCCGCTTCTGGAGGCCAATCCGGAGTGGGCGCAGAACATTGTCGCCGAGCAGATCGAGCCCTTCACAATGGACGGGACGGTCTATGGCCTGCCCTGGCAGATGGATGGGAAGGCAATCTTCTATAACAAGCGTATCTTCGAAGAACTCGGTCTGACCGAACCCCAAACCTTCGGTGAGTTGATGCAGGTCTGCGGAACCCTGCAAAACGCTGGCCATACGCCCATCCTCTTCGGTTCGCGTGCGCCGTGGGCCATCAGCCACTACATTGGTACGTTCAACGAACGCATCGTCGCACCTGAAGTTCTGGCTGCGGACTACAACCGCGCGACAGGCGAGTTCACCCATCCTGGCTACGTCGAGGCGCTCGAGAAGTTCGCCGAACTCGCGACATGCATGAACCGCTCGCCGAACGGCATCGATCACGAAAGCACGCGCAACAACTTCATCGCTGAGCGCGGCGCGATGGCCTATCTTCAGTATGCCGAGATGGGGTTCTTGACGGCGGCTGAGTTTCCCTATGGCTTCTTCATCTTCCCTGAGATCGAGGGTGGCAAGGGCCGGCAGACGACACTGCAAGGCGCCCCGCAAGGCTGGATGATTTCGGCCGATACGAAGCATCCCGAGGAAGCGGCGAAGTTCCTGGAGTTCCTGATATCGCCGGAGATGGGTGCACGCCTGACCGCAGAGACCGGTATCATCAGCCCGGTTAAGGGCGCGGTAACGGCCGAATCCGCCACGCCGGAACAGCTTGTTGCCTTCGAGCAGATCATGAATGCGGGTGATCCCTATATCTGGCTTGATACTGCACTCGATAGTGCCGTTGCAGATGCGTACATGCGCGGTGTCCAGTTGCTTCTCGATGGGCGGATGACACCGGAAGAGGTGATGATGGACGTTCAGGCCGCAGCTGATCGCGTTCGTGGCAGCCTCTGACCAGTTTTCTTCCATGGCGACCGGGGTGGCGCGTTCAGCGCCACCCAGAGCATAAAATCGAACTAAGACGAGGCTTGCATGTCCCGCCGTGCCCTGGACCTGACAATCTATTCCCTGCCGTTCCTCCTCGTTGTTGGCGTCTTCGTATTCTACCCGCTGATAGCGAATTTCTATTACAGTTTCCAAGCCTTCTCAGCCTTCTCTCCCACAATGCGACCGGTTGGCCTCGAGAACTACGCCCGCCTGATGAATGACCCGGTCATCCGTATCGCATTCGTTAATGTCGGCCTTTACGCAGCGCTGTCGGTCTTGTGCCAGGTTGCGTTTGGGCTTGTTCTGGCAGCAATCCTTTCACAGGCTTTCCTCGGTCGCTGGGCTCGTTTCCTACAGGCTTTCTTTTTTCTGCCCGTGGTAATGTCGATCACCGTCATCGCTTTCGTGTTTACATTTTTTTATGATCCCATGACGGGACTAATCAACGAGCTACTCGCCGCAGTTGGTCTAGGAGCATGGCAGCGTGCCTGGCTCGGTGAAAGCGCAACCGCCATTTACGCAGTGATCGCAGTGTCTCAGTGGCAGAGCATCGGTTATGTGATGATGCTATTCGTGGTCGCAATCCAAGGCATCCCGCGCGATCTGTACGAAGCGGCAGAACTCGATGGCGCCGGACCGGTGGCACAGTTCTTCTACATCACGGTTCCGCAGGTTCGGGAAATGCTGATCGTCGCGACGGTAATCACCGTCACCGGGTCCATCACAGTGTTCAGCGAGCCGCATATCCTGACCGGCGGTGGTCCCGGCAACTCATCGACAGTCCTCGCGACCTACATGTACCGCTCAGCCTTCTTTCGCGATGAGATGGGATACGCCGCTGCGATCGCCTCGGTGATCTTCGTTGCCACAATGATGGTGTCGCTGCTGCAGCTGCGGCTCTTCGGAAAGGCGAAATGATATGATACCCGCTGCAATTCTGCGACATCCTGGCCGACTGCCCGTGATAACCCTGTTGGCGCTACACACAGTGATCGTCGCCTATCCTCTGTTCTGGATGGTCTCAAACTCGCTCAAGACCACGCAGGAAATCTATGCGGCAAGCTGGTCCCTACCCACTCGCTGGGTATTCGAGAACTATGCCGAAGCCTGGGTCCGGGGCATCTCGGGCTATTTCATGAACTCGGTTATCGTGACCGGCAGCACGATCGCGCTGACACTCGCAATTTCGGCACTTGCTGCATTCGGCATGGTCAGGGCTGAGGCAAGCGGCATCGGCCGAGCGGCCAATGTGGTCTTTCTTGCATGTATCGCTGGAATGCTGGTCGCGCCGCAGGTGGCTCTCGTGCCGCTCTACAAGATGATGCAGACGCTTGGGTTGCACAATAGTCACCTAGCCCTGATCCTGCCATATACTGCCTATCGGCTGCCGATCACAATCCTACTTGTTCGCGCGGTGTTCCTCGCAGTTCCTCGTGATCTCGACGACTGTGCCAACATCGACGGCTGCAATTCCTTCCAAGTGCTCTGGCACGTATATCTGCCAATGAGCCGGTCGATCCTTTTGACCTGCGCCGTGCTGACGGCCTATTATGCTTGGAATGAGTTTCTGTTCGCGATCATCTTCATCGACAGTGATCGATTAAAGACTATCCCGGCGGGGCTCATGAATTTCCGTGACGCATTGATGACAGATTGGGGCGTGCTCGTTGCTGGCCTTGTTATCGCCGCCGCGCCGATCATCTTGTTATTTATCGTTGCGCAGCGCTACTTCCTATCGGGTTTTGCCACTGGCGCCGTGAAAGGCTGACGGAAATGCAAGGACAGGATGATATGGCTCCAATGAATGGATATGGACTAGTCGGAATCGGCGACAACGTTGTGGATTTCTACCGCGATCAGGACGCTTACTACCCAGGCGGCAACGCACTCAACGTAGCAGTGCTCGCCCGCCGCTTCGGCCTCGCTGCCACGGCCTATGTCGGCATCATAGGGGACGACGAAGAAGGTGAGCACGTCCGAGCAAGCCTATTGGCCGAGGGTCTTGACGATGCGCACTTGCGCGTGCTCCCTGGCGCGACTGGCAGGGCGGAGGTAACACTCGATGCCACTGGCGATCGAATATTCGTGGGTTCCAACCGCGGCGGGGTTCGCAAGGCCAAGCCTCTGCACTTGACCAACGAGGACTTCGTGCTCGTTCGAACGCTTGGTCACGTCCACAGTTCCTGTTTTAGCTATATTGAGGATTCACTGCCGCAGATTGCGGAAGCAGCACTCAGCCTCAGCTATGATTTCTCAACGGGTCACGACCCGGCGTACTTGGCTCGGGTTTGCCCGCATGTCACGACGGCATTCCTTTCTGGCTCCGATCTGGATCAGACCGGCATAACCACTTTGATTGGTGCTGTGCATCAACTTGGCACGTCTACAGTTTGCGTGACACGGGGTGAAAAGGGGGCGATCTGGTCATCTGGTGGCCGGGTGATAGAGCAGGGCATCGTTCCGGCGACAGTTGTGGATACGATGGGCGCTGGCGATGCCTTCATCGCCGGATATCTGGCGTCGGCCATTGCCGGTCAGCCAGCGGAGGCAGCCTTGGCCCATGGAGCGGCTTCGGCAGCAAATGCATGCAGTTGGCAAGGGGCATTCGGCCACGCCAAACCGGCGATCTCAACCGCTGCCGATGGAGAACCACAATGGCACAACTGACCCTGACCAACGTCCGCAAGTCCTTCGGCAGCCTTGAAGTGCTGAAGGGGATCGATCTCTCTATCGAAAGCGGTGAACTCATCGTTTTTGTCGGCCCCTCCGGCTGCGGCAAGTCGACACTACTGAGACTGATAGCCGGGCTCGATGAAATCACAGAGGGAACACTTGAGATCGAAGGACGGGTCGTCAACGACGTGCCGGCTGCAAAGCGCCGCATTGCAATGGTATTTCAGTCATATGCGCTCTACCCGCACATGACCGTGCGCCGAAATATGGCATTCGGGCTGAAGATGTCACGTCTGCCGAGGGCTGAGATCGAACGTCGAGTCGCGAATGCCGCAACCATGCTGAAGCTCGAGCCACTTATGGAGCGCCTGCCGAAACAGCTCTCTGGCGGGCAACGCCAGCGGGTGGCGATCGGTCGCGCCATTACGCGAGAACCAGCGGTGTTTCTGTTCGATGAACCACTCTCAAACCTGGACGCGGCACTTCGCGTTGCAACCCGTATTGAGATTGCCGGCCTTCATGAACGGTTACCTGCGGCAACAATGATCTACGTTACCCATGACCAGGTGGAGGCCATGACGCTTGCGGATCGCATCGTGGTCATGAATGCGGGGCGGATCGAGCAAGTTGGCACACCGATGGAACTCTACCATCGTCCGGCGAACGAATTTGTTGCGCAGTTCATTGGCTCACCAGCAATGAATGTTCTTCCCGCTGAAGAGATAGCCAATGGCAATTTTGGACCTCGCGCCAAGACAGTAGGTATTCGGCCGGAGGATCTCCGGCTTGTAGACAGCGAGCCGCTCATCACCGGAAAAGTGCTTCTAGTTGAACAGCTTGGAGAGGTTACTCTTGCATATGCGAGGACCGAGACCGGCAGGTCCATCTCCGTCAAGCTTCCTGGAGATCATGCGATTGCGAGAGATGATGTTATTTCCATAGGGGCCCCGCTTGAGAAGGTGCATTGTTTCGACCAGGACGGCCTAAGAGTATCCCAAGAAGAAGTTCTAACGGAAACTTAATTTGTCCACTTAACCTTCTTGACTGACGAATGACATGACGGTTTCGATGGGTCCTCGGCCCATGTTGCGATAGCCGAGGTGTGGTCGCTCGGTATTGTAGAACACGAGCCACGCGTTGAGGTCGGCCTGGAGCGCCTCGACGCTTTCGTAGAACTTCTCGCGCATCTTCACCCGGAAGAACTCGTCGAGGACAGTGCCGATGAACCTTTCCACGAAGCCGTTTAGGTCGAGATAGAGTTCGTAGGAGTGTTTCTCGGTCCCGCAGAACTCCCGGCCATTATCGGTGAGCACGGCCTTCACCGGCAGGTCGAGGTTGCGGTAGAAGGGCAGCACGTCGTTGTGTAGCACCGCCACCGCCGCCTCGGGCTGCTTGGAGACATGGAGGAACCCGAAGGCATACGAGCCGAAGGTGTCCACCACGGCGTGCAAGTAGACCTTGCCCACGCCTTTCAGGGTGCCCACGAAGAAAGTGTCGGCCGACAGCAGCTCGCCCGGAGCCCCTGATTCAACATGCCTTTCCCGAAAGCAGGGGCTCAGCTTCTCCAGGAACGCCGCCTGCTCGCCGGTCAGTTCGATGGCCGTCTCAGCGTGCTTGGCCTCCAGCGCCAGCCAGCGGTCGTAACGCGTGCCCAAACCGCTGTCGTGCAGGATATTCTGGATCGTGATTGCCGACACGGGGATGCCTTCCAGCGCCAGCGCCCGGATCTTCTCCACCGTCTCGGGCGGGGTGGTCTGCGGGTGCGACTTGTAGATCGGCGGCAGGTTCTTCAGCCCTTCGAAGCCCCCCATGTGTCCTATTAGGTCACACAACGCATGAAACACCTTTACCGTGTCGCAGGCGAGTTGAACGAAGACCAAGACGCCCGGATCAAGGCATGGCGCCCCAACTGTTTCTGATGGCCAAGCAGGGCGGCGCGAACCGCCCGCTTGACCTGTAACCAAGGTTGACAAAATGTCAGCCGAGTAAGAGTCTGGAATCGTAAAGCATGTAGGAGTTTCGCTCCGTTCCTTTTTGCGATGGAACCAACTGCCCCCGGCTGGTCGCGGTTTTATCTTGCAAGCTTGGCCTATTTTGTCTATTTTAGACAAAAGGAGTTCCCCGCATGCGTTCTTTCCCTTCAAGTGACCTCAAACAAATTTTGGGCGATGTTCTTCACGCCGCCAGTCATGGGCCCGTGACCATCACAAAGCACAATAAGCCGCGCTTTGTTCTGATGAGCATAGATGATTACGAACAGCGGTTTCAGAAAGACCCGCGAAGCGCCATCGCGGTTGAGGACATGCCGACCGAGCATTTGGCCATGCTCGAACGGGCATTGCGTGGTGCAACAGATGGAGATCTGGAATGACCACCAGACCCCAACAAGGCGATGTGTGGTCCTATGATTACCTCTGGCAACGAGAGCATGAGGCTGGTCAGGAGCATGGCCGTAAGCCTCGGCCGACTGCGCTGGTTGCAACTGTCGCCAGTCAGGACGGAACGACCAACCTGTTCATTCTGCCCATTACCAGCAAAACCCCCGGAAAAGACCGTCTGGCACTTGAAGTGCCGCAGATCGAACGCAGGCGCGCAGGCCTCGATGCTGACAAGCGGCTCTGGATTATCCTGGACGAATACAATCACGACATTCTTGAAGCGTCCTATCACTTTGACCCCAATGGACGCCTTGGCGCATTCAGCGCGATGTTCATCAGGAATGCCTTGCGCAGCTTCAGCGATGCCGCCCGAAGCCGCCAAACAAGACGAGTGCCGCGAACTGATTGATTGCCAATCGCGCTGACAGGTGCTGTTGATGTCCTGACCGGCCCAAGGGAACAAGCCCCCTGCCCCGGTCAGGACGGGCGCTGCCCGCGCAGGTCCGCTGCGCGGTTCAAGCC
The DNA here is from genome assembly GCF_001884735.1 of Natronohydrobacter thiooxidans. Taxonomy (GTDB): domain Bacteria; phylum Pseudomonadota; class Alphaproteobacteria; order Rhodobacterales; family Rhodobacteraceae; genus Roseinatronobacter; species Roseinatronobacter thiooxidans_A. The sequence continues at coordinate 1,027 of NZ_MJAP01000007.1, read as the reverse complement.
TGCTGTTCGTTCAGACGTTTTTGAAGCCCGCTCGATGTCCGAAATGCCACAGCGTACTTCGCTTCCACATCGACTGCTTCCCCCGTTCGCGGATTGCGACCCCGCCGCGCACCGCGCCATTTCGCGCTGAATGCACCAAAACCACGAAGCTCTACCCGCTCACCTCGGCTCAGCGCTTCGGCGATCTCTTTGAATACTGCATCTACCACAGCAATGATCTCGCGCTGCGACAAATGCTGGTTCTTCTCTGCTAGCGTTGAAATCAGTTCCGATTTGACCATCTCATACTCCAAAGAGGCGAACTAGGATTACAAGCAGCTTTGAATGCTCAGAACAAGGTTCTTGTCCTTCAGCACAACCGGCGTCTGCCCCGGCCGATTCTGAACCATCCAGACTCGTGTGGCAATCCTTGCCGGTCCATCAAGCACACGCCCTGCGCAGCGCTGTTTACAGATATCCGGCCGTCCCGGTGCTGGGGCGGCTGATTTACCTCAGCATCGAAGTCAACCTGCTCATTATCAAGATCACCTTCACCGCAAAGCGACGCCCGTAGCCGGCGCCCCGCGCACTAACGCGCCCGGTGTTAGGCGTCCTCGCCGTCTTGTGCCTCCTCGTACCAGCTTGCCAGCATGGGCGGCAAAAGCGGAAGATCCGGATACACCCGAAGAACCGAACGATATTCCTCTACCGCCTCTGAGCTCACGCGCTTCGATGGCTGAAACCCTAGTCCAAGTCGCAGTATCCGTGCCGCCAAATAACCATCGCTCATTCGGAACTCTGGTGAGCGTCGCGCTAGGTCTGACAACATCAGCGACACCTGACTGGCCGTTTCTTCGAGAACATGCGCTGTTTCTTCGTAATACCGAAACTCGGTGTCCTCGTCCTCATTAAGCGTTCCGCTCATCTCCGATCCTTCTTTGTCGCACAGCCGCTATCGTCTTCGTGCGCCGAAATTACGTGGGTGTTTGACCCCAAGTGCCAACAACCAATCTCCAAATATAAGGCTCTGCCTTGTCTTATGATTTTC
>NZ_MJAP01000006.1 GCF_001884735.1 Natronohydrobacter thiooxidans | reverse complement strand
CGTCCGATAATGCAAACTTACCGGACATTATGGTGAAGGGCAGGTTGCGGCGGTTATGGGTGTTTATTTTATGCTAACCGCCGTATATTGTGCGTGAAATGCTTGCCCTACGCGACGCCGCTATGTAGGGTATCCACCTCCTATTGCGTGAAGGTAGGTGGCCAAAGCCAGCCGACTGGTCTGACATGAACCGAGCGAACTGCCTGCTGGCGGCATTCTGTATCCCTCAGCCCGCAGGCGACTTCTTCCTTTGCGAACACGGTTCAAAGATTGTTGGATTCTTTGGCCTTGGGCTGACTCTGTTGAGGGCGATCACATCATGGCAACCAACGGGCTGCGGCGGTATCGGTGCAGCCCTTATTCCATTCCCTATGGTCGCTTACCGCAGATTGTCGATCAACCAGTTGAAAACCCTTCTGGTGGGCTCTGATGATGTAACCGCCCCCCGACGGCATCTTTGTGCCAAGGTGGGTCTGTGAGGATTCACAAAGGGGAGCGGTTACATCATCAGAGCCAGCCTGGATGGTCAAATAGCCGCCTGCGCGATCATCACCAGAATGATGTAGCGCCCGGCCTTGGCCATGGTCACGATCAGCAGCAACCGCCAGAGCGGTTCGCGCATGATCCCGGCGGCCAGCGTCAGCGGATCGCCGATCACCGGCACCCATGAGGTCCAGAGGCTCATCCAGCCCCAGCGGCCATACCACGCTTGCGATTTCGTAATTTGCTCAGCCATGAATGGAAACCGCTTATGGCCGGAATAGCGCATCATGAAGCGTCCCATCGCCCAGTTGACCAGCGATCCCAGCACGTTCCCGACACTGGCCACGCCCACAAGCAACCAGACCGGATGCAATTGCGTCAGCACCATGGCCAGAAGCACGACTTCCGATTGACCGGGCAGCAAAGTGGCCGCGACAAAGGCCGCGAGAAACAAACCACTCAGCGCAATCATCTGCAGGCAATCCTTTTCAGCTCGAACGGTCGCCTCTGGAGTGTGAACTCTGGAAATACGGACCCTGGAACGCTGCGCTATCGCACCCCACCGGCCCGGTCCGCTCTATCGCAGCATTGCTGCAACCCAATGCGCTGTTCAGGCTCTTGTGCCATTCGCGTGGCTTCACGCATCGCAGTTAGTTGAGTGACCGAAAGGGTTTGAGGGCTCGGATATCGGTGCTGCACAGGTTACTGAGTGCAAAGAGGCTATTCGATGGAGACCATCATGACATGGCAGAGCGCAACTGGCGCAGGACTGGCAGCAATTTTCGGCGCGATGGCTTTCATGTCTGCCGGAGCAGCCCTCTCGGATGAGCTGGGATTGGGCAGCGCGCTCTATGATCAGCATTGCGCCGCGTGCCACGGTGCTGATCTGGAAGGCGCCCCGGACTGGCAACGTTCCGGACCCGATGGCCGGTTTCCTGCGCCCCCGCATGACGAGACAGGACATACCTGGCATCATGGCGATCAGATGTTGTTCGCGTATACCAAGCACGGCGGTCAGGCGTATCTTGATGATCTGGGCGTCGCCTTCAACTCCGGCATGCCAGCCTTTGGCGATGTGTTGCGCGATGACGAGATCGAGGCGATCCTCGCCTTCATCCGCTCCACCTGGCCCGCGCGGATACAGGAAATTCAGGCGGAGCGCACAGCGGCAGAGAGCACCGAATAGCTCTGGGTCACGATCGCAGGAGGCGCATATGGCAAACGACCGGGACCGCGACCTCCTTGCATGGCTTGACCGGCATTTTTCTGTGCATCTGCCGTTCACTCGTTTTGCCCGCAATGTGGCTCTGCTCAGCCTCGCTGGTTTTGCACCAGTGCTGGCGCTCTATATCGCGCTCGCCCCCGGGCTGGGGCCGCATCTGTGGGCAGCGGGTCCGGCGCTGGGGCGGTTTGCGCGCCAGATCGTCACGAACGGCCTGCCGGTGGTTTTTGTCGTCAACGCACTGGGGCTGATCCTGTTCGCGCGTTTGCGCGCGCGGCGGATTGCGCCCTTGCCCGCGCTTGCACGCGACATCCCCGCCCGGATCGGGGCATTTGTCGCACTGCATCTGGCGATCTACCCAGCTTCAGCGATGCTGTTCGGGTCGTTTGGCGGCGACCCAGTGCAGGCGCTGCGCGTCACCGGCCCGACGCTGGCGCAATCGGCAGGCTTTGCGAACCTGTCGGGCGTCTATCTCTATGCGACGCTGGTCAGCGCGCTGCCCTTGCATATGGCGCTGGTCGGGCAGGTCCTGACTCGAGGGCAGCGCGCAGCACCGTTTCCAGTCCTGATCCTCGCCGCGTTGGTGATATTCGCAGCGCAGGCATTGTTGCTCACCGTTCTGGCCGCGCTGCTGTAAGCTGCAAGGCACCCCCCTCAAGACCCGATGCCAACGCCCATCGGCTTGAACAGCATCCACAGAGCCATACCGATCATCATCAGATTCTCGGTCAGAGACACGAACCCGAGCGGCACTTTGCTGTCGCCGCCCACGCAGGCGCATTTCAATTCGCGCCTGTCGATATAGACCGCCTTGAAGACCGAGACCGCGCCAATCGTGCCGATAAACAGAGCCACGGGAATTGAAATCCACATCAGCGCGCCCGCGACCATGAGGATGCCCGCCAGCCCCTCGCCAAACGGATACAAATAGCCATAGCGCACCCAGCGCTGTGCCAGCAGGTCGTAGTTCAGGAACATGGTCGAGAAAGATTCGATATCCTTGAGCTTCTGCAGCGCGAGCAGGCACATGCTGATCGCGATGAACCATTCGGCGGCGGCAATCGTGGCCAAGCTGCCATAGGTTGCCCAGCTGACTGCCAAAGCCATAGCGGCGGCCATCGTAAACAGTGCGATGACCGGGGTGTAGCTCGTCGCATCGTCATCGGGCGCGGCTTTGCCCAAGTGGCGCAGCGTATCCTCATAGCCGCCGATCCGCTCAGTTCCGATGAACACCTGCGGCGTCGTCTCTACGCCATGCGCGGTCTTGAAAGCGTCAGCGTCTTCCCGCGAGCGCAGAGGATGATCCTCGACCTCGAAACCCTCACGTTTCAGCAGATCGAGGGTCTTCATCCCGAACGGGCAGCGGTGCTCGGGGGTCACCATGCGGTAGAGGCGTGCCTGCTTGCTCATTTCATCACGCATATTCTTCTCCCTGGATCGCCCGGACTGTTCTGACAGGGGCAGGATGCAGCGGGACAGTGACCCGTCCCGCCAGTTTTACTCAGTCATGGCCGCGCTCAGAAAGCCAGGCGCGCATCATCTCGATCTCGGCTTCCTGCGCCTCGATGACTTCCTCGGCCAGTGCGCGGATTACTGGATCAGAGCCGAATTCCAATACCACCTTGGCCATGTCTATCGCGCCCTGATGATGGGGGATCATGCCGCGCACGAAATCCACATCAGCGTCGCCGGTGAACTCGATGGCCATGTCGCGATGCATCACGTCATTCACAGCCATATAGGCCGCGATTACCGGATCGTCACTGGTGTCCCCGTGGTCACCATGGTCCATCTGGCCATGATCCATACCGTCGTGATCCATCTGAGCCTGAGCATAAGTCAACCCACCTACAGCAAGGGCGGTGCCGAACAGGAAGACAGCGGGAAGTTTCCTGAGTTTCATTCGTGTCCTCTTCATTGAGTTCTGGCGTCAATACCGGCGGAGGCAAGCACGGGCAGAAATACCGCGCCGGGTTTGGCGGACCGCTCCGTAAGTTTGAAGCTTGCGCGCGGGTGGATCGGCCTCGACGCGGGCGGCAGAGTCCATTCTCTGGATTGCAGGGCCAATACCGCGCACGCAGCGGTCGCAGACCATAGTTTCTACATGCAACTGCATGAGACCCACCTTGGTTCCATCTGATGCGCTGACAGATGGGGCTTTCTGCCAAGGGAAGGACAAGAAGCTCTACGGTTGGAACCAGAGGAAGATGCCGAGTCCACCCTGCCCCATCATCTACGCGCCGTGGACGATCAGACCTGCGATTCCGGCGATGAATGCGGACGCAGCAGATCGCGGCAGGCTCGCGTATCATTGCCCACCCTCGCGTATCGCGCGGGCACCCAGAAGATGGCGACGGGACAGCCAGACCACGAGCGGGGGAATGATCAGCCATTGCAGGATCGGGGTCAGCCCGGTGCCGAAGGGCGGCACCAGCGGCATCAGTTCCGAATAGCTCCAGCGCAGGCTGACATTGGTGTAGTAATACTCGAAACCGATGGTCAGGAGGATGCCCACGACCAGGAAGAGCCCGAGCGGCAACCTTGTGGGCTCGAGCACCCAGTCGCGGCTGTGCGCTGCAAGGCAGGCCACCCAGAAGGCCGTCAGCGCGAACCCCACATCGCCAATGGTTGCCGACAGGCACAGTTTGATCGCCTCCCAATGCCCCATTTCGGCCATACCGGCAAAGGCCGGCACCTGCACGAACTCCCAGACAAAGTGCAGCAGAAAGGAAAAGAACGCGACGGGCAGTTCCGGCGCCTCCCACAGGCCCGGCGGGCGCGCGCCGCTCTGGGTGTCGGGCAGGGCGTTTCGCACTATTTCAGCAGATATTTGATCAGCGCGGCAATCGCCAGACCGACCAGCAGCAGGATGGCAAGCATCCAGATCCAGTGCAATCCCGTAGCCCAACCATACATGCTGTCATTCCTCATGATCCTGTCCTTTCCGATAGGGTGACCACCGGCGACGGAACCGCCGACAGCCAGATTGCTCTTAGTGTCCTGCGCGCCTCAGTCGATCTGCCGGAACAGACCGGGATGGCGGTTGAAGGCGAGGCGCTGGACGAGCGCGCCGTCCACCGTGACGATTTCCGCGATGATGCTGCCGTTATCCGCCTCGGTGATCTCACCGATCTTGAGGCGCGGATTGGCGTGGTGGTCCAGCAGATGCGACAGGAAGGTCTCGACACGGGCCGGGGTCATCTCGGCGGGGGCGGCCTGCGGCATCCCATAAAGCAGGTCCGGGCCAAGACCGTGGCCCCCCATATGCCCCTGCGGGCCGCTCCGGATCATCGGGCCTGCGGACATGCCATCCATGCCCATCATGTCGCCGCGCATCATTCCGCGACCCATCCTGCCAGGTGCCATCTCGCCGTCATCCATCATGCCCTGGCCCATCATACCGCCGCCGGGCGTGCCCTCGGCCATCGCGCCGCCACGCATGTCGCCCTCTGCCATCATGCGCATCATCATCTGCATCATCTCGGGCGTCATCATGCCCATCATGCCGTCCATCGCAGGGGCACCGGTGCCGGGCATGTCGCCCTCGGGCGCGGTTGCCCCGGCCTCGGGGTGGTGCGCGGCGTGGTCGTCATCGGTGGTCTGCGCCGGAGCGCCCAGGGCCATTGCGAATATCGCGGTCCCGGCAAGAAGTCCGGTCAGTCTGGATCTGGTTGACATGGTGTCTCTCCGTTCTTCAGGGTTGGTCGTGAAGGCCGCGCGCGCCAATCCCAACGCACGCGGCGGTGTCAATCGATCCCCAGCTGGCGCCAGTTGCGCCCGCCATCTTCGGAAGCCAGGACCTCGCCGTGCTGGGTGGCGGTGAAGACGCGCTCGGGCGCTTGCGGATCGACAGCGAAATAGAGCAGGAAGCGATCCTCGAAGCCGGGGTGCAGGCGTTCCCACTCGGCGCTGTCCTCGGCCCGGCGGACCAGACCCTCGTCAAAGATGAAGGCATGCAGGATACCGTCCTGCGTGACCTCGACCAGCGTCACCGGCGCCTGCGCGGGGTGCGCGCGCTGCCACCCCTCGGCATCGGCAGCACTGACGAACAACCCGACCTCAGTGGCGGCATAGAGCCTCTCGGGGTCAGCCGCCGAGGCCGCGATATCGATCAGCCCCACTGGCGCATCCGCCACCATCTCCCATGTCGCGCCACCGTCGCGGCTGCGCTGGAGCCCGCCATAATTGCCCCAGACCACGGCCGGATCGGCCTTGCTGATATCCATCTGGTGAAAGTCCACCGGCCCGTCCACCCCGTCCGAGAGCTTCACCCAGCTCTTGCCACGGTCCGAACTGGCAATGACACCCAGATTGCCGCCGCGCGCCGGATGGCCGCTGGCGAGGAAACCCGCAGGTTCCGCAGGATGCGCGACAAAGCCCATCAGATCATCGCGGTGGTCAGAAACCTGCACCGTCAGCCCGCTGTCGATATCAAGCGCATGCAGCCCGTGATGGGTGGCAATCATCAGGCGGCTGGGATCTGCGCGGTCAACCGCCAGACCGTGGATATGCGTTCCCGCCAGCAAGGCCGCCAGCGGCGTTTCGGCGCGCGCGCCCGAACCCAGCCCAAAGGCAAGCACCCCGGCCAGACCAACAGCCCCCAGGCCAAGGGCCATGATCATGCGGCGGCGGGGAGATCCGGTCGTGGTTGAGGTGGTTTTGGTGGTGTGTTTCATTCTGTCATTCTCCGTAGTCAATTGGGGACACATGGCCGTCAATCTCCGCCGCGCCCATGCCCGCGATGCATGAAAACATGCATGACAAGGCAGATCGCCAGCGGCAGCAGAAAGGGCAGGCTTGCGGCCAGATGCACCCGGTGTTCAAAGGCAAGCCCAAGCCCCGCGACGGCCAGCAGGATGCACACCGCCCACCCGGCACGAGAGCGCACAAGCGCGGCGATCCCGCCGCCTTCGGGTTGTGGAGGTTTCGGATGATCCGTCATTTCCTGACCTCCAGTTTCGCGCGTTTCAGAAGCAGCGAATTGCCGATCACCGAGAGCGAGCTTGCGGTCATGGCTATGACGCCGATCATCGGGTGCAGCAGACCCAATGCGGCCACCGGGATCGCTGCAAGGTTGTAGAACCAGGCCCAGAACAGGTTCTCGACGATCTTGCGGAAGGTCGCTTTGGACAGCCGGATCGCCTCGACCACGCGGGTCAGCTCACCCGTGACCAGCGTCACATCCGCCGCCTCGATCGCGACATCGGCCCCTGCGCCGATGGCAATGCCGACATTGGCCTGTTTCAGGGCGGGGGCGTCATTGATCCCGTCTCCGACCATGGCGACATGCTGGCCGTGCTTGTCCTGCAGCGCGCGGATGGCCTCGACCTTGCCCTCGGGCAGCACACCGGCCATCACCTCGTCCAGACCGACCTGCCTTGCGACATGGCGCGCGGTACGTTCATTGTCGCCGGTGACCATGACGACATGAATGCCAAGCGCGTGCATCTCGGCGATGGCGGCTTTTGAGTCCTCCTTGATCGTGTCGGCCACCGCCACCAGCCCGGCGGCACGCTCGCCGATGGCGACCAGCATCGCGGTCTTGCCCTCGGTTTCCAGCGCGACCAGCCGCTCTTCCAGTGCCTCGGGGGCGATCCCGACTTCGGTCAGCAGCCGTCGGCTGCCGACCCTGACCACCTGCCCGTCAACCAGTCCCTGCACGCCGCGCGCGGTCAGGGCCTTGAACTGCGTAACCTCGGGCACATCAATCCCGCGCTCGCGCGCCCCGGCGACAATGGCCTGCGCCAGCGGATGTTCCGACCCGGCTTCGACCGAGGCCGCCGCGCGCAGCACCTGCGCCTGATCGAAGCCGTCCAACGCATGGACATCGGTCAGCGCGGGCTGGCCGCGGGTGATGGTCCCGGTCTTGTCGAGCACCACGACCTTGATGTCCTTGAGCGTCTGGATTGCCTCGCCCGAGCGGATCAGGACACCGCGCTCGGCCCCCATGCCCGACCCCACCATCAATGCGGTCGGCGTGGCCAGCCCCAGCGCGCAGGGGCAGGCGATGACCAGCACGGCGATCATGGCGAGGGTTGCGCCCATCAGCGGCGAAATCTCTGGGTTAACCCAGGGCAGGAAACCCGCGCCCCAATGCAGGATGGGCCGGAAGACATCGTCGAAGCTCAGCCATGTGACGAATGTGCCAAGCGCGATCACCAGCACGGCGGGCACGAAATACCCCGTCAGCCGGTCAGCGAATTCCTGAATCGGCACCTTGGAGCCCTGCGCCTCTTCGACCAGCCTGATCACCTGGCTGAGGAAAGTATCTGCGCCCACGCGGGTGGCGCGGACCCGCAAGAGCCCCTCCTTGTTGATCGTGGCGCCGATCACTGCATCACCCGGCCCCTTTTCCACCGGCACGGATTCGCCCGTCGCGATGGATTCGTCCAGATGGCTGTTGCCATCCACGATCTCGCCATCGGTGGGCACCTTGGCGCCGGGGCGCACCAGCATGATGTCGCCGGGCTGCAACTCGGCCACCGGCACTTCGACCTCCGCGCCGTCGCGCAGAACAGCGGCGGTCTTAGCGCCCATCTTGATCAGCCGCTTGATCGCCTGACTGGCGCGGCCCTTGGCGCGGGCCTCCAGATAGCGGCCGATCAGATGGAAGGTCATGATGGTGGCCGCCATCTCGATGAAGGAGGTCATCGGATAAATGAACCCGACCAGCCCGATCAGATAGGGCGGCAGACTGCCCATAGAGATCAGCACATCCATGTTCGCCGTGCGGTTGGTCAGCGAGCGCCAGGCCGACACATGCGTGGCCCAGCCGCCGAAGAGAAACACCACCGGAAAGGCGAGCACCGCAACAATGGCCAGGTAGCCGGGGATCGGCTGCCAGAACATGTGGGGGCCCATCAGCACCATGATCAGCGTGGCCGGGATGGCCGCAATCCACAGCCGTTTCCAGGCGCGGGCGAGGTAGCGATCTTCTGATGCTGCATCGCTGTCATGGTCGGACGCACGGCTTTCGTCGAGCGCATCGACCTCATAGCCCGCGCGCTCGACGGCGGCGCGGATGGACTGCGCGTCGGTCTGCCCCGCATCGAAGGACACGCGCAGCCGGTGATTGCCGATATTGGTGTCGAGCTTCTCGATCCCCGGCAGGCGGCGGACCGAGTCCGCCACAATGCCTGCGCAATGGTCGCTGCCCATACCGGGCACGGTCAGCCACACCTCTTGCGGGCCGCCCGCGCCGCCCGCATCCTCGACTTCATATCCGGCGCGCTCGACCGCCGCCCGCAGATCGACGGGTTTCAGGCGGCCCGCATCATAGCGCACCCGCGCCCGATGCGCGGCAATGCTGGTCTGGATGTCCTGCACCCCATCAAGGCGTTCCAGCGAGGTGCGCACGATCCCGGCACAGTGATCGCTGCCCATGCCGGGAATGGTCAGCGTGGCGGTCGCGACAGTGCTGCGACGATTGACATCTGTGGTCATGGCAGTTCTCCTGTGATGTGTTTCTCGGCCTGAAACAGCGTGATCGCCCCCGAAGGGGTGGGAAACAGGGCTGTCTCCTTGACGTTGTCGAAGCCCGCCTCGTGCATCAAATCCGGCAGGACGCCGCGAGCGTTGTGTTCGGTGTCCTCGAACCCGTCGATCCGCTGGACGGTATTGCGAAACGCGAAGCGCATCAGCCGACCTGGCTGCACTCCGTAATCGGCGATATGCAACCGTCCGCTTGGTGCCAGCGACCTGAACGCGCTGCGCAGGATTGCGGCCTTGCCTTCAAGCGGCACCTGATGCAGGACCAACGAGATGGTGACCGCCGCGAAGGGGCCATGTGCAGCGATGAAATCATCGTCGAAGAACCCCTTGACATAGGTGACCTCCGCCCCCGCAGCGATGGCGCGGAGGCGGGCTTTTGCCAGCACCTGCGCGTCCGGGTCGACGCCGATCACCGTCGCACCCGGCGCCGCGCGCTTGAGCGCACGGGTCAGTGTGCCGGTGCCGCAGCCGATATCGACAATGCGCATACCCCCCTGCGGGGCGATCTGCCGGACAAGGTGCGGGCGCCATGTCCGCGCACGCGTGAAGGCTGCAATCGCCGCGTCATAGAACGGCGTCAGCACCCGCAGCCCCAGCGCGGGGGTATAGGTGGGGCGCGCGCTCATGACCACGCCCGATAAAGCGTAAGAAACGTCTGCCGCAGCCAAGCGTCGCGCGACTTTCGCGTCGCCGCTATCATCGCTCCTGTGACCACGATCAATTTCCGCTCAGCAATAATTTCCAGCGCATTCTCGGGCAGTGGCTGACGCGCGTCGGCCAACGTCGCTGCCGCTGTCCTGACGAATCCCATCCAAGGATTGAATCGCTCCGAGAACATCATCTTGCTCCAGCGCATCGGATGCATCGCCTCGAGTGCCGAGGCGCTCGTCGGGGTAGTCGCCGCGCGAATCCACGGACCGAGGACGAGATCATATGCCGCCTCGCCGATCCGGCTGACCTGCGCCGCCTGCGCAAGACCCGCATCCTCAGCAGTACCGGCCAGGTCGGCGACATCGCGTGGTTCGAAGCGCACCGAGAAGGCGGGCTTGTGGCAGTCGGGGTCGCCGGAGGGGTTTTCGATCACCAACTCGAATAGCCCCGGCTCCAGCGCCGCGATCTCGTTCAGGCTTTCAAGGATCGCCCGGTGCTCAAGCTTCGCCACCGACGCTGACACGAAGATGCCCAGATGTCCGACATGTGGGTGCCTCAGATAGACGATCCGCTGTCCCGCAGCCTTCAAGGCGCCGGTGTCCGGGTAGAGGCGCGCAATCCAACCAAGTGCCTGTTCCGGCGGTGTGATGTTGTCGCCTTCCGAGGCGAACACGACGATCGGGTTGCGCATCCGCCGCAGATTGATCGTGCAGCCGTCGCCCAGCCTCATCTCGCCTGCCTCCAGCCGGTTGCCGATGAAGAGATTTCCGGTAATGGCCAGGATTTCCTCGCGACTGAGTTTGTAATAGCCGGTCCACCAGCGCTCGAACTCCAGAAAACGGTCGCGCTCTGTGTCGATCCTGCTGAAAAGCTCCGCATACTTCTCCCATATCGCCTTTTCCGGCTGAAGATTCTCGAAATTCTGCGCCAGCCAAGCGCCGTCGAAACGCCCGTCGCCCAGATCGGCGAGTAGATGCGCCGCCCAGGCACCGCCCGTTAGTGCGCCCATCGTCCGCATGGGGCTTGTTGCGGTGTCGCCGGCCCAATAGCTGAGCGGTGCACCATTCAGCACCACTGGTCCGCTCCAACCCTCGCAATCCGCAGCAAGCAACGCGACGGCCCAGCCGGCCTGGCAATTCCCATAGAGAACCGGCGGCGCGCCGGGATGACGCCGGGCGACGTCCTCGACGAAACGGCGCAGAGCGTTGTGCACGTCTTCGAGCGTCTGGCCGGGAACCGGTTCGGGAAAGAATACCACGAAATAGACCGGATGCCCCGCGTGCATGGCCATGCCCACCGCGCTGTCATGCTTGAAGCCGCCGATGCCGGGGCCGTGGCCAGCGCGCGGATCGACGACAACCACCGGCGCCTTGGCCGCATCGACGCAGTCGTCCCAGCAATCGTCGCCATGTCGCGTGATCTTCAGCAACGCATAATTCACCGGCCGGTCGAACCTGCGCGCATCCAGTAGCGTCTCGAAGTCGAAGTCCAGAAGCGGCGGCATGCCCTGCCGCTCATGCTCGATCATGTTGTCCGCCCGCTCACGCAGCGTGTCGAGGAAGAGCAGCCAGCGTTGCGCCAGGTCCATCGCATATGAGGGAGGCGGAGGGATGTTCTGCGCCAGAGGAGCGTTCCCGGGAGATCCGGGCGTCGTACTCGTTCTATTCTCGATTTTTGTGATCTTGTTCACGGGTTAACCTTTCGTATCGTGCGGGCGTGGTTTGCATGGAACCCTGCCAGCAAGACGTCGGGTGGCAATCTTTGCTGCTGCATTCCGGCGCAGATTCGTGCGCAAGTAACGACCATTCTTATGGGCGCAACTGAGCAGCCGGGGTGGTTGTGAACGTGGCTGACCATCGCGTTCGTGTCGGCAAAACCTTTCAAAGACGATGCATGCGCTGTTTTTTCACCTGAGCTTCCATAGGTTGTATCCTTCATGTCTGAATACCTTCAGCTGCATAGGTTCCGGATATCGCGGCAGTTCGGATTTCTGATCGCTCGGTGACAACTGCGCGAGGAGCCGGAACAGTTCTGCCGGGCCAGAGATGGTGTCACTGCAACCTATGAAGAACTGTGGGCGGCGGCATTCATGAAACAGGCGAACGGACCACAACTGCCCGGTCTGCCCGCTCATCTGGAGAGAGTGCTTCGCAATGCGGCCACACCCCAACCAGACAGATCAGCCCGCTTTCGGGGGATGTCCTGCAGGCATTGTATTGATGCCGGAATGAAGGACGATTTGGCTCAGGCCCAAACGAGCAACGGGCAATGCCTCGAGGGCAGGCATCGTAGCATTCGCGGTCAGAGAGGCTGTGCAAGGACCAACATGGACGCACGAGCCGCTTCCATGTGCAGTTTCGAACTCATCGGAGCAGGCCGCATTGTCAGCCGCGACACCGGGCATCGCGAGGGACAGGCTATGCTCGGAGCTATCTTGGACAGAATGCGTATCCGCCACCGGGATACCAGAGAGCCCGAGTGCCAGCAGGACAACCGGAACCACAAGCCAGCTCAGCAAGCGCCAGCTTCTTGCTCCTGATCTCCTGTTGTGCCGAGCAGCAATCATATTGTCCCGTCCAGGTCACTAAGCAACGCTTATTCTTCTCAGTTATGTCGCGCATTGATGCAAATCAAACTAACGCGCTACCCTGTAGGTTCATTTCTAAACTTTCCAGCCGTTGGAGGGTAAAGACCTAGTTTCTCGCTCACGGTTTTGTTGAAACCCTGGCGAATGCTGCGGCTGGACGACGACTAATTTTGCGCTTAGCATGATACCATGCATCGGTTTCTTGCCAGCAACGTCATACGTTCTTTACTCGCAGCGATACTTGTCGCTGTTCTGGCGCTGGCGCCCACGCTGCAGGCCCACGCAACAGAAATGCATTCAGATCACGCGGATGTGCTGTTGCAGTATGATGAAGCAGATGCAGAGCGCAAAGATTGCTGTTTTGACAGCAATGGCATGGGGCACGCTCCGGACGCCAATTGTGGCATGTGCATCTTGCCCTGTGTGTCATCGTTGCAGGCGCTCCTGCAACATCCACGCATGGATTTTGCCGTTGGCGTATCCCTGCATCACGCCCTCAATGAACAGGTCCCGACCGGGCTGAGCACGACTCCGCATCTCAGACCGCCCAAACCTCGCTCCTGACATCATAGAACGTCCGGCATGTCTGCCGGTGCACATGATCGCTGACAATTCCGTCGGCAAACAGGAGCATATCCCATGACTTTCCCGATCTCGCGTCGTCGTTTTCTGGCGACCACTTCCGCCACCCTTGCGGCGGTCTCCCTCCCGCAACTGTCCATAGCCGGCGCAACTCGCCACAGCCTCACCGTCGGCACTCGCACGCTGGACATCAATGGCCGCGCTGCCACCGCCTTCGGGCTGGAGAATGCCGCGGGCGGGCAAGGGCTGATCCTTGATCCTGGTGAGCGTTTCCGCGTCACGCTGACCAACGCGCTCAATCAGGACACCATGATCCATTGGCACGGCCAGATCCCGCCCAACGATCAGGACGGCGTGCCCGACGCGCCGATGCCTGCGCTGCGTCCGGGCGAGACGCGTGACTACGACTTCGCGCCGCTGGCGGGCACCCACTGGATGCACAGCCATTTCCCGGTGCAGGAAATGCAGCTTCTGGCCGCTCCGCTGATCGTGCGTTCCCAGGCCGATATCACCGCCGACCGGCAGGAGGTGGTGATGATCCTGCAGGATTTCGCCTTCGCCTCGCCCGACGATCTGATGGCAAATATCGAGCATGGACCGGGGCATGGGGCCATGGATCACGGCGCGATGGGTCACGGGGCGATGGACCATGGCGGCATGGCCGGGATGAACGGCATGGAAATGGACCTCAACGACATCGATTTCGATGCCTATCTTGCCAATGACCGCACGCTCGCTGACCCCGAAGTCGTCAGGGTCGAGCGCGGTGGCCGGGTGAAGCTGCGGATCATCAATGCCGCTTCAGCAACTGTGTTCTGGATAGACACAGGCGCCATCGAGGGGCGGCTGGTGGCCGTCGATGGCCACGCGGTCGTGCCGCTGTCCGGTCGGCGCTTCGGCTTTGCCATGGGACAGCGGCTGGATATCGAGCTGGACCTGCCCGCAGGCGAAGGCGCCTGGCCGATCCTCGCCCTGCGCGAGGGCGAACGGGAACGGACCGGGATCATCTTGGCGACTGCAGGCGCTCAAGTGTCGCGCGTCCCCGAACTTGGCGACGCGGCGGTATCGGCATTCGACTATGACCTAGCCCAGGAAGCCAGCCTGCAAAACGCAACGGCGCTGCCCGAGCGCGCCGTTGCCAGCAGTGAAATGGTCATGCTGGGCGGCACCATGTCACCCTATCGCTGGACGATCAACGACCGGGTCTGGGGCGAGCATGTGCCAATTCAGGCGCGTTCAGGCCAACGCGTCGAGCTGATGTTCCACAACATGTCGATGATGGCGCATCCGATGCATCTGCACGGACACGTGTTTCAGGTCGTGGGAGTCGGTGGCCACAACATCGGCACGCCAAGACGGATCAATGGTGCCTTGCGTGACACCGTGCATATTCCGCCCATGTCGATGGTCACCATCGCCTTTGACGCGGGCGAAGCGGCGCGCTGGATGCTGCACTGCCATCACATGCCGCATCTTATCACAGGCATGATGACCGAACTGGTCGTCTCGGCCTGATCTGTCGCGGTGGTCCGGGTGTCGCGCTCCGCGCTGCGCTGCCCGGACCATATCCCGCAAGGAAAACACTCATGAAGCCATCGCGCTTTCACCTGAGCCTGGCGCTCATCTTCGCTGCATTGGTCGTCATCGCCTGGTCCGTCCGGAACGATCAGGGCGAAACAGTGCTATCCGTTGCCGATTTGCCGGATCTGCCTGCCGGGCTTGCACCACCGCCAATGGTGGATGTCACTGTTCCGGACAGCTTTTCCAACGCAGAGGCAATGGGCGAACGCGCGTTCAATGCCTATTGCGCAGCGTGCCACGGAACAAATGCCGCTGGCCAGGACGGCATGGCACCCCCGCTGGTGCATCCGATCTACCGGCCTGGTCATCACGCAGACGAAGCCTTCCAGATTGCCGTCCGCAATGGGGTCCGCGCCCATCACTGGCGTTTCGGCAACATGCCTCCGATCGAAGGCCTCACCCGCGCCGACGTGACCACCATTATTGCCTATATCCGCGCGCTCCAACGCGCGAACGGAATCGACTGAACCCGAAACGAAGAACCTGATCCAGCACCCAGATAACAAACCTGGAAAGGAGCAATACGATGAGGAACGCAAATCTCAATCGCCGCCAAATCCTTGCATTGGCAGGAGGGGGGCTTGCTTCGCTGCCCGCCACCTCCTCTCTGGCCCAAAGCTTTGTAGGCGAGATCGAAACAGATGCCGCCGCACATGTGCGCCGGAACACGATGGCCTTCAGGACTGTCGAATGGCGCGATCACTTCGACAACCTGCGACATGGGGCCATTATCTGCGACAGCGCCTCTCGCGCCGTCCATTACTGGTCCGAGGACGGGAACACCTATCTGGCCTATCCGTGCTCGGTCCCGATGACCGAGGAGTTCACGCGCCGAGGGCGCACCGAAATCGTGCTGAAACGCCGGGAGCCGACCTGGATCCCGACCCCCAGCATGCGTGAACGGGATCCGACGCTGCCTGCCATTGTCCACCCCGGACCCGACAACCCCTTGGGAACCCGCGCGCTGAACCTGTCATGGCAATACTACCGCATCCACGGGATCGACAATCCCGCCAAGATTGGCCGCCGCGCCTCGAACGGGTGTTTTGGTCTGTTCAATCACCATGTCGAGCAGCTCTATGATCTGGTGCGTATAGGCACCCAGGTCGTGGTGATTTGAAGCCATGAGGGAGAAACGCATCCTCGTCACCGCCATCCCGATGCTGTTGTTGGCCCTTTCCGTCGGGGCAGCGCTTTACTTTGGTTTCCTGAACAATCAGGCCCCGGCATCTTCGAATGCTGGCACCGAAACGCCTGCGACATTCCACCTCGCTGGCGGAAAACTGGTGATTGATATCACAGACGCCGAGAACAGCGGCTTCGAGATCAGCGCGAAGTTCAACAGCGTCGATGGAAGCATCGAGGCAACACTTATCGAGCCGAATGTCTCGATGGCCATGGTGGGCCACAGTATGGGGCGCACTCCGGTTCAGATGATGCGTCACGCTGACGGCACATGGAAAGGACGGGGCCGTTTTTCCATGGGCGGGCAATGGCGCTTCCGGATCGTCTTCGACAACGAAACTGTCCATCTGGACCAGATCGCACGATGAGGAAGTGACATGTTCAATGATCGATCGGTCCGCTCATGGCTGCAAGACTTGCATCCCTTCCTGCGCGGCTGGATTGGAACCATGCTGACCTTTGTCATGCTGGGAACTGTATCCGCTGTCTGGGCCAACCCGTTCTTCGTTCGAATGACACCTGTCGGGGCGTGGGAATTCCCGGCGCTCGTGCTTCTTGCGCTTCTGAGCGGTGCCTTTGTCGCACTACCAAACGCCTGTGGCCTTCGGCGGGCCAGCGTAGGAGGAGCTGCGGGCTTTTTCGGCATCGCCTGCCCCACCTGCAACAAGATCCTCATGCTGATCTTTGGCGGCGAGGCATTGATGCTTTGGTTCGACCCGATGCGCCCCTTCATTGCCATCGGAGGGATCGCGCTCCTGAGCGTCGCCATATGGCGCAGATGGCGCAGATGGCGCTCATTTCACAACTTTCAGACAAACCTGCAAAACGAGGCCCGACATGGCGACAGTCGCAGACACAACCTTGACGCCGTCTAGATCGAAACGGCCAACCCTGATCCGTCACACCGTGGTTATCATCATTTCCGCAGCGCTGGTTTACGCTTTTGCGACCGTGCATGGAGACTGGAGCCCGATGCACAGGTGGAACCGCGCCTTCGGTGATGCCGCCATCGTGCTGCTTGCCATGACGATGAGCATCGGCGCGATGTCCCGCCTTGTCCGCCCGACCGCGAAATGGCTCCCCTGGCGGCGGGAGCTGGGTATCTACGCAGTCCTTCTCGCCACGGCACACACGGGCATCATCCTCGATGGTTGGGTCGAGTGGGATTTCTTCCGCCTGTTCGGGTTCGAGTTCCATCCGGTCGATCTTAACTACGTGATGCTGCAGCATGGCTTCGGGCTATCCAATACCATCGGCATTCTCGCACTCGGTATCGGTTTTCTCCTGATGCTCACATCCAGTGACCGGGCCGTGCGATACCTTGGCGCGACCTCCTGGAAGACTGTCCAGATGTCCGCGCTGGTCTTCTGGGCGCTGGTCGTGGTGCATACCGCATACTTCCTCTATGCGCATTTCACCAGCTTTCATCGGGCGACGCCCAGTGCCAACCGGTTGCAGCTTCCTTTCGCCTTTCTGGTTCTCGCGATTGTCGCGCTCCGGGCCGCCGCCTTCCTCGCCACGATACGGGGCCGGGCGCGAAGGGAACTCGTCTGATGCACCATGTCCATTTGCGCCGTCAAAACTCCGAGACGACACCAGAACTTTCTCCGTTCCGCCCCGCGCGGCATCGAAAGGTTCAGACATGAGGCCATCACACATTCTTCTTTCAACCGCGGCGGGTATGGCATGGGCATTCGCCATCACCGGAACTGCCCAAGCGCACGACCAATGGAACCATGCCTATGCCGAGGGGATTTCGGTCTAACTCGGTGTGCAGTCGGCGGCGATGTTGGCGCGCGCGCATCCAAGGGATCATCCTGAGGGCGAAATGCATGACGGTTCGGCAGTGGGTTGTTGCGACCAACACGTGTTCATCGCGGTCTTCGACTACAACTGCCCCTACCGCCGCCGGGCGAAGCCCGAAATCGAGGACTGCTCGAAGCCGACCCGAATGTCCGCCTCGTGGCGCGGGAATGGCCGATCCTCGGCGAGGGTTCCGTCTTTGCCGCCCGCGTCGCCCTCGCCGCGCGCGAACAGGCTAGGTACGAGGAATTCCACTTTGCGCTCATGGGCATGGACGAAGGGGCGGAGGAAGCCTCGGTACTACAGATCGCCGCGGAGATCGGGATCAACACCGATCAACTTCGGCGTGACATGGCCGCCCCGGAAATCGAGGCACATATCGCCACCTCCATGCGGCTGACTCAGGCGCTCAGTTTCGGCGGCACGCCGTCCTTTGTGATCGGCGACGTTCTTGTACCGGGGCTTGTGGACGCAGACCAACTACAGGAACTGGTCGCGCAGGCGCGCAATGTCCAGAAGTAGCGCCGGTCCCGCCACAGATTGCGGATCAATCACTCGTTGCGACCATTGCAGGCTCCAAGCCGCGTGAGGTAGATTGTGCTTGAACCGTACCCGAGTAGTCCTTGCGGGCTGGCGCGCTTGGCGGGCCTGATGGTCATTGCCGCAAAGGCCAGCAACTCGCCCGAGATTCGCGAATAGCACAGGAAGAGTCGCCATGCGGACAGAATTGTCGCCCCGACCAACTGCCTCCTGGCTGATTGCGATCATTCTCGGGGTCGCGGCGCTGCACTGGTTGCAGGTGCTCGCCGTCCCCATAGCCTTCGCGCTGTTTCTCATGGCACTCGTCTGGCCGTTGCACCGCAAACTCGAAAGGCGCGCGTCGGCAGGGGTCGCGGTTCTGGTCTCGGTCCTGCTGCTGGTTGCGGCGGCAGCCGGATTGCTCCTCTTCATCGGATACGGAATCAACATCATCACCGTCGGACTTGCCCCCTACGCCCTGCGCATGCAGGAGGTCTATCTTGCCGTGGGGGAGTGGTTGGAGAGCTTGGGAATAGCTCTTGGGCCTGCGCTGGCCGAGCAGTTCCGGCCCGCCTGGCTGTTCGGTATGCTGCAGGGTGCCGCAGCAAGGATCAACGCCATCGCCGGGTTCCTCGCTCTTACCGTGATCTTTCTGGCGATGGGTCTGCTAGAGGTCGTCGATGTCCGGGAACGGCTTCCCTACGCGCTTGGCGACGACGCGGCAGCGCGGCTATTGTCGGCCATGAAGGAAATCGGATGGAAGTTCCGGCGCTACATGTTTGTGCGCTGCCTCGTGAGCGTGTTGACCGGCATTCTGACATGGCTGTTTGCACTTCTGGTCGGCCTGGAACTGCCCGTCGTCTGGGGCGCGCTCGCGTGCGCCCTGAACTTCTTCCCGATCATCGGCTCGATTGCGGCAGTCATTCCGCCGGTACTCTTTTCCTTCGTGCAGTTCGATAGCTGGCAGATGCCGATGCTGGTTCTGGCTGGCATGGCCCTTATCCAGTTCACGATCGGGAACTTTCTCGATCCGCGCCTGGAAGGCCGCGCCCTGGCCATGTCGCCATTCGTTGTCATTACATCGATCTTCTTCTGGGGCCTGGTCTGGGGCATTCCCGGTGCGTTCATTGGCGTGCCCCTGTCAATCGCCGTCGTGACCGTGTGCCATCGGTTTCATGAAACATGCTGGATCGCACGCCTCCTGACCCCGTCGACTGCAGCGTCCGAGGTCGGAGCGGCCAATGGTCAGCAATAATGGCGCAGCGGATCCTTGCATTGCAAGCGCGCGCCTCTCCTGTCATGGCCGACAAGGGGCCAGTCAGCCCGCAGGATGCGCATAGCGGAAAGGCAAGACAATGGCCGCTGTGCGGTCGGCAACCCAGACCGAGAAAGTCAGGTCGTAGAGGCCCCGCCCGGGCAGCCTGACGAAAGCTCCCCAGGTCACCGTATCCGCAATTGTCATCGGATCGAGATCAAGCCGAGTCATCCCGACATGACCAATACCCGCGACGGCCACCGACACCCGGTTCGCCTCGATCCGCTCGCCCGTGATCGCGTCGAACAATGCCAGCACCAGATGACACAGATGCCTGCCCCGGGGCACGCCGCCATGCATCGCCCCCTCTGGATGGCCACGCGGAAAGCCCCGGACAATTTCGGCGGGCACCACGCCGAGATAGGCAAGCACCCCGTCAACAACCTTTGCGTTGCCCCTGCCGACGTCTTGCGCCGATGCGGCGCCGGGTCCCGTTGCCGCCACTGCCCCCGCCAAGGCAATTACGGCCCGGCGCGACCATTCGGATGTATCTCTGGACATGCTAACCCTCCGTCATTGGTGGCAGGGATCGGACCGCATCCCGGATGTGTTCATGCGCGATCTCCCGTTGATGATCGACCCCACAGCCCCGGCAGCAGCCCTCACCATAAATCAGACGCACGACGCGTCCGGCGATTACATCGGCACGAGCGTGGCCGGGTCCTCGGTCGCCTGCCGCGCCATCTCGTCGCGCAACGCACGGCGCGCGCGAAAGGCGCGCACATTCACTGTGCCGACCTCGAGTCCCAGTTCCTGTGCAAGTGCCTCGCGCGGAAGGCCTCGCAGGTATAGCGCACGGATCAGTGCTTCATGGTCCGGGCGGATATTGGCCAGGGCCGCATATGCGGCCTCCAGATCCGCGTCCGCCGACGGGGCTTCGACCGCATCGGCCGACGCGGCAACCGGAGTGACAAGTGCCGCGACGTGATCGGCATAGGCGGCTTCGGCCCGGTGGCGCGCCCTGCCGACGGTAGTGGTCATAAAGGGTGTTGCGCAGTACGCGGGCAAGCCAGGCGTCGGTGTTGCGCAGCGGCGCGGCGCGATGGGCGGTGCGGATGACCTTGAGGTTGAAGTCCTGCAAGACATCCTCGGCCGTGTCGGCATCGCCGGTCCGACGACGCAGGTATATCAGATACTCCGCCCGGCGGGCAGAAAGCCGTGTGAAGGGGTCGGGTTCGACCGATTGCGGTCGTGGCAGGTTCTGCCGGGAAAGGCTGGTATGCAACATTTCGAGGTCCGTTCACTGAATCGATGTGCTGGGAACCCCATGATGACCACGCCGCCGACAACGGTCGGGCAGGACCCACGGGCATTCCGGCTCAAGCGAAGGCAGAAAACGTGATCGGTGGGCGAAATGGCCCGCCTGGCCGGTGCTGCATCCGGCCCGCCCCGCCATCCGGCACCCACCGTTTGGCAGCCAGCCTATTCTGGCCATGGATGCCGGTATCCTCATCGGCAGAAGCTGCGAGGGGAGGCTGGCAATGGGTGGCGCTATTGCCAGGAAGCGTTGCGCAGTCATGCGACGGAACGGCCCCGATATGCACCACGGTTGCGACTGGCTGTTCATTCACAAGATCAGTTTGCAACTCGGTCGTTACGACCAGAACAGCGATGATCGCCAGAACCGATACAATCGCAAGCACTGCGGCGCTAACCGCATGGGTCTTTCGGCGCTGCTGTGATCGGATGCAACGTTTCATTGTTCGATATTACAGCGCTTTGCCCTGGGCAACGTTGACCTGAGTCAATCTCGTTCATGCCAGCGCAACGCCCCTGACCGGCAGACACGCCGAAGCCTGCCCGGACACGGAAAAGCGCAGGGTCGATGTAATGACGAGGCCCGGGCCGCGTCATTGAAGTATCTGCTAATTCTTTCAGCCCGAACGGAGGGACATTCATGACCGCATCCGACTTTCGCCCGATGACCATCATGCCGCTCGGCCTCACGCTGTCGGTATTCTTGGTGGTCAGCTTCATTCTGTGCCTGTTGGCCGCCCTTGTCCTGCCGGAGCCGGGGATGCGCATGGTGCTTGAGGCGCTGCTTCCGGGCTTCGTCTGGCTCAGCGCCACCGGGGTCATCGTGGGGCTTCTGTGGCCGCGTTCTGGGGATGGTACATCGCCATCCTGTTCGTGCCGATCCGCAACTACTTTTACCGGCGCTTCGCCTGATCCCGGCCGCGCCCCATGCACGTCCATTCCGACAACCCGGCGGGCAGGATGAAGACCGATCGGCTTGTCCGGCCCTTGCCTGGCAACGAAGATTTCGCGCAAGACCTCGCCGCCGCCGCGCAGGCCGCCCCCGCCCTTGCGGACTGGATCGCGGCCGAAGTCGAACGGCCGTTGCTGATCGGCCCGGATTCGGAAAGCGCGCAATGGGTCGCGGCTATCGCCGGGCGGATCTGAGCGCCTTGGGCGGTGATGGAAAAGACCCGACGCGGCGACTATGATGTGTCCGTCGAACTGCCAGACCTAGTCGGCCACGCGGGTCGCGCGCCAGTGCTTGTCGACGACATCGTATCCTCAGGCCGCACGCTGATCGCAGCGGCCGGGCTGCTGGCCGCGCGCGGCATGTCCCGGACGGTGTGCGCATTGTTCGCCGGTGATGCTCTTGCACGCATTCAGTCGGTCGCGACGCGCGTGGTATCTTGCGACAACGTGCCCCATCCGTCGAATGCGATCCCGCTCGCCCCGCTCGTTGCCCGGGCGTTGGCTGCACTGCCCGACAGACCCCGGACCCGACAGGAGTATCCCAGATGCTGACTCTCACCACCGACGG
The DNA here is from genome assembly GCF_001884735.1 of Natronohydrobacter thiooxidans. GTDB lineage: Bacteria > Pseudomonadota > Alphaproteobacteria > Rhodobacterales > Rhodobacteraceae > Roseinatronobacter > Roseinatronobacter thiooxidans_A. Next base: position 14,571 of record NZ_MJAP01000006.1, on the reverse strand, counting down.
CGCCGCCGGCACCGTCACTGGATCGCGCCACCTGCTGACCCGAGGCAACCAGCGCATCCTGATCAATTGCGGCCTGTTTCAGGGTTTCAAGTACCTTCGCGATCTGAACCGGGCGCCCTTTCCGGTCGAACCTGGCTCGATCGGTGCGGTGGTGCTGACCCACGCCCATCTTGATCACTGCGGCTATCTTCCGAAGCTGGTGGCCGACGGCTTTCGCGGCCCGATCTACGCCACCCCCGCGACCCGTGAGGTGGCCGAGATCATTCTGCGCGACAGCGGCCACATTCAGGAAAAGGAAGCCGAATACGCCAACCGCAAGGGCTTCACCCGGCACAAGCCAGCTCGTCCGCTCTACGGCGTGAAAAAGGCAGAGCGCGCGCTTCAAGCCTTCGTTGTTGTCGATTTCCATGCCCCGACGACCATTCTCGGCGATGCCGAACTGATCTACCGGCACGCTGGCCACATTCTCGGAGCGGCAACGGCGACGATCAGCTGGGCTGGCCGCAAGATCGCGTTTTCAGGCGATCTGGGGCGTTATGGCGACGAGGTCATGATCGACCCTGAACCCGTGGAAGAGGCTGATCATGTCGTGATCGAATCGACCTATGGCAACCGACGTCATGACCAGACAGACCCGGTCAAGGCATTGGCGGCGCTGATCTCGCGCGCAGCGGCGCGGGGCGGCACCATAGTGATCCCGTCCTTTGCCGTCGGTCGCGCGCAGTCGTTGCTTTACTACATCGCGAAGCTGAAGCAGGATGGACGGTTCCGCAATCTGCCAGTCTTTCTCGACAGCCCGATGGCAATCGACGCCAGCGAGCTTCTTTGCGCTCATCCCGACGACCACCGGATGTGCGCCGACATCTGTCGCAAGACCTGTGCCATCGCCACTTATGTCCGCGATGTCGAGGGCTCGAAAGCGATCATCGCCACGCCCTATCCCAAGATAGTGATTTCGGCCAGCGGCATGGCGACCGGGGGGCGCGTCCTGCACCACATCCGTGCCTTCGCGCCAGACCGGCGAAATCTCATACTGTTCACCGGCTTCCAGGCTGCGGGAACGCGCGGTCGGTCGATGGTGGACGGCGCGTCCGAGGTAAAGATGTTCGGCGAATGGGTGCCCGTGCGGGCTGAGATTGCCGACCTGCCGATGCTGTCGGCCCATGCCGACGCAGACGAGTTGCTGCGCTGGCTGGGCGGATTCAGCGCCCCGCCGAAGCGGGTCATAATCGTCCATGGAGAGCCGGACGCTGCCGAAGCATTGCGCGTGAAGATCGGCCGCGAGCTTGGCGGGTAAGCCAATGCCGCGCGCCAGTATCAGGAGTTCGCGCTTTGAGCCCGCAGGACGGCGGCGGCCGGGTTTCCCCGGCGCCGATGCGGCTTGTCCGCATGGGGTTGCACAGCCAGGGCGAGCCGGTCGCGATGATGCGGGCCGATTGCCATGTCTGCCGGTCCGAAGGGCTGCACGCACGCGCCTGGGTCGAGATCGAATCCGGCGGGCGCCGCGTCACGGCGAGGCTGCTTCCGGTCGAGGGAGGCGGGCTGAACCTGCACGAGATCGGGCTGTCGGAAAACATCTGGGCACGCCTCGGCGCGGTCGTGGGGGACGCGGCGGTGGTGCGCTCCGCCCCGTCTGGCCGTTGGGGGAACAGCGGCCACGCTCGCGCTGTGGATCAGCGTTCTCAGATACTACCCGCTCAACACGGGCTAATGCATTCACTTTCCTTACGCCGCTACTGGGCGTAGCGATCAGTATCGTGTTCCTGGGCGAAAGGCTGTCTACGCTTAGCGGGTTCGCATGGCGCTGACCGTTGCCGGGGTCGTGCTTGCCACGCGGGGTGTAAAGGACAGTGAGCCGCGACAAGACAGAGACGGCATCAGTCCAGAACTCGCGCAGGATTTCTTCTTCGGCTTGGTCCGCATAAGTCTTGTACTGGGCATTCTTGTATTCGCCCCCGGCGACTATGGTACGGTTCCAGGGCCTGTCATTCCCTGTAGCTGGTGTCGGCTCTCCGTAGAGGTGTTCGGCACCGAAGAAAATGCTGTGAAACGCGGTGTGGTCATGCTTAGGAATGATTGTCCTTTTGACGAGGACAATTACTACTCGGCATAGATCGTTGGAGGACTTGTTCAACCTCGTCTTTCGATCTGCGCGAATAGAACTGTTTTTCACCCGCAATCCCTATTCAAGTACAGTTTTCATATGATAGGATCAAATTTCATGGAGTAGAGATTCTACAACAAAATTTCATGCCAAAGGAACGGAATTCATGCCATCCGACCAAGAGGTACATTTTTCGGGCCCGAGGACCGTTTTTCGGGAACGTCGTCTTCCGGAGACCGCCACATTGGCAGGTTACGGGGCGCTGACCGAGGCCTACGGATTGTCTGTGCCGCTGCCTCGCAAACTTTCGGCAACGGGAAACCATCACCGGGTCGTTGAGGACGATGCATGGCGCATCCTGACGCCGCGCCACGCCCCGAGTTCAGACCTAAATGGCCACCTCACCTTCGCGCTCAAGTACGAAGGTCTTGATCTTGCTATCCTCACGAAGCTGTTCGCCGCGACTGGCCCTGACGCCATCATTGAAATCGTGCGCGACAAGCCGACCGGCAGCTACGCAAGGCGCATATGGTTTCTGTATGAATGGCTAACAGGTAGCCGGTTGGATTTGCCAGACGCAGACGGCGGTCGCTACGTGCCCGTGGTTGATCCCGACCAGCAGTTCGCCACGGAAGGTGAAAACGCCCCCCGATATCGCGTGAAAAACAATCTACCGGGAACCAGAGACTTCTGCCCGCTGGTCTTTCGCACGCAAAAGCTAGACGAGTTCATCGCCATGGACCTGGCCAGTCGTGCCCGGGCGGTCATTGCTGACGTCCCCCGGGACTTGCTCGCGCGCACGGCTGCATTCCTTTTGCTCAAAGACTCTCGTTCCAGCTACGCCATCGAAGGCGAGCGTCCGCCACAAGACCGGATTCAGCGATGGGGTCGAGCTATCGGCGAAGCCGGTCGCCAACCGCTCGACCGCGATGAGCTGCTACGACTGCAACGGATCGTCATAGGTGATACCCGGTTCAGCAAGCTGGGTTTCCGCGACGAGGGCGGTTTCGTTGGCGAGCATGACCGCGAAACAAGGATGCCGTTGCCTGAACACATAAGTGCTCGACATGAAGATCTTTCATCCCTGACCGACGGGATAATCGCGTTCGATCAAGACGCGTCTCGACACTCCGACCCGATCGTGTCCGCTGCAATTCTCGCATTCGGTTTCGTCTACATACACCCGTTTGAAGACGGCAATGGCCGACTGCACCGCTACCTGATCCACCATGTTCTGGCAGAGCGCGGCTTTAACCCACAGGGAGTAGTTTTCCCGGTATCAGCCGCGATCCTCGAACGTATCGAGGAGTACAGAACGGTGCTTGAGAGCTACTCAGCACGGCTGCTGCCGCTGATCGAGTGGGAGCCGACGGTGAAATTCAACGTGCGGGTCTTGAATGACACAGGCGATTTCTACCGCTTCTTCGACGCAACCCCGCACGCAGAGTTTCTCTATTCATGCGTTCAAAAGACAATCGAAGAAGACTTGCCGTCCGAGACGACATTCCTTCGAAATTACGATGCGTTCCGCGGCCAGGTCGAAGCCATTGTTGATATGCCTGGCCGCACACTTGATCTGTTGTTCCGCTTCCTTCAGCAAAACGGAGGCACCCTGTCGCGTCGAGCCAGATCCGATGAGTTCAAGGCATTGACCGATGATGAAACGGCACGCATCGAACAAGTATACGCGGAAACAATGAGTTAGATCAAAGTATCCTTGCATGCACTTGTCACAGGCGCAAGCACCAGCATCGCGACGAGGATTGCCGCGAGCCAAGGCCGCCAGAAACTGCAAGCGCTGAAGACACTTCATGGAAACATGATAATGGCTCAACTTAGCGTCCTCCAGCCGCGACGTACGTCACGTCTTCAACAAACTAGTCAGGTCTTCAGCAAAACTGTGTGATGCGTCTGCGCGTCATTGCTGCGCAGGTTTGACTATCCGATTGGCGAAGGCGGATAATGTCGGTGGTTCGGGCCCTCGGACACGATCCTGGACAGGGCAAGCACCACGATGAAGGCGGCAGTGCTCATCATGACGATCACCCAAAGCGCATATTGCGGTGACCAGGTGATCAGCCAGGCGAATCCGAATGGTGCCAATGCGCTCGCCAGATCCATAGGTCGGGCAAGGCGCCCTAGCCTGTGCCCATAGCCGAAGGAACCGAAGATATGAAATGGCAGCGCAGGACGAAGGATACCCAAAAGCCCAGCCGGCAAGCCATAAAGCACCGCCGAAACCGCCGCTAGCCAGACCGGAAGCGGTTCCTCGGCTACCGCGAATGCGAGCAGGGGCAGCAGGCTCAAGGGCAACATAGCGAAAACGATCCGCGCAAGCGCCATGCGCGCGATTCGAGCGCCCACAACGACGTCGATGCCCCGACTGACCAGAAACGCGATTCCGATGAGTGATGCCGCGAAGACGGCAGACTCACGCGGCGTACCAAGGGAAACGAAAAGATCAATGGTCAAGATTGCCATCACCATTCCGACGCAGTGAGTCAGGGTTGTCATGATGACCAGAAGACGAAAGGCCAGACGTGCCCGATCGGGCGGTACGTGGGCCAGGTTTTCCTCGACGGATTCGTTGTCAGGGCGGTTTGGCGCGCGGCGATGATGCCGCGCGATCGCAAGATGCGCCGGAAACGATACCAGCAGCGTGGCGCCAGCATAGATACCGCACAGAGTCCGCCAGTCCATGACCTGAAGCGCAACCTCGGAAAGCGGCCAGAAGAGTGTGGAGCAAAGTCCGGTGGCAAGGGTTAGCACGCCAATTCCGCGATAGGCGTTGCCACCGAAGAGTTGTACCAGCGCGGCATAGGCCGCAGTTGCAAGGGCGAGATGCATGCCTAGCCCGAAAATGCCCCATGCCGCAAAATAGGTTACTGGACCCTGCGCCACCGCCAGCAGCCCCAGAGCAACGCCGAATAACGGTGTGCCAAGGCAAAGTGCCGTCAACCCGCCGATCTGATCAATGAGCCGACCGGACAGTGGCGCAACGATAGCACCAATGATGAACATGACGCTGACGCCAGCATAGATCGTCGCGCGCTCCAGCTCCAGGCTCGCGCCCATGGGGGCGGCCAAGACGCCGATCAGCGATATGCTGGTGCCCCACCCCATCGTCTGCGTCAGCATCAGTGTTGCAATAAGAACGGGAGCTGCGCCACCATGGAACCTAGTCGACATCGGCAATGCTCTCCCCACTCGGCCATCGCTTGGTGAGACATTAGGGCGGTGTTGGCGCAGAGTCGTCTAATTTTCTGGAACATTCCAGCAGAATACTCTGGGTGCTGGAAGCCTGGCGGCAGCATCTTCTTCTCAGGCCACATAAGAAGATGTTTCTGCGTTCTGTGCCCACTACACTTAATGTGACTGGGCCATACAGAAAAAACGGGCACAAGACCTAGCGTGTAGGCTCTCAGGAAAGGGAGATACCATGCGTAAGATCGTGCTTCAGCGCTTTACGATTCTATTAGTCATGCTGTTCCTCGTATCCGTGGTGGCGTTCTGCCTGCCGCTTCTGAGCGGTGGAGATCCGGCCCGCGCGATTATGCTGTCGCGTGTCTCGGACATGAACCTCGCACCTGAAGCGGTTGAGGCGTTGCGCAGGGAATTGGGTCTGGACCGCCCACTTATGGCGCAATATCTGTCATGGCTGGGTTCGGCGCTACAAGGTGATTTCGGCTATTCCTTTGCCACGCGCCAGCCGGTTTCGGCCGAGATCGGACGCGCGCTTGGCGTCTCGATCATTCTTGCTCTGTCGGCCCTTGGCGTTGCGCTGGTTGTGGCGCTGCCTTTGGGGACGATGGCGGCAATGCGGCCGGGTGGCAAGGTTGATGGATTTACCACGCTTTTGATCCAGACCTTGGTCGCCACGCCCGAATACTGGTTCGCGCCGGTCTCGATACTGATTTTCGCGATCTGGCTTGGCTTTCTGCCCTCGGCGGGTTGGGAAAGCTGGCAATCGCTGATCCTTCCGGCGATGGCACTGATGTTACGGCCGATGGCCTATTTTACCCAAGTGACGCGGGCAGCGATGCGCGACGTGCTGGAGGCACCCTATATCACCGCCGCCCGTGCCCGCGGGCTGTCCATGAACCAGGCGGTTCTGCATCACGGTGTGCGCAATGGCTCGATGCCAGTTGTGACCTTCTTTGCGCTTTGGTTTGCGGGGCTTTTGGGCGGCGCGGTGGTGATCGAGGTCATCTTTGCCGTGCCCGGTATGGGCCGGCTGCTCTACGAGGCGGTGGTCAACCGCGACGTGCCGATGCTTCAGGGCGGGTTCGTCGCCATTGTCGGCCTGTCCATCGTCATCAATACCATCGCCGATGTTCTCTATGTCGTCATCAATCCAGCCATGCGAGGCAGCCATGGACATTGACATGTCGCACAACACCCCCACCCCGCAGCGCCGCGCGCGTCTGGCCGTCATCTATGGTTTCGTGTCCTCTCGGCACTGGACGTTCAAGGTCGGCGCTCTGTTGCTGGCCGCTGTTTTAGCGATGGTGTTCTTTGCCCCCTGGATAGCGCCATATGATCCCGGCGCCCAGAATCTGATTCACCGGCTGCAACCCCCATCGGCCAGCCACTGGCTGGGCACCGACCATCTGGGCCGCGATGTGCTGTCGCGCCTGATCGTCGGCGGGCAGTTCACCGTCACCGTCGCGGCCATCACTGTTGTCTTCTCGCTGGTTGTCGGCACGCTGATCGGGGTCATTGCCGGTCGGGTCGGCGGACTTGTCGACGAAGTGGCGATGCGCGTGGTCGATCTGCTGATTTCGGTGCCCGATGTGGTGGTTGCGATCTTCCTGATCGGTGTGTTCGGGTCGAATTACTTCACGCTGATCCTGTCGCTGACGCTGGTCGGCTGGACCCCCTTTGCCCGTCTGGCCCGCGCGCTGGCCAAAGAGGTCAATTCCCGCGAATATATCCGTGCCGCCGAGGTACTGGGCATGCGGCGCAGCTTCGTGATTTTCCGCCACATCATCCCCAACACGATCCGGCCGATTGCGGCGGTGTCCTTCCTGCGCTTCGGACACAAGCTGATCACCGTTGGCGGGCTCTCCTATCTGGGGCTTGGGGTGCAACCGCCCAACCCGGACTGGGGTCTGATGCTGGCCGAGGCCCAACCCTATCTGGAACGCGTACCGCTTTTGATGATCGCCCCCGGCGCCGTGATCTTCATTGCTGCGCTGAGCGTGACCTGGATGGGCCACGGCATGGAGATCGAGCGGCGCCGCACAGGCAAGCAGGACAAAAGCTGAGGAGGCGGGCATGAACAACCAGATGGCAGCACCCAAAGACCGCGACCCATTGCTGGAGGTCCGCAACCTGCGGGTCGCGCTGGAAAGCGGCAAGACCGTGGTTGACGGCCTTGATCTGACAATCGGCCGGCGCGAAGTGGTGGCGCTGGTCGGCGAAAGCGGATCGGGCAAAAGCGTCACGGCGCTGGCGCTCTCGCGGCTTCTGCCCGACGCGCTGCAACTCGTGGGCGGGTCGATCTGCTTTGAAGGACAGGATATCGTCAAGAAATCCGAGGCCGAGCTGAACCGGATGCGCGGCGCGGATATTTCCATGCTGTTTCAGCAGCCACAGGTCATGCTGGACCCGACCGCGCGGGTTCACACGCAGGTTGCCGAACCGCTGCGCCAGCATCGTGGCCTGAACCGCCGCGCGGCCTTTGACCGGGTGGTCGAGCTGTTGCACAGTGTCGGCATCCCGGCCCCGGCGCAACGCGCGCGCGCGTTTTCCTACCAGCTTTCAGGCGGGATGGCGCAGCGGGTCATGATCGCGGCGGCGATGGCGGCGGGGCCAAAACTGCTGATCGCGGATGAGCCGACGACCGCGCTTGATGTTACGGTACAGACCCAGATCCTGCGGTTGCTGAAAGCCGAACGCGAACGCCAAGACCTGTCAATCCTGCTGATCACGCATGATTTGTCGATTGTCTCGGCCTTCGCCGACCGGGTCGCGGTGATGTATGCCGGACGCATTCTGGAAGAAGGGCCGACCGAGCAGATCATGAACCGGCCCACGCATCCCTATACCCGCGCGCTGATCCGCTGTTCGCTTCTGGTGCCCGAAGATGACGGCAGGCTGCTGTCAATCCCCGGCTCCGGGTCGAACGCGCTGGAGATCAAATGCGGCTGCCGCTTCGCGCCGCGCTGCGCGCTGATGCAGACCCACCCGGAACTGCATGCCGCCTGCCACGGCCATGAACCCGCCCTTGAAGCTGTGGGCGATGGCTGGAAGTCGCGCTGTCACGCGGCAGACAATCTGCAGCATGAAGGAGACGCCGCATGAAACGTCACGCGATCCCCGTACCCGGCTGCGTCGAAGACTGCTGCCGCCGCGACGCGCCCCGCTATGCCGATCTCGCGCATCGCGAAGCAGCGTTTCTATCGGTCGAGGATGTCTCGAAGCATTACATTCTGCCGGGTTTTGGCGGCCCGAAGGTGGTGAAATCGGTCGAGGGCATCACGCTTCGGGTACGTCCCGGCGAGGTCATGGGGCTGGTCGGCGAATCCGGCTGTGGCAAAAGCACCTTCGCCAAGATTGTCACCCGCCTGACCGGCGCGACCAGGGGCAAGGTTCTGATCGATGACGAGGATTGGCTTGCACCGACCGGCGAGGCCCTGCGTCGCCGCCGCCGCGATGTGCAACTGATCTTTCAGGATCCTTTCGCCGCGCTGGACCCCAGAATGACCATCGGCACCAGCATGGGCGCGCCGATGGCCCATCATGGCATTGGCACGGGTGCGGCGGACCGGCGCGCGCGGGTGATCGAGATGCTGTATGATGTGGGCCTCGATGCCAGTTTCTATGACCGGCTGCCGAAACAATGCTCGGGCGGGCAGTTGCAGCGTGTGGTGATCGGCCGCGCGCTGTTGTTGGAGCCGAAGCTTCTGATCTGCGACGAACCGACCTCGGCGCTTGATGCCTCGATGCGCACCCAGATCCTGAACCTGCTGATGGACCTCAAGGACCGGCGCGGCCTGACAATGGTTATGATTTCCCATGATTTGCGCGTCGTGCGCTATCTGTGTGACCGTATCGCCGTCATGTATCTGGGCAAGCTGGTCGAGATCGCCGACCGCGACACGCTGTTCGATATGCCGACCCATCCCTATACCAAGGCGCTGATTGCCGCGTCTTTGCTTGATCAGAATGGCCTTGATGCCCCCGAAGCCATGCTTGAGGGCGAGTTGCCAAGCCCGCTGAACCCGCCCACCGGCTGCAGTTTTCACACCCGCTGCCCACATGCCCGCCCTGATTGCGCCCAGCATGAGCCGATGCTGAAGAAGGCGCGGATCAGCCAGTTCGTGCGCTGTCGGCACTGGGAGGCCATCACCTTGGCAGCTGCAACCGACGGTGCCGCTCCGGACCTGTTGTCCTCATCACCGGGGCCATCTGAACACTCTAATGCATCCGTTTTGTAAACACGCATAGCCAGTCATTCGGCAGGCCGAGGATGCCGGTTTGCCTTCACCAACCGGGAGAAAACAAGATGAAAACAGCACTGATAGTTTCAACAACTGCGCTGCTCGCCGGGACCTCGGCGATGGCGCAAGGAGGGCATGTCACCTTCACTGAACATGTGGGCATCTCTGCCAATTGGGAGATGTACTCGGACGATTCCTATATTGCGTCGCGCGCGGGCTGCTACGAGGGGCTGACGCGGGTCTCGCATGACGTTACGGTAGAGCCTTGGCTTGCCACCGGCTGGGAACGGATCGACCCGACGACATGGGAGTTCCAGATCCGCGAGGGCGTGCGTTTTCAGGATGGCAGCTCACTTGATGCTGCGGCAGTCGCCAACGCACTGACGGAGCTTCTGAACGCAGCAGTTCCCGCGCGGGCATTTTCGCCGGCCGTGGTCTCTTCGGTCGAGGCCACCGGGCCGATGACCGTCGCCATCACGACGGTAGAACCAATCGTCACACTGCCGGGGCGTCTTGCCGCGCCCGCAGCCGCGATCCTGTCGCCTGCGGCCTATGGCGGTCGGGGGGTCAATCCGGTCGGCGCTTGCACCGGCCCGTTCGAGATCACCGAATATGACGCCAGACAATCCGTCACGCTGAAGCGGTTTGATGACTACTGGGGTGGCGACGTGCAACTGGCGAGCGCGCAGGTGCGCTTCATCCCGGATGCCAATACCCGCTCAGCAATGGTGCGCACCGGCGAAGTGCAGATCGCACTTCGGGTGCCGACCGAGGCGGTGGCCCAGATTTCCGCCGCCCCCGGCGCGGATGTGATCGAGGCCAGCGCGCCCCGTATCACCGAACTGTTGCTGAACAATGGGCGGGCGCCCTTTGATAATGTTCTGGTGCGACAGGCGGTTAAGCTGGCAATCGACACCGCCGCGATCTCGGTCGCGGTCTATGACGGGGCGAGCCCGCCTGCGGGGGGTCCGTTCCGCGCCGGCGAGCCGTGGCATTCCCCGAATGCGCCAGCGGTCCAGCGCGATCTGGACAAGGCCCGCGCGCTGCTGGCGGAAGCCGGGGTCGACCCTGCCTCGCTTCACCTGCAAATCCTTGGCATCCCCACACGGACAGAACAGCGCGATATTGCACAGATCATACAGGCGATGCTGTCCGAGATCGGGATCCATGTCAGCATCCGGATTGCCGAATATACCTCGATCGAACCGGACATGCTGAGCGGGAACTATGACATGGCGCTGATGTCACGCGGCTATCTGACCGACGTACCCGAGCCGATCGGTATGCTCTCCGCCGACTATTCCTGCGCGGGAACATATAATATCTCGCAATATTGCGATCCTGACTTCGACCTCATGCTGCAGGCAGCGGCGGCCGAAGAGGATCCGGACGCGCGTTATCGGGCCTATGGGGAACTCGCGCAATATATCTATGATCAGGCGATTACCGTCTTTCTGGTGAACGAGACCGTCTTTGACGCGGCATCGTCGCGGGTCACGGGCTATAGGCCGCATCCTCAGAACTACTATGTTCTGAGTGCTGAAGTCAGCATCGAGTAAGACACGAAGCCGGTCCGGCGCCTCAAATCGGTGCCGGACCCTGCCCCGGATCCGGGGCAGGAATTGCCGCCCGATGCGGCGTGAAGAAGGACTGAAGCGCATGGCTCATCACGATCATCACGGGCACGATCATGATCACGATCACGGGCACCACCATGTTCCCGATGTGACGCCGAAGAATGAGAAGGTCATTCTTGTGGCCTTCGTTATCACCTTCACCTTCATGTTTGTCGAGGCGGTCGGCGGCGTGATTTCAGGGTCGCTGGCGCTGATCGCCGATGCGGGTCACATGATGACCGATGCCGCGGCGCTGGCCCTGGCCTGGGCTGCTTTTCGCTTCGGTCGGCGCAAGCGCGATGACAGGCGATCTTTTGGATATATGCGGTTCGAGATTCTGGCCGGTTTCGTCAACGCACTGATGCTGATCCTTCTTGTTATGTGGATCGCCTATGAGGTGGTGATGCGCATCCTCGATCCCACGCCGATCCTCGCAGGACCGATGCTGATCATTGCCTGCCTTGGGCTGGTGGTGAATGCAACGGTGCTCTGGATGCTGATGCAGGGCGACCGCGACCATGTGAATATCCGGGGCGCGATGCTGCATGTTCTGGGCGATTTTCTCAGTTCGGTTGCGGCGATTTCTGCCGCAATTGCCATCTATTTTACCGGCTGGACGCCAATTGACCCGATGCTGTCACTGCTGGTTTCGGCGGTCGTATTGCGTAGTGCTCTGATACTGCTGAAATCGACACTGCATATCCTGATGGAAGGTACGCCAACAGGGGTGGTGATTTCGGAAATGCGCGAAACGCTGTCGAACGAGGTCGATGGCGTCATTGACCTGCACCATGTGCATGTCTGGTCGATCACCTCAGGCAAGCCTTCGGCTACTATGGAAGTGCAGGTCGCTGATGACGCCGATCCGGCAAAAGTGGTGCGCGCCATCAAGGCAAGACTCGCATCGGCCTACGGCATTGCCCATTCTACAATTGAAATCGACTGGGAACATGAACGGCGGAATTGTGTTCTGGGGACCGACGGCAGGACGGGGAGCCACCAACACGACCACGGCCATTGGCACGAGCACCGCGAGAAACAACATCACGACCACCTGCCATCACGGCGCATCTGCCCGGGATGAATCATCTGCGACTGGGGGCGCTGCAAGGCGAGATCCCCCGGGCTTTCTGAGCGTCTGAAAAGAGGGGAGCAGCTACTATGCCAGCGCGAGGAGCAAACGAAGCACACCTGCTGGATGCTTTTGAGACGACGGCGCGACCGCTGATGCCCGATGACGTTTCTGCGCTACATGAACTCTCGGTCAGCGTCGGCTGGCCGCATCGCGCGCGCGACCTCGCCACTCTGATCGAGATCGGCGAGGGGTTTCTGGCGTGCGACGAGATTGGTCGCGCCGCCGGCTCGGCGATGTGCTTCCCGATGGGGGAGGGCTTCGCGACCATCGGGATGATGGTGACCACGCCGCGATTGCAGCACCATGGTGCCGGGCGTTGGCTGCTCCGAAAAGTGATGGAGCGCTGCGCCGGGCGGGAATTACGCCTAAATGCTACTCAACAGGCCTATAGGCTCTACCAGTCCGAAGGCTTCATTCCCGTCCGCACCATCCGTTTGTGCGAGGGCATTGCCCGCAACCTGGCTGTTCCCCCCGCACCGTCGGGTACTGTCCTGCGGGCGGCTGGGCGGCAGGACATCGATATCATTTCTGCTTTGGATCTTGCTGCGTTCGGTGCGGATCGTGGTGCTATATTTCGTTCGGTTTTTCCGGAATGTGAGGGTTTGATCCTTGAACGTGCCGGCACGCCGGTCGGATTTGCGCTCGTTCGGGAGTTCGGCCGCGGCTGGCTGATCGGGCCTGTCGTCGCACCGGACGAAACCGCCGCACGCGCCTTGATTGCCCCGCTGGTTATCGGGCACGCGGGCAGATTTGTTCGCATCGACATCGGGCAGGAGTACTCGGCGCTCCGCAGCTTTCTGCACGACGCTGGGCTTGCAGAAACCGATAAAGTGACATCGATGGTGTTCGGCCCGAACCGGGCGGGCCGGACGCCGGGGGTCTTCGCGCTGATGAGCCACACCTTGGGTTGATGCCGTCATCGCGAGTGTAAGTCAGCCAGCGGATCGGGCACCCGGTTCTGCAGATCGACAAGTCGGCGCGCCGTTCCCTGACAATCATATCAAGCCCGACGTTCCTGCTGCAGCAACGCGCCAAGCCCCGGGACCGTGCCGATCTGCCCGATTACCTGCGCGAACCGCATGCCGGGCCTGTCGGGACCAGCGCTGATCATGGTAACGCTGAAGCTTCCGCCTCCGGTGTTTCTTCCGGCGTGAAGAACACATCGACATGCAAGTCATCAGCCGCCAACCCGCGCGCGCGCAGCATCGACGCAGCGGCGTCGGTCATCGCGGGCGGTCCGGCGACATATGCCTTCCAACCGGACAGATCGCCAAGATCGGCGGCAATCGCCTCGGTGACAAGGCCGGTGCGGTGCTGATCATCATCTGTGGTCTGCGAAAGCACCGGAATGAAGCTCAGATTGGGGTGGCGGGTGCAGAGTTCTGAGAAATGGTCGACAAGATAGAGGTCGCGCGCTTCGCGCACGCCGAAGTAAAAACGGATCGGTTGCGCGAAGCCGTGCTCCAGCGCGGTTTCAGCGATGGACTTCATCGGTGCCATGCCCGAACCGCCAGCGACCAGCAGCATCGGGCCAGTGTGGCGGTGGCGCAGGTATGAGCTGCCGAGGGGGCCCTCGACCATCACCTGATCGCCGATCTCCAGACAGTTCGCGACGCGCTCGCTCGTGGCGCCACCCGGTACGCGGCGGATGTGAAACTCCAGAATGCTGTCGCCGGGCTGGCTGGCCATCGAATAGTCGCGGGTCGGTGCGCCCGCGAAGGACAGTCTGGCATATTGACCCGCGCTGAAGGCTAGCGGCGCGCTATCCTCGAACGACAGGCGCACGCGGCGGATATCATGGGTGGCATCATCAAAGCCGACGACACGCGCGCGCAGAACACGCAACGGATGGGTCTCTTCCTGTTTGCCGAGCCAGGCCACCGCCGCATCGGTGTGGGGTTGTGCCCGACAAGCCAGGATCAGCCCGCCTGCGCGTTCTTCGGGTGTCAGGGCGAAGGGCGTGTGCGGCAGCAACTCGACCTTGCCCTCGATCAGCCGCGACTTGCACGACCCGCAACGGCCTGATCGGCAGCCATGGGGATAGGCGATGCCCTGCTCGAGGGCGGTTTCAAGGATGGTGCGGCCGGCGGCGACGACAATCTGGCGGCCTGCCTGACGGATTTCAACGGTGTTTGCCACGGCTTCCCTTTCTGGCTTCCGGGTGCGCGCGGCCCTTCATATCCGCATCCTTCACGGGCCGGACTGCCCGCAGCGCACCCTCTTTCTATTTCCTGGGCGATTCGAAGGATAAGGATTCCAGCGATGGTAAGG
>NZ_MJAP01000005.1 GCF_001884735.1 Natronohydrobacter thiooxidans | reverse complement strand
TTGACCTTACCATCGCTGGAAGGCCGAGAGTGCAATGGTCAGAAACAAAAGGAGACTCACCATGTGCGGTGAACACAATCATGACGACGCGAATATTCAGGAAGCCGTGGCCGGCGCGCGTTTCAAGGTCGCTGAGATGAGCTGCAACCATTGCGCCGGTTCGATCCGCAAGGCCTTCGAGCAGCTCATGCCGGGCACAGCGATCGGCATCGATATCGGTGCGCGCGAGGTCACTGTGGCTGGCGATCCTGAAAGCGCCGCCAATGCGATCCGCGCTGCGGGCTACGAGCCTGAACTTCTTGCCTGAATTTCGCGGGCTCGGGCTGTCTGATCGAGACTTGAAACCTATAGAAGCGGCGACCGATGTGGCCGCTTCAGACTGCTGACAAAGTCCTCGCTTCTGGCGGGGACTTTTGATTCAATGGGTCATGTTGAAGAAACCCAGCCCCGTTCAGACCGAGCTTGAGATGGTGACGTGCGAAAGTCTGATCCCTTCCGATCATTTGTTGCGCAAGGTTGAGGCGGCGATTGATTTCCGCTTCATCCCTGATCTGACCGAAGCGCTTTACTGTCCCGATAACGGTCGCCCTCCGAACCCGCCCGAGATGCTCTTCAAGGCGCTGTTCATCGGCTATCTGTTCGGCATCCGCTCCGAGCGGCAGTTGATGCGGGAAATTGAAGTCAATGTCGCGTATCGGTGGTTCCTCGGGCTGTGGCTGACGGACCGGGTGTTTGATGCCTCCACCTTCAGCCAGAACCGCCGCCACCGCTTCGACGGCACTGAAGTGGCACAGCAGATTTTCGACCGGATCGTGGAGTAAGCGCTGCGCGCGGGTCTGGTGGGGGGCGAGGTGCTTTATGACCTGCAGCACGCATCTGAAGCCTCGGCCAACAAGGGCAAGTATGACACTAGCCTGATCGCGAAGCCCCGCGCGGCCTACTGGGATGATCTCGATCGCGCGGCCCGGGGCAAGCCGCCGCTGCCGCCCAGGGAACGCTCGCCCGAAGTGAAGCCCACCAAGCTCAGCCGCACCGATCCTGATGCGGGCTACATGGTGCGCGACGGCAAGCCGCGAGCAGTTTCAGGAAAAGTTGCAGACTTTTCTGCAGACTGCTGACATACCCGACCGCCGATGTGCCCGCTTCGTGTATGGCGTCACAAGGGGCCGCGCCGGGCAGATCACTGGTGTTGGCGGTGCGCCTTGGTGCTGATCGCGCCGGGGCGTTTCACAATCTCGATGCGGGCCGGGTCTGGTGCTTCCAGTTCCTTCAGAATGGGGCAGTCAGGGCGATCATTGCCACGGCAACACTCGGCCAGCGTTTCCAGCGTCGCGACCATGTCCTCAAGCTCGCGGATCTTCTGTTTCAGATCGGTGACATGAGCAAGCGCCAAACGTTTGACATCGGCGCTCTGGCGCGAGCGGTCGCGCCAGAGGCCAAGTAATTCACCTATCACGCTGACGCCGAAGCCAAGATCGCGGGCGCGGCGGATGAAGCGCAGCATATGGATATCCTGATCGCGGTAAACCCGGTAGCCCGAGCCGGTGCGCAGCGCTTGCGGGATCAGGCCGGTATCTTCGTAGTATCGGATCATCTTGGCAGAAACGCCTGTGGCCCGCGCTGCTTCGCCGATATTCATGTCGATGTCCTCCTGATGGTGTCAGATCATGCGGTTCGTGCCAGCGCGGGGGCCAAAGCGGGCGTGGGCGGGGTCGATGACCCCGCCACATCCTGCATCGGTGCGCGCCAGCGGCGCAGGCGCAGCGCGTTGCTCAGCACGCAGACCGAAGAGAGCGCCATCGCGCCCGCCGCGAAAATCGGTGACAGCAGGATCCCGAAGGCCGGCCAGAGGATCCCCGTCGCCACCGGGATCAGTGCGGTGTTATAGGCAAAGGCCCAGAACAGGTTTTGTTTGATGTTGCGCAGCGTGGCCTGCGACAGGGCGATGGCATTCGGCACCCCCTTGAGCGAGCCCGACATCAGCACCACCTGCGCCGCCTCGATGGCGACATCGGTGCCGGTGCCGATGGCGATGCCCACATCGGCCTCGGCCAGCGCAGGCGCGTCATTGATGCCATCGCCGACAAAGGCCAGCCGCCCATGCCTGGCCTTCAACTCGCGCACGGCGGCAACCTTGCCCTCGGGCAGCACCTCGGCCACCACTGCGTCGATGCCAAGCTGGCGGGCGATGGCCTGCGCGGTGCGGGCATTGTCGCCGGTGATCATGGCGACCGTCACGCCCAGATCATGCAGCGCGCGGATGGCGGCGGGGGTGGTGTCCTTGATCGGGTCGGCCACTGCGATGATGGCCGCAAGCTGGCCACCGATGGCGGCATAAAGCGGTGTCTTGCCCTCATCGGCCAGACGCGCGGCACTGGCCGCAAAAGTGCCGGTATCATGGCCCAGCTGCGCCATATAGCGATCCGCGCCGATCTCGACCGTCACGCCGCCAGCTTGCGCGGCAACGCCAAAGCCGGTCAGGCTGTCAAAGCCGGTGACTTCGGGCAGCGCCAGCCCCTCGGCCTCGGCCGCGGCGGTGATGGCGCGGGCGATGGGGTGTTCGGATTTTGCCTCAACCGCCGCGACGCGGGCCAGCACATCGGCGCGTTCAAAACCGGGGGCCAGATCCAGATCGGTCAGATGCGGCTTGCCCTCGGTCAGCGTGCCGGTCTTGTCCACCGCGACCACGCGGGCCTCTTTCAGCAGTTGCAGCGCCTCGCCCTTGCGAAACAGCACCCCCATTTCGGCACCCCGCCCGGTGCCCACCATGATTGAGGTCGGCGTGGCCAGCCCCATTGCGCAGGGGCAGGCGATGATCAGCACCGCCACCGCATTGACCAGCGCGAAGGTCAGCGCCGGGGCGGGGCCGAAACCCAGCCAGATGCCGAAAGTGACCACCGCCACGGCGATCACCGCCGGGACGAACCACATCGTCACCTTGTCAACCAGCGCCTGAATCGGCAGTTTGCTGCCTTGGGCCTCTTCGACCATGCGGATGATCTGCGCCAGCATCGTATCCCCACCGACAGCCGTGGCGCGGAAGGCAAACGCCCCGGTCTGGTTCACGGTGCCGCCGACGACGGTGGCGCCTGCGGCCTTTTCTACCGGGATCGGTTCGCCGGTGATCATGGATTCGTCGATATAGCTCGCGCCCTCGACCACCTCGCCATCGACGGGGATACGCTCGCCCGGCCGAACCTCGATGACATCATCGGGTGCGACCTGATCCACCGCGATTTCCACAACCTGGCCCCCCCGCCGGATGCGTGCGGTCTTGGCTTGCAAACCCACCAAACGTTTGATGGCCTCAGACGTGCGGCCCTTGGCGCGGGCCTCCAGATAGCGGCCCAGCAGAATCAGTGTGACAATCACCGCCGCAGCCTCGTAATAGACATTGACGGTGCCTTCGGGCAGCAGCGATGGCGCGAAGGTGGCGACCAGCGAATAAAGATAAGCCGCCATCGTACCGACCGCGACCAGACTGTTCATGTCCGGTGCCCCCCGCGCGAGCGCCGGGAAACCGTGGGCGTAGAAGCGGATGCCCGGAAAGGCCATGACCAGCGTCACCAGCACGAACTGGATCAGCCAGTTGGCCTGCATCCCGATACTGTGCATGATCAGATGATGCAGCGGCGGGATCACATGTGAGCCCATTTCCAGCACGAAAACCGGCAGCGTCAGCGCGCCTGCGATGATGACATCGCGGCGCAGCGCCTCGGCCTCGGCCTCGCGCCGTTCCGCGGCGCTGTCATCGCTGGTGGCCTGGCGCTGGCGGGCGGTGTATCCCGCGCCCTCGATCGCGGCAAGCAGGGCGGCGATATCGGCGGTGCCGGTGACGGTGGCGCGTTCGGTGGCAAGGTTGACCGTGGCCTCCGCGACCCCCGGCACAGCGGCCAGCGCCCGTTCGACCCGGCCCACGCAGGACGCGCAGCTCATCCCTTCGATCGACAGTTCCTGCCGCTCAGCAGGGACATCATAGCCCGCATCCTCGATGGCTTTCACCAGATCGGCGCGGCTGACCGGCGCGGCCAGCCGGATCTCGGCCCGTTCGGTGGCCAGATTCACATTGGCCTCGGCCACGCCGGGAACCCGTTTCAGGGCGCGTTCGACCCGGCCCACACAAGAGGCACAGGTCATACCCTGTATGGAGAGGCTGTGCGGCGCGGGGGAAGAGGCGGTCGTGCTCATGGGGTGTCCTGTCGTTGGAATCGCTGATCTGAATGAAGATGAGGCTTCCAGCCATGGGAAGGTCAAGACTTACATCAAAGATTCTACTTTAGTCACCTCAATCGGTTCTGTTGGTGACGCTTTGCCCTTAAATCGGTCATCCTCAATTTGTGTGTCACGGTCTGACCGAGCTTCACAGATTGAAAGGATAAGGCCGTGGTATCGAAGAAGCATTGGGCTCCAACCGCCAGCGTGGAGGTTGGTGAGGTCCGCCATTCTGCGACGGGTGCATGGGTCGTATCAGGCAGACTGGCTCCGAATGGCATCTGCCCAGAGTGCGGGACGTCCTCAAGACAACGACATGGTTGTCGGCGCCGGCGGATCGAGGATTTTCCTGCTCAGGGCCAAGCGGTTTGGATCGAGCTCAGAGTTTGTCGATGGCGATGTTTGAACTCGGATTGCCGCCGCCGCACGTTTTCCGATCGCGATGCGGCGGTGGCGACCCCTTATGCGCGCCGGACGTCTCGACAGGCGCAACTCTTAGGCCATATGGCGCACGCCGCTGGCGGCACCCCAGCTGAACGGCTCTTGCGGCGACTGGGTATCCGGGTCAGTGACGATACTATTCTTCGACAGTTGCTACGCGCAGCTCAAGTTGTTCCACCACGCGCACGGATCATCGGGATCGATGATTGGAGTTGGCGAAAGTCGCAGAACTACGGGACGATCATCATCGACCTCGAGCGTCGCGCCGTCATCGATGTTCTCGAAGATCGTGATGTCGTCACATGCACCGACTGGCTAAGGCGTCATCCTGAGGTGGAAGTCATAAGCCGGGATCGCTGCGGTCTCTACGCCCAAGCCGCCCGATAAGGAGCGCCGCAGGCGGAACAGGTCGCCGACAGGTTTCATATCGTGCAGAACCTTCGCATGGCAATTGAGGAGCAAATGAACCTGCACGGTCGTGCAACTGGCAGGGCCTTGCTCTCCGATGCAGACAACATCAGCACAGCTCAGAACCTTCTGAAATCACGTCTTGCCCATCGCAAGTCCAGAGAAGAGATTTTCAGGACCATTTCGGCACTTCGGCAGCAAGGGCTGACGTGCAGCGAGATCGGGCGGCGAACGGGGTTTCCCAGGCGTAGCGTCGCGAAATGGCTGCAGTTCGAGACGCCACCTGACCGAAAGCGCGCCGTCCTCAAGCGCTCCTCCGCGTGGTATTTTGAAGAGTACCTGAAGCAATGCTGGGAGAACGGTATTCGCAGCGGCAATGCATTGCTACCCTTGATCCAAGAACGTGGTTACGATGGCAGCCTGTCAAACTTGCAGCGGCTCTTGGCCGGATGGCGCAGAGCCGAAAAACAGGAACAAGAGGGACCCACCAAGGAAGATCAGATCCTTGCACCGGTCCGGGACCCGGAAACGGGGCATGCGATTTCCCCGGTTATCGCGGCCGCACTCTGCATCAAACCAAGAGGAAAATTCACCTTGGAACAAGCGAGAAAAGTCGAAGTTCTCAAGGAAGGCTCGCCAGCCTTCACAACAATGCGGCGCCTCGCCATGCGTTTCAATGGCATCTTGCGTGGTCGAAAAGCAGACCCGCTGCCCGCCTGGATCGACGATGCGATCGAAACGGACCTAGCGCCCGTCGTGCGGTTCGCCCGAACCTTGAACAGAGACATTGATGCGGTCAGGAATGCGATCGAAATGGAGTGGAGCAATGGTCAAGCCGAAGGCCAGATCAACCGATTGAAGACCTTGAAGCGCGC
>NZ_MJAP01000004.1 GCF_001884735.1 Natronohydrobacter thiooxidans | reverse complement strand
GAGAAAATCATAAGACAAGGCGCGCGCGAAAAACTCTGTCAACTTTCTCTGAAATTGCTCCAGCTAGGCGGAAGGGGGCAGCAGGTCGCCGCAGACCAGACGGCTCAGGATCGCGGGCATCGGCGGCACGAGTGACATCGGGAAGAAGAGCCGGTCGCGCAGGAGCGGCAGCACCCGGCTGTCGGATTGATATTGCGGGGTGAAGGCCCAGCTCATCGCCTGATAAACGCGCACATGCCAGCGTCGGGCGCTTGCATAGATCTGCATGGCGCGACCGTCATCGCCGCGCGCTTCCTGCAATGCCACCACCAATGCCCAGGCATCCAGCAGCGCCATATTGGCCCCCTGTCCCAGTTGCGGGCTGGCGCGATGGGCGCTGTCGCCGATATGAACCACGCCATCCCCCCAGGGCCTGCGCAGGGTGCCGTGGCTGTAGCGCGCCATGGTCATCTGTTCCGGCGCGGTGATCTGTTGCGCGAAGGCGGCGTAATCGGGCCAGAGTGTCGTGGCCTGACTGTGCCATTGCGCAAGGCCGCCTTCGCACCAGTCCTGATAGGAGGACGCAGGCAGTGACCAGAAGATCGCGGCCTTTTGCGCGGGGCTGCCGGGCAGGGTGCCGACCGGCAGGACACCCAGCATATGCGAGGCCCGACGATAGATCTGGCGCAGCTCGTCGCGGGGCAGATCGGTCTGCGGCCAGTCCACCGTGGCCCAGAGCGCGCCATAGCCCAGGGACCGGGCGCGCATCTGCGACAGCGGCGAGGCCGCGCCGCTGGCGTCGATGATCATGCGGAACGGCCCGGCATCGGGCCGCCCCGCGAAGGACAACCTGCGGTTCTGCTGCCCTGTCACCCTATGCCCGGTGACAAGTTCCGCCCCGGCCCGGATCGCGGCATCGAGCAGGATCTGAAACAGGGCCGCGCGATGAATGCCCAGCCCGAAGCGCGCGCCGCCGGGGCGGTCATAATGCACATCGAGAACCCGGTGCCCGCCCCGCGCTTCATGGCCCAGCATCCGGTGTATGCGGGTGCCCATGCCCAGCGCCGCCGCGCCCGCGCCGAGCTGGTGCAGAACATTCAGGCCGACCGGCTGGATGACCAGACCCGAGCCCACAGGGCGGGGCTGATCGAACTGGTCATAGATCACCACCCGTTCCCCGGCCTGCGCCAGGGCGGTGGCGGCGGCCAGCCCGCCGATGCCTGCGCCTGCGATGGCGATGTGGTTTTTCTGCGTCATGAATGTGGGACTGTCCGATGGGGGGAATGCTGGCAGCACCATATCGGCGGGGGCACCGGGGAACAACCGGATCCGGGGTGTTTGGTGCGGATGGGGGAGGCAGTCGATGGTGGCAGCAAAGCCGCGCAGCGCCTGCGGGCCGCGTCAAGGCCGCCGGTCACTCTTGACAGTCATTGTGGAGTCTCCGAAAACTCTGCCTTGCAGGGGCCGCCGCAATGTGAATGCTTGTGGATTTGCGTAAGGCGTTCTTTTTGCAGACGAACACCGCGCTTCATTGATAAACATAATATGAGAAACGCATGCATATTCTGATCGCTATTATGGCCGCAATTGGTGGTGTGATCTGGTGGTGGGTGCGCGCCAATCCGCGCGACGCGCTGTCTGTGGCGGATGATGCCATTACGGTTGTGCGCAATGCGCCGCGCAAGATCGCCTTTCGGCGCCAGACCAAGGAACACCCGGTCGAGGGGATAGATGACACAAGACTGGCTATCGCCAGTATCGCGCTGGCATTCGTGCACCTTGATGACCTGCCAACCCGCGATGACCTGCAACGCCTGACCCTTGTGCTGCGCAAGACATTCAAGCTGTCAGCCGAGGAAACCGAAGAGATGGAAGTGCTGGGCAAGTGGATACAAACGCAATGCGGGGGCGCATCGGAAACCATTTCGCGCGTTGGTCGGCGGCTCTACAAGATTGACGGCTCGACCTCGTGGGGGGCGTTGAGCGATGTCCTGCAACAGCTTGTCGGAGATGAGTTGACGCCCCGCCAGCACGATGTCCTGACCGATTTGCGGCTTGCTCTGAAGATCCGCTGATCGCTGCCTCAGCCGCGCACCACATAGACCGATTGTTTGGCGTGGCGCACGATGCGCGCGGCATTGGGGCCAAGCAGGTAATCGGCGGCCTCGGGGCGGTGGGCGGCGAGGATGATCAGATCGACCTCCAGCTTGTCAGCGGCGCGCAGAATCTCGTCATAGATATTGCCATGCAGCACATGGGGATGCACCTCGATCGCGCCGGGGACGTTCTGGCGGACCCAGGCCCGCAGCGCTTCGCTGAAATGGTGGAGCGCGGTCTGCTCGAACCCGGCTTTGAAGAAGGTGCCGACCATCGAGAGGCCGAAATCGGGCAGCACGCTCACGACATGCAATTCGCCGCCCTGTGCCAGCATGGTCTGCGCCTCGGCCATGGGCTTGATCCAGGAGGCAGGCGCGTTCAGGTCGATGGGCAGCAGAATTTTCTTGGGCATCCTTGGGTCTCCCTCGTCATGGCGGTGCGGGCGCAGCCGTTACCCTGCTGATTGGGCCATGGCGGGGGGTTGTAAATCAAGCCCTAATGCGCGGATCGGCGC
The DNA here is from genome assembly GCF_001884735.1 of Natronohydrobacter thiooxidans. Classification (GTDB taxonomy): domain Bacteria; phylum Pseudomonadota; class Alphaproteobacteria; order Rhodobacterales; family Rhodobacteraceae; genus Roseinatronobacter; species Roseinatronobacter thiooxidans_A. The sequence goes on along the minus strand of NZ_MJAP01000004.1, from coordinate 35,139 downwards.
AGGGGCGGGTTTTGCCGGTGCCGGTTGTGCCTGACGGTCGTGCCCGCCAGCCCCGCCCCCCGGGCGCGATCCGGTCGCACCGGTCCACTATGCGATCCTGTCGGATCCGCCGGTCATGCCAGCAGGGTCCATTGCCCGGATGGGTCCGCCGACCATATCCGCCAGCCGTGCCAGCTGGTCGCGCAACCCGGTCGCACCGGGCAGCTGTGCCGGTCCGTCGCGCCAGACAGCCTCGCCCGCCCCCGGTTCCTCCCGGCACGTGCAACCCGGTGCTGCCCGTTGCGCGTGCCCGTCTGCCCGCTACCCGGTGGCGCGGGTTTTCAGCCGCGTGATCTTCCACGGTTCCTGCGTCGAGGGCGCCCCGAAATAATAGCCCTGCAGGCAATCGACGCCCATTTCCGTCAGGATGCGCGCATCCTCGGCGGTCTCGACGGATTCGGCCACGGTGAACATGTCGAAATGCCGCGCGATCGACACCAGCGCCTGCACCAGCACCTGATTGTCGGGCGCGGCGGCGATATCGCGGATGAACATGCCGTCGATCTTGACGATATCGAAGTAGAATTCCTTGAGATAGCGGAAGGCCGTATAGCCCGCGCCGAAATCATCGAGCGCGAAACAGATGCCGCGTTCCTGCATTTCCTCCATGAAGACCGTCACCAGATCGGGCATGAGCATGGCCGAGGATTCGGTGATCTCTAAGATCAGCCGCTCGCCGATATCGGGGCTGCCGCGCAACCCCCGTTCCAGCGTCGCCAGCCATTCGGGATAGCCGATGGAGCGCGCCGACATGTTGATCGAGAGCCGGATCGAGGGTTCCACTGCGAGGGTCTGCAACCCGATTTCCAGCGCCAGACAGTCGATCCGGCGCCCGAGCTCGCTGGTTTCGACCACATCCATGAAATCCATCGCCGGGATGATCCGGCCGGTATGGTCGATGATTCGGATCAGCCCTTCGTAAAAGGCGGCGCGTTTGGGCATGCGCGCCTGCACCACGGGCTGAAAGGCGAGGATGCTGCGGCGCTGGTCGAGTGCTTCGCGCACCATGGCCAGCGTGTCGCGGCGCTGATCTTCGGCGGCGGCCGAGAGGGGCGAGGTATAGACGACATCATCTGCGGTAAATTGCGAGGACCGGTGTGGCGACATGGGCGTGCTCCGCTATTTTGGTCAGACTGGCGGCTCGGGCTTAACTGCGGGTTAAAACCGCGGGCTTTGGCTAAAATCCAACCCATTTTCCGGCAGCCGCGGCGCTTGATTGCCTTCGCGGGGCCGCGCGCGTATAGGCTTCGCGGTGATGCGCGGCAAAAGGAGCGTGGCGATGGACAAGACAGCAGCAAACCAGATGTGGGGCGGGCGGTTCAGCGCCGGGCCTGATGCGATCATGGAGGCGATCAATGCCTCGATCGGGTTTGACAAGCGTCTGGCGCCGCAGGATATCGCAGGCTCGCGCGCCCATGCCGCGATGTTGGCCGCGACGGGGATCATCACGCCCGAGGATGCCGCCGAGATTGATCGCGGCCTGCAACAGGTGCTGGCCGAGATCGAGGCGGGGGAATTCACCTTCTCGACCGCGCTGGAGGATATTCACATGAATGTCGAGAACCGGCTGCGCGAGATCATCGGTGCGCCTGCGGGACGGCTGCATACGGCGCGCTCGCGCAATGATCAGGTGGCGCTGGATTTCCGGCTCTGGGTGCGCGAGCAATGCGACGCGGCCATTGCCGGGCTGGAGGCGCTGATGCGGGCCTATCTCGCGCAGGCCGAGGCGGGGGCGGATTGGGTGATGCCGGGATTCACGCATCTGCAGACCGCGCAGCCGGTGACATGGGGCCATCATATGCTGGCCTATGTCGAGATGTTCGCACGCGACCGCGCGCGCTTCATGGATGCGCGCGCCCGGATGAATGAATGTCCCTTGGGGGCGGCGGCGCTGGCGGGCACGTCCTTTCCCATCGACCGGCATATGGTGGCGCAGGCGCTGGGCTTTGAGCGGCCCACGGCGAATTCGCTCGACACGACAGCGGACCGCGATTTCGCGCTGGAGTTTCTGTCGGCGGCCTCGATCTGCGCCATGCATCTGTCGCGCTTTGCCGAAGAGCTGGTGATCTGGTCTTCGGCGCAGTTCCGCTTCGTGCGCATGTCGGACCGGTTCTCGACCGGCTCATCCATCATGCCGCAAAAGCGCAACCCGGATGCGGCGGAACTCTTGCGCGCCAAGCTGGGGCGGATTCTGGGGGCGACAGTCGCGTTGTTCACGGTGATGAAGGGGCTGGCGCTGACCTATTCCAAGGATATGCAGGAAGACAAGGAACAGGTGTTTGACGCGGCCGACAATCTGCTTCTGGGGCTGGCCGCGATGGAAGGCATGGTCAGCGACCTGACCGCCAATCGCGCGGCGCTGGAAGCCGCCGCCGCTTCGGGCTTTTCCACCGCGACGGATCTGGCCGACTGGCTGGTGCGCGAATTGAACCTGCCCTTCCGCGAGGCGCATCATGTCACCGGCGCGCTGGTGAAACTGGCCGAGGACAAGGGCTGCGATCTGCCGGATCTGGCGCTGGAAGAGATGCAGAATGTGCATGGCGAAATCACCGATGCGGTTTATTCTGTGCTGGGGGTGCAGAATTCCGTGGCCAGCCGCACCAGTTACGGCGGCACGGCGCCCGTGAATGTGCGCGCCCAGATTGCGCGCTGGAAAGAGGTGTTGGGATGAAACCTGTTGCTCTGGTCATTGCGCTTGCCCTGCTGGCCGCCTGTGGGGCCGAAGCGCCCCCGACTGCCCCTGAGCCCACCGGCCTGAGCCTCTCGGGCGAGGCGCGGATCGGTGTGAGTGGGCGCCTGTGACGCGCTTGCGCCTGATCTGGCTTGTCCTGGCGATCTGGGGCAGCATTCATCCGATGTACTGGTTCGTCAGCTGGTTTACGCAGAACGGCTGGTCGCTGAGGACCATGGTGGATGCCTGGCACGCCAATGCCGCCACGACCGGGCTGGTCTGGGATCTGACCATCGCCGCCGTGGCGCTGACGCTTTTCGTGCTGGTGGAAACCTGGCAGCGGCGGCGTTTCCTCGGGCTGCTGGCGATTCCCGCAACGTTCTGCATCGGGGTGTCGGCCGGGTTGCCGCTCTACCTGTTCCTGCGTTCTGCCCCTGCCAGACCCTGATTTCATCTTGCCCCAAATACTCCCGCCGGAGGCATACACGCTCTCGCCCCGGCCTGACGCCTGACCGAAAGACTGCCCCATGGACCATTTTCTTTATCGTGACGGTATCCTCCATGCCGAAGATGTGCCCCTGACCGAGATCGCGGCGCATGTGGGAACGCCGTTTTACTGCTATTCCACCGCGACGCTGGAGCGGCATTTCCGGCTGTTTCAGGACGCGCTGGCAGGGATGGATCATCTGGTCTGTTTCGCGATCAAATCGCTCTCCAATCAGGCGGTGCTGCGCCTTTTGGGCAATCTGGGCGCGGGGATGGATGTGGTCTCTGGCGGCGAATATCGCCGGGCGCTGGCCGCAGGTGTGCCGGGCGACAGGGTTGTGTTTTCGGGCGTGGGCAAGACGCGCGAGGAAATGGGCTATGCGCTGACCCATGGAATCCGGCAGTTCAATGTCGAATCGGCTGAGGAATTGCGGGTTCTGTCCGAGGTTGCCGCGGGGCTGGGCAAGACCGCGCCGGTCACGCTGCGCGTGAACCCGGATGTGGACGCGAAAACCCATGAGAAGATCGCCACCGGTCGCAAGGAGGACAAGTTCGGCGTGCCGATTGCCTCGGCCCGCGCGATCTATGCCGAAGCCGCGCGCTTGCCGGGGATCGAGGTGGTGGGGATTGATGTGCATATCGGCAGCCAGCTGACCGATCTGGCCCCGTTCGAGGCGGCCTTTACCAAGGTCGCGGAACTGACGCGGGACTTGCGCGGTGACGGGCATGTGATCCGCAGGGTCGATCTGGGGGGCGGGCTTGGCATTCCCTATACCCGCTCGAATGAGACGCCGCCCCTGCCGCTGGATTATGGCGCGATGATCCGCCGGGTGTTTGGCGATCTGGATGTGGAAATCGAGATCGAACCGGGGCGGCTGATCGCGGGCAATGCGGGTATTCTTGTGGCCTCGGTGATTTATCTCAAGCAGGGCGAGGGGCGCGATTTCCTGATCCTGGATGCGGCGATGAATGATCTGATCCGCCCGGCCATGTATGGCGCGCATCATGATATCATCCCGGTGATCGAGGCCGCTGCCGCAACCGATCAGCGCCCGGTCGATATTGTGGGGCCGGTCTGCGAATCGGGCGATACTTTCGCCAAGCAACGCGCCATGCCGCCGCTGGGGGCGGGGGATCTGGTGGCCTTCCGCTCGGCGGGGGCCTATGGCGCGGTGATGTCCTCGGAATACAACACCCGCCCGCTGATCCCGGAAGTTCTGGTCCATGGGGATCAATATGCTGTCATCCGGGAGCGTCCGAGCTTTGACGAGATCATCAATCGCGATAGGTTGCCTGAGTGGCTCTAGCGCCATGATCTGATCTGCAACGAGGCCGCATGTTCAAAAGCCGCCGCCAAGACCCCAATCCGGCCCTGACCCGCGCTTTGCGGGGCACGCTGGCGGGGCTTTGGGCCGAGCGGCTGGCGCGCTGCTTCTGGCCCTTTACCACACTGGCGCTGCTGCTGGTTGCCGCATTGGGCTTCGGCCTGCAGGATGTGGTGCCGCCGCTCTGGGCGATGTGGGGCGCGCTGGGGGCGGTGCTGGCGCTGCTGGTGGCTTTCGGCTGGGGCGCGTGGCGGCTGACGATCCCCACGCGGGCCGATGCCGCCGCGCGGCTGGATGCGTCGATGCCGGGGCGGCCCTTGTCGACATTGGCGGATGAACAGGCGATTGGCGCGGGCGATGCGGCCTCGCGCCGGGTCTGGCTGGCGCATCTGGCGCGGATGCAGGCGCGGCTGACGGCGGCGCGCGCCGTGCCCGGCGATCTGCGGCTTGCCTCGCGCGACAGGTTCGGGCTGCGCTATGTCGCGCTGACGGCGTTTGTGGTGGCGCTGGCTTTCGGCGCACCCTCGCGGGTGACGGAAATCACCGAGATCGCGCAGATCCCCGGCCGGGCAGAAGCCGTGGCGCTGGGGCCGAGCTGGGAAGCCTGGGTGCAGCCGCCTGCCTATACCGGGCGCCCGAGCCTGTATCTGAACGAAGTGGAGCGGCCCACGCTGCAATTGCCGCAGGGCAGTCGCGTCACGGTGCGCTTCTACGGTCAGCAGGGCGTGATGTCGGTCAGCGAAAGCCTGTCGGATCGCGGCGAGGTGGACCCAACCGAGATGGCGCAGGATTTCGAGATCGAGCGTTCGGGGCGGTTGTCGATCCGGGGCCCGGCGGGGCGCGACTGGGAAGTGACGGCGCTGGTCGATCAGCCGCCGCAGGTGCAGCTTGTGGGGCTGGCCGCGCGCGAACGCGGCGGCGTGATGCGGCAGGATTTCACGGCTTCGGATGATTACGGTGTGACCGGGGGCGAGGTGCATGTGGCGCTGGATCTGGATGCGGTCGAGCGCCGTTTCGGACTGGCCCCCGATCCCGAACCGCGCGCGGCACTGGTGCTGCCCTTGCCGATGCCTGCCTCAGGCTCGCGCGCGGTGATTGAGGACGCGTTTCTGGAGGATTTCTCGCAGCACGCCTGGGCCAATCTGCCGGTGACGATTGCGTTCACGGTCGAGGATGCGCGCGGGCAGATTGGCGAAACGCCTGCCACGCAGATGATCCTGCCGGGGCGGCGGTTTTTCGACCCGATGGCCGCGGCGGTGATCGAATTGCGCCGTGACCTATTGTGGACGCGGGCGAATGCGGCGCGGGTGGATGAGATCTTGCGCGCGATTGCGCATCGCCCGCAGGAGGCGTTCCGCTCGCCCGAGGCGCGGATCCGCTATATGGAAACCCATCAGGTGCTGCTGGCGGCGCTGGATCAGGGGGGCCTGGACGGTGAGACCCGCGATGATCTGGCGCAGCTTATGTGGGATCTGGCGGTGCTCTTGGAAGAGGGCGATCTGGCCGATGCGCGCGAGCGCTTGCGCCGCGCGCAGGAACGGCTGGACGAGGCGGTGCGCAACGGGGCCGATCCGGCGGAAGTGGCCGAATTGATGGAAGAATTGCGCGAGGCGATGCGCGATTACATGCGCCAGCTTGCCGAACAACCGCGCGAGCGCGGCGAGGCCCCGCCCGATGGCGAGAGCATGGAGATCACGCAGGACCAGATTCAGGAGTTGCTGGACCGGATTCAGGAGCTGATGGAAGAGGGCCGCATGGAAGAGGCGGCGGAGTTGCTGGCGCAACTGAACGCGCTTCTGGAGAATCTGCAGGTGGCCGAGGGGCAGGGCGGCGAAGGCATGCCCGGTGATCAGGCGATGGAAGGGCTGGGCGAGACCCTGCGCGAGCAGCAGGATCTGTCGGATGACACCTTCAACGACCTGCAGAACGAATTCCGCGATGATGGCCGGCAAGAGGGCGAGGGCGAGCGCGGGGATCTGGCCGAGCGCCAGCGCGGGCTGGCGGATCAGTTGCGCGAGCAGCAGTTGCAGCCCCTGCCCGGTGAAGGCACGCCCGAGGGGGATGCTGCATTGGAGGCGCTGGAGCGCGCGCAGCGGGCGATGGAAGAGGCGGCCGAGGCACTGGAGAATGGCGAGACCGGCGACGCGCTGAGCCGTCAGGCCGATGCGATGGAAGCCATGCGCGAGGGGATGCGGGCGATGAACGAGGCCCGCGCGCAGGACAGCCGCGAACGGCCGCAGGGCGAGCGCGCCGGGCAGGAGACCGGGGACGGTCAGAGCCGTGACCCGCTGGGCCGCGAACGCAATCAGGGCGGCGAGGTCGGCACCGAGGAGAGCCTGTTGCAGGGCGAGGATGTCTATCGCCGCGCGCGCGATCTGCTGGAAGAATTGCGCCGCCGCTCGGCGGAGCTGGAGCGGCCCGAGGCGGAACTGGACTATCTGCGGCGGCTGCTCGACCGGTTCTGAGACAGGCTTGGGATCTGGTCTCGGGGCTGAACTCCCGGCAGCGCAAGGCGTATCGCACCGTAGAAAAGCGCCCGCTCATGGCCCGCCCCCCCACCCATGCCATTCGCGGGCGCTGCCCGGCTGCGCCGGGCGGGCATTATGGTTGCGGAGGGATGATCCCTGACGCGCGGTGCCCCGAGAGACAGGCGCGCAAGCAAAAAGCCCCGCCGGTCTGGCGGGGCTTTCGTATTGTCGGGGATGCGGCGAAGATCAGTTCTTCGCGTAGAATTCGACCACGAGATTCGGTTCCATCTGCACCGGATAGGGCACATCGCCCAGAGCCGGGGTGCGCACGAAGGTCGCGGTCATCTTGTTGTGGTCAACTTCCAGATAGTCGGGCACATCGCGCTCGGTCAGGGCGACGGCTTCCAGCACGATGGCCAGTTGCTTCGACTTGTCGCGGATGGCGATGACATCGCCTTCCTTGACGCGGTAGCTGGGGATGTTGACGCGGGTGCCGTTCACGGTGACATGGCCGTGATTCACAAACTGGCGTGCGGCAAAGACGGTCGGCACGAATTTCGCGCGATAGATGATCGCGTCGAGGCGGCGCTCCAAGAGGCCGATCAGGTTCTCGCCGGTATCGCCCTTGACGCGCTCGGCTTCGGCATAGATGCGGCGGAACTGCTTTTCGGTCAGATCGCCGTAATAGCCCTTCAGCTTCTGCTTGGCGCGCAGCTGGGTGCCGAAATCGGAGAGTTTGCCCTTGCGGCGCTGGCCGTGCTGGCCGGGGCCGTATTCGCGCTTGTTCACGGGGCTTTTCGGGCGGCCCCAGATGTTTTCGCCCATGCGGCGGTCGAGTTTGTACTTGGCAGACGTGCGTTTGGTCACGGCTGATCTCCTTCTTTAAGGCCCTTTGGGGCGCGATGAAGGGCGTTGTCCTCTTCCGGTATGAGCCGGACGACAGGCGGTCTCTTGCGAGGGCCCCCAACACCAATGAAAACCGGGGCGCGCAGACGCACCCCGGATGGGCGGGCTTATACAGGCCCGCGCGGCGGTGTCAATGCGGGATCAGGCGGCCAGAAGGGCGGCCTCGGCCGCGTTCAGACAGCGCCGGGCGGTGGGGCCGTAAGTGTCGGGCGTGGCCAGCCAGTCGAGACGCAGTTGCGCGAGCGCATGGCGGTGCTGGCGCAGGGTCGCGGCGGGGGCAAGGGCAGGGTGGAAGCTCTCGCTCGCCAGTCCGTTGGCGAAGATGACCTGATGGGATTCGAACAGCAGATGCACATAGCTTACGCCATGCAGGGCGAAATCGGGGGCGATATGGTGATAATCGACCAGATCACCCGCGCGGGCGAGCACTTCGTCACAGCCGAACAGCGCGCGGGCGCGGGGGCCGGTGACAAGGATGCGATGGGCGGGCGAGACGCAGAGATCCTCGTCGGGCAGGTTTGTGTCGAGCGCGTCGCGGCGCAGGCGGATCGGGCGCAGATGCGCATGCTGGCGCAGGGCGAGGCCCGAGAGCGTGGTCTGCCCGACCCAGAGCACCGGCTGCGCGCCATTGTCGCGCGTCACCACCCGGTCGCCGGGGCGCAGATCGGCGATAGGGGTGCGGCCTGCGGGGGTGGAGATCATCGCATCCGAGGTGAAGCAGATCACATCCTGCACCTTTTGCGCCGCGCTCTGCCGGTTGGTCAGGTTACAGGCGGTGACCCAGCAGGGCTTGCCCGCAGGTGGCAGGCCCGCTTCAAAGGCGATCAGCCAGTCTGCGCCCTGCGCGATGATCCGCGCAGTATAGAGCCGCGCCCCGTCGGTCAGCACGAAGCCCTGCGCCGGGGCGTCGTGGTCTGCGGAGAGGGCAGGGAGGGGGCGGATGTCGCCGCTCAGGCGCTCGGCCATGGCGCGCGCGCCGGTCTGCACCCGCTCCTGCGCGCTGTCGCTGGCCAGCGGCAGCACCGAGGGCGCACCGTCCAGCCGCAGGCTTTCGCCCTGCCATGACCAGATAGCCCCGACCCGCGGCCAGCCGGGATCGCTGCCGCGCAGACCATCGATTTCGGTTTGCTGCCAGCGGAGCGCGAAGACGCCGCGAAACGGGATTGCCTGTGTCATGCCTGCCTCTGCCCTGCTGCTTCTCTGTGCAGCTTTGGCACAAAACTAACAGAACATGCTCTGTGATTCCAGTCTGTTGGGTTATTGGTCTGGCGCGCGCGGTTCAGCACAGCCCCTGCGACCGCGCCACCATCGCCGCCTGGGTGCGGTTGCTGACGCCGAGGCGGCGATAGAGGGTCTTCACATGCAGTTTGATCGTAGGCTCGCTCAGGCCGAGGGCGCGGGCGATTTCCTTGTTGGTATGGCCGTGGCAGAGGGCCTGCAGCACCTCGGTTTCGCGCGGCGTGAGGGACTGGGCAAGCGCACGCATGCCGGGCGGCAGGGCGAGGGCGGTCTCGGTGTCGCGCCTTTCGGCCTGACCCATCATGAAATCCACAGGCACATAGCGTTCCCCCAGCGCCATGAAACGCAGCGCATTCAGCGTGGATGAAGCTGGCATGGATTTGTGCAGGAAGCCGCGAATGCCCATGCGCAGCGCGCGTTCGACCACCTCATGCGGGGCCATGCCCGAGATCAGCACCACAGCGGGGGCGTTTTCCTGCGACAGGATGGATTGCAACCCGTCGAGCGCCTCCATGCCCGGCATGCCGTAATCAAGCAGCACCAGATCGAAGGGGCCGCAGGTAGCGATGGCGCGTTGTGCCTCGGTGATGTCGCCGACGGTCACAGTGGTGATGTCTTCCTGTTGGGCCAGGAAGCTGCCGAGCGTGTCGCGCAGCAATTTGTGATCATCAGCTATCAGAAGTCGCATCAGCATATGCCGCAGAATGGCCAAAAGGGGCGCGCCGCAACAGAATATCAAGGATTACGGCGACCAGAACATTGTCGCAGACCGGCTTTCGCAAGCGGAACGCTATATCAGTCTGCGCAGATTGCGCGTCGTTTTGCAACGCAGCAGCCCCGGTTGCAAGGATGATCGGCAGATTTACGTCGATCCTGTGCACTCTGCGGGCAAGCTCGGGTCCGGTCATGGGCGCCATGTCGTGATCGGTGATAACGATATCCCAATCCCCCGGAGCCGCGCGGATGGCCGCCAGCGCGTCGCGCGGATCGGTGGTGCTGGCGACTTCCGCCCCGGCGCGCACAAGCACGCGGGAAAACCGCTGCAGTACCGCGTCATCGTCATCCACCAGCAGAATCATGCGCCCGGCAAGGGGTTTTTCAGCCCCTTCCGGGGCGGGCAGGCTGATAGGCTGGATGGCCTCGGTCGGCCAGTAGACCCGCAGGGTCGTGCCCCGCCCCGGCTGCGAGGAGACCCGGATGGCGCCTGCCATGGCGGTCAGGATATCGGCCACGATACTCAGCCCCAGCCCGACACCCTGCGCGCCCTTGGTGCTGAAATAGGTGGCGAAGATCGCGGCCTTATGCGCGTCAGTCATGCCTTCGCCGGTATCCGAGATCTCGAAGACCGCATAGGAGGTGTGGGCGCGCAACTGGCCGATATCGGTGGCCTCGGGGCCGGGGCCGGTCTCGACCCGCGTCAGGCGCAGCGAGATGCGGCCCGGCGTACCCGCTTGAGCGGGCAAGGCATCGCGTGCGTTCAGGATCAGGTTGAGGAAAACCTGCATCACCCCGGTGCGGTCGCCATGGATCTCGACCGCCTCCTGCGGCAGGTCGAGATCCATGCGCGCGCCTTTGGCGAGGCTGGGGCGGACCAGTTCGGCAGCCTGTTCCAGCAGCGGGCGCAGGTCGAGGCGCCCCGTATCGGTGCTGCGGCGGCCAAGGCGTGAGAGATTGCTGACCAGCGCCTGTGCCTGTGCCGTGGCGGCTTCGATCCGCGACAGGGCTGTGGCTTTCTGTGGCGTGTGCGCCGGGTGCAGCATGCCGGTTGCATGGGTGATCACGGCCAGAACATTGGCCACGTCATGGGCCAGCCCGCTGGCCAGTTGTGCGACAAGCTGGCGGCTCTGGGCGATCTGCAACTGCTCGCGCAGCAGGGCCTGATCGCGTTCGGCGGTCTTGCGTTCGGTGATGTCGCGCGAGAGCAGCAGCGCCCCACCATCGGCCTGTAGCGACAGCGAGATGTCGAAATGGCGTTCGCCCAGGCTGGCATCGGGCAGCGCGACTTCGCCGCGCCAGACGCCGGAGGCGTAAAGCTGCGGCAGCAGCGCGACCAGTTCGCGGTTGAACAGGTCGGGGATGATCTCATGCCAGAACAGCGGTTCGCTCTGGCGGGTCTCGGGCAGTTTCAGATAGCGGCGCAGGACCGGGTTGATATAGCTGATCTGCCCGTCCGGCTGGATGATCGCAATGCCTTCGCTGAGCGCGTCCATCGCCGTGGTATGGTCATGCAGGGCGCGGGTTTCGGCGAGTTTCTGGGCGGTCACATCGCTGGCGACGACCATGAAGGCCTGGGCCCGCCCTTCGGCATCTTGCAGGCGCCGCACATTGAGGTTGATCCAGTAGGGCATCCCGGCCTTGCTGAGGGCCTGCACCTCTTCATTGACCTCCGAACCGTTCTCAAGCTGTCTGCAGAGGCTTTGCACCAGCGCCGGATCGGATTCGGCGAAACGCAGGATCTGGCTGGGGCGCAATCCCTGCGCCTCGGAGAGCGACAATCCGGTGCGCGCGGCGGCGGCGGGATTGATCCAGGTGATGCGGCGCTGGGCATCGGTCAGCATGATCAGATTGGTCGAAAGCTCTGCGACGCGGCTCAGGGTCCGGTTCAGCTGGGTCTGGCGGTAGCTTTCGGTAATGTCGCGGATCACGAACATATGGCCCTTATACGCCCCCGTCCGGGCATGGCGGCGGGCCGTGGCATGCAGCGAAAAGCGCTTGGTCACGCCGTCAATCTCCAGCGGGTAGTCGAAGGTTTCGGACCAGCCCCGCTGATCGACCTGCGCCATCGCCTTGCGGCACAGCGCGGCAACATGGCCGGGCAGGAAGGCTTCGGGCGGTCTGCCGATCACCTCGACCGGGCTGAGGGCGAAGGTCAGCGGCGCGCTCTGGTGAAAGGCCACGATCAGCCCGGTCCGGTCGGTTTCGACCAGCAATTCGGGGGCGGCGTCGATCACTGCCGCCACGCGCTCATTGGCCGCGCGCAGATCGGCCTCCAGCCGCAGCCGCGCCTGTTCGGTGTCGCGCAGTTTCAGCGCCAGCCCCAGAGTTGCGGCCAGTCCTTGCAGCGCATGGGTTTCCTGCAGGGTGAAATTGCGCTTTCTCCGGCACAGATCGAGCCCCAGAAACCCTGCAAGATCCCCGTCAAGGAAGAAGGGCACTGCGATCAGCGACTTGACCCCCTGCTCGGTCATGATCGCGCGCAGTTCGGAATTGCGCGGCAGGGCCGAAGTGTCGGTCAGATGCAGGAAGCCCTGTGTTCTGAAGGCGGACCAGAACAGCTCGCCCGTGCTGTAATTCAGTTTCTGCAGATCGGCCTGAACCGGGACGGTCCCATCAGCGCACCATTCATGCGTGTTGCTGACAAAGACCTGATCGCGCAGCATGAAGACATAGCTCCGCTCGGCCGGGAAAGCCTGGCCGATGATCTGCAGCATGGTCTGGATCGTGTCATCGAGCCGGGTCACGGGGCTGCGTTGCAGGAGCGTCTGGGCCTCGGCGACGGCGGCGTGGAAGGGGGTGCCGGACCTGTGCAGCGGCGTGTCTTCGAGGGGCTGCGGGATCTGGGTCATGGGCGGGTAACTTCATTTCGGGCGCGGTTGTCAGGCGGGTCTGCGGCGGAATCTACACCAGAAGTTCCGGTTTCGGCCTGCGCAATTGCGCCCTATGGCGCAAAATTGAAAGAAAGCCGGGGCGCTGCTCTGGTTTTCCCCGTCCCAACACTCTATTTTGCCCGAAATTGCAATATCCGGGGACAGCCAGCTTGGACGAGACGCATGACGGTCGCACGACAAGAGAAGGGATCCGCATCCATGAGGCTGCGGATTTTTCCGGTATGCACAAGGCCGGGCGCGTTGCGGCTGGCATTCTGGACGAGATCGCCCAGCATGTCTTTGTCGGGCAGAACACGGCCGAGATTGACCGCATCATCACGGATCTGGTTGCGCAGGCCGGGGCGAAATCGGCGACCATCGGTTATCGCGGCTATCAGCATGCGAGCTGCATCTCGGTCAATCATGTCGTCTGCCACGGGATACCGGGTGCCAAGACCCTGAAGAACGGCGATATCCTGAATATCGATGTCACGGTGATCGTGGATGGCTGGTATGGCGACACCTCGCGCATGTATGTCGCGGGCGATATTCCGCGCAAGGCCGAACGGCTGGTGCAGGTGACCTATGACGCGCTGATGCTGGGGATCGAGGCCGTGCGGCCTGGCAATACATTCGGCGATATCGGCCATGCGATCCAGTCCTATGTCGAAAGCCAGCGCATGTCGGTGGTGCGCGATTTCTGCGGGCATGGGCTGGGGCGGGTGTTTCATGCGCCGCCCAATGTGCTGCATTACGGGCGTCCGGGGCATGGGCCACGGCTGGAAGAGGGCATGTTCTTCACCATCGAGCCGATGGTCAATCTGGGCCGGCCGGAGACCAAGATTCTGGCGGATGACTGGACGGCGGTGACGCGCGACAAGTCGCTTTCGGCGCAGTTCGAACATTCCATCGGAGTGACCGCGACGGGGTTCGAGATATTTACCCTGTCTCCTGCCGGGCGGTTTCATCCGACCTGGGGCTGAGATGCGCGCTGTGCGGGGCTGACCGGGCCTCGCGCGCGCGCTTTTGCGCCACGCCTTCCAATGTGGCATTCAGGATGCCGCCAAGGAGCACGGCATAGGCCGAGATATAGAACCACATCAACAGCGCGACCACGGCCCCGATGGAGCCATAGACCTCGTTGTAATTGCCGAAATTGCTGAGATAGAAGCTGAGCCCTGCCGAAACGGTGATCCAGAGCGACACGGCAAGCAGCAGTCCCGGGATCAGTACCGGGCGCGCGCTTTCGCTGCGATCAGGGCCGATCCAGTAAAACACCCAGATCCAGCCCCCGACAAGGCTCAGCGTGACCGCCCAGCGTATGGTCTCGATCAGGTAGCCATTATTGCCGATCACCGGCAAGATGGCCAGCACCACCGGCGCGATCAGCACCGACAGCAGCGCGACGATACCGGCAAAGAGCATCCCCAGCGTGATGAACAGAACCCGGATCGCGTGGCTGAATCCCGTGCGCCGGGGCGTGCCGTGAATGGCGTAGATCCCGAGCAGCATGGCATCGACGCCGCGTCGGGCAAGAAACAGCGCGATGAGGATCGAGATGGCCGAGGTCCAGCCGAGCACGCCTTCATTAGCCCAGACAAGCCGCGTGATCTGGTTGCTGAGCAGCGTATAGGCGGCGGGCGGGATCAGATCCTGCAAGAGCGAAAGCTGATCCTGCAGCACCAGCGGATCGGCAAAGAGGCCGAAAACCGAGATCAGCGCGGCAATTCCGGGGAAAAGCGCGAGTAATGAGAAGAAGGCCACGCCTGCCGAAAGCAGGCTGATATTGCGCGCCGTCATGGCCGCGTTGAAGTCGCGGATAAAACGCCAGAGACGTTGCAGGCGTGGCGAAAGCGCAATCAAATCGCCAGGTCTTCCAGCGCTTTGCCATTGGCCAATGCATCGACCACCCATCTGGGTTTACGTCCGCGTCCGGTCCATGTCTGGCTTTTATCCGCAGGGTTGGCATATTTCGGGGCAACGGGTTTGCGCCCGACTGCCGGGGCTTTTGCCAGAACCTGATCGAAGGTGAAACCATGCTGGCGGGCAATGGCTTCCATTTCCACGCGCGCGGCTTTCAGCGCGCGCTCTTCATAGGATTCGATGGCCTTGGTGACGTCTTTCTGAAGTTTCTTCAATTCGTCGAGCGACATTTCGTTCAGGTCGAGCATGGATTATCCTCCGGTATGACTGTTTGCCCAACAAGCCGAAACCGCATGCAGTTTCAAGATGGTTTTTGCATACAATCTTTCCATATCGAAAAAATATACTCACTGATCATCAGGTCAAGATGCGCGCCACCGCCATTTTTGCAGATGGTAATGGCCTCTTCGTCGGGTCTTGCGAATTGCCCGGCGGGGTAATCATAATAATCGGCCTGAATGTCCGAGGCTGCGATAATGCCGCGAGAAATCGGGTCTTTCAATTCGCCGATATGCCCGATTGTCGTCGCGCGGCTGTCGACGAAAAGCGTTGCACGCTGCAGGGCCAGGTCATCCACTTCGCGCATATCTGGGCGGAAAGCGCCTATTAAATCAAGGTGTTGACCGGGCTTTAACCACTCGCCCCGGATCAGGGGGGATTTGCTCATTGTGGCGGTGCAGATGATATCGGCGCCGCTGACGGCGGTTTCCAGATCGGCCTCGGCGCGGATATTCTTCAGATCGCGCGTGAATTGGATTGCGCTGTCTGGCTTGCGCGCCCAGATCGTGAATTGCGCCTGCGGGAATACCGCGCGATAGGCGTCATACATGCTGCGCGCGACAGTGCCCGCGCCGATGAGCGTAATCTTGCCACTTTCAGGCCGGGCCAGATGGCGCGCGGCAAACAGGCTGTCGGCGGCGGTTTTCCATTTGGTGACAAGGTGAAAATCGAGAATCGCGTCAAGCTGCCCGTCCGTATTGGAATAGAGCGCGACACTGCCATTGACCGCAGGCAGATTGCGCGACGGATTGGCGGGAAAAACCGTCGCGGTTTTCACCAGCGCGCCCAGCCCCGCGATCCAGGCCGCGCGCGACAGAAGCGTGTCCTCGCGCTGGTAGAGGAAGGTGTCATTCAGCTGCGCTTCGGGCAGGGAATGACCCTTTGCGATTGCCTCTAGCGCCGCGATCCAGTCCAGATGCGGTTCAATATCGGCGGTGATGTGGCAAAGGGTCATTTTCAGGGCCTTTCAGTGGGGTTATTCGGTCAGGGCCTGTGCATGAAAGGATATATGATCCCCGATAAAGCTGGAGACAAAGAAATAGCTGTGATCATAGCCCTGCTGCATGCGGAATATTCCCGGCTGGCGGCGGGCATTCATCGCCTCGGCCAGCGCCTCGGGGCGCAGCAGGTCAAGGAATTGATCCTGACTGCCCTGATCGATCAGCACCTGCCCGCGAAAGCCGGTCTCGCGCATCAGGAGCGTCGCGTCATGGGCGGCCCATGCGGCCTGATCTTCGCCCAGATAGGCGGTGAACTGTTTGCGGCCCCAGTCGCTCTCGGTGGGGTTGGCGATCGGGGCAAAGGCTGAAACCGAGGCGAAACGACCTTGCAGGCGCATGGCAAGGGTCAGCGCGCCATGGCCGCCCATGGAATGCCCGGTGATCGCCTGCCGCCCCTCATCGAGCGGGAAATTCGCCATCAGCACGCCGGGGAGTTCGGTCGCGATATAGTCCCACATGCGGAAATGCGGCGACCACGGGTCTTGCGTGGCGTTGACATAGAAACCCGCGCCCTGTCCCAGATCATAGGCGGGATCATCCGCCACGCCTTCGCCGCGCGGCGAGGTGTCGGGGAAGACGATTGCCAGCCCGGCTTGGGCCGCATAGCCTTGGGCATGGGCCTTGGTCATGGCGTTTTCATGGGTGCAGGTCAGCCCCGAGAGATACCACAGCAGCGGCACTGGCCCGCGCGCGGCTTGCGGCGGCAGATAGAGGCCGAAGGTCATCGCGCCCCCGGTTGCGCTGGACTGGTGGCGATAGACGCCCTGCACGCCGCCGAAACAGCGGTTCTCCGAGAGGGTTTCCATGAGGTTCTCCTTTTGTCGTTGGTCTAGAAGCCTGTGACCCATGCAATCACGACGGGCACAGTTGCGATGCTCAGAAGCGTCGAGACGAGGATCGTGGCCGACACGCGGGCGGGGCCGGCATTGTAATGCTGGGCCAGAATGAAGACATTGCCCGCCACCGGCAGGGCCGCAGCGGCGATCAGGACGCCCGCCACCTGCGGTTCGACCCGGAACAGGACAAGCGCTGCGACGGCGGTCAGCGCCGGGTGCAGCACCAGCTTGCCGAAAGACAGCCATGTGACGATGGCGAGGCGTTCCACCTTCTTGTCGGCGAGCGAGGCGCCGATGGCGAAGAGCGCGCAAGGGGTGGCGGCGGCGCCCAGCAGGGTCAGGAAGTCATTGGCGATCCTGGGCACGCCGAGGCCGGTGCCGGACCATGCGATCCCCAGCGCCATGGCCACAACCATCGGATTTTTCAGCACCGCCACCGTCAATTTGCGCGGCAGGCTGCGGTCGATGCGGCCATCGCGCGAGAGGGTGATGATCATGGTGAACAGGGAGGAGAACACGATCAGGTCGATGGTCAGGATCAGAAGCACGGTCGGCACCGAGCCGGGGCCAAGCAGCACCACCAGCAGCGGCACGCCCAGAAAGCCGGTATTGCCGATGATCGTGCAATGCGCCTCGATCAGGGCTTCTTCCATGCGTGCTCGGCGCAGGAAGGCAATCGCCATGACCAGCAGATAGAGCATCGCGCAGGCGAGCAAATAGGCCGCGGCGGCGCGTGCATCGAGCAGATCGGCCAGTGTCAGATTGGCGGCGAGGCCGAAAAGCATGGCCGAAAGCGCGAAATAGAACACGAATTTCGTCAGATAGGCGGTTGCCTCGGGCGGGAAGAAACCGGATCGGCCTGCGCCAAAGCCCAGCCCGATCAGGCCGAAAAAGGGCAGGGTCTTGAGGAAGATCTCGATCATATCCTGAACGTGTTAACATGCGATTCGCGGCACTTCCAGTCAGTGCCGCTTTTCCTTTGCGGCGCAAGGCACTATCTAGAGGTTGACAGGAGGAGCGATGACGATCTCAGCCATGATTAACCGCCAGGGTCGCAAATATGATCAGGTGCTTGACGGCGCGCGCGCAGTCTTTGTCGAAATGGGCTATGAGCGTGCCAGCGTTGACGAGATCGCGCGTGTGGCGGGGGTGTCGAAAGCCACGCTCTACAGCTATTTCCCCGAAAAGCGGCTTTTGTTCAGCGAAGTCTACCGCACCGAGATCCTGCGGCTGGCGGATTCGGCGGTCGAGTTGACCGATAGCCATCTGCCGCCCGAACGCGCCTTGCGCGATGCCGGGCGGCGGATGCTGGAATATATGATCTCGGATTTCGCGCAGGCGATGTATCGGATCTGCGTGACCGAAACCCCGCGCTTCCCCGAGATTGGCCGCGCCTTTTACGAGAACGGCCCTGAACTGGGGCGCGAGCGGTTGGGGAGCTATCTGCGCGCAGCTTGCGCGCGGGGCGCCTTGCAGATCGAGGATATTGATCTCGCGGCGGATCAGTTTTGCCAGCTTGTGCAGACGACGATCTGTGACCGGCTCTTGTGCGGGGTGCAGAGCGAGGTCACCGAGGCCGAGATTTCGCGGACCGTGGAAGGGGCTGTGACGATGTTTCTGGCGCGCTACGGCAGGTAATTCTCGAAAGTGATGTTCTGCGCGACGGTGCGCGCGGTCTGTTCCTGCGCGGGGCTGCGGATCGTCCAGCACAGGATGGGGATATCGCGCCGGGCCAGTGCGGCGACAGGGGCGGCCCCCAGATCGGTCCAGTCATGCGAGATGAAGCTGCATCCGGCGGTGTCGAAATCGGGGATTGCGGCAAGGGCGCTGCGCCGCTCTGCGGTCAGATCGGGCCAGTCCTCGGGTGCAAAGGCACAGGTGGTCAGCCCGCGTGGGCGGTCCGGGGCGAGGCGGGCCAGCGCGGTGACGCAGGCCGGGTTGAAGGACATCAGCGCCACATCGCCGCGGTAGCCCGCGAGATCGCGCGCAACCGCCTGTTCCAGCACCTCGGGGCCGGGCGAGAGCGTGCCGGTCTGGTCCTTGATCTCGATGAGAAGCGGGGCCTGTCCCGCGACCAGCGTGAGCACCTCGCGCAGGGTTGGGATCGGCTCGGTGCTGCCCCGGAGCGGGATTTGGCTCAATTCCTGCGCGCGGCGCGCGCACACGGGGCCTTGCGCTTCGGTCAGCCGCTCCAGCGTCGCGTCATGGAACACCATCGCCACGCCATCGGCGCTGAGCTGCAGGTCGATCTCGATCCCATAGCCCGCCTGCAGGGCGGCGCGGATGGCGGAAGCCGAGTTTTCCGGCCGGCCTGCACCATGCAGGCCGCGATGCGCGACCGGGCGGGCGAGAAGGCTTGCGGGCAGGCGCGCGGGCTGTTCAGGCAATCTCGAAGATGCCCTCGATTTCCACGGCGACACCAAGCGGCAGGGCAGGGGCCCCGACAGCGGCCCGCGCATGGCGCCCGGCCTCGCCGAAAATCGCGACCATCAGATCCGAGCAGCCATTCACCACCTTGGGCTGGTCGGTGAAATCGGGCGTGCAATTGACGAAACCGGTCAGCTTGACCACGCGCCGCACCCGCGTCAGATCGCCGCCGCAGGCCGCGCGCAGCTGCGCGACCAGCGCCAGCCCACAGGCACGGGCGGCAGTCGTTCCCTGCTCGACGGACAGATCGCTGCCCAGCTTGCCGCAGATCAGCCCGTCCGGCCCGGAACTGATCTGTCCCGAGATGAAGACGAGCGACCCGCTTTGCACGAAGGGGACATAATTTGCCGCAGGCGCAGGCGCTTCGGGCAGCGAGAGGCCAAGTTCGGCCAGGCGGGATTCGATTGCGTTTGTCATGCGCGAGACATGGCATATTTCCACGGCCCGCACAACTGGCGGCGCAGCGCTGGAACATGGGCTACATGAAGCGGCGGATCACCCGTTTCGTCACGCGCAGCGCCATGAGAATCAGCAGGAGCAGCAGGAACACCCCGGCCATGTAGCCCACCAGCATGGACAGCAGCCAGACCATGATTTCCTGACCGTCGGCGCTGGGCGGTTGCAACAGGCCGATGACCAGCACATTGATCAGGCCCGACAGCAACCCGACCAGCATGATCACGCGCCATTCGAGCGCCATATGGTCATCGGGCCGGGCCAGACAGGCCCTGATGATCCAGAAACTGGCCGGTGCGCTGAACAGAAAGGTTGCCTTGATTGCCAGATGGGTCAGGGACAGCGGATCATGACCCGGATCGATGAGGTGCATGGCAAAGAGCAGCAGCGCGGTCGGGGCCATGATGACCACGCTCCAGAGCCCGAAATACCAGGCGCAGAGCACGCGCAGGCCATGGATCGGAAACACCAGAAGGACGGGGGCCAGATCCCCGATCAGCGCATATTGCAGCGGCTGGATCGCATGGATCTGCAGCGCGTGGAGCGCGAAATGCAGGATCAGATAGCACAGCGCGGCGATGGCGATGACGCGAACCATCACGCGCCCGCAATGCTGTCAGAAATGCGGGGATAATCGATAGCGGCCTGTTTTGTAGCCATCGGCATGCTGGATCAGTCCACGCTTCAGGAGGGAGCGCAGCGCGCGGTGGAAGGACGCTTTGGGCACATCCGCAAGGAGCGGGTGTTCCATGAGTGATTCCGTTCTGACATCGCTTTGTCCTTCTCTGCTCAAGGCACCCAAGACTGCGAGGATATCGCGTTCCAGAGGCAGGGCGTCCTCCAGTCCAAGATCCCGCTGCAGGCCGGCAACCATTTCCAGAAGTTGCGCCAGTGTTTTTAGACTCACCCGTTCAGTTCTCCTCCGTTAGGTGCGGTTATGGTACTTTGCAGGGGGTTGCAACCACATGATTTTGTGACTTCATCCGGAAATCACGGTTATTTGGTATCATACTTATTGATAAAACGATATCCTTTCAAAGGATTAAATGTCGCATCTGGCGATCACAACCACAGGTAGATTTATATGTTAAAAATACTCTTGACTGCCTTTGGTATCAATATGATACTTCGTTAAGAACACTTTAAGGTTGAATCCTTGGGGGTGCTCGTGCGGAATGCGTTGGGGATACGGCAATGCTGCTCGAAGCAATAGATCGGAAGTTCGGCATGGACGCGTCGCGTATCCATTTTCCCGATTTCCCGCAGCGTGCCGCGCTGGCGGACTGGACCGTGTATCTTTTCACGCAGAGCGATGAAGAGACCCGTTTTCTGCGGGGGCGCATCTATGAGAGTGGCGGGATGTCCATTCACCTGCGCAATGATGAGCAACTGTTCGATCAGGCGCTGAAGAATGTGCATTCACGCTGCATGCTGTTTCTGGAGCGCAGCGAGAGCGAGGACATGAACAGTTTCATCACCCGCTGCCTGCGGATCCGCGAGCAGGCGCCGATGATGCCGATCATCCTGATCTCGTCTTCTTTCACCTATGACGAGTTCTCGACCACACGTCTGGCGATCTGCGATGCGTCTCTGCGCATGCCGCTGATGCGCAGCAGTTTCGACCATGCCATGCAGCTGGCGGTGCAGAACAATGAAATCTACTGCGCCCGTCTGGGGATCGAGACTGACCGCGAATCCACACCCGGTCTGCCGCTGGCGCAGCCGGGCGCATGGCCGGATGAGGAGAAGCGCTGGTTGCAGCCTGCGATGCTGCTGGGGCTGATCCTGCTCCTGGCCCTGCCCTTCTGGGCCGGGCTGATCACCTATCTGATAAGGTAGTCCCTCGTTATCCACTATCAGGCAGGTTGCAGGACCGCGCGGGAGACCGGCGGTCCTGTTTCATTCCGGCGCTCACACCAGACGCGACACCTCGACCGCCGCGCGCACGAAATCGGCGAAAAGCGGGTGCGGGTCGAAGGGTTTGGATTTCAGCTCGGGGTGGAACTGGACGCCGATGAACCAGGGGTGGCCCTCATGCTCGACGATCTCGGGCAGTTTGCCATCCGGTGACATGCCCGAAAAGGTCAGGCCACGCCCTTCCAGCGCCTCGCGGAACTTCGTGTCCACTTCATAGCGGTGGCGGTGGCGTTCCTCGATGGCGGTGCTGCCATAGATCTGGGCCACGCGCGAGCCTTCGCGCAGCGTCGCGTTATAGGCCCCGAGCCGCATCGTGCCGCCCTTGTCATCGCCGAGTTTGCGCTCGACCTTGTGATTGCCCTGCACCCATTCTTTCAGGTGATAGACCACGGGGGTAAAGCGTTTCTTGCCCGCCTCATGGTCGAATTCCTCGGATCCGGCATCGGTGATCTCGGCGAGATTGCGCGCGGCCTCGATCACCGCCATCTGCATGCCCAGACAGATGCCGAAATAGGGGATCTTCTTGGTCCGGGCATAGGTGGCGGCGCGGATCTTGCCCTCGGTGCCGCGTTCGCCGAAACCGCCGGGCACAAGGATCGCATGGAAATTTTCCAGATGGGGGCCCGGGTCTTCGCTGTCGAACACACTCGCGTCGATCCATTCGACCTGCACGCGCACGCGATTGGCGATACCGCCATGCACCAGCGCTTCCTTGATCGATTTATAGGCGTCCTCAAGCTGGACATATTTGCCGACAATGGCGATCCGCACCGTGCCTTCGGGGTTTTTCAGCCGGTCGATCACATCTTCCCAGCGCTCCAGATTGGGGCGCGGCGCGGGGGTGATGCCGAAAGCATCGAGCACCGCCTGATCCAGCCCCGCCGCGTGATAGGCCAGCGGCGCTTCATAGATCGAACTCAGGTCATAGGCCGGGATCACCGCATCGGGGCGCACATTGCAAAACAGCGCGATCTTCTGGCGTTCTTTCTCGGGGATGGGCTGTTCCGAGCGGCAGACCAGCACATCGGGGGCAATCCCGATACTTTGCAATTCCTTGACCGAATGCTGCGTGGGTTTGGTTTTCAGCTCTCCGCTCGCTGCCAGATAGGGCAGGAGCGTCAGATGCATGAAGATGCATTGCCCGCGCGGGCGTTCATGGCTGAACTGGCGGATGGCCTCGAAAAACGGCAGACCTTCGATATCGCCCACAGTGCCGCCGATTTCGCAGAGCATGAAATCGACCTCATCCTCGCCGATGGCAAGGAATTCCTTGATCTCATTGGTCACATGCGGGACGACCTGAATCGTCTTGCCCAGATAATCGCCGCGGCGTTCCTTCTCCAACACATTGGAATAGATCCGCCCCGAGGAGACCGAATCGGTCTTGCGCGCGGCAACCCCGGTGAAGCGCTCGTAATGGCCGAGATCGAGATCGGTTTCGGCCCCGTCATCGGTGACGAAAACCTCGCCATGCTCGAAAGGTGACATCGTGCCGGGATCGACATTCAGATAGGGATCGAGCTTGCGCAGCCGCACGGTGAAGCCGCGCGCCTGCAGGAGTGCCCCCAGAGCCGCCGAGGCAAGCCCCTTGCCGAGGCTTGAGACCACGCCGCCGGTGATGAAAACATATCGCGCCATGAGGGGCCCCCGTGATTGCTTGAAC
The DNA here is from genome assembly GCF_001884735.1 of Natronohydrobacter thiooxidans. Taxonomy (GTDB): domain Bacteria; phylum Pseudomonadota; class Alphaproteobacteria; order Rhodobacterales; family Rhodobacteraceae; genus Roseinatronobacter; species Roseinatronobacter thiooxidans_A. The sequence continues at coordinate 11,916 of NZ_MJAP01000004.1, read as the reverse complement.
TGCTCAAGGCTCCGCCGTCACGCGCATCCCATCACGGGAGTCGAGCCATAATCGAGTTTGGAAAAAACCGCAAGATAGGGGCAGGCAAAACCCGCCCCTCCGCTAAGGAATGTGGCTGTCGCTCAGTCTGCGGGCGGCGGGGCCAGCGTGTCATCCGCCACCGAGGGCGGCAGCAGGCTGTCGCCTGCGGGCAGGCTGGGCGCTGCGGGCGCGCTGGGTGCCGTGGGCACGCCAAGCCGGTCGAGGACCGAAGTGGTCGCCGATTGCTGCGCGGCCAGAATCGTCAGCGTCAGCGAGGTCGCGATGAAGGCCGCGGCCAGACCCCAGGTCAGTTTCGCCATGGCCGTCAGGGGCGGACGCCCCGCGCTCGGGTTGCCATCACCCCCGCCAATGCCAAGCCCGCCCCCTTCGGAGCGCTGCAACAGCACGACGCCGATCAGCACCAGCGCCAGCAAGAGATGGACAATCAGAACGACATTCTGCATCAGGAAACCCGCCTTTGGATCTTCGGGTCTACTTAGGCGCTGTGCCGCTCTGCCGCAACCCCTGTTTCTTTGTCCGGTTGCGCCCCCTGCGCCACTATTTCGGGTTTCACCCGGCACGCGCTGCGGATAGAAGGGCTGTCGGATTGCATGATCGCGGAAGGGATGCAGGATGGCCAATGTCGTTGTGGTCGGCGCGCAATGGGGCGACGAGGGGAAGGGCAAGATCGTGGACTGGCTCTCGGAACGCGCCGATGTGGTGGCGCGGTTTCAGGGCGGGCATAATGCGGGCCATACGCTCGTGATTGACGGCAAGGTCTACAAGCTGAATGCGCTGCCTTCGGGCGTGGTGCGCGGCGGCAAGCTGTCGGTCATTGGCAACGGGGTCGTTCTGGACCCCTGGCATCTGATCAAGGAAATCGAAACGATTCGCGCACAGGGCGTCGAAATCACGCCTGAAACGCTGATGATTGCCGAGAACACGCCGCTGATCCTGCCGTTTCATGGCGAGCTGGACCGCGCGCGCGAGGCGCAGAATGCGGTGGCCAAGATCGGCACCACCGGGCGCGGGATCGGCCCGGCCTATGAGGATAAGGTGGGCCGCCGCGTGATCCGCGTGGCTGATCTGGCCGATGAGGCGACCTTGCAGACCCGCGTGGACCGGGCTTTGGTGCATCACAATGCGCTGCGCGCGGGGCTGGGGATGGAGGCGATCGACCGCGAGGCGCTGCTGGTCAGCCTGCGCGAGATCGCGCCGGAATTGCTGAAATATGCAGCCCCCGTCTGGAAAGTGCTGAATGACAAGCGCCGCGCCGGAAAGCGCATCCTGTTCGAGGGCGCGCAGGGCGCGCTTCTGGATGTGGATTTCGGGACTTATCCTTATGTCACCTCGTCCAATGTGATTGCAGGTCAGGCCGCGACCGGGGTGGGGGTTGGGCCCGGTGCGGTGGATTTCGTCCTCGGCATCGTGAAAGCCTATACGACGCGGGTGGGCGAGGGGCCGTTTCCGACGGAACTCAATGATGAAGATGGCGAGCGGCTGGGCACACGCGGGCGGGAATTCGGCACGGTCACGGGCCGCAAGCGCCGCTGCGGCTGGTTCGATGCCTGTCTGTTGCGCCAGACCTGCGCCACTTCGGGCGTGACCGGGATCGCGCTGACCAAGCTCGATGTGCTGGACGGGTTCGAGACCCTCAAGGTCTGTGTGGGCTATGATCTGGACGGGCAGCGGCTGGATTACCTGCCCACGGCGGCTGACCAACAGGCACGCTGCCGGCCGATCTATGAGGAATTGCCGGGCTGGTCGGAATCGACCGAAGGGGCGCGGTCATGGGCCGATCTGCCTGCGAATGCGATCAAATATGTGCGCCGCGTGGAAGAGTTGATCGACTGCCCGGTGGCGCTGCTGTCCACCTCGCCCGAGCGCGATGACACCATTCTTGTCACCGACCCGTTTGCAGACTGATGGCGCTCTCCTACAAAGCCAGAAAACGCTGGGCGCTGGTGGCGCTGGTGGTGGCGCTGCCGCTTTACATCGTGGTGGCGGTGAATGTGATCGAGCTCTTTGACCGCCCGCCCTTTCTGCTGGAACTGGCGATCTATGTGGCGCTGGGGATTGTCTGGGCGCTGCCGCTGAAGCGGCTGTTCAAGGGGATCGGCCAGCCCGATCCCGATGCACCGCGCAAGTAGGGTGCGTGCTGAGCACGCACCCTACTTACGGCCCCTCACAAGGGCGGGGTCTGGTAGAACTGCACTTTCAGTCCGCCATGCGGCAGGATCGGCCCAGAGGTGAAGGGCAGCCCCGTCACCTGCGCCAGTTTCTTCTCGGATGTCACCAGCCCCACGCGCCAGCCGCTGAACCGCTCTCTCACGACCGCCCCGAGGCTGGCATAGAGCCCGTAAAGCAGTTTCGGATTGCCGATCCGCGCCCCGTAAGGCGGGTTCACCATGATCAATCCAGGCGCAGTGTCGGGGCGGGTCAGCGCACTCAGCGGCTGGCAGGCGAAGGCCGTCACCTCTGCCACACCGGCACGGGCGGCATTGTCGCTGGCGTTTTTCACCGCCCCCTGATCGCGGTCATAGCCGAAGAACTGCCGCGCCACCTTGCGCGGGTTCTGCCTGCGCATCTGGTCCCATGCATTGGCATCAAAACTCGCCAGTTGTTCAAAGCCGAATTCCCGCGCGCGACCGGGGGCAAGCTGCATTGCGATCTCGGCGGCCTCGATCACGAAAGTGCCCGAGCCGCACATCGGGTCGATCACCGGCTGGCTGCCATCGAACCCCATCTGCATCAGAAACGCCGCCGCCATGGTTTCGCGCAAGGGCGCCTTGCCGGTGGCGAGTTTATGCCCGCGCTTGTGCAGCCCTTCGCCCGATGTATCGAGCGAGAAGGTCACCAGATCATCCTCGATCCGCGCCATCAGGCGCAGGGGGGCGTCAGCGGTGACGGGCGTGCCCAGTGTTTCGGTGATCGCGCGGGTGATGCGCTCAGCGGCGGCTTTCTGGTGATAGATGCGCGAGCGGGTGCAACTCACATCGACGCGGATCGGGATATCGGCGCGCAGGGTCTCGCCCCAGGGGAATTTGCGCGCGCGTTTGTCGAGCTGCGCCAGATGCATGGCGCGGAAACTGCCGATGCGCACGAGGACACGGCTGGCCGTGCGCAGCATGAGATTCGCGCGCCAGATATCGGGCCAAGTGCCTGCGGTTTCGACCCCGCCGGGCACCGGGCGCGGATCGCGGAAGCCTAAGCCGCTTGCCTCCATGGCAAGGGTGGGCTCAAGGCCGGGCAGGCAGGCAAGGAAGAGGGAATGGCTCATGATGTGGCGATACGGGGTTTCGCGTCGCCCGGCCAGTGAAAAAGCGCGCCGGATATGGCCCGCGCGCATTGGTGACGGGGGGCGGGCCGTGCGGCCCGTGGCCACTCAGTGAGAGTATTTTTCGGCAAGATGAAGCTCAGGGGGGGAAGCTGGCTGTGGCGCAGGCTGATCGGACCCGGCGCTAGTCTGCGAAGGCATCCATCCTGCGCGCCAGTTTCACATCCAGTTCTGTCAGCCCGCCCGCATCATGCGTGCTCAGCGTCACCTTCACCGTGCGGTAGACATTGAACCATTCCGGGTGGTGGTTCATCTTCTCGGCCACCAGCGCCACGCGGGTCATCCAGCCGAAAGCGGCGTTGAAATCCTTGAAGGTGAATTCCTTGGCGATGGCGTCGCGCCCCTCGACCAGCGCCCAGCCTGTCGCCAGCAGCGGGTCCAGTGCGGTGCGATCTGTCAGCTTTTCAGCCATCCTGTCCTCCGTCGGTTTTGCGGAATGGCGCATATTCCGCCATGACATCCATCTCCTGCGCAATCGCGCGGCGTTCCTCGTCAATGTAGCGCGCGACGGCGCGGTGAAAACCGGCCTCGGGGAAGTAATGCAGCGAATGCACCTCTGAGGGCAGATACCCGCGCGCCAGTTTATGCGTGCCCTGCGCGCCGGCCTCGACCCGCGCGAGCCCCCTTGCAATGGCGAAATCCATCGCCCGGTAATAGCAGAGTTCGAAATGCAGGCAGGGGTGATCCTCGATGCAGCCCCAATAGCGCCCGAAAAGCGTATCCCGCCCGATGAAATTCAGCGCCCCCGCCACAGGCTGCCCGTTGCGGATTGCCAGCAGCAGCAGCGCGTCATCGCGCATATGCGCCTGCACTTCGTCGAAAAACGCCCGCGTCAGATAGGGCGTGCCCCATTTGCGCGCGCCGGTATCCTGATAGAATTGCCAGAAGGCATCCCAATGCTCGGGGCGCAGATCATCCCCGGTCAGCGCGTGGATGGTGCCGCCGAAGCCCTGCGCGGTGGCGCGTTCCTTGCGGATGGTCTTGCGCTTGCGCGACGAGAGCGCGGCGAGAAAGTCACCGAAGCTGCCATAGCCTGGATTTTCCCAGTGGAACTGTTCGGTCACGCGATGCAGCCAGCCCTGTGGCGCGGCGCGTTCCGCCTCTGCGCGGGTGCAGAAGGTGACATGGGCCGAAGACAGGTGATTGTTGCGCGCGATCTGCATCATGGCTTGCAAAAGCGCGGCCATGCCCGGTTCTTCAAACCCCGCGCGGCACAGGAAGCGCCGCCCGGTCGCGGGGGTGAAGGGGGCCGCCACCTGCAGCTTGGGATAATAGCGCCCCCCCGCCCGCGCATAGGCCTGCGCGAAAGCATGGTCGAAGATATACTCGCCCTGCGAATGCGATTTCACATACATCGGCGCGCAGGCCACAAGTGCGTCGCCCTGATGCACCATCAGATAGCGCGGCTCCCAGCCAGTGCCCGGTCCCACCGAGCGCGACACTTCCAGCGCGCGCAGGAAACGCCATGTCGTGAAGGGATCAAGCGCGGGCTGCGCGCCGCCGGGATTGGCGCAGGCGTCCCAGTCAGAGGGGTCCACCTCTGTCAGGCTCTCCGCCAGCGTCACCGTCAGCGCGCAGCCATCCATCACATCGACGCCAGCAGCGCCTCGCCGCCGGACACGTCGCAGACACCGGGGTTTTCCTCGGCCTGCAGGATCGCGACCTTGCCATCCTCGACCAGCATCGCATAGCGTTTCGAGCGGCTGATCAGCCCCACTGCCGGCGCGCTGAAATCCATGCCGACGGCGCGTGTAAACTCGGCGCCCGCATCCGCGAGCAGCGTCACCCCGGCCTTTCCTGCACCGGTCGCCTCGTCCCAGGCGCTCAGCACGAAAGGGTCATTGACGGCGATGCAGATGATTTCATCGACGCCCTTGGCGGCGAAGGCATCGCGGTTCCTGATGAAGCTGGGCATATGCGCTGTGCTGCAGGTTCCGCTGAATGCCCCCGGCAGCGCGAAAATGACAACTTTGCGGCCTTTGGTCAGGCTGGACAATGCAACCTCTTGCGGACCGTCGCTGCCCGATCTCAGCAGCGTGGCCTCTGGCAATGTGTCTCCGGTCGTGATTGTCATGCTTGGCTCCTTGCCCTGTTGCGATTACTTGTGCGTTCAACATAGCTTTGCAGTCGGGCGAAGCCAGAGGGGAAGCGGGCAGATGAACAGAATTGTGGTGATCGGGGCCGGGCAGGCCGGGGCCTCGCTGGTGGCAAAGCTGCGCATGCTCGGCTTTGCAGGCGAGATCACGCTGATCGGCGCGGAACCGGTGCCGCCCTATCAGCGCCCGCCCTTGTCGAAAGCCTATCTCCTGGGCGAGATGACACTGGAGCGGCTGTTCCTGCGGCCCGAAAGTTTCTATGCCGATCAGGGAATTACCTTGCGTCTTGGCCAGCCGGTGAGCGCGATTGACCCTGTGGCCCGCACTGTCACGCTGGGGGGCGAGCTGCTGGAATATGACGCGCTGGCGCTGACCACCGGATCGCTGCCGCGGCACTTGCCCGCGCTGATCGGCGGCGATCTGCCGGGGGTGCATGTGGTGCGCGCTCTTGCCGATGTCGATGCGATGGCGCCCGAATTTCAGCCAGGGCGGCGCGTGGTCATTGTGGGCGGCGGCTATATCGGGCTGGAAGCGGCGGCTGTGGCGGCGAAAAAGGGCCTTGATGTCACCGTGCTGGAAATGGCCCCGCGCATCCTGCAGCGCGTGGCCGCGCCCGAGACCTCGGATGCGATCCGCGCGCTGCATCAGGCGCATGGGGTGAAGATACTGGAAGCCACCGGGCTGGAGCGGATCGAGGGCACGAGCCGCGTCGAGGGCGTGAGCCTGAGCGATGGCAGGCGGCTGGCGGCGGATTTTGTGATCGCAGGCATCGGCATCCTGCCCGACACGGCGCTGGCCGAAGCGGCGGGGCTGGAAATCGAGAACGGGATCAGGACGGATGCGCAGGGCCGCACATCCGACCCGCATATCTGGGCGGCGGGCGACTGCGCCTCTTTCCCGTGGCGGGGCGCGCAGTTGCGGCTGGAATCGGTGCAGAACGCGATTGATCAGGCGGAACTGGTGGCCGCGAATATGTTGGGGGCGGGCAAGGACTATGCGCCGGTGCCGTGGTTCTGGTCGGATCAGTATGATCTGAAACTGCAGATCGCCGGGCTGAATACCGGCTATGACCGGGTGGTGCTGCGCGAGGCCGATGCCCGCAGCCACTGGTATTTCGCGGGCGGGAAGTTCCTTGCGGTCGATGCGCTGAATGACCCGCGCGCCTATATGGTCGGCAAACGCCTGCTGGAACAGGGGAAATCGCCTGAACCCGCGCTGCTGGCCGACCCTGCCACCGACCTCAAACTGTTGTTGAAAGCATGAGGATCATCGGCGGGCGCGCGCGCGGGCTGACGCTGGCGGAGGTTGGTGCAGGCGATGTTCAGGCGCATCTGCGCCCGACCTCGGACCGGGTGCGCGAGGCGATTTTCAACCTGCTGATCAACAGCCTTGGCGTGCCGCTGGACGGCGCGCGGGTGCTGGATCTCTTCGCGGGCACCGGCGCGCTGGGGCTGGAAGCGCTGTCGCGCGGGGCGGCCCATGCCACCTTCGTGGATGATGGTGTGACCGCGCGCGCGCTGCTGCGCCAGAATATCGAGAAGATGCGCGCCATGGGCATCACCAAGCTCTATCGCCGCGATGCGACCGATCTCGGGGCCAATCACGGCGCGGGGTTCACGCTCGTGTTTCTCGATCCGCCCTATGGCAAGGGGCTGGGGCAGGCGGCGCTGGCCTCTGCCCGTGCGGGCGGCTGGCTCGCGCCCGGTGCGACTGTGGTCTGGGAAGAGGCCGCGCCGCAACTGCCGCCCCCCGGTTTTACGCCTCTGGACCAGCGCCGCTATGGCGAAACCCATGTGACATTTCTGCGTGTTGAGGCCCCATGACCCCTGATCTGATCATTTTCGACTGCGACGGCGTGGTGGTGGACAGCGAGGCGGTGACGCAATTGTTGCTGCGCGACGAGCTTGCGCTTCATGGGCTGGAGATGACGGTGGAGGAGGTCACCGGCAGCTTCATCGGCGGCACCATGCATGGCGTGGCCGAGAAGGCGCGCGCGCTTGGCGCGGCCTTGCCTCTGGACTGGGTGGATCTGTTCTATGCAAGGCTCTATGCGCGGCTGGCCGAGGGCACCGAACTGGTGGCGGGCATCACCGGGATATTCGACCGGCTTGAGGCGGCAGGGAGAGCCTATTGCATCGCCTCGAACGGGCGGCTGGCCAAGATGCAGATCACGCTGGGCCAGCATCCTGCGACACTTGCGCGGCTCGCGGGGCGCATCTTCTCTGCCGAACAGGTGCCCGCGCCCAAACCCGCGCCGGATCTCTTCCTGCATGCGGCGCAGAGCCTCGGGCGTAGCCCCGCCGCCTGCATCGTGATCGAGGACAGTGCCACAGGCGCGCGCGCCGCCCGCGCCGCCGGGATGCGTTGCTTCGGCTTCGCGCCCGAGGGCGATGGTGCGCATCTGGCGGCTGAAGGGGCGATTCCGTTTCGGGCCATGAGCGATCTGCCAGAGCTGCTGAAGCTCTGACATTTTCTTGCCCCAAATACTCATCTTCCGCGCGGCCATGCGCCACGCTCACTGGCCCGCGCGGATCTCCTGCAGCGTTTTCCCGGGCGACAGCGCGTCGGGGTCGAGCACCAGTTCGATCACCGCAGGCCGGCCCGCCTCTGTGGCCCGCGCGAAAGCGGCGGCGAAATCGCCCGTCGCCTCGACCCGCTCGCCATGCGCGCCATACGCGCGGGCAAGGGCGGCATAATCGGGGTTGAACATCTGCGTGCCGCTGACGCGCCCCGGATAGGTCTTTTCCTGATGCATGCGGATCGTGCCATATTGGCCGTTATTGCACACCACCACCACGATATTTGCGCCATATTGCCGCGCGGTGGACAGCTCATTCAGCGTCATCTGAAAGCAGCCATCGCCCGCGAAACAGATCACCGGGCGGTCGGGATGTTCCAGTTTCGCGGCAATCGCCGCCGGAAAGCCATAGCCCATCGAGCCGGAGGTGGGCGCGAGATGTCCGGGGAAGGCACGCGCGCGCAGGTAGCGATGCAGGAAGGCTGCGTAATTGCCCGCGCCATTGGTGATGATGGCGTTCTCCGGCAGCGTTTCGGACAGATCATGGATCACCTGTTCCAGCTTGACTGCCCCCGGTGTCTCGCGCGGGCGCAGCCAGTCAAGGTAATCCGCGTGCGCGGCTGTGGTCCATTCGGCCCAGTCGGGATGCGCGGGCGCCGCGCGCCGGGCGAGCCGCGCGATCACATCGACCGCGGGCGCGGCGAGGCCCAGATCGGGGCGGAAGACGCGGCCCAGCTCATCCGGGTCGGGGTGGATGTGGATGATGGTCTTGCCCGGCGCGGCCGGATCGATCAGCTCATAGCCCCCCGTCGCGATATCGCCCAGCCGCGCGCCAAGGACCAGCAGGCAATCGGCGTCCTGCAGCCGCTGCGCCAGTTTCGGGTTCATCCCCACTGCGAGATCGCCTGCGTAATTGGGGTGGCGGTTGTCGATCCGGTCCATCCGGCGGAACGTGGCGCAGACCGGCAGGCCGAAAGTCGTGGCGAATTCCGCCAGCCCCTGTGCGGCCTCGCTGGACCAGACCGAGCCGCCTGCGATCACCAGCGGGCGCTCTGCCTTGCACAGTATCTCCAGCACTGCGTCGATCTGTTCGCTGCAGACCGAGGGCGGCATGGGCGCGACCGGGGGCAGGTCCGGCACATCGGCGCGGGCGGAGAGGATGTTTTCGGGCAGCGCCAGCACGACCGGGCCGGGGCGGCCTGCGCGGGCCTGATGAAAGGCGCGGCTGATATATTCGGGCAGGCGCTCGGTATGGTCCACCTCGGCGGCCCATTTGGCGATGGGTTTGAAAAAGGCGCGGTAATCGACCTCCTGAAACGCCTCGCGGTCGCGGTGGCGGTTGTCGATCTGGCCCACGAAGAGAATGAGTGGCGTCGAATCCTGCTTGGCGACATGGATGCCGCAGGAGGCATTGGTGGCCCCTGGCCCGCGCGTGACAAAGACCACGCCGGGCTGGCCGGTGAGTTTGGCATGCGCCTCGGCCATCATGCAGGCGCCGCCTTCGTGGCGGCAGACGATATTCTCGATGCCCGAGTCGTAAAGCCCGTCCAGCGCGGCCAGAAAGCTCTCGCCCGGCACGGAGAAGACCCGCCGCACGCCCTGCGCCTTCAACTGATCGACCAGAATCTGCCCGCCATGCCGTGCTGTCATGCTCATGTCCTTTCCTGCATCTGCCTTCGGAAACAATGCCCCGGAGCGCCGTTTGTTCCGGCCAGCATAGCGGATGGGCGCGCGAGCAAAAGGAGATATCGCGCGGCCGGGTGTAAGGTGCGTGGTCCACCACGCACCCTACCCGAACGGGGGTTTCGATACACTCGGGCATGGACAGCGGCTCGGCCTCGCATATACCTTGAGGGCAAGACCCGCCACAGGAGCACCGACCATGCCGAACCCAACCGCCGCCATGCTTGTCATCGGGGATGAGATCCTCTCGGGGCGCACGCGCGACGCGAATATGCATTTTCTGGCGGGGGAACTTGCGCAGCGCGGGATTGACCTTTTGGAAGTGCGGATCGTCTCGGACCGCCATGACCGGATCGTGGCCGCGCTCAACGCCTTGCGCGCGGAATATGATCATGTCTTCACCTCGGGCGGGATCGGCCCCACGCATGATGATATCACCGCCGATGCAGTGGCTGCGGCTTTCGGTGTCAGCCTCGATATCCGCGAGGATGCCCGCGCGATCCTTGCCGCGCATTACCAGCGCACCGGGCTGGAATTGAATGCCGCAAGGCTGCGCATGGCGCGGATCCCCGATGGGGCCCAATTGATCGACAATCCGGTTTCCAGCGCGCCGGGCTTCACGCTCGGCAATGTCCATGTCATGGCCGGGGTGCCGGCGGTGTTTCAGGCGATGGTGGCGGCCCTTTTGCCGACGCTCGCGGCGGGGGCCGCGCTTTACAGCCAGTCGCTGACCATCCCGCGCGGCGAGGGCGAGATCGCGGGCCCGTTGCAGGCGCTGGCCTCGGCGCATCCGGAACTGTCGATCGGCTGCTACCCCTATCAGCGCGACGGGGCCTATGGCGCGAATGTCGTGGTGCGCGGGGCCGATCCCGTGCAGGTCGATGCCGCGCTGGTCAAGCTCGCCGATCTCTTCCCCGAGGCGGTGGCGTGAGCCTGCCCGATCCTGCCCGGCTGCCCGACCCCGCCCGGCTGATGGCCGCGCTCGATGCCACCTGGCCCGCGCTTCGGGTCGAGGTCCGGGGCGGCTGGCGCCTGCGCGAGGGCGGTGGCGGGGGCAAGCGGGTCTCTGCGGCCTCTGCGCTGAGCGCGGATGCCGATATTGCGCTGGCGGAGGCCGCGCAACGCGCGCTGGGCCAGACCCCGCTTTTCCGGCTGGGGCCGGAGGATCTGGCACTGGATGCGGCGCTGGCGGGGCGGGGCTACCGGGTGCTGGACCCGTCGCTGCTCTATGCCGCGCCGATTGCCGGTCTGGCGCAGAAGCCGCCCCCGGTGCGGCTCTTCGATATCTGGCCGCCGCTGGCGATCATGCGCGATATCTGGGCCGAGGGCGGGATTGGCCCGGCGCGGCTGGCGGTGATGGCCCGTGCGCGCGCGCCGCGCACGGGCTTTATCGCGCGGATCGAGGATCGCGCCTGCGGCGCGGCTTTCGCCGCGATCCATGACCGGATCGCCATGATCCACGCCATCGAGATCGCGCCGCGCGCGCGGCGCAAGGGCGTCGCCGCGACGCTGATGCGCGGGGCGGCGCATTGGGCCGAAGCGCAGGGGGCGGAGTGGTTTGCGCTGGCCGTGACCGAGGCCAATGCGCCTGCCCGCGCGCTTTACGCTGGGCTGGGGATGCAGATCGCTGGCCGCTACCATTACCGCGAAGGGAGTGCCGCATGAGCGATCTGGTCTGGAAACTCGACCTGCCCCCGATTGATCCGCTGCCCGAACGCACGCAGAAATATCTGGCGATCTGCGAGGAGAAGCTGGGGATCGTGCCGAATGTGCTGCGCGCTTACCTGTTCGACATGGCGAAATTCGACGGGTTCATCGCCATGTATAATGATCTGATGCTGGGCGAGAGCGGGCTCAGCAAGCTGGAGCGCGAGATGATCGCGGTGGTGGTCAGTTCGATCAATCGCTGCTGGTATTGTCAGGTGGCGCATGGCGCGGCGGTGCGGGAATTCTCGGGCGACCCGGCTCTGGGCGAGGCGATGGTGATGAATTACCGCGCCGCCCCTCTGGATGCGCGGACCCGCGCGATGCTGGACTTCGCGGCGCTGGTGACGGAAGCGAGCGCGAAGGTCAGTGAGGCGGATCGGGACGCCTTGCGCGGGCACGGGTTTTCGGAGCGGGATATTTTCGACATCATCGCGGTGGTGGGGTTCTTTTCGATGTCCAATCGCGTGGCCTCGGCGACCGGGATGGAGCCGAACCCGGAGTATCACGCGCGGGCGCGGTGAGTTTGGGGGGAAGGTCGGGGGGCGGCTGCCCCC
>NZ_MJAP01000038.1 GCF_001884735.1 Natronohydrobacter thiooxidans | reverse complement strand
GCGCGCGGCGGATCAGGGTGACATCATCGAGATGCCGCCCTCCGGCGAGGATGAGACGCATAGGATGCCCTCCCGACGCGGGCGCGTGCGTGCGGGCGTCAGCCCGCGCGCAGCTCGGCTTGCTGGGCGAGAAGTGCGCAAAGGGGGCTGTCCAATGCGTCCGGCTGACTGGGCGTGGTGGTCAGCCAATGCTGCATCAGCCGGCCTGTGCGCGCATCACGCAGCCAGCAAGCGACAGGGGTGCGGCGCGCGGATGCGCCGGGTGGAGCCATATGGGCGAAGTGAAAGGTCATTGTCGTGCCTCCGTCCAGCCGCGCCGGTCTGGAAGCACAAGGGCTGCGTTACAGGCGCAGGCCCCAAAGCCGCAGACAGGCCGGGTGGTCTGATTGTGTCCGGAAGGTCTGGCGGCTGCGCAGCATTTCGCAAAACACAGAGGCCAGACCGCTACTAGAGCAACTGTCCATGGGTCTCTCTGGTTGATACATGAAAATGGCCGCGATATTCGCAGCGTCGTTCTGATAGCCCCGGCTGAAGCGCAAGTCAACCACCTCCTTGCGAACAAGGATCGGAACTTACACTGAAGGGCAACGCGCATTATCAGGTTCATACGCCCATTACGTTCAGCCTGTAGCAGGCATAGGAAGCCCGGTGCGGTGATGACGAAGAATTGCCCTATCCGCCCGGATCAAGTTTGTCTCGATCATGGAATGCTCGCTCGGGTTGGTTCAATGACCTGGAACACTGGGGGGCTGGATGGGCTGGCAAACAATTCATTCGTTTCGGGAACGCTGGATAACCCACTATTCCGTCACGGATACGATCAGATGATCCCGTCAAACACCCCGAACCCGATTACCGACGCGAGGGCAATCAGATAAACGGAAAACACCTTCAGTTGCGCCTTGTACAGCAGCGCCAGCACAAGGCTCAAAGCCACTGTGCCGGAAATGGCGGCCACTACGAACCCCACCAGCATCGGCCCCAGGCCGACACCTTCCAGCCCCGCACCGCGCATCACTTCAATGCCTTGCAATAGGCTGGCCGCCAGAATGGTCGGGATCGCCACCAGAAAACTGTATTCGGCGGCCCAACGCCGCTTCAGGCCGGAAAACAGCCCGGCGATGATGGTTATGCCACTGCGGCTGATGCCCGGGATCAACGCCAAGGCCTGCGCCACCCCGATCACGATCGCAATGCGCGGACCAAGGCTCTTTATCCCCAGCGGGCGCCTCGGCAGGCGGTCGGTCACGTATAACAGCACAGCGGTCAGCGAGAGGGTGACAACCAGGACCTGCGGCGCGGAAAAGACCATCTCGAAAGTGCGCTTGAACAAAAGCCCCAGCACGCCTGTCACCAGAACTGTCAGCATCCCCATCAGAAACAGCTTCGAGAATACCCCCATCCCCTGCCCCGGCATGCGCAGGCGGCTGGTCGTCTCCACCACAGTTGCGCGGCAGAGCGCAGACAGGCTTTTCCAGAAAACCACTGCGATGGACACCAATGTGCCCAAATGCACCACCAGATCGAACAGGATCATTGCCGGGCTTTCTGGCGGCGGTATGCTGGAGCCCTGCGCAATCATGACATGCTGTGTCACGACCAGATGCGCCGTCGAACTGACCGGAACAAACATGAACACACCCTGAACAAGGCCCAGAATGACAGCTTCCAGATATGTCATGCAATGAGCCTTTCGTCAGTTATGCCATATCGTGCCGGGTCGGGTTTGGCTAACTGACAGCGGCCTCCAGTGCAAACAACTCGGGCAATAGCCTAAGCAAAACCGCGCCCTTGCCCGAGGGAAATGCAAATATGTCGCGCACCGGCCTTTCAGATCGCCAGAAGTGCCGCGCCAACAGCGAAGCTGATGCCAAATACCGGCAGCGACCAGAGGTGGAACTGCACCCACAATCCGGGCTGGCGGTACAGCCGAAGGGCGATCAGATTGGCCAGTGAGCCGATCGCAAGTCCGAAGCCTCCTACATTCACCCCCCACGCCAGCGCCCGCCACTCGTCTGTAAAGGCGGCCAGAAAGATCGCGGCCGGGACATTTGAGATGACCTGCGACAGCCCCGCGCCCAGAGCAAAGGCTGAACCCGGCCCGTGCAGAAGCGCGCTGACTTGCGTCTCTATCATGGGAATTTGGCCCGCCAGCCCCATATTGACGAACATCAGGATGAAAACCAGCAACAGCGTCCAATCCACGCCGCGCAGGATCTTCCGGAAGATTACAGCAAAAACGCCGATGATGACCGCAGCCCCGACCATTGCAAACCCGGCATTCACGGCCCATAGAAACAGTGGATAGGCGACAAGTGACGCACCCATCAGGTCGCGGTTCAGTGGCAAAGGGCTTTTCATGTCCGCCAGCGCGAGCGTGGCCTTGCCAAAGCCGACCGGCACAAGCGCGAGGACCAGAACAAGCATAGCGCCCGATATGGGCAGCATCGTTAGTGTGAACTCGACGAACCCCATGCCTGAGACCTGCCACAGGAACAGGTTTTGCGGATTTCCCACAGGCGATAGCGCAGAGCCTGCATTCACGGCAAGCGCCTGAAAGATTACGAGCCGTCCCACCGGCAGCGTGACCATGCGCGCTAGACCCAATGTCAACGGCACGGTCACGAACAGCGCCACATCATTGGTGACAATCGCTGACAGGACCGCGGCCAGAAGGACCAATGCAACAGCGAGCCAACGTATGCTGTGCAACTGCGTCAAAACTGCGCGTCCCACACGATCAATCATGCCTGAGACCTCCAGCCCACGGCTGAGGACCATCAGACCGGCAAGAGCCGATACAGTCTTCCAATCCACAAGTCCCGGCAAAGCGCCAAGGCCGGCAGGTGCCAGCCAGAGCAAAAACGGGAACAATGCCAACAACGCAAGAAGTAGCCAGTCTCTGGAAAATGTCATCAGAATCTGGCGCAGTAGGTTTTCCAAGTCACAATCTCTGCGGTTGCACGGTGTATGTGCGGATACAGCAATTGGGTAAACTACCGTTCAAAAGATTCAACTCAGCCCGCTTACACGTGAAGAAATAGTTTGTGCGGATCAGGTCGGGCTTTGGATCGGGGGCTTTCTGACAAGCTCGAGTACTTAATACTGCAGGTCAAAGTCGCTGCAGCGCTTGTCTGCTTCCACCAATTACAGAAGCTGCATGGCTGCGCCGTCGTCAGGCGGCTCTCTTACACTGCGAAAATGACGGCAGGAGCGACGGGTCCGCCCCCCAAACGGACGTTCAGTCCATAGGGAACTCTGACGCGCAGGCTGCACGAGCTCTTGTGCCATTTCTGAAACATTTCTATAAATCGTTTAACGACGATAGCCGAAGTGATGTACATGCTCTCATACCCAATTCTTGCGAAAGCGGCTGATGATGAACGGCTGGCCGCGCTGGCCAAGGCACTGGCGCACCCTGCGCGGCTGAAAATCCTTGCGCTGCTCGCGCGCACGCCGGGATGCATCGGCGGCGATATCGTGCAGGCGGTGGGGCTGGCGCAATCGACCGTCTCGGAACACTTGCGCATCCTGAAAGCGGCGGGCGTGATCGAAGGGCAGATCGACCCGCCCCGCGTCTGCTATGCGCTCGCCCCCGGTGCGCTGGCCCCGCTGGCGGAACTTATCGGCGCGCTAGAGGCTGCATCCGGCGATCCCGCCTGCTGCGTCACCCCAGATAACACCTGAAAGTCCGCGCATGTCCACATTCGAACGGTATCTCTCGATCTGGGTGACGCTGAGCATCCTCGCCGGGCTCGCGCTCGGCGCGCTGTTCCCCGATCTGTTCACCACGCTTGCCGGGTGGGAGATCGGAAAGATCAACCTGGTGATCACCGTGCTGATCTGGGTGATGATCTACCCGATGATGGTGGCGGTAAACTTCGCCGCACTGGCGCGGGTGCATGAGCGCCCCAAGGGGCTGATCATCACGCTCGCGGTAAACTGGGCGATCAAGCCCTTCACCATGGCGGTGCTGGGGATCATCTTCTTCGAATACGTCTTTGCCCCCTTCATCGAGCCGGAAACGGCGGGCGAATACATCGCCGGGCTGATCCTGCTGGGGGCAGCACCCTGCACGGCGATGGTGTTCGTCTGGTCGCAGTTGACGCGCGGCGATCCCAACTACGCGCTGGCGCAAGTGTCGGTGAACAATCTGGTGATGGTGGTGCTCTATGCGCCGCTGGTGGCGTTGCTGCTGGGCCTGACCGAAGTGACCGTGCCCTGGGACACGCTGCTGCTGTCGGTGGTTCTGTTCGTGGTGGTGCCGCTGGTGGCCGGGGTGCTGACGCGGCTGTTCCTTACCCGCCGCGCGCGCGATGCGGCGCTGGCCGAAGCGTCGGTCACGGGTTTCACGGGGCGGCTCAAGCCCTTCTCGGTGCTGGGGCTGCTGGGCACAGTGGTGCTGCTCTTCGGCTTTCAGGGCGATGTCATCATCGAGCGCCCCGCTCTGATCGCCATGATCGCGGTGCCAATCCTCATCCAGTCCTACGGCATCTTCGCGCTGGCTTATGCGGCGGCGTGGCGCTGGGGCGTACCGCATACCGTGGCCGCACCCTGCGCGCTGATCGGGACATCGAACCATTTCGAGCTGGCGGTGGCCGTGGCCATCGGGCTGTTCGGCCTGAACTCGGTCGCAGCACTGGTCACCGTGGTCGGCGTGCTGGTCGAGGTGCCGGTAATGCTGTCGCTCGTGTGGTTCGCAAATCGGACAAGGCAAAGGTTTGCAGCATGATCAGTGTCACCAAACAGTTTCAAAACCGCGTCCATATGCCTGCGACGCGACCCGGAAAATGAAATCGATAGGCGAGACCCCATGACCATACGCATCGCCCTCAATGGCCTTGGCCGCATCGGAAAACTCGTTCTGCGCGACCTGATCGACAGTGGCGCGGGGGGCGAGATCGTGCTGCTGAACGATCCGGTTGGAGATGCCGAACAGCACGCGCTGCTCATGGAGTTCGACTCGGTCCATGGCCGCTGGAACACGCCCGTTTCCGCCGCCGAGGGTGCGCTGGTCCTGAACGGCCAGACCATCCGCCTGACGCATGAGCGGAGCATCGAAGCGCTACCGCTGGCTGAGATGGGCGTCGATCTGGTCATCGACTGCACCGGCGTTTTCAAGACCGAAGCGAAGATTGCGCCCTATTTCAGAGCAGGCGTGAAGAAAGTGGTCGTCAGCGCGCCGGTCAAGGACGTCGGCGCGCTCAATCTGGTCTATGGCGTCAATCATCACCTCTATGATGGCAGCCAGAACATCATCACGGCAGCCTCCTGCACCACCAACTGCCTCGCCCCGGTGGTCAAGGTCATTCACGAGGCGCTTGGCATCCGCCACGGCTCGATCACCACGATCCATGACGTGACCAACACTCAGACCATCGTCGACCGTCCCGCCAAGGACATGCGCCGCGCGCGCTCGGCGCTTTCCAACCTGATCCCCACCACCACCGGCAGCGCCACGGCGATCACGCTGATCTATCCCGAACTGAAGGGCCGGTTGAACGGACATGCCGTGCGCGTGCCGTTGCTGAACGCCTCGCTCACCGATTGCGTTTTTGAGCTGGAGCGCGAAACGACAGTGGAGGAGGTCAACGCGCTCTTCAAGGCCGCCGCAGAGGGGCCGCTCAAGGGCATCCTGGGCTATGAGGACCGCCCGCTGGTCTCCTGCGACTATCTCAACGATCCGCGCTCAAGCATCATCGACGGGCCGTCCACCATGGTGATCAACGGCACACAGCTGAAACTCTATGCGTGGTATGACAATGAATGGGGCTATGCCTGCCGTCTGGCGGACATCACCCGCATGGTGGCACAGGGGTTGTGAATGACCGAGCGCCGTGCGCTTCTCATCGCGTTTGTTCTGAACGCCTCGCTTGCGGTAATCGAGATCATCGCAGGTCTCTGGGCAAGGTCGGTTGCGCTCTTGGCCGATGCGGCGGATTTCGTCGAGGACAGCGTGATCTATCTGCTGGCGCTGGCGATGATGGGTGCGACCGAGCAAGCCGAGCGCCGCTTCGGTGTGGTCGTGGCCGTGCTGATGATGTTTCCGGGCGGTCTGGCGATGTGGCAGGCGCTGCGCTTCGTGTTCGACACCATGCCGCCCGAAGGGATTGCGATCATCGCGGTGTCGAAACTGGCGCTGGCGGCCAATCTGGTCAGCGTCGCCGTGATCCTCGCCGCCCGGCGGGGCCCGCAGCCCGAGAGCCTTGGCCTGCGCGCGGCCTGGCTGTCATCGCGCAATGATGCGCTCGCCAATATCGCGATGATCGTTGCGGGCTATTTGGTGCTGGCCACGCAAAGCGGCTGGCCCGATCTTGTGGTGGGTCTGGGCGTTGCCGTGCTGCATCTTTCGGGCGGGCTTGTGATCCTGCGCGGTGCATTGAAAAAGGGGCGCAGGTGAGCGTTTCCAACCCCCTGCGCGCCTACGCGGCGGTGACGGCGGCCTATTGGGCCTTCATGCTGTCGGACGGGGCGCTCAGGATGCTGGTGCTCTTGCATTTCAACAGCCTCGGCTTCACGCCGATCCAGCTGGCCTGGCTGTTCCTGCTTTACGAAATCGCGGGCATCGTGACCAATCTGGCGGCAGGCTGGCTGGCCGCGCGGTTCGGGCTGGCGGCGACACTCTATGCCGGGCTTGCTCTACAGATCGCGGCGCTGGCAGCCCTCGCGCAGATGGACCCGGGCTGGGGCATCACTGCCTCGGTGATCTTCGTCATGGCCGTGCAGGGTGTCTCGGGCGTGGCCAAGGATCTGGCCAAGATGTCCTCGAAATCCGCCGTCAAGCTGCTGGCCCCGTCCGAGGATGGGGGCCTCTTCCGCTGGGTCGCGGCACTCACCGGATCCAAGAACGCGGTCAAGGGCTTCGGGTTTTTCCTTGGCGCGGCGCTCTTGGCACTGGCCGGGTTTCAGGCGGCCATCTGGGGCATGGCGGCGGTGCTGGCGGTGATCCTGCTGG
Source organism: Natronohydrobacter thiooxidans (assembly GCF_001884735.1). Lineage (GTDB taxonomy): Bacteria > Pseudomonadota > Alphaproteobacteria > Rhodobacterales > Rhodobacteraceae > Roseinatronobacter > Roseinatronobacter thiooxidans_A. The sequence continues at coordinate 36,760 of NZ_MJAP01000038.1, read as the reverse complement.
CAGTGGTACTATTCCTGCCCGCGGGCCTGCCGGGGCGGATGAAGGACGCGGATACATGGGCGGGCTGGCGGTCCACCGACCCGCGCGTGAACCGCCTGAGCCTTGCACGGATGTTCCTGTTCGGTGCGCGCGACGTGTGGTTCGTCGTCGGCATCCCGATCTATTTTCAGGCCGTCCTGTCGGATGGCACGTCCGAGGGGCGCCGCGAGGCCTTCTTTCTGGTCGGCGGGTTCATGGCGGCCTGGATCATTCTCTACGGCGCAGTCCAGGCCTTTGCACCGCGCATTCTGGGCAGCAAGGGCCAGTCCGAGGCCGAGATCACGCGCAAGGCCATCTTGTGGTGCGGGCTGCTGGTGCCGATCCCGTTCCTGCTGGCCACAGCAAGCCTGGCGGCTGGCGATCCGGCCGACTGGCTGACTGCGACACTGATTGGCGGGCTGCTGCTCTTCGGCTTCGTCTTCGCGGTCAATTCCTCGGTGCATTCCTACCTGATCCTCGCCTTTGGCGCGGCCGACCGGATCACCCGCGATGTGGGCTTCTACTACATGGCCAATGCTGCCGGACGGTTGATCGGCACGCTGCTATCGGGCCTCAGCTACCAGATCGGTGGGCTGCCCCTGTGCCTCGCCACCGCCGGGGCGATGGCGCTGGCAAGCTGGCTGGCCGCACGGCGCCTCATCTCCGTCTGAGCGTCAGTGGCGTCCGCAGCCGGACCCCCGTAAGCCACCTTGGTTCCAGTTTGATCTTGAGAGGCATGGTCGCTGGGACCGGGCTATGTGATCTCGCGCAGTCAGCCGAAATACTGAAACGGAAACTCTTTCGGCCGTAGCAGACTACCTGAACCCTGTGGTTTCGGCCAATGGCTGCTTCAGCCCAACGTCACTACCGTCTTGCCGCAGCGTCACAGTCGGCTCTCCGCCCTTCACGTTGAAAGCCGATAGTATCTCTGACAGTTTGGCACCCACAAGGCATTTGACTGGCGCTGCTCCCTCAAGCGGCCGCGCTCTCGGGGTCACCGCCCAAAGTATCCGCGATGCGTTCGACCACGTCGCAATTTTCAGGCGTTGGCGCGATAAGTTTTGCTTTCGTCAGTATCTGACTGCTGCGTCCGCTGCGCAGTTTCAACAGTGGCGGCGCCTTTGGCGCGCACTCGAAGATCGGCTTTGGCGCCTTGGCGGGATCGAAGCCTGAGATGTCGATGATATGGGCTGCCATCAACGAACTGCTTACGCGGCGCGGCCTTGGGCTGGGCGTTGTGTTGATTGTTGGCGCGGCACCACTTCCCGGCCCCACCCGCTGCGCCGCGATCATACCTTCAGTCCGCCGCTGCACAATGGCTGCCACGCGATCATCGATCTCGGCGGCGTCCTGTGCATTCAGCTTGCCCCCCAGCGGCAAGGGGTAGTCGCCGCTCTGCCCCTCGAAGAGATGGCGCAGCTTGGCGTCCTCATAGTATTTGATCCGCTTGGCGCGCGCCGGGTGCTGGCCGTCGATCACCAGGATGATGTCGTCAAGGCTGAGCCGGGCGGCCTCGTCCTCGGTCAGCAGCGGGCGTTCCTCGGTGCGTTCGCTCACATTGGTGTCGAACATGCCCCGCCCCATGGAGCGCGATTTCGACACCACGCGCTTGGTGGTCATGCCGGTAGATTCACTGACCTCGGTGACTGTGCGCTTTTCCGATGGGGTCATGTAGAGCTTGACCCCTGCCCCACCCTGCAGCGACAGGCGGGTATTCTCGCCATAGATTTCATCCAGCGCAGGAATGGTCTGGGTGATGATCGCCAGATGCCCGCCATAAGAGCGCAGCGTCTTGATGCTCTCGGCCACGATGGGCATCTTGCCCAAGCGGTCGAACTCATCGAGCAGGATCATCACGGGCCATGGCTCTTCCGCGCCCGGTTCATGATCCTGCAGGCAGGCGATCAGATCCGAGAAGAAGAGCCGGATCAGGGGTGCGAGCGGTTTGATATTGTCGGGAGATACCACAAGATAGACACTCTGCGGCTTGCGCCGGAAGGTTGAGAAATCGAAATCCGACACCGAGGTTGCCCGGTCAATCGTGGGATTGTCCCAGGCGCTGAGGCCCGAGGTCATCAGGAGCGAGAGATAGGAGGTCAGCGTGCGGTCATTGGTCGAGGCCAGCCGCTCGAAGATCAGCTTTGCAGGCGCGCTGCGCACTTCCTCGGCATAGCCCGCATATTGCTTGGTCTTGTCACCCCCCGAAGAGGCAAGGCGGTAGATTTCGCCAATGGTGGGTTCACCGCGTTCAATGGCGAGGATCCCGCAGGCGACGAAGAGATCGATGCCGCCCTCAAGTAGGCCTTTGGCGTTCTCGCCATCGGCTTGCAAGAACAGGTTGGCGGTCTTGCGCAGCTCCATCTGGCGCTGGTCAGGATTGGAGAGGGCCGCGATGCGCTGCAGCGGGTTGTAGCGATGGGTGGGGCGTTCCCAATCGACCGGGGCGAAGCGCCAGACCTTGTCGCCGCGCGCGCGGCGCTTGCGTGAGGTTTTGTCGAAATTCTCGCCCTTCACATCGAGCACCACGGCGGAACCGACAAAGCACAGCAGGTTCGGGATCACAAAGCCTGTGCCCTTGCCGCGCCCTGTGGGCGCCACGACCAGACAATGCGGGAAGCTGGTCGAGCAGAGGAATTTCGCCGATGATTTTGGCTTGCCCATCTTGGCTAGCAGAAACCCGCGCCCGGGTTTCTCAAAGAAGCCGTTGCGCTTCAGCTCGGCTTTCGATTGCCAATGGGTCTCGCCAAAGCGGGTCAGCCCCTCATGGACGACGAAGGAGCCCAGGAGCAAGCTGCCCAGAGTGGCGAACAGAAAGATCAGCCCGATCACCTGCCAGAGATCGGGATGGCGGAGCCGGATTGCCTGCCAGTTTTGCACGAGCAGGCCCCAATCGAGCGTGGCAGCACTGCCGGTGAGTTTGAGCGCGAGATAGCCCGAGGCCAGAATATAGGCCAGCGCAAGCCCCAGAGCGGCAAAAAGGCCAAGCCCAGCAAGAATGCGTGTCTTAATCATGCTCGAGCCCCCGCTCTTGCGCCGCATTGGCAGCGCGTTCGTCAAACCACTCTTCGCTGACCTGGCGCAGGGCCTGGGGCGAATTGCCCTCAGCCTTGAGATATTCGCGGGCAACAGAAAGCTGATCTTCACGCGCGCCCACGCCCTCGAGCCCCGAGATATCGCCCTGTTTCAGGCGCGCGATCTCGTCGGGGGTCAGACGCTCCTCGACCGCTTCGCGATAGGCCTCGGCGCGTTTCGCGTCCGTGGGCGCGGGCAGTTTCGCGAGATCGGATTTCGCGGCGATTAGCATGCCAGCGGCAGCGCCAGTTGCTGCGGTAGCGCCGGTGCTTGTTCTGAGGCCTGTGTCCGTGCCTGTCTCAGCCCCATTACCGCGCTGGATATCCTGCGCCTCCCATGTCCGGCGGCTGCCCTGTTTCTCGACGACCTCATTGGTCACCGGATCACGCGTGGTGATGGTTACGGGCTCGGAGCGGGTCGAAGACAGCGTGACCGTGTCGCTCACTGTCACGCCACGTTCCGCCAGCGCCTTGGTGACCCCCATGCCCCAGACATCATGGGTGCGGCCATTTGCCAGCTGCAAGCGTACATAGGGGGACTCCGCAGCCCCGGGGCGGTCAAGATAGGGGCGCGTCCCTTGCGCAAGCACTGTGCCGCGTACGCCCTGGCTGTAATCGTCCTTGTCGCTGGATATGCTGCCGGAAAGTGGTGCTGCCCGATCCTGAGACAGGTCGCGCTGCTCGGGACCCGCTCTGTCGTTCAACGGCCCATCCGTCCGCTGCAGACTGCGCGGGCGTTCCATGTCACTGCGCCGTGCCGCTTCCTCGATATCGCGCTCATTGGGCTTGTAGCCGACCTTGATGCCCTTGGCCGCGCCCTCGATCCACATCTCGCGCCGGAAATCCTGCGGGCCTGTGACCGTCATCGACTCCCAGCCGCGATGCGCCGCGAGACCCGCCATGTCGAGCGCGGTCGCCTTGTCGGCAGCCTTGGTGCTGAGCGTGTGCCCCGTATCGACAATGGCCGCACGCGCGTCATCGTAATGACGGTAGAATTCCTGTGTGTCGCCCTGTTTGGTCACGACGAACCGCTCGTAGTAAGAGGATGGTGTGTCCAGCGGGTCAAGCCCGCGGCGCGCGACTGCGATGCTGTCGGCCTTGGCCTCGCCTTCGGTCGCTTCGCGCGCCACCTGATCACCGTCAGCCTGGGGGCCTTTGGCTGTGTCCGCTGTCTGCTGCCCAGCACGATCTGCCTGCGACATAGGCTGAACTGCGACCTCTGTGCCTGCATGCTGTTGCGGCTCTGCGCGTGCCCCGCCCAGAACCTCTGCCCGGGCTTCTGCGCGCGCCTGATCCTCTATGTCGAATGACCGCGACGAGATCGATGCCCTGTCAAACCCCTCACGGCGCATCGCTGTGATCGCGGCCTCGATATTCTGCGACGTCTTCTCCTCCAGTGTCTCGCGCTGCGCGGGCGTGAGATCGAGGCCGACATCATCCCCGATCCGGTCATGCACGCGGTCCACCTCTTCCAGGGCACGGTCCAGATCCTCCTGCTTTGACAGATCAAACCCGTGGTACTCGGCCACGCTGCGCAGATCATCCATCAGCCAGTCTTGCTCCAACGATGCCGTCGGCGCGCCTTCGCGCAGCCGTGCCATCAGCGTGTCACTGCTGATCCCGCTGCCCTCAACCGCCCCGCGTATCCGTCCTTCACCAACGCGCGCGACATGCTCCATCGCGACAGCTGCGTTTTGGGCCGCATAGATGCCCGCTTCGCTGGGTGGCGCGCTCAGCTCCTTGTCCCGTGCCTCTTCAGGCAGGAGAGCATCCAGCTTCGAGAGCGCCTCGCTGAGACGGGCTTCTTCTCGCGGGCGCTCGCCCGGCGCGGCTGCCGCAATCCGGTCTTCAGCCTGCGCCACGACAGCATCGAGGCGCTCCAGCGCCTGAGTGAAGCGCTCTTGTTGGTACATGGGGATGGCTCCGTAACTCTGGGGATGAATGCTGCGCCCGGCCGCGAGATCGCTGGCCGCGCGCTGAAGGTTTTGGGCAAGATCGGACAGACGCGTGTAAGAGGCGATCTCGCCCCGGGTGAACCGGGAATGATCGATGGCCTCGATCCCGCGCGCATGCGCGGCCAGCGCCGAATAGCTCTCGGCATGGCGCGCGATCTGCGCGCGGGCATAATCCAGATCCGCCCCGATCCGGGGACGCTCAGTGGTCCGGCCGCGGCGATATTCGGCATCTGTGGGCGCGCGGTGGATAATCCCGCGCTGCAAGCGACTGCTGGCTTCCAGTGCAACCCCATAGGACTGGCCCAGATCGACCAGTGTGTCCTTATAGGCCTCATAGCTGTGATCCGTGCCAGCGCGCAGGGTGAAGAGCGTCCCATCCTCCCCGCGCCGGTTGACCACGATATGCGCATGCGGATGCGCGCGGTCGCTATGCGTGGCCGCGATATAGTCGAACTGGCCGTCAAACATGCGCTCGCAGAAGCGCTCGGTGATCACTTCCACATCGCGGGCATCCGTGTCCTGGGGGAAGGACACGATCAGATGCGCGGTCTGGCCCGACGAGGTCATGCCCTCCCAACTCTCGCTCCAGCGTGTCGCGGCCTCGCGCGCTTCTTCAGAGGAAAGCGGCCCGCGCTGCTCGAACGTGCCCATCGAGTCAAACACGCGGTCTGCCTTGCTCATCAGATAGTCGAGCTGATTGCCAAGCTGGCGGCTGTCATGGCACCCACCCCCACGCACCAGCTTGACCACGACCGCCCGGTTGCCCGATGCCGCCCGCGCCATATGCTGGTAGCTGCGCGTGCTACCCCCGCGACGCCCGAAGGATTTCGGCGCAGGCTCATCGCCGCGTCCGCCCGGGCCGCGAGTCCAGCCCTCGTCGAACAGCGTGCCCATGGCCGCGCTCACAGCATCCGGCTTACCTGCCATGCGTCACCTCCGGGGTCATATCCCCGACAAGGGCTTCGCCCAGGATCGCCCGGAAGGCCGCATCGCGCCTGCGCGCCTTCGCTCCGATCAGCACAGCCAGGTGATCTCGCGACTGTGTGACGGCAGCATGGGTTGCGCGCAGCACCTCCACCTCGCGACGGCGCAGCTCGCGGGCCTCTGGCAGCAGGCGCGGGTCATTCAGCCGCCGCGCGATCTGATTGAGGTTTGAGCCGATCGCTGACAATTCGCGGCACAACTCGCGGATGCTCTCGGCAAGCTCTGCATCCGCGCCGAGATACCCGGCAGGATGGCGGATGAAGGCGCGCAGCACGGTTGATCTTTGATCACCCCCGAGCTGCGCGATCAGCGCATCAAAGGCCCGGATATCGGCGACTGGCACCCGCGCGGTCACAGTCGCGGTCTCGGACCGGGCTTGCACCCGCGCCATCTGCACCCCGCGTGCGATGTTGCGGATGGTTTGAACCGACACGCCATAGCGCACAGCCAGCACCTTGGTCGCAATCCCTCGCCCTCGCGCCTGCGCAATCGCCTGGCGCTGCGCGGGCGTCAGACGGGGCTTGCCCGCACCCTCGGCGACCGTGTTTGTGTTCAGTGTAGTCAATATCCATTTCCTGCTACATAACACCTTTTGTTCCCCCTTTCGGGTAGGCAGATGCCGGAATCGCGTCAATGCGAGATTCAACCATCAGTGGTGCTGTGGTGTTATGTATCCGGCCGGGACGAAGGCAGCGAAGACGCGCGCCCTTTGCTCAAGGCGCACCTTGCGAAATAGCCTGCTGCTGCGCCGCAGCGCCGCGCTGAAGGGGCGAGGGCGTGTTTTTTGACATAACCGCCATCAGCGTCGCTAAACGCGCTGATGTCTCGAAAAAACAGGGCCTCCAGCAAATAGCATCCAGCAAAAAACCATCAGCGTTCAGCATGTCGCAAACAGCATGTAGCAATAAGCATCCAGCGTTCAGCAAATCGCATTCAGCTTCCAGCATGTAGCACCGAGCGTTCAAGCATAGTGCACTCAGCATATCGCATGAAGCGCGCAGCATTGAGCGTTGAGCATCCAGCATATCGCGTTGAATGCCTGGCGCACTCCATCTAGGGTTGTGTCTCAATGTGTTGGCCGGAGGGCCAGATCCCGTAACAGAGAAAGTGCAGATATGTCTGATGAGGCGAACCCGCCGGTCGTGGTGGCCGTGATGGGGATCAAGGGCGGGGCGGGCAAAACCACCATCTGTGCCGCGATGACCTCGGCGATGATCCATTCCGGCAAGCGGGTCCTGCTGGTCGATACCGATCGCCAGAGATCACTCGCAGCCTGGGCGCAGCGGGCCGAGACGCATGGCAATGGCTCGGCACTTCTCTCGCATGTCGAGGCCAGAGACACCGAGGCGCTGGTGGCCCTTCTCGATGAGGCCTTCGAGGCTGAGAGCCATGATTTCATCATCATCGACACGGCCGGTGTCGCGGGTGCCTGGGCCGATCATGTCGCCGTGCAGGCCAGTCTGATCGTCACCCCGGTCATCCTGACCGAGAACAATGTCAATGGCGCGGTCGCGACCTATCAGTGGTACAAGGGCTTGCACGGGCGGGTCGAAGAGCCGGAATTGCTTCCCCGCCATATCAGCATTCTGACCCGGTTTGATGCCCGCATCCGCAAGGGCGAAGAAAGGCTCAGCCCGATCGAGAAGGATCTGTTTGAGCGCATCCGCTCCGAGCTGGACCTGTTTCCCTATGCCGTGCGCGAGCGCAAGGCCTACAGGGATATGGAAAGCCTTGGCCTTCTTGGTGCCATCGCCCGGAAAAAACGCGATGACCCGAACCCGCTCGTGCGCGGGCAGGCCGCCCATTACGAGGACGCGCTTCATGAGGTCGCTGTGGTGTTCAATCACATGCTGAGCCATGCGGCAGCGGCATAAAACCCGGAAAGGAAACCCCGATGGCCAAACGCAGGATAGCGCGCATCGGCGCGATCGATCCGGTCTATGCCGATGCCGTGTTCGACAGCGCGCCGCCTGTCGTGGAACCGCCAGCAGCGCGCATGCGGCCGCCAACACCATTTGTGACGCAGCCCGCTGCGCCTCTGAGACCAGAAGCGCCATCGCAGGTCGCACCGCCGGTCGCGTCGACTGCGCAGATTGCGCCAAGCACATCCTCCCCGCCTGCGAATGGGGCCCGGTCCATGGCAGCGCCCAAAGCGGCGCGTGCCTTCTCCATCACGCTCTGGCCGCTGCATCGTCACAAGGACGATTTGCTGGCGCTGGAGAAAGACGGCTACAGGATCGATCTGATCCTCGGGGCCGCCATGAAATCGGCGCGCCAGAAGTTCAAGCCTGGCCCTGTCTATATTCCCGCTCAGTCGGCCGAGTACTGGACGGCCTATAGCATCCGGCTGCAAAAGCCCGTCGCCGAGCGTATCCTCCTGCAGCTTGCCGAGAGCGCGAAAGACCCCGGTGCCATGATGGCCACACAATTGCTGCGCGGTCAGGTCGAACCACTCTGGCTGGACGCGCTCGATGCCCTGATCGAAAGGCTCAAAGCCGCGGTGCCGTGAAAGGTGGCGCGGGTGATGATGCGGGCCTTCGCCGCCACTCCGCCGCGCCACCCGTGCCGCAAGAGGGATGCAGCCCCGCAGGGCTGAGACCTGGCCGTGCATGCGACCATGCCCCCGTGGGTCGAAGGACTGGCTCAGCATGAGACAGTCTTCGCCGCGCCTTGGGGCAGGGAGCAGGTGCGGTCAGGGCTCAGGGCAAAGCCGCAGCAGCCCGCCCCCGCTCGCGGGGCTTGCACATGATCACCACCCAAAACCGGATGAGGTGGGTGGCTCCTGCTCCACCGGCACCAATTGTGCCAAAGTGCAGTTGTCATCAACCGCGAGGAAAGGAACCCCCCAATGACAGCTAATACAATCGGCCTCGATTTGGCTAAGGATGTTTTCCAAGTGCATGGCATTTCGGAGAACGGCCGTGTGATCTTCAATAAGGCCATCAAACGCGCAAAACTACTTGCATTTTTCGAGGCACTCCCGCCTTGCACCGTTGGCATGGAAGCCTGCGGATCATCTCATCACTGAGCCCGCTCTTTGCGTACGGCCGACACGAGAGGGATGTTCAACGCCGAGATGCTGCGAAACATGAAATCCAGTGCAATTCTGATCAATACAGCACGCGGCGAGATCGTCGATGAGGCAGTATTGGCGCAAGCCTTGGCCTCAGGTCAGGTGAGCGGGGCTGCGTTAGATGTCTTTGCATCCGAGCCACTTGCTGCGGGAAGCCCGCTTTGCAACGCACCAAACCTGATCGCGACGCCCCATATCGCAGGTGTGACAGTCGAATCGAATACACGGATCAGCTGGCTTACCGTCGAAAACGTCGCAAACAGCCTGAAAGCCTAGCACGTCGCTGAAATAGTCCCTGAGCGGGAACTCTGCCCTTTCATTAGGGCAGGTCAGCGGGATTGCGATATCTGTCGGCAAGTTCGGCATACGCGCCTGGTGCAGATCTTCCGCGTCACACAACCAGCAACCGTGGGAATCTGGCAAGGTTGTTGGCGGCCATAGTCATGAAGAGTTCGGCAGGTTCTTTCTCGACCCGATCCACCAGATACCAGGTTTGAGCGCCCAAGGGCCATAGTTTCGCACAGTGAATTCGCCTTCATCAGACTTGTGCAACAACCTCTTCACGACGCCCTGTCAGATAGTTCTATTCTTTTCAGAATTTGACAGAACGAAGCGAACCATAGCGTATAACAACGCCACCGCCATTATAAGAACCGCTGCGCCACTGATGGGGCGTGTAACGAAGACTTCGAAACTTCCCTGAGAAAGAAGCATGGCGCGGCGGAAATGCTCTTCCAACATTGGACCCAGCACAAAGCCAAGAAGAAGCGGGGGCAATGGCAGGCCAAGAAGTTTAGTTCCATATCCGACGACTCCAAAGGCGACGACTACGAGAATGTCAAACACACTGTTATTGATCGAGTAGATGCCAACACATACGAACGCAAGAATGGACGGATACAGAATCTTGTAAGGGACAGCTAGAATTCTGACCCAGATACCGATCATCGGGATGTTGATTATCAGCAATAGAAGATTGCCAATCCAGAAACTCATGATCAGTCCCCAGAACAATGCCGGCTGTTCAACCACCAAGCGTGGTCCGGGATTAATTCCGTGGATCATGAGAACACCGAGCATGATCGCCATCGTGGCCGTACCCGGAATGCCAAGGGTTAGCGTCGGGATGAACGCAGTCTGATCCGCCGCGTTGTTAGAGGATTCCGGGCCAACCAACCCCTCCATTGCGCCCTTTCCGAAATGGTCAGGGGTGCGGGAGAACCTGCGCTCGACGGCGTAGGAAATATACGAGGCGATAGTGCCACCGGTGCCGGGCAGAGCACCCAGTATCGTGCCGATTCCGGCCCCGCGGAGTATGGGGGCAATCGAGCCCCGACCTTCTTCACGGCTGGGGAGCATGTTGCGCATCCGCAGCTTGTCGCGGCTCATCTCGACCGGGACCATTTTGCCGATGCTGGCAATGACTTCGGCTATGCCAAATAACCCGATTGCAAGCGCGACGAGGCTGATGCCCTCATAAAGATGCAGTATCCCGAACGTGTATCTGGGTGAGCCGTAATAGACATCCAACCCCACCACGCCGAGAAGTATGCCAAACACGCTCATAATCAGCGCCTTGACCACTGAGCCGCCTGAAATGGTTGCCGTCATGATTAAGCCCAGCAAAATCAGCGAAAAGTAATCTGCGGGCGCGAACATAAAGGCGACGCTGATGATCATGGGCGCCAGAAAGATCAGCACCAGAATCCCGATCGACCCGCCGACAAAGGAAGCGATTGTGGTCATGAACAGCGCCACACCACCGCGCCCTTTCTGGGCCATGGGGTAGCCATCTAGACAGGCCACCGCAGAGGATGGGGTTCCGGGCAGATTAAGAAGGATTGATGCCGTGGAGCCGCCGTAGGTTGTCCCGTAATATATGCCCGCCAACATGATCAGGGCTTCGGTCGGCGCAAGATGAAATGTGATCGGAAACAGCAAGGATACCGCCGCAAGCGCTCCTATTCCTGGGATAATTCCGGTAATCGTGCCCAAAACGACCCCTATCAGGCAATAGAACAAGCCCGACGGGCTGATTGCGACCGACAAACCAAGCAGAATATTTTCGAGGATTTGATCTTGCATCAGAGCCGCCATGTCAGGAAAGGGATGGGTAGGTTCAGCGCCAGCCCAAAGACCAGCCAGATCAGACATGCCATGACTGCGGCCAAACCCAGAGCCTGCAGAATTGACAATGCACCATCAGCGCGACTGGAAATCAGGATCAGAAGCACCGTCGCAGGAACAACTCCGAAGATTGGTAAGGCTAGGGCGAATGCTAGTACTGCCGCCAGAACCCAAATGAGGGGGCGCCATGCAACGACTGGCAATTCTGTGCGCACGCGATTGAACTGCTCGGTTGTCAGCAAAATTGCCCCAAGTATCGCAAGGATAGCACCAAAGATTACCGGAACCATCCCCGGACCCATCCGCTGAATGGCTCCAAGCCGATAGGTTGAGAACCCATAGAAAACAACGAAAGCGCCGATCGTAATCGCAAGGACAGCACTGATTGTATTGGCGCTAGGTTTTTTCATCTCAATTCTCTGATTGACCGGTCTCGAATGTCTTCGAGACCGGGTTTTATTACTCTAGGTTGATATCCAGACGCTGGATAAGATCGGTATATAGCGCCTCTTCTTCACGGAAGATTGCCGCAGTTTCTTTTGGGGTATTTGCGGCAATGACCGCGCCCATGCTGGCAAAACGCTCGATCACCTCTGGGTCTTCAAGAATATCCGCAATTTCTTCATACAGCATATTCAGAATGTCTTCGGGCGTACCTGCCGGGGCAATCACTGCGGCCCAGGAACCGGCCGAAAACTCGGCCAGGCCATACTCCGCTCCGGCTTCCGCGATCGTCGGGGCATCGGGCCAACGGTTCATACGCTCAGTTCCCGCAGCAGCAAGCAGGCTCAGCTGTTCGTCGTCAATCAATCCGCCCGCAGAAGGAACTGTATCGAAGCCAAGATGGACAACACCGGCGATAATGTCGGGGTGAGACGCGCCGCTGCCGCTGTAGGGGATATGGATCATATCGAGCCCGGCAGCATCCGCGAACCATGCCCCGAACAGATGCGTGTTGCTGCCCTGACCGGCACTTTTATAGGCAAGCTGCCCCGGCCTTTCTTGCGCATATTCTATAAATTCAGGGAGTGTGTTCACCGGTAGGGTTGTTGTGGCGGTTAGAACCATTTCGGTTCGGGTCGTCAATGTGACAGGTGCGACATCTTCGATCGGGTCATAGGGCAGGTTTGCCATCAGCCCCCGCTGCAAGACGTGAGAAGCGACCACCAGCCCCAATGTATGACCGTCAGGATCGGACTTGACGACCACATCCGTCCCCAGCACGCCATTTGCCCCCGGACGGTTCTCGACAATGACAGTCTGTCCAAGCCGAGGTGTCAAACGGTCGGCCAGCAGCCGTGCGGTGATGTCCCCTTGTCCGCCGGGCGCGTAGGGTACGATAAGCCGGATTGTCTGGGACGGATAGTCCCGGGCAACGGCCATCGTCCCCATGAGTGTGACCGCGGCGATGGCTATACCGCCCAAAAGCTTCTTTGACATACTTCTCTCCTGTTACTTGATTTTTCCGTGGGACAGCCCACGATCAGGTGCCGCAATATTCAGTCGCACCAGATCTCGCAGAAGTTGAATGACCGCCATGGAGGATTCGCCCTCGGTGCCATCAACAATAAATCGGGACGTGCAATAGCGAAGTTCCCATCCGCCAGCCTTCAGACAGGCTTCGAGTATCCGTCGCTCTGTATCGGGTGTGTGCACAAGCTCTTGGTTTTCAAGTAGCACCGCGAGCATCGCACAAAGACCATACGCCCCCCAGTTGGAGATCGAGGCTGGTAGCAAGATGTCGGTTTTCGTCGCCGAAATCACTCCCTTGCCCTCGGGATACTGGCATTCGCGGCCATAGGGATGGAACTCTTTCATGAACTCAAAGATACGGCCGAAGCCAATCTCGTTGCCGTTATCGCCAATGCCGATTGTCAGGATCGAGCGCGCCGTTGCCGCGTCAAAAATGCCGCCCAGATCGACCGCCGGTTTGCGCATCCCGGTCGAGCCATGCACAATCCCGTCTTCATTCGCTCCGAGACGCTCGATCGAGATTACAGCTTTCGGATTGTACTGTTCGAAGACATTGCCGATCCATGTCTCCATGCCCTGCCCATCGACTGGCGGGCTGAGAAGCGCGGCCCCCATCCTCCGGGTCTGGGCCAGTTCGAAATCGCGCACCATCAGGCCGGCGGCATGACTTGAGGCCACCACGGGCGGGGCGTGATTTTCTTCAACCAGATAGACTGGGACGGCATTTAGACCCCAGTACAATGTCCGGGCCAATGCCGCCGCGCCCGGAGGCCCATCGCTTTCGCCATTGGGGCTCTCAGGCGCGTATCCTGCTCCGGTGACAATGAAAACGACGTCGCCCGGACCAACATTCTCGATGAGGGCCTGAGCCGCTCTAGTCGTGATGGGGCGCCCGCCCCCTTCCTGCCGCGCGGCATCGTATATCTGGCCAATAACGTTATGGTTCATTGCGCGGTTGCGCATTTCAACCGTCACCAACCGGTCTATGTATTCTCCTGCAATGTCAGACATGCTCTTTCCAGTTCTTGATGGGCGGGATGTGGTCGGCAACGACCACATACAAAACCGCAGAAATCAGACGGATTTCATCTTTCCATGAGAGAGTCCGCGATCCGGCGCCGCAATATTGAGCCGGACAAGATCGCGCAGCAACTGCACGATCGCCATCGAGCTTTCCCCCTCCGTACCATCGACGATGAAACGCGAGGTGCAGTAGCGCATCTCCCAGCCGCCCGCATCAAGGCATGCCTTGACAATGCGTTCTTCCAGCTGCGGTGTTTGCACCAGATCTCGATCCCTAAGCAGCACCCCAAGCATCGCCGCGACACCGTAGGCGCCCCAGTTGGACACGGATGCTGGCAGAAAGATATCCGTCGGGGTCACGGTGACGGCACCGCCGGGCTTGTCTGTCTGTGTCTCGCGACCATAAGGGTGGAAATCCTGCATGAAGCTGTGAATCCGCCCAAAGCCGATTTCGTTGCCGTTATCGCCGATCCCGATGGACAGAATGCCACGCTCCGCGGCCTTATCGAATAGCGGCGACAAGTTGACACAATTGCCCGGCGCGACGCCGGTCGAGTAATGTACGATACCGCTCTCGTTCGGGCCGAGGCGTTCAATCGCAATGATCGCCTTTGGTGCCATCCGATCTAGAATGTCATCGGCCCAGGCGTCGATTTCGGACTGTTCTTCTGGTGCAGTGACCATGGCCCCGCCCATTCTGCGAGACTTGGCCAGACCATAATCTCTGATCATGACCCCCGCTGCATCGCTTGATGCCACCACCGGCGGAGCGTGGCAAACCTCGCTGACATAGACTGGTACGGCCTTCAGACCCCAGTAAAGGGCGCGGGCGATGGATGCTGCACCCGGAGGGCCATCACTCTCACCGTTGGGTACTTCCGGGGCGTATCCAGCGCCCGTCACAATCAGAACAACATCTCCTTCCCCGACATGCTCAACAAGCGCCTCGGCTGCGCGCGCCGTGATCGGCCGCCCCCCACCTTCACGCCGCGCCTCGTTGTAAATCTGAGAAATGATCCCGTGGTTCATCCCACGATTTCTCATCTCAACTGTAACAAGGCGATCGATGTATTCCCCTGCAATATCAGACACAGGCACTTCCTCTTTCCTGAAACATTTTCTGCTGGGGGCAACATGCAGAACAAACCTTTTGTAACAAAATCGAATTTTCCAATGCAGGTATGCACTTTGGTTATACTCTGACCGGATATCCGCGGTTCAATTGACATTTCCGAGAGTAGGTGCCTAGCATCCTGCATAAGGAGCGCCGCGATGCAGGGATTGAATCATCGTCAGTTACAGGCATTCCGCGCCGTTATCATCAGCGGAAGCATGACAGGTGCGGGAAGAATTCTGAACATATCCCAGCCTGCGGTAAGCCGCTTGATTCAAGACTTTGAAGCCGAATTACAGCTAACGCTGTTTCATCGCCACGGCGCGCGTGTGACCGCCACTGAAGAAGCGCTAAAGTTATACAGAGACGTAGAAAGATACTTTTCCAACGTGCAGCGTATCCGCGATTCCGCGGCGCATCTGCGGACAAGCAAAGGGGGACAATTGCGAATTGCCGCCATGCCGACTCTGTCCTCTGGCGCATTGCCCGAAGCGATCCGCCGTTTCAAGATCTCTCATCCAGATGTCGATTTCTTCGTTCACTCCGACACCTCCATGCATATCGTTGATTCGTTGACCCGTAATGAGTTCGATCTTGGTTTTGGCCGTGTGCCACCTGAAAGGACCGATATTCGCAGATTGGAGATGCCCAAATCAGAGGCAGTCTGCCTAATTCCTTTGCGCCACCCCTTGGCAAAAAAGTGCGCCATCTCTGCGCGCGATCTGAATGGAGAGCCTTTTGTCGCACTTGGCACAAGCAGTCTGCTCAGATTACAGGTGGAATCAGTGATGCAGCTTTCCGGCATTCGGGTCGGTCCTACTGTGCAGACACTCTATTCCAACACTGTGGCCAGTTATGTTGCGCTGGGTTTGGGGCTTGCAGTCATTGATATGTTTTCAGTTCTGGGCGCTGATCGCAGCCAGTTTGTCATAAGACCATTCACACCTTCAATAAATTTCGATTTCGCTGCAATTTTTCCGCAGGCTACTTCCTCTGCCCTTGCGGTCGCGTTCGCACAAACGATGCGGGACGTCGTGTCAGACGAGATTTCGGACATGGCCCAGCTCATGGCCTCTGACGCACTGAAGCGTGCCGGGTCCGCCGGAGGCTGATTTCGTTAAGTTATGCTGCAAGGGCGCCAGTTTCCAGAGTTGCATAGAAATTGGCCTCTGCCTCTTCGGGCGGGATGTTCCCGATCAGTTCTAGGAGGCGGCGGTTGTTGAGCCAAGTTCACCCGTAACCTTTGCCCGCGCCCGCATTCATATCAAACCCCTTGTTCAAATTCCTTTAACCGCAGGATGTCCATTCTGAGAAAGACTTGCAACGGCTGTGCCCTGCCAAAGTCGTCTTTTATGCAAGCATCATTGAGGTGTGCACTTGGCACGAATGGCGGTGATGGAAGCTGTAAACACAGCATGAGAGAGACGTGTCCGGAGTCGGCTCGCCACCATCGTTGCCGATACCTTGCTGCGGCGTCAGTCGAATGTCGGTTTCCAGGATTGTGGCCGCTCAGCATTGGTCGAGGCCGACCGGCCGGTATGGGTCGGGCAAGTCGAGAACCGCAACGACGACACTCAACTTTGCAAACTCCGCTCGCTGCCAACAGCCGCCGGTCAGTTCGGCGCATGCTGCCACTGCGGCGAATGACCGCTTTCACGAACAGCCCGAACCCGGCGGGTTGCCCCGCCGGGCCTTGGGGAGGCCCCGTTCCTCTCAGAACGGGATCTCGTCGTCGCGACAGGCGAGCTCGGGGTTTTCACTCTCGGCCGATTTCGGGCGGCTCAGGAAGTCGACCTTCTCGGCGATGATCTCGCAGCCGTAGCGGTCGTTGCCTGCCGCATCGGTCCATTTCGTGTAGTGGATGCGGCCATGGACGAGGACCTTCATGCCCTTTTTGCAATGCTCCGCGACCGTCTTGCCGAGACCGTTGAAGCAGGTGATGCGGTGCCATTCGGTGTCCATGACCCGGTAGCCGTTCTCGTCGCGCAACACGCGACCTTCCGAGAGGCGGGGGCGGGAGGTGGCGAGGCTGAAATTCGTGATGTTGGTGCCGCCTTGCGTGGTGCGGGCTTCGGGTTTCTGGCCAAGTGGGCCTGCGAGGATGACGATGTGTCTCGCATGTCTAGCTTCCTTATGTGTCCTGTCTTCGGGACCGTCCCGAAGGCAACCCCGGAAAAAGCCCGTCGGGTGACGCGTGCACGGTGGACGGAACGGACGCCGGAAACCCCCAGAGGACCGGGGTGGAGCGGGCAGGACGCCACAGGCGGCCAACACGGCCCGGACTGACGCGGGGTTGCGCGCAGGAGCCCGAACGGGATTAGGGGATTGTCAGTCGAAGGGATGGACCAGAAGCCAGAGCGACACGGGGAAGCCAATGCCAAACCCTGTCATCCGGCCAACATGGCCTGTCAGGACCCAAGCCCGGCACGCCCCTGGCAGCAGAGCCAGCAGATCACAGATTTCCGCCACCCCTGCCCTCGCCCGCCGGGAGTTGCGAGGCCATGCCGATACAGGCTACCGTGCAGGATCATTCAGGACACGGAAAGCATCACATGGCTGATTTCGATCTCGAGGCGCTGTCGCTCAGCGAGCTGAAGAAAATGCACAAGGACATCGCCAAGGCAATCACCACCTATGAGGACCGACAGAAAGCAGAGGCCCGCGCCAAGGTTGATGCATTCGCCAGGGAGTTGGGCTATTCGCTGGCCGAACTGGTCGACAGTGAAGCCAAACCCAAACGCGCACCCGTCGCGCCGAAATACCGCCACCCTGAGAACCCGGCACTCACCTGGTCCGGCCGGGGGCGCAAACCGCTGTGGTTCGTGGAGGCGTTGGAAGCGGGCAAAGCGGCAGAGGACATGGCCATCGGCTAATGATCTATGATGTCGCGGTCAACTCGTGGCGTCAGATCAGATTATCGACCGCGCCCGCCTTGCAAGAGGGATACAGACCCGAAAGGGCTGAAAGCGGATCGTGATGGCGCCCATGTAGCAAACGCCTTGGCCTGGCTCAGGAAGAGACAGATCAAGGCGTATTGGCGCAGGAAGGCAGCAGGGTCCGAATTCAGGGTGAAGCCTCAGCAGCCCGGCCCCGCTTGCGGGGCTTGCCAACGTCGAAAAGAGCCCAACTTCGACCAACGCTGCGGAATGGGCGAATGGCAGCTTCGCTGATCTGCCGCTGAATGCAGCTGCGTTACTGACCACTGTTTTCGGTTCGAAAGCGTGCCAAACCATGGGCGATCAATCTGTCGATCAGCTCAGGCCCGGCGATCCCGCTAGCAGCCATCAACTTCGGATACATGCTGATGTCCGTGAACCCGGGCATGGTGTTCAGTTCGTTCACGACCAGTTCGCCATCAGCCTTTAGGAAAAAATCGACGCGAGCCATTCCGTCGCATCCAACAGCTCGAAACGCCTGTGCGGCCATTGCGCGAAGCGACGCTTCCTTGTCGACGGGCAGGTCGGCCGGGACGCGTAATTCGGCACCGTCAGGGTCTATGTATTTTGCATCATATGTGTAGAAAGCATGCGTGGCAGACGGGATAATCTCACCCGGTTTCGAAACACATAGGGACCCGTCCGTCCCCTCAAGGACAGCGCATTCAATCTCGCGCCCCGTGATATGCTCCTCCGCCATCATCCGGTGATCGAGTTCGAAGCCCTTTGACAGAACAGCTCGATACTCTTCATCGGTTTCAACCTTTCCGACGCCAACCGACGATCCTTGAGTGACGGGCTTCAGGAAGAACGGAGCACCCAGCTTTTCTCTCAGCTTCTCAAAAGGTTCTGGATGTCCCCGGCGCAGTGTCATGGATAGGGCGACCGGTAATCCCGCCTCGCCCAACAGTCGCTTCGCAATGTCCTTGTCCAGCGCATTTGCCGAACCCAGAATGCCGCATCCGACCAAGGGAACGCCTGCGGTGATGACCGCTCCCTGTATCGAGCCATCTTCGCCCCATTGGCCATGCAGCACCGGAAAGATCGCATCAACGGGCTGCAGCTTTCCGACACGCCCATCTGCAGAGAGGTAAACCAAATGCCCTCGCCCGCCCGGAACCGGGAAGACACACGGCCCGTATGTCGGCCGCGCGAGTGAGCCCGCTGCGTAATCGCTGGGTCGCCATCGGCCGTCACGCCCGATATAGACCGGCACCGGTTCATACTTCTCGCGATCCATTGCGGTAAGGACATTCACGGCCGACAGAACAGATACCTCGTGTTCATCCGACCGACCACCAAACAGCACCATGATCCGCAGGCGCTTACCGATCTTCCTGTCTGTCATGGCAATGCTACCCGGCATTGAGGTTGGCAACAGGCAGGGTGGCCCGCCGCTTCCAAAGCATCACGATCATTGCCGTGAGCGAGATCTGGAGGACCGCGAAAACCATCATGCCCGTTAATAATCCGATCAAATCCGCCAATGCGCCGCTGGCGATCACGGGCAGCGAGAACCCGAAATATGCATAGACAAACAGACCCGCAGTCGCCCGCGCCCGATCATCCGGCGCACGCAACGAGACTTCCGCCATGGAGGCGAGATAGGTGAAGCCATAGCTTGCTGCACTGGTGATGCAGGTGCCGATTAGAACTAAGGCCAGAACCTTCAGCCAGATTCCGGCCAAAAGGACGAGAAAGCCGAGCGGGATCAGGACGAAACCCAAGGCGAGCGCCTGTTCGTTGGTCATGCGCCGGGCAATCGGCTGACAGAGAAAGCCCACGAAAATCGCCAGAAAGATGACCAGCCCTGTCCAACCATTGAGGTCGTTCGCGGCAAGCTCCAGCGGAACGACCGCGATTGTCATGCCGGTCGTGGACCAGGCCAGCGCCATTGCCGCGCCGAAAACCCAGGTACCCATCGGAAAGACCGGGAGACGCAGAAGCGATACTGGGCGGAGCTTGTCAATTCGGGGCAGTCCGAGAGCAATCACGGCGAGGAGCGGAGCCGCCACGAACAGCGCGATGTAGCTGGCGGGCAGGAAAGTTGGTCCTTGCAGCCCGAGGCTGATGCCAGTCGCCAGCGCGCCCCCGCCAAAGCCGAGTGAAGTGGCAGAGGTAACTATGAGGGCGGCGCTTTTCGCGCGGTCTGCACCCAGAATTTCCGTCATATAGGCCGCACCGGCGGTTGTTGCGAAACCGGTCCCGATCCCAAGCAGGACGCGTGCGATCACCAGACTTGACCAGCTTGGAACCTGCACAAGAAGCGCGGTTGCAAGGGCTCCAAGGAGCAGCGCCAATGCAATCGGGACTCGTCGCCCGATCCTGTCCGACAGCCCCCCGAGCAGCAGCAGCGTCGGCATGAGGCCCGCGACATAGGCCGCGAAGGCGACCGTTACCGCCGTTGCCCCAACATCGCTTTGCCCTGCATAGGCACTGTAGAGCGGAGCCTGAAGGTTCACGGCGAATGTGACCGTGAACAGACCAAGGGCAAGGAGCGAGACAGGGATGAACTTTCGCATAGGCAGGACCTCGAGAATTGACATGAGATCGAAATGCCATGAGGTAAGTGGTATAACAATTTTTAAATTGTACTAGATACAGTGAGGATATGAGGAAAGCCCGCTACATACGTTTGGCCGACATGGTCTCGTCCGCAATCCAGGATGGCAAGCTGGCTCCTGGCACCAAACTGCCGACGCATCGCGCATTCGCAGAGCGGTTCAAAGTGGCCCTGGCAACCGCAACCCGCGCCTACGCAGAGCTTGAGCGCAGAGGTATGATTGTTGGCGAGGCTGGTCGCGGCACATATGTGCGCGACCTTGGCCTGCCGCCGACGCTGGGGCTTCGGCAGACCGCCAGCGATGGCCTCATCGATCTGGTTTTCAACATGCCGGGCGACGCGGGCGATGCTGACATGCTGCGCGCGGGGCTGCGACGGCTCGCGGCGGCGGGCGATCTTGAGGCAATGCTGCGTTACCAGCCACATGCCGGGCGGACGCATGAACGTCGGATCATTGCAGAAAGCCTCGTGGCAACGCTTGGTCCCGTCGACCCCGACTGCCTGATGGTCACCTCCGGTGCCCAGCATGGGTTGACGATTATTTTCATGGGGCTTTTCCGACGCGGTGAGGGTATCGCGACCGACACCCTGACCTATCCGGGCTTTAAATCGGTCGCCGCGCTGCAGGGCCTAAACCTTATTCCGGTTGAAGGATGCGGCGGTGCAATGGACCCTGAGGATCTGGACAGGCAGTGCCACGCGCGGACAGTGCGGGCTGTCTATCTGATGCCCACAGTTCACAATCCCTTGGGTACTGTCATTGACAAGGCGACACGCCTGCAGATCATCGAGATCGCGCGAAAGCATGATCTGTTGATCATCGAGGACGCCGCATATGCTTTTCTGGAGCCGGACCCACCGCCAAGCCTTTTTGCTCTCGCGCCAGAGCGAACGATATATGTCGGGGGATTTTCCAAGAGCCTCGCGACGGGGCTGCGTCTGGGCTACGTCATCGCCCCTGAACCCCATATCGACACGTTGCTTGAGTCGATCAGGGCGACGACCTGGAATGCCCCCGCATTGATCTCCGGTCTGGTGACTAGCTGGATAGAAGATGGCACTCTGGCAAAATCCGAACAAAACCGGAGACGGGACGGAGCAGAGCGCCAGCTTCTCTGCCGGACCGCTCTGGGCGAAAGGTCCATCCTGTCGCATCGCAACGCAGGATTTGCCTGGTTGCCGCTTGATAATGGTGTCCGGGCCGAGCCCATCGTTACACTCCTGAAGGAGTTCGGTATCTCAGCCTCCGGTGCAGAGCCCTTCGCAACGACCGTCGCCGTTCCGCAGGCACTTCGGCTTGCCTTTGGTGGTGTGCCAAGAGGTGACTTACCGGCGGTTTTCCAGACAGTCCGAGACGCCGTCAACAAATTCCGATAGCTGACGTTCATGAAGCCCTAGCGAAAGCTCGCTCTGTCCGCATAGCGTCCCCACCAGATTGTCGCGAGACATGACGCATGGCACGTCAGGAATGTCTGACCGCAGAAAGCCGATCGACCGCCCTGGTGTGCGGGCGGGCCCTGAGCGCGATAGCGAGCATCTCACCATAGAGCTTAGTGAAGCTTGTTCGAAAGAACGACGCAAGCGATCATGCCGGATGGGTTTGAAATACTGGCACAGCTGGGTCACTCGCGCCAAAGCGACATTTGTCATTGGTCAAAGCGCCGGGCTGGGATAATGTCCGTAGATAGACACAGACCCCAAGGAGAGCGTTCATGCTGACACTGCTCTGTCATCGCGTGACAGATGATGCGGCCGCAGCACCAACGCATTTCTATCGGGTGGACGTCACATACAATCTTTTCGGTGAGTATACCGTGGAGCGAGCATGGGGTCCGGTCGGATCGCGGGGCCGCAATGTGAACAGCTGGTTCGGGAACTTGCGCGACGCGATCATTGTTGTCGACCAGTCGTATCGCCGAGCGACAGGCCGGGGATATCGTTTGTCCGAAAAGGTCTTCGCGTCAGCTGCGTGATGTGCAAATGCGATGCTGTCGCACTGCGACAGGTGGTGCTGTTAATCGGGTAGCGTCATTTTCAGCAGCTCTTCGCGCAACGGTCGCTGCATTTCCTTGGCCTCTGACCACGGCGCATTGAGCCAGATATCCAACTCGCCAGTCTCGGTCAGGATCACTGGCATCGCCTTCGGATGGACCGGCTTCACGACCGCGTTCGGATCGCAGGTCAGGAACGCGAACAGATCATCCGTGGTCTCGCCATCCTTCAGCTTGCGGATGCTGCTCCAGTCCGGCACCCAGAGACCGGCGAAAAAAGCGGGTCGGTCATCCATTAACTCGAACCAGGCATTTCCGGACCCCTTTCCAGGACGTGGTTCTGCGAAACGGGTCAGGGGGACAAGACAACGATTGTCCGGACCCAGCCAGCGCCGCCAATGGGGGGAGGTGGTGTTGCGCACATTGGTGACGCCGCGATCTATCCCGCTCTTGCTGTGATACTGGGGTGGTGATGGCAGACCCCAGCGCGCAATGCGCAAGACGTGACCCTCTTCAGATCGCGTGACGACAGGCGCCATGCGATCTGGATAGACATCACCAGCTTCGATATTCCCGGCGCGGTTCTCGAGTTGACCGAAAAGCCTGCGCATCGCCTCCACTGCGGTTGTCTGATTGTAGAGATTGCACATGGTCGACACCCTCTGATTCACCGAAGCAGCATATCATGCGCACCAGGTCTTGCCGACTCGTTGCGTTCGCGCAATGTTCTTATCATGCCAGAGCAGATTCCGCCCATCAGACCCCATCCCTTCGCTCGAGGGCGCACGCTCCGGAACGCCGCCGATGACGGAATGGTTCTCGAGCACTGGTGCAACCTGTGCCGACGACGCGTGACCTTTCTCGCCAGTGACCTCCTGCGCGTCTGTTCACCGGATCATCCCATGAATGAGCCCCTGTTTCCGTGCGGTCGATGCGGAACTGCTGAGTACATGAACATCCGCTGTCGTGTCCCAAAGCGTGAGGAATACGGCCATCTGACCATCAGGCGTCCCCTCAGGCAAACGTGGAAGTGGGGGTATGGCCAGCTGGGAGATCGGTAGGTCGTTCTGCAAGAAGGCTGGGTGTTCGGACGAGCGCGGAATCAACTTGGACTTGTTTTCTTCGTATTTCGTTCCGCCTATCGACCCCATTTTCGCGCCTTTGCCATTCGCCGAAGGGCGGTGAATCTAGCATGCATGACACAAATTAACCGGAAAGAGGTGCGCAAGTGCCTGTGTCGGTGGGGGCTTAAACGCTGGAAACAGGCGCGAGGGAGCCCGGAGCTGCCGTTCGCGTGTCATCCCGGCACTGTGACGATGATGGGGCCGCCGCGAGTCGCTATAACGGTATGCTCGTATTGCACAACCGGCGCGGCGGGCTCGCTGTAGAGGGTCCAATCGTCCCTGGTGCCTGAGATGGCCCGTCTTCCGCCACGCGACAGGAACGGCTCGACCGTCAGCACGAGGCCGTTATGGATCCGTCGCTTGTCTCCCTTGGTGGGCCAGGTCGGCACTTCTTCAGGGGGCTCATGTAAAGCCCGGCCCACCCCATGGCTGGCGAGGTTCCGGATCAGCGTATAGCCGCGCTTCGAAGCGAAGGCACCGATCGCGCGTCCGATCCCTGCCAGCGGTTTGTTATGCCCTACCTGCGCGATGCCAATCTGCATCGCGCGCTTCCCGTCGCGGCAGAGCTGGTCCAGTGATGGTTGAATCGACCCGAGGCAGAAGCTTGCCCCGGTATCGGCAAAATAGCCGTTCAGAGATGCGGAGACATCAATATTGACCAGATCACCTGTGCAAAGCCTGCGCTCACCGGGGATGCCGTGGGCAATTTCTTCGTTGACGCTGATGCAGGTCGTGCCTGGGAAATCATAGGTCACCTGAGGTGCCGACACGGCGCCCTCCTGCTCCAGCAGTTCCCGGCCCATGTGATCAAGCTCGCGCGTCGTCATGCCGGGCTCCATGGCCGCAGCCATCGACTGCATGGTATTCGCGACGATCCGGCCGATCTTTTTCAGTCCGTCCAGTTCATCTTGGTGTGTGATCGTCATCTCTTGTCTCACTCGGGCTGTAAGGGTACCTCAAGGCATTACCACCCATAGGCAGCTCCGTCCCGCAAAGCCGCCCGTCACTCGGCCTTGCTGAACTCCCGCGCGAGAATTTCCCGCGCATGCGCGACCCCCTCTGGGGTCAGGCTCAGCGATTTCGCCTTGTTTTTCGGATCATGGATAAGGCCTTTCTCGAAAAGCCGGTTGGTGATGTGCCAATCGATCCCCTTCCAGACCCGATCACCATCATGCAGCGTGAGGCTGAGGATCGCGAGGGCTGCGTCGTCGATCTTGTCGGTGTCGAGTGTCATCCGCCATCCCTTTCACGCTGGTTTCGCGCCGTACAGGCTGGTACCTCACGCATATCCCCGCCGCTGCTTCACGCGCGCGAGTTTCATCAGCGCGGTGATCGCTTGGCCTTCATCAGGATGCTGTTCGCGCATCATCTGCCCGCGCGCGCCAATCCGCCCCCATTCGCGCACAAGGCTTGCCCCGCCGAACAGATCAGGCTGAACGCTCATGCGGTAAAAGCGGCGCATGTTGCGCGCAGGATCGATCCGCCGCATCTGCAGCTCGGTCGGGAAGATCTCCAGTTGGCTGACGCTATCAAACATGTCGCAATCCGGGCGCGGGGTTTGTGCCATGATATCAGGTGGAAGCGTGTGCTTCCACCGTGATGTCCCCCGCAAGGGGAACAGGGGGCTTACGCCCCCTTCTCAAACTTCATGACCGGGATGCCCAGCTTTTTGGCCTTGTCGGCGAGGTTTTCCTGGATGCCATTGCCCGGGAAGACCAACACACCCACGGGCAGCACATCGAGCATGGCGTCGTTGCGCTTGAAGGGGGCAGCCTTGGCATGCTTGGACCAGTCGGGCTTGAAGGCCACTTGCGTCACGCCGCGGGCCTCGGCCCATTTGGCGGCGATGAGTTCTGCGCCCTTGGGGCTGCCACCATGCAAGAGCACCATATCGGGATGCTTGGTGCGGACCTGGTCGAGCTTGCCCCAGATCAGACGGTGATCGTTGAAGTCGGTCCCGCCGGTGAGGGCAACTTTGGGCCCTGCGGGCAGCATCACCTCGGTCTCGGCCCGGCGCTTGGCGGCCAGGAAGTCGCGGCTGTCGATCAGCGCTGCGGTCATGTGCTGGCGGTTCACCATCGATCCGGTGCGGGGCCGCCAGGCTGAGCCCGTGTGATGGCCGAACTCGGTGGCGGCGTGATCGCGCATCATGTCCATGCAGTTGCGACGCTCAACCAGGCTCACACCTTCGGCCGTCAGTCGCTCGAGCTCGGTGGATTTCACCTCGGAGCCATCCTGCTCGCGCTGGAGGCGGCGCTGCGCCTGTTCGTTTTCATCGAGCGACCGTTCGATCCGGGCCGTCGCGCGGTGGAAGAGGTTGACCTGGCCCCAGAGCACTTCCTCGAGGTCGGGTTCCATGCGGGTGTCTTCCAGGGTCGCGACGATTGCATCGAAGATATCGGCGACGGCGACCGCGAGGCGCTGCCCATCGGGCATCGGGCGCGGATCGGGCTCGTCAAAGGGGCGATAGCCATAGAGCTGCAGCTCATCGAGCGCATGGGCGGTCTGGGATGCGGTGTGGGCGGGTTCATACGCGTCGTCTTGGGTGTGGATCGTCATTCTGGTCTTGCCTCCGGGCCTCAACTCGTCCGCGCGACATCCCGCGCGGCCTTCATGGGCAGCTCTGAGCCGTCATGGCGGACGCCCCTTCACCCCCTCTTCGGGGCCGAAACGCAGTGGAGGAGGGCGGCAGGCAGGCTATTTGTTTCGCGATGCAAAGCGGGGGCTCGTCCCCCGCGGCGGAAATAGCTTGCCTGCCGCCCTTGAGGGGGCGGACCCTTTGACGGCAGCACGCCCATCTCTGAGAAGGCCGCACGGGTGACGGGTGGATGAGATTTACCCGGGAAGAGGAAAAGGGGATGATCAGCACCCATGACAGGACTGTAGAACCCCTGCCCTCCTCAGCCTTGGACCGTCCCTGCGCGATGCAGCTCACGCCAACAGGCGCTGCCGATCCTCAGACCCGATCTGCCCTGCCAGATGCTCGCGCAGCGCTTCCTTGCCGTACGCCCGGAGATCATCGTTGAAATCCCCGAGACGAGGTTCCAGAACCCGCACGGCAACCCCGGCATCAAGGGCTCTGGCGCTCAACCTCTCTGCCGCGCGTTGGCCGGCGGGATCGCGGTCGATGGCGATGTAGATGCGCTGAAGCCCCTCCGGCAGCAGGACCGCTCCGAGGTGACCCGATGAGAGCGCCGCCCAGACGGGAAGGCCGGGGATTGCCTCGACCAGCGACAGCATGGTCTCGATGCCTTCGCCTACCACGAGGATGTCCTCATGCGGGGTCAGCCTGACGGCATTGCCCAGTAGGTGACCCATGGCCCGCCGCTGCGCTTTGAGCGCCGCCTTTCCCTGTCCGTCTGGCGCCAACCAGGTACGATGCACCCCCTGCAAGCCCCCTGCCCCATCGGTGACCGCAGCGATCAGCGCCGGTCTGGGGATGCTTTTGGTTTCACCCTCATCCCGATGCCAGCACTTCGGGTGGAAGCGCAGCGCGCTCATCGTGCCGCCATGGGTCAGGCCCCGGGAGCGGAGGTAGGTGTCGGCAAGCGTGCCTGCGACTGGCATGGAGGCTGCGAACAATCGCGCCGCCGCCGCTGGCGTGCCACCGGGGGTCTTGGCCTTCTTCGGCACTGGCCTATCCGGGAGCACCGGCATTGGGCGGCCAAGATGCGCCCGGGCCTCGGCCAGAAGATCGGGAAACCGCGTGATGCCCGTGCGCGCACGGATGATATCCAGCAGATCGCCATATTCTGACGTAGCTGAATCCTGCCATTTCCCGCGCGCGCCCGGCCCTGAGGTGGGGCCGGTGAGGCGCACAAAGAGCGAGCGGCCCGCAGTGTTCTGCAGATCGCCCACCATCCAGTAAGACCCTTCCCGCCGTCCGGCGGGAAGGTAATGGCGACACACGCCTTCAGCGTCCTGCGCCAGCGCGCGCAGAAGCTCTTCTGTTTCAACGGACATGAGATGCGCCTTCTTCAACTATTGCGTGCATGTAGGCCAGTGACCGGCACACGCGCAAGCAGGCGGTCTAGAACGGCGATGCCGGAGGAATCCGTCGGGCAGAACAGACGCAGCTTCCAGCTTATGATCTCCGAGAAGAAGCCATCGGCCTTGAGCCGGTCCTTGGCCGCCGCGGAAAACCCCGACAGCTCGATCCGGTTCACGCCCATGACGCGTGAACGGTGGAGTTCCATCCCCTCGGCGAGCCGCACGACCGTCTTGCCCTCCAGCACGAGGGCGTGGACCTGCGCTGCCGTAAGCTTAGGCGCATCGGCCGCCAGCGTGGTCGCGACCCAGGCAGGCGAAACACGGCGGCCGATGATGCGCTGACCGTCATCGGTCTGCAGGCGGTAGACCCGGGTTTCGTCCTGTGGGAGCTGCTTCCAGATCGGCAGCAAGAGCCCCGCCACGATATGCAGCGTGGTTTCCGAGAACTCGGGCACTTCAGCCAGTTCGGATTTCCATGCGGCGGTGAAGGCCGCGCGGTCCGCTTCCAGCCAATGCGTGTCCTCCATGATTTTGGCCGGAACCGTGCTGGCCTCCAGCGGGCGGATCAGCCTCAGGCGGGGCTCGATGGTGCCATCATCCAGCATCAGGCTGGTGGCAGGCACCTGCACGGCGGCCCGGCCCGAGCGGCTGTTGACGAGCAGACGTGCTTTGGCGTCTTCGAGCCAGTCAAGCGCATCCGCCAGCGATAGCGGCCTGTTGCGCTGCTTTTGCGCGATGGTCAGAAGCTGGGTTTCGGCCCCGGAGCCGGGATGGGTGTAGATCACCCGGGCGTCCGAAACCCGGAAGCTCTCGGCGCGCAGCGTCTCGAGCCCGAGATCATAGACGCCGGCGGCGATGGCGCCTTCGATCCGCTGGTCGAGCAGTTCTTCAAAAGCCGCGAAGAGCACGGCTTGCATGTCAATCGTCAGCGCGAGAAGGCGATTGAGGAAGGTCGTGATCGGCGGCAGATCGTCTTTCAGACCGTTGTCATCGGTCAGGCTGAGGCCAGTCGCATCCTCAAACGCCCCGAGGGAACAGCCCGCGACATCGCCGCGATAGATGCGGCGGTAGAGTTGGCGCAGGGCATCGCGGGCATCGGGGCTCTCGAGGTTGTCCTCTGGCCGGAACAGCCCCTGCCCTCCGGTCTGGCGCTGGCCCCGTGTGATGGCACCCAGAGTGTCGAGGCGGCGCGCGATGGTCGAGAGGAACCGCTTCTCTGCCTTCACATCGGTGGCCACCGGACGGAACAGCGGAGGTTGCGCCTGGTTGGTGCGGTTGGTCCGCCCGAGGCCCTGGATGGCGGCATCGGCCTTCCAGCCGGGCTCGAGGAGGTAATGGACCCGCAGGCGCTGGTTCTTCGCGCCGAGATCAGCGTGATAGCTGCGCCCCGTGCCGCCCGCATCCGAAAAGATCAGGATGCGCTTCTGATCATCCATGAAGGCGGCGGTTTCCGCGAGATTGGCAGACCCGGCACGGCTTTCGACGACGAGGCGCGCGGCAGGACCATCGCCCTTGCGCACGATGCGGCGCGACCGGCCCGTGACCTCGGCCACCAGATCGGTCCCAAAGCGCTGGACGATCTGATCAAGCGCCCCGGGCACAGGCGGCAGGCTCGCCAGATGCTCGATCAGCGCATCACGGCGGCGCACTGCCTCGCGGCATTCGACCGGCTGACCATCGCGCGTGACCGGGCGCGAGGACAGGTTGCCCTCGCTGTCCGTGAAAGGCTCAAACAGCTGCACCGGGAAGGAATGGGCGAGGTAATCCAGGACGTACTCGCGCGGGGTGATGTCGACACGGATGTCGTTCCACTCCTCGGTCGGGATATCCGACAAGCGGCGTTCCATCAGCGCCTCGCCCGTCGAGACGATCTGGATGACGGCTGCATGGCCTGCGGCCAGATCGGTCTCGATGCTGGAAATCAGGGTGGGGGTTTTCATCGAGGTGAGCAGATGGCCGAAGAAGCGCTGCTTGGCGGATTCAAACGCCGAGCGGGCAGCGGATTTGGCTTGGCGGTTCAGCGTGCCGCCTGAGCCTGTCGAACTGGCCGGGCCAGTGATGTTGGCGGCTTCCAGCGCGGCGGCGAGGTTGTTGTGAATGATGGCGAAGGCCCCGGCATAGGCATCATAGATGCCGCGCTGCTCGGCCGTCAGCGCGTGCTCGAGCATCTCGTATTCGACGCCGTCATAGGACAGCGAGCGGGCAGTGTAGAGGCCGAGGGAGCGCAGGTCTCGGGCCAAGACCTCCATCGCGGCGACGCCACCGGCTTCGATAGCTTGCACAAATTCCGCCCGTGTCGCGAAGGGGAGTGAAGGATGGTGCCCCAAAGGGGCAGGCGAAGCTCCAGTGGAGCTTTGCCAATCCTGAACGCCCGGAGCGCAAGCAGAGGGCCCGCCGCCCCAGAGCCCAAGCCGCTGCGCATAGGCGAGGTTATGAACCGAGGTCGCGCCCGTGGCCGAGACATAGACCACGCGAGCATTGGGCAGCTTGTGCTGGAGACGCAGGCCCGCCCTGCCCTGCTGCGAGGCCTCGGTGTCGCCGCGTTCGCCCTTCGATCCGGCGGCATTGGCCATGGCATGACTTTCATCGAACAGGATCACCCCGTCGAAGTCGGCACCCAGCCAGTCGACGATCTGATCGACGCGGGACTTTTTCGCGCCGCGCTCTTCGGAGCGCAGTGTCGCATAGGTGGTGAACAAGATGCCTTCCGTGAGCGGAATGTCCTTGCCTTGGGCAAAGCGCGACAGCGGCGTGACCAGCAAGCGTTCCTGGCCAAGGGCCGACCAGTCGCGCTGCGCGTCTTCCAACAACTTGTCACTTTTGGAAATCCAGAGCGCCTTGCGCCGACCCTGAGCCCAGTTGTCGAGCACAATTCCGGCCGACTGGCGGCCCTTGCCCGCGCCTGTGCCATCGCCGAGGAAGAACCCACGGCGGAAGCGGATGGCGTCAGCGGCATCGTCAGGCGCCGCCGAAACCATGTCGCCGGTTTCATCGACGGTCCAGGACCCCGCGAGATACGCGCCATGCGCCTCGCCCGCGTAGATTACGGTCTCGAGCTGCGCGTCGGAGAGCAAGCCGTCCCGCAGGACGGCGGCGGGGAGTTTCGGACGGTAGCTGGGTTTCGGAGGCGCGACCGAGGCCATGGCCGCCGACTGCACCAACTTGGTCGGGTGTGGGGCCGCGCCGGGGATGTCGATCGCTTGCAGGCGGAAGGTCTCGTAGATCGCGTCGGAAAGGCACGCGCTGGTATCATCCTCGGTTGCATCGCGCAGGCTGTAAGCGAGGTCTGTGGCCTCGATCTGCGCGGAGGTGTTGGTGGGGGGTGTTGCTGGCGTGGTGCGCGATGAGCTGATGGCGGCGCGCGCGGCGCGGGTAGGATTTCCCGGGAAGGGGGAAGTGGGGCCATGCCCGGCTGGTGCGACCTGCGCCAACTCGAGGCGCGGAGGGACATGGGTGGTGATCAGCGACAGCAGGCTGGCCACATCCGGCGAGGTCGGGCGCGCCGGATCGGCGGTAATGCCGCCCGGCTCGCCATCGCGGCATTTGTCGAAGACAGAGATCCGCGTCTCGAAGCTGGTGCCGTGTTTGGCAAACGCTGCACCGGACACAGCGCCAGTGAAGACCAGATTCGCGGACGCGGTCAGGCGGGCAAAGGTCTCGGCCCAGGCGGGGGCATCCGGCGCGAAACCGGCACCGGTGATGGTGACCAGACGACCGCCGGGGGCGAGCCGGGCAAGCGCCGAGCGCAGGTGCCGCGCTGTCGCGTCTGTGCTGCGGCCATCGACATTGGCCATGGCCGAGAACGGCGGGTTCATCAGGATGACGCTCGGGCGCAGGCCTGCGTCCAGATGATCATCGGTCTGCGCGGCGTCGAAACTGGTGACGGGGCGCCCCGGAAACAGACGCCGCAGAAGATCCGCGCGGGTGTCGGCCAACTCGTTCAGCGCGAGACTGCCGCCGGCGATCTCGGCGAGGATCGCCAGAAGCCCGGTCCCGGCGGAAGGCTCGAGCACCAGATCGCGCGCGGTGATCTGTGCCGCAGCCAGCGCTGCGAGCCCCATAGGCAGCGGTGTGCTGAATTGCTGGAAGCGCTCCATCTCCTCCGAGCGGCGGGTATGCGTGGGCAAGAGCCCCGCCACCTTGGCAAGGATCGGCAAGAGTGCGCCGGGTGATCCTGCCCGGGCCAGCAGCGCGCGGCCGAATTTGCGCAGGAAGAGGACGAGCGCCACCTCGCCCGCCTCATAGGCAAGCTTCCAATCCCAGGCGCCGTCGGCATCGGAGCCGCCAAAGGCGCGTTCCATCTCAACGCGCAGGCGCAGCGCGTCGATCTGGAAGCCTTGCGCCAGATCAGGCTGCAGCGCCTCGGCCACGCTCAAGACCGCAGCGGTCGTATCGGGGGACGGGATGGGGACAACAGGCGCAAGCGCGCGCGGCTGAACAAAAGGGGCGAGATGGGTCATCGGGAAACTCCGGAATGAGGGACAGGATCAGGCCCGGACACCCTCTCTCGGGCACCCTCAGGCCTGATCTTTCCCAGCCCCCCTCAAGCTCTCAAAACCCCTGTGATTGTGACGTCTGACTTGCATTTGTTCGCTTTATGTTCTATAATGAAAGACACGCCAGAGAGGGAGACCGCCCCGATGGAAGAGACCACATTCGCCCTGCCCGCCACGCCCAAGCAGATCGCCTATGCGCGGTCGCTCGCCCTGCGCAACCAGACGCTTCTGCCATGGGAGGTCCAGCAAGACCGGCGCGCGCTCAGCGTCTGGATCGAGACACAGGCCCGGTTGAAACCGGCATCAGACATGGACCGGTTGCCGACATCCAGGCAGGTAGCCTTCGCCGAGAAACTCGCCCGGATCAAACGCCGCGCCGTCCCGGATGAGTGCTTTCGCGACAAGGGGCTGATGTCGAAATGGATCGACGGGAACAGGTGAGGTTGGGCGGACCCTGCGGTGATCGAGATCACTTCAGCCGATCAACCACCGATGCCCCGCCCGACCGGGCAAGCGCGATCAGGCTGGACTGGATCCTGGACGTGAAGACGGAACTGAACGTGCCGATGGGCGTGCGGTCCTCCCAGACATAGGACC
Organism: Natronohydrobacter thiooxidans; assembly: GCF_001884735.1. Taxonomy (GTDB): domain Bacteria; phylum Pseudomonadota; class Alphaproteobacteria; order Rhodobacterales; family Rhodobacteraceae; genus Roseinatronobacter; species Roseinatronobacter thiooxidans_A. Next base: position 4,225 of record NZ_MJAP01000038.1, on the reverse strand, counting down.
GCTCCAGAATATCGGTGTTGATCTCGTCCAGCATGACCCATTTGCGGACATGGGTTTCCAACCCCACGCGCTGCGACTCGATCTGTGGCACCTCTATAAACTTGCGCGAGGCCAAGGGCGGCTGCGTGGTGATCGGCAGGATGAACACCACAGTCTCGCTATCGGACTTGGCAACAGTGACGGCGATACAGACAGGCCGCGTCTTGCGGCCCTCGGTCTCGCCCGCCATTTGTTCGCGTTTCCACAGAAACGGGTAGCGGAAAACCTCTCCAGCAGCAGGCTTAGTCATCCGCCCGCGTCAAGTCCCGCTCAAGCCCTCCTATCATCAGCGCCTTGAGATCCTCGGGCATCTCATCGATCATGTGAGCCTGCTGCGTGGCCCCCCGCGCGAGTTGCTGGTACTGGTCCATGCTCATCAACACGAACTTCGGCTTGCGATGCTTGGTGATCGCGATCGGCGAGCGAATGGCCGCATCAAACAGGTCACTTGTGTGACGCGTCAGGTCGGCCGCCTTGAACTCGGGAAGCTCATGCATGATCTGTATCTCCATTTGTGCAGAATATACATACATTCTGGATATTCTGCAAGAGATGGGTTGCGCCCGAGAATGCGTCACCCGAACCGCCGCCCTGCTTCGGTGAAGGTGTATTCATTGGCGATGATGCCGTCCTCAATGACCTCGTCGGAGGTCAGGTGGTGGTATTCCGCCTCAAGCTGGCGGTACAGCCACCGGGCCAGATCGCGGATCGCCTCCGTCACGATTTCTTCCGCATCCTCAGTGGGCGGTTGCCAGGTCGGGCTGTCGCGGGTGACGTCCACCGACATGGTGTACTCGTGAAAATAGCGGCCCCGGTGGCTGACCTCGGCAGCAAGCTGGTAGAAGTTGCGCCGCTGGATGGCCTGCAGCCGGTCCGCGATGCTGTGCAGCGTCGCGTCCGTGGGCGCGTAGTCCCGGATGCGCACGGTCGCACCCTTGGCGTGGGACCAGTATCCTTCCAGACAGGCCCCATCCCCCTGGCTCCAGAACCCGGAGAACCAGATGCAGGGCTTTTGACGCGTGCCGCCGCCCATCAGGCGTACGGGCGTGGTTTTGAGACAGATGCCGAGGATGTCGCAGATGCGCTCAAAATCCTCATAGACCGCGTCCCACCAGTCGTCGTGGGGGCCGAGATCGCGATACCAGCTGCGCGCCTTGTCCTTGGCGGCATCCGAGAGCTCGGGGAACTGGTAGACTGTGGTGCAGATGACCTCAGGCATGTGCGTCCTCCCCGTTCAGCGCATCGACGAGCCAGTCCTGGCTGCTGGTCGCGCCGATCAATCTGCGCGCGCCAAGGTCGAGCACATGCGCGCCACCGCCGAAGGCCTCAATGCGCGGACGGGAACAGGTCAGGGCGTAGCTGAACCCCCAGAGGCCGGTGAGGTCGAGTTCTTCCGCAAGGCGCAGCACGAAGCGAATGACGGCCTCGGTATCGCCATTCCCGTCATCATGGATCCAGAGGGTTGAACCTGAAGGATCGTTCTGGATCGACAGGTCAAAGCCGCAATGCAGGTCCTCGGTCGCGGCATCGGCATCGGCATCGGCATCGTTGCGCAGCGCCATGAACGCCTCAAGGGCGCGTGCGGCCTTGTCGGGCGTGCCGACATCCAAAAGGCATGAGAAACGGGTGAAATAATCCGCCATTGGGGTCTCCATAAGAAAAGGCCCGACCAATGGCCGGGCATGAGGGTGTGGTGGGTTGCGATGATCAAGGTGCGTCGGTGTCAGTTCGCGCCCACTGGCGTGGTCTCAGCCTGCAGCCTCGCGTGACTGGCCAGCATGGCGCGATAAAAGCGCTGGCGTGCGGCGCGCAATCCGCGCATGCGCCGCAGGCTGGGATGCAGCGCCCGGATCGCGGCGCGCAGCACAGTGCAAAGCCTGTCCTGAGGGGTCACGCCGAGACGGGGATAGAACAGGTCCATCACCATGTCCCGCGCGCGGGGGAGGCGGCGCGGCAGTGCCGCTGAGCAGCGGAAGGTGCTAGAGCCCCGCGCGGATTGTATTCGAGCAGGTTCGCGCGGGCGCGGGCGTCGAGCGAGAGGCGACCATCAGCGGGTGTGGACATATCGGATGAGGCGCGCAGATCGAGCAGCAGATCGCAGGTTATCCGCGCAATTGCATCGCTGAGCGCCAGATTGCGCGGCGCAGGCGCGCGCGGGATTGGCGCAACATAGGGGATTTCCACATCTGGACAGGGACGTTCCACATCATCCGACCAGGCCGTGAGGTCTGTGATCCGGCAGATGTCATGATCACAGTGGAAACTGACCATGACATGCGTGATGCCGGCATGGGTCAGATGATCATAGAGCCGGGTAGTGTTGGCGGCCATCAGCGCTGAAAATCGCGCCTCATCCTCGGCATGCTGGGCCCGCAGCCTTTGAAAATCCGTGCTGGGCGGGCGCAGCGGCGCGGGCAATGTGGGGGATGTCTGGCGCATGGGTCTCTCCTTGAAACGAGCTTGGGAATGCGCCTTGCCGGGTGGTCTTTCCTCTCCCCCCGCAAAGCGCATTTCTGCCCTGCCCGCCTCTTCCTCTTCACGCAGCGATCTGCAGCGCGCGAGCGGCAAATCCGCGCCAGAGCGGGTCGACCAGCCGCGCATCCAGAAGATCGGCACGCTGGCGCAAGCGCTGTGCCAGATCGGGCTCGCGCCAGTCCTGCGCCCGGCCCGCCTGCGCGCGCAGCTGGCTTGCCCCATGCACCACGGAGCGCGCCTCGGCGGCGCTGGTCACCGGATGGCACCAGGCCACTGCAAAGTCGCTGGCCGCACCCGCGAGCACGAGACGGTCGTCACGGTCCAGAATGGCGATCATCTGCGGGGCTGCATCGGGGGCGATGCCCTCGGCATGGTCAATCGCGCCCTGCATGGCATCGGGCAGCGTGGCGAAGCGCGCGAGAACCATTGGTGCGGAAAGGCCCGACATCTGCGCAGCAGGCAAGGGGTTCGGAACCGTCAGGGCGAAGGGGCGGTTGGGATCAGCGGCGCCATGCAGACAGTGTGGCGTGTGGCCGCTTGGACGGATGGAGGGTTGGATGGGCAGGGACAGGTCGAACATGGCTCAGATCTCCGACGGCGCAGGAAGCCACTCTCCCCGCTTCACCGTCAAAGACCAAACCGCCGCCCTCTTCCTCGAAGGGGCGACGGGTGATGAAGGCCTACGTTGGAAATGCGGGACTTCGCTGCCGTTCGTGTGGCAAAGTGGAATCTCAATTGATAGACTTATGAGATGGCAATATTGGTTTCACTTTCCGGCCTTCCTGGTGTCGGCAAAACAACATTGGCAAAAGAGCTGGCGGCGCGCACTCAGGCCATCCATCTTCGCGTGGATTCTGTGGAAGCCGCCTTGAAAGGGAGTGTCCTGAAGATCCACCCTGCAGAGGATGCAGGCTATCTGGCAATCTCATCTATCGCGAAAGACAATCTGCTACTCGGGTTCGATGTCATAGCAGACACCGTCAATCCAATTGACATGTCACGAGACCTATGGATCAAAACTGCCGCTGCCGGCGCTGCTCAGCTTTTGAACGTGGAGGTGATCTGCTCAAATAAGGCCCTCCACAAGAAGAGAGTCGAGAACCGCACAAGTGACATTGACGACCTGGTGGTTCCTGACTGGCAAGCGGTATGCAATCGAGTATTTGAGCCGTGGCAAGGCAGCCGAGTGATCGTGGATACGGCCGAGGACGCGGTTCAAGACTGCGCTGCAATAATTGAAAGGGAAATGGATCGAATGAGATCTGCGGTCCGGTAGGTTTGGGCTGTTCACGACGATTTCAGTGGGGCGCCATCAAGGCGCCCCAAGTCATATCAGCCGACCCGGTCGAGGAGCTTCTTGGCGCGCCCTTCCATGTCCAGACGCGCATCCTGCTGGGTCTTGTCACGCGCAAGCCGTGTAATGCCCTGAACAAAATCGAAAACGGTCTCGGGCTGGCGATTTGACTCCATCAGCACCTTCTCGATGATCTTACCCGACTCCGCCTTCGAGAAGCCGCGTTTGCGCAGGAAGTCCGCGCGATCCTCGTCGGTCCGCGCCACGATCTGCTGCCGTGCGGCCTTGATGCCGTTCACGAAGCCCTGCGGCGAGGAATTCGCAAACCGCGTCAGCGCCGGGGCCGCCTCATGGGCAAAGCGGGAGGCCGCGTATTTCGAATGCCGGATCCGGATTTCCTGAAAATCCTCGACGCCG
>NZ_MJAP01000037.1 GCF_001884735.1 Natronohydrobacter thiooxidans | reverse complement strand
GAGAAAATCATAAGACAAGGCCTAATGAAGCGTTGCTTCGCGTTTCATCGCCTCCGCCACATCACATTGAAATCATTGGATAAAATCAAGGTGGCGGGTTTGCACCCCGCGTCAGGCCCTGCATCGGGAAAACACGTGTCGTCTTTTCTGGACTGCAAGCCGACGTCAACCGATCTCGCGTGACTCCACAGGATGCGCGCGAAGTTTGTTGCAATTTGCATGGAAGCAGGGCCTAATTGTTGAAGTGATTTTCGACGGGGTATATTCTTGGCCTTGTTTGCGCATTCTTCTGACCAAAAGCCATGGGAACTTCTGATTGATCATCTGGCGGCTGTCCGCGCCGCTGCAGGGGCGAATGCGAGGCGGTTCGGTGCAGACACGCTTGCGGAAATTGCCGGGCTGCTGCATGACCTTGGCAAGGTAAAGCCCGGATTTCAGCGCAAGCTGCATGGCGAGGCGAACAGCACCTCGCATAGCGGCGAGGGGGCCAGATATATCCTTGAGGCGTTCAAGGATAGCCCCATCGCCAAGCTGATCGCCTTTTGCATCGCGGGGCATCATTCAGGGTTGCCGAACGGCTTGGCAAGGTCGCATGGGCAGCCCGCAACCCCGCTCAGAGAGCGCATTTCGCAGGCGGAACTGCTTGAATTGCCCAAAGGGGTCGACCTGCCGGTGCCGCGCGTGCCCGTCCCGCTTCAGGGGCTGGCGCAGCCTGCCCATTTTGAATTGCAGTTCTTCACGCGCATGGTGTTCTCTGCCCTTGTCGATGCGGATTTTATCGAAACCGAGCGGTATTACACGCCGGATGCCCCGCGCGGGGCGGGGTTTGATCTGACGGAATTGCGCGATGCGCTGTCACAGAAGCTTGCAGGGTTCGGACCGGCTTTGAGCGATGTAAACCGCTTGCGCGCAGAGGTGCTTGCGGCGGCGCAGAGCCGTGCAGCGCTGTCGCCGGGGTTTTTCACGCTCACCGTTCCGACAGGGGGCGGCAAGACCTATAGCGCGTTGCGCTTCGCTCTGGATCATGCGCTCGCGCATGGGCTGCGACGTGTGATCTATGTCGCGCCCTTCATGGCGATTATCGAGCAGACGGCAAATGTGTTTCGCGACGCAGTTGGCGATGCGGATGCAGTGCTGGAGCATCATTCGGGGTTTGACCTGAGTGATTTTCCCGACGAATTTGCCGCAGAGCGGATGAAGCTGGCGGCGCAGAACTGGGATCGACCGGTGGTCGTGACAACAGCGGTGCAGTTCTATGAGAGCCTGTTTTCCAACCGGACGCAGAAATGCCGCAAGCTGCATAATATCGCCAATTCGGTGATCATTCTGGATGAGGCGCAGTCGCTGCCAGTGAATTACCTGCGGCCCTGTCTGGCCGCGCTGAAGGAATTGACGCGCGGCTATGGCTGTTCGGTGGTGCTGTGCACGGCGACCCAGCCTGCGATCAGCGATAAAGACATGCCAAACCTGAAAGAGGCAATTCCAAAATCTGCCAGCCGCGAGATTGCCCCGGACCCGGAACGCCTGCACGATGCGATGCGCCGGGTTGAGGTGCAGCAGGCGGGGGCGATGCGCAATGACGATCTGGCCGCGCGGGTGGCCGGTCGCAAGGCGCTGGTGATCGTCAATAACAAACGGCAGGCGCGGGCGCTGTTCGATCTCCTGGGCAAGGGCCGCGCGCTGCATCTGAGCACGAATATGACCGCGCGGCACCGGCAGGATGTGCTGGCGCGGATCAAGGCAGGCTTTGACGGGCCGGTGATCTCTACCGCCCTGGTCGAGGCCGGGGTGGATCTGGATTTCCCCGAGGTCTGGCGCGCGGTTGCAGGGCTGGATTCCATTGTGCAGGCGGCGGGGCGCTGCAATCGCAACGGGCTTATGGCGAAGGGGCAGGTCTATGTGTTTGACCCCGAAGACGGGTTTCCGCCGCCCCCGGAACTGGTGCTGAATGCCGATATCGCCCGCGAGGTGCTGCGCGCCTATCCCGATCCGCTGCATCCCGATGCGATCCGCGCCTATTTCCAGCGGCTCTACTGGGATCGCAATGCCGATCTGGACAGCCGCTGCATCCTGAAACAGATCGAAGGGGCGGGGTCGCAGCTGGATTTCCCCTTTGCCGATATCGCCGCCGATTTCCGCCTGATCGAGGATGCAAGCCGCCCGCTGATCATTGGCACGGGCGATTATGGGCTGGATGCCGAAGCGCGCGGATTGCTGGAACACGGTAAATTTCCCGGCGCGATTGCGCGGGCGATGCAGCGGTTCACGGTCCTGGTCGCGCCGCGCATCCGCAACGAGTTGGTGCGCCTGGGGGCGGCGCATGTCGCGCGAGCGGAGGAATTCGGGGATCAGTTCGTCGTGCTCGACAATGGCGCATTGTATGATGACGCGGCAGGGTTCTCGCCAGAGAACCCGGAGGATCTGGGGAATTTGATACACTGAGGGAGGGGCGTTTGGGATTTGGTGTCAAACTGCATGTCTGGGGGGATTACGCCTGTTTCACCCGCCCGGAAATGAAGGTCGAGCGCGTTTCTTATGATGTGATCACCCCCTCTGCCGCGCGCGGCATTCTGGAAGCGGTGCATTGGAAACCCGCGATCCGCTGGGTGGTGGACCGCATTCATGTGCTCAACCCCATCCGTTTCGAGAATATCCGCAAGAATGAGGTCGGCGCGAAGATCTCGGCGCGCAATGCGAAATCCGCGATGGTCTCGGGCGATCTGACCGGGCTGCATCTGGTGGTCGAGGATAACCGCCAGCAGCGCGCCACCATGGCGCTGCGCGATGTCGCCTATGTCATCGAGGCGCATTTCGAGATGACCGACAAGGCGAATGGTGACAGCCCGGCCAAGCATTTCGACATTTTCCGGCGGCGCGCGCAGAAGGGGCAGTGTTTCCACCGTCCGGCCCTGGGCCTGCGCGAATTTGCAGCCTCTTTCGACTGGGTGGAGGAGGCCCCGCAATCGGCGCTGGCAGGTCGGCAGGATCTGGGCTGGATGCTCTATGATATTGATTTCGCGAATGGAAATGCGCCGCAATTCTTCCGCGCCGAGATGGTGGACGGGGTGATTGATGTGGCGGCGGCGCGGGCAGGGGGGATGGTACGATGACCATACTGGCCTCGCTCGCGCGGCTTTATGAGCGGATGGCCGAGAAGGGCCAGGCGCCGCTTCCCGGATTCTCGACCGAGAATATTTCCTTTGCTGTGGTGCTGGACGCCGATGGCACGCCGCTGCGGCTGGCCGACAAGCGCAGCCATGCGGGCAGGAAACCCGCGCCGGTGCCGATGGCGGTGCCTGCGGGAAGCAGGACATCCGGGATCAAGCCCAATATGCTCTGGGACAAGACGGCCTATGTTTTTGGGGTCATTGCGGTTGAGAGCGAAACCGAAGAGGGCAAGACTGTCCTGATCCCCGGACAGGGAAAGCGCACTGCCGAGGAACATGCCGCCTTTGTCGAGGCGCATCTGGCGCTGCTGGCGGATGCCACTGATCCCGGTCTGATCGCCCTGCGCAATTTCGTGGGGCGCTGGCAGCCCGGAGATTTTGCCCTGCTTGGTTTTCCCGCCGAGGCGCTGGATCAGAATATCGTGTTTGAATTCGACGACGGGTCGGGGCCGGGTTTTGTGCATACGCGCCCTGCGGCGCTGCAATTGCTTACGGTGCCCGCAGAGGGGGAGGGCGGGCTTTGCCTTGTCTCCGGGGAAAGCGGGCCGGTGGAACGGCTGCACCCCAAGATCAAGGGGGTGATGGGGGCGCAGAGTGCGGGTGCCTCGCTTGTGTCCTTCAACAATGATGCCTACGAATCCTTCGGCAAGGCGCAGGGCGAGAATGCGCCGGTCTCGCGCGCGGCGGCCTTTGCCTATGGTACAGCGCTGAACGCCCTGCTGGCGCGCGGATCGGCACGCAATATCCGCATTGCGGATAGCACGGTGGTCTTTTGGGCAGAGGCGCCTGTCCCTGCTGTAGCAGATTTCGGCGACTGGCTGATGGGCGCGGCTGTCAACCCGCCCGACGAACAGGACGCGCTGAATGAAATGCGCGCGGCGCTGATCAATCTGGCCGAGGGCCGCGCCGGGGATGACCCGAGGCTCGACCCGAAGGCGCGTATCTACATGCTGGGCCTTGCGCCCAATGCCGCGCGGCTGTCGGTGCGTTTCTGGTTTCCCGGCACGATGGGCGGTTTTGCCCGCAATGTGACGCAGTTCTGGCAGGATCTGGAACTGGAACCCGCGCCATGGAAAGGCCCGCCCGCCATCTGGTCGCTGCTTTATGAAACCGCGCTGCTGCGCAAGGCTGAGAATATCCCGCCGCTTTTGGGCGGGCAGGTGATGCGCGCGGTTCTGACCGGCCAGCCCTTGCCGCGCATGCTGCTTTCCGCCGTGATCGGGCGCATCCGCGCCGATGGTGATATCAATGGCCGCCGTGCCGCGATCTGCAAGGCGGTGATCAACCGAACATCCAGACAGGAGGAAATTCCCGTGAGCCTTGATCCGGAAAACACCAACCCGGCCTATCGGCTGGGGCGGCTTTTCGCCGTGCTTGAACGCGCGCAATCCTCGGCCCTGCCGGGGCTGAATGCGACGATCAAGGACCGCTATTTCGCGGCAGCCTCGGCCACGCCAGCGCGGGTGTTTCCGCTGCTGGTCAAGAATGCCACGCATCATCTGGCGCTCTTGAAGAAAGGCGAGAGCGGCGGGATCGGCCATTGGCTGGAAAAAGAACTGGGAAGCATCTGGCTGGGGCTGGGGGCCGATCTGCCGCGCGCCCTGTCGCTGGAAGATCAGGGGCGTTTCATCGCCGGATATTACCATCAGCGCTGGACCAAATCGACCAAGGAAGAGGAAGCCAAATGACCGCCCTGCAAAACCGTTATGATTTCGTGCTGTTCTTCGATGTGGCCAATGGCAATCCCAATGGCGACCCGGATGCGGGCAATCTGCCGCGCATGGACCCGGAAACCAACCAGGGGCTGGTGTCGGATGTGGCGATCAAGCGCAAGATCAGGAATTATGTCGAGGCCGCGCATGGCGGCGGTGCCGGGCATCGCATCTACATGACCGAGCGCGCGGTGCTGAACGAGGCGCATCAGGAAGCCTGGACGGCGACAGGTGCCACGCCCACCAAGCCGAAAGACTATTCCCACCTGCCCAAGGATGACGCCGAGGCACGGGTGCTGACCGACTGGATGTGCGCCAATTTCTTCGACATCCGCGCATTCGGGGCGGTAATGACAACCGGGGTCAATTGCGGGCAGGTACGCGGGCCGGTGCAGATCACTTTCGCGCGCTCGGAAGAACCGATCCTGCCCTTGGAAATCTCGATCACGCGCTCCTCGGTCACGAATGAAAAAGACCGCGACAAGGAACGTACCATGGGACGCAAGCATATCGTGCCCTATGGGCTCTATCGTGCGCATGGTTTCATCAATGCCAAACTGGCCGAGAAGACCGGCTTTTCCGAGGATGATCTGCGAACCCTCTGGGCGGCCTTGCGCGATATGCTTGATCTGGACCGCTCTGCCGCACGCGGCGAGATGGCCGCGCGCCGCCTGATCGCGTTCCGCCATGACAGCGCGCTGGGCAATGCGCAGGCGCATAAGCTGTTCGAGCGGGTGACGGTCCATCGTCGTTCGGGTGATGACACCATTCCCGTGGGCGATCCGCGCACGCATAACCTGCCGCCTGCGCGGGCCTTCGGGGATTATCAGATCGCGCTGGACCGCGAGAACCTGCCGCAGGGTATCGAGATTGTTGAGCCCTTCTGACGGGTGATCTGACAGGGAGAGTGTCCGAAGTGCCCGCGATCTATAAGATAACCTATCCGAACGGAAAGATTTACATAGGTCAGGACCGGACCGATACGCTGACCTATTTCGGCAGCGTGAACGCCGCGTTGGTTGCTGCGGATTTCAACCCGCAGGAGCAGGCGGATTTCACCATTCGAAAACAGGTTCTCTGGTACAGGAAAGCGGCAAGCAGACAGGAGATCACGCAGAAAGAACAAGAGTTTATCCTGGAGCTTGGGGCAAATGATCCGGCTGTCGGGTATAACCGGTGGCCGCGATGCCAGCGCATTGCCGTATCGGGAAAGAATATTGATGATGTCGGCGTCTGAGGACATCCCGATTTCAGCCCTGCAGCATTGGCTCTTCTGCCCGCGCCAATATGCGCTGATCCATATTGAACGGATCTGGACCGAGAACAGCTTCACCGCCGAAGGGCGGCTCATGCATGAACGCGCCGATTCCGGGCGGGCAGAAACCCGTCCGGGCATCCGCGTGCTGCGCGCGGTGGAAATCCGCTCTGATCAGCACGGGCTGCATGGCGTGGCCGATGTGGTGGAATTGCGCGGCGGGCGCCCCTATCCCGTCGAATACAAACGCGGCAAAGCCAAGGCGCATCGCGCCGATGAGGTGCAGCTTTGCGCGCAGGCGCTGTGTCTGGAGGAGATGTTTGCCTGCCAGATACAAGAGGGCGCGCTCTTCTACGGCCAGACCCGGCGGCGCAGCATTGTCGCCTTTGACGATGATCTGCGCGCCCTGACCTCTGCGGTTGCGTCCGAGATCCGCGCCTGCCGTGACAGCGGCGCACTTCCCGTCGCAAGCTACAGCTCGGATCGCTGCGACCGCTGCTCCTTGTTGGATGATTGCCGCCCGCGCATCGCCTCGCGCCGTCAGGGCATAGGTCGCTGGCTGGAAGGCGCGATTGCCGCGCAGGGGGTGCCGGAATGAAAAAGCTGCTCAACACGCTCTATATCACCTCCGAAGGCGCTTGGGCGCATAAGGATGGTGCCAATGTGGTGGTGCAGCTTGAGGGCAAGGAACGCGGGCGCGCGCCCTTGCATCTCCTGGGCGCGATCATCTGTTTCGGGCAGGTCGGTGTCTCGCCGCAACTGATGCATGCCTGCGCCGAGGCCGGTATCTGCATCACCTATCTGGGCTGGTCGGGCCGGTTTCTGGCCCGTGTGGAAGGGCCGGTCAGCGGCAATGTGCTGCTGCGGCGTGCGCAGCATAACCGGACCCTGCATGACCCTTTGCCTGTCGCCCGCGCCATGGTCGCCGCCAAGGCCGCCAATCAGCGCGGGGTGCTGCGCCGCGCGATACGCGATTATGGCGACCCCGGGGGCAGGCTGGACATGGCCGAGCGTCGGCTCTCGGATGTGGCGCGGCTGGCGCTTGGCGCGGCGGATGGCGACATGCTGCGCGGACAGGAAGGCGAGGCGGCACATGCCTATTTCTCGGTTTTCGCGGATCTGATCCGCGCGAAAGGGATGGTGTTCAACGGCCGCTCCCGCCGCCCGCCGCGCGACGCGCCGAATGCGCTTTTATCCTTTCTCTATGTGCTTTTGGCCGCGGATTGCCGTGCCGCGCTGGAAGCTGTGGGTCTGGACCCGCAGATGGGGTTTCTGCACCGCGACCGCCCCGGACGCGCCAGCCTTGCGCTGGATCTGATGGAAGAATTCCGCGCCCCGCTGGCGGATCGTCTGTGCCTGTCGCTGATCAACCGCCGCCAGATTTCCGCGCGCGACTTTGATCTGCAGGAAACCGGCGGGGTGATCCTGACCGAGGCGGCGCGCAAGACGGTTCTGACCGCCTGGCAGGAGCGCAAGCGCAGCCCGATCGAGCATCCGTTCCTCAGGGAGAAACTGCCTTTCGGCCTCTTCCCCCATGTTCAGGCGCAGCTTTTGGCGCGGCATTTGCGCGGCGATCTGGATGGCTACCCTGCCTTTGTCTGGAGATAGCGATGCTGGTCCTGATTACCTATGATGTGAAAACCGAGACCGCCGCGGGCCGCCGTCGTCTGCGGCGTATCGCGCAGGCCTGTCAGGATTTCGGGCAGCGCGTGCAATATTCGGTGTTTGAATGCGATGTTGACCCGGCGCTCTGGACATCCTTGCGCGCGCGGCTCCTGGCAGAATATGATGAGACGGAGGACAGTCTGAGATTCTATCATCTGGGGTCGAACTGGAAGCGCCGGGTCGAGCATCATGGCACCAAACCCGCGACGGATTTTGACGGGACGCTGATCCTCTGACGGGCCTGTGCTCTGCCCTGTGCGAAACCCAAGCGCACATCAAAACCCCGGCCCTTTCGCGTTTTATGCAAGGGATTGATATCGTGAATAGATGTTGTCTTGTTTGCTGAACTGGCAAGCAACAAACCGCCCTGTCCTCTAGGTTCGCAAAGAGCAGTAGTTTTGACCAGCGAAGATAATCTGTTAAGAGGCGAGAGTCGCCCCCCACCCGGGGGCGCGGATTGAAACGAAACCAAAGGTCGCGCGAAACGTGGTCCCGCGCTTGTCGCCCCCCACCCGGGGGCGCGGATTGAAACCTGACTTTTGACGGTTTCAACACGAAATCGAGCGTCGCCCCCCACCCGGGGGCGCGGATTGAAACCGCAGCTTGATGATTTCTCGGATTGTCTTGACGCGTCGCCCCCCACCCGGGGGCGCGGATTGAAACGCGCCCTCGCCGCAGAGCGAGACCAACTTCGCCGAGTCGCCCCCCACCCGGGGGCGCGGATTGAAACATCTGTCGTCCTGTCGCCAAGGATTTTCGCGATCGTCGCCCCCCACCCGGGGGCGCGGATTGAAACGCGTTGTCCTCAATCCATTTTTCCAGTTTGTCACGTCGCCCCCCACCCGGGGGCGCGGATTGAAACAGCGCCAAAGGCAAGCGCTACGCCTGTCATGTCGTCGCCCCCCACCCGGGGGCGCGGATTGAAACCTTCCGGTTATGCGCGTGAAAACGAGTTGGTCGGTCGCCCCCCACCCGGGGGCGCGGATTGAAACTTCACATCAATCACGGCCACTGACAAAGCCGCAAGTCGCCCCCCACCCGGGGGCGCGGATTGAAACAGCGCCGCGCGTGAACTCGAGAAATTGAACTGCGGTCGCCCCCCACCCGGGGGCGCGGATTGAAACGCTTGTGCTGACCCAAGTGACATAGAGGTTTTCGTCGCCCCCCACCCGGGGGCGCGGATTGAAACGATGTCCTGATATCGATAATCCTTCATGCCGATTGTCGCCCCCCACCCGGGGGCGCGGATTGAAACCCAGAACCGTTAAAAGCTCCGTCAATGGTTCTCGTCGCCCCCCACCCGGGGGCGCGGATTGAAACATCCCATATGCGCGCGCACCTGTCCGCGTATGCAGGTCGCCCCCCACCCGGGGGCGCGGATTGAAACCCCGTCCGGGACAAACCCACCGGTGACGAACAGGTCGCCCCCCACCCGGGGGCGCGGATTGAAACTCTGCCCATTTCGCCCGCATGGCTCAGGAATACTGTCGCCCCCCACCCGGGGGCGCGGATTGAAACGAGGTCAAGAGCCTTGACGAAGGCGGCAAGATCGGTCGCCCCCCACCCGGGGGCGCGGATTGAAACGCGTCCAGCATCAAGCGGGCGCGTGAAAGCGGCAGGTCGCCCCCCACCCGGGGGCGCGGATTGAAACCGTGTGGTCTGTCTCCATCGAGACCAAGAAAATGTCGCCCCCCACCCGGGGGCGCGGATTGAAACCCCTCCATCTCGGCTAGGTATTGGCGGGTGCGTGTCGCCCCCCACCCGGGGGCGCGGATTGAAACACCTATGGCATGGTCAAGCGCGACACGCCCCGCACGTCGCCCCCCACCCGGGGGCGCGGATTGAAACCAGTATATCGCCCATCTGTTCGTCACCGGTGGGTGTCGCCCCCCACCCGGGGGCGCGGATTGAAACTTTCGCGTCGGGTCGAGCGGGTTTATCGCGCATGTCGCCCCCCACCCGGGGGCGCGGATTGAAACGCCTCTCCCGTCTCTCTGCGCTTCGGCGGGCAGGGTCGCCCCCCACCCGGGGGCGCGGATTGAAACGCTGTCACGCTACATTCGACTGGGCGACCGAGGCGTCGCCCCCCACCCGGGGGCGCGGATTGAAACTGGATGGGTTCAGCCTGCCGACCGCGGAGAACAGGTCGCCCCCCACCCGGGGGCGCGGATTGAAACTGCCATCAGGCCCTCGCCGTTCACGCGCAGGCTGGCCGCCCCCCACCCGGGGGCGCGGATTGAAACACCCCCGCAGAAGTCGCCCAAGCCCGCCTGCACACGTCGCCCCCCACCCGGGGGCGCGGATTGAAACGCCTTTATGGCCCGGAACAGAGGCTTTGCCGAGCGTCGCCCCCCACCCGGGGGCGTGGATCGAAACAGGACGCCGCGCCCCGGCGTTGTTGCAGAACCCCGACCGCCCTGATACGCCGATGTATGCGCAGCGCGCATTTCATATCGTCGAAAGCCATGTCGGGTTTTGCCGGATACCCCATGCCGGAGCATTACCCGGACTATCCCCAAGGACTCTCATTATGAACAAGGGACGACCGGGGGCAGGTCACTCTGGCAGGCGATCCCGCTATACAAAGGTGCGTCCGAGACGGTAAAGCATCCTCCAAGAGGTCTTTGACATGCTCGCCTGAAATCGGGCCAGCCATATAGACCATCCGCGCTGCACCTCAGTGCAACAGTCCCGTTCGGCGGGTTCCGCTGCCTGGGCATCATGGGCGCCGCACCGGCCGTCGCGTGACGACAGCTTCGCAATGGGAGATGGACATGATCCGCAGGATAGCAAGATTTCTCGCATTTCTGAGCGTCGCTCTCTGGGGCGCTTTGCCTGCGTCTGCGGCAGACGAATTGCATATCCTGACCTCATATGAGGCTGACTTCGTCTCTCCGTTTCTTGCGGAATTTTCAGACCGGCACCCGGAGATATCGATATTTCACCTCAACAAGAATACCAATGCTGCAGTGGATGAACTGATCAGGGGGAATGCCCGGCAGTTTGATCTTTTCTGGGCATCCGCGTCGGAGGCGTTCGAGCTCCTGGATGAGCATGCACGGCTGGCTGATCTGGGGTTTGGATCACATTCCGATTTTGCTTATTCTGCTGTGGGTTGGGCATGGAAGAACACCATGGACCTGCCGGCCCCGCAAGACTGGAACGCGTTGCTCGATCCGGCCTATTCCGGCAGGATCACCATGTCGCACCCGATGCGCTCGGGCACGACGCATAGTCTGATCGAGACGATCCTTCAGGATCGCGGATGGGAAGCGGGCTGGGCGTATCTGCTGCAACTGGCGGGGCAGCTCAAGAGCATTTCGGCCAGATCCTTTGGCGTTCTGGAGGGATTGGGGGATCGTCATGACATTGGCCTGACGATTGATTTCCTTGCGCTGCAACGTGCGGATCAAGGCGTTCTGTTCCGTTACGGTCGTCCGATCATCATTACCCCGGCGCGGATCGCGGCCCTGAAGGGCGGCAGGAACCCGGATGCGGCACAGTTGTTCATCGCCTTTCTGTTGTCGCCTGAGGGGCAGCGCATTCTGCTGCGCCCGGATATACGTCGTATCCCCATCAATGATGGCATCCGGGCCGAGCTTGCAGAAAGTCTTATTCCCGAATTGCGCGCCGCCTTGGCCTTCAGCTGGTCGCGCTATGACCCGGAGCTTGCGCGAAAGCGCTATTGGCAGGTCAATGAAGTATTCAATACATTTATCGCGCGCGATTTCCTGCGCCGCCGCGATCTTTGGCGCAGGCTGAACGATCTGGATGTCAGGGCCGTGCAGGACAGGGCCATGATCACGCAGATCCTCACGCATATGCCCGTGACCGAGGCGGGGCAGCGACTGAGTGTTCCGGGCCGCAGCACATTATTGGCCTGGCAAGCGGAGTCGCGCCGCCTGCTGGATGCGGCAGAGGCGCGCCTGACGGCTGCCGAGTTGCGGCAATGAGGCGCGGGCTGTCGATCTGGACCCGGCTGTTGCTGGGGGTGGGCGCGATCATGATCATCGCGGCAATCATTCTTGGGGCAGGCATGGCACTTGTGCTGCGCGCGGAACGGGATTTTGCCAGTCTGGCGCAAGACCGTATTCCCCGCGTCGCCGTTGCGGGAGAACTGGCGGAGTTCACGGGCGAGCTGGCCGCGCTGTCGAGCGCAATCATGGCAGAGGGCCAGAAACCGGACGGGCAGATGCAGCCCTTCGTGCATCGGATCGAGAATACCGCTGCGGGCCTGCTTGAGCTGCTGCGCGGTCCGGTTCTGAACAACACCCCCGA
Organism: Natronohydrobacter thiooxidans; assembly: GCF_001884735.1. Taxonomy (GTDB): domain Bacteria; phylum Pseudomonadota; class Alphaproteobacteria; order Rhodobacterales; family Rhodobacteraceae; genus Roseinatronobacter; species Roseinatronobacter thiooxidans_A. Next base: position 23,184 of record NZ_MJAP01000037.1, on the reverse strand, counting down.
GGCCGATGCCATGGCCGAAGCGCAACTGGAATTGCGCGACAGTCTGTCAAAGGTGATCCTTGCGTCGATCGAGAGCGCGCGCTTGTCATCGGTGCTGCGGGAAACTGACGAGCAGTTACGCTGGACCCAGGTGGATGTGCAGGATCAGGCCAGTGCATTGCTGGACGACATGTCCTTCAACATGGATGCCAGCCTGCGCATTCTGGTCGCGGCGCCCGCGGATCTGCGATCAAGCGAGGTCGAACGGGAACTGGGTGTCGAACGACGCCAGCGTGACAGGCTGCAGCGACTTGCTACCGAGGCGGCCACCTTGTCGGCCCTGCTGTTGCAGGCGCGGGCCTCGGGCACAGTCGCGGCCCTCGAACAGGTCGAGACGATGGGGCAGGACACGCTTGATGTGATCGCGCTTGCGCGGACGGATCTGCCCGATCGCGTCGAAATCATGCTGCTGTTGCAATCGCTCGACAAGCTGGCGGAGCTTGCGCAGGGACCGGGTGGCATCTTTGCGCTGATGCGCGAGCAAATCCTGCTGCGCGAGCAGATCCTCGACGCGCTTTCGCGCGCCCAAGCCAGCCTTGGTTCGTTGCAGACCCAACTCACGCATCTGGGCCGGACAGAACGCTTTGCGGCGCAGTCACGCGCGGATGATGCCGCGCGGCGTATGCTGCGCGGCGCGACGGGTCTGGGCATGCTGATTTTTCTCGGGGCGGTTTCCGGCTCGGCGATCCTGTTCCTTTTCGTGCGGCAACGCATTGTGAAGCGTATCCGGGAACTGACGGATGAGTTGATGCATATTTCGTCGGTGGAATTGTCGCCTCTGCCGAAACCCGGTGATGGCGCGGATGAATTCACGCGTATGGCGCATGCGGTCGATGCCTTCCGCACGGTCGTTCACGACCTCAAGGCCACGCATATTGACCTGTCGAATGAAGTACGCGAACGGCGTCTTGCGGTCGAGCGGCTGGAACTGACCCAGCGCGAGCTGGTTCAGGCGGGCAAGATGGCCGCGCTGGGACAGATGTCTGCTGCCATCAGCCACGAGATCAACCAGCCCCTTGCGGCGATGCAGCACCGGTTGCATGGCCTGAAACAGGCCCATCCGGAAACTGGCCCGGCACTGGCCCGCATCGAGGCGCTGATGCGTCGGATCACGCGCACGATCAACCATTTGCGCCGCATTGCGCGGCGTGCCGAGCATCGGCGCGAGATCGTCCATATGCACGAGCCGTTGCGTGCCGCTCTGGATTTGCTGGCGCATCGGTTGAAGGAAACCCGCAGCAGCATCGAAATCGCGGACAGCGTCAGAACAATGGCTGTCGAGGGCGACGAGATCCTGATCGAGCAGGTCTTGCTGAATATCCTGTCAAACGCGTTGGATTCCATCGAAGAAGCGGTCGATGTGGATGGCCGGATTGTCATCGCGCGCGAGGATGAGGGCGGTGTTATCCTGTCGGTCACCGATAACGGGGTTGGACTTCGCGGGTTGAGCGGTGCGGCATTGATCGATCCGTTTTTTACCACCAAGGAGCTGGGGAAAGGGCTTGGCTTGGGGTTGTCCATCGTGTTCAACGTGATGCAGGACATGGGGGGGCACCTTAGCATCGTGGCGGGCGAGGAAGGGGGAGCAAAAGTTCTGTTGCGCTTTCGTGAGGGCAGGGGAGAGTGTGGAAATGACGCGCAAGATGACGGTATTGCTGATCGAGGATGATCAAGATCTGCGTGAGGCAACCTGTGAAACCCTGAATGCTGCGGCATTCTCTGTCCATGCTTTCGGACATGCGCAGGCGGCATTGGACGCCCTGCCTTCCATCGCGCCCGATGTGATCCTGTCGGATATGCGTCTGCCGGGGATGTCGGGGCTGGACTTTCTGGATGTGGTGCGCCAGCAGGCGCCGGATATTCCCTTCATTCTGATTACCGGACATGGCGATGTGGGGAGCGCGCTTCGTGCCATGCGGGCGGGAGCGCATGATTTTCTGGAGAAGCCCTGCCCGCCGGAACTGGTGATCGATATCTTGCGGCGTGCTGTCGCCATGCGCAGGCTTTCACAGGAAAACGAGGCGCTGCGAGACCGGCTTGCCAGCACGATGGCCCCCGAAGACCGGCTGCTTGGAAAGGCCGCTGTGATGGTTGATTTGCGCAGGCGGGTGGCTGTTCTGGGCGGTTTGCAGGTTGATTTGCTGATTGCGGGCGAAACGGGCACGGGCAAGGAACTGGTGGCGCGCGTGCTGCACGCCATTTCTGCGCGGCGCAAGGCGCCGTTTGTGGCTGTGAATTGCGGCGCGCTGAATCTGGCAGAGATCGACCGCGAATTATTCGGGGATGCATCCGCCATGGGACGCGTGGCGCGCGCTGCGGGCGGCACGCTGTATCTTGATGAACTAGAAGCCATGCCGGAGGCCCTGCAGGTGCGGCTGTTGAGGGTCGTTGATGCGCGCGAGATATCACCGCTCGGGATGCCGCCACAGAAGGTTGATCTGCGCATTCTGGGAAGCGTCAAAGGCGATCCGGCACAGCTTGTTGCGCAAGGGAAACTGCGGGCCGATCTGTTTCACCGCTTCAACGCGGGGGCGCTGCGCCTGCCACCTCTGCGCGAGCGCGCGGGCGATGCGGAAATGCTGCTGGAGCATTTCGTGGCCGAGGCTGCGGAACGCCATGACCTGCCGGTGCCTGACATATCTGCTGTGCTGCGCAGGCAGGCCGCCTGGTATGCCTGGCCCGGCAATGTCAGAGAGGTGCGCACCGTTGCAGAGCGTCTGGTGATCGGTCTGGACATCTCGCTGGATGGGGCGATGGAAGAACGTGCGGTCGTGTCCGAAGGGCTTGATGCGGCCATGGAAGGCTTCGAGTCGCGGCTGCTTCAGGCCGCCTTGTTGCAGGTCGGAGGGCGGAAAAATGAGGCGGCAACGCTTTTGGGGATACCCAGAAAGCGCCTTTATCTGCGCCTGCGCCATCACGGACTGGGGTGAGCGGGTCACTCCTGACCCATTTCAGGGGTCAGGAGTGACCCAAAAAATTTAATAAAAACATATATTTGCAAGTTTTTTCGGCATTGCGCATAGTGTCGGTGCATTGCGAGGAGGCAATGCGCACCCCGACTAACAGGCCAAGGGAGGGCCCCGTGAAAAAGCTTATGTTTACAACCGCGCTTGCGCTGATCGCCAGTGCTTCCGCGCATGCGGATACCGTTGTCGTCGTGACCTCTTTTCCCCAGGATCTGACCAATCCGTTCAAGGCGGCATTTGAAGCAGCGCATCCCGAACACACGCTTGAAGTGGTCAGCCGCAACACCAATGCCTCGGTGGCTTACCTGCAGGAAACCCGCAACTCCAACACCACCGATCTGTTCTGGGCCTCGGCACCGGATGCCTTCGAGGTGCTGAAATCCGAAGGGTTGCTGGCCAATGTCGGGATTAGTGTCGAGGGCATTCCTGATGCGGTGGGCGGCTATCCGATCAATGACCCGGACGGGTACTATTACGGCTTTGCCGCCTCGGGCTACGGGATCATGTACAACACCCGCTATGTTGCCGCGAATGGTCTGCCTGTTGCGGAGGAATGGGATGACCTGATGCGCGCGGAATATAACGGGCATGTTGCCATGTCCTCGCCCTCGCGTTCGGGCACGACTCATCTGACGGTGGAGACCCTGCTGCAAGGCGATGGCTGGGAAGAAGGCTGGGCCAAGTGGAAATGGATTTCAGGAAACATGAACACAGTGACCGAGCGCAGCTTCGGTGTTCCTGATGCAGTCAATTCCGGCTCCACCGGTTTCGGGATCGTGATTGATTTCTTTGGTCTTGCGTCGAACGCATCGGGCTTTCCGGTCGAACTGGTCTATCCGAGCCTGACCGCGATTGTCCCTGCAAATATCGGCATTGTGGCAAATGCACCCAATAGCCAGGGGGCGCAGGATTTCGTGGAATTCGTGCTGTCCCCGGAAGGTCAGCGCGTGCTGCTGAATCCTGCAATCATGCGTTTGCCTGTAAACCCGGAGGTTTATGAAGATGTGCCGGAGGGCTTCCCGAATCCGTTTTCGGAAGATTTCGCGCCGGGGGCGATTGCCTTTGATGTCGATAAATCCGGCGCGCGCTATAATCTTGTAAATTCGTTGTTTGATGTGATGATCACCTACCGGCTGAATGATCTGCGCGCCGCAGTTGCCGCGGTTCAGGCCGCCGAGGCTGTGCATGCGGATAGCGACAATGCCGAGGCGCTGGCGCTTATTGCAGAGGCGCGCGCGCTTGTTGAAGCGCTGCCCATCACCGAGGAGCAGTCTCTCGATCCGTCCTATGCCGGGGTCTTCCAGATCTCGCGCGTCAGCGCCGATGTCGCGGTCGTCGGACGGCAGGCCGAAGTTGAACAGGCATGGGATGGGTTCACCGTCGCCAATTATGCGAAAGCCAAGGAACTGGCGGACCGCGCAGCGGCAATGCGTTGAACCTACTGCCCGCCCTGAAACAGGGGCGGGCATCACCATCCCAGGGAAAAAATCATGTCAGATATACCCCAGTCGGCCCGCAGTGCCGGACGTTTCACGCTGTTTCCCCGCCTGTCCGGTGTCGCGATAACAGGTATCCTGATCGCGATCTTTCTGATGGCGTTTCTGGTTCTTCCGGTCATTCAGGTGATCTATGTCGCATTTCTGGATGCGCAGTCCGGGACAATGACCTTTCAGAACTTCCGTGATTTCTTCAACACATCGCTGTTTCGCGAAAGCTTCGTGAACTCGTTCTATGTGTCGGCGATGTCCGTGGTTTTTGCGACAATCATTGCCTTGCCGCTGGCCTATATCACGACGCGTTTCAATTTCGCCGGGAGTGCGATCATTCAGTCGCTCGGGTTTATCCCGCTGATCATGCCGCCTTTCGTCGGGGCGGTCGCGATGAGTCTGCTGTTCGGGCGCAATGGGACGGTTAATCTGTTGCTGGACCAGTATTTCGGCTTCAAGGTGCCCTTCATGGAAGGGTTGAATGGCGTGATATTCGTGCAGTCGATCCACTATTTTCCGTTCATTCTGATCAATCTCTCGGCCTCGCTTCGCAATATCGACCGTTCCATGGAAGAGGCCGCGCAGAACCTTGGATCCTCGGGCATGCGCATGTTCCGGCGCATCGTGTTTCCCTTGGCCATGCCCGGCTATCTGGCGGGCGCAGCTCTGGTCTTCATCAAGGTTTTTGATGATCTGGGAACGCCCTTGTTGTTGAATGTCAACACGATGCTGGCCCCGCAGGCCTATCTGCGCATCACGGGCGTGGGCATCAATGATCCGATGGGCTATGTGATCTCCTTCATTCTGGTCGCTTTCTCGATCTTCGCGCTCTGGACATCTTTCCTGTTCATGCGCGGCAAGGATTACGCGACCGTGCAGAAGGGTGGGGGCGGGCTGTCAAAGCGGGATCTTGCCCCGCGCGAGAAGCTGGTCGCATGGGCCGTCATCCTGTTCATTCTGGCACTGGTTCTGGCCCCGCATTTCGGTCTGATGTTGCTGGCATTCGGCACGATATGGTCATTTTCACCGCTTCCTGACGGGTTCACCCTGCAGCATTTCGGGACCGTTTTCACGACCTCTTCGCAGTATATCTGGAATACGATCCTTTATGCCGGGACGGCGGCAATTCTCGATGTCATTCTTGGCGTCGCCATTGCCTATATCGTGCTGCGCACCGGTCTGATCGGCCGCAAGTGGCTGGACTATATGGCCACGGCCGCGCTTGCCGTGCCCGGTGTGGTTCTTGGGATCGGCTATCTGCGCATGTTCCATGGGGTTCAGTTGCCCTTCGGGCTGGGTCAGATGTCAAGCTTCTGGGGGCTGATCATCGTGGCGCTGGCCGTTCGGCGCCTGCCTTATGCGCTGCGCGCCTGCATGGCTGCTCTGCAACAGGTTGCCCTGTCGCTGGAGGAAGCCGCCGAAAGCCTGGGGGCGAACAAGTCCAGCACGGTGCGGCGCATTGTGGTCCCCCTGATGACCGGCGGGATCCTTGCAGGCTTCGTCACCAGCTTCGCGACCGCCGCCGTCGAATTGTCGGCGACGATCATGCTGGTGGGCAGGGCGTCCGATGCGCCGCTTGCCTATGGGATCTATCTCTACATGCAATCGCCTGCAGGACGCGGAGCAGGTGCGGCACTGGGGATTCTGGCCGTCGTGATTGTGGCGCTCGGCACTTACCTGTCGCAGCGCATCATCGAAAAAGACCGTAACCGCCGGGCTGCCGCCCCGGGCGCAGAGCAATAAGGAAGAACGCCATGAAAAAAGCTGGCATCCGCATTGAGAACCTTCACCTGTCCTTCGGGGACACGACCGTTCTGGCCGGGATCGAGATGGAAATCCATCCGGGCGAGTTCTTTGCCTTTCTCGGGCCGTCGGGTTCGGGAAAATCCACGCTTCTGCGTGCCATCGCCGGGTTCGGGCCGCGGCCGAAGGGGCGGATCCTGATAGATGGAAAGGATGTGGCAGATCTGCCGCCATGGAAGCGCAATGTCGGCATGGTGTTTCAGTCCTACGCGCTATGGCCGCATATGACGGTGCGGCAGAACGTGGCCTTCGGTCTGGAGGAGCGTCGCATGCCGCGCGCCCAGATCGGCCCGAAAGTCGAGGCTGCGCTGGAACTGGTGGGGTTGTTGCATCTGGCCGAACGCATGCCGTCGCAACTCTCGGGTGGTCAGCAGCAACGGGTTGCGCTTGCCCGAACCGTGGCGATCGAGCCGCAGGTTCTGCTGCTGGATGAACCCTTGTCGAACCTTGATGCGGCCCTGCGTGTCCAGATGCGTCGAGAGCTTCTGTCCCTGCAGCGCAAACTGGGGCTGACAACAATTTTTGTGACGCATGATCAGGAAGAAGCAAACACCACATCCGACCGTATGGCGGTGCTGGATGGGGGGGTCATTCAGCAGATCGGCACCCCGCAGGAACTTTACGACACGCCGGTCAACGGCTTTGTGGCGGGGTTTCTGGGAACCGCGAATGTGCTGGTGGGGCATATGAATGACGGCTGTTTCGTGACCAAGGGCGGCAACCGGCTGGCTGTCGACAATTACAGGGACAGCGCGCGCCGCATCGTGCTGCGCCCGCAAAGTGTTTCCCTGACCGAAGAAAAGCGCGGCTCCATAGCTGGGAAAGTCACCCATCGCGAGTTTCTGGGCAGTCAGATCCGCTACCTTGTCGGAACCGCAGATGGCGAGATCATTGTGGATACCCTGCATCATGCCGGGCAATCGGGGCATGCCGTCGGTGCTGATGTCATGCTGATGATCGACAGCCAAAGCGCGTCATTGCTGGACTGAACATGGCAGAGCTCTGGTTCATAAGGCATTTCCGCACGCCGTGGAATGCCGAGGGTCGCTTGCAGGGTCGGCGTGATATTGCGCTTGATGATCCGCTGTGCAGCGGTGATCAGTCTGCCCTAGCCAAGAATCTGTCAGTGCTTGAGGGAGTGAATTTCGCGGAAGTCTGGACATCGCCTCTGCAACGGGCTCGGCAGACCGCAGCGCTTCACGGTCATCCCGCGGGCCTATGGCAAGACGCGCTGCTGGAACTCGATTTCGGGCCCTGGGAGGGGCGTACATGGTCAGAGCTTCACGCCGCCCACCCGGATCTGTGGCAATCTTCGCCCGGCAATCTGCCGTTGGGCGAAACTTTCGATGCGTTCGAGCAGCGTGTCAGTGCCACGCTGAACAGGGTCTGGAGCCGGTCTGGTCCCCCGGTTCTGGCATTTGGTCACGGGGCCTGGGCCAACTGCGCGCAGGCCGTCATGGCGGGTGCGGCAGCGTCGAGAATGAATGAATGGAAGACCGGTAATGGCGCACTTGTTATTTTGCGTCCGGCGGCAATCGGAAAGGGCCATGAATGACGGCAATCGTATTTGACCTCGACGGCACATTGATCGACAGTGTTCCTGACATTCACAATGCAGCCGTGCGGATGCTTGCAGAGGAAGGGCACCCCCCGCTGGGTATCGCCAGAATACGCAGTTTCATCGGCAATGGCGTGCCTGCGCTGATCTCGAAAATCATGAATGACATCGGCGAGAACCCCGAAGATGCTGCGCGCCATGCAGTGCTGGAGCAGGGCTTCATGCGCCATTACAGGGCGGCGCCGGCCGTGTTGAGCCGTCCCTTCGACAATGTGGAAAACGCGTTGCAGGCCTTGGCGGCAGCGGGTTTCACGCTTGCCGTCTGTACAAACAAGCCAGAGGGGATCGCCAGAAAGATATTGCAGGATCTTGGCATGGGATCCTGTTTCAGGGCTGTGATCGGGGGCGATAGCCTGAGCGTGCGAAAGCCCGATCCGGCCCCGTTGCATGCGGCCATTGCCCAGGCAGGTGCCCGGACGGCGATCTATGTGGGCGACAGTGAAGTTGACAGCGAAACCGCATTGGCCGCAAACCTGCCCTTCGTGCTGTTTACGCAAGGCTATCGAAAGCGTCCGATAGCCGAGATCCCGCATGACGCCGCATTTCCGGATTTCAGTCAGTTGCAAGCTATCCTCGAAACCCTGCTGGAACCCGTGTCCGGCCATAGCAAGGAAAGTGCGGTTTCCCGTAGTCTTTAGGGAAAAGGCTGCAGCGGCAACCGGCCCGGCTGATATGGGGATATGCGTCCCTTGAGCTGAAGGGCACCGAGTTGGCAGCTTTGCGCCCAATGATCGCGAAACCCCAAATCTGGAGAGATCAATTGCCAAGCTGGATCGAATCGCTTGAAGACCTGCAACTCCATTACGGGCAACCCGGAGAGGCCTCCGGGATCAAGGTCACGCCCTTCATGACCGCGGCCTATCGGGCGCATATCGGATCTGCGCGTTTCTGCGTGCTGGCGACAATCGGGCCGGAGGGCACAGATTGCAGCCCCCGCGGGGATGAGGGGCCGGTGGTCACCATTCACGATGACCGCACGCTTTGGCTGCCGGACTGGAAAGGCAATGACCGGATAGATTCGCTGCGCAATATCGTCCGTGACGAGCGTGTCAGCCTGTTGTTTCTGATCGCGGGCTCCAATGTCACGATGCGGGTGAATGGCAGGGCGAAGGTGACGGCCGATCCCGAAATCCTCCGGCGGTTTGAACGTCAGGCGAAAACGCCCCGCTCGGTTATCGTGATCCATGTTGAACAGGTCTATTCACAATGCGCCCGCGCGCTAATCCGCTCTGGGCTTTGGACGGAACGCCACGACATTGCATCCCTGCCGAGCGTCGGGGATATGCTTGCCGAGATCACATCAGGCGAGTTTGACGGGGAAGGCTATGACGCCGAATGGCCGGAACGCGCGGCCCGCACCATGTGGTGATCACCCCGGCGGCGAGCTTGGAGATCCGGCGCGCGACCAATCGCGAGCATCATCGGTCCCCGGATCTGAACAGGATCGCTGGTTGACCTGTGTGCAGGCGGGGCGACAGGCGCGTTGCGGCACCGGGTTCCGGGGAAGGGGCATCCTGCGCGTGATGGGGTGCTGCCGCCGTTCCGCTCTGCTGCCGAAAACAAAGACGACTCGGAGCAGAATCGCTCTGAGGTGCTCACAGATGCGGCGTGGCATTCTCGATGACAGGCAGGGGCCGTAGGGCGGCGCATATCTCCACCCGTCCAAGAAGGGCCGATATCCTGTGCTCAAGGACATTTTCCAGTCTGCTCAGATCCCGCAGATTGCCGATTTCCACCTCTGCCACCAGATCGACCACGTGATGCTCTGGCAGGCGCCTGATGCGCAGCGTCTTGACGTCGCGAACTTCGGCGATGCCGGTCAGGCTGTCGAGAACGGCCAGTGAAACCGTCGGATCGATCCGGTCGAGCAGCATCCCCAGCGCGCGGCGGCCCACAGTGAAGGATGTGTAGCTGAGCAAGCCCGCCACACCAAAGGCCGCGAGTGTATCGGCCACGGGCAGGCCATACCATGCGCCGATCAACCCGAGCGTAACCAGAACAGTGCCAAGCGAGTCGGTCAGGAAATGCGCGGCATTGGCCTCCAGCGCCATGCTCCCCGTTGCGCGCGCGGCGCGTTTGACGACCAGATGGCGGATGAAATCGGCGGCAGCGGCGCAGGCGGCGGCGCCCAGATACCATGGCTCGATCTGCATGGGTGGCGTGCCATGGACCAGTTTCAACCCCGCCAGATGCCAGATGAACACGGCGATGATGCCCAGGAGCACGGCTTCGGCCAATGCGGCAAAGGCCTCCAGCTTCTCGCGTCCGCAGGTCCAGGCCGGGTCGGGGCCGCGATCCGACAGGCTGACCACGACCACAGTGACGCCGGTCACGATGATGTCGATCAGCCCCTGCATCGCATCGGCGACCAGCGCGAGCGAGCCCGAGAGCAGGCCGATGATCAGCTTGCCCAGCGTCAGCACAAGCGTTGTGATCAGCGAGCCGATGGCCACGATCAGTTTATAGGCACGGTTTCCCATGCCCAGCCATCTGCCCAACCCGTGGGGCAATCCGGAATTCGCGCTGAAATCGGTCATGGGGCCTCCGTCCTCTGTCGGGGCTTATAGCGGGTTGCATTCATTGGCATTCATGCGCCCCGCTATAATTTACTGTGGTCGCATGTTTTGATGCGCAAAACCGGAGGCCACTTTTGCGCAACATGCTCTAGCGGCGAAATCGGGCGGAAATGCGGAAGGGATATGTCAGGAAAAGCCGGTTTCGCGGATCGACCAGCGCGCGGCGGTGACGGCAGGTTCCAGGCTCAGGCGGCCAACGATCTGTTCGAGCGCCGAGCCGGAGGTGCTATCGGCATTCACTTCGGCCGTGACCTCAACGCGGTCGCTATCCTCGATATTCTCGGATTCGAGGCCCGTCAGATGCAGGCCGTTTTCCGTGAAGCCCTGCAGCATCAGCGCGCGGACATGGGCTTCCTGAGCACCCTTGCAGATAATCTCGACCGCATAGTAGCGCGTCAGTTCCGTGGTCTGGATTGGCTGGCGGTCAAGCACGCGGGCAAGCGGGCGCAGGCCCAGATTGACGAAAACCACAGCCCCGGTGACAGAGGCCGCCAGCATGAACTCGCCCGCCCCCGCAAGCATGCCGATGGCGGCGGCACACCAGAGCGTGGCCGCCGTGTTCAGCCCGCGCACGTTGAAACCTTCGCGAAAGATGATACCCGCACCCAAGAATCCGATGCCCGAGACGATCTGCGCAGAGACGCGGGTCGGGCTGATCTCGTCTGGGAACGCGGCGGAGAAGAGCACGAAACTGGCTGCGCCCAGAGCCACGAGCGTATTGGTGCGCAGACCCGCAAGGCGCTGGCGCCATTGCCGTTCCATGCCGATGATCGCGCCGAAGAACAGCGCGGCAGTCAGGTTCAGGATCGGCTGAAAGGGGATCAGGTCGGGCATGGCATATCCTTCGCAATGCGATGCGTCATGTCAGGACAGTATGACAGGCTTACGACGCGGGGGCCCAGAGCAGGCGGATTTCGGACAGATCGCTCTTTGACTGTTGCAGCCGAAACGCGATCCGGGTCTGCGCGCCCGGAACCGGCACCTCGCGCAATTCAACCACGGCGATGACGCCTTCATCGCGGTAATCGAGGGTGAGATGGCGGATCGCCTTTGCCGGCACGATCCCGTCGAGACAGTCGCGCACCACTTGCGCAAGCTCCGGGCGCAGGGCTGCCTGATGGGCCGCAGGGCCGTCGGCATGGCCATCGGGTTCGGGATGAATGATGATTTCGCTGACCTCGGGCACATCTGCCAGCACGCTGGCCCGCGCGGCCTCGCTCAGGCGATGGGCTTCGGAAAGGGTCATTGCGGGGTCAAGCGTGATATGGACATCGGCCTGAATGGAGCCGCTCATATGGCGCAGGCGCAGGTCATGGGCATCGCGCACGCCGGGCGTGGCCATCAGGGCCTCGGTGATCCGGGTCGCGACCTCCTCGGAGGGCGCGGTATCGACCAGTTCATGGATCGCCGGGCGACCGTAGATCCAGGCCACACGCCCCAGCATCAGCGCGATGATCGCAGCCCCCAGCGCATCGGCCCAGGGCCAACCCAGCATGGCCGCACCGATCCCGGCCAGGGCCACGACCGAGGTGGCCGCGTCCGAGCGGTGATGCCAGGCATTTGCGGCCATCATCGCCGAGCCTGTGCGCTTCGCCACGGCTTTGGTGTAGTGGTAAAGTCCTTCCTTTAAAGCGATGGACAGCGCTGCGACCACCAGCGCAAGCGCGCCCGGTGCAGTCTCGGACGGGTGAACCAGCCGGGCGCCCGCGTCGATCAGGATGCCCGCCGCTGCCAGTGCCAGCATGGCCGCGATGGCAAGCGTCGCCAGGGTCTCGAACCGGCCATGCCCGAAGGGGTGGTCCGCATCAGGTGGACGGTGCGAATGACCCAGTGCCCAGATCACGGCAGCGTCCGAGGCCAGATCCGACAGCGAATGCACGCCGTCTGCCACCAGCGCCTGACTTTGCGCGATCAGGCCGACAATGATCTTGCCGGCAGCCAGAGGGGCGTTGAGAGCGACGCCCGCCCAGGCGGCGCGGCGCTTGTCGCGTAGGTCGGAGCTGGTGTCGGGCTGGGTCATCTCGTCTTACCCTCAGATACGGCCAACAGGGGTCATCTGCCCTGTCAGGCCGTGCTTTGCAACAGAAGCGTGAAAGGCGCGCAAGATCGGGACGGCGCCCACCCAGTCCGCGCAGTCCAGATCGAGGCGTCTGCGGGTAGGTGCGCTCAGCCGTGCTGCAACCGGGATTTGCACGCCCGCAGGCAACAGCGCAAGGCAGCGCGCGGCCTCTTCACTCGACAGGCGGGCCATGGCCTGAGCAATTTCATCTGCCGAATGGCGCAAGATCGCCGGGCGGCCCGGTTTCATACTGTCACCATAGATGAAGGCCCGCAAATGGGCGCGGGTCAGCGGGTGCAGCGCAGGACCGGGTGTTGGATGCGTGATGCAGGCCATAGGAGCCTCCTTCAGTCGCCCCCTCTGCGCGCAAACCCGCGTGTCAGCTCAGAGGGGGAGGGGGATAGGGGAAACGGGTCGGGCATGACATGCGGATCTCTGTCACGCGGGTCCGTGGGGCGCGTGATGACCGGGCAATGCGCGAGGCCCGCCCGGTCAAGGCAGGTCAGCGACTCAGAAATCTACCCCGATCAGCCAGACGGCCATGGAGAAATAGACCAGAAGCCCCGAGAAATCCTTGATCGTGGTGATGAAAGGGTCGGCTCCGGGCGCGTGGTCCACGCCGATCCTGATCATGACGTAGGGAAGCACGAAGCCGAGGCAGGAGGCCAGGAAGACCGAGGTGAAGAGCGCTACACCCACGACAACGCCAAGCTGTGGGATGTCGTTGGGCACACCTTGCCAGAAATAGGCGACTATGCCTGCCACCAACGCAATGCCGACTGCCATGGTCAGGCCCACCAGCGCCTCGCGGAGGAAATTCCTGCGCCAGAAATCCTTCATCGTCACATGGCCCAATGCGTAGCCGCGCGCGAAAATGGTCGAGGATTGCGTGCCGACATTGCCGCCCATATCCATCACCAGCGGAATGAAGATCGCCAGCGCCAGAACCGCCCCCAGCACTTCCTCGAACTGCTCGATCAGCCCGCCCACGACCAGACCACCGGCAAGCGTGACCAGCAGGAACAGGATGCGCACGCGCACCGTGTACCAGATCGGGCCCTGGGTCAGTTTTTCGGATCGCACATGGTCTTCGGTGTGAAACACATCGCCCACACCTGCCTTGAAATAGATATCGTCCGAGGTCTCGACTTCGAGGATATCCATCGCATCGTCGAAGGTCAGAACGCCGATCATCTCGCTCTTCGAGTTGACGACCGGCAGCAGCGGCACGTCTTTCAGCTGCAGCCGCCGTGCGGCGGTTTCCTGATCCATGGCATGGCTGACGGCGATATCTGCGCCTTCAACCAAAGGCATGATCGCGCTGTCCGGCTCTGCGCGCAGCAGGGCTGACAGGCGCGCGAAGCCTTTGTAGCAGCCTCGCCCATCAACGACAAAGACCACCGCTGCCTGACCGGCCGGCACGCGCGTGCGGCGCACGGCGTCGAGCGCGTCGCTGACCGATGCGCTGTCGGCGACATAGACAAAGGCATCGCGGATGCGTGCGGAGACGGGGCCGGGACCGGCCTTGGTGTTTGCGCCCGTTGCGCCGAGGTTTTCAAAAGTTGTGCTTGCCATGTGATTTCTCCATTGGCTTTCGGGTCGTTTGAGAAGGGATGGGGCAGGGTCTGGCGGGGCTGTGGAGGATCCCAGCCGCGCGCAGTGGCGCCCGCGTTGCGACAGGATGGCAGCGGCAAATGACGCGCGGATGACAGATATGGGCCAGCCATCATGCGCCCCCCGTCAGAGGCCCGAGCAGCGCCCAGGCGATGGCGAAATAGATCACCACCCCCACCAGATCCATGAGCGAGGTGATGAGCGGCGCGGACATCGCCGCCGGATCGGTGCCAAGCCTGCGCGCGGCAAATGGCGCGAGCGCACCCAGCACGCCGCCCAGGATGGTGACGGCCACCATCGTCAGCCAGATCACCCAGAGCACCTGTGGCGCGATTGACTGGCCCAGCGTTGCAAGCACCGCCATCAGGCTTGCGACCACCAGCCCCAGCCCGGCAAGCACCGGGAGTTCGCGCCTGAGCACAAACCATATGTCACGCGCGCGCAGTTCCAGCTGGCCCAGTGCCATGGCGCGGAGGACCAGCGTCGCGGACTGGCTGCCGGTGTTGCCGCCCATATCAATGATCGGGGCCACAAACGCCGCAAGGATCAGCACTTCGGCCAGAAGCGCCTCTTGCCCCGCGATATAGCCTGCTGTCACCACACCAAAGACGCACAGGATCGACAGCCACACCAGCCGCACGCGGAATATCCGCCCGAGGCTGGAGCCGCGCAGGTCCAGATCATCGCCCGCCAGTGCGCCTGTCGCACCGAACCGCGCAAGCGTTGCCGCACTCGCCGCGCGCCCGATATCAAGCGCGACGTCAATCGTGACGATCCCTACGAGCCGCCCACCCGCAGTCAGGATCGGCAGGGCAAAGACATCATAGGCGGCGATGCGCTCGGCAATCTCGCGCAGCGGTTCCTCCACCCGGCCCGAGGGCGCGTTGACCATCATCAGATCGGAGATCGAACGGCGCTCATCGGCAAGGATCAGGTCGCGCAGGGTGATGACGCCTTTCAACCTGCGCTCTGCATCGACCACATAGGCGGTGTAGAGCGTCTCGGTATCCGGGGCTTCCCTGCGAAGATGGGCAATCGCTTCTGCGGCGGTCATGTCTGGCGCGAGCGTCGCGTAATCCGAAGTCATCGCCGCACCCGCCGTCCCTTCGGGATAGGCGGCAAGGCGGCGGATATCCTCGCGCTCGGCCTGTGCCAGTGCGGGCAGCAGCATGGCGCGTTGCTCGGGCGAGAGCGCTTTCCAGAGATCCGCGCGTTCGTCATGGCTCATATCCGTGACGATCCGCGCGAAATCGGGCCGCGCGATATGGCGCGCGATCGCGATCTGGAAGCGCGGGCCGAAATAGCCGAAAACCTTGCTTTGCTGCGCAGGTGTGAGCGCGCGCATCAGTTGCGCGGCCTCGGACGGGGGCAGGCCGCCGACCTCATTGGCCAGATCCGCCGGGTGCAACTCGGCCAGCGCCTCGCGCAGGGTCAGAAGATCCCCTTGCGCGAGATGCGCGCGCAATGCTGCTTGTGACATGAGAACGGCCATGGCTCTGCCCCTTTTCGAGGTTCAGTCAAAGGCTTTTGACAAGGCCACCGGCCCGATCTGCGCGCCGCGGCGATAGCGCGCGCTAGGCGCCTGCGCCGGCTTCGACTGCTTGAGCAGCTTTTTCGCGGGGCCTTTTTTCGGCAGCTTTTCCGAAATCCCCAGCACCGCCATGCGCCGCGCCATCTCGGCACGTACCTGGGTGGGGTTGATCGCCCGGTCATGCCAGAGCACCGCCAAGTGATAGAGTAGATCGACACTTTCCGCGATCAACCCATCGGGATTGCCGACGACAGCATCAAGCGCCACTTCGGTGGCTTCTTCCACGAGCTTGCGGGCTTTCTTGGCGGTCGGGGCGGCTGTCAGTTTCGCCGTGCGCTCTGTGGGCGGGGTGTCAAGTTGGCGCGTCAGTAGTTCGAGATGCCCGAAAATATCCGCCGGGCGGGCGGCGCGCGGGTCAATAGCTTGCATTTTCATGGCCTTATCCTCTGTTTCCGGGGGTTTTCGGGGAGAGTGCATTCCGGGTCGCGCCGTCGCGCGGCCCGGCGAGGGCATCAGCTTTGAGGAACTGCCCCTCCGCATCGATGACAGGCAGCCGCGCACGCAGGGCATTGGCAACCAGATCGGCCGTGTCATTGCCACCGGGCAGCGCCAGCAGCATATCGGGGCGCGAATCTTCGAGCATGAAGGCATTGCGGATTGCTTCGGCGCGCTTGCCGAATTCCCGCCAATTCGCAGGGTAGCGCAGGACATGCAGCCGCATTTCGCGCGCCCAGTCCTCTGCAGTGATGCCAAGCGCGCCATTGCCACCGTGGATCAGCACAGTGACAGGGCGCAGCGCATGGGCGCGCGCTAGCGCGCGGCGGATCAGGGCGACATCATCGAGATGCCGCCCTCCGGCGAGGATGAGACGCATAGGATGCCCTCCCGACGCGGGCGCGTGCGTGCGGGCGTCAGCCCGCGCGCAGCTCGGCTTGCTGTGCGAGAAGTGCGCAAAGGGGGCTGTCCAATGCGTCCGGCTGACTGGGCGTGGTGGTCAGCCAATGCTGCATCAGCCTGCCTGTGCGCGCATCACGCAGCCAGCAAGCGACAGGGGTGCGGCGCGCGGATGCGCCGGGTGGAGCCATATGGGCGAAGTGAAAGGTCATTATCGTGCCTCCGTCCAGCCGCGCCGGTCTGGAAGCACAAGGGCTGCGTTACAGGCGCAGGCCCCAAAGCCGCAGACAGGCCGGGTGGTCTGATTGTGTCCGGAAGGTCTGGCGGCTGCGCAGCGAGAAGCAAAACACAGAGGCCAGACCGCTACTAGAGCAACTGTCCATGGGTCTCTCTGGTTGATACATGAAAATGGCCGCAACGGGTGCAGCAGCGGTCGGATAACCGCATTGGCTCAGGAAGTCAACAGAGCCGCGTCACAGAAATCCACGCCCTGTCGCAACCCCCTGTGAGGACGCGGGCAAGTTCATCGCGCGCCGCGGCATTCTGACCCTGAAAGGAAAGATAATCAGGTTTTTCCAACAGGATACACGGCACTTTTGAAGTATCGTGAACTCTGGTGAGGCGATGCCCGGCCTTTTTCTTCTCCGTCCCCGGCATTGACGTCATCTGCCCGGCAAAGCCGATTACTCCGAAAATGATCTGCAAAGCCTCCGGGTGGGTTTGCGCGATATGCCCGCGCTCGACTGCTCTGCCGCACGTCGCCTGTTCACGCTCCGCCATGACAGCGCAGCGGGCAAGGCGCAGGCGGAGATGCTGTTCGAGCGGGTGCCGAGGTCGTTTTGCGATCAGGGCAGACGGCAGGTGCGGGGCGCTGCGGGTCGGCAGCGCGCGCTGTCCGGGGTCATGTTACCTGCCAGATCTCGCCGGTTTCCAGCTGCTTGACGTAATCGACACGGGTTCCGTCCCAGTGATAGGCGAAATGCGCCCCCTGCGTCGGCACCGGCACAAGATCGGGCCAGAAGACTGCGATACACTGCCCGCCCGGATAGCGGACGCTGGGCCATGTGATGCCATTCGACCCGGCGGCGCGGCGCGCGGCGCCGAAGCGCTGCGAGGGGCGATAGTCGTCAGGGTCGAGCAGATCGGCGCGGCCTGTGGCGTCATCGAGATCGGTATCTATGGCGCCGATCAACTCGCGGAATTGCGAGGTCCAGCCGGGGGGCTCTTCGGTCGCGCGCATGAAGCGGGTGTGGTGGTGGATGGTCTCGGCAATCGCCACCTCGGTGCGGTCGCCCGCATAGTAGAGGCCGAAACTGCCATCCGAGAATCGCCCCGGTCGCAGAGGCGAGCAATGGACGAAGGGCGCCATGACCCAGCTTGCACCGGGCCCGGTAACACGGCGCGCGACCGGCACTTTCGAGAGAGTGCCGATACTGTCGCGGATGCGCGGGTTGAATTTGGCCTCGGCCGAGGCCAGCGCCTCCCAGTCGGCAGGATCGGCGATGTCTTCGAAGAGGTCGATGGGCGGATGGATCGACCGGATGATGCGGGAGGTACGCGGCCATGTCACGCGGGTCGTGGACACGCTCACCACGCCCCCCGCTCGGCATCGAGATAGGCGCGCAGGTCGATCAGATCGGTGATCTCGCCGCGCAGCATGATGTCGAGCGCGCTGCGCCCCCCGAAAGCCGCGCTGGGTTTGCGGATCCAGCCGTAGCCGCGGGCGGGATCGGTGAAGAGGTAGCGCAGCGCCTTGTGGATGCCCATCAGGATGGCCATGCGCGCGCGCAGGTCGCGGTCGATGCGACCGATATCGCCCGCTTTCCAGCGCGCCCATGTGCGCGGGGCCATGTCGCCCAGAAGCGTGCGAGCCTCGGCGTCACTCAGGCCCCAGACGCGGAACAGGTTGACCGTGGCCCGCGCCAGCGCTGCGGCTTCCTCGCCGGTGATGGTGGGGCGATCCGGGCGGGCGGCGATGGGCTGGAGCGTGGCGAAGTGCATGGGTGTCTCCTTTGGCATCAATATAGGCTTTAAGTGCCAAAAGGCAACTCCAGCCGCGTGCGCCTCGACGCGCTGGTATGCGCGGCGCGTTTTCGGCGTCGGAAGAGGGGGGGTGAAACCCGATGGGCACCATCCGCCCGGAGGCCGCTAACGGTTTGGCAAGGAATTGATGCAAGGATTGGAGCGTCAACCTGCGGGGCCATGGATGAGCACATATCACTGCATGATCGATCTGAAACCTGCGGCCAATGCGCTGGCTTTCGCGCATGCCGTGCAGAACTGGTTCGAGATGCTGAAATCCGCGGGCAAGATCGAAGACTGGCAGTTGCAGCGCCGCAAGCTGCATCTGGCCGGGCCGGGCTTCGGGGATTTTCTGCTCTCGGTCGAATTGCGTGATCTTGCGCAGCTCGATCTTGCTTTCGGCCATCTGGGGGAGCATCAGGATGCGAGCCTGCGCGCCTATGAACAGATGCACGGCATGATCGAGCGATTCGAGGTGGGGCTGTATCG
The DNA here is from genome assembly GCF_001884735.1 of Natronohydrobacter thiooxidans. Taxonomy (GTDB): domain Bacteria; phylum Pseudomonadota; class Alphaproteobacteria; order Rhodobacterales; family Rhodobacteraceae; genus Roseinatronobacter; species Roseinatronobacter thiooxidans_A. The sequence goes on along the minus strand of NZ_MJAP01000037.1, from coordinate 4,086 downwards.
TGGCTACCCCGACCCGGTGAAGGCAGAACGCCTGGCGCTGGTCTGAAAACCGATCCGGGCAGGGTGCGTGTAGGAGCACGCACCTTACTTGGGGCGCGCATCCATGGCGCTGCAGGCGCGGGTCGCGATGTCGTTTCCTTGCGCGCGCGTCCTGGGCTGCTGTGGCGCGTGCCCCCAGCGACGGGGGCGGATCTGTGGCTTCGCTGGCGCGCGTTGTAATGTGGTTTCGAGTGCGTGGGCGCATTGGCCTGCTGTGGCGCGTGCCCCCAGCCACGGGGGCGGATCTATGGCTTCGCTGGCGCGCGTTATAGCGTCATTTCGGGTGCGCTGGTGCGCTGGTGCGCTGGCCTGCTGTGCGCCAAGCGGCGGGCGGCCATCGATGGCTCGGCGGGAGCGTCCCGATGGCTGGTCGGGCGGGAGCGTTCTGGGCTGCTGTGCTGTATCTGCCCAGCAAGGCGCGCGGATACACGGTCCGGCAGGCGCGTGTCATGATGTCTGGTCGGGCGCGCGGGCGTCCTGGGCAGTTGTGGCAGGCGCGTGCTGCGAAGGGTGCGGGGGCGTCTTGCTCTGCTGTGGCGCGTGTGTCCTGCGAGCTGGCCGCACCCATGGCCCGGCAGGCGCGCGTTATAAAGTCGTTTCGCGCGCACGGGCGCCTTGGTCTGCTCTGGCGAGCGCGTCTTTCAGAACGAAGACGCGAATGGCAGAGGCAAGGCCGATATCCGCGCGCGCCGCGTCGATCTCGGCGGCAAGCTGGTTGAGCGCAATATCCCGCTCATCAGCGATCCGCCGGAATTCCCGCCAGAACAGGTCTTCGAGCGACACCGACGTGCGATGCCCGCGCAGCGTCAGGGAGTGTTTGACCGGACGCCCGCTCATTCTTCGCGCTTATGCCCGTCGAGATGCAAGCGCGCCAGGTCTGCGCGCGCCTGTTCAAGGCGCTTTTCGGCCGGGCTGCGCCCATGGCGTGCGGCCTGCGCATCGCCCTCGCGCCGTTTCGCGGCGCGGGCGGATTGCTTGCGATGGGTTCGAAGATTGATGATCTTGCTCATTCCGGCAACCTAGCAACAAATCGCGCAGCGGGGCAATTCTAACGCGCTTCCAAAGCAGTTTGCCCCGAAAAGACCATGTTTCTGAACCAGAAGCTATGTGTGTTTCTGGTGAGAAAGGATTTTAGCCCGATGTTTGGCCGTATTTTCAGGCAGAATCGACGCGTGATGCTTGAGTGTGCTGCTGTTTTCACTCTGCCTCTGGTACACTGTAGAGGCAGGAATGTTCGAATGGGATCAAGCGGTTTTCATCTGGCCAATCGCGGTGATATCGATCCTGCTCGCGTCACTGATCATATTCGGGGGGATCACGATCCTGTTCGCCCTGTTCTTCCCGAGCCTGCTGTTGTTGGTAGAGATTTTTGCAGTGGGCGCGGTGCTGCTGACGGCGCTCAGCCCGATCGTGGACGCCGCTTCCCAGTTTTTCGGTGCTCAGATCTGGCTGCCGATGATCAGCTGCGCGGCCATCTTCTTGCTGGCAGGGGAATTGCTCTATGGACTGACATTGTCGGATCGATGGCGGCGGGACATGGCCCCGTACCGGTTTTCGATGGTGCTGCAGGCCACACCGCAAACCGTCTGGAACATGCTGGTCCCGCAAGCCCCGTTGGCGCGCGAGTTCCATTGGCCGCAGGCCACGGTTCTTGCCGCGCCGCAGGACAGTGATGCCGATTTCATTCTTTGCCTGCCGCGCCGCAAGGATGTGAAGGATGCGCTGCTGGAAATCCGCTTTGAGGCGCAAATCCCCTTCAGTCAGGCGCGCTATCTGGAAACGCCCCGCGCAGGCAGCGGGGATCCCGAAACACGCGTTGACATCACGCTTGCCGAGAATGGGAATGGCAGTTGCACTGTCACGGTCGCGCAGCAATATCTGAACGTGCCGGTCAAGAAACGGCTGTCGCTCTGGCTCAATCATTCCTACCGTGATGCCGAGGCGTGTTTTCGTGCCCGTTTGCGTGGACGGCGTGACTGGTCCATCATTGGCGTGCAATTGCTGCGCGACTGAGCAGAGGCGGCTCTTGCGTCGGCGCGCTATCGCCCCTACATTCACCTTGTCTCGCAAGAGACTATGGACATAAACGCGCTCGTAATAAGCGGATCGGACCCGGGGGCGGTACCCGGCGGCTCCACCAATCATCCTTCGTTTGGGGATCAGGGGGCCGAAACAGGATCGACGAACGTCTAAAGGGGTTAGCTTTGTCCCGGTGAGCCACCACCGTTATCGGTGCAAAATGTACAGTTGCAAACGACAACCGTGCTCCGGTGGCTGTTGCTGCGTAAGCAGTAACGAAACCGAAACCTTAAGCCCTTGCGCTTAGCCGCGTAAGGCGGGGTCCGCAGGCACCTGGCAACAGAAGCCTGCACTTTCCCGAATACCATGCGGCCAGGTGCAGATGATCCGCGGATCTCTGCTACGCTGTGATCGGACCGGTGGCATCTCTGGTCTCGGCGCTGGGCGCGATCCCGGCCATGACCGGTCCGGAAAAGCCGGTGCCCGCGCTAGTCGCGTTTGCGCCGACGTCGCAATAGCCGTCCGATCAGGAAGGAAGTGCGCGGCATATAGGTATAGCGCGTACGGTCCTGCGGGGCAGGGCGCATCCGCATCCGGATCAGCCCGAACACCACCAGCAGGATATGCGCCAGCGAGATGAAGGCGAACATCGCCGCCGGTCCCTGCCGTTCGATCAGCAGCGAGGCAATGAAAGGGCTGGCGATTGCGCCCACCGCATAGAGGAACATCAGCGCGGCGGAAAGCTCCACTGCCTCGGAGGGGTCAGTGAAGTCATGGGCATGGGCGGCAGAGATCGAATAGATCGGGAATGTGGTCATGCCGAAGAAGGCCGCCGCGAGAAAGATCGCGACCACGCCCTGACCGGCGCTGGCGACAGTCGCGATGCAGGCCAGAACCGAGGCGACCGAGAGCCAGATCAGCACCACGCGCCGGTCATATTTATCGGCGAGCCACCCTACGGGGATCTGCACCAGCGCGCCGCCCAGCACATAGGCCGCGAGGAAAAGCGCAATCACCTCGGCGCGCAGCCCTACCGAGAGCGCATAGAGCGGCCCGACCATGCGGAACGCCGCCCCCGTGATGCCCGAGACCACCACCCCCGCCGCCGCGAGCGGCGAGCGGTTCCAGGCCAGCCCCGGACGCAGGCGCGGGGCCTCGCCCACGGGCGGCGCCTCGCTGCGGGTCAGAACCAGCGGGAACAGCGCCGCGCAGCACAGCAGCGCCAGCAGATTGTAGGATACGTAAGAGGCGGGCGTCAGTACCGCGATCAGAAGCTGTGCCCCCAGCGAGCCCACGATATCGACCACCCGGTAGACCCCCATCGCGCGCCCGCGTGTGTCATTGGTGAGTTTCGCCTGCAGCCAGGCCTCGATGATCGTGTAGCATCCGGCGACCGCCAGCCCCGAGGCCATGCGCAGCACTGCCCAGGCCAGCGGATGGATGACCAGCATATGCGCCAGAATCCCGATTGTGCCCGCCGCCGTCAGCGCGGCGAAGGCGCGCGAATGGCCGACCTGCCCCATCAGGCGCGGTGCCCACCAGCAGCCGATGAAGAAGCCGATGAAATGCGCCGAGCCCAGAAGCCCGATTTCGCCTGCACTAAAGCCAAGCTCGACGCCCGAGAGCGCATCGAGCGGCACCACGCCCCCCAGACCAAGCTGCAACAGCACGACCGACAGGAACAGGGCCGCGAAAGAGATCAGCAAACGCATGGGGCAGGGGCTCCGGCAGAATCGCTGCCGAGACTGCGCCTTGCCTGTGGTAAGGTCCAGTACAGATTCGTCCCGATCTCGCGCGAGTCGCGACCGGCTTGCGGTGATCCGGCACTGCGCGGGCGCGGATAATAACCGACGACCCCGATCTGACCAGCCCCCGCGCGGCGCCGGGATTTATCTCGCATGCTGGCGGGGGCAGGGGCGCAACTTTCCTGCGCGGGGCTGCATAAAACATGGGCAATGTGAAAAAATTGCGACAGGGGCGAAATTTCCTCTTGCGGACAGGGATGGGAGTATCTAGATAGCGCTTCAC
>NZ_MJAP01000036.1 GCF_001884735.1 Natronohydrobacter thiooxidans | reverse complement strand
ACACAAATTGAGGATGACCCCTTTTATCTGCGATCTGGAGCGGCGCCGGGTTGTCGACCTGCTGCCGGATCGGGACCCTGCCATGGTTGAGGCATGGTTGCGTGCCCGCCCGGAGATCGAGGTTGTCGCCAGAGACCGTAACGCAGGCTATGGCGGCGCTGTTTCGCGCGTCTTGCCTCGGCATCAGCCGCGTCGTTGGGCCGCAAAACGATTCACTGGATCGTTTTGTTGTCCGCCTCACTCTGGCGCTTCACGAACGGCTTGACGTAGGCGGGCGGAATCAGCCGGACCTCATGGCCAAGCTTCCCAATTTCCCGCCCCCAGAAGGGGGCACCGCCGCAAGCTGCCATCGCGACAACGCATGGCTGCATCTGCCCGAAGAAAGCCAGCACCTGATGCCGACTCAGCTTTCTGTGCAAAATTTAATGCCTCGAAGCGTCAGCACCGTTTGCCTGGAAGCCCTGCTTTGCTAGGTCGAGCCCGACTGTGCTAATCTCCGACATGACCGTCCTCCTTTGTGGACCCTCACAGACCCACCTTGGCACAAAGGTGCCGTTGGGGGGCGGTCACATCATCAAAGCTGAACAGCACTATTCTTCGGCAGTACGATTTGCGGTTGCCACTGCGAACTCTACATGCAACATACCGGTATGGTGGTGGCTGGCGCACTAATTCAGATAGCTTTGAAGCTCAGACCAAAATGCTGGGCATTTGCCGCGGCAGCCAGATGAACGTGCAGAATACGACTGACAAAGGAAGAAGATGAAGCACACTTGGCGTTGGTTCGGACCCCGAGACCCTATTCACCCAGAAGATATTGCTCAGGCCGGCGCGCAAGCTGTCGTTTCCGCGTTGCATCACGTGCCCAATGGCGAAGTCTGGACCCGCGCCGCAATCGCTCAACGCCAGCGCGACGTAGCGCTTGCCTCGGATGGCATGCCCTCTGGGCTTTCTTGGGAAGTCGTTGAAAGCTTGCCGGTCAGCGAGGATATCAAGAAACAAAAGGGTCAGTGGCGCACCCATATTGATACCTACAAAGCCTCTATGGAGAATCTGGCCGCTGCCGGAATACAGGTTATCTGCTACAATTTCATGCCAGTTTTGGATTGGACACGCACGGATTTGCGGTGGCGTCGATCCACCGGGGCGCGCGCAATGCGCTTTGATATGGTTGATTTCGCGACCTTTGACATACATCTGCTCCAGCGCCCCGGCGCGACAGAGGATTTCGCGCCTGCCGTTGTGAATGCTGCGGCAGAACGATTGACAGCGATGGATGAGTCAGACCGGAGATGTCTCGCTGATGCGATCACCAAGGGTTTGCCGGGCTCGACGCAGGCCATGGATCTGGGCGCAGTGCGTGATCATCTCGCGGAGTATGGCGCGATCAGCCCGGATCAGTTCCGTGGCTACTTCATCGACTTCCTGTCTGAAGTTGTGCCATTGGCAGAGCGGCTTGGCTTGCGTCTGTGCTGTCATCCCGATGATCCCCCCTTTCCTCTGCTTGGTCTGCCGCGCGTTATGTCGACTGCCGCTGATTACGAAGCCGTTTTAGGGGCCGTCGACAGCCCAGCCAATGGAATGACGCTTTGCTCCGGCTCGCTGGGCGCGCGGGCAGATAACGACCTGCCGGCCATGATGGAGCGTTTCGGCCCAAAGGTTCATTTCCTCCATTTACGGAACGTGCGTCGCGAAAAAGACGGTTCGTTCTTCGAGGATGAACACCTGGAAGGCGAGACTGACATGGTTGCCCTTATCGCAGCTATCCTGCGCGAAGAGGCCCGTCGTCGCACCGAAGGCCGCACAGACTGCGATATCCCGATGCGACCCGACCATGGGCAAGAGATCGTGGACGACTTGCGCCGTGGTGGGCAGCCCGGCTATCCGCTAGTGGGGCGCCTGCGCGGACTGGCAGAGTTGCGGGGCGTGGAGCGCGCATTGCGTGTCACGGGGGCCTTCGCATGAGTGTGGTCGACGGTTTCCTGCATCCTGACCGGTTGCTGCCTGCCGATCCGAGCCTGCGCCGGATTGCGCGCACACTTTATGAAGATGTGCGCGAACTGCCGATCATCAGCCCGCATGGTCATACCGATCCGGCATGGTTCGCCACGAATGCGGCTTTCACAGATGCAGCCAGCCTGTTGGTCACACCTGACCACTACTTGCTCAGGATGTTGCACAGCCGCGGGGTTCCCTATGATGCACTTGGCGTTGCGCGGCTGGATGACGTGACGGTCGCTGATCCGCGCGCGGCTTGGCGCTGCTTTGCCGAGCACTACCATCTTTTTGCGGGCACGCCTTCGTCGCTGTGGCTTGATCACGCAATGGGGGCGGTCTTGGGATGCCCAGAGCGGCTGACTGCGCACAATGCCGATGCATTGTTCGATCATATCAGCACGGTTCTGGCCGAACCTGCCGCTCGGCCCAGGGCATTGATGGACCGTATGGGGGTCGAGGTCATCGCGACCACGGACAGCGCACTGGACACGCTCGAACACCACGCACAGCTTGGCGAACAAGGCTGGCAGGGGCGCGTGCGGCCAACCTATCGCCCAGATGCAGTGATCGACCCCGAAGCGCCGGGCTTCGCTGTTGCCCTAGACCGTCTTGGCGCGCTGACCGGGAGCGATACCGCTGATTGGTCCGGAATGATCGAGGCGCATCGCTGCCGCCGCGCAGCATTCCGCGCCTTGGGAGCCACCGCAACGGACCATGGCGCCCCCTCTGCGCTGACCGCCGACTTGCCGCTGGCGGAATGCCAGCGTCTGCTGACGGGTGCCCGCGCAGGCACCTTGACCCCGCATGAGGCCGAGCTGTTCCGCGCTCAGATGTTGACGGAAATGGCGGGCCTCTCGGTCGAAGACGGGATGGTTATGCAACTGCACGCCGGATCGCAGCGCAACACCGATCGACACATGCTGGCCACGCGGGGCCCGAATATGGGTGCCGATATTCCAAGTCGGACTGATTGGATCGGTGGACTGGACTCGCTGCTAAACCGGTATGGACATGCGGCAGGGTTGCGGATGATTGTCTTTACGCTGGATGAAAGCGCCTATGCGCGAGAACTGGCGCCTATGGCGGGGTATTGGCCCTGTCTGATGCTGGGTCCGCCGTGGTGGTTCCATGACAGTAGCGAAGGAATACGCCGTTTTCTGGAACAGGTCGTAGAGACAGCTGGTTTCGCCAATCTTGCCGGGTTCAATGACGATACCCGCGCGCTCTTGTCGATTCCAGCGCGCCACGATGTATGGCGCCGCGGTGTGGCCAGCTTTCTTGCGCGCCTTGTTGCCGAACACCGCTTGGATCAGGAAATGGCTGCACATCTCGCAGCAGATCTTTCTGGGAATGCTGCTAAAAGGTCTTATTTGCTGTGAAACATCCTCTTTCAGAACTGGTGCGAAACCCAAACCGCCCCCGCGCTGGTATACTCCATCTTGGGCCAGGTGCCTTTTTCCGTGCCCATCTGGCCGATTATACAGAACAAGCTATTCAAGCGACCGGCGGCGATTGGGGCATTGAGGCTGCGGGGTTGCGCAACAGCGAGACCGCACGCCAATTTTCTGCTCAGGATGGATGCTTTTCGCTCTTGGTCCGTGACGGAACCGACACGACCGCGAAAGTCTTGGGTTCAGTCTTGGGCGGGGTCGCAACGGAAGATATCTTGGCGCGTATGAACGCGCCTGATCTGCGCATCGTGACGCTTACGATAACCGAAAAAGCCTACGGGCTTGATTCTATGACTGGCGGTCTGAATTTTAGCGATCCCGCCATCGTTGCCGATCTGTCTGGCGATACGCCCCCACGCAGCGCGGTGGGACTCATAGCCGCCGGGCTGGCGGCGCGTCGCGATTCGGGTCGTCTTCCGTTCACGCCGCTCAGTTGCGACAACCTTTCGGGTAACGGCGCTCTTCTGCGCCGTTTGGTTCTGGATTTCGCCGCCATGCGCGATCCAGAATTGGCCGAATGGATCGCGACAGAAGTACCCTTTCCCAATACTATGGTAGACCGTATTACCCCAGCCACCACCAAAGACACATTGGACGATGCACGACGTTTGACCGGTGCCGAAGATCTGCTGGCCGTAGAGACAGAACCGTTTCGGCAATGGGTGATTGAGGATCGTTTCGCGCAAGGTCGCCCGGACTGGGACCGCGCAGGAGCACTCTTCGTTGAGAACGTCGCGCCATATGAGGCGATGAAGTTGCGGATGCTCAACGGGACGCATTCACTCATCGCGTGGCTGGGCTTGGCTGCGGGACACGAGTATGTGCGCGATGCGATAGCTGATCCCGCGATCAGCCGCGCTGCGCAAATCCATCTTTCAGCGGCAGCGGAAACTTTGGAACCCGTGCCGGGGGTCGATATTTCAGCCTATGCGGCTGCTCTGTTGGAACGGTTTCGCAACCAAGCCATTGCACATCGTCTAGAGCAGATTGCGATGGACGGAACGCAAAAGCTGCCCCCCCGCATTTTTGCCCCTGCGACAGAATTGTTGAAGCGCGGTGGTGATACTGACAGTTTCGCCCGGGTCATGGCGGGCTGGATCTGGCATGCCGTGCAACATGACCCCCTGCACGATCCACGGGCCGAAGACATTCGTGCGTGTCTCGTCGGCATTCCACGCGCTCCGGGCGCTGTGACAACGGCCTTGATGGGTTTACCGGGACTCGTTCCTTCGCCTCTCCGAGAGGATCCGGTTTGGAATCGGCAGGTTGCCGAGCATGTAGCGTTCCTGTGCCGAGGTGAGAAATGATCCGAGTCGTAGCCGTCGGCGAGTGCATGCACGAGCCACAAACCCGCGGAACGGGGTGGCATTTGAACCATGCAGGTGACACGTTCAATACGTTATGGATGCTGCGCGCAGTTCTCCCGCCTGATTCCTAGGCAGATTTCATTACCGCCTTCGGGGACGATCCATTTTCCGAGCGGCAGCTCAATTTCGTGGCGTCTCAAAGGATCGGTATTGCGACCAGACCACGCTTAAAGGGGGAATATCCGGGGCTGTATGCGATCACATGGGATAGCTTGGGCGAACGGTCGTTTTCCTACTGGCGGTCAGACAGCGCTGCACGACGGTTGGCGGATGATCGGGCTGCGCTGCGTCAGAGCCTAACAGGTCGTGATCTCATCCGTGTTTCAGGGATTACCTTGGCAATCCTGACAGAAGAAGCGCGGCGAAACTTGCACGACGCGTTGACGCGCGCCAGAACCGAGGGCGCAAAGGTTGCGTTCGACACAAATCGGCGCCCTGCGTTTTGGCCTGATGCGCACGACGCCCGGAAAGCTATGACCGAGTTGCTCGAGATCAGCGATATTGCTTTGCCAAGCTGGCCGGATGAGAGAGTGTTGTTCGGCGACGCAAGTCCCGAGGAGGCGTGCAGACGTCTCAGGTCTCTGGGCGTTTCAGAAGTCGCGTTAAAACTGGGTGCGGACGGTGTCTTGATCGTTGCGGAGGGCGTGCAAAAAGTTATACCCGGTCTGCGCAATATCATCCCGCTCGACACCACAGGCGCAGGGGGCGGATTCAACGGCGCTTACCTCGCCGCACGTCTGATAGGTCATCCGGTCGAGATCGCTGCACGGATAGCCATCAAACTGGCGGCTGAGGTGATCGAAGGCTATGGCGCTTTGGCAAAACCCGACGCCTTGCGTCGTTGTTGGGCTGAGGCGAACACGCGCGCTCTGATCTGATCGGGCCAACCCATCGAGCGACCGACCAACTCACACTGTGATGAAATTGCCAGCTTGATCGCCATACCATTCATCGCAACCTGCCAAATCTGTCTTGCGTGCGAAATCGCGCAACACAGCGCCATTCATCTGCGCAAGGTGCGACGACTTCTGCGCACGATCCCCATCCCAATATTGCCCGAGGATCGAAAGAAGACCATCCCTGACTGGCGCAAGCTCCGGGGCACAGCCAAGATCGTCTGTTTCAGCAGCGTCATTTTCGAGATCGAACAGTTGGACATTCTCGTACCCGTGATGCTTCACGAGCTTCCAGCGCCCCTGTCGGATCATTGCGGAGGGTGAATCCCCTTTGATGTCTGCGAGTTCTGAGATTACGACGCGGCCATCGTCTACAAGCGCACCGCGCCGCAGACCTAACGAAAGGTCAACCCCGTCCACTTGGGGTAGCGATGTGGCACCGGCGAGAGAGAGAAAAGTTGGTGCGACATCAAGAAGTGAGGTTAATGCATCTGTTGTCCTGCCCGCCGGAATCGTCCCCGGCCAAGAGAACACCAGTGGCACGCGCGCCGATTCTTCATAGAAATTAGACTTCCAGAAAAGCCCATGCGCACCGAGGCTTTCTCCGTGGTCGGAGGTATAGACGATTAGCACGTTCTCCGTCCCGAGATACCGTTCGGCTGCACCGAGGACTTCGCCTATCAGTCCGTCAAGGTATTCTACCATGCCGCAATATGCGGCGCGAACGCGGTGCAACTCTGCAGCAGTTACATTCTCAACCCCTCGGTTCGCAATCCACTGACGTATCGCAGGATGACGCCCGGCTTTCTCGGTCTCTGAAGACATTTCCGGAATTGGGAGAGCGTTGAAATAGTGCCGGAAAAAGTCGGGCGGAGCGACGAAAGGACAATGCGGGCCATAGTAGCCCACTGTCATGAATATGGGATCACTCGTCTTGCGGTCAGCCAGATGCGCAATCGCTGCGTCCGTCACCGCGCGGTCAAACTGGAGCACCGCGGAGTTGCCTCCACCGGATTTTTCAATAGCAATTCGGCTTTGCCCCGGTGTGCCAGTAAGGTCACCGTATTGCCGTTCCCTCAGGCCTCGCCCTGGCGCACTTGGCGTAATGTCGCCCACAAGGCGATTCATGTATCCGTGCCGCTGATCAGGTCCATTGAAATGCATCCGTCCCACGAGGGTGGTTTCATAACCCGCTACCGCAAGGGCGTGAACGAAAGTCGGTTCGTCGCTGCGAAGAGCCTGTAGGTTGTTGTAGACACCGGTATGAGACGGTAGCCGCCCTGACAGAAGAGATGCGCGGCTGGGCACGCAAAGAGGCGAGGCACAGTAGCAGTTTTCCAATGAGATGCCCGAGGCGAGTAATTGGTCAATGTGCGGCGTGCGTACATAGGGGTGCCCGGCCGCGCCTATCAAATTAGGATTGTGCTGATCCGACAGGATGAAGATGATGTGCGGGCGGACTTCAAGTGACATTTCGTTCATCCGTTTATTGTTTTGCAGCGTTTCGGGTGGAACGGAAACTGCTGATCAAAACCAGTGCGACGATCACTATGACCACCGCAGCCAAAGGCCGAAATAGAATGAACTCGACGGTATTTATATTGCGGGCACCGGCGATGACGATTGACCTTCGAAAATTCGACTCGACCACGGGACCAAGGATAAAACCCAAAACTACAGGGGCCACAGGAATCCCTGCTTTGCGGAAGAAAAGCGCCATAACTCCGAAGATCACCGCGATAACCATATCCGAGAAGCTGTTGCGTGCACTATACGCCCCGATAAGTGCGAAGACAGAGACCGCGGGTACGATCAGCGTCATGCGCACCTTTGCTATCAATGAAAACCATGGCACAGCAAAAATGCCGATCAGGCACATCACCAGAACGGTAAAGAGCATGCCGACCATGAATACATAGGCAAGATCGGGATTTTGAGAAAAGAGGCGCGGGCCCGGCACGAGGCCGTGCAACGTCATTGCGGCGTAGATGATCGACGCCGTGGCAGAGCCGGGAATGCCCAACGCCAAAAGTGGAATCAGCGCGCCGCCGACAGCAGCGTTGTTGGAAGTTTCCGTCGCTGTAAGTGCCTCTGGGTTACCTTGCCCAAAGGTTTCGGGAGATTTCGAGATCCGTCTGGCCTCACCATAGGACATGAATGAGGCAATGGCCGCTCCGGTTCCCGGAATGATCCCCGCGATCACGCCGATCACCGATGATCGCGCCATCAACGACCAACGCGCCCTCAAGTCGCGCCAGACAGTGCTCACACCGATTTTTTCTAACGCCGTGGCGACAATCACTTCCTTGCTACCTGCGCGGGCGAACTGGGCTATCATTTCCGACAGGGCAAATAATCCCACGATAAGCGGAACGATGTGCAGACCGGCCCCTAAATAATCGATCCCGAAGGTGAAGCGATAGCCGCCTGTCACCATATCCTGACCGACCATAGAAAGCATAATTCCGACGCAAGCCGCAAAAATACCCTTCCAGAGGCTATCCCCGGTCAGCGTACCGACCAAGGTAAGGCCCAGCAAACCGACAAGAAACAACTCTGGCGGCCCGAATCTGAGAGCGACGCTCGCCAACGTCGGGGTGAGGAAGATCATGGCGAGGACACCCATCACTCCGCCGATCCCCGACGCCAAAACCGAGATGATCAAAGCCTCGCGCGCCTGTCCTCGTTTCGCCATGGGATGCCCTTCGAGGGTACTCATGACCGCTGTTGCCGTCCCCGGAATATTCAGCAGGATGCCCGGAATGACCCCACCATAGGAACCGCCCATGAAAACACCCCCCAGCAGGAGCAACCCTTGCGCCGGATCCATGCTGTAGGTGAATGGCAAAAGCAATACCACTCCGATAGCGGCCCCTAGACCCGGTATCGCCCCTAGGATAACGCCTATCACGGTGCCGACTGTAATCCAAAACAACGTCGAAAAACTGAGAAGCTGTGCGGCGACATCAAGGAAGAGAGCCATCAGGAGAACCTCGGAGAATAAGACGGGACCCAGAGGGTCCCGCCGATTGAAAGAAATGATGCAGCCGTCACTGACTCACAAAAGCTTCGCGATTGGTTTCGATTACGTCGCGCAGCAATGCGAAATTCTCTTCAAGATAGGCCGCGATTTCAGCGCGCCCCCGATACATCGGGATCTCGTTGATCTCGCGCAACCTGCTGGGCAGAGCTTCTGCTGCAATCGCATCGAAGGCGGCGGCATATGCTTCGACAACCTCTTCTGGGACCCCTTCTGGCAAAACAAAGATGCGTGTGATCTCGTCTGCAAATTCATAGCCTTGCTCGATAAAGGTTGGCACATCGGGAATGCTCTCGAGTCGCTCCATGCTGGCCACCCCAAGAATGGCCAAATTCTGGTCACTCGCCGTATCCGCAAAGGTTGCCGTCAGAATGCCTGTATCAGAAGCACCCCCCATCACCGCAGTCAGCGTGCCGTTACCGCCATCAAACCGTAGCGGTGTCAGCTGAACGTCCATGGCTCTCTGTGCCAGCACTGCTGTTACCAAGGGGCCGGTGCCGGGAATGCCAATCAGAACTTCACCGGGTCGTTCCGCGGCGTACTCAGCCAATTCCTGTGCCGTGGCATAGGGTGCACCCGGTGCTGCGAGGATCAAGTCAGCCGTCACATTGACGCCCGCGAGATACTCGAAAGAACTTTCGTCATATCGCATTCCCTCGCCGAGAAGTACGCCTGTGATCATGCCACGGTTGCTGCTGATGGCCATTGTATAGCCATCTGCTTCTGATGAGATCAGTTCGTTCAGACCGATCACACCAGAGCCGCCGGGGCTATTCTTTACCACCAAAGTCACGCCCATCTCATTGCTCAGCAGATCTGCCACAACACGCGCCACGCGGTCGGTGCCGCCGCCTGCAGGTTCTGGCACGATCATCGTTATGGCTCTTGTCGGAAAGTCGGATGTCTCTTGCGCTAGTACGGCACTTCCGTTTGTCGCAAGGACAAGCGCAATTGCCGGAACGATCATTGCACGGCGTCTCTTCATCAGTGTCATGGTCCCCTCCCTAGATTGAGTTGACTCCCTCGCGTCGTCAAAAGCCGCGACGAAGCCTATTCTTGCTCATGGCAAATTTATCCGCAGCATCTGCGCGAAAACGACATAGGCGATGAGGACCACTGCGCTCGCGAAAACGCACGAATTGGCAGCACGGCGAAGCCAGTGTCCACTCGCAGCTTGAAAAGTCGTTACTGCATGGGTTGCCGCTGAGAATGCCCAAGCCGCCCCCCAAAAACCGGTCAGCGGGAAGGCCAACAGCATCGCTCCGATCAGCACAGCGAAGATCAGTTCGAACTTTGGGAGTACAAGGGGGACCGGTTCTTCTCGCGTTCGCCCGATTGTACCGTAAAGCAAGGTGCATAGTGCCATCAGAAGGCCTAGCACAAGCGGCAGAACACCGCCTCGGCTTTCGATGTCCAGTGCCAGCGCGATCGTGACGCCAGAGCCGATGGCCATACCGACGACAGTCAATGGCTCAGCCTTCCAAGGTCGAAGACGATTCCCGCTCAATTCTACCCCTCCCAAGGTTTCGTAGCCCCAATATGCCTGCCGAACCGGGCTTCGGATAATGACAGATATCGCAAGGCTATTCCTGTGGGGAATAGGTCCGGTCAGCGGTTTGCAGCGCTCAGGCCCGCATGGCGTTTCATCAGTCTGCAAATCATTGAAATGGTAGCGAAATCAGCCATTGATTTTCGATAGGTGAGTCCAGTGGGGGCTTCCCAGCGGACCCCCTCCACCTCTATCTCCCGCAACTCTGATCCTGGAAAGGCCTGCGCTAGGGGCTCGGGCATGCAGGCAATGAAGTGGTGGTCTGTCAGCATCTTCAGCGCTATTTGAATGGAGTGCGACTGGATAGCGACATGCGGGTTTGGCAGGTTTCGCCGCGAGAAATAGCTGTCAATCCACGACGCTGCTACGTTGGCCGCAAAAAGCGTCAGCCACGAATAGTTTAGGAGGTCTTCAGGGCGGATCACATCAAGTGCAAATAGCGGGTGATCCTTCGCAACAAACAACGCATTGACCTGGCGGTGCAACGGCAACGTTTCGAACTCGCGCCCCAAACCGTCTTCCGGCCGGGGGACGCTGCCGGCATAACAGATGATTTCGCCTCTTTTCAGCGCTGGCAGAAGTTCCGATGCCGCTCCTGTCGACACCACGATCTCCAGCCCCGGAAAAGCCTCTAGCAAACCGTCCATCACACGCGGGAAGTAAACGATCGAATAGACTGGTCCGCCTCCAATGCGTAGCTTGCCGCCAAGCCCCTTTTTCAAAAGGTTCAACTCGGTCAAGCCAGTGTTCCAAGTCGCCTCGATCTGAAGTGCGCGTTGGTAGAACACGCGCCCCGGTTCGGTCAAAGTAACGCCGGTAGACCGCCGCAGAAACAACTCCATTCCGAGAGTGGCCTCGAGTTGGCGCACAGATTTAGTCAAGGCGGGCTGCGTGATGTTGCCTATTCTGGCTGCCGCACTGAAGCTGCCGTATCGCGCCACTAGTAGAAAATGCTCAATCCGCGAAAGCATCTGCATGTTCACTCGCCTGCCTCCTCCGGACTTGGATGGCGATATTCCTAACCGGAATGGCGGCGAAAAGACAGTCATTCAAAGATGTTTTGGTAGTTGAGCGACGCTGAAAATTGATGGGGCTGATACCCCGCCCGACGACATTGCACAGTTCTGATGAAATGTAAGCCACATCACTGGTAAGAAGTCGCATCTATGGAACGAGCTACCATCATTGCGCAGAGTTTGGCAAAGCGGTTTTACAGGTTCAAGGCATTGATGCCGACCGCAACATCGCCATGTGGCGTCACTTCCTTACAAGCAGATTGCTGAAATTATTTCAGCAATCTGCTCAGACGCTCTAGGGGCGCGCATTCCCGCAAATTTGATGCCTTGGCCGCACGACCCACCAGGCTCCGAGTGCAACGATTAGGATCTACGCATCGTCCTTAAGGGGCGAACCACCACGAACAGACAGGGCAACAAGATCGACCGCGGAACCCGCAGCATCTGAATCAGAAACCGGGTCGAGCCGAGCATGAAGACGAACATCATCAGACTCGCTACAATCACCGAGGTATAGATCGCATAGACAACGCCGGGAGAATTGACGAACATCAGAGGCCCGGCTGGACACCCTGAATGGTCAGCGCTGTTGATTGCCACTTCTGTAACAGGGCCTTTCGAGTCAAGTTAGTTTCTCCACAAAAGCAAGCCCCGCTAGATTTCGTATCTGCGGTGTGAGGTTCGCATCTCACATCTATTGTGGGATAATGGCGTTGCCGTTTGCTCAGGTTGCCGAGGGGTTTCCCGCGCCGGGGTGATGCTTCTGTCCGTAGTCAGCGCTGAGGCTGCCACTCTATGCCAAGTCCAGGAACGGTTCCCGCGTGCCTGTCTGAGATGCGTGTTCAGCCATGTACTGGCCGACCACAAGTGGCATTTCCGGCATCATCGGGGACCGCGTCCCGGGTGGAACCTCGGTGAGCCAGCACCATGGGGCGTGGCCAAAGCCTCCTTTTCTGTTGGTGTTATTGTCGCCTGCGCTTGTGAGGTTAGGGCTTACGCGGCCGCAGCTTTCGTGGCGTCCGGTCGGGAAAATTGGAATTCCGTGCCACACTTCCACATTCGATGCAAAACCACTCCGATCCGTCTGGCGAGTGCAACCGTGGCGCGTTTCTTCCCTCGCCGCTTGGCGACACGAAGCGCCCATGCGCTTAACCAGTTTGGACGGCCACGTTGTAACATCACCGTCGCAGCCTGATACAGAGCTGTGCGTAGCCCCACATCCCCAGCACGGGAGATCTCACCGATGATGTCGCGCTCGCCAGATTGCTCGCGTCTAGGGGTTAAGCCAACCCAAGGACCAACATCTTTTGAAGAGCGAAAGCGCTGGGGGTTATCGACCGCTGACTTGACGGTCAGTGCAACGAGGGTGCCAACCCCAGGCATGGTCATGAGCCGGCGGCACACCGGATCTGTCTTGGCGTGATCGCGCAGAACTTTCTCCAGGCTCGCTTGCTGCTGGCGCAGTACACGTCGTGCAGTCAGGATTGGCTTTGTCGCAACTTCCAGCATAGGGTTGCCCTCGGCCAGTTCCTGTACCCGCTCTTCGAAGCGACATTTGGCAACGCGTCCCATTTTCAACCCGAAGTTTCGCAGAACACCGCGGATCGAAAGTTCAAGATTGATCGCCGCCTGCTGGATAGCTTTGCGCGCGGACAAAAGAGCGCGCATCTCCTGCGCTGACATCGATTTGCGGTGGACGGGCCGGAACCAGCCCATTTGCAGAAGCCGGGCAATCCCTTCAGCATCCCGACGGTCAGTCTTTATCGGCATACCCTTCAGTGCCCCCTTCACGTGCCGGGTCTCCATCAGGACAGCGCCAAATCCAGCTTCGGTCAAATGCCGGTGCAGCCATTGCGACAAGGGGTCGGCCTCCAGGCCCACCGCAACTACGCTCCCAGGCAGCGCCTGCAAAACTTCAATCAGCTCCTCCGGTTCGCTGGTGGCTGTTGTTTCCTTGATAATCGTACCTTGCGCGGTCACCACGCAAATCGCAGTGCTTGCAAGGGAGACATCCAAACCGATATACATTTCTATGTCGTTGTCCTCTCTATTGCCAAGATAGTTGGGGCGCGCGTCACAGCACGACCCCGCAGACACGCCGCACAGCGTGCCAAGGGCAACGACACTTCACATCAAACCGTCATTCAACTCTCAACGTCAGAGATTCAAGCCGAGCCCTGTTACGGCATCTGAGATTTGACCCGGCATTGTCACCGAAATCTGGCCCACCCGGTTGTTATGTTCTGCGTGTCACGATGGCATCAATGCTGGTGTTTCCCTCCGTTTCTTTTTCGCTGTTTCGGAGCTTGCCTTGAAGCGATAGCTGTCGTTGCCGGTCTCCAAAATGTGGCAGCGATGGGTGAGGCGATCGAGCAAGGCGGTGGTCATCTTGGCGTCACCAAAGACGCTCGCCCATTCGCTGAAGCTCAGGTTGGTGGTGATTATGACGCTGGTGCGTTCATAGAGCTTGCTCAGGAGGTGGAAGAGCAATGCCCCACCTGAAGCACTGAACGGCAGGTATCCCAGCTCGTCCAAGATCACCAAGTCGGTTTTCGCCAGCGCATCGGCGATCTTCCCGGCCTTGCCCCGGGCTTTTTCCTGTTCCAAGGCGTTGATCAGTTCGACCGTTGAGAAGAAACGCACGCGCTTACGGTGATGCTCGATAGCCTGGATGCCGAGGGCCGTCGCAACATGCGATTTCCCTGTGCCGGGTCCGCCGATCAGGACCACATTTTCTGCGCCATCCAGAAATTCGCAGCGATGGAGCTGGCGGACCAGAGCTTCACGCATTTCACTGGCCGCGAAGTCGAAGGCGGACAAGTCCTTGTATGCTGGGAAGCGGGCAGCCTTCATGTGATACGCGATCGAGCGCACCTCTCGTTCGGCCATTTCAGCCTTGAGCAGTTGCGACAGGATCGGCATGGCGGATTCGAAGGCGGGTGAACCTTGCTCATGCAAGTCCTGCACGGCCTGCGCCATGCCTGGCATCTTCAGGCTGCGCAACATGATAATGAGAGCTGCACCAGCGGGGTCATGACGCATGGCATGTTCCTCCCGGGGTGCGCAACCCATCGTAGCGCGCGACATTGGCCTCAGGCTCCTTGCTCAGCGTCAAGGCCGCGGGAGGGTTCACATCCGGCTGGTCGGTCGGTTTGCCATCCAGCAGCCTATGGAGCAGGTTCAGCACGTGGGTTTTTGTCGGCACGCCCGCCTCCAGGGCTAATTCCACGGCGCACAGCACCGCCTGTTCAACGTGGTGCAGCACCAGCGACAGGATATCGACCATTTCGCGGTCCCCGCCGGGCTGGCGTAGCATCTTTGCCTGTAACATCCGGAAGGGTTCGGGCATTTCCACGAAGGGCGCACCATTGCGCAGCGCCCCGGCTTTACGCTGAACCACCGCCAGATAATGGCGCCAGTCATAGATCAGGCGCCTTGACTGGCGGTGGGACCGGTCAATGATGCGCTCATGCGTGCAGATTACGTGCCCCTCTGCCACGACCACCAGCCGATCAGGGTAAATGCGCAGGCTGACGGGGCGGTTCGCAAAGCTGGCGGGCACAGAATAACGGGTGCGATCAAAGCTGATCAGACAGGTCGGCGAGACGCGCTTTCTTTCCTCGACAAAGCCATAGAACATTGTGGGGAGTGGCATCAGGGCATGCCTCTCAGCTTCCCAAAGATCGGCGGTGCTTCCAGGCAACGTGCCATGCGCCGTCTCTGCCCACAGCAGCTTACAGCGTTCTTCCAGCCAAGCATTCAGCGCATCCAGATCCGGACAGGCCGGCATCGGCTGCCACATGCGATGGCGCGCGTCGCGAACATTCTTCTCACCCTGCCCCTTCTCCCAGCCCGCAGCCGGATTGCAGAACTCAGGATCGAAAACATAATGGCTGGTCATCGCTGTGAAGCGCGCATTCACATCGCGCTTCTTGCCAAGTCCGACCTTGTCGACGGCCGTCTTCATGTTGTCGTAGATGCCGCGACCCGGCACGCCTTCGAAGACGCGAAAGGCATGCCAATGCGCATCGAACAGCATCTCATGCGTTTGCAGCAGATAGGCCCGAACCAGAAACGCGCGGCTGTGCGAGAGCTTGATATGCGCGACCTGCAGCTTGATCCGCTCGCCGCCAATATAGGCCCAGTCCTCGCTCCAGTCGAACTGGAACGCCTCGCCCGGCGCAAACACCAGCGGCACGAAAGTTCCCCGGTCGGTCGTGTGATAAGCGCGCTGGCGTTCCCGCAGGTTGACAAGCGGTCGCAGCGGAACTCCGGGTTTGCCGCAGGCGATGTTTGGCTTCTACCGGGCCACGCCGGATGTTTTCAGACCAAACCCCCTCGATAGCACTTCCATTTGAATATCGCGCCTCGCGTGGCGGCGCGATTGTCAGCAGGGGCCGTTTGGGCCTTTCTGCAAAGGCAGTGACCTGGCAACGCACGCCGCAGGCTCTGCAAGTTGTTGACAGGTTCCCCTCTTGTGCAGAACCCGTGACCGGCCATTGGTTCGACCAACCTTCCGATCCTGCGCTTGGCCGGGAGTGGACAGCACATGGTGGTCAAGCAAGATCACCGACGACGACCCCCATGTCCTGCCCACTCCCATACTGGCGAAAGCGAAGCTCACCGCACCACAGCCTGAGAATTGTGGCGCGGTTGCGAAGCGATATCCCGAGACCGGCTCACCCGTCGCAGATCACAAGGCCGGGAGGGGGGCCGCCACTACCACCGCCAGCGGGGGCACTTCCTCCGGCTCCTCCGCCGGGCCTGGTCATGTAACGCTCCGACGGGGTGATGCAGTTTTCATCCGGATCATAGGCTGAACGATTGGGCAACGACTCCACGGGTTCCGGCGGCAGCATGGCCCGCAGCAGTTCGATGACTTCTGCATAGCTGGGATCATCGACCAGATTGACACGTTCCATCGGATCGTTCGTGTGGTCATACAATTCCCTTCCCGAACGGCCCTCTTCCCATTCGGTATAGCGATAGCGTTCGGTGCGAACGCTTCGACCCCCAAGGACCTGTGACAAGGCCGGCTTGATCCAGGTCGCGTCCTCCGGATCTTCCAGAAGGCGAACCATGCTTGTACCTTCGTTCCGGGAGTACTGCGGCAGCCCCGCCAGATCGGTCAGAGTCGGGTAGAGATCGACAAGTTCAACAGTTCTGGGTGAACGCTGTCCGGCGTTTTGTGTTCCGGGGACACGAATGATAAGCGGCACGCGCACCGAGTCCTCGAACAGCAACTGCTTCTGCCACTGGCCATGTTCGCCGAGCAGGAACCCGTGGTCGCTTGTGAACACCACGATTGTATCGTCAGCCAGATCCAGTTCCTCTACCGCATCCAGCAAGCGGCCAACCTGCGCGTCGATGAAAGTGGTGGCCGCGTAATAGGCATGAATGAACCTTCGCTGCTCGCCGGGCGTCATGCCCAGATGGTCAGGGGTCCAGGTGCGCGACGCGGGGAGCACGGCAGAAAGATGTTCCGGCGTGTTCTGGGCGATGGCGATTTGCTCGGGCGGATAAAGGTCGAAATAGGCTTCGGGCACGATCTCGGGCACATGCGGGCGGTAGAACCCCGCCGCGATGAAGAACGGCCTGTCATCACCGGTAGCCTGTTCCAGAAGCTCGATGGTCTGCGTGGCCACCATCCCGTCGGTCTGATACTCGTCTTCGCAATCATCGCGCAGATAGGTCAGCGCGGCACCGAGCGGAATTCCGGGTGTCAGGTTTGTCAGCCGGTCGAATGAGTCCATGTCGCAGCCTGAGGGATTAAACCTTTCATCCCATGACTGCGCGTCATCCAGCCCGTCTCGGCCCACGCCAAACGGCACACCCTGATGAAAGACCTTGCCGACCCGGGCAGTGTAGTACCCCGCGTCCCGGAAGTATTCGGGCAGGGTAATGATGTCCGGAAGATTATTCCGCACCGGTGTTGTCAGATCCATGATGCCGTTCGTGTTGGGCCGGGTTCCGGTCATGAAGGAGGCACGGCTGGGTGCACACCAGGGATACTGACTGTAAGCGCGATCAAACGTGACGCCCTGCGATGCCAGACGATCAAGATGTGGCGTGATCGCCTGGCCGCCATAGGGTGCGATCCGGGCGTTCAGGTCATCGGAGATCATGAACAGAACGTTGGGCTGGCGCGCATTCTCGCTCGCAGACAGTGCAGTATCCTGCGCGAGCACTCCCTGAGCGCCCAGCGAGAGCGTCGCTGCGGTGGCGAGTATGGGCGCGCGCAGCGGCCTTTGCCTGTAAGTCATAAATTTACTCCTCTTGTTATCTGGCGGTGCAATCGATCAGCCCCGACGAAGGGCAACGAGAGCGGGTGCCGTCGGTAGTGACGTGGCGCGCAGTCTTGCTGCGCACATAATGATGCTGACCGTTCCCTCAGGGTTCGAGGACTTCCAGCGTGACCGGTGCTGAGGCGACCGAGCCAGCCTGATTGAACACAGTCACCACATAGGTCCCTGCATCATCGGCGCTGACATCAGCCAGACGAAGGGTCGGGGCCGTGGATTCGTTCAATCCATTGGGCGCACGCACAACCTCGCCGTGGCGGGTCCACTGGAAACCCAGCCCGTCGCCTTCGGCTTTGACGGCAAATCCGGCCTCGCTACCGGCTACGACCTGCACGCTGCGCGGCTGGGCCGTGATACGCGGCGCACCGCGCGGTTCGTCCGAGAGCCGGAGCATCATTTCGGCATTGGGATAGGCGGTCGTGCCGTCTTCGGTGATCACAGAATAGGCACTCTCGCGCAACATGTTGGGTGTACCCACTGCAACGCCGTAGCCCCCGTTCGTGACCCGCGACGACAGGGTCAGGGTGACAGTTCCCGCGCCGTCGAAGGGTTCGGGAAGGTTCAGGGGCACGATCGCGGGCGCCC
The DNA here is from genome assembly GCF_001884735.1 of Natronohydrobacter thiooxidans. Taxonomy (GTDB): domain Bacteria; phylum Pseudomonadota; class Alphaproteobacteria; order Rhodobacterales; family Rhodobacteraceae; genus Roseinatronobacter; species Roseinatronobacter thiooxidans_A. Next base: position 22,928 of record NZ_MJAP01000036.1, on the reverse strand, counting down.
AGCGGACCGTCCGCGGGTCGATTGTCCAAGTGTGGCTGCGGCCATCCGGAAGGTCCAGCCGGGCCTCTAGCGGTGCGTTCGCTTCCGGTTCCATCGGAATGGCCCTTGCGACCGGCTCGGGCGAAAGGTCCGGGGTGCGCTGGAAAACCGACGGGAGTAGCGCCGCCAGCGGCTCTCCCTCGACCCCTTCCCACGACTGGACGACGGTGGAGGTCGACGTGATAGTCAGGCTGGCCTGATAGGGGACAGGCACGCTGGTCCTAACAGGCTGCGCAAGCGGGAATTCGAGGCTGGGTCGAATATCCAGCATCTCGATCCGGCCTTCGTCATCGTATTCAAGTGGGATGAGGTAGAGACCGCCAAGCGCGAGATTGGTGTCTCCTGCCTGCCTGTCGGTATCGGCTGGCGCGCCTTCAGGGTTGGAGCGGTAGCGGGTGGCGGGGATAAGGCCGTGAGTGTTGCCGTCTGCGTCGGGCAGCATGACCGAGCTGTGAACCTGCGCATGTCCGGTATCCTCGGAAAAGAGGGCGGGGGTCACGGGCGTCTCTGTCGAGAAGTCCTCCGGGCTCATCCACGGCCCCGACGGGTCGCGCGCCATCAGGAAATACGACCGCGATGCGATGCAGTTGCCGCACAGGTTGCTGCCGGTGATGTACCACCAGCCGTCATTATAGTGCATTCCGATGCCGCCAAAGATCGTGTCGAAGGCGATCCCGGACTGAACCGCCTCGCTGACGCTCATGCCGGCAACCGGAACGGGGACGGAATAGGCATCGAGCGTTCCGGTCATCTCGTCGTTGAGACGGAATGTGTTGATCCCGCGATGCGAAGTGACCATCCATGTCGTGCCGTCAGGGCCGATATTGATGCCGAAATCGGACCCGAGATTTTCCAGGGTCGGATCGGATTCGTTCGTGGGTCTGCGAATGTTTTCCCACGGACCCAGCGGCGATTTGGCCTCGGCGATGAAATACCGCGACTCGGTACTGCCTCCGGCCTGACCATTCAGAAACCAGAGGACATAGTTGCCCGTCGCCTCGGAATAAACGACCCGAGGCTTCTTGACGACGTAGAGTGCGCCGGTCTCGGGGTCTTGCAGGAACTGGCGGCTGACATAGTCCCAATTCATCAGGTCGTCGGAAACGTATGTGACAAGTCCGCCATAGCGGTAGAACGACCCCGGCTCGGTTGGAATAATGGGTCCCGTGTTCACACCGGGCGAATAATTGAACGTCCCGTAGGTGAAGGACTGCCCGAAGAGGTAATAGCGCCCGTCAAAATAGCGCAGGTCCTGCTCGTCGATGGCCTCCAGGGCATTCCCGTCTGGGTCCATCGTGATGACGACGGGACCATATCTGAGCGGCGCACCGGGTGATGGCGGGAGGCCATGGGCGCCGTCGAGCGGATCGTTGGCAATGAAATGCTGGAATGTCGCAACTTCAGTCAGTGAGCGCGTGGCTTCCTCCTCTGCCGCGACAGCAAAAGGTACAAGGCCCGCTGTCACGAGAAAACTGAGCCCGAGACCTAATCTGTTCATTGTTTCTCTCCCTCCATAGAGTTTCCATGTCTTGATGATGCAAGGCGCACCTCTCTTCAGCGCCGCACAGGCGCGCATCGGTATGGCGGCTATCCGAAGCTTTAACTGCTCGATCCGCCGGGTCGCGGTCTACTGGCTGTCCTTGCGTGACACAGGCTTCTCGACCAACATATCCACCGTCCTTCGTCGCGCGCGCAGGGAGAAGACCACGAACAGCAATGCGCCAAACAGCAGCACCAGCGGAATAGGCCGCGTTACCAGCGGCATCAGGCTGTCATATTGACCCAGCATCTGCCGAAGGTTGGCTTCCAGCGGCGGGCCAAGAAGAAAGCCCAAAATCACCGGTGCAAGCGGGTAGCGGTATTGCTCCAGCAGGAAACCGAGCAGACCGAAGCCGCACATGACCCAGACCTCGAACAGCCTGCCATTCAGCGAATAGATCCCAACACAAGCCACCACGAACAGACAGGGCAACAAGATCGACCGCGGAACCCGCAGCATCTGAATCAGAAATCGGGTCGAGCCGAGCATGAAGACGAACATCATCAGACTCGCTACAATCACCGAGGTATAGATCGCATAGACAACGCCGGGAGAATTGACGAACATCAGAGGCCCCGGCTGGACACCCTGAATGGTCAGCGCACCAATTAACATCGCAGTGACGGTGTCACCGGGAATGCCGAGTGTCATTGCGGTGATCAGTGCCCCGCCGACGGTCGCGTTGTTGGCGGCTTCCGAGGCGACGATGCCGCCCGGTGCACCATTCCCGAAACTGGTGGGCTCCTTCGAGGCGTTGCGGGCTTGAGCATAGGCAATCAGGCCTGCTGGCCCGCCGCCGACTGCAGGCAGGATGCCGACCGTGGTTCCGATCGCGGCCGAGCGCGTGGCGTTCGGCAAGTGTCGCGTAAGTTCCCGCCGGTCAGGCAGCAACTCCCGCCAACCTACGGCTTGGGTCGGCGCACTCTGCCCATCATCACGCGAGAGGGCAGAGCGCATGATCTGCGAAACCGCAAACAGACCGACCAGAGCCGGGATTAGCGGAAAGCCACCATACATTTCGCGGTAACCAAAGTCGAAGCGTGGCAGGCCGTCGATTGCAGATATCCCGACCGAGGCGGCAAGCGCCCCGAGCACAGCCGCGATCAACCCTTTGGACAGGCTCTCGCCGCTGACCGCGATTACGGCTGCCATGGCAAAGAGAAAGGCTGCGACATATTCGGGATAGTGGAACCGCAGCGCGAAGCTCGAAAGGATCGGCGCAAAGGCGATCAGGATGACACCGCTGAAGATCGTTCCGAAGACCGAGGCTGCGATGGCAAGGCCGAGTGCCTTGCCCGCCTGCCCCTTGAGCGTCATCGCGTGACCGTCGGCGACGGTCGCGACAGAATTGGCAGTCCCGGGAATGCGCAGCAGGATGCCTGAAATGCACCCGCCGGTCATTCCGCCCACGAAGATCGCAACCAGCAGGCTGATCGATGGGATGGCGTCCATCTGAAAGGTCACAGGAAGAAGTAGCGCGATCGCCATGGTTGCGTTGAGGCCGGGCATCATTCCCACAATGACGCCTATAGCCATGCCCGCGAATATCAACACGAGGATGATCGGCGATGCCACCAAACTGGCAAGTGTCTGAAAAAGAACGTCCATAACCTATTGCCACCAAAAGGGAAGTGACAGCACCCGCAGCCCAAGCGCGAGATCGAACAGAAGCCAGATGCTCGGTAGGAGGACAGCATTGGCAAGCACGAACCGTCGCAGGCGCTCCCGTGGCGTCGGACCCGACTGCGCTACAACAAAAACCGCCAGAAACAGCGGGGTCAGCAGATAAACCCCCAGCACAGGAAGCGCCAGAACGAAGACCGCGCAGACCGCGAGGATGGCAAGCCCCCGGACCAGACCGACTTCGCCCGGTGCCGTGTCCCGACGCAGTCCCAAAAAGCGTATAACGACCGCGATTGCCAGCACCGCCAGCAAAATTCGTGGCCAGAAGGTCAGACCCATCGAGTCCCATGGCACAGCACGAAACTTGAAGGTCTCTCGGGTAAGGATACCTGTGAGAAGCAGGAGGAGGGCGAGAAAACCCGCCTCCTCCCGGCGCGTGGACCGCGCAGACTTTTGGGGTGGGTCAGTTGCCATCACCAGCCGCTTCGGTCAGAGCTTCGAGGTCGTTCAAGAGACCACTCATGTAATCCTCATAGGCCTCGCCGCGCATGAAGCGCACATCAACGTTGAGCGCCTCCATCTCGGTGACGAAATCTGGGTCTACGGCGATCGCCTCCAACGCGTCGCAGAAACCGTCCACGGCTTCCTGCGGCGTGCCGGCAGGAAACATGAAGCCGTTGCTCTGTGTCAGCGTGACGTCAAAACCCTGCTCGCGCGCCGTGGGCAGATCGGGAGCGACCGAAAGACGTTCCTCTGAAAGAACCGCCAGAATCTTGAGTTGCCCCGCCTCATGCTGCTGGATGACGCCAGCTGTCGGCGTGATCAGAGCAGTGATATGGCCACCCATGACAGCGGCGTTGCGCGCCGGGCCGTCACCCGCATGGACGACATTGATATGGCCCCCGGCCTGTTCATTGAACTGAAGCCCGGCAAATTGCGACAAGGTGCCCCGCTCGATCCCGATGCTGGCACCGTCAACTTCCACGAGCGCCGCAAGATCGGCCAGCGCGTTATCGCCACCGATCCCGGTGATCGTCAGGACCGCGTCACCGAACATGCAGGCGGGCTGGATTTCATCCATGGTGAACGGCGCGCCACCCGTGACCATGCTGACCAGCGTGTTTGTAATATACAGACCGACGGTCTGGCCATCAGGGGCGGCCTGTAGCGCTGCGGACATGCCGACAACACCGCCTCCACCCGAGGTGTTTGTCACGACGACCGAGCTGCCGAGCGTTTCTTCCATCTTGGCGGCGATGATCCGCACCATATTGTCGGTGGTGCCGCCGGGGTTGTACGGCACCACGAGCGTTACGGCGCCAGCGGGCCAATTGTCCTGTGCGACGACTGGGCCAGCCGCTGCAAGCAAGGCCGCAATTGTGCAGCTTGTCAGAATCTTGTTCATGTTCTCTCCTCCACGGTTTCTCTGTACGTATTCAAGCCATAATGCGCATAGACCTCACCCGGCGTCTCATGGGCGAGCAGGTGACGACATGCGGATGCCAGCAGACGGGCCTCTACCTCTGGATCATCCAGAGCGCGCGTCTGATCGGGATCGTATTCGAGATCAAAAAGCTCAGTCCGGATGCCGACGTCGAACGCGTCATGAAGGCCCGGCGGACGGACCGCTTCGGGTCGCGACGGAATTCGCAAAACCTGAAGCCCATTGGTAAAGCCAAAGGGTGGGGCCAATGTGGCCAGACCCAGTTCGTCGGGCGTGAAGGCCGAACTCATATGGATCGGCATAAGCGTATACTCGTTCAGCCCTTCTGTGCTGACATTCTGCGGATACCGGAAAAGCAAATAGCGGCCATCGGTCACAGCGACGGGTCCGCCAAACTGCCCGAAAATCACGCTCTCGCGCGGCGAATTGACCGCCTGAAGAACAGGCAGCAGCGACTGCGCCAGCACCCCGGACGGCACGGACACATTGTGCAAGTCGAGGATCGTAGGCATCAGATCAGGTGTCTGGGTCAGCGCATCGCAGCGGCTGCCGCCTGCCTGACCAGAATCAGGGTGCCAGATCATAAGCGGAATACGCGAGATTTCTGTAAAATAGGGCATGCGGTTCTTGCCCCACCATTCGTGTTCCGACAGCAAAAACCCATGATCGGTTGTCACTATCAGGCAGGTGTCACGCCAGAGATCATGCGCGTCAAAAGTATCCAGAAGGCGGCCCAATTGGTCGTCGCACATGCTGACAAGCGCGGCATAGTTCGACCGGATCTCGGCCCGCGCAGCGGCGTCGCCATCTGCCTTCTCATAGCGTGGCCAGTCCAGGATGCCGCCGCTCCAATCCGTCGGATACATGGCCTTGAACCGCTCGGGCGCGAGGAAGGGCTCGTGCGGATCAAAGGCTTCAACCTGCAGGAACCAGTCGCCCGCTCCCCGATTGCGGGCAAGGAAATCCAACGCATGATCGAAGCACTTAACGGTCGGGTAATCCTTTTCGTCGCGTATCGCCTCGCGGTTGACGGCGTGGCAAAGCTTCTTCCATTCCCACCTGCTCATCTTGCCGCGCGTCGCTGGAAGCGCCGCGGGTATGTCATAATGCGCCTGGTCGAAATCGGAACGGTAGCGTTCGAGCGGTGGCTCCACCTCTGCGCGCCAAGGGTCGTTCTCTTGGCCGCGGACGAATTCCCAAGTGTCAAAGGCTTGAACGTAACCGTTCCCGCCCTCTTCGAAATAATGCATGTGGTCGGTGACGATATGGGAATAAACACCCTCGGCGCTGAGCAGGCGCGGCAGCGAATTGTCGAAGGGTTCGAGCGGACCCCAGGATCTGTGCATGAAGTTCAGTCGGCCCGTATGCAGATCGCGGCGCGCTGGCATGCAGGGCAGCGATCCGACGAAATGGGAATCAAAGGTCACGGCACGCTCGGCCAAGCGCGCGAAGTTGGGCGTATGCACTTCCTTAGCGCCATAAGGCGCGAGTGCCGCAGCGTTAAGCGAATCAAAAACGACAAAAACGGTTCGCAAACTGTTTCTCCCCCCACAGTTCCTGCGAACTAAACAAATATCTCTGACGTAGGATAATAGAATCGGGTATGTTTCAATTCCAAATCGGAATAGGTAACTTATCAACATGCAACCCATCGGACGACTCGAGCATTTTCTGGCTGTCATTCGGCACGGCGGGTTCAACGCCGCCGCGCGGGCAGGCAACGTGACGCAACCCGCGCTTACCAAGTCAATACGTCAACTGGAGGATATGCTGGGTGTCGAGTTACTTGTCCGTGATGCCCGTGGCGTTTCCCTGACCGCAGCCGGCAAGCAGGCCCATGCCCGTGCGATCGAGATCGAGACCACATGGAACGCGCTTTTGGCAGAATTGGGCGCGCAGGCGACAGGGGCAGGCGGCACGCTTCACCTCGGGGCTGGTGCGGTTTATTCGGCGATCCATTTTCCACCGCTGGTCGACGACTTGCTAAGGTCTTTCCCCGGCCTTGAAGTGCAGGTGTCCACAGGATCAACGACAGAACTTTTCCCCGCGCTGCGTTCGGGCGAGATCATCTGCTACGCAGGGACTGCGCCGACCGCGCAGGACGGTTTCGGTCGTGACTTCGAGACGGTGCTTCTGGGCCGACAGGCCAATGCGGTCTATGTGGCAGCCGATCATCCGCTTGCCTTATCCCACCATGTAACTCCGGCCGATCTTGCCCGCTATTCCTGGCTAACGCTCTACAGCGCCCTCAACGCCACCAGGGCGATCGTAAGATATTGCGCGCGCGAGGAGCTCCCGATGCCGCATATTGCGTTACGTGCGCACTCTCTCCGGATCATGACCCGAATGCTGGAAGACCACCGCTACATTGCCTGCCTCCCCGAGCCGCTCGGGACCACATTGGCCAGCGAGGGTCTTGTCAAGTTGCAGGTCGACGACTTCGCGCCGACCTTCGCTACAGGACTTACATATCGCCGCAGCGTAGCGAATTTCGCAACCATCCGACGTATTTCGGTAGTGCTCAGACGACTTACCGGCGAAGGGTCGTCATGACCGGTTATCCAGATCATATGCGACGCGGAAGCCGGTGTTGGAGCTTGCGCTGTCGGGGGTCATCGCCATGCGTGCGGCGATCCGGTAGCGATAGCAATATGAGATGTGACACAGGAATGAGCCGCCCTTGAGCACCTTCTCGTTGTGCTGGCGCGCATCTGCATTGCGCGCCTTCGCTGCCCGCGAGAGCGAGCGGATGCGGAACGGATCGGCGGTCCATTCCCAGACATTGCCTGCCATGTTGTAAAAGCCGAGCGGGTTCGGCGTGAAGCTTTGCGCGGGCGCTGTCCGCTCATATCCGTCTGCCAGCGTGTTTCCGTCAGGAAAGCGGCCTTGCCAGATGTTGCAGAAGATTGCCGCCTCGTCATCAGGTTCGGTGTCCCCCCAGGGAAAGCGTCGGCGCTCGGCCCCGCCGCGGGCAGCGTGTTCCCATTCCGCCTCGCTTGGCAGGCGACCGCCCACCCAGGCGGCAAAGGCCCGCGCGTCATTCCAGGACACCTGCACGGCAGGATGATCCAACCGCTCTTTGATGGAAGACCCCGGCCCTTCGGGCGCGTGCCAACTTGCCCCGTCCACACGGTGCCACCACGGCAGGGCAGAGCCCGCGCGCCGGGCCGCCCGCATACTGTCCGGATCGCCGTTGAACACAGCGGACCAGCCGAAACGCTCGGCCTCTGTCACATAACCGGTTGCGGCAACGAAATCGGCAAAGCGGGCATTGGTGACGGTCGTGGCCTCCAGCGCGAAAGGGCGCAAGGTTACGCGACGCTCCGGCCCCTCGCCATCGATCGGGATCGCGGGCGCATCGGTGCCTATGATGCTGCGCCCGCCGGGAACCGCGATGGCATTTAGGGCGACCCCGCCCTGTGGGGGCAGCGAGGCCGCGGGCAAGGATGCCCCATTGCGCGCGGGCGTACAGCACCCCTTGGGCTCAGATGGCACGCTCTGCGCGACGGGTTTCGCTCTCGTGTTCGGCGACATCTCCGATCTCCTCCATCTTCGCATCCAGTTTGGCCAGCATGTCGAGGAATACCGCCCGGTACTCCGGATTGCCCGCCTGATTGACCAGATTGAAAGGGTCAACCTCGCAATCAAACAATTCCCACTCGGGCGGTGCGTTATTGGTCCATGCGCCAGATTGGCCCAGCGGGGCGTTGTACCAGTAGATTAGTTTATTGCTCTCATCGCCCACCCCGTAATCGGCATAGGCGTCGTGGATGGGGTCGTTATGCATCCAGTAGCGGTTATAGGCAAGGTTGTCCCAATCGGCGGGCGCGCGTCCCTCCAGCACCGGGCGAAGCGATCGGCCCTACATGTAGTTCGGAACCCTGACCCCGGCATAATCGAGGAAGATCGGTGCAAAATCGACATTGCAGGCGAAATCCTTGCCCCGCGACCTGGCAGAAATAGCCGCCGGATAGCGGGGGGGGGGGGCGCATGGACCAGCGGCCAGTCTGCTTCAATAGGTTGACAGGTCAGATGCAATCTCGACGCGACCTTCGAACATTGCGGAGATGCGGGCCGCATAGGATGGCGTGGTCTCGGGCGTCGCCACTCCGGGCGCGAAATGGACCGCCACGACATGGGCCACACCAGCGCGGGTCGCCAGATCGCCAACCTGTTCAGGGCTCAGGTGATGGGACGACAGATGTTCGCGGATCTTGTCGATCTGAGCATCGGACATATGCGCGTTCCGCGCCCGCACGCGCTGCATCGTCAGGTCGAGATCGGCGATTTCGCTGATCAGCAGATCTGCGCCACGCGCCAGTTCCTCCAGTGCACGGCATTCTCCGGTATCTCCGGTCAGGACCACGCTCCGGTCGGGCGTGTCGAATCTGTAGGACAGCGAGACCGGGCCTTCCTTGCCGAACTCCGCCTCGGCGCGGTAATGGGTGTTCTCGCAGACCGTGACCCGCATCTCCCCCGATGTCAGCACATCACCTGGCTGAATCTCCCTGACTTTCACGAATTCACGCGGATGCGGCATGACCTGCCCCGCCACGCCAAAGCCGATCGCATTTGGCACGTCGCAACCGGCGAAAAGCCCGTCGAGGATCTGCGCAGTCCCGGCAGGTCCATAGATCGTCAATGGCTCGCGCCGCATCGTCATCATGTTGATGCCGATGCACGCAAACAGGCCGCCGATATGGTCGAAGTGATGGTGCGTCAGGAAAATCTCGGCCACGTCCCGGAACTCGATCCCGGCGCGCTTCAGCTGCCGCATCGCGCCATCGCCGCAATCGATCAGCACAGGCTTTGTGCCATTCATCAGCAGGAAGGCCGGCTGCGCCCGGTCGGGGTTCTGCATAGGGCCACCGGCAGTTCCAAGCGTTGTCAGAGTGAAGGGTTCAGGGGTCATGGTTGCTCCAGTATGGGTCAGGGTCGCGCGACGCGCTGGTCGATCGCGCCGAACAATGGGGTTCCATCGGCAAGCGCGCATTCCATGCGCACCCGGTCGCCAAAGTTCAGGAACGCACGTTCGGGCGCACCCTTGTCGATCTTCTCGATCACGCGCACCTCGGTGATGCAGGCCGAGCCTGCCGCGCGATCTCTGTTCGAAACCGTGCCCGATCCGATGATCGTACCTGCTGTCAGACGCCTTGTACGCGCGGCATGGGCGATGATCTGGCCGAAATGGAAATCCATCTCGGACCCGTCGGGTTCGCCAATGCGCTCGTCGTTCACCTCGACCCGCAGTGGCAGGCAGACACGCCCGCCGCGCCAATGGGCGCTCAGCTCGTCCGGGGTGATGGCGCAGGGCGCGAAGCCGGTCGAGGGTTTGGCTTGCAGGAAACCGAAGCCGCGTTTCAGCTCCCACGGGCCGGGCTGGCGCAGTGACCAGTCGTTGATCTGAACAATCAGGCGGATATGGTCCAGCGCGGCGTCGGGGTCTGTGCCCATCGGCACGTCGTCCACCACGACGCCAAATTCGCCCTCGCAATCGATGAACAGGCTTTCATCTGGCGTGACCAGCGGTGCCCGTGCGCCCAGAAAGTCATCGCTTGCGCCCTGATAGACCAGCGGATGCGTTTCGAAATCCGGCAAGGGCGGATTGCCGAAAGCCTGATCCATCAGCCGACCGTGGTTGAGGAAGGCCGAACCGTCCAGCCATTGCGGCGCGCGCGGCAACGGGGCGAGGATGGTGCCTGAATCGAAAGGCGCAAGACCCTGCGCCGTGCCTGCCTCGACCTGTTGCACGAGCGCGCGCAACGCAGGCTCTGCCCTTGCCCAGTCGCGCAGGGCGGCAAGCAGGCTCGGGGCGATGCCCTGCGCAGGCGCAGCGCAGGTCAGATCACGCGAAACGACGACCAGTGCACCGTCTTCGGTGCCATTGGGAAGCGTGGCGAGTTTCATCTCTGGTCCCCCTGTCAGATCGGCTGGGCCAATGCGCCCAGAGTCTGGCCCATCAGGCGCTGATGTTCTTCATGGGTGCCGTGGCCCAGTTCGATTTCGGCCAGCCGACCCGAGTTTTCCACGACTATCCGGCAGCGGTCCCAGCGGCGGGACTGAAATGCGGCAAGGGCGTCGGGAATCGCGGCGCGGCCCAGTTCCTCGGCCAGAACGATCGCATCCTCCATCCCGATCATGGCACCGGCGGCCATATGGGGCGTGGTCGCATGGACCGCGTCGCCGATCAGCACCACCCGGCCCCTGTACCAGGGCTGGGGCAACAGAAGCTGCTCCAGAGGTCGATAGACAATCTGGCTGTGCGGACCCAGTTCCGCCGCCACCTGGCGGATGGTGGGCGAGGGGAACTTGTCCAGCAGCGCCTTCAACGCGGAGAGATGCGTGTCGGCGGGAACATGGTCATTGGTGGGCCGGTGCTCGGTCAGGAACAGATAAGCGTCGGTATCCGAGACCGCGTTGATACCGACCTTGACGCCCGGGCCCATCCACATCGTGACCGTTTTGACCTGCGCAGGCGTGGGCAGAACCGCGCGCCAGACTGCCTGACCGATATAGCGCGGCTTTGGCGCATCGGGGAAGATCGCGCCGCGGGTCGCGGAATAGAGACCATCGGCCCCGATCACAAGGTCATACTCGCCCGCTGTCCCGTCACTGAAGGTGACGCGGGCCGCGTCGGCGCTGTCGTCGATCTCGGCGAAACTCACCCCCAGCCGCACATTCACCCCGGCCGCGTGCGTCCGCGCGGCCAGCAGACGGGCCAGAACAGGCCGCATCACGCCACCGTTTCCGGTCGCCCCTTCCTGTAACGAAGGCGTGGGCAGACGTGCCAGAAGCTGATCGGCGGGCCCCCAGATTTCCACACCATCGGTCAGGGCACCGACCTCCTTGTAGGCGTCCAGCACCCCCAGACGGGCCAGCACCCGGAACGTGCCGCCGTTCAGGCTGATGCCCGCGCCATAGCTGCGCCAGTCGGCATCGATCTCGATCAGATCGACTGCATGGCCTGCCTCTGCCAGCAGGATGGCGGCGGTCATCCCCGAAAATCCGCCCCCGATGATTACGATGCGTTGAGGTGTCATATGTCTGCTCTCCATCTCAATAACCAAGCCCGTGCCCGAACGGGAACAGTGTGTCTGCCTCGGGATAACCCGGCGCATCCGAGGCGTTGGCGATCACGGTACGTTCGGGTCCGACTTCGGACATGATCGCCTGAATCGTGTCAAGTGACGGGAAGACCTCCCAGGATTCGGCTGCTGCCATGGCTGTGAAAGACAGCGCATCCACTTCCCAGGGCAACGCGCCGCCAAAGAGCAGCCCAAGTGCCGGGGATTGCGGTCCGCCCAGCTGGCCATCATCGGCGCAGGATGGGTTGGCCGCAGGCGCGACGTTGCATCCGTCCTCGGCCCCCCAGACCGCGCCGGTACGCGGGTTCAGGTGGTCCGGGTTTGCACCGAATTCCGGATCATTGCTGCGATATCGGTTGGTCCCGACATTGCGGATATAGACACGGATCACCGCCGCGTGATGCCCTTCGGCCGTGGGCCGGGGCGTGTCTGGATCCGCGTGCGTTGTTGCAATCAGCCCCGCAGCCTCGACCGCATCAGTGTCGAGGTTGACAGCATAGACCCGCGCCCCGGCATCGAGCGGAAGCACGCCTTCGTTCTGCAGCAGGACGACCGACTGGCGCTGCACCTGTTGGGCGAGGGTCTGATGGTCGTCATTCGCCACGATCTGCGCAACCGCCGACATTTCGACACCGGGGTTCTCGAACAACCCCAGCGCAAACTGTTCGACCAGAAGACGGCCCGCCGCCTCGTTGATACGGTCCTCGCTGACCAGCCCGGCATCAAGCAGGTCAAGAATGAGCGACACATCCGAGAACCCGGGCAGCACGTCATTGCCCGCATTGACCGCCGCCGCGATGCGTTCCGCGACAGTGGCGTGTTCCAGCCCCCAGGCGCGCGACTGGATGATCCCGGTATCGGAATTGACATATCCGCCAAAGCCAAGCTGGTCGCGCAGCAGCCAGTCCACAGTCTGGGTCGAGAAGGAGAAGCCCACTTCCTCCAGAGGCTGTCCGTCAAAGGTCACGTCCACCGGGATCCCGTAATAGGGCATGATCGCGCCGACCCCGGCATCGATGGCCCGGCGGAAGGGCGCCAGATGGGCCTCGAAAGCATCGCTGGGATAGACCTGGCGCTGGCCGAAGGAATAATGCGGGTCGAGCCCGCCCTCCTGCGACCCGCCGCCGGGGAAATGCTTCAGCGTCAGGGCGACGGCGGTCTGCGGTCCGACCGGGCCACCCTGCAGCCTCTCGACCAGCGCCTCAAGAATGTCGCCGACAAGCTCGGCATCCTCGCCGAAGGTCTCGTGCACACGGTACCTGCGCGGTTCGGTAGCCAGGTCGGCCATATAGCCATACATGCCCCGGATCCCCAGCGCCCGCCATTCCGCCGACATCACATCGGTCAGGGCATGGACCGGCTCCAGCCCACCGGTGCCCAGCACTGCAGCGGCAATGCCCAGTTCCTTGGGGAAAGCCGTCATTGCCTCCGCGCCGCCGCCGATGCCGAACCGGGGATCGGATTCGAGATAATTGCGGGCATTGTCCTTGAACAGGACCGGAATACCCAGGCCACGGGCCTCGGCCATCTCCTGTACCGTGTTGGTGAAATCCGCGAGTTGCGTGGGCGTCACCTGGAAACCACCAAAGGGCGCACGCCCGGAACAATCATCGGCCATTTCGGCCACGGTATTGCGCAGGATGAACCGGGTCATGCGCTGAGCGTCGAGAAAGTCTGCAGTCGGCGTACCCTCGACCGTGTCTTCGCAGCCGACATTCAGGGTGTTGATCAGCAGCATCCCGGCGCGATCCTCGATGGACATACGCCCCAGCAGGTCGGCCACCCGCTCGGCCATGGGCAGACGCCAGTCCTCATAGGGATCGAGCGTTCCGTTGCCATTCGCATCGCGAAACCGCAGCCCATCGACCTCGATGACCGGGTGAACCCGGCTGACGATCTCGGGCTGTTCGGCAATCTGCGCGCCGGATGGTGCGGCCACGGTGGACGCAAATGCGGCCGTGGCAATCAGTGTGGGACTCATCGCAGCTCCTCCCGCGAGATGATCATTCTGAATTCTGTCAGCGGCCGCTAGTCGCCATGGCGACCGTTCCGTCGGAACGTATTTCCAGCGGCACGCGGGTCAGTCGCTTGCCCAGACACGGGCCCTGTACGCAGACCCCCGTGTCGATCTCGAACCATGCTCCATGGGCGGCGCAGGCGATATGCGTCCCTTCCCCGTTCAGATAGGCGTCGCGCTTCCATGCCATCGGTGTGCCGCCAGCGTAATGAGGGCAGAGGTCGCGCCAGCCATAGACCCGGTCGCCCCTGCGCACCACGATCACCTTGCAGCGCAGCCCCGCAACCTTGAAGCCGCGCGTGCTGCCATCGGGCAGCTCGTCGAGATGGCACAGCAGCATCAGGGTTTCGGCCCGCCGGGGCCACCGGTGGGCGCCCATTTGTCGCGGTACTGGAACAGAAAGGCCTGCGCGGCCTCTGGTCCCATGGGTGCCTCGCGCGGGGCCCAGTCATCGTCATGGATGTCCATATCGGCATCGAACTCGACATTGCAGCCCAGGGGCGATTTGAAATACCAGAACCAGTTCGACCCGAATTTGTGCCGCCCCGGCCCCCAGAAGCTCTCAAACCCCGCACGGATCATCCGGCTGCCTGCCAGCATCAGCTCGGTCGGCCCACCCATATGGAAGGCCAGATGCTCGCAGCCCTGCATATAGACCGGGGTGCGGATAAAGAAATGCGTATGGTGGTCGGGATTGGCCTGCGGGCGCAGGAAGGGACCGGCCCCGGTCAGCGTGTCGGTGATGCGGAACCCCAGCCGGTCGCGGTAGAAGCCCACTGCAACATCGACATCCGGCACGAACAGCACGACATGGCTCAGGCTGCGCGGCCTGGCGGGCATATCCTCGGACACGCCGATGGCATTTGCCGCGCGCGCAGGGTGATAGGGGGCGTTCACCTTCTCGCCGGGCATGTCCAGCGGCTTGCGCGTGGTGACGCGGAAGGCCAGCTCAAAGCCCTGATCATCCTGACAGCGCAAGCTGCCATCGGCCAGCCGCAGCACCTGCCGGTCCTTTGAGAGTTCCGCCTGCACGGCCTCAAGCGCGGCCTCATCCACCACGCCGATCACCTGCATCCGCAGCATGTTGCCGGTCTTGAGCGCGGGCGGCAGGCTGGGGTCGTCGCGGCGGCGGATTTCCAGCCCGGTGCCATCCAGCCCGGTGAAGAGCCCGCCCTTCTCCGGAGTGTAATCCTGCGCGTCCAGCCCATAGGCCGTCAGGAATTCGTGACAGGCGGGCACGTCATCCACGCCAAAGACAAGGACATCAGGTCCGATGATCTGCATGGGCAGTCTCCTTTCAGGAAGTGCGGCCGCCGAGGACCTCGGCGACGAAATCGGAAATGCAATCCAGAACAGGGCCGGAATTATCGACGGAGGAATGCATCACGCCCCCGGTGCGCTCGTCGAAAACCACAAGCTCGCGGCGCGGGCTGTAGACCAGCTGCGCATAGGTCCGCTCCGCCCATTTCAGCGGGATCTGCGTGTCATGCTTGCCATGCGTGACCAGATAAGGCACGCGGATGCGGTCCAGAATGCCGTCCAGATGCATATGTTCGGCCTTGGCCATGAAATCGTCCATGTCCCCGGCCCCGAACACCCAGCGGGCATGTGCCCAGTAGTGCGGCACCGGAAAATCGCCCTCGCGTTCCAGACGGCGCTTCTGCACATCGCGCCAGTCATGATTGCCGCCCCAGCTCACCCCGCAGGCAAAGCGCGGCTCGAAGGCCACAGCGCGCGGCGCGTAATAGCCACCAAGCGAGACCCCTTCCATCCCGATCCGGGCCGCGTCCACATCGGGCCGGGCGGCGAGCCATTCATAGACCGGGGTCGCCCAATGTTCGGAATCGTGGCGGGCGGGAAACCCTTGCAGCCGCAGCGCCTCGCCCGTGCCGGGCTGGTCCAGAACCAGCGAGGCGATGCCGCGTTTCGCAAGGATGCCGGGCAGCTGCGCCATCAGCCGCATTTCCTTGGTGCTGTCGAAGCCATTGACCTGCACCAGTACCGGCTGCGGCCCGCGCACCCGCTCGGCAGGTACGAAAATGCCCGAAAGATGCTTGCCCTCATAGGGGATCTCGACCCGATGCGCCCCGGTCCGGCCCAGCGACAGGGCCTGATAGAAGGTCGCGAGATGCTTGTGGTAAAGCTCCATCCGCCCCTCGGCGCCATGCGCCTGCATCCGTTCGGCGATGATCTGGTAGCAGGCCGCGCGCATCAGCTTGTTTGCAGCTGAAAGGCTGCGCCCGCGCGCAAGATCATCTTCGGCCAGGCCGATCAGCCGGTCGGCCACAGTGACCCAGGCCTCGCGGAAGGCGCGCGTCCCTTCTGCATCCGGCGTTTTCGCGGCCTCGGCAAGTGGCGCGCACATCTCGGCGATCTCGCCCATGCGTCCGCCCATCTCGATCGCCAGATTGACCGACAGATCCCAGACGTAATTCGTGGGGAAGTATCTGAACATATGTGTCCTTTCAGTCGTTAAGAAGCGCCACGGCGCGGCACCATCCGGCGGAGGCGCGGGCAACCTTGACGGGGAAGCAGGCAACAGTGAATCCGCTGGCAGGCAGGGATTCCAGATTGGTGAGTTTCTCCATATGGCAGTAGCCAATCTCGGCCCCCGCCTTGTGACCCTCCCAGAAGATCGAGGCCTCGCCGGTTTCGCGGATGCGCTTCAGCGTATGGGAGAAGGGCGCGTCCCAGGACCAGGCGTCAATCCCTGTCACACGCACCCCGCGCGAGGTCAGATAGAGCGTCGCCTCACGCCCCATGCCGCAGCCCTTCGACAGATAGTCAGGCGCGCCATAGGCCGTACCGGCAGCTGTATTGATCAGCACGATATCAAGCGGTTTCAGATCGTGACCGATCCGGGCGAGTTCGGCCTCGACCTCGGCAGCCGTGACCACATGGCCGTCCGGCAGATGGCGGAAATCCAGCTTCACGCCGGGGCGGAAGCACCAGTCCAGCGGCACTTCGTCAATGCGCATGGCGGGTTTGCCGCCATCCATTGTTGGGTGATAGTGCCAGGGCGCATCCAGATGGGTGCCGCTATGCGTGGTGATCCGGCAATTCTCGGCTGCCGCGCCCTTGCCTTCAAGCAATTGCGCAGGCTCCAGCCCGGTCATCGCGGCGAATTCCAGCGCGCCGGCATCATGCTCCATATAATCGATCTCGGGCAGCAGGTTCGGGGGGTCGGACGCGATCCCGGTTTCCAGCGGAACAGACAGGTCAATGATTTGCGGCATGGCACCTCACATGGACATCGGCAGCCACAGCACCAGCGCAGGGAAGAGCACCAGCAGGGCAAGACGGAGGAAATCGGACAGCACGAAGGGCAGCGCACCGCGGAAGACCGTGGTCAGCTTCATGTCGGGCTGGACCGAGCGGATGACGAACAGGTTGATCCCGAAAGGCGGCGTGATCAGGCCGGTTTCCACCACCACCAGCATGATGATGCCCCACCAGATCAGGTCATAGCCCATGCCCAGGATCAGCGGCGTGACGATGGGCACAGTGATGATCATGACCGCGAAACTGTCCATCACCGAGCCGAGCAGCAGATAGAGAACCAGCAGAAGCGCAATGATCAGGAGCGGTGCCAGGTTCAGCCCGCCAACCCATGTGGTCAGCGTATCGGGCAACTGGCTTGCGCCCACAGAGAAGGAGAAGGTCAGCGCGCCGAAGATCAGCATGTATATCATAGCGGTGATCGCTGTTGTCTCACCCATGACCTTGAGGATCTGGTCCCGTGTCAGCTTGCCGCGCCACACGGCCATTAGGAAGGCCCCGATGGCGCCCACAGCCGCCGATTCCGTGGCAGTGAAAACGCCCGTGTAAAGCCCGCCGATAACGAGGCCGAACAGCAGCGTCACTGGCCCGGCCTTGGCGAGGGCAGCGCGACGCTCGCCTGGCACGCGCGGTGCCGGGTCCGGCACCGCGGCAGGATCCCTGCGGACCACCAACGCGATGGTCAGCATGTAAAGCGCGGCCGCCAGCAGTCCGGGAATGATCGCGGCAATGAACAACTGGCCGATGCTGGCTTCGGTCAGCAGCGCGAACAGGATGATCGGCGCAGAGGGCGGGATCAGCGCGCCCAGCGTGCCGCCTGCGGCGACGGTTCCGGCTGCCAGATGCGGCGCGTAGCCTGCAGCCTGCATCTGCGGCAGCGAAATACGGCCAAATGTCGCCACAGTGGCCAGCGACGAACCCGTGACTGCGCCGAAGCCTGCGCAGCCCCCGACTGTGGCGAGAGCCAGTCCGCCCCTGAGCCGACCCAGCACAGCGCGGGCAAGGCGATAGACATCATCCGACAGCCCCGCGACCATGGCAAAGCTGCCCATCAGCAGAAAGAGCGGCAGCGCGGCCACCTGCGGGTTGGTCAGGAAACTGGCGGTTTCCGAGGACAGCACCGACCATGCGGGGCGCCAGCCCAGGAACAGCGCGGTGCCCAAAAGGCCCATCAGCCCCATCACCGCCGAAACCGGCATCAACAGCAGAAGCGCCGCCCACAAGAGGAGGAAGCCCAGCCCGACCGAAGCCGAGGGTGCCCCCGTCACGGCGCGCGACAGTCCGCGAAAATCGCTCCAGCCCCACCAGAAAGCCCATGTCAGCGCGGCCAGCGTGGCAGCCAGCAACAGCCAGACCAGAGGATGTGTGCGCCCGCTGACCTGCCCCGGCCCGCCAAGCGCGGGCACCAGATCCAGCGCGGCGATCACTGCCTGCACTGCCGCCGTGGCCCAGAACAGCACGGCAACGGCCTGCATGAAGGGGCCGATCGGCCAGCCAAGGATTGTCGTGGTGCGCCCGCCCGAAACCATCCGACCCGCATAGGCCTGAACCTCGCGAGCCAGCAGGATCAGAAACAGCAACAGCAACAGCGAGCCCAGCAATTCCATCCACTGTCTCAGCCGGGGTCCCATCACCGGGCCCAGAAGGTCGATTTTCAAATGTACGCGCTGCGCGGTCGCTGCAGGCAAAGTCGCAGCCACGGCGACGGCAAAGGCCATTCCCACGATCTCGTTGATCGCGACGATGCCACCTGCCCCCACCCATCGCAGGATCACCGCCGCAACGGTGACACCGGCCACTGCCAGCATCCCGAGCACACCCGCAAGCGCCACGGGGCGCGAGACGGTACGCAATACGGCCTCGATCTGTTCGGCGATTGCGTCATAGCGCTGCGGGTGATTCCGGGTTTGGGTCATGATCCTCGATCACGGAAAAAAGAAAGGGATGTGCGCCGTCCAGCAACGCACGTTCGGCAAGAACGGACCAGCCGCGATGAACTGGTCCGTATGGGCGGCTGCGTCAGTCGGCCAGAAGTTCGATGAAACGCTCCAGGAGCTCCGTACCGCCAGGCGTACGCTCGACCCATGCGGCAGTTACGGGCTCAAGACGCTCTTGCCAGGCGGCGGACTGCTCTTGCGACGGGTTGACGATCTCATGCCCGTCGAGACCGGCAATCTCGGCCCGGATCTTGGCGGCCTGTTCGTCAAAGAAGCGACCCAGAAGGCGCGACTGCTCCTCGCCCGAATGGCGCATGATGACCTCGCGGACCTCTTCCGGAAGGTCTTCCCAGATCTCGCGATTGATGAAGGCCATTCCTACAGAAGATCCGATCGGCGCTTCGATATGGTAGCTGGTGATCTCGTCCATGCGGAACGGCGGGAAGGCGGTCCAGGGCACAAAGCGACCATCGGCTGTCCCGCGCTGGATCGCCTCATAGGCATCGGCAGGGTTGATCGACAGCGGCACGCCGTCAAGCAACTGAATCGACATCGAATTGGTCTGCCCACCGACGATCACGCGCGCGTTGTGCAGATGGTCAAGCGACGGGATCGGCGCAGACAGGTGAACCCCGGACTGCGGAAAGACCGTCAGGAACAGCGGCACGATATCGTGATATTCGTCGTCCAGGTACCCTTCTTCATAGAGCCGCCAGAAGGCGACTGAGGCCGTCTCGGCATCATCTGTCAGATAGGGCAAATTGGCCATCCCCGTCAGCGGGAACCGCCCGCCAATCGTGACCAGCAATCCCCACGAGATCGGCACCACACCGTCCTTGACCCGGTCATAGAAATTGCCGGGATTGGCCATGGTGAAACCGTGTCGAACGTCGATTTCCACAACGCCCTCGCCATCGGCATTGATCCGCTCAGCCCAGCCGTCAAAGATCACAGTCGAAATCGGGCCCTGCGGCGGGCTGGCCGTGGCAAAGATCAGGGTCTCGGTGGCAAGCGCGGGAAGTGCCGCGAGTGACGCAGCCGCAGCAAGTGCCGGAATACGATTCAGCATGGGGTCCTCCACTCCTCCGACCGGCAGAACCGGCCCGACAGAAGTCTTATCGTGAATTGATGTATTGTTGAAATCGAAAGTTCAGATAAGCTGCATCGGAAATTCCAATGGATGGATGCGCGATGCGGTTCAAGGGTTTCGATCTGAATATGCTGGTGGTGCTTGACTGTCTGCTGACAGAGCGCAGTGTGACGCGGGCGGGTGAGAAACTGTTTCGTAGCCAGTCAACTGTCTCGGGTGTGCTGGCGCGGCTTCGCGAGCATTTTGACGACGAACTACTGGTGCAGGTGGGGCGCGAGCTGGTGCCAACTGCGCGCGGGCGCGAATTGGCCGCCGAGGTGCGCGATGTGCTGATGCAGATCGACGCCCGCGTGCTGACCCCGCGTGATTTCGACCCGACGCGCTCTGCGCGCACGATCCGCATTTTCGCATCCGACTATCTGATGATCGCCGGACTGGGCGATGCTATTCTGGCCATTCAGGCACGAGCCCCCAATCTGCAATTCGAGGTGGTGCAGCCCACACAGATGACCCTCAGCCATAGCGGGCCTGCTCAGATGCTGGAAGATGGCGAGCTTGACCTGCTGGCAATACCGCAGCCCTACTGTTCGCCCCAGCACCCCAGCCTGCCGCTATTCACTGAGAGCTTCTGCGCGCTGGTCTGCCGCAACAACCCTCTGGTCGGTGAGCAGGTGGCGCTCGACGCATTTCTGAGCCTGCGCCACGTCACAGTCAGCTTCGGCCCCGGCGCACAGCCCAGCTACGAGGAATGGTTCTCGCGCGAGTATGGCGAGGGTCGGCGGCGCATCGACATCGTGGCGGGGTCTTTCGCCTCGATGCCCTTCCTGCTGCCGGGAACCGAGCGGATCGCACTGGCGCACCGACAGCTGGCGCGGGTCTATACCCGCGTTCTACCGCTGCGCATCGTCGAGGTAGAGATGCCGATCCCGCCTCTTGTCGAGGCAATCCAATGGCACCAGTATGCCAGCAAAGACCGCGCTATGATGTGGGTCCGCGATGAAATGGTGCACCATTTTGGTTCCGGCATCGAAACCTGAGCCGGAACGAGGGCCCGCGTCTTCGCCGCTGCATTTCCCGTCGGCCCATGACAGCACTGGCAGATTGACGAGAGCAATCACTCTGCCTTCGCCAACCGACGGCGGTTGTCGCGTTGCCTTTAAATCGGGTCATCCTCAATTTGTGTGTCACGGTCTGACCGAGCTTCACAGATTGAAAGGATAAGGCCGTGGTATCGAAGAAGCATTGGGCTCCAACCGCCAGCGTGGAGGTTGGTGAGGTCCGCCATTCTGCGACGGGTGCATGGGTCGTATCAGGCAGACTGGCTCCGAATGGCATCTGCCCAGAGTGCGGGACGTCCTCAAGACAACGACATGGTTGGCGGCGCCGGCGGATCGAGGATTTTCCTGCTCAGGGCCAAGCGGTTTGGATCGAGCTCAGAGTTTGTCGATGGCGATGTTTGAACTCGGATTGCCGCCGCCGCACGTTTTCCGATCGCGATGCGGCGGTGGCGACCCCTTATGCGCGCCGGACGTCTCGACAGGCGCAACTCTTAGGCCATATGGCGCATGCCGCTGGCGGCACCCCAGCTGAACGGCCCTTGCGGCGACTGGGTATCCGGGTCAGTGACGATACTATTCTCCGACAGTTGCTACGCGCAGCTCAAGTTGTTCCACCACGCGCACGGATCATCGGGATCGATGATTGGAGTTGGCGAAAGTCGCAGAACTACGGGACGATCATCATCGACCTCGAGCGTCGCGCCGTCATCGATGTTCTCGAAGATCGTGATGTCGTCACATGCACCGACTGGCTAAGGCGTCATCCTGAGGTGGAAGTCATAAGCCGGGATCGCTGCGGTCTCTACGCCCAAGCCGCCCGACAAGGAGCGCCGCAGGCGGAACAGGTCGCCGACAGGTTTCATATCGTGCAGAACCTTCGCATGGCAATTGAGGAGCAAATGAACCTGCACGGTCGTGCAACTGGCAGGGCCTTGCTCTCCGATGCAGACAACATCAGCACAGCTCAGAACCTTCTGAAATCACGTTTTGCCCATCGCAAGTCCAGAGAAGAGATTTTCAGGACCATTTCGGCACTTCGGCAGCAAGGGCTGACGTGCAGCGAGATCGGGCGGCGAACGGGGTTTCCCAGGCGTAGCGTCGCGAAATGGCTGCAGTTCGAGACGCCACCTGACCGAAAGCGCGCCGTCCTCAAGCGCTCCTCCGCGTGGTATTTTGAAGAGTACCTGAAGCAATGCTGGGAGAACGGTATTCGCAGCGGCAATGCACTGCTCCCTTTGATCCAAGAACGTGGTTACGAGGGCAGCCTGTCAAACTTGCAGCGGCTCTTGGCCGGATGGCGCAGAGCCGAAAAACAGGAACAAGAGGGACCCACCAAGGAAGATCAGATCCTTGCACCGGTCCGGGACCCGGAAACGGGACATGCGATTTCCCCGGTTATCGCGGCCGCACTCTGCATCAAACCAAGAGGAAAATTCACCTTGGAACAAGCGAGAAAAGTCGAAGTTCTCAAGGAAGGCTCGCCAGCCTTCACAACAATGCGGCGCCTCGCCATGCGTTTCAATGGCATCTTGCGTGGTCGAAAAGCAGACCCGCTGCCCGCCTGGATCGACGATGCGATCGAAACGGACCTAGCGCCCATCGTGCGGTTCGCCCGAACCTTGAACAGAGACATTGATGCGGTCAGGAATGCGATCGAAATGGAGTGGAGCAATGGTCAAGCCGAAGGCCAGATCAACCGATTGAAGACCTTGAAGCGCGCGATGTATGGGCGAGCCGGCCCGAACTTGCTCAGGGCCCGAATGCTTCCTCTGCACCACACAAATTGAGGATGACCCCAATAAAGGGCTACGCGACA
>NZ_MJAP01000035.1 GCF_001884735.1 Natronohydrobacter thiooxidans | reverse complement strand
ACCAAATCGGACCAAACAGGGAGAAATGAGATGACGACATCGTGGCGCTTTTCGGTTCTGGCGGACCGTCACCGGGCGATGGGCTCGGCGCTGGAGGACTGGTCGGGCATGGGCACGGCCTGGAGCTATGACAAGGATCAGGAAGAGGAATATCTGGCGATCCGCACCAAGGCCGGATTCATGGATGTGTCGGGGTTGAAAAAGGTGCATGTGATCGGACCGCATGCGTTCCATGTCATCGACCGCGCCACGACCCGTTCGGCGGACAAGATCAAGCCGGGGCGCAGCTCTTATGCCGCCATGCTGAACGATGAAGGCAAATTCATCGATGATTGCGTGATCTACCGTACTGGCCCGAACGCCTATATGGTCGTGCACGGCTCGGGGCAGGGGCATGAGCAACTGACCATGGCCGCGACGGGGCGCGATGTGGATATCCGCTTTGACGACAACCTGCATGACATCTCGCTGCAGGGGCCGCTGGCGGTGGATTTCCTTGAGGCGCAAGGCGTGCCGGGAATCCGCGAACTGCCCTATTTCGCGCATACGCAGACCACACTCTGGGACAAGCCGGTGATGATCTCGCGCACGGGCTACACGGGCGAGCGCGGCTATGAGATTTTCTGCCGCGCACAGGATGCGGTCGAAATCTGGGATGCGCTGGTCGAGAAGGGCGCGCCGATGGGGATCATTCCCACGCGGTTTACCACGCTCGATCTCTTGCGCGCGGAAAGCTACCTGCTGTTCTTCCCCTATGACAATTCCGAGAAATACCCGTTCGAGAATGAGAAATGCGGTGATACGCTCTGGGAACTGGGGCTGGATTTCACCGTTTCCAAGGGCAAGACCGGGTTCCGTGGCGCCGAAGAGCATTACCGGCTGAAGGGCAAGGAGCGCTTCAAGATCTATGGTGTGAAGCTTGAAGGCACCACGCCGGCCGAGGAGGGTGCGCCGCTGATGAAGGATGGCAAGCAGGTCGGCGTCGTCACGATCGGCATGTATTCCTCGCTCAACAAGCATAATGTCGGCATTGCCCGGATGCCGGTGGATTGCGCGGTGGATGGCGCGCCGCTGGTGGTGAAGAATTCGGATGGTGACATTCCCTGCGTCGCCCATTCCATGCCCTTCTATGACCCGGACAAGAAGCGCCGCACGGCGAAAGGTTGACCATAGTCGGGCGCGGCACCCCTGCGGGGCCGCGCCTTTTCTTTCACGACGCGACAGACGGAGCATGACCCCGGATGAGCAAGTTCGATTTCCCTCCTTCCATCACCAGCCGGCCGGTCTATGGCACGCTTGAGGCGCGAAAGGGCACCCAGCATCTGATGATCGCCGATGGCGCGGGCGCCGAGGCGCTGCTGGATCTGGCCAATGCCGCGCCGGAGCTCATGGCGCAGGCGCATGTGATCTTCATCCCGCGCGATGCGGGCGCGCTGGAGGAAAAGTTGCGCGCCGCTGGTCCCTCGATCCTGCATGTCGGGCCCAGCTACCCGGCAACCGTGCAGCGGATCCGGCGCGTACTGCAGGATACAGTGATGGGCGCTCAGGTCTATCTGGCGGGCACGGAAGGGCTGATCGGGCAGGCGATGAACGAAGCCTTGCAGGCTGGTATCCCGCTGGCGGCAATCCAGACCGAGCATCGCGGTTCAGTCGCGCGGCGGATGCAATGCGTGCATTGCAAGGGGATCACAGAGGATGTGATGACAGACCCGTTCGTGTGCAGCCATTGCGGGCTGAACCTGTTCGTGCGCGACCATTACTCGCGCAGGCTGGCGGCGTTTCAGGGGGTCTGTATCGATGCCGAAGATCCCGGCGAGGTTCCTGAACCGGTGGAGTTGTACAAATGAGCGCAGGCACGCAGAAGATCCCCGTTGTCGTGCGGGCCAAGATCAAACTGAATGATCTGGTCACGCGGTTTGAGTTCGAACATGCGGAAGGGGGCAGCCTGCCACCCTTCTCGGGCGGCGCGCATACCGTCGTTGAAATGCACGATGGCGACCGTCTGCGGTTGAATCCCTATTCACTGATGTCCGATCCGATGGATCCCAGCCATTACGCGATCTCGGTGCGCCGTGACGCTCAGGGGCGTGGCGGGTCGATCTTCCTGCATGACAAGGTGCAGGTGGGCGAGAGGATGGTGATCAGCTATCCGGTCAATCTGTTCTCGCTGGACATGACCGCGAAGAAGCATCTGATGTTCGCAGGCGGGATCGGGATCACGCCGTTCCTGTCGCAAATCCGGCAGCTTGAATATCTCTCGGGCCGGTTCGAGTTGCATTACTCGGTGCGCAATGCGGCGCTTGCCAGCTATGCTGCGGATCTGAGCACCCGCCATCCGGCGCATGTGCATGTCTATCACGACGATCAGGACCAGCGCATCCCGCTTCGTGATCTGCTGAAGGGCCAGCCGCTGGGGACGCATCTCTATGTCTGCGGGCCGCGCGGCATGATCGACTGGGTGCGTGGGACAGCCGCCGATCTGGGCTGGCCGGAAGCTGCCGTGCATTATGAGGAGTTCCTCGCTCCGCAGTCCGGCAAGCCCTTTGCAGTGGAACTCGCGACATCCGGCAAGACAGTGCAGGTGGGCGAGCATGAAAGCCTGCTGGAGGCGATCGAGCGGGCGGGCGTGGATGCGCCCTATCTGTGCCGGGGCGGGGCCTGCGGGCAATGCGAGACCCGCGTCATCCGCCATGATGGCACGATATTGCATAACGATCACTGGCTGGACGAATGCGAGCACGCCAGTGGCGAGAAAATCATGCCCTGTGTCAGCCGGTTCGAGGGCAAGACACTGGTGCTGGACCGCTAACAGGGGGATGCCATGACCATTCAGTTCAATGACGAGACCTTCCGCGACGATTTCACCTTCCGCAATTCGGAATGGGCGATCAAGCGCTTTCCCTTCCCGTTCCACGAAGACAGCTACATGTATTCGGTGAATATGGAACAGCATCGCGGCGGGCCTGCCGGATCGGTCTTCGAGAAGCGCTTCGATGTGGACGAGCATTATATCTCGGAAATGCGCGACCGGGCGCTGGTGCTGGCCGATGACCCGCTGCGCTGCCAGTCATTGCCGCATATGACACTGGCGGGCTGGGATCTGCTTGAGCTGATCATGGTCAGCAAATCCGAGGATTACCCGGATCTGTTCGAGCTGCACCGCAATGGCAACCAGTGGCGCTGGATCAACAAGCCCCTGGGCATTGATGACAGCTTCACCTTCATGGATGAAGCGAGCCTTCCCTATGGGCCGATGGAATATATCACTCGTCAGGCGCAGGGTGATTATGCTGTTCTGGACCAGCGCGAGAATAATCTGTGGATGGATGCGGGCATGGTCACGACGCAGGCCGACTGGTCGCTGGATTTCGATATCGGGATGAATTTCTTCGAATGGCACGCGCCGGTGCCGCTGGCGCATGAAATGGGCGTGTTCAAACGGGCGCTGAAATTCCTGCTGAACATTCAGCAAGGCAGCCCCGCGCGGCGTCTGAACTGGACGATGACGGTCAACCCGCTGCTGGATACCAGCCCCGAGAATTATCACAAATGGGGCGCGCAGAAGACGACACTCACGCCCGAGAATATCGGTCGCAAGCAACATCTGCGGGTCGAGTTGCAGACTTTCTACCGCTTGCCACGCTCAAACGCGCTGGTTTTTCCGATCCGCTGCTACCTGATCGCGTTGGAAGATCTGGTGACCGTGCCGAAATGGGGCCGCCGCTTGCATCGCGTGATCCGCGACCTGCCCGAGGAACTGGCGACCTACAAGGGCTTTATCCGTAACCGTCCCATGATCCTCGACTACCTGGCACAATATGACGACGGGAAACCCACCTCACCCGGCATCTGGCCCGACCTGGACACAGAGCCGCCACTGGAAAGATAGGTCAGGTGTTTTGCGGGTAGCAGATAATCGACAGATACCGGGCCGGAAGTTTCT
This sequence comes from Natronohydrobacter thiooxidans, assembly GCF_001884735.1. Classification (GTDB taxonomy): domain Bacteria; phylum Pseudomonadota; class Alphaproteobacteria; order Rhodobacterales; family Rhodobacteraceae; genus Roseinatronobacter; species Roseinatronobacter thiooxidans_A. The sequence goes on along the minus strand of NZ_MJAP01000035.1, from coordinate 111,860 downwards.
CCAGGACTTCCGGCCCGTGCGGCGCGTCAGCATCGAAGAACAACGTGTCGCCGGGGCGCAGATGGTAGAGGTTATTGCTGTGGCGGTAGCGAAGTTCGCCTTCCAGCATGTAGATCGTCTCGATTCCGCCGTGCTGGAAGGTGGGGAAAATATCCGATTCGGTGCTCAGAGTAATCAGATAGGGCTCGACCATGACACCGCTTGCGTTGGCACCAATATGGCCCAGCAGGTTATACTGATGCCCCGCCCGCGTGCCCGCGCGTTCAATCTCGACACCTTCGCCCGCGCGGGTGTGCACAGCCTCGCGATGCTCTTCAAAGCCGCGAAAAAAGGATGTCAGCGGCACACTCAGCGCGTGGGCCAGCGTCTGAAGGGTCGTCAGCGAGGGCGAGGTATTGCCATTCTCGATCTTGGACAGCATCCCGATGGACAGGCCGGTGCGTGCTGCAAGTTCCGCAACAGTGATGTCTTTCTGTCGACGAAAGGCGCGCACCTCGCGTCCGATAGCCACTTCCAGCACATTCTCGCGCTCTTCGCGCAGGCGGTGCGGATCCTGGCTGAGCCGTGCGGTGCGGTCCTTCGTATCGGCTTGCTTGATCGCCTGTGGCATGGTCACTCCATCAATCTGAATGTCGAATATCCCGCAAAGGTAGGGAGGGGCGCAGAATGTTTCACGAGAGTATAGATTGCAGTACCGCAAATGAAAATATCCATCTGGGAATCCTGATCTTTCCGGGATTTCCCATGGCTTGTCTGACCTCGATGATTGAACCCTTGCGGGCCGCGAATGAGATTTCGGGCGAGACCGCCTTTCGATGGACGCTGATCTCGGAGCATGGTGCGCCTGTGGACAGCAGCGCGATGGTGCGGTTTCATCCCTCTGCCGATCTTGGGGCGGCGCGGGATGTGGACTATCTGATCGTGCTCAGCCCGCCCGATGCGCGCTTTGAAAACCCGCGCGCGGGTTTCGGGGCGCTGCGCGCGCTGGAGCGTCACGGTGCCATCCTTGGCGGTGTCAGCGGGGGCGTGTTCCTGTTGGCGCGGGCGGGGGTGATGGAAGGACATGTGACGTCGGTACATTGGTGCTATGCGGCGGCCTTCGCCGACGAATTTCCGCACCATGCGACAACGGATGAGGTGATCATGCCCGACCGTCGGCGCGTGACCGTGGCGGGCGCAGCTGCGGCCTTCGATCTGGCGTTGATGATGATCGATAAGCGCCTTGGGGCCGATGTGATGACTGAGGTCGCCTGCTGGTTCCAGCATCCGCTGGTGCGCGGCGAAGGGGTGCGCCAGAAAATCCCCGCGCCACGGGTGGCCGTTACGGCGGATATGCTGCCCGATCCTTTGGCGCGGGCGGTGCAGCTCATGTCGGAGAATCTGGAAGACCCGATCTGCATTGCAGATATCTGCGATCAGATCGGGATTTCACCGCGCCATCTGGAGCGGCTGTTCAAGAAACTGACCGGGAAAAGCCCGCTGATCTATTACCGCAACATGCGACTTGCTGCCGCCCGACAACTGGTGATGTATTCCAACCGTTCGATGCGCGAGATTGCCGAGGCGATTGGCTATTCCAGCGCCAGCCCCTTCCGCGCGCGCTATGCCGAGAATTACGGGCTGACGCCGGAAGAGGACCGGCGCAAGATCAACATGTTCCGGGTGCGCGAGAATGCGCCGCTGCCATCGAGCGCCGCGCCGGTCAGAACACCGATCTCGCAGCCGTAATCAGCGCGTGATGCAGGGTTTGCGCCGAGGAGCGCGGGCCATAGAGAGTGATGCTGTCTTCGTGGCGGATCACATAGCAGCCAAGATGTTCGATCACGCTGCGACGCGCATGGCCCGCTTGCATCGCGCCCATGTCCAGATTGCACAGCCGTTCCATCAGGCGTGGCAAGTCCCGCCCGGTCAGTTCAAACCGCACCCATGCGCCGGTCTGGTCCGTCACGCTGGCAGTATCGGCGCAGGCTGCCTTCACTTGCTGGGCAAGGTCGGGATGCGTGGCATAGGGGGCCTCGAACATCCAGATATGCGGGCCGATCCAGAAGGCCGACAGAACCGGCCCGCTGGCCTGAGCCGCGACGCCGGGCGCTGGCGTGCCGAGCAACTTGCGCAGCGCAGTCTGGCAGGTCGCTTCCTGTCCCAGACGCGCGGCGACGGATGCGAGCGCCCAGTCCGGGGCCTCGGTAATGCGGATGGGACCGATCGTGTCGGTACGCGGTTCTGATGCGCCAAGCGCAGTCATGGGGGCCAGATCATGCACGGAGGCGGTCTCCTTCCGGATCAACAAAATGGGCAGAGACAATCTCGATCTCGACATCCTCGCCCGTAAGAGGGCTGGCAGCGCGCAGGGTTTCCCCCATCCGAGCCTGCCCGTTTTTCAGGAAGCCGATGGCGATATAGCTTTCAAGCGTCGGCGAATAGCAGGCCGAGGTGACATAACCCAGATCATTCGCAACGATCATTTTAGCGCCTTTTTCCAGCAGATGCGCGCCCGCCGGAATGCGGGATTGCGGGTTCTTGGGGCGGAAGCCCACAAGCTTCAGCGCGTCGGCCGTGCTCAGCCCTTCGCGGCGGGACAGGACGGCGCCGATACTGTCTTTCTTCTCGCTGACCATGCGCCCCATGCCGAGATTGAGCGCGGTGGTCTGGCCGTTCAGCTCGTTGCCCGCGGCATGACCCTTCTCGATGCGCATGACGCCAAGGGCTTCAGTGCCATAGGGGGTCACGTCAAATTCGGCCCCTTCCGCCATGATGCGCCGGATCAGGGCATCGCCGTAGCGGGTGGGCACTGCGAGTTCATAGGCGAGTTCGCCCGAAAACGAGATGCGGAACAGCCGTGCCGGGCAGCCATTGCAGACGGTGATTTCCGCGCAGGCCATGAAGGGGAAAGCATCATTCGAGATGTCGAAAGCCGGGTCGACGATCTTTTGCAACAGTTTGCGGGCGTTCGGGCCAGCAATGGCATATTGCGCCCAGGCCTCGGTCGTCGAGATGAGTTGCACATCCATGTCCGGCCAGAGGCATTGGCGGGCAAATTCCATGTGGCGATAGACCGGGACGGCATTGGCGGTGGTGGTGGTGACGACGAAATGATCCTCGGCCAGTCGCGCGGCGGTGCCATCGTCAAAGGCGATCCCGTCCTCTCTAAGCATCAGACCATAGCGTACGCGGCCTACAGGCAGCTTGGCGAAAGCGTTGCAATAACTCCGGTTGAGGAATTCGGCGGCGTCCGTGCCCTGCACGTCGATCTTGCCCAATGTCGTCACGTCGCAGACGCCGACCGAGGCACGGGTGGCGCTTACTTCGCGGTCCACGCTTTCGCGCCATGTCGTTTCGCCTTTGCGCGGGAACCACTGGGCGCGTAGCCACATGCCCACCTCGACAAAGACCGCGCCCTGTTCCTTGGCCCAGTGATGGCTGGGCGTCAGACGGGTGGGGCGGAAATCCTGCCCGGTCGAGCGGCCTGCGAGCACGCCCATGGCGACCGGTGTATAGGGCGGGCGGAACATGGTGGTGCCGGTCTGGGCGATGCTCTGGCCGGTCAGTTCGGCCATGATCGCAAGACCGCCCATATTCGAGGTCTTGCCCTGATCGGTCGCCATGCCCAGCGTCGTGTAGCGCTTCAGATGCTCGACCGAACGGAAGCCTTCCTGATGGGCGAGTTTCACATCCTTGACGGTCACATCATTCTGGAAATCCAGCCAGGCGCGTTTGTCGCTCTTCACATGCCAGAAGGGGGTGATGCGGGTGGGCGCGTCCTCGGCCTGTGGCAGATCGGGTTTAGTCGCTGTGATGCCAAGATCAGTCAGCGCCTGCGCGGCTTTCTCGGCCCCGCCTGCAAGGGTGGCATGGGTGCTGAACTGCCCTCCGGCCGCGCCCGCCACGATCATGCCCTGCGGCAGATCGCCTGCTGGGACGAAGGCAGCGATGCGCTCTTCCCAGGCGGGCCGCCCGCGCTGGTGGCAGGTCAGCGAGACATTGGGGTTCCAGCCGCCCGAGACCCCGAGCGCACCGCAGGCGAGTTTGCGGGTCTGGCCATTGGCGAGTTTGACCGTGACCCCGGTCAGACCGAGCCGCCCGGATGTGTCGATCACCTGCGCGCCTGCGAGAAGCTCTGTGCCAGCGGCTTTGGGGGCGTCGGGCCGGGTGTCGATCAGGGCCGCAACCTTCACCCCCTTGGCGATCAGGTCGGCGGCGGTGCGATGGCCGTCATCATTGTTGGTGAACACGGCGACGGTTTCGGCGGGTGACACCGCCCAGCGGTTGACATAGGCGCGCAAGGCGCTGGCGGTCATGATGCCGGGGCGGTCATTATTGGCGAAAGCAATCGGGCGTTCCAGCGCCCCCGCGCAGAGCAGCGTGCGTCTGGTGTAGATGCGCCAGAGGGTCTGGCGGGGTTTGCCAGTCTGCGGGACGGGCAGATGGTCCGAGACACGCTCGACCGCGCCATAGATGCCGTGGTCAAAGGCGCCGAACACGGTTGTGCGCGGCATCAGGCGGACATTGGGCAGGCTGACCAGTTCCGCCACAATCTGCGCGGCCCAGTCGCTGCCCGCCATTTCGCTGATGGCATAGCTCTCGGCATTCAGGCGCCCGCCCATGCGGAAATCCTCATCCGCGAGGATGACCCGTGCGCCAGCGCGCCCGGCGGTGAGTGCCGCCATCAGACCGGAAGGGCCAGCGCCGATGATCAGCAGGTCGCAATGCAGGAAACCCTTGTCATATGGGTCGGGGTCGGGCTGGGTGGTAATTGACCCCAGACCAGCCGCACGGCGGATGATCGGCTCATAGAGCTTTTCCCAAAACGCAGCGGGCCACATGAAGGTCTTGTAGTAGAAACCGGCCGTCAGGAAGTTTGACAGCTTGTCATTGATCGCGAGTGCGTCAAACCGCAAGCTTGGCCATGCGTTCTGGGGCGCGGCATGCAACCCGTCGAACAGCTCCACCACGGTGGCGCGGGTATTGGGTTCCTGTCGCCCGCCGCTGCGCAATTCGACCAGCGCATTGGGCTCATCACTGCCCGCAGTCAGCACCCCGCGCGGGCGGTGATATTTGAAGGAGCGCCCCATCAGCCGGACGCCATTGGCGAGAAGGGCAGAGGCGAGCGTGTCGCCGGGATGGCCCTTGTAATGTTTGCCGTCGAACCGAAAGCTCAGTTTCGTGTCACGGTCAATCTGGCCGCCTGCCTTGAGCCTCATCTGCTGCGCCCCATGCTGCGCGCGACATCGCGCGCGAGTTCTACCGATATGATGTCATGCGTGACGGTGTTGCGGGTGACGACCAGCCAGGAACGATCGCCCTGTTCGTGAAACCACAATTCGCGATGCTCGCCCGCCGGATTGTCGCGCAGATAGGCATAGTCGTAAAAGGCGGGGCCGGACCCCTCGGCCATGCCATCGGGGCGGTCGATCAGGCGGGCATCGCCCTTATAGGTGAATTCCTGCGCATCACAGGGGCCGAGAAGGGGATGGTTGATGATCATGGCTGCTCTCGCAAGCGCTGCGCCGGGATGCGGCGGGGTGTTTGAGTATTTTTGGCAAGATGAAACATTGGCGCGCTCAGTGCAGATTGGGCTGCGCGCCCATGCCTTTTTCGTCGATCATATAGCCGCGCTCAAACCGGTCGAAGCGGTAGGCGGTGGCGGTCGGGTGCGGGGTGCCGGTTGCCAGCAGATGCGCGAAGCACCAGCCCGAGGCAGGCGTCGCCTTGAATCCGCCATAGCACCAGCCACCATTGAAATAGAGCCCGTCCACATGGGTGCGGTCGATGATGGGCGAGCCGTCCATGCTCATATCCATGATCCCGCCCCAGACGCGCAGCAGGCGCACGCGGCCAAGCCCAGGGAAGAGGGCCATGCCGCCTTCGGCGACATCTTCGATCACCGGCAGGTTGCCGCGCTGGGCGTAGGAGTTGTAGCCGTCAATGTCGCCGCCGAAGACCAACCCGCCCTTGTCGGACTGGCTGCAATAGAAGTGGCCTGCGCCGAAAGTGATGACGCCGGGCAGGACGGGTTTGAGCCCTTCGGAGACAAAAGCCTGCAGGACATGGGATTCGATGGGCAGGCGCATCCCCGCTTTCGCCATGACGCGCGACGAGCTGCCTGCGACCGCAACACCGACCTTGCCCGCACCGATAAAGCCGCGCGAGGTCTCGACGCCGAGACATTTGCCATGCTCGATACGGAAGCCAGTGACTTCGCAATTCTGGAGGATATCGACCCCGCGGCTATCGGCCCCGCGCGCATAGCCCCAGGCGACGGCATCATGGCGGACGGTCCCGCCGCGACGCTGGGCGAGGCCGCCCTTGATCGGGAAACGCGCATCGTCGAAGTTCAGGAACGGGTATTCGCGGCGCACCTGCTCGGCGCTGAGCAGTTCGGCATCGGCACCATTGAGGATCATGGCATTGCCGCGCCGGGTGAACGCGTCGCGCTGGGCGTCGGTATGGATCAGGTTCAGGATACCGCGCTGGCTGACCATGGCGTTATAGTTGAAATCCTGCTCCAGCCCTTCCCAAAGCTTGAGCGAGAACTCGTAGAAGGGTTCGTTGCCATCCAGCAGGTAATTCGAGCGGATGATGGTCGTGTTTCGCCCGACATTGCCCCCGCCGATCCAGCCCTTCTCGATCACGGCAATCCGGTGCTGGCGGAATTCCTTGGCCAGATAATAGGCCGTGGCCAGTCCATGACCGCCCCCGCCCACGATCACGATGTCATAATGCGGCTGGGGGGCCGGTTCGCGCCAGGCGGGAGTCCAGCCCCTATGGCCGGTCAGGGCCTCTTTGAGAACGCGAAAGCCGGAATAGCGCATGACATGCCTCTTGGTTACAGCCCAGTCCTAGCGTGTTGTGGCGCCGATCTTGCGCTGAAAACTGACAGACTCGCTTTCAGATGCGACTCGGCGCAAAATGATGCTGCGCGCGCCACGATAATCTGTCGATTGGTGTTGGCGGGCAAGCGTCAGAAAAATATACCGGAATATTTACGCAGCATGCCTTCGAAGTTGCTCGGTCGGGGCCGGATTGCTGGCCCATTTGCGGCATGGGTGCCGGTGTACCTTGAAAAGGAATGATTCGCCCTGGATGCGCCTTTTTCGGGATGTTGAGGGCTGGCGCAGCTTGAGGGTGGAACCAGTTAGGTCCAATTTGCACCAAATTTGCTCATAAAATCAATCCGAAAGAAAAATATATTCCCCAAGTTAAATTTATCTTTTGTGAAATCGCGAGTTTGAGGCAGTCTTTGTCTGTGCGGCGCCCTGACGCAGCGGGTTCCGGACCAAAGAGAAGACCAGTTCCGACGTATTGGTTGCAAATGCGCCGGTGCCGGCCAAGGGCAAACACCGCCCGCATACCACCTCACAACAGGAGAGGGACATGTCACTTAACCTTGCGACCGTTCAGGCTGATCAGGTCAGTCTGAGCTCACTTGTACAAAACCTTGTCTATGCCTCTGGCACGGTCGGCGCGATCATGGTCGTGGTCGGGCTGCTGATGATCGATGCCGGCACAACCCGCAGCAAGAACCTGCTGACCTCGACCATCGAAAAGCTGATGGGCTTCTTCATCGGCTTCGCCGTCTACTTCCTGATCGGCTTCGCATTATGGGCCGCGCAATATTACATCATCGAAGATGCCACCTTGGGCGACTCGATCGCTGACTGGTGGCTTGGCGGTGGAATGGTCAATGCGCGCGCGCATGAAGTGCCCGGCGATGTATTTCCGGGGCTGAACAATTTTCAGATATTCGTGTTCTTCCTGGCCTGCTTTGCAGGGATCATCAATGTGCTGCTGCATTTCGCCGTGGCAGAGCGCATCAAGGCTGCGGCCTATTTCATTCTATGCGCCGCCGCGACACTGGTTTCCTCTGCGCTGAGCTGGGCCACATGGGGATCGGTCGGGCCGCTGACCAATCCGGGGTTCCACGACTTCTTCGGCGTGGGGTTCGTCTATCTGTTCCCCGCGGGCATGGCGCTGGTTCTGGTGCCGAAGCTGGGCGCCCGGCCGGGCATGTTCGCGCCGCACCCCAAGGTGCCCAGCTACAATGCGCCCAGCATCGGACTGGCGGCGACGGGGCTCATGACGATTTTCGCAGGGCTGCCCATGGTCATCCTGTCCTGCCTGTTTTTCTTCGACCCCGAAGCGCTGGCCGTGTCGGTGACCATGGCGAATACCTCGGTCGGGATCGCCTTCAACAATTACGGGCTGGCCTGGGCCGGTGGCGCGCTTTCCGGGCTGATGATCGCCTACAAGACGCGCAACTATGCCTATACGCTGCTGGGTCCGCTTGCGGGCTATGTTGCAGGCGCGTCGGGTTTCGACGTTTACCTGCCCTGGCAGATGTTCATTGTGTCGCTGGGTGCGCCTTTCGTCGCCTGGGCTGTCTATGAGTTCACGCTCAAGCGCGGGATCGACGAGCACAAGCTGTTTCCCCTGTTCCTTGGTGCTGGCACTTATGGGCTGATCATGCTGGGCCTTTTCAAGGCGGGTACACCGCGCGGCGGGTATCTGGGTATCGAGGAAGGGGCCTATGCGTTTCAGCATGGCCAGATCGGGATCGTGATGCAGATCGTCGGCACGCTGGCTTGCATCGCTGCAGGGGCCATCACGGCGCTGGTCGTGGGCTTCATTCTGGAGAAGACGATCGGCTTGCGCGTCAGCGCGGATGAACAGGCCGAGGGCTTGGACGGGAAGAACTGGGATGTGACGCATGACGGCGATGCCATCGTCCTGAAGCCCGCCGAGTAGGCTGAACCGCTGTCGCCCTGGCGGAACTGCCGGGGTGACAGCGTGCCATCAAAGCCCGCTGGCGTTTTTCGCTGGCACTCATTATGTGAGGATACAGGACATAAGTTGAGTATCGCGCGCCCCTTGTGCAGACCCGTGGCGCAAGAGAACCAGGGTGAAACCAGAGTGGGATTGCGCATGGCCAGCAGACCGGATGCAGAGCTGATCTCGGGCTATAATGTTGGCGGGACGGTGCAAGTGGTCATTGATACGCTTTTTGCCAAGATCAAGGCCGAAGAATATCCTGCCGATACGCGGCTTCCCAGCGAACGGTCTCTGGCCGCCGATCTGGGCGTGTCGCGCAACACCGTCCGCGAGGCGCTGGATGTGCTGGAGTCGCATGCCATCATCCGTCGCCGCGCCGGCAGCGGCAGTTTTGTGATCTGGCGTGCTAGTGCGGCGCCGGACAATCAGCCCGACAGCGTGGCCGAGCGCACCAGTCCGCTGGATCATCTGGTGGTGCGCAGCATCATCGAGCCTGAGATGGTGCGCCTTGCCACGATCAATATGAGCCCGCGCGAGCTGGATGAACTGGATGAGATCGTGTCGCGCATTGAGGCGGTGCGGACAGATGTGTCGGAATTTGTGAACTGTGAGGAAGATCTGTATCGCAAGATTGCGAAGGGCACGCGCAATCCGCTGCTGGAATCCTGTTATGAGCTGACAATAGCGGTCTGCCGTCAGAGTTTCCGCACCGCGCTGATGCGACGGCATCTGACCCCGGACCGGATTGCGGAGTATCAGAAACGCTACAACACATTGTTCAACGCCATCGCGTCGCGGGATGTGGAAGCGGCGGTCGAGTTTATCAAACTGCACCTGATCGAGGAACAGAAGCTGCTGCTGCACGAGAACTGAGTGCACTCTGCTCCCTGTAAGGTGCGTGCTCAGCACGCACCTTACAGGACAAGCCCGCGCGCCGAGGTCGGGGTGTTGTTGGTGTTGCGTCCGAATCTCTGGTGCCAAATCTGGCCGAGGTCTGACATTTCTTCGATCAGCAGCGATTCGTGTTGTGCCAGCCAGTCCGGGATGGATTCGAAGCTGACGACCTGAGCCTTGCCCTCGGTGATCCGAACAACGGGCCAGTCCCCGACCAAGGCATTGTCGATCCCGAAAAGGCTTTCGCCCCACCATTGTGCAGGTCCGAAGGCGTGGCTGACGCTTCCCATCTGCTTCATCGCCGCCATCACGGATGCCGCCCCCAGGGCACCGACCTTTTCGACTGCCGCATGCCAGATATCGAGAATCGCGGCATATTCCCAACTCACTGCACTCCATGTTCCGGGAAAGCGCCGCTGATACTCAGAATAGAACAGGCTGGGCTGATTGAAGAAGAAGGCCTTTTCCGTCAAGGCCGGATCATCGAAATCGGGGAATTGGAATACGGTTCCTTCCATGAAATCAGGCGAGGTGCGCGCGATCAGCCGGTCATACTGGTCCATCGTGCAGGACAGGATCGTGCCCCGGAAGCCCTGTAGATGGGCGTATTCGGTCATTGCATGGACCAACGGCGTGTAGCTCGTACACCAGCACAGCACATCGGGGTTTGCGGCAAGCATCGGGTCCACGATGGCCGCCACATCGGTCTGATCCGGAGGATACTGCACTTCTGCGGCAAGCGCCAATTCGGCTGCGCGCAGGGCCGCGCGATAGGTGGCAAGCGATGGCAGGCCGAAAGAATCCCGCTGGCTGCATAATGCGATTCGTTTCAGGTCGGGCCGTGTGCGTGCGAGCCATGCAACCGCAGTGACATTATAGACCGGGTGCACTTCGGATGGGGCGATCAGGGTGCGCATGTCAGGCGACAGGTCAGTAGGCAGCAGGGTCGAGGCCAGCACCTTATGGGCATTCAGAAACTCCCGCAGCGGCGCGCTGGTGTCGCCCCCGAGCATCATCAGGAGCGCGACCTTGTCCGAGAGCACGAGTTTGCGCGCGGCCTCCAGCACCTGATCGGGTGTGGAGCCCGAGTCTTCGGCAATGATGCGCACCGGATAGCGCCGACCTGCAATCAATGCGCCTCCGGCGGTGTTGAGCCAATCCTCCCATATGCGGCATCCGTTCAGCCCTGGTTCCCCCCAGGAGGCCGCCGGCCCGCTGAGCGGCACCAGCATGCCAATCGTGATCTCTTGTGACATGCCCACGCGATAGCTGGGCAAGAGGCTGCGCATGGCGATCCGATGGGCGAAACTGGGCTCGTTCATGGGTCTGGTCTAGCACGGGAAGCGGGCAGTGCGAGAGCAGATTTTAGGCCTGCAGATGAAATTTGGTTTCCTTTGGTGAAAATTGGTTGACAGATTGGTCCTTATTGGCGCAGTTTTGGTTCAGATAGAATGCATAATTGGTTCAAACCTGCCAACATGGAGCGCTACATGTCCCAGAAACGAATAGCCATTATCGGTGCCGGTCCTTCGGGGCTCGCGCAAATGCGCGCCTTTCAATCCGCCGCGGCCAAGGGCGAGGCAATCCCCGAGATCGTTTGCTTCGAGAAGCAGAGCGACTGGGGCGGGCTGTGGAACTACACCTGGCGCACGGGGCTGGATGAGAACGGCGAGCCGGTGCATTGCTCGATGTACCGCTATCTCTGGTCCAATGGACCCAAGGAAGGGCTGGAATTTGCCGATTATTCCTTCGAGGAGCATTTCGGCAAGCAGATCGCGTCCTATCCGCCGCGCGCCGTGTTGTTCGACTATATCGAGGGGCGCGTGAAGAAAGCCGGGGTGCGTGACTGGATCCGCTTCAGCTCACCCGTGCGCTGGATCGAGTATGATGAGGATACTGGCCTGTTCACCGTGACTGTGCATGACCATGAGAAGGATCATGTCTATTCCGAGACCTTCGACCATGTGATTGTGGCCTCGGGTCATTTCTCGGTCCCGAATGTCCCGCACTATCCGGGTTTTGAAACCTTCAACGGTCGCTTGCTGCATGCTCATGATTTCCGCGATGCGCGCGAATTTGCTGGCAAGGAGATTCTGGTGATGGGCGCATCCTATTCCGCAGAGGATATTGGCTCGCAATGCTGGAAATACGGGGCGAAGTCGATCACCTCATGCTACCGGTCAGCGCCGATGGGGTTCAAATGGCCTGATAACTGGGAAGAAAAACCAGCGCTTGAGCGGGTCGAGGGCAATACCGCTTATTTCGTCGACGGCAGTTCGAAACATGTGGATGCGATCATCCTGTGCACGGGCTACAAGCATTTTTTCAACTTCCTGCCTGATGATCTGCGCCTGAGAACCGCGAACCGGCTGGCCACGGCGGACCTGTATAAGGGCGTGGTCTGGGTACATAATCCCAAGCTCTTCTACCTCGGGATGCAGGACCAGTGGTTCACTTTCAACATGTTCGACGCGCAGGCCTGGTGGGTGAGGGACGCGATCATGGGCAAGATCGAAATCCCAGCGGACAAGGACACGTTGCTCGCCGATGTCACCGAGCGCGTCGCGCGGGAAGATGCCGGTGAGGACACGAAATATGCCATCCAGTATCAGGCCGATTACGTCAAGGAACTGGTGGCGGAAACCGACTACCCGTCGTTTGACATCGAAGGTGCGTCGGAAGCCTTCTTTGAATGGAAGAAGCACAAGGCCAAGGACATCATGGCGTTCCGCGACAACAGCTATCGCTCTGTCATCACCGGCAGCATGGCGCCGGTGCATCATACGCCGTGGAGAGACGCGCTTGATGACAGTATGGAGAGCTATCTGAGAAGCTAGAAAATGGGTTGGCTCTCTTGGATAAGCACCAAGAGAGCCTTCTTATTCAGATGCGAGGGCGCCAGAGCGGCAGGTAGCCGTTAGTTCCAGGTCGGGTGTAAGGACAACAAAATCCGCACGCGCCCCCGGTGTCATCCTTCCCCGGTCCTGTGCATGGATAATATCGGCGGGGATGCGACTGGCCATCGCCAGGGCGCGCGTAGTGTCAACCCCCAGTCCAACCAGATGGCGCACCGATTGCGGTAGCGAGATATCCGCACCCGCCAATGTCCCATCCTCAAGCGTCAGGCGATTCTGCCGCCGTAGGATGCGCCGCCCGTTCAGGGTGAACTGGTCCGCACTGCTGCCAGCAACTGCCATGGCGTCACTGACGAGAAACAGCGTATCGGCGGATTTCATCGCGAGTGCCACCTGCAGGCATTCCGGCGCAACATGGACGCCATCCGCGATGATCCCGGCCACAAACGGCGTTGTCAGCGCCGCGCCGACCAGTCCGGGAGAGCGGTTCGCCAATGCGCCCATTGCGTTATAGAGATGCGTGACGCAGCGCGCCCCGGCGGCATGGGCGGCCCGCGCCTGTTCGGCCGAGCAGTCGCTATGGCCAAGACTGACGATCACCCCGGCGCGGGACAACGCTGCGATCTGGTCAAGCGTCGCTGATTCGGGGGCCAGCGTGACCAGAAGCGCGGGCAATTTCTGCGCGGCGGCGCAGAGCAGGTCGAGGTCGCTTTCGGTCATGGGCCGCAGGAATGCTGGATCATGCGCCCCCTTGCGTGCCGGGTCGAGATGCGGGCCTTCGAGATGCAGACCGGCGAAGCCGGGCAGGTTCTGGCGCGCGGCGGCAATTCCGGCCTCGATCACCCGGCGCGTGGTCTCGGGCGTGTCACTGATCAATGTCGGCAGGATGGCGGTTGCACCAAGACGCATATGCGCCGCACAGATCCGCGCGAGTTGCGCGGTATCCGTGTCCGGCCCGACCATCACACCATCGCCACCATTGACCTGCAGATCGACAAATCCGGGGGCAAGGATGCCCGCGCCGAAATCCGTGACCTCCGCGCCGCCCGGCGGGATCCCGCCCTCCAGGTGCAAAGCGGCAATCTCGCCGTTTGCCGTCACGCTGACCGCAGCGTTGCGATGCAGGGCCCAGCCGTCAAAGACATGGGCCGCTTTGAACACTCGGATCATCAGACTGTCTCGGTAATCTTGCGCAGATGGCGTGGTGTGTCGGGTTGCAGCCCACGGCGTCGGGCCAAGGCCTCGATGAAGGCATAGAAGGACACCACACGCAACAGCGGGTCGATCAGCGGGTGTAGCGGTGGTGCGACCGGGAGTTCGATCACCCCGGGCACCGGTGCGGTTGCAAAGACATCGGCCCCTTGCGCCTTCAGACGTTGGGTCGTCGCCGAGAATCCTTCTTGCGCGGCATCCTCGCAGATCAGGCCCAGCACCGGAAAGCCGCGCTCGACCAGTGCCGCCGGACCGTGCATCACTTCGGCGGCGGAATAGGCTTCGGCATGAATAGCCGATGTTTCCTTGAATTTCAGCGCGACCTCACTGGCGATGGCATAGCCTGCGCCGCGCCCAAGAACATAGAGCGCGGGCGCGCGCACCAGCCTGTCGGACAGGGCAGACCAGTCACATTCCAGAGCGTTTTCGCAGGCATCGGGCAGCGCGCTCAGCGCCTTCGCAAGGGCCTGATCGTCGCGCCAGGTGGCCAGCAACGCAAGTCCCGCCACGACGGATGTAACGAAGCTCTTGGTGGCCGCGACGCTACGTTCCGGTCCGCAATGCAGGGGCAGGCAATGATTGCTTTCGCGGGCAAGATCACTCTCGGGATTGTTGGTCAGCGCAACTGCAATCGCGCCAGAGGAGCGCGCCGAGCGGGTCATGGCCACGATATCCGGACTTTGGCCGGATTGAGAGATCGACAGTGACATGGTGCGCGGCAGGCGCAGCGGCGTGGCATAGACCGAGGCAATGGATGGCCCGACCGAGGCCACCGGGATCCCGGTCACGATTTCGCAGGCGTATTTGAAGTAGCTCGCCGCATGATCGGATGATCCGCGCGCGACCGTGATCACAAGCTGCGGGTCGAAGGCGCGCAGGGTTTCGGCCAGAGCGGCCTGTGCCTCGGCGTTATTGCTCAGGCAGGCCGCGACGCTTGCCGGAATCTCTGCGATTTCCTGAGCCATGAAGGTCTGGGTCATGCGGGCAAATCCTCTGTTCTGGCGCATTGACGCGCTGTCCATATCGCGCCATCCAGCGCTGTTCCCTTCGGGGTGGTTCGGCGCAGTTTTGCACCTCCATGCCCTGTGATCCGGTCGAGCAGGGCTGATCCCAGCCCACCAAGTGGGGCTACCGGCATATCGGTGTCCCCCTCTTGCAGCCGCGTGATCGCAGCCAGCAGATAGGCGCATCCTTCGTCGAGAATCGATCCCGCCACCGGGCAATGTTGTCGGTCATGGTGAAGCACAAGCGGCGCGAGAGCCGCGTAATCCGACGGTTTTGCGCGCCCGGCGAAGCTGATCATATCCGCGAGCGTGGCGTGTTTGTGCCAGATATCGGCAACCAGCGGGCCGTCGGGGCCAAGCCTGTCGCGCGCATGAAGCGCGCGGCGCAATGCCTCGCGGCCAATCCATGCGCCGCTGCCCTCGTCGCCGAGGGTGAAACCGTAGCCACCAAGGCGCAGCATCTGACCAGAGCGCTGGCGCGCAAGGACTGAACCGGTGCCGACGGCCATCACGATTCCATCCTGATCCTCGAAAGCCCCGGCAAGCGAGATGTCTATGTCACCCAGAATTGTCAATTGCGCGTAGGGGAGTGCGTTGCGCAAGCGTGTGGTGGCCCCGGATTCGCTGACCCCCGCGAGACCGATCGCGATTTGCGGCGGTGCAAATATGACCCCCGGTGCCAGCGCGCGGGCTTGTTCCAATGCTGCGGCAAGAAGCGCTGATATTTCATTCAGTGCCGAGGGAAAGTCACTGAAAACATTGGCGGCGCCGCCAGTCAGGATCTCGGTGTACGGGCCGCAACCCAGTTGCGCCTGCGCCCTGCAGGCCGTGCCGCCGCCATCCAGTCCAACAAATATCTGCATCAGTATCTCCTCGCGCTCATAATACCAAAGCGATACCAAATGAAAAGTGGTTTTGAGTGGTATTGGCGAAAATCTGAGTTGGAATCTGGCCTGAATGCAGCTGAACATCGTACATTTATCCCATGATATATAACAAGTTATTCCTTCTTTGTCACCTTTACGGATCGGTTCGTTGGGCGATGGGAGAAATTTCTCTGGACAAATGGTATTAATTTGGTTCTACTGATGTGCGGGGAGGCACTGGCGGAAACGGGATCGCGAGTCCGGCATGGTGCCCCTGCTGCAACAAGGAGGACTGCCATGACGATCCGTAAGACCCTGTCCCTGACAACAGCTTTTGCGCTCTGTGCAACGGGGGTGTTCGCGCAGGATGTGACACTGACCATCGAAAGCTGGCGGAATGACGATATCACGATCTGGCGCAACCAGATCATTCCGGCATTCGAGGCTGCCCATCCCGGCATCAGGCTGGATTTTCAGCCAACCGCGCCCGCGCAATATAATTCCGCGCTGAACTCGAAGCTTGATGCGGGCACCGCAGGCGATATCGTCACCTGCCGCGCCTTTGATGCGTCGCTGCAGCTTTTCGAGCGTGGGCAGCTCTCGGACCTGACGGATTTGCCGGGCATGGCCAATTACTCGGATGTCGCGAAATCGGCATGGTCTACGGATGATGGCAGCCAGACCTTCTGCGTACCGCTGGCCTCGGTGATCCACGGCTTCATCTACAATGTCGATATCTTCAACGAGCTTGGGCTTGAAGTGCCTGCGACCGAAGACGAGTTCTTCGCCGTTCTGGATGCGATCCAGGAAGAGGGCAGCTATATCCCGATGGCCATGGGCATCAACGACCAGTGGGAAGCCGCCACGATGGGTTTTGCCAATATCGGGGTGAACTTCTGGCGCGGTGAGGAGGGGCGCGCGGCGCTCATCGCCGGGGAAAGCCGCCTGACCGATGAGGAATGGGTCGCTCCGTTCCGTCAACTCGCGCGCTGGTCGCAGTATCTTGGTCGCGGGTATGAGTCGCAAAGCTACCCTGACAGTCAGAACCTGTTCACGCTCGGTCGTGCTGCGATCTATCCTTCGGGTTCATGGGAAATCGCAGGCTTCCGCGAGCAGGCCGATTTCGAGATGGGCGCCTTCCCGCCGCCTGTCCCCGCCGGGACCGAGGGGTGCTACATCTCGGATCACACCGATATGGGGATCGGCCTGAATGCCGCGTCGCCCAATCAGGAGGCCGGGCGCATCTTCCTCGACTGGCTGACGGGTGCTGAAGCTTCGACGCTTTTCGCTAATGCGATCCCCGGTTTCTTCCCGCTCTCTTCGGCCGAGGTGACGCTTGATGATCCGTTGGCAGAAGAATTCCTGAGCTGGCGCGGACAGTGCGAGAGCACGATCCGTCCCTTCCACCAGATCGTTTCGCGCGGCACGCCGAACCTGTCGAACGAGAGCTGGACTGCCTCTGCAAATGTGATGCGCGGAACATGGACTCCCGAAGAAGCGGGCGAGGCTTTGCAGGCGGGTCTGTCCTCCTGGTATGCGCCGCATCAGTAAGCGCGAACTCTGGCTCCGGACCTGATCCGGGGCCATGCCCCCATGCAATCGGAGGTTCCCATGTCCCGGTCCCGCGCAACGCGGCGCCCGATCCGCTGGCATATCGCCGTGTTTCTGGCCCCTGCTCTCATTGTCTATACGGCGATCATGATCATCCCGCTCTTCGGCACGCTGAACCTGTCGCTGTTCACGCGCGGCCAAGGGAATACGCGGGAATTCGTGGGGCTGGCGAATTTCGTGACACTGTTCACCGATCCGCGCTGGTCGGGGGCCTTCTGGAACGCGACATGGAACAATCTGTGGTTCTTCATTATTCATATGCTGGTGCAGAACCCGATCGGCATCGCGCTGGCCGCGATCCTGTCTTCACCCCGGCTGCGGTTTGCTGCCTTCTACCGCACAGCGATCTTCATTCCCGCAATCCTGAGTTTCGTGATTGTGGGTTTTGTCTGGCGACTGATCCTGTCGCCACTCTGGGGGGTCGCGCCGAACATGATGGATGCAATTGGCCTGGGAAACTGGTTCGCGCCATGGCTGGGGCAGGAAAGCTCGGCGCTGACGACGCTGGCGCTGATCTCTGTCTGGCAATTCGTCGGCATTCCGATGATGCTGATCTATGCGGCCCTGCTGTCGATCCCGGACGAGGTGCTGGAGGCCGCCGAGATGGACGGGATCACGGGGGCCAGCCAGTTCTGGAAGATCAAGCTGCCGCTGATCCTGCCCACGATCGGGATCATCTCGATCCTGACCTTTGTCGGCAATTTCAACGCTTTCGATCTGATCTATGTGGCGCAGGGCGCATTGGCGGGCCCGAACTACTCGACCGATATTCTGGGCAGCTTCCTGTTCCGCACCTTCTTCGGTTTCCAGCTGCAACTGGGTGATCCGCATATGGGCGCGACTGTGGCAACGGTGATGTTCTTCATCATCCTGGCCGGTGTGTCGCTTTACCTGTTCGGCATCCAGACGCGGCTGCGCCGCTACCAATTCTGAGGGGGCAAGATCATGTCAGCACGCGCCAATATCCTGCGCTCTTCCGCCGCCCATGCGATCCTGATCGCCTACACGATCCTCGCGCTCTATCCGGTCTTTCTGATCGTCATCAATTCGATGAAATCGCGCCGGGCGATCTTTAATGATCCGCTTGCGCTGCCCACGCGCCAGAGCTTTGATCTGGTGGGCTTTCAGACGGTGCTGGAGCAGGGCAATTTCCTGCTCTATTTCCAGAACTCGCTGATCGTCACCGTGGCCTCGCTTTTCTTCGCGCTTCTGTTCGGGGCCATGGCGGCCTTTGCACTGGCCGAATACCGCTTTCGCGGCAATCTGCTGATGGGGCTCTATCTGGCGCTTGGCATCATGATCCCGATCCGGCTGGGCACTGTCGCCATTCTGGAAATGATGGTCGCGGCCAATCTGGTCAACACGCATTGGGCGCTGATCCTGGTTTACACGGCCAATGGCCTGCCGCTGGCGGTGTTCATCCTGTCGGAATTCATGCGGCAGGTGTCGGATGATCTGAAAAACGCCGCGCGCATCGACGGGTTGAGCGAATATCGCATCTTCTTCACCATCGCGCTGCCGCTGGTCCGACCCGCGCTGGCCACGGTCGCGGTGTTCACCATGATCCCGATCTGGAACGACCTGTGGTTCCCGCTGATCCTCGCGCCGGGTGAAAGCACCAAGACCCTGACGCTGGGCAGCCAGATCTTCCTTGGCCAGTATGTGACCAACTGGAACGCGGTCCTTGCGGCTCTGACACTCGCGATCTTTCCGGTGGTGGTGCTCTATCTGATCTTCTCGCGCCAGCTTATTCGCGGCATCACGCGGGGGGCGGTGAAATGATCCGGGTTCTGGTGGTGGGGCTTGGGCAGATGGGGCAGAGCCATGCTTTGGCCTATCAGGCCCGCCCCGAGTTCGATCTGGTGGGGCTGGTAAACCGCTCGGATGTTGCCTTGCCCGAGGCATTGGCGCATCTGCCCGTCGAGCAGGATTTCGACGCGGCGCTGGCGCGGCACAAGCCCGATATGGTTGCGGTTGCGACCTATTCCGACAGCCATGCCGCGCTGGCGATCAAGGCCATGGACGCGGGCGCGCATGTCTTTGTGGAGAAGCCGCTGGCAACCACTGTGGCCGATTGCGAGGCCGTGGCCGAGGCTGCCAAGCGCACGGGCCGCAAACTGATGGTTGGCCATATCCTGCGCCATCACCCTACCTGGGTGGCGCTGATCGAGGCGGCGCGCGACCTGCAAGGGCCGTATGTGTTCCGGCTGAATCTGAACCAGCGTTCCACCGGTCCGGCATGGGAAATCCACAAGGCGCTGATGCGATCCACCGCACCCATTGTCGATTGCGGCGTGCATTATGTCGATGTGATGTGCCAGATCACCGATGCGGCACCTGTGGAAGTGCGCGGCATGGGCTTGCGCCTGTCGGATGAGATTGCGCCGGACATGTATAATTACGGCCATTTTCAGGTGCTCTTCGCCGATGGCTCTTGTGGCTGGTACGAGGCAGGTTGGGGGCCGATGATGTCCGAGACCGCCCATTTCGTGAAGGATATCGTCTCGCCGGGCGGTGCGGTCAGTTTGCGGGCGCCGCAGGGGATCGGCTCTGCTGATGTCGAGGGACACACCGCGGCGGATCATCTGATCGTGGCCCCGATCGGGCAGGGCGAGAGTGTGCGAAGCTTCGCGGACAGCCCCGGCCATCAGGGTCTGTGTGACCGTCAGGCGGCCGCAATGGCACAGGCCATCAGCGAAGATCAGGATTTGAGCCGCCATGTGGCCGATGCTGTGCGGTCGGTCGCGGTGTGTCTGGCGGCAGATCAAAGCGTGCGCACAGGTCAGCCTGTGCGTCTTGGGTAAGGGAGGGGAAACCTCATGGGAAATCTGACACTGAACAAGGTTTGCAAGTCTTTCGGCCCGGTCGATGTGATCCGCGATGTGGATCTGGAGGTGAAGGACGGCGAGTTCTGCGTCTTCGTCGGCCCCTCGGGCTGCGGGAAATCAACGCTGCTGCGCATGATCGCCGGGCTGGAGGATATCACCTCGGGCGATGTCTGCATCGACGCAGCGGTGGTGAACACGGTGCCGCCCTCCAAGCGCGAAATCGCGATGGTATTCCAGTCCTATGCGCTCTACCCGCATCTGAATGTGCGGGACAATATGGGGCTGGGGCTGAAACAGGCCGGGCAACCGCGCGCCGAGATTGCCGAGAAAGTCGATCGCGCCGCGAAAATGCTGGATCTGGAGAAATACCTGACCCGCCGCCCCGGTGAATTGTCCGGTGGGCAGCGCCAGCGCGTCGCCATTGGCCGCGCTATTGTGCGCAAGCCAAAGCTTTTTCTCTTCGATGAACCGTTGTCGAACCTTGACGCCGCGCTGCGTGTCCAGACCCGGATCGAGATCGCCAATCTGCACCGCGAACTGGGCGCGACCATGATCTATGTGACCCATGATCAGGTCGAGGCGATGACGCTCGCCGACCGGATCGTGGTGCTGCGCGACGGGCGGATCGAACAGGTCGGCGCACCGATGGAGCTCTATAACAACCCCGCCAATGAATTCGTCGCAGGTTTCATCGGCTCACCGAAGATGAATTTCCTCAATGCCCCTGCGCTGGGTCAGCCGGGCAGGTCGCTTGGTATCCGCCCTGAACATCTGACGCTTTCGCGCGACGGTGGGCTGATCGAGGGGCGGGTGAGCCATGTCGAGCATCTTGGCGGCGAGACGCTGATCTATCTGCGTGCCGACCCGCATGGGCTGATCACGGTGCGGTTGTTCGGGGAACACGCAGCCTCGGTCGATGACCGTGCTTTCGTGACCCCTGACATGGCGCGTGCATTTCATTTCGGGGATGACGGGTTGCGAATGGCCGCGTGACTTTCCCGGCAATCCGAGCTTAAGGACTATTTCATGACAGAACATGCAGACCCCCGTTACCGCGCGCTCGACACATGGGACAGCCTGACCGCGCTGCGCGCCATCTGGGAAAGCCAGATCGCCGCCGTTGCCAGTATCGGCCCGGCCTTGCCTGCACTTGCCGAGGTGGTTGAGGCGGCGCTGCCGCGCCTGCGCGCAGGCGGGCGGCTGGTCTATGCGGGCGCGGGAACCTCGATCCGCATTGCCGTGCAGGATGGCACCGAACTGGGCCCGACCTTCAACTGGCCGGAAGAGCGCACGCAGTACCTGATCGCGGGCGGTCCTGCTGCGTTGAGCCTTGGGATCGAGGGTGCGGAAGATGACGCGGAAGATGCGCGCGCGCAGGTCGCGGCGGCCGGGATCGGCCCGCAGGATCTCGTGATCGGGCTCGCGGCCAGCGGGCGTACACCTTTCACGATCGCCGCGCTGCAGGCCGCGCGTTCTGCGGGTGCACTGACCGTCGCGATTTCCTGCAACCCCGGCGCGCGGCTGCTGGAGGTCGCGGAACATGCGATCGCCACGGAAACCGGCGCCGAGGTTGTCGCAGGCTCGACCCGGATGAAGGCCGGAACCGCGCAGAAGGTCGTTCTCAACATGATCTCGACGCAGATCATGGTGCGACTGGGTCATGTGCATGAGGGTCTGATGGTCGATATGCGCCCGCAGAACATCAAGCTGCGGGGGCGCGCACGCGATATGGTCGTGCGGATCGCCGATGTCTCGCCCGAAGCCGCGGCGGCGGCACTGGAACACTGTGGCTGGCGGGTGAAGCCTGCGGTTCTGGTGGCGCTGGGCGCAGCGCCGGAACAGGCAGAGGCTGCCTTGGCAGAAGCCGGGGGGATATTGCGCGAGGCAATCACCGTCTTCAGGGGGGCGGAATGAGCCTGCGTCAGGAACTTCTCACCTCGCGGGCCGAAGCCACGCCGATCTATGTCCGGCTGGCCGCAATCCTGCGCGAGAAGGTCCATCAGGGCGAATTTGCCGTGGGTGAGGCACTGCCCTCCGAACGCGACATTGCCGAGCGCATGGCCGTGTCCCGTGTCACCGTGCGCAAGGCGATTGATCTGCTGATGCGCGAGGGTGTGCTCTCGCGCAGGCAGGGTTCGGGCACCTATGTTGCGCCTCGGATCGAACAACCCTCGTCCATGCTGGCGGGGTTTTCGGAAGATTTGCGCAGGCGCGGGTTGGCTGCCGGGTCGGTCTGGCTGGAAAAGGCAACCGATCTGGCATCCCCCGACGAGGTGATTGCGTTCGGTTTCGCTGTGAACACGCCGGTAAAGCGCTTTCGCCGCATCCGTACCGCGAATGGCGAGCCGCTGGCTCTGGAACATGCCGTGGTTCCGGAAGCATATCTGCGCGACCACAATAGCGTAGACAGCTCGCTCTATGCCGCACTCGCGCTGACCGGGGCGAAACCCGTGACAGGGCTTCAGCGTGTGACCGCCTCGCTTGCAACCGAGGAAGAGGCGCAGCATCTCGGCGTGCCCACGGGTGCCGCAGTATTGCGGATCGAGCGGCGCGGCTATCTGGCGGATGGCACGATGGTCGAGTTGACGCGCTCAGCCTATCGTGGCGACCGGTATGATTTCGTAAGCGAGCTGCGCGAAATCTGAGTGTCTGACGAAGCGTGCCAGAACAGACAGTTTGTGCGGTGCAGGGCGGTTACGGGCCGATAGTCGCGGTTGTATCGCGGATGATCAGGTCGACCGGTGAAAGGACGATGCGTGATATCTCTTGCGGCTGAACCGAATTCAGGCGTGTGATCAGCTCTTCCGCCGCGCGCCGCCCGAGGCCGGTACGATCCTGCCGGATGGTGGTCAGAGATGGTTGCACGAAGCCAGCGATTTCCAGATCATCGAATCCGACCACGGACAGATCCTTCGGAACGCTCAGCCCATGCTGCTTGCAGCGGGATATCAGGCTGAGCGCCATCTCATCAGAGGCACAGAACACGGCCGTCGGACGCTCGGGCATCGCCACAAGCTGTTCTGCGGCATGCGCGCCCGACGCCAGTGTAAAATCGCCCGGAATGATCCATTCGGGTGCAACAGTGAGGCCAAGCTCCGCGCATCGCGCTTCAAACGCAGCTCTGCGCACCTTTGCGAGGATATTATCTGCCGGGCCGGTGACATGGGCGATCCTGCGATGGCCCAGGGCGAAGAGATGATCGACTGCAAGCCGCGCCCCCAGCGCATTGTCACTGCGAATTGACGGCAAGGGCAGCGCATCGGACCATTCACAGCAGAACACGACATTTCCGAGCATATGGGCGTTCTTCAGTGTGTCACCCATCGCGCTGGAGACGTTGCCATCAAGCGTGATCAACCCGTCCACGCTGCCGTTGAGCATATAGTCCGAGACGACCTGACCAGGCGCGCTGGGTTGCTGGCTGTCGAAGACCAGCACGGAATAGCCATTTGCGGCCAACACCTCGTTGATGCTGGACAGGATCGTGGAAAAGAAAGGGTTTCCGAGATTTGGGACCAGCACCAGAACCGCCCCGGCGCGGCGCGTGCGCAGGTTCCGCGCGGCCTTGTTGACCCGGTAGCCCGTGGCGCGGATGGCGTCAAAGACCTTCTCGCGCGTCGTCTCTGACAAGCGTTCAGGCTGGGTCAGGGCGCGACTGACCGTTGCGGTCGATACGCCCGCGACATGCGCGACATCCTTGATCTTGGGCTGGAGTTTCTGCATCGGGGCATTTGACCTTGTGTGGCTCTGTGACAAACTTCTTGACAGGTTGTCGCAGCTAGGTGAAGCTTCTGTAATCGATTACATCTTGATTCGGCTCCAACAAGAACAGCCGTCGAGGTGAAGTGTAATCGATTACACGGTGCTGGCAAGGGAGTTCCAGGATTGCCGTCGCACCGAAGCGCACGACACTTTCGCCGTTCAGGGAGGAACGCATGAAAAAGACCCTCGCATTGCTGGCCAGCACCAGCCTGATTTCCGTTGGATCCGCAGCATTCGCTGTCGATCTTGAAGTGACGCATTGGTGGACATCGGGCGGCGAAGCTGCCGCTGTCGCCGAGTTTGCGCGTCTCTTCAATGAGAATACCGAGCACAACTGGGTGGATGGCGCCATCGCCGGCTCCGGGGGCACCGCGCGGCCTATCATGATTGGCCGGATTACCGGTGGCGATCCGATGGGCGCCACGCAGTTCAACCACGGGCGTCAGGCCGAGGAACTGGTCGAGGCTGGCCTGATGCTCGACCTGACGGATCTGGCCGAGGCAGAGGGCTGGCGCGATTTCGTGAACCCGACCTCACTTCTGGACAGCTGTACGCTGGATGGCCGCATCTATTGTGTTCCGATCAATATTCATTCCTGGCAATGGCTGTGGCTGAGCCACAAGGCCTATGAAGATGCAGGTGTCCCGGTCCCGACCAACTGGGATGAATTCGTGGCCGCCGCGCCTGCGCTGGAAGAAGCCGGGAAAATCCCGCTGGCAATGGGCGGGCAGCCCTGGCAGTCGAACGGTGCTTTCGGTGTCATGGCGATTGCGCTTGCCGGTATCGAGGCATGGGAAGCCGTGCATATTGACCAGAATGCCGAAGTGGCGGCCGGACCCGAATATGCCCGCGTTTTTGAAGCGGCGGCTCAGGCGCGTGCCTTCAGCGCACGCTCCAACGTGCAGGACTGGAATCAGGCGACCAATCTGGTCATTACCGGTCAGGCTGGCGGGCAGATCATGGGCGACTGGGCACAGGGCGAATTTCAGGTGGCCGGGCTTGTCGCGGGCGAGGATTATTCCTGCCTGCCGGGTCTGGGTGTGAATGAAATCATCTCGACCGGGGGCGACGCCTTCTATTTCCCCAAGGTCAATAACCCCGAGGTCGAGGCCGCGCAGCTTGAACTCGCATCACTGATGATCTCGCAAGAGGCGCAGGTGGCTTTCAACCTGAAGAAAGGCTCGCTGCCGGTGCGCGGTGATATTGATCTCGCCGCAGCCAATGACTGCATGCAGAAGGGCCTGGAAATTCTGGCAACCGGCGCGATCCTGCCCGATGCGAACCAGACATTCTCGCCGGACACGCAGGGCCAGATCGAGGATCTGATGGTCGAGTTCTGGAACGATCCGAACTTCTCGGCAGAAGAGGCGCAGCGCCTCTATGTTGAGATCATCGCCAGCGCGGACTGATCCGCAAGGCCGTGGCCCTTCGCCAGAGTGAAGGGCCACATTCCCCAGACAGACCGGAGGCCCTGATGTCCCGCGCCAGAAGCGGCGGCGCCCGTGCACGCCCGCCCATCCGATTGTTCAGAAACTTCTCGTCCAAGCTTGCCGCCATCCCCATGGTCCTTGTTGGTCTTGGCGTCTTTGTTGGTGGAACGATCTGGACGATCGTTCATTCCTTCACCGACTCGCGCCTGCTGCCACGTCTGCGCTGGGTGGGGTTTGACCAGTATGAGAGGCTCTGGAGTACGCGGCGCTGGCTGGTCTCGATCGAAAACCTTGCGGTTTACGGGATCGTGTCGCTGGTCTTGACCATGTGTCTGGGTTTTCTGCTGGCCGCATTGCTGGACCGCAAGATCCGCTATGAAGATACCTTCCGCACGATCTTCCTCTACCCGTTCGCACTGTCCTTCATCGTTACCGGGCTGGTCTGGCAATGGATCCTGAACCCGGAATTCGGCATCCAGTCCATTGTGCGCGGGCTTGGCATTTCGGGGTTCAACTTCGATCCGCTCTATAACCCCGATCTGGTCATTATCGGCCTGCTGATCGCCGGATTGTGGCAGGGGACGGGCCTGATCATGGTCATCATGCTCGCCGGGCTGCGCGGGATCGACGAGGATATCTGGAAAGCCTGCCGCGTGGATGGCATCCCGGTCTGGAAGACCTATGTCGTTGTGATCATTCCGATGATGAAGCCGGTTTTCGTGACAGCGCTGGTGCTGGTCACAAGCGGGATTGTGAAGCTTTACGATCTGGTTGTCGCCATGACATCCGGCGGTCCCGGCATCTCGTCCGAAGTGCCCGCGAAATATGTCTATGACACGCTGTTCACCCGTCAGAATCTGGGACAGGGCTTTGCGGCCTCGACCATGATGCTGGTCACTGTCGCGATCATCCTGATCCCATGGGCTTATATGCAATTCCGGGAGAAGCGCCAATGAGTGCCACCGAAATCACCACGGCTGCCGGAACTGCGAGCGCAGTGACCCCGCGCGGGGCCAAGCCGAAAAGTGCCTTCGCGCCACGCAATATCATGCTCTATGGTACGCTGATTGTCTTCAGCATCTATTATCTGCTGCCGCTCTATGTGATGCTTGTCACCTCGCTGAAGGACATGGCGGAAATCCGCGTCGGCAATGTCTTCTCGCCGCCTGTCGAAATCACATTCCAGCCCTGGGTCAAAGCCTGGTCGGAAGCCTGCACCGGCATCAATTGCGACGGACTGAGCCGTGGCTTCTGGAACTCGGTGCGTATCCTGATCCCGTCGCTGATCCTGTCGGTGTCGGTCGCGGCGCTCACAGGCTATGTGCTGGCCTGCTGGCGGTTCAGAGGCTCGGAAGTGTTTTTCGGCATCCTGCTGCTGGGCGCTTTCATCCCCTATCAGGTGCTGCTTTACCCGCTGGTGATCATCCTGCGCGAAATGGGCTTGTTTGGTTCGCTGTGGGGCCTTGTGCTGGTGCATACGATCTTTGCGATGCCGATCAATGTACTGCTGTTCCGCAACTACTTCGTAGCCTTGCCCGAAGAACTGTTCAAGGCGGCGCGGGTCGATGGCGCAGGGTTCTGGGGGATATTCTTCCGTATCGTGATCCCGATGTCGCTGCCGATCTTCGTGGTGTCCGGCATCATTCAGGTCACGGGCATCTGGAACGATTTCCTGTTCGGCGTCGTCTACACGCGGCCAGAGAATTACCCGATGACCGTACAGCTGAATAACATCGTCAATTCGGTGCAGGGCGTGAAGGAATACAATGTCAACATGGCGGCCACCCTGCTGACCGGGCTGGTGCCGCTGGTGGTGTATTTCTTCTCTGGCAGACTTTTTGTTCGCGGCATTGCTGCCGGCGCAGTCAAGGGCTGAGAACATGGAAAACTCTATCGAAATCAAGGAACTGAAGCTGGCCTTCGGGGCTGTCACGGTGCTGGAGGATCTGAATCTGCGGGTCGGACAGGGCGAATTTCTGGTGCTGCTCGGATCATCCGGTTGTGGCAAGTCCACGCTTTTGAACTGCATCGCGGGGCTGCTGGATGTCACGGATGGAGAGATCCATATTCAGGGCCGCAACGTGACATGGGAAGAACCCTCGCAGCGCGGCATCGGCATGGTGTTCCAGTCCTATGCGCTCTATCCGCAGATGACGGTCGAGGGGAACCTGTCTTTCGGGCTGAAGAACGCGCGCGTGCCCAAAGATGAGATTGCAACGCGCATTGCCCGCGCCGCCGCGGTCCTGCAGATTGAACCGCTGCTGAAACGCAAGCCCGGCGCATTGTCCGGCGGCCAGCGTCAGCGGGTAGCCATTGGCCGCGCGCTGGTGCGCGATGTGGATGTGTTCCTGTTCGACGAACCGCTGTCGAACCTCGACGCGAAACTGCGCGCCGATCTGCGGGTCGAGATCAAGCGCCTGCACCAGACGCTGAAAAACACCATGATCTATGTGACCCATGATCAGGTCGAGGCGATGACCCTGGCCGACCGGATCGCGATCATGAAGGGCGGGCAGATCATGCAGCTTGCGCCGCCCTCGGAAATCTACAACCGGCCCGTGAACAAATATGTCGCCGGTTTCATCGGCTCGCCCGCGATGAATTTCATGGAAGGCCAGCTTGAGGCCGCAGCGCAGAGTTTCGACACCGGGCGGGGCCTGTCCTTCTCGGTGCAGGGCTATGAATTCGTCGGCGCGCCCACATCCGGCCCGGTCTGGCTGGGGCTGCGGCCCGAGCATATCCAGTCGGGCCGCTGGGCCGACGGGCAGCCGGTTCAGCTTGAAGCTCTGGTCGATATGGTCGAGCCGATGGGATCCGACACGCAGGTCTGGGCCACGGTGAACGGGCAGGAACTTCGCTTCCGCATGGACGGGCAGGAACCGGTGGCCATTGGCGACCGCATGCCCATCGGGTTCGATCCGGCGCGGCTGTCACTCTTCGACAAGAAAACGGAAAACCGGCTCTGACAGGGCCACAACACAACCGGAAAGGTTCCCGGCATGGATGTCTCATTCCAGCTTTATTCAGCGCGCAACTTCACCCCCTGGGAGGATGTGCTCGATCAACTTGCCGCGCTTGGCTACACACAGGTCGAAGGCTTTGGCGGGGTCTATCAGGACGCGGCCACCTTTCGCGCGGCACTCGATACGCGCGGGCTTTCGATGCCTTCGGGGCATTTCTTCCCTCTGGCGAGCTTTGAGGAAGAGTTCGACAAGACGATCGCCGCCGCGCGCGCGCTCGGCATGTCGCAGCTCTATTGCCCTGCGCCGGATGATATTTACCGCGAAGGTGCCGATGCGACGGCATGGCGCGAGCTGGCCACACGGCTGGAGGTCGCGGCCAAGCGCGTGCAGGACGCGGGTTTGCGTTTCGGCTGGCACAATCACCATTGGGAATTCATGGCGCTGTCCTCGGGTGAAATCCCGATGACGCTGTTGCTCGAAGGCGCGCCCTCGATGGAATGGGAAGCCGATATCGCCTGGATCGTGCGGGGGGGTGCCGAGCCGCTCGCATGGATCAAGGACCATGCCGACCGGATCACCGCCGCGCATGTGAAGGACATTGCCCCGGAGGGCGAGGCCGCAGACGAGGACGGATGGGCCGATGTGGGCGAGGGCGTGATGGACTGGCCCGCAATCAGGGCGGCCCTGCATGATGCCGGTGTAAAGCTCTTTGTCATGGAGCACGACAACCCCAACGATCTGGCCCGCTTTGCGCGCCGGTCGATCACCAACTTCCGCATGTTCTGAGAGGGCGAATATGAGCAAGACACTGGGAATCGGCGTTCTGGGCTGCGGCAATATCTCTGCCGCCTATATGCGCCTTGCACCAATCTTTCGCGGCATCGAGATGCGCGCCTGTGCGGATCTGAACCTTGATGCGGCGAAGGCGCGCGCGGCGGAGTTTGGCCTGCGTGCTGACACGATCGGACAATTGCTTGCGGCAGAGGATATCGACGTCATCGTGAACCTGACCGTTCCCGCTGCGCATTTCGATGTGTCGCTGCAATGCCTTGAGGCGGGCAAGCATGTCTATTCCGAAAAGCCCTTCGTGCTGTCACTGGAGGAAGGCCAGAAGCTTGCGGAAAAAGCCGCCGCGAAGGGCCTGCGCGTGGGCTCCGCGCCGGACACTTTCATGGGGGGGGCGCATCAGCTTGCCCGGCACCTGATCGACAGTGGCCGTCTGGGCAAGATCAGTTCCGGCACCTGTTTCGTGCAAAGTCCCGGCATGGAGATGTGGCACCCCAATCCCGATTTCTTCTTCCAGCCCGGCGGCGGGCCGATTCTGGATCTGGGGCCCTATTACATCTCGAATCTAGTGCAGCTTCTGGGGCCGGTGAAGCGTGTAACTGCGATGAGCATGAGCGCACAGGCGGAACGCACGATCACCTCGCAACCGCGCTATGGCGAGAAGATCCCGGTCGGCACCCCCACCACGATCCATGCAATCCTGCAATTCCATTCGGGCGCGCAAGTGACCTATTGCGCAAGCTGGGATGTCTGGCAGCACGGCCATGCGCCGATGGAGCTGTATGGTGCCGAAGGCACGCTGCATGTGCCCGACCCGAATTTCTTCGGCGGCGAGGTGCGGATGACGCAGAAAGCCGCCTTCACCTCGGCCGGTGTGGCCTGGGATCATCCCTTTGCCCGCACGAATGATGGAGTGAACGCCAATTACCGCGCCGCCGGGCTGGCCGATATGGCGCTGGCGATCACGGAAGGGCGGGCGCATCGCTGCTCGCTGGAGTTCTCGCTGCATGTGGTGGATGTGATGACCTCGATCCTTGTTGCAGGGGAAACCGGGCAGGTTCTGGATCTGACCACCACCTGCGAGCGCCCCGAAGCGCTGTCACCCGAGGCGGCGCAAGGATTGCTGGCATGAGGGACTATCGCGCGGCAGATGATCGCTACGAGCGTATGCAATACCGGCGCTGCGGGGCTTCCGGGCTGATGCTGCCGGCGATTTCGCTGGGGCTGTGGCATAACTTCGGTGATGACACGCCCCATGCAGTGAAACGCGCCATCTGCCGCACGGCCTTTGACCACGGCATCACCCATTTCGATCTGGCCAATAACTATGGCCCTGAACCGGGGGCGGCAGAAGCCGCCTTCGGGGAGATCCTGCGCACAGATTTCGCCCCCTATCGGGACGAGTTGGTGATTTCCACCAAGGCGGGATATCGCATGTGGCCCGGCCCTTACGGCGAATGGGGCAGCCGGAAATATCTGGTCTCCTCCTGCGATGCCTCGCTCAAGCGGATGGGGCTGGATTATGTCGATATCTTCTATTCCCATCGCTTCGACCCGGACACGCCATTGGAAGAAACCATGTCGGCGCTTGATTTCATCGTGCGTTCGGGGAGGGCACATTATGTCGGCATTTCCAGCTACAATTCCGCCCGCACCCGGCAGGCAGTGGCAATTCTGAAGGATCTCGGCACGCCCTGCGTCATTCACCAGCCCAGCTACAATATCCTGAACCGCTGGGTGGAACGCGACGGGTTGAAGGACACCTTGCTGGAACTGGGCATCGGCTCGATTGCCTTCACGCCTCTGGCGCAAGGCATGCTGTCCACCAAATATCTGAACGGTATTCCCGAGGGAAGTCGCGCCAGTCAGGGTAAGTCGCTGGATCAGCGGATGATCACCCCGCGCGCGATCAGTAGCATCCGCGCGCTGAACGAGGTTGCGCAGCGGCGCGGGCAGACTCTGGCGCAGATGGCGATTGCCTGGGTCTTGCGCGGCAGTGGCATTACCACGGCCCTGATCGGGGCCTCGCGCCCCGAACAAGTGATCGATTGCGCGGGGGCTGTCGGAAATCTGGACTTCACGGCGGATGAACTGGCCGAGATCGACCGTCACGCTTCAGAGGAGGATATCAACCTCTGGGCGCAATCCTCGCAGGAAAGCGACGCGCCATGATCCGCAATCCGATCCTGCCGGGGTTCAATCCTGACCCCTCGATCTGTCGGGTGGGCGATGAGTATTTCATTGCTACCTCGACCTTCGAGTGGTTTCCCGGCGTCCAGATCCACCGCTCGACCGATCTGGTGAACTGGGATCTGGCCTGCCGCCCGCTGTCCCGCGCCAGCCAGTTGGACATGCGGGGCAACCCGGACAGTTGCGGTGTCTGGGCCCCATGCCTGTCCTATGCCGACGGGCTCTTCTGGCTGGTCTATACGGATGTGAAACGGCTTGATGGCAATTTCAAGGACGCGCATAACTACATCGTCACTGCGCCTGCCATCGAGGGGCCGTGGTCCGATCCGGTCTATGTCAATTCCTCGGGTTTCGATCCGTCACTGTTCCATGATGAGGATGGCCGCAAATGGTTCGTCAACATGCAATGGAACCATCGCGGGCGCTCATTGGGCGGGCAGCCCAAAAGCCCCGCTTTTGACGGGATCCTGCTGCAGGAATGGCACCCCGAGCACGGTCTAATCGGCCCGGTGCGCAATATCTTTGCCGGATCACCGCTTGGGCTGGTCGAAGGGCCGCATCTGTTCAAGCGCAATGGCTGGTATTACCTGACCACCGCCGAGGGGGGCACAGGCTACGGTCATGCCGTCACCATGGCGCGGGCGCGTCAGATCGAGGGGCCATATGAGATGCATCCCCAGACGCATCTGATCACCTCGAAAGATCATCCCGACGCGCCCTTGCAGCGCGCAGGGCATGGCCAGATCGTCGAGACGCCCAAGGGCGAAGTTTATCACACCCATTTGTGCTCGCGTCCGCTTCCGGGGCGGTTCTCGCCGCTCGGGCGGGAAACCGCGATCCAGAAATGTGTCTGGGGCGATGATGACTGGCTCTATCTGGAGCATGGTGGCACCGTGCCCGCGCTGGACGTGCCTGCTCCCGCGTCAGCTTCGCCGCGCCCTGTGGGGTCGGTGCGCAGGGTGTTCGACGGGCCTGATCTGCCTCCTGAATTTCAATGGCTGCGCACACCCTGTCCTGAACGGTTGTTCACCCTCGGTCAGGACGGGTTGGTACTGCACGGGCGCGAAAGCATCGGCAGTTGGTTCGAACAGGCGCTGATCGCGCGCAGGCAGGAACATCTGCAATACCGCGCAGAGACAGAACTGGCCGATTTCGACCCCGAGACCTATCAACAAGCCGCCGGGCTTGCGACCTATTACAATCGTCACAAGTTCCATTTCGCCGCCGTGACATGGGACGAAACGCTGGGCCGCTGCCTGACAATAATGTCATGCCCCGGTGACTGGCCTAACGCGGCGCTGCACTGGCCCTGCGATCCTGTGGTATTGGCGCCCGGTCCGGTCTGGCTCGCGGTGAAGGTCAGCCGTTCGGTGCAACAGTTCTTCTGGCATCAGGGCGGTGACTGGCAGGCGCTTGGCCCCGCGCTGGATGCCGCAGTCATCTCGGACGAAGGCGGGCGGGGGGAACATGGCTCCTTCACCGGCGCCTTCGTCGGGATGCTGGCCTTCGACATCACCGGGCAGGGGCGAAGCGCGCGGTTTCGCAATTTCGACTATCTGCCCAAAGCCGACCGGGTCTGACACGGCCCAGACAAGATAATAAAGGAAGAGGATATCATGCCCGCAAAGATCAAAGGCCCCGCGCTGTTTCTGGCTCAGTTTGCCGGTGATGCTGCACCTTTCAATTCACTGCCGAATATTACGAAATGGGCGGCGTCACTTGGCTATAAAGGGGTGCAGATCCCCACATTCGATGCCCGGCTATTCGATCTGGATCGCGCTGCCGAAAGCAAGGATTACTGCGACGAGGTGGCAGGCATCTGCGCTGAGGCCGGGGTCGAGATCACAGAGCTTTCGACCCATCTGCAGGGCCAGCTTGTTGCCGTGAATCCGGCCTATGACCTTGCCTTCGATGCCTTCGCGCCCAAAGCCTTGCATGGCAAGCCTGCGGCTCGTCAGGAATGGGCCGTGGATCAGGTCAAGAAAGCGGCCATTGCCAGCCGCCATCTGGGTCTGACCGCCTCGGTCGGATTTACCGGCTCACTCGCCTTTCCCTATCTCTACCCCTGGCCGCAGCGCCCAGCCGGGCTGATCGAGGAAGCCTTTGCCGAGCTTGCACGGCGCTGGAAACCCATTCTGGATGTCTATGACGAGAATGGAGTCGATCTGGGCTATGAAATCCATCCGGGCGAAGATGTCTTCGACGGGGCCACATGGGAGATGTTCCTGGACGCGCTGAACGAACATCCGCGCGCGCAGATCAACTACGACCCGTCGCATTTCCTGCTGCAGCAGATGGATTATCTGGCCTTCATCGACCTGTATCACGACCGCATCTGCGCGTTCCACGTCAAGGATGCCGAGTTCAACCCGGATGGGCGGCAAGGGGTCTATTCGGGCTATCAGCCCTGGCTGAACCGTGCGGGTCGGTTCCGTAGCCTCGGTGACGGGCAGGTGGATTTCAGTGGGATCTTCTCGAAACTGGCGCAATACGACTATGACAGCTGGGCGGTGCTGGAATGGGAATGCTGCCTGAAATCGCCGGAACAGGGTGCCGCAGAAGGCGCACCCTTCATCGCAAGTCATATTATCGAAGTGACTGACAAGGCATTTGACGATTTTGCGGGCGGCGCTGTCGATATGGGCCAGATCCGCGCCATGCTGGGGACGGAGCAATGAGTATGACACTGAAACTTGGAATGGTCGGTGGCGGTGAAGGCGCATTCATCGGCGCGGTCCACCGGATTGCCGCGCGCATCGACGGGCAGTGGGAACTGGTTGCGGGAGCGCTGTCATCTGACCCGGAACGCGCGCGTTCCTCGGCGGCAGCGCTTGGCATCAAGCGCAGCTATGACAGTTTCGCGCAGATGGCCGAGGCAGAGGCCGCGCGCGAAGACGGGATTGACGCAGTGGCCATCGTCACGCCCAATCATATGCATGTGCCGGTCGCGCGTGCCTTTCTGGAGGCGGGGATCCATGTGATCTGCGACAAGCCGCTGGCCTCAAAGCTTGAAGATGCGCTGGCGCTGGAAGAGGTGGCAGCGCGTTCGGGCAAGCTGTTCATTCTGACGCATAACTATTCCGGCTATCCGCTGATCCGGCAGGCGCGCGAGATGGTCGCGAATGGCGAATTGGGGCGCTTGCGGCTGGTCCATATCGAATATGTGCAGGACTGGCTGACCGAGGCGGCCACCGGTAAACAGGCCGAATGGCGTACGGACCCTGCGCGCTCTGGCGCGGGCGGGGCGATTGGGGATATCGGCACCCATGGCTGGCAACTGGCCGAGTTCGTTACCGGTGAGACCCCCGCAGCGCTTGCTGCAGATCTGACCAGCTTTGTCGAGGGCCGCGCGGTAGATGACAATGCCCATGTCATGCTGCGCTACGCCAGCGGGGCTAAGGGGATGCTCTGGGCCTCTCAGGTCGCCGTGGGGAATGAGAACGCGCTGCGTCTGCGGGTGATTGGGGACAAGGGATCGCTCGACTGGGCGCAGGAAAACCCCAATCAGATGACCTTCACGCGCTTTGGTCAGCCCAAACAGATCCTGACCCGCGGCGGGGCCGGCGCCAGCGAGGCCGGACTTGCCACGATCCGCACGCCGGCGGGGCATCCGGAAGGCTATCTCGAAGGCTTTGCGACGCTTTATCGCGAAGCAGCAGAGGCAATCCGCGCCAAGGACAGCACTGGCGTTCTGCCGGGGCTGAAGGATGGTCTGTCGGGGATGCGCTTCATTGATGCCTGTCTGCGGTCATCGCAGGATGGCGGCAAATGGACCGAACTTGGCGGCTAACCTCAGACGAGGCCCGTTGCCACACTGAAGACATACTGCCTTGCGGTCGGAGCGTTTTGACACGCTCCGACCGTTTTGCGTCATTCCAGCCCGCGCGCGGCCAGCCAGTCCCGCATCATCGCTATCTCCGCATTCTGCGCGGTGATCACCTCCTCCGCCAGGGCGCGAATTTCAGGATCGCTGCCGAACTCCAGAACCACTTTTGCCATGTCGATCGCGCCCTGATGGTGCGGGATCATGCCGCGCACGAAATCGACATCGGCATCACCTGTGAAAGCAATATCCATATCGCGATGCATCCGATCATTCGCCGCCATATAGGCTGCGATCACCGGGTCGTCGCTGGTCAGGCCATGATCTGCATGAGCACCATGGTCCATATGGCCATGATCGCCGTGATCCATCTGGGACTGGGCATAAGCCAGACCGCCCGCCACCAATCCGGCGCCAAGCAGGAATGCAAGGGATAGTTTTCTCATCTGTGATCTCCTCAGGCAGGGGTCGCCGGGAAGCCAGCGGCTTCGAGCGTCGGCAGAAAGGCGGTTTGCGGTTGTTCGGACTGGACCGTGACGCGGCGCGCGGGCGGGTCGGTCTCAACGATGGCCTTCGGATCGACCGACTGGATCGCCCGCGTCACGCCGCGCGCGCAGCCGCCGCATTCCATGTTCGCTATGTGAAACTGCATCAGGGTATCCTCTCATGTCACTGATATGCCCCAGATGGGGCTTCCCACCATTGGAAGGTCAATAGGCCAATGTGAATCTACTTCGATTCCCACGCGCATCTTGACCTTCCCATGGTGGGAAGGATTAGATGCATTTCACCCACGCAAGATGCAAAGAGAAACCAATGAACGCCCCTGCCAAATCCTCAAGGATGCATGCTTTTCCGATCAAGGGCATGAGCTGCGCCTCCTGCGTCGGTCGTGCCGAGCGCGCGCTTGAGGCTGTGCCGGGGGTCATTTCCGCGCATATAAACCTTGCAACAGAGCGGGCTGATGTGCAGGCAGGCGTGGATGTGGATCGTTTGTCGCTTGTCGAAGCCATCGAGAAGGCAGGCTATGAGGTGCCGCCACAGCAAATCGAGCTTGTGATCGAAGGCATGAGCTGTGCCTCCTGCGTGGGTCGCGTCGAGGGCGCGCTGGGTGCCGTTCCGGGTGTACATGCAGCGCATGTGAACCTTGCGACCGAGCGTGCCAGCGTGACCGGCCATATTGCCCCGGACCAGCTGATTGCGGCAGTCGAATCGGTTGGCTTCGGCGCGCATGTGCGGCGTGCCGCCGAGGAGGACAGCACAGCGCTCCGCCGCGACTCCGAGGCCGCGGAACTGCGGCGTGCCCTGGTGATCGCGGGCATATTGACGCTTCCTGTCTTTGTGCTTGAGATGGGTTCGCATATGATCCCGGCACTGCATCATCTGATAATGGCCACCATTGGGATGCAGGCCAACTGGCTGATTCAGTTTGGGCTGACCACGCTGGTTCTGGCTTTCCCCGGCATCCGGTTCTACATGCATGGCTTTCCGGCGCTTTTGCGCGGAGCGCCGGATATGAACAGCCTTGTTGCCATGGGCACGATGGCCGCCTATGGCTATTCGTCGGTGGCGACATTCGCCCCTGCACTGCTGCCTGCAGGCACCGTCAATGTCTATTTTGAAGCTGCAGCCGTCATTGTCACCCTGATCCTACTGGGCCGCTATCTGGAAGCCCGCGCCAAGGGCCGGACGTCGCAGGCGATTCAGCGATTGATCGGGTTGCAGGCCAGAACCGCGCGGGTGCGGCGCGCAGAAGGGCTGGTCGAG
Source organism: Natronohydrobacter thiooxidans (assembly GCF_001884735.1). Classification (GTDB taxonomy): domain Bacteria; phylum Pseudomonadota; class Alphaproteobacteria; order Rhodobacterales; family Rhodobacteraceae; genus Roseinatronobacter; species Roseinatronobacter thiooxidans_A. The sequence goes on along the minus strand of NZ_MJAP01000035.1, from coordinate 75,100 downwards.
CTTGCCATCGCGGACGTCACCCCCGGCGACATGATCGAATTGCGGCCTGGTGAGCGCGTGCCCGTCGATGGCACGGTCGTCGAAGGCGAAAGCTATATCGATGAGTCCATGATCACCGGCGAGCCTGTGCCAGTGGTCAAAACCGCCGGGGCCAGCGTGGTGGGCGGGACCGTAAACCAGACGGGCGCGCTGGCCTTTCGGGCAACTGCGGTCGGTGGGGACACGATGCTCGCGCAAATCATTCGCATGGTCGAAGCGGCGCAAGGTTCCAAACTGCCGATACAGGCCCTGGTGGACCGGGTGACGCTCTGGTTCGTGCCCGCAGTGATGGCGGTCGCCGTGCTGACTTTCGGTGTCTGGCTCCTGTTCGGCCCCGACCCGGCCCTGACCTTTGCGCTGGTCAATGCCGTGGCGGTTCTCATCATTGCCTGCCCCTGTGCGATGGGACTAGCTACGCCCACCTCGATCATGGTGGGTACCGGGCGCGGCGCGGAAATGGGCGCGCTGTTTCGCAAGGGGCAGGCCCTACAGCAGTTGCGTGACACGCAGATTGTGGCCTTTGACAAGACCGGCACCCTGACCGAGGGCCGTCCGGTACTGACCGATCTGGATGTGATGCCCGGTTTCGAGCGCGCGGTGGTGATAGCGCAAGTGGCTGCGGTAGAAGCGAAATCCGAGCACCCCATTGCGCGGGCCATTGTGGATGCAGCGAAGGTCGAGGGGCTCGACCTGCCTGCGCTGACGGCCTTTGACAGTCTGACCGGTTTCGGGGTCGCGGCCATGGTCGACGGCCAGCAGGTCGAGATCGGTGCCGACCGCTACATGGCAAAGCTCGGTCTGGACGTCGGCCCGTTCTCTGCGACCGCCGAGCGTCTGGCGACCGAGGGCAAGTCCCCGCTTTATGCGGCTATCGGCGGCAAGCTTGCGGCGATCATTGCGGTTGCAGATCCGATAAAGCCCACGACCCTGCAGGCCATACGCGCGCTGCATGATCTGGGCTTGTGCGTCGCCATGGTGACAGGCGACAACCAGCGCACTGCTCAGGCAATCGCGGATCAACTGGGCATAGATCATATCATGGCCGAGATGCTGCCAGCGGGCAAGGTGGATGCCATACGCGACCTGCGTGCCCGCTATGGCAAGCTGGCATTCGTGGGGGACGGGATCAATGATGCACCCGCGCTGGCCGAGGCAGATGTGGGTATTGCCATCGGCACCGGAACGGATATTGCCATCGAGGCTGCCGATGTCGTGCTGATGTCGGGCAGCCTGCAAGCGGTGCCAAATGCGGTTGCGCTGTCGAAAGCCACGATCCGCAATATCCAGCAGAATCTGTTCTGGGCCTTCGCCTATAATACAGCGCTGATACCGGTTGCAGCGGGGGTTCTCTGGCCTGCCTTCGGGCTGCTGCTCTCGCCCGTTTTCGCGGCAGGGGCGATGGCGTTGTCATCAGTCTTTGTGCTGACCAATGCGCTGCGCTTGCGTGGCTGGGTTCCGCCTGTCGCTCAGGGAAAGGAATTGGCATGAATATCGGTGATGCGGCGAAAGCCTCGGGCGTTTCGGCCAAGATGATCCGTTACTATGAGGAAACCGGGCTGATCCCGCCTGCCGGGCGCACAGCCTCGGGCTACCGCGTCTACTCCAGTCAGGACGTGCATATGCTGCGCTTCATCCGCCGCGCGCGGGATCTGGGGTTTTCCGTGGACGGGATCAGCGAGCTTCTTGGCCTGTGGCGGGACCAGTCGCGCCAGAGTGCGGATGTAAAGCGGCTGGCGCTCGCGCATGTGGCGGATCTGCGCCGCAAGATCGCGGAACTCGAAGATATGGCCTCGACCCTTGAGACGCTGGCGCATGCCTGCCACGGTAATGACCGGCCCGATTGCCCGATCCTGTCGGAACTTGAAGCGACCAACCGCGCGCCGGAACGGCGGAACGCAGCTTCGCGCTTCGGCAAGGCGTGACCTTCGATCAAGGATCAGATCCCGCCCCGCATTGAACCTGCGCGGAAATGCCCCTAGCTTCTGGCCAAAGCGATCCCGAAAGGCCCAGAATGACCAACGCGCTTCTTTCCGACTGGCAGACCGAATTTCAGCTTCCCCCGTTCCAGATGATCCGTGACGAGGATTTCGCGCCGGCATTCGAGGCCGCACTTGATGCAGGCCGCGCGGCCTATGCCGCGATCGCGGAGTGCCCCGAGCCCCCCACATTCGCCAACACAATTGCGGCGATGGAACAGGCCGATGACCTGCTCGACCGTGTGGCGGGCGTGTTCTTCAATCTCGCCAGCAGCGACTCGAACCCGACGCGCGAAGCCTTGCAGCGCGACCTGTCGCCAAAGCTGTCTGCCTATTCTTCGGAAATCGTGAATAACAAGGCACTCTTCCAGCGGATCGAGGCGCTGTGGGACGCTCGCGATACGCTGGATCTGGATGCCGAACAGGCGCGAGTGCTGATGCTCTATCGGCGCATGTTCCTGCGCGCGGGCGCTGCGTTGGAGGGTGAGGAATCCGCGCGTCTGACCGAGATAAAATCCCGGCTTGCATCGCTGGGGACCGAGTTCACCCAGAACCTGCTTGCGGATGAGCGGGACTGGATGATGCCGCTGGAGGATCTGGCGGGCTTGCCGGATTTCGTGATCTCCAGCGCGAAGGCCGCCGCCGAAGAGCGGGGGCAGGACGGGCATGTGCTGACGCTGAGCCGCTCGCTGATCGTGCCTTTCCTGCAATTCTCGGATCGTCGAGACCTGCGCGAGATCGCCTATGAGGCATGGGTAGCGCGCGGGGCCAATGGTGGCGCGACGGACAATCGTGCGATTGCTGCCGAGATCCTCGCGCTGCGTGCCGAGCGGGCGCAGCTTCTGGGCTACGAGAATTTCGCGCGCTACAAGCTGGAAACCGAGATGGCCGGGGCGCCGGATGCGGTGCGCGAATTGCTGATGCAGGTCTGGGAACCGGCGCGCGCGAAGGCGCTGGCGGATGCCTTGACGTTGGAAGCGATGCTGCAGGCTGACGGCTATGCCGCGCCGCTGGAGCCATGGGACTGGCGCTATTACGCGGAGAAGCTGCGCCGCGCCGAGCATGATATCGATGAGGCTGCGCTGAAGCCCTATCTTGCGCTGGACAACATGATCGCCGCGGCATTCGATTGCGCGAACCGTCTTTTCGGACTGGAGTTCCGCCCGCTGGACATACCGCTCTATCACCCGGATGCGCGGGCATGGGAGGTGACGCGCGACGGACGACTTATGGCGGTGTTCATCGGCGATTACTTTGCGCGGGCCTCGAAACGCTCGGGCGCATGGTGTTCGACCATGCGCGGCCAGCGCAAGCTGGGGGGCGACGTGCGGCCTGTCGTCGTGAATATCTGCAACTTCGCCAAGGGTGATCCGGCGCTGCTGTCCTATGATGATGCGCGCACGCTGTTTCACGAATTCGGCCACGCGCTGCACCAGATCCTGTCGGATGTCACGCATGGGTTCATCGCGGGCACATCTGTCGCGCGGGATTTTGTGGAACTGCCAAGCCAGCTTTACGAGCATTGGCTGGAAGTGCCCGACGTGCTGAGCCAGCATGCGCGCCATATTGAGACCGGCGCGTCGATGCCCGCAGATCTGCTGGAGCGCCTTCTGGGGGCGCAGAATTTCGATCAGGGTTTTGCGACGGTTGAATATGTCGCCTCGGCATTCGTCGATCTGGAATTTCATGACGGACCCCCGCCCGCCGATCCGATGCAGAAGCAGGCCGAGATACTGGATGCGCTGGGCATGCCGCGCGCCATCCGGATGCGTCATGCCACGCCGCACTTCGCCCATGTTTTCTCGGGGGATGGCTATTCCAGTGGCTATTACAGCTATATGTGGTCGGAAGTGATGGATGCGGATGCCTTTGACGCGTTTCGCGAAACCGGCGATGCTTTCGACCGCGACACTGCTCATAGGCTAGAGCGATTCATCCTGTCGGCTGGCGGCAGCGACGACGCGGAAGCGCTCTATACCGCGTTTCGTGGCCGCATGCCGGGGGTCGCGGCGCTGTTGAAAGGCCGGGGTCTGGCGGCATGAGTAAAGGCCGGAATTGCAGCACTCCGGCCTTGAACAATGGTGAAACCCTAACTCAGATCGCGTAGCGCAGAACCGCCGCGAGTTCGGCTTCCTGTGGGATATCCGCGCGCCGCACTGCGATGACCTTGCCGCCATTGGCGATGACACGCCCGGCAATTTCGTCAATCACGCCATAGCTTACGGCGCTGTCGCTTTCGTCAAAGGTGATCTCGCCGGTGGTTTCATCCACAAGACCGGGCAGCACATTGTCGATATCGACCAGCAGCGTATCCACAGCGCCAAAGGTCGCCGCACGGGCCGCGCGCGCCACCTGTGTCGTTGCGCGCCCTTCATTCTCGCGGGCTGAATACAACTCGCCGAATGCCGCGACGGATGCGGCGTTGATCTCGTCCAGGATCTCGCGTGCCTGCGCCCCAAGCTCGTGCGCCGGAACGCGTACCGGGCTGGTGACAATCGCAGTTTCGGCCAGATGCGGGTAGCTGTTGATCGAGCGATACATCGACAAGAGCGGATCCGTTGCCGCCAGAATCAGCGGCTCTTGCCGCCCCGACAGAAGGCCGCGAAGGGCTGTATCGATGGCGCGGCAATACTGGCGCAGATGGTGTTTCTGACCCTCGCCGCCACCCAGACGGCCCGAATAGCTGCGCGAATTGACATTTGCCGTCCTCGCGACAGAGGCCGCATCCTTGGGCAGCCCCTGCACATGCACTTCCTGCGCAGGCTGATCGCCCAGAACCTCGACCAGGCGCAGCTCGTTTTCGGCCAGCGCCAGAACAAAGGCGTGTTGCGGCATCGAGACCGCGCGCAGCAAGGGCTTGACATGGAACCGGTCCGAAACCTGCACGGTCTCGGACAGATGGTTGGGCAGGCGGTAGCTGCGCAGCCGTTCGGGCGTGACGAAGATCGCCAGAGAATTGGCCTGAACGCGCCAAAAATCATCGTCGTCCAGCAGATCGTCAAGCTGTTCTTCGATGGGCCAGATGGTCCGCTTGGCGACGCCAACCTCCTCCAGTTGTGCGACGGCCTGACCGGCAAGCTGCTTCAGCCGTGTACGGGCGGCGTCGATATGCTGCGTCTCGGGGGTGGTCGTCAGGTAAATGCTGACCAGCGCCTCGCCGCGCGTGGCAATGAGCTGACCGATCTCGGATTGCGTGGGAATATCTACATATAGCATGATTACTCTACTCCTTATTCAGTGATGGTTGCGGCATGCCATTTTCGCCCCGATATGGCAACTGACCGCCAAGGCCGCGTGACAGGAAGAAAAGTTCGGATCACCGCTTTTTCACAGCTCTGTGACGGTTGCAGCGCCTCAAGCCCCTTCCTATATAGCGCCCAAGACGCCCCGGCACGGGGCTTTGACACAATTCTGATGGGCCGGGGCCTGATGGGACCAGCCCGCTGCCACATCGCTTGAAGAAGAGGATGCAAGACTATGGGTAAAGTCATCGGTATCGACCTTGGCACGACCAACTCCTGCGTGGCCATCATGGATGGCAGCCAGCCGCGTGTGATCGAGAATTCCGAAGGGGCGCGTACCACCCCGTCCATTGTGGCCTTCACCGAGAATGAGCGCCTTGTCGGCCAGCCCGCCAAGCGTCAGGCCGTCACCAACCCCACCAACACGGTTTTTGCGGTCAAGCGCCTGATCGGGCGCCGTTTGACCGATGCCGAGGTGGAAAAGGACAAGAAACTTGTTCCCTATGCCATCATTGACGGCGGCAATGGTGATGCATGGGTTGAATCGCGTGGCGAGAAGTACAGCCCCAGCCAGATTTCAGCCTTCATCCTGCAGAAGATGAAGGAAACCGCCGAAAGCTATCTTGGCGAGAAAGTCACGCAGGCCGTCATCACTGTACCCGCCTATTTCAATGACGCACAGCGTCAGGCGACCAAGGACGCAGGCAAGATCGCCGGTCTGGAAGTGTTGCGCATCATCAATGAACCGACGGCAGCCGCGTTGGCCTATGGTCTGGACAAGAAGGAAACCCGGACCATTGCCGTCTATGACCTTGGTGGCGGGACGTTCGATATCACCATTCTTGAAATTGATGATGGCCTCTTTGAAGTGAAATCGACCAACGGGGACACCTTCCTGGGTGGTGAAGATTTCGACATGCGCATCGTCAATTACCTTGCCGACGAGTTCAAGAAAGAGAACGGCGTTGACCTGACGATGGACAAGATGGCGCTGCAGCGGCTGAAGGAAGCTGCCGAGAAAGCCAAGATCGAACTCAGCTCGTCCTCGCAGACCGAGATCAACCAGCCCTTTATCTCGATGGACAAGAACACCGGCCAGCCGCTGCATCTGGTGATGAAGCTGACCCGCGCCAAGCTGGAATCGCTGGTTGGCGATCTGATCAAGAACTCGCTCAAGCCCTGTGCCGCAGCACTGAAAGATGCCGGTCTGTCGAAAGGCGACATTGACGAGGTGATCCTTGTGGGCGGCATGACCCGCATGCCCAAGGTGATCGAGGAAGTAACCAATTTCTTCGGCAAGGAACCGCATAAGGGTGTGAACCCTGATGAGGTTGTCGCAATGGGTGCGGCCATTCAGGCCGGCGTGTTGCAGGGCGATGTCAAGGATGTGGTGCTGCTCGATGTGACCCCGCTCTCGCTGGGGATTGAAACGCTGGGCGGTGTCTTTACCCGCCTGATCGACCGCAACACCACGATTCCGACCAAGAAATCGCAGGTCTTCTCGACCGCCGAGGACAATCAGAACGCGGTGACGATCCGTGTCTTCCAGGGCGAGCGTGAAATGGCGGCGGATAACAAGCTTCTGGGTCAGTTCAATCTGGAAGATATCCCCCCCGCTCCGCGCGGTATGCCGCAGATCGAAGTGACTTTCGACATCGACGCGAACGGGATCGTCAATGTCTCGGCTAGGGACAAGGGCACCGGCAAGGAGCAGAAGATCACCATTCAAGCTTCGGGCGGTCTGTCCGACGAGGATATCGAAAAGATGGTGCGCGACGCCGAAGCCAATGCCGAGGCCGACAAGAAGCGCCGCGAACTCGTCGAGGCGAAGAATCAGGCCGAAAGCCTGATCCATTCGACCGAGAAGGCCGTCGAAGAGCATAAGGACAAGGTGGACCCGACCACGGTCGAGGCGATCGAGCTGGCCATCGCCGCGCTCAAGGACACGCTTGAGGGCGAGGATGCAGGCAAGATCAAATCCGGCATCCAGAATGTTACCGATGCGTCGATGAAACTGGGTGAAGCCATCTACAAGGCGCAAGCCGAAGCCGCGTCTGGTGACGCAGGTGAAGAAGGTCCGCGCAGCGTTGATGATGACATTGTGGACGCCGATTTCGAAGATCTCGGCGAAGACAAACGCAAGTAAGCCTTGTGGTGATGGAACGTGCGCCCGATCTGACCAGATCAGATCGGGTGCCGTCTTAGGAGCGAAAACGCCATGGCCAAACGCGATTTCTACGATGTGCTCGGGGTTGATCGGAATGCTTCTGCCGAAGAGTTGAAGAAAGCCTATCGCCGGAAAGCCAAGGAGTTGCACCCTGATCGCAACTCTGAAAATCCTGATGCCGAAGCCCAGTTCAAGGAAGTGAACGAGGCTTATGATGCCCTGAAAGACCCCGACAAGAAAGCTGCCTATGACCGCTATGGCCACGCGGCATTCGATGGCGGAATGGGGGCAGGACAGGGTGGTCGGCCCGGGGGTTTTGGCGGCAATGCCGATTTCGCCAGCGCCTTTTCTGATGTGTTCGAGGATCTCTTCGGTGATTTCGTTGGCGGTGGGCGCGGCAACGCAAGATCGCGCGCCACGCGCGGCTCGGATCTGCGCTACAATATGCGGATTTCCTTGGAAGAAGCCTATTCCGGCACGCGCAGAACCATCCGTGTCCCGCGCCTGTCCGAATGTGAATCCTGCAGCGGGACCGGTGCCGAAGGTGGCGCTGAGCCTGTCACCTGTCCGACCTGCTCCGGAATGGGCAAGGTACGCGCGCAGCAAGGGTTTTTCACGGTCGAGCGGACTTGTCCGACCTGCGGCGGCTCCGGGCAGATTGTCAAGAATCCGTGCAAGGTTTGCACCGGATCAGGTCGGGTCGAGAAAGAGGCCAGCCTCTCTGTGAACATTCCGGCGGGGGTTGAAACCGGCACGCGGATTCGGCTCTCTGGCGAAGGCGAAGCCGGGCTGCGGGGTGGTCCCTCGGGCGATCTGTATATTTTCGTCAATGTGGCCGAGCATCAGATCTTCAAGCGCGATGATCTGACGCTTCATTGCCGCGTTCCCGTCAGCATGGCGCGCGCAGCCCTTGGCGGCGAGGTGGAAGTGCCGACAATCGACGGTGGCAGGTCGCGTGTCAAAGTCCCTGCAGGCAGCCAGTCCGGCCGTCAGATGCGCCTGCGTGGCAAGGGCATGCCCGCGCTGCGCGGGGGGGGGCAGGGCGACATGCTGATCGAACTGGCCGTGGAAACACCTGTCAATCTGACACAGCGTCAGAAAGAACTGCTGCAGGAGTTCGAAAAGCTCAGCGCAGAGAACAACCCCGAAAGCTCGGGTTTCTTTGACAAGGTCAAAGGTTTCTGGGACGGCATGAAGGGCTGATCAAAGCCCGCAGGCGCGTGCGACACGATTTTCAATCATGCTGCGTTCGCGTATCAGCCGTTTGACCTGGGTGGACGCGTGATTGTGCAGGCCATGTTCAAGTGTCGAGCAGGCGACCTGATTGCCCCGCGTCGTGACGCAATGATAGGTCTGGTAGCCGCGGGTCGCGAGATTGGCCGTGAACCCCATGCTGCCACTCGCGCGCGCCGCTTCAATCCGGGAGTCGTGAACCCGGAGCGCGTGGCTCGCGGCGTCGCATGAACTCTCCGAGCGACTTGGGAAGAAATATGCGCATCCTGAAATCGCCAAAGTGCCCGCCAGAAGTAGTAGTGCACGCATGTTCCGCTTTCCTCAGCCTGGGGGCGCAACCAAAAAGATGACGCCACGGGGATTCATCTGAGATTCGGCGCGCTATATGAGCGCGCCGAGGAAAAAGCTTCGAACTTCCGTCCTGTTGATCATCTGCGACCAAGAGTTACCCGCAAATGGGCGCGCGATCTTTTCAGAAGTCAGATGCGTAAAGGGTTAGTTGCCTTTGCGGCAGGGCGCAGGGCGCATCACATAGTGACCGGGACGAACGAGATGCTTCTTCTCTTCGTAGATCGCCGGGTAGTGCATGCGATAGATTTGCTCCATGCCTTTGCCGTTGCGGTATTCCAGAGTGGTTTTTGCCGCTTTCACCAGATGCTTGGTGGTCTTGTATTCAGGAGCCACATAGACTTTGTCGAAACATTCGACGACGTGACCCTTCCATGCAGCCGCCGGTGTCGCGAGAAACGGAGCCATTGCCAGTGCAAGTGCCGGGAGTGCGATCTTCTTCATTGTAGTCCTCCAATCGATAAGGTTTGATTATATGCTTTTATCAACTGCTCAAAATGCCCCGTCCAAGTGCGCGGAATCCTGCTAAATCACAGGGAAATGCCACACTTGTGATAATGCTAACACCAGACTCTGGATCTGGCAACATTTCTGAGCAGAAAAGGCCGTGGTTAACGCGTTGTTATGATTCCCTGAGTCATGATCGCGGCATGCGTGCAGATCATGCCAGTTTCACAGATCAAGGCTTGTCGTTATTCGCTGCGAGACCCGCCGCTTCAGGGCAGCTTGCTACTGCTGCAGCACGTCGTGGGGGTTTTGTCGAGGGCAGTTTGCGAACGATCTCGGACTGCGACCTGCTGGAAATGCTTCTGTCGGATGCACTGCCAGATTCGAGTATCGGACTGCTGGCGCAACGGCTGCTCGACACATTTGGCGATCTGAACAGGGTTGTGGCCGCAGCACCCGTCCGCTTGCGTGCGGTTCCCGGGATGTCGGAGGCTATGGTCGCTGAGCTCAAGCTTCTGGAGGCATGTGCGCAGCGCATGGCGCGTGCGCGTATCCTGAACCGTCCGATCATATCGAACTGGAACGCATTGCTGGATTATTGTCATACATCACTTGCGCATCGCGAGACAGAGCAGTTCCGCGTTCTGTTTCTGGACCGCAAGAATGTACTGATCGCGGATCTTGTGCTCGGCGACGGGACTGTCGATCATGTCCCGGTCTACCCACGCGAGATCCTGCGACAGGCTTTGGAGTTGAATGCGTCAGCCTTGATTCTTGTCCACAACCACCCTTCTGGTGATCCTACGCCATCAGAGGCGGATATCGCGATGACGCAGATGGTCCGGCGCGCGGCGGAAGCTTTGTCGATCACAGTCCATGATCATCTGATCATCGGCCATTCCCGCGAGATCAGCTTGCGCAGCGAAGGGTTGCTTTGACGGGGCTTGCAGCACCGCCGGGGACGTCCCACCCAACGCAGGGCGGTTCAGTCCAGCACACCAGACAGAAAAACCCCGTCAGTTGGAGTGATGCCCGCGTGTTGCACGGCCGGCAGGGTGAGCGGCATAATCAGTGTGCCGCTCTGGGCAGGGCAGTCCGGAGTGGCGAAGCTGGCATCATTGACTTCGGTTGCGGCGCCGCCGCCGGATTGCAGAACGAAAGCCGACAGGTCACGCCCGCAATCTTCGCCACCGAAATCCAGCGCAAGTTCGACACGACTGCTGCCCACCAGATGCGTCGGAATGGAGTAAATTTCCGCAAGCATTGGCTCCGGACCGCGCTTGTCTCCAAGCGAGATCAGGAAGGCTTCGTCCAGATCGGCGTCGAAGGGCTTGAGGGCGTGAATATGCCCCGCCTCTCCGAAGCGGGCGCCCATGTGATAGGCGTGCAGTGAAAACTCTGCATCCCCCACCCATTGCAGTGCCACACGGATATGCGCATCGACATCCGGCACCAGCGTTTCGGTTTGTAAGAAGTGATCCTCGCCGAGGAAAATGTCGATTTTCCCATCCGCCGAGAGTGCTGGCAGATAGGTCGAGAAGCCGCCATTCTCCGAGGTATAGGCGCTGAATGCCAGGTCTGCGTGACTGATCACCAACCGTTCCTGCGGATGACACGGGGCCGATAGCGACACTTCGATAAGCGCGTCAATCGCCGCGTGCGCCGTCAGGCGCGGTGTGCAGTCCGGGCCGCCCGGTGTAAGCGTGTTCCCGGCTGCTTCAAGCTGAGGGGCGAAGTCCAGCGCCGCTTCACCTGATGCAAGGTCCGTCCCCTCGGTCAGTGCGGCAAAGCTGGTTTCATTTACCGTGATTGCATGATCTTCTGGCGCTGACGGCACGCTTCCGCCAAGAAAACCGGCGCTTCTGATCTGCGCGGTCGAACCCGGGGCGGCAATCTGCGCAACAGAGCTCACCCCGCTGCGATTGCCTGACAAATGCTGTGCACCATAGACCGAGGCTGAAATCCCCGCCACCACAATGGCAACTCCGCGAATGATCGTCTGCTTTTTCATGTTCTTGCATCCAACTTCGAACGGTTGAGCGCAAGATGCGGGTCGAATCGGGCGGATTTGGGGCCGAAGAATGTCACAAAGTCAGATTGTGAAACAAAATTGACCCATGTGCAGGATTAAAGCACGCTCCCGTGACAATGCTTGAACTTTTTGCCCGAGCCACAGGGGCAGGGGTCATTGCGCCCCGGGCTCCCCCATGTCGCCGGATCGGTTTCATCGAAACCCGCGACTAACGGTTCCGGGGCTTCCCCCTGATTTGCTTCGGCCACAGCAAGACTCTGCTGCTGCAGCGCGATCTGGCGCATCATCTCGCGCTGCTCCTCCTCGCTCAGCGGGCGGATGCGCGACAGGTAGCGCGACACATCTTCGCGCAGCGAGTTGAGCATCTTCTCGAACAGCAGGAAGCCTTCGGATTTGTATTCGTTGAGCGGGTCTTTCTGCGCATAGCCGCGGAAGCGCACCGCCGAGCGCAGATGATCGAGCGTCAGCAGATGCTCGCGCCACTTGCGGTCGATGGTTTCCAGCAGGACCTGCTTTTCAAGGTTGCGCAGCGTGGCTTCCCCGAACTGCGCCTGTTTCTCGACCATCAGCGCATCAGATGCCTCGATAAGGCGCTCGCGCACCACTTCCTGATCAACGCCATCTTCCTCGCCCCAGGCTTCGGCTGGGGTGTCGAATCCGAGTTTCTCGCGCACCTGCGCGCGCAGACCCTCCATGTCCCATTGCTCGGAATAGGATTTCGGCGGCATATGCAGGTCGATCAGGTCATCCACGACCTGATGACGCATGTCATCAATGATTTCGGACAGGTCATCCGCTTCCATGATTTCCAGACGCTGGTCAAAGATCACCCTGCGCTGGTCATTCATCACGTTGTCGTATTTCAGCAATTCCTTGCGTATATCGAAGTTGCGCGCCTCGACCTTGGCCTGCGCCTTTTCCAGCGACTTGTTCACCCAGGGGTGCACAATCGCCTCGCCGTCCTTCATGCCCAGCGTTGAAAGCACTTTCTCCAGCCGTTCGGATCCGAAAATCCGCATCAGGTCATCTTCGAGGCTGAGGAAGAACACCGAACGGCCCGGATCCCCCTGACGGCCAGAGCGTCCGCGCAACTGATTGTCGATCCGGCGGCTTTCATGGCGCTCCGTGGCCAGCACGAACAACCCGCCTGCGTCCTTGACCTTGGCCTTCTCATCGGCGACCTCGGCCTCAATCCGCGCGCGGGTTGCTTCCGGGTCAGCCTCGGGGTCGTTGGCCAGCGCCTGCAGCACGCGCATTTCGACATTGCCGCCCAGTTGAATATCGGTGCCGCGCCCGGCCATGTTTGTGGCAATCGTGACAGCGCCAAGCCGACCTGCATCCGCGACGATCTGCGCTTCCTGTTCGTGCTGCCGGGCGTTCAGAACGTTATGCGGAATGCCTGCGTCTTTCAGCAGGTTCGACAACTCCTCCGATTTTTCGATCGAGGTTGTCCCGACGAGGATCGGCTGACCCTTGGCATGTGCGTCACGGATCTCCTGCAGCACGCCCTCAAGCTTTTCCTTCGCCGTGCGATAGACCTGATCATGCTCGTCAAGCCGGGCGATCGGCAGGTTGGTCGGGATCTCGACCACGCCGATATTGTAGATTTCACGGAATTCCGCAGCTTCGGTCGCGGCGGTCCCGGTCATGCCCGCAAGTTTTTTGTAGCGGCGGAAATAATTCTGGAACGTGACCGAGGCATAGGTGACGTTCTCGGGCTTGATCGCGACATTCTCTTTCGCCTCGATGGCTTGATGCAGCCCTTCATTCAGGCGGCGACCGACCATCATCCGACCGGTGAATTCGTCGATCAGGATGACTTCACCATCGCGGACAATATAATTCTGGTCCTTCAGGAACAGCTTATGCGCGCGCAGACCCTGATTGACATGGTGCACCAGCGAGGTGGATTCCGGATCATAAAGCGCACGCCCTTCCGGCAGAAGCCCCGCTTCGCGCAGCTTCTCTTCAATGAACTCATTGCCGTCATCGGTCAGGGTGGCGTTGCGGATCTTCTCGTCGATCACATAATGCTCGGGCTGCAGCGATGGGATCAGCGCATCCACTTTCACATAGAGATCCGAGCGATCCTCGGATGGCCCGGAAATGATCAGCGGCGTGCGCGCCTCGTCGATCAGGATCGAGTCAACCTCGTCCACGATCGCAAAATAGTGACCGCGCTGGTTCATATCCTCGATGCGCATGCACATATTGTCGCGCAGATAATCGAAGCCCAGTTCGTTATTCGTGGCATAGGTCACATCGGCGGCATAGGCGTCGCGCTTCTCGGCGACGGGCTGCTGCGAATAGACGACGCCGGTGCGCATGCCAAGCTTGGCAAAGACCTTGCTCATCCATTCGGCATCGCGCTTGGCCAGATAGTCATTGACCGTCACGACATGCACGCCAAGCCCGGTCAGGGCATTCAGATAGGCAGGGAAAGTGGCGACCAGCGTTTTGCCTTCCCCGGTTTTCATCTCGGCGATATTGCCCTGATGCAGGAAAATGCCCCCGATCAACTGCACATCGAAAGCGCGCAGGCCAAGCGCGCGGCGTGCACCTTCGCGACAATTGGCGAAAGCTTCGGGCAGCACCGCATCAAGGCTTTCGCCTTCGGCGACACGCGCCTTCAACTCCTCGGTCTTGGCGATCAGCCCCTCGTCGGACAGGGCCTGAAACTCAGGTTCCAGTGCATTGATCTTCGCGACCAACGGACGAACTGTCTTTACCTTGCGATCATTCGCTGTTCCGAAAACCTTCTTCGTGATCGCGCCAAGACCCAGCATGCGTAGTTCGCCCTTTATACCGTTGCGCGGCCAGATGTCCTGCCGCTAACCAAATCGTCATGGTCCCTGGGAGATGCCGGGCTTGTCGGCGCGCACTGGCTTCCATAGAAGGGCAGGTGAACCGCACGACCCCAAGCAGGCCAGACCTGCCAGCGATGTAATGGCCGGCCCCAAAAGTGTCAACGTTGCGCGCCCGCCGCGCCCAGTCAGGAGTAGGAATTATGCTCAGTTTTTCGCGAGTTTCGGTGGCCCTTGTGGTCGCACTCGCCGTTTCGGCCCCGGTTTTCGCGCAGGATGACCTGTCGCGCGATACGGTTCTGGCACGCGTGAACGGTACCGAGATCACGCTCGGGCACCTGCTGACGGCGCGTGATGCTCTGCCGGATCAGTTCCGCGCCATGCCCGCAGATGCGTTGTTCACCCCCTTGATGGAACAACTGATCGAACAGACCGCGATCATGCAGGAAGCCGAAGGCACCCTGTCGGCCCGCGAGCAGATTGCGCTGGAAAACGAGCAGCGCGCATTCATCGCCAATGCGGCCCTGACCCGCGCCGCCGAAGCCGCCCTGACCGAAGAGAATGTCACCGAGGCCTACACCGCCTTTGTGACCGAATTTGACGGCCGCGAACCCACCCCGGAATTCAACGCCTCGCATATCATCGTCGAGACGGAAGAACAGGCGCTGGAACTGAAGGCCATGCTCGACGATGGCGCAGATTTCGCAGAACTTGCGCGCGAACATTCCGTTGATGGTGCCGCCGAGGGTGGCGGCTCGCTGGGCTGGTTTGGCCTTGGCGCGATGATCCCCGAGTTTGAGGAAGCCGTGCAGGCGCTGGAGGTCGGCGACTATATGGGGCCACTGGAAACCCGTTTTGGCTGGCATTTGGTGCTCTTGAACGACACGCGCATGTCCTCGGCCCCGCCGCTGGAAGAAGTGCGCGAGGCGCTGGAGCAGAACATTCAGCGCGAGGCTGCGCAGGCCGAACTGAACCGCGCGACAGAAGCGGCAACAATCGAACGCGCCTATGAGGATCTGGATACCTCGATCCTGACGCGGAGCGACCTTCTGGACGACTGATCTGCGCCAGTGTAGGACAAGGCCAGCCCGAGCAGGGCTGGTAGTCTGACATGGAGCGTCCGATGGGCAAGAAGAAGCTCAAGAAGAAAATCAAGGCTCTGACGGCGCAGCTCGCTGCGCAGGGGAATGATGGTCGCACAAGCGGACCTCTGGTCTCGCCGCTTGCACCCGCAGCGTTTCCCGAACTTCCTGTGATCAAGGGTGCGCGCTTTGCCACGGCACAGGCCGGGGTGCGCTATCAGGGGCGTACCGATGTGATGCTGGCGCATCTGGCCCCCGGAACCGTGATTGCGGGAACCTTCACCCGGTCCGCCACCCGCGCCGCGTCAGTGCTGGATGCTCAGGAGAAGATTGGTCAGGACAGCGCCGAGGGGGCTGCCATCCTTGTCAATTCCGGCAATGCCAATGCCTTTACCGGCGCTGACGGTGTGGCCAGTGTCAGCGCGATCTGCGCCGGAGTTGCCGAAAAGCTGGACTTGCCTCAGGGTCGCGTTTTCACCTCGTCGACCGGGGTGATCGGCCAGTCCTTGCCGCATGAGAAAATCACCGATGCGCTGGACCTGCTTGTCTCCGGCTTGTCGGAGCAGGCGCTGCCAGAGGCCGCGCGTGCCATCATGACCACCGATACTTTCCCCAAAGGGGCTGCGGCAGAGGTCGAAATCGGCGGAAAACCGATCAGGATCGCGGGGATTGCCAAAGGCTCCGGCATGATCGCACCCGATATGGCGACGATGCTGGTCTATATTTTCACGGATGCAAAGATATCGCGCCCGGTGCTGCAATCCCTGACCTCGCGCGAGACCGATCGCAGCTTCAACTGCATCACCGTCGACAGCGACACGTCAACCTCGGACATGCTTCTGATCGCGGCGACAGGGCAGAGCGATGCTCCCGAAATCACCGATTCAGCCAGCGAGGACGGGCAGGCTTTTGCCAAGGCACTGGGCGGCGTGATGCTTGATCTGGCGCATCAGGTGGTGCGGGATGGCGAAGGGGCCACGAAATTCATCGAAGTCACTGTGACGGGCGCGCGGTCTGACGCGGATGCGCGCAAGGTGGCCTTCGCGATTGCGGATTCGCCCCTGGTGAAAACCGCTGTGGCGGGCGAGGATCCCAACTGGGGCCGGATCGTTATGGCTGTGGGCAAATCCGGGGCGGAAGCTGATCGCGACCGGCTGTCGATCCGCTTCGGCCCGCATCTGGTGGCCGTGAATGGACAGGTTGCCCCCAGCTATGCCGAAGAGATCGGCGCGGCATATATGAAACTGGCTGATCTGGTGATCGGGGTCGATCTCCGCCTTGGCGTGGGCGCGGCGACCGTCTGGACCTGCGACCTGACCCACCGCTATATCGAGATCAACGCGGATTATCGCTCGTGAAGATGGTCCTTGTGGCTGCCGTGGCGCTGGTCGATGCCGATGGCCGCGTGCTTCTGGCGCAGCGCCCGGAGGGCAAGTCCATGGCGGGGCTCTGGGAATTCCCCGGCGGCAAGATCGAGCCCGGCGAGACCCCGGAAGCGGCCCTGATTCGCGAGTTGCAGGAAGAGCTGGGCATTGACACCTGGGCCAGTTGCCTGGC
Source organism: Natronohydrobacter thiooxidans (assembly GCF_001884735.1). Classification (GTDB taxonomy): domain Bacteria; phylum Pseudomonadota; class Alphaproteobacteria; order Rhodobacterales; family Rhodobacteraceae; genus Roseinatronobacter; species Roseinatronobacter thiooxidans_A. The sequence continues at coordinate 58,173 of NZ_MJAP01000035.1, read as the reverse complement.
ACCGCTGAGTTTTGCCAGCCATGCCTATGAGAGCTTTCATCTGCTGATGCCGCTGTTTGTCTGCCGCAAATGGCAAGGACAGCCGCAAAGTCGCGAAGGGCAGGCATTGAAATGGGTGCGGCCAGCGGATCTGCGCAACTATCCGATGCCGCCTGCGGATTTGCCATTGATTCCGGTATTGCGCGACTGGCTCTAGCCCGGGCTCAGGGCCTTTTCGCTTTCCGAGACAATGGTTAATTCACGCATAGATTGTTGCTCTATCCCGCATGGGGCCGCGAAAATTTGTCAGAAAAATGGTGAAATATGGCGCTGGGCGTGCGGGGTTTGATTGCGCGTTTACCACCAATGCCGCATAGTGAACGTAACACGAAGTTAAGGACTGCTCTGTAGTCTGGCACCAATTCGGACAGGGAAGCGCAAGCAACCTGCAAGTCCGATCTCCAAGCGCGGCACTTGAACAACGTCGCGTTGTTTCTGCTCAGAACGCCCTGATCCTCTCAAGGGTCAGGGCGCTTCGCATTCAGGGCGCATGTCGCAGCCCGACAGGGATCATTCGATCTCGCGGGCTTCGTCAACCAGCATGATCGGTATCCCGTTGCGGATCGGAAAGGCCAGATGCGCCGCTTTCGAGATCAGTTCCTGACGGGTGGCGTCATAGCTCAGCCGACCATTCGTGACCGGACAGACCAGCGCCTCCAGCATCTGCCGGTTGATTAGCCGTTGGGGTTTTTCTGAATCACTCATTGCAGTACCTCGTCTGTTCCGCCACCGCGCAGGGAAAATTCCATCAGCATGACAAGCGTTTCCCGCCGCGTCTGCAAAGAGGGCGCTTCGAGAAGCGCCTGCTTGTCGTCCGGTTCAAACGGGCAGAGCATGGAGAGCGAATTGATCAGCAACTCATCCTCGGCTTCGGACAGGCTGTCCCAGTCCGTCGAGAGCTTGTGTTTGCCGAAAAACCGTTTGAGCAAGGCAAAGAACGCTGTGCGCTTCAGGCCGGGATCAGTTTCTTCCTGCCCGCAATCCTGTGTGAAACTGGACCAATCCACTGAACAGCGGCGGTATGGCGCGAAGCCGGGCACTTCCTCGCGCACCCGAAACCGGGATTTCCCCGTCAGCGTGATCAGATAGCGCCCATCCTCGGTTTCGGAAAAGGCGGTCAGCCGTCCGGCGCAGCCTATCGCATGCAGTGGGCGCGGTTCAGTTCCCGGCACGTCGCGCGGCTGTACCATCCCGATCAGGCGATGCGGCGTCTTCATGCAATCCTCGATCATCGCCAGATAGCGCGGCTCGAAGATGTGCAGCGGAAGTCGGGCGCGGGGCAACAACAGCGCGCCCGGTAGCGGGAAGATTGGAATCAGATCGGGGTAATCCTGAGGGCGCGACATAGGGGTAAGGTAATGCGCGCGCGGAATCAGGCAAATATCATCGAACTCAGTCGACGACGCCCCTTCGCCACCAGTGGATCGGTGGGTTTGAGAGCGTCAAAAATGGTGAAAAGCTGGGTTTTTGCGGCCCCGTCATTCCAGTCACGATCGCGCCGGAACAAATCCAGCAATTCCTCGATCGCCGCTTCGGCCTCTCCGTTCGCATACAGCGCCTGCGCAAGGTCAAACCGGGCCTGATGATTGTCCGGGTCCGCATCAAGCATGGCGCGCAGATCATCTACCGGGCCTGCGGAGCGCGCCTGTTGCGCGAGGGCGAACATCGCGCGCACGGCGTCAAGCTCCGGCGCGCTGGCGATGGCTTGCGGTGCATTGTTCAGCAGTGCCTCGGCCTGATCCAGACTGCCTGTGGCGATCTGCGCGCGCACCAGCCCGGCAAAGGCGCGGGCATTCGCCTCGTCTTCCGCCAGCACCGCTGCGAAAATCTGCGCGGCGTCGGTCACGGCGCCCTCGTCCAGCATGGTATCGGCCTCGTCCAGCGCGTCGGACAATCCGCCATCCCCCGCAAGCCCCGAGAGTTTTGCGACAAACTGCTTCAACGCGGAGGGCGGTTGCGCCCCCTGAAACCCATCGACCGGCTGGCCCTGGAAAAAGGCATAGACCGTGGGGACCGACTGGACACGCAGCTGGCCTGCGACGCCGGGATGCTCGTCAATATTGATCTTGACCATGCGCACCTTGCCCTGCGCCGCGCGCACTTCAGCTTCCAGCGCCGGGCCAAGGGTCTTGCAAGGGCCGCACCACGGAGCCCAGAAATCGACAATGACAGGGACTTGCTGGCTGGTCTCGATGACCTGCGTCATGAACCCCTGATCGGTCCCCTCGATGATCAGATCGGCCTCGGTGCTCTTGTCGCCAAATTCCAGCATGGTGCCCTCGTGCTAATGTGTCGGATGCGTCTGATATATGGGCCGCGCGTGCCCGGAGGAAAAGGGGCGTCAGAGATCGAAACTTGCGAATACCGGCGCATGATCCGAAGGCTGCTCCCAGCCACGTGCATCCCGCAGGATGCGCGAGCCATTCCCGGATGCCGCAATATCCTGACTGGCCCAGATATGATCCAGCCTGCGGCCCTTGTCGGCAGCGTCCCAGTCGCGGGCGCGGTAGGACCACCAGGAATAGAGCAACCCTTCGGGAATATCCTGCCGCGTGATATCGACCCAGCGGCCTGCCTCTTGTGCGTCGCTCAGATGCGCAACTTCGATGGGCGTATGCGAGACGATCTTGAGAAGCTGCTTGTGCGACCAGACGTCATCCTCGCGGGGGGCAATGTTTAGATCGCCCACAAGGATCGACTTTTCCGGCGCGGAGTCGCGGAAATGGTCGCGCATCTCGGTCAGCGTATCCAGCTTGTGCCCGAATTTCTCATTCAGTGCGCGATCAGGAATATCGCCACCGGCGGGCACATAGCAGTTATGGATCGTCACACCGTTTTCCAGACGCGCGGCGACATGCCGGGCATCACCCTTGGCGCACCAGTCGATATGGCCTGCATCTTCCAGTGGCAGGCGTGACAGGATCGCCACCCCGTTATAGCCCTTCTGCCCGCGCGCGACCCAATGCGGATAGCCTGCATTCGCGAAGATCTCGAAAGGAATATTCTCGACCGGGCTCTTGCATTCCTGCAGGCACAGGACATCGGGCGCTTCCTCGCGCAAGAGCTTCAGCACAAGCCCCGCGCGCAGGCGGACCGAGTTGATATTCCAGGTGGCAAGCGTGAAGGCCATAGATTTGTCTCCCGTCGAAAGCGGGTCTTAGTGGCATGACAGGGCCAAGGCGACAAGGGCAATGGAGATAGAAAAAAGTCCGGGCAAAAAGCCCGGACAGTCCAACAGGGAGGAGGATGCGCCATTACCCCGGCGCAAAGGGAAGGTTATGTCGAAGAACAATCGCCTTATAAGTGTATCATTACCTACAAGATTGGCAACAATAAGGCGCATTTGGCCTGTTCATGAGGCCAGACGATAGCCGCCCGACTCGGTCACGAGAAGCGAGACATTCGACGGATCGGGTTCAATTTTCTGACGCAGGCGGTAGATATGGGTCTCCAGCGTATGCGTCGTCACGCCCGCATTATAGCCCCAGACCTCATGCAAGAGCACATCGCGCGGCACGACACCTTCGGGTGCGCGATAGAGGAATTTCAATATGTTGGTTTCCTTTTCCGTCAGTCGGATCTTGCGGTCGTTCTCATCCACCAGCATTTTCTGGGCGGGTTTGAACAGATAGGGACCAAGCTGAAAGACAGCATTCTCCGACTGTTCATGCTGGCGCAACTGCGCGCGCAAACGGGCCAGAAGAACCGGCAGCTTGAACGGTTTGGTGATATAATCATTCGCCCCGGAATCCAGCCCAAGGATCGTATCGGCATCAGAATCGTGGCCCGTCAGCATGATGACGGGCGATTTGAACCCGGCCTTGCGCATCCGCTTGCACAATTCGCGCCCGTCCGTGTCCGGCAGGCCGACATCGAGAATGGCCATGTCGAACTGTCCGGCGCGGACCTGTTCCATCGCCTCGGCCCCGTTGGCGGCCTCGAACACGTCGAATTCATCGGTCAGCACCAGTTGTTCGGACAGCGCCTCGCGCAGATCATCGTCATCATCCACCAGAAGAATCTTGTTCAGCTTCGCCATAGGGTCACCCTTTCGTGTTACTGATGTGAAGATGAGTCCCGCTTGGGGGGGCTGCAAGATTTGCAACAAAAGACTCACGCGGACGTGTCGCAGGGCGCTGGATTGTTTCAATTCCTGCATCGGCAGTCTACATCTGGACCTGCCTTACCCGGAGCCTGACCTATGCTATTCGGCCTGACCCCGATCGAAAGGATCAACCGCGCCCGCGCCGACTTACGGCTCGGCGTGCCGGTTGTTCTGTCTGACGGCCCCGACCGGGCGATTCTGGTGGCGGCCGAAGTGCTGACGCCTGCACGGTTGAACGAGATGCGCGAACTGGCGCAGGGGTTGGTGCTGGCGATCACCCAGCACCGCGCCGAGACGCTGAAGGCCCGCGCCTATGATGGTGATCTGGCGCGGATCATCGTGCCGGAGGATGCGGATTGCAGATGGCTGCGCGCTGTCGCGGATCCGGCAGATGATCTGCGGGTGCCGATGAAAGGCCCGCTCAAGAGCTTGCGCGACGGGGATGCCGGTCTTGCGCGGGTCGGCCTGGCCCTGGTGAAATCGGCACAGCTCTTGCCTGCGGCACTAATGTTGCCCGTGCCAGAGAATACGCGCATGCCGGATCTGACCGAAGTTCAGGCCGAGGTGCTGGCACGGGAATTGGCACGGGAAAGCGAATTCGCGCCCGTGGTCTCGGCACGCCTGCCGATGGAGGCCGCCAAAGCCGGACGGGTGCATGTCTTCCGCCCCGAAGATGGCGGGGTCGAGCATTATGCCATCGAGATCGGCCAGCCGGACCGGCGCGCTCCGGTGCTCGCGCGCCTGCATTCGGCCTGTTTCACCGGCGATGTGCTCGGATCGCTGAAATGTGATTGCGGGCCGCAACTGCGTGCGGCACTGGCGCAGATGGGGCGCGAGGGGGCAGGTGTGTTGCTTTATCTCAATCAGGAAGGGCGTGGGATCGGTCTGGCCAACAAGATGCGCGCCTATTCGCTGCAGGATCAGGGGTTCGATACGGTCGAGGCCAATCACCGGCTGGGATTCGAGGATGATGAGCGCGATTTTCGCGTGGGGGCCGGGCTTTTGCGCAAGATGGGATTTTCGCAGGTGCGGTTGCTGACGAACAATCCCCGCAAGGTGGAGATGCTGAATGATCATGGTTTGCAGGTGATCGAGCGCGTCCCGCTGCATGTGGGCGCGACCGAGGAGAACCGGGCCTATCTGGCGACCAAGGCGCTGAAATCGGGGCATTTGCTGTGAGGGGGGAGCGCCCGCTCAGCGTGCGCACCCACCCGCCCTTGCACGCTTCGCGGGCGTCTGGCGGGGGCGCGCAATGACCCGGTTCGACATGGTTCTGACCCGGCAAGGGTTGCGCTTCATGGGCCGGCTCTGGCCCTGCAGCATCGGGCGCGGCGGCGTGCGTGCCGACAAGCGCGAAGGCGACGGGGCAACGCCAGTGGGGGTGCACCGGCTGGTCGGAATGCTCTATCGGGCTGACCGGATGGCGCGGCCAGCCGATTGGGCCGTACCGATCCGCCCGCGCGATCTGTGGTCGGATGACGTGTCCCAAAAGGACTATAACCTGATGGTGCGCGCGCCCTATGGGCATAGTCACGAATGCCTGCGCCGGGCCGATCCGCTCTATGATCTTGTCATCATCACCGACTGGAACTGGCCCTTGGCACAGCGCGGGCGGGGATCCGCGATCTTCATTCACCAATGGCGCAGGCCGGGCTATCCGACCGCAGGATGTATTGGTCTGGACCGCGCGGATTTGCACAGGATTGCGCCCATGATCCACTATCAGACCCGCCTGATCGTCCCCGAAACTCTGGCCCGCTGACAGCCGCCACCTATCCGCGCGCACCAAAGATTGCGGAACCGACCCGGACATGGGTGGCCCCATGGGCGATGGCGGTTTCAAAATCATCGGACATGCCCATCGACAGGCAGGGCAGATCATTGCGCCGCGCCATCGCGGCCAGCTGTTCAAAATGTGGCGCGGGATCGGCCTCGACCGGCGGGATGCACATCAATCCGATCACCGGCAGGTCGAGGGAGCGGCACTCCGCGATGAACCCGTCAGTGTCAGGCTGCAGTATCCCGGCCTTTTGCGGCTCTGCGCCGGTATTGACCTGAATGAAAAGCTGCGGGCAGGCGCCAGTCTCCTGCGCCAGCCGCGCCAGCGTCCGGGCGAGCTTGGGGCGGTCGAGCGAATGGATCACCTGAAAGAGCGCCATGGCCTGCCGCGCCTTGTTGGTCTGAAGCGGGCCGAGCAGGTGCAGCTCGACCTTGCCGAAGCGCTCTTGCCATGCAGGCCATTTTCCGACCGCTTCCTGCACGCGATTCTCGCCAAATACCCTGTGGCCCGATTCCAGTATCGGCAGCACATGCGATTCGGGCTGCTCCTTGGAGACAGCGATCAGATGCACAGAGCCGGGCGCGCGTTCTGCGCGGGCTTCGGCTTGCGAGATGCGGGTCTGAATATCGGTCAGGGACATGCGCTCAGGAACCGCCACCAAGGAAAACCTGTGGCCGGGATGGTCTGTCCTTGTTCTGATCCAGCTTGAAATTCGCGCCATAGCGCAACCCGCCATCGGTTTCGCCGGTGAACTGAAATTTCAGGCGGGCCCGGCTGGTCATGCGTATCCCGTTCTCGCGCTGGCCCGCCCAATCGGGCTGCGATTGCCAGACCAGTCCCATGCGCGCGTCACCCGACACGGTTGGACCAGCGTTCTGGGCGGCGGCGGGCGCCGTGCTCAGCAGGAGAAACAGGACGGCGCTCAGCATGATCCTAACGCCGGTTCAGGCTGCGAACGTCCTGCCCAGCCCCGACAAAGACACCGCCGACACCATCGAGCGCAGCAGAGGTGGTTTCGCAGGCCGCCAGAAGGCTCGCGGCAAGGATCAGGACGAGGGGCAGGCGTGTAAACATGCGCAGGACCTTGGACCGTTATTGATGCCTTGTTTTAGGTCAGAACGATCTGCGGGAAAAGAGCGGCGAGAACAAAAAGAAAAGAGCGGGCAAAAGCCCGCTCTTTCCGCAACTGATCCTGTGAGGGATCAGAACGTGAAGGCCAGACCAAAGTCAGCCGTGGTGGTGCGTGGGTTTACACCAAACGCGGACACACGATTGACGCTGGCACCAACTTTGGCACCGCCGCCCAGGTCGTAGGTTACACCCAGACCGAGGTGGTTTTCACCTGCAAAACCGCGCTTCGCGCGAGCCTGCACACCGATTTCGTCAAAGGACCCGTGCACGTCTACACCGTACTGTTTTGCTGTCGTGCCTGTTGCACCCCCAGCGATCCCGGCCAGAGTCTGACCAGCGTTCACTTTCAGGCGACCGTAGAATGCGCGCGCGGTGATGCCCTCGAAGCCACCTTCAACGCTGAGCAGTGCGTGGTCACCAGCGCCTTTCACACGCTCGTAGCCAAGCGCACCACCGAAGCCGTCCATCTTGTACTGAACGCCGACCGACAGGTTCTGCGAGGTGTTATTCAGCTGGCCAGCGCCCAAAGCAACTTTCAGACCGTCGAGCGAGTATTCATACAGTGCGCCAGTCGTTGCTGAGCCCAGAGCAGATGCACGCGATCCACCAGCGCCTTCCAGCACGCCAATATGACGGGTGCGGAACCAGGTAGCTTCGAGCGCCGAGTCAACATCGCCCATCGTCAGCTTGCCGAAGTCGCCGGAAATAAACACCGACCCTTGCGACATGTTGGCTTCGGTAGCGGCTGCCGTGGCGCCGTCAGCGCGGAACGAACCGCCAAATGCCAGGCCGCCATCGGTTTCGCCCGACAGGGTGAAGGTGACGCGTGCGCGGCTGACCATCTGGGTCTTGTTCGCAGGCAGTGCATTGTTGTAACGCAGACCCATCCATGCGTCGCCCGACAGAGCGACATCTGCTGCTGCAACGCCTGCCGACAGGACCAGAGCGGTCGAAGCAAGAAGAAGCTTTTTCATTTTTTCCCTCGTTGTGTAAGGAGTTCCTCGCCTCACCAAATCCGGCGAGGTCTGAGCCTGTTTCATCCTTTTGGGGGTGTTTTTCAAGACAAAGCGGGACGACTGGTTTGAACCGGTCAGAAATGATGCAGATTTGTCACGCCCCGGATGCAAGCGACAGGACATGCGCGGGAGACGGGGCCGGGATCCGCGCGCTACACTCTTGTTCCATGCCACTTATCAAGTTAGACAAGGTGCAGCTTTGACGAGGGAACTTTGCAATGACATATAAAGGCGCGTCGCGCATTGCCGCCATGTTCGGGCTGGTTCTGGTCCTGTCGGGCTGCGGCGGGGGCGGGTTCGGGAATTTCTTTCAGGGGGGCGAGCGGTCGCGCGCCGCGAGCGCTGAAATCCATGAACGTGATCGCTCTGGCGGGGCGTCCCGGCAATCGACGGTCTGGGATCTGTTCTCGAATGCCCAACCGCCGAATGTAACGGTCGAGGTCAACAAATATCTGTGGAACGCCTCGCTTGAGGTGCTGAATTTCCTGCCGGTGCAATCGGTGGACCCGTTCTCTGGCGTGATCGTCACGGGCTTCGGGACGCCGCCGGGGGGCGGGCGGGCTTACCGTGCTGCGGTCCTGATCAATGACCCGGCGCTGGATGCGCGCTCTTTGAATGTGGCGCTGATGACCTCGGGTGGCCCGGCCAGCCGCGAAACCATCCGCGCGGTGGAAGACGCGATCCTGACGCGGGCGCGGCAACTGAGGATTCGGGACCGGGGCCTGTAACTCCGCCTCGTGATCTGGACCTTGCCCCCTGCGGGCGCTAAGAGAGCCGGGCCGGTAGCGCCCGGCTTTTTCATGACTTGATGCAGGAATGTGATGATGGCCAGCCAGAGCGACGCGCGCTACAGCCCGCAAGGGATTGAATCCAGATGGCAACAGGCATGGGACAATGCCGAGGTGTTCAAGGCGCGGCGTGATCCCGCGCGGCAGAAATACTATGTGCTGGAGATGTTCCCCTATCCGTCGGGGCGCATCCATATGGGCCATGTACGCAATTACACGATGGGCGATGTGGTCGCGCGCTACAAACTGGCGCAGGGCTTCTCGGTACTGCATCCGATGGGCTGGGATGCGTTCGGCATGCCCGCCGAGAATGCGGCGATGGAACAGGGCGGCCACCCGAAAGACTGGACCTATGGCAATATCGCGGTGATGCGCGAGCAGATGAAGCCGCTTGGTCTGTCAATCGACTGGAGCCGCGAATTCGCGACCTGCGACCCGGAATATTACGGCCAGCAACAGGCCATGTTCATCGACATGCTGGCCGCCGGGCTGGTCTATCGCAAGAATGCGGTGGTGAACTGGGATCCGGTCGATATGACGGTTCTGGCCAATGAGCAGGTGATCGACGGCAAGGGCTGGCGCTCGGGCGCCGAGGTTGAACGCCGCGAGCTGACGCAATGGTTCTTCAAGATCTCCGATTATTCCGAGGAATTGCTGGCGGCTTTGGACGGGCTGGCGCATTGGCCCGAAAAAGTGCGCCTGATGCAGCGCAACTGGATCGGACAGTCGCGGGGCCTGCAGTTCGCCTTCTCGACCGTGGCCGCGCCCGAGGGGTTTGACCGGATCGAGGTCTATACCACCCGCCCGGATACGCTGATGGGGGCGTCATTCGTCGGTATCTCGCCCGATCATCCGCTGGCCAAACATCTGGAGCGCCACGACCCGAAAGTGGCGGATTTCGTGGCCGAATGCCGCCGGATCGGCACCACGGAAGAAGCGCTGGAGAAGGCCGAGAAAAAGGGTTTCGACACCGGAATCACGGTGCGCCATCCGTTTGACAATGAATGGGAATTGCCGGTCTATATCGCGAATTTCATCCTGATGGATTACGGCACCGGCGCGATTTTCGGCTGTCCGGCGCATGACCAGCGCGACCTGGATTTCGCGCGGAAATACGGGCTGCCGCACCCGGATGTCTTTGTCGCGCTGGACGATGAAACCCCCGTCACCGATACGGCTTTTGTGCCGCCCAAGACGGATCGCGTGCGCTTTATCCGCGGGTTTGCGGGCGAGCAGGAGCAGACCGGGCTTGAGGCGGTCGAGGCCGCGATCAGCTTTTGCGAATCACAGGGCGTAGGCCACGGCGTGACGCAATACCGCCTGCGCGATTGGGGGTTGAGCCGCCAGCGCTACTGGGGCTGCCCGATTCCGGTCGTGCATTGCCCGACCTGTGGCGTGGTGCCAGAGGCTAAGGAGAACCTGCCGGTTCGCCTGCCCGATGATGTGACGTTTGATCAACCCGGCAACCCGCTCGACCGCCACCCGACCTGGCGGCAGTGCACCTGCCCAAAATGCGGCGGCGCGGCGCAGCGCGAAACGGACACGATGGATACGTTTGTCGACTCAAGCTGGTATTACGCCCGCTTCACCTCGCCCCATGCGGCCACGCCGACGGATGCCGAGGACGCCGCCTACTGGATGAATGTGGACCAGTATATCGGCGGGATCGAACATGCGATTCTGCACCTCTTGTATTCGCGTTTCTTCGCCCGCGCGATGGTCAAGACCGGGCATCTGCCCGAATCCGCGTCCGAGCCGTTCAATGCGCTGTTCACGCAAGGCATGGTGACGCATGAGATTTACCTGACGCGCGACGCTAAGGGCCGCGCTGTGTATCACCTGCCCGAAGATGTCGAAGACGGGAAACTGCGCACGACGGGCGAGGCAGTGACAGTCATCCCCTCCGCCAAAATGTCGAAATCCAAGAAGAATGTGGTCGATCCGGTCAATATCATCGAAGCTTTCGGGGCCGATACAGCACGCTGGTTCGTCATGTCCGACTCCCCCCCCGAACGCGATGTGGAATGGACCAGCGCCGGGGCGGAAGCGGCGTTCAAGCACCTGGGCCGTGTCTGGGCGCTGTCGGACCGGATCGCTGTGATGGAGGATGGCACGCCGTCGGATGCCGATACCGACCTGATGCGCGCCATGCATCGCGCGATAGCCGATTGCACCCGCGCCATCGAGAATTTCGCCTTCAACAAGGCGATTGCGGAACTCTACGCCTTCACCAACACGCTGTCGAAATCGCAAGCCAGCGGTGCCGCGCAGAAAACCTCCATGCGGATCCTTGCACAATTGATGGCGCCGATGGTGCCGCATCTGGCCGAGGAAATCTGGACCATGCAAGGCGGTCAGGGCCTGATTGCACAGGCCGCATGGCCCAAGGCCGATCCGGCCATGCTGGTGCGCGACACGATCACACTACCTATCCAAATCAATGGCAAGCGCCGCGCGGAAATCGAGGTGCCTGCCGGGATGGGCAAGGAAGAGGTTGAAAAACTGGCGCTTGCGCATGATGCTGTGGTCAAGGCTCTGGGCGGCACTGCGCCGCGCAAGCTGATCGTGGTGCCGGGGCGCATTATCAATGTCGTGGTCTGATCGCAGAACGGTCCTTCTGGCACTGGCGGCCCTGCCGCTGGCGGCTTGCGGCTTCACCCCGGCCTATGCGCCGGGTGGGCCGGGGCAGGCGCTGCGGGGGCAGGTGCGCGCGGCGGATCCGACCGCAGCAGCGGATTTCGATTTCAACGCGGCGTTTGAAGAACGTCTGGGTCGCCCGACCGCGCCGCGATTCGATCTGGCCTATACGATCAGCACATCTGAACGCGGCTCGGCGCAGGTCAGCGGGCTTGGGCAGACGCGAATCACCCTCTTCGGGGAAATCGCCTATAGTCTGACCGAGATCGCGACAGGCGAGACCGTCACCCGGGGCAAGCTGCGCAATTTCACAAATTACTCGACCACCGACACCCAGCTTGCCACGCTCCGGGCGCAGGAAGATGCGCAAAAGCGGCTGATGCGGATTCTGGCGGATCAGGTCGCGGCGCGGCTCATGGCGGCGCTGGTGGAATGAAGCTGAACGCCCGCGATCTGGCGCGGCTGATCGCAAAGCCCGATCCGGCCCTGGCGGGGCTCCTGATCTACGGACAGGATGCGATGCGCGTGGCGCTGAAGCGGCAGGATCTGATCGCGGCCATTGTCGGGCCGCAAGGCGAGGCGGAGATGCGATTCGAGCGGCTGCCGGGGGCGGAAATCCGTCGCAACGCGGCTGGTCTTGTCGATGCGGTCAAGGCGCAAGGCTTCTTTCCGGGGCCGCGCGCCGTGCTGGTCGAGGATGCCAATGATCAGGTGAGCGATGCGGTTGCGCAGGCGCTGGGCGACTGGCGTGCAGGTGATGCGCAGCTTGTTGTCACGGCGGGCGCGCTCAAGGCCAGTTCCAGACTGCGCAAGCTGTTTGAGGGCGCGCGCAATGCCGGAGCGGTGGGGATCTATGACGAGCCACCCTCACGCGACGAGATCGAGGCGGCACTGACGCAGGCCGGGCTGACGCAGATCAGCGGCGATGCGATGCGCGATCTGGTGGCCCTGTCGCGCGCGCTCGATCCGGGCGATTTCCGGCAGACACTGGAAAAACTCGCGCTCTACAAATTCGGGGACAGCGCGCCGCTTGCGCCCGAAGATATCGCTGCGATCGCGCCTATCAGCACCGAAGCGGCGGTCGATGATCTGCTCAATGCCGTTGCCGAAGGGCAGGCGGCGCAGATCGGCCCGCTGCTCAAGCGGTTGCAGGCGCAGGGCGTGGCGGCGGTCACGCTGGCGATCATGGCGATGCGGCATTTTCGCAGCCTGCATGCGATCAGTTGCGATCCGGGCGGGCCGTCGGCAGGTATCCAGCGCGCGCGCCCGCCGATCTTTGGCCCGCGCCGCGACCGGTTGCTGGCGCAGGCGCAGGGCTGGGGGCTGGCGCGGCTGGAACGTGCGCTCGCAGATCTGGTCGAGGCCGATCTGATCTTGCGCTCCTCTTCGAACGCGCCCAGCATGGCGGTAATGGAACGCGCGCTGATCCGGCTGGCCATGCTGGGGCGCAGGTAGAAGGGGCACAGATGTATACAGTGATCGGCAAGGCCAATTCCCGCGCGACGCGCGTGCTCTGGATGCTGGAGGAACTGGGCCAGCCCTATGAGCATGTCCCCGCGGCACCGCGTTCGGAAGGGGTGATCAGCTTCAACCCGGCAGGCAAGGTGCCGGTGTTGATCGAAGACGGCACTCCGATTACCGATTCGACCGCGATCATCCAGTATCTGGCGGATAAGCACGGCACGCTGACCTATCCCGCCGGAACCCTCGACCGCGCCCGGCAGGACAGCCTGACGCAGTTCCTGCTCGATGAATTTGATGCGGCCCTATGGATGGCCGCGCGCCATTCTTTCATCCTGCCCGAAGCGCTGCGGCAATCCTCGATCAAGGAATCGCTGATCTGGGAATTTACCAACAGCCAGAAGACCCTGGTGCACCGGATGGGCGAGGGGCCCTATCTGATGGGCAACAAGATGACCGTGCCCGATATCATCCTGACGCATTGCGGTATCTGGGCAAAGGTCGCGAAGTTTCCGATACAGGAAGCGCGCCTGGGTACCTATCTCGACCGCATGACCGCGCGCCCGGCGCTGGTGAAGGTCATCGCGAGCATGGGCTGACACACCGCGTCAGCGCCGCGCGGGATCTGCCGGATAGGTGCCCAGAATGTGCAGATAGGACGTGAAATAGCGCAATTCGTCCAATGCGCGCGCCACATTGTCATCCTCGGGATGGCCCTCGATCTCGGCGAAGAACTGGGTCGCGGTGAAAGAGCCGTCGACCATGTAGCTTTCAAGCTTGACCATATTCACACCGTTTGTCGCAAACCCGCCCATTGCCTTGTAGAGCGCGGCAGGAATGTTTCGCACGCGAAACAAAAAGCTGGTCATCATCTGCTCGCCCCGCCGCCCAAGGTCGATATTGCGGGCCATGATCAGGAAGCGGGTGGTGTTGTCGGGCCGGTCCTCGATATGGCGGGCAAGCACATCCAGACCGTAGATCCGGGCCGCCATCTCGCTGGCAAGGGCGGTTTGGGATGGATCGCCGCGCTCGGCAATTTCACGGGCGGCGCGGGCATTGTCGGAACTGATCACACCCTTGATCGCGTGCTGCCGCAGGAAGCCGCTGCATTGCGGCAGGATCACCGGGTGGCCATGCGCTTCTTTCACCTGTTCGACGGTCGCGCCCTTGACGCCCAGCAGGTTGACATGAACGCGCACGAAAGCCTCGTCCACGATATGCAACCCGCTGTCGGGCAGAAGCTGGTGAACATCCGCCACGCGCCCGTAAATCGAGTTCTCGACGGCGACCATGGCTAGTTCCGCCGCGCCCTCGCGCACGGCCGCCATTGTGTCGTGAAAGGTCGTGCAGGGCAGGGGTGTGAATTCCGGGCGGGCATCCACGCAGGCCTGATGCCCATAGGCACCCAATTCCCCTTGAAATGCGATCATTCCTGCCATGTTTCCGCTCACACTTGTCCTGTTTCGCCCGAATGGGCATTTCGTCGCGGTAACTACCGCTTGAATCCTGCAAGGGGAAGCGGATACATAGGCCCAAATGAGCTGGGCTACAGGATTGCGATATGTTTGACACGATGGTGATCACCAAGGCCGTTGCCGCTTTCTGTGGCGCGCTGCTGGTCTTTCTTCTGGGCAACTGGGCTGCCAATGAACTCTACACGCCGCGCAATGCGAACGCGCCGCAGGCGTTCATCATTGATACGGGTGCCGATGATGCCGCCGCAGAGCCAGTGGCAGAGCTGTCTTTCGATGAAGCCTGGGAAGTGGCTGATGCCGGCGCCGGGTCGCGTCTGTGGTCGCAGTGCCGCGCCTGCCACTCGCTTGAGCAGGGGCGCAACGGGGTCGGTCCCTATCTGTATGGCATCGTGAACCGTGAAATCATGGATGTGGATGGCTTCAACTATTCCGGCGCTTTGGCGCAAGTGGGTGATGTTTGGGCGCCGGAAGTCCTGTCGGCCTTCCTCCAGAGCCCGAGCGGGGTCGCGCCGGGCACCTCGATGAACTTCCGCGGCATTGCCAATGTGCAGGACCGTGCGAACCTGATCGCCTATATCGAAAGCGAAAGCTGATCTTTCCCAAACCGGGACAGGATGCAGGCCGTTCGGGGAACCGGGCGGCCTGTTTTCTTGTCGCGCTGCCATCAATTTCCGTTGTCTTGGCGTTGAAATCCTTGCGCAATGGTCGACAGCGACGCAGAAACACTAAATAAAAGTCATGAAGGCCCATAGTCAGAGAGGCCCGTCAGAGGAGGAGTTGCCCATGTCCCGCATCCATGCTGCGCGCCGTGCTGTCACCGGGGTTATTCTTGCGGGCATCTTCGCCAGTCCGGGGCTGGCCGAAGATACGGCAGAGATCATCCGCGCTCATGGCTACTCCTTCTACGGTGATCTCAGCTACGATTCCGATTTCGAGCATCTGCGCTATGTGAACCCGGACGCCCCGAAGGGAGGGATCATCTCGATTTCGGCGCAGGGAACCTTCGATTCCATGAATCCCTTCACGATACGGGGCCGGGCGGGCGCCTTTTCGTCTTCCATTTATGAAAGCCTTCTGGAAAGCTCCGAACCCTTTGGTGGCGGTCTTGTGCCTGCCGACGCCTATGGCGAAGGATATGGGCTTCTGGCGCATACGGTTGAATACCCCGAAAGCAAGGATTGGGTCATTTTCCATATGCGCCCCGAAGCGCGCTTTTCCGACGGCACGCCGCTGACCGCGCATGACGTCGTGTTCTCGCACAATTTGTTTCTTGAGCAGGGCCTTCCGTCCTATGCACAAGGCGTCAGCGCACGGGTGCTCGATGCGGAAGCGCTGGATGATCACACAGTGAAATTCACCTTCGCCGACGGTATTTCGCGCCGGTCCCTGATCGATCAGGTCGGCGCGACCCCTGTCTTCTCGAAGAAATGGTATGAGGAAACGGGCGCGCGGCTCGACGAGTCGCGTATGGAGATCTCGCCGGGTTCCGGCCCCTATGTGCTGGACAGTTTCGATGTCAATCGCCGTATCACCTATCGGCGCAATCCCGATTACTGGGGCGCGGATTTGCCGATCAACCGCGGCAGGCATAATTTCAATGAAATCCGGGTCGAGTATTTTGCCGATGGGGCTGCAGCTTTCGAAGCGTTCAAGACCGGCGAATACACCTTCCGCGCCGAGAACAATTCACGCCAATGGGCCACAGGCTATGACTTCCCCGCCATCACGCGCGGACATGTGCTCCGCGAAGAACTGCCAACCGGCATCGCGCCGACACCCACCGGATTCGTGTTCAACCTGGAGCGTGACTTCTTGCGGGACAAACGCGTGCGCGAAGCAATTGCGCTGGCGTGGAATTTCGAGTGGACGAATGAAACCCTGCAATACGGGCTTTTCCGGCAGCGGGAATCCTTCACCCAAGGTACACGTTTTCAGGCCGATGGCCCGCCTGAAGGGCTGGAGCTGGAACTGCTTCAATCGCTCGGCGATCTTGTCCCCGAAGAAGTGCTGACCCAGCCCGCGCGCAGCCCGCATAGTTCGGATGTCGCGAGATTGGCGGACCGGCGGAATATGCGCCTTGCCAGGGCACTTCTGGAGGAAGCAGGCTGGGAAGTGGATAGCGCCGGTGCCCTGCGCAATGCTGCTGGCCAGCGCATGACGATAGAGATTCCCGTCTCCAGCGCGGGTTCCGCGACGATGGATGCGATTGTCGAGACTTTCACCCAGAACCTGCAAGGCTTGGGGATCAATGCCCGGTTTCAGCGCATTGACCCGGCCCAGCATACCGACCGCCGCCGCAACCGCGATTATGACATGATCTTCGATCAGTATGCCGCCTTCATGGATACTGGTACGGGCCTGCAACAACGTTTCGGCTCGGAGGCGGCGCATGATGTGTTCAACCCTGCCGGCTTGCGCAGTGCACTCGTGGACGCGGTCATCGACCTGTCTCTGGATGCGCCTGACCCTGAAACCCGCGACGCAGCCCTGATGGCGCTGGACCGGGTGCTGCGTCATGAACTGTTCATCATCCCCGCTTGGTATAACGACACTGTCTGGGTGGCTTATTGGGATATCTTCCAGCGCCCGGAAGACACGCCGCCCTATTCAACGGGCGAGCTGGATTTCTGGTGGTTCAACGCAGAGCGCGCTGCCGAATTGCGCGCGGCCGGGGCGCTGAGGTAAGCAATGGGCGCCTATATCGCGCGACGCCTCGCCCTGATCATTCCGACGCTGTTCGGGGTGATGCTCATCAATTTCTTTCTCGTCCAGTTCGTCCCGGGGGGGCCGATCGAACAAGTGATTGCCCAGATGGAAGGTCAGGGCAATGTTTTTGGCGGGTTTGACGGGGCCGGAGCGGATGTGAATGTCGGCGCTGTCGAGAATGAGCGCTATCAGGGCGCACGCGGTCTGCCACCCGAATTCATCGCCCAGCTTGAGCGCGAATTCGGCTTCGACAAACCCCCGGTCGAGCGGTTCTTCCATATGATGTGGAACTATCTGCGCTTCGATTTCGGGACGAGCTATTTCCGCTCCATCTCGGTCGTCGATCTGGTGATTGAGAAACTGCCGGTCTCGATCAGCCTCGGGCTGTGGTCGACTCTCATTGCCTATCTGGTGTCGATCCCTCTGGGTATCCGCAAGGCCGTGCGCGATGGCTCGCGCTTTGACACTTTCACTTCGGGGCTGATCATCGTGGCTTATGCCATCCCCGGTTTCCTGTTCGCGATCCTGCTGCTGGTACTGTTTGCAGGTGGCTCTTACTGGCAGATTTTTCCTGCGCGCGGTCTGACAAGCCCGCAAGAGGTCTGGGACACACTCAGCCCGCTGGGCAAGGTTGCGGATTATTTCTGGCATATCACGCTGCCGGTGATCGCCTCGACCATTTCGGCCTTTGCCACGCTGACGCTTCTGACGAAAAACAGCTTCCTTGATGAAATCCGCAAGCACTATGTGATGACAGCCCGCGCCAAGGGATTGGCCGAAAGCAAGGTGCTCTATGGCCATGTGTTCCGCAACGCCATGCTGATTGTCATTGCGGGTTTCCCGGCGGTGTTCGTGGGCGTGTTCTTTGGCGGCTCACTCCTGATTGAGACGATCTTCTCGCTCGACGGGCTGGGACGACTGGCATTCGAGGCGACCGTCGCACGCGACTATCCGGTGATGTTCGGCACGCTGTTCGTTTTCGGGCTTATCGGGCTGATCGTCGGGCTGATCTCGGATCTGATGTATGTCTGGATTGACCCGCGTATCGATTTCGAGACACGGGAGACCTGAGCCATGGACCAGCGCCCCGAAGCCTTCGTCTCGGCCCCTGATCCGCTTCTGCCATCAGAGGGCATGCCCACCATGCCGCCGCCCACGAAGCGATTCGGGGTCACGATTTCCGCGCTCAACCGGCGGCGCTGGCGGAATTTCCGCGCGAATCGTCGGGCTTTCTGGTCGCTGATCATTCTGGGCGTGCTCTACGGAATTTCGCTTTTTGCAGAGTATATCGCCAATGACCGGCCCATCGTGGTCAGCTTCCGCGGCGAGTTGCATTTTCCGATCCACCGCTTCTATGCTGAAACCACCTTCGGCGGCGATTTCCGCACCGAGGCGGTCTATCGGGATCCGGAGGTGCAATGCCTGATCCGTACGGGCGGGGCGGAACTCTGTCTGGATGATCCGCGCGAAGCGATGGCACAGGCTGAGACCGGTATTGTCGACGGCGAAGAAATCACGTCTGGCTGGATGGTCTGGCCACTGATCCCCTACAGCTACAATACGATCAACGATATCGGGCGCGCAGCGCCATCCCCGCCGGATGACCGAAACTTGCTGGGGACGGATGACACCGCGCGCGACGTCTTGGCGCGCATCATCTACGGCTTCCGCCTGTCGATCACTTTTGCGCTGATCGTGACCACCCTGACCTCTGTGATTGGTATCGCCGCAGGGGCGGTGCAGGGCTTTTTCGGGGGGGTTCTGGATCTGCTGTTCCAGCGGGTGATCGAGCTGTGGAACTCGGTTCCGTCGCTCTATGTCATTATCATCCTCTCCTCGATGTTCGTGATGAATTTCTGGCTGTTGGTGTTTCTGATGACCTTGTTCGGCTGGACGGGTCTGGTCGGGGTGGTGCGGGCTGAATTCCTGCGCGCGCGGAATTTCGAATATGTCCGCGCCGCGCGCGCGCTGGGCGTATCCAGCACAAAGATCATGTTCCGCCATGTGCTGCCCAATGCCATGGTGGCGACATTGACCTTCCTGCCCTTTATCATCACCGGGGTCATCGGATCCCTTGCCGCGCTCGATTTTCTGGGCTTCGGTCTGCCCTCCTCGGCGCCCTCGCTTGGTGAGATGACGCTGCAGGCGCGCAATAATCTGCAGGCGCCGTGGCTTGGCTTCTCGGCTTTCTTCACCTTTGCGATCATGCTCTCGCTTCTGGTCTTCATCTTTGAAGGCGTGCGCGATGCATTCGATCCTAGAAAGACCTTTGCATGACCCGTATCCTGAATGTGAATAACCTGTCCGTCACCTTTCATCAGGAAGGTCGCCAGGTGCATGCGGTGCGCGGTGTCAGCTTCCACCTGCACAAGGGCGAAACGGTCGCGCTGGTGGGCGAATCCGGATCCGGCAAATCGGTCAGCGCGCTGTCGACCGTGGGGCTGTTGCCGGATTCGGCGCGGGTGACAGGCTCTGTGACCTTCAGGGGCGATCAGCTTGTCGGGGCGTCTGACCGGATGTTGCGGCAGGTGCGCGGCAATGACATCAGCTTCATCTTTCAGGAGCCGATGACCTCGCTGAACCCGCTGCACACGATCGAGAAGCAGATCACGGAAAGCCTGTCTCTGCATCAGGGACTGGGCGGGGCGAAGGCGCGCAAGCGGGTGCTGGAATTGCTGGAAAAGGTGGGCATCCGCGACGCTGAAAGCCGTATGGGGGCCTATCCGCATCAGTTATCCGGTGGGCAGAGACAGCGCGTGATGATCGCCATGGCGCTTGCCAACGAGCCGGAACTGCTGGTCGCAGACGAGCCGACCACGGCGCTGGATGTGACGATTCAGGCGCAGATTCTGGAATTGCTGGTCGATCTGAAACGCGCCGAGGGGATGAGCCTGCTGTTCATCACCCATGATCTGAATATCGTGCGGCGCTTTGCTGATCGGGTCTGCGTGATGAAGGATGGGGAGATCGTAGAGCAGGGGCCGACCTCGGACATCTTTGCCGCGCCAAAGCATCCCTATACGCAAAAGCTGCTGGCCGCGGAATCGACCGGCCAGCCTGCACCGGTGCCATCAGATGCGAGTGAGATCCTGCGCACTGACAAGCTGCGCATCTGGTTTCCGATCCAGCGCGGTTTCCTGCGCCGCACTGTGGGCCATGTGAAGGCCGTCAATGAGGCGACGCTCACGCTGCGCGCGGGCGAAACCCTTGGGATCGTCGGTGAATCGGGGTCGGGCAAGACCACGCTGGCGCTCGCCATCCTGCGGCTGATTTCCAGCAAGGGACCGATCTGGTTCGAAGGCGCCGATATTCAGGGGCGCAAATCGTCGGATTTGCGCAATCTGCGCCGCCATTTGCAGATCGTGTTTCAAGATCCCTTCGGCAGCCTGAGTCCGCGCATGACCGTCGAGCAGATCATCGCCGAGGGCCTGGGCGTACACGGCGTGCCCACTGGCCGGTCCGCGCGTGAACTGGTCGCCGAGATCATGGCCGAGGTGGGGCTCGATCCCGCCACGATGGAGCGCTACCCGCATGAGTTTTCCGGTGGGCAGCGTCAGCGCATCGCGATTGCCCGCGCCATGATCCTGCGTCCGAAACTGGTGGTGCTTGATGAGCCGACCTCGGCGCTGGACATGACGGTGCAGGTGCAGATCGTCGAATTGCTGCGCAATCTGCAGCGCAAATACGGGCTGGCCTATCTGTTCATCAGCCATGACCTGCGCGTGGTGCGCGCGCTTTCGCACAAGGTGATCGTCATGCGTCAGGGTGATGTGGTCGAGGCCGGGCAGATCGATCAGGTTTTTGACGCGCCACAAAGCGAGTACACGCGCCAGCTTCTGGCCGCCGCGTTTGACATAACCGCCATCGGGGCTGCGTAACGCGAAAGGCTGCAAGGTGCGGGTGCTTCTAGTCCATCAGAACTTTCCCGGCCAGTTCAAGCATCTTGCACCTGCCCTTGTCGCCCGTGGGCATCAGGTTGTGGCGCTGACTGCCGAGACAAACAGCCAGACGACGCAGATCAGAACCTATCGCTACCCGATGCCCGATCCTGCGCCGGACCCGCGCCAGTCGCGGCTCGGGACCACCTATACCGCGATGACAGACCGCGCCCATCGCGTTGCGCGTGCGGCGATCCAGTTGCGCGACAAGCTGGGTTTCACCCCGGATGTGATCTTCGGTCATTCCGGCTGGGGTGAGACCCTGTTCCTGCGCGAGGTCTGGCCCGAGGCGCGGCTGCTGGTCTATGCCGAGTTTTTCTATGCCACACGGGGGCTGGATGTGGGGTTTGACCCGGAATTCAGCCGCGCTGACCCTACGACGGGGTTTTCCGTCACGGCCCGGCAGGCGCATCTGGCCTTGGCCATGGTGCAGGCGGATGCTGCCCTGTCGCCGACCGAATGGCAGGCCGACACCTTCCCGCCCTGCTTTCGCGACAAGATCACCATCACGCATGACGGGGTGGATACGGATGTACTGAAACCTGATCCGCACGCCAGCTTCACCTTGCCGAACGGGCAATTGCTGCGGGCGGGTGACGAGGTTCTGACCTATGTCGCGCGCAATCTCGAACCCTATCGCGGCACGCATGTCTTGCTGCGCGCCCTTCCCGAGGTTCTGGAGATGCGGCCCCATGCGCAGGTCGTCATCATTGGCGGGGATGGGGTCAGCTATGGTGCGGCCCCGGCACAGGGCTGTTGGCGCGAGGTATTCCTGCGAGAATTGGAGGGGCGGCTGGACCTGAGCCGCGTGCATTTTCTGGGGCGCGTGCCTTATGGCGATTACCAGCGCGTGCTGCAGATCAGCCGCGCGCATGCCTATCTGACCGTGCCCTTCGTACTGTCATGGTCCATGCTGGAGGCGATGGCGATGGGGGCCTGTGTCATTGCCTCGCGCACCGGTCCGGTGGAAGAGGTGATCACCGATGGCACAAACGGGCTTCTGGTGGATTTCTTTGATATCGACGGCTGGTCAGAGGCGCTGACAGATGCGCTGGCAAGGCCAGAACGGCAGGGACGGCTGCGTACGGCGGCGCGCGAGACGATCATCGAGAACTACGATCTGAAACGTGTCTGCCTGCCGCGCCTGATCCGGTTTGTCGAGAATGCTGCATAGAAGCGGGATGCGCCGACTAGACTGCGGAACTGTGCCCGGCCTTGTCCATTGCGTATTCGTCAAAGACAGTTGCCGCCATGCGCGTCAGGGGGCGACCCTCCGGCGTGATTTCCAGCCCGTCCGGCGTCAGCGTCACGAATTTGCCAAAGCGCATCGCGGCCTCGGCGATCAGCGCATCCAGTACATCGGCATCGGCACCGAAAGAGCCGATCAGTTCTTCCCGTGACAGGCGAAAATCACACATCAGTGCCTCGATCGCGCGGCTGCGCCAGATATCCGTTGGGGTGAAGACATGGCCCCGTGCTGTTGCAAACAGACCTTGCTCGATTGCCTTTTTCCATGGGGCCGTCGCAGAAGTGTTCTGCGCGAAGCCTTGTGGGAAGCGCGAGATGGAGGATGCGCCAAGCCCGACCAGAACGGGTGCGGTATCATCCGTATAGCCCTGAAAATTCCGCCGCAGCTTTCCGGTCCTTGCGGCAAGGGCAAGCCCGTCATGGGGACGCGCGAAATGGTCGATGCCGATCTCGTCATAGCCATCCCAGACCAGCAGGCGGCGTGCGGTCTCGAAGAGATCCAGCCGCTCTTCGGGCCGGGGCAGGGTGTCGGACGGGATCATCTGTTGGCGCCGCGCCATCCACGGCACATGCGCATAGCCGTAAAGTGCGATCCGATCCGGGCTCAGTGACAAGAGCTTCTGAATCGAATCGGCGATCCTGCGCTGGGTTTGATTCGGCAGACCGTAGAGGATGTCGGCATTCAGGCTCTGGATGCCGTGCGCGCGCAAGGCATCGACGGCGGCTTTCGTGACCTCGAAGCTTTGATCCCGGCCGATGATTCCCTGAATCTCGGGGTCGAAATCCTGCACGCCGATCGAGGCGCGGTTCATGCCCGCTTCCGCCAGAGCGTCAAGGCGCGCATCGTCAATCTCGTTGGGGTCAATCTCGACCGAGAACTCGCCGCCTTCGGCAAGCGGCGCGATGTCGAACACATGCGCCGACAGCTCACGCATGGCGGGCGCGGGCAGCATTGTCGGTGTGCCGCCGCCCCAATGCAGGCGCGCAAGCTCCACGCCTTGGGGCAGGTGTTTACGGAAGATTTCCAGCTCTGCCTTGAGCGTCTGGGCATAGGCCAGCACCGGCGCGTCGCTTGATGTGCCCTGTGTGCGGCAGGCGCAGAACCAGCACAACCTGCGGCAGAAGGGCACATGCAGGTAAAGCGAGATTGCACTTCCCTCGGGAATTTGTTGAATCCACTGCGCAAAGGTGTCGGCTGGCAGGCCGGGTGAAAAATGCGGTGCGGTCGGATAGCTGGTGTACCGGGGTACACGAGCGTCGAACAAACCCAATTCGGAAAGTTGCTTTATGTGCGTCATGGCGGTAGGTTTTAATTGTCTCCGCCCCCCGCGCCTTGATGTAGATCAATAGCTGATGACCAGAACCTACCCCAAGATCCAGCCCTATTCGCAAGACTGCAATGACTGCCCGATCCGTCATCGGGCGGTCTGCGCCCGGTGCGAATCTGACGAGTTGGAACTTCTGGAGCAATTCAAGTATTACCGTAGCTTCGAGGCCGGGCAAACGGTGGTCTGGGCCGGGGACAAGATGGATTTCGTGGCCTCGGTCGTCACCGGAATCGCGACCCTGAGCCAGACCATGGAAGACGGGCGTCGACAGATGGTCGGTCTGCTGCTGCCATCTGATTTCGTGGGGCGTCCGGGCCGCGAAACCTCGGCCTATGACGTGACTGCGGCGACCGATCTGGTGATGTGCTGTTTTCGCAAGAAGCCGTTTGAAGAGATGATGCTGCGCACGCCGCATATCGCGCAGCGGCTTCTGGAGATGACGCTGGACGAGTTGGATGCGGCGCGCGAATGGATGCTGCTGCTCGGCCGCAAGACCGCGCGCGAGAAGATTGCCAGCCTTGTCTGCATCATCGCCCGGCGTGATGCCTCTCTGCAGTTGAACACCTCTGACGGGGAGCTGCGCTTCGATCTTCCGCTGACGCGAGAGGCAATGTCGGAATATCTTGGCCTCACGCTGGAAACCGTCAGCCGCCAGATGTCCGCCCTGCGCAAGGAGGGGCTGATCGTGACGGAAGGCAAGCGCCAGATTGTGATTCCCGATTTTGATCGTCTCCTGGAAGAGACCGGCGACGATTCGGACGGTGGATTTCTGGTCTGATTCGGGCATCGCGTACCCGACCATAGCTTTGTCGCAATTTTGACCTGTTGCTGCCCCGAGCAGCGCGTAGCCAGAGACGGTCGCGCAACTGGGACCGGTTCATGTTCGATTGGGACAAAGATTACGACGCGCTGGTCCGCACGCAGCCGCGTCAGGGACCAGGCCGCGTGGCGCAGGGCCGGGCGAGCGGCAGCAGGACAGGTTTCGGTCTGATCGCGCTGGCTGTTATCTGCGCGGGCTATGTCGGCCATTCCGCTTGGCGCACGGCGTCCATATCGGCGGATTTGACGGCGCCAAGGGGCGCGGGCATTGAGCGCGATCTGCCGGAACTGCCGCAAGAAAACCTGCAAATGCTCGATCCGACGCAGGCGCTGCGCTTCCAGACCGGTCTGCGCGGTTTTTCTGACTCGCTTCTTCTGACTTACGCGCGACATGCGCGCCATGACCGCGAAGCCGCGTCCGAGTTCATGCGGCCTTATCTGGCCGATGCAGAAGCGCTGATCGCGCGGGAACTGGTGCGGCGCGGTTTCTAAAGGCGCGGCCGATCACCTTGGACCGGCTTGCCACTTGGCCCTGCTCCGCCCCAGCGGAAGCTCTCCTAGCGCGCCAGAAAGACCGGGATCGTGGTCTCCTCCAGCAGATTGCGCGTTGTGCCGCCCAGTATCGCCTGCCGCAGACGCGAATGGCTGTACGCCCCGATCACAAGCAGATCTGCGGCCTGATCCTGCGCATGCCGCCGCAACATGTCGCTGATGCGCGGCAGGGTCTTGGCGATAACCGAGATATCCGCCGTAACGCCGTGGCGCACCAGCAGCTGCGTCAGCATCCCGCCGGGGTCCGAACGTTCGATACCGTGCACCGGCGGGTCCACCACGACGACATTGACCATATCCGCAAGCTTCAGCAAGGGCAGAGCGGCGCGGGTCGCGGCCAGCGCCTCGTCGCTCTGGTTCCAGGCGAGCACGATCTTGGCGAAATCCGGCAATTCGCGGCCCAGCTTGGGCAGAACCAACACGGGCGCGCCACCATCGAAAAGGGCCGCTTCGGTTATGAACTCGTCCTGCGGTCCATGCCCGTCGCCATAGGGTCGCGGCAGGACGATGAGATCCGAGAACCGGGCTTTCAGTCCAACATAAGAGGAAATTCCGCCAAGGGTCAGGATCGCTGTGTCGACGCTCCAGCGCAGATCGGCATGCTGAAGCAGCTTTTTCACACGGGTTGCAAGCGCATCAGCGCTGGCGCGCGCCTGATCGAGCGCATCCTGATAGATCATCGCCGGGGCCCCGGCATAGAAGCCCACGCTCTGAGTCGTATCGATGCCCAGACAACAGATTTCGAGATGCGCGTCGAACCTATTGGCAAGGCTTTGTGCAGAGGCAATCAGACCGTCGGCCTGCGCCTCTGACGCGATAAATGTGCAGATGGATTTATAGGCCATTGGGGTGCCCTCCTTGGGACGGTCATGTGCATGCAGCTTGGCGCAGGAAAACCTGCCTCGCGATGATCTGTCGCAATCCATTGAACATCAGACATTGACCTGAATCAAAGTCCCTTTGCGGCAGGCGTGACAAAAGGCACCATGCAAAACTGTGTCTGCCGCGCGTATTTTCGCGGCAGAGCGAGAACAAGGGACGCAGACTATGTGGGATTACATCAAGCTTGCTGTTCTGGGGTTGATTGTGGTGATCGCCGCAATCGCTGCCAGCATGGCACGCGATCTGCCATATCTGGTCCATATGTTGGTGATCATTCTGGCAGCCGCCGTCACCTTCATCTGGGTCATCCGCCGAATCGGAGAGCCGGTTCCAGTTGCCAACCAGAACGAGTACATGGATGGGCCGGTGCGCTATGGCGTGATCGCGACGGCCTTCTGGGGTGTCGTGGGCTTTCTGGTCGGTGTGGTCATCGCCTTTCAACTGGCCTGGCCGGAGCTGAATTTCGAATGGGCGCAGGGATATCTGAATTTCGGGCGTCTGCGTCCCCTGCATACCTCTGCGGTAATTTTCGCCTTTGGCGGGAACGCGCTGATCGCATCGGCTTTCTATGTCGTGCAGCGTACTTCGGCGGCGCGACTTTGGGGCGGGGGGCTCTCATGGTTCGTGTTCTGGGGCTATCAGGTCTTCATCGTCATGGCGGCGACCGGCTATGTGCTGGGCTCGACCCAGGGCAATGAATATGCCGAGCCCGAATGGCTGACCGACCTGTGGCTGACGATTGTCTGGGTCGCCTTCCTGCTGGTCTTCATGGGCACGATCATCAAGCGCCGCGAGCCGCATATCTATGTGGCCAACTGGTTCTACATGGCCTTCATCATCACCGTGGCAATGCTGCACCTGGTCAATAACCTTGCGATCCCGGTCTCGGTCTTCGGCTCGAAATCGGTGCCGGTCTGGTCGGGCGTGCAATCGGCCATGATCCAGTGGTGGTATGGCCATAACGCCGTGGGCTTCTTCCTGACGGCCGGCTTCCTTGGGATGATGTATTATTTCATCCCGAAACAGGCCGAACGCCCGGTCTACAGCTACAAGCTGTCGATCATGCATTTCTGGGCACTGATCTTCCTCTATATCTGGGCGGGTCCGCACCATCTGCATTACACGGCGCTGCCGGATTGGGCGCAGACTCTGGGCATGACCTTCTCGATCATGCTGTGGATGCCGAGCTGGGGCGGCATGATCAACGGTCTGATGACGCTTTCTGGCGCCTGGGACAAGCTGCGCACCGATCCGATCATCCGCATGATGGTGGTGGCCGTGGGCTTTTACGGCATGGCCACCTTCGAGGGGCCGATGATGTCGATCAAGGCCGTGAACTCGCTGTCGCATTACACGGACTGGACCATTGGGCACGTTCATTCGGGCGCGCTGGGCTGGAACGGGATGATCACCTTCGGGATGCTCTATTACCTCGTGCCGAAACTCTGGCAGCGTCAGGGGCTTTACAGCCTGCGGCTGGTCAGCTGGCATTTCTGGCTCGCGACCATCGGGATCGTGCTCTACGCCGCCTCGATGTGGGTGACGGGGATCATGGAAGGGCTGATGTGGCGCGAAGTCGATGCGCAGGGCTTCCTTGTGAACTCTTTCGCTGACACGGTGGCCGCGAAATTCCCGATGTATGTGGTGCGGGGTCTGGGCGGGGTGCTGTTCCTCGCGGGGGCTGTCATCATGTGCTACAACCTGTGGAAAACTGTGACGAGCAGCCCCGCGCGCAAGCCTGCGCCTGCTGCTTCCGCAGTGCCTGCTGAATAAGAAAGGGCAGGAAAATGGGTATTCTTGACCATCACAAGAAAATCGAGACGCATGCCACGCTGCTGTTGGTGCTGTCGTTTCTGGTCGTCACCATCGGGGGGATCGTTCAGATCGTGCCGCTCTTCTATCTCGACAACACGATCGAGAAAGTCGAAGGCATGCGCCCCTATTCGCCGCTGGAGATCAAGGGCCGGGAAATCTATCTGCGCGAGGGCTGCTATGTCTGCCACAGCCAGATGATCCGCCCGATGCGCGACGAGGTGGAACGCTACGGCCATTACTCGCTGGCAGCGGAATCGATGTATGACCATCCGTTCCAGTGGGGGTCCAAACGGACCGGGCCGGATCTCGCCCGTCTGGGTGGGCGCTACTCGGATGACTGGCATGTTCAGCATATGATCGACCCGCGCGCTGTGGTGCCGGAATCCATCATGCCGTCTTATGGCTACATGATGAACCGGGTGCTGACGCGCGAGCATGCCGAGCATGTGCAGGATATCATGCGTGTCTACCGGGTGCTGGGCCATCCCTATACCGACGAGATGATCGACCGGGCGGTGGATGACTTCTTTGCGCAGGTGGACGAGTTCGGCGACCCGGTTGCTGATCGCTATCCCGGCGCGCAGCAGCGGAATTTCGACGGGCAGGAGGGGCGTGTCACCGAGATGGATGCGATCATCGCCTATATGCAGATGCTGGGCACTCTGGTCGATTTCGAGACCTTCGTGCCTGTGGCCAATCGCTGAGGGGGGAGGGCTATGGAAACCTATACCTGGCTCCGCGCATTTGCCGATAGCTGGCATCTGCTGTTCATGTTCCTCTTCTTCATCGGGGTGTTCGTCTTCATCCTGCGTCCGGGATCGAGCAAGGTCCATGACGAGACCGCGAACATGATTTTCCGCAATGATGACAAACCTGCAGGGGGCAATACCGGCTCCGTCAGGGAAAGTCGCCCAAGTTCGAAAGAGGCCCACTGATGGTCGATCCTGAAAACAAGACGCCGGAGAACAAGGTCAGACCTCCCTCGCGGCAATATCCTGACCCGGCTGTGAAGCTGAAACAGGATCCACCGACCACGGGCCATAGCTGGGACGGGATCGAGGAATACGACAACCCGATGCCGCGCTGGTGGGTCTGGATTTTCATCCTGACCGTCATCTGGTCGGTCGGCTATTGGATCGCCATGCCGGCATGGCCGGGGATCCAGCAGGCAACATCCGGTGTGCTCGGCTATTCCTCGCGCGCCAATGTAGCCTCTGAACTCGCAGAGTTCGAGGCGCGCAACGAGCAGTTCTTCGTGCAGCTCGTTGAAACCGACCTCGACGCGATTCGCGACAATGACGAACTGCACCGGTTTGCGATCAATGCCGGTGGCTCGGTGTTCCGCGCGCAATGTTCGCAATGCCACGGGCAGGGCGGCGCAGGCGTGCAGGCCAGCGGGTTCCCGAATCTGCTGGATGATGACTGGCTCTGGGGCGGCACGATGGAGGATATCGTGACGACGATCACCTGGGGTATCCGCAACGAGGATTTCGCGGATACGCGCTATTCGGCAATGCCCGCATTCGGCGCGGATGGTCTTCTCAGCAATGAGGAAATCGATCAGGTTGTCGCCCATGTCCTGTCGCTGTCGGGCGCAGATCACGATGCAACCCTTGCATCGGCGGGTGCAGAGGTTTTCGAGATGAATTGTGCGTCCTGTCACGGCGAGAGCGGTGAAGGGGATTACTTCATCGGGGCGCCTGCGCTGAACAATCAGATCTGGCTCTATGGGGGCTCGCCCGAAGCGATCCGCGAGTCGGTCTATTACTCGCGTTTCGGTGTGATGCCGGGCTTCGAGAACCGTCTGCGCGAGGCCGAAATCCGTGCAGTGGCGGCATATGTCCACCAATTGGGCGGCGGGCAATAATCACGACTGCGATCAGGTCTCAAACCGGCCCCCTTGCGAGGGGGCCGGTTTCGTTTTGGTCACGCTGCCTGCGGGCGCTGCGGGGTCGGTGCGCTGAGGCGCACAAAGTCGGATTTGCGTGCAGCCGCGCGGTAGTGCCGACGTTCCGGCTGATCGGGTTCATGCAACTCGCCCAGCGTTGAGAGGCGCGAGGCAATGAAGAGAAATTTCGCCTGGACTTCCAGCATGGTAGCCTCCGAGTGATTGCAGTGATATGTCTTTATTGATCATTTGCCGCGTCGAAAGCCACTCCGGAATATTTCCAACATGTTAGAAAAACTTACATGATAGACTGGCGGGACATGCCACCGCTTTCGGCACTGCGCGCTTTCAGCGCCATGGTGGATGCGGGATCCGTTGTTGCCGCAGCAACGCAGCTTGGCGTGACGCATGCCGCGATTAGCCAGCAAATCCGGGCGTTGGAGAAGGCGCTCGATCTGGAACTGGTGTCGCGTGTCGGGCGCAAGATGGAACTGACCGATGCCGGTCGCCACCTAGCCGATGGGCTGCGCCGCGGATTCGGCGAAATCCAGCGGGCGGTCGAGGATGTGACCGATGCGCAGCGTCAGCGCCCGCTGCAGATTTCGACCACATCCATGTTTGCCAGTTCCTGGCTGGTACCGCGTCTCGGATCATTTCGACTGGCGCATCCGGGTGTCGATCTGGTGCTGGATCCCAGCCCCGCCCTGCGTCCGTTGGAGCCGGGTGGATTTGATGCGGCGATCCGGCATGGCAAGGGAGAGTGGAGCGGCCTTGAGGCCGAATTGCTGCTGCCTGCGCCGCTGATTGTGGTGGGAGCGCCCGATCTTCTCGCGCAGGCGCAATCTGCGGCGCCCGAGGGACTGGCAGGGCTGCCCTGGCTGAGTGAGCTTGAGCAGAACGAGGCGAGCCTCTTCCTGTCGCGGCAGGGCGTGAAAAGACTTCTCAGTCCCGGCAGTGTGATCCATCTGCCGGGCAATCTGGTACTGGAAGCGGCGCGCGCCGGGCATGGGTTGGCGGTGGTGACGGAAACACTTGTACAGGCCGATCTTGATGCAGGACGTTTGCAGATCGCGATGCGGGATGTGTCAGAACGCGCCTACTACCTTGTAACCCGTCCGGGCTTGCAGCGCCCTGCCCTGCGCGCCTTCTGCAAATGGGTCCGGCGTGAAGCGTCTATAACACCCGGACGGATCTCCGCAGTCCCGCGAATTTGATCTGCGTCAATGTGTGGCTCGGCGCTCTGATGCTAAATGCGGGCAGCCCATCTGCTTGGGCCACACCGGCCTCTGTATTCCTGTTCGCGCGTGTTGTCAGAGGCCGGTGTCACACGCGCACTGCAGATCCTCCGAAAGCCTGCGTCATCTTGTCCAAATATACATTTGGAACATTGGTTTGATTCAGGTCAAGGTTTCCTGTCGCTGTGCATGGGAATACATGCCAAGCCGATTGCAGGAGTAACTTCTGGTGAATGCGCAAGATCCGAACCCGCCCAGCCTCTATGCCAAGCGTGAGCCGATTTTTCCGCGCCGGGTGAAGGGTAATTTCCGGACGATGAAGTGGTGGCTGCTGGCAGTGATGCTGGGCATCTATTACCTGATTCCCTGGATTCGTTGGGACCGTGGCCCCGACATGCCCGGTCAGGCGGTTCTGCTCGACCTTGCGAACCGGCGCTTCTTCTTTTTCATGGTCGAGATCTGGCCGCATGAATTTTATTTCGTGGCCGGCCTTCTCATCATGGCGGGGATCGGGTTGTTCCTGTTCACCTCGGCTTTGGGGCGGGTCTGGTGCGGTTATGCCTGTCCGCAGACCGTCTGGACGGATCTGTTCATTCTGGTCGAGCGCTGGGTCGAAGGCGACCGGAATGCTCGTTTGCGCCTGCATCGCCAGGCATGGAACTTCGAGAAAATCCGCAAATACGGCTTGAAATGGACGGTGTGGTTCCTGATCGGCATGGCGACCGGGGGGGCATGGGTCTTCTATTTTTCCGATGCGCCGACCTTACTGGTCGATCTGTTTACCGGTCAGGCCCATCCGATTGCCTATATGACGGTCCTTGTGCTGACGATGACGACCTTCCTGTTCGGAGGGTTCTTCCGCGAGCAGGTCTGCATCTATGCCTGCCCCTGGCCGCGGATTCAGGCTGCCATGATGGACGAGGACACGATCACCATCGACTATCGCCATTGGCGCGGCGAGCCGCGTGGGAAATTGAAGAAAGGCCAGCTTGACCCGACGCAGGGCGATTGCATCGACTGCATGGCCTGCGTCAATGTCTGCCCCATGGGCATCGACATCCGCAACGGGCAGCAGATGGAATGTATCACCTGCGGGCTGTGTATCGACGCCTGCGACGAGGTGATGGACCGCATCGGCAAACCGCGCGGGCTGGTGGCCTATATGGCCCTGTCGGATCAGCAAGCCGAGCAATCCGGTGCGCCGCAGAAATCCGTCTGGAAACATATCCTGCGCCCGCGCACGATGCTTTATACTGCGATCTGGGGGCTGGTCGGGATCGGGCTCGTCGTCGCGCTGTTCATCCGTTCGGATATGGATATGAGCGTGGCCCCGCTGCGCAACCCGACGCATGTCGTGCTCTCCGATGGCACGGTGCGCAATGTCTATGACATCCGCCTGCGCAATATGTATCATGAGCAGCGGGATTTCGTGCTCTCAATCACCGAGAACCCGGATCTGCGCCTCTCGATAGAGGGCGAGCCGGGGCGGCGCGTGACGGTCGGACCCGATGAGATGGCGCTGTTGCGGGTCTATCTGACAGCCGCCCCTGAAACGCCCTCGAACACCGCCGAACGCAGCGCGGTGCGTATCTGGGCCACCATCCCCGGCACCAATGACCGGGTGTATTCCGACACGATCTTCAACGGGAGAACTCAATGACACAGGACAAGCAGACCGGGTTCAGGATGACAGGCCGAAAGGTGCTGATCATCGCGGTATCGTCCTTCGGTGTGATCCTTGCGGCCAATCTGACCCTTGCTTTCAACGCGGTCAGCACTTTTCCGGGGCTGGAAGTGGATAACTCTTTTGTCGCCAGCCAGAATTTCAATCAGGAACTGGCGGAACAGCTTGCGCTTGGCTGGGATGTGAAAGCCACGCATCGGGATGGTGAACTGGCGCTGGCGATCACTGATCCGGCGGGCAATCCGGTGCAGGTGGCGCATCTCGATGCCGTGCTTGGGGCCGCGACCCATGTGCGCGACGACCTGGTGCCGGACTTCCGGTTCAGCGAGGGGGCCTATCGCGCGCCGGTCGAAATCGGCAAGGGCAACTGGAACATTCGCTTGCACGCAGTCGCGGCTGACGGGACCGAGTTCCGCCAGCGCGTCGTCTTGCACCTGCGCTGAACAGGGGTGCCATGAGCACGATCACGATCCGTCCCTCGGCCTGTCCGGCCTGCGATGCTGCCCCCGCCGCCGAAGCGCTGGCGGGGCGTGCTGCAGTGCCGGATGCAAAAATCCTCGTATCGGTCCCGGCCGTGCATTGCGCGGCCTGTATCTCGACCATCGAGCGCGATCTGGCAAAGATGCCGGGCGTCAATTCCGCCCGGCTCAATCTGACCTTGAGGCGGCTGAGCGTGGATGCGAAGGCCGGGGTCGAGGCCAGCGATGTGATCGCGCGGCTGGACCGGCTGGGCTATGAGGCGCATGAGCTGGATGTCGGCACGCTCTCGATGACCGAAACCGAACGTCAGGGGCGCGAACTGCTGATGATGGTGGGCGTATCGGGCTTTGCCATGATGAACATCATGCTTCTGTCCGTTGCGGTCTGGTCCGGGGCCGAAGGCGCGACGCGCGATCTCTTCCATCTGATTTCCGGCCTGATCGCTGTGCCGACCGTGGCTTTCGCAGGCCGCCCCTTCTTCCGCAATGCGTGGAAAGCCCTGCGCGCGCGCCGGATGGACATGGACGGGCCGATTTCCTTTGCGATCCTGCTCACGGTGTTCATCTCGACCTATGAGACGCTGCAATCCGGCGAACACGCCTACTTTGAGGCGGTCGTGATGCTGATTTTCTTCCTGCTGGTCGGGCGCTATCTGGAATTTCGCGCCCGCGCCATCGCGCGCTCTGCAGCGCAGGAACTGGCCGCGCTGGAGGTGCCGCGCGCGACACGGCTGCGGGCGGGCGTCGAAAGTGTGGTCCCAGTGGCCGATCTGGCCGTGGGGGATATCGTGCTGGTGCGTCCCGGCGGGCGCGTGCCCGTCGATGGGGTCGTGACCGAGGGGCAATCCGAACTGGACCGCGCGCTGCTGACAGGCGAGACATTACCGGTTTTTGCCGGTCCCGCTACGCTGGTCAGCGCGGGCGAGGTCAATCTGACCGGGCCCCTGCAAGTGCGCGTGACGGCAGCGGGTAAGGACAGTTCTCTGCACCGCATGGCCGATCTTGTCGCCAATGCTGAATCCGCGCGGATGCGCTACACCACGATTGCCGAAAAAGCCGCAAGCGCCTATGCGCCGACCATTCCGATCCTGTCGCTCGGGGCGTTCTTCGTGTGGTTCTGGCTCTCTGGGGGCGATTTGCGGCTGTCGCTGAATATCGCCGTGGCCTCGCTGATCATTACCTGCCCCTGTGCGCTGGGCCTCGCCGTGCCTGCAGTTGTGACAGCCTCCAGCGGCAAGCTGTTCCGCAAGGGGCTTCTGATCAAGGACGGCACGGCGCTGGAGCGTCTGGCCGAAGTGGATACGGTCGTGTTCGACAAGACCGGAACGCTGACCATGGGCACGCCAGAGCCGACCAATCTGGACGCGCATGCCACAGGTGATTTGCGTGTCGCCCTTGGTCTGGCCGAGGCGTCCAGCCATCCGCTGGCACAGGCGCTTGCGCGTGCCATTCGCGAACGCGGCTTGCCCCCCGCAAAGATTGCCGAACTGACAGAGGTGCCGGGTTATGGGGTCGAGGGCCAGTGGCAGGGCCAGCGCGTGCGTTTGGGTCGTGCCGATTGGGTTGGCGCGAAAGCGGGGGCCGTGACGGCGGCCTATCTCTCGATTGGTGCAGAGACCCGCTGTTTCAGCTTTGCCGATCAATTGCGCCCCGGCGCGCAGACCGTGGTGCGCAGCTTGCAGGCGCAGGGCAAGGAGGTCTGGCTGATGTCCGGCGATGTGCCTGAAGTGGTGCGCGATCTGGCGCAGCGTCTGGGGATCGCACAATGGCAAGCCGAAGCCCTGCCTGCGGACAAGGCCGCGAAGATCGAGGCGCTTCATGCCGAAGGCCACAAGGTGCTGATGGTGGGTGACGGGCTGAATGACACGGCGGCGCTTTCGACAGCACATGTCTCGATTTCGCCAGCATCCGCGCTGGACGCGGCGCGTGCGGCCTCCGACATGGTGCTTCTGAGCCGTGATCTTGCGCCGGTGGCGGATGCGGTCAGCCTGTCGAAAACCGCGATGCAGCGCATTCGCGAAAATCTGTGGCAATCGGGGATCTACAACATCATCTTCGTGCCGATCGCGCTCTTTGGCCTGGCCACCCCGCTCTGGGCGGCCTTCGTGATGTCGATCTCCTCGATCACGGTCACACTGAATGCGTTGCGGCTGAAATAGGGAATATCATGGAAGTTCTGGCCCTGCTCATACCGGCGTCGCTTTTTCTGGGTTTGCTCGGCCTGGTGGCTTTCCTGTGGAGCCTGCGCAAGGGCCAGTATGATGATCCTGAGGGCGACAGCCAGCGCATTCTGGATCCGCGCTATGATGACAAGCCGAAACCCGTGGACGAGGATCAGCGCGGCTGATTGCGCTTCCAGCGTTTATGGGTCCACATCCATTGATCCATATGCGCCCGTACCAGCGCCTCGACCGAGGCATTCAGGGCCTTGGTCATGGTCAGCGGGTCTGTATGGGGTATGGGTGCCTCGACCCTGATGCGAAAGCTCAGCCCGTCGGGCTGGCGGATCGCATAGACCGGGACCAGCAGCGCGTCATGTTTGAGCGCGATTTCGGCGGAAGAAAGTGCAGTGCGGGCGGGCTCGCCCATGAAGTCGATCAATTCGCCATGCGTGATGTAATGATCAGCGACCAGCCCGATCATGCCCCCTTGACGGAGATGTTTAAGCAACCCCGCCAGTCCCGCCCGGTCGCGCGGAAAGACCGGGGCGGCGATATGCTCCATGGCGGCAACATAGCGGGTGTTGAATGCCTTGTTGGCCATGGGCATGTAGATGCCCGCGATCTTGCAACCGGCCTCGCGCAGCACCACGCGGGCAGCGTCATAGTTGCCGAAATGCGCGGTCACCAGCACCACAGGCTGGCCCGTGTCGCGCGCGTCCTGCAAGGCTTGCCAGCCCGCGCCCTCGATCGGGCTATGTCTGACACGGGTGATGAAAGCATCGCCCGAAAAGGTCTCGGCGATGGCGCGTGCCATATTGCCGGGCACGGCACGGCACAGGTGTTCTACCTCTGCGGGCGATAGGTCAGGTGCGACCAGCGCGAGATTGGCCCGAATGCGTGTCCGTAACCCGGCAAGCGGACCGATGACATGCGCCCCAATCCAGCCGATGGTGGCAATGCGCGCAGGATAGGGCAGCAGCCGACCAAACCCGAGAAGCACCGCAGTCACGCGATCTTCCAGCCAGTGCTTCCAGCTTACCGGCTCTGGCCTGTCCATATTTCCTGAATCTGTCATGCAGGGTGATTGCCCTGCATCCCGTTGGGCGTCAAGCCATGCCAGCAGGCCGGATCAGTAACTGTAGTCGCCATAGATACGGGTCAGATCGCCTTGCCAGTCGCCGTGATAGCGCGCCAGCAACTCGTCGGCAGGCGTTTGCCCGGTCTCGACGCTCTCTTTCAGAGCATTCAGGAAATGTGTTTCATCGGGCAACATACCGCCCGCACCGGGGCGGGCACGCGCTTTCAGTCCGGCCTCGGCAATCGCGACCGCCTCTCGGGCCAGATCCTGCAGCCGGACGCCGCCCGCCTCGCCCCGTAGCCCCTCGACCGAGGCTGCAACACGCAGCCCGTCGCGGGTTTGCGCATCCAGACCTTTCGCCAGATCCCAGGCAGCATCAAGCGCGCTCTGGTCATAGGTCAGCCCGACCCAGAAGGCAGGCAGCGCACATAATCTGCGCCACGGCCCGCCATCCGCGCCGCGCATCTCAATGAATTTCTTGACGCGCGCTTCGGGGAAGATGGTCGTCAGATGGTCCGCCCAGTCCGAAAGCGACGGCATCTCGCCGGGCAGGGCGGGCAGTTCCCCGCGCAGAAAATCGCGGAAACTCTGGCCCAGCGCATCGATATACTGGCCGTCGCGATAGACGAAATACATCGGCACATCGAGCGCGTAATCGACCCACTGCTCAAATCCGAACCCGTCTTCGAAGACGAAAGGCAGCATGCCAGTGCGCGCGGGGTCGAGATCGCGCCAGACGCGCGCGCGCCAGCTTTTGTGACCATTCGGCTTGCCCTCAAGAAAAGGCGAATTGGCGAAAAGCGCTGTGGCGACCGGCTGCAGCGCCAGCGCCACGCGCAGCTTTTGCACCATATCGGCCTCGGAGGCGAAATCGAGGTTCACCTGCACCGTGCAGGTGCGATACATCATCGTCTTGCCCATGGTGCCGACGCGGTCCATGTAATCCGTCATCAGCCGGTAGCGCCCTTTCGGCATCACCGGCATCTGGTCATGCGTCCAGATCGGCGCGGCCCCGAGCCCGATAAAGCCCACGCCAATCGCATCAGCAACTTCGCGCACTTCGCGCAGGTGCTGGTTTACTTCGTCGCAGGTCTGGTGGATCGTCTCCAGCGGTGCGCCCGACAGTTCCAGCTGCCCGCCGGGTTCAAGGCTGACATTCGCGCCGTCCTTTTCCAGCCCGATGATATGCGCGCCTTCCAGAACGGGGGTCCAGCCGAACCGGTCGCGCAGCCCTTCGAGCATGGCCTTGATCGAGCGCGGACCGTCATAGGGGAGGGGATCGAGCGTGTCGCGGCAATAGCCGAATTTCTCGTGCTCGGTGCCGATGCGCCACTGATCTTTCGGTTTGCAGCCTGCGGCCAGATATTCGGCCAGTTGCGATACATGCTCGATCGGCCCGCCGCCGGATTGGGGTATGGACATCTGCGTTCCGATCTCTTCCGTTCTTCAGTTGCGCGAGATTTGTCGTCTGCGGCGAGCCCTGTCAAGGCTCAGCGCAGGTGCAAATGTTTTGCGCGCCGCGCGGGGTGCAACCAGATAGCGCGGGCTGGCGGCGGATCCGGCGCGTCCAGCGCGTCCAGAAGCGCCTGCATCCGCAGATCCGGCAGGTGGGTGAAGGCGTCGAAGAGCGCATCAGAACCCGCCGCCGCAACAGGGATTTCCAGCCTTGTGCCGTCCTGTGCGATCAGCAGCCAGCTTGCGCCCCTGTCCACCAGATGCAGCTCGACCAGATCACCCAGCGCGATGAATCCGCCATCCGTCGGGCCATAATAGCTGACCTGCCCCTCAATGACCTGCACGACACCGGGGGCTGTGCCCTCGCGATGAAAGCGCATCCGGCGCCAGCCGATCACGGCAAGCGCAAGACCGGCAAGAATGACCAGTCCGGCCAGCCCCTGAAAGAACGCACCGCGCGCCTGCAGCGCCCAGAGACCGAAGCCCGCGACACCCAGCCCGATGAGGACTTCGGACCAGCGTCTGAGTGTCGCGGCAATCTCGGGACGGATCAGAGGCATCGCGGTGTATCCAGCCAGTTGATCAGCGAGCGTTGCAGGATCGGGGTGTTCGGGTGGTCAGGCTTGTCAATCAGCGCCTTGACGAGCCGATGTCCGATGAAAAAATCCAGAAAAGGAAGCTCCGTCGCGTCATGCTCCAGCCCCGGAACCGATAGAAGGGCCGCGCGATCTGCGGCGAGGACGCCATATGCCAGTGGTGTTTCCGGGAATTGCCGCTGTGCCTGAACCGACAGAGCCACAAGCAGCCGTGCAAAATCCAGCCCCAGCGGCATAGGGGTCATGCGTTGAATGTCGAATGCCCAGATCTCTCCACGCGCCTGATCGACAAGGATGTTATGTGGCGCGAAATCTGCGTGGATCGGGCCACGCGGCACCGGACCCTTGTTCAGGGACATGCCAAGCGCATTCCAATGCCCCAATGCGCGGGTCACCAGTGCTGTGAGCTCAGAGGCCGCGCGGAGTTCGCGGACCTCATTCGCGAGTTGGTCGCGCCAGAAGCGTGAGTGCAGTGCGCCGCGCTCCCGACCTTCCCCGAGGGCGCGCGCGAGCCATGCGCCGGACTGCTCGACAAGTCTCGTGCGCGTGCTGTCATCTGCATGGTCGAGCACATGATCCAGCCGCGTTCCGCAGCCTTTCTCCAGAATTGCGATGGCCTGCGGGGCAGCATGGGCCAGCATCAGGCCTGCGCGCAGCGGGCCATGGGGGAAAAGCTGGTGAAGCCGGTCATGTTCCGCAACCATCGCGGCCATATCGGTTTCGGGATCGCGGCTGTGGAACTGTTTCACGATCACCTCGCGCCCGCGCCAGTTCCCGGAAGCAACCCGCGCGAGCGGACCATCCTTGATGAGCCGCAGCTTCTGCGGGGCGTCGCTGCCGAAACCGTCGAGCACGGCGCGCCGGAAGGCAGCGACGGACTTGCGTTCAGTGGTTGCGCGGCGGATCAGGCCGATCATCCCCAGTCGCCTCGTTGCGATTGCCAGAGCGTCAGGGCCGCAACAGCGGCTGTATCCGCCCGCAGGATGCGCGGCCCGAGCGCCAGAGGGTGGATATGTGCCATCGCGCGCAACCGCTTGCGCTCGGCCTCGGAAAAGCCGCCTTCGGGGCCGATCAGGATGGCGGCGGGGGCGCTGGGCAGAACTGCCGCACGGGACTGATCGACAAGCGATTCGTCGGCAAAGATCAGCGCGCGCCCTTCCGGCCAATGCTCCAGCAGGCGCGCAAGCGGCTGCAACCCGGCGACCTCCGGGACAAAGGTTCCGCCGCATTGCTCTGCGGCCTCGATGGCATGGGCCTGCAGCCGGTCCTGCCGGATGCGTTCGGAATTGGTGAACTCGGTCTGGACCGGCAAGATGCGTGCGGCCCCCAGCTCGGTGGCTTTCTCGACAATGAAATCCGTGCGCGCCTTCTTGATCGGCGCGAAGATCAGCCATAGATCGGGGGGCATATGCTGGGGCGCGGCCAATGCCTGACATAGCGCTACCGCGCCGCGTTTGCCGATCTCTGCAAGCTCGGCCCGCCATTCACCATCGCGGCTGTTGAACAGCGCAAGCGGCGTGCCCGGCCCCTTGCGCAGGACATTGGCCAGATAATGCGCCTGTGGCTGTGACAGGGCAACGGGTTGCCCCTGACCCAAAGGCTGATCTACATAGAGGCGAATTTTCGCGCGAAGGCTGTCACTGTCCATGGGACCGAGAGTATGACCGAGACCGAGCAAAGGCCAGAGGGTGCAGCGCAAAAGGGTGGCGTGAGCGATGCGCCTGCGTCCAACTGGGTGGACGAGTACGCCCCGGATGACCTGAAACCCTATCTGCGGCTGTCGCGCGCAGATCGCCCGATCGGGACATGGCTCCTGCTGCTGCCTTGCTGGTGGGGTCTGTTTCTGGGCGCGGCCGCCAGGCCGGAGGCGGCTGGCTGGCTGACCTTCTGGATTTTCATCGGCTGCGCAATCGGCGCATTTCTGATGCGCGGGGCGGGATGTACATGGAACGACATTACTGATCGCGACATTGACGACAAGGTGGCGCGCACCCGGTCGCGGCCCATCCCCTCCGGTCAGGTGACGGTGCGCGAAGCGGCAATCTGGATGGGCGCGCAGGCCGCGATCGCGGCACTGATCCTCTTTACCTTCAACTGGACGGCCATCGGGCTTGGGCTGATGTCGCTGGGACTGGTCGCGATCTATCCCTTCGCCAAGCGCTTCACCTGGTGGCCTCAGGTCTTTCTGGGGCTGGCGTTCAACTGGGGTGCGCTTCTGGCCTGGACTGCGCAGACCGGCTCCATCGGATTGCCGGCCTTCTTCCTGTATCTTGCGGGCATCTGCTGGACGCTGTTCTATGACACGATCTATGCCCATCAGGATCGCGAGGATGATGAGCTTATCGGCGTGAAATCCACCGCGCGCCTGTTCGGCGACAAGACCGAAACCTGGCTGCGCGCCTTTCTGGTGGCGACGGTGGTCCTGATGTCTCTGGCAGTGATCTATGCGCTGGCACCGCTTGCGGACCCGCTAAAAATGTCGCTGGGTCTGGCAGGCGCATGGGCGCTTGGCTGGCATATGAACTGGCAGTTGGGCAGGCTTGACATCAATGACACGCAGATGTGCTTGCGCTTGTTCCGCTCTAACAGGGATGCGGGCTTGTTGGCTGCGCTGTTTCTTGCCATCACGGTTTTCGTCTGATTGCACCTGTCGCGCTCAGGCGCTAGGGGACGCCGCATGAAGGAAAAATTAGCTATTCTGGCGCAGCGATTGCGCTCTGATGCAAGTCGCCTTGGCTCTGCGCATAAGGCGACAATGCTCATGGCGCTTGCCTTTGCGTTGGCCGCGCTTTTGGCGGTATTCGCGGCGTCTGCGGCTGTGCGCTGGATCGAACATGTGCTGGAGCGCGATACCTCTGCGGTCCTGGCGGAACAGGGGCTGGACTGGGCCGAGGTGTCCAGCGATGGCTTGCTGCTGACCTTGCGCGGCGAGGCGGCGAACGAGGCGACGCGGTTCCGCGCGCTGAGTGCCGTGTCCTCCGTCATCCCGGCGGAACGTGTGATCGACGAGATCACGGTCGCGCCGTCGATGGAGATTTCCGCGCCCCGTTTCTCCATCGAGATTCTACGCAACGGGCTGGAAGTGCAGTTGATCGGACTGATTCCGGCTGCCTATGACCTGTCCTCGGTTGTAAGTCGGATAGAAGCAATTGATCCTGAAATCTCTGTGGTGAACATGCTGGAAACCGCTAGCCATCCCGTGCCTTTTGGCTGGGAGCAGGCCGTTTCCTATGGGCTGAACGCGCTGGCCATGATCCCGAGCAGCAAGGTTTCCATCGGGGCTGATCAGGTCGCGGTTGTCGGTCTGGCGGAAAGCGAAAGACAGCGCAACGAGATGCGCGACAAGCTGACCCGCGAACGCCCGCGCGGATTGATTGCCAGTGTCAATATCTCCGCACCTCGCCCGGTCATCACGCCCTTCACGCTGCGTTTCGTCATCGATGAAGAGGGCGCCCGGTTTGATGCCTGTTCCGCAGATACGACCGAGGCGCGCAACGCGATCCTCAACGCCGCGCGCGGGGCCGGGGCGACCGGGGTGCTCTCCTGCGTGATCGGTCTTGGCACGCCAACACCGCGCTGGCAGGCGGGGGCCGTCGAGGCGATCCGCGCCGTGTCACGGCTGGGCGCGGGCAGCGTGACGCTTGCGGATACCGATGTGTCTCTGGTTGTGCCCAATTCCGTATCTGCCGAGAGTTTCGATCAGGTCGCGGGCGAGCTGGAAAACCGTCTTCCGGAAGCGTTTTCCCTGAATGCGACCCGGTTGCCCCCGACTGACGATGATCTGGCCCGCAGCGAAGATGCGCTGGAATTCGTCGCCAGCCGGTCGCAGGAAGGGGCAGTCATACTTCGTGGCCGGTTGACCGACGAAAGACTACGCGATGCCGTGCAATCTCTGGCCCGCGCTGAATACGGCCTTCAATCCGTGCAGATGTCCGCGCGGGTGGACCCGGACCTGCCCGAAGGCTGGCCCGTGCGCGCGCTTCTTGCCGTGGATGCGCTGTCGCAACTGGAATTCGGCATGGTGCGCGTGCGGCCGGATCGTTTCGACGTGACCGGGGTTTCCGGCAATACCGCGGTTTCGGATGAGCTTTCGCGCGTGCTGGCCGACAAGCTGGGGCAGGGGGCGGTGTTCTCGCTCAATATCCGCTATGACGAGCGTTTCGATCCAATTGCGATGCAGCCGACGCCTGCGCGCTGCGAAGTCTGGATCGACGAAACCCTGACCGACCAGCAGATCACATTCGATCCCGGCTCGGCCTCGATTGTCTCGGATGCCGCGCGGGTGCTGGACAAGATCGCCGAGATCCTGCGCGATTGTGGCCGCCTTGAGATGGAAATCGGCGGGCATACCGACAGCCAGGGTCGGCTTGAGACCAATATGCGCCTGAGCCAGCAGCGCGCGGATGCCGTGAAGGCGGCGCTTCTGGCACGCGGTGCGCTGGTGTCGGATTTCACGACCAAGGGTTACGGCCCGGAATTTCCGATTGCCGATAATTCCACAGCTTCCGGTCGTGAAGCCAACCGGCGCATCGAGTTCAAACTGACCGGCGCTTCGGCCGAGGCGGCAGCGGCAGAGCGCGAGGGCGATGCGCCAGCGGATGCTGCCGCGCAGGCCGCCGAGGCAGAGCCAATGGACGAATCCGATCTGGAGATCGTGGTGACGGAAGGCGCCGGAGACACAACGCGCCCGGTCGAGCGACCGCAACAATGAAAAACGAACAGCGCTGTCACAAGGCGCCAGTCGAATGGGGGATAGATGGACCGCATTGAATTTGTGACCGTGACGGCAATCATTCTGTTCGTGACCTTCGGTCTGGGATGGGCCGCGAACTGGCTGGTGCATCGTTTCACGCGGGTTCGCCAGCAGGATCTGGGCGAGCTGGACCGCATGGCGCAGGCGCTGCACGAGGCGGAACTGATCCGCGATCAGGCGATCGACTATGTGGAAAATCGCGAACGTGATCTGACCACTCGGCTGGCGCAGTCCGAAGCCGAACTTGCTGCCGCGATGGATGGATTGCGCGAGGCCCGCGCCGAAGCCGAATACTACCGCGCCCAGCTTCAGGGCACGCAGTAATACGACGTATCACCGAAAAGCGGTGCCAGCGGATGCCGATGCGCAAAGGTGCTTGCCCCCCGATCACGGTGCTGTTGCGCATAAGCGGCATTTTCGCCCTTGGCATTGCCGCCCACATCGTCTAGGGAGCCACTTCGTCAGGGCAATGGGCGCTTGCGCATTTGCCTTGATGATTCGTCCGAGACGGTGGGTGATGGTCTGACCATCATAATTCCTGCCTGAGACGGGAGTGGAACAATACAGGTCTGGGGAGATTTCCTCGGGCGATATTGGGAAGGCCCGTTCGGACCTCATGTCAGGCAGATTGCCTGACGCAACGAGCCGGAGGGGAAACCCTCCATAAACTGGAGAGACCCTGTGGATAGAGCCCAAAAAGAGAAAGTGGTCGACGAGCTCGGCCAGATCTTCGAAAGCTCTGGCGTGGTTGTGGTTGCACAATACACGGGCCTCACGGTTGCGGAGATGCAAGTCCTGCGCGCACGCATGCGTGATGCGGGTGGGGCTGTACGCGTCGCCAAGAACAGGCTCGCCAAGATCGCCCTTGA
The DNA here is from genome assembly GCF_001884735.1 of Natronohydrobacter thiooxidans. GTDB lineage: Bacteria > Pseudomonadota > Alphaproteobacteria > Rhodobacterales > Rhodobacteraceae > Roseinatronobacter > Roseinatronobacter thiooxidans_A. The sequence continues at coordinate 14,254 of NZ_MJAP01000035.1, read as the reverse complement.
AGGAAAGCCCTGCGAAAGCATTTCGGGCCTTCTGACCGGGATGACCGTTCTTGCCTATTCGGAAGACCCAGTCGCTGCGGCGAAAGTGGTCGATGCCTATGCCAAGGAAAACCAGAAGCTGGTGATCATTGGTGGCGCGATGGGTGAAACGGCGCTCGATGCCGCCGGTGTTTCGTCGGTCGCAAAGATGCCGTCGCGCGAAGAGCTCATTGCTCAGGTCGTGTCGTGCATTGGCGCACCCGCCTCGAACATCGCTGGCGCGATTGGCGCACCTGCTTCGAATATTGCCTCGATCCTCACAACGCTCGAAGAGCGGGAAGCGGCATAAGCAACCTTAGGCCCGCGTGGCGCTGTTGCGCTCGCGTTGGACACTCAAACCCTGAAAGACATGGAACGAAACAATGGCTGATCTCAAAGCACTTGCAGAGCAAATCGTGAACCTCACGCTGCTCGAAGCTCAGGAACTGAAAACCATCCTGAAAGACGAATACGGCATCGAGCCCGCAGCTGGCGGCGCTGTGATGGTGGCTGGCCCGGCGGCTGATGCTGGCCCCGCTGCAGAAGAAAAGACCGAGTTTGACGTCATCCTCGTGGATGCCGGCGCAAACAAGATTGCGGTCATCAAGGAAGTCCGTGGCATCACCGGTCTTGGCCTGAAAGAAGCCAAGGATCTGGTCGAAGCTGGTGGCAAGGCCGTCAAGGAAGCTGCTCCGAAAGAGGAAGCAGAAGAGATCAAGAAAAAGCTCGAAGAAGCTGGCGCGAAGGTCGAGCTCAAGTAATCGGGCGGGATGCGCGGCATCTCGATCTGACAGAATCGCAAACTGGGGCTGGTCACGCCAGCCCCAGTTTATCGCTGTTTCTGGACAGCGCTCTGGGCCGGGTTATCTGGTCAGAGCATTGTCCAGGGAAAGTGATCGGCTCGGGAGCGCACCTGTGGGAGGGTGCGCAGGAATAGAGCCCCACACCCGTTTCGCATGCGGCCGGCGGCTGAGGCCCGACAGCCCGCCCGCCCGCGAAGACCAGGAAAGGTGACGACGCGCATGGCATCCTATGTTGGCCAGAAACGTATCCGCAAGATGTTCGGCAAGATCCGCGAAGTGCTGGAGATGCCGAATCTGATCGAGATTCAGAAATCCTCCTACGATCTGTTCCTGCGCTCCGGCGATGCTGAAAAGCCGCTTGATGGCGAAGGCATCATGGGCGTGTTTCAGTCGGTTTTCCCGATCAGGGACTTCAACGAGACGGCAACTCTCGAATTCGTGAAGTACGATCTGGAGAAGCCGAAATACGATATCGACGAGTGCATGCAGCGCGACATGACCTATGCCGCACCGTTGAAAGTGACGCTGCGCCTGATCGTGTTCGATGTCGATGAGGATACCGGTGCGAAATCGGTGAAGGACATCAAGGAACAGGATGTCTTCATGGGCGACATGCCGCTCATGACGCATAACGGGACTTTCGTGGTCAATGGCACCGAGCGCGTGGTGGTCAGCCAGATGCACCGCAGCCCCGGCGTGTTCTTCGACCATGACCAAGGCAAGACGCACAGCTCGGGCAAGCTGTTGTTCCAGTGCCGGATCATCCCCTATCGCGGTTCCTGGCTGGATTTCGAATTTGACGCCAAGGATATCGTCTATGCGCGCATAGACCGTCGCCGCAAGCTGCCGGTGACGACGCTTCTCTATGCGCTGGGCATGGATCAGAACCAGATCATGGATGCCTATTATGATCGCGTCACCTACAGCCTGAAGAAGAACAAGGGCTGGGTCACGAAATTCTTCCCCGAGCGCGTGCGCGGCACGCGCCCGACTTTCGATCTGGTCGACGCAGCCACGGGCGAGGTGATCTGCAAGGCCGGCGACAAGATGACTCCGCGTGCGGTCAAGAAGCTGATCGACGAGGGCAAGGTCACGGAATTGCTGCTGCCCTTCGACCGGATCGTGGGGCGCTATGTGGCGCATGATATCATCAACGAGGAAACCGGCGAGATCTATGTCGAGGCCGGGGATGAGCTGACCTGGGATCTGGACAAGGATGGCGAGGTCAAGGGCGGCACACTCAAGACACTTCTCGACAATGATATCACCCAGATCGACGTGCTCGATATCGATGGTGTGAATGTCGGCCCCTATATCCGCAACACCATGGCGGCAGACAAGAACTGGAGCCGCGACGGCGCGTTGATGGATATCTACCGCGTCATGCGTCCCGGCGAGCCGCCCACGGTCGACACCGCCTCGGCGCTGTTTGACCAGCTGTTCTTCGATTCCGAGCGCTATGACCTGTCGGCTGTGGGTCGCGTGAAGATGAACATGCGCCTGCAACTGGATGCGCCCGACACGCTGCGCACGCTGCGCCCCGAAGATATCGTGGCCTGTGTCCGTGGTCTGGTGGAGTTGCGCGATGGCAAGGGCGAGGTCGATGATATCGACCACCTCGGCAACCGTCGTGTCCGTTCGGTCGGCGAATTGATGGAAAACCAGTATCGCGTCGGCCTGCTGCGCATGGAGCGCGCGATCCGCGAGCGCATGTCCTCGGTCGAGATCGACACGGTGATGCCGCAGGATCTGATCAACGCCAAGCCGGCGGCGGCGGCGGTGCGCGAATTCTTCGGCTCTTCGCAGCTGTCGCAATTCATGGACCAGACCAACCCGCTGTCGGAAGTCACCCACAAGCGGCGCCTGTCCGCGCTTGGGCCGGGGGGTCTGACGCGCGAGCGCGCGGGCTTCGAGGTGCGCGACGTGCACCCGACCCATTACGGTCGCATGTGCCCGATCGAGACGCCGGAAGGTCAGAATATCGGTCTGATCAACTCGCTGGCCACCTTTGCCCGCGTGAACAAATATGGCTTCATCGAGACCCCGTACCGCAAGGTCGTGAACGGGCAGGTGACGGATGAGGTGGTCTATCTCTCGGCCACCGAAGAGCAGCGCCATACGGTCGCGCAGGCCAATGCGCAGCTTGATGGCGATATGCGCTTCGTCAATGATCTGGTCTCGACCCGCAAGGGCGGCGATTTCATGCTCTCGCCCTCGGATTCGGTCGATCTGATCGACGTGTCGCCGAAGCAGCTGGTTTCGGTTGCGGCCTCGCTCATTCCCTTCCTGGAAAATGACGACGCCAACCGCGCGCTGATGGGCTCGAACATGATGCGTCAGGCGGTGCCGTTGTTGCAGGCGGATTCGCCGCTGGTCGGCACCGGGATCGAGGGTGTTGTGGCCCGCGACTCGGGCGCGGCCATCATGGCGCGGCGTGCCGGTGTCATCGATCAGGTCGATGCACAGCGGATCGTTGTGCGCGCCACCGAGATGCTGGAACCGGGCGAGCCGGGTGTGGACATCTACCGCTTGCGCAAGTTCAAGCGCTCGAACCAGTCCTCCTGCATCAACCAGCGCCCGCTGGTGAAAGTGGGCGATCAGGTGACGCGCGGTGAAGTGGTCGCAGACGGTCCCTGCACCGATATGGGCGAACTGGCCGTCGGCCGGAACGTGGTCGTGGCCTTCATGCCGTGGAATGGCTACAACTACGAGGACTCGATCCTGATCTCCGAGCGCATCCTCAAGGATGACGTCTTCACCTCGATCCATATCGACGAGTATGAGGTCGCGGCCCGCGACACCAAACTCGGGCCGGAAGAGATCACCCGCGATATCCCGAATGTGGGCGAAGAAGCCCTGCGCAATCTGGATGAGGCAGGGATCGTCTATGTCGGCGCGGAAGTGCAGGCGGGCGATATTCTGGTGGGCAAGGTCACGCCCAAGGGTGAAAGCCCGATGACGCCGGAAGAAAAGCTCTTGCGCGCGATCTTTGGCGAAAAGGCATCCGATGTGCGCGACACTTCGCTGCGCCTGCCGCCGGGGGCTTATGGCACGATCGTGGAAGTGCGCGTGTTCAACCGCCACGGCGTGGACAAGGACGAGCGCGCCCTGCAGATCGAGCGCGAAGAGATTGCCCGCCTGTCGCGCGACCGCGATGACGAGCTGGAGATCCTGGAGCGCAACATCTACGGGCGCCTGCGTCAGTTGATCCTTGGCAAGGTTGCGGTGAAAGGCCCCAAGGGCGTGAAACCCAATTCCGAGATCAATGAGGAACTTCTGGAAAGCCTGAGCCGCGGCCAGTGGTGGCAGCTTGCGCTGGCCGATGAGGCCGAAGCGCAGGAAGTCGAAGCCCTGAATGCGCTTTTCGACCAGCAGAAGCGCCAGTTGCAGGCCCGTTTCGACGATAAGGTCGAGAAAGTCCGTCGTGGCGACGATCTGCCGCCGGGCGTGATGAAAATGGTCAAGGTCTTTGTCGCCGTGAAGCGCAAGCTTCAGGCGGGCGACAAGATGGCCGGTCGTCACGGCAACAAGGGTGTGATCTCGAAAGTCGTGCCGCAAGAGGACATGCCCTTCCTCGCGGACGGGACCACGGTCGATCTGGTGCTGAACCCCCTCGGCGTGCCGTCGCGGATGAATGTCGGTCAGATCCTGGAGACTCATATGGGCTGGGCCTTGCGCGGCCTGGGTGTCAAGATCGACGAGGCGCTGCAGGACTATCGCCGCTCGGGTGACATGACCCCGGTGCGCGAGGCGATGCGCATCGGCTATGGCGATGACTTCTACAATGACGTCTTCGACGGCATGGAGGAGGACGCGCTGGTCGAGGCCGCCTCGACGGTCACGCGCGGCGTGCCGATCGGCACCCCGGTCTTTGACGGCGCGAAAGAAGCGGATGTCAATGACGCGCTTGCGCGCGCGGGCTTCGACACTTCGGGCCAGTCCGTGGTGTTCGACGGGCGCACGGGCGAGCAGTTCGCGCGGTCGGTGACCGTGGGTGTGAAATACATGCTCAAGCTGCACCATCTGGTCGATGACAAGCTGCACGCACGCTCGACCGGGCCCTACAGCCTTGTGACCCAGCAGCCGCTGGGGGGTAAGGCGCAGTTCGGTGGCCAGCGGCTGGGTGAGATGGAGGTCTGGGCGCTTGAAGCCTATGGCGCGGCCTACACGCTGCAGGAGATGCTGACCGTGAAGTCGGATGACGTGGCAGGCCGGACCAAGGTCTATGAATCGATCGTCAAGGGCGAGGACAATTTCGAGGCCGGTGTGCCCGAATCCTTCAACGTGCTGGTGAAGGAAGTCCGTGGCCTCGGCCTGAATATGGAACTCCTGGATTCGGAGGAAGAGGGCTGAAGGTGCGTGAGATCACGCACCCTACGCTGCGGCGGTACGGTGCGTGCTCCGCACGCACCACGCCTTTCTTTCCCCCGAGCCTTTCAAGGATAGACAGATGAACCAGGAACTGACCACCAACCCGTTCAACCCCTTGGCCCAGCCCAAGACCTTCGATCAGATCCGCGTCTCGCTGGCATCGCCCGAGCGTATCCTGTCGTGGTCTTATGGCGAGATCAAGAAGCCCGAAACGATCAACTACCGGACCTTCAAGCCCGAGCGCGACGGCCTCTTCTGCGCGCGTATCTTTGGCCCGATCAAGGATTACGAATGCCTTTGTGGCAAGTACAAGCGCATGAAATATCGCGGCGTTGTCTGCGAAAAATGCGGTGTGGAAGTCACGCTGCAGAAAGTCCGGCGCGAGCGTATGGGCCATATCGAGCTGGCCGCGCCCGTTGCCCATATCTGGTTTCTGAAATCGCTGCCCTCGCGCATCGGTCTGATGCTGGACATGACGCTGCGGGATCTGGAGCGCATCCTCTATTTCGAGAATTATGTCGTCATCGAACCCGGTCTGACCGATCTGGTCTACGGCCAGTTGATGACCGAGGAAGAATTCCTTGACGCGCAGGATCAGTATGGTGCCGATGCCTTCACTGCCAATATCGGCGCCGAGGCGATCCGCGAAATGCTCGCGAATATCGACCTGGAAGATGAAGCCCTGCGCCTGCGCGAAGAACTGAAAGAGGCCAAGGGCGAATTGAAGCCCAAGAAGATCATCAAGCGGCTGAAAGTGGTCGAGCATTTCATCGAATCCGGCAACCGCCCGGAATGGATGGTGCTGACCGTGCTGCCGGTGATCCCGCCGGAACTGCGCCCGCTGGTGCCGCTGGACGGGGGCCGTTTCGCGACGTCCGACCTGAACGATCTCTACCGCCGCGTCATCAACCGCAACAACCGCCTCAAGCGCCTGATCGAATTGCGTGCGCCCGATATCATCGTGCGCAACGAAAAGCGGATGCTGCAGGAAGCGGTTGATGCGCTCTTTGACAATGGCCGCCGCGGCCGGGTGATCACGGGCAACAACAAACGCCCGCTGAAATCGCTCTCGGATATGCTCAAGGGCAAGCAGGGGCGCTTCCGTCAGAACCTTCTGGGCAAGCGCGTGGACTTCTCGGGCCGTTCGGTCATCGTGACCGGCCCCGAGCTGAAGCTGCATCAATGCGGGTTGCCCAAGAAGATGGCGCTGGAGCTGTTCAAGCCCTTCATCTATTCGCGGCTGGAGGCCAAAGGGCTGTCCTCGACGGTGAAACAGGCCAAGAAGCTGGTCGAGAAAGAGCGTCCCGAAGTCTGGGATATTCTGGATGAGGTGATCCGCGAGCACCCGGTTCTTCTGAACCGGGCACCCACGCTGCACCGTCTGGGCATTCAGGCATTCGAGCCGATTCTGATCGAAGGCAAGGCGATCCAGCTTCACCCGCTAGTCTGTTCGGCCTTCAACGCCGACTTTGACGGCGACCAGATGGCCGTGCATGTGCCGCTCTCGCTGGAAGCCCAGCTTGAAGCGCGTGTCTTGATGATGTCCACGAATAACGTGCTGTCGCCCGCCAATGGTGCGCCGATCATCGTGCCGTCGCAGGACATGGTTCTGGGGCTCTACTATGTCTCGATGATGCGCGAGGGCATGACCGGCGAGGGCATGATCTTCTCCTCGATCGAGGAAGTGGAACACGCGCTGGCTGCTGGCGAAGTGCATCTGCACGCGAAGATCCAGTGCCGCATCAAGCAGATCGACGAAGACGGCAACGAAGTTCTGCGTCGGTATGAGACCACGCCGGGCCGCTTGCGGCTGGGTGCGCTTCTGCCGATGAATGCGAAAGCGCCGTTTGAGCTGGTCAACCGCCTGCTCCGCAAGAAGGACGTCCAGAACGTCATCGACAATGTTTACCGTTATTGCGGTCAGAAAGAGTCGGTCATCTTCTGTGACCAGATCATGAGCCTCGGGTTCCGCGAAGCCTTCCGTGCCGGGATTTCCTTCGGCAAGGATGACATGCTCATCCCCGACAGCAAATGGGATCTGGTGGGCGATACGCGTGATCAGGTCAAGGAGTTCGAGCAGCAGTATCTGGACGGGCTGATCACCCAGGGCGAGAAATACAACAAGGTTGTGGATGCCTGGTCGAAATGCTCGGACGCTGTGGCGAATGCCATGATGGGCGAGATCTCGGCGGTGCGCCGCGACGAGGAAGGCCGCGAACTGGAGCCGAACTCGGTCTATATGATGTCCCATTCCGGGGCGCGGGGTTCGCCTGCACAGATGAAGCAGCTGGGCGGGATGCGCGGTCTGATGGCCAAGCCTTCGGGCGAGATCATCGAGACGCCGATCATCTCGAACTTCAAGGAAGGTCTGACCGTTCTTGAATACTTCAACTCGACCCATGGTGCGCGCAAAGGTCTGGCCGATACCGCGCTCAAGACTGCGAATTCGGGCTATCTGACGCGGCGTCTGGTGGATGTGGCACAGGATTGCATCGTGCGCTCGGATGATTGCGGCACGGATCGCTTCATCACCGCGCAGGCGGCGGTGAACGATGGCGAGGTCGTGTCGTCGCTCGCCGAGCGCGTTCTCGGCCGTGTCGCGGCAGAGGATGTGACCGACCCTGCGACCGGCGAATTGCTGGTGGCACGCAATGCCCTGATCGGCGAGCGTGACGCGGATGCAATCGAAGGCGCGGGCGTGGCGACGGTCAAGATCCGCTCGCCCTTGACCTGTGAGGCCGAAGAAGGCGTCTGCGCCAAGTGCTACGGGCGTGACCTTGCGCGCGGCACGCTGGTCAACAAGGGCGAGGCGGTCGGGATCATCGCGGCGCAATCCATCGGTGAGCCGGGCACACAGCTGACCATGCGGACCTTCCATATCGGGGGTATCGCACAGGGTGGCAGCCAGTCCTTCCAGGAAGCGAATGCGGCGGGCCGGATCGAGCTGCGCAATGCGCAGACGATCACCAATTCCGCGGGCGATCTGATCGTCACGGGCCGGTCCATGCAGGTTGCGATCATCGACGAGAACAATGTCGAACGCGCGACCTTCAAGCCGGGCTATGGCGCGAAGCTCTTTGTCAAGGATGGCGAGCAGATCGAACGTGGCGCGAAGCTTTTCGAATGGGATCCCTATACCCTGCCGATCATCGCAGAGACCACGGGGCGCGCGCGTTTCGTTGACCTGATTGCGGGCCTTTCGGTCCGTGATGAGACCGACGAGGCCACCGGCATGACGCAGAAGATCGTGACCGACTGGCGCTCGGTGCCGAAAGGTGGCGATCTCAAGCCGGAAGTGATCCTGATGGATGCCGAAAGCGGTGAGCCGATGCGCAACGAGGCGGGCAATCCGATCACCTATCCGATGTCGGTCGACGCCATTCTGTCGGTCGAGGACGGGCAGGATATCGTGGCCGGTGACGTTGTGGCGCGTATTCCGCGCGAAGGTGCCAAGACCAAGGACATCACCGGGGGTCTGCCGCGTGTGGCCGAATTGTTCGAGGCGCGCCGTCCGAAAGATCATGCCATCATCTGCGAAATCGATGGCTATGTGCATTTCGAGAAGGACTACAAGAACAAGCGCCGCATCCGTATCCAACCCGTCGATGAGACGCTGGAACCGGCGGAATATCTGGTGCCCAAGGGCAAGCATATCCCGGTGCAGGAGGGCGATTTCGTCCAGCGCGGCGATTACATCATGGATGGCAACCCCGCCCCCCATGATATCCTGCGCATCCTCGGGATCGAGGCGCTGGCCAATTACCTGATTGACGAAGTGCAGGACGTCTACCGCCTGCAGGGCGTGAAGATCAACGACAAGCATATCGAGGTGATCGTGCGGCAGATGCTGCAGAAATGGGAGATCCTCGACAGTGGCGAAACGACGCTGCTGAAAGGCGAGCATGTTGACAAGGCCGAGTTCGATGAGGTGAACGAAAAGGCACTTGCTCAGGGGTTGGAGCCTGCGAAAGGCGAGCCGATCCTTCTGGGGATCACCAAGGCGTCGCTGCAAACGCGCAGCTTCATCTCGGCCGCCTCCTTCCAGGAAACGACCCGCGTGCTGACCGAAGCCTCGGTTCAGGGCAAGCGCGATCATCTGGTCGGCCTGAAAGAGAACGTGATCGTGGGGCGCCTGATCCCGGCGGGTACGGGCGGTGTCGTTGCGAAAGTGCGCGGCATCGCGGCAGAACGGGACCGCAAGGTTCTGGAAGCCCGCCGTGCCGAGGCGGAAGCGGCGGCGGCCTTGGCCGCACCCGAGCCTGCCGAGATGTCCGAGGCCGATATGGTCTTTGGCCGCAAGGACGACTAAGCCCGCGCTGCACGCGCGACAAGCCCCCGCAACGCAAGTTGCGGGGGCTTTTCTTTGTTGGGTCTCTCGGGCAATCTCGCCCGAGAAGGAGTAGGCTTCATGCGGATGCAGGTCATTATCGTGATCCGGTTTTCCTATGTTGCGGAGGGGGGCTTTCGTCTCTCGCGCGACGGGCTGGACGCTGCCCGCGCCACACTTTACGCCCCCGACCGGCTGGAACGCCGCTTCCGGCTGTTCGAGGCCCTGACCCTGCCGTCGTTGCTTGGGCAGACCGATCCGGATTTCACGCTGGCGGTGCTGGTGGGCACGGATTTCCCGGCCAGCGCGCGCTCCCGACTGGCCCAGTTGATCGCACCGTTGCGTGATGCGCATATCGTCGCGCTGCCGCCGTACAACAATTACAGATCGACCAAAGACGCACTCCAGGCCTGCACCCGCCCCGAGGCGACGCATATCCTGTCGCTCAGGCTCGATGACGACGACGCGCTGGGCCGCGATGTCGTTGAGGCGCAAAAGCGCATCGCGCCCACTGTCGCCGCTGCCGGACCTGCAGATGCGCCTGCAGTGGTCTGCTTCAACAACGGTTTGTTTCTTGAGCTCTCAGAGCAGGGAAACCGGCTATATGGCGTGATCGAAAAGCTGCCTCTGGGGATCGGAATGGGTATGCTCGCGCAGGTTGACGCGCGCCCGACAATCTTTTCGACCGATCATCGCCAGGTCCATACGCGCTGGAACACCTATACCGAGGCGCTGACCCCGCGTTTCATACGCACGGTTCACCGCGACAACGATTCTGGCGCGCTGGTTTCCGGCAAGCGGATCGACTATGATGCGGCGCAGATCGACACTGTTCTGCGCCGTCATTTCTGCCATGATCAGGCAAGCTTGCTGGCTCTCGCGCCCTGACGCGCTGCTGCTGTTGACATCCCCCGCGACTCCCCCTATACGCGCCACAACCTGACGAGTCCGGCAACTGGTCCGACATGTCATGGTATCAAAATTGTAGTGGTCATGATCCGGGCCAGTCAGCCCCGATCCTCTGGAATTCCACCGCGGCGCCCCCCAATCGGGACGCAAGCGGTTTTGTGCGTTCTGCCCTGATGGACCGGGCGCACGCGAGTGAGCGGCGTGAAAGCGCCATGAAAAACGGGTTGAAACGGGAAGAACCGGAATGCCAACGATCCAACAGCTGATCCGCAAGCCGCGGCAGCCGAAAGTCAAGCGCTCCAAGTCGCAGCATCTGGAGCAGTGCCCCCAGAAACGCGGCGTTTGCACGCGCGTCTATACCACAACGCCGAAGAAGCCGAACTCGGCCATGCGGAAAGTCGCCAAGGTGCGCCTGACCAATGGCTACGAGGTCATCAGCTACATCCCCGGTGAAAAGCACAACCTGCAAGAGCACTCGGTCGTGCTGATCCGCGGCGGTCGTGTAAAAGACCTTCCCGGTGTGCGTTACCACATCCTGCGTGGTGTTCTGGATACCCAGGGCGTCAAAGACCGTAAGCAGCGCCGCTCGAAATATGGCGCGAAGCGTCCGAAGTAAGGAGAGCCTTGAATGTCTCGTCGTCACGCTGCTGAAAAGCGCGAAATCCTGCCTGACGCCAAATTCGGCGACAAGGTTCTGTCGAAATTCATGAACAACCTGATGATCGACGGCAAGAAGTCGGTCGCCGAATCGATCGTCTATAACGCGATGGATCGCGTCGAGGCGAAGCTGAAGCGCGCGCCCATCGAAGTGTTCCATGAAGCGCTCGACAACATCAAACCGTCCGTCGAAGTGCGCTCGCGCCGCGTCGGTGGTGCCACCTATCAGGTTCCGGTCGAAGTGCGCCCGTCGCGCCGCGAGGCGCTGGCGATCCGCTGGCTGATCAAGGCTGCGCGCACCCGTAACGAGAACACCATGGAAGAGCGTCTGGCCGGTGAGCTGGTCGATGCGGTCAACTCGCGCGGTTCTGCCGTCAAGAAGCGGGAAGACACGCATAAGATGGCCGATGCCAACAAGGCATTCAGCCACTACCGCTGGTAAGACGCAACACTGCAAGCCTGAGGATCAATATCATGGCACGCGAATACCCTCTCACGCGCTACCGGAATTTCGGTATCATGGCGCATATCGACGCCGGCAAGACGACGACGACCGAGCGTATCCTGTATTACACGGGCAAGTCGCACAAGATCGGTGAAGTTCATGATGGTGCCGCCACCATGGACTGGATGGAGCAGGAGCAGGAGCGTGGCATCACGATCACTTCGGCTGCAACCACCACCTTCTGGGAAAAGACCATCGACGGTCAGACCCCGCTGAGCGAGAAGTTCCGCTTCAACATCATCGACACGCCGGGACACGTTGACTTCACCATCGAAGTCGAGCGTTCGCTCGCCGTGCTTGATGGTGCGATTTGTCTGCTGGACGGAAACGCCGGTGTCGAGCCGCAGACGGAAACCGTCTGGCGTCAGGCTGACCGCTACAAGGTCCCGCGGATTGTGTTCGTCAACAAGATGGACAAGATCGGCGCGGATTTCTTCAACTGCGTGAAGATGATCAAGGACCGCACCGGCGCGACCCCGCTGCCCGTGCAACTGCCGATTGGTGCCGAGGACAAGCTCGAAGGCATCATCGACCTGATCTCGATGGAAGAATGGACCTGGAAAGGCGAGGATCTGGGCGCAAGCTGGACCCGTCAGGAGATCCGTGATGACCTGAAAGACCTGGCCGACGAATGGCGCTCGAACATGATCGAGATTGTCGTCGAACAGGATGACGACGTCATGGAAGCCTATCTCGAAGGCAACGAGCCCGATGCGGACACGCTGCGTCGCCTGATCCGCAAGGGGACGCTGGCTCTGGATTTCGTGCCGGTCTGCACTGGTTCGGCCTTCAAGAACAAGGGCGTCCAGCCGCTGCTGAACGCGGTGATCGACTTCCTGCCCGGTCCGCTTGATGTGCCTGCCTATATGGGTTTTGCGCCGGGTGACGAGACTGAGACCCGCAACATCGCGCGCAACGCGGATGACGCAGAGCCGTTTTCGGCACTGGCCTTCAAGATCATGAACGACCCCTTCGTCGGCTCGCTCACCTTCACGCGGATCTATTCGGGCGCGCTCAAGAAGGGCGATTCGATGATGAATTCGACCAAGGGCAAGAAAGAGCGCGTTGGCCGGATGATGATGATGCATTCGAACAACCGCGAAGAGATCGATGAAGCCTTTGCAGGGGACATCATCGCGCTGGCTGGTCTGAAGGAAACCACGACCGGGGATACGCTCTGCGATCCGGCGAAGCCTGTGGTTCTCGAAACCATGACCTTCCCCGAGCCGGTGATCGAGATTGCCGTCGAGCCGAAGACCAAGAATGACCAGGAAAAGATGAGCCAGGGTCTGGCCCGTCTGGCAGCAGAAGACCCGTCCTTCCGCGTGGAGACTGACCTCGAATCGGGTCAGACCATCATGAAGGGCATGGGCGAATTGCACCTCGACATTCTGGTCGACCGTCTGAAGCGCGAATTCAAGGTGGAAGCGAATATCGGTGCGCCGCAGGTGGCTTACCGCGAAACCATCGGCCACAAGATCGAGCACACCTATACCCACAAGAAACAGTCGGGTGGGTCCGGTCAGTTCGCAGAGGTCAAGCTGGAAATCGCGCCGACCGAGCCGGGCGAGGGCTATTCATTCGAATCCCGCATCGTGGGTGGTACGGTTCCCAAGGAATACGTGCCTGGCGTCGAGAAGGGCATCAAATCGGTCATGGATAGCGGCCCGCTGGCTGGCTTCCCGGTGATCGATTTCAAGGTCGCACTTCTGGACGGCAAATATCACGATGTGGACTCGTCGGTTCTCGCCTTCGAGATTGCATCGCGGATGTGCATGCGTGAGGGACTGAAAAAGGCCGGTGCGAAACTGCTTGAGCCGATGATGAAAGTCGAGGTCGTCTCGCCGGAAGAATATACCGGTTCGATCATCGGCGATCTGACCTCGCGTCGGGGCCAGGTCACTGGCCAGGATCAGCGCGGCAACGCGATTGCGATCAACGCTTTCGTGCCGTTGGCGAATATGTTCGGCTATATCAACACGTTGCGCTCCATGTCCTCGGGACGTGCCAACTTCACGATGCAGTTCGACCATTACGAGCCGGTTCCGCAGAACGTCTCGGACGAGATCCAGAAGAAATACGCCTGATCGGTGTGGTGGGGGTTACCCCCACCTACCACCCCCCGTAGGACGGGCGACCGCCCGCCACACCACAAGAGTTTGAGGAGAGGCCAAGATGGCAAAGCAAAAGTTTGAACGCAATAAACCGCATGTGAACATCGGCACGATCGGCCATGTTGACCATGGCAAGACGACGCTGACGGCTGCGATCACGAAGTATTTCGGTGAGTTCCGCGCCTATGACCAGATCGATGGTGCACCCGAAGAGAAAGCGCGCGGGATCACCATTTCGACCGCGCATGTGGAATACGAGACCGAGAACCGTCACTATGCGCATGTCGACTGCCCCGGCCACGCGGACTATGTGAAGAACATGATCACCGGTGCTGCGCAGATGGATGGCGCGATCCTGGTGGTGAACGCCGCCGACGGCCCCATGCCGCAGACGCGCGAGCATATCCTGCTCGGTCGTCAGGTGGGCATCCCCTATATGGTCGTCTACATGAACAAGGTCGATCAGGTCGATGACGAGGAGCTGCTGGAACTCGTCGAGATGGAAATCCGCGAGCTGCTGTCCTCTTATGACTATCCGGGCGACGATATT
>NZ_MJAP01000034.1 GCF_001884735.1 Natronohydrobacter thiooxidans | reverse complement strand
GAAAATCATCAAGTAATCAAGACCCTACGCCTTGACCTTAAAGGGGCGTGTGAGGTCACACGCCCCTTTTGGATTCGAGGCAAAAATGAAAAACGTTTTCAGAATCTTCGAAAAGAAGATCGAAGCTTACCCGACCGACGCGCCGCGCCAGCCGCCCGGCACGCTTACCGGTTTCACCCTTCATTTCGCGCGACCGGTGCTGCCCTGGCTTCTGGCCATGTCGGGCCTGTCGATCATTTTCGCCATAATCGAGATCATCCTGATCGGCTATCTGGGCACGCTGGTGAACCGGATGACTGCGCTTGGCCCCGAGCGCTTTCTGGCCGAGGAAGGCGCGCGGCTGATGGGCATGGCCGGGCTGCAACTGGTGGCGCTGCCGGTCATCTCGGTCATTGGCGCGCTGGTCATGTATCAGGCGATCATGGGCAATTTCCCGCAGCGGATCCGCTGGCAGACGCATCGCTGGCTGCTCGGTCAGTCGATGGGCTATTTTCAGGATGAATTCGCAGGCCGGATCGCCACGCGGATGATGCAGACCGCGCTCGCGGTGCGCGAAGTGGTCATGAAGCTGATGGATGTCGCTGTCTATATCTGCGCCTATTTCCTTGGCACGCTCTGGCTGGCGGCGACGCAGGACACCTGGCTTGCGCTCCCGTTCCTGCTGTGGTCGGTGGCTTATGGCGTGCTTCTCTGGCTGATCGTGCCGCGTCTGGGAAGAGTGTCGCAACAGCAGGCCGATGCGCGCGCGATGATGACGGGGCGGATCGTGGACAGCTACACCAATATCGCTACGGTGAAGCTGTTCAGCCATGCCGCGCGTGAAGAAAGCTATGCGCGCGAGGGGCTGGACGGGTTCCTGCAGACGGTCTACCGGCAGATGCGACTGGTGGCGCTGCAGGATGTGGGCGTCAATTTCATCAATGCGCTTCTGACCGCTGCGGTGACGGGCATGGGCCTTTGGCTATGGCTGAATGGCCGGGTCGAACTGGGGGCGCTGGCGGTGGCGATCCCGCTGGCGCTGCGGCTGGGCAACATGTCGCATTGGATCATGTGGGAATTCGCAGCGCTTTTCGAGAATATCGGGACAGTGCGCGACGGGGTATCCTCGCTTTCGCTGCCGCAGGATATTGTGGATGCACCCAAGGCCATGCCCCTGAAAGCCGAAAAAGGCGCGGTGCGGTTCGAGAATGTGACCTTCCGCTATGAAGGGCTGGCGGTGAAGAAACCCGCCGTGCTGGACGGGCTTTCGCTGAATATCGCGCCGGGCGAAAAGATCGGGCTGGTGGGGCGGTCGGGCGCGGGCAAGTCCACGCTCGTCAATCTGCTCTTGCGGTTTTACGACGTGAAACAGGGGCGTATCCTGATTGACGGTCAGGATATTGCGAGTGTGACGCAGGACAGCCTGCGCGCTGCGATCGGCATGGTGACACAGGACACGGCACTTCTGCACCGCTCGGTGCGCGACAATATCGCCTATGGTCGGCCCGATGCCAGCGAGGCGCAGATCCTTGCCGCCGCGGATATGGCCGAGGCGCGCGATTTCATCGCTGATCTGTCGGATGCCAAGGGCCGCCGTGGTCTTGAGGCGCATGTGGGCGAGCGCGGGGTGAAACTCTCGGGCGGGCAGCGCCAGCGGATCGCGATTGCGCGGGTGGCGCTGAAGGATGCGCCGATCCTGATTCTCGATGAGGCGACCTCGGCGCTGGATTCGGAAGTGGAAGCCGCGATCCAGAGCCAGTTGACCAAGCTCATGGAGGGCAAGACCGTGATCGCGATTGCGCATCGGCTGTCCACGATTGCGGCGATGGACCGGCTGGTGGTGATGGATCAGGGAAGGATCATCGAGCAGGGGCGGCATGAGGATTTGCTGGCAGAGGGCGGGCTTTATGCGCGGCTCTGGGCGCGGCAATCAGGGGGCTTTCTGCTGGATGATGCCTGAATGCGTTTGAAACCGGGAAGGGCCGGGGCTGCTGGAGGGATCAATTCCTCCGCAGCGCGGCGCATTCGCGCGCGGTCAGAAGCGCCCGCTCATGGCCCACCCGCCCGACCCTTGCCATTCGCGGGCGCTGTCCGGCGGTGCCGGACGGGTATTCTGCAGGGGCTTTGCGGAAGCTGTTGCGCCCGCGCAACGGCAGGCGTAAGCCAAGGAAACCCGGCCGGAAAGGACCAGCATCATGACGTCATGCGCAATTTGTGGGGCCGAAGGGCCGTTGCGCGCGGTTGCGATTGCGCCGCGTGACACTGCGCTGGCCCTGTGCGGAACCTGTGCCGCAGGGAGTGCAGGCGAGATTGCGCCCGCGCCGCATTGGTCCTGTCTGCAATCGGCGATCTGGAGCGAGCGGCCCGAGGTGCAGATCGCGGCCTGGCGGCTGACCCATGCGCTGCGCGCAGAGCCCTGGGCGGCGGAACTCTTGGAAACGGTCTGGCTGGAGCCGGATCTGCTGGCCGAGGCCGAAGCGCATCCGATTGCGGGGGCAGAGGCGGGCGAGATGCATCGCGACAGCAACGGGGCGGTGCTGGCGCAGGGCGATACCGTGGTGCTGATCAAGGATCTGCCGGTCAAGGGGGCCGGGTTCACGGCCAAACGCGGAACGGCGGTGCGCGGGATTTCTCTGGTGCCGGAGAATGCGGGCCAGATCGAGGGGCGTGTGAATGGCCAGCGTATCGTGATCCTGACGCAATTCGTGAAAAAATCTGCATGAGACCAAGAGGCTGAGCATGCCGCAATTTCCGGCGCCCGAGACGCGCTTTCCCATCACGCTGCCCGATGGCAGCCTGCATCGCGACACGGTGTTTCTGCGCGCGGTGATCGACCATCCGCGCTGGGAGATCGGCGATTATAGCTATGCCAGTTCCGAGACTCCGCCCGAGGATTGGGCGCATGAACTGGCCCCCTATCTTTATGAATTCTCGCAGGACCGGCTGATTCTGGGGAGGTTCTGCCAGATCGCGGATTCCGTGCGCTTCATCACCGCCGGGGCCAATCATCGCTATGACGGGTTTTCCTCCTATCCGTTTGCGATCTTTCATCGCGAATTCGAGGGTGCGCCGTCATTGCCCGGACCGGGCAAGGATATCGTCATCGGCAATGATGTCTGGATCGGGCAGGGGGCGCGGATTCTGCCCGGTGCGCGGATCGGGGACGGGGTGATCATCGGCGCAGGCGCGGTGGTGGGCGGCAGGGTTGCGCCCTATCAGGTGGTGATCGGCAATCCGGGGCGGGTGTCGCGCGCGCGGTTCGCGCCCGAGGTGGTGGCGCGGTTGCTGGAACTGCGCTGGTGGGACTGGCCGATTGACCGGATCCTCGCGCATGAGGCGGCGATCTGCGGCGGGGATCTGGTGGCGCTGGAGCGGGCGGGACGGGAAGTGGGGCAGGCGTGATTTCCCTCTTGATCTTGGGGCGCGCCTGACTTAACCCCTGCACACGGACTTAGGGGTATAGCTCAGTTGGTAGAGCATCGGTCTCCAAAACCGAGGGTCGGGGGTTCGAGTCCCTCTGCCCCTGCCAGTCCGGGGATGGTTGTGGTGCATATCGGTGCACACAAATCCGCAAGCACCCATTTTCAGGCGCTGTGCATGGCCAATCGCGCGGCGCTGCGCGCCTGCGGCTGTGCCTATTTCGGCCCGGAGCGGCTGCGCGATGATCTGAAACTTCCCGGCTATTATCCCTCGCGGGATGCGATGCGGGGGCAGGGGGCGGCGTTGCGGCAGGTGCTTGGGGCTGAAAGCAGGGCAGGACGATGCGTGCTGCTGTCGGATGAGAATATCCTTGGCAGTCCGCGACCGCCGGCGACAATGTCGGGCGCGCAGCTTTATCCGAAGGCCGCGGCACGGCTGGAGGCGGCTTTCGCGGCGCTGGATCTGAGCGGGGTGCGGCTGGCGCTCTGTATCCGCAATCCGCTGGACTGGCTGGTGTCGGGCTGGGGGCATCAGTTTCTGGCCGGGCGGCCGGTCGGGTTTGAGGATTTTTGTTCCGGGATCGCGCCCATGGCCCTGCGCTGGTCGGAGATGGCGGGGCGTCTGCTGGGGCTGGAGGCGGTGTCGGGTGTGGTGCTCTGGCGCTATGAGGATTACCGGGCGCTGGCCCCACAGCTGCCGACCGCGCTTGTCGGGCTGGAGCCGCTGCCAGTGCAGGCGATGCCCGAGGAAGGCCGCGCGCGGCGCTATCTGACCGGACCTTCGGCGCGGGCGATCACGGCCTTGCCCCGGATCATGGCGCGCGAGCCTGACCTGACGGCACATGCGGCCATGCGCAAGGCGATGTCGCGCTTTCCCAAAGGCGCGAACTGGCCGGGGCCGCAGCCTTTTGCCGCCGCGCAGCGGGCAGAGGCGCAGCAAAGCTATCTTGAGGATTGGGCGCGGCTCGCGGAGCTGGAGAGTGTGACCTGTCTGACACCGTGAGGGGGGCGGTTTCCTGCCTGCGGGTGGAATCAGCCTTGAAACCGGGCAGGGGGCTGCGTATGTGAGGCCCACGTCCAAGGAGTCTGACTATGGCCAAGACCAATCCGTTCCAGTTCATGCAGCAAGTGCGCGCCGAGACCGCCAAGGTCAGCTGGCCGAACCGGCGCGAGGTGGTTGTGACCACGATCATGGTGCTGATCATGGCCACGCTGACGGCGGTGTTTTTCTTCCTTGTGGATCTGCTGATCCGCACCGGTCTGGTGACGACGCTGGGCTTCTTCAACTAAGCCGGGACTGCATGTCCGGCAGGGCTTGAAAAGCCGCGCCCCGCACTGTAATGCAGCCCTCAAAGCGCACCGACTCGGTGCGCTGTTTGTTTTGACCTTCTGACACGGTGCCGCCGCGCGATCCTGCGGGGATGTGTCAGCCTGATGCGGGCAGGGCCCCGTGGCAGGACGAGAGCAGGAAGTGGGAAGACATGGCCAAGCGCTGGTATTCGGTAAGCGTGTTGTCGAATTTCGAGAAGAAAGTGGCCGAGGCCATTCGCACCGCTGTGGCCGAGGGCGGTCTGGAGGACCAGATCGAGGAAGTGCTGGTGCCGACCGAGGAAGTGATCGAGGTGCGGCGCGGCAAGAAAGTGACATCCGAGCGCCGTTTCATGCCCGGCTATGTGCTGGTGCGTATGGAGATGAGCGCGAAAGCCTATCATCTGATCAATTCGATCAACCGCGTGACCGGGTTTCTGGGCTCGCAGGGCAAGCCGATGCCGATGCGCGATGATGAGGTGAATGCGATCCTCAACCGCGTGCAGGAAGGCGAGGAAGCCCCGCGCACGCTGATCCATTTCGAGATCGGCGAGCAGGTCAAGGTCACGGATGGCCCGTTCGAGGGGTTCTCGGGCGTGGTCGAGGAAGTGGACGACGCCGCCAATCGCCTGAAGGTGATGGTGTCGATCTTTGGCCGGGCCACCCCGGTCGATCTGGAATTCACGCAGGTCTCGAAAGATATCTGACGTGATGTACCCGTGGGAGGTGGCCGGGCGCGCCCGGTGACACCGCACCACTAAACCGCAAGGAGCCCTGCGCAGGCGTGCATGGGGCCAGGTGAAAGAAGGAGAGGCCAGATGGCCAAGAAAGTGATCGGGCAGCTCAAGCTGCAAATTCCGGCGGGCAAAGCCACCCCGTCGCCCCCTGTTGGCCCTGCTCTGGGTCAGCGCGGCATCAATATCATGATGTTCACCAAGGAATTCAACGCGCGCACGGCCGAAATGGAGCCGGGCTCGCCGATTCCGACCGTGATCACCTATTATCAGGACAAGTCCTTCACGATGGACCTGAAAACGCCGCCGGCGTCCTGGTATCTGAAGCGCGCAGCGGGCCTCAAGCCGCAGGGCAAGCGCAACCGTGCCCAAGGCTCGCCGATGCCGGGCCGCAAGGTTCAGGGCACCGTGACCACCAAGCAGATCCGCGAGATCGCCGAAGCCAAGATGAAAGATCTGAATGCGACCACCATCGAGGGCGCAATGCAGATCATCGCAGGCTCTGCGAAATCCTGCGGCATCGAAGTGAAAGGCTAAGGTCATGGCGAAACTCGGAAAACGTATCAAGGCCGCTCGTGAAGCCTTTGCCGGCAAGGAAAACCTGTCGGTCGAGGACGCGATTGCGCTGATCAAGGGCAATGTCTCGGCGAAATTCGACGAGACTGTGGAAGTCGCGATGAATCTGGGCGTCGATCCGCGCCATGCGGACCAGATGGTGCGCGGCGTGGTCACGCTGCCCAATGGCACCGGGAAAACCGTGCGCGTTGCGGTCTTTGCCCGTGGCCCCAAGGCGGATGAAGCCAAGGCAGCGGGTGCCGATATCGTCGGTGCGGAAGACCTGATGGAAACCATCCAGTCGGGCAAGATCGAGTTCGACCGTTGCATCGCAACGCCGGACATGATGCCGATTGTTGGTCGTCTGGGTAAAATCCTTGGCCCCCGCAACCTGATGCCGAACCCCAAAGTGGGCACCGTGACGATGGATGTGGCCGGTGCCGTGGAAAGCGCCAAGGGCGGTCAGGTCCAGTTCAAGGTCGAAAAGGCCGGGATCATCCATGCCGGGATCGGCAAAGCCTCGTTCGAGGCCGGGAAACTGGCTGAGAACCTGCGCGCTTTCGTGGATGCTGTGGCCAAGGCCAAGCCCACAGGTGCCAAGGGCGCTTATCTCAAGAAGGTCTCGGTCAGCTCTTCGATGGGGCCGGGCGTGTCGGTGGACGTGACCAGCGCGACGCAGCGCTGAGGCCAGTGCCACAGAATTTGAAAGGGCGGCCTTGCGGGGCCGCCCTTTTGCTTTGGCGCGCAAGACCCGCGCTTCGGGTTATGGCAAGGCGCAAGAATAGTTGTGATGCGCCCTGCGATGTCGTGGAATGGGTAGGCGGGGCCTGGAGCCTCGTGTGCCATTTCGCGCGGACATGAAATTGCCCAGGTGGTCTGGAGACCGATACTGGATTTCATGCCCGGTTCACCGCCTTGGTTCAGGCGATCTGTGTGACGATGGCCTCGCGGGGTTTGCGCACTTTTTCCATGGGAAGGAGCCAGTCGCCTGCCGTGTCACGGTAGCCCAGCGGCATAAGCAGGACGGAGCGCAAGCCACGTTCCTTCAGACCAAGGATCGCGTCAACGGCCTCGGGGTCAAAGCCTTCCATCGGTGTGCTGTCGACTTCCTGTTCGGCGGCGGCAACCAATGCGACTCCGAGGGCGATATAGGCCTGACGCGCGGCGTGGGTATAGTTTTCTTCGGCGTCGCGGGGCAGGTAGGCGGCTTTGAGATTCTCGTAATAGGCTTGCAGCATAGGCAGGTCGCCGCGGGCATCGACGTTCAGTTGCACCACCTCGTCGATTCGGTCAGCGGTGTAATTGTCCCATGCGGCGAATACCAGCAGATGCGAGCCATCGGTGATCTGCGCCTGCCCGCTGGCCGCTGCGGCGATCTGGCTGCGGATTTCGGCGTTTGTGATCACGAGCAGCTCGAAGGGTTGGGTGCCGCTGGAGGTGGGGGCCATGCGGATTGCCTCGATGATGGCATCGACCTTTTCCTGCGGGACTGCTTTCGCGGGATCCATTTTCTTGGTGGCGTAGCGCCAGGTCAGATGATCATTCAGTGCCTTGGGTGTCATGTCTGCTTTCCGTTGTCAGAGCCCGTAAAGGGCAGTATCAATTTGTAACTGACTAACTAGGCAGAACCGAAAACCGTGACAAGAAGGCACATTTCTGAGACTTGGTTACATGTGAGGAACCACTATGCTGGACAACAATCGATGCCCTGATTGCACACGTATCAACGAAGTCTTGTCGCGCGTTGGCGATCGCTGGAGCGTTCTTGTCATCATCGCGCTGGCCCGGCACGGGACATTGCGATTCAATGAACTCAAGAGGAGCCTCGGGATTTCTCAGCGCATGTTGAGCCTGACCCTGAAGGAGTTGGAACGAGACGGTCTCGTGAAGCGAACCCATCATCCGACGATCCCGCCAAAGGTGGAATACACCCTGACCGAGATGGGGCAGTCGTTTCGTGAACCAGTAAGCGCTCTGGGCAATTGGGCGCTGGAGAACCAGAAGGAGATCGAGGCCGCGCGTCAAGCTTATGACAAGGCGGTTGAGGAGTAAGCGCGTGGTCGATGGGCGTTGGTTTTCTGCATAGAAGGCAGGAACGGGAGGTCAGCGAGCCCTCGTAAAGCCAGTAGCTCAGCCCCAGCGCCCCAGCGCCGCCTCATCCGCATCCTTGGCCGCGACCCATTCCGCGCCCTCGCCTGAAAATTCCTTCTTCCAGAAGGGCGCGCGGGATTTCAGGTAATCCATCAGGAAATCCGCCGCCGCGAAAGCATCGGCGCGGTGGCGCGCGGCGGTGGCGACCATCATGATCTTCTCGCCCGGCTCCATCCGCCCGTAGCGGTGGATGATCAGGCACCCGGCGAGGGACCAGCGGCGGGCGGCCTCTTCGGCGATCTGGGTCAGGGCGCGTTCGGTCATGCCGGGGTAATGTTCGATCTCCATCGCCTGCAGCGCGCCGCCGTCATTGCGCACGATGCCGCAGAAGGTGACGACGGCGCCGATATCTGCGCGCGCATCCGTGAAGCGGGCAGATTCCGCGCCATAGTCGAACGGGGCCTCCTGGACGCGGATATCCATCTCAGCCCCCGGTCATGGGCGGGAAGAAGGCCACTTCGCGCACACCGGCAAGGGGGGCGTCGAATTCGGCCAGATCCTGATCGAGCGCGACGCGCACCGCCGAGAGATCCGAGAAGGCCAGCGCATAGCGCTCCTCGCGCAGGCGCAGTTCATCGACCAGATCGGCGACGGTGACGGCCTCGGTGGTGATGGTTTCGCGCGGCAGGCCGATGCGTTCGCGCAGCCAGGCGAAATAGAGGATATCGAGCGTCATTTGGGTGTGTCTTTCAGGAATGGCAGGGATTTGCGGAAATAGTCCCAGCCAGTGATCAGGGTCAGGAGTGCGGCGACCCAGATCAGGGCGAGGCCGAAATTCCAGACGTAATTGCCGCCATGCCGAGCCAGATCGACGACGCTGACATCCGAGGTGCCGATATCGCTGAGCGCTTCGATCAGGGCGCGGTGGCTGCGCAGGGAGGCAGCCTCGCGGACATATTCGAGGCCCATGGCCAGAAACAGCACTGCAATCGCAGTCATCTGCGCGGTGGTTTTCCATTTGGCGAGATTGGTGACTTTCAAGAGCCCTGCCTTGTCGCCGAGAAATTCACGCAGGCCGGAGACGAACACCTCGCGGAAGAGGATCGCAGTGGCGGGCAGGATCAGCCAGGGGTCCATGCCGGAATAGCCGGTGATGACCAGAAGTGCGATCACCACCATGGCCTTGTCGGCGATGGGATCGAGCATCGCGCCAAGGCGGCTTTCCTGTTTCCAGGCCCGCGCCAGATAGCCGTCGAAGAAATCGGTGATCGCGGCGAGTGCGAAAAGGGCCAGCGCGAACCAGTCGGCCCAGGGGCGGTGGAAATAGAGGAACATCACCGCGACGCCCGGTGCGGCCAGCAGGCGCAGGACAGTCAGGATATTGGGGACAGTCCAGGTCGACATGGGTTTGGGTCCGGTACCGGGGGCAGCGTGCAGCGTCATGGTCAGCATCCTGAAAGCGCGGCAGGGGAAATGCAAGCCCCGGCCCTGAAAGCCTGAAGCCAGAGATAAGCCGCTCAGAGCCTGCCAGCAAGCCACGCGCCGATCAGGAAATGCGCGATGGCCCCTTTTCGCGCAGGCAGGAGGTCGGGATGGCTGCCGCTCCAGGCGCGCAGGATTTCCTCGCGGGGGAACCAGCGGGCATCTTCCAGTTCGTCATCCAGCGTGATTTCGCGGCTGGTGGCTTCGGCAACAGCGCCGAACATCAGCGAATTGGGAAAGGGCCAGGGCTGCGAGGCGACATAGCGCACCGGGCCAAGGCGGATCGCGGCTTCCTCGAACACTTCGCGGGCGACGGCGGCTTCGAGCGTCTCGCCCGGCTCGATGAAGCCTGCAAGCGCGGAATACATCCGTTCGGGCCAGCCCGGCGAGCGGCCCAGGAGGACGTCATTGCCATGGGTCACCAGCATGATCACCACCGGGTCGGTGCGCGGGAAATGCTTGGCGCCGCAGGCGGGGCATTGGCGTTCCCATCCGGCCATCGTGGCGGTGCTTGGCTGGCCGCAGGCGGCGCAGAACCCATGCGTGCGGTGCCAGTTGAAAAGCGCGCGGGCGGTGGCGGCAAGGGCGGCTTCGGGCGCGTCAAGCTGGGCCATGGCCATGCGCAATTCGCCGAAATGCATGTCCGGGGCGGCGGCGGGGTGGCGCTGGATCGAGCTGTCGAGGAACATGGCGAGCGCGGCGCGGTCGAGCGCGTCGGGTTCCCATGCCGAGAGATCGGCGGCGAAACGCGCATGGCCCTGATGCTGGCCGAGATAGAGAAACGGGCGCGGGGCATGGCGCAGCATCGGATGATCGGGCGGCACCCAGCCGAGCGCGGTTCCGGCCAGATGCGGCTTGCCGCGCCAGAGGGGCAGCACGCGCGTGCGCGGATTGTCGAGCGCCTGCGCCAATGCGCCCGCATCGTCGCGGCGCAGCGCATCGCGTGTGTCCCATTCACTGCCAAAGGCAAATTGCATCGCGCGGGTTCCTGCCGCTGCTGCTGTTTCATGCTTACCTGTCAGCTTTGCCCGCGCGCGGCAATGGCTATTTATATCGTTAACAATCGGCGGTTGTGAACGGCATCGCGTTGGAATATCATCTGAATCTGCAAGATGTGCCGCCGCCGGACACAAAATAATCACCATTGGCGCCAGATTTTCGCCGCATGTCTGAAGAAAGTTCTCACGAGGCCATTGACGTAAAGATGCATGAGAACATGAAACAGGACCGGCTGGATTTCGCGTCAGATGTCGCAGTCTCTGCGACTGTCGATCTTCGTATCATGGAGACGACGGATCTGCATGTGCATCTGCATCCCTACGATTATTATGCCGATTGTCCCAATCCCGATGTGGGATTGTCGCGGCTGGCCGAACTGATCGATCGGGCCCGCCAGCAGGTGCCGAATTGCCTGTTGTTTGACAATGGCGATTTCCTGCAGGGCACGCCGGTCGGGGATTATTTCGCCTATGACATGGGGCTGAAAGAGGGCGATCTGCACCCGGTCATGGCGGCGATGAATGCGCTGCGCTATGACGCGATCACCATCGGAAACCATGAATTCAATTATGGGATCGAGTTTCTGAACAAGGCACTGCTGCGCGCGGATTGCCCGGTCGTCTCGGCCAATATCCTGCATGAGAAAGGCGGCAACCCGCTTTTGGACCGTCATTTCGCGCGCCCCTACAGCCTGTTGCACCGGACCGTGACGGATCGTGGCGGGCGGGCGCATCCGATCTGCATCGGGGTGATCGGGGTGGCGCCGCCGCAGATCACGATATGGGAACGCCAGATGCTGAACGGGCGGATCCAGACCCGCGACATGGTGGAAGCCGTGCGCGCCTTTGTGCCCGAGATGCGTGCAGGAGGGGCCGATCTGGTGGTGCTGCTGGCGCATTCCGGCATCGGGGCGATCCGGCATAGCGAGAATATGGAGAATGCCGTGATTCCGCTGGCCGGGATCGAGGGGGTGGATCTGATCCTGAGCGGGCATAGCCATCAGGTTTTCCCCTCGCCTGCCTTTGCCGATATTCCGGGCGTCGATATTGTGCGCGGGACGATCTGCGGCAAGCCCACAGTGATGAGCGGGTTTTTCGGCTCGCATCTGGGGCTGATCGATCTGCGGCTGGTGCGTTCGGGCGGGCAATGGGAGATCCTGTCGGCAGAGGTCGAGACGCGCGCGCTGCGCGAGGCGTCGAGCCGGTTTACCCAGCCCGAGGCACCGCAGGGGCCGGTTGTGCTGAACAGCCCCAAGGTGCGCAAGATCGTCACGCGGGCGCATGAGGCGGTGTTGGAAAGCATCCGCCAGCCGATCGGGCGCAGCGCGGCGCCGATCAATTCGTTTTTCGTCTATCTGGGGCAGAGTGCCGCGACGACCCTTGTGGCCGAAGCGCAGCGCGATTTCGTGGCGCAGGGGCTGGCGGGAACGCCGCTGGCGGATCTGCCGCTGCTGTCCGCGGTCGCGCCCTCCAAGGCCGGGGGGCTGGGGGGGGCGCGCAATTTCACCAATATCGCGGCGGGGGTGCTGACATGCCGGTCGCTCGCCGATCTCTATGTCTATCCCAACCGGATTGCGGCCCTGCGGCTGACGGGGGCGGATCTGCTGCTCTGGCTGGAGCGCGCGGCCTCGGCCTATCATCAGATCCATCCCGGTCTGGCGGATCAGCCGCTGATGGATCCGGCCTTTCCGGGCTATAATTTCGAGATGCTCTACGGGCTGGACTATGAGTTCGATCTGGCCGCGCCTGCGCGGTTCAATCATCTGGGCGAGGTGTTGAACCCCGGTGACAGTCGGGTGCGGAATGTGCGCTTTCAGGGCAGGCCGCTGGACCCGGCGCAGGAATTCATCCTCTGCACCAACAGTTTCCGGGCGCATGGGGCTGGCGGGTTTCAGGGCGCGGGGCCGGGCTCGGTGGTGTTCGAGGATGCGCGGGTCACGCGCGAGGTGCTGCGCGCATTTGTGGCGGCGCAGGACTGTCTGGAGATCCCGGCGCGCGCGCCGTTCCGGCTGCAGCCGGTGGCGGGGGCCACGGCGATCCTGAGCACCGGGGTTGCCGCACATCCGCATCTGGAGATGATCGCCGATCACGCCCCCGAGGTGCTGGGGGCCGATGCGCGCGGTTTCATGCGGGTCCGGCTGACACTGTAGCGCAGCAGGCGCAATCGGCGCGGCGTTTCAGGCGCATTGTGCGGGTTTCACTATAGAGCGCGTCCCACAGGATCATGCGCCCGCGCAGCCCGGTGCCTGCGCCGGTGATCTCCTTGAGCGCCTCATTCGCCATCATCGTGCCAAGGATGCCCGGCAGGGGGGCGATGACCCCGGCCTCGGCGCAGCTTGGGGCCAGACCGGGGGCGGGGCGCTGGGGGAAGATGCATTCATAGCAGGGCGCATCTGTCGCCGGGTGATAGAGGCTGATCTGGCCTTCCCATTGGGTGATGGCGGCGGCGATCAGCGGCTTGCCCGTGGCCACAGCCGCGCGATTGACCAGATAGCGGGTGTCGAAATTGTCGGTGCCGTCAAGGATCAGGTCATATTCGGCAAAGAGGGTCGCGGCAGTTTCTGCATCCAGCCTGCGATTGTAGGGGCGGATGGTGATGAACGGGTTGAGGGCCTGCATCGCGGCCTGCGCGGAGAACACCTTGGGCATGCCGATGCGCTCATCGGTATGGATGATCTGGCGCTGCAGATTGGTGCCATCCACCGTGTCATCGTCGATCACGCCGATCGTGCCGACGCCTGCGGCGGCAAGGTAGAGCAACGCGGGCGAACCAAGACCGCCTGCGCCGACGACCAGCACTTTCGCGGATTTCAGTTTCTTCTGCCCGGTGCCGCCGATTTCGCGCAGGATGATGTGGCGGGCGTAGCGGTTCAACTCGGCTTCGCGGAAGCTGTCGGGGTTGGGCTGCGGGGTTTCCGGGGGGCTGCGGCGCAGGCGGGCGATGAGGCGGCTATAGCCGTAGCCCAGCGCCACGACCCCGCCCAGCACCAGCCAGGGGCGTACATCGCCGCCGGTGGCGCGGCGCAGCTCGGCAGTTTCGGGCAGGAGGAGTTGCGCGAGGATGACGGCGAGATAGAGCAGGGCGATCATTATCAGCCGCGCGCGGATGGGGGTTTTCATCACCCAGCCCAGACCCCAGAGCGCGGCCATGAGGAAGAGGACGAGACCCATCTCAGGCGGTTCCGGTGGAGCCGAAACCGCCGGTCCCGCGCGTGGTTTCGTCCAGATCCGCGATCACGGTGAAACGCGCCTGCACCACGGGCGCAATGATGATCTGCGCGATGCGCGCGCCATGTTCGATCAGGAAAGGCCCTTCGCCAAGGTTCTGGAGGATCACGCCGACGGGGCCGCGATAATCGCTGTCGATGGTCGCGGGCGCGTTGGGCAGGGTGATGCCATGGCGCAGCGCCAGACCCGAGCGCGCGCGGATCTGCATCTCGAACCCAACCGGGATGGCGCAGGCAAGGCCGGTGGGCACAAGGATACGCGCCATCGGGGCGAGGGTCAGGCCGGTGGCGCGCTGCTCTTGGGGCAGGTTCGCGCGGATATCGGCGCCGGCGGCGCCCGCGGTGGCGTAATCGGGCAGCGGGATTTCTGGGTCGAAACCGGGCAGTCGCTGGAAAGGGATGGTCACACTCATGTCAGGGCCTCGGCGATGCGGGTGGCAAGACGGGTGGCAACTTCGGTTTTCAGCAGGCGCGGCCAGTCCTCGCTGCCCTCTGCGGTGATCAGATGCACAGCGTTTTCCGCGCCCCCCATGATGCCGGTGGCGGGTGAGACATCATTCGCGACGATCCAGTCGCAGCCCTTGCGCGCGCGTTTGGCGGTGGCATGGGCAATGACGTTTTCGGTTTCCGCGGCGAAACCCACGACAAGGCGCGGGCGCTGTGCGTGGGAGGACAGCGTGGCAAGGATGTCCGGGTTTTCGGAAAGATCAAGTTTTGGAATGCCTTGCGGGCCTTTCTTGATCTTCTGGATGAAGTCGGTTGCCACGCGCCAATCGGCCACGGCGGCTGCCATGATCGCGGCATCCACTGGCAGCGCGGCAAGGCAGGCGTCCAGCATCTCGCGCGCGGTTTCGACGGGGTGGAGCGTCACGCCCTCGGGCGGGGGCACGGTTGCGGGGCCGGTGACGAAGATCACCTCGGCGCCCAGATCGCGCAGCGCGCGGCCAATCGCCGTGCCCTGCGCGCCGGAGGAACGGTTGGCGATATAGCGCACCGGGTCGATGGGTTCATGGGTGGGCCCCGATGTGACCAGCACGCGCTTGCCCGTCAGCGGGCCGGGGGTACTGTGCGCTTTGATCGCGGCGAGGATCTCGGCGGGTTCGGACATGCGGCCGGGGCCGTATTCGCCGCAGGCCATATCGCCGGAATTGGGGCCGATGACCTGCACCCCGTCGGCGCGCAGTTGCGCCAGATTGCGCTGCGTCGCCGGGTGCTGCCACATGCGGACATTCATCGCGGGCGCGATCAGCACCGGCTTGTCGGTCGCAAGCAGCAGGGTGCTGGCCAGATCATCGGCATGGCCGCCGACCATTTTCGCCATCAGATCGGCAGTCGCGGGGGCGACGACGATCAGATCCGAGGCGCGGGAGAGCTGGATATGGCCCATCTCGGCCTCGTCCTTGAGGTCGAACAGATCCTGATAGACCTGCGATCCGGCGAGGGCGGCCACGGACATGGGGGTCACGAATTGGGTGGCAGCGCGGGTCAGGACCGGGGTCACGCTGGCGCCTGCCGCGCGCAACTGGCGGATCAGATCGAGGCATTTATAGGCCGCGATGCCGCCCCCGATTATGAGTGTCACGCGCGTATGTGCCAGCATGGTCAGGCCCTGTCCTTGGGGTCAGTTGCGCCATGATTACGCGCTTGGGGCGCAAAGCGGAAGCCCCGGCGGGTCAGCGAAAGGCGTCGCAGGGATCGGGGCGGGGATGGGGGTCGGTGACAAGCCACAGATCATGCGGCGGGGGCGTGTCCTGCGGCTGCTCGAACTGGCCGATGGCAAGTTGCGGCAGATCGGGGGCGGCACGGGCGAGTTTTGCGGGCGCGGCGATATCCCGGCGCGCGTGTTCGGTTCCGGTGATCACCACGACCGGACCGCCGGTGTCGTGATGGGCGCGGAGCGCAGCATGGGCCAAGAGCGCGTCGCGCAGGCGCTGGATCGCGACCATGCCGGGCAGCAGCGTTTCGGGCAGCGCGTCGCAATGGGCGTGGGCCTGATGGGCCTCGCGCGCGGCCTGATCCTCGGGGGAAAGCGGGGTGTTCAGTCCGAATTGTGCCGGATCGGCGGGGAAATGAGCTTCTATCCCGTCCTGCAGGCTCGCGCGGGCGCTCTCGCGCGGCAGCGCCGCGCCATAGATCGCGGCGTCGGGTGCGGCGGAGAAGATCGGGTAATACATGGCGAAATCGGGCCAGCCGCTGTTCTGCCAGTCAAGGAGCTCTGCCAGCGTCCCCTGATCGGGCAGGGGGTTGGGGATGCGCGCGGCCTGTTCTGCGGTCAGCATCTCGAACACCAGTGCTTTGGGCGCAATCGCGGTGGTCGCGCGGGTCTGGTGGATATGGTGAAGGGGGTTGTCATGCACCTCGCCCAGGAACACCACATCCGCCGCAGGCAGCGTGTCGAGGGTGTCGGGCGTGATTTCCGCCGCGACAGCGGGCAGGGCCAGTGTCGCGGCGCATAAGGTTCGCAGGATCATGCGAGGAAGTGGAACACTTCTTTTGACTGCGATTCAAGACTGCGGCGCATTTTCTGGAAGGCTGCGGCCTCGACCTGACGGATCCGTTCTTTCGACAGGCCCAGTTCCTCGCCCAGCGATTCGAGGGTGCGCGGCTCGTCGCGCAGCTTGCGTTCGCGCAGGATGAAGCGTTCGCGCTCCGTCAGACCCTGCATCGCCGCGACCAGCCAGAGGCGCAGTTGCGTGATGTCATGCGCCTGTTCGACGGTTTCGTCGGCCTGCGCTGTCTGGTCTTCCAGCGTGTCGATCCATTCGCGCCCGTCGTCCTCGCTGGATTGCAGGGAGTTGAGCGAGAAATCCGACCCTGAAAGCCGGCCTTCCATCATCTCGACATCCTGCAAGGGCACGCCCACTTCGCGCGAGATCATTTCGCGCAGCTGGTGGCCGTCCAGATCCTCGCCCCGTGCCATGGCTTCGCGCTCGAATTTGGCTTGTACGCGGCGCAGGTTGAAGAACAGGGTTTTCTGGCTGGAGGTGGAGCCGGTGCGCACCATCGACCAGTTGCGCATGACGTAATCCTGAATGCTGGCGCGAATCCACCAGACGGCATAGGTCGAAAAGCGCACGCCCCGGTCGGGGTCGAATTTCTCGGCGGCTTTCATCAGGCCAAGCCCGGCTTCCTGAATGAGATCATTCATCGGCGCGCCGTAGCGGCGGAATTTGCCCGCCATCGAGATTGCAAGCCGCATATAGGCCGTGACCAGCCGGTGCAGCGCCTGTTCGTCGCGCCGGTCGCGCCAGGCATAGGCCAGCTGCAATTCGGTTTCGGCATCCAGCAACTCGGCCTTCATGGCCTCGCGTGACATGCGGCGGTCGTCGGCAAGATCGAGTGGCATCATTTCCCCCTGCAGGCGCGTTTAACTACTCTACGCCTCAGGGCGGGCTTTGGTTCACAGGATTGGGAAATTTTCTTTCACAAGCGCGTGTGAGGGGGTTGCAAGGTTTCGTTAACCAAATCGCAAGGGTTGATGGCGCATGCTGTGGGCGATGTGTGGGGGTGATCATGGGGACACGCGCCCTGACAGTGGCCTTTGAAGGGATCGAGGCGCGGCTTGTCGAAGTGCAATGCGCGCTCTCGCCCGGCATGCCGTCCTTTCAGATCGTGGGATTGCCGGACAAGGCGGTGTCAGAGGCGCGCGAGCGGGTGCGTGCGGCGCTCTCGGCCCTGTCGGTGGCGCTGCCCTCGAAACGGATCACGATCAATCTCTCGCCTGCGGATATGCCGAAAGAGGGGTCGCATTTCGACCTGCCGATCGCTATGGCGCTTCTGGCCGCGCTGGAGATCCTGCCGGGGGAGGAAGTGGGCGACACGGTGGCGCTGGGGGAATTGTCGCTGGACGGGGCGTTGGTCGCGGTTGCGGGGGCCTTGCCTGCGGCGATGACAGCGGCAGAGGGCGGGCATGTGCTGGTCTGCCCTGCCGGGTCGGGGCCGGAAGCGGCCTGGGTCGAGGCGACGCGGGTTTTCGCGCCGGCATCGCTGGCGCAGGTGATCCGGCATTATTCGGGTCAGGCCCCGCTTGCGCCCGCGCGCCCCGGCGAGGTGATCCGCGATAACGGGGTGCGGGATCTGTTCGATGTGAAAGGGCAGGAACGCGCGAAACGGGCGTTAGAGATCGCGGCGGCGGGGCGGCATCATATGCTGATGGTGGGGACGCCGGGGTCGGGCAAGTCGATGCTGGCCGCGCGGCTGCCGGGGATATTGCCGGAACTGAGCCCTGCCGAGGCGCTGGAAACCTCGATGATCCATTCGATCGCGGGGCTGTTGGATCAGGGCGGGATCTCGCGGGTCAGGCCGTTTCGCGAGCCGCATCACACGGCATCAGTGGCGGCGATTGTGGGGGGCGGCAAGGGCGCCAAGCCGGGCGAGATTTCGCTGGCGCATAATGGGGTGCTGTTTCTGGATGAGTTGCCGGAATTTCCGCGCATGGTGCTGGAAACCCTGCGCCAGCCGATTGAAACCGGCGAGGTGGTGGTGGCGCGGGCCAATGCGCATATCCGCTACCCCTGCCGGTTTCTGCTGGTGGCGGCGGCCAATCCTTGCAAATGCGGCTATCTGTCGGAACCGGCGCGCGCCTGCGGGCGGGCACCGGGCTGCGGCGAGGAGTATATGGGGCGCATTTCGGGGCCGCTGCTGGATCGGTTCGATCTGCGGGTCGAGGTGCCGCCGGTGGCGTTTTCGGATCTGGATCTGCCGCCCTCTGGGGACAGCTCAGCCATTGTGGCGGCGCGGGTGGTCGCTGCCCGCGACCGGCAGGCGGCGCGCTATCAGGGCTATGAGGGGTGCCGCGTCAATGCCGATGCCGAAGGCGCGCTGCTGGAAGAGGTTGCAAGCCCCGACAGCGAGGGGCGCGCGCTGCTGACGCGCGCGGCGGAACGCTTCGGGCTGACCGCGCGGGGCTATCACCGGCTGCTGCGGGTGGCGCGCACGATTGCCGATCTGGAGGGTGCTGCCGATATCCGCGCGCCACATATGGCGGAAGCGATCAGTTTCCGGCTGATGGGGGTAGCGGAAGCTGTTGCCGGATGAATGTGGCGGCATCCGAGAGCGCCTTGCGCGCCTCTGGCAGCCAGCCGGGGAAGAATTGCCAGACATGAGGCAGGTTGCCCCATTCCTGCAGCGTGACCTCTGCGCCCTGCGCGCGCAGATGATCGGCCATGCGGCGCGAATCGTCGCGCAGGATCTCGGTGCGGGCGACCTGAATCAGCGTGGGCGGCGCTTTGGGGAAGCGCGCAAACAGCGGCGAGATGCGCGGGTCGGCGGGGTCTGCGCCATTCAGCAGGCGGGCGCGCAATTGCTCCAGCCGTTGCGGGGGTAGCAGGATTTCGGATGTCGCATTCTCATGGATGGAAGCCCCGGAATAGGTGAGATCGGTGAAGGGCGAGAAGGCGAATGTGCAGAAGGGCACGGGCTGGTGCGTGGCGCAGAGATGGCCCAGAAGTGCGAGCGCAATGCCGCCGCCCGCGGAATCGCCGCCCAGTGCGATCTGGTCCGCCCGGTAGCCCTGCGCGAGAAGGCCCTGCCAGAAGGCCAGCGCATCGTCAAAGGCGGCGGGAAACGGGTGTTCGGGGGCAAGGCGGTAATCGGGCAGCAGAACCGGCATCTGCGCCTTGCGCGCGAGATAGCGGGCCAATGCAGCATGGGTGCGGGGGTTGCCCATGACATAGCCGCCGCCGTGGATATAGAGGATGAAGGGCGCGCCGGGGCCGGGCTTTTCGGTCCAGAGCGCGGGGACGGGACCGATCTGGTCGGGGGCGAAGCTTAGATAGGGGCGCCCGCGCGCATTGAGCCATGCGCCGCGCTCGAACCATGCGCGCGCGGCGATACTGTCGGGCTGGCGGGCCAGCGAGCGCCGCGCGATCTGGCGCAGGAACACCCGCATGACCTTTAGTTGCCAGCTCATCTGCGCTTGGCCTCGATGGCCTCCCAGATCAGCGCCGCGCCATTGGTGCCGTCGAAACGCTCAAGCTCCTGCAGGCCGGTGGGCGAGGTGACGTTGATCTCGGTCAGATAGTCACCGATCACGTCGATGCCGACGAAGATCTGGCCCTTCTCGCGCAGGAGCGGGCCGATGGCCTCGCAGATCTCAATGTCGCGCGCGGTCATCTTGACCGGTTCGGGGCGACCGCCGACATGCATGTTCGAGCGGGTCTCACCTTCGGCAGGTACGCGGTTGATCGCGCCGATGGGCGCGCCATCGACGAGAATGATGCGCTTGTCGCCCTTCGACACTGCGGGCAGGAATTTCTGCACGATCAGCGGCTCGCGGTTCATGCCGGTGAACAATTCATGCAGCGAGGCGAGGTTGCGGTCATTGGGATCAAGCCGGAACACGCCCGCGCCGCCATTGCCATAGAGCGGTTTGAGGATCACATCGCCATGTTCCGCCTTGAAGGCGCGGATCGTGGTCAGATCGCGGGCGATCATCGTGGGGGGCGTGAGATCCGGGAATTGCAGCACCAAGAGTTTTTCCGGGTAGTTGCGCACCCAGAACGGGTCATTCACGACCAATGTGCGCGGGTGGATCATGTCGAGGATATGGGTCGTGGTGATATAGCCCATGTCGAAGGGCGGATCCTGGCGCAGCCAGACCACATCGATCTCGCCCAGATCGAGCAATTCCATCGGGCCGAAATCCACATGCGCGCCCTTGACCTGTTGCAGTGTCACCGGCCGCGCCAGCGCCATGACACGGCCTTCGCGAAAGGCGAGCTTGTCGGGGGTATAGACCCAGGCCTGATGGCCGCGCTTCTGGCCTTCGAGGGCGATGCGGAACGTGCTGTCGGCGAAGATGTTGACGGACTCGATCGGGTCCATCTGATAGGCTACGCGCAGGGACATGGGGGCCTCTTGTCGTGAATATCGGGCGCGAAACGGCCCGGTCCCCGCCTTGATGCCGGATGAAAGCGGCGCTTGCAATGGTGTGCTTGGTCAGGGGCCGAGCGCGTTTTCCATGACCGTGATCTGGCCCTGCGCATTGACCAGCGCCACATCGAAACGGGTTTCGGTGAGTTGGCCAAGGGGCTGAGTGCCCAGAAATTCCGCTGCCGTGTCGAAGATGCGCCCGATCTGGGCGGGGCCAAGCCGGGCAAGCGCGGCATCAAAACTGCGGCTTTTCTTGACCTCGACGAAGATCACGGCGGCCCCCTTGCGCAGGATCAGGTCGATTTCGCCATGCAGGCCCCGGAAGCGTTGGGCGAGGAGCTGGTATCCGGCGTCAAGATATTGCCGCAACACCGAGGATTCGGCGGCCAGCCCGGCATGGTAATTGCGCGCGGCGATCATTTCGGTTTCTCCTTGGCGAGCGCGGCCTGATAGACCTGCCTGCGCGGCAGGTTCAGGGTGGCGCTGACATGGGCCACGGCCTCTTTCAGGCGCATCTCTGCCAGGGCTGCGTCGAGCGCCTGATCGAGGGACTGCGCGTCGGCGGCGGGCGCGTCGCCACGCCCGACCAGCACGACGATTTCGCCTTTCAGCATGCGGTCTGCGATGGCATCGGCAAGGGCCCCCAGAGGCATGCGCAACACTTCCTCATGTTTCTTGGTCAACTCGCGGCAGAGGGCGGCATCGCGCTCTGCCCCGAGAGTGTCGCGCAATTCGGTTAGAAAACGGTTTATGCGTTTGGGCGATTCGTAGAAAATCAGCGTGGCGGGGATGGCGGCGGCCTCTGACAGGAATTTTGCCCGCGCGCCCGCCTGTGTGGGCGCGAAGCCCAGAAAGCAGAAACGGTCGCTGGGCAGGCCCGCCACGGTCAGCGCGGCCAGCATGGCCGAGGGGCCGGGGGCGGCATGCACCGCGAGCCCCTCAGTGATCACCGCGCGGGCAAGCTGGAAGCCCGGATCGGCGACAAGCGGCGTGCCCGCTTCAGAGGCATAGACCACGGATTTGCCGTCGCGCAGCGCGTCGAGGATCACCGGGCGCATGCGCGCGCCATTATGGTCGTGATAGGCCAGCACGCGCCGCCCGTCGAGCGCGATGCCGTGGATTTCCATCAGATGGCGCAGGCTGCGTGTGTCTTCGGCCACCAGCAGATCCGCGCCTGCCAGCAGGTCGAGCGCGCGCAGCGTGATGTCGCGCGCCGTGCCGATGGGGGTTGCGATCAGGTAAAGGCCCGGCGCGATGGCGCGGGCGAGGCTGGCGGAATGGGGCGGGGTTTCTGGGGGCATATCCTGCAGCATGTCCTTGCCGGGGAGCGGCATCAATTCTCAGACGAGCGTTTACTTCACGCCTGCCCTTGCTTACTGTGTCGCCGCATAACATGTGAAGCAAGGCAGGAGTAGGGGTGCATGCGTGATCTTGCAGCGGCGCAGGGGGCCGACAGGCTGAAACGGCGCGGATTTCTGGGGCTTATGGGCGCTTCGCTGGTGCTGGCGGCCTGTGACATGCCTGCGGGCGCGGTGGCGGGCAGAGGCCCGTCGCGTCCGGCGGTGGTGGCGCTGATGCTGCCCAGCGGTGATGGCGATGCCGGGCGTCAGGTGCTGGCGCGCGAGCTGGAAAATGCCGCGCGCATGGCGCTGGCCGATCTGGAGGGGACACAGATTGATCTGCGGATCTATCAGGTCGGTGTCGATCCGGGTCGCGCGGCGGCACAGACCGCGCAGGCGATCAATGACGGGGCGCAGGTCATCCTTGGGCCGTTGCATGCGCAGGCCGCCCTCGGGGCAAGGCCGGTGGCGGCGCAGGCCGGGATCAACATGATCAGCTTCTCGAACAATCCGGATGTGGCGGGGGGTAATGTCTTCCTGCTTGGGCCGATGTTCGACAATACCGCGACCCGTCTGCTGGGCTACTCGGCAGCGCAGGGCCGGGGCCGGGTGATGGTGGTGTCCGAGCAGACCGAGGCCGGGCAGGTGGCAGAGCGCGCGATCCGGCGCGCGGCGCAGCGCACAGCGGCCAGTGTCGTGGCGACGCAATCCTATCCGTTCTCGCAGCAGGGGATCACCCAGGCGATTCCGCGTATTGCCTCGGCCGCGCGCTCGTCGGGGGCGCAGAGCATCCTGATGACCGCCGGATCGGAAGGCGCCTTGCCGCTTCTGGCCGAGATGCTGCCGCAGAACAATGTCTCGCC
Organism: Natronohydrobacter thiooxidans; assembly: GCF_001884735.1. GTDB lineage: Bacteria > Pseudomonadota > Alphaproteobacteria > Rhodobacterales > Rhodobacteraceae > Roseinatronobacter > Roseinatronobacter thiooxidans_A. The sequence goes on along the minus strand of NZ_MJAP01000034.1, from coordinate 728,187 downwards.
GAATGATTTCAAGTATATGGGGCTGACGCGCTGGGATATTCCTGCGGCGACATTGCAACTGCCGGGGCTGCAGGGCGGCTGGTTCGCGCTGCCCGATCCGGGGCTGACGCAGCAATTCGAATCGCGCTACCTTGCGGCCTATGGCGCAACGCCGTCGCCGGTGGCGGGGCTGGGCTATGATGCAGTGGCTGCGGTCGGCACGCTGATCCGGCGCGGGGGGCGCACGCCCTTTACCGCAGAGGCGATCACGCAACCGGCGGGTTTTGTGGGCGTCAACGGGATTTTCCGCTTCCGGCCCGATGGCACGAATGAGCGCGCTCTGGCGGTGGCAGAGATTCGCGACGAAAGGGTGCGTATCCTGAGCCCCGCACCACGCAGCTTTGCGGGTGCCGGTTCCTGAGCGGTGCGGCAATGACACCGGTAAACCTGAGTCTGCGCGAGACCGCGCGCTATCCGGCGCGCGCGGCGGAACTGTTTCCGCCCGAAGAGATCCTTGATCTTGCGGCGCTGCATCAGGATCTGAATGCGGCCCTGGATGCCGCCAGCGGCGAGAGCGCGAAAGCGCAGCGCGGGGTGATCACCCGCTGTCTGCGCGCGGCGCTGAAAAGCGGCTCTGAACGGCTGGAGGCGCGCTTTGCCGCGCATCCGCGCGATGCCCGCTCTTTTGTCGCCGCCAATACATGGCTGACCGATGCTGTTGTTATCGCGGCGCTGGACGCGGTACAGACGCGGCTGCACCCCAATGCGACCCCCTCAGAGGGCGAGCGGATCGCCATTCTGGCGGTGGGCGGCTACGGGCGGGCCGAGATGGCGCCGCATTCGGACATCGATCTGTTGTTTCTGGTGCCGTGGAAAGTGACGGGCTGGGTCGAGCAGGTGATCGAATCGATGCTTTATATCCTGTGGGACATGAAGCTGAAGATCGGTCATGCCAGCCGCACGGTCGGGGAATGTCTGCGGCTGGGGCGCGAGGATATCACCATCCGCACAGCCCTGCTGGAGCATCGTTTCCTGCATGGCAATGAGGAACTGGCGCAGGCGCTGCGCCGTCGGCTCTGGACGGATCTGTTTGCGAAAACCCATGCCGAGTTCATCGAGGCGAAACTGGCCGAGCGCGCGGACCGGCACGCGAAGATCGGCAATCAGCGCTATATGCTGGAGCCCAATGTGAAAGAGGGCAAGGGCGGCCTGCGCGATCTGCAGACCCTCTATTGGATCGCGAAATATATCCATGAGGTCGATCAGGCCGAGGAACTGGTGGGGCTGGGGTTCTTCCGGGCCGAGGAATATCAGACCTTCCGCGATGCGGAGACCTATCTCTGGGCGGTGCGCTGCCATCTGCATCACCTTGCGGGCCGCGCGGTCGAGCAGCTGACCTTCGACATGCAGGTGGGGGTGGCCGAGCGCATGGGCTATGTCGATCATGGCGGGCGGCGCGGGGTCGAGCATTTCATGCAGGATTATTTCCGCCATGCGACCCATGTCGGTGAATTGACGCGGATTTTCCTGACCGAGCTGGAAGCGCGCCATGTCAAGCGCGAGCCGTTGCTGCGGCATTTTCTGAACAAACGCAAGCAGATGCGCCACGGTCTTAAAGTGGTGCATAACCGGCTGGATATTGAGAACCCTGCCGAGTTTCTGTCCGATCCGCTCAATCTGCTGCGGCTGTTCGAGGAAGGGCTGGTCACGGGTTATCTGATCCACCCCAATGCGATGCGGCTGATCGCGGCCAATCTGCATCTGATCGATGACACTTTCCGGCAAAGCCCTGAGGCGCAGAAGATTTTCCTGCGCATGATGCTCAATCACTCGAACCCCGAGCGCGCGCTCCGGCGGATGAATGAATTGGGGGTGCTGGGGGCGTTTATTCCCGAATTTGAACCCATCGTCGCGATGATGCAGTTCAATGTCTATCATCATTACACGGTCGATGAGCATACGATCCAGTGCATCAGCCAGCTTGCGCAGATCGAGCGCGAGGAGTTGCGCGAGGAATTGCCGGTGGTCTCGCGGATCCTCAAGGACGGGGTGAACCGGCGGGTTCTGTATGTGGCGCTGCTGCTGCATGATATCGGCAAGGGGCGGCCCGAGGATCATTCGGTGCTGGGGGCGCAGATCGCGCGCAAGGTGGCGCCGCGTCTGGGGCTGAAAAAGGCCGAATGTGACACGGTGGAATGGTTGGTGCGCTATCATCTGCTGATGGCGGATGCGGCGCAGAAGCGCGACATTTCCGATCCGCGCACGGTGCGCGATTTCGCCAAGCTGGTGAAATCGCGCGAGCGGCTGGATCTGCTGACCGCGCTGACGGTCTGCGACATCCGGGGCGTCGGGCCGGGGACGTGGAATAACTGGAAAGCGCAACTGATCCGCCAGCTTTACCGCGAGACGGCGACGGCGCTGGAGACGGGGCTGGAAGCGCTCAATCGCGAGAACCGCGCGGATGAGGCGAAGCGCGCGCTGCGCGACGCGCTGGAGGACTGGCCGCGCGCCGATCTGCGCGCCGAGGTGGCGCGGCATTATGCGCCCTATTGGCAGGGGCTGCCGACCGCCACGCATCTGGTGTTTGCGCGGCTGTTGCGGGATCTGACACCCGATGAGATCCGGGTGGATCTGCATCCTGACCCCGACCGCGATGCCACCCGCGCCTGTTTCGTGCTTTCGGATCATCCGGGGTTGTTTGCGCGCTTTGCCGGCGCGCTGGCGCTGGTGGGGGCGAATATCGTCGATGCGCGCACCTATACGACCAAGGACGGGGTGGCGACCGCCGTATTCTGGGTGCAGGACAGTGACGGCCATCCTTTCGAGGATACGCGCCTGCCGCGTCTGCGCACCATGATCGAGCGCACGCTGAAGGGCGAGGTGGTGGCTTCGAAAGCGCTGGCTGACCGCGACAAGGTGAAGAAACGCGAGCGCGCCTTCCGGGTGCCCACGCATATCAGTTTCGACAATGAAGGATCGGAGATCTACACGATCATCGAGGTGGATACGCGCGACCGTCCGGGGCTATTGTTCGATCTGGCGCGCACGCTGGCGGATGCCAATATCTCGATTGCCAGTGCCGTGATTGCCACCTATGGGGTGCAGGCGGTCGATACCTTCTATGTGAAAGACATGTTCGGGCTGAAGCTTCATTCCAAATCCCGGCAGGACGCGCTGGAGCGCAAGCTGCGCGCGGCGATCGAGGCGGGCGCGGAGCGGGCGGCGGGCTGATGGTGCGGCCCCGCGAGATCATGCCGCAGGATGTCGAGGATGCCTTGCAGGGCGCGGGGCTGCGCGCGGCCTATGACGCGCGCCCGCCCTATCAGCGCAATGACTGGCTGATCTGGATCAAGGGCGCGAAACGGCCCGAGACGCGCGAGAAACGTCTGCAATCCATGCTGGCGGAGTTGCGGGCGGGGCATGGCTATATGGGCATGGCCTGGCAGCCGCCCGGCAGGGGAAAGACGGACTGATGGCACGTATCCGGCTGGTGGCGGGTTTCCTGACCGTGGGGCTGTGGACGCTTCTGAGCCGCGTTTTCGGCTTTGCCCGCGATGTGATGATCGCCGCATATCTGGGCGCAGGGCCGGTGACGGATGCGTTTTTCGTGGCCTTTTCGCTGCCCAATATGTTCCGCCGTTTCTTTGCCGAGGGGGCGTTCAATTTCGCCTTCGTGCCGATTTTCGCCAAGAAGCATGAAGCGGGCGAGGATGCCGAGAGTTTCGCACGCGATGCGTTCTGGGGGATGGCCGCACTTCTTCTGATCTTTTCGACGCTTGCGATCATTGCCATGCCGTTTCTGGTCTGGGGCATGGCCGCAGGCTTTGCGCAGGATGAGCGGTTTGATCTGGCCGTGCTTTATGGGCGCGTGGCCTTTCCCTATATTTTCTTCATCTCGCTGACCGCGCTTCTGTCGGGGATGCTGAACGCGGTGGGGCGGTTCACTGCGGCGGCGGCGGCGCCTGTACTGCTGAACGTGGTTTTCGTGGTGGCCATGTTGATGGCGGATCGCGCGGGCTGGGATATGGGGATGACGCTGGCCTGGGCGGTGCCTGTGGCGGGGGTGGTGCAACTGGCGGCGCTCTGGGTCGCGGTGCGGCGCGCGGGCTTCACCATGCGCTTCCGCTGGCCGCGCCTGACGCCCGAGTTGAAGCGTCTGGCGATCATTGCCGGGCCTGCGGTGCTGGCGGGCGGTGTGGTGCAGATCAACCTGATCGTGGGGCGGCAGGTGGCGAGTTTCACCGAGAATGCGGTCTCGTGGCTGTCCTATGCGGACCGGCTGTATCAGCTTCCGCTGGGTGTGGTGGGGATTGCCGTGGGTGTGGTCTTGCTGCCCGAATTGTCGCGGCGGTTGCGCGCGGGCGAGACCGGGGCCGGGCAGCACAGTTTCAACCGGGGGCTGGAGTTTTCGCTGTTTCTGACCGTGCCCTGCGCGGTGGCGCTGGTGGTGATTGCGACGCCGATTGTCTCGGTTCTGTTCGGGCGCGGGGCCTGGACAGAGACGGATACGCAGGCCACGGCGCTGGCGCTGGCGGTTTACGGTCTGGGGCTGCCCGCCTTCGTGCTGCATAAGGTGTTGCAGCCCTTGTATTATGCGCGGCATGACACGAAACGACCGTTCAAATATGCGCTGGTCTCGATGGTGATCAATGCCGCAATTGCGGTCGGGCTGATGGGCGTTCTGGGCTTTATTGCGGCGGCATGGGCCACGACGGTTGCAGGCTGGATCATGGTGCTGCAGCTTTGGCTGGGCGCGCGCAGCATGGGGCAGGCGGCGCAGTTTGACGCGCAGCTCAAGCGCCGGGTGTGGCGGATCGTGCTGGCCTCGCTGGTGATGGGGGCGGTGCTTTACGGGCTGAACCTGCTGCTGGCGGATATGCTGGTGCAATCGGGGCGGCGCTATCTGGCGCTTCTGGTGCTGATCCTTGGCGGCGGCGTGGTCTATCTGGGCTTCGGGCAGGTGATCGGGGCGTTCAGCCTGCCGGAATTGCGCGCCGCCGTGAAACGCTCACGCCCGGCGCAGCCGGGCGCGTAATCCGGGGCGCAGGACGCGGCCAAGGGCATATCCGGCCAGACAGGCCACCAGATCCGCGATCCAGTCCATGCCGCCACCGACCAGCGCGGCAAGAGCCAGCCGCCCGAGGATCAGCACCGCGACCAGCCCGAGCGCCTTGCGGCGGCTGAGTGCGCTGCTCTCGCCATGCCAGACCTGCCCGGCAAAGCAGCCCGCCAGCGCGAAGATCAGCGGATAGCCCCCGATCAGCCATGCGTCCGGCGAGCCGGCGAGCCCGAAGGCAAAGCCGCCTGCGGCCTGCGCGAAGGCCAGCACCAGAAGCAGGCGCAGCGAGCCGATCCCTTCGGCGCAGACCTTGCCCAAGGCTGCCGTGATGACGATCACAAGCGCCGCCTGCAATGGCCCCTGATGCACCAGCCCGAAACCGAGATAGCGCGCGAGATGCGGCAGCGGTGTCTGGCCGGTCTCGACCATCCAGCCCTGCAGGCCGGGATTGATGCCCGCAAGCGCGAGGGCCTGCGCGCGCCAGCCAGGGCTTCCGGCCCAGTTCACCAGCCCATGCGCGCCTGCCCAGAGCACCAGTTCCACGCCCGCAATCGCGAGGGTCAAGAGCCAAACGGACCATGGCAGCGGGTTCAGGACAGGATTGCGCATCGGGGGGCTTGGTTGACCTTCACTCGCGCCAAGGCTAAGCGAAGCCAAACCCCTTTTCCAGACGGGAATGTGCCCCATGTCCGACGCGCCAACCAAGACTTTCCCCAAGCGGATCTTTTCCGGCATCCAGCCCTCTGGCGGCTTGACGCTGGGCAATTATCTGGGGGCGCTGAAACGCTTTGCGCAGGCGCAGGATGCGGGGATCGAGACGATCTATTGCATGGTCGATCTGCATGCGATCACGGTCTGGCAGGAGCCGTCAAAACTGCGCCATGCCACGCGCGAACTGGCGGCGGGGTTCCTTGCCTCGGGCATCGACCCCAAGCGCTCGATCCTGTTCAACCAGTCGCAGGTGCCCGCCCATGCCGAGCTGGCGTGGATTTTCAACTGCGTGGCACGGATGGGCTGGCTGCGGCGGATGACGCAGTTCAAAGACAAGGCGGGCAAACATGCCGAGGAGGCATCAGTGGGGCTGTTCGCCTATCCCAATCTGATGGCCGCCGATATTCTGGCCTATCACGCGACCCATGTGCCGGTGGGTGAGGATCAGAAACAGCATCTGGAACTGACGCGCGATATTGCGATCAAGTTCAACCATGATTTCGGGGTGGATTTCTTCCCCGTCGTGGAGCCGGTGATCGAAGGCGCCGCGACGCGGGTGATGTCCTTGCGCGATGGCACCAAGAAAATGTCGAAATCCGACCCGTCGGACCAGTCGCGGATCAATCTGACGGATGATGCGGATGCGATAGCCGCGAAAATCCGCAAGGCGCGCACCGACCCGGAACCGCTGCCCGAGACGCTGGAAGGGTTGGAGGGGCGGGCCGAGGCGCGCAATCTGGTCAATATCTACGCGGCTTTGGCCGATATGACGCCGGAGGCCGTGCTGGCCGAGCATGGCGGACAGGGGTTCGGTGTGTTCAAGCCCGCGCTCGCGGATCTCGCGGTGGCGAAGCTTTCGCCGCTGAATGCCGAGATGCGGCGCCTGATGCAGGATGTGGCCGAGATTGACCGGATTCTGGGCGAAGGGGCGGATCGCGCGGATGCGATTGCGGCGCCCATCGTGGCCAAGACCCGCGATATCGTCGGCATGGTCGGCTCGCGACGGGGCTGAGGCGGTGCTGCGCTCCGTCGCGCGCTGGGTGCTGACGGGGCTGATGCTGGCGGGGCTGGCATGGTCGGGCCTGTCACTCTGGCGGTTTGTGCAGAACCCGGTCGGCGGAATGCTGGTCGCGCGCGGCGAGGGGGAACTTGCCGCCGCCTATGAGCGCGCGCTGGCGCGGCACGCGACACCCGAGGCGATTGCCGCGCGGATCAGCGCGCGGCTGGATGAGACCCCGCGCCTATGATCTGCGGCAATGCAGCATGGGGGCGGATCTGTCCTGCGGGATCGGGGTCAATCTGACCGTTGCGGGGGATGTGCTGTCGCTGGGGCGCGAATCGGGGGCCTGGATGCGCGGCGAAGCGGTGGATCAGCTTGACGTGACGCTTTCGTTCATCGGGATCGGGGCGACCGGGCTGGCAGTGGTGACAGGGGGCACATCCTATTCGCTGAAGATCGGCGCGGGGCTGATGAAGGTTGCGCATCGGATGGGGCGGCTGACACCGGGGCTGCGGCGCATCTATACGCGCGCCGCGCGCGAGGGCGTCGACTGGGCGGCGCAGGGGGCCGCGCGCAATGCCGATGATCTGGCGCGGCTGGGCCGGATGGAGGCGCTGCGCCCGGCGTTGGATCTGACCGAGGCGCTGGGGCGGGTGCAGGCGCGGGCAGGGACGCGCGGCGCGCTGCATCTGGTGGGGCATGTCGATACGCTTGATGATGCACGCAGGCTGGCCCGCGCGAGTGATGCGCTGGGACCGCGCAGTCTGGGCGCGTTCGAGATGCTGGGGAAATCGCGCTTCCTGCGCACGGGGCTGCGGCTGGCGGACAGTCTGCGCGAGGCGCTTGCGGGGCTGATGGCGGCGCTGGCGGCGGGTCTGGGGCTGATCTGGAACCGGATCCTGCGACGCTTACGCCGGGCGGTGGCCTGACCCATCAAAAAGCCCCGGTCGCGCGACCGGGGCTTTTTGTCCCTCTGGCAGAGCGGTCAGATCACGCGGACCTGTGTGCCGACCTTGACCATTTCATAAAGCCGCTCGACATGCGGGTTCAGCAGGCCGAAACAGCCGTTCGAGGCCCGGCGGCCGATCTTGGCCGGGTTGTCGATGCCGTGGATACGGTAATATTGCCAGCCGAGGTTCATCGCGCGGGTGCCCAGCGGGTTGGTCGGATCGCCGCCTTCGACGCGCTCGGGCAGCGAGGGATCGCGCTGGCGCATGTTGGGGGTCGGAATCCAGGTCGGTTCATAGCGCAGCAGGACGATCTCGGTCAGGCCGCGGCGGGTGAATTCCTCGGTCATCGGCACCGAACAGGGATGGGCAAGATAGGTTCTCTCATCCTCGGACCAGTAATGCAGGGCGCGTGAATAGGTGTCGCAGAGAATCGCGCCATTGCGCAGGTTGGAGAAATGGTCGCGCCAGGTATGGTTGCGGAAGCCCATGATATTGCGGCGCACAGTGCTTTCGCGCTCGTAATCGGGCATGGATTGCGCACGCAGGACAGCCGGCATGGCCAGCGTTCCCAGCGCCATGGCCCCGGTTCCGAGAAGGGCGCGGCGGGACAGCGGTGTTGTCGTCATTGCTTACAGCTCCGGCAAGTCAATCTTCATGATTGTGCTATGTGTCCCGAACCATAATGAAATCAAGTCACGAGCGCGTGCAGCACAGCGACTGTTGCCGCAGGACTACATGTGTCCGGCGGAGTGTTGCAGGGTGCCAACGCTTTCGTCGCCTCAGATCACACGGACCTGCGTGCCGATCTGCACAAGCTCGTAAAGCTCCTCGACATGGGCATTGATCAGCCCGAAACAGCCGTTTGACGCCCGCCGCCCGACCTTGGCCGGATTGTCGATGCCGTGGACGCGGTAATATTGCCAGCCGAGATTCATCGCGCGCGTGCCCATCGGGTTCTTGGGGTCGCCCCCTTCGACGCGCTCGGGCAGCGAGGGATCGCGCTCGCGCATGCTGGGGGTGGGGATCCATATGGGCATATGGCGTTTCAGCGTCACTTCGGTCATGCCGCGGCGGGTGAATTCCTCGGTCATCGGCACCGAACTGGGATAGGAGAGATAGGTTTCCTCATCCTCGGACCAGAAATGCACGGCACGCGACTGGGTGTCGCACAGGATCGCGCCTTTGCGCAGATGGGTGAAATGGTCCTGCCAGCGCTGGCTGACAAAGCCCATGACATTGCGGCGCACAGTGGTTGCGGGGCTGTCGGGCTCGTAATCCGGCAGATCCTGCGCGCGCAGGATGGAGGGCATGGCAAGCGCGCCCAGCGTCAGAAGGCCGGAGGAGAGCAGTTTGCGGCGCGTCGGTGAAAACTGGGTCATGGGGCAAAAATCCTGCGTATCTCTGTTCGGGCCTGACAGATACGGTCGCGACCGGGAATGCAACTCACGAGGTCGTGGGGTGAACTGCGCTGACCTCGGTCTGACAGGACTTCCGGGCGGGACCGGATGCTGAACAGGGCGGGCGTCGGGGCGGAGCTTTTGCGTCGCCTGGCATGAGGCATCGCGGCGGGTTTGCGCGCCGCTCCATCCCGCTGCCGCGCATGGCGGGGTGGCATGATCCCGCCCATCTTCAGCGCCGTCACTGGAAGCAGAGCGCGGGCGGCCGATATAATATCAGGGGAATTTGCACCGGGACAGCAGGGCCGACCCAGCATCAGACGGGATCAGGTCACCGCATATGGACCAGAGCCTGTCGATGACAGCCGATGCCATGCGGGCGCAGCACCCTCGGGGAGGCCAGCCGATGAACAATGACGCATATTGCCGTGATACTCTGATCGATTCGTTGCGGGCCATCGCGCTGGCCGGTGTGATTGTCATGAACCTGATGACATTTTCGGGCCTTGCCTATCTGACCCCGGAGATGCGCGCCGAGATGCTGGGCGTGGCGGATCAGCTACTCTGGGCGCTGCTGCGCATCTTTGTCGATGACAAGGCGCTCTCTGCCTTCTCTTTCATGTTCGGGTTCAGTTTCAGCCTGATCCTGCGCAAGGCCCTGTCCGCGCAGGATGCCGCGACGCGGTTCTTGCGGCGTCTGCTGGTGTTGTTTCTGATCGGGCTCTTTAATGCGCTGTTCCTGTTCTGGGCGGATATCCTGATGAGCTATGCGCTCTTGGGGCTGATCCTGCCGCTTGCCGCCCGGCTGCCGAACTCCGGGATTGCCGGGCTCGCGATTGCGCTCTTGCTGGTCGGGCCGGTGGTCGTGGCATCTGGCGGCTATGGCATACCTGCGCCAGTGCCGATGGGCCATGTTGAAAGCCTTGAAGCCTACGCCTCGCCGCAGTTTGCGGATATGATACGGCAGAACTGGCATATGCTGGTCAATGCCTCGGAAGGGGCGGATGGCACGCTGGTGCTGCGCTTCTTCCAGCTTGCGGGGCTGTTCCTTCTGGGGCTTGCGGCGGGCAGAAGCGGGGTGCTGATGGCCTTGAGCAGTGATCGGGAGCGGTTGCTGCGGCTGGGGCTGGCCGCCATGCTGGCGGGGCTGGTGATGGCCCTTGCCGCGCGCTACCTTGTGGAACCCGCCGGTGTCTGGGTCATGCTCAATCTGGAAAGCCCGGTCATGGCACTGGGCTATCTGATGCTGATCGCTGGGGCTCTGGCGAGCCCGCAGGCGGGCTGGCTGCGCCGGTTTCTGGCGCCGCTGGGACGGATGACGCTGACCGGATATCTGATGACGGCGATCTGCGGGCAGATGCTGTTCTATGGCTGGGGGCTGGGCCTGATCGGGCAGGTGGGCACGCTGGCTGTGCTGGGCATTGCGGCGGCGATTTATCTCGTGCTGATCCTCTTTGCCCGGATATGGCTGCGCCTCTTCTCGATCGGGCCCTGGGAGTGGCTCTGGCGCTATCTGACCAACCTTCACCCCATGGCCTATGCCGCGCGCGGGATCGCGCGCTGAGGCGGTGCCGTCCTTGAGACTTTGCCTCTGTCGGAATGTCGCGCCGGAAAACGCTTGCAGCTATTCCGGCGCGATATGGGGTCAGTCGCGTGTCACCAGCACGTGACGTTTCTTGCCTGCGGTCAGTTTCAGCGGTGCGCTCAGGTCGTCCGCCTGGATCATCTGGCCCGCATCCGTGACCGGGATGTCATTGGCCCGCGCGCCGCCTTCGGCGATCAGGCGCTTGGCATCCTTGCCGGATTTCGCCAGCCCCGCACGCACGAAAAGCTGCGAGATGGAGATGCCGTCAGTCAGTTCCGAGGCGCTGAGCGTCAGGGTCGGCAGTTCCTCACCGGTGCCGCCTTTCTCGAAGACCTCGCGCGCGGTGGCCTCGGCGGCCTGTGCGGCCTCAAACCCGTGACAGAGCGTCGTGACCTCATTGGCGAGGATGATCTTGGCCGCGTTGATCTCGGCCCCTTCCAGCGCGCCAAGGCGGTCGCAGTCCTCGACCGGCAATTCGGTGTAGAGCTTGAGGAAGCGGCCCACATCCGCGTCCGTGGTGTTGCGCCAGAATTGCCAGAATTCATAGGGCGAGAGCATATCGGCATTGAGCCAGACAGCACCCCCTTGGCTCTTGCCCATCTTGCGCCCGTCCGAGGTGGTCAGCAGCGGTGTGGTCAGGCCAAAGATCTCGGCATCGGCGATCCGGCGGGCCAGATCGATGCCGTTGACGATATTGCCCCATTGATCCGACCCGCCCATCTGCAACAGGCAGCCATGGCGGCGGTAGATTTCCACGAAATCATAGGCTTGCAGGATCATGTAGTTGAACTCAAGAAAGCTGAGCGATTGTTCGCGATCCAGCCGCGATTTCACCGACTCGAAGGACAGCATCCGGTTGACCGAGAAATGTCGCCCCACATCGCGCAGGAAATCGAGATAGTTCAGCCCGTCCAGCCATTCGGCATTGTTGAGCATGATCGCGTCATTCGGCCCGTCACCGTAAGCAAGGTATTTCGCGAAAACCTGCTGCATGCCGTTGATATTGCTGTCAATCGCGGCGGCATCCAGCAGAGGGCGTTCCTCTGAGCGGAAGGAAGGGTCGCCCACCTTGGTCGTGCCGCCGCCCATCAGTGTGATCGGCTTGTGGCCGGTTTTCTGAAACCAGCGCAGCACCATGATATTCAGCAAATGGCCGACATGCAGCGATTTTGCGGTGGCGTCATAGCCGATATAGGCGGGCACAACCCCTTTGATCAATGCCTCGTCCAGACCTTGCAGATCGGTGCAATCGGCGAGGAAGCCGCGCTCGGCCATGATGCGGATGAAATCCGATTTGGGGGTGTAGGTCATTTTCGCTTGTCCCGGCTGACAGAATGGGGCGATCTATAGCCGTGCCATGGTCCAAGGAAAACCCCATGTTGAAAAGTGAGTTCAAGCGCGTGCTGGGGCTGATGTCGGGCACCTCGTTTGACGGGGTGGATGCGGCAGTGCTGGAGACTGATGGCGAGAGCGTGCGGGCCTTCGGGCCAAGCGCCTTCCGGCCATTCTCGGAGGCCGAGCGCGCGGTGCTGCGCGCCGCCATGGGGCGCTGGCCGGGGGAGCCGGGCGTGGAAGAGGCCGCCGAGATCGTCGAAACTGCCCATGCCGAGATTGTCGCGCGGTTCGAAGGCGTGGATCTGATCGGCTTTCATGGCCAGACGCTGGCGCATGAGCCGCGCGGGCGGGGCACGCATCAGGCCGGATCGGGCGATGTGCTGGCGCTGGTCTCGGGCGTGCCGGTGGTCTGGGATTTCCGCTCGTCGGATGTGAAACTGGGCGGGCAGGGTGCGCCGCTGGCCCCGTTCTATCATTTCGCGCTTGCACGCCATATCGGGGCCGAGGCGCCAATGGTGTTTCTGAACCTTGGCGGTGTGGGCAATCTGACCTGGGTGGATCCGCGTTGTGACCGGCCCGAGGCACCCGGCGCATTGCTGGCGTTTGACACGGGCCCGGCCAATGCGCCGATGGATGATCTGTGCCATGCGCGGCTGGGGCGCGCGCGGGATGAGGGCGGCGCGCTGGCGGCGCGGGGCAGGCCCGATATGGCGGTGGTGCGGGATTTCCTGCGCGAGGGCTATTTCCTGCGCGTGCCGCCCAAATCGCTGGACCGCGATTTTCCGGGCTTGGGCGCGCGGGTGGCGCATCTGGGGGATGCGGATGCATTGGCGACGCTTTCGGAATGCGTGGCGGCGTCGGTCGCCTCGGGTTTCGACCATCTGCCGGAAGTGCCCGCGCAGGTGCTGGTTTGCGGCGGCGGGCGGCATAATGCGGATCTGATGGCGCGGCTGCGCGCGCATCTGCCGGGTGAGCTTGCCCCGGTCGAGGCGGCAGGGCTTGACGGCGACATGATCGAAGCGCAGGCTTTCGCCTATCTGGCGATGCGCGTCGCGCGGGGGCTGCCGACCTCTTGCCCCACGACAACGGGTGTGGCCGCAGCCGTTGGGGGCGGGCAGATCAGCGCGCCGTAAGCTTGGAGACAAAGATGCAGGATATCGACGACGACCGCCCGACCGCGCCGCTGGACAAATCCGAGGAACCGCTCTGGAAGCGGCTCGTGTTCATGCTGATCATCGCGGCGATGATTTCGGTCGCGCAATCGATCCTGTTCCTGATCGCGGTGATCCAGTTCATCATCATCCTGATCGACCAGCGCCAGCCGAATGAACGGCTGGCCGATTTCGGCTGCATGGTGGGGGCCTGGGTCGCCAAGGCCGCGCGCTATATGTCGATTGCCACGGATGCGAAGCCCTGGCCCTTCAAGGATATGGACTGACGGGCGAAGCAATGCCGCACCGGGGCCTTAATCAGGCTCTGAACGCTTGCGGGGGCCGCGCGCGCGGCCTAAGTCTGGGGCAACAGACAGGAGATTTTCATGGCCCTTGACGACCGCAATGTGACGCAGACCGAATTTGGCGATCTTCCCGAATGGGATTTCTCGGCGCTCTATTCCGGGCCGGATGCGCCCGAACTGACCCGCGATTTTGACTGGCTGGCGCAGGAATGCGCTGATTTCGCAAATACTTACGAGGGGAAGCTTGCGCAGCTTGACGCAAGCGCGATGCTCGAATGTGTGCGCCGCTATGAGAAGATTGACATGGTGGCGGGGCGGCTGATGTCCTATGCGGGGCTGCGCTATTATCAGAACACGATTGACCCTTCGCGCGCGAAATTCATGGCCGATGCGCAGGACCGCGTGACCAATGCCACAACGCCCCTGGTGTTCTTCTCGCTGGAGATGAACCGGATCGAGGATGCGGCTTTTGCGGCACTTCTGGCCGCCAATGACGATCTGGCGCGCTACCGGCCCGTTTTCGAGCGGATGCGCGCGATGCGGCCCTATCAGCTCTCGGATGAGCTGGAGAAATTCCTGCATGATCAGTCGGTTGTCGGCGCTTCTGCATGGAACCGGCTGTTTGACGAGACCATGGCCGGGCTGGAATTCGAGGTCGAGGGCGAGGAAGAGCCGCTGGGGCTGGAAGCCACGCTGAACCTGTTGACCGATACGGAGCGGGCGAAGCGTGAGGCGGGCGCGCGGGCCTTGGCGGAAGTTTTCAGCAAGAATATCAAGCTGTTTGCGCGGGTTCATAACACGCTGGCGAAAGAGAAAGAGGTCGAGGATCGCTGGCGCAAGATGCCCACGCCGCAGACAGGGCGGCATCTGTCGAACCATGTCGAGCCGGAAGTGGTCGAGGCGCTGCGCAATGCGGTCGTTGCGGCCTATCCGCGTCTGAGCCACCGCTATTACGCGCTGAAAGCGAAATGGCTGGGGCTGGAGACACTGGAAGTCTGGGACCGCAATGCGCCGCTGCCGCTGGAAGCGCCGCGCAAGATCGGCTGGGATGAGGCGCGCGAGACGGTGCTTGACGCCTATGCAGGCTTCTCGCCGCAACTGGCGGAACTGGCCGAGCCGTTTTTCAGCCAGGGCTGGACCGATGCGGCGGTGAAGCCGGGCAAGGCACCGGGGGCCTTCGCGCATCCGACGGTCACGGATGCGCATCCGTTTGTGATGCTGAACTATCTGGGCAAGCCGCGCGATGTGATGACCCTGGCGCATGAATTGGGGCATGGGGTGCATCAGCGGCTGGCGGCGGGTCAGGGGGAGCTTCTGTCCTCGACCCCGCTGACGCTGGCGGAAACGGCCTCGGTCTTTGGTGAGATGCTGACTTTCCGGCGGATGCTGGAGAAGGCGAAAACGAGCGAAGAGCGCAAGGTGCTGCTCGCGGGCAAGGTCGAGGATATGATCAACACGGTTGTGCGGCAGATCGCGTTTTACGATTTCGAATGCAAGCTGCATGCGGCGCGGCGCGAAGGCGAATTGACGCCCGAGGATATCAATGCGCTCTGGATGTCGGTGCAGGCGCAAAGTCTGGGGCCGGTCTTCAATTTCATGGAAGGCTATGAGAGTTTCTGGTCCTATATCCCGCATTTCGTGCATTCGCCGTTCTATGTCTATGCCTATGCCTTCGGGGACGGGCTGGTGAATGCGCTTTATGCCGCCTATGAGGCTGCGCCCGAGGGGTTTCAGGACAAGTATTTCGAGATGCTGAAAGCGGGCGGGTCCAAGCACCATAAGGAGTTGCTGGCGCCCTTCGGGCTGGATGCGTCCGACCCGGCGTTTTGGGACAAGGGCCTGGCGATGATCGAAGGGTTCATCGATGAATTGGAAGCGATGGGGTGAGGCGGCTGGTAGGGTGCGTGCTGAGCACGCACCCTACGTCAACCACGCTTACTGCGCGCGCTGATATGTCCGGCGGATGGCCTCGGCCACGGCCTCGGGCTGCGCGTGATGGGGCATATGGCCGCCATTATCCAGCCGTGTCAGATTGACGCTTTCGACCTCGCGCAGCATGCGTTCGGCATGGATGTCGATGCCGACAGTCTCATCGGCGGTACCATGCACGATCTCTATGGGCATGGTCAGCGCCGGATAGCCCGGATACATCGCTTCGACATAGCCGATCAGGCTGTTGACCTGCTGCGCGTTCAGCGCAAGCTGGTCGCGCCGCATGGTCTGTCTGAAGCCCAGATGATCGAGATAGCCCTCGGGCACCGGATCGGGGCTGAAGACGCCTGCCAGCGCATTCTCGACCGCGCGGCGCGGCGCAAGCGCTGCGATGGTGGGCAGGATCAGATAGCGCCCGAGCGGCGAGGCGGTGAGGCGATACCAGAGCCCCAGATCACCGGGCCAGGGATGGGTGACAGGCGCAAGAAGCGTCAGCCCCGCCACATCGTCAGCCGCGCGCAGCGCCCAGGCCAGCGCCACCGTACCGCCATAGGAATGGCCCAGCACGATCGGGGTTTCCACATCCAGCGCGCGCGCCGCCGCGCGCAGGATGTCAGCCTGATGGATCGGGCTTTCCACGCCGCCGAAATCATCGGAAAAGCCGAAACCGGGGCGGTCGAAGGCGATGACGCGGAACTCATTCGCCATATGCCCGATCAAGCTGAAGCTGAAATCACGCGCATTGCCATTCGCGCCGTGGATCATGACCAGATCCGGCCCTTGCCCACGAATGATCGCGTGAATACGCCCCCCGGCCAAGTCGATGAAGGCGCCTTCGGGCAGGGTTTCGGCGCGCGCCATCGGCATCTCCCGGCTCATCGCGCAGACCACGAGAATCGCGGTGATCAGGGCAAGCCCGGCTATTCTACTGGCCAATCTGCGCAAGGTCATAGGGCGTGGTCTGATAAATCTGGTTGATCCAGTTGCCATATAGAAGATGCGCGTGGCTTCGCCAGCGGTTCAGCGGGGGTCTCGCGGGATTATCATCGGGGTAATAGTTGGACGGCACATTGATGGGTTTGCCCGCATCCACGTCGCGGTCATATTCTTCCTTGAGCGTGGTGCTGTCATATTCAAAGTGATTGAGGATCATCAGCGCGCGATGCGCCGGATCCTCGATCAGGCAGGGGCCGACCTGATCCGAGGCGATCAGCGTTGTCAGGGCGGGGATGGCATCCACCTCTTGCTGGCGCAGCTCGGTCCAGCGGCTGACCGGGATCAGCACATCATCCGAGAAGCCGCGCAAATAGGGCGAGGCCGGGACAAGGTTGCGGTGGCGGAAACAGCCGAAGGCTTTGGCGTCGAGCATATGCTTGGGCAGGCCGTAGAAATGCGCGAGCATCGCCATGCCGCCCCAGCAGACCCCGAAAGTCTGGTGGACATGGGTCTGGGTCCAGTCAAAGACTTCGGTCAGTTCGTCCCAATAGGTGACATCTTCATAGGGCAGGTGTTCGATGGGGGCACCGGTGATGATCAGCCCGTCGAAGCGCTCGGATTTCACCTCCTGAAAGGGGCGGTAAAATTCGGCCATATGCTCGGCGGCGGTGTTCTTGGTCTCATGCTCGGACATGCGGATCAGCGATAGCTCGATCTGCAAGGGCGTCGCGCCGATCAGCCGGGCGAATTGCGTCTCGGTCTGGATCTTCTTCGGCATCAGGTTCAGAAGCCCGATGCGCAGCGGGCGGATATCCTGCCTTGCGGCCTGGGCCTCGGACATGACCATCACGCCTTCGCGGGTGAGCACGTCGAAGGCAGGCAGGGTCTCGGGCAGTTTGATCGGCATGGGGTCGTCCTCAGTCTGGCAGCTTGGCGGCGATCAATGTGTCAAAATCGCCAGGGGTGCGGATGCGCGTGACCTCTTCGGCGCTAAGAGTGATCCCCCAGTTCTGCGCCATGGCCGCGTAGCGGGGCGCGCGATGGGCCAGTGCGCGGGCATAGGTCCAGCGCACGAAAGCGTCGGGATCGATCTTTTCCGGGGCATGGCCGGTTTCGCGCTGATAATCGGCCCAGGCGGCATGCAGAAATTCGGGCTGGTAATACATGGGCTTGGGCGCGCGGTCGAAGCGGCGGATCAACTCGGCGGTATGCGCGTCAGAGCCCTTGATCCAGACCGGCAGGACATGGGGTCTGAGCGCGCTCATCAGCGCGTCATCGGGGTCATAGGGGTTGATCACCTCGCAGATCGACCCGCCGGTGTCGCAGATGAAATGCGGGTAGCCATAAAGCGCTTTGGCGCGCGCGATGAAATGCGGCGTGTCCGCAAGCGCCGCGATTTCAGCGGCGCGGTGCTGGTCCTGCCGGGTCATGTACTCGTCGAAGGGCAGCCCCCCTTTGGCCGGATCGCCGGGTTTGCCCAGATAGGTCGAGAGGGGGGCGAGATTGTCGAAGGTGATATTCGAGCTGATATAGACCGAATCTGTCAGCAGAAGTTCGCGCAGGAGCGGCACTTTCATCGCCTCGCGCTTGAAATTATCGGCGATATATTCGCCCATATAGCGCGTGCCGATGCGGTAATCGATCGAGTAATGAAACCAGCCGCCGCCCTCGCGCAGGAGATTCGCGAGATAGGTCTTGCCCAGCCCCGACATGCCAAACAGCATGACCTGTTTGCGCGGGGCGTTCAGCCAGTTTGTGGCGGTCGGGTAGAGCATGGGCGCGTTCTCCGGGCGGGCAGGTGCCTTTGCCTAGCCAGTGGGCGCGGGATGGTCAATGGCGCATGAAAAAGCCCGCCAGTGCGGAACTGGCGGGGCTGAGTTAACTCAAATCACCGTTTACTAAAAGCGATAGCCGATGCGGACGCCCGCACCGATGGCGGAGTTCTTGCCGAATTGGCTGTTCACCGGCGGACGGGTGGTGACGCCACCAAGGCGTGCGTATTGCACACCTGCGCTGATGGTCATGGCATCCTTGGTGTAGGAGATGCCCAGACCCAGCGTGTTGCGCTTGCCGATGGGGCCCAGATTGCCGGTTTCGCGACCATTGCCCGTATCATGTGCCAGAGAAACCGAGCCGGACCAGTTTTCGTTGAAACGACGACCAACGCCCAGCGTATAGGTGATGGAGTTCCGGTCGTAGTCGACCAAAGGCGTGGTGCTGATCGCTGCATTGTACATTGTCGGCTGGATCATGAAGTCTTTCCAGTTCACCCAACGGACCGAGCCGAAAACCAGCGTATCTTCGGCGACACCGGTCTGGAATTCCAGATTGACCGATGCCGGCAGATTGGTGTCGAAGCTGGTGCTGAAAGGCGAAAGCGGGTGCGCGGGAATGGTCTCTGTCGCGCTGAAGCTGTGCTTGATCCTGGAGTTGTAGGTCAAGGCGACACGCAGCGCGATTTCAGGCATCTCGTAGGCGACACCCAGCAGGTAGCCCCAAGCCTGATCGCGGTCGGTGGACATCGTATAGCCACCCGCGAAAGGCAGGCTGACCGAGCCACTGGTCCAGGAAGAACGCAGACCGGCATGGGCACTGAAGCCACCATCAAACTTGTAGCGCATCACACCGGTCAGCATGGTGTTCTCAACCTGGCCGGTCGAGCCTGCCAGCGGCGAGCCTGTCGGATAAAGCGTATCCGCGCCGAAGGGTTGGTCAAGGATCAGCGCGTAGGAGAGTTGTTCGTTGAAATCGCCCTTGAAGCTCAATGAACCTGTCGTGAAGCGGCGCGTGATATTGCCGGTCGGCGCCGAACCGAAAGCCGGACCGGTGGTGCCGCTGACCTTGGGACGCGCATGTGCAACGCCAAGTTCCACATAATTCCCCTGCTGGAACAGGATTGCCATGGACTGCGGGTTGCGCTCGATACCACCGGCGAAAGCGGGGCTGGCGGCAAGGGCGACAAGCCCGGTTGCAAGAGTTCTACGCACGGAAATCTCCTCCTTCTTTCCGCAGGAATGGTCTGGCCGCGACCATGTATTGCTCAAGCTTTGCGCGGTTTGGGCGGTTTTGTCACATGTTACCTAGGGGAAGCGCAGCATGAGTAGGGCCGCATGTGACAGCTTTGCAACGCAAGAGGCTATTCGCCTCTGGGGAGAAGCCGGGTAATGCCCACTGAACCACCGCGTGCAAGATCCGGGTCCAGCGTCATCGGGATATACTCGCCCCGCCGCCACAGATCGCCCAGATCATCATAATGGCGCGAGAGCGGATGGCCGGACTGGCCGGTGGAGAGGATAAAGACCGAGCTTTCGGGATCGGCAAAGTCATAGACGCCGCGATAGACCGCGCCATGAACATTGGCAAAGGGGTCCGGGCCGCGCCCCGAGGTGGCCCCGCGATTGAGCGTATGATCCCCGCCCGAGGTCGATTGGCGGATATTGACGAAATGGCGCACCAGCGCGATCTCGCCCAGCACGGAATGGCGATGCGTGGCCATATGCGCATCGCCCCAGCGCCAGCTTTCGACATTCTCGCCATAGCGCTCGGTAAGGCGCAGGAGCGCCTCGTCCAGCGCGGAAATGGCGATTTCGGTGCAGGTCTCGCGCACTGAGGATTGCACGATATTGCACCATTCCCCTGCGCCATCCGTGTCGCGAAAGACCCGCTCGATGAAGATCGGATCCACATGCAGGAAAGTCTCGGCCAGCGGTCCCAATTCGTCGCGGATCAGCCGGAACTGCAATTCGCGCATCCAAGCGGCATAGATCAGGGGTTCGGGCAGATGCTCGTTCATCTCGCCATTCCAGTCGGCGAGAAGCCGCAGCGCGCGCTGGCGCAGATGGGCGCGGGTGCCTGCGGGCGCGGCCTCGCCCGAGAACCACAGATCGGCGGCGACCAGTGGCAGCAGCAGCCGCGCGGCGGGGCTGACCGTATCAAGCTGTGCCTCGATGAAACTGTCGCGGGTATGAACATTGCGCTGACGCATCAGGTGCTGGAAACGTTCAATGCGCTGCGTATCGCCCCAGTCATGGCTGACATGCAGCGGGAAGGGGCGGTCAAGGATCTTGTTATTGGTATTGCCGAGGATACCCGATTCCGGGTCGAGAAAGCGCGGATTTGCGGAATAGGGCAGCGTGCCAAGCCAGCGGTTTTCCGGCTTCCAGCCCGCTGCGGGCATGCGGCCTTGTGTCTCGTGGCCCGCATCGCGGCGCGGCATGCGCCCCAGAAGCTGCATCGCGATCCGGTCATGCGCGGCCAGCATCAGCACTTGCGAGGGCGCGATATACAGCTCGCCTGCGTCAAGAGCGCCGTCGATATCCTGCGCGCGCATCAGGCGCATGGCGGCGGTCATCGTGGTGTCGTCAGGGGTGAGCGCCGTCCAGCCGATGGTCGCGACATGGCCCGGCGGGGTGATCGTGCCCAGATCATAGAGCGCGCCGGACAGGACCGGCCCGTTCTCGGACCAGCGGAGCGTCAGCGTTACCGGGTCTTCATCCTTGATGCGGATGATCGAGCCGCGGGTTTCGAATTCGGCCCAGCCGTCGGGCGTGCGGTATTGCGCCGGGTTTTCCGGGTTCAGCTCTTCCAGAAACACATCACTGTCATCCATATAGCTGGAGGTGATCCCCCAGCCCATTGCCTCGGAGCGCCCGGACAGGATGACCGGCAGGCCCGGGATGGTGGCCCCGATCACGCCCCCGGTCGCGAGTTCGAGCCGCGCCAGATACATGACCGAGGGCGCGGTCAGTTCCAGATGCGGGTCATTGGCCAGAATCGCCCCGTCACTGGCCGCGCGCGCTGCCGTCGCCGCAAAACTGTTCGAGGCTGCGGCCAATGTGGCCGGGCGGATCGGGCTGAGCGGATCCTGCGCGAGCGTGATTTCGCTGCTGGGCACCACATCGGGAAAGAGGCTTGCGTAATCCGGCAGGGCGGCAACACCAGAGCCGGGCGCATCGGGCATGAGGTCGCGCAGACGCTCGGGCGGCACCAGGAGCGAGACGCGGGCGCGCTGGACTTCGCGCGCGATCTGGCTGTTGAGTTGCACCGCCATCAGTTTCAGGATCGCCAGCGAATCTGCGGGCTGCCAGAGCGGCATTTCTGCGGTGAAGACGAAGAATTCCGGCGCCCCGCGACCGCGCGCGCGCTCATTGGTGGTGCGCAGCCAGGCGTTGACCCCTTCGGCATAGGCGGTGAGGGCGGCCTGTGTCTCGGGATCCTGCGCGGCGAAAGAGGCGCGCGCGAGGGTGTAGATATCGAGCCTGCGCATCAGCTCATCCACCCGCACGGTGCGCCTGCCGAACATTTCCGACAGCCGCCCCTGCGCGGTGCGGCGCAGCATCTGCATCTGCCAGAGCCGGTCCTGCGCATGGGCGAAACCCAGACCGAAGAACACATCCGGGTCACTCTCACCGAAGATATGCGGCACGTTATGGGTGTTGCGCACGATCTCGACCTCGCCCGAGAGCCCGTTGAACCGGAAGGTCTCACTATAGTCGGGCAGCGAGCGCGCGAGGAAGAAATAGAGCCCGGTCGCGACCAGAGCGCCGAGCAGGGCGAGCCCTGCGAAGATCCTCAGAAGCCAGCGGAAGGTGGTGAACATAGGCGGGGCTGCTGTCTTTGAGTTGACGGTCGGACTGGCCCTGATAGGTATTGCCTGAGCGCCCAAAGCGCAATCACAAGAATTCGAGAGGGGGGACGGAATGGCGAAACTGGCGTTTCTGGGGTTGGGGGTCATGGGTGGGCCGATGGCGGCGCATCTTTTGCGCGCGGGCCATGAGGTCACGGTCTATAACCGCACCACGGCCAAGGCCGAAGCCTGGGCCGCGGCCAATGG
The DNA here is from genome assembly GCF_001884735.1 of Natronohydrobacter thiooxidans. Taxonomy (GTDB): domain Bacteria; phylum Pseudomonadota; class Alphaproteobacteria; order Rhodobacterales; family Rhodobacteraceae; genus Roseinatronobacter; species Roseinatronobacter thiooxidans_A. The sequence goes on along the minus strand of NZ_MJAP01000034.1, from coordinate 706,014 downwards.
CGGCGCCTTCGGGGCCACACCGCGCGAGGCTGCCGAGGGGGCCGAATTCGTGATGGCCTGCGTGGGCAATGACGATGATCTGCGCGCGGTCTGTCTGGGCGAGGAGGGCGCATTCGCCGCCATGCCGGCGGGCGCGCTGTTCGTCGATCACACCACGGTGTCGGCGCAGGTGACGCGGGAATTGCATGATCTGGCGCAGGCGCAGGGCGTGGGCTTTGTGGATGCGCCGGTATCCGGCGGGCAGGCAGGGGCCGAAAACGGGGTGCTGTCGATCATGTGCGGGGGCGCCGCGGCCGATTTCGACCGCGCGGCCCCGGTGCTGGACGCCTATGCGCGGGTTTGCAAGCGCATGGGCGAGAGCGGCGCGGGCCAGATTGCCAAGATGATGAACCAGATCTGCATCGCGGGCCTGTTGCAGGGGCTGGCCGAGGCGTTGCATTTCGGCGAGCGCGCCGGGATGGACGGGCGCGCGGTGGTCGAGGTGATCTCTCAGGGCGCGGCGGGGTCGTGGCAGATGCAGAACCGGCACGGGACGATGCTGGACGGGGCTTTCGAGCATGGATTCGCCGTGGACTGGATGCGCAAGGATCTGGGGATCTGCCTTGCCACGGCAGAAGAACTGCGCGCGCCGCTGCCGATGACGGCGCTGGTGGATCAGTTCTACAAGGATGTGCAGAATATGGGCGGCGGGCGCTGGGATACTTCGGCGCTGATTGAGCGGCTGCGCAAGCTGGGGGGTGGGTGATGCTCTATGCTCTGGATGGACATAACCCGGTACCGCCCGAGAATGGCGATTACTGGGTCGCGCCGGGCGCGCATGTGATCGGCACGGTGGTGCTTGGCGAAGGGGTCTCGATCTGGTTCGGGGCGGTGCTGCGCGGCGATAATGAGCCGTTGGTGATCGGGGAAGGCACGAATATTCAGGAAAACTGCGTGCTGCATACCGACATGGGCTATCCGCTGACCATTGGCGCGCATTGCACGATCGGGCATAAGGCGATGCTGCATGGCTGCAGCATTGGCGAGGGGTCGCTGATCGGGATGGGGGCCACGGTGCTGAATGGTGCGAAGATCGGGCGGGGCTGTCTGATCGGCGCGGGGGCGCTGGTGACGGAGGGCAAGGAAATCCCCGATGGCTCGCTGGTGATGGGGGCGCCGGGGCGTGTGGTGCGCCAGCTTGATGCGGCGGCGCAGGCGAAACTGCTGGATTCGGCTGCGGGCTACCGGCGAAATATGCGGCGCTTCAAGGCGGGGTTGAAACCCTGCTGAAGGGCTGCCTGCCCCTGCGGGCGGGCCTCAGGCCATGAGGATCAGCTTCAGCGCAATCGCCCACATCACCAGCGCAATCCCGCCTTCAAGGAGGCGCCAGTTGCGGGGCTGGGCGAAGAATGGGCGCAGCAGCCTGGCGCCATAGCCGAGTGAAAAGAAAAACAGGAAGGATCCTGTGACCGCGCCCGCGCCGAAAACCGCCTGCTGCGGGGCATATTGCGTCGAGATTGTGCCCAGCAGCACCACCGTATCAAGATAGACATGCGGGTTCAGCCATGTCAGCGCCAGCGCGGTCAGCAGGACCGGGCGCAAGGGCTCGCGCGGGGCAGTGGAGACATGTAGAGCGGCAGACGAGGTGAGTGCTGCGCGGGCCGCGCGCGTGCCGTACCAGATCAGGAAAGCCGCGCCGCCGAAGCGCATGAGCGGGCTGATCCATGGCAGGATTTCCGCAATGCGCGCGAAACTGGTGATGCCGATCACGATCAGCACCGCATCCGAGAGCGCGCAGGTCAGCACCACCGGCAGGACATGACTGCCGCGCAGCCCCTGCCGCAGCACGAAAGCGTTCTGCGCGCCGATGGCGAGGATCAGGCTGAGGCCGATGCCAAGGCCGGTGAGGAAAATTGCGAGATCTGTCATGGGTGCTCCGTCAGGCTGCGGGCTTGCGGTAGCGGGTTCATCCAGGTTAGACAAATTCAATTTGCTAAGCTTGATTAAGGACAGCTAATCCATGATCGATTATCCCGCCGCCCGTGCTGTGGCGCTGGTGGTGCAGACCGGCAGTTTCGAGGCGGCGGCGAAAGCGCTGCATGTCACGCCCTCGGCCATCTCGCAGCGTGTGCGGAGGCTGGAGGAGCGTCTGGGCGCAGTGCTGATTGAGCGCGCCACGCCCTGCCGCGCCACCGAAGCCGGGGCGGCGCTGTGTCGACATATGGAACTGGTGGGGCTGGCCGAGCGCGATCTGCTGGCACAGTTTCCGGCCAGCAAGAGCGATGCCGGGCGCGTCACGCTGTCCATTGCGGTCAATGCCGACAGTCTGGCGACATGGTTTCTGCCCGCGATCTGCGATTTTGCCCGCGATGACGGGCTGCTGCTGGATATCGCGATTGATGACGAGGACCACACCGCCGACTGGCTGAAGGCAGGGCGCGTGGTGGCGGCGGTGACGGCGCTGGAAAAGCCGGTGCCGGGCTGCAGGAGCGTGGCGCTGGGGCGCATGCGCTACCATGCCACGGCCAGCCCGGCTTACATGACGCAGCATTTCGCGGATGGGGTGAGCGAGACCGCGCTGGCGCATGCGCCGGTGCTGACCTTCAACCAGAAGGATCAGTTGCAACAGGACTGGCTGCGCGCGCGGTTCGGGTACGGGGTGGTCGGGCCTGCGCATTGGCTGCCCGCGACCGAAGGGTTCGTGACGGCGGCGCTGGCGGGTCTGGGCTGGGGGATGAACCCGGCGCTGCTGGTTGCGGAGCATCTGGCGGCGGGGCGGCTGGTGGAGCTGCTCCCCGGCACGGAACTGGACCGCCCGCTTTACTGGCAGATCAACCGGCGCGCGGCGGGGCATCTGGAGGGGGTGACGGCTGCGCTGCGGGCCTATGCGCGGAGGGTGTTGGTGGGGTGAGTTTCCGGCGCAGGGGCAGAAGAAACCACGCTGCGCGCTTGCGCGCGTTTCACCTTGCCGCGTCGGTGAACCGCCCGGATGACGCCCCCAGTTGCGCCCGCCCGCACTCTGGCGCTGGGTGGTGGCGGGGTCTGTTGCTGATCCTGAACCGCGCCCCGTCGGGCTGAATTCACGACCGGGGGGACCGGGCCGCAATGCAGCGCGACCTCATTCATCCTTCCTCCGATCTGCGAAGAGATCCTCCCGTTCCGGGTCGCGGCTCTCATCCTCCATGATCCCGGCAAGCGCCTGATCCTGAGATAAGTTTCTGCGCGGCGGGTCGATCCAGCCTGCGCAGGTGAAACACGCCGCGCTGTCAGTCACGCCCGACAGCCCAAGCGAGACGCGGCAACGCGCCAGTGCTTCGCCGCGTCGGGGCGGGATGTTGCAGAAATACAAGTGTGCCATTGTGTGCCGGATGCGGGCTTTCTTTCGCCGCTATGCAGAATATCATGGGCGCTGTTGCGTCTTTTCAGGGCCATTGCCATATGCCGCCACTTCAGGACCATCCGAATCGCTATGCGCTGGTGAATGAGTTGCATGCGCGCCCTGCGGCCAAGGTCAGCGTGCCGGGGGTGGCGGTGTTCATCGCGCTCAAGCCCGAGCGCGAGGCCGCGAAACGTGACCGCACGCACGACCGGGCGCATCTGCTGGCGCTGCTCGACCGGCATGGGGCGGGGCATCCGGCCCCGGATGCCACGCATCATTCGGCCGATCTGGGGCGGCATCACCTGAAATGGGAGAGCCATACCGAATTCGTGACCTATACGGCCTTTGAGCAAGGCGAGGCGGCGCGGCCCTTCGATCCGGTGGCGTTTGACGTGTTCCCCGAAAACTGGCTGGCGCAATCGCAGGGCCAGCGGCTGACCTCGATCATCTTTCAGATCGAGGAGATGCCGACCAACCCCAGTGTCGCGGTCCACAAGCTGCTGGAATGGTTTGTGCCCGAAAGTCTGGCGGCGGCCTATGTTCTGGATGGCAGCGCGGTGATTGCGAGCGATTTCCGCATTGACCGGGCAGGGCATGTGCGCATGGCGGTTTTCGTCAAGCCGGGCGTCGGCGGGCGGCGCGTGGGGCGGATCATCCAGCGGCTGTGCGAGATCGAGACCTATACCACGATTTCGATGCTGGGGCTGTTTCGCGCGCGGGCGCTCTCGGCGCAGATGAATGCGCTTGATGATGAGCTGTCGCGGCTGACGCGGGCGATGACCGCGCCCGATTCGCGCTCGGATGAGACGCTGGACGCGCTTCTGGGGATTTCCTCGGAACTGGAGAATATGATGGTCGAATCCTCGTTCCGTTTTGGCGCGACCGGGGCCTATGAGGCGCTGGTGCAACAGCGCATCGAGGTGCTGCGCGAAGAGCGGTTCGAGGATCGCCAATCGCTGCATGAATTCATGACCCGGCGCTATGATCCGGCGATGCGGACGGTGAAATCCGCCGAATTGCGCCTGACAAAGATGGCCGAACGCGCGATGCGCGCGGGGCAGCTTCTGGGCACGCGGGTCGATGTGGAGCGCTCGGCGCAGAACCAGAGATTGCTGGAGAGCATGGACCGGCGCGCGGATCTGCAATTGCGGTTGCAGAATACCGTTGAGGGATTGTCCGTCGTGGCGATCAGCTATTATGCGGTCAATCTGGTGGCCTATGTCGCGATGCCGCTTGTCGAGCCGCTGGGAATGTCCAAGACCGTCGCGATGGCGCTATTGGCCCCAGTGGTGGTGCTGGGGGTCTGGGCGATGGTGCGCCGGATCAGGCATCATTTCGAGTGATCGGGTAAGGTGCGTGGAAACCACGCACCTTACGGGCGGCCTCAGGCGGCGCGATCGGCGGTGAATTGCAGCCGCGCGAGGCGCGCATAGAGCCCGCCTTCGGCCACGAGTTCCTCATGGGTGCCGGTGGCGATGATACGTCCCTCGTCAAAGACGACAATCCGGTCGGCCTGTTTCACCGTGGCCAGCCGATGCGCGATCACGAGGGTTGTGCGGTCCTTCGAGAGGTGATCGACCGCGCGCTGCACGGCGGCCTCAGATTCCGCGTCCAGCGCGCTTGTGGCTTCGTCCAGCAGCAGGATCGGCGCATCGCGCAGGATCGCGCGGGCCAGCGCGATGCGCTGGCGCTGGCCGCCCGAGAGCATGACGCCGCGTTCGCCGAGTTCGGTCGCGTAGCCTTCGGGCAATTTGCTGATGAAGGTATCGGCATCGGCGGCACGGGCGGCCTTGGTCACTTCGCTATCCGAGGCGCCGGGGCGGCCGAAACGGATATTCTCCATCGCCGAGGTGGCAAAGATCACGGGATCCTGCGGCACGAGCGCAATGGCCTTGCGGAAATCGCTGCGGGTCATCTCGCGCAGATCCACGCCGTCGATGCAGACCCGGCCGCGGAGCGGGTCGTAAAAGCGCATCAGCAGTTGCAGTATCGTGGTCTTGCCGGCGCCAGAGGGGCCGACCAGCGCCACGGTTTCCCCCGGTGCGACATCAAGCGAGACATTTTCCAGCGCCTGCTGGCCGGGCCGGGTCGGGTAGTGGAACTGCACATTCTCGAAGCTGACCGCGCCGCGTGTGGGGCGCGGCAGCAGCATCGGGGTCTCGGGATCCTGTACTGAATCCACGGCTTGCAGAAGTTCGACCAGCCTTTCGGTCGCGCCTGCCGCGCGCTGCAATTCTGACCAGATCTCGGAGAGCGCGCCGACCGAGCCTGCGACGATCACCGCGTAGATCACGAATTGCGCGAGTTCGCCCGGTGTCATCGCGCCCGAGGCCACATCGCGCGCACCCACCCAGAGCGTGCCGAGGATGCCCGCGAAAACCAGGAAGATGACGATCACGGTCAGCAACGCGCGGGTGAAGATGCGGCGGCGGGCGACGTCGAAGCTGGTTTCGGTCACGCGGTCAAAGGCGGCGCGGCTGGCGGCTTCATGAGTATTGGCCTGCACGGTCTGCACCGCGCTCAGGGCTTCGGAGGCATTGCCGGAGGACGCTGCGATCCAGTCCTGATTCTCGCGGCTGAGCCTGCGCAGCTTGCGCCCCATCACCACAATCGGCACGATGATCGCGGGCACCATCAGCAGAACGAAGCCCATCAGCTTGGCCGAGGTCAGCCCCAGAAGCACCAGCCCGCCGAGAAGCGTCAGCGCATTGCGCAGCGCGATGGAGACCGAGGAGCCCACCACCGACTGGATCAGCGTGGTGTCGGTGGTCAGGCGCGAGAGCACCTCGCCGGTCATGATGCGTTCATAGAAGGCCGGGGAACGGTCGATGACGCGGGCGAAAAGCGCCTTGCGGATATCGGCCACCAGCCTTTCGCCCAGACGGGTGACGAAATAGTAGCGCAGCCCCGTGCCGAGCGCGAGCAGCAGCGCGAGGCCGAAGGCGCCCGCGAAATACTGGTTCAGCAGCACCATCTCGCGCGCTTCGAACCCGTCCACGACCCGGCGCACCGCAAGCGGCAGGGCAAGTGTGATCGCAGCCGTCGAGATCAGCGCCAGCATGGCCACGGCCAGCAAGCCGCGATAGGGGCGGATGAACGGCCACAGCCCCTTGAGCGCGCCCATGTTCTTCGATTTCGCGCGGGAGTCGAGCGCAGCACTGGTGTCGGTCATCGGGTCAGGCCTTGTCAGATCTTGTCCCGGTTTAGGTCAGTGTGTGCGGGGGGGCAAGTCTTGCATCGGCCTGCGCAGATCTGCCGCAGGCGCGTGCGAGTCCGTCACAGGCGCGCGCAGGCTATTTTTTTGGAAAGTCGATAATCCTGCCCTTGTGTCATTTATAATAAAATTTGTTGCTGAAAAACGAATTCAAAGTGAAAAGTAGCGAATTGTGTCCATTGTGCCGGAGAAAGGTAAAAAGACGGAATGGAATGTAACAAACTCGTGTATTCTGTGCCGACTGGGTGAGTCCCAGAAGACCCGACAGGAGAGGTGAGATGCCTGAAACATATCTGATTGCCTTTGACGGCAGTGCAGCAAGTGAGCGCGCGCTGACCTTCGGGGCAGAACGCGCGCGTGCCGCCGGGGCGCAGCTGTTGCTGGCGCATGTGCTGGAATGGTCGCCCTATTCCTTTCTCAGCGCCGAGGAAGTGGCCGAGCGCCACAAGCGGCGCACCGAGGAGGTGGGCCGCGCCGAGACGGTCATTCTGGATCCGGTGCGCAAGAAACTGGCCGGGCAGGGGCTGAGTGTCGAGACCGTGGTGCGCTATGGCCATGTGGCCGAGGTGCTGAGCGAACTGGCCAAGGAATACGGTGCGACCCAGATCATTGTCGGGCGTACCGGCGAGAAGGGGCTGCAGGCGCGGCTCTTCGGCTCGGTGGCCGGAACGCTGGCGCAGGCCGCCCCGGTGCCCTGCACGATCGTGCCGTGATGGATTTCAGGAGATTTGACATGAGATATGCTTTTGCGGCTCTGGCTGCTGCCTCTGTGCTGGCAAGCCCGGTACATGCCTCTGTGGCCGAGCGTGTGGATGCGCTTTTTGCAGTGTCGACCACATGGTTCGTCAATCTGATTTTCGCGGATTTGCCGGGAACCGGCGTGCCCTGGATCGTGGGCTGGCTGGTGATCGGGGCGGTGGTCTTCACGCTCTATTTCGGCTTCATCCAGTTCCGCGCCTTTGGCCATGCGCTGCAGATCGTGCGCGGCAAATATTCCGACCCGAAGGATGCGGGCGAGGTCAGCCCGTTTCAGGCGCTGACCGCCGCGCTGTCGGGCACAGTGGGCTTGGGCAATATCGCCGGCGTTGCGGTGGCGGTCTCTATCGGCGGGGCCGGGGCCACATTCTGGATGATCCTTGCCGGGCTTCTGGGGATGGCGTCGAAATTCACCGAATGCACTTTGGGCGTGAAATACCGCAATGAATATCCTGATGGCACGGTTTCTGGCGGGCCGATGTATTACATCAAGAAAGGATTTGCCGAACGTGGCCTGCCGTTGGGCGGGTTCATGGCGGTGATGTTCTCGATCTTCTGCGTGCTGGGCTCTCTGGGTGGCGGCAATATGTTTCAGGCCAATCAGGCCGCAAGCCAGGTCAGTTCTGTTCTGGGCGTGCCGTCCTGGATCACCGGGCTGGTGCTGTCGGGGATCGTGTTTCTGGTCATTGTGGGCGGGATCAAATCCATCGCGCGGGTGACAGAGAAGGTCGTGCCGTTCATGGGCGGCGGCTATTTCCTTGTGGGCGTGGCCATCCTGCTTCTGAACTGGGACATGATCGGCTGGGCCTTCAGCGAGATCCTGCGCGGTGCATTCACCGATAGCGGGATTGTCGGCGGCATGGTGGGTGCGATCATTCAGGGCTTCCGGCGCGCGGCGTTTTCCAACGAGGCCGGGATCGGCTCGGCGGCGATTGCCCATTCGGCGGTGCGCACCAAGGAGCCGATCAGCGAAGGCTTTGTCTCGCTGCTGGAGCCCTTCATCGACACGGTGATCATCTGCACCATGACGGCACTGGTGATCATCATCACCCAGCAACTGCTGATCGACGCCAATACGGGGATGTATATTCTGGGCGAGAACGGGCGGATCGCCAATGTCGAAGGTGTGGGGGCCGGTGTGCCGCTGACCTCGGCGGCCTTTGGTTCGGCTTTCGGCTGGGCACCCTATGCGCTGTCGCTGGCGGTGTTCCTGTTTGCCTTCTCGACGATGATCACATGGTCCTATTACGGGGTGAAAGCCTGGACCTATATGTTCGGCGAGGGCGAGACGAAGGAGCTGGTCTTCAAGCTGATCTTCTGCTTCTTCATCTTCGTGGGGGCTGTGACCAGCCTTGATGCCGTGATTGACTTCTCGGATGCGGCGCTGTTCTCGATGGCGATCTTCAACATCATCGCGCTTTATTTCCTGATGCCGATCGTCAAGCGCGAGTTGCAGAGCTATCTGCTGCGGCTGAAATCGGGCCAGATCAAAGCCTATAAGTAAGGGTGTGAAAACGCTTTTGGTAGGGTGCGTGCTGTAGCACGCACCCTACAGTCCACGTCATGCCACCAGTGCCGGAGCAGCGCTTTGCCCGGCCCAGCCTTCGCGCATCATCTGCGCCAATGCCAGCACCCCCGGCGCGGCCTCATTCGGGTGCAGGTAGAGGTTGATCTTCTGCCGCGTCAGTTCCGGCAGCGCGCCGCCATGGTCGATCTGTTCGGTGCTGGCCGGTTCGGTCCCCGCCAGAAGCGTATGCACCGCCATGTCGCAGGTAACGGCGGCTTCCAGCGTGCGGTCGGATTCGCTCTCGACCGCCGCGACCCAGGGGATGCCCGCCTTGTCGAGCGCACGGATCACCCCTGCCCGGAAGGCGCAATAGCGCCCGACCGCGAGCCGCAGCGGCCGCTCTTTCCAACAGCTGCCGCCGCGCGCGCCGGTCCAGACCAGATCGCGTTCGCAAAGCGTTTCGGCCTCGGGTGGGCAGATATCCTCGGTGGTCAGAATCAGATCGCAAGCCCCTTCGCGAAACAGCGCGAGGGCCTTGCTTGTATGGGTGGCCTGAAGCTGGACCTTCATGCGCGGATAGGCCCGCTGAAATGCCTGCAGGATCGGCGGAATGACCGGGGTGACGATATCGAAGGGCACCACCAGACGGATCTCGCCCGACAGATCCGCATCGGTCAGCCGCCCCACCACTTCGTCATTGAGCGACAGAATCCGTCGCGCATAGGAAAGCAGTTGCTCGCCCGCCCCAGTGGCCACCATCGCACGCCCGCGACGTTCATAGAGGGCAAGGCCAAGGCTGTCTTCCAGCCGCTTGATCTGCATGGAGACCGCGGATTGCGTCAGGTTCAGCACGCCCGCGGCGCGGGTCACGCCGCCCTGATCCTGCACTGCCAGCAGCGCGCGCAGGGCGGTCATGTCGAGATTGCGTTTCATATCACGAACCCTGATGGTTTGGATCAAGAACATTCGTTTTCATTGTGCATCACGGCGCGGTAATTATCAAGCGTGGAAATGCCTGATGCGATTTGCATCACAATATTTGAGGAAAGGACAGTCCCATGCTGCGTGCGATTCATCTGCCTGTACGGTCGGTCTTTCACGGTTTGCGCCGTTTTGCCCCGACCCGGATTCTTGCGTTGCGTCGCACGCGCGCGCGCCTGGCGCAGCTTGAGGATCACCTGCTCAAGGATATCGGACTGACGCGCGAAGAGGCCGCACGCGAGGCGGCGCGGAGCAGTTGGGATGCGCCCAGGCATTGGCTGCAGTGAGCGCAGCCCATGGAAGCGCGTAAGGCCGCCCGGCTCAGGCGGCCTTTTCCATGCGCAGGAACGTGAAAAGGCCAAGGCTGGTGAGCGGCTTTTCCTCGACCAGCTGCAAGTCCTGCACGCCCAGTACGCGGTCCTTGGGGAAATTCGAATGCCAGCCGAGATAATCCGCGAAAGGGGCGAATTTGCGCTCGAACCATGCAAGCCAGCCTTCGTCGCGCGCGAAATGGTTCACGAGCAGGATCTGCCCGCCCGGTTTGCACACGCGCGCCATCTCGGCCATGACCTGTTCGGGATCGGGCACCACCGAGATCAGATGCATCGCCACCACCGTGTCGAAACAGCCATCGGGAAAATCGAGGGCGCGGGCGTCCATCTGGCGCAACTCGGCGACATGGGAGAGGTTTTCTTCCGCGATCTTGGTGCGGGCGCGCTCCAGCATATCCTGCGAAAAATCAATACCGGTCACGCGCAATTCGCTGCCGTAATAGGGCAGGGCAAGCCCGGTGCCGACGCCCACTTCCAGCACATGCCCGCCCGCGTCATTGGCCACTTTCGTCGCATGGCGCCGCCCGGCATGGGTGATACGCCCGAAAGTCAGGTCATAGACAGGCGCCCAGCGGCGATAACTTGATGTAATGGCTTCTGGTTTCACGCGCACCCCCGTCATTGTTCCGGAAGATGTGGCGCGTTATTGACTGGTGGTCAATAAAAAACCGGACCCTCAGCGGGCAACAAATTCGTGATGCCTGCGCAGGAGGCTCAGATCGAGAAGGAGATGCCGCAGCCGCAGCTTGACGAAGCATTGGGGTTCTCGATGACAAAGCGCGCGCCGATCAGTTCTTCGGTGAAATCGATCACCGCGTTTTGCAGGAAGGGCAGAGACACCGGGTCGATCAGCACCTGCTGGCCGGAGTGTTCCAGCACCAGATCATCGGGCGCGGGGGCGTCGAAGCGAATGTCATACTGAAACCCCGAGCAACCACCGCCATTCACGGCAACGCGCAGGGCCTTGACCTCGCCGGTATCTTCGGCAATCTCGGCCAGACGGGCAAAGGCGCGGTCGCTCACGCGCGGGGGCAGGGTCAAGGACTGGTTCAGGGACATGAGGTTGCGTCCAATTCTGATAACTTTGATCGAGATATAGGCCGGAACGCGGATTTCGGCAAGATGACGGGAGATCACATGCTCAAAGCTTACGCCACGCGCCCCGAAGAGTCGCGCGGGCGACAGCATCGCGAGGCGATGAGCACCTTTCGCTCGCCGTTTCAGCGGGATCGGGACCGGATCATCCATTCCTCGGCCTTTCGCCGCCTCAAGCACAAGACCCAGGTCTTTATCGAGCATGAGGGCGATTATTACCGCACGCGGCTGACCCATTCGATCGAAGTGGCGCAGGTGGCGCGCACTTTGGCGGGCGCCCTGGGGCTGAACACGGATCTGGCCGAGGCGATTGCACTGGCGCATGATCTGGGCCATCCACCGTTTGGTCATACTGGCGAGGATGCGCTCTGCGATCTGATGGCGCCCTATGGCGGGTTCGACCATAACGCGCAGGCGCTGCGGATCGTCACCAAGCTGGAGCGGCATTACGCGGATTTCGACGGGCTGAACCTGACCTGGGAGACGCTGGAGGGGATTGCCAAGCATAACGGCCCAGTCACCGACCGCGACGGGCATCCGCTGAAAGGCGAGGTGATTCCCTATGCGCTGGCCGAGTGCAATGCAGGGTTTGATCTGGAATTGCATGGGTTTGCCAGTGCCGAGGCGCAGGTCGCCGCGATTGCCGATGACATTGCCTATAACCATCATGATCTGCATGACGGGCTGCGCTCGGGGCTGTTCACCGAAGCCGATCTGATGGACCTGCCGATCACCGGGCCCGCATTCGCCGAGGTGGACCGGCTCTATCCGGGGCTGGAGCCGATGCGGCGCAGGCATGAGGCGCTGCGGCGGGTCTTCGGGGTGATGGTCGAGGATGTGCTTTTGGTCGCGGGCACGCGGCTGGGGCCTGCGGATCTGACCAGCGCGCAGGATATCCGCGATCTGCGGTTGAAGATCATCCGCTTCTCGGACCGGCTGTTTCGGGAATTGAAGGTGATCCGGCAATTTCTGTTCACGCATATGTATCGCGCGCCAAGCGTGGTGGCGATGCGGGCGCAGGTGACGGGGATGGTGCGGGAGTTGTTCCCGCTGTTTCTGGCGCGGCCGGAACTGTTGCCGGGAGAGTGGCGGCGCGATGTCGAGGCGGCGCGCTCCGAGACGGAACTGGCGCGGATCGTGGCGGATTATGTCGCCGGGATGACCGACCGTTTTGCCATACAGGAACATGCGCGGCTGGTGCTGGGCGAGGGCGAGCGGCCTTTGGACCCCATCGAGGGGTCCGCAGGCCGGCGCTGAAGCGCGGCGCGGGATCGTGAGGGCTTGCCCTTGCCCGCGCGTGGCATGAGGACCAGATCAGGCTGCGGGCCAAGGGAGAAAGTAAATGGACGAGAAACCGGTACTGGTGCGGCGGATGGCCTGGCCCGAAAGCGCGTCGCGCCCTGTGGGCACGCCGATCCAGCCCTCGGTGGTCTATGCCTCACGCGACCCGGATATGCTGGATGCGCAATATGAGGGGCAGATCGCGGGCTATACCTATGCGCGCGAGGGGCACCCGAATGCCACTGTTCTGGCGCGCAAGATCGACCAGATGGAGGGCGCGGAAGGCGGGATCGTGCTGGGCTCGGGCATGGCGGCGGTCGCGGCGGTGCTGATGGGGCTCGTGCGGGCGGGCGATCATGTGCTGGGGGGCGATCAGCTCTACGGGCGGTCCTTGCGGATGATGCGGGACGATCTGCCACGGCTGGGGGTCGCGACCTCGCTGGCCGACCCCACCGATGCGGCGGGATTCGTGGCCGCAATCCGGCCCGAGACGCGGTTGATCCTGCTGGAGGTGGTGTCGAACCCCACGCTGCGGGTGGCCGACATTGCGGGCATCATCGCAGGCGCGCAGGCGCGCGGTGTGCTGGTGGCGATTGACAATACCTTCACCACCCCGCGCGGGTTCCAGCCCTTCGTGCATGGGGCGGATATCGTCATTCACTCCGTGACCAAGCTGTTGGCCGGGCATTCGGACGCGACGCTGGGCTATGTCGCGGCGCGTGACCCTGCGCTGGCCCGCGCAATCTATGATTTTGCGACCACGACCGGCATGACGCCCAGCCCGTTTGATTGCTGGCTGGCGGAACGCGGGCTCTATTCCTTCGATCTGCGCTATGACCGGGCCGAATCCTCGGCGCGCGCTCTGGCCGATCATCTGGCGGGGCTGCCGGGGGTGGCGCGGGTGATCTATCCCAACCGGCCTGATCATCCCGACCACAATCGCGCGGTGGCACTTCTGGGCGACCGGGGCGGGCATATGGTCAGTTTCGAGATCAAGGGCGGGCGCGCGGCGGCAAACCGGCTGACGCGGGCGGCACCGAATATCGCCTTCGCCCCGACGCTGGGCGATATCGGCACCACGCTGTCGCATCCGGCCAGTTCCTCGCATCGCGGGCTGGGGCCGGAAGGGCGCGCGGCGCTAGGGATCTCGGAAGGGTTTTTCCGGGTCTCGGTCGGGATGGAGCCGCCCGAGCTGCTCTGTGCCGAGTTCGAAGCCGCTATAGCTGCCAGTCAGGTTGAGGCATAAGCCTTTCATCTTATTGACCGGATTTCGCTTGACAGGGCGGGTGCCGTGTCTGACCCTTGCATCAGGCGCAGTCGGTCAGAGGAGGCGGTTCCGATGCTAGTCAGTCAGATCATTCGCAACAAGGCGCAGCAGGGCGTGGTGACTTTGCAGCCCGGCACAACGCTGGGCGAGGCCGCGAAACTGCTGTCGGAGAAGCGGATCGGGGCGGTTGTGGTCTCGCCCGACGGGGCCAAAGTGGCCGGTATCCTGTCCGAGCGTGATATCGTGCGGGTGATCGGGCAGCGCGGCGCGGCGGTGCTGTCGGAATCGGTCGACACGGTGATGACGCGCAATGTCTTTGGCTGCAAGCCCGATGACAATGCCGATCTGATCTTGCAGACCATGACGCAGAAGCGCTTCCGCCATTTGCCGGTGATGGAAGGCGAGAAGATGATTGCCCTCATCTCGATCGGCGATGTGGTGGCGGCGCGTCTGGCAGAGCTGGAACTGGAGAAAGACGCGCTGACCGGCATGATCATGGGCTATTGAAGACGCAACCGGGGCTTGCATCTTGCCACGCAATATTGTTGCGTGCCCTCTGAGGGACATGGAAGGGGGCACGCATGCGCATCGGTCTGTATCCGGGGACGTTCGATCCGCTGACACTGGGGCATCGCGATATCATCACCCGCGCCGCGCAACTGGTGGACCGGCTGGTGATCGGCGTGGCGATCAATCGCGACAAGGGGCCGCTGTTCACGCTGGAAGAGCGGGTGGCGATGATCGAGGAAGAAGTGGCCGATCTGCGGGCGCGTACCGGCATCGAGATCGTGGCGCATCCGTTCGAGAATCTGCTGATCGATTGCGCGCGGGATGTGGGCGCGCAGATCATCATTCGCGGTCTGCGCGCCGTCACCGATTTCGAATACGAGTTCCAGATGGTCGGCATGAACCGGGCGCTGGATGATTCAATCGAAACGGTGTTCCTGATGGCGGAGGTCCGCCATCAGGCGATTGCATCGAAGCTGGTGAAGGAAATCGCGCGCCTTGGGGGCGATGTGTCGAAATTCGTGTCGCCCGCGATCCGCGAGGCGCTGATCGCGAAAATGGGTCAGCGCCCGTAGACGGCTTTCTCGGCGATCCTGGCCGCATCGGGCTTGTAGATGTCAAGGTCAATGGCCACGTCAAGCGGCATGGCTTCGATTTCGGCCTTGGTGCGCCGATAGGCAGCGCGCTGTTTCAGGCGGATCTGGATCGTGGTCAGAATGGTACTCATGGGTTTCCCCTTTCGTGTTTTCGTGCTCGTCGTGGAAAAGATGGGGAATGCTGCGATGCAGCGCAAGTGGGGCAGGCGCAGAGCCGCCTTGCAGAGAATGCAGGGCTGAGAGAAGGGAATTCTGGGGGGAATTCGGGGTGATCACAGAGATCGAGACCTATTTTGACAGCGGGTGCGGGCGCTGCGCGCGCTTTGCAACGCCGGACTGTTCGGTGCGTCGCTGGGCCAAAGGGGTGCTTGCATTGCGCGCGCTATGTCTGGAGGCCGGGCTGGAAGAGACGCTGCGTTGGGGCCATCCCTGCTACCGCCATGCGGGGCGCAATCTGGCGATCATCGGGGCGTTTCGCGCCGATTTTCGTCTGACCTTCCCAGATGCCGCGCTGCTGGCCGATCCTGCCGGAGTGCTGGAGCGCGCGGGTGATCAGTCACGCCAGCCGGTGCTGATGCGCTTCACCGCGTCGGGGGATGTCGCGGAGAAGGCCGCGATCATCCGGGCCTATCTGGCAGAGGCCAAGGGCCATGCCGAAGCCGGGCGCAAGCCGGAAAAGCGCGAGACGGAAGTGGTGTTGCCGCAGGAACTGGTCACAGCGCTGGATGCGGACGCGGAGCTTGCAGAGGCTTTTGCCGCACTGACGCCGGGGCGGCAACGCAGTTATGCAGTGAACCTGAATGCGGCCAAGACCCCGGAGACGCGCGTGGCGCGGATCGCAAAGTTTCGCGACAAGATCCTTGCCGGAAAAGGCGCGTTGGAGCGGTAGCACTGCCGGGGCGCTTGACTCCAGGGGCTGCTCTGGCGTTCCTTGGCGGCGCTAACATTTGATAGAAAGAGGTCAGGAATGTCGGGCTATGGCTTGCGCGAAGAGCATGTGATCGCATCGGAAGCGGCGCTGCGGGATCTGTTCCCGCCAGTGCATGATCTGGCGCTGCGCAAATCCCTGACCCGGTTGGAGCGCCATTCGCGCAGTTTCATCGAACGCGCCCCGTTCCTGTGTCTGGGCACGCAGGCCCCTGACGGCACTGCCGATGTCAGCCCGCGCGGCGATGCGCCGGGATTTGTGCGGGTGCTGGATGATCAGACGCTGCTGATCCCGGATCGTCCCGGCAATAACCGGCTGGACAGCCTGACGAATATCCTTGGCAACCCTGCGGTGGGGCTTCTGTTCCTCATCCCCGGTTTTCACGAGACGATGCGCGTGAATGGCACCGCGCGGCTGACGCGCGACCCGGAACTGCTGGCGCTTTGTGCGGTCGAGGGGCGTCTGCCGCGCGTGGGGATTGTCGTCGATATTGCAGAGGTGTTCATCCATTGCGCCAAGGCATTCCGGCGCTCTGGTCTGTGGGAGCCGGAGAAATTTCAGGACCGGCGCACCATGCCCTCGCTGCCACAGATCATTCATGAGCAGACATCGCAGGTCGCAGTGGATCCGCGCGAGATGGCCCAGGCCGAGGCGGATCTGGAAGCAGCCTATGTGAGAACGATGTATTGACGGCAGGACAGTCTGATCGGAAGGCTGGAGAAAGCCGCGTCGCGCGACATATTTGAACGTAGCGCCGCCGGTAATCTGCCCCGCATGGCCCTGCGGGGCAGGGACCCAGGATCAGTTCGGGGTCAAACGGTAGATGTCGCCTTCGTCAATCGCGGCATAGAGCGCCCCGTCAGGCCCCTGCACCAGCGAGCGGAAGCGGCCCGAGTCCATGGGCAGCGGCATTTCGATGACGGAATTCACCGAAAGTCCGTCATCACTCAGATCGACAACATCGATGCGCTGACCGACAGGTGTGCCACCAAAGCCGATGCCCATTAGGCCCACGAGCATACGGCCATCCCATGCGCCCCAGTGATCTCCGGTCAGGAAGACAGCCGAGGACATGCCCTGCGAGAGCCCGTTATTTGTCCAGGCCGGAGGCATGGCGTCGGGATAGGTTTCCAGGTCGGTCATCGGCATGTAAGCTGCGCGCTCTGCGGCATCCATGCCTTCCATCTGGTTGGGGGAATAGCCGCAGTAATTGTCCGGGCAATCCTCGCGACCGGCCATGTTCGGACGCGGATCCCAGCCGCCATTGCCGCCGGGCTCAAGCGCTGTGATCTCGTCGGAATGCCAGGGGCCATGTTCGGCGATGATCGGGCGGTTGTCGCCGGGGCGGAAAGCGATGCCCTGCACATTGCGGAAGCCATAGGCATAGATGCGCGGATCAAACCCTTCCGGGGCGTTATTGTCGGGCGCAGCATTGCCATCCGTGTCGATGCGCAGCACCTTGCCACCAAGCAATGTGGGCGATTGCGGGACTTCGCCGTTATGGGTGTCGCCCGTGGTCACATACAGGTAGCCATCACCCGGATTGAAGCGCAGGCGTCCGCCATTATGCGCGCCGGGCCCGCCGAAGGGGTGGTCGCTTGCCTCTGGCTTATAGGGGATCGAGTCGATCAGATCGGTGCGGTCAGAGACTTCTGTCAGATCCTCATTGACCACAAGGCGCATGACCCGGTTGGTGCCCGGTGCCGTCATGTTGGAGGTGGAATAGACATAAATGCGCCGGTTGTCCTCGAAATCGGGGTCGATGGCGACGCCCATCATTCCGGCCTGACCTTCGCAGAAGAGATCATCCGCGGTTGAGGCATAGCCTTCGCCTTCGGGCATGCCCAGCAGGGCATTCACCTCGCCCGATGGCAGAAGCACGGATAGGCCAAGGCATTTTTCGGTGTAGAACATGGTGCCGTCGGGCAGGAAGGCCATATCCCAGGGATTGTCCAAGTCTGTCAGGACGGTTTCATAGCTGAGTTCTGGTCCATCGGCGCCAAGTGCGCTCGTCGCGGTCATCGCAAGGGCCGCCACCGAGGCGAGCAGGCGTGACGCTGGCAGTGCAGTCATTCGACGTTTCATTTCCCAAATCCTCCCAAGGTTGAGTCACCTGCGCTCCCCCACAGGCGACAGGTGTAGCCTATGCCTGACGGGTCGGTTGCGTCAATTTTTTTCATATGTGAAATATGTATGTTTTATTTTGATATGGATATCAGTGTGTTGATCGGAAAACAAAGACGCGCCCGAAGCGGGCGCGTCTTGCTTCCGGTCGCGAAGCGAGAAGAGTCAGCCGAAGTTCTCGGCGATATAGGCGCTCAGGTTTTCGATCATCTCGTCCGACAGATCCTTTGCAATGGGAAACATCAGCATCGAATTCGGGCCGACAGCTTCTCCGGCGCGGTAGCTTTCGAGCCGTTCGGCCAGAAGCTCTGCGGTCTTGCCGCGCAGCGAGGGGAAACTGGCCATGCCACGCGCGGCGCGGCCGTGGCACTGGCTGCATTCGGCAGCGTAATAGTCCTGCATGTCCACCGCGTCATCCGACAGTGCCGATGTCGCGGAAACTGCAGTGGAAACCGTGATGATGCTTGCGAAAATGGCAACTCTGCCCATGCTGTCCTCCCTCATTTGCCGGACGGCGCGCGGGTGATGCGCCCCATGTCCGAAGACCCTGATACTTGGACTAAAATATCATTAATCTCAAATGCGAATTTGAGGCCATGCGGGAATATGCCTGCCGGGGATAGGCAGCCATCAAAAAAGCCGCATCGGGGGATGCGGCTTTTTCGTGCTATATTGGGTGGATCAACCCGCCTTGGCCATCGCGGCAGCGGTGTCCAGCATCCGGTTCGAGAAGCCCCATTCATTGTCATACCAGGACAGGACGCGCACCATGCGCCCCTCCAGAACCTTGGTCTGGTCCAGATGGAAGATGGACGAGCGCGGGTCGTGGTTGAAATCCATCGAGACATTGGGCTGATCGGTCGCGCCCAGAATGCCTTTGAGCGGGCCCTCGCTGGCGGCGGCAATGATCGCGGCGTTTATCTCTTCCACCGTCACGTCGCGCGTGGCCTCAAAGGTCAGATCGACGACCGAGACATTCGGGGTCGGCACGCGGATCGCCACACCGTCAAGCTTGCCTGCGAGTTCCGGCAGCACCAGACCCACAGCTTTCGCGGCCCCGGTCGAGGTGGGGATCATGCTCATGGCGGCGGCACGGGCGCGGTAAAGATCCTTGTGCATCGTATCGAGCGTCGGCTGATCGCCGGTATAGCTGTGGATCGTGGTCATGAAGCCGCGCGAGATGCCCACGGCGTCATTCAGCACCTTGGCCACGGGCGAGAGGCAGTTGGTGGTGCAGGAGCCGTTCGAGACGATCTTGTCCGAGGCTTTCAGCGTCTGGTGGTTCACACCGAAAACCACAGTGTTATCCGCGCCCTTGGAGGGGGCGGAGACCAGCACTTTGCCCGCTTTGCCCAGATGCACCTTGGCTTTCTCGGCATCCGAGAAGATCCCGGTACATTCCAGCACGATGTCGATATCATCCCAGGGCAGATTGGCAGGGTCGCGCTCTGCGGTGACCTTGATCGGGCCGCGACCGACATTGATTGTATCGCCATCAACGGTCACGTCGCCCGGAAATTTGCCATGCACCGAGTCAAAGCGCAGCAGATGCGCATTGCTTTCGACCGGGCCAAGGTCGTTGATGGCCACGATTTCCAGATCGTCGCGATTCTGCTCGACCAATGCGCGCAGCACAAGGCGGCCGATCCGCCCGAAACCGTTGATTGCAAGCCGTGTTGTCATGGGACATTCCCCCCGAGAGTGGCGCTGAGTTCAGAAATTACGTTTGCGCTAACATAGTTGCGTGGCAAAAAGCAAGGGGCAAGGGAGGCGGGCCCTGCAGATGGTGCGGCCCTGCGGGGGCGGTGCGCGAAAGGCTGCAAAAGATTGCAACGCAGAACCCCGCCAGCCTTGCGAGCTGACGGGGTTCAGGTTTTCCGCTCTGGAGGAGCGATCAGTGAATCAGCCGCCCCATCGCCCCGGCCACATCGGCCATGCGGCAGGAGAAGCCCCATTCATTGTCATACCACGCCAGCACGCGCACCAGACGCTTGCCCACGACCTTGGTCTGGTCGGGCGCGAAGATCGAGCTGTGCGGCGTGTGATTGAAATCGATCGAGACTTTCGGTTCCGGGTCATAGGAGAGCACTGCGCCCATTGCCCCGGCGGCGGCTTCGCGCACGATCTCGTTCACATCACCGGCAGTCACGTCGCGCCCGGCATAGAAGGTCAGATCGACCGCGCTGACATTGGGGGTGGGCACGCGCAGCGCGGTGCCGTCAAGCTTGCCTGCAAGCTCGGGCAGAACCTCGCCCAGCGCTTTCGCGGCCCCGGTCGAGGTCGGAATCATCGCCATGGCAGCGGCGCGGGCGCGATAGAGATCCTTGTGGCGACGGTCCAGCGTCGGCTGGTCGCCGGTATAGCTGTGGACGGTGGTCATGACGCCCGATTCAATGCCGATGGCGTCATTCAACACCTTGGCCAGCGGGGCCAGACAATTCGTGGTGCAGGATCCGTTCGAGACGACCAGATGCTCTGTGCGCAGGCTGCGATGGTTCACCCCATAGACGATGGTCGCATCGGCATTCTTGGCGGGGGCAGAGACCAGCACGCGCGAGGCGCCGCGCGTCAGATGCACGGCGGCCTTGTCGCGGTCATTGAACTTGCCGGTGCATTCAAGCACCACATCGACGCCTTCCCAGTCCAACTCTGTCGGGTCATAGGTGGACATGACCTTGATCGGCCCGCGCCCCAGATCCAGCTTGTCGCCCTCGACCCGGATCGCGCCGGGGAAGCGACCATGAACAGAATCGTATTTCAGCAGATGTGCATTGGTCTCGATCGGGCCGGTGGCATTGATCTTGACGACCTCGACATCATTGCGTGCGCTTTCTGCGATATGGGCGAGCGTGCAGCGCCCGATGCGGCCAAACCCGTTGATCCCGATGGTGATGGTCATGAGAGCTACTCCGCGCTTGCTGTGGCTTGGCGTCTCTATAGCCAGCCAAACCCGTCAGAAAAAGGGCGAAATCCGTTACAGATAAAGTCGTTAGCGCAATCGGTGCCATGATAGCGCCAACGCGCGCGCGGATTGCCGCCGACTGTCCGCTTGCGCCCGCAGGCAGGCCGTTGCATGAAGTGACAAGGTTAAGACACAGGAACATGGCGGGCGCGCATTGGCCTTTCTCGACAATATCTTCGGATTGATCGACATGCGGTCGTTTTCCTCGGTCTGGTACTGGATCGTGCTGGCGCTTTACTGGTCCTCGGCCAGCCAGAGCATTCTGGGGGCGCCTTATGATCTGATCGTCCGTGTGCGGCGCGGGGATAATCCGCAGAATGCGCAGGATTTGAATGACCTCGTGGCGATCCATGTGCGGCGCAGGCTGACGCTGATGCGCCGGGTCGGGCATTGGATCGTGGCCTTCAGTGCCGCTGTGCTGACCACCATCGGCGTGCTGGCGGTGATCTACCGGCTGGAATTCGCGCAGGCGGTCATGCTGATCCTGCTGCCCATGACCATCGTGCGCCTGATGGGGCTGCGGCTTGCCTTTCGCGTCGAGCGCGAACATATGGAGGGCGCGCGGCTGTGCCGGGCGTTGCTGACCCACCGGCTCTGGATTCAGGTGTTGGGGGTGATTTCCATCTTCGTCACCGCCGTCTGGGGCATGTTGCTGGTCATGTCGCGCTCGGTGCTGGGGTTTTAACGGCCCCCGAGATCCGCTAAAGCCGCGCCCGGTCAGACAGGAATATCGTGAACATGCCTGCTTCCCTACAGACAGTCCTGATGGGTGGTGCGCCCGAGGGGTTTGACGCGGCCCTGCTGGCGCGCGAGATCGAGAAAAGCGACGCCAGCCTGATCCATGTCGCGCGCGACGACAAGCGGCTGGAGGCGATGGCGCAGGCTCTGGCCTTTTTCGCGCCGGATCTGACGGTGCTGCGCTTTCCGGCCTGGGATTGTCTGCCCTATGACCGCGTGTCGCCCAATCCCGAGATTGCCTCTGCGCGCATGGCGACGCTGGCGGCGCTCGCGCATGGGGTGCCGGGGCGGTTCGTGCTGTTGACGACGCTTTCAGCCGTGACCCAGCGCCTGCCCGCGCGCGGCGTCGTGGCCGATGCCTCGTTCCGCGCCACTGTGGGCAAGCGGCTGGATGAGCAGGCTTTGCGGCACTGGCTGGTGCGGATGGGGTTTGCGCAATCGCCGACCGTGACGGAGCCGGGCGATTTCGCGATTCGGGGGGGCATTTTCGACATCTACCCGCCGGGAGAGGGTGGGCCGGTGCGGCTGGATCTGTTCGGGGATGTGCTGGACGGGGCGCGGCGGTTCGATCCCGCGACGCAGCGCTCGCTGGAGAAATTGCAGGTGGTCGAATTTGCGCCTGTGTCCGAGATCATCCTTGATGAGGCGGCGATCACGCGGTTCCGGCAGAATTACCGGATCGAGTTTGGCGCAGCAGGCAGTGATGATCCGCTCTATGAGGCGGTGAGTGCGGGGCGCAAGCATCAGGGGATGGAGCATTGGCTGCCCTTCTTTCATGCGCAGATGGAGACGCTGCTTGCCTATCTGCCCGGCGCCTCGGTGGTGCTGGATGACCAGTTGGAGGCCGCGCGCGCCGCCCGCTGGGAGGGGATTGCCGATCAGTATGATGCACGGCGCGAGGCGATGAGCGCCAAGGGGCGGCTGGATACGGTCTACAAGCCCTGTCCGCCCAAGCTGCTCTATCTGGATGATGCAGGCTGGCAGGAGGCGCTTGCGGGGCGGCGGGTGGTACAGTTGAACCCCTTGCGGACGGCACCGGGGCCGGGGGTGGTCGATGCCGGCGGGCGGGCAGGGCGCAGCTTTGCCCCCGAGCGGCAGGCGGGGGCGAATGTGTTCGACGCACTCGCCGCGCATGTCACCGAGCGGCTGCAACAGGGCAATGTGGTGCTGGCCAGCCATTCCGAGGGCGCGCGCGAGCGGCTGTCGGGGCTGTTGGAGGATCATGGCGCGGGTCTGGGCAAGACGATTGCGACTGCGCGCGATCTGGAGGGCAAGAGCGGGCTGTATCTGGCCGTCTGGCCGCTGGAGGAAGGGTTTGAAGCGCCGGGCCTGACGGTGATTTCCGAACAGGATGTTCTGGGCGACCGGCTGGTGAATCGCAGCAAGCGGCGCAAGCGGGCCGAGAATTTCCTGACCGAAGCCCAGAGCCTGAGCCCCGGTGATCTGGTTGTGCATGTCGAGCATGGGGTGGGGCGCTATACCGGGCTGGAAACCATCACCGCGATGGGGGCCCCGCATGAATGTATCGCGCTGGAATATGCGGGCGGCGACCGGCTGTTTCTGCCGGTCGAGAATATCGAGCTTTTGTCGCGCTACGGCCATGAAGAGGGCTTGCTTGACAAGCTGGGCGGTGGTGCATGGCAGGCGAAGAAGGCGCGGCTGAAGCAGCGCATCCGCGAGATCGCCGACAAGCTGATCCGCATTGCCGCCGAGCGGCAGTTGCGCAAGGCGCCGATGTTCACCGCACCCGACGGGATTTGGGAGGAGTTTCTGGCCCGTTTCCCCTATTCGGAAACCGATGACCAGCTGCGCGCCATTGAGGATGTGCTGGATGATTTCGATAGCGGGCGGCCCATGGACCGGCTGGTTGTGGGCGATGTCGGTTTCGGCAAGACCGAAGTGGCGATGCGCGCGGCCTTTATCGCGGCCATGTCGGGGGTGCAGGTGGCGGTGATAGCGCCCACGACTCTGCTCGCGCGGCAGCATTACAAGACCTTTGCCGAACGCTTCCGGGGATTTCCGATCAATGTCAGGCCCTTGTCGCGCTTTGTTAATGCAAAGGATGCCAGCGCCACGCGCGAAGGGCTGGCCAAGGGCGCAGTGGATATCTGCATCGGCACCCATGCGCTGCTGGCCAAGGGGGTGAAATTCGCCAATCTCGGCCTGTTAGTTATTGACGAAGAACAACATTTCGGCGTGGGCCATAAGGAGCGGCTGAAGGAGTTGCGCAGCGATATTCATGTGCTGACGCTGACCGCGACCCCGATCCCGCGCACGTTGCAATTGTCGCTGACGGGCGTGCGGGACCTCTCGATCATCCAGACCCCGCCGGTGGACCGGCTGGCGATCCGCACCTATGTGTCCGAATTCGACACGCTGACCCTGCGCGAAGCACTGTTGCGCGAGCATTACCGCGGCGGGCAGTCGTTTTTCGTGGTGCCGCGCATCTCGGATCTGCCCGAGATCGAGGAGTTCCTGAAAACCCATGTGCCGGAGGTGAGTTACGTCATCGCCAATGGGCAGATGGCGGCAGGGGAACTCGATGAGCGGATGAACGCGTTTTATGACGGGAAATATGATGTGCTGCTGGCCACGAGCATCGTGGAATCGGGGCTGGATATTCCGCGCGCGAATACGATGATCGTGCACCGGGCGGATATGTTCGGTCTGGCGCAGCTTTACCAGATCCGGGGCCGCGTGGGGCGCTCCAAGACGCGGGCCTATTGCTTCCTGACCACGAAGCCGCGCAGCCCGCTGACGCCGCAGGCGCAGCGGCGGCTGAAACTCCTGGCCTCGCTCGATAGTCTGGGCGCGGGGTTCAATCTGGCGTCGCATGACATGGACCTGCGCGGGGCGGGGAATATTCTGGGCGAGGAACAGTCCGGCCATATCAAGGAAGTGGGGTATGAACTCTACCAGCAGATGCTGGAAGAAACCATCGCGCGGCTGCGCTCGGGCGAGATCACCTCGCTGGAGGATCTGGACGGGCAATGGTCGCCGCAGATCAATCTGGGCGTGCCAGTGCTGATCCCGGAAGATTATGTGCCGGATCTGGATGTGCGCCTTGGCCTCTATCGACGTCTTTCGGGGCTCGCGAG
Organism: Natronohydrobacter thiooxidans; assembly: GCF_001884735.1. GTDB lineage: Bacteria > Pseudomonadota > Alphaproteobacteria > Rhodobacterales > Rhodobacteraceae > Roseinatronobacter > Roseinatronobacter thiooxidans_A. The sequence goes on along the minus strand of NZ_MJAP01000034.1, from coordinate 681,270 downwards.
CAAGGTCGATCTGGAAGGCTTCGCTGCGGAACTGATCGACCGGTTCGGGAAACTGCCGCGCGAGGTGAACACGCTTCTGGCGGTGGTGCGGATCAAGGCGGAATGCAAACGCGCGGGGATCGCGAAGCTCGATGCCGGGCCGAAAGGCGCCATGATCCAGTTTCACCGCGACAAATATGCCTCGCCCAAAGGGCTGGTCGAGTTCATTCAGTGTGAGAAAGGGCTGGCGAAGATCAAGGATAACAAGATCATCGTGCAGCGTGACTGGGGCACCGAGAAAGAGCGCGTGCGCGGGGCTTTTGCCATCGCGCGTGATCTGGCCGCAAGGGCGGCGGAGAGCTGAGGGGTTTGGAGACGCATGGCCGGAGCGAGATCCGGCCATGCCTAATCTGGATCAGCAGAGCGTTCAGAAAACCGACACCTCTTCTTCGGTGTCCTCGGCGTCATCGCTGGTGTCTTCGGCATCATCCCCGACAAAGGCAAACATCAGATCCGAGACTTCTTCGGCCTGAACGGCCTCGTTATAGGCTGCGAGAAGCGCGTCGCTATCTTCGAAAGGCCCTTCGAGACGGAACACCTCTTCAAGGTCATCGCCGGAATAGAAGATCACGGTGTTGATCTCGGACAGATCGGCGAATTCCGTGTCCTCGAACAGCGCGACATAATCGGCGAAGGTGCCTTCGGCGTCCTCGGGCAGGTCATCTGCGGTGAAGATGAAACCGCCAAGCACATCCGCGTCGGCATCATAGACGAAAAACACCTTGGAATAGATGGCGTCGCCATCGTCATCATCATCGCCGTTATCATCTTCATCGACAGGGTTGCCCGAGACGCCCTTGATCGATCCTTCCGGCGTGCTGGTCGAGGTGGCGCGGATGCCCACGAAATCGACATCCTCGATGCTGGTCACATTCAGCGCGACGGTCAGGGTGTCGCCTGCCTGAAGGAAGGTCGGGTTGTCCGGATCCTGATGGCCAAGCCCGGGACGGCTGAGTTCGATGGCATCATCCCACTGCACCCGTTCGCCTTCGAATTGCGAGCCGGCACCATTCATGTTCAGCGGCCCCTTCAGGCTCGCACTGGAACCGGAAAAATCGCTATCCCCCGTATAGATGGCGTTCACATTCATGAAGCCGGAATTCACCGTGACATCCGCGAAAATCTGGCCATCGCTTTCATAGACTGTCACAGTATAGGACAGTCCGTTTTCCTCATAAGTGAATACTCTGGGCATTTCGGTCTCCTCTAGAAGCCGCAAGGCTGCAAATTTTGATTCTACGCTTATCTGGACAATACGCACCCGCGTCCCGCAGCGTGCCATGCGCATGGGGGCTGGTGACTGCGGGCTACGAAGCAAACTACATCGCCGCTTGAGAAAAAGGTTAAAAAAACAGTGTTGCAGACGGCATTCTTCATGAAGACTCCGGACTATGTTTCGGCTTGCAAGACAATCCTCAGAAGGGGCCAGGATTGTCCGCGTCCTATGCGGCGCAAGGCGGGCTTGACATATCTCAGGGATTGACGCTGCGTCAGCACAGTGGCGCGTGGCGGGGCATGCAGGAATCAGGGCGTCGCGAAAGGACCAACAACTGATGAAAATCACCCTGAAACAATTGCAGTATTTCCGCGCTTTGGCCGAGGCGCGCAATTTCGGGCGTGCGGCTGAACTCGCCAATGTCACACAACCCGCTTTGTCCATGCAGATCAGGGAGTTGGAAGCCGTACTTGGTGTGCAACTGGTCGAGCGCCTGCCGCGCGATGTGCGGCTGACGCGCGAGGGGCGCGCGGTGCTGGAGCGCGCCGGGCGGGTGCTGTCCGAGGCGATGGAACTGGAAGCAAGTGCGCGGCGCGAGACTTTGGGGGCTGCGCTGAATGTGGGCATGATTCCCACGGTTGCGCCCTATCTGCTGGCAGGCACATTGGCGCGGCTGCGCGCGGCGGATATCACGCGCGATCTGCGGCTGCGTGAGGCGCAGACCGCGGTTCTGCTGAGCGCGCTGCGCGAGGGGCGCCTGGATGCGGTGGTGCTGGCCGATCCGCCCGCAAACCCCGATCTGGAGGTGGCGCAATTGTTCGAAGACCGCTTCCTGCTGGCGGGCACCCAAGCGCGGCTGGAGGCGCTGGGCGACGGTTCCGAGGCGCTGCGCCCGGTCGCGCTGCGGCCCGAACATCTGCTGCTTCTGGATGAGGGACATTGTCTGGCCGATCAGGCACTGGAATTCTGCAGGCTCGACCGGCGTCAGACGCGGCTCGATCTGGGGGCATCCTCGCTGGGCACGCTCTGCGGGCTGGTGGCGGAAGGTTTCGGGCTGACCTTTCTGCCGGAAATCGCGCTGAGCTCGGAAATGGCAGCGAGCCCGACGCTGAGTCTGCGCCGGTTCGCGGCCCCGGAACCCGCGCGGCAGATCGCGCTGGTGCGGCGCAAGGGCAGCGCGGGCGGGGTCTGGTTCGAGGATTTGCAGGCGCATCTCTGTGCCGCCGGGTCCGAGTTGCTGGCGCGGGCCGAAGCGATTGCACCGCGCGCCACGCCGCCATGAGCGGGGTGCATGGCGGTCTTGCGCAGGATGCGTTGTTTTTCGGGCGATTCACGGCTATGTCAGACCGGAGATTTGGAGGAGGCCACGCCTTGCGCGACTTGAAACTGCCCGACCAGCGCCACCCGGAGAAAGCCCGCAAGCCTGTGCAGGCGCAGCCCAAGAAACCCGACTGGATTCGCGTCAAGGCGCCGGGCGGGGCAGCCTATGCCGAAACCCACAGGATCATGCGCGAGCACAAGCTGGCGACCGTCTGCGAGGAAGCGGGCTGCCCGAATGTCGGCGAATGCTGGAGCCAGGGTCACGCCACCATGATGATCATGGGCGAGATCTGCACGCGCGGCTGCACATTCTGCAATGTGGCGACCGGGCGCCCCGATACGCTGGATATTTTCGAGCCGGGGCGCGTGGCCGATGCGGTCGCCAAACTGGGGCTGAAACATGTGGTGATCACGAGCGTTGACCGCGATGATCTGGAGGACGGGGGTGCCGAGCATTTCGCCCAGACCATCCGCGCGGTGCGCCATCGCGCGCCCGGCACGACAATCGAGATCCTGACGCCGGATTTCCTGAAATGCGCCCCTTCGGCGCTGGAAACGGTCGTGGCGGCAGGGCCTGATGTGTTCAATCACAATCTGGAAACCGTGCCGGGGCTATATCCGGAAGTGCGCCCCGGTGCGCGCTATTTCCACAGCCTGCGGCTGTTGCAACGGGTGAAGGAACTCAATCCGATGATGTTCACCAAATCCGGCATCATGGTAGGGCTGGGCGAGGACCGGCAGGGCGTGTTGCAGGTCATGGATGACATGCGCGCCGCAGATGTGGATTTCATCACCATCGGGCAATATCTGCAACCGACGCCGCGCCATCACCGGGTGGATCGGTTCGTCACGCCCGATGAGTTCAAAGCCTATGAGAAAGCCGCCTGGGGCAAGGGGTTCTCGATGGTCTCGGCCACGCCGCTGACGCGATCAAGCTATCATGCGGGCGATGATTTCACGCGGCTGCGGGAGGCGCGGCAGGCGGCTTTGGCCTGATCCGCCGGCCTCTCGCCGGACGCGATCGCGGGGGCCTCCGGCGGGAGTATTTGGGGCAAGAAAATGAGGCAGGGTCGTGCATTCTGCCTGCGCGGGCGCTAAGAGAGGCGCGAAGCTTGAGTCTGGAGCCACTGCCATGAGTTTTTCCCGTGCCATCAAGATCGCGCCCTCGATCCTTGCGGCGGATTTCGCCAATTTCGGGGCCGAGTGCCGCGCTGTGGAAGAGCAGGGCGCGGATTGGGTGCATGTCGATGTGATGGACGGGCATTTCGTGCCCAATATCACTTTCGGCCCTGCGACCTGCGCCGCCATCCGGCCGCATATCAAGGGCGTGATGGATGTGCATCTGATGATCGCGCCGGTGGACCCCTATATCGAGGGGTTTGCGAAAGCGGGCGCGGATGTGATCACCGCGCATATGGAAGCCGGGCCGCATATTCACCGCACGCTTCAGGCCATCCGCGCGAGTGGGGCGAAGGCGGGGCTGGCGCTGAACCCCGGCACCGGGCTCGATGGGGTGGAGAACCTGCTGGAGCTGCTGGATCTGGTCTGTGTGATGACGGTCAATCCGGGTTTTGGCGGGCAGGCATTCATCGATATGACCGACAAGGTGCAGCGTCTGCGGGCGATGATCGGGGCACGGCCCATTCATATCGAGATTGATGGCGGCATCACGCCCGAGACCGCGCCGGTCATGGCGCGTGCCGGCGCGGATGTGCTGGTCGCGGGATCGGCGGTGTTCAAGGGCGGATCGGTGTCTGATCCGGCCCCCTATGGCGCGAATATCCGCAGCATCCGGGCCGCGGCAGAGGGCGCAATCGGGGTCGCGGTGTGATCCGCGCGGTTGTCTTTGATCTGGACGGCACGCTGATTGATTCGGCCCCGGATATCTGCCGCGCGGCCAATCAGGTGCTGGAGGGCGAGGGGCTGCCGCTGATCACCTTCGAGCAGACGCGCGGCTTTGTCGGGCGCGGCGCGCGGGTCTTTGTCGAGCGGATGGAACTGGCGGTGGCCGGGGCCAATGATCCGTTGCGCACCGCGCATCTGCATGCGCGGTTCCTGCATTTCTACGAGCGCGCGCATGAGGCCACGCAGATCTATCCGCATGTGGTCGAGGTGCTGGAGCGCTTGCGCGGGCAGGGGCTGCAGCTGGGGCTGTGTACGAACAAACCCTTGCGGCCCACCCGGGCGGTGCTGGCGCATCTGGGCTGGGACACGCTCTTTGACGCGGTGATCGGGGGCGACAGCCTGCCGGTTGCGAAGCCCGATCCCGCGCCGTTGCTGGCGGTGCTGGAGCGGATGGGGCTGGGCCTGCCCGAGATCGCCTATATCGGCGACAGCGAGACCGATGCCGAGACAGCCCAACGCGCGCAGGCGCGGTTCGGGCTCTATACCGAGGGCTATCGGAAGGCCGCGCCGGAGACGCTGTATCATCAGTTCCGGTTCAGCGATTACCGGGAATTGCCGGAGTTGCTGCATGGCTGAGCCACGCCGCCCGCTGCCACCGCCCCTGCCGATGCCGAAACCGGGGCTGTGGCGGCGCACGCCGCCTGCGATCTTTCCCCCGATCATGGGGCTTTTCGGGCTGGGGCTGGGCTGGCGGGCGGCAGCCCCGGCCTTTGGGCTGTCGCCTGCGATCAGTGATCTGATCCTTGGGGCGGTGGCGCTGCTCTTTGGTTTTGCGCTGGTCGCATGGCTGGCCAAACCCCTGCGCCGCCCCTCGGTCGTGGTGGAGGAATTGCGCGTGTTGCCGGGGCGTGCCGGGCTGGCAGCTGCCTCGCTGAGCCTGATGCTGCTGGCGGCGGCATTGGCGCCCTTTGCGACCGGCCTCGCGCGCGGTCTGGCGGTGCTGGCGTTCAGCCTGCATGTCGGGCTCCTGGCGGTGCTGATCCATGTGCTGCGCTCCGGGCCGCCCCAGGGGCGGGTGGTCACACCGATCTTTCATCTGACCTTTGTGGGCTTCATCATCGGCGGTGTCGCGGCCAATGCACTGGGAGAGCATGAGATCGCGCGCTGGCTTTTGTGGTCGATGCTGCTCCCGGCAGGGGTGATCTGGGGGATTTCTGCGCGGCAGTTGCTGCGCGCCCTGCCACCGGCACCGCTGCGGCCGCTGCTGGCCATTCATCTGGCCCCGGCGAGCCTGTTCACGATTGTCGCGCATGGGGCGGGGATGCAGGCGGCGGCGCAGGGTTTCCTTGCGCTCGCGGTTGCGATCCTTGCAGCGCTCCTGCTGTCGCTGCGCTGGCTGGTGGCAGGCGGGTTCTCTGCGCTCTGGGGGGCCTTCACCTTTCCGCTGGCGGCGGTCGCGACAGCGCTGATCCTCGTGTCGCAGGGCGCGGGCGTGGCGGGCTGGATCGGGGGCTTTCTGCTCGCCTTTGGCACGCTCTTCATCCCGGTGATCGCCTACCGTATCCTGAAGCTCTGGGCAGGTGGCATGCTGGCGGTCAAGACCAATGCGGCCGAAGCGTGAGAGGGGTTTTCTTTTCTCCCCGGACGTGAAAAGGGAAAGCGCCAAGCGATCCACCCCAGAAGGAGCATGCCCATGCAGATTCGCGAGGCGCTGACCTTTGATGATGTGCTGCTGGTTCCCGCAGCCTCATCCGTGCTGCCCAATCAGGCCGACACATCGACCCATGTCACCAAAACCATCCGGATGAACATTCCGCTTCTGTCCTCGGCCATGGACACAGTGACCGAGGCGCGCATGGCGATTGCCATGGCGCAGATGGGCGGGATCGGGGTGATCCACCGCAATCTGGATGTGGAGGCACAGGCGCAGGAAGTCCGGCGCGTGAAGCGGTTCGAATCCGGCATCGTGTTTGATCCGATCACCCTGACGCCGGATCAGACGCTGCTTGATGCGAAAGAACTGCAGGCGCGCTACAATGTGACCGGCTTTCCGGTAGTTGATGAGGCGGGGCGCGTCCTTGGGATCGTGACCAATCGCGACATGCGCTTTGCATCCGATGATGCGACGCCGGTCCGCGTGATGATGACGCAGGACAATCTCGCGGTGCTGCGCGAACCGGCGGACCGCGACGAGGCGCGTTCGCTGATGCAGGCGCGGCGGATCGAGAAGCTGCTGGTCACGGACGGGCAGGGGCGGCTGACCGGGCTGCTGACGCTGCGCGATATTGACCGGGCGGTGCTGAACCCCTCGGCCTGCAAGGATGATCTGGGGCGGCTGCGGGTGGCGGCGGCCTCGACCGTGGGCGATGCAGGCTATGAGCGGTCGATGGCGCTGATCGATGCGGGCGTCGATCTGGTGGTGATCGACACGGCGCATGGGCATTCCGAAGGCGTCGCCAAGGCGGTCGAGCGGATCAAATCCGCGTCGAACGCGGTGCAGGTGATCGCGGGCAATGTGGCGACGGGCGACGCGACCCGCGCGCTGATCGATGCAGGTGCGGATGCGGTCAAGGTGGGGATCGGGCCGGGCTCGATCTGCACCACGCGGGTTGTGGCCGGTGTGGGCGTGCCGCAGCTGACCGCGATCATGGATTGCGCCGAGGCCGCAGGCGATGTGCCAATCATCGCCGATGGCGGCATCAAGCTCTCGGGTGATTTCGCCAAGGCCATCGCGGCGGGGGCAAGCTGCGCGATGGTGGGCAGTGCGATTGCCGGGACCGATGAGGCGCCGGGCGAGGTGATCCTCTATCAGGGCCGCAGCTACAAGAGCTACCGGGGCATGGGCAGCCTTGGCGCGATGGCGCGGGGCTCTGCGGACCGGTATTTCCAGAAGGATGCCGCCAGCGACAAGCTGGTGCCCGAGGGGATCGAGGGGCAGGTGCCCTATAAGGGCGCGGTGGGCACGGTGCTCTATCAGATGGTCGGCGGTCTGCGCGCGGCGATGGGCTATACGGGCAACGCGACCGTCGCGGATATGCGCAAGGGCTGCCAGTTCGTGCGCATCACCAATGCCGGGCTGAAGGAAAGCCATGTCCATGATGTGCAGATCACGCGGGAAAGCCCGAATTACCGGATCGGCTGATGCCCATCCTTGACGGGCTGACGCTGTTCGGCGACCCGGCCACGCTGATCGCAGCGTTGATTGCCGTGTTTCTGGTCGGCCTGTCGAAAGGCGGGCTGGGCGGCGCTTTCGCGCTGATGGGCGTGCCGATCCTGTCGCTGGTGATGTCGCCGGTGCAGGCGGCGGCGCTGTTACTGCCGATCCTGCTGATGATGGACGGGATCAGCCTCTGGGCCTGGCGGGGCTGGTTTGACCGGGCGACACTCCTGCATCTGCTGCCGGGCGCCGTGGTGGGCATCGCGCTTGGCTGGGCGACGGCGGCCTATACGTCAGAGGCCGTGGTGCGGCTGATGGTGGGGCTGGTGGCGCTTGGCTTTGTCGCGCGGATGTGGCTGGCGCGGGGCGGCGGCCGGGCGCAGGGGCAAAGCTGGGCGCGCGGTGGTTTCTGGGGGATGGGCGCGGGCTTCACGAGTTTCGTGGCCCATGCGGGCGGCCCGCCGTTTCAGGTCTATGTGCTGCCGCTCCGGTTTGACCCCAAGGTCTATACCGGGACGAGCGTGATCTTCTTTGCGGTGGTCAATCTCATCAAGCTGGGCCCCTATGCGGCGCTGGGGCAGTTCGACCGGGTGGTGCTGGTCTCGGCCTTTGCCATGCTGCCGCTGGCGGTGGTGTCAACTTTGCTGGGGGCGTGGATCATCAAGCGGATGCGGGCCGAGGTGTTCTATCCGCTGATGTATGGCATGATCGCGCTGGTGGGGGTGAAGCTGGTGTGGGATGCTGTGGGGGCGTTGCTGGGGTGAGGGGGCTGGAGCCCAGTCCGGCCACTCGTGGCGAATGCGGCGGACCGCCGGTCCAGCCTCAAAGCCGACGCCGCCGTCCTTCAGATCCCGTTCATAGATCCACATCAAGCTGAGCTGTGGAAAATGAACTAAATGGATCGTGCTTCGCCCAAAAACCTTTTAGCCTAAACCTTCCATATTTCCCCCCGCGCTAGCTCAGAGATGCGTTGAGTATTGGCTCTGATAATTACTTCATCTAATTTATCAACACCATCAAACACACCAGGCAGCTTATACCCCCTACTTTCGAGAATTCTCTTCTTTTCTTTAAAGTTATTTGTGGAGAGCATTTCATTTGTCTTCTGGTCAACAAGAATCAAGTTTCCTATTTGACCTACGATCAAATGATCTTCATCCGATTTAGAATTGGATTGTGGAATAAGGTGCTCGATTGTGAGATCATCAGTTTCGCCAATAAATGGCTGACCTTCAAAAATAGCGACCTTCCTAAGGATATACTGAACGAGAGCCTTTTGTGATGAGTGTTTATTTGTAAAGATCACCTGTTCAAAACCCACATCAAACTCTGATGCTGACACCTCCCGTTCTTGCAATTTAGATACAAGATCAGCAATGACATTCGCGGCCTCCCCACTGTCACTGCACTCAAAAATCTGGCGTCCAAATGAAGAGTACATTCCTGAAATTCCACCGGATGACCGAGAGGAAGTGATAGCATTGAACGCGAAGTGGAATATTTCAATATTCGAAAGTGCATTTCTAAGTGACTTGTACTTAATAACCTTGTCTCGATAAGCTCGAATTAAAGATAGAAGACCCGGCGCTGGCTGGACGACTTTGAAGGTTCGAAGTGCCTTAAGCGACCTCGCCGCTTCTTTTTCAGATTTGGACCAGAGGTATTCAGTGTCAAAAATTGATCGCCACTGTTCAGAGTCGGATAAAAATCGGTCAAGATGAGATTTCGCATTCTTTTTGTTGACCCGATCCTTCACCTTCTGGAAGGTCTTAGCTTTGGTGACAAAGTCGTAGCGAGACTGCCATGAGTGAACGATGAAGGTATCAGGGTCTAGCTGTATCGGGGAGCTCTTGATGGTATCTTGAACTCTAGCCCACTTTTCTTTTACCTGGTCTACTTCGCTAGCGGCGCGAATGAGCTTGGCGAAATGGTTCCTCAAAAGGTCTGCTAACGCTAAGTCCTTCCCGCGCGTATTCAGAGTCTCAAAAATCAGATATGCGTCATCTTCGTTATCCAAAGTAACAAGTATCAAGTTGAGGTCAAAAACGGTATCACGTAGCGTAGATAGCCAAGCAATTGCGTCTTTTTGATTGTCTTCAGTACTTTGCTCCTTGTTCTCAAGGTACTCGGATAATTTTCCCGCAATGTTATGCTTGAATATATCATATGCCCGCTGAATGGCTTCCTCTTCCCGTCCGATTTCGAAAGGAACTTCAGCAGCATCACTTTTCAGAACTTCCTCTTGTAGAAATGGGAAAGAAGACTCAGTCTTGAGAACATAAACAGTCTTGTTTTCTCGGTCTTTCTGCTCAATGTAGGCTTGCAAACCATCTGCTAGATCAAGACGATCAAGACCTTTGAACGCTTCGCGAATTGCACAAAGTAGAATTGTGATAGTTGTCAACCGTTGCTGCCCATCCACAACAGCTAACGTCGAGCGCTCAATCTTATAAACAACCATAGCTCCGATGAAATAAGCTTCGGTCATGTTCTCAATAACATCTGACCAGAAAGCCGAGACGTGATCTGGCTCCCACGAGTATTCTCGCTGAAAGCGCGGAATGAGGAAAATATTCCCTTTCAAAAGTTCATCTATTCGTTTGTCTTGGGACTCAATTTTCATTCTAGCTCACCTCTTTCTCCGCTAACCTAGGTTAGCGGTCAGCCAAAATGTTAGCAATAGCCGGATGCAAGCAGACGCTTAGCCGAGCAAAAGTAAGCTGCCGCAATCGGCAAGCAGCTTATCGCCTTGTGGCCACATTCACTACCAAAGCTTTCCGAGGTCTGCACTGCGTACTGCTGTCGTTCGTAGTCGCCGCAGGGAGCAGAGTGTCACCGCCATCCACGTCGGTGATGCGGCAATTGCGAGCAGATTTTGCGCAGTTGAAGCGAATGGCAGAAAAGTCCCGCAAAGCCGCCCCTCACACCGGGTTCACCAGCCCGCGCCCCTCCAGATGCGCGATGGCGTTCTCGACCGCCATCAGCCCCATTTCCTCGCGCACATCCAAAGCCGCGGTGCCCAGATGCGGCAGCAGCACCACATTCTCCATCTTGCGCAGCGCCTCGGGCACTTTCGGCTCGAACTCATAGACATCCAGCCCCGCGCCGCCGATCTGGCCCGCTTGCAGGGCGGCGACAAGGGCTGTTTCCTCGACCACATCGCCGCGCGCGATATTGATCAGATGCGCATGCGGGCGCATGGCGGCGAGTTCGCTCGCGCCCACCAGATGCCGTGTTTCCGGCCCGCCCGGCACCGCGAGGACGACGCAATCGGACGCGGCCATCAATTCCATCAGGCTGCCCACCTGCCGCGCGGGCAGATCAAGCGTTTTGGCCGAGCGGTTGTGATAGATCACCTCCATCCCCAGCCCGTAATGCGCGCGGCGCGCAATCGCCTGCCCGATCCGGCCCATGCCGATGATGCCGCAGGTCTTGCCGCCCAGATGCAGGCCCAGCATCTGCGTCGGGTGCCAGCCGGTCCATTTGCCCGAGCGCACCAGACGCTCGCCTTCGCCTGCGCGCCGTGCGGTCATCAGCATGAGCATCAGCGCGATATCGGCGGTGGCTTCGGTCACAGCGCCCGGCGTGTTGGTAACGGCAATCCCGGCGGCGCGGGCCGCGGTCACATCGATATGATTGTAGCCCACGCCGAAATTGGCGAGCAGACGGCAGCGCGCATCCGCCATGCCGTCAAACACCTCGGCGGTGAAAAGATCGCCCAGCGTCGGGATCACCACGTCATAGAGCACCAGCGCCGCGCGCATCTCACCCTTTTTCAAGGGCGTGTTCTGCTCGCGCAGGGTGACGTTGAAATGCGCTTTTGCGCGCTCCAGCACGCGGTCGGGCATGGGGCGGGTGATGAAGAGTTCCATCGGGTGCCTTTCCTAATGCATCCGCGCGCCAAGCGGCACGTCATGGTCGGGGGCAAGCAGCGAGATGCGGCCCTGATCGTCAGAGGCGCCAAGGACCAGCACTTCAGAGCGGAACGGGCCGATCTGGCGGGGCGGGAAATTCACCACCGCCATGACCTGCCGCCCGATCAGCGCCTCGGGGGAGTAGAGCGTGGTGATCTGGGCCGAGGATTTCTTCTCTCCGATCTCGGGGCCGAAATCGATCCAGAGCTTGATCGCGGGTTTCTTCGCCTCGGGGAAGGGTTCGGCACGGATCACACGGCCCGCGCGGATATCGACCCTCAGAAAATCGTCAAAGCTGATCGTGCTCATGCCGAGAGTTCCTTCGAGCGGTCGGTCGCCGCCTTGATCGTGCGGGCCATCAGCGGGGGCAGGTCGGGCATCAGCACATCAAGCGCCGCCGCCGTGGTCCCGTTGGGGCTGGTCACGTTGATACGCAACTGTTCGGCGGAGTCGTCTGACGCGGCGGCAAGCTGGCCTGCGCCGATCACGGTCGCGCGGGCAAGCTGCATGGCGAGATCCGGGGCCAGCCCCTGCGCCACGCCTGCCTGCGCCATGGCTTCGATCATATGGAAGACATAGGCCGGACCAGAGCCGGAGAGGCCGGTCACGGCGTCCATCTGCGACTCGCTCTCCAGCCGGACAGTCTGGCCGACAGCCGCAAGCAGTGCTTCGGCCACGGTCATCTGCTCCTCTGACACATGCGCATTGCCGATCAGCGCCGTGATGCCCGCACCGACCGCCGCCGGGGTGTTGGGCATGGCGCGGATGATCGGCGTCTGCCCCCCGAGCGCGTCGGAAAACCGTGCCATCGTGGTGCCTGCGGCGATGGAGATAAACAGGGTGGCGCCATTGCCCAAGGCCTGCAGCGCGGGCAGGGCGTCGCCCATCATCTGCGGTTTCACGGCGACAATCGCCACCGCAGGCGCAGGGGGCAGGGCTGTATTGAGCGCGACGCCAGTGCCGCGCAGCCAGTCCGAGGGGTTGGGTTCTATCACATGGATACTGGGCGCGGGCACGCCCCGCGCCAGCCATCCGGCGAGCATGGCAGAGCCCATCTTGCCGCAGCCCAAGAGCACCATGCCGTCACGGGCAATCCTGTCGAAATCCATGCCAAGCCCCCTTTCTTGTTCTTGACCCCTTGATGCGCGCGGCGCGCGTGGGGGTCAAGAGGGGGCGCGGCTCATGCGCGACCGACCGCCTCGGCCAGGGCCATGCGCAGCGCGTCTTCGGGCGTGTGATCGGCCCATGCGACAAGCTGGAAGGCGGGGTAGAAGCGTTCTGCGGCCATGAGCGCAGAGCGGATCATGCGCTCGATCTGGTCGATCCCGGCGGGCTGGTCCTCGCTGAGCAGAAGCCCGTAGCGCCAGACCATCAGACGCTGGCTGTCCCAGAAGCTGAAACCGCCTGACCAGACCATGTCATTGGCGCGGTTCAGCGTCTCATAAAGCGCAGGCATGGCCGCTTCGGGCGGGTCCATCTCGAAAGTGCAGACCAGCCGCAGCATGTTGTCATGAGGGTCCAGCGCAAGCGTCACCGAATAGGTGCGCCATTGCCCCTCGACCGCCATGGCGATCTGGTCATCATTCATGCGGTCGAAATCCCAAGCGTGATGCTCGGCCAGGGTTTCAACCATGTCGATCGGGTGCAGGCTGTCGGAGGAAAGATAGAACTCGGCTGCTGACATATCTGCCTCTTTGCGTTGCCTGTGTCCTGATCCCCAAGACACAGAGGAAGACCGCTACACGTTTGCGCCTCTTGCCGTGCGCTTACTAGATATGGTGTGATCAAACAATGCGGCTGTAAAGGAAAAACTTGCGCCCGCCGCAGAAAACTGGGGATAACTGTGCCCCCGTGGTCCGGTTTTGTGCTGTTCCTTTCCTTCGCGCCGGGGCTTTCCTTGTCCACAGCGCGGTCGAAGCCGCACTGTCGGGATGATCTGGCCCCGGGCAGGATGTTCCATATTTGTTCGTAATTGGCAAGTCCCCGCGCAATGCGCAGGGGTTGTTGCCAAACCATGTGCAGGCCGTCCGGGGCTTTGCTATGGTCGTGAAAACAGCACCCTGACATGTGCTCTGGAAGAAAGGACCGATCCCATGCGCGCCATGATCATGACCGCCAGCCTCGTTGCCCTGATGGCCTGTCAAACCCAGATCCCCGAGGAAGAAACTACGGCGCAAGTCTGCATCGCCGACGAATTGCAGGCCTTTGTCGGCCAGCCCGTGTCGGCCATGTCGCTGGATAATCTGCCCGAGCCTGTGCGCGTGATCGCGCCCGATACGGCGGTCACGATGGATTACCGCGAGGACCGGCTGAATATCGAACATGACGACGGCCAGATCATCACGCGAATCTACTGCGGCTGACGATCCGGGGTTTTCTTGCGCGCAAAACAGGTTAGGTTGCGCAGGACCACGGTATCCAGAGGCAGCTAATGAAGAAACGCAAGCTCGGCCAGTCAGACCTGCTGGTGTCGGACTATTGTCTGGGCACAATGACCTATGGCAGCCAGACCGACGAATCCGACGCCCATCGCCAGCTTGACATGGCCTTTGATGCCGGGGTGAATTTCCTTGATGCGGCAGAGATGTACCCGGTCAATCCGGTGCGCCTGGAGACCGCCGGGCGCACCGAAGAGATTGTCGGACGCTGGATCGCGGCGCGCAGGCCCGAGGGACTGGTGGTCGCGACCAAGATCACCGGGGCGGGTTCGAATGCCGTCAAGGATGGCGCGCCGATCACGGCAGAGCGGATGCGCGCAGCGGTCGAGGGCTCGCTAAGGCGGTTGCAGATCGATTGCATCGATATCTATCAGTTGCACTGGCCCAATCGCGGCTCCTATCATTTCCGCAAGAGCTGGAGTTTTGATCCCTCCGGTCAGAATCGCGAAGCGACATTGGCGCATATGCGCGAGATCCTGACCTGTGCCGCGGATCTGATCGCCGAGGGCAAGATCCGCCATATCGCGCTGTCGAATGAAAGCGCATGGGGGCTGGCAAACTGGCTGCATCTGGCGCAAAGCGAGGGCTTGCCGCGCGTCCTGAGCCTACAGAACGAATATTCGCTGCTCTGCCGGAGCTTCGATCTGGACCTGTCCGAAGCCTGCTGGAACGAAAACGTGCCGCTGCTGGCCTTTTCGCCACTGGCAGCGGGGCTGCTGACCGGCAAATATGCAGGCAATGTCACGCCCGAGGGATCGCGACGTGAGAGGAACCCGGATCTGGGTGGGCGCATCACCGGGCGCGTTTTTGAGGCGGTCTCGGGCTATCTGGCCATTGCCAATGAATTCGGGCTCGATCCGGTGCATATGGCGGTGCAATGGACGCTGACGCGCCCGGCACCCACGCTGCCGATCATCGGGGCCACGACCTCGGATCAGCTTGCACATCTGCTGAAAGGGGTGGATGTGGTGATCACGCCAGAGATCCGCGCCACTATCGACCGGATGAACCGCGCCATGCCGATGGTCTATTGACGCCGCTTTGCCAAGGGTGAGCGATCCCATGCTGTTTGACACGATCGAGGCCGTGCTGTTCGACAAGGACGGCACATTATTCGACTTCTCCGCCAGTTGGTCCGGCTGGGCGCAAACAGTGCTGGGGGCGCTCGCACCGGGTGATCCCGCGCTGCGGGCAGCGCTGGCCGATGCGCTGAAATTCGATCTCGGGGCAGGCCGGTTTGACCCGGCCTCGCCGGTGATCGCGGGGACGCTCGACGAATCGGCAGCACTGCTTTTGCCGCTTCTGCCGCAGATGCCGCGCGCGAGGCTTATCGATTTCCTGCTAGATACTGCCGCCGAGGCCGAGATGGTCCCGCCTGTGCCGCTGGTGCCACTGCTCGACCGGCTGGCGGGGCAGGGGCTGGTGCTGGGGGTGGCCACGAATGATGGCGAGGCGCCTGCGCACGTGCATCTGGAGCGGGCGGGCATCCGCGAGCATTTTGCCGAAGTGCTGGGCTATGACAGCGGCTATACGCCCAAACCCGCGCCTGACATGTTGCTGGGTTTTGCCGCGCGCACCGGCATCGCGCCTGCGCGGGTGGTGATGGTGGGCGACAGCACCCATGATCTGATCGCAGGCCGCGCGGCGGGCATGGCCACGGTGGCCGTGCTGACGGGGCTGGCCGATGCCGCGACGCTCGCCCCCCATGCCGATAGGGTCCTGCCCGATATCAGCCATCTGCCGGACCTGTTGCGCCGCGCCTGATCTGGCCGTTCCGCCCGCGCTGTTTTCGTCCCTGTGGCGGCTCAGGCCGCCGTGTCGAGCCAGATCGTCACCGGACCGTCATTGACCAGATGCACCGCCATCTCGGCCCCGAACTGTCCGGTCTCGACCGCGACACCCAGAGCGCGCAGGCTTTGGGCGAAATGCGAATACAGCCTCTCGCCGCTCTCGGGGGCGGCCGCTGCAGAGAATCCGGGCCGGTTGCCGCCGCGCGTATCGGCGGCAAGGGTGAACTGGCTGACGACCAGCGCCTCGCCGCCCGTATCCTTCAGCGCCAGATTCATCTTGCCCGCCGCGTCGCGGAAAATCCGCAACCTGTGGATCTTCGCGGCCAGTGTCTCGGCCTCGGCCTCGCTGTCGCCCTGCATCGCGCAGACCAGAATCAGCAGGCCCGGCCCGCAGCTTCCGACGGTTTCGCCCGCAACCTCGACCCGCGCCTGCGTGACGCGTTGCACCAGCGCGCGCATCAGATCTCCTGCGCCCAGGGCGGGTTCGCGCCCGCGCGCGAGACCGTCACCGCCGCCGCCCGCGCGCCAAGCGCAAGCGCCTCGTGCAGGGTTTCGGGGCGCAATGCGGCAAGGCCCGGTTTGCTCAGAGCATCGGCCTGTGCCAGCCCGGCCAGAAAGCCCGCATTGAACGTATCGCCCGCGCCGACCGTATCGACCACCTCGACCGGATTGGCCTGCGCATGGGTTTCGCCCAGTGCGCTGAAGGCGCGCGCGCCCTTTGCCCCTTCGGTGATGATCACGATCTGCGGCCCCTGCGCCAGCACCGCGCGGGCCAGATCCGCCACATCGCCTGCGCCCATCAGCCAGTGCAGATCCTCGTCCGACAGTTTGACGATATCGGATTGCGCGATCATCGCTTCCAGCCGCGCGCGATAGGCGGGCTCATCGCGGATGAAACCGGGGCGGATATTGGGGTCGAGCATCACCACCCGCTCGCCCGCGCGCGCGCAAAGCGCCTGAAACGCCGCGCCGCAGGGATCACCCACCAGCGAAATCCCCCCGAAGAACAGCGCCGTCACATCGGCGGGCAGATCGGGCAGTTCCGCCTCGGTCAGATCGCGCAGCGCTGTGCCACGGTCATAGAAGGCATAACGCGCCTGCCCGTTCGTCAGCGTCACGAAAGCCAATGTGCAGGGCCGGTCCACGGCGGGCGAGAGGCTGTGATCCACACCTGATGCATCCAGCGCCGCGCGCAGTTGCGCGCCGAACAGATCATCCGAGAGCGGGCAGAAAAACCCCACCGAACGCCCCAGCCGCCCCAGCGCGATGGCGGTGTTGAAGACCGCGCCGCCCGGATAGGGGGCGAAACAGGTCTCCTGCGCCACTGTTTCGCGTGGCAGCATATCGATCAGCGCTTCACCGGCACAGAGGATCATGGAACTCTCCCTCTAGAATCCACCCATTTCTGCGACATAAAAGGCAAGGACCAGAAATGCTAGCGCAAACATGACCGCGCCCGCAATCTTCCAGACCGACCAGGGCCGCTCGCCCTGTACGCGGCCGGTCTGGCCATTGACGATGAAACGGTAGCTTTTGCCCCGGTAGCGATAGGCCGCCATCCAGACCGGAAGCAGCAGATGCTTGAAGCGCTCCTCACTGTAATCGGTGTCGAGCGAGGTGATGCGCTGCTCATCGCCACCGATATCACGGCACACATCGGCGCGGATCTGCTCGTCCATGATTTCTTTGGCCGCATCGAACCCTTCGGGCAGTGCGACCGTGTACCCCTCGGCCCGGAAGCCCGACAGATAATCGGCGCTATAGGGTTGCAGATCGGCCAGCGTCCAGGGCTCCAGCCGCCGTGCATTGGCGCGTGGCAGCGATTGCGAAGCAATCACCAGCAGATCCAGAAACTGCCGCTGCACCCGCCCCGAGGCCGGGCTCCAGCGCGTGCGCCGCTCGCGCCGCGCATTCTTGCCCGATCCGACCATGACATAATAATGCGTGCCGCGCTGGCCCGAATAGCGCGAGCGCGTGGCCACATCGAAGGCCCAATAGGGCACATAAAGCCCGTTCAGCTTGCCGGTGCTGCGCGCATATTTCGCGAGTTCCGAAGGCGCGAACCACAGGGATTTCAGCCATTTACCCATGCGTTCATGCGCCTCGCGCTCGGACAGGCGGAAGGGCAGGATCGCCTGCGGTTTGATATGGCGATGTGTGCCAGTATCAGTAACGACCGGCGAGGCGCAGAAAGGGCATTCCGCCGAATGGATATGCGCCTCGAACTGCACTTCGGCCCCGCAAGTGTCGCAATGCACGACACGGGTTTCCTCGAACTCGTCTGCAGGCAGGGTCTGGGCGACAGCTTCGTGATAATCCAGCGATTGCAGCGCAGTGACGCGGGTCGCGTCATCCATCTGCGGGATGGGCTGTTCATGGCCGCAATATTCGCAGGACAGCCGCGCCTGTCCCGGTTCAAACCGCAGCGAGGCACCGCATTGGGCGCAGGGAAAACGGTGCTCCAGTTGTGTCGTGGCCATGCCCTGTCCTGAGATATCGGGCCGTGTGTCGGCCTCTGGTTTTCAAGCCTAACTCTACATTTTCTTGCTGAAAATACTCAAACCCGACGCAAGCAACGGCGTGCGCCGGCAGCGCATATGCCTCAGCCCGCAGGGGGCGGGGGCGGGGGCATGGAGGCGAAAAGGCCCGCGAGTGCCGGGATATCCCCGGCTTTCTGCCAGCCCGATTGCCCTTCGGTCCATACCAGCGTCTCACGGGTGATCTGGCCCGCAAGCTGCGACTGCGCGAAGGGTCCGCGCGTCTGGCCATTCTCGGCAATATGCCACATCGGCTCGGACGCTGGCGGGGGCGGTGGCGGGGCAGAGGGTCCGGCCCCCTGGTTCTGGCCCATCGCCTGCGCCATGGCCATGCCCATCCCCATGCCCATGCCTGCGCCCAGCCCGGCCCCCATGCCGCCATCGCCGCCGCCCTCGGCGGCTTTCTGCATGGCCTGTGCGGCCGAAAACTGGGTGTATTTGTTCAGATCGCCCACGATCCCCATGCTGGTGCGTTGGTCGAGCACCTTTTCCACTTCGGGCGGCAGCGAGATATTCTCGATATAGAGTTCGGGCATTTCCAGCCCGTATTCTTCCAGCGTAGGCGCAATCGCCTTGGCGACCACATCGGACAGATCCTTGGTATTCGCGGCCATATCCAGCGCCGGGATCCCGCTTGCCGCCAGCACGCGGCTGACCTTCTGCACCACGATATTTCGGATCTGGCCTGCAATCTTGTCTTCGGTGAAATCGCCATCCGTGCCCACGATCTCGCGCATGAAGGGCGCCGGGTCTTTCACCCGCACCGCGTAGGAGCCAAAAGCCCGCAGCCGCAGCGGCCCGAATTCAGGGTCTCGCAGCATGACCGGGTTCTGTGTGCCCCATTTCAGCCCTGTGAAACGGCGCGTGTTGACGAAATAAATTTCCGATTTGAAGGGCGAGTTGAACCCATGATCCCAGTGCTGCAGCGCGGTCAGAAGCGGCATGTTGTTGGTCTCAAGCAGATACATGCCCGGCTCGAACACATCTGCAAGCTGGCCTTCATGGATGAAGACCGCCATCTGCCCTTCGCGCACGGTCAGCTTCGCGCCATACATGATCGAATTGCCATAGCGCTCGAAGCGATAGACCATCGTGTCGCGGCTGGCATCGGTCCATTCGATAACATCGATGAACTGGCCTTTGAGGAAGCTGAAAACCATGGCGAGCGTTCCTTATTATCCGGTAGTTAGTTCTTGGGCGGTTTCGATACCGCCGATCCGCCCTTGGGTGGTGGTGGTGGCGGCGCTGGTTTGGAAGTAGTCGGTGGCTGATAGCCGTTGTTGACCATCCCTGACTCGACAACCCTCCGACCAGTCGTCGTGTAGCCTTCAACGAGGACCCTACGCTCCATTGGTATTCTCCTCTGATTTCAGAAACTCGATAGACCGAATTCCTGCAAGTGAAATCCATGCGGCCCGCGGGGGTGACGCCATCCGCCACTGACCATCTTCTACAACATATAAGGCTTCCAGAAAAATATCGCTACGCTTGTCGTCACTTGCAGCCAGTGATTGATCACCAAAATAGCCGAATATTACGGTATCATCGCTGTAAGTCAGGATTACAAAACCTTTTGACTTTCCGCCTGCGAATGCGAAATCGTACGCTTCTGCGATGGGGTGGGTCCCGGGCATTGACAGACGCCTCAACACGAAACCGACAGTACCTGAACCCGCGAAGCGCCCAAAGAGGATGCCAAGAACAACAGGACAAACCAGAATCTCGGCATAAAACGCGAGGCTGTTGATGCCCGTGTCGAATACCCGGTTTGAGACGGCAACCGCAGGTATAGAACCTACAAGTGCGCTAATGCCCAAGAAGACCGCTTGATTGATCAGACTCAGGACTACGGCATCAAGCAGGATTTCTCCTGGTTTGGGCGACCGTGCGGCCGTCAGGCGTGATCTGACCGAGATTATGATGAATCCTGCAAGCAGAAAGCGTGCAAAAAATTCGAATGTCTCCGGACGCAACAGATCAGCCATTCGTCCTAACTCTCGCCCGCCATCAATTCATTGATGATGCTCCGGATCACGGGGCGGGCCTCGGCTTCACGCATGCCGGGGCGCAGACGGGGGTCGTAGAGGATGCGCAGCAACTGCTCATCCAGCACTGTCAGCACCGCGAATTCCGCCGAATCATTGAACAGCGACGGGCGCGCGCGCGGGCTGTCATTGGGCAGGCCCATTCCCTGCGCCAGTTCCTCGTAATAGCAGGCGCGGCGCGACAGGTCGGGCAATTCGGCGCGGATGATGGCCAGCGCATCGGTATAGGTATCCGTCCCGCTGCGCGAGAAGGCCAGCACAAGGCAGGAGACGGTCAGCGGCAGGTCGCGCACCAGATCAAGCGTTACCGAATCGAGACCGGGGATCAGTTGTTGCAGTTGCGGACCACTGTTCCGGCGCTCGGCCTCGTTCAGCACCAGGACATGAAAATTCCCGCCCCGATCCACGCGCGAAACCGGATGGCCAGTCAGCCCGGACAGACGTGCGGCATAGCGGGTGACAAAAGCCGCGTCTGATCCGCGCGTAGATGCGGGCACCGAGTCGCCGAATGTCATCTGCATCCGCACCGGCGCCTGCCAGCGGCGCAGACTGGAGGGGGTTTCGCGCTCGATCACGCGGGTGCCGGTCAGGACATACTCTTCGTAAAGTGCTACACGCACGAAGGCCTCCTCGACCAGATGGGTCGAGACCGGCAGATCGCGCGGGGCGCGGTCGCGCCGCAACAGCCCCTTGGACAGACGCTGCGCTTCCAGCGACGCGAAATATTCTGCCACCTGATCAGGCGCGGCTGCAGCCTCGATCGGGGCGGTCGCAGCGGGTCTGGGTTGCGGCGCGGCGCTGCTTTCCGGGGCGGTCACGGTCGGGGGCTGCAGCGGCCGGATACAGCCCGCAAGCAACAGCATTGTGACGGCCAGCGCGCAGAACTGCAAGCCCCGCGCAGGCGGGTGCCGGTCCGGGCAGGGCAGGGAATGTCGTGCCGCCCGGAGCATCGGCTTACACGTCGGACGGACGGGCCGCCTCGCCATCGCGCGACCGGGCCGAGGCGAGCGCGTTGCGCAGCTCGGATTCCATCTTGGTCAGTTCCTCTTCTGCCGCGGCCCGCTTGCTGCGCCCCTCATCGGCAATACGCAGGCTATCCTCGATCGTGGCGATCAGCGTCTCATTGGCCTGTTTGATCGCATTGATATCGAACGCCCCGCGCTCGATCTCTTCGCGCACCTCGCGATTGGCCTCGCGCAGATTCTCTGCGTTGGCGGTGAGCAGGTCATTGGTCAGATCATTCGCGGCGCGCACCGCCGCTGCGGCCTCGCGCGAGCGCTGGATGGTCAGCGCCTGGGCCAGCTGGGTTTCCCAGAGCGGCACAGTATTGACCAGCGTCGAGTTGATCTTGGTCACAAGTGATTTGTCATTTTCCTGCACCAGCCGGATGGAGGGCAGCGATTGCATCGTGACCTGCCGCGTCAGTTTCAGGTCATGCACCCGGCGTTCCAGATCATCGCGCGCAGCCCGCAGGTCGCGCAATTCCTGTGCTTTCAGCACCTTGTCATTCTCGGCGGCCGCGTCAACCTCGGCCTGCCTGGCCGGGATGTCATTGGCATCGAGCTCTTTCAGCTTGGCTTCGCCCGCCGCGATATAGAGCGCAAGCTCATGGTAGAAATCGAGCGTTTTTTCATAAAGCTTGTCGAGTCCCTTGATATCTTTCAGCAGCGTCGTTTCATGATTCAGCAGATTGCCCGTGATCCGGTCGATCTGGCTTTGCACTGTGTTGTAGCGTTCCTGAAACTTGACAAGGGGCGCGGCCTTGCCGGTCAGGCGCTCCCACCAGCTGCGCTGCCGTCGCGTATCCAGCTCCGAGACCGAGAAGCCGCGCAGGGTCGAGACCATCTCGCGCAGCCCGTCGCCCGCGGGGCCCAGATCCTTGTTCTTCACATCAGCGAGCATGGACTGGCTGATCTGCTGGAGGTCCATCTGCGCGCGCGATCCAAACCCGATGATCGTGCTGGTCTGGCCCATGTCGATCTCGCCCATGCGCGTGCGGATGGCATCCGCAGCTTCCGCCGGGGCCTCTTCCAGGGCCACAAGCGCCGCTGCGGGTTCCGCCAGCGGGGTGTCCACCAGCGCGTTGATTTCCTCAGTCAGTGTCTCGGCCTGTTTGCGGATCGTCTCAGCCATGGTCGTCCCTCTCTGTCTGGTTCCGGCGGGTCGGTTTTATCCCGCGATTGTATCAGTCACGCAGGCGCAGGCCTTCGCGGTCGAGCCTTTCGCGCAAAACCTCGATTTCGATTTCCAGATCGGTGCGGTCGCTTTCCAGCAGCGCCTCGCGACGCAGCGTGAAGCGCGATTCCAGATCATCCAGCAGCGCTTCGAACTCGGTGCGGGCTCCCGCATCGCGACTGCGCGCATAGAGTTCGGCGAATTTGACCGTCGCATCGCGCGCCCCGATCAGATAGACGCCCAGATACCGGCGCGCCGAATTCAGACGGCGGGGGTCATTCTCGACCGCGCGAAACAGCGGGCGGATATTGGCGCTGAAGGCCTCGATCCGGCGCGAAAGCGCCCGGTCGCCGCTGCGCTTGATCGCCTCCGCCATTTCGCTGAGGTAAGTCTCGGCCTCTTCCACAGCCTTTGTGGCGCGGTCAGTTTCGAATCGGTCGACCCCTTCCATGCCCTTGTCACGCAGTGGATCGGCCCCGAACGCCCCGAAATGCAGCGCCCCGCCCAGCCCGCCAAGCAGAAGCGCCGCCCCCGGACCGGCAGAAAACGCCGCCACACCGAGGCCCAGCCCGGTCAGCACTGCGCCGAATATCTTGCGCGGAATCGCCGGTCTGCGCGCGACACTGCGCGCGTCATAGGCGGCCTGCGCGATCACGCCGTCGCGGGTCAGCCAGGCGGCCAGCATCAGCAGCCCGAAAGCCGCAAGATTCAGCGCCAGACCTGCGGGCGGTTTGAAAAATGCCGTGATGGCAAAGAGGAAGGGCAGCACGAAAAGGATATTCACCCGCGCGCCAACCGGATGCGGCCGTTTTGGGGGGCTGGCAGGGGTGCGGGGCGCGTTCGGGCTGTAGCGCCCGCCGAATTGCTGGCTCATGCCTCAGCCCCCGATCACGGCCACATAGATCATCAGCGCCACAAGCAGGGCAAAGGATGTTTTCTGCAACCCTGTCGCGGACATGAAACGCACACTCCCTCACTACACATCCCGGACTATAGGCGAAGATGCGCCGCTGGGAAAGTCACAGTTCAGCGGCGCGCAATCGCCTGATCTGAAAGATGGAATTTCCAGCGGCGCTGCACAAGCCCCGCGCGCTCACGGCCGCGTGATGCGCCCCTTGCCCGGTTTGCGCGGCCCCGGCGTGCCCCGCGCAGGCGCACCCCCACGGGGTTTGCCCGGTTTCGCGCCGGGCTTGCGCGCAGGCGGTTTCTCCAGCGCTTCGTTCGGGTCGCGCCCCAGCTGCTCGCGCAGCACCCGCGCCTTGACTTCCTCCACCGCGCCCTTGGCCAGCGTACCCAATTGGAACGGCCCGTAGCTGACGCGGATCAGCCGGTTCACACTCAGCCCCACCTGCGCAAGCGCGCGGCGGATTTCGCGGTTGCGCCCCTCACGAATGCCGATGGTCAGCCAGGCATTGGCCCCTTGCTGGCGGTCGATGCTGACGATCATGGGCTGGAAGCGCTCGCCCTCGATCACCACACCGGCGCGCAGGGGGGCAAGCAGGTCATCCGTCGGCGCGCCATTCACCCGCACGCGGTATTTCCGCAGCCAGCCGGTGCTGGGCAGTTCCAGCTTGCGTTTCAGCCCGCCATCATTGGTCAGCAGCAACAAGCCTTCCGAGTTCAGATCGAGCCGCCCCACCGACATAACCCGCGGCATCCCCTCGGGCAGGTTCTCAAAGACCGTCGGGCGACCTTCCTCATCCTTGGTGGTCGTGACCAGCCCCAGAGGCTTGTGATACAGCCAGAGCCGCGCCGGTTCTGCCTCGGGCAGGGGTTTGCCGTCGACGCTGATGCGGTCGCGCGGCCCCACATTCAGTGCCGGGCTGTCGATGCGCTTGCCATTGACCGCGACCCGGCCTGCAAGGATCATCGCTTCCGCCTCGCGCCGCGAGGCCAGACCTGCGCGTGCGAGAACCTTCGCGATGCGTTCGCCCCCTGTTCCTGTATCAGCCATTCGAACCCTCATTTTCTTGCCCGAAATACTCCGGGGTGAATGGCGCCGCAGGCGACAGAGGGGCAGCGCCCCTCCCGACCGCGCCTCAGGGGCGCCAGCGCAGGAAATTCGCGATCATCCGCAAGCCCGTTGCCTGCGATTTCTCGGGGTGAAACTGCGTGCCGACCACATTGTCCCGCGCCACGATGGCCGTCACCGGCCCGGCATAATCCACATGTGCCAGAAGATCGGCCCGGTCCGCCACATGAAACTGATAGGAATGCACGAAATAGGCGTGATCGCCCGTCGCCACCCCCTCCAGCACCGGATGGTCGCGGTCGATCACCAGATCATTCCAGCCCATATGCGGCACTTTCAGGCCGGGATCGGCGGGCGCGATGCGCTCGACCGTGCCGCCGATCCAGTCGAGCCCCGCCACCTCTTCATATTCGCGCCCCGTTGTGGCCAGCATCTGCATGCCCACACAGATGCCCATGAACGGCACGGCGCGGCGCTGCACCGCGTCTTCCAGCGCCTCGACCATGCCATCCACGGCCCCCAGCGCGCGGCGACAGGCGGGATAGGCCCCGTCGCCCGGCAGCACGATCCGGTCGGCGCGGGCCACATCCTCGGGCCGCGTGGTCACGATCACCTCGCCACCGCCCACCTCCTGCGCCATGCGCTGAAAGGCTTTCTCGGCGGAATGCAGATTGCCGCTGTCGTAATCAACCAGAACCGTCAGCACGTCAGAGCGCCCCTTTGGTCGAGGGAATCGCGTCGGATTTGCGCGGGTCAGGCTCGACCGCCGCACGCAGCGCCCGCGCAACCGCCTTGAACGCGGCCTCGGCGATATGGTGGGAATTGATCCCGTGCAACTGGTCGATATGCAGCGTGATCCCGCCATGGCTGGCGAAGGCCTGAAAGAACTCGCGCACCAGTTCGGTGTCGAATGTGCCGATCTTCGCGGTCGGGAAATCGACATTCCACACCAGCCAGGGCCGCGCCGACAGATCGAGCGCGCAGCGGATCTGCGCGTCATCCATCGGCAGATGGCATTCGCCATAGCGCCGGATGCCGCGCTTGTCACCCAGCGCCGCGACCAGCGCCTGACCGAGCGCGATGCCCACATCCTCGACGGTGTGGTGATCGTCAATATGCAGATCGCCCGTGGCGCGGATCTCCATGTCGATCAGCGAATGCCGCGCAAGCTGGTCCAGCATATGGTCGAAAAACCCCACGCCGGTTTCGCAGCGATACTGGCCAGTGCCATCGAGATTGATCGTGACCGTGATATCGGTCTCTGCCGTCTTGCGGGTGATCCTTGCCTGACGCATCGGGGGCTCCTTTCAACTTCCGCGCCGATCTATAGGCGCTTGCGCAGCATGGGGGAAGGGGGCAATCATGCGCCGGATCAGGCGAAGGGGCGAAAGATGACCATTCATATCGGAGCGAAACCGGGCGAGATTGCCGAAACCGTGCTCATGCCGGGCGATCCCTTGCGCGCGAAATGGGCCGCCGAGCGGTTTCTGGACGATCCTGTCTGCGTCAATCAGGTGCGCGGGATGCTGGGCTATACGGGCACATGGCGGGGCCAGCGGGTCACGATCCACGGCTCCGGCATGGGCATGGCGTCGCTCTCGATCTATGCCAATGAGTTGATCCGCGATTATGGCGCCAGGACATTGATCCGGGTGGGATCGGCGGGCGCAATGCAGCCCGATGTGGCGATCCGCGATATCGTGCTGGCGCAGAGCTGCACCACGTTGACAACCCCCTCGCGCGGCATTTTCCGCGAGCTGAATTTCGCGCCCTGTGCCGATTTCGGGCTGCTTTCCGCGGCATATAGCGCCGCGACGGGGCAGGGCGCGCAGGTGCATGTCGGCAATATCTATTCCTCCGATGTCTTCTATGACGAGCGCCCGGATCTGAACGAGGTGATGATGCGCCACGGTGTGCTGTGCGTCGAGATGGAAGCGGCCGAGCTTTATGCGGTCGCGGCGCGGCACAAGGCGCGCGCGCTGGCCTTGCTGACCATTTCGGACCATCTGCTGACGCATGAGAAGCTGAGTGCCGCCGAGCGCGAGACGAGTTTCGGCGCGATGATCGAACTGGCGCTGGACGCGGCCTTCGCCTGATGACGCAGGATGCGGCGGAACTGCCCGAGAAGCACCGCAAGCTGGCTTCGAACATGCGCAAGCTCAAGGCGCGCCATGAGGCCGCCTTGCGCGAAATCGCCTTCCTGCGCGCGCGACTGGCGATGGTGGAGCCGCATGCACCGCAGCCCGCGATCCTGAGCGGATTTCCAGCGCGCTACCACCTGCCAGCGGCCCCGCGCACGCCGGTCACGCATTGGAAAGAGGCGCGCGAGCGGCTGCTATGGAGCGGGCTTGCACGCGAACAGGCGCTGCATCTGGAAGTGACCTGTCTGATCCGGCTGGCGCAGGGGCAGGGGGCGGCGCAGTTTCCGCGGCTGCTGGCGCTGGAGATGCCGGCGGGGCGGTTCGAACTGACCGATCAGGGCCAGACGCTGCTGGCGCTTCGGACGGCGGGGCGGCAGATCCGTGTCCCTGATGCAGAGATGCAGATCGCGACGATTCTGGCGGCGCTGGAGGCCGCGCGGGTGGTGCATCTTGACCTGCACCGCGACGGGCGCAACCTGTGCCTGGATGCCGGGGGCCGTCTGTCGCTGATCGATTTCGACATTGCCGCGCTTGATGGCGTGCCTTTCAGCGGTGAGATCGCGGCCCGTCTGGCGGAATTTCATGCCGCGGGCGGCTATGCGGGCTTTGGCACAAGGATGCGCGCCATCATCGCGGCATTGCGTGACCAAAGGTAAGGTGCGTGCTGAGCACGCACCCTACTGCAGCCTCTTGCCTTCCGCGCAGCCTTGCGCTAACAGCGCGCCACTTCACAGGCAGAGGTCGGGCCACGGGACAGACAGCCCCCGCAGGTCCACCGGTTGAGGCGGCATGCCTTGAAACCCTCTGCTCAGGCGCAAACCGGAAAGGAAAACGATATGGCGCTTCCTGAATTCTCGCTGCGTCAGCTCTTGGAAGCTGGCGTTCACTTCGGCCACCAGACCCAGCGCTGGAACCCGCGCATGGCGCCCTATATCTATGGCGAGCGCAATGGCATCCACATTCTCGACCTGACCCAGACCGTGCCCATGCTCGACGCGGCGCTGAATGTGATCCGTGAGACCGTAGCCAAGGGCGGGCGCGTCCTTTTCGTCGGCACCAAGCGTCAGGCCGCCAAGCATGTGGCCGATGCCGCCGAGCGTTCGGCGCAATATTACATGAACCACCGCTGGCTGGGCGGCACGCTGACCAACTGGAAAACCGTGTCCCAGTCGATCCAGCGTCTGAAAGCCATTGACGAGCAACTCGCCAGCGGCGCCGAGGGCCTGACCAAGAAAGAACGTCTGGGCATGGAGCGCGAGCAGGCCAAGCTGCAGGCCAGCCTTGGCGGGATTCGCGATATGGGCGGCCTGCCGTCCCTGCTGTTCGTGATCGACGTGAACAAGGAAGATCTGGCCATTCTGGAAGCCAAGAAGCTGGGCATTCCGGTCGTGGCCGTGGTCGATACCAACTGCCCGCCCGAAGGTGTTGATTACATCATTCCCGGCAATGACGACGCCGCCCGCGCCATCGCTCTCTATTGCGATCTGGCCGCGCGTGCCGCCCTTGACGGGATGAGCGCACAGATGGGTGCGGCGGGCATCGACCTTGGTGCGCTGGAAGAGGCACCGGTCGAGGAAGTTCTCGCCGAGGCTGGGGCTGAAGCCTCGGACGCCTGAACGCACCCGTGACATGATTTCGTGACAGGGACGGGTTAGCCCCGCCCTGTCACATCTGATTTGCAGGAGAAATGACCATGACGATCACCGCTGCGATGGTGAAGGAACTGCGCGAATCAACCGGCGCAGGCATGATGGATGCCAAGAAGGCCCTGACCGAGAATAATGGCGATATGGACGCCGCAGTTGACTGGCTGCGCACCAAAGGTCTGGCGAAAGCCGCCAAGAAAGCCGACCGTGTGGCGGCTGAGGGTCTGGTGGGTGTGGCTGTCGAAGGTGGCAAAGGTGTCGCTGTCGAGATCAACTCGGAAACCGATTTCGTGGCCAAGAATGCCGAATTCCAGGGCATGGTGGCACAGATCACCGCAGCCGCGCTGGGTGTGAGCGATCTTGCCGGGCTGAAAGCCGCGGATCTGGGCGGCAAGCCGGTCGAGACCGTGCTGACCGATGCCATCGCCAAGATCGGCGAGAACATGACCCTGCGCCGCATGGATGCGGTCGAAGGCGACACTGTGGCCTCTTATGTCCATAATGCCGCTGGCGAAGGCATGGGCCGGATCGGTGTGCTGGTCGCGCTGAAAGGTTCAGATAACGGCATTGGCAAGCAGATCGCGATGCATATCGCCGCCTCCAGCCCGCTGGCGCTGGACGAGGCCGCGCTTGACCCGGCACTGGTCGAGCGCGAACGCGCGGTTCAGACCCAGAAGGCGCTGGAAGAGAACGCGACCGCAGACAAGCCCAAGCCCGAGGCCGTGATCACCAACAACATCATTCCGGGCCGGATGAAGAAGTTTCTGGAAGAGAACACGCTGGTGAACCAGAAATTCGTGATGAACCCCGATATCACCGTCGCACAGGCGGCGAAGGATGCGGGTGTCGAGATCGTCGCTTTCGTCCGTATGGGCGTGGGCGAGGGGATCGAGAAGAAGGAAGAAGATTTCGCAGCAGAAGTGGCGAAACTGAACGCCTGATCCTGCGGGATTTGAAGACTATGAGACGGCACCCCGCGCGGGTGCCGTTTTGCGTTTGGCGGTCTGTGGGGATGACGGACGTGAGCGAGTTCAGTCCTCCGCGAGGCCCGATCACTGGACTTTTGCGGCCAGATCGGGCTTGATGGTGGGGTGCCGCAGCATTGCGACACCCCTTGTTATGACTTGTGGGTCAATATAGGGCAGCGCGGTCGCATGTTACGAGCATGTGATCGCGCACTGATCAATCAGCCTTCCAGCGGCTCGATCAGACCGGCATCAATCGCCAGCAGATATTCGTCCGGATCGATGATGCCGTCACCGTTCAGGTCGATCTGCTCGAACTGCTCAACGGTCAGCTCGGGATAGGCAGCCAGGAACTCTTCCTGCGTCCAGCTTGTCGCGTCCATGTCCTGCGCATGTGCCAGACCGGCCATCAGAACGATTGCGGCTGCGAGTGACGGAATGGATTTCATCTTTCTCTCCTTCGCTTAACGCGTTGCCCGGGACCACCCCGGGCAACTGCAAGCGGAAGATGTGCGCGCAGGGCGCGAACCGCAAGCCTCTCGGAAGGCCCGGTGGCGCGGGCTGGCGGAAAGCTGCAAACCGGCTGCTTTCGCGCGGCGAAACTTTGCCGGAAATGCCCCGCTTGCCGCATCGCCCGACCGGTCTTGGGGCGATGCGCGGCGCTTTGCCGACGATTTTCCTCTCAGATGGCACTCAGACGCGAGTCGCAGCGCGCGGCCTGAAGGCAGGGTCCGGTCACATCCGGGGCCAGTGATTTCATGGCGTCGAATTGCGTGAGATAGAGCTTTCCGGTCAACTCATGCAGGAAATGACTGCGCTCAAGCTGGTCCATCACCGGCCCCTTGACCTCGGTGAGGTGAAATTTCACATCCGCCGCGCGCAGCCGGTCATTGATCGCCTCCAGACTCTCCAGCGCCGAGGCGTCGATATAATTCACCGCAGAGCATTGCAGCACGACATGCTGCAGATCCGGGGAGTCGGCCAGCGCCTGCATGATCCGGTCCTCGAGCGCGCGGGCATTCGGGAAATAGAGCGACTCGTCCACGCGAATCGAGAAGACGGTCGGATCAGTGACGACCGCGTGACGGGCGATATTGCGGAAATGCTCGGTGCCCGGCACCTGACCCACCACGGCCATATGCGGGCGCGAGGTGCGAAAGAGATAGAGAAAGAGCGACAGGCCAACACCGGCCAGCAGACCCTGTTCGACCCCGATCAGCAGCGTCACCGCCATTGTGGCAGCCATGGCGGCCCCATCGGCGCGGGAATAGGCCCAGGTGCGGGGCAGGGCGCGGAAATCCAGCAGCGACACCACCGCCACGATGATGATGGCGGCCAGCGTGGCGCGCGGCAGATAGAACATGAGCGGCGTCAATGCGAGTACCGCGATACCGATCAGAATCGCCGTGATCGCCCCGGCAGCAGGCGTCGCGGCCCCGGCATCGTAATTGACAATCGAGCGCGACAATCCGCCCGTGACCGGCATGGCCTGACTGACACCCGCACCCAGATTCGCCAGCCCCAGCGCCACCAACTCGCGATCCGGGTCGATGGACTGGCGCTTCTTCGCCGCAAGCGTCTGCGCGATCGAGACGGATTCGACATAGCCCACGATCGCGATCATCAGCGCAGGGGCTGCGAGTATCTGGATCAGCGACAGATCGAATTCCGGCAGGCCAAGCGGCGGCAGGCCGCGCGGGATATCCCCGACAATGGCCACGCCGCGTTGATCGAGGCCCAGCCCCCAGACCAGCAGCGTCGAGCCGACAACCGCGACCAGAAGCGCGGTTTTGGCCAGCAGTTTCGCCAGCGGCGCAGACATCCCCAGATGTACCAGCAATCTCGCCATGCCCGTGCGCGACCAGAACAGAAAGGCCAGCACCAGCGCCGAGAGCAGCAGGGTCGGAACAGAGAGGCCGGAGATATTCGCGGCCAGTGACGGGATGACTTCGGGCAATGTCTTTCCGCTGATATTCGCACCAAGAAGGTGGCGTAACTGACTGGCGGCAATCAATATTCCTGCGGCTGTGATGAAGCCCGAGATCACCGGATGGCTGAGGAAATTCGCCAGAAATCCAAGCCGCAGCACTCCCAGCGCAAGCATCATGCCGCCAGACAGAAGCGCGATCCAGAGCGCGGCCAGATGAAAACCCGGCGCGCCGATCTCTGCCACTGTGCCCGCAGCCGCCGCAGTCATCAATGCGACCACAGCGACAGGGCCAACCGCCAGCGCGGGCGACGAGCCGAAGACCGCGTAGAGAGCCAATGGCAGCATCGCGCCGTAAAGCCCGGCCTGTGCCGGAAGCCCCGCAAGCATCGCATAGGCCATGCCTTGCGGGATCAGCATGATCGTCACGACAAGGGCTGCAATCACGTCATTGCCCAGATCAGCGCGGGTATAACGGCGGGCCCAAGTCAGAAAGGGCAGGAATTTCGAGAGCATGCACGAGCCTCGCAAAGGGAGATTGGGCAGGGTGTCGGTTTGCTCGCCTATATACGGACGTTATTAAATATTGCAAGTCTTGAATATGTGTGATGCATCCAGATATCTCATAATCAGTATTATGTTAAATAAGGATATGGTCGGATGACTTGAAGCCCGTCGCACCCGACGTTATGACGCGCTTAACCTGTCCCAAGCCAAGAAAGCCGCGCTCATGATCCCGCGCTATTCCCGCCCTGAAATGGTTGCCATCTGGTCGCCCGAGACGAAATTCCGCATCTGGTACGAGATTGAAGCCCATGCCTGCGATGCGCAAGCCAAACTCGGCGTGATCCCCGAGGCCAGCGCCAAAGCGGTCTGGAAAGCCAAGGATGCCGAATTCAACGTCGCCCGCATTGACGAGATCGAGGCCGTCACCAAACATGACGTCATCGCCTTTCTGACCCATCTGGCAGAGATCATCGGCAATGAGGAAGCGCGTTTCGTGCATCAGGGCATGACCAGTTCCGATGTGCTGGACACCACCTTCAATGTGCAGCTTGTGCGCGCGGCCGATCTGCTTCTGGCCGATATGGACGCGCTGCTGGAGGCGCTGAAGCGTCGTGCACTGGAGCATAAATTCACCATCCGCATGGGCCGCAGCCACGGGATTCACGCCGAGCCCACGACCATGGGCCTGACGCTGGCGCGTTTCTATGCCGAGATGAAGCGCAACCGCGACCGGCTGCTGGCGGCACGGGCCGAAGTGGCGACAGGCGCGATTTCGGGTGCCGTCGGCACTTTCGCCAATATCGACCCGAGCGTCGAGGCGCATGTCTGTGCGCAACTGGGTCTGGAACCTGAGCCGATCAGCACCCAGGTCATTCCGCGCGACCGTCATGCGATGTTCTTCGCCACGCTGGGGGTGATTGCCTCCTCCATCGAGAATATCGCCATTGAAATCCGCCACATGCAGCGCACCGAAGTCCTTGAGGCCGAAGAGTTTTTCTCGAAAGGTCAGAAAGGCTCCAGCGCCATGCCCCACAAGCGCAATCCGGTTCTGACCGAGAACCTGACGGGCCTTGCGCGGCTGGTGCGCATGGCGGTCGTGCCTGCCATGGAAAATGTGGCGCTCTGGCATGAACGCGATATCTCGCATAGCTCGGTCGAGCGGATGATCGGCCCGGATGCGACGGTGACGCTCGATTTCGCGCTGGCACGGCTGACCGGTGTGATCGACAAGCTGGTGGTCTATCCCGACAACATGATCACCAACATGAACAAGTTCCGCGGCCTGATCCATTCGCAGCGCGTGCTTCTGGCGCTGACCCAGGCCGGGGTGTCGCGCGAGGATGCTTATACGCTGGTCCAGCGCAACGCCATGAAGGTCTGGGAGAAAGGTGCTGATTTCCTTGAGGAATTGCTGGGCGACACGGATGTGCGCGCGGCGCTGAGCGAAGACGCGATCCGCGCAAAATTTGATCTCGATTATCACACCAAACATGTCGAGACGATTTTTGCGCGGGTTTTCGCCTGAAAATGACCTCTGCAGCGTTGATTTTGCAAGAATCGTGCTATCCTTGCTGATCACCGCAGAAGGAGTGTTCGCATGAAACTGAAGATTGCCCTCGCTGCATTGGTGCTTGGTCTGACCCCTGCCCTTGCCTCGGCCATGTGCGGGACGCGCCATGACACGGCATCGGCCTGCGCCGAGGGGCAGGTCTATGACGCCGACACGATGACCTGCATCGAGCCGGTCAGCAGCTGAGTCGGACCGAAATCGCAGCGCGCCACGGCCTGTTCCGTGGCGCGTTTTTTGTTGCCTGGCACCCTGGGCTAAACGCTTTGTTGAAGGTTTTGCGCGATTCTGCAGCACATGACTGGGATGGTTCAGGATCACGGCATGACTGGCGCAGATCAACAGCTGATGGTGTCCGCATCACGCATGGGCGGGGCGGTTTCGGGGACCGCCGCGTCGCCGCGGCCCTCCGACAGTGCGCGCGCCGATCACCTGAGCGGCGCGCAAAAGACCGCGATCATCGTGCGGCTGCTTCTGGCCGAAGGGCTGGACGCCCCCATCGCCGCCCTGCCCCATGAGCTGCAATCACAGCTTGCACAGACGCTGGGCACGATGCGACTGGTGGATCGCGCGACCATGTGCGCCGTGGTCGAGGAATTTGTCGAGATGCTGGAACAGGTGGGCCTGTCCTTTCCTGACGGGCTGGAAGATGCCCTGTCACTGCTGGATGGCAAGCTGGATGCCCGCGCCAGCCAGACCCTGCGCACGCTCGCGCGCGGGCAAGGGCTGGGTGATCCCTGGGTGATGATCGAACAGGCCGAAATCGCGGATCTGCTGGGCCTGATCGGACAGGAATCGCCCCTGATCAGCGCGGTGCTCCTGTCAAAGATCAGCACTGACAAGGCCGCGCAGATCCTCATGAAGCTGCCCTCTGAGGACGCGCAATCCCTCGCCCTCAGCCTGTCGCGCACCGAAGATATCGCGCCCGAAACCGTCGCGCGGATCGGTGCGTCACTGGCCGAACAACTCGGTGCCAGACCCAGCCGCGCTTTTGCCGCGCCACCCAGCCGACGCATGGGCGAGATCCTCAATGTCTCGCCCGCCGCGCTGCGCGACCAGCTTCTGCGCGATGTCGAACGCGCGGATCAGGACTATGCGGTGCGGATACGCAAGGCGCTCTTCACCTTTCAGGATATCCCCGCCCGGCTGGCCACGCGCGATGTGCCCATGGTCATGCGCGAGGCCGGATCGGACGATCTGATGCAGATCATAGCCGCGCAACAAGAGGGTGATCAGCTCACCATCACCTTCCTGCTGGAGAACATGTCGAAACGCCTGGCCGACACATTGCGCGAGGATGCCGTTATTCTGCCCCCGCCGGACCCGCGCGACTATGAGGCGGCGGTGATGCGACTGACCGCGCTTGTCCGGCGGCTGGCAGATTCCGGGACTATCACCCTCGCCCCGGTCGTGCTGTGAGACCGCGCGCCCGTCATATGCCGGAGATCGCATCCGGATTGCAGCACGCGCTGGTGACATGGGGCCGTCGGGTGACAGGATATGTCTTGCGGGCACTGAATGACTTTCGCGGAAAACTACAAGACGCGCGATTACCCATTGAATTGAAATCTTTTTCAAGGATTGCGCCGCAACAGATCATCGCGCGGCAACGCGCGCCCTCAGACCGTTTTCACGGCACATACCAGCCGGATCTCGCCTGCACTCGCCCCCTCGATCCCGGCGGCATTGGCTTCGTCCGTGTCGATATGCATTTCGGTGAAGGCCGCGTCACTGACGCGCACCAGCACCCCAGAAAAAGTCAGGCCCCGCCCGGTCTCGTCCATCGTGACCTGCACGATCTCGCCATCCGAAATCCCCGCCGCGCTTGCGTCATGGCTGTTCATATGGATATGCCGCGCCGCGACGATCAGCCCGTCGCTGTCCTGATATCCGGCAGGCCCGGTCAGGCGCACGCGCGGCGTGCCCTCCAGATCGCCGCTCTGGCGCACCGGCGCGTCCAGCCCCAGCGCAAACCCGTCGGTACGCGAAATCTCGATCTGGGTCCGGGGCCGCAGCGGCCCGAGGATCGCGACCTGCGCAATCTCGCCCTTTGGCCCCTGCAGGGTGACGCGCTCGCGCGCTGCCCAATGCCCTTTCTGCCGCAGGGGCTTGTCGGGGGTCAGCTCATAACCGGGGCCGAACAGCGCATCGACAGTGGCGCGCGACAGATGCACATGCCGCGCCGAAACCGCGACGGGGATGCGCAGACAGGCCGGTTCGCGCGCCGCCATCGCCTCGGCGACCTCGCGCGCGATCATCAACTGTTCAGCGGTTTCGGTGACCAGCACATCGACCCGCGCACCATAGGCCTGAATCTGCGGCGCCGCCCGGTCCGCCAGATCGACGGCCTGATTGCGGTCGTGGTCCAGCCGGATGCCAAGGAAATCCAGCCCGTCGCAAATGCGCCGCCGCATCGAGGGCGAGTTCTCGCCGATCCCGCCGGTAAAGACCAGCGCGTCCAGCCCACCCATTGCCGCCGCATAGGCCCCGATATATTTGCGCGCGCGGTAGGCATAGATATTGATCGCCAGTTGCGCTGCAGCCTCGCCCTGCGCCGCGCGGGCCTCGACATCGCGCATGTCAGAAACCCCGGTCAGCCCCTTCAACCCGCTCTCGCTATAAAGCGCGGCCTCGATCGCGGCCAGATCCAGCCCCATTTCGCGCGACAGAAATCCGAACAGGCCCGGATCGACATCACCCGAGCGCGTGCCCATGACCAGCCCCTCCAGCGGTGTCATGCCCATCGAACTGTCCAGACTCTCGCCGCGCGAGATCGCGCAGGCGCTGGCCCCGTTGCCCAGATGCAGGCTGATGATCCGCAA
Source organism: Natronohydrobacter thiooxidans (assembly GCF_001884735.1). GTDB lineage: Bacteria > Pseudomonadota > Alphaproteobacteria > Rhodobacterales > Rhodobacteraceae > Roseinatronobacter > Roseinatronobacter thiooxidans_A. The sequence goes on along the minus strand of NZ_MJAP01000034.1, from coordinate 645,247 downwards.
GGATCGAAGCGGCTGGCCCAATGCCTCTGCCGTGCGCTGCGCGACATATTTATGCGATGTGCCGTGAAAGCCGAATCGTCGCAAACCTGCCGCGCGCCAGGCTTCCGGCACGGCATAAGTGGTTGCGCGGGCCGGATTGGTCAGATGGAAACTGGTGTCGAACACGCCCCATTGCGGCAGATCGAGCCAGACGCTGCGGGCCAGTGCAATCACATCCAGATTGGCCGGGTTGTGCAAGGGCGCGAGCGGCGTCAGCCCCTCCAGTTGCCGGATGGTCACGTCATCCAGCAAAGTCGGACCCGTGAAGAGACTGCCGCCATGCGCCACGCGGTGCCCGATCGCCTGCAGATCCGTGATCCCTGCCCCGCGCAACAGATCCGGCACGGCCCGCGCGGCTGTGCCCAGATCGCACGCAGCGGCATCCTGCGCGATCCCGTTCAGGGTCAGGCGGCACCCCTGCGGCGAAAAGCGTTCGAAACTGCCTTTCAGACAGTGGCGGGCCGTATCCAGCGTTGCCCCCGGCGTGATCTCGAACACTCCGAATTTCAGCGAGGAACTGCCGGCATTGAACACCAGAATGCGCATGTCAGGCTCCTTGCAGGGCGGGTCTCGCGCATAGCCTGCAACAGCCCCTGGCCAGAGGCAAGCGCTCTCAGGGCGCGTGCGCGCTTATGCCACCGGCCATGGCGCTGGCTTCAGCCGCTGCCTCCAATGCAAGCAGGATCGAGGCATGGCGGTTGCGATACTCCCGCGCAGGCAAGAGCACCTCGAACCCGTCAAAGGGCGCCTCCGGCACTGGCCCCCCTGCAGTCAGCATGGCGCGCAGCTGGTCACGCGCCTGCGCCAGCTCGGTGGCACTGCGCCCCAGCACGACCTGCCCCAGAAGTGCCGCCGCCGCCTGCCCCAGCGCGCAGGCTTTCACATCCTGCCCGAAACGCGTGACGCGACCATCCGCCATGTCCAGATCGACCGTCACGGTCGAGCCGCATAGCGGCGAACGGCGCTTGACGCTGAACTGCGGCGCCTCCAGCCGGGCGTGATGCGGGATCTCGGCCGCCAGCGCGAGGATTCGCCCGGAATAGAGTTTGATCAGGTCAGCATTCTCGGCCATGGTGGCTTCCCCTCGGCATCGTGATGCGCTAGGCAGCGCGCTCAACACAGGACATAGCCCATGACATTCGATCCGCAAAGCCTGCGATATGATGAAAAAGGTCTGATCCCGGCGATTGCGCAGGATCATGCGACGGGCGAGGTGCTGATGATGGCTTGGATGAACGCGGATGCCGTCGCCCAGACGCTGGCGACAGGCCGCGTCACCTATTGGTCGCGCTCGCGCCAATCCTTCTGGGTGAAGGGCGAAAGCTCTGGCCATGTGCAGAAACTGGTCGAGATGCGGCTCGATTGTGACCGCGATTGCCTGCTGGTGCTGGTCGATCAGACGGGGCCGGCCTGCCACACCAACCGGCGCTCCTGCTTTTACACGGCGCTGCGCGACGGGCGCGAGGTCGAGATCATGACGCCACTGGCTGAGTGAGCATCTGGCGCAAGCGGCCCGGCGTCATCCCCTCCGCGCGGTAAAGCGCAATCGCGCGCGCATCGTCTCGCTTGGCCAGACGCTTGCCATGCTCATCGCGAATAAGGTCGTGATGATAATAGCTTGGCGCCGGAAGTTGAAGCAATGCCTGAAGCAGAACATGGATCGGAGTGGCCTCGAACAAATCGGCGCCACGGGTCACTTCGGTGATGCCCTGCGCGGCGTCATCCAGAACAACCGACAAGTGATAGCTGGTGCCCATGTCGCGCCGCGCGAGCACCACATCGCCCGCCACATCGCACAGCCAGTCGCGGTCGAGCCGGTGATGGCCCGGATGCACCGGCCCGTTCTCCATGAACCCCAGCGCGCCGACATGCGCCAGCGCCGCGCCCATATTCAGGCGCAGCGCATCTTCGCGCCCGGCATCCGACATGGGCCGCGCGCGGCAGGTGCCGGGATAGGTCACGCCATCCGGCCCAAGCGGCGCCCCTTCCTGTGGCGCGCTGAGGGCCGCGCGGATATCGGCGCGGGTGCAGCGGCAGGGATAGATCAGCCCCTGCGCGGCAAGCTGCTCAAGCGCGGCGCGATAGACCGGGAGCCGCTCGGATTGGCGCATCACCGGGCTTTCCCAGCGCAGGCCAAGCCATGTCAGATCCTCGTAAATCTGCGCCTCCCATTCCGGGCGGCAACGGCTCTGGTCGATATCCTCGATCCTGAGCAGAAACCGCCCTGCCCCGGCGCGCTCCGCCGCGATCAGCGCGGCATAGGCATGGCCCAGATGCAAGGGGCCAGTGGGCGATGGCGCGAAGCGCGTGACAGGTTCAGGCGGCATCGCGCTGGCCCAGCCAGTCCATGAAAGCGGCTTTCGCGCGGTCCGTATAGGCTTTGTAGCGGTCGCGGCGGCCACGGCGACCGCCCTTGGCGTCAATCGGCGGGAACAGCCCGAAATTCACATTCATCGGCTGAAAACTCTTGGCCTCGGCCCCGCCGGTAATGTGATGCACAAGCGCCCCCATCGCGGTGTCACGCGGCGGCGGGCTGGCGGGCTGGCCCAGGATCTCGGCCGCCGCCAGACGCCCGGCCAACAGCCCCATCGCCGCGGATTCGACATAGCCCTCCACCCCGGTGATCTGGCCTGCAAAACGGATATGGGGTTTTGAGCGTAGACGCAGATGGTCGTCCAGAAGTGTCGGCGAATTCAGGAATGTGTTGCGGTGAATCCCGCCAAGCCGCGCGAAAGAGGCATTCTCCAGACCCGGAATCATCTTGAAAACAGCAGCTTGCGCGCCATACTTCATCTTGGTCTGGAAGCCCACGATATTATAGAGCGTCCCCAAGGCATTGTCGCGGCGCAGTTGCACCACCGCATAGGGTTTGCGCTCCGGCGCATGCGGGTTGGTCAGGCCCACGGGTTTCATCGGCCCATGGCGCAGGGTCTCGCGCCCGCGCTCGGCCATGACCTCGATGGGCAGGCAGCCGTCGAAATAGCCCGCTGACTCACCCTCGTGGAACTCGGTCTTGTCGGCGGCCAGCAGCGCGTCGATGAAGGCCTCGTATTGCTCGCGCGTCATCGGGCAGTTCAGATAGGCTTTCTGCTCGGCCTCGGTCTCGCCCTTGTCATAGCGCGACTGGAACCAGGCCTGCGACATGTCGATACTGTCGAAATAGACGATGGGTGCGATCGCGTCGAAAAAGGCCAGCGCCTCGGCCCCCGTCTCGCGCGAGATCGCCTGCCCCAGCGCATCCGAAGTCAAAGGCCCGGTGGCGATGATCCATTGTCCATCCTGCGGCAGATCCGGGATCTCGCCGCGATCCAGCCGCACATTCGGCAGCGCCAGCAGGGTTTCGGTCACAGCCTGCGCAAAGGCATCGCGATCCACGGCCAGCGCGCCGCCCGCAGGCAGGGCATGACGGTCGGCCATCTGCATGATCAGCCCGCCCGCCGCGCGCATTTCCCAATGCAAGAGGCCCACAGCATTCTGTTCATCATCATCCGAGCGGAAGGAGTTCGAGCAGACCATTTCCGCCAGATGATCCGTCTGATGCGCGAAAGTGCCGCGTGTGGGGCGCATTTCATGGATGACAACCTGCACCCCCATATGCGCGGCCTGCCATGCGGCTTCGGACCCGGCCATACCGCCGCCGATGATATGGAGTTCCTGTGTCATGACGCGCCCTTTCCTTTTGGCGCCGAGATAAGCCCAAAGCCGGGTTTTGGCAAATGCCATGAAAAAACCGCCACGCCTGGGGGCGCGGCGGCAGTCAAGGGTCAGAGAGCAGGCAATGAGAGGCAGGCTGACCCGCAGGCGTCAGGCAAGAAGCGGCAGATGAAGCGTCACGACCACCAGAACTGCCAGCGCAAGCGCACCGGCCAGATCGGACCAGAACTCGGGGCGTGTATTCGGCGTCATGGGATCCTCCATCGCTTATGTTGTCACTTTGTTCTCATATGTTCTCGATTCGATCAAGAACTTTTTAAGAACATGTGATGCATAATGTCGAAACCTTACCCGACCGAGAGGTAGCGAATCGCCTTGTCCTGTTCCATCAGCCACAAAAGCACCCGCGCCGCCTGCCCGCGCGTGCTGGTCAGATCGGGGTCATCTGCCAGCAATTTGCGCGCATCCGATTGCGCGACCGCCATCAGCCCGGCCTGGCGTTCCAGATCGGCGACGCGGAACCGGGGCAGCCCGGATTGCGCGGTGCCGATCAGATCGCCCGCGCCACGAATGGCCATATCCTCTTCGGCGATGCGGAAGCCGTCCTCGGTATCGCGCAAAAGTTTCAGGCGGCGGGCCGCCGTTTCGCCCAAGGGCGGTTCATAGACCAGCAGGCAGGTCGAGGCCGCCGCCCCGCGCCCGACGCGCCCGCGCAACTGGTGAAGCTGGGCCAGCCCGAAACTCTCGGCGCGCTCGATCACCATGATCGAGGCATTGGGAACATTCACGCCCACCTCAATGACCGTGGTGGCGACCAGCAGCTTGGTCTCGCCCGCGATGAACCGCGCCATGGCGGCGTCTTTCTCGGCGGGCGGTAGCTGGCCATGCACCAGCCCCACCACGCCCTCGCCCAGAGCGGCGCGCAGATGATCAAAACGCGCCTGTGCAGCGGTCAGGGGGCTGGCTTCGGATTCCTCGACCAGCGGGCAGACCCAATAGGCCTGACGCCCCTCGGCAATGGCGCGGCGCAGATGATCGATCACTTCCGTCAGCCGCGCGGTCGAGACAAGCGCGGTCTGCACCGGCTGCCGACCGGGGGGTTTTTCATCCAGAACCGACACATCCATATCCCCGTATTGCGCAAGCGCAAGCGAACGCGGGATGGGGGTTGCGGTCATGACCAGCATATCGACGCCCGCACCCTTTTCGGCGAGTGCGGCCCGTTGCGCCACGCCGAAACGGTGTTGCTCGTCGATCACGGCAAGCCGCAGGTCATGAAATTCGACGCCCTTCTGGAACACCGCATGAGTACCCAGTACGATCTGAATGCGCCCCTCGGCCAGCGCGGCCAGTTTCTCGGCGCGCTCGACCCCTTTGTCGCGCCCGGTCAGCAAGGCGATTTCCACGCCCGCAGCCCGCGCCAGTGGGCTCAGGCTTTCAAGATGCTGGCGGGCAAGGATTTCGGTAGGTGCCATCATCACGCCCTGCCCGCCTGCCTCGACCGCGATCAGCAGCGCCATCAGCGCAACCAGCGTCTTGCCCGCGCCGACATCGCCCTGCAACAGCCGGTTCATGCGCCGGGGGCTGGCCATATCCCCGGCGATTTCCGCGATGGCGCGGGTCTGGGCAGCGGTCGGGCTGTAATCGAGCGCCGCCAGAACACGGGCCTGCAGGACGCCCGTGCCACAGCTTTCGCGCCCCGGTTTGCGCCGCGCCCGCGCGCGGGCCAGCGCAAGGGTCAGTTGATGCGCCAAGAGTTCGTCATAGGCCAGACGCGCGCGCGCCGGAGCCGTCGCCGCCAGATCGCCAAGGGTTTCAGGGGCATGGGCCTGTGTGATGGCGGCGCGCCAGTCGGGCCAGCCTTCGCGGGCCATCAAACCAGGGTCGATCCATTCCGCAAGCGCGGGCGCGCGGGTGATCGCGCCGCCGATGGCCTTGGCCATCAGTTTCGCACTGACACCGGCGCTCAGGCCATAGACGGCCTCAGTGCGCGGCAGCTCGGCGGCCTCCTCGGGGCGCAGGATATGGTCGGGATGGGGCATCTGCGCGATCCCGTCGAACAATTCGACCTTGCCCGAGACCAGCCGCCGCGCCCCGGTCGGCAGCAGTTTCTGCAGGTAATCGCCGCGCGCATGGAAGAATACCAGCTGAAACTCCGTCAATTCGTCGCGCACCTGCACACGGTAGGGACGCCCGCGCATGCGCGGCGGCTGATGCGCGCCGATGGTCACCTCGACCGTGGCGATGGCGGGGAAATCCAACCCCCGGATCGAGGGGCGGCGGGAGCGGTCGATCAGGTTCAGCGGCAGGTGAAACAGCAGATCGCGCGGGGTTTCGATCTGCAAGGAATTGAAATTCTTCGCTGTTTTCGGGCCAACCCCGTCCAGTGTCTCCAGCCCCGCGAAAAGCGGGAACAGGATTTCGGGGCGGCTGGCCATGTCAGGACGCCCCGATCAGGGCCAGCCACTGATCTTCGTCAATGACCTCGACCCCCAGATCGGCGGCTTTCTTCGCCTTGCTGCCCGCGCCCGGTCCCGCGATCAGCAGATCCGTCTTGGCGGAAACCGAGCCCGCGACCTTGGCCCCCAGCGCCTCGGCGCGCGCCTTGGCTTCGGCGCGGGTCATGCGTTCCAGCGTGCCGGTGAAGACGACTGTCTTGCCCGCCACCGGGCTGTCGGTCGCGCGCGCCTCGGCGGGCTGGATGTCGAGCATGGCGGCGAGCGCGTCGATCTCCGCCGCTTCGGCCTGAAAGCTGGTGAGCAGCGATTGCGCCATGACCGGCCCCACCCCGTCAATCGAGATCAGTTCGGCATAGGCAGCGCTTTCAGAGTCTTGCGCGTCGGACATGGCCGAACGGAAGGCGTCCCAACTGCCATAATGCGTGGCCAGCATCCCGCCCGAGGTTTCGCCCACATGGCGGATCCCCAGCGCGAAAATGAGCCGCGCCAGCGGGATGCGGCGCTTCTCGTCGATGGCGTCAAACAGGTTCTGCGCCGATTTCTCGCCCCAGCCCTCGCGGTTTTTCAACTGCCGGGGCTGGCCGGGGCCGAAACGCTCCTTGAGGGTGAAAATATCCCTGGGGCTGGCGATCCAGCCATCGCGCCAGAAGCTTTCGACCTGCTTCGCGCCCAGACCTTCGATATCGAAGGCGGCGCGGCTGACGAAATGCTTGAGCCGCTCGACCGCCTGCGCCGGGCAGATCATGCCTCCGGTGCAGCGGCGCACCGAATCGCCGGGTTCGCGGATGGCCGGGCTGCCGCATTCGGGGCAATGATCGGGCATCTGCCAGGGGATGGCCGTGTCGGGGCGGCGCGCGGGATCCAGATCGCGGATTTTCGGGATCACATCGCCCGCGCGGTAAACCTGCACCCAGTCGCCCACACGAATATCGCGCCCCTCGCGGATGGGCGTTCCGCGCGAATCGCGCCCCGCGATGTAATCTTCATTATGCAGCGTGGCGTTGGATACAACGACCCCGCCCACGGTGACGGGTTTGAGCCGCGCAACCGGGCTGAGCGCGCCGGTGCGCCCGACCTGAATGTCGATACCCTCCAACTGGGTCCAGGCCAGTTCGGCGGGGAATTTATGTGCGATGGCCCAGCGCGGCGTGGTCGAGCGCAGGCCGAGCCGGTCCTGATAGGCCAGATCATCGAGCTTGTAGACCACGCCATCAATATCATAGCCAAGGCTGGCGCGCTGCGCCTCGATCCCGGCATAGGTGGCCAGCAGTTCTGGAACCGTGTCGCAGCGGCAAAACAGCGGGTTGGTCGGAAAGCCAAGCGCGCGCAGCCGGGCAATCGCCCCGGACTGCGTGTCAGCCAGCGGCGCGGAGGTCTCGCCCCAGGCATAGGCGAAGAAACGCAAAGGCCGCGCGCGGGTGATCTCCGGGTCAAGCTGGCGCAGCGATCCGGCGGCGGCGTTGCGCGGATTGGCGAATATCTTGGCCCCGTTTTCGGCCTGCCGGGTATTCAGCGCCGCGAAATCGGCATGGGACATATAGACCTCGCCGCGCACTTCCAGAATGGTCGGCGCGCCCGCCAGGCTTTGCGGGATCTCGGCCATAGTGCGGACATTGGCGGTCACATCCTCGCCGGTCTCGCCATCCCCGCGCGTCGCGGCATGCAAAAGCCTGCCGTTTTCATAGCGCAGGGACAGCGACAACCCGTCGATCTTCGGCTCTGCCGTCAGCGCAAGCGGACGGTCGGGGCCAAGATTGAGGAAGCGGCGGATGCCTGCCACGAAATCGGTGACATCTTCCTCGGTGAAGGCATTGGACAGCGACAGCATCCGCCGTGCATGGCGGATCTTGCCGAAACCCTCGGCAGGGGCGGCGCCGAGGAAGGCGCTGGGGCTGTCGTCCCGCACAAGCTGGGGAAAACGCGCCTCGATGGCAGCATTGCGCTGGCGCAGCGCATCGAATTCCGCATCCGACAGGATCGGCGCATCCTCGCGGTGATAGGCGTCATTGGCGCGACTCAGGATCCCGGCCAGCCGCGCCAGTTCCCGTTCGGCCATGGCCGCATCAAGTTCCGCCACATCATATGCGGCTTCTGCCGCGTCGGCCCTGTTCCCCTTTTCCACGCCCGAGACCCTGCTATTGCCCGAAAATCAGGCCCAAGTGATAGGTGCGCGCGTGCCACAGGTCCAGTGCAAAGACATTACGCGGTCAGGCGGAAAGCGCGCTTCTCGGGATGCTGCCCTGAGCAAGCACAGGGTCGCGCAGCACATAGCCGCGCCCCCAGACCGTATCGATATAATTCTCGCCCCCGGTTGCTTCGGCCAGTTTCTTGCGCAGCTTGCAGATGAACACATCGATGATCTTCAGTTCCGGCTCATCCATGCCGCCATAGAGATGGTTGAGGAACATCTCCTTGGTCAGGGTCGTGCCCTTGCGCAGGCTCAGGAGTTCGAGCATCTGATATTCCTTGCCGGTCAGATGCACGGTCTGGCCATCCACCTCGACCGATTTGGCATCGAGATTGACCGCGATGCAGCCCGTGCGGATGACGGATTGGGAATGGCCCTGGCTGCGGCGGATGATGGCATGGATGCGTGCCACCAGTTCATCGCGGTGAAAGGGCTTGGTCAGATAGTCATCCGCCCCGTGGCCGAAACCGCGCAGCTTGGTGTCCGTGTCTGATTCGCCGGTCAGGATCAGAATCGGTGTGTCAACACGCGCCATCCGGATCTGGCGCAGCACATCCAGCCCCGCCATATCCGGCAGATTAAGGTCAAGCAGAATCAGATCATAGTCGTAAAGCTTGCTGAGTTCGATCGCATCCTCACCCATATCGGTGCAATAGACATTGAAGTTTGAATGGGTTAGCATCAGTTCGATGCTTCGGGACGTGTTCGGATCATCTTCAACAAGCAAGACACGCATCCAGCTTCTCCTTTATCGCCGTTAACGCAGTTTCATGTAGAAAAGTTAACTCCTCGTTACCGTGCATTAATCAGAGAAAAAAACAATCTAAAGTTGTCTGTATTTCTGCAAGGATGTTACCTTGAGTGCATCGACCCCATGTTCTGTGACCGCCTTGTGCCACAGATCGAACTCTTCATCCGACAGCGCGTAGCGTTCCAGCGCGGCTTTTCGTGATAAAAGCCCGGCTTCGACAGCGCGGATGACCAGCGCCTTGCGGCTGGCGACCCAGCGTCGCGTGTCCTTGGGCGGCAGATCGGCGAGTGTCAGCACGGTCCCATCCGCCAGTGTTACGGCCCGAGGGCCATCCACACGTTTGATATACATCGCATTCTTCCTCCTTCACCCATCCCAGGATGCGGGCAGGATCGCGCGAGGGTATTAATTCGGGGTTGACCGTGGCCTTGATCAGCCCTTGTGAATAGATTGCATTTTCCTATATTTCTTCGGAATTCACGGAAAGCCTGCGCAATGCCCTATGATACCCCCCTCAATTCGCTTGGGATCGCCAAGCCGCCTGCCGAAACGCGGGTCGTCGTGGCCATGTCGGGCGGCGTGGACAGTTCGGTGGTCGCTGCGGAACTGGCGCGCGAAGGCTATGATGTGGTGGGGGTGACGCTGCAGCTTTATGATCATGGCGCGGCGCTGGCGAAGAAAGGCGCCTGCTGCGCGGGCCGCGATATCCACGATGCGCGCCGCGTGGCCGAAGAGATGGGTTTCCCGCATTATGTGCTGGATTATGAATCGCATTTCCGCGAGTCGGTGATCGACGAATTCGCCGATGCCTATCTGGCGGGCGCGACCCCTGTGCCCTGTATCCGCTGCAACGAGCGGGTGAAATTTCGCGACCTCTTGGAAACCGCACGCGATCTGGGCGCGGATTGCATGGCGACCGGGCATTATATCCAGCGCAAGGTCGGTCCTGCCGGGGCCGAATTGCACCGCGCGGCGGATCCGGTGCGCGACCAGAGCTATTTCCTGTTCTCGACGACGCGCGAGCAACTGGACTTCCTGCGCTTCCCGCTCGGTCATCTGGCCACCAAGGCCGAGACACGGGCGCTGGCGGCGCAGCATGGCCTGAGCGTGGCCGACAAGCCCGACAGTCAGGATATCTGTTTCGTGCCCGATGGCGACTATGCCCGCGTGATCGAGAAGCTGCGCCCCGGTGCTGCGGATCCGGGCGAGATTGTTGATATGGCTGGCCGCGTTCTGGGCGCGCATGAGGGCATCATCCATTACACGATCGGCCAGCGCCGGGGCCTGGGGATCGGGGGGCTGTCAGAGCCCTTGTATGTCGTGCGGCTGGACCCGGAAACGCGCCGAGTGATCGTCGGGCCGAAAGCGGCGCTGGCCACGCGCACTGTGCCGGTGCGCGAGATCAACTGGCTGGGGGATGAACCCTTCACCGGGCGCCCGGAATGGGAATTGTCGGTCAAGCTGCGCTCGACCCGCCCGCCGGCCCCGGCGCTGGTCCGGCCCTTGTCCGAGACCGAAGCCGAGGTCGAATTGCTGACCCCCGAGGAAGGGGTCAGTCCGGGACAGGCCTGCGTGTTTTATGCGCCAGAGGGCAGCCGCGTCTTTGGCGGCGGCTGGATCTGGAAAGGGCGCTAGCCTGGACGGGACGCGGAGCCGCAAAAGCCTTTGCCGGTAAATGCGCTGGCGCCAGGCTGACAGCGGGGCATTGCTGGAATGCCCGAGATCATGAAAGGCCCGAGATCATGAAAAGGATGCCCATGTCTGCCCCTGCCCCGAAATCGCCGACCCGACTGCTTGCCGCGCTGGCTGGGTATATGTTGCTGCTCTTCCCCCTCACCGCGCAGGCCGACCCTGAGCGCGAGGCGCGACTGGCCGTTGCGCGCGCCTATGTTGCGGTCACGCTGGAGGATCTGGACGTGCCCGCGATGATGCGCGCGATGTATCGCCCGGTGCTCGATCAGGTGCGTAGCGGTGGCCAGCAGGTAACTCCTGAACAGGAAGCGCAGGTCGAAGCGCTCTATCTCGAAGTCATGTCAGAGCCGATGATCGATATGCTGCGTTCCCAGGATGAGCTTATGGCAGATCTCTTCTCTCTGAGCGAGCTTGAAGCGCTCAATGAATTCTACCGCACCGAGTTGGGCCGGTCAGTCATGCAGAAACTGCCGCAGGTGGTCGAGGCACAGATGCCGCAGACGATCATGGTAATGCAGGAAAACATGCAGATTATCATGCCGCAGCTGATGCGGATTCTGTACTGAGCCAACCCGGAACAGGAGACGGCATGACCGCACAGAATATTCTGGTGATGAGCAGTGGCGACCCTTCCGGGATCGGCCCGGAAATCGCCGTCAAAGCCTGTTTGGCCGGCGCGCCCCGCTTTGTCTGGCTCGGCGATCCGGCGCATCTGCCGGATGGGGCCGAATGGGTTGAAATCACGTCTGTCAGCGACGCCGCAGATGTTCCGGGCGCGGTCCTGCCCGTACTCAGGCATGACTTTCCCGCAGCCGCCATCGCGGGCCAGCCCGATCCGGCCAATGCCGGGGCGGTTGTCGAGGTGATCGCGCGCGCCGTGGGGCTGGTGCAGGCGGGGGCGGCGTCGGGTGTTGTGACCTGCCCCATCAACAAGGCGGCGCTGAAATCGGGCGCGGGATTCGGCTTTCCGGGCCATACCGAATTTCTGGCCGATCTGGCAGGCGGCGTGCCGGTGGTGATGATGCTGGCCTGCGAGGGGCTGCGGGTGGTGCCCGCGACGATCCATATTCCGCTGGCGCAGGTGCCGCGCGCGCTGACCGCCGGGGGTCTGGAGCAATGCCTGCGGATCACGCGGGCGGGGCTGATGCGGGATTTCGGGATTGCCGCGCCACGGATTGCCGTCGCCGGGCTGAACCCGCATGCGGGCGAGGCGGGCGTGATGGGGCGCGAGGAGATCGAGGTGATCACCCCGGTTCTGGAGCGGCTGCGCGCTGAGGGCTGGGCGATTGACGGCCCCCTGCCCGCGGATACCATGTTTCATGCCGGTGCGCGCGCCCGATATGATGTTGCCATCTGCATGTATCACGATCAGGCGCTGATCCCGATCAAGACGATTGATTTCGCAGGCGGGGTGAATGTGACGCTGGGCCTGCCCTTCATCCGCACCTCGCCCGATCATGGCACGGCTTACGGAATTGCGGGCAAGGGGCTGGCGGATGCGACCTCCCTGATCGCGGCCTTGAACATGGCGCAGGACATGGCTATCGCGCGCAGATGATCGACAATTTGCCCCCTTTGCGCGAGGTAATCCGCGCCCATGATCTGCGCGCGAAAAAGAGTTTCGGGCAGAATTTCCTGCTGGATCTGAACCTGACGGCGCGAATTGCGCGGGTCGCGGGGGATCTCTCGGGCACGGATGTGCTGGAAGTCGGCCCCGGTCCGGGCGGGCTGACACGCGGGCTGCTGGCCGAGGGCGCGCGGCGGGTGCTGGCCATCGAGAAGGATGCGCGCTGCCTGCCTGCGCTGGCCGAGATCGCAGCGGCCTATCCGGGGCGGCTGGAGGTGATCGAGGGCGATGCGCTGGCGGTGGATGCGCTTGCCCATCTGACCCCGCCGATCAAGATCGTCTCGAATCTGCCCTATAATGTCGGCACGGAACTTCTGATCCGCTGGATGACGCCTGATCAGTGGCCGCCCTATTGGGACAGCCTGACGCTGATGTTCCAGCGCGAGGTGGCCGAGCGGATCGTGGCGAAACCGGGATCGAAAGCTTACGGGCGGCTCGCGCTGATGGTGCAATGGCGGGCGGATGCAAAGATCGCGCTGCATCTGCCGCCCGAGGCATTCACGCCGCCGCCCAAGGTCAGCTCCAGCGTGGTGCATATCACGCGGCTGCAAGAACCGCGCTATCCGGCCGATGCACGCGTGCTGGAACGGCTGGTCGCCGCCGGGTTCAACCAGCGGCGCAAGATGCTGCGCGCCTCGCTGAAAGGGCAGCATCCGCAGATCGAGGCGCTGCTGGAGCAAAGCGGCATCGCCCCCACCGCGCGGGCCGAGGAGATCGGGCTTGAGGCGTGGTGCAGGCTGGCGCGGGCGATCGCGGGCTGATTTTTTCTCGCAAGGCAGCAATCTGTGCGGGTCGCGCGCATTAAGTGCTTTCTCGAAACGCTGCTGCCGCATGCGGAGCGCTTTTGCGCTCTGCCAGAGCAATCCGGCCCGACCTATTCTTGTGAAAACCACAGGGATGCGTAGGCTAATGCAGAGTTAACCTCTATATTGCGGACATCTTTCTCACGCGCCGAGACTGACGCCAGCCATCCGGAAAGACCCATGCTCGAAACCGCCGATGAGATCAATCTCGCCACAGCCCGAACCGATCCCGAATGGCTGGCACGTCTGGACGAGATCGCGGATGAGCGCGGCGCCTTCATGCCGCTGGGGGTGCATCATTTCGGCTGCTTCATCGAGGGCAATGACACGCTGCTGGTGACATTCGAATCCCTGCCCGAGATCCGCGCCATGCAGCCCGGTCATCGGCCGCTGGGCCTGCAGATCGCCGATCGTCATGGCTGGAGCGCGCTGATGTTGCTTGCGCGCGCGCCGCGCTGGTATCGGGATGCCGAAGTCCTCGATTTCTTCGACAGCCAGATCGATGCGGGGTTCTTCGAGAGCTTCAAGCGCGTGGTCTTCTATGGCGCGGGCATGTGCGGCTATGCCGCTGCGACTTTCTCGCTGGCGGCGCCGGGGGCGAGCGTGCTGGCGATTGCGCCTCAGGCCACGCTCGACCCGGAAATCGCGCCGTGGGAGACGCGGTTTCATACGCAAAGGCGATTCGATTTCCGCACGCGTTTCGGTTTCGCTCCGGCCATGCTGGAGGGGGCGCGCAACGCCTTTGTTGTCTATGACCCCGGCAATCATCTGGATGCGATGCATGCGACGCTGTTCCGGCGCCCCTTCGTGACCATGCTGCGCAGCCCGGTGCTGGGCGCAGAGAATACCGCCGCCGCACTGCACCGTTTCGGTGTGCTGGATACACTGATCGAGGCGGCGATGCGCGGGCGGCTGACGCCTGCGCGGTTTCACGATCTGATGCGCAAGCGGCGCGGGGATCCCGACTATCTGCGCTCGCTGGTCAAGCGCGCGGTCAAAAGCGATCACCCAACGCTGACCGCCATTGCCGCGCGCCATGCGCTGGCGCTGCGCGACAGCAAGGGAATGCGCAAGCGGCTGAAGCGTGTCGAGAAAACCCTCGCAGAGGCGCCGGAATAGGGCAATTCCGGGCTGGAAAGCGCAGCACTTTTCCGTATAGGGAAGGGCATGACCCAGAGCCTGACCCTGCCCCGCCCCGATGACTGGCATCTGCATCTGCGCGATGGCGCGATGCTGGCCGGAATTGCGCCCGAGAGCGCGCGCCATTTCGCCCGCGCGATCATCATGCCCAACCTTGTGCCGCCCGTGGTGACGGGGGCGCAGGCCGCCGCCTATCGCGACCGTATCCTTGCGGTGACAGGCACAGGCTTCACGCCCCTGATGACGCTTTATCTGACCGAGGCCACGGATCCGGCCGATGTGGTCGCCGCGCATAAGGCGGGGATCATCACGGCGGTCAAGCTCTATCCGGCAGGGGCCACGACCAATTCAGCCTCTGGCGTGCGCGATTTCGACCGCGTGCGCGCCGTGCTGGAGGCGATGGCCGAAGCGGGCATTCCGCTTTGCACCCATGGCGAAGTCACCGATCATGCGGTGGATATCTTCGACCGTGAGGCCGTCTTCATCGACCGTGTGCTGGACCCGATCCGCAGGAAAACACCGGGGCTGCGGGTGGTGATGGAACATATCACCACATCAGAGGCCGTGGCCTATGTGCAAAGCCAGCCCGCGGATCTGGGCGCCACGATCACCACGCATCATCTGGTGATCAACCGCAATCATATTCTGGTCGGCGGGATCAAGCCGCATTACTACTGCCTGCCGGTCGCCAAGCGCGAGGCGCATCGGCTGGCGCTGGTTCAGGCCGCGACCTCGGGCGATGCGCGGTTTTTCCTTGGCACGGATTCGGCGCCGCATGCGGATGACGCGAAGGAATCGGCCTGCGGTTGCGCGGGCTGTTTCACGGCCACGAACACCATGTCCATTCTGGCCCAGATCTTCGAGGAAGCAGGTGCTCTGGACAAGCTCGAAGGGTTTGCCTCGCGCAATGGTCCCGGCTTCTACCGCCTGCCGGTGAACAGCGCGACGATCACGCTGGAGAAGACCCCCGAGCCTGTCACCTACCCCGCCAAGATCGAGACCGGCGCAGGGCAGGTCACGGTTTTCGATCCCGGCTTCCCACTTTACTGGCAGGTCAGACAAGAAGCCACCTCCTGAACCTTCTGCATTTTCTTGCCAAAAATACTCAATACTCCGCCCGCTCACAGACCCGACGCCCGAAAGGACAGCCATGATCCCCGCCACCTATCCCGACCGCGCCACTGTCGCCCGCCTGACCGCGCGGATGCTGCTGGACATCAAGGCCGTGCATTTCAACGCTTCCGAGCCGTTTACCTTTGCCAGCGGGCTCAAGGCACCGACCTATATCGATTGCCGCAAGCTGATCAGCTTCCCGCGCATCCGATCAAGCCTGATGGATTTCCTCACCTGCCGGGTACTGGAAGATGCGGGTTTCGAAGCTTTCGACAATATCGCCGGTGGCGAGACGGCAGGCATCCCCTTCGCCGCGCTGGTCGCCGAGCGCATGGCGCTGCCCATGACCTATGTGCGCAAGAAGCCCAAAGGCTATGGGCGCAATGCGCGTATCGAGGGGGCGATGTCCGAGGGCCAGCGCGTGCTGCTGGTGGAAGACCTGACCACGGATGGCGGATCGAAGCTCAGCTTCGTCGATGCGATCCGCGAAACCGGCGCGGAATGTGCGCATACGGCGGTGATCTTCTATTACGGCATCTTCCCCGAGACCGAGCCGCGTCTGGCCGAGCATGGGGTGATGCTGCATTACCTCTGCACCTGGTGGGACGTGCTGGCCGAGGCCCGGCGCGGCGGCGATTTCGACACCGAGACGCTGGATGCCGTCGAGGCATTTCTGCGCGCGCCACGCGAATGGGGCGCGGGGCAGTAAGGAACCTCAGCGCGCCGCCCGTCGCCGGGCGGCGCATTGCGAGGATGCGCAGATAGCGCACCTGTTTGACCAGCCCTGGGATTGATGCAAGAACGCGGGCATGAACCTGCATGATTGGCCGTCTCTCAATCCCCAAGCCTTGCTGGCCGAACGTCTCTTTGGCGAAATGGGCACCCGTAGCCTGAAGCGCTGGCTGCAAGAACAATTCGAACGCATCGATGATCCCGGCTTCGCCAGACGCTTCAGCGATCACATCGCGCTTCCGGGTGTGGCGCAGGCGGATTTCAATCACCGCCTCATCCGAACTCGGGCAGGAACAATCCTTGGCGGGATACGCTTCCGTGGTGGCGACATCACGCGACCCTTTGTTGAGATTGTCTCGCATACTCTCGCAGACATTAAGGATTTGCGCGACACAGTAGAGCAGGAATGGAAGGACTTTTCCCCCAGCGCCATGCGCATCATTGCCGCCCCCGGATACCGGCCTGTATCTACCGCGCAGCTTGACATGAGCATACATGCCGCGCGCTACGACCAGATGCAGTGTCCGGATGGCAAGGTTCACCTGGCGCCCTTCGAGCGCGTGGAAGATGCCGTCATCATGGTCAAAAAGCGCTATGAAGATGTGGCCCAAACCGCGCCCGATCTGGGGCGCAACCTGTCGCCTGCCGCTGCCGCGGATCTGGCGGATTGGCACAGCAGAGGGGAGTTGCGCGCAATGATGGCGCATGCGAACGAGGTTTCGCAGCGCGTCGGCCTCCTCGCGGTGCGGCGCGGCGGGGTGGAATGGATCGAAGGCGATGAGGTCGCGGAAGAGGTCGTAGAGACGGCTTTCACCGGTCACGGTTTCGCGGCACAGGCGCAAATGGCCTGGGCCGCTGGACAAACAGCCAATCAGGACAGATTGCTGATCGGCACGATTGACAGACTGAACCTCACCTCAAGGCGTTCGGCTGAAAAAGCAGGGCGGCCCGCCGTGCTCGAATATGTTCTCGTAGCGCTTCGTCGCTCCCGGGAGCAACCAGCCCAAGGCCCGCAGGATTGAGCTTGCCCAGCTTGGAAAACACCTGCTGCGCCAAGAACCATACAATCCGCCGCTCCGGGCGCAGGCCGCTTGGGTCAGCGAGATGACGAAAACCAGAAGTCTCTGCCAGCCGACAGTTCGCGAGAAGGCTGACGCAATTCAGCGGGACGCCCGGACGCGGGTGATCAGGGCATGACCACTGCGCCCCCCGACGCAGTGGTCATGCCCAATCCGTCCCAATCGGGTTCAGTTCGCCTGACCCTGCTCGCGCCCTTGCTGCGCCTCGATCTCGCGCCAGCGGGCCACAGCGCGGTTGTGGTCCTGCAGGTTGCTCGAGAAAGTATGCCCGCCGGTCCCGTCCGCCACGAAATACAGATAAGGCGTGTCATCGGGGTCCAGTGCCGCCGCAATCGCGGCGCGGCCGGGATTGGCAATCGGCGTGGGCGGCAGCCCGTCGATCCGGTAGGTGTTGTAAGGCGTCACCGCATCAAGCTCCGAGCGCCGCAGCCCCCGGCCCAGCGTGCCCTGCCCGAGCGTGATTCCATAGATCACGGTCGGGTCGGTCTGCAGCCGCATCGGGATGCCCAGACGGTTGACGAACACACTGGCCACCTGCCGCCGCTCATCGGCCACACCGGTTTCCTTCTCGACGATCGAGGCCATGATCAGCGCCTCCTCCATCGTCTCATAGGGCAGGCCCTCGGCACGGGTTTCCCAAAGCTCTGCCAGAATCCGGGTCTGGCGCGATTCCATCTCGGTCAGCAGCGCCTCGCGATCCGCCCCGCGCGCAACGGCATAGCTGTCCGGCGCAAGCCAGCCCTCGCGTGGCACATCGCCCACCTCTCCGGTCAGGAATTCGGCCAGCCGCAGCCCTTCCCAGACCTGCCAGCTGGTCGCCCCTTCGGCCACAGTGATCCGATACTGGATATCGGACTGTTCGGCGAAACGGGCATACTCCTCGGGCGGTTCCTCGTCGCTGGCGAATTGCACCATGGTCTCGAAGCGCTGCGTGGCCGGGTCCAGTTCGCGCACCAGCGTGTCAATCCGCGTGACCCCGATCCGGTACTGGATCTCGGAACCGCAGGTCGAGGCCCCGCCGCGCGTGAGCAGGTCCATGATCTCATCCATCGAAGCCTGTTCCGGGATCAGGTAGGAGCCAAAGCGCAGCGCACCTGCGCGATCCGTATATTGCGCGCCAATGCGAAACACCGGTTCCGAGGCGATGGCCCCCTGTTCGGCAAGCCCGGTCGAAACCATGCGCAGCGAAGATCCCGGCGCCACGCGGAAACAGATCGGCTGCTCCAGCGGGCCTTCGGCATAGAAGCTGCGCTTGCCCGAGGAAATCACCACGGCAAGCGCGATCAGCCCCACGATCATCAGGGTCAGAATATTGGCAACGAAATGCCGGATCATGCCTCGGCCACCTTGCCAAGGATCAGGCTGGCATTGGTGCCGCCAAAGCCGAAGCTGTTCGACAACGCGATGGAAATGTCACGCTTGCGCGCCGCCTTGGGCGCGAGGTCAAGCGGTGTCTCCACCGCCGGGTTGTCCAGATTGAGCGTCGGCGGCGCCACCTGATCACGGATCGCGAGCACGCAGAAAATCGCCTCGACCGCGCCGGCCGCGCCCAGCAGATGGCCGATGGCGGATTTCGTCGAGGACATGGTGGCCGTCGCCGCCCCCGCGCCCAGCAGCTTTTCCACCGCTGCCAGTTCGATCACATCGGCCATGGTCGAGGTGCCATGCGCGTTGATATAGTCGATCTGCGAGGGATCAATGCCCGCCCGCGCGACCGCCGCTTTCATCGAGCGCAATGCGCCATCGCCATCTTCCGACGGCGCCGTGATGTGATAGGCATCGCCCGACATGCCATAGCCCAGCACTTCGGCATAGATTTTCGCGCCGCGCGCTTTGGCATGCTCGTATTCTTCCAAAACGACCACGCCCGCGCCCTCGCCCATGACAAACCCGTCGCGATCCGCGTCATAGGGGCGCGACGCCGCCTGGGGGTCATCGGCGCGTTTGGTCGAAAGCGCCTTGCAGGCATTGAAACCTGCAATCCCGATCTCGGAAATCGGGCTTTCCGCGCCACCCGCGATCATCACATCCGCATCACCCCACTGGATCAGCCGCGCCGCGTCGCCAATGGCATGGGCCCCGGTCGAGCAGGCGGTGACAACCGAGTGGTTCGGCCCCTTGAAGCCGAAGCGGATCGAGACCTGCCCGGAAACGAGATTGATCAGCGCCGAGGGGATGAAGAAGGGCGACACGCGCCGCGGCCCGCGTTCATTCAGCAGCACAGCCGTATCGGCAATGGCCGACAACCCGCCAATCCCCGAGCCGATCATGACCCCGGTGCGCTGGCGGCTTTTCTCATCTTCCGGCATCCAGCCCGCATCGCGCACGGCCTGTTCCGCAGCGGCCATGCCGTAGAGGATGAATTCATCGACCTTGCGGGCCTCTTTCGGTTCCATCCAGTCATCGGGATTGAACGTCCCGTCCGACCCGTCGCCGCGCGGGATTTCGCAGGCATAGGTGGTCGTGACGCGGCTTGCATCAAAGCGCGTAATCGGACCGGCACCGGATTGGCCTGCCAGCAGCCGCTCCCATGTCGCCTCCACGCCACAGGCCAGAGGTGTGACCATGCCAAGCCCGGTGATGACAACTCTCCGCATCGCGACATTCTCCTGAAACAGCCTCGGAATTCTGGCGATCTGATAACGGGTTTCGTGCGTCGGGGGAAGAGCGGAGCCTCGCCCTGTGGCGGGCTATCGCTGAAAAACCAGCCCGCCCTGCGCCCCTCGCCGCACCCCTGCATGCGTCGGGGTCACAACAAGAAAACGCCACCCCGTCGGGATGGCGCTTCAAAATCCGCAGCAGGATGCGAGGATCAGGCAGCTTCGGAGATGAATTTCACAGCATCGCCAAAGGTCTGGATGTTCTCGGCCGCATCATCGGGGATCTCGATGCCGAATTCTTCCTCGAAAGCCATGACCAGCTCAACCGTATCAAGGCTGTCTGCGCCCAGATCGTCGATGAAGGACGCGCCCTCGGTGATCTTGCCTTCGTCGACGCCCAGATGCTCGACGACGATTTTCTTCACGCGATCAGCGATATCGCTCATGTTCTTCCCCTTAGGTTTCGCCGCTCTGCGGCCTGATGTCCCTCATCCGTCACACGGGGCAACGGCAGTCTGCGCGCCCCATTAAGCGCAATGATCACGCAGGTCAAGTGCCCTGCGGGCCCATGTCGAGGCTGGCATTGCTATAGCACAGCGCACGGATGGCACAAATGATTCCGCGTCTCAGACCATCGCCATACCGCCATTGATATGCAGCACCGCCCCGGTCACATAGCTGGCCTCGGCGCTGGCCAGATAGAGGACGCCCGCCGCGATCTCTTCGGGCGTGCCCATGCGGCCTGCAGGAATGCGCTGATTGATCGCCTCCTGCTGTGCCTCCGTCAGCACTTCGGTCATGGGCGTGGCGATGAAACCCGGCGCCACGCAGTTCACCGTGATCCCGCGCGAGGCCACCTCCTGCGCAAGCGCTTTCGACAGGCCCACAAGCCCGGCTTTCGCGGCAACATAATTCGCCTGCCCGGGATTGCCGGTCGCCCCCACCACGGAAGAAATATTCACGATCCGCCCCCAGCGCGCTTTCATCATGCCGCGCAGAGAGCCACGCATCAGCCGCATTGCGGCGGTCAGGTTCACGTCCAGCACATCGGCCCATTGATCATCCGACATGCGCATCATCAGTGTGTCGCGAGTGATGCCGGCATTATTGACCAGAATATCCAGACTGCCCATCGCCTCGATCGCGGCTTTGGGCAGGGCTTCGACCGAAGCCGGGTCCGACAGGTTGCAGGGCAGCACATGCGCGCGCGCGCCAAGCTCGGCCGCGAGCGCCTGCAACGGCGCCTCGCGCGTGCCCGAGAGCGCGACCGTCGCGCCTGCACCATGCAGCGCGCGGGCGATGGCTGCACCTATGCCGCCTGATGCGCCTGTGATCAGGGCGGATTTTCCGGTCAGGTCGAACATGGCTTTCCTTTCGCAAATCTTGACATTGGGGCGTGATACGCAGCGCTCTATAGCAATCAGGGCGCGCTGATACCATGAGGAAGTTCGGACCGCGCGGCAACCGCACCCCGGCGTTGCCAGGAGGCCTGCTGGTCGCGGGCGGCACCGGGGCGAATGTGGCCGATCTGCAAATCCTGCCGCCGACGCGCTGATCCTCTTGCGAGGCGCTGGCCCCTCGCCTAAGAGGTGACGCATGAGCACACATGACCGCCTTCTGATCATCGATTTCGGCTCGCAGGTTACGCAGCTTATTGCGCGGCGCCTGCGCGAGCTGAATGTCTATTGCGAAATCCATCCCTACCAGAATGTGGATGATGCCTTTCTTGCGGCTTTCCAGCCCAGGGCGATCATCTTCTCGGGCGGGCCGGATTCAGTCACGCGCGCGGGATCGCCCCGCCCGCCCGCATCGGCCTTTACCCTTGGCGTGCCGATCCTGGGCATCTGCTATGGCCAGCAGGTGATGATGCAGGAACTGGGCGGTCTGGTCGAAACCGGCCATGGCACGGCGGAATTCGGCCGCGCGAAGGTCACGCCCTCGGGCAGCCCCCTGCCACTGCTTGAAGGCTGGTTCACAGATGGCCCCGAACAGGTCTGGATGAGCCATGGCGATCATGTCAGCCGCATCGCACCCGGTTTCGAAGTCTATGGCACTTCGCCCGGCGCGCCCTTTGCGATCACGGCAGATGTGGCACGCAATTTCTTTGCCGTGCAGTTTCATCCCGAAGTGCATCACACGCCGCGCGGCGCGGATCTCTACAAGAATTTCGTGAAGCTTGCGGGCTTCACCGGTGACTGGTCGATGGCCAGTTACCGCGAGGAAGCGATTACGAAAATCCGTGCGCAGGTGGGCGACAAAAAGGTGATCTGCGGCCTGTCAGGCGGCGTTGATTCCTCCGTCGCCGCCGTGCTGATCCATGAGGCAATCGGCGATCAACTGACCTGCGTTTTCGTCGATCACGGGCTTCTGCGGCTGAACGAGGCCGAGCAAGTCGTGAAGATGTTCCGCGACAATTACAATATCCCGCTGATTCATGCCGATGAATCCGACCTCTTCCTTGGCGAATTGGAGGGCGTTTCCGATCCGGAAACAAAGCGCAAGATCATCGGCAGATTGTTCATTGACGTGTTCCAGAAATACGCGGGCGAGATCGAAGGCGCGGAATATCTGGCGCAGGGCACGCTCTACCCCGATGTGATC
Organism: Natronohydrobacter thiooxidans; assembly: GCF_001884735.1. GTDB lineage: Bacteria > Pseudomonadota > Alphaproteobacteria > Rhodobacterales > Rhodobacteraceae > Roseinatronobacter > Roseinatronobacter thiooxidans_A. Next base: position 622,769 of record NZ_MJAP01000034.1, on the reverse strand, counting down.
GAATCGGTCAGCTTCTCGGGCGGCCCTTCGGTCACCATCAAGTCGCACCATAATGTCGGCGGCCTGCCCGAAAAGATGGGGCTGAAACTCGTTGAGCCGTTGCGCGAGTTGTTCAAGGATGAAGTGCGCACTCTGGGCCGCGAGTTGGGCCTGCCGGATCACTTCATCGGCCGCCACCCCTTCCCCGGCCCCGGACTGGCGATCCGCTGCCCCGGCGAGATCACCCGCGAGAAACTCGATATCCTGCGCAAGGCCGATGCGGTCTATATCGACCAGATCCGCAAGCACGGGCTCTATGACGAAATCTGGCAGGCTTTCGCGGCGATTCTGCCCATGCGCACCGTGGGCGTGATGGGTGACGGGCGGACCTATGATTACGCGCTGGCGCTGCGCGCGGTCACATCGGTCGATGGGATGACGGCGGATTACTACCCGTTCAGCCATGACTTCCTTGGCGAAACCGCGACGCGGATCATCAATGAAGTGCGCGGCATCAACCGGGTGTTTTATGACTGCACCTCGAAACCACCGGGGACGATCGAGCTGGAGTAAAGCCGCGCAGGCTGACCTTGCGTCAACATCCGCCAGTGTGGAAACATCTTTTCTGGGCAAAACTGTCATGCTAGGCATGGGATAAGGTGGAAAATCCGCCGGGCGCGCGCCCTCTGGCGCGGGCCAAAAAGAATAACAAACCGATGGGAGACTTCAGATGAAAAAGATGCTTCTCGCCAGCACGGCGCTGGCGTTCGCGGCAAGCATGGCCGTTGCCGATGAGGTGAAGATGGGGGTTCTGCTGGGCTTCACCGGCCCGATTGAATCGATCACACCGCATATGGCCGATGGCGCTGAAATGGCGTTCCGCGAAGTCAGCGAGAGCGGCCTGTTCCTTGGCGGCAGCACCATCACGCCTGTGCGCGCGGATTCGACCTGCGTCGATTCCTCCGCGGCTCAGGCTGCAGCAGAGCGGATGATCTCCTCCGATGGCGTCGTGGCGATCATGGGCGCAGACTGTTCGGGCGTGACCATGGCCGTGCTGCAGAACGTGGCGATGTCGGCGGGCATTCCGATGATCTCGCCCTCCGCGACCTCGCCGGCCTTCACTACCACAGAATCGAACGGGCTGTTCTTCCGCACCTCGCCTTCTGATGCGCGTCAGGGCGAGATTCTCGCAGGAATCGTGATGGAGCGCGGTTTCAGCGAGGTTGCGCTGACCTATACCAATAACGACTATGGTGCAGGCTTCGCCAATGCGTTCGAGGAATCCTTCCTTGGCATGGGCGGCACGATCACCTCGAAAGTGGCGCATGAAGAAGCGCGCGGCGACTACTCCGCCGAAGTCGGTCAGCTTGCTTCGGCAGGCGGCGATGCGCTGGTGATTCTGGGCTATGTTGATGGTGGCGGCTCGATGCTGCGCACTGCCTATGAACTCGGCGCCTTCGAGAATTTCTTCATCGGCGACGGCATGTATGGCGATGAGATGATCTCGGCTGTGGGTGAAGCCCTTGAAGGCACCATCGGCACGATCCCCTGGGCCGAAGGCGAAGGTGCTGACCGCTTCCACGAAATGGCACAAGAAGCCGGTGTTCAGGGCCAGTCCAGCTATACGCGCGAAAGCTATGATGCCGCTGCCCTTCTGGCACTGGCCGCACAAGCCGCAGGCGAGGCAACGCCCGCAGGTATCGCGGCCAATATCCTGAATGTGGCCAATGCTCCGGGTGAGGAAATCCTGCCCGGCGAACTGGCACGCGGTCTGGAGATTCTCGCCAATGGCGGCGAAGTCAACTATGTCGGCGCGACAAATGTTGAACTGGTCGGCCCCGGCGAAGCGGCTGGCAGCTACCGTGAATATGTCGTCGAAGGCGGCGAATATGTGACGGTGCAGTTCCACTGATCGTTCCGGGTCCGAAAGGGTCCATCCGGCCCGGGGAGCACTTCCCCGGGCCGTTTTCGAATATCACACAGGCGAGGGGCAGAGATGGCGATGATCCGGGTCGAGAACCTGCACAAGCATTTCGGCGGGTTTCATGCGGTGGATGGCGCGACACTTGAAATCGCGGAAGGCTCCATCACCGGGTTGATCGGCCCCAACGGCGCCGGAAAAACCACACTTTTCAATGTGATCGCAGGCGTTCTTCCACCGACCTCGGGCCGGGTGCTGATGCAGGGCGAAGATATCACCGGCCTGGCCCCGCATGTGTTGTTCTCCAAAGGCCTGCTGCGCACCTTTCAGATCGCGCATGAATTTCATTCCATGACCGTGCGCGAAAACCTGATGATGGTGCCGCCGGGCCAGTCGGGTGAAAACCTGTGGTCGGCCTGGTTCCATGGCGCGCGCGTGCGCGAGGAAGAAGCCCGCATCCGTGCCCGCGCCGATGAGGTGCTGGATTTTCTGACCATCAGCCATATCGCCGATGAGAAGGCAGGCCAGATCTCTGGCGGGCAGAAGAAACTGCTGGAACTTGGCCGCACCATGATGACCGATGCCAAGGTCGTGTTCCTCGATGAGGTCGGCGCGGGGGTGAACCGCACGCTTCTGAATACGATTGCCGATGCCATCGTGCGGCTGAACAAGGAACAGGGATATACATTCGTCGTGATCGAACATGACATGGATTTCATCGGCCGTATCTGCAACCCCGTCATCTGTATGGCCGAGGGCAAGGTGCTGGCCGAAGGCACGCTCGATGAGATCAAGGCCAATGAACAGGTGATCGAGGCCTATCTGGGAACCGGGCTGAAGAACAAGATTGTGCAGGAGGAAGGCCATGTCTGAACGCTTTTTTCAGTCCGTTGCAGCACTGGCTGTCGCGCTGTCGGGCAGCGCCGCGCTCGCCGCGTCGGAGGCCTGCACGCCCCTGCCTGGTGGCTTTCAGTTCTGCCCCGAGGATACAGCCTGGGCCGATGCCGAAGTGATTCCCTTCAGCAATGGCGTGGCCTTCGACCTGCCCCCCTACTGGCTGGAGGTGATGGAACCCCCTGCGGAGATCGCCGCCGCCCCGTCCCTCGATGCAGCACTTGAAGCGCTGGCAGAACTGGTCGCGGAACAGGCCCGCAACGAGGGGCTTGAGGCGCCCGAGATCATGGATCGCGGCGCGTTCACTGCGGGCGCGCTGGAGGCCGTGACCCTGACCACCCGCATCGACCTGCCCGAAGATGATCCGATGATCTTTGTCTCCATGATCGCCGGTCAGGGCGATGCGCGGCTTTTCGTCTCGCTTGATGACGAAAACGAGGACGCGGCGGATGTGGCGCAGGAATTGCGCCGCATCGCGGGTCTGTTCAGCCTGATAGAGGAATAAGCGATGGCAGAGCCTTTCCTGATAGGCGACATGATGACCGGCGGCTATGGCGGCGCGGATATCCTGCATAGCTGCACCATCGCCGTCGAAAAGGGCCAGATCGCCGTGATCGTCGGGCCGAATGGCGCGGGCAAATCCACGGCGATGAAAGCGGTTTTCGGAATGCTGAAAATCCGCGAAGGTCAGGTGCGACTCAATGGCGAGGATATCACGGCGCTCACTCCGCAGGCGCGTGTGTCCAAGGGCATGGGGTTTGTCCCGCAGACGAACAATATCTTTCCCTCGATGAGCGTGGAAGAGAACCTCGAAATGGGGGCCTTTATCCGCACCGATGATATCCGCGAGACGATGGAGCAGATTTACGAGCTGTTCCCGATCCTGCGCGACAAGCGCAAGCAGGCGGCGGGCGAGTTGTCGGGCGGGCAGCGCCAGCAGGTCGCTGTGGGCCGCGCGCTGATGACCAAACCCTCGGTGCTGATGCTGGACGAGCCGACCGCAGGCGTCAGCCCGATTGTCATGGATGAGCTGTTCGACCGCATCATCGAGATCGCGCGCACCGGTATCTCCATCCTGATGGTGGAACAGAACGCCAGGCAAGCCCTTGAAATCGCTGACAAAGGCTATGTGCTGGTGCAAGGCGCCAATCGCTACACCGATACCGGGCAGGCACTTCTGGCCGACCCGGATGTGCGCAAATCGTTTCTGGGGGGATAAGGCTGATGGAACCGCTCAACGCGCTGGTCAGCGTCTCGAATTTCATGCTCATCCCCGCGCTCGCCTATGGCAGCCAGTTGGCGCTGGGCGCGCTGGGGATCACGCTCATCTTCTCGATCCTGCGTTTTGCCCATTTCGCCCATGGCGACACGATGGCGCTGGGGACCGCCGCGGTCATTGGCGGCACATGGTTCCTGCAGGCGCGGGGCATCAGCATAGACCCGTTGCCGACCGCGCTTCTGGCGATTCCTTTCGGGATTCTGGTTCTGGCCGCCTATCTGCTGGCCGCAGACCGGCTGGTCTATCGCTATTATCGCAAGGTGAAAGCGAAGCCCATGATCTTCGTGATGGCCAGCCTTGGCGTGATGTTCGTGACCAACGGGATCACGCGGCTGTTCATGGGCGTGGGCGAGACGCGGTTTGAAGATGGCGGGCGCTTCCTGTTCACGGTGCGCGAGTTCCGCGACTGGACCGGGCTGACTGAGGGCATGGCGCTGCGCTCGGCGCAGGCGGTCACCATTGTCACCGCACTTGTGGTCATGGTGGTGCTGTTCTGGTTCCTGAACCGTACCCGCGCGGGCAAATCGATGCGCGCCTATTCCGATAACGAGGACTTGGCGCTGCTGTCGGGCATCAATCCCGAACGTGTGGTGCGCATCACATGGGTGATCACCGCGATCCTCTTGGTGCTGGCGGGCACGCTTTACGGGTTGGACAAGGGCTTCCGCCCCTTCAACTATTTCCAGCTTCTGCTGCCGATGTTTGCCGCCGCCATCCTTGGCGGGCTCGGCTCGCCGATCGGGGCGATTGTGGGGGCCTATGTCGTCGCTTTCGCGGAGATGGGTATCACCTTTGCCTGGCGGCGGGTCTTCTCCTATCTCGCGCCCGAGGGGATGGAACCAAGCGCGATGATGCAGCTTCTGCCGGTGGATTACAAATTCGCCGTGACCTTCGCGATCCTCGTGATCGTGCTCCTGTTCCGCCCGACCGGTATCTTCAAGGGGAAAGTGCTATGAGCCTGACCGCGCGCGATCTGGGTCTTTTCGCCGGTATGCTGGTGGTGCTGGCGATGGTCGCCATGTTCCAGAGCCCGCAGCTTGCAGTGACGATCCTGAACATGAGCCTGATTTCGGCCATCATGGCTCTGGGCGTGAACATGCAATGGGGCTATGCGGGCCTGTTCAATGTGGGGATCATGGGTTTCACCGCCGTGGGTGGCCTGGCCGTGGTGCTGATCGCGCAGCCGCCGGTGCCCGAGGCATGGGCCGCAGGCGGTCTTGGTATCCTGCTGGGGCTGATGCTGGGCGTCGCGACGATCCTGGCCGCGGTCGCGGTCTACAAACGCATGGCCCCCAGCAAATTGCGCGGGCTCGCGATCTTCGCCGTGCTGGTCGTGGGCTGGCTCATCACCAGTCAGGTCTTTGCGCCGGCCAAACAGGCGGTGCAGGCGGTGAACCCGGCCTCCGAGGGGTATCTGGGTGGCGCAGGACTGCCGGTGATTCTGGCCTGGCCCGTGGGGGCCGTCTTCGCCGCCGGGGTCGCCTGGCTGGTGGGCAAGGTCAGCCTGGGCCTGCGCTCGGATTATCTGGCCATCGCGACGCTGGGGATTTCCGAGATCGTGATCGCCGTGCTGAAACATGAACGCTGGCTGGCGCGGGGCGTCAATAACGTCACCGGCATTGAACGCCCGGTCGCCCGGCCCATCGAATTGCAGCCCCTGCCCTGGGTGCAGTCGCTGGCCGAAAGCTTGGGCTGGAGCGTGTCACAAACCGCCTCGGTCCTGTCCGGCCTTGGCTATGCGGCCCTCTTCACGCTGGTTCTGGGCCTGCTGATCTGGCTGGCCGAACGCGCCCTGAACTCGCCCTGGGGCCGGATGATGCGCGCCATCCGCGACAATGAAATCTCGGCCCGCGCCATGGGCAAGGATGTCACCCGCCGCCATCTGATGATCTTCGTTCTGGGCTCGGCGGTCTGCGGCTTGGCGGGCGCGATGATGGTGTCGATGGATGGCCAGTTGACGCCGGGCAGCTATGAACCCCTGCGCTTCACCTTCCTGATCTGGGTGATGGTGATCGTGGGCGGGTCGGGCAATAACTGGGGCTCGGTGCTGGGTGCCTTTGTCATCTGGTTCCTCTGGGTGCAGGTCGAACCGGCGGGACGCTGGTTCATGGATCTGATCACATCAGGCATGGCGGACAGCTCGGCCCTGCGTCGGCACTTGCTGGATTCGGCGGCCTATATGCGGCTGCTGACCATGGGGGTGGCACTTCTGTTGATGCTGCGCTTCGCGCCGCGCGGGCTGATCCCGGAGCGCTGAGCCATGAGCTGCGCGATCCTTCTGCCCTCTGCAGGAGCATCGCGCCGCATGCGCGGCGGTGACAAGCTGCTTGAAACGGTCGGGGGCGAGGCTGTCTTGCGGGTGATAGCGCAGCGTGCGCTGGTGGCCAGCCCGCATGTTGCCGTTACCCTGCGCCCCGGCGATCGCGCACGGGCAGAGGCGGTGGCAGGGCTGCCCCTGACCTGCCTGACCGTCACCGACGCGGCCGAGGGCATGGCCGCCTCGTTGCGCACAGGCGCGCGATGGGCGACAGGGCTGACTGTCACGGCCCTGATGATCGCCCTGCCCGATATGCCCGATATCACCGCCCAGGACATGCGCGCGCTGATCACCGATCAGGCCCGCCACCCCGACCAGCCCCTGCGCGCCTGTGATCCGCACCTGACCCCCGGCCATCCGACCATTCTGCCCCGTGCACTGTTTCCTGAAATAATGCGGCTGTCGGGCGATACCGGGGCGCGCAATTTGCTGCGGGCGCATCCACCGCGCTGGCATCCACTACCGGGATCGCGCGCGCTTGATGATCTGGATACGCCCGAAGATTGGGCAAACTGGCGCGCAAGACTGCGGTGATCATGTGTTGCAACTGGTCTGACACGGCAGAATGACTTGGCTGCGATATCGTGCAGACAGGGGCTTTCCGCGGACGTAGCCCCGCGAGTTGCGAGCATGGATGCTCTGCTTGTGGCAAGGCATCTTTGGGTGGCACGGGGCAGAGCAGACTGTCACCGATCAGCGCAATACTGCAGGTCTTGTCGCCAGCGCCGGGCAGCAAGATTGCAGCAACCAGAAAACCCTGTTACTGACCTGTGTTTCACAGGACGAATTATGACTCATCTACAGCAGGACCAGACCCGCCCGCATGCTGAAACAACGCCATTCAGCATCGAGATGCCGCATGCGCTGCGGCTGATTGATACGCATTTCGGCATCGACCGCATCCTGCGAGATACCGGCAGAGATATCCTCAAACCCTATTACGCGCAGTCGAAACACGGATATCTGCGGCTGAATTCGCATCGCGGATGTATGCATATCTCCCTCAACCCCGACGGTCATTTCGACCCTGACGGCCATTTCACCCAGATACGCGAAGTCAGCGACCAGATCCGCCAGATCGGCGCACGCAATATCCTCGAACTGGGCAGCGGGATGGGTTTCAATGCGCTGAGCTTGGCGGATATGCATCAGGACGTCCGAATTACCGGCCTCGATCTGCTGCCGCAGCATGTCAAAACCGCCCGCAAAGCTGCCCGCGCGCGCAGCAATGTCAGCTTCACTCAGGCAAGCTATGAAGATGTGCCCGAGTCGCTTTATGGAGTCGATCTCGTTTTTGCGATCGAGACATTGTGCTACGCGAGCGATCCCGACAGGGCCGCAAGACATATTGCTGCAGCACTTGTCCCCGGTGGGCGCTTCGTCATGTATGACGGTTTCCGGCGTCCGGATTTCGATGCCGCCCCCGAGGATGTGATCACCGCCTCGCGCCTGTTCGAAGTGAGCATGGCCGTCACCAGCGGGTTCTGGCGCTGCGCCGACTGGGAAGCTGCGCTTGAACGCGCGGGCCTGCGGGTGCTGCGCAGTCAAGACCTGACCCGCGACAGCATCGCCTGCATGCGCAAATATCAGGCGCGGGCAGTCAAACTCCTGACCACGCCGAAATACGCTGCCCTGCGCTATCTGATGCCGAAATATCTGCTTGGCAACGCGATAGCCGGTCTGACCGGTCCCTTTGCCATAGAGGGGACGACGCCAAACACGGGCAGGTCAGAGGCCAGCATCACCTACAATCTCATCCTTGCCGAGAAACCCGCCTGATTGGCGAAAGATAGGGTTTCCCGCACCGCCCGACACGCCTATATGCCGCCCATGAGCACAAACCCGCCCGATCTCCGCCCCGACCTTGCGCCCCGCGCGCGCCTGTCCGACACCCCCCGCGCGGGCCAGCCGACCATCGGCATGGTCAGCCTTGGCTGCCCCAAGGCACTGGTGGATAGCGAACGCATCCTGACCCGCCTGCGCGCCGAAGGCTACGGCATCAGCGCCGATTACGCAGGCGCCGATGCGGTGATCGTCAACACCTGCGGCTTTCTCGACAGCGCCAAGGCCGAAAGCCTTGAGGCGATTGGCGAGGCGCTGGCCGAGAATGGGCGTGTGATCGTCACCGGCTGTCTGGGGGCAGAGCCCGACTATATCACCGGCGCGCACCCCAAAGTGCTGGCCGTCACGGGCCCGCATCAATACGAGCAGGTGCTGGATGCGGTGCATGGGGCCGTGCCGCCAAGCCCGGACCCGTTCATCGACCTGATGCCCGCGCAATCGGTCAGCCTGACGCCGCGCCATTACAGCTATCTCAAGATCTCCGAGGGCTGTAACCACAAATGCAAATTCTGCATCATCCCCGATATGCGCGGGCGGCTGGTCTCGCGCCCCGCCCATGCGGTGCTGCGCGAGGCCGAAAAGCTGGTCGGTGCCGGGGTGAAGGAATTGCTGGTCATCTCTCAGGACACATCGGCTTACGGCGTCGATATCAAACATGCCGAGGCCAGGGGCCACCGCGCCCATATCACCGATCTCACGCGCGATCTGGGGAGCTTGGGCGCATGGGTGCGGCTGCATTACATCTACCCCTACCCCCATGTGCGCGATCTGATCCCGCTGATGGCGGACGGGCTGGTGCTGCCCTATCTCGACATCCCCTTCCAGCATTCCCACCCCGATGTCCTGCGCCGCATGGCCCGTCCGGCAGCGGGTGAAAAAACGCTGGAGCGGATCGCGGAATGGCGCGCGATCTGCCCCGATATCACCCTGCGCTCGACCTTCATCGTGGGCTTCCCCGGCGAGACAGAGGCCGAATTCCAGCACCTTCTGGACTGGATGAATGAAGCGCAACTCGACCGTGTGGGCTGTTTTCAATATGAAAACGTCGCAGGCGCGCGCTCGAACGCCCTGCCCGACCATGTGCCCGATGAGGTGAAGGCCGAGCGCTGGGCGCGCTTCATGGAAAAGGCGCAAGCGATTTCCGAGGCCAAACTCGCCGCGAAAGTGGGGCAAACCCTGCAGGTCATCGTGGATGAGATCGACACTGATGGCATCGCCACCTGCCGCACCAAAGCCGATGCGCCCGAGATTGACGGAAATCTCTTCATCGACGAGGGGACCGAGGGGCTGGCACCGGGCGATATCGTCAATGTCACGGTCGATGAGGCGGGCGAATATGATCTCTGGGGGCAGATCGTCGTCGCGTGACGTCTTTTCACCGACCCGCCGCCATGCTAAGGGCTGCGCGGCTTGGGCAAGTCCTGCCCTGACAGTATTTCTGGAGAATATCACATGGCCGTCGAGCGCACGCTGTCTATCATCAAACCCGATGCAACCAACCGCAACCTGACCGGCAAGATCAATGCCAAATTCGAGGAAGCGGGCCTGCGCATCGTCGCGCAAAAGCGCATCCACCTGAGCAAGGCACAAGCGGGCAAGTTCTACGAGGTTCATGCCGAGCGCCCCTTCTATGACGAATTGTGCGAATTCATGGCCTCCGCGCCGGTTGTCGTGCAGGTTCTCGAAGGTGAAGGCGCAATCGCCAAGAACCGCGAAGTGATGGGCGCGACCAACCCCGCCGATGCGGCCCCCGGCACGATCCGCGCCGAATTCGCGCAATCGGTCGGCGAAAACTCGGTCCATGGATCGGACGCACCGGAAACGGCTGCACAGGAAATCGCATATTTCTTCTCCGGGCTGGAACTGGTCGGCTGACCTGCGCACCCTCTGGAGGGAATGAGGAGAAAGCCCCGGACCGCGCGTCCGGGGCTTTTTCATGTCCGGCGCTCTCCGCGAAAGCCTTGCGCTATTTCAACGGCTTGCACCGCGCCTCGTGCATCCCTATCCGGGCACAGAGATGCTGATGAGCCATTTACCCCGCGTCAGTTTCCTGCAAGATTAGCCTTATGTTCCAGACCGTTGAACTGCCCTATTGGGCACTTGTCCTGATCCTTGGTTTTGCGACAGTCACCTTCGCGTCGCATTTCCTGTTCCCCTCGGTGCGCTGGTTCTTCCGGCGGCGGATGGAACGGGCGGTCGAGCGGCTGAACACAAGGCTGCAACGCCCCATCGAGCCCTTCAAGATCATGCGCAGGCAGGATCAGGTCACGCGCCTGATCTACGACCCGCAGGTGATGGAAGCGGTGCGCGAATATGCCAGCGCCGAAAGCGTGCCGCCGAATGTCGCCTTCGAGAAAGCCCGCTCCTATGCGCGCGAGATCGTGCCGGGGTTTTCGACCGCGACCTATTTCGGTTTTGCGATCAAACTGGCGCAGAGAGTCAGCCAGGGGCTCTACAAGGTGCGAATCGGCGGCGCGGACACGCCTGCGCTGGCACAGATCGACAGCCGCGCGGCAGTGGTCTTCGTGATGAATCACCGCTCGAATATGGATTATGTACTGATCACCTGGCTCGCCTCCAGCCATTCGGCCCTCAGCTACGCGGTGGGCGAATGGGCGCGGGTCTGGCCGCTCAAGGCGCTGATCCGGGCGATGGGAGCCTATTTCATCCGGCGGCGCTATTCGAACCCGCTCTATCGCGCGATTCTGGCGCGTTATGTGCAGATGTCGATCCAGCAAGGCACCACACAGGCAATTTTCCCCGAAGGCGGGCTCAGCCTCAATGGCATGGTCGGCCCGGCCAAGCGCGGGTTGCTGCATTATATCGTGCGCGGCTACAATATTTCGGACAGTGCCGATGTGGTCTTTGTCCCGGTCGCGCTGAATTACGACCGGATTCTTGAAGACCGCATCCTGATCGAGGCCGGGATGAAGGGAATCCGCCGTTTTCCCGTCCGTGTCCGGGTGGTGATCGGCAATGGCCTGCGCATCCTGTGGCAGAAATTCCGCCGCCGTTTCATCCCTTTCGGTTACGCGGCGGTCTGCTACGGCGCGCCGCTCTCGCTGCGCGACTTTCTGACGCAACAACCCGATGCCAGCACCGAAACTTTAGCCGAAACCCTGATGGAGCGCATCCGCGCCGCAGTACCGGTCCTGCCGGTGCCATTCGTTGCTGCCGCGCTGGTACGCTCCGGCGGGACCGCCAGCACTGCGGAACTGGAGACCGCCTGCGCCGCGCTCAAAGCCGATCTCATCGCGCGGCACGCTTGGCTGCATCTGGAGAATGGACAGGATAACAATGTTTTAACCGACGGCCTTGCCGCGCTGGAACAGCGCGGGCTGATCCAGCGCAGGCCCCAGAAGATCAACATATCCCCCGGTCAGGAAGACCTTCTGGGCTTTTACGCCGCCTCTGTGCTGCAGCGCTGTGATGCGCCGCCGGGGATCGCGCCTGCCGAAACCACACGCCTTGACGACCCTGAAAGCTGAATGCGCCCCAAGACATAAAATTACAAATCGTGTCAGATTAGGGTTGCATTATTGCGCGACCAATTCTATCCATGCTGCAAGCGCCGCATGAATTTCTGCGGCGCAGCAGTGGCTCTGGATAATGGAGGCAGATATGGCTCTGGACACGCAAGACGGCATCGCAACCTATGATGCGCCCGAAAAGGATCTCTACGAGATCGGCGAAATGCCCCCTCTGGGCTATGTGCCGAAGAAAATGTATGCATGGGCCATCCGCCGCGAGCGGCATGGCGAACCCGACAAGAGTTTTCAGGTCGAGGTCGTGGACACATGGGCCATCGACAGCCACGAAGTGCTCGTCCTCGTGATGGCCGCAGGCGTCAACTATAACGGCGTCTGGGCCGGGCTTGGCGTGCCGATCAGCCCTTTTGACGGCCATAAGCAGCCCTATCATATCGCAGGCTCGGATGCCTCGGGCATCGTCTGGGCCGTAGGATCTGCGGTGAAGCGCTGGAAAGTCGGCGATGAGGTCGTGATCCATTGCAATCAGGATGATGGCGATGACGAGCATTGCAATGGCGGCGACCCGATGTATTCGCCCACGCAGCGCATCTGGGGCTACGAGACGCATGACGGCTCTTTCGCGCAATTCACCCGCGTTCAGGCGCAGCAGCTCATGCCGCGCCCGAAGCATCTGACATGGGAAGAAGCCGCTTGCTACACGCTGACGCTGGCCACCGCCTACCGGATGCTCTTCGGCCATGAACCCCATGACCTGAAGCCCGGCCAGAATGTGCTGGTCTGGGGCGCCTCCGGCGGGCTTGGTTCTTACGCGATCCAGCTTGCCAATACGGCAGGCGCCAATGCCATTGGCGTCATCTCGGATGAAAGCAAGCGGCAATTCGTGCTGGATCAGGGCGCCAAAGGCGTGATCAACCGCAAGGATTTCAACTGCTGGGGCCAATTGCCCAAGGTCAATACGCCCGAATACAATGACTGGCTGAAAGAAGCCCGCAAATTCGGCAAGGCGATCTGGGACATCACCGGCAAGGGCGTGAATGTCGATATGGTGTTTGAACATCCGGGCGAGGCGACCTTCCCCGTCTCGACGCTGGTCGTCAAGAAAGGTGGCATGGTCGTGATCTGCGCCGGCACCTCGGGCTTCAACTGCACCTTTGATGTGCGTTATATGTGGATGCATCAGAAGCGCCTGCAAGGCAGCCATTTCGCGCATCTCAAACAGGCTTCTGCCGCCAATCAGTTGATGATCGAGCGCCGTCTGGATCCCTGCATGTCCGAGGTCTTCCCCTGGGACCAGATCCCCGATGCGCATGTGAAAATGCTGCGCAACGAGCACAAGCCCGGCAATATGGCGGTGCTGGTGCAGGCCCCGCGCACCGGTCTGCGCACTTTCGAGGACGCCCTCGCCGCAGCACCGAAGCGCTGAGCGCTGCTGAAAACACGGTCACGCCGCGCAGCTTTCCGCCTGCGCGGCGTTTTTTTTGCGGCGCGTAAACCATTTGCACAGCCTCCCTGCTCTATCCTGTCGCAAATCCCGCAAGGGTTGAGCGGGGGGAAGGAGCCTGCGCCTGTGTCACATGACTGGTTGATCGAAACACTGAACGAAGCGCTCCGCTATGCCCGTGAACAGGATCTGCTCGCACTCAGCGCGCATCTCGAACAGGCTATTCAACTTGCGCATCTGGAAATCGCGCAGACCAGCCCATCGGGACACACCCCCCGGCCCGGTGCGGGCAAGGGCTGAAAATTCCCGCCCCAACCGGTGAAATGCCCCTGCCGCTTGGCTCTGGCTTGCGCTAGGGTGCCGCCATGACCGAGACCCCTGTTGCATTTTCCGAAGATCAGGCCGAAGCCTGGGACCAGATCGCCACGGCCCTCTCCGCCGCCGGGGTGGATCTGCTTGAGGGCAGCTGCCAGCCCGCCCCCGAGGATCAGCGCAGGACGCTTGCGGTGATGGGCAAGGCCGGGTCGGGCAAGACGTTGCTGCTGGCCGAACTGACGCGCAACCTGCTTGAGGCCGGGGTGGAACTGGTTTCGGGCGATTATGAAGGGCGCAGGCGGCGCGAGACGCGCACGCTCGCGGTACTCGCGCCCACGAACAAGGCGGCCTCGGTGCTGCGCGGGCGCGGGGTGGCGGCGACGACGATTCACCGCATCCTCTATACCCCCGTCTATGACCCGGAATATGAGCGCATCGCCGAATGGCTGACCGGCAATCTGCCCCGGCCCTCGATCGAGGGGCTGTCCGAAACAGCGCTGGACCGCGCGCATGCCTTCTATGCGCAGGTCAAATCGATCCCCGGCGCGCTGGCCGCCGCAGGTTTGCGCGGCTCGGATTTCATCACCGGCTGGAAACGGCGCGATGATCCGCTTGATATCGGCTTTGTCGATGAAAGCTCGATGCTGGACGCGCGCCAGCTTGAGGATCTGCAAGAGCTTTTCTCGACCCTGATCCTGTTTGGCGATCCCGCCCAGCTTGCGCCGGTGAACCAGTCCGGCGGCATGGTCTTCGACAGCCTGCCCGCGCCCGCGCAACTGCGCCTCAGCCGCATCCATCGTCAGGCCGAGGATAATCCGATCCTTGATCTGGCGCATGCGCTGGCCGATCCGGCGCTGGATTTCGAAAGTTTCGAGTCCCTCGTGGCAGATGCCGCGCGGCGCGACCCGCGCGTGCACCTGGCCGAGCGCGTGGACAGCGACCTGATGGCGCGCTCGCCAGTGCTTGTCTGGCGCAACGCCACCCGCCTGCGCCTGATCAACGCCTTTCGCAACGCGCATCAGGCCCCGGAAACCGAACTCTCGCCCGGCGAGCCGCTGATCTGCGACGGGCTGGAACTGCCGCTGAAACATCGCAAGAAACGCATCGACCTCGAAGCCCGCGGGCTGATCAAAGGCGCGCAGGTGGTCTATCTGGGGCCGGGGCGCAAGCCGGGCTTCTCGCGGCTGCATATTTTCGGCGCCGAGGAGCCGCAGATCTCGGTGGCCTCGATCATCAAGATCGAACGCGAGGCCGAGGAAGAACCTTTCATCCCCTATGCCGCCACCATGGGCGCGGCCTTCGTGCATGGCGCGGCCGTCACCATCCACAAGGCGCAGGGCTCGCAATGGCCCGATGTGCAGGTTTTCGCCCCCGATCTCTATGCGGCGGCGCGTGCAGGGCGCCATGAGGGCGGGATCGCGCTCTGGAAACGGCTGGCCTATGTCGCCATCACCCGCGCCGAACACCGGCTGCATTGGGTGATCCGCAACCGGCTTGCCCGCCCGCGCCTGCCCCTGACCACGCAGGATCTGGATACTGGGCCCGCGCCCCTCAGCCTTGCGCAGGAAACATCCTGATTTCCTCTTCCTGTTTCCGCCCTGTCCCAATATCCTTGGTGGAATGGGCCGCAGGAGCAAGCCCCGTGCCGCCGTCAGATCAGGAGTGCGCCATGCGCTGTGTTTTCGTCCAGTTCCGTTGCCAGCCCGGCAAGACCTACGAGGTCGCCGATGCGATCTATGACCGCGAAGTCGTGTCGGAGCTTTACTCCACCTCGGGCGATTACGATCTGATCGCCAAGCTCTACATTCCCGAAAGCGAGGATGTCGGCCATTTCCTGACCGAGAAACTGTTCGATATTCCCGGCATCAACCGCACGCTGACGACCATGACCTTCCGCGCCTTCTGAGCCGCGTCAGTTCCGCATCAGCCGGAACAGGGCCGAGGCCCCCCAGCCGAAGAACACGGCCAGAAACAGCGCCAGCGACCCGTAGAGAAAGGGTTGCTCATAGGCGAGATTGGTCAGCCAGTGTTCCAGAAACGCCTTGCGCACATCGATGAAGGTCTCGACCTCATCGATCACCTCGCCATCGCGCAACAACAGGATCCGTGCCGCATAGCGCCCCTCGACAATCGTCTTGGGCAGGGTCAGCCTTGTGCTGAACAGCGTCTCGCGCTCCAGATCGATCCCGCCATCATGCTGCTGATACAGCCCCTGCCCCTCGCGCACCCGGATCAGCGCCTCGGTGAAACTCGCGCGCTCCATCGGATCGGCCGCCCCCCGCGCCTCGAAAATCGCGAGCCGGGTCGAAATGCGATGCGTCAGATCGGCATCCTGCGACAGGATTTCACGCAAGGGCCCGGTCGTGGCCACAGCGTAGAAACTGGGGGCGGCGCGGATATCCTGCCGGTCGGTATTGACCCAGATCCCCAGCCGCCGCGCCTTGCGCCAGACCACTGTCGTCTGCGGTGGCCCCTCAATGGTGATGATCACATTCAGATCCGAGTCGTCCGGCAGCGGCTCCTCGCGCCGCACCGCGCCATAGATCAGGATTTCCGAGCCTTCGAAATTCACCGTCAGCGCGACACTGCGCTGGCTCAGCCCCGCGATTACCTCTTCCGCGCGCAGGGGCAATGCGAGCAGACCAAGCCAGAGGATCAGCAGCACCCGCATCAGAACCGCCCCAGCACGGTGACAGAATAGAGCTCCGCCGGCGGCCACAGCAGATCAAAGGCGATCTTGCCGCAAACCGCCAGCACCAGCAGCGCCAGCGCGATGCGCAATTGTTCCGCCTTCAGCTTCAGCCCGACCCGCGTGCCGATCTGCGCCCCCACCACACCGCCGAGGATCAGGAAAATCGCCAGCATCACATCGACGCTGTGATTCGTGACCGCATGCATCATCGTGGTGAAAGCTGCGACAAAGGTGATCTGAAACAGCGACGTGCCGATCACGACCTTGGTGGGCATGCCCAGCAGATAGATCATCGCGGGCACCATGATGAAACCGCCGCCCACGCCCATGATCGCGGCCAGCACCCCCACGCCCATGCCCACCAAAAGCGGCGGAAAGACCGAGATATACAGCCCCGAGGTGCGGAACTTCATCTTGAAGGGCAGATTATGCAGCCAGTAATGCTTGTGCAGCTTGCGTTTCGGGGCCGAGGGATTCTTTGACCGGATCAGCGCGCGCAGGCTTTCCTGCAACATCAGCCCGCCGATAATGCCCAGAAAGAGCACATAGGAAAGCTGCACGATCAGATCGATCTGGCCCAGACGGCTCATCAGGTTGAAAAACCAGATCCCGATCAGCGAGCCGATCAGACCGCCGATCAGAAGCACCGTGCCCATCTGCAGATCGACCGTCTTGCGCTTGAGATGCGCCAGCACGCCCGAAATCGACGAGGCCACGACCTGATTGACCCCGGTGGCCACCGCCACGGTCGGCGGCACTCCGATGAAGAACAGAAGCGGCGTGATCAGAAAGCCGCCGCCGACGCCAAACATGCCCGAGAGCATGCCGACCCCGCCGCCAACGCCCAGCAGAGTGAAGGCATTGACCGATGTCTCGGCGATGGGCAGATAGACCTGCATGACCTGCTCGCGGCCACTCAGGGCCAGTTAGTGTTCCTTGACATAGGCTTGCCCGCCCGCACGCGGTGGAATGGCTTTGCCGACGAACCCCGCCAGAATGACAACGGTCAGGATATAGGGCAAGGCCTGCATCGCCTGAACAGGCAAAGTGAGACCAAGAATCTCAATATTCTGAAACCTGTTTGCCACAGCTTCGAGCAGGCCAAAGAGCAGAACCGCCCAAAGCGCAGGCCAGGGTCGCCATTTCGCGAAGATCATCGCCGCCAGCGCGATGAATCCGCGCCCGGCGGTCATGTCCTTGACGAATCCTGCGGACAGCCCGGTCGAGAGATACGCCCCCGCCAATCCGCACAGAACCCCGCAGATCGCCACTGCGCCGTAGCGCAAGGCTGTGACCGACACGCCCGAAGTGTCCACCGCTGCCGGATTCTCGCCCACCGCGCGCAGGCGCAGCCCGAAGCGGGTGCGGAACAGCATATACCAGGTCAGCGGCACGCAGAGAAACGCCACATAGACCAGCAGCGCATGGCCCGAGAGGATCCCCGAGTAAAGCGGCCCGATCAGTGGCACATCGCGCAGCGCATCGGCAAAGGGCAGCGTCAGGCGCGGCATGCGCGCGTCCCCCGACAAGGACGGCGTGCGCCCGCCCTGCCGGAACCAGTTCTGCGCCACAACGACCGTGATCCCGGCGGCAAGGAAGTTGATCGCCACCCCGGAAATCAGCTGATTGCCCCGGAAGGTGATCGCGGCCAGCCCATGCACCAGCGACAGCATCACCGAGGCCGTAACCGCCCCCGCCACCCCGATCCAGACATTCCCCGAGACAAAGGAAATCGCAGCGGCCATGAAGGCCGCGACCAGCATCTTGCCTTCCAGCCCGATATCGAACACGCCCGCGCGCTCGGATATCAGCCCGGCCAGACAGGCGAACAGCAGCGGTGTGGCCAGACGCAGGGTCGAATCCAGAATCTGGACGATGACTACAATATCCATCACCGCGCCCTCCGCACTGCAAAGAGCCGCGTCAGCGGCATCCGCACCATATTGTCCAGCGCCCCGGTGAACAGGATCACCAGCGCCTGAATGACCACGATCAACTCACGCGGGATCCCGGTCCAGAGCGCAAGTTCCGCGCCGCCCTGGTAGAGAAAGCCGAACAGGATCGCGGCCAGAAACACGCCGAACGGATGGTTGCGCCCCATCAGCGCGACCGCGATGCCGATGAAACCCGCGCCCTCGACCGCGTTCAGCACCAGCCTTTGCTGCTCGCCCATCACCGCGTTGACCGCCATCATCCCTGCCAGCCCGCCCGAGATCAGCATGGTATAGATCGTGATCTTCACCGGGCTGATACCGGCATATTCCGCCGCAGGCTCGGATTCGCCAAAGGCGCGGATCTGATAGCCCAGCCGCGTGCGCCAGAGCATGAACCAGATCGCGAAACACATCGCAATCGCCAGAAAGAGCGCGATATTCACCGGCGGCACGGTCGAGAAGGGAATGCCCAGCGGACGCAGCATCTCATGCAGTTTCGGCAAGACAGTCACCGAAGGAAACCGCGCCGAGGCCGGGTCCATAGAGCCTTGCGGGCGCAGCACATTGACCAGAAAATAGCCCAGCACCGAGGCGGCGATGAAATTGAACATGATCGTGGTGATCACGATATGGCTGCCACGTTTGGCCTGCAGATAGGCCGGGATGAACGCCCATGCGGCGCCAAAGATCGCGGCGCCGAGCGTTGCGCCCAGCAGCGCCAGCGACCAATGCGGCCAGGGGATATAAAGGCAGACCAGCGCCACGCCCAGACCCGCCAGCGCCGCCTGCCCCTCGCCCCCGATATTGAACAGCCGCGCCTGAAAGGCCACGGAAACCGCCAATCCGGTGAAGATGAAATTCGTAGCGTAATAGAGCGTATAGCCCCAGCCATAGCTGGAGCCGAAAGCCCCATCGACCATCAGTTTCACCGCCGCCCAGGGGTTTTCGCCAATGGCCCAGATCAGAATGCCGGAAATGACGAAAGCCAGCGCAACCGAGGCCAGCGGCACCAATGTCACATCGGCCCAATGGGGCAGTTTGCCCGGTTTGCTCATGCCATGCCCGCCATCATCAGCCCCAGTTCCTGCGCATTCGTCGCCTCGGGCATGCGCTCGCCCATGATGCGCCCGTCAAACATGACCAGAATCCGGTCCGACAGCGCCATGATCTCGTCCAGCTCGACCGAGACCAGCAGGATCGCAGCGCCCGCATCGCGCAGCCGGATCAGGCGCTGGTGGATGAATTCGATCGCGCCGATATCCACCCCGCGCGTGGGCTGGCCGATCAGCAGCAGATCCGGCGTATGCTCGATTTCACGCGCCAGCACGATCTTTTGCTGGTTACCGCCGGAAAAACCGCTCGCCTTCAGCCAGCAATCGGGCGGGCGCACATCGAAGCTCTCGATCTTCGCGCGCGCATCCTCGCGGATCGCGTCATTATTCATCTTCCAGCCGGTCGGGTTATAGGCCGGGTCATTGTGATAGCCGAGCGCCACATTCTCCCAGGCATGGAAATTCAGCACCAGCCCGCGCCGGTGGCGGTCTTCGGGCACATGGGCAATACGCCGCGCGCGCCGCGATTGCCCGTCGCAGCCCGTGCCCGCAAGTGGCAGGGGCTCGCCGCGCAGCCAGACGCGCCCTTCGGCGGGGCGCAGCCCGGCCAGCGCTTCCAGCAATTCCGACTGCCCGTTTCCGGCCACCCCGGCAATGCCCAGAATCTCGCCCGCGCGGATGTTGAAATCCAGCCCCCGCAGACGCTCCACGCCCTGACTGTCGACCAGTCGCAGCGCTTCGACGCGCAGCACTTCATCTGTGGGCCTGGCAGGTGTTTTTTCCACCCGCAACAAGACCTTGCGGCCCACCATTAATTCAGCAAGCTCCGTCGGGCTGGTCTCTGACGTGGTGCGCGTGGCCACCATCTCGCCGCGCCGCATCACACTAACTTCGTCGGTTACATCCATGATTTCACGCAATTTATGCGTGATCAGGATGATCGTCTTGCCCTGCTCCTTCAGCCCGCGCAGGATACGGAACAGATGGTCCGCCTCGGATGGCGTCAACACGCCGGTCGGCTCGTCCAGAATCAGAATATCGGCTTCGCGATACAGCGCTTTCAGGATCTCGACCCGCTGCTGATGGCCCACCGACAGATTCTCGATCAGCGCATCCGGGTCCACATGCAATTCGAACTCGCGCGCCAGATCCTTCAAGAGCCCGCGCGCGCGGGCAAGCGAGGGGCGCAAGAGCCGCGACCCTTCCGCACCAAGGATCACATTCTCCAGCACGGTAAAATTCTCAACCAGCTTGAAATGCTGGAACACCATGCCGATGCCCGCGCGGATCGCATCCGGGCTGGAGGTGATGTCGGTCTTCTGCCCGTTGATGAAAATCTCACCCGAATCCGCGCGGTAGAAGCCGTAGAGGATCGACATCAGCGTGGATTTGCCCGCGCCATTCTCGCCGACAATGCCGTGAATCGTGCCGCGCCGGACGCGGATCGAAATGTCCTTATTGGCCTGAACCGGCCCGAATGCCTTGGAAATCCCGCGCAACTCGATGGCCAGCGGGACAGATGCGGCAGACCCCTGCCGCATCGCATGTGTCGTACTGTCGGTCATATCCGATCAGAAGGCCGGGCAGGTGCTGTCCGTGCGGTAGTCATGCACCGTAACTTCGCCAGCGATGATCGCAGCCTTGGCGGCCTCGACGGCTTCCTGCATCTGGTCGGAAATCAGATCGGCATTATGCTCGTCCAGCGCATAACCCACACCGCCTGCAGCCAGATCCATCACCACGATTCCGGTTTCCAGACCAGCCCCGTCATTGAACGCATCATAGACCGCCTGATCGACCAGTTTCAGCATCGAGGTCAGCACCGAGCCCGGATGCAGATAATTCTGGTTGCTGTCCACGCCGATGGATTTCAGACCGGCATCGGCTGCGGCCTGCAACACGCCCAGACCCGTACCGCCAGCGGCGGCAAACACGATGTCAGACCCCTGGCTGAACTGCGCCTGCGCAATCTCGCCCCCGCGCACCGGGTCATTCCAGGCCGCAGGCGTGGAACCCGTATAGTTGACGATCACATTGATATCGGGATTCACCGCTTTCGCGCCCTGTGCATAGCCACAGGCAAAATTAGCGATCAGGGGGATCTCCATCCCGCCCACGAAGCTGATCGTGCCGGTCTCGGACGCCATCGCAGCCAGCATCCCCACCAGATAGCTGCCCTCATGTTCCGAGAACACCACCGAGCGCACATTCGGCAGATCCACCACCATGTCGATCAGCACGAAAGAAGTGTCGGGAAAATCAGGTGCGACTTCTTCCAGCGTGGGCGCATTGGCAAAGCCCAGCACCACAACCGGATCGGCGCCCGCTTCGGCCAGACGGCGGGCGAATTGCACGCGCTGCGCTTCCGCGGTCACCTCGATATCGCGGTAATTGCCGCCCGATTCCGCCTTCCAGCGCTCTGCCCCGTTATGGGCCGCCTCATTGAAGGATTTGTCGAACTTGCCGCCAAGGTCATACATCAGCGCCGGATCGGCCTGCGCCATGCTGGCCATCAGCGCAAGGGTCGAGGCCGCGCCAAGCATCGTCTTGAAAGAAGTCATGCGGGTTTACTCCTGTTGGGCCTATGGCACGAATCTGGTGCCAGAGGCGGGTTTCGGCACTGTTCCACAGCGCGCGATTGCCCCGATTAACCCTGCATTTGATCAAGTGGTCAACAGCAAATTCGCGTGTATTGTCCGGGTTCTGAGACAAGCTCATTCCGCCGCGTCCAGCACTGCCCGAAAAACCAGCGCATCCATGGGCGGCCGCCCCGGCGCATGGTAATAGCCGCGCCGCAGCCCCGCCCGTACAAAACCCGCGCCTGTGTAGAGCGCAATCGCAGGCAGATTACTCTCCGCCACCTCCAGATAGCAGATCCGCGCACCGGCGGCATATGCAAGGGCCAGCCCCTCTTGCAGAACCGCGCGGGCAAGCCCCTTGCGGCGCGCCTCGGGCTGGGTGGCAAGGGTCAGCAATTCCGCCTCGTCCAGCACGATTCGAAACAGCGCGAATGCCTGAATGACGGACCCATCCCCGCGCATAATCAGGCGGCATTGCGGATCGGTCAGAAAGCCTGCGAAATCCGCCTCGGACCAGGGCGGCGGCATGGCAAAGCAGCGCCGGTGCAGCTCTGCCAGTTGCGCCGGGCTCATGGCAGCAACGCGGGCGGCTGCTCCGGAGAGGGGGCCGCATCCGCCGCGCGGATATAGAGCGGCGCCGGGCGCGGCAGCGGGTCTGAACCCAGCTTCTGCGCCCCGGCGCGGGCGATGGCTTCGGCCAGCGGATAGCGCGGCGGCAGGATCGAAACCTCGCCCGTCATGGCAATGGCCTGCACGCCGCTGCCGGTGACGGGGGTTCCGGGGGCCAGCGCGATCCCGGCAAGCGGGCGCAGACAGGGCGCCTCCGGCCCGGCACCAAACCCTTGTAGATAGACCTCCCCGCGCCGGGCATCCTCAACCACGACCAGCGGGCGCGGCAGCCCGCAGGCGCGCGCCTCGAAAACCGACACGCCAACCGCCGGGATGCCGAGCGCCAGCGCCAGCCCGCGCGCGGTCGCCACCGAAATGCGGATGCCGGTGAAATTGCCCGGCCCGACGCCCACGGCCAGCGCGTCCAGATCGCCCCATGCCACGCCGCTCGCGCGCAAGACCTGCTCCAGCATCGGCACCAATGCCTCCGCCTGTCCCCGCGCCATCTCGTCATGCGCGCAGGCCAGCACCGTATCGCCCGACAGAAGAGCGGCCGCGCAATGCGCGGCCGATGTGTCAAAGCCAAGGATCAGGCGATCAGACGGCAACCGGCCGCACCTCGGTCACTTCGGGGATATAATGGCGCAGCAGATTCTCGATCCCCATTTTCAGCGTCATGGTCGAGGAAGGACAGCCCGCGCAGGCGCCTTTCATATGCAGATAGACCACGCCACGCTCGAACCCGTGGAAGGTGATATCGCCGCCATCCTGCGCCACAGCCGGGCGCACGCGACTGTCCAGCAGTTCCTTGATCTGGCTCACGATCTCGGCATCCGGTCCGTCATGGGTGGCATGTCCCGCCTCGGCCTCACCCTCGATGGCGCGCGCGCCGGACTGGAAATGCTCCATGATCGCGCCAAGGATCTCGGGCTTCAGATGCTGCCATTCCGCATCATCGCTTTTGGTGACAGTGATGAAATCGCTGCCCAGAAACACGCCGGTCACACCCGCGACCTGAAACAGCCTACGCGCCAGCGGCGACGCGGCTGCCGCATCCGCATTCGGGAAATCCGCCGTGCCAAGCCCCAGCACATCCTGACCGGGCAGGAATTTCAGCGTGGCCGGGTTGGGGGTCGATTCCGTCTGGATGAACATGGGCCTATCTCCTGTGTTGCTTGGGATATGCGCTCTGCCCCCTGTCCTGTCAAGCCGCCCCCCTTGACATCAATCATGGCTCGCGACAGCGTGCCGCGCATGTATTTTGCCTCTGACAACACCTCCGGCCTGCCCGGCCCCATCCTCGACGCGATCACCCGCGCCAATGAAGGCTATGCCTCGGGCTATGGCACCGACCCGCTGATGGACACCCTGCGCGCGCGCATCCGCGATCTGTTCGAGGCGCCTCAGGCCGAGGTCATGCTGGTCACGACCGGCACGGCGGCGAATGCGCTGGCGCTGGCCACGCTCTGCCCGCCCTGGGGGGCGATCTATTGTCAGGATCTGGCCCATATCGAGGTCGATGAATGCGGCGCGCCCGAATTCTACACTGGCGGCGCGAAGCTGGTGCATGTCACCGGCCCCGATGGCAAGATCGACGCGCAGGCCTTGCGCGACACGCTCACACGCTCCGGGCATGGGGTCGTGCATGCGGTGCAGCCCGCCGCCCTCAGCCTGACCAACCTGACCGAATGCGGCACGCGCTATTCCGTGGCAGAGATCACCGAACTGGCGCAGATCGCCCATGACCACGGCCTGCCCGTGCATCTGGACGGCGCGCGTTTTGTCAATGCGCTGGTCGCCGAGGGCTGCACGCCTGCCGAGATGTCATGGCGCGCGGGCGTCGATGTTCTGGTGCTGGGCGGCACGAAAAACGGGCTGATGGGGGTCGAGGCGGTGATCTTCTTCGACCCCGCCCGCTACTGGGAAGCGCAGCTGCGCCGCAAACGCGCGGGGCATCTGTGGTCGAAGCACCGCTTCCTGTCGGCGCAGATGCTGGCATGGATCGAAGCCGGATTGTGGCGCGACCTCGCACATCACGCCAATGAAATGGCCGCGCGGCTGGAGGCAGGTCTGGCGGGGCGGCTGATGTTCCCGCGCGGGGGCAATATGCTCTTTGCCACGCTTCCGCGCGACACTCATGCACGGCTGCAAGCGGCTGGCGCGCAATATTTCCTCTGGCCGGATCACCAGAATGACCCCGAGACGGTCTCGGCCCGGCTGGTCACGAGCTGGTCCACCCGCGCCGAAGATGTGGACCAGTTCCTGAGCCTGCTGGAATGACCGCACTCGCAGCCCCTCACCCCGCCCGCAGCCCTTCGCGATGCGCGGCCAGCCACCATGCCGTCAGCACCAAGGGGCCGTTCTGCGCCTCGCCGTTTCTGACCAGATCCATCAGCCGGTCGAAACTGATCACATGGCTGCGGATATCCTCGGCCTCGGTCTCCAGCCCCGAAACGCCCTCGGACCCGTCCGGCAGGTCGCAGAGCGCGACATAGTGATACAGATATTCGGTGATCGCTCCGGGCGAGGGATAGGCCCGGCCCACTGCGACCAGCCGATCCGTCTCCAGCGCGAGCCCGGTCTCTTCCTGCGCCTCGCGCAATGCCGCCGCATCGGGGGTCTCGAACGGGTCCACACGCCCGGCAATCGGCTCCAGTGACCACGGGTTCTGCACCCCGCGCAGCCAGGGGCCGAAACGGAACTGCTCGACCAGCATCACCCGGTCGCGTTGCGGATCATAGGGCAGCACGGTCACAGCATCGCTCATCACGAACCCCGCGCGCTTGACCACATCCGACAGGCTGTCATCGAAACGCCGGAAGCGCAGATCATCCTCGCGCACGCCGAAATACCAGGCATAGGGCTGGCGCGGCGTCTCCAGCGTCACATCCGCGCGCGTCCAGTCGCGGCGCAGGGTGGCCGGGGCGTCCTCGGCCCCGCCGCGCCGGACAGAGGCCGCATGCGACAGCGCCATGGGCCAGCGGGCCTGCAATGCCTCTGGCGGATGGGTTTCCGAGAGCAGCACCATTTCCGCGCAGGCCGCCATCAGGATCTCTGCGCGCGCCTCTGACCAGTCAGCATCGGGCCAGTCAGGACCGGGCCAGTCAGGTTTCAAGCACCCCAAAGCCTCGCGGCGAAAAATCGTAACCGTATCGCAATCCCCCAGAGCGCAAGGCACAGGCTCGGCCCCGAACAGCGCCTGCAATGCGGCGAGCCGCGCGGCTCCTCGGGCGTCCAGCCGGTAAACCGCGCCGGAAACAGCCGCAGCGGGCGCGGAAACCAGCACCGGCATCCCCGCAACCGGCGCGCATAGCCGGTGATCGGGCAAATCGACCATGCGAGCGGGCGCACCGGACATCCCCAATAGCGCCAGCATCTGCGGCGCAACCCAAGGGCCGGACAGAAAGACCGCGTTGCTCAATATTCGGTCCGCCGTGCTTCTGCGACGCGAAAGACTGTGGTCACGACCAGCGTGATGATCACGGAAATCCCCCCCAGAAGCACCATGAAATCTCGATCCAGCATCCGCGTCACATGCGCGATGGCGACCCCTATCACCCCCTGAAACGCATCACCGAAATCCTTGTAGCGCATGGCATAACCTTGGGTGAACGCGTCGTAGAACCCATAGAGAAACAGCGCCAGAAGCAGCGTCGCCAGATAGCCCTGAATGACCACGGTGAAGGCACGGAGATAAGAGCGGCCAATGCGCGGCCCGACAAAGGACCAGCCCACAAACCCCGCGACCACGGCCAGAAACAGGCTGCCCGCCATCAGCGATCGGGGCGGATCGTCAAACAGAAGCTGGTAGCGCAGGCCAAGAAAATAGGTCAGCGCGCCGAAAAGCACCATGGCGGCGAGGCGGGTCAGGGTGGGCATGTCTGGCCTTTGTTCTTGTCTGCTCTGGCCAGAGGATAGCCCCGCGCCGGGCTTTGCGCAATTCACCAGACCCGCAAGCGGCGTCGGGGCTCACGCAGTGTCGGGATGTTGCAACACCAGTTGCGTGACATCACAACTGCCGCTCGCAAAAGCCCCGGCGCAAGAGGTCAGGTAAAACTCCCACATCCGCTTGAAGCGCAGATCATAACCAAGTGCTGCGATCTCTGGCCAGCGGGCCTGAAATCTCGCATTCCAGCGGCGCAGGGTCTCGCTGTAACTTGCCCCGAAATCATGGGTGCAGACATAGCGCAACCCCTGCGCCTCGGCCACGCGGCGCACCGGGCCGGGCGCGCCCAGCATGCCACCGGGGAAGATGTATTTCTGTATGAAATCAACATGCTTTCGGTAGAAGCTGAAGCGCGCATCCGGCACCATGATGATCTGGATCACCGCTTTCGCGCCGGGTTTCAGCCGCTCCCGGACCGCCCGGAAATAGCGCGGCCAGTATTTTTCGCCCACCGCCTCGAACATCTCGATCGAGGCGATCCCGTCGAACTGCCCTTCGGTGTCGCGGTAATCCTGCAGGCGGATTTCAACCCGATCCGACAGCCCCAGCCGCGCCATGCGGGCAACTGCGTAATCGTGCTGCGCCCGGCTGATGGTCAGCCCCGTCACTCGCAGGCCGCGCCGGGCGGCGGCATATTCCGCAAATCCCCCCCAGCCGCAGCCGATTTCCAACACATGATCGCCCGGCCTCACTCCCATCCGGTCCACCATCGCGGCATATTTCGCCGCTTGCGCGGCCTCCAGCGTCTCGTTGCCGGTGGTGAAGATGCCCGAGGAATAGGTCATGCTCTCATCCAGCCATAACCCGTAGAAATCATTCCCCAGATCATAATGATAGCTGATATTCCTGCGCGCCTGCGCCCTTGAATTCGCGCGCCATGCGTGGCGCAGCCGCTCCAGCGCGCGCATGATCCGCATGCCCACCGCCGCGTCATAGACCGACGGGTTGTCGTCAGTGACCAGATCCATGAAGGCTTGCAGATCGGGCGTGGACCAGCCGCCCTCCATATAGGATTCGGCAAAACCCACATCCCCCTCGCGGATCAGCCGCGCGAAGAGGTCGGGGTCATGCACATGCAATTCCGCCGCATGCCCCGCTGCGGCCCCTTCCGCCCGGAAGCGCCGCCCATCGGGCAGCACGATATCCAGCCGCCCCCGGTTCAGCCGTTCCGCCCGCGCGAAAGCTTGCGTGAAATAGCGCGGCAGCGCCTGCTGACCACTCAGCGAGGTCAGGATCCCTGCCATCATCTGTGGCGGCTGCGCTGTGTCTGTCATCAGTCTCTGGTCCCTGTTGCGACCCTTTCGGGCCTGACTATCTGGTATGATAAGCCTCCAGCGCCCGCTTTCGACCCTCGGCCAGATCGACCAGCGGGGCGGGATAGGTCTGATCCCTTTTCATACCCCATTTCCGCGGGCAGGCGTCAAAAAACTGCAAGGCGCTCTCGGGCGGCGCTTCCGACAGTTCCGCCAGCCAGCGCCGCCGGTAGCGGGATTCGGGATCGAATTTCGCAGCCTGTGTGTCGGGGTTGAAGATGCGGAAATAGGGGCTCGCATCGGGGCCACAGCCCGCCACCCATTGCCAGCCCATCGCATTGGCCGCCGGATCCCAGTCCACCAGACATTCCGCAAACCACTCCAGCCCCACGCGCCAGTCGGTCAGCATATGTTTCGTCAGGTAGCTGCCCACCAGCATCCGCGCGCGGTTATGCATCCGCCCCGTCACATAGATCTCGCGCATGGCCGCATCCACCAGCGCGATCCCCGTGCGCCCCTGTTTCCAGCGCAGGCTGTCGGGGTTATCCTTTTGCCACGGGAAACCCTCCCACCCCTCGCGCCAGTTCCGCGTGGTGATATGGGGCGTGTGCCAGATCAGATGATAGGCAAATTCGCGCCAGACCAGCTCCTTGAGGAAGGTCTCGGCCCCCGCCTTGCCGCCCTGCAGCGCCCGCTGGCCTGCCTCCCAGAGCGCAAGCGGGCTGATCTCGCCATAGGTCAGGTTCTCCGACAGGCCCGAAGTCGCGTCCAGATCCATCCGGTCACGGTCGCGCCCATAGCCCTCGATCCCGTGGCGCATGAAGCCCGCCAGCCGCGCCTGCGCGGCCTCTTCCCCGAGATGCAGATAGCGCGCGACTACATCCGCCCCCCGACCCATCGCGCGGCCCAGTCCCCAGTTGGCCAGATCATCGCTTTCCGGCCATGCCTCCGGCACGCGCAAATCCTCCGGCGCAGGCAGCCGCGCCGCCACATCGCGCCCGCGCACCGCCTTCCAGAAGGGCGTATAGACCTGATAGAACCCGCCCTGCCCGGTCGCGACCTCCCAGGGCTCGAACAGCAGATGACCGGGAAAGCTGCGCGCCTCAATGCCCTGCGCCGTCAGCGCAGCTTTTACCGCCTTGTCACGCGCGATCTGCACGGGGTCATATTGCCGCCCCCACCAGACCGCCGTCGCACCCGTCTCGGCGATCAGCGCCTGCAACGCCGCCAGAGCATCGCCGCGCCGCAGGATCAGCCGCGCGCCGATCCCCTCCAGCCGCTGCGCAAATGCCTCGACCCCCAAGCCCAGCCGCCATTTCGGCGCCGCCCCCAGCCCCTCGACAACCTGATCACAAAGAAACACCGGGATCACCGGACGACCAGAGGCCGCGGCCGCAGTGAATGCAGGATGATCGCTCAGGCGCAGATCGCGCCGGAACCAGAGCAGGATCGGGGCAGTGTCAGACAAATTCCGGCGCCTTGCTTGCTGTTACAAGACGCGATCTAGTGCCGATATCAGCTGGTCAAGATCTTCGCGGCGGGTGTAATGCACAAAAGACACCCGCAGCACCCCATGCGCCGGGTCCACCCCCTGCCCCTGCAGCGCGCGATTGGCGTAGAAACTGCCACCCCCCGCCATGATGCCCAGCGGCGCCAGCGCTGCCGCCAGATCATGACCCGGGCGCGCATGCGACAGCGCCACGGTCGGCGCCCGCGCCGCCGCCTGCGTTGGTCCCAGCAACCGCAGATCATTGCGCCCGCCCAGATGATCCAGCAGCGGCTGCAACAGCGCGGTTTCATGGCCCCGCATCAGATCATGCACCCGCGCGGCGCGGGTTTTCGGATCGGCCTTGTCCTGCGGAAAATGATGACCATGCAGCGCATCGATATAATCCGCCATCCCCGCACAGGCCGCGATCTGCGCATGATCCGGGCCTGCGGGCGTGAAGCGTTTATACAGCACATCGGCGTTGAAATAATGCGCCTGATTGGGCAGCGCCTCGCCAAGCGCACGCCGGATCACCATCAGCCCCTGATGCGGCCCATAGGTCTTGTAGGCCGAAAACAGATAGATATCCGCCCCCAGCGCGCCCACATCCGGCAGCCCATGCGGCGCATAGGACACCCCGTCCACGCAGGAATAGATCCCCGCCCCGCGCAGCCGCGTGCAGATCTCGGCCACCGGATTGATCTCGCCCACCACATTCGAGCAATGCGGAAAACACACCAGCCGCACCCGCTCATCCACCAGCCCCCACAGGCTTTCAGGGTCCAGATGCCCGGTCAGCGGGTCGATGGTCCATTCGCGAATCTCGATCCCGCGCGCGGCCAGACGCCGCCATGGCCCGGAATTGGCCTCATGGTCCTGATCGGTGACGATGATCGCATCCCCCGGTTTCAGCCAGTCCCCGAAAGCCTGCGCCAGCACATAGGTATTGGCCGTGGTCGAGGGGCCGAAACTCAGCTCATCCGTCTCGACCCCCATCATCGCCGCCAGACGCAGGCGCGCCTCGTCCATCTCTGCCCCGGCCAGACGCGACGCTTCATAAGGCGCATAGGGCTGGACCTTGCGCTGGTGGTAATAGCGCATCAGCCGGTCAATCACCGGCTTGCAGGTATAGGATCCGCCTGCATTTTCGAAAAACGCCTGTCCTTGCAGGCTGGGTTCAGCAAAGGCGGGGAATTGGGCGCGGACGAAATCAAGGTCCAGCTTGGGCATGTCATCTCCGGGGGCTGTTGTCGCGTCAGAGTGCGAAAGCCCGCCCGCGGGTGCAAGGCCCAAATGTCAGCTTGTGCCCAGAATGATGCGGACGTAATCCTGCGTCTCGCGGAAAGGCGGAATGCCGTTGTGCCGCTCGACCGCGGCGGGACCGGCATTATAGGCCGCCAGCGCCAGCCTCCAGTCGCCGAATTTGTCAAACATCATGCGCAGATAGCGCGCGCCACCTTCGAGATTCTGCTGCGGGTCGCTGGGATCGACACGCAGCAATTCCGCCGTGCCCGGCATCAGCTGCGCCAGCCCGATCGCGCCCTTATGCGACACCGCAGACGGGTTCCAGCGGCTTTCCTGATGCACCAGCCGCAGGAACAGATCCTCGGGGATATTGTGCTTGCGCGCCGCCGCCCGCGCCACCTCGATATAGGCGCCGCGATAATTGCCGGAATAGCGCGGAATGGCCGCCTGCGCGGCGGCAGTTCGCGCTTCCGCATTGGGCAAGAGCCGCGCCGAGGCGGAATATTGCTCGGACATCCGCCCGTCAATCACCCGGCTGGCCGCGCGCATACTGTCCAGCCGCGAGGTCGTGCCACTGCTCGACAGGCTCAGCCCCTGCGCAACGCTGCTCTGCGCCGAGAGGCACAGGGCGAGAACAGAGCAGATAGCCCGGCCTTTGCGCATGATGATGTGACCTGTCCCTTTTTGACCGGATGCTTATACGCGCAGATGAGAGATTTTTCCAGTCCCCGCGACAGGTTTGCGCCCTCCTCGGATGGTGCCCCGGGAAAGCACGCGCGCTTGGCCCTTCTCAACCACTTCTTTACCCTGATATGCTGATGTGACAGCAAGGGCGCGCGACAGCCTGCGGATTCGCAGGATGCGCCACAAGTTTCACAGGGGGCCCTATGGCAGGATCGGTAAACAAGGTCATTCTCATCGGCAATCTGGGGCGTGACCCGGAAGTGCGCACATTTCCCGATGGCGGCAAGATCTGCAATCTGCGCATCGCCACATCCGAGCAATGGCGCGACCGCGCCACGGGCGAGCGCAAGGAACGCACCGAATGGCACAATGTCGTTCTGCGCGGCGAGGGGCTTGTGCGCGTGGCCGAGCAATATCTGAAAAAGGGCTCGAAAGTCTATGTCGAGGGCACGCTGCAGACCCGCAAATGGCAGGACCAGAGCGGTCAGGACCGCTATTCGACCGATGTGGTCGTCGCGGGCATGGGCAGCACGCTGACCATGCTTGACGGGCGCGGCGAGGGCGGCGGCGGTTCCGGCGGCGGCTCCGGCGGCAGTGGCGGTGGCTATGACCGCGATCAGGGCTATTCCTCCAGCTATGGCGGCTCCGCCCCCGCAGGCCGTGCTGATATGGATGACGAAATCCCGTTCTGAGCCGATGCTTGACGGCATGGCGCGACCGCGCTAAAGGTCGCGCCGATGCGGGTGTAGCTCAATGGTAGAGCAGCAGCTTCCCAAGCTGAATACGAGGGTTCGATTCCCTTCACCCGCTCCAATCCCGCTGAAACTTGCAGATACCGGCGTGAAATCAGCTTTGATGGCACCTGTTTGCGCAATCATTGCGCCCCGCTTGCGCTATCTCCATTGTTTTGCCCCGTTGCGCGGATTAACCCTGCCCGAAAACACCAACCGGACAGGAGCAGCCCATGCGCGCAACCCGCATCGTTCAGAAAATCCTCAGCCACTACGAATCCGACACTCCCGGCGTGAAGGCCAATCTGTGCCGCATGCTGATGCAGGGCAAGCTGGGCGGCACCGGCAAGATGATCATCCTGCCGGTCGATCAGGGGTTCGAGCATGGCCCCGCGCGCACTTTTGCGCCCAACCCCGCCGCCTATGACCCGCATTATCATTTCCAGCTTGCCATTGATGCCGGGCTGAACGCCTATGCTGCGCCTCTGGGCATGATCGAGGCAGGCGCCGATACATTCGCAGGCCAGATCCCCACCATCCTGAAAGTGAACTCCGCCAATTCGCTGATGTCGGAAACGGCTGGCAAGAATCAGGCGATCACGGGCTCAGTGGATGATGCGCTGCGGCTCGGCTGTTCGGCCATCGGCTTCACCATCTATCCCGGCTCGGACTGTGCGCTGGACATGTTCGAGGAAATCTCGGCCATGCGCGAAGAAGCCGCCGCCAAGGGCGTGGCCACCGTGATCTGGTCCTATCCGCGCGGCGAGGCGATCACCAAGGATGGCGAGACCGGCATCGATGTAGCCGCCTATGCCGCGCAGATCGCGGCCCTTCTGGGGGCGCATATCATCAAGATCAAACTCTCGACCGATCACCTGATGCTGCCCGAGGCGAAAAAGGTCTATGAGGATCAGCAGATCGATATCGCCAGCCAGGCCGCGCGGGTGAAACATTGCATGCAGTCGAGCTTCAACGGGCGCCGGATCGTTGTCTTCTCGGGCGGGGCCAAGAAAGGCGCGGATTCGGTCTATGACGATGCCCGCGCGATCCGCGACGGCGGCGGCAATGGCTCGATCATCGGGCGCAACAGCTTCCAGCGTGACCGCGACGAGGCGCTGGCGATGCTGGCCAAACTGGTCGATATCTATAAGGGCAAGGCATAAGCTGACCCGTAAGGTGCGTGGTCACCACGCACCTTACCCCACCCCCCTTGCGCTTCTCTCTTCTGGCCTCTAAATGTTATATTATCACATAACATGGAGTCGCCAGATGTCGCACCACGACGCCCGCCTGCCTGTCACCGTCCTCTCCGGCTTTCTTGGCGCGGGCAAGACCACGCTCCTTAATCATGTGCTGAACAATCGCGAGGGGCGGCGCGTCGCGGTGATCGTGAATGATATGTCCGAAGTGAATATCGACGCCGATCTGATCGCCGCCGGTGTGGATTTCAAGCGCGGCGAGGAAAAGCTGGTCGAGATGTCCAATGGCTGCATCTGCTGCACCCTGCGCGACGATCTGCTGGCCGAAGTCCGGCACCTGGCCGCCGAGGGCCGCTTTGATTACCTGCTGATCGAATCCACCGGCATTTCCGAACCCCTGCCGGTTGCCGCGACCTTTGAATTCCGTGACGAGGCGGGCGAGAGCCTGATGGATGTCGCCCGCCTCGACACGATGGTGACAGTGGTCGATGCGGTCAATCTGCTGCAGGATTTTTCCAGCCATGATTTTCTGGCGGATCGGGGCGAGACTCTGGGCGCGGAAGATGAGCGCACGCTGGTCAATCTTCTGACCGATCAGATCGAATTTGCCGATGTGATCGTGCTTAACAAGGTCTCGGATGCGGGCCCCGAGCGCGTGGATGCCGCGCGCAAGATCATCAAGGCGCTGAACCCCGATGCAAAACTGATCGAGGCCGACCAGTCCCGCGTGCCCGCGGACGAGATTTTCGACACCGGCCTTTTTGATTTCGACACTGCGCATGAACACCCGCTCTGGGCCAAGGAACTTTACGGTTTCGCCGATCATGTACCCGAGACCGAGGAATATGGCGTCTCCAGCTTCGTCTATCGCGCGCGCCGTCCCTTCCACCCGGCCAAGGTGCATGATCTGCTCAACGGCCCCCTGCCCGGCGTGATCCGCGCCAAGGGACATTTCTGGCTCGCCACACGCCCCAATTGGGTGGCCGAGTTTTCGCTGGCTGGCGCGATTTCCAGTGTGGCCCCTCTGGGCGGCTGGTGGGCCGCGATCCCGCAGGAACGCTGGCCCGATCACCCCGAGGCGCAGGCGAAGATGCGCGAGAACTGGGTCGAGCCCTGGGGCGACCGGCGGCAGGAACTGGTCTTCATCGGTGCGGGCATGGACCGTGATGCGCTGACAGCAGCGCTGGATGCCTGCCTGATCACGGCTGACAGTTTCACGCCCGAAGCTTGGGCGGGTCTTGCCGACCCCTTCCCGCGCTGGGGCCAGCGCAAGGCCGCATAAGCCCCATGCGCCGCAACCTCTCGACCAGCCTGAAACACCGCCGCGCCAGCCCCATGGCGCGGCATGACCGCCTGCCGCGCGAGCTGCGCCTGTGGCTCGCGCAGGCGGCGCTACCCTGGAGCGCGCAATCCGCCCTCAAGCTCTGGCAACGCGCCCTGCGCGAGGCGCGGGGCGATACGCGCGCAGCCCAGGCGATCCTGAGCCGGATCGAAGCGCGGCTGATCGCCCGCGATGCGGCACAGGTCTGGGGCGCGGGCCATCCCGCCGCACTCAGCGCCTGAGTCGCGCCAGCAGATCCGCATTGACATAACCATCCGGCGGCAGGCCATTGGCGCGCTGCCATGCCTGCACAGCCGCAACCGTGGCAGGCCCCAGCCGCCCGTCGATCCCCGCCGTGTCATATCCCAGCGCGTTCAGACGGCGCTGCAATTCCGTGCGCTCGGACAGGCTTAGCGCCCGGTCGCCGCGCGGCCATTGCCCCCGCAATGGCCCTGCCCCGCGCAGCCGGTCCGACAGATGCCCCAGCGCCAGCACATAGGCATCCGAGATATTATATTCCTTCAGCACATCGTAATTGCCATAGGCCAGAAACGCCGGTCCCCGCGCCCCGCCCGGCAGGATCAGCCGCGACGCACCCGGAGCGATGGAGCCGGAGGCCGCGCGCAGCCCCGCCCGGCCCCAAGCCTCTGCCGATTGGCGCTGGCCGGTCAGGTTCAGGTCAAACCCCGCAGGCAGCACCACCTCGACCGCCCAGGGCTGGCCACGCACCCAACCGCGCCGCGCAAGATAATTCGCCGCCGAGGCCAGCGCATCCGCCGGGTCATCCGACCACAGATCGCGCCGCCCGTTGCCAGTGAAATCCACCGCATAGGCCAGATAGCTCGACGGCATGAATTGCGTATGCCCGAAAGCCCCGGCCCATGAGCCGATCATCGCACCCGGCGCGATATCGCCCGCCTGCACGATCTTCAGCGCATCGATCAGCTGCCCCTCGAAAAACGCGCCGCGCCGCCCGTCCTTGGCCAGCGTCGCCAGTGTCGAAAGTGTCGAAACCCGGCCCCGATCCGCCCCGTAAGAGGTCTCGATCCCCCAGATCGCAACCACCACTTCGGGCGGCACACCATAGCGCCCCTCGATCCGCGATAGCACCCCTTCCCGCGCGCGCAGGGCGGCCTGCCCCTGCGAAATCCGCGCGGGCGTGACCGAACTGTCCATATATTCCCAGACCCGCGCGCCGAACTCGCTCTGCCGCCCGTCCAGCGCAACCGTCGCGGGCAGGTGCTGCATATGCGGACGCGCCCGCGCCAGCGTCGCCTCGCTCACACCGGCATTGCGGGCGCGTGTGGCAAAGCCCGACATCCATGTATCAAAACTGCCCGTCGCCCGCGCAGTCACCCCGGCCTCGGCCCGTGGCTCGGGGCGCGGCGAGGTCTCGACATTCGCCGCCACACAGCCCGGCAGCAACAGACAGAAAAACACGACAACAGAACGGCGCATCAGATCCCCTCGTTTCATGCGCGCCATGCTAGCCGCACCCCCGTCCCGAACCAAGCCCCCAATACTGCCCCCCCCCGCCGGCGGGATTGTTGCCGAATATGACCTCTGCATGCCCTGTCCACGGACAGAAAAGAGGGCAGCGCCTGCCTGGGTAGGCGCTTTTGCGCTGCGGGGAGGTCTGGAGGGGCATCTATTAGCCCGCAACACTGCGCTACTTTGTGACGTCTGAAGCGCCTGCCGGGGGGCAGGCAGGCGCTGCCCGGCGGTGCCGGGCGGGCATTATGGCTGCGGTGGTGCACTATGCAGAAGTCGCATATACGTCGCAACCTGTTGTAACATTTGAAATAAATAGAGTGCCGCGCCGATGGCATCCTCATGCATTCGCGCCCGCCAGCGCAGTCGCCATCCTCATTTCTGTTTGGTGAGCCAAATTATGCAGAGCTGTTGCCGAATATGAAACGCAGTCCTTAACACTGGCCTGTCCCTCGGCTACTATCGGGCAAAACACCAGAATAATCAGGGGTGAGCAGTGCCATGTATCTGTCCAGACGTTCCACAATCCTCGGGCTATCCGCCCTGTCGCTTTCGGCCTGCATGGGCGGAGGCGTGCCGATGAGCACACCCACCGCGCGCGCCGCACCGATGCGGGCAGAGCGCAATCCCGCCTTTGATGCGTGGAAATCCCAGTTCCGGGGCCGCGCGATTTCCGCAGGCATCCCGGCAAATGTCGTCGATCCGGCGCTGAACGCGGCGGGATTCCTGCCTGATGTGATCGCCCGCGACCGCCGCCAGACCGAATTCACCCGCACATTCGAGGATTACATTCAGGGCATCGTCGCCTCGGATGAGCGCATCGCAGCGGGCCGCGCCGCCCTCTCGCGCCACAATGCAACCCTGCGCGCCATCGAGGCACGCTACGGGGTCGAGGCCGAAGTCGTCACCGCCGTCTGGGGGCTGGAATCGCGCTACGGCACGGAACGCGGCGATATCCCGGTCATCTCTGCCACCGCGACTCTGGCTTTTGACGGACGGCGCGGCGCGTTTTTCGAATCCCAGCTTCTCGCCGCCCTGCGCATCCTGCAACGCGGAGATACCAGCCTCGCCAATCTGCGCGGGTCATGGGCGGGTGCGATGGGCCATACCCAGTTCATCCCGACCACCTATCAGGATTACGCGGTCGATTTCACCGGCAATGGCCGTCGCGATATCTGGTCCGACGATCCCGCCGATGGTCTGGCCTCTGCGGCGAATTACCTGTCGCGCATGGGCTGGCGGCGTGGTGCGCCCTGGGGCGTGGAAGTGCGCCTGCCCGAAGGGTTCAACACCGGGCTGGCCGGACGCGGCAGCACGCGCTCTGTGGGCGAATGGGCGGGGCTGGGCCTCCGCGACATGGACGGGCGCAACCCGCCCGATCACGGCGCCGCCTCGCTGATCCTGCCGGACGGGCCGCGCGGTCCGGCTTTTCTGGTGTTCCAGAATTTCCGCACCATCCTGCGCTACAACAACTCGGAATTCTACGCCATCGGCATTGGCCATCTCTCGGACCGCATCGCCGGGCGCGGGCCGATCCGGGGCAATTTCCAGCCCGACCGCCATGGGCTGCGCGTGGGCGACCGGCAAGAGCTTCAGCGCCTGCTGACGCGCGCGGGCTTTGACACCCAGGGCGCAGATGGCGTGATCGGCCCCAATTCCGAATCCGCGATCCGCGCCTATCAGCAAGCGCGCGGCCTGCCCGTCACCGGCCAGCCCTCGCGCGCGCTTCTGGACATGCTGCGCAGCCGGGCCTGAACAAGCCCTGCGCGCGATCAGAACCTGTTCGCGCGCAGCACTTCGCAATCGGTCACACAGACCACGCCGATATGGCGCTCCAGCAGGCCAAAGGCCGCTTCAAGCAGCGCATCCAGCCGTTCGGGGCGGATGATACAGACCACGACCACCATCCCGGCGGCGCGTGTGACCTGCCCCTCACGGCTCCAGCGCCCGGACCGGCCAGAGCCGCCCATGACCGGCAGCACGGTAAACCCCGTCACTTCGGCGCGCTCCAGCGCAGCCGTCAGCCGCTGCTCCATGACCGCCTCGATGGTGATTTCCACCCGCTTTGCCTTATGCGTCTGCATCTGTTCAGCTTCCTCCGGTGACAGTCTGCGCGAGGGCCAGATAAATGGGGATCCCCAGAACCAGATTGAAGGGGAAGGTGACGCCAAGCGCAAGGGTCAGATAGACCGCCGGATTGGCTTCGGGCAGCGCCACCCGCATCGCCGCCGGAACCGCGATATACGAGGCCGAGGCCGCGAGCACCATCATCAGCATCACGCCTCCGGTTGACAGCCCGATCAGCAGCGCTGCCGCCATGCCCAATGTCGCGCCCGAAAGCGGCATCACGACTCCAAACAGGATCAGGCCGGGGCGCAACAGCCCCCGCGTCTGGCGCAGTCCACGCCCCGCAACCAGCCCCATATCCAGCAGAAACAGACACAGAATGCCCAGAAACGGTGCAACGATAAAGGCTTCGATCTTGGCCATGCCCTGCTCGCCGGTGATCACCCCGATGGCAAAGGCGCCGACCAGAAGCACGATAGAGCCATTCAGCAAGATCTCACGCATCAGCCCGGAATCGACCGCCTCATCGCTTCTGCCGCCACCCGCGCGCGCGACCAGCCAGAGCGCGGACAGGATCGCAGGCGCCTCCATGGCAGCGGCGACCGCCACCATATAGCCCTCGAAAGCAATCCCGGCGGTGGTGAGAACGGAACTTGCCGCGACGAATGTGACAATCGAGATCGACCCGTAATGCGCGGCAACTGCTGCGGCATCGATAACCGAAAGCGTGCTCATCACCCGCAGCAGCGCGAAAGCGATCAGCGGCAACAGGAATGACAGCACCACGCCCGCGATGATCGTCAGAATCAGCCCGGCATCGACCCCATGCGCCGAGACACTGACCCCGCCCTTGAAGCCGATCGCCAGCAGAAGATAGAGCGACAGCCCCTTCGCAACCGCTTCGGGCACGCTCAGATCAGAGCGCGCGAAAGCCGCTGACAGACCGAGGACGAAAAACAGGATGGCCGGAGAAATCAGATTCTGCGCCGCAAGCTCAAGAATGTTCATCAACAGCCCCCGAAGTTGATGCTGCAACCGCAGCATTTCCGTGCCGCGCATCGTTGCGGCAGAAAACCGGCGCTGACAAGAGCAAACCGCGCAAGGCACGCGCAATAACCCGCCACGGGGCGACAGCTATGGCATTATCCCGGTCGGACAGATTGGAACTGGTGCCGCTGAAGGGACTCGAACCCCCGACCCCATCATTACGAATGACGTGCTCTACCAGCTGAGCTACAGCGGCCACCTGCGGCGCTCTTTAGCACCGGTT
Source organism: Natronohydrobacter thiooxidans (assembly GCF_001884735.1). Lineage (GTDB taxonomy): Bacteria > Pseudomonadota > Alphaproteobacteria > Rhodobacterales > Rhodobacteraceae > Roseinatronobacter > Roseinatronobacter thiooxidans_A. The sequence goes on along the minus strand of NZ_MJAP01000034.1, from coordinate 583,728 downwards.
CTCAAGGGCTACCAGCCCTTTCAGGCGGATTTTTTCGCTTCCTCCTGCGCAATGTCATCCTCTGCCTCGACGCTGGCCTCGACCACATCCGCCTCGGGCGCAACAGGCGCCGAGAGCTTGCCCACGATGATCGGCAGAAGCTCGGTCTGGGTGGCGGAAGGGCCGGAACTGTCCGGCGCATCGCGCCATTCCAGCGTGTCGAAGGCCCCGCATTGATCGCAGATCGCCTGCCATGTGGCATGCACATGCTGGCATTTCGAGCAGACCCATTGCGGGCCGCGATTGGCCGTCAGCGCCTTGGCCAGCCAGCCGCGCACCACTGCGTCATCCGCCCCTTCGCCGCGCTCGATCGCGGCCATGATCGTCAGCGACCGGACCGTAGGCGCGCGCTCATAGAGATCCCCCAGCGCGCGGCGCGCAGCGGGGAAATCCTCGGCGGCGATCAGCATTTCCGCGCGCAGGAGCTTGCTTTCATCAGCATCGGGCGCCTGTCGCAGCAGCTTCTCGAAACGCGCGATCCGCTGGCGCGGGGTCTCGTCGGGTTCGATCGCGGCGAATGCTGCCGCCAGTTCAGGATGCGGCTGCGATTTCCACGCCTTCTTGATCACCCCTGCCGCATAGCTGCCCTTGTTCTGCGCCACCAGCGCCTGCGCGGCGGCGACAGCAGCCGGGATCAGATCGGGCGAGAGGCGGTTGGCCTCGATGGCCACTTCGCGCGCGCGGTTCAGATCGCCCGCCGCCGCCAGCGCATCGGCATCCTGCAGCGCCAGAATCGCATCGCGCCTGCGCCAGACATCGCGCGGCAACGTGCCCGAGGCTTTCTTGAGCATCAGCGTCTTGCGCGCCCCTGCCCAGTCCTCGGCCTCGGTCTGCATCTGCAACAACGTGTTCTGCGTCTCTTCATGGGCGGGCTGCATGTCCAGCGCCTTTTGCGCAAGCGCGCGCGCCTTCTCCATCTCGCCCTGTGCAATCTTGGCGCGGATCAACCCCTGCACGGCGACGAAACGGCTGCGGTTATCCTCCAGCAGAAGCTTGTAGCGTTCGATGGCAAGCGTCTGATTGCCCTTCATTTCCGCAGCCTGCGCCACCAGAAGATTGGTCATGATGGGCCGGTTCAGCAGCTTGTCGGCCTTCTCGGCCTTGGCGATGGCCATCTTGCCGTCACCCTCGGCCTGCGCGATCATCGACAGCAACAGCGCATCCAGCCCGCGTTTCTCGCGATTACGGCTGAAATAGCGCCGCACGGCGGTTTCATCGCCATTCATGAAGCGCAATAGCGCGACAAGCAGCCCAAGCAGTTTCAGCACCAGCCAGACCGCAACCAGAAGCGCGGCCAGCACCCCCAGCGCCATCAACGGGCTGAGCACATATTCCATGTCGAAGACGCGCAGTTCGATGGTCTGGCGGCTGTCCATCAACTGCCCCAGGCCAAAGGCCAGCGCGATCACGATTGCGACAAACAGAAGGATCTTGATCAAAGTCCAAAGCATCAGGGATATCCTTACTGAGTCGAAAGCGTGGTGGCGAAAGTCTCGAACTCCGCCTCGGCATCATGACGGGCCTGCGCGGCGCGGCGCCAGTCCTGCATCGCCACAAGGGCCGGTTCCGGCAGCGCATCCAGTTCCATCAGGGCCGTATCAAGCGCGCCCGCCTCCAGCGCAGCCGCAGCGCGCGAGAGCACCGCATCGGGATCATCGCCCTCGCGCGGGGTGGTCGAACGCGCGCCCACCTGTGCGCGCAGGAAATTCGTGATCCTCTCGCCCGCAGTCTCGGCGGGCATGTCCTGCAGTGCCGCACGCAGCCCCGCGCGGGCCGCTTCCGGGAAGCTGTCCTGCAGCGCCTCAAGCGTCGGCACACCGCCGGGCGCATGGGTTGCAAGCGTATCAGGCACCGTGACCCCGGCCTCGCGCAGCAGCGACAGCGCGTCGGGATAGGCGCCCCCGCTGTTCAGCGCCGCGCGCAGCATGTCCAGCCCGGCGCGCGCCAATGCCGTATCAAGCGCTGTCTCGGCGGCAGTCAGGCGGTTCTCGGCCAGATCGCGCAGCTCGGCAAGCTCGTCCTGCAAGGCGCTGATGCGGGTATCGCGCGCCGCCAGATCGGCCTCGAAACCGTCAAGACGCGCCGCTGTCTCCGACAGGTCCGATCTCAGCCCGTCAAGCCGGTCCAGAACTGCAGGATCGACCGCTCCGGCCTCATCCTGCGCGAATTCCGCCCGCAGCGCATCGATTTCCGCCGCGATCTGCCCTGCGACGTCAAGCGAGTCGGTTGCCGCGTCCGGGTCACCCAAAGCAGCGCGCAACTCCGCGAGTTCCGCTTCCAGAGCGGTCAGGTCGGGCGCTGCGGCCAGTTCCGCGCGCAATTCGGTGATTTCAGCCTGCAAGGCGGCAATCTCGGGCGCTTGCCCGCCCGCGTCCTGCGACAGCAGGTAATGCGCGCCGAACCCGATGCCACCTGCAACGACACCTCCCAGAAGCATCGGCAAGAACCCGCCTTTGCCCGAGGCGGGTGGCGATGGCGGTGCTGTGAGGGGCGGGGTCGTGCTGGCCGGGCTGTCCTGATCCGGGCCGACAATCGGCGCAGTGCCAGGTTCGGAATCACTATCGGCGGGCTGACCAGAAGGGTCAGAAAGGATCGTCGCGCTGTCAGACCGGCCCTCAATGCTGTCTACGCCTATGCCGGGGATTTGCGGCGCGCCGGGCTCTGCGTCAGATATCGCTTCCGGGGGCACCGGGTTTTGCGTGTCGGTATCGGCAGCGGGGACAGGCGCATCCGGGGTTTGGGCGGCAGCGTCGCGCCCCGCGCTTTCAGGGGCAGAGGTTCCGTCTCCGTCAGGGTCGAATGTCTCGGGCGTCTGGCGCGACGCGTCCTCCGTGCCCGGCGGCGTCAGGGGAGGTTCTGTCCCGGCCTTCGCAGCAACATTGCTCTCATCGGTTGCCGGGCCAGACCCGGCCTTGGAATTCCTGCCTGTTGTCTTTCGCGCCAAACCTTTTCCCCCAAAAACCGATCTGCCGCAGTGCAGCAGCATGAACTCCGGACACACCTTAGCTTGGCTTTTCCCAAGGCTCAAGCTTCGGCTGTAGCGCCATAATCTCCTGCATCATTCCCGGATTATCCGGCTGCGGCGCAATCCCGCGCGAGGCGCAGGGCAGCGCCGCGAAAGGTGCGGCGGCATTTTGCGAAATCGCCACCATATGCAGGCGCGTATGCTGCAGATCGAGCCCGGAAATCGCCGCAACCAAGAGCCGCCCCGAGCGCGGCGAAAAGATCGGACAGACCAGATCCCCACCCGCCATGATGCGCGCTTTTGCCGCTGGATCAAGCGGCAAGGCCGCTTGCCGATAGGCGATTTCCGCGCGTGCCGCGTGACCCGCCGCGCGCAGGGCCGCCCCGATATCCACCGCGACATGCTCGCCGCGCAGATGCAGAAACGGCCCCTCGGCCCCGGCGCGGGCCATGTCGCGCAACAGCGCCTGCGCATCCCCGCCCGCGACATGGATATCGCGAAACCCCTCGGCGCGGGCCGCCGCCGCCGTGCCGGGACCAACCGTCCAGAGCCGCATGTCCCGCCGCGCAGTGGCCTGCGCCAGCGCCCTTACCCCATGCATCGAGGTCGCGATCACTGTCGCAACCCCCTCCAGCACGCGCGCCTCCAGCGGCAGCATCTCGATGCGCATCAGGGGCGCGATCAGCACCTCGCCCCGCCAGCCCGCCTCGCGCATGGCCTCGCCAAAGGCGCGCGCCGCAGGTTCTGGCCGGGTCAGCAACAGGCAGGGGCGCATGGTCACTCCGCAGATTGGGGCCGCGCGGGATTGTGCCGCCCTGCCCCCGGTGGTAGCTGGAAAGCGCCCGCCTTGGCAACCGGAGCCCGCATGCACCCCCTTTTCCAGACCCGCCCCCTGACCGTGCTTGGCATCGAAAGCAGTTGCGACGACACGGCCAGCGCCGTGATCCAGGATGCGCCGGGGTCCGATCCGGTGATCCTGTCCTCGGTCGTCTGGGGCCAGACCGAGTTGCACGCGGATTTCGGCGGCGTCGTGCCCGAACTCGCGGCCCGCGCGCATGCCGAGAAGCTTGATCTCGCGGTTGAAGCAGCACTCGCTCAGGCGGGAATGACGCTGCAGCAGATCGACGCGATTGCGGTCACTGCCGGGCCGGGGCTGATCGGCGGCGTGCTCTCGGGCGTGATGCTGGCGCGCGGCATGGCTGCGGCGACGGGCCTGCCGCTTCTGGGCGTGAACCATCTGGCAGGCCATGCCCTGACCCCGCGCCTGACCGATGGCGTCGACTTTCCCTATCTGATGCTGCTGGTCTCGGGCGGGCATTGCCAGTTCCTGATCACGCATGGCCCCGAGCGCTTCACGCGGCTGGGCGGCACGATTGATGACGCACCGGGCGAGGCTTTTGACAAGGTGGCGAAGATTCTGGGCCTGCCGCAACCGGGCGGGCCCGCGGTCGAGCGCGCGGCGCAGGCGGGCGATCCGAGCCGCTTCCCCCTGCCGCGCCCGCTTCTGGACCGTCCGGGCTGCGATCTGTCCTTCTCGGGGTTGAAAACCGCTGTGCTGCGCGCCCGCGATGCGGCGGTGACAGAGCATGGCGGGTTGCGGGTGCAGGACCGCGCGGATCTCTGCGCCGGGTTTCAGGCGGCGGTGAGTGACGTTCTGGCCGAGAAATCGCGCCGGGCTCTCGCGGCCTATCTGGAGCTTGCCCCGGCCACGCCCGTTTTCGCCGTGGCAGGGGGCGTCGCGGCGAACCAGTCGCTGCGCGCGGCGCTGACGCAGGCGGCGGCGGCTGCAGGCGCGCAGTTCATCGCCCCGCCGCTGGCGCTCTGCACCGACAATGCGGCGATGATCGCCTGGGCCGGGATCGAGCAGATGCGCGCGGGAAAAAGCACGGCGGATTTCGTGGCCCGTCCGCGCTGGCCGCTCGACCCCTCCGCCGCGCCACTGATCGGATCGGGCAAGAAAGGGGCAAAAGCATGAGTATAGCGGTTCTGGGGGCGGGCGCATTCGGCACGGCGCTGGCCTGCGCATTGGGGGACGCAGTGCTCTGGTGTCGCGATCCGGCACAGGCGCAGGCGATGCGGGCGGCGCGCGAGAATACCACCCGCCTGCCCGGTATCCCCCTGCCCGAGGGCGTGCAGGTGACATCCGATCTGTCTGGAGTGCGCGCCGAAACGATCCTGCTGGCCATTCCCATGCAGCAGACCCGCGGTTTCGTGGCAGAGAATCGCGACTGGCTGGCCGGGCGCGTGCTGGTGGCCTGCTCGAAAGGGGTCGATCTTGATCTGATGATCGGCCCGGTGGGTGTGATCCGCGCCGCCCTGCCCGAAACGCGCGCCGCCCTTCTGACCGGCCCCAGCTTCGCCGAGGATATCGCGCGCGGCCTGCCCACGGCGCTGACACTCGCCTGCGCGGATGCGGGGCTGGGGCGCGCGCTTCAGGACCAGCTTTCCACCCCCAATCTGCGGCTCTACCGCAATGCCGATGTGATCGGCGCGGAACTGGGCGGCGCGCTGAAGAATGTGATCGCGATCGCGGCCGGCGTGACGATTGGCGCAGGTCTGGGCGAATCGGCGCGCGCTGCGCTGATGGCGCGGGGCTATGCGGAAATGCAACGGCTGGCGCTCCGCATGGGCGCGCAGGCCGAAACGCTGGCGGGGCTCTCGGGGCTGGGCGATCTGATCCTGACCTGCGGATCGGAGAAATCGCGCAATTTCCGCTACGGGCTGGCGCTGGGGCGCGGCGAGGCATTTGATACCAGCACCACCGTCGAGGGTGCGGCCACCGCCCGCGCGGTGGCGCGGCTGGCACAGGCGCGCGGCCTCGACATGCCGATCACGCGGATGGTCGCGGCCCTTGCCGCAGGCGCCATCACATTGCAGGATGCGCGCGAGGCCCTTCTGGCCCGGCCCCTGACCGAGGAATGAAAGGATATCCCCATGCCGCTCTATATGATGGTCTGCACCGACAAGCCCGGCGCGCTCTACCTGCGCAAATCCACCCGCGAGGCGCATCTGGCCTATATCGCCCAGACCGGCTGCGTGGCGCAGGCCGGGCCGCTGCTGGATGAGGCGGGGGAGATGGCAGGTTCGCTGATCGTGCTGGATCTGCCCGATCTGGAGGCCGCGAAAGCCTGGGGCGAGCAGGACCCTTACGCCCAAGCTGGGCTTTTCGAAAGCGTGCGGCTGCAGGAATGGAAGAAGGTCATCGGCTGATGCGCTACTGGCTGATGAAATCCGAGCCCGACACCTTCTCCTGGGATGACCTTGTGGCCAAGGGTGAGGCGGGCGAGGAATGGGACGGGGTGCGCAATTATCAGGCGCGCAACAACATGCGCGAGATGGCACTCGGCGACCGGGCGTTTTTCTATCACAGCCAGTCCGACAAGGCGGTTGTCGGCATCTGCGAAGTGATCGCGACCGCGCACCCGGACAGCACCACAGATGACGCCCGCTGGGAATGCGTGGATGTGAAGGCCATCGCGCCCCTGCCCCGCCCCGTGACACTGGCCCAATGCAAGGACGATCCGCGCCTGAGCGAGATGGCGCTGGTGCGCACCTCGCGCCTGTCGGTGCAGCCGGTGCGTGAGACGGAATGGCGGATCATCTGCCAGATGGGCGGGGTTGATCTGTGAGGGGGGCTTGGAGGGCGGCTGCCCTCCAAACCACCCGCTTCAAGGGGCGCACGCGCCCCCTGAAAACCCCCGTGAGTATTTCGGGCAAGATGACATCAGGACCGGTTCAGACGCCCGGCACGTCCACCCCGGCGCTGGGTGAGTTGCGGCGCACGCGCAGGCAATTCCGCCATGATCTCGCGCCGTGCCTCGGCACTCATGCGCGACCAATCGGCAATCTCGTCAAGGCTGCGCAGACAGCCGGCGCAGAGCTTCGACTCGGGGTGGATAACGCAGATCTTCACGCAGGGGCTTTCGATCTCGTCGCGCGTCCAGAGTGTGTCCATCATCGGGCCTGCTCGCTTGTCCTCGGGCCCAGTTAAGCATCCCTCACCCGCCTGACCAGTGCTCAAAGCGACACAGTCAGGGGTTTTCGCGCCGCAAGACCGCCAAACGGTCCAGCGCGCCCTGCAAGATCACCCCTGCCGCCACATGGTCGATCACTTCGGCACGCTTGCGTCGCGAGGTATCGGCCTCCAGAAGCGCGCGCTCTGCCGCGACCGTCGACAGGCGCTCATCCCAGAAGGTGATCGGCAGATCGGTCAGCGCTGCAAGATTGCGCGCGAATGCCCGCGTGGACTGGCAGCGCGGCCCCTCGCTGCCATCCATATTGCGCGGCAGGCCCAGCACCAGACCACCGATCTCGCGCGCCGAGGCGATCTCCAGAAGCGCCGCCGCATCCTGCCCGAATTTCACCCGCTTGATGGTCTGCAAGGGCGAGGCCACCGACAGAAGCCGGTCCGACACTGCAACCCCGATGGTTTTCGTGCCCAGATCCAGCCCTGCAAGCGCCCGCGCGCGCGGCAGGGAGGTGGCGAAATCCGCGATATCCTCAAAAACCGCCATCAGGGTGCGGGCGTGCTCAGGCCCGCCTCGGCGGCCGCGTCATTGATCAGTGCCAGATCCTCGGGCCGCGCGGCAAAGACTGTGCGCGCTTCCTGCAGGATATCCAGCGCCTGATCGCGCCGCTCCAGCACCGCCAGCGCGCGCAGAAGCTGCGCCCAGTCCTGCGCAGAACCACCATCATTGGCCAGCCGCGCAAGCATCCCGTCCACCATGCCCTCGATCATCGCGGCGCGCTCCTCGGGCGACATATCCTCAGCGGCCTCGATATCTTCCGCACTGGGCTCGCGCGCACCCGCAGGGGCCGGGCGGGGCGGCAGAGTATAGCGCGGCTCGCCCGAGATGCGCGACAGTTCCGGCAATGCGCCGCGGATCTCGTCCATCCAGGGATCATCCCCCGCGCTCAGATCATGCAGCCTGCGCCAGATGCGGAAGGTCAGATCGGGCCGCCCGGTCTGGGCATAGAGCCTGCCGGAATAATACAGCGCCACCGGATCCTGCGTGTCGCGGCGCAGGATCTGCTCGATCACCGATTCCGCTTCGGGCGACACGAACCCGCCTGTCGCAATCACCATCAGATCAAGCAGATAGGCAAGATCCGAGACCGGGGCCTCTTCCCCGCCCCGCAGCTCGATCACCCGGATCTGCGCCTCGATCGCGGCGCGGTAATGGCCCAGCCTTGCCTCATTCTGCGCCAGAAGCGTGAAGCCGGTGATATCCAGCGGGCGATCCGCCATCGCGGCGCGCAACTGCGCGACCATGCTCTCCAGTTCGGCCCGGCCATCGAACTCTTCCCCCTCGGGGAAGCGCGCGGCGAATTCGGCCTCCATCTCGGCCTGACGCGGACGGTTCGCGCGCGCCTCGACCGCCTGCGCATGGCGCTCGACCAGCGGCATATCGGGATAGCCCGGCGCCCCGAAACTGAGATAAAGCGCCCCGCTGCCCAGGATCGCCGCAAGCAAGACCCCGAGCGCCACCCAGCGCATCGCGTCCGGGGCAGGCCCGCCCACGCGCCGCGCCCCTGCCCCGCGATCCAGATCAAGGATCCGGCGCGAGATTTCCAGCCGCAGCCGTTCGGCCTCGTCCGTGCCCAGCGTGCCGCGCGCCAGATCGCGCTCGACCTCGGCCAGCTGGTCGCGATAGACCGACATGGCGCGTTCCGCCCCATCCGCCGCCGCCACGCGCCGGGCGCGCAAGAGCGCCCGCACCAGCACTGCCGCAACCATCAAGGCGATGAGGAAAAAACCGGCGATATCGATCCAGCCTGACATGGCGCCTCCATCTGTCGCGCCATGCTCTAGCGTGAATGAGGCCCGACAAAAAGCGTAAAACCCGGACTACCCGTCACAATCCCGCAAACCGCGACGGCCTGTCACACCAGGAGCCTGTCACACCCAGAGCCGATTTCGGTTTTTAGCGCGCATATGCCGTTTCTGGCAAACCCGCGCGGTTCGGGGTAAGCGAGACAGCAATCATGCCGTAGCCAAGGAGTCGTCTGCCGATGAAACGCTATTCCGCCTTTGCCATCGCGCGCGAAGCCTTCCGCCAGCACAAGGGCTGGGACGAGGCCTGGAGCAGCCCCGAGCCGCGCGCCGCTTATGACGTGGTGATCGTGGGCGCAGGCGGGCACGGGCTGGCCACGGCGTATTATCTGGGCAAGCGCTATGGCATCACCAATGTCGCGATCATCGAAAAGGGCTGGCTGGGCGGCGGCAATACCGGGCGCAACACGACCATCATCCGCTCGAACTATCTGCAGGATCCCTCTGCGGCGATCTACGAGAAAGCGCGCAGCCTCTATGAGACGCTCTCGCAGGATCTGAACTACAATATCATGTTCAGCCCGCGCGGCGTGATGATGCTGGCCCAGACCGAACACGAAAAGCGCGGCTATCTGCGCACCGAGCGCGCCAATGCGCTGCAAGGGGTGGAGACGCGCTTCATCCAGCCCGCCGAAGTGAAGAAACTGGTGCCGATCATCAATATCGACGGGCCGCGCTATCCGGTCCTTGGCGCGCTCTGGCAGCCGCGCGGCGGCACCGCGCGCCATGATGCGGTCGCCTGGGGCTATGCGCGGGCCTGTTCCGACATGGGCATGCATGTGATCGAGCAATGCGCGGTGACGGGTGTCGAATCCGCAGGCGGGCAGGTCACTGCGGTCAACACGACCAAGGGGACGATCAGCTGCAAGAAACTCGGGATCGTCGTCGCGGGCCATTCCGGGGCGCTCGCGGATATGGCGGGCTTCCGGCTGCCGGTCGAATCGGTGGCGCTGCAGGCGCTGGTGTCGGAGCCGATCAAACCCTGCATGGATGTCGTCGTCATGGCCAACACCGTGCATGGCTATATGTCGCAATCCGACAAGGGCGAAATGGTCATCGGCGGCGGCGCGGACCAGTTCAACAACTACACCCAGCGCGGATCCTGGCATCATATCGAGGAAACCGTGCGCGCGCTGGTCGAGACCTTCCCGATGATCTCGCGCCTCAAGATGCTGCGCCAATGGGGCGGGATCGTCGACATGACCGGCGACCGCTCGCCGATCATCTCGAAAACGCCGCTGGGCAACTGTTTCATTAATTGCGGCTGGGGCACCGGCGGGTTCAAGTCGATTCCGGGCTCAGGCTGGGCGATGGCAGAGCTGATCGCCAAGGGCGAACCGGGGCCGCTGGCCGAAGAATTCTCGATGTCCCGCTTCCGCGAGGGGCGTTTCATCGACGAAAGCGTGGCGGCGGGGGTGGCGCATTGATGAACCAGCAAACACGCTTTGATCTCTGGGATGCAGAAAACAGGTTTCATCAGTTCAAACGCATCTTTGATCGGTCTTTCGATGCAATCATGAACGATGACTATTTCACCTCGTCGTCTGCTGAGCTTTCAGAGAACTATTCTGATGATGACGTGAAAGAACTCGAAGAGTTATTGCACCATCTAAAAGCTGAAGAAGATTCTCAAGTCACCCAAGCGTTTATTGGCAGCATACTGCTGTCTACCTATTCGCTTTTTGAATTCGGCGCACTAGAGATGTGTCGCCATTTCTTGGTCGAAAAGGGGTTCGGCCTCGGGTTGCGAGACTTGAGCGGGCAAGGGGTCGAGAAGATTAAGATCATCAGCAAGCTTACAAGTACTCGTCTGCCAGTATCTGGGCAAGAATGGGAGAAGGTACTCGATTACCGAACGATCCGAAACGTCATAGCTCACAATCATGGCTTCTTAGACAACAGCTCTCTAGCCAAAATTGAGAAAGTGATCGAAAGAAACACCGGAAGGGTGGCTTTAGACAACAGCACGGGGGCGGCAACGACATTGTTCATCGGCCGCAATTTCGTAGATGAAAGCTTTGGCTGCTTTATTCGCTACCTCCGCCAACTAAACCATTGCTTCGAGTTGGAGCTATCGCAATGCTGATCCTCACCTGTCCCTGCTGCGGCGTGACTGCCGAAGAAACCGAATTCCATGGTGGTGGCGAGGCGCATCTCAAGCGCTTCGGCCCCGGCTCGGATGACGCGGATTACGAATCCTACATGTTCAGCCGCAAGAACCCGCGCGGGGTGCATTTCGAGCGCTGGCGCCATGTCTATGGCTGCGGCAAGTGGTTTCTCGCCGCGCGCTGCACCATGACGCTGGAGGTGTTCGCGACCTATCCGGCCCAGACGCTGGAGCCGCCCGCCGATGTCATCACCGCCATCAAGTCGAAACGCCCGGAATGGGAGGGCTTCGTATGAGCCACCGTCTGCCGAATGGCGGCCGCCTGATCGCGCGCGGCACGCCCCGGAACTTCACCTTCAACGGCAAATCCATGAGCGGTTTTGCAGGCGACACGCTGGCCGCAGCGCTCCTGGCCAATGACCAGATACTGCTCGGCCGCTCCTTCAAATACCACCGCCCGCGCGGGGTTGTCGCCTCGGGCGCGGAAGAGCCGAATGCGCTGATGGAGCTTGGCACCGGCGACCGGTTCGAGCCGAACCAGCGCGCCACCACGACCGAATTGTTCGACGGGCTGACCGCAGCCAGCCAGAACCACTGGCCCTCGCTCGATTTCGACGTCCTCGCGGTCAATAATCTGGTGCCGCAATTCCTGACAGCGGGCTTCTATTACAAGACCTTCCTGCGCCCGCGCGCCTTCTGGAAACATGTCTACGAGCCGATCATCCGCCGCTCAGCAGGTCTGGGCAGAGCCCCGGCCACAAATGCGCGCGACACTGACCGCTATGAGCAGATCTATGGCTTCTGCGATGTGCTGGTGATCGGCGGCGGCATCGCCGGGCTGCAGGCCGCGCTCTCTGCCGCGCAGGCGGGGGCGAAAGTGGTGCTCTGGGAACAGACCGCGCATTGGGGCGGCCGCGCCCCGGTCGATGGGGTCGAGATCGACGGCAAACCCGCCGATGACTGGATCAAATCCACACTGCAAACCCTTGAAAGCCTGCCGAATGTCCAGATCCGCACCCGCTGCATGGGCGCGGGCGTGCATGATCACGGCTATGTTCTGGGCTATGAGCGGATCACCGATCACGCCCCCCGCACCGATGCGCCGCGCCACCGGCTATGGCGGATGCGCGCGGGCAAGATCATCACCGCCACCGGCGCGATCGAACGCCCGCTGTCTTTCGCCGGAAATGATGTGCCGGGCGTGATGCTGGCATCGGCCATGCGCGACTATATCGTGAATTACGCTGTCAGCCCCGGCAAGGTCATCGTGGTCGTCACCAATAATGACGACGCCTATCGCAGCGCGATCACCGCGCATGAAGCCGGGATCAAGGTCGCTGCCGTGATTGACGCGCGCAGCGAGGCCAATGGCGCGCTGCCCGGACAGGCCCGCGCGCTGGGCATCCGGGTGCTGACCGGTCAGGGCGTGCGCAAGGTCAAGGGCGGCAAGCGCGTCACCGGCGTCGAACTCTGCCCGATCGACAGCGATGGCAAGACCCAGAGCGAAGCGCTCGATTGCGACGCCATCGCCATGTCCGGCGGCTGGTCGCCGGTCGTGCATCTGTGGTCGCATTGCGGCGGCAAACTGACCTGGGACGAGACCGGCCATTTCTTCCGCCCTGACCCTGCACGCCCGCCGCTCGGCGCGGATGGCGCGGGCTTCGTGCTGACCTGCGGCTCTGCCCATGGCGATCTTGGCGCCGTGCTGGCCGGTGCCCATGCCGCAGGCCAGAGCGCCGCCGGCCTGACCGCAACCGACGCGCCCGCGACCGACAGCCTGCCCGATGAGGCCCCGCTGGAACCCGTCTGGATCATGCCCCGCGCGGCGGACTATGATCTGCGCATGAAAATGTGGCTCGATTTCCAGAATGATGTGAAAGTCTCGGATGTGCAGCTTGCGGCACGCGAAGGCTATCAATCGGTCGAACACACCAAGCGCTATACCACGCTCGGCATGGCGACCGATCAGGGCAAACTGAGCAATATCAACGGTCTGGCGGTGCTTTCTGATGCATTGGGTCAACCGATCCCGGCCACCGGCACCACCACCTTCCGCCCGCCCTATACGCCGATCTCCATCGGCGCCATCGCGGGCGAGGCGCGCGGTTCCACCTTCCAGCCGCTGCGCAAATCGCCCATCCATGACTGGCATGACGCCAATGGCGCGGATTGGGAACCGGTCGGCCAATGGCGCAGACCCTATACCTATCTGCGCGCAGGCGAGAAACGCCACGACGCGGTGAATCGCGAGGTGAAGAACGCGCGCGAGAATGTGGCGCTGCTCGACGCCTCGACGCTGGGCAAGATCCTTGTCTCGGGGCCGGATGCCGGGCGTTTCCTCGACATGCTCTACACCAATATGATGAGCACGCTGAAACCCGGCAAATGCCGCTACGGCCTGATGTGCAATGAAAACGGCTTCCTGATGGATGACGGGGTTGTCGCGCGGATCGACGCGCAGTCTTTCCTTGTCCACACCACCTCGGGCGGCGCGGATCGCATCCATGCCTGGATGGAAGACTGGCTGCAATGCGAATGGTGGGACTGGAAAGTCCATACCGTCAATCTGACCGAGCAGTTCGCCCAGATCGCCGTGGTCGGCCCGAAAGCACGCCAGTTGCTGGAACGTTTGGGCGGCATGGATCTGTCGCGCGACACCCTGCCCTTCATGGAATGGGCCGAGGGCAGGCTCGGCGGCTTTGACGCGCGGGTGTTCCGGATCAGCTTCTCGGGCGAACTCAGCTTCGAGATTGCCGTGCCCGCCTCGCAGGGCCGCGCTTTCTGGGAACGGCTGATGGCCGAGGGGGCGGATATGGGCATCATGCCCTACGGGACCGAGGCGCTGCATATCCTGCGCGCCGAAAAGGGCTTCATCATGATCGGCGATGAAACCGATGGCACGGTGATCCCGCAGGATCTGAACCTGAACTGGGCGATCAGCAAGAAGAAGGACGATTTCCTTGGCAAGCGCGGCATGGAACGCGAAGCCATGATCGACCCCAAACGCTGGAAACTCGTGGGGCTGGAAACGCTGGATGGCTCGGTCCTGCCGCATGCTGCGCTGGCTGTGGTGCCGGGGCTGAACGCCAACAAACAGGCCCGCACCGAGGGGCGCGTGACCTCGACCTATTACTCGGCCACGCTGGGGCGCGGGATTGCAATGGGGCTCGTGGAACGCGGAACCGACCGGATGGGCGAGGAAATCAGCTTCGCGGGTCAGGGCGAGACGCGCATCAAGGCGCGGATCGTGGACCCGGTGTTTTATGACAAGGAAGGGGCAAAGCAGAATGTCTGAAATCAGTGTAAGTGCCTTGCCCGCTGCGCAATCCGAAGGCTTCGTGCGCGTGACAGAGGCCGGATTGCGCGGGATGATCACCCTGCGCGGCGATCTGGCCTCGGCAGCGATCGCCAAAGCCGTGCAGGAGATCACAGGCGCCGCCCTGCCGCCCATGCGCCGGATCGTGCAGGCGGGCGAGAACGCGGTCGTCTGGATGTCGCCCGATGAGCTCCTGATCCTCTGCCCGCATGATCAGGCCCCTGGCATGGAAGCGGCGCTGCGCGCGGCACTCGCGGGGGAATTCGCGACCGTCGCCAATGTCTCGGACGCCCGCGCCGTGTTCAGCCTGTCCGGCACCGCATGGCGCGACGCGCTGGCCAAACTCTGCCCGGTCGATTTCAGCACGCTTGGCACAGGCGATATCCGCCGCACGCGCGCGGCACAGGTGGCGGCAGCCATCCTTGTCACCGGGCCGGAAGAGGTGGATCTGATCTGCTTCCGCTCGGTCGCGCAATATATGTTCGACATCCTGTCAGCGGCCGCGTCAGCCGGGTCCGAGCCTGCGCTCTACGTCTAAGTAATTTCACCCCGCCCCTTGACCTTTGGCGGGCGGGGTCTCTTATTCAGGGCAGTCAAACCATAACGACAGACGAGGAAAACATGGCTTTTACCCTTCCTGACCTGCCCTATTCGCATGATGCTCTGGCCGATCTCGGCATGAGCCGCGAGACACTCGAATTCCACCATGACATTCACCACAAGGCCTATGTCGACAATGGCAACAAGCTGATTGCCGGGACCGAATGGGAAGGCAAATCGCTGGAAGACATCATCACCGGCACCTATCAGGCGGGCGCAGTGGCGCAGTCGGGGATTTTCAACAATGCAAGCCAGCACTGGAACCACAATCAGTTCTGGGAAATGATGGGTCCGGGGACGGGCGGCATGCCGGGTGAGCTGGAGCGCGCGCTGACCGAAAGCTTCGGCTCGGTGGACAAGTTCAAGGAAGAGTTCTCGGCCGCAGGCGCGGGCCAGTTCGGCTCGGGCTGGTGCTGGCTTGTCAAGGACAAGGACGGCTCGCTGAAAGTGACCAAGACCGAAAATGGCGTGAATCCGCTCTGCTTTGGCCAGACCGCCCTTCTGGGCTGCGATGTCTGGGAGCACAGCTATTATATCGACTTCCGCAACAAGCGCCCGGCCTATCTCAGCAACTTCCTTGAGAAGCTGGTCAATTGGGAAAATGTCGCCTCGCGCATGTGAGGACGGCCCGTAGGGTGCGTGCTGCAGCACGCACCCTACTTATCGCCGCTCAGAGCCTTTCCAGCGAGAGCGCGATCCCCTGCCCGCCACCAATGCACATCGTCACCAGCGCGCGCCTGCCGCCCGTGCGCGCAAGCTCATAAAGCGCCTTGACGGTGATGATCGCCCCGGTGGCCCCCACCGGATGCCCCAGCGCAATCGCGCCGCCATTGGGGTTCACGCGGGCCGGATCGAGACCCAGTTCCTGGCTCACAGCCAGCGCCTGCGCCGCGAAAGCCTCGTTCGATTCGATCACATCGAACTCCCCGACCGACAGCCCCCCACGCGCGCAGAGCGCCTGCACCGCCGGCACCGGGCCGATCCCCATCACCTCGGGCCGCACCCCGGCATGCGCATAGCCCGTGACCCGCGCCAGCGGCGTCAGCCCTGCTTTCTCCGCCACGCTTGCGCGTGCCAGCACCAGCGCCGCCGCCCCGTCATTGATGCCGCTCGCATTGCCCGCCGTGACCGAGCCGTCCTTGCGAAAGGCGGGGCGCAGCCCTGCCAGCACCTCAAGGCTCGTGGCTTTCGGGTGCTCATCCACCTCGAAGATCACCTCGCCCTTGCGGGTTTTCACCGGAACCGGCACGATCTGATCCTTGAAACGCCCCTCGGCGATCGCCCGCGCCGCGCGGTTCTGGCTTTCCAGCGCGAAAGCGTCCTGCGCTTCGCGCGTGATCCCATGCTCACCCGCGACATTCTCGGCGGTGATCCCCATATGCCCGGTGCCGAATGGACAGGTCAGCGCCCCCAGCATCATATCAACCGCGCCCGCATCGCCCATCTTCTGCCCGAAGCGCGCGGCAGGCAGGATATAGGGCGCGCGGCTCATGCTTTCGGCGCCCCCCACCAGCGCGAAATCCGCATCCCCCAGCGCCAGAGCCTGCACGCCAGAGACAATCGCCTGCACGCCCGAGCCGCAGAGCCGGTTCACATTCATCGCGGGCACCGTCTCGGGCACGCCCGCCCCCATCGCCGCGCGGCGCGACAGATACATATCCGCAGGCTCCGTCGCCAGCACCGTGCCAAAGACCACTGTTCCGATCTGCTCCGGTGCCACCCCCGCGCGCGCCAGCGCCGCCTCGGACACGATCCGCCCCAGATCGATGGGCGGGATCCCCGCCAGCGATCCGCCAAATCCGCCAATCGCGGTGCGCGCACCGCCCAGGATCACGATATCTTCCATGAAAGCCCCCTCTGCCTAGCTGAGACCAGTCTAGGCAAGCCCGCAGGGCCGATCCAGCAAAACGCAGCGTCGCCAAAGGGCACTGCCGGTCACAATGGGCAGAGAACACCGCCAGCGCAGTTTGCCGATCCGCGCGCCGCGCTGGCGCCCTTCCCGATCAGCCTGCGCCCCAGCCCGCATTCGCGATCCCGGACGTCATCTTGCCCGAAATACTCTCACTGAGTGGCCACGGGCCGCAAGGCCCTTCCCCCCGTCAACAGCGCGAGCGGCGCAGCCTACCCAAGCTGGTCGAAATACACCCTAGCGCTTGCGTTTCAGCTTCTTCTTCGCCTTGGCCGTTCCGGCCCGCGATTTCCCGACCGCGCGGCGCACCGGCCCCTTGCGTCTGCGCCCATGGCTACGCGCAGGCGCTTCGCCCTCGACTTCCAGCAGTTCCAGCGCGATCCCGCCTGTGACCGGTTCCGCCTCGGCGAGTTTCACCTTGACCCGCTGCCCCAGCCCGATGCGAAAGCCGGTCTTTTCCCCCTCCAGCACCTGCGCCTCGGGGTCATGGCGGAAATACTCATCGCCAATCGCGCGGATCGGCACCAGACCATCCGCGCCGGTCTCATCGAGCTTCACGAACACCCCGAACCGCGCCACGCCGGACACGCGGCCGGTAAATTCTGCCCCCACCCGGTCGGCCAGATAGGCCGCCAGATAGCGATCCGCCGTGTCGCGCTCGGCGGCCATCGAGCGGCGCTCGGCCTCGGAAATCGCCTTGGCGGTGTCCTCCAGATGCTCGATATCCCAAGGCGAAAGCCCGTCATCGCCCCAGCGATGCGCCGAAATCAGCCCGCGATGCACGATCAGATCGGCATAGCGCCGGATCGGCGAGGTAAAATGCGCATATTCGCCCAAGGCCAGACCAAAATGGCCGAAATTCTGCGGCGCGTAATAGGCCTGTGTCATCGAACGTAGCGTGGCCATATTGATCAGCTCGTCAAACTCGGTGCCTTCGGCCTGCTTCAACAACTGGTTGAAATGCCGCGTCATCAGCACCTGCCCCTTGGCCAGCGCGAAACCCGATTCCCGCGCCAGCTCGCGCAGCGCGTCCATCTTTTCGGGGCTGGGCTCCTCGTGCACGCGGTAGAGCAGAGCAGAACCCTTCTCGCGCAGCGTCTCGGCAGCGGCGACATTCGCGAGCACCATGAATTCCTCGACCAGCCGATGCGCGTCAAACCGTTCCTTGAAGGCGACCGAGGTCACGCGCCCCTCATCCGACAGCACGATCTGCCGCTCCGGCAGGTCCAGATCCAAGGGTTGGCGGCGCGCGCGCGCCTTGCTCAGCGCGCGGTAGGCCGCGAACAGATCCGCCAGCACCTGCGCGAAAGGCGCGGTCACCTCATCCAGCCTGCCCGCATCCGCCGCCTGCGCCTGTTCATAGGTCAGCGAGGCTTTGGAAGTCATCATCGCCCGGCAAAACTCATGGCTGCGCTTGCTGCCATCTTCCGCAATGACCATGCGCAAGGCGATGCAGGGCCGGTCAACCCCTTCATGCAGCGAACACAGATCCCCCGACAGGATATCGGGCAGCATCGGCACCACGCGGTCCGGGAAATAAGTGGAATTGCCGCGCCGGCGCGCTTCACGGTCCAGTTCGGAATTCGGGCGTACATAAGCCGCCACATCGGCAATCGCGACCCAGAGGATAAAGCCACCGGGGTTTTCAGGGTCGGTATCGGCCTCGGCATAGATCGCGTCGTCGTGGTCGCGCGCGTCCCAGGGGTCAATCGTCATCAGGGGCAGCGCGCGCAGATCACGACGGCCTTTCTCGGACACCGGCCCCGCCTTGTCGGCCTCGGCGATCACCACATCCGGGAATTCGTCGCGGATCCCATGCTGATGAATCGCAATCAGCGACACCGCCTTGGGCGCGGTCGGATCGCCCAGCCGTTCGATGACCTTGGCGCGCAAGGGGCCGAAACGCGACTTGCCGACCGGTTCGGCATGGACCAATTCGCCATCCACCGCATCGCCAGTCTCAGCGACCTGCCAGATCTTGTCCGCTCCCTTGTCGATGGGCACGATCCGCCCGCCCTGCGCTTCCTTGCGGAAAATCCCCAGAATGCGCGAGGGATTGGCCCCGAGCTTGCGGATGATCCGCGCCTGATAGTCGTAATCCGGGCCGCGAATGGCATCGAGTTTCGCCAGAATCCGGTCGCCTTGCCCCAGCGCCGGATCGCCCGCCTGGCTGACGATCAGCACGACCGGCGCCGCGCCATCGCCGCGCCATTCCACCGGGCGCGCGAAAAGATCGCCCTCGGCATCGGGGGCCAGCACATCCAGCACCGTCACCGGCGGCAGCTTCCCACCCGCGCTGCTGCGCCGGGGCTTGAGCGTACCATCGACCTCCAACTCGCGCAGCATCGCTTTCAGGTCGATCTTCAGGCTGCCCTTGATCCCGAAAGCCTGCGCGATCTCGCGCCGCGTCGCACCGGGGTTTTCCGCGATCCAGTCGCGCAACTGATCCAGCGAGGGAAGCTGTTTCATCGCCGAAATCCTGACGGGGCTTGGTGGAGGAGGCGTGACAGGGGCGGGCCGGAAAGAATGCTCATCATGCCCGGCCCCTAGCACGCCAAGGACATATCGTCACGGCAAATCCCGCAGCATGTCGCGATGCGCAATCCCGGCATCCAGATATTCCGGCCCGATGGCCCGAAAGCCGAGCTTCTCGTAAAACCCGATGGCATGGGTCTGCGCACCCAGCTTCGCCTGCGTCACGCCCGGCTGGTCGCGCAAGACCTGCAAGGCCGCCTCGATCAGCGCCACCCCGACACCCTGGCCGCGATAGGCATCCAGCACGCAGACACGACCGATCTTGCCAAGATCTCCCGCCAGCAAAATCCGCGCACAGCCAATGGCTTCGCCACCTTTCTTTGCAAGGAGATGCAGCGCATCACCGTCGCGCCCATCGACTTCCTCGACCTCGGGCACCTGCTGTTCCTCGATGAACACGCGCCGCCGCAGCGCATGACAGAGTGCCAGATCCTCGGTCAGACCAACCTCAAGGCTCATGCGAAATAACCCCGTAGAATGCGTGAATATACTGCCTTAAGTGCATGAATATCCGCCACTTCTGCATATTCATCGACCTGATGCATCGACCGGCCCACCAGCCCGAATTCCACCACCGGGCAATGGTTCTTGACGAAACGCGCATCCGATGTGCCGCCCGAGGTGGACAGGACCGGCGTCACGCCCGTCTCCTGCGCGACCGCCTGCGCCACCAGATCGACCAGCGGGCCGGGCGGGGTCAGGAAACTCTCGCCCGAGATGCTCACATCAAGATCAAGCCGCACACCACTGTTTTTGCTATATTTATCAGCCAATGCCTGCGCCCATTCCGTCAGCGACGCGCCGGAATGCAGATCATTGAAGCGGATATTGAACATCGCCCGCGCACTGGCCGGGATCACATTCGAGGCCGGATTGCCCACATCAATCGTGGTCAGCGCCAGCGTCGAGGCGTCGAAATGCTCGGAGCCCTGATCAAGCTCATGCAGCGCCAGTGCGTTCAGAAACCCCACCAGCACCGGCAGCGGGTTCTTCGCGCGATGCGGATAGGCCGCATGGCCCTGCACCCCGGTCGCGGTGACCGTCACAGTCATGGAGCCGCGCCGCCCGATCTTGATCATCTCGCCCATGACATCGGGGCATGTCGGCTCGCCCACCAGACAGACCGACATCGCCTCGCCCGCGCCCGCCATCCAGTCCAGCAGCGCCACAGTCCCGTCCTGTCCCGGCCCTTCCTCATCGCCGGTGATGGTCAGGATCACCGCGCCATCGGGCGGTGTCTCCTGCACGAAATCCACCGCCGCCGCGACAAAAGCCGCCACGCCCGATTTCATGTCACAGGCCCCGCGCCCCCAGATGCGGCCCTCGGCGATCTCGGCCCCGAAAGGTGCGCGTGTCCAGTCATCCGGGTTGCCCAAAGGCACCACATCGGTATGTCCATTGAAGCCGAATGTCCGCGCATGGCCCTTGGCGCCCCAGCGCGCGAACAGATTGGGCGTGCCGTTGCGGTCCACCCGCGTGCAGGCAAAGCCCGCATCCGACAGGACGCGCTCCAGCAGGACCAGAGCGCCGCCGTCTTCCGGGGTGATCGACGGGCAGCGGATCAGTTCGGCGGTCAGCGCAACCGGGTCAATCGCTGTCATCATCACTGAACCATGTCTTTTGCGCCACGATTACCGCATTCTCGGCCAGCGCGCGGGCCATCAATTCGCGTTCCTCTTCGGGGATCGTATCCCCGGCGGCAAGGCGTTCCTCCAGCGTGCCGTAGCTCGTCACATCCAGCGGCGCGAGCCCGGCGGTTTTCAGCACCGCCACGGATTCGCGCACCGCCTCGGCCTCGTCCACGCCGGTCGCATAGAGAAGCAGCCCCGCCCCGGTCGCGCCTTTGGGCAAACCATCATCCGGGCTGCGGCCCAGTTCCACCAGCAGCGTATAGACCTGCTGCGCGCGTTTTTCGGCTTTCGCGGTGTTTTCAGGGGGTTTCGGCGATCTGGGCATGGCTCTGTCCTTTCGCCCCGTCCTGTCAGGAAAGCCGCGCCAAGGCAAGCCCCGCCATCCGCTGCCCCCATTCGGCATAAAGCGCAGGCCCCGGATGCAGCCCGTCCCGCGCGAGCCACGCCATGTCAGGCGCAAGATCGAATGGCACATGGCACGCCCCGGCTTGCGCGCAAACCCCGCGCAGCACGGCATCCAGCCGGGTCGCGCGCCCGTGCAGATAGCCGCGCAGCGGGTCGGGCAGGGCCGTGAAACCGCCAAAGGGCGGCACGGCAGAGGCAAGGATATGCTGCACGCCATGCCGCGCGCGCAGATCCGCCATCAGCGCCGCCTGTTGCCGCGCGAAACGATGCGCAGAGGTCTGGCGCAGCACATCATTCACGCCAAGCGCCAGCACGGCGATGTCGAACGCCCCCGCCCCGTGCAGCATCCGGCGCGCCCGTGCTGTGGTCGCGCCGGAGCGCGCGATGACCTGCCACTGCACCGGGACGACGGGCGCAAGATGGCGCAGCATCTGCCCCACCAGCGCCTGATCCTGATGCGCGACCCCGACCCCCGCGCCCGAGGAATCGCCCAGGATCAGCAGCCGCAGCCCCGGCCCCTGCCCGATCTGACCTTCGCGCGGCCCAGCCGCCTCTGGCAGCCGTTCGGTGCGCGCGATGAAACGCAGGGCCTGCGCAAGATAAAGCGGCGAAAGGGCGAGGTCGGCAAGGCGCATGGCCCTGAGATAGCCCCTGCCATCCCCTCTGTCACCCCGCAGGGCTGTCGGATTTGGCCCCAAGAGACCGCTGCCCAACGCCCCACCGCAGCGGGAGTCCCGCCCGGCACCGCCGGGCAGCGCCTGCCTGCCCCCCGGCAGGCGCTTCAAACGTTGCGAACGGGCGCGACGTTGCGACCTCATTGACGCCCCTCCAGACCTCCCCGCAGCGCATAAGCGCCTACCCAGGCAGGCGCTGCCCTCATCTCTGTCGCGGAGCGGGGTTATACAGAGGTCGTGGCAAGCCTCTCGCGGGCAAGGGCGTACCAGAACCAACGCGGGAGCGCTCCCCGCGCAAAAGAAGCTTGCGCGCGATCTGGGCGTTTCAAATGCCCCTGCCATCCCCTCTGTCACCCCGCAGGGCTGGCACCGGACGCGACCTTTCGCTATGACTGCGGCCAAACCCTACCGGAAGGCGTGCCATGCCCCATACGATTGCCGAGATTGCCCGCGCGCTGGGTCTGAGCGCCGAAGGCGCGCTGGACCTGACGATCACCCATGCCGCCGAGCCCGCCAGTGCCGGGCCCGACGCGCTGGCCATGGCCACGACTCCGAAATATGCCGCCGGGCTGGCGCAGGGTCAGGCCCGCGCGGCGATGGTCTGGGCGGGTGCGGATTGGCGCGCGATGGGGCTTCAGGCCGCGATTTTCGCGCCGCGCCCGCGCTGGGCAATGGCGGGTATCTGCGAGATGCTCGATCCGGGCTATGATTTCGGTGGCGGCGTCCATCCGCAGGCTTTCATCCACCCCAGCGCCGAAATCGGCGCCGACGCGCAGATCGGCCCTTTCACCAGCATCGGCCCGCGCACGAAGATCGGCCCCGGCGCGCGGATCGCGGCGAATGTGACCGTGGCCGAGGATGTGGTGATCGGCGCGGATGTGATCTTGCATGCCGGCGCCCGGATCGGGGCGCGCTGCGTCATCGGCGATCGCTATATCGGTCAGCCGAATTCGGTCGTGGGCGGCTGCGGTTTTTCCTTCGTCACGCCGGAACCCTCGGGCGCGGAAGATGTGCGCGCCACGCTCTCGGGCGAGCGCTTGCTCAGGGCGCAGAAATGGCACCGCATTCAGTCTCTGGGCGCAGTGCGGATCGGCGATGATGTGGAACTGGGCGCAAACAGCTCCATCGACCGGGGCACGATCCGCGACACGGTGATCGGCTCGGGCACCAAGATCGATTCGGTCTGCCAGATCGGCCATAATGTGCAGATGGGCGAAGATTGCATGATGTGCGGCATGGCAGGTGTCGCAGGGTCGGCGCGGATCGGCAATCGCGTGCTGCTCGCGGGCAAGGTCGCGGTGAATGACAATATCTTCATCGGCGATGATGTGATCGTGGGCGGCGCAAGCCGGGTCTATACCAATGTGCCTGCGGGCCGCACTGTGCTGGGCGATCCGGCGACCAAGCTGGAAACCCAGCTTGAAATCCGCAAGGTGCTGCGCCGCCTGCCGCGTCTGAGCGCGCATGTCGCGGCCCTGCAAGAGGCCGTTTTCGGCAAGCAATCCGTGAAAGACAAGGACTGAGCCTTGCCCGGCGCAAGCGGAACGTTACTTCCGCCGCAAACGCGCGAAACCGGGGGCGGCAGATGGATGGTGCGAGGATGAGCGAGACGAGTTTCACCCCGGACGCGGCCCATAAGCGCGATTTCCGCGATGCTCTGGGGCGCTTCGCCACCGGCGTGACCGTGATCACGACACGCACCGAGACCGGGCCCATCGGGATCACGGCGAACAGTTTCGCGGCCCTTTCGCTCGATCCGGCGCTGGTGATGTGGGCGCCGGGCAAATTCTCGCGCCGTTTTGATGCCTTCGCCGAGGCCGAGCATTTCGCTATTCATGTTCTGGCCGAGGATCAACTGGCACTTGCGCGGCATTTCGCCGCCAATGGCGGCGATTTCGACCTGCCCGAGATCTGCGAGGGCGCGGGCGGCGTGCCATTGCTGCCCGACTGCCTCGCCCGCTTCGAATGCCAGCGCCACGCGGTCTATCCGGGCGGGGATCATGTGATCGTCGTCGGGCGGGTGACGCGGGTCAGCACGCGCAGGGGCGCGGGCTTGAGTTTCTTCTCCGGCCATTATGGCGCCATCGACGCAGGCTGAGGCCGCGCGCACGCTCCGAAAACCGCCAGAGGGGGCGGAAGCCGCCCGCCCCCCCCCGCAGCCCTGCAAGCCCGCCTCAGAAGGCCGGTTGCGTCTGACGGCGACGTTGCAGCAAGATCACCCCGAAGAGCAGTAGCAATGCCGGAATGTAGAACAACTGTTCCGGCATCCGGTCAGCGGGGCGCAGGACATACTGCAATTCGACCTGCTGGCGGCCATAGAAATCATACCCGCCAAGCGCCCGCTGGAAGGGCGAGCCGAACATCGGCTCATCCAGCACCATCCGGTCATCCTCTGGCATCAGGAACAGCCCAGTATCGGCCAGCCGCTGCGCCCCCGGCGTGTCATCCACATCCAGCACCAGCGTGGTGCTGCGCATCTGGCCCGTGGCGAAATCGGGGCCCCGAATCTCCAGACGCAACTGGTCGCCCGGCGCGGCCGCACTCAACACCTCCTCGAAACTGGTGCCTGCCATGCGCTCGAATTCAGGCTGGATACGGTCAAGCCAGAAATTCGGCACAAAGAGCGTGAAAGCCACCAGCAGCAGCGCCACGGATTCGTGGAGTTTCGAGCGCGCGAGGAAATAGCCCTGCGTCGCCGCCGCGAAAAGCAGCATCGCGAATGTGGCGATGAAGAAGATCAGCACCGCCTGCAACACCCCGGCAGTGGTGCCAAGATCGACGCCATAGAGGATCAGTGTCGGATTGTAGATGAACAGGAAGGGCAGCGCGAGGGTGCGCAGGCTGTAGAAGAAGGCCTGAAAGCCGGTCTTGATCGGATCGCCCCCCGAGACCGCCGAGGCCGCGAAACTCGCAAGCCCCACAGGCGGCGTCACATCGGCCATAAGCCCGAAATAGAACACGAATAGATGCGCGGCAATCAGCGGCACCAGCAGCCCTTCCTGCGCACCAAGGCTGACCACCACCGATGCCATCAGCGACGAGACCACGATGTAATTCGCCGTTGTGGGCAGGCCAAGACCAAGCACCAGCGAGAAGAGCCCCACCAGCAGCAGCATCAGGAAAAGATTGCCGAAGGCCAGCAGCTCGACCAGCCCCGCCAGTTCGGTGCCGATGGGCGTGCGCGTCACAGTGGCCACGATCACACCTGCCGCACCAGTGGCCACTGCAATCCCGATCATGTTGCGCGCGCCGGTGATCATCCCGTCAACCAGATCCCCGACGCCGCGGCGCAATTCGCCGATGATATTGCCCTCGCCGCGCATCAGCGCCTTGATCGGGCGTTGGGTCAGGATGATGAACAGCATCACCAGCACAGCGAAATAGGCCGATTTCGCGGGCGACTGGCGCTCGACCATCAGGAACCAGACCAGAACCACAATGGGCAGGATGAAATGCAGCCCCGTGGGCACGACCTCGCGCATGACCGGAAGCACGATCTTCTTGTTATTCGGGTCATCGAGTTCCAGTTCCGGACGGCCAGAGGCGACCCAGAGACAGGCAAGATAGATACCCAGCAACGCGATCAGGATCACCGGCCCGGAAATCGCAGGCGCGACATCGCGCAGAAAACCGATTGCCGCAATCACCCCGTAGAACGCGGCACCCGCGACAACAAAGCCGATCGCGGTCTTGAGCAGCATCTGCAAGAGGCTCGCACCCTGCCCCAGCGCCGGGATGCCGTTCTTCAGCGCCTCCAGATGCACGATATAAATCAGCGCGATATAGCTGATCACGGCCGGGATGAAAGCGTGCTTGATCACCTCAAGATAGGAGATGCCGACAAATTCAACCATCAGAAAGGCCGCAGCGCCCATCACCGGCGGCATGATCTGACCATTGACGGACGAAGAGACCTCGACCGCACCCGCTTTCTCGCTGGTGAAGCCCACACGCTTCATCAACGGGATGGTGAAGGTGCCGGTCGTCACCACATTGGCGATGGAAGAGCCCGAGATCAGCCCCGTCGCGCCAGAGCCCACGACCGCCGCCTTGGCTGGACCGCCGCGCAGATGCCCAAGCCCGGCAAAGGCCATCTTGATGAAGTAATTGCCCGCGCCCGCCTTGTCGAGCAGCGCGCCGAAGAGGACGAACAGGAACACGAAAGCGGTCGAGACGCCCAGCGGGATGCCGAACACCCCCTCGGTCGAGAGCCATTGCGTGTTGATGATCGCTTCAAAATTGCGGCCCTGATGGGCGATCAGATCTGGAATCAGCCAGCCCTGCCCGAAATAGCTATAGGCTAGGAAAATCCCGCCAACGATGGTCAGGGCCGGACCAAGCGCGCGGCGCGAGGCTTCCAGAAGCAGCACCAGCCCGATGGTGCCGACAATGATCTGCTGCTGGGTGGGCAGGCCCGAGCGCGCAGTAGACGAGAGTTCGCGCGCGAACCAGAAGATGTAGAAGGCACAGCCCGCCGCCAGCACCGCGAGGATCCAGTCATACCAGGGGATGTAGCGGCGCGGCGAGGTCTTGAAGGCGGGATAGGCCAGAAAGGCCAGAAACAGCGCGAAAGTCAGGTGCATGGGCCGCGTCATGTCGGAACCGATGACCCGGACAAAAGGAATATGCTGCGCCCATTGGAATTGCAGATCGGCAATCCAGATCTGGAAGGCCGACCAGGCAAAGGCCACCACCGCGATCAACAGGGCAACCGCGCGGTTGCTGGGGTCGCGCCCACCCGAATCAGCGCTTGCCACCAGATCCTGCAGTTCTTCATCCGTGAACTGGCGCCCCTCCGGCTGGTTTTGCGCAGAAGACATGCGGCGATCCCCCGTCTCGATCAATATGTGTCAGGAATGCAGATGCGCACCGGCCAGCGGCGCGGAAAGGCGCGGCGCATCGCTGCGCCGCGCGGATCAGTCTCAGTCCATCAGACCGGCTTCGCGGAAATACCGCTCTGCGCCCGGATGCAGCGGGGCCGAGAGGCCGTCGCTGACCATCTCTGCCGCATCAAGCGTTCCCAGCGCCGGATGCAGCGCGCGGAACTGGTCCAGATTCTCGAAGATCGCCTTGGTCACCTCGTAACCCACGTCCTCGCTCACTGCGTCCGAGCTGACAAAGGTCGCGCCGACACCGAATGTCGTGACATCCTCGGCCGTGCCGCGATACATGCCGCCCGGAATGGTCGCCATCCGGTAATAGGGCCGCTCCTCGACCAGAGCGCGGATCGCGTCATTATCGACATTCACCAGCACCGTGTCACAGGCGGTCGTGGCTTCCTGAATCGCCCCCGAGGGGTGGCCTACCGTATAGACGATTGCGTCCACATTGTTGTCGCACAGCGCCAGCGACTGCTCCGCGGGCGGCAATTCGGTGGCTTGCGCGAATGTGTCGACCGTCCAGCCCATCGCTTCCATCACGACATCCATCGTGCCGCGCTGCCCGGAACCGGGATTGCCGATATTGACGCGCTTGCCCGCCAGATCATCGAAACTGGTGATCCCGCTATCGGCGCGGGCCACCACGGTGAAGGGTTCGGCATGCAGCGAGAAGACAGCGCGCAGCCCCTCGAAAGCCCCGGTTTCCTCGAATTGCGAGGTGCCGTTATAGGCGTGATACTGCCAGTCCGACTGCGCCACGCCGAATTCCAGCTCGCCCGAGCGGATCGCGTTGATGTTGAAGATCGACCCGCCCGTGGATTCCACGCCGCAGCGGATACCGTGCTCGGCCCGGTCGCGATTGACCAGACGACAGATCGCGCCGCCTGCCGGGTAATAGACACCCGTGACGCCGCCGGTGCCGATCGAGATGAACGTCTCCTGCGCCAGCGCGGTCGTCCCCAGCATCAGGGCTGCGCCCATAATCCCGGTTGCAAATGATTTTCTCATGAGATCCTCCATGTATTGCACTGTTCATACGTGACAGCTTTTCGCGGTTTTTCCGGGCCTTGCCTCTATCGCGCAGGCGCGGAAACCCCATGGCTCAAATGGACTGCGACGAAAGCCCGGAGTCAAGCCTCAAAGCGGTTTGAGATCTCTGCCATATGTAAATATATGATTTTCCTTAATTCTTTTGTATGATCGACTGCGCGGAGCGGCATATGCCCGCCCCGTACCCCCGCCGGGCCAGAACTCGGACAGGCGCGACGCTTTGGCAGGTGCCGCCAGCGGCGCTCGCGCCGTCACAGCGGCAGGCGGTTTTCGGCGATTCCCACGAACCAGGAACAGCCATAGGGCATGATGTCATCGTTGAAATCATATTCCGGGTGGTGCAGCCCCGGCCCCTCGCCCGCACCAAGCACGATATAGGCGCCGGGCCGCTCTTCCAGCATATAGGCGAAATCCTCGCCGCCCATGTTGTAACCCGCCTCAAGGCACTGGCCCGACACGTCCAGCGCGATCTGCCGGGCGATACCGGTCTGATGCGCGTGGTTGACCATGACCGGATAGCCCTCCAGAAACTCGATCTCGGCCTCGGCCCCGAAAGCGCGGGCCGTGCCGGTCGTGATCGCGCGCAACCGTTCCGCCGCCAGCGCCCGCAGCCCCGCGTCATGGGTGCGGATCGTGCCGCGCAAAGCGGCGCGCTGCGCGATGACATTGAACGCCTCGCTATCCGTGCGCATGCCACAGACCGACAGCACGATATTCTGCGTCGGATCGGCATTGCGGCTCGCCACCGATTGCAGCGCCAGAATCACATGGCTGGCCACAAGGGTCGGATCGCAGGTCATATGCGGCTTCGCGGCATGCCCGCCCTTGCCCTCGATGGTGATGCGGAACTCGTCACAAGCGGCATAAAACGCGCCCGCGCGGATGTTGAACTCGCCCAGCGGATGACCGGGGCGGTTATGCATGGCATAGACCTCGGCAATGCCGAACCGCGCCATCAGCCCGGTGTCGCACATCACCTTGGCCCCGGCCCCGGCTTCCTCGGCGGGCTGGAAGATCAGCGCGACCGTGCCGTTGAAATTGCGCGTCTCGGCCAGATATTGCGCAGCGCCCAGCAGCATCGTCGTGTGCCCGTCATGGCCACAGGCATGCATCTTGCCGTGACGGGTCGAGGCATAGGGCTTGCCCGTCGCCTCATGGATCGGCAGCGCATCCATATCCGCGCGCAGCCCGATCACCCGACCCGAATCGCGCGCCCGCCCATGAATCAGCGCCACGACCCCGGTGACAGCAATCCCCTCATGCACCGCGTCACAGCCAAAGCCGCGCAGTTTCTCGGCGACAATGCCCGCCGTGCGGTGACAGTCAAAGCCAAGTTCGGGATGGGCGTGAAAATCGCGCCGCCATTCGGTCAGGTCTGGCATCATCTCGGCAAAGCGGTTGCGAACGGGCATGGTTTTCCTGTGGGCTTGGGTCACCGGCCCAAGCTAGACCCATGCTGCAGGCGCGGCAAGGGGCGGCTCAATCCTCGAACAGCTCGGATTGCCCGATCTGGCCCTCATCCTCGTCCTCCGAGGGATCCTCCGGCGCCTTGCCGGGCATGGGCCGGCTGTCCAGCAGCCCCGCTTCGCGCAATTCCTTCAACCCCGGCAGATCGCGCGCCGATTCCAGCCCGAAATGATCGAGGAACCCCTCGGTCACGACAAAAGTAACCGGCCGTCCCGGAGTCATCCGCCGCCGCCCCAGCCGGATCCAGTCCATTTCCAGAAGCTGGTCAATCGTGCCCCGCGACACCGCCACACCGCGGATTTCCTCGATCTCGGCGCGCGTGACCGGCTGATGATAGGCGATGATCGCCAGCGTCTCGATGGCCGCGCGCGACAGTTTACGGGTCTCGACCCGCTCCGCCTGCATCAGCCAGCCCAGATCGGGGGCGGTGCGCAGCGCATAGCCATCCCCCACACGCATCAGCACCACCCCGCGCCCGGCATAGCGCGAGCGCAGATGGCCAAGCGCCTCAGCCGCGTCACAGCCTTCGGGCAGACGCGCAGAGATCTGCGCCAGCGTCAGCGGTTCGGCGCAGGCAAACAGCAGCGCCTCGATCATGCGTTCCTGTTCGGCCATGGGCGGCGCGGGGAACAGGCTGGGCGCGGCGGGGCTCTGATCGTCGGGCATGGCGCTCAGGAACCGGATTTCGGGCGCAGATGCAAGGGGCCAAAAGTGCCCGACTGGCGCAGCTCGATCTGCCCCTGTTTCGCCAGTTCCAGCGTCGCCGCAAAGGTCGAGGCAATGGCCGAGCGCTGCCGCTGCGGGGCGCCGCGCCAGCCTTCGGGCAGCCATGTCTGCAGGCTGGTCCAGTCGCTCATGCCGGGCAGCAGCGCCGAGAGACGCGCAAGCGCGGCCTCATAGGGGTAGATGTCAGAGCGGTCAAACGCATAGGGGCGGAACTCGTCGCGGGTGCGCAGCCTTGCATAGGCGCGCATCAGATCAATCAGGCTGGCATCAAACAGCGTCTTGCGGGTGACGGCCACAGCCTCGGGCGCCCCCCGCGCGAAGAAATCGCGCCCCTTCTGGTCGCGCCCCATCAGCCGCGCAGCGGCCTCGCGCATGGCCTGCAGCCGTTCAAGCTGCCAGGCCAGATGCGCGGCAAGTTCGGCGCCCGTCGGCCCCTCCTCGCTCGGATCAGGCGGTAGCAGCAGGCGCGATTTCAGAAAGGCCAGCCAGGCCGCCATGACCAGATAATCCGCCGCCAGTTCGATCCGAAGCGCGCGGGCGCGCTCGATGAAGCCCAGATATTGCTCGGCCAGATCCAAGACCGAGATCCGCCGCAGATCGACCTTCTGGCTGCGCGAGAGTGTCAGCAGCAGATCGAGCGGGCCCTCATAGCCCTCGACATCGACAATCAGCGCCTCGGCCTCGCGCCGGGTCGCCACTGGATCGGGCTGGTCCCAGTCATCTGTCATATGCCGTGCCTTTTCTGCCGGGCGCAGGATAGCGCGCAAGGGCCGGACCTGTCCAGCAGGGGCCGCAGGCGCGCGCTCCCCCCTTCAGGCCCGCAGTCAGGGCGGGCCGGGCCGGATGTCAGCGCAGATCCGGCGGTGTCGCTTCCACGGCCAGCGCCTCGATCAGCGCATCCAGCGCCTGGGTCTGCGTCCGCTGTTCCCCCAGCCGCCGCACCGAAACCGTGCGCTCTTCCACTTCCCGCGCGCCGATGGCCAGAATGACCGGCACCTTGCCCAGCGAATGCTCGCGCACCTTGTAATTGATCTTCTCGTTGCGCAGATCCAGCTCGGCGCGGATCCCCGCCGCCTGCAGACCCGCCAGCACCTCGCGGCAATAGTCATCGGCATCCGACACGATAGAGGCCACAACCACCTGACGCGGGGCCAGCCAGAAAGGCAGCTTGCCCGCATGTTCCTCGATCAGGATCCCGATAAAACGCTCGAAACTGCCCAGCACCGCGCGATGCAGCATCACGGGGCGGTGTTTCGCGCCATCCTGCCCGATATAGGTGGCCTCCAGCCGCTCCGGCAGATTCGGGTCCACCTGCAAGGTGCCGCATTGCCAGTCGCGCCCGATGGCATCGGTCAGCACGAATTCCAGCTTCGGGCCATAGAACGCGCCTTCACCGGGGAAGAGTTCATACTCATGGCCCGCAGCCTTGCAGGCATTGCCAAGCGCGGCCTCTACCCGGTCCCAGCTTTCATCACTGCCGATACGTTTCTCGGGGCGGGTCGAAAGCTTGATACGCCAATTGTCAAACCCCAGATCCGCATAGATCCCCGACAGGAAATCGATGAATTTCTTCGATTCCGCCTCGATCTGATCCTCGGTGCAGAAAATATGCGCATCATCCTGCGTAAAGCCACGCACCCGCATGATCCCGTGCAGCGCGCCTGACGGTTCATAGCGGTTGCACGAGCCAAACTCGGCCATGCGCAGCGGCAGATCGCGATAGGATTTCAGGCCGTGGTTGAACACCTGCACATGGCAGGGGCAGTTCATCGGCTTCAGGGCATTGATCGTCTTCGTTTTGGCATGATCTTCCTCGACCTCGACGATGAACATATTCTCCTGATAATTGTCCCAATGCCCGGACGCTTCCCAAAGCTTGCGGCTGACCACCTGCGGCGTGTTCACCTCGACATAGCCATCGGCGCGCTGCTTGCGACGCATGTAATCCTGCAGCACCGTGTAGATATTCCAGCCATTCGGGTGCCAGAAAATCTGCCCCGGCGCTTCTTCCTGCATATGGAAGAGATCCATCTCGCGCCCCAGCTTGCGATGGTCGCGCTTTGCCGCTTCCTCCAGCATCGTCAGATGCGCTTTCAGATCGTTGCGATTCTTGAAGGCGACACCATAGATCCGCTGCAATTGCGGCCGCGTGCTGTCGCCCAGCCAATAGGCGCCTGCAATCGACATCAGCTTGAAAGCATCGACCGGCACCTGACCCGTGTTCTGCAGATGTGGACCCCGGCACAGATCCTGCCAATGCCCGTGCCAGTACATCCGCAGATCCTCTCCCTCGGGGATGCGGTTGATCAACTCGATCTTGAACGGCTCGCCTGCAGCCTCGTAATGCGCAATCGCCCGCGCCCGGTCCCAGACCTCGGTTGTCACCGGCTCGCGCGCCTCGATGATCTGGCGCATCTTCGCCTCGATCAGCGCCAGATCCTCGGGCACGAACGGCTCCGCGCGGTCGAAATCATAGAACCAGCCCTTGTCGCGCACCGGGCCGATGGTGACTTTCACATCCGGCCAGATTTCCTGCACCGCGCGCGCCATGATATGCGCCAGATCATGCCGGATCAGCTCCAGCGCCTGCGCATCATCCTGCATCGTATGGATCGCGATGGCGGCATCTTCCAGGATCGGCCATTGCAGGTCAAAATGCGCGCCATCCACACTGGCGGAAATCGCTTTCTTCGCCAGCGAGGGCGCGATGCTCTCGGCGATTTGTGCAGGCGTCACACCCGCCTCATAGTCGCGCTTATTGCCATCGGGGAATGTCAGGGAAATCTGGGCCATTGGCCGGTCCTCGTCGTTTTGGCGCCCACGGAACGCCCGGTTGCGGGTTATGTCGGGCACAGTCATTCGCGGGGCGCGGAACGAAAGTCAAGCCGGGGGCGTTGAAAAAGCGTGCCCATGTTGCCAGCGGACAGGAGAGACAGGCTTGCGCCAGCGAACCACCGTCACACGCGCCTATCAGGCTCTGACCGCCGGGGATGACACTCGCGCCTGCCGCGATATCCCCGATGCCGCCTGCAAGGCGCAGCCGCAGAATTTCATGCGCCACAGCATCGCTTTGGGCCTGTCGAAATCCGCAGATGGTCTGGCAGACCCCAAGCTGGTCCTGTCCTGGCTGATGACCCATCTTGGCGCCCCTGCGGCACTGGTGGGGCTCTTGGTGCCGGTGCGCGAGGCCGGATCGCTCCTGCCGCAGCTTTTCACCGCCGCCCGCATCCGCGCTCTGCCGCAACGCAAATACGCCTGGGCCGCAGCGTCCCTTGGCGAGGGGATCGGCGCGGTCATCATCTTCCTTGCCGCCCTCACCCTGCAGGGCGCGCTTGCGGGCGGGGTGATCCTTGCCGGGCTGGCCGTGCTGGCGCTGTCGCGCTCGGTGGCATCAGTCGCCTATAAGGACGTGCTGGGCAAGACCATCGACAAGGGCCAGCGCGGCACAGTGACCGGCGTCGCGGGCAGTTGGTCTGCACTGGTGGTCATCGCCTTCGCCCTGGTGCTTATCGTCTTCTCAGACAATCGCGCGGTGATCGTGACCGCCGCACTGGCTCTGGCCGCGCTGGGCTGGGTCATGGCGGGCGCGGTCTTTGCCGGGCTTACCGAAGAGAAAACCGCGACCGATAGCGACAAGACCAGCTTTTCCGAGGCCCTCGCCAATCTGCGCTATCTGCGCGAGGATCGCCAGCTTGCCCGCTTCATCCTCGCGCGGGGCCTTCTGACCTCGACTGCGCTGGCCCCGCCCTATCTGGTCGTGCTCGCCTCCGGCGAGAGCGGCGCCGCGCTCGAAGGGCTGGGGGCGCTGGTGCTGGCCTCCAGCCTTGCCGCGCTGGTATCGAGCTATATCTGGGGGCGGCTTGCCGACCGGTCCTCGCGCCGGGTGCTGATCCTGACCGGGCTCAGCGGGGCTGTCGCGATGGCGCTCACACTGGCTTTCGCAGCTTCCGGGCTTGCGGGCAGCTTCTGGGCCATGCCGCTTGCGCTTTTCGTCCTGATGATCGCGCATCAGGGCGTGCGGCTGGGGCGCGCGACCTATCTGGTCGATATGGTTGGCCCCGAGCTGCGCGCGGTCTATACCGCGATTGCCAACACGGTCATTGGCATTATCCTGCTCGCAAGCGGGGTATTCGGCGCGCTGGCTGCTCTGGCTGGCGCCGCCACGACACTGGCGTTTTTTGCCGCGATGGCCGTTGCGGGCGCGGTCACGGCTTACGGATTGAAGGAACTGGGCGATGGCAGATCGGATTGAAACACCTTCGGGGCGCAGCCTCGCCTATCACCGCATGGCGGGAAGCGGGCCGGGGATCGTGTTTCTGGGCGGTTTCATGTCGGATATGTCCGGCACCAAGGCCGTCTGGCTGCAGGACTGGGCACGCCGTCAGGGCCGCGCCTTCCTGCGCTTCGACTATTCCGGGCATGGCGAAAGCGCGGGCCGTTTTGAGGAAGGCTGCATCGGCGACTGGGCCGAGGATGCCTGTCACGCCGTGACCCTTCTGACCGAGGGGCCGCAAATCCTTGTGGGCTCCTCCATGGGCGGATGGATCGCGCTTTTGCTGGCGCGGCGCATGCCCGAGCGGGTGGCCGGGCTCGTGGGCATCGCCGCCGCCCCCGATTTCACCGAAGACAGCATGTGGCCCGGCCTGACCGAGGCGCAGCGCCACGAGATCACCACCAAGGGCCGGGTCGCAGTGCCCAACAGCTATGACGACCGCCCCTATATCCTGACCCGGCGCCTGTTCGAGGACGGGCGCGACCAGCTTGTGCTGCGCGACGCCCTCTCGCTGCCCTTCCCCGTGCGGCTGGTGCAGGGCACACGCGATGAGGCGGTCGCGACATCGGTGCCGCTGCGCCTGCTGGACCATGCCGACTGCCCCGATATGCGCCTGACGCTGGTGAAAGGCGCCGATCACCGCTTCTCGACGCCGGATTGTCTGGATCTGATCGCACAGGCCATCACCGAGGTCAGTGAACAGCCCGACGGAAAAGATCCCGCGCCGTAAGGTGCGTGCTGCAGCACGCACCCTACCCCGGACAGCCCGTGCAACGCGTCAGCCTTGCGCGTTCAGAACCGCCAAAGCCTGTGCATGCAGCCCCGCATTGGCCGCCGCGATCACCTGGCCTCTCTCGCCCACAGGCCCGCCCTGCCAATTGGTGACAATCCCGCCTGCCGCTTCGATCACGGCAATAGGTGCGGCGATATCATAGGGGTTCAGCCCCGCCTCGATCACCAGATCGACATGCCCGGCGGCCAGAAGCGCATAGGCGTAGCAATCCATCCCGAACCGCGTCAGCCGCGCCCGCGCCGCAACCCGCTCAAAAGCCGCGCGCTCGGCCCCGGTGCCGATTTCGGGGAATGTCGTGAACAGGATCGCCGCGTCAAGCCTCTCTGTCGCGCGGGTGCCAAGCGGCTTTTCCCCCTGCGGCCCGGTCATGCGCGCCACCCCCGGACCACCCAGGAAACGCTCGCCGATATAGGGCTGGTCGATCACCCCCAGAAACGGCCCCTCGGCATCGGCAAGCGCGATCAGCACCCCCCAGCAAGGCGTGCCCGCCAGATAGCCGCGCGTGCCGTCGATCGGGTCGATGATCCATGTCAGACCAGATGTGCCCGTCGCCCGCCCAAGCTCCTCCCCCAGAACCGCATCCTGCGGACGGCGCGCGGCCAGACAGGCGCGGATCGCCGCTTCGGTGGCCCGGTCGGCCTCGGTTACAGGATCAAACCCGTCCGCCCGCTTGTTGCCCGCGCTCAGTTCCGGGTGCCGGAACCATTCAAGCGTCCGGGGACGCGCCAGATCGGCCAGCATCTCGATCAGCCCGAGGAAATAGGCCTGCTCTTCCGAGGTGATCGAATGTCGGTCCATCTGAAAAAACTCCGGCGCGGGGGAAGACCCCGCGCCGTTGCCATGCTTTGCCCTGCTTGGCAAGCGCGCCTGAATTGGTGCGGTGCGGTTACGCCGCCTGCCCCAGAGCGCGCGCCAGATCAAACAGGCGTTTGCGCTGCCCTTCGGGGATCGCGTAATAGGTGCGCAGCAATTCCAGCGTCTCCTTGCGGTTCAGCAGATTATCCTCATGCTCCGAAGCAGCATCATCCTGCTGCAACCCTTCGAAAAAGTAACTCGGCATGACGTCAAGCGCCTGCGAAATATCCCAAAGCCGAGAGGCCGAGACACGATTTGCCCCGGTTTCATATTTCTGGATCTGCTGGAATTTTATGCCTACCGCGTCTGCAAGCTGTTGTTGGGTCATGCCGACAAGCCAGCGGCGATGACGGATTTTCTGACCAACATGTGTATCTACAATATGACTCACAGTGCTACCCTGCCTTATCTTGTGCCGCAGCCTATTGCCGCGGAAAATTACAACCAGAACAAGCCGCACCCCAAGAAACTGACGTCACAAAGCACGCTGATCATGCACACGCCACGAAACGGCTTGGCTCCAGATGTAGTGAAAACACGCCAAAATGCACGCGAAATAGCGATCCAGCCCCGGCACAACCGCCATGTTTGCAAATTGCATTGCATTTTGCAAACAACCTCTGGCTGAAAGTTGCATCATGCAATCGCCCGCGTCGAGACGGGCTTGCACTCGCCCGCGCCACGCGGCACCTTCGCCTCATGATCAAATAAGGACAGCTCATGCGCGCCCTCGTTTTGCAGGAGATCGATTCTCCCCCCCGGCTCTCCGAGATACCCGCCCCCCGGCCCGCAGCGGGCGAGGTGCTGATTTCCGTCGCCGCCTGCGGTCTGAATTTCGCCGACCTGCTGATGCAGCGCGGCCAGTATCAGGAGCGCCCGCCCCTGCCTTTGGTTCTGGGCATGGAGATATCGGGCACCGTCATCGCCACAGGTGACGGCGTGACACAGTTCCGCAAGGGCGAGCGCGTTGCCGCCTTCACCGGCCAGGGCGGGCTCGCCGAACAGGTGGCCTGCCCGGCCAGCCGCTGCGTGCCCCTGCCCGATACCATGTCCTTCACCGATGCCGCCGGGTTTCTGGTCGCCTACGGCACCTCGCATCTGGCGCTGGCGCATCGCGCGCGGATGCAGCCGGGCGAAACCCTGCTGGTGCTGGGCGCGGCAGGGGGCGTCGGGCTGACCGCCGTCGAGATCGGGGCGGCGATGGGCGCGCGCGTGATCGCCGTCGCGCGCGGTGCCGAAAAACTGGCCATCGCCCGCGCGAAAGGGGCCGCCATCTGCCTCGACAGTGACGGGATCGACCTGCGCGCGGAACTCAAGGCCCTTGGCGGGGTGGATGTGGTCTATGACGCGATCGGCGAGCCGCTCGCCACCCCCGCCCTGCGCGCATTGCGCCCCGAAGGGCGCTTCCTTGCCATCGGTTTCGCCGGTGGCACAGTGCCGCAATTTCCGGCCAATATCCTGCTGGTCAAGAACCTGACCGTGATCGGGCTCTATTGGGGCGGCTATCTGAATTTCGCACCCGACGCCCTGACCGGATCGCTCGCCGAACTGATGGGCTGGTATGCCGCGGGCCGGATCGCCCCCCATGTCAGCCATGTCCTGCCGCTGGAGCGGGTCGCGGATGGCTTTGCCCTGCTCCGGGACCGGAAATCGACCGGCAAGGTGGTCATCGACCTGACCGCCTGAGCCACCCTGCCGCAGGATAACGGGAAAGCGATCAATTCCGGTCCATATCGTACCGGAAATCCTTGAAACTCCCGGCAAGCTTGACGATATTACCGGCAAGTCGCTGCGCGCCCGCGCAGGGGAACAGTCATTCACGGAGGTACCACATGGCAGAATACAACACCATGCGCGCACAAACGATCAGCACGACCCGCGCCGCACAGATCGACGCAGGGCTGCGCGCCCATATGAACAAGGTCTATGGCACCATGTCCGTCGGCATGCTGATCACGGCGGCTGCGGCATGGGCGATTGCGGGCCTGACCACCACCACCGATCCGAGCGCGGCTGTCGCGCAACTGGGCAATGGCACGATGCTGAACCAGTTTGGCGCGACGATCTATCTCTCGCCGCTGCGCTGGGTCATCATGTTCGCACCTCTCGCCTTCATCCTGTTCGGCTGGGGCGCGCTGATGCGCCGGGCCTCGGCCGCCGGTGTGCAACTGGGCTTTTTCGTCTTCGCGACCGCCATCGGCCTGTCGCTCAGCTCGATCTTCCTCGTGTTCACCAGCGTCTCGATCGTGCAGACCTTCCTCGTGACCGCCATCGCCTTCGCCGGTCTCAGCCTCTATGGCTACACCACGAAGAAAGACCTGTCGGGCATGGGCACCTTCCTGATCATGGGCGTGATCGGCCTGATCGTGGCGATGATCATCAACATCTTCCTGCAATCCCCTGCAATGATGTTCGCGATCTCGGCCATCGGCATCCTGATCTTTGCCGGGCTGACAGCCTTCTACACCCAGACGATCAAGTCGGAATATGTGGCCCATGCCGCAGCGGGCGATCAGGACTGGCTGGACAAGGCCGCCGTGGACGGGGCGCTGTCGCTCTATATCAGCTTCCTGAACATGTTCCAGTTCCTGCTGATGTTCCTGGGCCAGCAAGAGTAATCCTGCCAACCCGCCAGACTTGCGAAGGGCGCGCCATGGGTGCGCCCTTTTGCATTGGACCGGACGTAAGGTGCGTGCTCCAGCACGCACCCTACCCGTCGCGCGACCTTGCCCCTGCCCGCAACCTCGCCTAAACCCATGCGCAACATGCCCCCTGAAGCAAAGGCTGATCCATGCGCCTGACCCGCTATTTCCTGCCCGTCCTGAAAGAAACCCCGTCCGAGGCCCAGATCGTCAGCCACCGCCTGATGCTGCGCGCGGGCATGATCAAGCAGGCCAGCGCAGGCATCTATTCCTGGCTGCCCTTGGGCTACAAGGTTCTCAAACGGATCGAGCAGATCGTGCATGAGGAACAGATCCGCGCCGGTCATATCCCCATGCTCATGCCCACGCTGCAATCGGCGGATCTGTGGCGCGAAAGCGGGCGC
The DNA here is from genome assembly GCF_001884735.1 of Natronohydrobacter thiooxidans. Lineage (GTDB taxonomy): Bacteria > Pseudomonadota > Alphaproteobacteria > Rhodobacterales > Rhodobacteraceae > Roseinatronobacter > Roseinatronobacter thiooxidans_A. The sequence goes on along the minus strand of NZ_MJAP01000034.1, from coordinate 544,624 downwards.
TACGATGATTACGGTCAGGAAATGCTGCGCATCACCGACCGCCACGGGCGCGACATGCTCTATGGTCCGACCAATGAAGAGCTGATCACCGATATTTTCCGCGCCCATGTCTCGAGCTACAAGGATCTTCCGCTGACGCTCTACCATATCCAGTGGAAATTCCGCGACGAGATCCGCCCCCGTTTCGGCGTGATGCGGGGCCGCGAATTCCTGATGAAGGATGGCTATAATTTCGACCTCGACAAAGACGCGGCGCTGCATGCCTATAACCGCCATCTGGTCAGCTACCTGCGCAGCTATGAGCGCATGGGCCTGCAGGCGATCCCGATGCGCGCCGATGGCGGCCCGATCGGCGGCGATTACACGCATGAATTCCTCGTTCTCGCCGAGACCGGCGAATCGGAGGTTTTCTATGACAGCGCAATCACCGATCTGAAATTCGGCGACCGTGCGGTGGATTATGACAGTGTGCCCGAATGTCAGGCCGTGCTCGAAGAATTCACCTCGCGCTATGCCCGCACCGACGAGACCCATGACGCGGCCGCCTTCGCCGCCCAAGTGCCCGAAGCCCGCCGCCGCACGGCGCGCGGCATCGAAGTGGGCCAGATCTTCTATTTCGGCACCAAATATTCCGAAGCGATGGGCGCAACCGTCGTCGGCCCCGACGGCCAGCGGACCCCGGTGCATATGGGCAGCCACGGCATCGGCGTCTCGCGGCTCTTAGGGGCGATCATCGAGGCCAGCCATGACGAGCGCGGCATCATCTGGCCCGAGGGCGTAACCCCCTTCCATTGCGGGATCGTGAACCTCAAACAGGGCGACGCGGCGGCGGATGCGGCCTGCGAGGGGCTCTACAAGGCGCTGACGGCCAAGGGGCTGGAGCCGCTCTATGATGACCGCGCCGAACGCGCGGGCGCGAAATTCGCCACGATGGATCTGATCGGCCTGCCCTGGCGGATCACCGTCGGCCCGCGCGGGTTGGAGAAAGGCGTGGTCGAACTGACCAGCCGCCGCAGCGGCGAGAGCGAAGAAATCTCGCCCGAGGCGGCGGTGGACCGGATCGCGCAGATTTACGCCGGGCGCTGAAACCCCGCTTGACGCAGCCCCGTGCCGTGCGACATCCTGCCGCATCAGCAGCAGGAGGGTGTCATGACGCGCAGGGTTCTGATCGGAACGACCAAAGGGGCCTTCGTGCTGCACCAGCAGCAGACTGGCAGTTTCACCGTCACCGGCCCGCATTGCGACGGCTGGTCCATCAACCATGTGATCGGCGAGCCGGGCACGGGCAAGCTCTGGGCCGGGGGCGGCGGCGAATGGTTCGGCGCGGGCGTCTGGCACTCGGCCGACGGGGGCGAGACATGGACCCTCACCCGGCTCTCGCCGGGGCAGATGGATGACTGGGCCGCACAGGATCCCGAATTCGCCGCCATGATCGGCTGGCAGAAGACGGATCTGCCCTTCGACAAGGATCTGTCGCAGATCTGGTCGCTGCACCGGGCGGAGGACCGGCTCTATGTCGGCACCAAACCCGCCGATCTCCTGGAAAGCCGCGATGATGGCGCCAGCTTCACCCGCGTCGAGGGGTTGGGCGCGCACCCCTCGCGGCCCGACTGGCAACCCGGCGCGGCAGGGCTGATCCTGCATTCCATCACCTCGGAACCCGGCAATCCCGGCAAGCTCTGGGTGGGTATTTCCGCCTCGGGCGTCTTTGCCACCGAAGATAGCGGCGCAAGCTGGGAACGGCGCAACCGGCTGTCGAATGCGGAAGCCTGCGCGCATCACCACCACCCGGCCGCGCCCTCGGGCGGCGAGATCGGCCATTGCGTGCACAGCCTTGCCCGCGCCCCGGCGGCGGCGGGCGATCTGCTCTATCAGCAGAACCATCACGGGGTCTGGCGCAGCCGCGACGGCGGCCGCTCCTGGGAGGATGTGACCGAGGGGCTGCCCTCGACCTTCGGCTTTCCCATCCTGCTCCATCCGCATGACCCGCAGAAACTCTGGGTCTTTCCGCTGAATGGCGATATGGAAGGGCGCTTCCCGCCCGAGGCCAAGGCGGCGGTCTGGCATTCCTCTGACGGCGGCGAGACATGGCAGGCGCAACGCAACGGCCTGCCGCAGGAATTCTGTTTCTTCACTGTGCTGCGTCAGGCCATGGCCAGCGACGAGGGGGTGAATCCGGCGATCTATTTCGGCACCAATAGCGGATCGGTCTTCGGCAGTTTCGACGAAGGCGCAAGCTGGATCGAGATCGCCCGCCACCTGCCCACGATCCAGAGCGTCGAGGCGATTTGCGATTGACCCTGCCGGTCAGGGGGTTAGCTGAGAGGCACCGCTGACGAAAGGCACGCCCCCATAACCCAGACCGATCTGGCCCGCCGCGAGAGATTGCCCGATGCGCTGCGCGTGCTGCTCGAACAATATCCGCGCGCGCTTTGGCAGAGCCACCGGAATTTCGACGGGCTGACCCGCTTCTGGCTGGAACGACATCTGATGTTCCGCGACGCGCTGGCGCAATGGCAGAGCGATACGCGCGGCTTTCTCGACAAGGGGCGCGACGCCCGCGCGCATGGGCAGATGACCGCGCGGATCGGCGGCTTCCTGATCAATGAATTGCACGGCCATCACCAGATCGAGGATGCGCATTATTTCCCGACCCTTGCCGCCGCCGAGACGCGCCTCGCGCATGGGTTCGAGCTGCTCGATGCCGATCATCATGCGCTCGACAGCCAGCTTGCGGGGCTGACCGAGGCGGCGAATACCCATCTGCGCGCGCTTCAGGACCGCAACGCGGACATGAAAGCCAGCGCAGGCATGATGCTGAAACACCTGGAGGGGTTCGAGCGCTTCCTCGACCGCCATCTGGTCGATGAAGAGGAACTTGTCGTCCCGGTGATCCTGCATCACGCGCTCCGCTTCTGACAGACTGTAAGGTGCGTGCTCCAGCACGCACCCTACCCTTCCCGCAACGCCCGCACCCGCGCCGCCAGCCAGTCCAGATCCGGATCGCGCAGCCCCAGTTCCGCCAGATGCGCCGCCGTGTTGAACAGATAGGCGCAATTCGGCCCCCGCCCGCCCGAGGCACGCGCAATGATCTGCGCCTGCTCTTCCAGCGAAAGCCCCGCACAATACTGATCATGCTCCGGATCAATCACATAGGTCACCGCCTCGACCCGGCGCCCGTCCCGCAACTCTACCGGCGCGTGCAATTCCAGATAGGCCGCCGAAATCAATTCACGCGCGCGCAGATATTCCAGACTTTCCTCTGCAATCCGCAGTGGCACCTCGAATGCCACCCCCTCGCAGCCACCCGGACCCGCATCCAGCGCCAGCACCAGACCGGGACGCTCCACAGTGCCGCGATGATGGATCGAGCGCATGCAAAAACTGCGATGATAGCCCTCCAGCCGCGCGATCTGGCGGCTCTGATAGGCAAAGCCCGGCTCCCAGATCAAAGATCCATAGCCGAATATCCAAAGCGAGTCCCGCGCGCGCATGTGACTGGTCCTTTCCTGCGCTCCGGGTGTATTAGGCTTTGCAGCGCAAGAAAAGAGAGGCCCGGTCGATGCGGTTGTTTTTGCTTCTGATCCTGTCCGCCACCCTGTTGTTCGGCGGCTACTGGGTCTTTGCCGCGCAGATGATCGAGCGTCAGGGCACGGCACTCCTCGCCCGGTCCGCGCAGCTTGGCGGGCAGATGCAACCCGTCACCGGCTTTCCCCGCGCCTTTCGCACGACAATCGAGGCCCCGCTCTGGCGCAGCCGTGACGGGCTGTCGGGCTGGTCAGCCGCCGAGCTGGCGCTTGCCGCAGCCAGCCATCAGCCCAACCGGATCAGCGCCGATTTCCCCACAGCACAGGTGCTCAGGCTCGGCGGGACCGACATGGCAGTAGATACGCAGCACATGACCGGCGCACTGGCGCTCGGTGCCGATCAATCCCTGCGCGCGGTGGAATTGCAACTCGGTGGCGCGGAATTCGGCCCCGCAGCCCCCCTCAGCGCGGCCGGGCAATCCGCGCTGAACCTGCGCCAGATCGAGGGCGCGCGCTACGCGGTTGAGGCGCAGATCAACGATCTCAGCCTCGCGCCGGGCACCCTGACCCTTGTCGGCTCCGAGACGGATCTGCCCGATCTTGTCGCCCGCGTCGCGATCACGGCAGAGGCGGAATTCGCGCATGGGCTGCCCCTGCACGCGCCATGGCCTGATCTGCAGGCGCTGGACCTGACCGGGAGCATTCTCGACTGGGGCGCGTTGCAGGCTTCCATGACCGGCAGGCTCGCGCGCAGCGCCAGCGGCACGATGAATGGCCAGATCCAGCTAGAGCTGCAGGACTGGCGCCCCTTCCATGCGCTGCTGCTCGCCCAGGGGGCCCTGCCCCCGGATGCGGCAATGCTTGCCGGGATGTTTCTCGCCGGACAGGCCGCACCGGGCACGCATGCCGTGACTTTGCCGCTGGAATTGCGGGCGCAGGTGCTGTCGCTAGGCCCGTTTGCCCTCGCCCGCCTGCCGCAGTTTTGACAGGCCGCGCGCAAGCGCATGGCCGACCGGCACCGCTGCCAGCGCGCCGAGCACATCCGCCACGAAATCCGCAAATTCCCGCTCGCGCCCGACAAAGGGCTGGATCAGCTCGATCGCACCCCCCAGAGCGCTTGCACTGAGTACGATCCCGGCCCATGCGCGCGGCCGTACTGCAACGGCCGGCAAGGCAATCAGGAAAAACACCACGAAATGCGCTACCTTGTCGAAATGCGGAAATGGCGGCGGCATCTCGGGTCCGGCAGGAGCGAGCATCAGCCATGTTCCGATCATCGCGAGTATGATCGAAAGCCCATATCCCACAATCTCTGCAACCCGTAATCTCTGCACCACATCTGTCCCCGCGCTGGCATCACTCCGCGCAGGTCGCATGCATGGGCCAAGGGTTCAAGCCGGAACCTCTACTCTCGCGGCCTCTTGAACGGCTTTGGTGATCCGCGTCACCGCCCGCTCTTCCAGCTGGCGCACCCGTTCCTTGGATATCCCCAGATCCACCCCGATCTCGGCCAATGTCCTCGGGCTTTCGCTCAGATGGCGCTCGGTGATGATCCGCTGTTCGCGCTCGGGCAATTCCTGCACCGCTGAATGCAGAAGCGCACGGCGGCGCTGCGCTTCCAGATCATTCAGCACCTGCGCCTCGGTCGCAACCGTGTCATCCTCCAGCGCGTCCATCCAGTCGCGCCCGTCCTCTTCGCCATTCTGCGTCACATTCAGCGACAGATCCTGCCCCGACATCCGCCCCAGCATGATCTCGACCTGCTCTTCGGGCACATCCAGCTCGCGCGCGATGGTCCGCGACAGCCCCTCGCGCCGGATCTCGCCATCCTCCAGCTTGATCAGCGTCTTGCGCAGATGGAAAAACAGCTTCTTCTGCGCCGCATTGGTCGCAGTACGCACCACCGACCAGTTGCGCATGACATATTCCTGCATCGAGGCGCGGATCCACCAGGCCGCATAGGTCGAAAACCGCGCGCCATTCTCGGGGTCGTATTTCTCCGCCGCGCGCATCAGCCCCAGATTGCCCTGCTGGATCAGATCATCCAGCGACATGCCATAGCGCCGGTAGCGCGTCGCCACCGAAACCGCCAGCCGCGTATAGGCCTCGATCAGCCGGTGCAGCGCCGCCTCGTCGCGCTGGTCGCGCCAGGCCAGCGCAAGCCGGTGCTCGGTCTCGGCATCAAGCATCTCGCGCGCCATAGAGCTGCGGATGAACTGGCTGGTGCGCGGATCCCGTGGTTGCATCTGACCGGACCTTTTGTTTCGACTCGATATAGTATCGTATCGCTACCATTTAATCACCGGGCTTGTCAAGTTCACCAACGCGGCCTATTTCCCCGCCATGAGTGAGCACACCGCACCCCAGGGCACTGACCTTGCCGATCTGATCGTGCATCTGGCCCGGCTGGGTCAGTCCTGCGGCCATGCCGAGGGGGCGACCGCGCTGACCGCAGCACAATGGACCGCTTTGCGCTATTTCGCGCGCGCCAACCGGTTTTCGCGCACGCCCTCCGCCTTTTCCGAATTTCATGCCACCACGCGCGGGACAGCCTCGCAGACAGTGAAATCGCTGGTCGCGATGGGGCTTCTGGCCCGCCAGAGCCATGACAGCGACGGGCGCAGCACCCTGATCGAGGTTACCGAGGCGGGACAGGCCCAGTTGCGCCGCGATCCCCTGCGCGATCTGCGCGGCGTGCTGGCGGCCCTGCCGGGCGCATCACGCGCCGCGCTCGCCGATGCGCTGGCGCAGGCGATTGCCGATCTCGCCAGATTGCGCGCGGCCCCGGTTTTCGGCACCTGTGGCGATTGCAACCATCTCGACAGCAAGGCCAGCTATTGCCATTGCACGCAAAGCCTGCTCACCCAGCCGGAAATGCAGTCGATCTGCGTCGATTTCCAGCCGGCCCGCCCCCCCGGCCAGAGCTAGCGCCGGTCCCGATCAGCCTGCGCCAGAGCCCGCTTGCACGCCCCCGAGACTTCATCTTGCCGAAAAATACTCTCACTGAGTGGCCACGGGCCGCAAGGCCCGTCCCCCGTCAACAGCGCGTGCGACATAGCCTGCCCGCCCCCCGGCCAGAGCTAAGCGCCCAAGGGCCGCAGGCCCGTCCGGGTGCGCCCCCCTCGATGGGGGGCAAGCCCGGCCTGCGCCTGCACCCCGCGCGCAACCCTCAGGCGACAGCGCCCAGCTGCGCGATCGCCGCTTTCAGCCGTGCGATTTCCTCGCGCAGCGCCTCGGCCCGTTCGCGCGCCTCCGCCACCACCTCTTCCGGCGCGCTCTCGACGAATTTCGCATTGCCCAGACGCCCGGAAATCCCGCCCAATTCCTTCTCGGATTTGGCGCAGGTCTTTTCCAGCCGCTCGCGTTCGGCGGCAATATCGATCACCCCTTCCAGCGGCAGCCCGAATGTGCCCCCTTCCACCGTGACCGTGATCGAGCCCTTGGGCAGGCTTGACGCTTCCTCAAGCGACGCAATCCGCGCCAGCCGCGTGACCAGCGCCATATTGCGCGCCAGCGCCGCGCGGCCCTGATCATCCAGATCAAGCTGCACCATGTTCAGCTTCAGCCCCACCGGCACGCGAAGCTGCGCACGCGCCGAGCGGATATCCTCGATCAGCCCGATCACCCAGCGCATTTCACGCATCGCCGCGTCATCGACCAGTTCCGCGCCGCATTCAGGCCATTCCGCATGGGCGCAGAGCGTGTCGCGGCTCCCGGTCAGACCCCAGAGTTCCTCGGTAACAAAGGGCATGATCGGATGCAGCAGGATCATGCATTGATCCAGCACCCAGCCCATGGTCGCGCGGGTCTCTGCCGCCTGATCGCCGTCAAACAGGGGCTTGGCAAACTCCACATACCAGTCGCAGACCTTGCCCCAGACAAAGGCATAAAGCGCATTGGCCGCATCATTGAACCGGTATTCGTCCAGCGCCGCATCCACCGCCTCGCGCACCTTGGCGGTCTCGCCAATGATCCAGCGGTTCACCGTCGCCTCCGCCGCAGGGGGCGCGCTTTGCGTGACATGCCCCTCCCAGACGCCATTCAACTCGGCAAAACGGCAGGCATTCCAGAGTTTCGTGGTGAAATTCCGGTAGCCCGCAATGCGTTGCGTATCGAGTTTCAGCACACCGCCAAGCGAGGCCATCGCGGCATTGGTGAAGCGCAGCGCATCGGCGCCATACTCGTCGATGATCTCCAGCGGGTCGATGACATTGCCCAAGCTCTTGGACATCTTCTTGCCCTTGGCGTCACGCACCAGCCCATGCAGATAGACCTCGCGGAAGGGGATTTCCCCCACCACCGCAAGCTGCATCATCATCATCCGCGCGACCCAGAAGAACAGGATATCCTGCCCGGTGACGAGGACGCTGGTCGGGAAGTATTTTTGCAACTCCTCGGTCTGTTCGGGCCAGCCCAGCGTGCCGATGGGCCAGAGGCCGGAGGAGAACCAGGTGTCGAGGACGTCGGGGTCGCGGCCCAGACCAACTTCGATCAAGCGGCCAGTGTCATGTGTTGTAAAGCTGAAGCGCCGACGGGCGGAACTTTCGATCTCACGCTCACTGACTTCACAACCATATGCTTGGTTTGCCATCCTACGAGCATCACCAAATGAGGCCGCACAAAACATGCGCGATGTGCCATCAGGTGAGACCATCCCGATGTCAGGATTCTTTATTTCCTTCAAGTTTGGCCCATACCAAACCGGAATCTGATGCCCCCACCAGAGTTGCCGCGAGATGCACCAGGGCTCGATATTCTCCAGCCAATGATAATAGGTCTTTTCGCCCGAGTCCGGCACGATCTTGACGCGGCCCGAGCGCACGGCCTCCAGCGCAGGCCCGACGACCTTCTCGGCATCGACGAACCACTGATCGGTCAGCATCGGCTCGATCACGACCTTGGACCGATCCCCAAAGGGCTGCATGATCTTCTTCGCCTCGACCAGCGGCACCAGTTCCGGCGCGTCGCCCTCTGGTAGGGTGCGTGATTCACGCACCCTACCCAAGCGCGGATCGTCGGCGCGCGTCATCACCGCCAGCCCCTCGGCCGTGATCTCTTCAACCACACGCGCGCGGGCGTCATAGCGGTCCAACCCCCGCAGATGATCCGGCACCAGGTTCAGCGCATCCGCCTCGGCCTCGGACAGCACCCGCTCCCCCCGCGCCACCGCGCCCGCAATCGCCGCCGTCTCGGCATAGGGCGCGCCATCGTCGCGCATCTGCGCGCGCGTATCCATCAGCCGGTACATCGGAATCCCGCCGCGCTTGGCGACGCCATAGTCATTGGCATCATGCGCCCCGGTGATCTTCACCGCGCCAGAGCCGAAATCGGGGTCCGGGTAGTCATCGGTGATGATCGGGATCAAGCGGCGATGCGCTTTCGGCCCGACCGGAATTTCACATAGTTTTCCGACAATTGGCGCGTAACGTTCATCCGATGGATGAACGGCCACCGCCCCGTCGCCCAGCATGGTCTCAGGCCGCGTGGTCGCGATCGAGATGTAATCGCGGATTTCATCAACGATCACAGTACCTTCGGCGTCTTTCTCAATGTAGCGATAGCTCTCGCCCCCCGCCAGCGGGTATTTAAAATGCCACATATGCCCGTCGGTCTCGATATTCTCGACTTCCAGATCGGAAATCGCGGTCTCGAATTTCGGATCCCAGTTGACCAGCCGTTTTCCCCGGTAAATCAGACCCTTGTTATACATATCAACAAAGACCTTGATCACCGCATCATGGAAATTGCCCTCTTCCCCCGCAGGGGCCCCCGGTGCGCCCGACATGGTGAAAGCATTGCGCGACCAGTCCAGCGAACAGCCAAGCCGTTTCAACTGCTCGATGATCGTGCCGCCGGATTTCTGTTTCTGCTGCCAGACCAGCCCGACAAATTCCTCGCGCGTGAAATCGGTGCGCTTCTTCTGGCTCAGCGCCAGTTCCCGCTCGACCACCATTTGCGTCGCGATCCCGGCATGGTCTTGCCCCGGCTGCCAAAGCGTGTCGAACCCGCGCATCCGGTGCCAGCGCACCAGAATATCCTGCAATGTGTTGTTAAAGGCATGACCGATATGCAGATTTCCCGTCACATTGGGCGGCGGGATCATCACGCAGAAGCTTTCGTCGCGCCGCCTGGCAGAGCCTGCGCGAAAGGCGCCTGCCGCTTCCCATTGGGCGGCGATCCGCGCCTCTGCGGCTTTTGCGTCGAAAGTCTTGTCCATCGCCATCTGTCCGGCCCCATCGTCCTGAAATCCTGGCAGGTTGTAGCGCCCCGCGCGGCCAAGGGAAAGCCCCTCGGGACAGGTGACAATGGCCCCCGCTGCGGTGTAAATTCACGGCATATCAGGCGCCGGATATTTTTCATGGAACGAAAGCCTTTTTCATTCTGGCGCGTCGCGCGCCGTCTCGGCCTCTTCTGGCTCGGCTTGCCGCTGATCTTCGCGCTGGGTTTTGGCGGGGTGGCGATCAGCATGGGGGCGCAGATGATTCTGCTCGCGCGCGATGGTGTCACCGGCGAGGCCGAAGTGATCGCCCGCCAGATCGAGCGGCGGCGCGATTCCGACGGCAAGGAAAGCGTGACCTATTACCTGCGCTACAGCTATCTGCCCGAGGGGCATGCGCAAAGGCAGGTGAAACGCCAGAGCGTCAGCCGCAGGCTCTATGATCAGGTGCAGGAAGGGCAGGTCATCCCGGTCACCTATGCCTGGACCCGGCCAGAGCGCGCGACGGTGGATGCGCGCCATGACCGGTTCGGGCTGATCCTCTTCGGGGTCTTCGGCGGCATTGGCGCGGTGGTGGCGCTGGGGCTGGGCGGATGGATGATCTCGCGCAAGCTGTCGGTCCTGCGCGCGCTGCGCCGGGGCGAGGTGCGCGAGGCGCGTGTCACCGGGCTGCGCCGGACCAATGTGCAGAAAAACAAGGTCCAGCAATATGTCATCGACTGGGAAGATGCGGCAGGCCAGAAGGGCAGCTCGATGATGGAGTCGCAGGCAAGCCTGATGCACCACCCCATCGGCAGTGTGATCGTGGTCTATATCGACCCGAAAACCGGGCGCGGCTGGTGGGAGGCGCAGATCTAGCCCCGCACCTCCCCGGCCTGAAGCGCATCGCGCAACTGTCCGACGGCCTGCGCCAGCTTTTCGTCGATGATATGCAGATATTCGGTCCAGCTATGCAGCCCTTCCAGCGGCGCGGTCCCGTCTGAAATACCGCGCAGCACGATCAGCGGCAGATCAAACCGCTGGCAGGCCCGCCAGATGGCGAAGCTTTCCATATCGACCATATCCTCGGCAATGCGCGCATAATCCGGGCCAGAGACGATATTCGCACCTGTCGACAGGCTCGCCCCCGGCAGACCGGGGATCTGATCGCCCAGATCCACCCGCGCAGGCAGATCCAGAAACGGCGTTACCCCCTTCGCGAAACCAAGCGGCGAGGCATCCATATCCCGGTAGGCCAGCGCGGTCGCCTGATAGACCCCGCAGTGTTCCAGCCGCGCCGAACCTGCGGAGCCCAGCGAGACCACCAGATCGGGCCGCGCGCCCTGCCGGTCCAGGTCTGCCAGCGTGGCGGTGGCCACCACGGCGGCCTCGACCGGGCCGACACCGGTCATGACCGGCGTGAATTGCGCGCGCAGGCAGGGGCCATATTCGGCCTCTGCCGCCATCAGGAACAGCACGCGCCTGCCCGCAAACCCGGTCAGCATGGCTCAGCCACGCCGCCGCGCGACATGGACGGCGCATTGCGCCCGCCCGACAACCTTGCTGGCGGTCGAGCCAAGCATCAGGCTTTGCGTGCCGGGACGGTGCGACGAGATCACGATGCAATCCACCTGCTGCAGATCTGCAAAATCCAGAATCTCATGCGCCGCATCGCCCTCGGTCACGACAGATGCTGCATTCTCCAGCCCTTCGGCCAGATGCACCAGATCGGCTTCGATCGCGCTGCGCATATCCTCGCGCCAGCCATCGGGCAGGTAGCTGAGCGCGAAAACCGGCGCGGGCTCCATCACATGCAGAAGCGTGATTCGCGCGCCGGGGGCGGCAAGTTTGCGGGCGATTTTCAGCGACTGGTCCGCATCCTGCCCTTCGTGATAGCCGACGGTGATCAGAAGATGGGTATACATGGCCCCTCCTTTGCGCTTCTTTCCTTGATCAGAGCAGGAAAGCAGAGACGCGGCAAGCCCTTAGCGTGTGGGAGTCAGATTGTCGGGCAGCTTTCCGCAGCGTGTCTGCTGCACCTGACGGCAGAGTTCCGCGACATGCGGCCCATCCGTGACCCGCTCGAACCCGACCGGCGGATCACGGTGACGCCCCTGCGAACTGTCCCGCCCCCTGCCGCCCGCATAGCGCCAGCCGTCATGGAACGTATAGCGGTTGCTGAGGCGCGCGACCTGCACGGTCTGCATTCCGCGCAGATCGGCCGGAACAAGCGCGACTTCGGTGATCGGGTAGCAATCCACACCGCGATAGAGCGTGATCCCGGCAACGGTTGGCCAATGCGCGATCAGCGCGCGCCGGTCGGTCAGCGTGTACCATGTGCCCTGACGGATGACGGCCATGGCCAAGGGCCCGGATGCGCCGATCACCAGAGCGATGAGCGCGAAAACGACCAGACCACCAATCGGGCCGGATTGACCTGCAGCAAGGCTGTCCGCGACCGCAAAGATCAGGAAGCCGAGGATGAAAGCGCCAAGCAGGATCGTGCCATTCTCGCCTGCGCGCCAGGACCAGCCGGGGCGCGGGCGGCCTTGCCAGAGGATCACTTCCTCCGGGTCAAGATAGGGTCGCCAGCTTTCATCGTGCACGCTCATGCATGAACTGTGCGGCAGGGGCCTGAGTCGGGCAAGGCGCATCTGGCGCCGCGCGGGCATAAAAAAACCATCCGCCCCGTGGGGCGGATGGCCATAACCTGTTGCGAAGAGATCAGCGCTTCGAGAACTGGAAGCTGCGGCGGGCTTTCGCCTTGCCGTATTTCTTGCGCTCGACCACGCGGCTGTCGCGGGTCAGGAAGCCTGCCGCTTTCAGCGCGCCGCGCAAGGACGGATCGTAAAGCTGCAGCGCTTTCGAAATACCATGCTTCACCGCACCGGCCTGACCGGACAGACCGCCACCGACGACAGTGGCCATCACGTCGAACTGATCGACGACACCGGCCACCTGAAACGGCTGGCGCAGGATCATCTGCAGCACGGGGCGCGCGAAATAGGCATCCATTTCCTTGCCATTCACCGTGACCTTGCCGGAACCCGGCTTGATCCAGACGCGGGCAATCGCGTCCTTGCGCTTGCCGGTGGCATAGGCGCGGCCCAGCTCGTCGCGGACCGGCTCGCGGGCCGGTGCAGCTTCGGCTGCCGGGCTGACCGCGGATTTCAGATCGTCGAGGGTTTTGAGATCTTCAGCCATGCTCATGCACTCCGCGTATTTTTCTTGTTCATCGCGCGCACATCCAGCACTTCGGGCTGCTGTGCTTCATGCGGATGCTCAGTGCCCGCATAGACGCGAAGATGGGTCATCTGCTGGCGCGACAGCGGCCCGCCGGGCAGCATGCGCTTGACGGCCTGCATCACGACGCGCTCGGGGAACTTGCCCTCAAGAATCTGGCCCGTGGTGCGCGACTTGATCCCGCCGGGATAGCCGGTATGCCAGTAATTCGGCTTGGCGCGCTTGTTGCCCGTCAGCTGAACCTTGTCGGCATTGATGACGATGACATTATCGCCCATATCCATATGCGGGGTGAAGCTGGCCTTGTGCTTGCCGCGCAGGCGCATGGCGATGATCGAAGCAAGACGGCCCAGAACGATACCTTCGGCATCGATCAGGATCCATTTCTTGTCGATCTCTCCGGCTTTGAGAGAGTAGGTTTTCATGATGAGACCCTGAGACAATTGAATCTGCCCGCAAAGGAGCCCTTGCGGTCTGGCGCGGTTTCTAACCTATCTGCGGCGCAGGTCAAGCGAGAAACATCACAAAAAACTAATGCAAATCAGCACGATACGAATTAGGTATCATTTTACCCCAAGCATTTGCAACCCCAAACCTCGCCATCAGGCTCGGTTTCTCAGGCGGCGGCAGCTCCTCCGCCTCTTCCTCGGGCGGCGACCAGACGATTTCGCTGGGGTCAAACCCGCGCTGGGTCAGGGGTTTGATGACATCGAAATAGGGCGAGAGGTCGAAATCGCGCGGTGCATAGAGCGAATGATGCCGGATATGCCAGACCTCGCGGCGCGAATAGGGATTGCCCTTGGATTTGGATGTCCGGACGTCGGGCAGGATCGGATAGCCCACCGACTGAAATGCCTGCGCGATCATCGACGAACAGATCGCCTTGGTCGGATCGCCCGAGCCGAAAGCCAGCAAGCGGCGGCGAAAGCGGATCGGCACCGGCGGCGTGGGCAGCAGATAGCGCAGGAGATCGAAGATATTGCGCAGATCGTAACTATAGCCCACCCGGTCGATCATGAACCGCGCGACCTTGTGACGCTCGGATTCAGACAGGCCGTCGGCGCGGCAGATCCGCGTGTTATGCTTGGCGTATTTCGACAGCGGCACCACATTGCAGCCGCCTTGCAGCGTCACCTCGATCAGCGCGCCGCCCTCATAGCCTTCGACCATATCGCCGACATAGAGTGCGGCATGCGACCAGGTGCTTTGGGTCAGATATTTGATCGCAGTCGAGATCCGCGCGCGCCCCTCGACCAGCAGCACATCGCCAATACGCATGGCGCGGGCCAGCTTGTCGAAATCGACAGGCATATAGGGCTGGAACTCGGCGCTCTCGGCCTCCAGAAACCTGCCAAGCCATGTTCCGAACCCATGTCCCATTGCCAGGACGCCCTTCTTCAACTGCTACATTCTTAAAAGATATGCATTCAATACTGGCAAAAAAATGAACAATGCGGTCCGATGGATAAAATTGTCGTCTTAACGCAGACGCGGCGGGCGCCGGGGGTCATTGCCGGGCGCGGGCGCGGCTTCCGGTTGCGGCAGATCAAAGCGCAGGCCCAGCTTCGCGCAATCCGCTGCGCGGCCATCCTCGGCGCTCAGGAAAGTGACATCCAGCAGCGCCGCCTCAACGCCGGAAAAACTGAGCGCGCCCTGCACTGCCCGCGCCAGCGCGGCCTCGGCCCCCGGCGCGGCATCGACAAAGGCCAGCAGATGCCCGCGCGCGCCGCTCTCATGGCTGGTGCCCACCAGATAGGCCATGCGCGCCAGCCCTTCCATCCGCGCCAGGCGCTGGTCCAGCGCCAGAAGCAGCGCCTCGGGCAAGCCTTTCGGCGGATGCATCCCGGTGATGCGCGAGGTCAGCTCCTGCGGGCGCTCGGACAGGGTTTGTGCCAGCCAGTCGAGGATCTCGGGCGGCAACAGGCGCGACGAGGGCGCAACCCCCAGATTGATCCCCAGCCCGGTCCCCTTGCCCGCCAGCATCTCGACCAGCACCCGCCCCGGCATGGCGGCATAGGGCGCGGGCAGGCCGGTAAACTCGGTCAGCCGCGCTTCCAGATCAAAGGCCAGCAGGATCGGGCCATCTTCCAGCTCGAACAGTTTGGGCCGGATCTGATCGCCCTGCGGCTCTTCCTCCAGCAGCAGGAAAACCTCGCCTTCGACCAGACGGGCATAGAAACCCAGCCGCAGCGCGTGATCCTCCGGCGCAGCCTCGGATGCCATCCATGCCCGGTCCAGCGCTGTCTCTGCCATCGCGAATGCCCCCTTTGCATGGCTGATGCTGCCAGCTAAAGCGCCGGGGGGCGATTGACAAGGGACAGCACGACGATGTCAGGATCCAGGGCCCGACCTTCAGATGGAACAGATTTCCGCGCCAGCCCAAGATGCATGCGAATAAGTAAATATTTCTAAGTCGAATTGCCCCGGCTCGGGACGTTTTCCCCATTGCCAGCCCACAGGCAGACCGGGTTTCGCAGCGCCCCCGCTGCACCGGAACAGGGTTTGCGCGCCCGCCCGCGCCGCGAGGGGGCCAAGGCTTGTCACACCAGCACACCCCCACTAGGTGATCGGCAAGCACACCTCCCCTCCCGCTCAAGGAGCATTGCCATGCTGCGCAACACGGCCCTTACCCTGTCACTGATCGCCCTGCCCTCGCTCGCGCTGGCCACCCCGCAAGGCTGGAGCCCGCTCTTGGAACCCGCTGAACTCGCCGCCATCCTGGAGGCCGATCCTTCGGTGCGCGTCATCCATGTCAGCGGCGATTTCGCGGCGGGCCATATTCCGGGCGCGGCCTTCTCGCCCTATGAAAAATGGCGCGGTGGTCCGTCCAACCCCGGCGCGCTGCTGCCGGAACTGGAATATGAGCTGGAAGCCGCGCGCGTGGGCGTGGATGAGGACACGCCGGTCGTGCTGGTCCATTCCGGCGCTGACCAGACCGATATGGGCACCGCCGCCCGCGTCTACTGGACGCTGAAATCGCTGGGCGTTCAGGATCTGGCGCTGCTGAACGGCGGCTTTGCGGCCTGGCAAGAGGCGCAGCTTCCGGTCTCGACCACACCCACCGAGATCGCGGAAAGCGGCTTTATGGCCGAATGGACCGATGAATGGTATATCTCGACCTCGGAAGTTGCCGAACTCGCGGCCTCCGGTGAGGCGCGGCTCCTCGACAGCCGCCCCAAGGGCTTTTTCGAGGGCATCACCTGGTCCATCGCCCGCCCCGGCACAGTGCGCGGCGCGGAGAATCTGGAATATAGTGATTTCTTCGAAGGCACCCGCCTTGTCAGCCCCGAACGCGCCCGCGAGATTGCCGAAGCCAAGGGCCTGATCGATGCCCCGATCACCGTGTCATTCTGCAATACCGGTCATTGGGCCGCGCTGAACTGGTTTGCCCTCAGCGAATTGGCCGGGATCGAGAATACCCGCCTCTATGCCGAGTCGATGGCGGAATACTCGATTCACGGCCATGAGACCGACAATGAACCGGGCCGGATCGCCTATCTGTGGCGCTCGACGCTGCGCTGGGTCGAAGGGCTGTTCTGACACGGGCTTGCACGCGAAGCTGCGGCAGTTCATTTTCTTGCCTCAAATACTCAATAACGCCGCGCGCTTTTCCGGCGCGCGGCCTGCGTTTCACGAAAGGGCCCGCCCCATGTTCCTGCGCCGCGCCTCGGTTCTGCTGGTCGCTCTTGGCTTCACGCTGTTTGCCTTCGTCATGGCAGGCCCCCGCGCGGGGCTTCTGGTCATGGTCGGGCTGGGCTTCGGCCTTGTGCTGGAAGGGCTGCGCTTCGGCTTCGCAGGCCCCTGGCGGATGATCGTCACCGATCGCGACGGGCGCGGGCTGCTCGCGCAACTCATCGCCATCGCGCTGGTCGCCGTGGTGGCCTTCCCGCTTCTTGCAGCCAATGCCGGTGAACTGGCTCCGGCCCATGCCCCTGTGGGCATCGGCATGATCCTTGGCGCTTTTGTCTTCGGCGCGATGATGCAACTGGTAATGGGCTGCGGCTCGGGCACGCTCGTGAATGCGGGCAGCGGCAATCTGGTGGGGCTGATCGCGCTTGCGGGTTTCATCGGCGGCAGTTTCGCGGGTTCCCTGCATCTGGGCTGGTGGACCGCGCTCGGATCGCTGCCGGTCTATTCGCTGCAAGGGTTCTTCGGCGCAAATCTGGGGCTGATCGTCACCCTGGCGGGGCTGGCGCTTGTCGCCGGTCTCACCCTTGCCCGCGCCGCGCCGGGCAAGCGCATGCCGCCGCGCCGCTTGTGGATCGCAGCCGCGCTGATCGCGGCGCTGGCGCTGGCCAATCTGGTGATCGCAGGCCAGCCTTGGGGGATTGTCTATGGTCTGGGCCTCTGGGGCGCGAAAATTGCGCAGGCAGGGGGCATGGATCTGGGCGCGACCGCCTTCTGGGCCGCCGAGGGCAATGCCACGCGGCTGACCGAATCCATCCTGACCGATGTCACGTCGCTGACGAATATCGGCCTGCTGATCGGCGCTTTCGCGGTGATGCGCTGGCGCGCCGATCCCGGTGCGCAGACCCAGGCGCTGACACTGGCATCCTACGGCGCGGTGCTGGCGGCGGGGCTGATCCTGGGCTATTCGGCGCGCATGGCATTCGGCTGCAATGTCGGCGCCTTCTTCAGCGGCATCTCGACCGGCTCGCTGCATGGCTGGGTCTGGCTGCTCGCGGCTTTCGCAGGCTCCAGCTTCGGCATCCGCCTGCGGCCCGTTCTGCTGCGCCCCGCAAGCGTGAAAGGAGCCTATGCATGAGCGCGCGCCTCTCCCGTCCGATTGTCGCCCTGCTGGCGCTGGCGATGATGACCGCCATCCTCGCGCTCGATCTCGCCTCCACGGGCGCGCCCGATCTCTTCACCGCGCCCCCGGCCTTTGCGCTGGGCTCTGGCGCGGCACCGACCGGGGCGCATTGTACCGGAAGCTGAGAAAGCCTCTGGCGGGAGGCGCGCATTTCTGTTTTGCTGGTCGGGCACCCAGATACCGGAGTCCCTGCCATGCGCGCCCTTCTGATCACCCTGCCCGCCGCTCTTGCCCTCGCAGCCTGTGTCGAGGTCGATATGACCATCGAGGTTCTGGGCGAGGATGAGGCGCGCGTCACCGGATACATGCAGATGGAGCGCCAGATGTTCGACATGTCGGGCGGCGATGCCAGTTTCTGCACCGAAGAGGAAGGCGGCACGCTGACCCTGACCGACACCCATGCGCGCTGTGATTTCGACAAGACCGGCACCTATGCCGAGATCATGCCTGCCGAGGCCAGCGGCGACTCGCCCGCCGATGTTCAGGGCGAACTGACCTATCTGGGCGAAAACCGCACCCGCGCCTTGCTGCCGCTCGCCTCGATGGATGAGGGCATGGACGAGATGGGCGATGACCCGCAGATGCTGGCAATGATGCGTCAGATGTTCGCGGGCATGTCGGTCAGTTTCACCGTCAAGGGCCGCGAGATCGAAAGCTCCACCGGCACGATTTCCGAGGATGGCACTTCGGCCACGATCCGCATGGGCGTGGATGATCTGATCGCCCCGGCCGAGGACCGGATCGGCGATTTCGAGACGATCCTGCGCTTCTGACCCGCACGCCAGAACGATAAAAGCCCCGCATCGCGCGGGGCTTTTTCATGCGCGCTGCCGGGCGCTCAGTCCTGATGCGCGCGCAGATAGGCGACCAGCGCCCGCGTCGAGGGGTCCTTCTCGGACGCATCCGCCCCCGCGATCACCGGCCCCAGCGCCGTGGCCAGTTCCTTGCCCAGCTCCACCCCCCATTGATCGAAGGAATTGATGCCAAGGATCACCCCTTCGACAAAGACCCGGTGCTCATAAAGCGCGAGGATCTGCCCCAGCGTGAAGGGCGTCAGCTGCGGATAGATCAGCGTGGTCGAAGGGCGGTTGCCGGGAAACACCCGATGCCGCGCCTGCCGGTCAAGCTCGGCGCCGTCCAGCCCTTTCGCTGCCATGATCGCGCGCGCTTCCTCCAGCGAGCGGCCCCGGAGCAGCGCCTCGGATTGCGCAAGGCAATTCGCGGCCAGAAGCTGATGCTGATGCGCCAGATCGGGCTCATGCCCCTTCGCCGCCAGCAGAAATTCGCAGGGCACAACCCGCGTGCCCTGATGGATCAGCTGATAAAACGCATGCTGGCCATTGGTGCCCGGCTCGCCCCAGACCACCGGCCCGGACTGGCGCTCCAGATCGCGCCCGTCCATGGCGACGCGCTTGCCGTTGCTCTCCATCTCCAGCTGCTGCAGATAGGCGGGCAGCCGGGCAAGGCGCTGGTCATAGGGTAGCACCGCGCGGGTGGCATGGCCGCAGATCTGATTGTGCCAGATGCCCACCAGCGCCAGCAGAACCGGCAGGTTCTGCGCAAATTCCGCCGCGCAGAAATGCTGATCCATCGCCCGCGCACCCGCCAGAAATTCCTCAAACCGCGCCGCCCCCACAGCCAGCATCAGCCCCAGCCCGATCGGCCCCCAGACCGAATAGCGCCCGCCGACCCAATCGGCGAAGCCAAAGACCCGCTCGGGGGCAATGCCGAATTCGGCGGTCTTGTCGCGCGCCGTGGAGACTGCCGCGAATTGCGCCCCCGGATCGGCCACCAGCCCCGCCATCCAGTCCCGCGCGGTGCGGGCATTGGTCATTGTTTCGATGGTGGTGAAGGTCTTGGACGCAACAATCACCAGCGTGGTTTCCGGGTTCAGCCCTTTCAGCGTATCGGCGATATGCGCGCCATCCACATTCGAGACATAATGCAGCCGCGGCCCGTCATGCCAGGGCGCCAGCGCCAGCGTCGCCATGGCCGGGCCAAGGTCTGATCCGCCGATCCCGATATTGATGACATCGGTGATCGCGCCCCCCTGCCCGACAATCCGCCCGGCGCGGACATCTTCGGCGAAGGCATAGGCCCGCGCCCGCACCTCACGCAATTCCGGCATGACGTCAGTGCCATCGACCTCGATCACCGCCGCATCGCCCGCGCGCTGTGCCACATGCAGCACCGCGCGCCCCTCGGTCTCGTTGATCTTCGCGCCCGAGAACATCGCATCACGCGCTGCCGCGACGCCGCTTTCCTCGGCCAGCGCCACCAGCAACTCCCGCGCCCGCGCATCGATATTCGTCTTGGAATAATCGAGCCGCATCTCGCCTGCCGTGGCCGTGAAATCCGCCGCCCGGCCCGCATCCTCGAACAGATCCAGAATATGGCGCCCTTCACCGGCGCGCTGGTGTTTCGCAAGCTCGCTCCAGAGGCTCATCGCAAACCCTTCTTCATTTTCTTGCCAGAAATACTCAAAAGCCGGGGCGCGCAGCCCCGGCCTGCCCTACTCTGCCCAATGCACCTGTGCCTGATCCAGCACGCAGGCAATCGGGGCCTCGCGCGGATCAAGCTTCACCGCGCGCTCCAATGCTTCGCGCTTGGCCGCGCCGGTGATCAGCACATGCACCCGCAGCGCCCCCTGCAGGACCGGCGCAGTCAGGGTGATGCGCGGCTCGCCCGCCGCCTCGGCCCGCATCGCCATCAGGGGCGGCGCATCGCGGCGCAGGCCCGCCTCCAGATTATCGGCGCCCGGAAAGAGCGAAGCCGTATGCATATCCTCGCCCATCCCCAAGAGCAGCACCGAAAGCGGCAGATGCGGCGCTAGCCCCGCGCTCAAGCTCTCCAGCCCGTCCTCGGGCGTGGGCGCATCCATCCGCAGGGGCAGCAGGGTTGCCGCTTGCGCGCGCCCCACCAGCAGCCGCTCGCGCAACAGCCGCGTGTTCGAGCGCGGGCTGTCCTCGGGCACCCAGCGTTCGTCATTCAGCACGACCGCGACATTCGCCCAGTCCAGATCCGCCCCGCTGAGCGTGTCAAAGACCGGCCCCGGCGTCGTGCCACCGGGCACCGACAGCGTGGCGCGCCCCTGCGACCGCAGGCTCTGGCCCAGTTCCGAGGCGATGCGCTGCGCCAGCCGCAGCATCAGCATTTCGCGATCAGGGTATTCGTGCAACTCCATCACCGGATCTCCCGCCAGCGCCGCCCGTCCTTATGCATCAGCATCAATGCCCCTTCCGGCCCGGTCGAACCCGGATCATAGGGTTCCGGCCGGTCGCCCCGCGCCTCCCAGCCCTGAATCACCGGATCGACCCAGGCCCAGGCGGCTTCCACCTCATCGCCACGCATGAACAATGTCTGGTTGCCCCGGATCACATCCATGATCAGCCGCTCATAAGCATCGGGCATATCCAGATCATTGCCAAGTGCCTCGGCAAAGCTCATATCCAGCGCCACATCCTTCAGCCGCATCCCCCCCGGTCCCGGCTCCTTGATCATCACCCGCAGATCCATGCCCTCATCAGGTTGCAGCCGGATCACCAGCACATTCTCGCGCCATTGGTTCGATTCGCCAAAGATCGAATGCGGCGGCTCCTTGAAGGTCACGGCGATTTCCGAGACGCGCGATTTCATCCGCTTGCCGGTGCGCAGGTAGAAGGGCGTGCCCTTCCAGCGCCAGTTCGAGATATGCAGCTTCATCGCAACGAAGCTTTCGGTGCGCGAGTCGGGATTGCCCGCTTCCAGCAGGTAATCATCCCCGCCCGCGCCGCGATACTGCCCGCGGACGAAATCGCCCGGCCCCATCGGGTCCAACGCGCGGATGACCTTGAGTTTCTCGTCGCGCATCGCATCGGGCTCGAAACAATGCGGCGGCTCCATCGCGATCAGGCACAGAAGCTGCATCATGTGGTTCTGCACCATATCCCGCATCGCGCCGGAATTGTCGTAATATTCGCCGCGCCCCCCGACCCCCACAGTCTCGGCCACGGTGATCTGCACATGATCGACGAATTGCGAGTTCCACAGCGGCTCGAACAGGATATTGGCGAAACGCACCGCCATCAGGTTCTGGACCGTTTCCTTGCCCAGATAATGGTCGATCCGGTAGATCTGATCCTCGTGGAAATGCGCGGCCAGATCGGCATTGAGCGCATGTGCGGTTTTCAGATCCTTGCCGAAGGGCTTTTCCACCACGATCCGCGAGGCCCGGTCGGCGATGCCGCGATGATGCAGGCGCTGCGCGATATCGCCAAAGAGCGCGGGCGCGACCGAGAGGTAGAAGGCGCGCACCACATTCTCGCGCATCCGCGCGGCCAGATCATCCCAGCCGCCATCGCCTTTGGCGTCGACAGTCACATAGTCGATCATGGCCAGAAAGGATGCGACCACCTCGGGGGTCAGTTCCTGCGGGGCGACGAATTCTTCCAGCGCCTCACTGACCTGCGCGCGGAACTGCTCGCGCGTCATCTCGGAACGCGCAGCGCCGATGATCGCAGCACCTTCGGGGATCTGGCCCTCTTTCCAGCGCCGGTACAGCCCCGGCAGGATCTTGCGGCGGGCCAGATCGCCCGTGGCGCCGAAAATCACCAGATCGAATGTTTCAACGGGAATGACGCGTGCAACCATGATGACCTCTTCGCCTGCGCAATGTCCGGCTGACAAGCACGGCTGTTAGCGCTATCAGGTGCCGTTTACACGGCCAGCCCCACTCTGTCCAGACGTGATGCGCGTCACGCTTCGAGTTCTGTATCCCAATAGAGATAGTCCAGCCAACTGTCATGCAGGTGATTGGGCGGAAACCGGCGCCCGAGATTGCGCAATTGCTCGGATTGCGGGCGCATGGGCTGATTGCGCAGTTTCATCCCCGCCTCGCGCAGGGTCTTGGAGCCTTTCTTCAGATTGCAGGGCGCGCAGGCCGCGACGACATTTTCCCAGCTTGTCACCCCGCCCAGCTTGCGCGGCCAGACATGATCGAAGGTCAGATCCTGCTTGGCGCCGCAATACTGGCAGGAAAATTCGTCGCGCAGAAACAGGTTGAAGCGCGTGAAGGCCACCCGCTTGCGCGGTTTGACAAATTCGCGCAGCACCACCACCGAGGGTATGCGGATCTCCATGCGCTGGCTGCGCACCACATGCTCATATTCCGCCAGAATATCCACCCGGTCGAGAAACACCGCCTTGACCGCGTCCTGCCAGGGCCAGAGCGAGAGCGGGTAATAGGAGAGCGGGCGATAATCGGCATTCAGCACCAGCGCCGGAAACTGCCGCAGCGCCGCCGGATCGCGCACGAAATCAGTTCTGAAATCACCATCCACAGGTGCTGCCTCCGTTCTGGCAGCCCTTGGGGCGACATCTTGCGCGCGCCCCGCAGGGCCGAGAGCGTGCTGCGCCACAGCAACGCCATGCGCAACACTATATATGGGGCGCGAATTCTGGCAAGCATTTCGCACGCACCAGATGTCGCTGCCGCGACTTTGCGCGCAAATTGTAACGTGCTGGCGACATCTCGCGCCGATGCTGCGCGATTATCGTGTGAGTACGGGCCGCAGACGCGCCAGTTCGCTTTCGAGTTCCGCCCGGCGCAGCGGCTTGGTCAGGAAGCCCTGAAACCCCTCCTGCAGGAATTCCTTGCGCTGCCCGCTCAGCAGATCCGCCGTCAGCGCGATCACCGGCAGCGCGCCCAGTGGCGCGGGCCTCTTGCGCAGTTCGGCCAGCATCCTGCGCCCGTCCATCACCGGCATATGCATGTCCAGTATCACCAGATCCACCGGGGTTCGGTCGAGGATCTGCAAGGCTTCCTCGCCATTCTCGGCCTCGATACAGCTCGGACCCAGCGGCTGCAGCAATCCCTGAACCACCTTGCGATTGATCCGGCTGTCATCGACCACCAGAAGCGTCATCTCGGACAGCCAGCACAGATCGGCCTCACCCGCCGCCCGACGCTCTGGCTGACCATTGAGCAGGCAGATCTTCCCGGCCCGCAGCGAGAGCGTGAAACATGACCCCTGTCCGGGCTCGGAGGTGACCGAGATATCCCCGCCCATCATCCGCGCAAGGCGGCGCGACAGCGCCAGACCCAGCCCGGTGCCGCCATATTCGCGCGAGGTCGAGGCATCCGCCTGCTCGAACGGCTGAAAAAGACGCGCAAGCGTCGCCTGTTCAATGCCGATCCCGGTATCGCGCACCGCCAGCCGCAAAAGCCAGTCATCTTCCCCCTCTTCGGCGGAAAGGTGAACGCTGACACGGCCTTCGCGGGTGAATTTCACCGCATTCGAGACCAGATTGGCCACGCATTGCCGCATCCGCACCGAATCGTAGATCGCCGAATCGGGCACCGAGGGGGCGGCGGTGAAACTCAGCTCGATCCCGTTTTCCATGGCGCGCCCCCGGAACAGCTCGACCGTGCTCGCGATCACTTTCTCCAGCGGCTGGGGCCGGGGGTCCAGCGACACCTGACCGCTTTCGATCTTCGACAGATCCAGAACATCATTGATGATCGCCATCAGCAATGTGCCCGATTCGCTGATCATATGCAGCGATTCGCGTTGCGCTGGCGTCAGCTCCGAGCGTTCCAGAATCTGCGCCATGCCCAGCACCCCGTTCAGCGGCGTGCGGATTTCATGGCTCATATTCGCAAGGAACTCGGTCTTGGCACGATTTGCGATCCGGGTCTGTTCCAGCGCGCAGCGCAGATCGTCGCGAATGACCTGTACCCGCGCCACCAGCAGATAGCCGAAAATAACTGTCGGCGTGGCCACGATCACCGCGACTGCACCGGCCAGAACGAAGGACAGGACCGGCCAGTTCTCGGACGCAGACGCGCCAAACCAGCCAACCACCAGCACCCAGAGCGCCAGCGACAAGAGCGCGCTCCAGATCACGATGACAATGATCATCACCGTGTTGAAGATGGTCGGATCGCTGCGCTCCGCCATCTTTATGAAGCGCTCAAACACTGAGGGCTGTTTCGTGAGTTGTGGAGTCTGCTTGGTCATCCGGCGCTTCTGGCAAGAAATTCGACCTGTAATCACGCGGCAGTCACCATAACCGCCGCACTGGTAATACTGCTTCTGATCCCTGCGCCCCAGAATAGCCCAGGGTACCGAATACAATCTTAACGCGCGATGCGGAAGGTACTGCACCACATTTGCGTGCAGGTTTCAACTGGGCATTCGGCTCGCGCGGCTTAGCCGGGCAGCTTTTCCCGCAGAAAGGACAGCGCCAGCGACAGCCCGTCATGGGCAATGCCGTGTCCGGTGCCTTTCGAGATATGGGTATAGGTCTCAACCCCGGCCGCGACCAGCGCATCCGCCGCCTGCGACAGCGAGGAGAGCGGCACCACATCATCCTGATCGCCATGGATCAATAGCACCGGCAGCGGCGAGACCATCTCGGCCGCCAGAAGTTCCGGCACCATCAACCGGCCCGAAAACCCCACCACCCCGGCCAGCGGCGTGGCGCGGCGCAGGGCGACATGCAGGCTGATCATCGTGCCCTGCGAAAACCCCACCAGCGCCAGCCGGTCCGGGCTCAGCCCTTCCTCTGCCAGCACCTTATCCAGAAAGCCGTTCAGATCCTCTGCCGCCGCGGCAAGGACAGACAGCGCCTGTTCCTCGCTTGACCCGTCCAGCCAGGGGATCGGGAACCACTGAAAGCCGTAGGGATTGGCCACGCAGCCTTCCGGCGCATCCGGGGCAAAGAACACCGTGTCGGGCAGATGCGGCCCCAAAGGATCGGCCAGCCCCAGCAGATCCGACCCGTCCGCGCCATAGCCATGCACGAAAACAACGGCTGTTTTCGGCTTGCCCCCCGAGGCAGGCCCCCGGCGTTCGGATTTCAGCGCGCGTGTCATGTGATTCCTTCCCTGTCGGTTTCGACCCGGTAATAGGCCCACAACAGCCCCGCCGCAACGGTCCGCCAGGGCGTCCACACTTCCGACATGCGCCGCATCGGCGCCTCGCGCGGGCGCTCGGGCAGATCGAACAGACGGCGCGCGGCCTCCTGCAGCGCCAGATCGGCAGGCGCGAAAACATCGGCCCGGCCCAGGCTGAACATGGCATAAATCTCGGCTGTCCAACGGCCTATGCCGGGAACTTCAACCAGAAGCTTCACGATCTCCGCATCCGGCATCTCGCGCAGCGCGTCGAAATCAATCCCGGCTGCGGCCAGCGCCCGCGCATAGCGCATTTTCTGCATCGACAGGCCCGGCGCGCGCAGGCTGTCATCATCGGCGGCCAGCACGGCCTCGGGTGTGGTCAGCCCGGCCGCTTCCATCCGGCCCCAGATCGCGCGCGCGGCATGGGTGCTGACCTGCTGGCTGACGATCGCCGACAGAAGATGCGCAAACCCGTCGGGCCTGCGCCGCAAGGGGGGCGTGCCGGTCAGGCGCAGCGCATGGGCAAAGCGCGGCTCGGACCTGGCCAGCCATGCCGCGCCCTCTTCCATACAGGCCTCGGAGATCAGGATACGCCCCACCATCAGCGCCGCGCCAATTTGCTGAACATGCGTAATACCTCTTTCCCCTGTCCGCATTCGGGTCTAATCCTGCGCCTATGAGTGATGCTTTCGTAACCCCCGATGACACCCGCGCCAAGCGCAATGTGATGGTGCTTGTGGCCGCACAGGCGGTTGTGGGGGCGCAGCTTCCGATCCTCTTCATCATCGGCGGCCTGAGCGGGCAGATGCTGGCCGCGAATCCCTGCTGGGCGACCCTGCCGATTTCGATGATCGTGCTGGGCTCGATGGTGGCGGCCACGCCGCTCTCAAGCTTCATGCAGGCTTACGGGCGGCGCGCGGGCTTCTGGCTGGCCTGCGGCGCGGGCGCGGTGGGGGCGGCAATCTCGGCCTATGGGCTGATGCTGGGCTCGTTC
The DNA here is from genome assembly GCF_001884735.1 of Natronohydrobacter thiooxidans. Taxonomy (GTDB): domain Bacteria; phylum Pseudomonadota; class Alphaproteobacteria; order Rhodobacterales; family Rhodobacteraceae; genus Roseinatronobacter; species Roseinatronobacter thiooxidans_A. Next base: position 517,975 of record NZ_MJAP01000034.1, on the reverse strand, counting down.
ACCCTGTTCCTGCTCGGATCCTTCATCACCGGTGCCTATATGTCGGCGAATGGCTTTTACCGCTTTGCCGCCACAGATATGGCCAGCCCAGAATTCCGCCCCAAGGCCATCTCCTATGTCATGGCGGGCGGGCTTCTCTCGGCGGTGTTCGGTCCGCAACTGGTATCCTTCACCACCGATGCCATGCCGATCCCGTTTCTGGCCACCTATCTGACCGTGATCGGACTGAATATCGGCGGCATGGCGCTGCTCAGCGCACTGGATATCCCCACGCCCCCCAGGCCCGACAGCACGACGGATGCAGGCCGGACGCGGCGCGAGTTGCTGAGCGTGCCGGTCATCGCCGTCGCCGTCATCTGCGGGACCGTGGCCTATGCGCTGATGAATCTGGTGATGACCTCGACCCCGCTTGCGGTCGTGGGCTGCGGGTTCAACACTTCGGATGCGGCCAATATCGTCTCGGCGCATGTTCTGGCGATGTATGCGCCCTCGTTCTTCACCGGCCATCTGATCGCGCGCTTCGGTTCGCGCGCCATTGTCGGCACCGGTCTGGTGATCCTCGCCGCCGCGGGCGCTGTGGCCATGACCGGGGTGGCGCTGGAGCAATTCTATATCGCGCTCATCCTTCTGGGCATCGGCTGGAATTTCGGCTTCATCGGCGCGACCACCATGCTGACCGCCGCGCATAAGCCCGAAGAGCGCGGGCGCGTGCAGGGCATGAATGACATGATCGTCTTTGGTGGCGTCTTCGTGGCCTCGCTCAGTTCCGGCACGCTGATGAATTGCGCGGGCGGCGATGCGCAGACCGGCTGGACGCTGGTGAATATGGCGATGCTGCCCTTCCTCGTGCTGGCAGGCAGCGCCCTGATCTGGCTTGCCTTTCGCCCGCGCGAGGCATGACGCCCTCTTGATCCCACTGCCCGGCCATGCTCTGCTTGCCCCCAAAGGGGAGGCAAGAGATGCACCAGTTCAAGACAAGCAAGGATCTGCGCGCGCTTGAGGCGGAAATGCCCTATTCGGCGCGCGACCTGCCGGTAACGGTCTATCAGGCGCTGGAACGGGTGGCGGCGCGGCATGGCGCGCGCCCGGCGATCAGCTTCCAGATGTTCTCTTCCCCCGGTGCGAAAGCCCAGACACTGAGCTGGGCCGAGTTGAAAAACCGCGTGACACAGGCGGCCAATCTGTTCCGCAGCCTCGGGCTGGGTGCCGAGGACACTGTGGCCTATGTCCTGCCCACGCTGAATGAAACCGCGATCACGCTTCTGGGCGGGATGACAGCGGCGCGGGTGGCGCCGATCAACCCGCTGCTGGAGCCCGAGAAGATCGCAGCGCTCCTGCGCGAGACCCGCGCGCGGGTGGTGGTGACATTACGCGCCTTTCCCAAGACCGATGTGGCTCAGAAGGTCGCGCAGGCTGTAGCGCTGGCCCCGGATGTCGAGACGGTTCTGGAAGTGGATATGCTGCCCCATCTCAGCCCGCCCAAAAGCTGGATCGTCCCCTTTATCCGGCCCAAATTCACCCCCCGCCACCGCGCCCGCGTGCTCGATTTCGCCCGCGAACTGGCCCTGCAGCCTGCCGACCGGCTGACCTTTGATCCGCCGCAGGAAGACCGGATCGCGGCCTATTTCCACACTGGCGGCACCACGGGCATGCCCAAACTCGCCCAGCACCGCTATGGCGGCATGATCTATAATGGCTGGCTTGGCGCTGAACTGCTGTTCACCGAAAAGGACGTGCTCCTGTGCCCGCTGCCGCTGTTTCACGTCTTTGCCGCCTATCCGATCCTGATGTGCTGCATCATGTCCGGCGCGCATGTGGTCTTTCCCACCCCGCAGGGCTATCGCGGCGAGGGGGTGTTCGACAATTTCTGGAAGCTGATCGAGCGCTGGGGCGTCACATTCATGATCACTGTGCCCACGGCGCTGGCGGCACTGATGCAGCGCAAGGTCGATGCCGATATCGCCAGTCTGCGCACCGGCATTTCCGGCTCGGCGGCGCTGCCGCGCGAGCTTTACCGGCGGTTCGAGGCCGCGACCGGGGTGCAGATCGCCGAAGGCTACGGGCTGACCGAAGCCACCTGCCTTGTCTCCTGCAACCCGGTGGACGGGGCGAAGAAGATCGGCTCGGTGGGCTTTGCCCTGCCCTATACCGAGGTGAAAATCCTGCGCGCCGCCAATGGCAGTTTCACTGAATGCGCCACCGATGAGGTGGGCGAAATCTGCATCCGCAATCCCGGTGTCACAGCGCCCACCTATACTGATGACGCCAAGAACCACGACCTCTACACTCCGGACGGTTTTCTGCGCACGGGCGATCTGGGGCGGCTCGACGCTGACGGCTATCTCTGGATCACCGGGCGGCAGAAGGATCTGATCATCCGGGGCGGGCATAATATCGACCCCGCCGAGATCGAAGAGGCGCTGCTCTCGCACCCGGAAGTCAGTTTCGCAGGCGCCATCGGCCAGCCCGATGCGGTGGCGGGTGAATTGCCCTGCGCCTATGTCGAACTGGTCGCGGATGCCAGCGTCACGCCCGAGGCGCTGCTGGAACATGTCACCCCGCGCATTTCCGAACGCGCCGCCCTGCCCAAACATATCGAGGTGCTGCCGGAACTGCCCAAGACCGCCGTGGGCAAGGTGTTCAAACCCGATCTGCGCCGCCTTGCGATCCGCCGGGTGCTTGATGCCGCGCTGAAAGCCGAGGGGCTGGACGCGCATATCCGCGACGTGACCGAAGAGCCGAAACTGGGGCTTACGGCGCATATAGCCCTGGGCGCGCAGGCCGACCGCGCCAAACTCGCGGCGCTGCTCGACCAGTTCACGACGCCATGGCAGGCAGAGTGAGTCTTTTCTGTCGCAACTGACCGGCGTTGAAAGTGCATGATTCTGTCCGTCCTTGACAGGAGATTCTCAAAAGCGGATCTCTGCAGGAAAACATAAAAACTGAGGCAGACATGATCAGATTTCACGCAGTCGCGCTTGGCGCTTGTGCGTCGCTTCTTCTGGCGGCATGTGGCGGCGGCTCCGGCAGCACGCCCGCCCCGGCTGCCCCGCCAAACGCATTGACCCAGGCCAGCGGTGGCGATCAGGTCAGCCGGGCGCAGGTGGCGCGGCACGAAAACGGCTTCATCGTCCAGATCGAGGATGGACCGCTGCGCGACACGACCGTGCTCTGTCGCGACATGCAGGGCCAGAACTGCACCGTGCTGGGCGATCCGTCCAGCGTGAACGGCAAAGCCACAGTTCTTTCGCAGCTTCAGGGGCAATATGCCTATGCCTCGAATATCAGCATCGGCGCGGCACAGGGCCGGGATTTCACGCAATTGCTGCATGCTCCGTCCATGTCCGGCGGCGCTGAAAATGTGCGGCTGCCACAGGGGGTTACAAGCTATAGCGGCGATTTTCGCGCCGGGGCCTCGCTGGAGCGCACCGGGGAATCGGGCATGATCGGCGGCACGGTCCTGCTTGATCTGAACTTCGACACCGCGCGGCTGAACGCCACCTTCCATGGCGGCTTCCCGGATGACGGCTCGCCGGTCACGGCGCAGATCATCGGGGCCACGATTGATCCGGCCAGCAACAGGATCATTGCGACCGATACGACCCGGATCAGCTTTGAGGGGGTGAATGGCGGCGGTATGCTGGACGGCGCCTTCTACGGCCCCAATGCCGAAGAGGCGGCGGGCATCTTCGCCGTCGGCGCGACCAATCTGGGCGGCATGAGCGGGATTTTCCTGACCTGCAAGGGCGTCACGGCGGATTGCATCCACCCCTGATCCGCACGCGCCTGCCCGGATATGCACGGGGTTTCTCAAGGGGGGATTATCCCCCCTTCAGGCACGGTTTGTCAGGGTTGCGCCAATACCGCGCGCTCAGGCGCGCACGGTCCCGTCGCCCGTCACCAGATATTTGAAACTGGTCAGTTGCTCGGCCCCCACCGGCCCGCGCGCATGCATCTTGCCGGTGGCAATGCCGATTTCCGCCCCCAGCCCGAATTCGCCACCATCGGCAAACTGGGTCGAGGCATTATGCATCAGGATCGCACTGTCGAGCCCGGCAAAGAAGCGCTGCACCACGCCCGCATCCTCGGCGATCACCGATTCCGTATGCTGCGAGCCATAGCGGCGGATATGCGCCATCGCGCCCGCGACATCCTCGACCACAGCGGCGGCGATGATCATGTCGAGATATTCGCGGCCGAAATCCTCGGGCGCGGCAGGCACGACACCGGGCAGATGCTGCAAGCCTTCACCTGCGCGCACCTCAACCCCTTCGGCCACCAGATCGGCGATGATCTGCGCGCCCAGCCCGTCCACGATACCCCTGTGGATCAGCAGACATTCCGCCGCGCCGCAAATCCCCGTGCGCCGGGTCTTGGCGTTCAGCACCACACGCCGCGCTTTCTCCGGGTCTGCCGAGGCATCGACATAGATATGGCAGATCCCCTCCAGATGGGCGAAAACCGGCACCCGCGCCTCGCACTGCACCAGACCCACCAGCCCCTTGCCGCCGCGCGGCACGATCACATCAATATGCGCGACCATGCGCAGCATATCCGACACCGCCGCGCGATCCGTGGTCTGCACAAGCTGGATCGCATCCTCGGGCAGCCCCGCCGCTTTCAGCCCCGTCACGAGGGCCGCATGGATCGCGCGCGAGGAATGAAAGCTCTCCGACCCGCCCCGCAGGATCACCGCATTGCCCGCTTTCAGGCACAGCGCGCCCGCATCCGCCGTGACATTGGGGCGCGATTCATAGATCACCCCCACCACACCCAAAGGCGTGCGCACGCGCTGGATATGCAGCCCCGTGGGCCGGTCCCATTCGCTGATCACCGCGCCCACCGGATCGGGCTGACCCGCCACCACGCGCAGCGCCTCCGCCACGCCCTGCAGGCGGGCCTCATCCAGCAGCAGCCGGTCCAGCATCGCGCCCGACAGGCCTTTCTCGCGCGCAGCTTCCAGATCGCGGGCATTGGCGGCAAGGATCTCCGCGCGCGCGGCCAGCAGCGCCTCTGCGGCGGCCTCCAGCGCGCGGGTCTTGGCTTCTGGCGTTGCCGTGGCCAGAATCTGTGCGGCGGCGCGGGCGCGCGCGCCCATCTCCAGCATGTCTTGGCTGATCTCGGTCATAATGCCATCTCGTCCCTGTGAATAAGCGCCACGCGCCCCGGATAGTTCAGTATCTGTGCGATCTCGCGCGACTGGTGGCCCGCAATCGCGCGGGCGTCAACACTGTCATAGCCCGCCAGCCCCACGCCCAGAGCGCCCAGGGGCCCCATGATCGTCACCGCATCGCCGCGCGAGAATACCCCCTCGACCCGCGTCACGCCCGCAGGCAAGAGCGATTTGCCCTGCCCCAGCGCGCGCATCGCGCCCGCATCGACATGCACCACGCCCTTGGGCTTCATCGCCGCGATCCAGCGCTTGCGCGCCGAGCGCGGATCGCCCTGCGCCACAAACAGCGTCGCGCGCGCGCCATTCTGCAGCCCGCGCAGCGGGTGCAGCCCCGCGCCTGCGGTGATGATCATCGCACAGCCGCCGGTAACGGCGGTTTTCGCGGCCATGACCTTGGTCTTCATCCCCCCTTTCGACAGCGCCGAAGTGGGTTCCCCCGCCATCGCCTCGATCTCGGGGGTGATGGTCTCGACCAGTTCGAAATGCCGCGCCTCCGGGTCGGTCTGCGGATTGTCGGTATAAAGCCCGTCCACATCCGACAGAAGCACCAGCAGATCCGCGCCAATCGTCACCGCCACCTGCGCGCCCAGCCGGTCATTGTCGCCATAGCGAATTTCATCCGTGGCGATGGTGTCATTCTCATTGACAATCGGCACCACGCCCAAGCCCAGCAGCGTCGCAAGCGTCGCACGGCTGTTCAGATAGCGGCGGCGGTCATGGGTGTCCTCCAGCGTCAGCAGAACCTGCCCGGTCATGATCCCATGCGGGGCCAGCACTTCCTCATAGGCGCGCGCCAGCCGGATCTGCCCGACCGAGGCTGCAGCCTGGCTTTGCTCCAGCGCCAAAGGGCCCGCGGGCAGTTTCAGCGCGCCCCGTCCCAAGGCGATAGAACCAGAGGACACCAGCACCACATCCGCGCCGCCCGCGCGCAATTCGGCCACATCCGCCGCCAGCGCGCGCAGCCATTCGGCGCGCAGCGCGCCCTGCTCGACCAGAAGTGCCGAGCCGATCTTGACCACCACCCGCCGCGCGCCCGCAAGCGCTGCGGCAGCGCTCAGGGCTGCCATATCTCGTCATCCTCGTCTTTGGGCCTAGCCTTGTCGATCCGCGCCATCAGCGCGCGTAACACATCCTGCATCCCTTCGCCCGAGACCGCAGAAATCATATGCACCGCCCGCCCGCAAACCGCTTCCAGCGCGGCTTTCTTCTCGGCGCGTTCCTCGTCATCCAGCGCGTCGATCTTGTTCAGTGCAATGATGCGCGGCTTCATCGCCACATCATGCGAATAGGCGTCCAGCTCATGGTCGATGATGCGCCAGTCCTCGGCCACATCCTCGGATGTGCCATCGACAAGCTGCAACAGCACCGCGCAGCGCTCGACATGGCCAAGGAACTGATCGCCCAAGCCGCGGCCCTCGCTCGCCCCCTCGATCAGGCCGGGAATATCGGCCATGACAAATTCGCGCCCATCCACGCCCACAACCCCCAGATTGGGGTGCAGCGTGGTAAATGGGTAATCCGCGATCTTGGGCCGCGCATTCGAGGTCGCGGCCAGAAAGGTCGATTTGCCCGCATTGGGCAGGCCCGCAAGCCCCGCATCCGCGATCAGCTTCAGCCGCAGCCAGATCGTGCGCTCAACCCCTTCCTGCCCCGGATTGGCGCGGCGCGGGGCCTGATTGGTGGCGGATTTGAACTGCAGATTGCCCCAGCCGCCATTGCCGCCCTTGGCCAGCAGCACTTTCTGGCCCACTTCGGTCAGATCGGCAATGACGGTTTCCTGATCCTCGTCAAGGATCTCGGTCCCCACCGGCACGCGCAGCGTGACCGAGGCGCCATCCTTGCCGGTGCGCCCCTTGCCCATGCCGGGCTGGCCGGAATTGGCGAAGAAATGCTGCTGAAAGCGGAAATCAATCAGCGTGTTCAGCCCGTCCACGACCTCGGCCCAGACATCGCCGCCCCGGCCGCCATCGCCGCCATCGGGGCCGCCATATTCAATGAATTTCTCGCGCCGGAAGGATACGCAGCCGCCCCCGCCCCCGCCCGAGCGGATATGGACCTTGGCCAGATCGAGGAATTTCATCGCAGCGCACTCCGTGATTTCAGGCGCAAGCCTTTAACGCAGGATCAATGCAAACGAAAGCCCCCGGCCAGCGGAACAGACCCGCGCGCAGACGGCGGGGCGGGTGGGTGGGAGCCGTCTGCGCGCGGGTCTCCCCCGCAAGCCAGTTCAGCGGCCCTTCAGCAAGCCCCCCAGCACCCCGCGCATCAGCGCCTGACCGGACCGCGTGCCGATCTGACGCGCCATGGATTTCGCGAAAGCATCCACCACCGTATCGCCCCGCTTTGCTGCGGGCGCGCGGGGGCTGCTCTGACGCGGCGCGTTGCGCGCGCCAGGCTCGTAGCGGCGGGCAGAATTGAACTCGCGCGCGCGCTCCTGCTCCACCTCCACCGCTTTCAACGCAGCCTCGGCCTCGCGCGCCGCCGCCTCGGCCCGCCGCGCCAGCATCTCATGCGCTGAATCACTGTCCACCATGCGCTCATATTTCCCCGCCACCGGCGAGCGCAGCATCAGCATCTGGCGCTGCCCCTCTTCAATCGGCCCGATCAAAGACGAGGGCGGGCGGATCATGGTGCGCTCGGCCATGCCGGGATTGCCCTTCTCCTCCAGAAAAGAGGTCACGGCCTCGCCCACCCCCACATCGCGGATCGCCTCTGCAATATCAAATCGGGGGTTCGGTCGATAGGTCTGCGCAGCCCGACGCAATGCCTGCTGGTCGCGCGCGGTAAAGGCGCGCAAGGCATGCTGCACCCGGTTGCCCAACTGCCCCAGCACCGTATCGGGCACATCATCGGGGTTTTGCGTGACGAAATAGACCCCCACCCCTTTCGAGCGGATCAGCCGCGCCACGCGCTCGACCTTCTCGACCAGCGCGCGGGGGGCGCCGTTGAACAGAAGATGCGCCTCATCGAAGAAGAACACCAGTACGGGTTTCTCGGGATTGCCAACCTCGGGCAATTCTTCAAACAATTGCGACAAGAGCCACAGCAGGAAAGTCGCATAAAGCTGCGGTGTGCGCATCAGCCGCTCAGCATGCAGGATCGAGATAGTGCCGCGCCCATCGGGCGCCATGCGCATCAGATCCGCAAGCTCCAGCGCGGGTTCGCTGAAAAAATGTGCCGCGCCCTGATTCTCCAGCACCAGCAATTTGCGCTGGATCGCCCCGATGCTCGCGGTCGTGACATTGCCGTAGGACTGCGAGATCTCGCGCTGGTTCTCGCCCAGAAACTCCAGCATCGCGCGCAGATCCTTCAGATCAAGGATCGGCAGCCCTTCGTCATCCGAGATGCGGAAGGCCACATTGATCACGCCCTCCTGCGCCTCGGTCAGATCGAGCATGCGCGACAGAAGAAGCGGCCCCACCTCGGCCATGGTCGCGCGCACCGGATGGCCGTGCTCGCCAAAGAAATCCCAGAAGATCACCGGGCTTTCGCGGTAGCCATAGCCCGCGAGCCCGATGCTCTCCGCGCGCCGCTCCAGCCCGCCGCGCGGGGTGCCCGGCAGTGCCATGCCGCTGCAATCGCCCTTGATATCGGTCAGAAAGACCGGCACGCCCGCATTCGAGAATTCCTCGGCCAGAATCTGCATGGTGATGGTCTTGCCCGTGCCCGTGGCCCCGGCGATCAGCCCATGCCGGTTGCCATATCCCAGACGCAGGATCTGCGGCTCGCGTGCGCTGTCTCCGCCTCCCCCTACGAAAACCGGTTCCTGCTCCGTCACTACCCATATCTCCTGATCACAAACTGTTGCGGCCCGAAGCAGCCGCTTCGCAGCATACGCAAGGTAGATCAGGCCCCGAGCGTTTGGAAAGCGAATCTTTACCAGTCCGGCACAAGATAGAGCCATGCGCAACGGCACCTCCTCGCGCTGTTGTCGCATTTCCTCCCTGTCCGACTGGCTGCGCCCTCGGGTGCAGCCTTTTTTCGCGCCGCCACGGGCCTTGGAATTGGCACTGTCAATGCTGGTCAATCGCCCCGCCTGTTGCGGAAAACCTATGTTCCAGGATTTTTGTTGACGACTGCGCGATTTCCGCTTACGGTCTGCTCAATTCGTCGGCCAGTCCGACAGGGAGCGAAAAAAATATAAGCGAAACAAGGGCCTTCGGGTCCTTGTTTTTTGTTGCTTCAGAAGCGCGGCAAACGATCCGTATCCCGCACGCTTGTCAACATGGCCGTGGAACCCGCCCGGTCGCGCGCAGATCACAAGCAGGTTTTGGTCTTCGTTTTTCACCTGACACCGATTTGGGCGCATGCTACCACAGCCGCAATCACGACGAGGATGTGAAGGATACGCGAATGACATTTCCAGTTTTGGCATCACCGAAATTCACCGCAGCAAGATTGACCGGCGCAGCAGCGATTCTGGCGCTCTTTGCCGCGCAGGCCTCTGCGCAGGGCACCGAGGAACCCGCAGCGCCCGAGCCGCCCGCTGCCGCGGAATCCCCCGCCATGGCGCTGTCCACCGGCGAGATCATCGGCGACTCCCCGGATGGTGAAAGCTATGTCGGCAACACGCATGGCGATTGGGAAATGGTCTGCGTGCGCATTCCTGATGAGGAAGACCCCTGCCAGATGTATCAGCTTCTGCGCGATGGCGAGGGCAATGCCACGGCGGAAATCTCGCTCTTTCCGCTGCCCGAGGGGCAGGATGCCGTTGCCGGGGCAACCATCCTGACGCCGCTGGAAACGCTGCTGACCGCGCAACTGGTGATGCAGGTCGATGGCGGCTCCGCGAAGCGCTATCCTTTCACCTTCTGCACGGCTATCGGCTGCATCGCGCGGGTGGGTTTCACCGGTGAAGAGATCGACGCCTTCCGGCGCGGTGCGGCGGCAACCTGGTCGCTGGTGCCGGTCGCGGCACCCGACCAGATCGTCGAGCTGAACATGTCGCTGATCGGCTTCACCGCGGCCTTCACCGAACTGGCGGAACAGTTGCCGCAATAAAGCGGCCTTCCGCCCCCCCCGATCAAAGCCCAGACCAGAGCCCGGCCCTGTGCCGGGCTTTTTCGTGGGATTTTGCCTTGGCCCGGCCCGCGGAACATGATTGTCTGCGCCGCAGACGCCGTGCCCGGACCGGGGCGCAAAGCAGGAGGATACGACATGACCATTGAGCCCGTGCTCACCGCCCTTGACCTGACCAGCGACCAGCTTTCCGGGGGCGATCTGAGCGTCACCAGCCCGATTGACGGGCGCGAGATCGCGCAGGTGCACCAGACTCCGGCCTCCGAGATGGGCGCGGTTCTCGACCGGGCAGAGGCCGCCTTTCACGCATGGCGCACCGTCCCTGCCCCCCGCCGGGGCGAATTGGTGCGGCTTCTGGGCGAGGAATTGCGCGCGGCCAAGGATGAACTTGGCGCCGTGGTGACGCTGGAAGCGGGCAAGATCACCTCCGAGGGACTGGGTGAAGTGCAGGAAATGATCGATATCTGCGATTTCGCCGTCGGCCTGTCGCGCCAGCTATACGGGCTGACCATCGCCAGCGAGCGCCCCGGCCACCGGATGATGGAAACCTGGCATCCGCTGGGGCCGACCGCCGTGATCACCGCCTTCAATTTCCCGGTCGCGGTCTGGTCGTGGAATGCGGCGCTGGCACTGGTCTGCGGCAATCCGGTGATCTGGAAGCCGTCCGAAAAATCGCCCCTGACCGCCATGGCCACCATGGCGATCTTCAACCGCGCGCTGGCGCGTTTCGGCGATGCGCCCGAAGGCTTGGCGCAACTCGTCATCGGCGGCGCGGATCTGGGGGATGCGCTGGTCAGCAGCCCGCGCGTGCCGCTGGTCTCGGCTACCGGATCGACCCGCATGGGGCGGATCGTCGGGCCGAAAGTGGCGGAACGCTTCGGCCGCTCGATTCTGGAACTGGGCGGCAATAATGCGATGATCGTGGCCCCTTCGGCCGATCTGGACATGGCCCTGCGCGCCATCGTGTTTTCGGCTGTGGGCACGGCGGGGCAGCGCTGCACCTCGCTGCGCCGCCTGATCGTGCATGAAAGCCTGCGCGAAGGGCTGGTCGCCAATCTCGCCCGCGCCTATGCCAGCCTGCCGATCGGCGATCCGCGCGCCGAGGGCACGCTGGTCGGCCCGCTGATCGACAAGGAGGCGCTCGCGCGGATGCAGGCCGCGCTGGAACAGGCCCGCGCCGAGGGCGGCACGGTCCATGGCGGCGAAGTGGTCGAGGGCGTCGCGGGCGGCGCCTATGTGCGCCCGGCGATTGTCGAAATGCCCGCGCAGAGCGACATCGTGCGCGCCGAGACCTTCGCGCCGATCCTCTATGTCATCAGCTATGACAGGCTCGATCAGGCCATCGCGCTGCAAAACGGCGTGCCGCAGGGCCTGTCCTCCTGCATCTTCACCCGCGATCTGCGCGAGGCCGAGACCTTCCTGTCGGCGGCAGGGTCGGATTGCGGCATCTCGAATGTGAATATCGGGCCGTCCGGGGCGGAAATCGGCGGCGCTTTCGGCGGCGAGAAGGAAACCGGCGGCGGGCGCGAAAGCGGCTCGGATGCATGGAAAGCCTATATGCGCCGCGCCACCAACACGATCAACTATTCCGACGCCCTGCCGCTTGCGCAAGGGGTGCGCTTTGACATCTGATGGCCCCGGCCTCTGGGGGATGACCGCGCCCCCCGCCCCGGATTGCCCGCCCCTCGCGGGGGCGCTCCGGGCAGATGTCGCGGTGATCGGCGCGGGCTATACCGGCCTCTCTGCCGCGCTGCATCTGGCGCGGGCGGGCGCGGATGTGGTGGTGCTCGACGCCCTCGCCCCCGGCGCAGGCGGGGCCGGGCGCAATGTCGGGCTGGTCAATGCCGGGCTCTGGCTGATGCCCCAGGATCTGATCGCGCGCGCCGGTCCCGAGCATGGGCCGCGCCTGCTTGACTGCCTTGGCCGCGCCCCGGCCGAGGTCTGGCAGGTGATCGCCGAAGAAGCAATCGCCTGCGAGGCCATCCCCAACGGCACCTTGCATTGCGCCCCCGATGCGGCGGGTGTCGCGGCGCTGACCGCCCGCGCGGCGCAATGGCAGGCTTTGGGCGCGGATCTCCGCCTGCTCGACCGGGATGAGACCAGCGCGCGCACCGGCAGCCTGGGTTTTCAGGCCGCGCTTTTCGACCCGCGCGCGGGCACGATCCAGCCGCTGGCCTATGCGCGAGGGCTGGCGCGGACGGCGATGGCCAAAGGCGCGCGGATCTGCGGCCATAGCCCGGTGAGCGGCCTGCGCGAGACCGCACAGGGCTGGCAGCTCGCCACGCCGCAGGGGCAGGTGGATGCGGCGCAGGTGATCCTTGCCACCGACCTCTTTCCCGGCGCCCCCCGGCCCGAATGCGCGCAGGAACAGGTCATCCTGCCCTATTTCAACTTCGCCACCGACCCGCTGCCGCCCGAATTGCGCGCCGCCATCCTGCCCGGCGGCGAGGGCGCATGGGACACGCGCAAGGTGCTGACCTCCTTCCGGCTCGATGCGGCGGGGCGGTTCATCATCGGATCGGTCGGCCAGCTTGGCGCGCTGGATACGGCCGTGCATCACGCATGGGCCGCGCGGCAGATGGCGCGGCTTTACCCGGCGCTGCGCGGTGTCGCGTTGCAGTGGGGCTGGTGGGGGCGGATCGGCACCACATCCGACGCCCTGCCCCGGCTGCACCAGCCCGCGCCCGGCCTCTGGTCCGTCTCCGGCTATAACGGACGCGGGATCGCGCCCGGCACGGTCTTCGGGCGGTTGCTGGCGGAGCTGTGCCTTGGCCGGATCAGCGCGGATCAGATGCCGCTGCCGCTCACCCCCTCCAGCCCGGCGCAACTGCGCAGCCTGCGCGGACTGGCCCTGCGCGCGGGCGCAGCGGCGCTGCATCTGGTCAGCGGGCATGGTGCGCGCTGAGGGCGGGGCGGGAGGGGCGCAGGCCCGGTTCGCGATCGCGCTGCCGCGCGGCGCCCAGCTGCGGGTGAGCGAAAGCCGTGCAGCGCCCGACCGCGGGGGGGCGCTCCCACAGTGAAGGCGGGCAGTTTATGCTGCGGCATATTCCGGCGGTTTTGACGTGCCCGACAGCGAGAAGCGCCCGCCATCGTGCCGAAGGCACGCCTCCGGCGTGACGGGGCGGACGGCCGCCGCGCGGGCGGCCTTGGTGCCGCACCGGGGGGGCGTCTTGGCGAGTGTCGGCGAAGCGGGGCTCTGCAGACAGTTGACCGTGGGAGAAAGCCGTGCAGCGCCCGACCGCGGGGGGGCGCTCACTCCGGTTTTGGCGGGCAGTTTATGCTGCGGCCTATTCCGACGGTTTTGAGATGCCCGACAGCGAGAAGCGCCCGCCCGGGGGGCGGTCGGGCGCTGCGCGGCGGCCTGCGGCCTTGATTCCGCGCGGGGGCGTCTTGGTGAGTGGCGGCGAAGCGGGACGGAGAGGACTATCGCTGTAGCAACGAAAGCATCTACTCGTTGGCAGGACGCAGACTAGCGGCGCTGGCTTCAAGGTTGACGGACGCGAATTTATTTGACGCCCAAAGCTGCCAGCTTTGGGCCTAGTCGACTAGCCTATCAGAACTGGCTTTTCAGAGATTGTGTCACGCTGAAGAACGGAAAATTAGGTTTATGCCGTGTGCTGTTCAGCAGTTCACAGTATTGCGCCCATGCAAATTCGTTCTTAATCTCTGTGGGACGGTCAAAAGTGTATCTATCAATATAGTCGTCGATCTTTCCCGTGACTCGATAGCTAGATTTTGCGGTGGGTGTGACGTAGAGCCGAATGGCATAGCGAATGTTGTTCAGGAACTCAGCTATCGTGCTGGCGTGGTAGGCGAACAGGTGCGTGTGAAACCAATCCCAGCAGTCCGGTAACGCAGCGTAGGCTTGGCTCTCGTTAATCGTAACTCCGTTCTCTCCAAGGATTTTTCTCAGCCTGGCTGCTTGTCCGCCGAGGCGCAGGAAGTTGTGCTTCCCAATGTCCCCACCCATGCGGATGAAGTCGATGCGCTTGATGGTTAGATTGACCTCGACCTCGATGTTCGCCAACCATACATTTGGGACGACGGCAGAACATTCAAGCCATTCAATAAAACTGTGTGTCTGTATTTCGAGGAAATCTACGTTGGTTCCTATCAACGGGTTCTTGCAAACACGAGCGAGATAGAAGAGAGTTGTGTTATCGGTAGCATTGTCGCCGTTGGGCGGCCTTGGCAGTCCGAACGGCATCGGCCCCTTTCCTCTCCCAGCGACTGTCGAAAGGAAATCGCGCAGTAGGATTGCAAACTGCCGAAGGGTTCCCGACGTTTGAGGCAGGAGATTTGTGTTTTCTGTCTTCTCACCCGGCAAACAAAATATGGTGTGGTTCACCATGTCGTCCACCATGCCCATTACGGCATTTAATACGATGGCCTCCTGTTCAAGCGCGGTAAATGTCATCTGCCCCCTACCCGATCAACATTACCTGAATTGCGGAGGCGATCAATAGGCGCGCGCCTCAAAGGGGCACGCAGCCGACTGGCGGCCAAGGCCCCCACCCCTCTTCACCTACCACCCCCTACCCCATCCCGCCCCCCTGCGGATCATAGACCCGCGCCAGCCGCAGCGCCGCCTGACGCGCGAAACCCTGCACCAGCACCTTGCGGCGCGCGGGCGCGAGCGGCTCCGCCTCGGGCATGCGCAAGACTTCCGCCCCGAACCCGTCGCCAAGGATCAGCCCGGTCTCGGGCGGCAACAATTCCTGCGGAAATTCAAGGTCCACCGCCCAGAAGAACCGGTCGCACCAGTCCAGATAGCCCTGCCATTTATGATCCGACCGGAAATCCGCGCGTGAGGATTTGCACTCCACCACCCAGATCTCGCCCTTCGGCCCCAGCGCCATCACATCGACCCGCAACCCGCGCGCGGGCACGAATTCGGTCAAAGGCGCGAAACCAAGGCTGGTCAGGCAGCGGCACACACCGCGCGCCAGCACCCGGCCCGGCGGCGCAAGGCTCAGATCATCGGACATACCCGAAATGATGAACGAAAGCAGAACACAGGTCAAGCACAGGATCACCCTTGCGCGACGCGCGGCCCACGCCTATGTCAGGGGCTGGCAGGTTCTGCTCTTCGCGTGCGTGGCCATTTTCCAGTGGCCGATAAGCATCTCCGAGGGAGCTGGCTCTGGCGGGGTCCTGGCCCTGTTATCTGGCGCCCACCTGATAAGTTCAGGCTCTCGGGAAACTCACGCCACCACGGTCGCTGCGGGCCTGCCGCCCCCCATCACCGCGCCGCCACAGCCACGGGCTTGAGATCGGCGCGCACAGGTGTGCCGCCCTGGTCATCATCATCGTCATCATCATCCTCATGCCCCATGCGCATGATGCGGATCGCGAATTGCACCCCGGCAAAGACCAGACCATTGAAGAAGAAGATCAGGAACAGCCCCAGCAGCCCGTCGCCGGAGCCGAAAACCAGACGCTGCAGATTGCCGATATCGAGATAGATCAGGATCGCCGTGAACACCGCCGAGAGGCCAAAGCCGATCAGCACCTGCTGAATATAGAGCTTGACCAGTTTCGGCATCGGTTCTTGCTGCGGTCGCATCGGCTCCTCCTGCAATCCATGCGTATCAAGATAGCGCCCTGAGGCATGGAAACAAGCGCCACCCGCGCGCGCCGGCAATAAGTCGCAGCCTACGCCGCACCTCTGCCGCATTTCAGCGCCGCCCGGTCGTACTGTGCGGGTGCAAATCCCCGCAGGCCGCGTTATCTGTTCCCTTGCAGTGAATCGAAAGCGAGTGCCGCGCGTGATCCTGATCGAACACGGGCCGAAAGGCCGCCCTGTCCTGTTTGAGGCGCCCGAGCAGCGCCTGATCGCGCATGGGCTGGCCGATGTCCTGCCGGTGCTTGAACAGGCCGAAGCCGCACGGCGTGAGGGCAAATGGGTGGCGGGCTATCTGGCCTATGAGGCAGGCTATGCTTTCGAGCCGCGCCTCGCCCCGCTCTGGACGCCGCAGGCCGGGCCGCTGGTCGATCTGCGCATCCATGACGCGCCGCGCGCCCCCGAGGCGATGCTCGCCCGCGCCGCCGGGGCCGCGCCGCATGTCCGGCTCGACCCGCTGCTGCCGGGAATCACCCGCGCCGAGTATGACGCCGCCTTCGCGCGGCTGCAGGAGTATGTCAGTGCGGGCGATTGCTATCAGATCAACCTGACCTTCCCGGTCACGACACGGCAAGGCGCGGGCACGGCGCTGGGGCTCTACGGGGCGCTGCGCGCGCGCCAGCCCGTGGGATTCGGCGCCTTTGTCGATCTGGGGGGCGGCGCGGCGCTGGTCTCGCGCAGCCCCGAACTCTTCTTTCAGGTTCAGGGCGGACTGCTGGAAAGCCGCCCGATGAAGGGCACGGCCCCGCGCAGCAGCGACCCGGCAGAGGATGCACGGCTGAAAGCAGAGCTTGCCGCCAGCGAGAAGGTGCAGGCCGAGAATCTGATGATCGTCGATCTCTTGCGCAATGATATCGCGCGGATCAGCCGGGTCGGCTCGGTGCGGGTGCCGGAACTCTTCGGGATCGAGAGTTTCGCGACCGTGCATCAGATGAGCAGCCGCATTCAGGGCGAATTGCTGCGCGATGCCGGATTGCCCGAATTGATGGCAGCACTGTTCCCCTGTGGTTCAGTCACCGGTGCCCCCAAGATCCGCGCCATGCAGATCATCGCGGAGCTGGAATCGCAGCCGCGCGGCGCCTATTGCGGCGCGATCGGCTGGGCCGCGCCGGAGGGCGATCAATGCTGGTCGGTGGCGATCCGCACCATGCAGATCGACAGCGCGGGGCAGATTCTGGCCAATGTCGGCGGTGGCGTGGTGCAGGACAGCACGGCGACAGGCGAATGGGAGGAAGCGCTGTGGAAAACCCGCTACGCGCAGGCGCTGACGACCCCGGCCTGCGCCTGATCGAGACGGTTCTCTGGGATGGCCAGCGCGCGCCCCGCGCCCGCCTGCACCATGCGCGTCTGCGCGCAGGCGCGCAGGCGCTGGGCTGGGCCTGCCCCGATGTCACCTTTGCAGGGCCCACAGGCCAGCCCGCCCGCCTGCGCCTGACGCTCGACCGGCAGGGCCGCACCGAAATGACCACCAGCCCCCTGCCGCCCGTGAAACCGCTCTGGCGCGTCGGGCTGGCACAGGCGCGGCTGCACTCGGCTGATCCCTGGCTGCGCGTGAAATCCACCCGCCGCGCAATCTATGACACCGCCCGCGCCACGCTGCCTGCGGGGCTGGACGAAGTGATCTTCCTCAATGAACGCGGCGAGGTCTGCGACGGCTCGATCACCACCGTGTTTTTCGACCGCGGCGCGGGGCTGCGCACGCCGCCGCTCGCCTCGGGCCTGTTGCCGGGGGTATTGCGCGCCGAACTGGCCTGCCCCGAGGAAATCCTGCTGGCCCCCGACCTGCCGCATCTGCGGCTCTGGGTCGGCAACGCCCTGCGCGGGCTGATCCCGGCGCGGTTCATCGCCGCTGAGTGAGATTTCCAGAGATTTGGCGCACCCAAGAGGATTCGAACCTCTGACCTCTGCCTTCGGAGGGCAGCGCTCTATCCAGCTGAGCTATGGGTGCCTGAGCGCCTCTATACGGTGCCGGAGGGGACGATGCAACGGGCCATTTCAGGCAAAAAGCTCGTGGCACAACTCCAGCGCCTCGATCAGCGCATCCACTTCCGCGCGGGTGTTATACATCGCAAATGACGCGCGGCAGGTGGCGCTCACCCCCAGATGATCCATCAGGGGGGCCGCGCAATGCTGGCCCGCGCGCACGGCAATGCCCTTCTTGTCGAGCACGGTCGAGATATCATGCGCATGCGCCGCCCCTTCCAGCGTGAAGCTGAAAATCGCGCCCTTGCCCGGTGCCGTGCCCTGCACATTCAACCAGTTCAGCCCGGCAAGCCGCGCGGCCGCATAGTCGCGCAGATCCGCCTCATGCGCGGCAATCGCCGCCATCCCGATTTCCGACATATAATCGATGGCCACACCCAGCCCGATCTGCTGGACAATGCCGGGCGTGCCCGCCTCGAATTTATGCGGCGGGTCATTATAGATCACACCCTCGCGTGTGACCTCGCGGATCATGTCGCCGCCGCCCAGAAAGGGGCGCATCTCGGCCTGCCGGTCGCGGCGGATATAGATCGCGCCCGACGCTGAGGGGCCATAAAGCTTGTGCCCGGTCACAGCATAGAAATCGCAGCCAATCGCCTGCACATCGACCGGCATATGCACCGCCGCCTGGCTGCCATCGACCATGACCGCCACGCCCTTCTCGCGCGCACCGGCACAGATCGCGGCCACATCGACCACCGTGCCCAGCACATTCGACATCTGCGTGATCGCCACCAGCTTGGTGCGCGGCCCGATTGCGTCAATCACCGCCTGCGGATCAAGACTGCCATCAGCGGCGCAATCGACCCATTTCAGCACCGCCCCCTGCCGCTCGCGCAGGAAATGCCAGGGCACAATATTGGCGTGATGCTCCATGACTGAGAGCACGATCTCGTCGCCCGGCTCGAATCGCGGCATCGCCCAGCCATAGGCCACCAGATTGATGCCCATGGTGGTGCCGGTGGTATAGAGGATCTCGTCTTCATGCGCGGCATTCAGAAAACGCTGCAATTTGCCGCGCACCGCCTCGTATTTATCGGTCGCCAGATTGGACAGGTAATGCAGCCCGCGATGCACATTCGAGTATTCCTCGGCATAGGCACGGACCACCGCATCAATCACCGCCTGCGGCTTCTGCGCCGAGGCGCCATTGTCCAGATAGACCAGCGGCTTGCCATTCACCTGCCGCGCCAGAATCGGAAAATCGGCACGGATCCTGTCCAGATCAAGCATCACACACCCCCCGGCACCAGACCGAACATGGTCAGCAGAATGGCAAAGACGAAGGACATCGCGAATACCGTGAAAATGATCCCGACAACAACCTTCAGCGCCGATTGGAACCCATGCAGCGCCACGATGAAATGCGTCAGCATCCACAGGAATGCCACCAGCGCCACAACCACGATCAGCCCGAACAGGGCCGGGATCAGCACCAGACTCGCCATCTGGATGACCTGAAACACCAGCATCACGAATTGCAGCCAGGCCATCAGCAACAGCGTGTCGGGAAATGTGCCCTGCCCGCCAAAAAGCCGCCCCACCCCCTGCACCGCAACCACTGTCGCCAGCAGGACCGAGCTTTGCATCAGCGCCACATTCAGCAGCGAGACGGTTTCCTCCTCCATCAGCGTGAGCGAGGCATGGCTCAGGATGACCGACAGCACCACGACAATGACAAAGCCCAGCCAGCGCGCATCATCGGGCACATTCATCGCGATCAGCCGCTCTGCCGCCGCGCGCGGCTGGGTCAGGGTCAGGCGCACCAACGCGCTTACCGTGGCGAAATTCAGGTTCATCGCGTCTATCCTCGCCCTTTCTGCTCCGGGCCATGGGCAAGCCGCATCACCGCCCCCAGCCCCGCGCCCAATATGTAAAGGAAGGCGCCAGCGACCACAAACCCGAAAGCCTGCACCAAGCCCTGCGGTCCCAGCAGCGCCGACAGCCCGCCCTGCAGCAGCATCAGCGGCGTGACCGCCAGCAGCGCCCAGAACAATGCCAGCCGCACATGCACGCCCGGCACCGGGCGAAACAGCCGCAACCCAAGCTGCAGCAGCGCCGCCACCGCATAAAGCAGCAGCGGCAGCACGAACATCACCGCAAACAGCGCGCCGCCCATGCGTTGTTCGAAACTGACCGACGGGTCGAGCGTGGCCGCACGCGACAGGCCCGGCCATTGCGCGACATAGATCAGCCCGCAGGCCAGCAGCGCGAAAAACAGCACCTGCGGCTCGCGCAGATCGCCCCGCGCCAGAGCAGCGACCACCTCACCCGGCGCGCGATAGCTGCGCGCGATATTGCGCATCAAGGACATATTATTTCCACGCTGACGCTGGTTTCAGCCTTGCAAAAGAACCCCGAGCCCCTTTTCGGGGCCGGACGGGGGCCCGAAGCCCCCTGACGCTCAGGCCCGCCGCTTGAGCCAGGCTTCCATCTTGCCGCGCAGATCCTCGGCCAGCACCGGATCGGCAATCTCTTCCAGCGCCTCGGCCAGAAAGGCCAGCACCAAGAGAAGCTTCGCCTGATCCTCCGGCACACCGCGCGCGCGCAGATAGAAAAGCTGGCTCTGATCAATCTCGCCCGAGGTCGAGCCATGGCTGCATTTCACGTCATCGGCATAGATCTCCAGCTCCGGCTTGGCCAGAAACTGCGCATTCTCATCCAGCAGCAGCGACTGGCTGATCTGATAGCCATCGGTCAGCTGCGCCGCCTGATCCACAAGGATCTTGCCCTGAAACACGCCCACTGCACCATGGCGCAGCACTTTCTTGAACACCTGACGGCTCTCGCAGCGCGGCGCGGCATGGTTGATGAAGACCGTATCATCATGATGAAACGCGCCATCCCCGACCGTCGTGCCCGCGATATGGGCTGATCCCTCGGCGCCATCCAGCCAGATCACCGCCTCATTGCGCGTCAGCGCGCCATTGGCGCTCAGGGTGAAGGATTTGAACTGCGCCTCTGCACCCAGCCGCGCGAACAGATGCGTGGCGCCCGCGCGTTCATGGTCGCGCCCCTGCGCGCGCACATGGTGCAGCACGGCGCCGTCAGCGATATCCATCTCCAGAACCTGATTGTAGCGCGCCGCCACCGGGCCGTTTTCCAACAGCGTCAGTTCCGCCCCCGCTTCCAGCCGGATCACATGATGCGTCAGCGCCTCTGCCGCCGGATCCTTGCGCTGATAGATCAGCGAGACCGGCTTTTCCGCCTTGCCCGTCACCCGGATCAGCAGCCCTTCGGTCGCGAAAGCGCTGTTCAGGCTCGCCAGCGGCCGCGCCACAGGCACCTGCCCGCGCGCTTCCAGCACCCCGAACAGATCCCGCGCCCAATGCAGATCGGCGCGCGCCGCCTCTGCCAAGTGGCAGATCTCGACCCCCGCCAGTTCCGGCGCGTCAGAGGCCGAAGCGTCGAACACCCCATCCACGAAGACCAGCTTCACCCGGTCCACCGCGTCGAATACCGGGGTCTCATCATCCTGCGCATGCAGCTTGCCGGGCTGGACGTTGGCATCGGTCAGCCGACGCGGATCGGTATAGCGCCAGTATTCATCGCGCTTGACCGGCAGCCCCATCTCGCGCAGCCGGGCTTCCGCCGCGTTGCGCGCCTTGGTGGCCCATGCGCCGCCCTCGGGCAGCGCGCGCCCGTCCAGAAGCGCCGCCGCCGCCTCGCGCTTCTGCGCTACCAGTTTCGCGCGCGGCATCATGCCTGGGCCTCCGCCAGCAGATCGCCATAGCCGTTTTCCTCGACCTCCAGCGCCAGATCCGGCCCGCCGGTCTTGATGATCCTTCCCTCGGACATGATATGCACCACATCGGGTTTGATATGGTTCAGAAGCCGTTGATAATGCGTGATAACAAGGAAAGACCGCCCGGCATCGCGCAGCGCGTTCACCCCATCGGCCACCAGCTTCATCGCATCCACATCCAGCCCCGAATCGGTCTCGTCGAGGATGCACATTTTCGGCTCCAGCATCGCCATCTGCAGGATTTCGTTGCGCTTCTTCTCGCCGCCCGAAAAGCCCACATTGACCGGGCGTTTCAGCATATCGGCGTCGATCTGCAATTCCTTCGCTTTCGCGCGGATGATTTTCAGGAACTCGCCCGCCGAAAGCTCTTCCTCACCGCGCGCTTTCCGCTGCGCATTCACCGCCGTGCGCAGAAAGGTCATGTTGCCAACCCCCGGAATTTCCACCGGATATTGAAACGCCAGAAACAGCCCCGCCGCCGCGCGCTCTTCGGGTTCCATCTCCAAGAGATCCGCCCCGTCCAGCGTCGTGCTGCCCTCTGTGACCTCATACCCATCGCGGCCCGAGAGCACATAAGAGAGCGTCGATTTGCCCGAACCATTCGGGCCCATGATCGCATGCACCTCGCCGGGATTGATCGTCAGCGACACGCCCCGCAGGATCTTCACCTCGGAATCGTCTTCAAGTTCGCAGTGCAGGTTGTTGATTTCCAGCATTTTTGTCCTCATTCATTTGTCGGCGCAACTACCTGCGCGCGTTATTTTCCGGTCCTGCGGGTCTTGAGCGCGGCCATCAAGGCCCAATAGACCCCGGTTGCGATCACTGTCATCATGCCCGCTTCCAGCCAGTTGATCGTCTCACCAGAGATGAGCGCGACGCCAACCATGAAAGCAAAGAAAATGACTGCAAAGATCAGCGCCGCCCGCGCGGTATTCCTGATCGCAGCCGCGTAGCTCACCCCACCGACCCTTCCAGCGAAATCGCGACCAGCGCCTGCGCTTCCATCGCGAATTCCATCGGCAATTCCTGCAACACTTCCTTGCAGAACCCGTTCACCACCAGCGCAACCGCCTCTTCCTCATCCATCCCGCGCTGGCGGCAATAGAAAAGCTGATCATCGTCAACCTTGCTGGTCGTCGCCTCATGCTCCACGCGGCTGGAGGCATTGCGCACCTCGATATAAGGCACCGTATGCGCGCCGCATTTATCGCCGATCAGCAGGCTGTCGCATTGGGTATAGTTGCGGCTCGACGTGGCGCGCGGGTGCATCGAGACCAGCCCGCGATAGGTATTCTGCGCATGCCCCGCCGAAATCCCCTTCGAGACAATCCGCGAGCGGGTATTCTTGCCCAGATGCACCATCTTGGTGCCGGTATCGGCCTGCTGCCAGTTATTGGCGATGGCAATGGAATAGAACTCGCCCTGACTGTCATCCCCGCGCAGGACGCAGGAGGGGTATTTCCAGGTGATCGCCGATCCGGTTTCGACCTGCGTCCACATCACTTTCGCGCGCGCCTCGCGGCAATCGGCGCGTTTGGTCACGAAATTATAGATCCCGCCCTTGCCGTTCTCATCGCCCGGATACCAGTTCTGCACCGTCGAATATTTCACTTCGGCATCTTCCAGCACGACGATTTCCACCACCGCCGCATGCAACTGATGGGTGTCGCGCTTGGGCGCGGTGCAGCCTTCCAGATAGCTGACATGGCTGCCTTTTTCGGCCACGATCAGCGTGCGCTCGAACTGCCCGGTATTCTCGGCATTGATGCGGAAATAGGTGGACAACTCCATCGGGCATTTCACACCCGCGGGGATATAGACGAAGCTGCCATCCGAGAAGACCGCCGAATTCAGCGCCGCGAAGTAATTGTCATTCTGCGGCACGACCGATCCGAGGTATTTTTTCACCAGTTCCGGGTGTTCCCGCACGGCTTCAGAGATCGAACAGAAGATCACCCCCGCCGCCGCCAGTTCCTTGCGGAAGGTCGTGCCCACAGAGACGGAATCAAACACCGCATCGACCGCCACCTTGCGGCCCTCATCGGCGCCCTCGACGCCCGCCAGAATCGCCTGCTCCTTCAGCGGAATCCCCAGCTTGGCATAGGTTTCCAGCAGCTTCGGATCCACCTCATCCAGCGATTTCGGCTTCTCCACCATCGATTTGGGCGTGGCGTAATAATATTGCTCCTGATAGTCGATCTCGGGAATGTTCAGCATCGCCCAGTCGGGGCTTTCCATGGTCAGCCAGCGCCGATAGGCGTCCAGCCGCCATTCCAGCAGCCAGTCCGGCTCGCCATTCTTCTCCGAGATCAGCCGCACGATATCCTCGTTCAGCCCTTTGGGGGCGAACTCCATCTCGATCTCGGTTTCCCAGCCATGCTTGTAAGTGCCCGCCATGGACTGCACGGTTTCAACCGTCTCGCGGTCCACGCCCTCGCGCAACTGGCTTTCATCCAAGGCAACCATGTCTTTCCCCTCTGTCATGCCGCGCGGCTCTCGAACCGGCGGTATTCCTTCAACCACGCTTCCGCGAAACGCAGCACATCTTCCTCGCGCGTCTCGGGCCCCAGCGAGACCCGGATCGCGCTTGCGGCCAGTTGCGGCGCATAACCCATCGCCTCCAGCACGCCCGAGGCGCGCATCTTGCCGGATGAACAGGCCGAGCCCGCAGAGATCGCGAAGCCCGCAAGGTCCATCTGCATCACCTGCGTCTCGGCCTTCCAGCCCGGTGTCGCAAGGCAAAGCGTATTCGGCAGGCGCGCAGCACCTTTCCCGACCAAAATAGTCTTCTTTGCGCCAGCGTCCAGAGCCTCTTCTAGAATATTTCTAATTTCAGATACAGAATTCCAGACCCCTTCCGCAAGGTCTTTTGCCGCAGCCTCTGCCGCCGCGCCGAAACCGGCAATCCCGGTCAGATTCTCGGTGCCCGCGCGCCGCCCCATCTCCTGCCCGCCGCCGCGCAACTGCGCCGCCAGATCGGTGCCGCGCCGCATCACCAGCGCGCCCACACCTTTCGGCCCGCCCAGCTTATGCGCCGAGACAAAGCCCATCTCCACCCCCAGCCAGTTGAAGGCGAAAGGCAGCTTGCCAAAACCCTGCGTCAGATCACTGACCGCCAGCCCCTCGGGAAATTCCTGCACCACCCCCGTCTCGGAATTGGCCAGTTGCAGCGTGGCGCGGGCCGGATCGGGCACTGTGACGCGCCCCTGCGCATCTACCGCCAGCGACTGATCCACCCAGGCGCGCACCGCATCATGCTCGATCGCCGCCCCCGTCAGCCCGCGCCCGGCCAGTGCCAGCGCGGCAGCCTCGGTCGCGCCCGAGGTAAAGACAATCTCCGCCCCCTCGGCCCCCAGCGCCGCCGCGACCTGCGCGCGCGCGCGCTCGACCAGCGCCCGCGCGGCCCTTCCCTCTGCATGGACCGAAGACGGGTTGCCATGGATATCCATCGCGGCAATCATCGCCGCGCGCGCCTCGGGCCGCAGCGGCGTGGTGGCGTTATAATCCAGATAGACCCGCGCGCGCATCGGCCCTGCTTTCATCTTGCCCAAAATACTCACTCAACCCGCGCGCCACGGCGCTCACTCATCCACGACATGAAACAGCGACGGCACTGCCGGACAGGGCGTCAGCGCATTGCCCGCAACATCCGACAGCCGCGTCTGATGCAGGAACACATAGACATGCGCCGACAGGCTTTCCCACAAGCGGTTGGTCATGGATTGCGCGCGCGAGCCCGAAACCGCCCCGGTCGCGCCCGCCCCGGTATGCATCGCGCTCACGGTTTCCTCGACCGCTTCCAGCACTTCCGAGATACGGATCGACTCGGCCGGGCGCGCCAGCCGGTAACCGCCACCGGGGCCCCGCACCGAATCGACCAGCCCGGCCCGGCGCAGCTTCACGAAAAGCTGCTCCAGATAGGCCAGCGAGACATTCTGCCGCCCTGATATCTCATTTAGCGAAACCAGCGCACCCTCCGGCGCCTGCGCCAGATCCACCAGCGCGATCATCGCATAGCGGCCCTTTGTCGATAGTTTCATTCGCGGCCCCATCGGGATGGCCCTTCCATCCCCCTGACGAAGGGGCGCGGACTGGCAAAGAGGTTGACGCGGGGCAGCCGCGGGCATAAATCCTGACGGCACACAGCCCGGTCCCGGCAACAGACACTCGCAATTTAGAACACTTCTAAAATGCCCAAATCAAAGAGTCAAGAATTAGCCTCGGCCCAGGCGCATCCCCGCGCGCAGCACCTGCTCTCTGATCTGCCTGCGCCCCCTCAGTCACAAGGCCCCGCATGCCCGAAATCATCTTCCCCGGCCCCGAAGGCCGCCTAGAAGGCCGCTATCACCCGCAAGCCAGACCCGATGCGCCAATCGCCATCGTGTTGCATCCGCATCCGCAATTCGGCGGCACGATGAACAACAAGGTGGTCTATAATCTGCACTACGCCTTTCACAAGATGGGCTTCACGGTGCTGCGTTTCAATTTCCGGGGCGTCGGCCGCAGCCAGGGCGAATATGATCAGGGCATCGGCGAATTGTCCGACGCCGCCGCCGCGCTTGATTATGTGCAGGCCCAGACCCAGAATGCGCGGCATTGCTGGGTCGCGGGCTTCAGCTTCGGCGCATGGATCGGGATGCAGCTTCTGATGCGCCGCCCCGATATCACCGGCTTCATCTCGGTCTCCCCGCCCGCGAATCTCTATGATTTCAGCTTCCTCGCGCCCTGCCCGGCCTCGGGCCTGATCATCAATGGCACGGCAGATCGCGTGGCCCCCCCGCGCGACACCAAATCGCTGGTGGCGAAACTGCAGGAACAGCGCGGCATCACCATCACCCATACCGAGATCGAGGGCGCGGATCATTTCTTCAAGGATGAAGAACGCCACATGCAGCCGATGCTCGATACGGTCAGCGACTATGTGACCCGCCGCCTGACGGAAACGACCCGCTGAAATCCGCGCTTGGGTTTCCCGGCCATTCCCGCTAGAAGCCCATGAACAAGGTTCATGGAGGCAGGAATGGCCCGTATCCCCCGCGACGAATTGCGTACCCGCCTGATCGGGATTGCCGAGGCGCGGATCTGCGCGGACGGTATCAGCGGCCTGCGCGCCCGTGATCTGGCGCGCGAGGCCGGTTGTGCCCTCGGTGCGATCTACAATGTCTTTGCCGATCTCAACCAGCTTGTGCTGGCAGTGAATGGCCGCACCTTCCTGCGCCTTGGCGATCAGGTGCGCCGCGCCGTCGCCGCCCAGCCTGATGCCGCGCCCGTGGCGCAACTCATTGCCATGGCCGAAAGCTACCGCGCCTTCGCCATCCAGAACCGGAATGCCTGGCTTGCGCTCTTTGATCTGCGCATGTCCTCGGAGGCCGATGTGCCCGCCTGGTACTGGCAGGAAATGGCCGCACTCTTCGAGATCATCGCCGCCCCCCTGCGCCAGTTGCACCCCGAGCGCAGCCCCGAGGATCTGGACCTTCTCGTGCGCACCCTCTTTTCCGCCGTGCATGGCATCGTGCTTCTGGGGGTCGAGAAACGTATCTCCGGCGTGCCCGATGATCGCGTGGCGCAGATGCTGGCACTCCTGATCGCGAAAACCGCCGCCCCGGATCCGTGACGCCACGTCATTTTGAACACCGTTCATTTTTTATTTGAACAGCGTTCACGCTTCGGCTATCCCTTGTTCATGAACGATGTTCAAGAAAGGAAGCCGGAATGTTTGCCACGCTCAAGACCCTCTTTGCAGGCGCCAATGCCCGCGCCGAAGAAAACCTGCGCGACACATTCGCGCTCGACCTGATCGCCCAGAAAATCCGCGAAGGCGAAGCCGGGCTGAACGCCGCCAAGGCCACCCTCGCCGCCCTCATCCAGCGCCAGCGGATGGAGCAGACCCAACGCGACGCGCTCCACAAGCGCATCGCTGACATGACCGCCCGCATCGAACAGGCGGTGGCGCAGGAGCGCATGGATCTGGCCCAGCCCGCCGCCGAGGCACTGGCCCGGATGGAGACCGAGGCCGAGAGCCGCAAGCAATTGCTCGACAGGCTCGACGCCAAGGTGCTGCGCCTGCGCATGGCCGTCGAAAGCGCGCATCGCCGCTTGCAGGATCTGCGGCTGGGGCAGGTTCAGGCCCGCGCCATCCGCCATGAACGCGCAGCCACGGCGCGACTGCATTCCACCGGCGCCTCGCCGCTGGACGAGGCGCAGGATCTGATCGCCCGCGTCACCTCCGAGGAAGACCCGATCGAGCGCTCGGATATTCTCGCCGAGATCAATCGCGACCTCACTGGTGACAGCCTGACCGACCGCATGTCCGCGGCTGGCATCGGCACCCCCACCCGCATCACCGCCGAGGCCGTTCTGGCCCGGTTCACCAAATAATCCCCCAAGCCTGTCACTCAGAAAGGTACTCCCATGAACACCCAACCCAGCGACACCACCCTCATCACCAATTTCAACCTTGGCGGCGTCATCGCCTCCTATATCTTCCTTGGGCTTTCGCTCTGGATCAACACCGATGTCAGCCTCTCGACCAAGGGCTTCTGGGCGCTCGCCGTGGTCATGCTGACGATCAGTCTGGTGAATTTCGTGAAATACAAATTCGACGCCCGCATCGCCGCAGACCGCCTGTCGCGGCTTGAGCAGGCGAAAAACGAAAAACTGCTCTCGGAATACGTCGAAAAGCCCTGAGCCGCCTCTCCCCGACCTGCCCCCGACCCGTCCCCGCAAGGGGGCGGGTCACATCACAAGGATCGCCCCCCGCACCGAAACCCCGCCCGCGCGCAAGCGCGGGCAGCGCCCGCGAATGGCAACGGGTGGGCGGGCGGGCCATGAGCGGGCGCTTCTTGCCCCGCGCACGCCGCCCCACCGCCGCCTCCCGCACACTGCGCGTTTCACCGCCGCGCAACGCTCCGACACCGCACCAGAAACGCCCCGCCCCCGGCCCGTCCCCGAAAGGGGCGGGCCAGATCGCAAGGATCCCCCCCGCACCGAAACCCCGCCCGCGCGCAAGCGCGGGCAGCGCCCGCGAATGGCATCGGGGCGGGCGGGCGGGCCATGAGCGGGCGCTTCTTGACCGTCGCTCCCCCCCCCGCCCCCTGCTGGCCAGAATGTGCACAGGCCCCGAATTGCCCCCGCCCGCTCCCTGCGCTATGTCCCTGCTGATCCCTCGCGAAAGGCCCGATTGCGATGCTCCCTGCCCTGCGTCCTCTGCTCGCCCTGCTTGCCCTGACCCTCACCGCCGCCTGCACCATGGCCCCCATGGCGCCGCTGCCCGCGCCCATAGCGCCGCCCGCGCAGGCGCAGCCCAGCACCCGCGCCGATTTCAACGCGGTCGTGGCCCGCATGCGCCCGGTCGCCACGCAGGTCTGCCGCGAGCGCAGCCCGCATCTGGACTGCAATTTCATCGTCATGCTCGATGACCGCGCGGACCAGCCCCCCAATGCCTTCCACACCCGCGACGAGCGCGGCCGCCCGGTCATCTCTTTCACCGAAAGCCTGATCCGCGAATTGCGCAGCCCCGACGAGATCGCGCTGATCTTCGGCCATGAAGCCGCCCATCACATCGCCGATCATATTCCCCGCATCCAGCGCGAGGCGCGCACCGGCGCGCTTCTGGGCGGGCTCGCCGCCGCACTGGTCGGGGCCGATGACGCCACCGCGCGCCAGATCATGTCCGCCACGGCAACCGTGGGCGCGCGGCGCTATTCCAAGCCCTTTGAGCTGGAAGCCGACCGTATCGGCGCCGTGATCGCCGAGCGCGCCGGCTATGACGCGTTGCGCGGCGCGCAGGTCTTCCGGCGCATCCCCGATCCGGGCAACCAGTTCCTTGGCACTCATCCCCCCAATGCCGAGCGCCTGCGCGAAGTCGAATCCGCCGTCGCGCGCCACCGCGCGGGCCAGCCAGTCTGAGGGGAGAGTAAACCATGCATTGGATCTATCTCGCGGTCGCGATCCTGTTTGAAACCATCGGCACCACTGCCCTCAAGGCCAGCGACGGCATGACCCGCGCGCTGCCTGCGGCGGTGGTGGTGCTGGCCTATGCGCTCTCTTTCTGGCTCTTGGCCTTGGTGCTGCGCGTGATCCCTGTGGGCGTCGCCTATGCGATCTGGTCGGGGCTTGGCATCTGCCTGATCGCAGGCATCGGCTATATCGTCTTCGGCCAGCGGCTCGATCTGCCCGCGCTGATCGGGCTGGGCATGATCATTGCCGGGATCGTGGTGATCAATATCTTCAGCACATCCGTGGGCCACTGACATGACCGCCCCCGCCCGCCACACCGCCTTCGAGGATGCGCAGGGCCTGATCTTCGGGGCGGCGATGTGCGCCTTCGGCGTGCTGATCCTGACCGGCGCGGGGCTGGTCACCGGCCAGACCGCAGGCGCCGCCGTGCTCATCTCCTACCTCACCGGCTACAGCTTCGGCGTGGTCTTCTTCGTGATCAACCTGCCTTTCTACGCGCTGGCATGGTTCCGCCTTGGCCCCGCCTTCACGCTGAAAACCTTTCTCTCGGTGGCGCTGATCTCGGGCTTCTCGCTTATCATCGGCGATCTGGTCAGCATCTCGCCCGCCCATCCCGCCGTCGCTTCCGTGCTTTTCGGCATGGTCTCGGGCGCGGGGCTGCTTGCAATCTTCCGCCACCGCGCCAGCCTTGGCGGCGTGGGCATCGTCGCTTACGATCTGCAGGAACGTCTGGGCTGGCGCGCGGGCTGGGTCCAGCTGGGCTTCGATCTGGTGCTTTTCGCCGCCGCCGCGCTGATCCTGCCGCTGACACTGGTGCTCTGGTCGCTCCTCGGCGCGGCGATCCTGAATGCGATCATCGGCATCAACCATCGGCGGGATCGCTACATCGGAACGTGACATCGCCACTTAGGGGGTAGCCAGATGGCCCGCAATGCGCTATGCGGCGGCGCAGCATCCCCTAAAAGGCCAGAGTTATGACCCTTCGCAATATCGCGATTATCGCCCATGTTGACCACGGCAAGACCACGCTGGTGGACGAGCTTCTGAAACAATCGGGCGCGTTTCGCGAGAATCAGGCGACGTCCGAGCGCATGATGGACAGCAATGATCTGGAGCGCGAGCGCGGGATCACCATTCTTGCCAAAGCGACCTCGGTCGAATGGAAAGACATGCGCATCAATATCGTCGACACGCCCGGCCATGCCGATTTCGGCGGCGAGGTCGAGCGGATCCTGTCGATGGTCGATGGTGTCGTGCTGCTGGTCGATGCGGCTGAGGGCCCGATGCCGCAGACCAAATTCGTGACCTCGAAAGCCCTCGCGCTTGGCCTGCGCCCGATCGTGGTGCTGAACAAGGTCGACAAGCCCGCCGCCGAACCCGACCGCGCGCTGGATGAAGTCTTCGATCTGTTTGCCAATCTGGGCGCGGATGACGAACAGCTTGATTTCCCTGTGCTTTATGCATCCGGCATCAATGGCTGGGCCGATGCCGAACTCGACGGGCCGCGTCAGGACATGTCCGCGCTGTTCGATCTGGTGGTCAAACATGTGCCCGCGCCGAAACAGGTCGCCGCGCGCGCGGAACCCTTCCGCATGCTCGCAACCACCCTGGGCGCCGACCCCTATCTGGGCCGCATCCTGACCGGCCGGGTCGAATCCGGCACGCTGAAAGCGGGCGAGACCATCAAGGCGCTCTCGCGCGACAGTAAGAAGATCGAGCAGTTCCGCGTGACCAAGGTTCTGGCCTTCCGCGGCCTCGGCCAGCAGCCGATCGAGGCCGCAGAAGCGGGCGATATCGTCACCCTCGCGGGCATGTCCAAGGCCACGGTCGCCGACACGCTCTGCGCGCTCGACATTGACATCGCACTCCCCGCCCAGCCCATCGACCCGCCCACCATCTCGGTCACTTTCGGCATCAATGATTCGCCGCTGGCGGGCCGCGACGGCTCCAAGGTGCAGTCCCGCGTCATCCGCGAGCGTCTGATGCGCGAGGCCGAGGTCAATGTCGCAATCAAGGTCACTGACACACCGGGCGGCGAGGCGTTTGACGTCGCCGGGCGCGGCGAATTGCAGATGGGCGTGCTGATCGAGAATATGCGCCGCGAAGGCTTCGAACTCTCGATCTCGCGCCCCCGCGTGCTGATGCGCGATGTGGATGGCCAGCGGCTGGAACCGGTCGAGGAAGTCACCATCGACGTTGATGACGACTATACCGGCAGCGTCATCGAGAAGATCACCGGCCCCCGCAAGGGCGAGTTGGTCGAGATGAAACCCGCAGGCACCGGCAAGACCCGGATTATCGCCCATGTCCCCTCGCGCGGCTTGATCGGCTATCACGGCGAATTCATGACCGACACGCGCGGCACCGGCGTGCTGAACCGCGTCTTCCACGAATGGGCGCCCTATAAGGGCACCATTCCGGGCCGTCGCGAGGGCGTGCTGATCTCGATGGAGGACGGCACGGCAGTGGCCTATGCGCTGTGGAATCTGGAAGAGCGCGGGCGCATGTTCATCAACCCGCAGGATCCGGTCTATCAGGGCATGATCATCGGCGAGCATAGCCGCGACAATGATCTGGAAGTGAACCCGCTCAAGGGCAAGAAACTGACCAATGTGCGGGCCTCGGGCACGGATGATGCGGTCAAGCTGACGCCGCCGGTGATCATGTCGCTGGAACAGGCGATTGCCTATATCGACGATGACGAACTGGTCGAGGTGACGCCGAGCGCCATCCGCCTGCGCAAGCGCTTCCTCGATCCGCATGAGCGCAAACGTCAGGCCAAGGCCAGCGCGTAAGATCTGCAAAACCCCGCCCCGAGAGGCGGGGTTTTTCGTTAGGGGGCGACGCGGCCTCTGCTGCGGCGGATTTTGCAGGCGCGGGGGCTTCTCGGAGAGTGTCGGCAAAGCAGGACGCAAGCGGACAGGAGACAGTGAACGAAAGCCGCGCAGCGCCCGACCGCGGGGGGGCGCTCACTCCGGTTTTGGCGGGCAGTTTATGGCGCGGCATATTCCAGCGGTTTTGAGATGCCCGACAGCGAGGAGCGCCCGCCCGGGGGGCGGTCGGGCGCTGCGCGGCGGCCTGCGGCCTTGATTCCGCGCGGGGTGTGTTGGTGAGAGTCGGCAAGGCGGGATTTGCGGTCGTTTGATGCTTCAGCGCAAAATCGTTCGCGTTTTCGGCATCAACGACATGGAGGGAGGACAGCCGCCCTTCTCTGCGTGTGCGAATGGGCACGCAGCCAAATGCAAAAGCTGACATCCAGCCCACGATTTCGCCGCACTTTGCAGTCGGCATAATATCACATACAAGAGCTTACACGCCAGTGCATGTGGAGACGTCATTGCTTCAGAAGCGTCTACAACTTGATTCATTCTCACGGAGGTAAGGTTGTGAAATCAGTTGCAGTTTTAATCGGAAATGCGGAATACGCACAGGAAAACAATCTTCCATGCTGCCGTGAAGATGTGTCTGCGTTCGCTTCACTTTTGGAAGAAACTGGGCGGTTCGATGAAATCACATCGAAGGTAGATTTAGATGCTGACGGGATGAGAACTGCGGTGAGAGAGGCGTTGCAGTTGAGCGAAGATTACGAAGAGGTTTTCTTCTTCTTTTCAGGCCATGGATGCCACGTTGCTGGTGACCTATATCTGTGCGGCACAAATTTCGATGGCTCGCGCCCAAATGAGACGGGATTATCGCATAGCGACCTAATAGATATTTTTAGAGCTGCCACCCCTAGCGTCCTTATTACGGTATTTGATGCTTGCTTTTCTGGATCCCCATTGGTGAAAGGCGCACCAGCGGTGCCTCAGGTCGCAAAGAACGGACTACGGAATGTGCTTCAGTTTTCCTCATCTCTTGACAGTCAAACGTCCCTAGCTGGTGAAAAACTTAGTGAGTTCACTCGGGCCTTCCTAGAAGCATGTGTTAGAAAAAGTGATGGAGAAGTATTTTATACAGACATCAAAAATGCGCTACGTGATAGGTTTCTCGGAAACGATTCTCAGACGCCTTTTTTTGTCAACCAAGGCACCGGTCGCGAGCGGTTAGTCGACGACGTAAAAAAACTGGCTACCTTCAAGAGAAAACTCGGGACAGTTTGGTCTTCTAAGGATGATGATGACACTGATGATGCAGCTGAAGACGGCAGCTTAGAAATAACGCCATTCGAACCGTTAACCCCAACACAAGCGCTCGCAGCCATCGAAGAAAAAATGGCTACGCCAGAAGCTGCGGATGAATTTATAGGAAGCATATTTGATGGAGTTACTAATAGATTTAACGAGAGTGATTTTGCGAAATTTTTCGACTTAGAAATCAAGAATCACTCAGACTTCTATGAGTCTGGTACCGAAGAGTTTATGATTCGCGTACTATCACGCGAAGAGAGATATGACCGGCTGGTGACCGCTGAAATTAAAAGAGAGAAGAAGAACTCCTCACCCTTTCAGTCAGCTATAATAGGTATGATGGCCGCGATGAATCAAGAATGGGTAGATCACTATGATCTGCGATTAAATTGCACGCTCGCAAGAGCGCAAATTAAGATCATACTTACTCCTAAGTACCGCGCCCTTAAGCAACTACAGCTAGAAATTAGTTGCGCACCGAGCCTCGAACACTGTTATGTATTTGAGGTGCTTACTCAGCATTCTCTTGCAGACTGGGAGGCGTTTGCACCAGATGGTTCTGAAGTAGTTAGACGCTGGTATAAGTTAGAATGGGATGATGATCCTGAATTTCTTGTTGAGAAGGTCTGCCAGAAGCTAACGGCAGCGATCACGGAACACATAGAAAGTACGACTAAGCGCATTCAAGGGCGATAGTCTGAATGGTGCAACTACGCAGATGCCTTCCATGCTGCGGCATGCCTGAATGTCTCTGATGGGCTCCTTCTCCCCCCAACAAAAAAAAGGCCCCCAAACCGGGGGCCTTTTGCACATCTCTCACCGATCACTCAATCATCGGCAGCAGACTATCCACCGAGGCTTTCGCATCCCCGTAGAACATCCGCGTATTCTCCTTGTAGAAGAGCGGGTTCTCGATCCCCGAATACCCCGTCCCCTGCCCGCGCTTCGAGACAAACACCTGCTTGGCCTTCCACACTTCCAGCACCGGCATCCCGGCAATCGGGCTGTTCGGGTCTTCCTGCGCGGCGGGGTTCACGATGTCATTCGAGCCAATGACGATCACCACATCCGTGGACGGGAAATCCTCGTTGATCTCGTCCATCTCCAGCACGATGTCATAGGGCACCTTGGCCTCGGCCAGGAGCACATTCATATGCCCCGGCAGACGGCCCGCCACCGGGTGAATGGCGAAGCGCACCGATTTGCCCTTGGCGCGCAGCTTGCGGGTCAGTTCCGACACCGATTGCTGCGCCTGCGCCACCGCCATGCCATAGCCCGGAACGATGATCACGCTGTCGGCCTCGTTCAGCGCCGTCGCCACACCATCAGCATTGATCGCCACCTGCTCGCCCTCGACCTCCATCGCCGGACCCGCGCTGCCGCCAAAGCCGCCCAGGATCACGCTGACAAAGCTGCGATTCATCGCCTTGCACATGATATAGGACAGGATCGCCCCCGAAGAGCCCACCAGCGCGCCGACAACGATCAGCAGCTCATTGCCAAGGCTGAAGCCGATCGCCGCCGCCGCCCAGCCGGAATAGCTGTTGAGCATCGAGACAACCACCGGCATATCCGCGCCGCCGATCCCCATGATCAGATGGTAGCCGATGAAAAGCGCCAGCGCCGTCAGCACGAAGAGAAAGAAGATCGACGCGCCCGCGCTCTCGGCAAAGGCCAGATAGAGCCCCGCCGCGACCAGCGAGCCAATCGCCGCCCCGGCATTCAGCATATGCCCGCCCGGCAGTTTCTTCGCCGCCGAATCCACCCGCCCCGCCAGCTTGCCATAGGCGATGATCGAGCCGGTAAAGGTCACAGCCCCGATCCAGATCCCCAGCATCAGCTCGACCCGCAGAATGGTGATTTCCACTGCGGTTTTCTTGCCGATGATGGCGGCGAAATTGGTCAGGCTCAGCCACAGCTCATAGGCCGGAACCGACATCAGCCCTTTGGGCTGCGGAAAGGGCAGACCCTCGGCCATGAACTCCGTGGCCACGCGCCCGATTTCCAGATGCGCGTTCAGACCGACCAGCACTGCGGCCAGACCGACCAGCGAATGCATGAAAGCCACCAGTTCCGGCATCTGCGTCATCTGCACGCGGGTGGCCAGCTGCCAGCCCACCACGCCGCCAATGGCGATCAGCACCAGCGAGAGCAGCCAGAGGCCAGAGCCCGGCCCGACCAGCATCGCCAGCACCGCAACCGCCATCCCGGCAATCCCGTACCAGATCGCGCGCTTGGCGCTTTCCTGCCCCGAAAGACCGCCCAGCGACAGGACAAAGAGAACTGTTGCGACGGCATAGGCCGCAACTGTAAATCCGAAATCCATCTCTTCTTCCTCCTGCCGTCAGGATTTCTGGAACATGGCGAGCATGCGCCGTGTCACCATGAACCCGCCAAAGATATTCACCGCCGCCATCAGGAGCGCCAGCGCCGCCATCACCGTGATCAGCCCCGAGGTCGAGCCGATCTGCAGCAGTGCCCCCACGATGATGATCGAAGAGATCGCATTCGTGACCGCCATCAGCGGCGTGTGCAGCGAATGGCT
The DNA here is from genome assembly GCF_001884735.1 of Natronohydrobacter thiooxidans. Taxonomy (GTDB): domain Bacteria; phylum Pseudomonadota; class Alphaproteobacteria; order Rhodobacterales; family Rhodobacteraceae; genus Roseinatronobacter; species Roseinatronobacter thiooxidans_A. The sequence goes on along the minus strand of NZ_MJAP01000034.1, from coordinate 481,801 downwards.
GACCTTCCAGATCACCTGGAAGCCCACGAAAACCGCCAGCACGAAGATGATGAAATTGCGCATGAAGCTTTCCGGCGCCACCAGCCCCACGGCCATGACGAAAGCCGCACCGCCGAGCAGAAGCCCGACCTGCATCCTGGTCTCGGATCTGAAAGCCGCGATCTCCTTCGCGCGCTTCTCTTCCGGCGTCAGTTCCTTGACCTTTTCCTTGGGCTTGGCGGCAATCGCCTTCACCTTGGGCGGCGGCGGCGGGAACGTGACCGCGCCCTCATGCGTGACCGTCGCGCCCCGGATCACGTCATCTTCCATATTATGGTTGATGACCCCATCCTTGCCGGGGGTCAGATCATGCAGCATATGCCGGATATTCGTCGCATAAAGCGTCGAGGCCTGCGCCGCCATCCGGCTCGGGAAATCGGTATAGCCGATGATCACCACGCCGTTTTCCGTGACCAGCCGCTCATCCATCACCGTCAGATCGCAATTGCCGCCCTTTTCTGCGGCCAGATCGACGATGACCGAACCCGGCTTCATCATCTGCACCATATCCTCGGTCCAGAGCTTCGGCGCCGGGCGTCCGGGGATCAGCGCGGTGGTGATGACGATATCGACATCGGGCGCCAGTTCGCGGAATTTCTCCAGCTGCTTCTCGCGGAATTCGGGGCTGGACGGGGCCGCATAACCGCCCGTCTCAGCGCCATCGGTGGCAGCCTCGTCGAATTCAAGGAACACGAATTCCGCGCCCATCGATTCAATCTGTTCCGCCACTTCGGGGCGCACATCAAAGGCCATGGTGATCGCGCCGAGGCTGACGCTGGTCCCGATCGCCGCGAGACCGGCCACACCCGCGCCCACGATCAGCACCCGCGCGGGCGGGATCTTGCCCGCCGCCGTCACCTGACCAGTGAAGAACCGCCCGAAATTATTGCCCGCCTCGATCACGGCCCGATAGCCCGCGATATTGGCCATGGAAGAGAGCGCATCCATCTTCTGCGCGCGGGAAATCCGCGGCACCATATCCATCGCGACCACGGTCGCGCCGCGGGCTTTCGCGGCTTCCAGCATCTCCGCGTTCTGCGCAGGCCAGAAGAAGGAAATCAGCGTCTGCCCTTCGCGCAGCAGATCAATCTCGCTCATCTCGGGCTCGCGCACCTTGATGACCACATCCACCGCTTCCGCCAGCGCTTGCGCGTCAGCGCAGACAGTCACGCCCGCCGCCTGATACAGCGCATCGCTGAAGCCCGCCGCCAGCCCGGCCCCCGATTGCACGAAGCACTCATGGCCCAGTTTCCGGATCTGTGCGGCACTGTCAGGTGTCAACGCTACCCGCGCCTCGCCCGGTTTGATTTCCTTCAACGCCCCGACTTTCACGCGTCGTCCCCCTTTCGTTCAGGTTCACCGGGAAAAGCAGCGCAATCCCGGCCCAGATGGCATCGGGCCTCAATAACCTGCGCAACTTTCTTGCACAAGCAGGCAATATTGCGAAATGCCGTCGCGTCACAAGCTGCGACGCATCGCCGCGAATCCGCGCGCCACCAGCACGAAAACCGGCCGCAGCCGCGCCCGCCCCAAGCCCCTGCACAATGCCCCCGCAGCCAGGGTTCCCCGTCCGGCGCAGCCGGACAGCGCCCGCGAATGGCAACAGGGCGGGCGGGTGGGCCATGAGCGGGCGCTTCCGCCCGCACGGGAGACCGCAGCATTGCGGTCTCCCGCGATCCTCTACCCAGGCGCCCGATCATTGCCACCTTGACTGTCCCGCGCACAAGCGCCACCGATAGCCCAAGCAGAAAGGACCGCCCCATGACCGATTTCGCCGCCACCCGCGCGCGTTTTGACCTGCCCGAAGGCATGATCTATCTCGACGGCAATTCGCTCGGCCCCCTGCCCAAAGGCGTCGCCGCCCGCGTGACGCAGGCGATCACCGAAGAATGGGGCAGAATGGTCATCACCGGCTGGAACCGCGCCGGCTGGATGGACCTGCCCGCCCGCGTCGGCGACCGCGTGGGCCGGCTGATCGGCGCGCCCCCCGGCACCGTCACCATGGGCGACACGCTCTCGATCAAGGTCTATCAGGCGCTGGCCTCGGCACTGGAACTCACCCCCGAGCGCCGCGTGATCCTCTCGGATACCGGCAATTTCCCCTCGGATCTCTATATGGCCGATGGCCTCTGCCGCACCCTCGGCCCGGATTACCGCCTGAAAACCGTCGCCCCCGAAGATGTCGAAGCCGCCATCGACGACACCATCGCCGTCCTGCTGCTGACCGAGGTTGATTATCGCACCGGCCGCAAACACGACATGGCCCGGCTGATCGCGAAAGCGCACCAGAAAGGCGCGCTGGTGGTCTGGGATCTCGCCCATTCCGCAGGCGCGATCCCGGTCGATGTCACCGGCGCCAATACCGATTTCGCCGTCGGATGCAGCTATAAATACCTCAATTCCGGCCCCGGCGGCCCCGCTTTCATCTATATCGCCCCGCGTCTGGCCGAAGAGGCCCGCCCCGCGCTCTCGGGCTGGCTCGGCCATGAAGCGCCCTTCGCCTTTGACCTCGATTACCGCCCCGGACGCGGCATCGAGCGCATGCGTGTGGGCACCCCCCCGATCCTGCAACTCGCCGCCCTCGATGCGGCGCTGGATGTCTGGGAGGGCGTCGATATGCAGGCGCTCCGCGCCCGCTCCATCGCGCTGCAGGAAAGCTTCATCGCCAAAGTCGAGGCCAGCTGCCCCGGCCTCACCCTCGCCTCCCCCCGCGACGCCAGCCAGCGCGGCAGCCAGGTCAGCTTCCGCCACCCTCAGGGCTATGCCATCATTCAGGCCCTGATCGCCCAAGGCGTGGTCGGCGATTTCCGCGCCCCCGATATCCTGCGCTTCGGCTTCACGCCCCTCTACCTCACCCCCGAGGATGTCGAACAGGCCGCCCAAACCCTCGCCCGGATCATGGCCACAGACGCATGGAACCGCCCCGAATTCCACGCCCGCGCCAAAGTCACCTGATCCATGCCACAGGATTGCCGTCTTTTGCCGCCAAAGCCCCGCGCATGAGCCCGACCGCCCAGCCCCTGATCACGCGCCTTCTGCGCGGCGCTGCCTTCACCTCGGGCGGTTTCGTCATCGCACAGGCGCTGCGGTTTGGCTCGAACCTGATCCTCGCGCGGCTGTTGTTCCCCGAGGCATTCGGCCTGATGGCGCTGCTGACCATGATCCTGATGGGGCTGACGCTCCTGTCGGATACCGGCGTGCAGCAATCCATCATGGGCCATGCGCGCGGCGATGATCCCGATTTCCTCAACACCGCATGGACGCTGAACGCCCTGCGCGGCGTGCTGCTGTGGCTCATCGCCTGTGCCTTCGCATGGCCCGCCGCCGCCCTCTATGACGCGCCCGATCTCAAGACCATCGTCCCGGTGGGGGCCTTCGCGCTCGTGCTCTCCGGCCTGACCCCCACCCGCATCTACACTGCCCAGCGCCATCTCCTGCTGGGCCGGATCATGGCCATCGAACTCGCCGCGCAGAGCGCAGGCATCCTGCTGATGATCGCGCTGGCCTATGCGACCGGCAGCGTCTGGGCGCTGGTCTGGGGCGCGCTCGCCACTGCCGCGCTGAAACTCGCGCTCGAATGGACCACCCTCCCCGGCCCCCCGAACCGCCTGCGCTGGGAAAGCGCGGCGGGCCGCGCCCTGCTCAGCTTCGGCGGCTGGATCCTGCTCTCCTCGGCTTTTGGTTTCCTGATGGCGCAGGGCGACCGCGCCATTCTCGGCCTCACCCTCAGCATCGAGGGGCTGGGCATCTACAATATCGGCTGGTTCCTCGCCTCTTTCCCGATCCTCTTCGCCAATGCCCTGATCGGTCGCCTGCTGATCCCCGCCTACCGCGAAAGCGCAGAGGCCGCCAATCCCGCGCAGGATGCCCGCATCAGACGGCTGCGGATCATCCTCACCAGCCTCGTGGCCGCCATGCTGATCACCCTCGCCCTGATCGGTCCATGGCTCGTGACCTTCCTCTATGACGACCGCTACACGCAGGCCGGGCCGATCATCGTGATGATCGCAACCGCCAGCCTCCTGCCGCTGGTGACGCTCACCTATGATCAGGCAGCGCTGGCCCGCGGCGAATCGCGGCGCTTCTTCCAGATGATGGCGCTGCGCGCCAGCCTGCAAACCGCGCTCTTCATCTTCGGCGTCATGCTGGCCGGGCTGCCCGGCGCGCTGGCCGGTCAGGCGCTCGCCGCGCTCCTCGCCTATCCGTTCATGGCCCGCCTCGCCCGCGACATGGGCGTCTGGGACCGCCGCCATGACGCGATCTTCCTCGCCCTTGGCCTTGTCGCGGGCGCGGCCATGGTCGCGCTGCATCTCGACCTGATCCTGCCGCTGATCGCCCCGATCTGATCCTGCGCGCCCACTCCCCGGACAAAACCGCCCGGCTTCGCCGGGCAGCGCCCGCGAATGGCATGGGGGGGTGGGCGGGCCGTGAGCGGGCGCTTCTGACCGCGCCAGGCCGCACGCCCCCGGACCCGGCCCAAGCCGATGTCAAACCCGCCCCGCCGCCCGCGCTTACCAAATCTCAATCAGAATCAGGCCCAATAGCAGGCGCGGCATTCCAGAAGGGATGCCCCGGCAGCACCAGGGGGGCGCGCGTGGCGGGACTACAGGGCAATCGCGGACGCAAATGGGCGCAATATATGTGCCTTGGTGCGGCAGCAGGCATCATCGCCGCAATCCTGCTCTGGCCCTCGCTGATACGCGCCGCCAATCCCGCACAGCTTTGCGACATCGCTGCCCGCAACGCCGCCCAGCGCCATGGCGTGCCGCTCGATGTGCTGCGCGCCATCACCCTCACCGAAACCGGACGCCGCCGGAATGGCCGGATGGAGCCCTGGCCATGGGCGCTCAATATGGGCGGGCCGGGTTTCTGGCCTTACAGCCGCACTGCCGCCCTGTCCCTCGCCCGCGCCCAGATCGATCAGGGCCGCCACAATATCGACCTTGGCTGTTTTCAGGTCAATTACCACTGGCATGGCCATAACTTCGCCACGCTCGACGCGATGATCGACCCCGAGACAAACGCCGATTACGCCGCCCGCCTGCTGCGTCGGCACCATGCCCGTCTCGGCTCGTGGGAGGCCGCAGCCGGCGCCTATCACTCTGCCACCCCCACACTGGCCGCGCGCTATATCACCCGTTTCCGCGCCCTGCGCGGCAGCAGCGCCCCCGAAACCCCGCAAATCGCCGCCATCCGCGAGAACCGCTACAGCCTGCTGCAACCGGGCGGCGCGCAGCGCATGGGCTCGCTCGTGCCCATCGCCACCAGCGCCGCCCAACCCCTGATCCGGCTCAGCGCCAGCCAATGATCAAACTCACGCCGCAGACGCTGTTCAGCCCCACGATCCTGCTTGCCCTCGCGCTGATGGCGGTGATCGGCATGATGATCCTGCCGATCCCGGCATGGCTCCTGGATCTCGGCCTCGCCGCCAGCTTCGCGCTGGCGATCCTCATGTTCACCGTAACCCTCTTCATCCAGCGCCCGCTCGATTTCTCGATCTTCCCGACCGTGCTGCTGGCGTCCCTCATGCTGCGGCTTTCGCTCAATGTCTCCTCCACGAAACTCATCATCGGCGAAGGCCATACCGGCACCCATGCCGCAGGCGGCGTGATTCAGGGTTTCGCCAGTTTCGTCATGTCCGGCTCGATCTTTCTGGGCGTGGTGATCTTCCTGGTCCTCTTGATCGTCAATTTCATCGTCATCACCAAGGGCGCGGGCCGCATGGCCGAAGTCGGCGCGCGTTTCGCCCTCGACGGCATGCCCGGCAAACAGCTGGCCATCGACAGCGACATGTCGGCAGGCGCCATCGACCATCAGGAAGCCAAGCGCCGCCGCGAGACCGAACAGGCCGAGACGAATTTCTACGGCTCGCTCGATGGTGCCTCGAAATTCGTCAAGGGCGATGCGATTGCGGGCCTGCTGATCACGCTTCTGAACATCGTCATGGGGCTGATCAACGGCACGATGATGCATGGCATGACCCTTTCGGCCGCGTTCGAGACCTATGCCATCCTGACCGTGGGCGATGGTCTGGTCAGCCAGATCCCCGCCGTGATCATCTCGATTGCCGCGGCCCTCCTGCTCGCGCGCGGGGGGGCGAATGGCGCGACCGATATCCAGCTTTTCGACCAGCTTGGCCGCTACCCTTCAGCGCTGGCGACCGTGGGCCTGTTGATGGCGATTTTCGCTTTCATCCCCGGCCTGCCCTTCGCGCCCTTCCTCGCCGGTTCCGCCCTTCTGATCGGGCTGGCATGGCTCGCCCGCCGCCACGCCGAAGCGCAGCGCGCACAGTCAGCGGCGCCCCCCGACACCATGCCCGATCCCCCGCGCCGGGGCATGGGCGATGTCCTCGACCTCGATGAGATCCACGTCAAATTCGCCCCCGATCTGGTGCCGATGGTGCTCGACCCGGCGCTCGGGCTCGATGCCCGCATCACCTCGATCCGCGCCCATATCGCCCGCGAATTCGGCCTGATCCTGCCCGAGATCCGCCTCACCGATGACGCCGCCCTGCCGCAAGGCAGCTACGCCATCCTGATCCACGGCGTCGAACAGGCCCGCGACACCATCCGCCCCGACAAGATGCTCGCACTGGTGCAGGATGACGCCACATTCACCATCATCGGCGAGGATGTGAAGGAACCGGTCTATCAGGCCCCCGCCCGCTGGATCGACCCCGCGCTGCAGGAAGAGGCAGCGCTTGCAGGCTCGACCGTGGTCAGCCCGACCGAAGTGCTGGCCACGCATCTCCTCGAAGTGCTCAAAGCCAATTTCGCCCGGCTCCTCACCTTCAAAAGCCTGCACCGGCTGCTGGATGAGATGACCAGCCTCTCCGACAGCACCCGGGCCGAGGCCAACAAACGCCTGCTTTCCGACCTCATCCCCGACAAGGTGCCGGTTGAACTGCTGCTCGGTGTGCTGCGGCTCTTGCTGGAAGAGCGTGTCTCGATCCGCAACCTCCCCCTGATCCTCGAATCCATGTCCGAGGTCCGCGCGCTCCTGCAAGGCCCCGAAGCGGTCTGCGAACATGTCCGCCAGCGCCTTGGCTTCCAGCTTGTGGCGCCGCTCAAACGCGCCGATGGCACCCTGCCGCTCCTGCAGCTCGACCCCGATTGGGAAGAGATCTTCTCGACCTATCAGCTTTCCGGCGATTATGGCGCCACCGATATCGCCCTGCCGCCCGAAGATTTCGCCCGCCTGACCGAGCGCATCGCCCAGAAACTCGCCGATCTGACCCGATCAGGCATCACCCCCGCGCTGGTCACCTCGGCCCGCCGCCGCCGCTTCCTGCGCACGGTCATGGCCGCCAAGGGCCTCGCCGCCGCCGTCCTCTCTTACGAGGAAATCGGGCTGGAGGCCCGCCCCGCCCTTGTCGGGACCATCGCGCCATGATCCCCGATCTCCTCACCCTGCAAAGCGATCTCGCCGATCTCTTCGCGCTTAGCTTCGGCACTTTCATCCGCATCGGCGCGATGATGGCGCTTCTCCCCGCCTTTGGCGAACAGGTCGTGCCGGTCCGCATCCGCCTTGGCCTCACCCTCGCCTTCACCGCCATCACCGCCCCCGCGCTCGCCCCTGTCATGCCGCCTGCGCCCACGGCCCCCGGCCCGCTGCTGGAACTCATCACCGCCGAGGCCGCGGCGGGCCTCGCCCTCGGCATGGGCCTGCGGCTTTTCACCATGGCACTGCAGATCGCGGGCACCATCGCCGCACAGGCCACGTCGCTGTCGCAATTCTTCGGCGGCGCGGGCGTCGATCCGCAACCCGCCATGGCGCAGATCCTCGTCATGGCCGGGCTGGCGCTTGCCGTCACCGCCGATCTGCATGTCGCCGTCGCGGAACTGATCCTTCTGTCCTACAGCATCTTTCCGCCCGCCCGCTTCCCTGATGCGGCCAGCCTCGGCGACTGGGGGCTGGCGCAGACCGCCCGCGCCTTCACGCTGGCCTTTACCCTCGCCATGCCCTTCGTGATCCTGTCGCTCCTCTTCTATGTCGCCCTCGGCGCGATCAACAAGGCCATGCCGCAACTCATGGTCGCCTTCGTGGGTGCCCCCGCAATCACATGGGCCGGGCTCGCGGTCCTCATGCTCACCGCCCCCCTGATCCTGCCCATCTGGCACGAAAGCTTCCGCGGCTTCCTCATCGACCCCACCCGGCCCCTGCCATGAGCACCGAAGACCAGAGCAGCGAGAAGGAGTTTGAGCCCACCGAGCGCAAGCTCGACGAACAGCGCCGCAAGGGCGAAGTGCCGCGCTCGACCGATATCAACACCGCTGCCGCCTATCTGGGCCTGCTCATCGCCGCCCTTGCCGCAGGCCAGATCTCGCTGACCCGGCTGGGCGATACCGGCATGACACTCTTTGCGCAATCCGACACGCTCGCTTCCCTCATGACCGCCCATGCCCGCCCCCTCACCGGCGGGCTGATCGGCAATGTCGCGCTCGCGCTCCTGCCGCTGGTGCTGCTGCCCTTCCTCATGGTCTGGGCCGCGCTTTTCGCCCAGCGCGCGGTGATCTTCGCGCCTGAAAAACTCCTGCCCAAGACCTCGCGCCTGAACCCGGTCAGCAACGCCAGGAACAAATTCGGCCGCAATGGCCTCTTTGAATTCGCCAAAAGCGCGGTCAAGCTTGGCGTGATCTCGACCGTGCTCTGGCTCTTCCTGATGCACCATCTGCCGGTGATCCTGCTGACCATGCATCTCACCCCGGCGCTCGCCGCGCGCGAACTCATGGGGCTGGTCGTCAGCTTCCTCGCGCTGGTCTTCACCGTCAATCTGGTCATCGGCGCGATCGATTTCTTCTGGCAACGCGCCGAGCATCTGCGCAAGAACCGCATGTCGCATAAAGAGATGCGCGACGAGATGAAACAATCCGAGGGCGACCCCCATGCCAAGGGCGAACGCCGCAGGCGCGGGCGCGAGATCGCCACCAGCCAGATGCTCGCCGATGTGCCGCAAGCCGCTGTGGTGATCGTCAACCCCACCCATTACGCCGTCGCGCTGAAATGGTCGCCCACCGACCCGGGCGCACCCATTTGCGTGGCCAAGGGCGTCGATGAGATCGCCGCCCGCATCCGCGAACGCGCCGAAGCCGCAGGCGTGCCGGTCCATTCCGACCCGCCCACCGCCCGCGCGCTGCATGCCACGGTCGAAATCGGGCAGGAAATCCGCCCCGATCACTTCGCCGCTGTCGCCACCGCGATCCGTTTCGCCGAAGCCATGCGCGCCAAGGCCCGGAAATCGCCATGGCGCTGAACGAAAAAACCCGCCTGCACCGGCTGAAAATTCTGGCCGAGCTGAAGCGCGATCACGACATGGCGCGGCTGAAAAAACTCGCCGCCGCCCGCGACGAGAGCCGCGCAAGGCTGGAAAAACTGACCCGGCCCCTGCCGCTGGCCGAAGACCCCGCGCTTTTCGCCGCGCGGCAGGCGCATCTCGCATGGGCCACGCAGCAGCGGCTAAGCCTGAACATCACCCTCGCGCAGCAAACCGCCCTTATGCTCGACCAACGCGCCCGCACCGCGCGCAGTTTCGGTCGTGCGCAGGCACTGGCCACGCTCGCCGCGCGCCGCTCTCAGCGCGTCACCCATTCCCCCTGACGCATCAGCGCGACCGGCTCCGCGCCGTCCTTCAGCCCGTCCACATCCATGCGCTCCGACCCGATCATCCAATCCACATGGATCAGGCTCTCATTGCCCCCGCGCGCGGCAATCTCTTCCGGCGACAGCCCCTCGCCTCCTTCAAGGCAGGACGCATAGCATTGCCCCATCGCGATATGCGAGGCCGCATTTTCGTCAAACAGCGTGTTGAAATAGAGATGCCCGGTCTGCGACACCGGCGATCCATGCGGCACCAGCGCCACTTCGCCCAGACGCGCGGCGCCTTCATCCGTGGCCAGCATCTCGCGCAAAACATCCTGCCCGCGCGCCGCGCGCGCCGCCACCGCGCGCCCGTCCTTGAACTCCATCTCGATCTCTTCCAGCAGGCTGCCTTGGTGCGACAGAGGCTTCGTCGCGCGCACATGGCCCTCGACCCGGCCCGCATGCGGCGTGGTAAACACCTCTTCCGTCGGGATATTCGGATTGCAGCGCACGCCATTGCGCGCCTCGGAAGCGCCCCCTTGCCAGAAATGCCCCTCGGCCAGCCCGACCCTCAGATCCGTGCCCGGCGCGCGGAACTGCAGCGCATCGAACCGCGCCGCATTCAGCATCGCGCAGCGCCGCGCCAAGGCCGCATTGTGTTCGGCCCAGGCCGCCACCGGATCGGGCCGGTCCAGCCGCGCGGTCAGCGCAATCGCCTCGGTCAGTTGCTCCAAAGCCTGCGCGGGCGGCAGGTCCGGGAACATCCGCCCCGCCCAATCCGGCGTCGGGCAGGAAATGATCGACCAGTTGATATGAAACCCCGCAATCGCCGCCAGCGCCGGACGGTAGGCCAGTGCATTGGCGCGATTGGCCCGGCCCACACGCGCGGCATCCTGCCCGGCCAGCAGCATCGGGTCTTCGCCCACCAGCGCCAGCCGCGCCGCGCCGCCCTCGAACGCCTTGGCCATCCCCTCATAGAGCCAGCCCGGCGCGCGGTCAAAACTCGCCTCTGCGCCCTGTTCAAACCGCGCCAGCGTCATGTCGCGGTCGCTGATGATCGGTGTCACCAGCCCGCCCCCCGCACGATACGCCGCGCGCGCAATCGCCCGCGCCAGCGGCAAGGCGGCAACCGGCGTCGTCATCACCAGATCCTGCCCCGGCTGCAGGTTCAGCCCGGTGCGCACCGCCAGTTCCGCCAGACGGTCCAGAAATTGCGGGTCCAGCGCAGCCGCGTCACTTCTGTCACTGGCGGGTCGGGCGGCATCATGGGGCATGGGAACTCCTGTCATCGCGAACCCACAAGCTGCGCCAGCCCCCGCCCAAGGTCAAGCCCCGAGCCGGATCGCCTGTCAGGCGTGGTCGCTCACACCAATGACCCGCAGCTTCGGCCATCGACCGCGCCAGTTCTTCGCCTGAACGCGCGCCTGAAAGGCCGCCAGCTTATGCGGCGCGGCAGAGCTGGGCCGCAGGATCAGCCCTTTCAGATCATCAAGGCCAAATGGCGCGGTAAGGATACAGGCATTGCCCGAACGCTCTGCCGCGACGGCGGTTGCGGTTTCAGGCCAGAAACGCATGGCATCCTCGACCGAGATATAAGGCGCGTCATGATTGCGCAGATGCATCCGGGCCTGATTCCTGACCGACCAGTTCAGCCCGGGCGCGCAGGCGCGGAGCGCCCTTTCGAGTTCCGCATCATAGGCGGGATCGGTCGTGGCGGGGTCATAGAACAGCACATCAATATCTTCCCGACGACAATCGGAGGCAGCGCCGTGAAGATGATCCCAGACAAGGTTGCGCAGGAATCCGGCACCAATGCAGCCTTGCGGCAGCTCAAGCGCCTCAACAATCCCCAGGGCCTGCCAGCGAAGCTGGTCGGCTCGTAGCAGGTCGGACACCCAGTTGGACTTTGATGCTGGCATGCGCCGACTTTGGCGGAAGCGATGGCATTGATCAATGGCAGCAATCTCCGAGTTACCGAGGCATGCAGAGACACCCCGCGCGGGAACAAGACGCTTCGCGCTTCGCCGTGCAGCGCCCGGCGCAGGTCGCAATGCCGTCGGACTATGCCGCAGCGTAAACTGCCCAGCCCAAACCGGCAGGAGCGCCCACCCGCGACCGGGCCCAGCGCGGCTTTTCTCCCGCCCGCATATGCTGCCTTACCGGTCAGGTTCGACAGTCCGTCAGGGGCATTGCCGGACAGCGGCCCCCAAGAAAAACCGGCAAATCACTCACCGCGCCAGCATATCCGACCGATGGCCTCACAGCCGCGCGGTTGATCCCCCGCACCGCCTCGCGCCCCAGCATCTGCTGCGCGGCCTCCGGCAGCGCGCGCCGCAAGGGCCCCAGACAGCCGGGCGCATCCTGCACCAGACCCCCATCAGCACGGGCGAGAGGCCATACCCCCCGGATCACACCGCGCCCCCATCAGCGCGCGCCAAAATCACGACGCGCCGACCCGCAGCATATCCGTGATCAGCACCCCCCGCACCGCCTCGCGCCCCAGCATCTGCTGCGCGGCCTCCAGCAGCGCGCGGCGCAGCGGGCCCATCTTGTCGTGATCGGTGAACATCCCCTCGAACCCGCCCGAATTGGCATGGTCGAACAGCACCTGCAGCAGCCTGTCGCGCAGGCGCGGGATATTGGCCGCGACCATGGCGCGCTGCGTCTCCGGGATCTCCAGCGCCAGTTTCAGCACCACCACAAAGGCAATCCGCCCCTCGATCACCAGCGGCACCATGAACTGATTGGCGAATTCCAGCGTGCCCAGGATCTCATCCGCAGCCAGCGCGGGGGGCAACGCCAGTTCATCATCCTCGGCCCCGACCTCGGGGGCGGGCCGCAGATAGAGCCCCGCGCCCGTGCCCAGCCCAAGGCCCAGCAGGATCAGCAGAACCGGGATCAGCTTGGCCATGGCGGGCCTCCTTCTCGCGACCCAATGTCAGAACGGGGCCAGAATCTCGGTGATCTGCGCCCCATATCCCGGTTGCTGCACCGTCGAGATGACCCCGCGCCCGCCATAGGAAATCCGCGCGCCCGCGATCTTGTCATAGGTGATCTCATTCTGGCGCGAGATATCCTCGGGCCGCACATAGCCCGTCACCAACAGCTCGCGCAGTTCGTGATTGACGCGCACTTCCTGCCGCCCCTCGATCCGCATCACCCCGTTGGGCAGCCGTTCAACCACGGTCGAGGCCACCCGCAGCGTCAGCTTCTCGTTGCGCCGCACCGAGCCATTGCCCGAAAACGTGCTCGACCCGGCTGTTTCAATCCCCGCACCCAGCGCCAGCCCGCCGGGCAGGTTGCGGTCGATCAGTTGCGGGATGCCGAAGAATTGCGGCACCGCCATGCTGTTCGACCCCGTGCGCCCGCGCGCGGTGCTGTTCAAAATCTCGGCGCTGTCATTGATCTCGATCACCACGGTCATGATATCCCCTTGGCGAGAGGCCCGCCGGTCGCCCAGAAGCGAGCGCTGCCCCGCCGACCAGAGCGAGGCATTGTCGACAGCGCGCCGCGCCTCGCTCGTCTCGGGCAGCGGGATGCGGTAAAGCGCGGCATGTTCCATCGTCTGATCGGGCGGGGTGAAACCCGGCGCACGCCCGACCTCGCGCAGCGGCGAACAGCCCGTGACAAGCGCGCAGAGAAGGCAGGAAAACAGCAATCGCATCATCGGGGGCCTGTTGTGACAAGAGCATGAAACCAGCATGAACCCTGCGCCTTAAAATTCTGTTATCATTGCCAAAGCCCGATGGAGCCTTCGACCTCGACCAGCCCGGAAGAGGCCACGATCCCCTGCACCGACTGGCGCGAGGCGAGATTCATCACCGTGATCCGCTCGCCCAGCCCCGCGCGCGCCATGGCCCGGCCATCCGACAGGATCATCAGCCCGCCCCGCCGGTAGACCATGCGCACGATCTCATTGCGCTCGATCACCGCCGCCGGGCCCAGATCCGCGAGCCGCACCGGGCGGCCCGGATAGATCGCCACCCGCGTCTCCAGCCCGATCACCTGACCCGGCGCGCTTGCCGCCCCCGCCACCGCCGGGGCGGCCAGCATCACATCCCCGGGGCCGATCACCTCCGCCGCGCGGATCAGCCGCGTCGCCACCAGCGTTTCGGCATACCCCCCCAAGGGCCAGAGCAGCAGGAGCACCAGCCAGCGCATCAGCGCACCTGCACAGTTGCGCCCATCATCTGATCGGCCGCGGTGATCACCTTGGAATTCAGCTCATAGCCGCGCTGCGCCTTGATCAGCTCGGTCATCTCGCGCACCGGATCGACCGAGCTTTCCTCCAGATAGCCCTGCCGCAGCCGCCCCAGCCCCTCCGTTCCCGGCACCGCGACATTGGCCGGGCCAGAGGCTTCGGTCTCGATGAACAGGTTCGAGCCGATTGCCTCCAGCCCCTTTTCATTGGCGAAACCCGCCAGCGTCAGTTGCCCCAGCAGTTGCGGCTGAATCTGGCCCGCGAAATAGCCATGGATCTCGCCCTGCGGATTAATCGAGAGCGCGCGCACATCATTCGGGATCACGATCCCCGGCGCCACCTCATAGCCGTCCGAGGTGACAATCAGCCCGTCCCCGGTCCGTTTCAGCCCACCATCGCGGGTAAATCCCTGCGTGCCATCGGGCAGGGTCACTTCCAGATAGCCGCGCCCCTCGATGGCGAGATCCAGATCGCCCCCGGTCTGGTTCGAGGCCCCTTGCTGGATCTGCATGCTGATCGCCGCGGGCCGCACCCCCAGCCCCGCCTGCACGCCGGTCGGCAGCACCGTCCCGTCAGCGGCCGAAATCGCACCGGGCCGCGCGAATTGCTGATAATGCAGATCGGCGAAATCCGCCCGCCGCGCGTTATAACCGGTGGTGCTCATATTCGCGAGGTTATTGGCAATCGTATCCACACGCATCTGCTGCGCGCTCATGCCAGTTGCGGCAATATGAAGTGATTTCATGTGGTTGCGCCCCTTTCTTTACCTTCCCAGCGTCTGGATCACGGATCTGATCCGCTCATCCTCGCTCTCCAGCAATTTCTGCCCGCGCTCATAGGCGCGCTGCACCTCGATCATGCGGGCCAGCTCGATCACCGGATTGACATTCGATTCCTCGATGAAGCCCTGCAGCAGCATCGGCGCCTCGACCGGCTCGATCTCGCCATTGACGACAAAGAGCGTCCCCGCTTCGCGCGACATGGTGACCGGATCGACCGGGCGCACCAGTCCGATCTGGGCGAAGGGCTGACCATCCGCCGAGAAGGTGCCATCGCGCGCCAGCGCCACGGCGCGCGCATCGGGGGGCACGAAAACCGGCGCCCCGCCCGCATCCAGCAGCGGGTACCCGTCGATATTGACCAGTTCCCCCGCCGGGCCCGGCGTGAACACCCCCGCCCGCGTCAGCCGCTGCCCCCGCGCGCTCTCCAGCAGGAAAAACCCCTCGCCCTCGATGGCGATATCGAAGGTGCCGCCGGTCTGGGACAGCGCGCCCTGCATCTGATAGGTCTGGCGCGTATTGCCCAGCGCCATCGACAGCGACGGCTCATGCCGCTCGGTGCCCACAACAAATTCCGAAAACACCGCCCCCTCGCGCCGGAATCCGGTGGTCGAGACATTGGCGATATTATGCGCGATCACCTGCATTTCGCGGCGCAGCCCGCTCATCCGTGTGAGCGTGATATAGGCGGCATTGTCCATCGCTCAGACCCCCGCAATCAGCGGCAGGATTTCGTGGCGGAAGAAATCGACCAGCGTCGCGGTCATGAAACTCATCGACACCCAGAACACGAGCACGATGGCCGCCAGTTTCGGCACGAAAGTCAGCGTCATTTCCTGAATCGAGGTCAGCGCCTGAAACAGCCCGACCGCAACCCCGGAAATCAGCGCCGCCGCCAGGATCGGGGTCGCGATGATCGTGGCCACCCAGAGCCCCTGCCGCAGCGTGTCATAGATAAGGGTCTCCTGCATCGCCCCGCCCCCTCAGACCGGCATGCGCAGGATTTCAAGATAGGCTTCCACCACCTTGTCGCGCACCGATACCGCCGTTTCCACCGCAAGCTCCGTTGCCGCCAGCGCCTCGACCAGCGCATGCGGATCGGCGCCAGCGATCATCGTGCTGCGCGCCGCCACTTCCGCCTGATGCAACCCGGTCGCGAAATTGCCCAGCGCCGCCCCGAACGCCGCCTCGCTGCGCTCTGCTGCGGCGGGTTTCGCGGCAATGCGCGCGGTGTCATAGCTCTGAATGGCAAGATTGGCCGCGATGCTCATGGGGTTTATTCCTTTCTGGAATGGGGGTTAACGGGGCTTGAATGGGGGTCAGCGGCGCAACAACTCCAGCAATCCCTGCGCCATCTGCCGGGTCTGGTCGAAAACGCGCAGATTGGCCTCATAGCTGCGCCCGGCCTCGCGCGCATCGGCGATCTCGATCATCAGATCGACCGTCGATCCGTCATAGAAGCCGGTCGCATCGGCCAGCGCATGGCCCGGATCATAGACGCGCGGCAATTCGCGCCGGTCGAGCTGCACCGGCCCCGTCCTGACCCGCGCCAGCCCGCTCGCGCGGTCGATCTCGGCCCGGAAATCAATGGTCTTGCGCCGGTAACCGGGCGTGTCGGCATTGGCGATATTCTCCGAGACATGCCGCAGTCTGCGCGCCTGCGCTTCCATCCCCGAGGCGCTGATCGCAAAACCATCAAACAGATTGCCCATGCCCGCCCCCTGTCGCCCGAGCGCCAAGTGCAGCACAGCGGGCGCCGAGCCACGGAGCCCTGACGCCATGCCGCACGCGCAGTCCCGCCGACCGGCACATGACCTGCAGCGCCACCTGATCCCGCCATGCCGCGCGCGCGGTCCCGCCTGCGGCAAGGGCGCCAGTATCGCTGTATGGCCCCATGCTGCGCGCAGGCGCTCCCGGCCCGCAGATCACAATACTCTTGCCCCAACAGCCCGGCATACCCGCATTGGCACTGTGATCCGACACATGCGCCAGCCCGCGCGCCTGCGCTTCCATCCCCGAGGGGGGGTGCCTCGCTGCCATACAGAGCGCCGCCCCCGCTGCCCATCGTCCGAGCGCCAAGCGCAGCACGCTGCGCACCGGTCCACGGTTCCCCCGCGCCCCGCCACTCACGCCCGCGGTCTCAGCCCCGAAAGCACCTCGCGCGCCCAGATACCCCGGCATGCTCGCACAGGCGCTCGTCTCTGACATATGCCCCAGCCTGCGCACCTGCGCCGCTATCCCCGGGGCGCGGGTCGCAGTGCCGTCAAACAGAGCGCCCCTGTCCGCACCCCATCGCCCGAGCGCCTTGCGCAGCACGGAGCGCACCGGTCTACGGTTCCCCCGCGCCCTGCCGCCCGCGCCGCTGGTCGCAGCCCGGAAATCACGCCACGCGCACCGATCACCCGGCAAAACCGCATGCGCGCTCGTCTCCGACTCATGCCCCAGCTCGCGCACCTGCGCTTCCATCCCCGAGGCACGGAGAGCATCGTCGACAAACAGACTACCCCTGTCCGCGCCCCATCGCCCAAACGCCCGGCCACGGTTCCCCCGCGCCCTGCCGCGCGCGCCAGCGGTCCCGGCCCGGAAATCACGCCGTGCGCACCGATCACCCGGCATGCCTACACAGGCGCGAAACTCCGAGACATGCCGCGGCCTGCGCACCTGCGCTTCCATCCCCGAGGCACGGAGAGCATCGTCGTCAAACAGAGCGCCCCTGTCCGCACCCCATCGCCCGAGCGCCCTGCGCAGCACGGGGCGCACCGGTCTACGGTTCCCCCGCGCCCTGCCGCCCGCGCCGCTGGTCGCAGCCCGGAAATCACGCCACGCGCACCGATCACCCGGCAAAACCGCATGCGCGCTCGTCTCCGACTCATGCCGCAGCCTGCGCACCTGCGCTTCCATCCCCGAGGCACGGAGAGCATCGTCGACCAACAGACTACCCCTGTCCGCGCCCCATCGCCCAAACGCCCGGCCACGGTTCCCCCGCGCCCTGCCGCGCGCGCCAGCGGTCCCGGCCCGGAAACCGAACCTCTCGCACCGATCACCCGGCATGCCCGTATCGGCGGCAAGCTCCAACACAGGCCCCGGCCTGCACGCCCGCCCCGCCATCCCCGAAGCGCTGATCGCATCCCTGTCACGCAGTCCGCCCATCCCCGCCCCCTATCGCCCCAGCGCCAGACGCAACACGCTGCGCGCCGAGCCATAGATCGCCAGCGCCAGCTCATGGCTCTGGCGGGTCTCTGCCGCGCGCATCATCTCGCGCTCCAGCGACACGGTGTTGCCATTGGGCGCGAATGACGGCGCCGCGCGATCCACCTGCGGCCCCGGCCCTGCGCCCGCCGTCCCCCAGTCCAGATGCGCCGGGCGCGTGGCCTTCAGCGCCCTCGCCGCCTGATAGCTGGCGCCGAATCCCGCCAGATCCCGCGCGCGATATCCCGGCGTATCGGCCTGCGCGATATTCTCGGCGATCACCGACTGGCGCGCCGCCGCATGACGGGCCATCGCCTGCGCCATGCGCATCACATCGGGTATCTCGAACATGAGGGTTTCTCCCTTGGGTCCATACACCCGTTTTTAAGAGTGATTCGCTTAAGGATCGGTAAGCGGCACAAAAAAAGAGCGACTCAAGCGATGGATCTGATGGACGAAATGCGCGCGCAGGTGCTCGACCTCAGCGCGCTGCGCATCTCGGGGCGGGTCGCGCGGGTGGACGGGCAGATGCTGGCGGTGCGCGGGCTGACCGATGCGGCCCGGATCGGCGACTGGCTGGATATCCGCACCCGCAATGGCAGCCGGATCGGGGCCGAAATCCTGCGCCTGACCCCGGAGGAGGTGCAGGCCCTGCCCGATGGCCCGCGCGACGGGCTGGCGATTGACGACCGCGCCGAATTGCGCCCCGCGCGCGGCATTGCCCCCGATGACAGCTGGATCGGCCGCGTGTTCGACCCTTACGGCCAGCCCCTCGATGGCCGCCCGCTGCTGCGCGGCGCGCAGGACCGGCCCCTCGACAGCCCCGCGCCCGAACCTGCGCGGCGCGGCCGTCTGGGGCAGCGGCTCGACACCGGCATGGCCGTGTTCAACACGCTCCTGCCCCTGGTCGCAGGCCAGCGCATCGGGCTTTTCGCGGGCTCGGGCGTGGGCAAGACCCTGCTTCTAGGCCAGTTCGCGCGCCATATGCAGGCCGATCTGGTGGTCATCGCGCTGGTGGGCGAACGCGGCCGCGAATTGCGCGATTTCATCGAGGATGTGCTGGGCGCGGACGGGCTCGCGCGCGCGGTCATCGTCACCGCCACCTCCGACCAGCCCCCGCTGACGCGGCGGCGCTGCGCGCAGGCCGCCATGTGCGTGGCCGAGCATTTCCGCGATCAGGGCAGGCATGTGCTGCTTCTGACCGACAGCATCACCCGGCTGGCAGAGGCGCATCGCGAAGTGGCCCTTGCCGCGGGCGAGGATGCCTCGCTGCGCGGCTTCCCGCCCTCGACCGCGCAGCGCATCATGGCGCTTGCCGAACGCGCGGGGCCGGGGCGCGACGGGCTGGGCGCGATCACTGCGATCTTCACCGTGCTGGTGGCGGGCTCCGACATGGAAGAACCCGTCGCCGATATCCTGCGCGGCGTGCTCGATGGCCATACCGTCATGGACCGCGCCATTGCCGAGCGCGGGCGCTTTCCCGCGATCGATGTGCTGCGCTCGGTCTCCCGCGCCCTGCCACATTGCGCAACCCCCGAGGAAAACGCCCGGATTGCCGAGGCCCGGCGGCTGCTCGGCGCCTATGACCGCGCGGAAATGATGGTGCAGGCGGGGCTATACGAGCGCGGCTCCGACCCGCTGGTGGACCGCGCCATCGCCACATGGCCTGCGCTCGATGCTTTCATCGCCGAATCCGCCCCCGCAGGCATCAAGGGCGCGTTTGCCCGGCTCGCGCAGTGTCTGGAGCCGCCCCCCAGGCCCCAGCCGACCGCAAAACACACAGCGAAACCGCCCCAACGGCCCGGAACCTGACCGCGCGCAGATTGCCCGCCCATGCGCCCTCGCTTGGGCAGCGCCCGCGAATGGCATGGGCAGGGGGGGCGGGCCATGAGCGGGCGCTTTCTCCGCCGCGATATCCCAGCCCCGGAAGCGCCCCCGCATCCCGCCCCCGGGCCACAGGCCACCGCCCGCGTCGAAAACCGGTTTCCCTCGGCCACCGAATTGCACTACATGAGCGGCAAAACTCAGCCTTCGGGGAAAGACATGGCGCGCATCCTGATCACTTCGGCCCTGCCCTATATCAACGGGATCAAGCATCTGGGCAATCTCGTCGGCAGCCAGTTGCCCGCCGATCTCTATGCCCGCTATTGCCGCGCGCGCGGCCATGAGGTCATGTTCATCTGCGCCACCGATGAACATGGCACGCCCGCAGAGCTTGCCGCCGCCAAGGCGGGCGAGGCCGTGGACGCCTATTGCGCCCGCATGCACGCGGTCCAGACCGATCTTGCGCGCGGCTTCGCGCTCTCCTTCGACCATTACGGACGCTCTTCCAGCGCCCGCAACCACGCCCTGACCCAGCATCTGGCGGCAAAGCTGGGCGAGGCCGGTCTGATCGAGGAAGTCGCGGAAAAACAGGTCTATTCCCATACCGATGGCCGCTTCCTGCCCGACCGCTATATCGAGGGCACCTGCCCCAATTGCGGCTATGAGCGCGCGCGCGGCGATCAATGCGAAAACTGCACCAAACAGCTTGACCCGACCGACCTGATCAACCCACGCAGCGCCATTTCCGGCGCCACCGATCTCGAAGTGCGCGAAACCCGCCATCTCTATCTGCGCCAGTCGAAACTGCGCGACACGCTGGACCAATGGATCGACAGCCAGCAGGGCTGGCCGGTGCTGACCACCTCGATTGCCAAGAAATGGCTGCATGATGGCGACGGGCTGCAGGATCGCGGCATCACCCGCGATCTGGACTGGGGCGTACCGGTGCAATTCGAGGGTGCGCCCTGGCAGGGCATGGAAGGCAAGGTCTTCTATGTCTGGTTCGACGCCCCCATCGAATATATCGCCGCCACCGCCGAATGGGCCGATGCACAGGGGCTTGATGACAGCGCATGGCGGCGCTGGTGGCGCAGGGACGAGGGCGCAGAGGATGTGCGTTATGTGCAATTCATGGGCAAGGACAATGTGCCCTTCCACACGCTCAGCTTCCCCGCCACCCTCATCGGCTCCGCCGAGCCGTGGAAAATGGTCGATTACATCAAGTCCTTCAACTACCTGAATTATGATGGCGGGCAATTCTCGACCTCGCTCGGGCGCGGCGTGTTCATGGATCAGGCGCTCTCGATCCTGCCCAGCGATTACTGGCGCTGGTGGCTGCTCAGCCACGCCCCCGAAAACAGCGATTCCGAGTTCACATGGGAGAATTTCCAGAGTTCCGTGAACAAGGATCTGGCCGATGTGCTGGGCAATCTGGTCAGCCGCGTCACCAAATTCTGCCGCTCGAAATTCGGCGAAACCGTCCCGACCGGCGGCACCACCGGCGCGCGCGAAGATCAACTCATCGCTGATCTGACCACCCGCCTGCGCGCTTACGAGACCCATATGGAAGCCATGGAAATCCGCAAATCCGCAGGCGAATTGCGCGCGCTCTGGGTTCTGGGCAATGAATACCTGCAAGAGGCCGCGCCTTGGTCCAGCTTCAAGAGTGACCCCGACCTTGCCGCTGCACAGATCCGCCTCGCGCTCAACCTGATCCGCTTCTATGCGGTCGTGTCGCAACCCTTCATCCCCGAAGCGAGCGCGCGCATCATGGCCGACATGCAGTCTGACAACTGGTCATGGCCCGCTGATGTCGCGGCAGCCCTCGACACGCTCAAACCCGGCCATGCCTTCACAGTCCCCGAGGTGCTTTTCGCCAAGATCACCGATGAGCAACGCGCGGAATGGGAAGCGCGTTTCGCAGGCCAGCGCTGAAAGCTGCGGCAGACAGCACCGCAGCCATAGTGCCCGCCCGGGCAACCAGCCCGGGCAGCGCCCGCGAAGCGTGCAAGGGCGGGTGGGTGGGCACGCTGAGCGGGCGCTCTCTCCCTCACCCCAGGCGCGCAACCGCTTCATGCGTTTTTTCTACTGATTTCCCATTTCAGGCCAGCGCTGAAACGCCGCAGCGAAAGCGCTTGCAGCAGCAGATCATTTCCCGATACATTTCGTCAGGTTCAGGCAGCCAGAGTCTGATATGACCATCAGCACCCAGTGACCGGTTTTATCACATCTCGCTGAAGGATCTTTCCCATGAAACGAAGAACTGCGCTGATCGTTGCACTGGCCATGGGCGCGATGCCCGTCTTTGCCGAAGAGCGGCCTGACCATTACGCCGCCGAGACATCTGCGGATCTGGCCGAAGCCATGGACAATTTCTCCACCCATAACAAACGCATGGCCGAGATTCTGGCACAGCCCGCGATGACCCCGGACCATATGGAGGATATCCACCAGCTGACCTATACGCTGGAAGACGCGCTTGCAAAGATCATCACTGAGGCCACCGAGCTCGCCGAGCGTCTGGAAGAGGTCCATCTCGCCTCGGAAGGGGTGGATGCCGCGAAACTCACCGGACTGGCCAGTGCCTATCTGGCGCGCGCGCAGCAGCTTGTGCCCTGACGGGCGGCGCATCCGCCATCACGGCGAAGGCGCCCGATCAGCCCCGCGTCACTCCGGGCAGAGCGGGTTGGTGAAAGCCAGCCCGTTCACCACCCGCAGCAGGCTCCCGTCATCAAGCTTCATCAACAGGATCCGGTCCGACCATTCCGCCCCCTCGCCGCTGCATTGCAGATCGAACAGCCGCGCCGCACTCATGTCGCGGATATTGGTCGGATTGGCCAGCCGACAGACCGATTCGATCCCGAAAAACTGCCCCTCCTCGATGCGGAACGCCGCCCCCGGCACATCGCCCTGCCCGACCAGACAGTCCCGCGCCGCCGGATCAATCGCATAGGTGCCGTCAAACTGCGCAGTATCCGCCAGCGCCGCCCCCGCGCCCATCACACCGGCCATCGCCCAGATGCATTTTCTCATGATCTCCCCCGCTCAATTGCCCGCAACACCCTACCCAAGCCCGCCACAGCGCGCAAACCGCCATTTTCGCGCAACCGGGGATTTCCGCTTCCAACTCGCCCGGCCCTGCACTAGCATCATTCTCATGTTCACCATCGAGCACGATTTCGACGCCACCGTCATCACCCTCGTGGACGAGGGCGCGCCCCATGCAGAGGCGCTGCGCGAGGATGTGATCATCACCGCGTTCGAGGATTGCGTGACACTCCGCCAGTTCGACCCGCAAAGCGATGATGATGTCGTCATCACCCTGTCGCTGTCGCAATTGCGCGAACTGGCCGCAGCCCTGAACCTGCCCGAAGGCAGCTATCGGCTCGACCCCGGCAAAGGCGCGCGCGGCAGCTGAACGCTGCCCTTCCGCCCGCCGCCCCCCCCGCACTCACATTTTCAGAAAGGTCGCAACATGCTGACAAATGACCAACTCAGCCAGTGGGATCGCGAGAATTTCCTCCACCCCTCCACCCATTTCGGCCAGCACGGACGCGGCGAAAGCCCCGCGCGCATCGTCAGCACCGCCAAGGGCGTCTATATCGAGGATCGCGACGGCACCCGCCTGCTCGACGCTTTCGCGGGCCTCTATTGCGTCAATGTCGGCTATGGCCGCAGCGAGATTGCCGAGGCCATCGCCGCCCAGGCGCATGAGCTGGCCTATTACCACGCCTATGTCGGCCACGGGACCGAGGCTTCGATCACGCTCGCCCATATGGTGGCAGAGCGCGCGCCCGCGCATATGAACCGCGTCTATTTCGGCCTTGGCGGGTCGGATGCGAATGAAACCAATGTGAAACTTGTCTGGTATATCAACAACGTCCGGGGCCGCCCCGAGAAACGCAAGATCATCTCGCGCTGGCGCGGCTATCACGGCTCGGGCCTGATCACCGGCTCGCTCACCGGCCTCACGCCCTTCCACGCGAAATTCGGCCTGCCCCTGTCCGAGGTCATCCATACCGAGGCCCCCTATTACTTCCGCCGCCCCGACCCCGCGATGAGCGAGGAACAGTTCACCGCCCATTGCGCCGCGAAACTGGAAGAGCTGATCGAGCGCGAAGGCGCGGACACGATCGGCGCTTTCATCGGCGAGCCGATCCTTGGCACCGGCGGCATCGTCCCCCCGCCCGCAGGCTATTGGGAAGCGATCCAGCCGATTCTCAAGAAACACGATATCCTGCTGATCGCCGATGAGGTCGTCACCGGGTTCGGCCGTCTGGGCACGATGATGGGTTCCACCCATTACGGTATCACCCCTGATATCATCACCATCGCCAAGGGCCTCACTTCCGCCTATGCGCCGCTTTCCGGCTCCATCGTCAGCGACGAGATGTACAGGATCCTCGAAGAAGGCACCGACAGGTTCGGCCCCTTCGGCCATGGCTGGACCTATTCCGCCCATCCCATCGGCGCCGCTGCCGGTGTGGCAAACCTCAAACTGGTGGACAGCCTTGGTCTGGTGGAGAATGCCCGCGACACTGGTGCCTATTTCCGCCAGACCATGGCCGATGCGCTGGCAGATCACCGTTTCGTCGGCGATGTGCGCGGCGACGGCATGCTCGCCGCAGTCGAATTGCAGCGCGACCCCGCCACGGGCACGGATTTCGACGCCGCCGAGAAAGTCACCGCGCAGGTGGTGGGCGAAATGGCCAGACGCGGCGTGATCGCCCGCGCCATGCCGCAGGGCGAAATCATCGGCTTCGCGCCCCCCCTGTGCCTGTCCCGGCCCGAGGCCGATGAGATCGTCACCGCCACGCGCGACGCTATCGACGCTGTGACCGGCCAGTTCTGACCCCCAAAGCCCCCAAAGCCCCCGCAATCCCGCGGGGGCTTTTTTGTCCTGCGGATCCGCCCATGACCACAACCAACCCGAATTTTACCCAGGCCGAATATGAGGCCCGCATCACCCGCACCCGCGTCGAAATGGACCTGCGCGGCATCGAGTTGATGATCATCTGCGATCCCTCCAACATGAACTGGATCTCGGGCTATGACGGCTGGTCCTTCTATGTGCCGCAGGCGGTCCTGCTGCCGCTCCACGGCGATCCGATCTGGTGGGGGCGCGGCATCGACGCCCCCGGCGCCCTGCGCACGGTCTTCACCAAAAGCGAAGACAGCATCGTCCCCTATGATGACACCTATGTTCAGAACCCGCAGAAACACGCGATGGAAGCGCTGGCCGCGCTGATCATTGATCGCGGCTGGAATACCGGCTGGATCGGCGTCGAGATGGACAATTACTATTATTCCGCCGCCGCGCATCAGACCCTTGTGAACCATCTGCACGAAGCCCGCTTTGTCGATGCCACGGGGCTCGTGAACTGGCAAAGGCTGGTGAAATCCGAATCCGAACTGCTCTATATCCGCCGCGCAGCCCGGATCGTCGAACGCATGCATCAGGTCATCCTCGATGTCGCCGAACCCGGCATGGCCAAGAACCTGCTGGTGGCCGAGATTTCCAAGGCCGGGATCGAAGGCGCGGATGGCCAATGGGGCGATTACCCCGCCATCGTGCCCATGGCCCCTTCCGGCCTCGATGCCACTGCCGCGCATCTGACCTGGGATGACCGGCCCATGCGCAAGGGCGAATCGACCTTTTTCGAAATCGCGGGCGTGCATCGCCGCTACCATTGTCCGCAATCGCGCACGCTGTTTTTCGGCACTGTCCCCGATCTCTACCGCCATGCCGAAGACGCGGTGTTAGAGGCGACCGAGGCGGGCCTCTCGCAATGCTATCCCGGCGCGCGGGCCGAGGATGTGGCCAATGCCTTCAACGCGACGCTGAACAAGCGCGGCTTCGAGAAGGACAATCGCTGCGGCTATTCCATCGGTCTCAGCTACCCGCCCGACTGGGGCGAGCGCACGCTGTCTTTACGCCGTGGTGACATGACCGAGCTGAAACCGGGCATGGTGATTCACTTCATGCCCGCGCTCTGGCTCGAAGATGGCGGGCTGGAAATCACCGAGCCGGTGCTCATCACCGAACAAGGGCCGGAACTTCTCTGCGAAACACCGCGCGAGATCTTCGTGAAATAACGGTCGCAACCCGGCTGGAGCGCATTTTTCACATCGCGGAATGCGTTTTCATCAGGCAAAAAAAGAACCCCGCGACAGACGCGGGGTTTTTTCATCTGGTGAAAGGCTTTTTCAAATCAACATCTAGTCGACAAAAGCCTTTTCCACCACATATTCTGCGGGGGCAGAGTTCGCCCCTTCGCGCAGCCCAGCTTCTTCCAGTATCGCCTTGATATCCTTGTTGAAATCCAGCGATCCGCAGACCATCGCCCGGTCAGTCTCCGGGTCCAGCGGCGGGATGCCAAGATCGGCAAAAACCTTTTCGGACAACAGGTTATCGGTCACTCTTCCCATATTCGCACTCGGCTCGCGCGTCGTCGCCGGGTAATACAAGAGCTTGCCCTCGACCAGTTCCCCGATCAGCGGGTCTTCCGGCAGCGCCTCGATCAGGTTTCTGCCATAGGTCAGTTCCGCCGCCTCGCGGCAGGTATGCATGACGATAACCTGTTGATATTTCTCCCAGGTTTCCGGGTCGCGCAGGAGCGAGGCAAAGGGCGCGATGCCGGTTCCGGTGGCCAGCATCCACAGCCGCTTGCCCGGCAGCAATGCATCAAGCACTAGCGTTCCGACCGGCTTGGGCCGCAAGATGATGGGGTCTCCGGGCTGGATATGCTGCAGACGCGAGGTCAGCGGGCCATCCGGCACTTTGATGGAATAGAACTCCAATTCCTCGTCCCATGAGGGCGAAGCTATTGAATAGGCTCGCAAAAGTGGCTTGCCATTGTCGCCCATCAGCCCGATCATCACAAACTCGCCCGAGCGGAAGCGCAGGCTTTGCGGGCGCGAGCAGCGAAAGGCAAAAAGCCTGTCGGTATAATGGGTTACGCTTGTGACCACCTGCGCATCGGGCAGCGTGGGGGTGGCTTTCTTCGCCTGAAGAACGTCGTCCAGTGACATGAATTATAGTCCTTTTATGCTTGCAACCGACGCTGGTAATGCGGCGCCTGCCAATCCGCCCGCGCCAACCAGTCGCTTTCAGGTTGCCGTTCCGCCAGCGCAGGCGGGATCTCGATCTCGTCGAAACCCGACCGCCGCGCCATGGCATATTGATCCGCAATCAGCGGCCCCGCCGCGCGCAACCGCCCGGAAAAACCCATACGCCGCAATTGCTTAGCCAGCGTGAACCCGCGCCCATCGCTGAAAGCGGGGATCAGGACGCGGATATGACTCGCGCGTTCGGCAAGCCCTTCCACAGCCTCCGGGGCCGTGTCGCCGGGCAGATCAACAGCCACCAGGCTGTTGATCCCGTTGGGTTCCATCTCGGCGAACGCGACCGCCC
Organism: Natronohydrobacter thiooxidans; assembly: GCF_001884735.1. Lineage (GTDB taxonomy): Bacteria > Pseudomonadota > Alphaproteobacteria > Rhodobacterales > Rhodobacteraceae > Roseinatronobacter > Roseinatronobacter thiooxidans_A. The sequence continues at coordinate 454,776 of NZ_MJAP01000034.1, read as the reverse complement.
CTTCGGGCCAGTCATCGCTCTTGAAGCCGGTATCGGTGACAATCACACTCATGCTGCATCTGCCTTCCGGGCGCGCTGCGGCACCCCGCCAATGAAATGAATCCCGCATTCGGTTTTTTCCGTTCCGCGCCAACGACCTGCGCGGGGATCTTCACCCGACAGGACGCGCGAAGTGCAGGGCTGGCAGCCGATCGACGGATAGCCCCGCGCGACCAGCGGGTGGCGCGGCAGGTCATGCGCATCGAGATAGGCGCCGATCTGCGCGGCCGTCCAATCTGCCAATGGATTCAATCGGATACGTCCCGTTCCTGGCTCCATCTCCACCCGGTCAAGATCCGCGCGCGTCGCCGCCTGATGCCGCTTGCGCCCGGTGATCCAGGCATCATAGCCCTGCAGCGCCCGCTCCAGCGGCTCCGCCTTGCGCAGCTGGCAGCAGCTTTCGGTATCCGACTGATACAGCAACCCCTCCGGGTCACGCTCGAAGAGCGCCGTACGATCCGGCGTGATCGTCTGCACATTGCTCAGCCCCAGATGCGCGGCCAGATCCTTCTGATAGGCCACGGTCTCGGGAAAAAGTGCAAGAGTATCAATGAATAAGACCGGAAGATCGCGGTCGATCTGGGCCACCATATGCAAGAGCACAGCCGAATCCGCCCCGAAGGACGAGACCATCGCGACACGCCCCACCCGCGCGATGGCGTCCGTCAGAAAACCCTGCGCGGTGCTCTCGGCATGATCGCGCAGCAGCTCGGCAATCAGGGAAGGTGCATCAAGCGGCATCTGCGCGATCTCCTGTCAGATAGAGTGCATCCTTGAAAGGTTGCGCCCCAAGCCGTTGGAATGTCTGGATAAACTCTTCCTGCGGATCTTCGCGCAGGTCGAGATAGGCATCGATCACCCGTTCGATGGCCGGGACGATCTGGTCATAGGCAAAGCCCGGACCAGCACGTTCCCCAAGCGCCGCCGTCTCGGTCGCATCGCCGCCAAGCGTGATCTGGTAATTCTCGACGCCCGCCCGGTCGAGACCGAGAATCCCGATATGACCCACATGATGATGTCCGCAGGCGTTGATGCACCCCGATATCTTGATTTTCAGCCCGCCGATATCCTGCTCACGCGCTTCAAACGCGGTCGCGATTTCCTGCGCGACCGGGATCGAGCGCGCCGTGGCCAACGCGCAATAATCCATGCCGGGGCAGGCGATGATATCCGAGATCAGCCCGACATTCGCCGTCGCTAGCCCGGCCTGTTGCAGCGCCGCGTGCAGCGCGGGCAAGTCGGATTTGTGCACATGTGGCAGGATCACGTTCTGCTCATGGCTGATACGCAACTCGTCATGGCCATAGCGCTCGGCCAGATCGGCCATCAGGCGCATCTGGTCCGAGGTCGCGTCCCCCGGTGTCGCCCCATGCGCCTTCAGGCTGATGGTGACAATCGTGTAGCCCTCTTGCCAGTGCTGGGCCAGATTCGTATCCGCGAAGGACCGGAATACAGGGTCATTTTTATACGCGATTTCATAGGCTTCTGTCGGCGCCACGCGGAAAGCGGGCGGCGCGAAGTCGCGGCGCAGATCGGCGAGGATCGCCTGATCGGCCCCCTGCCATTCGGCGCGCAGCGTCTCGAACCGGCGCTGGACACGGGCGCGGACCTCTTCCAGCCCAAGCTCGTTCACCATGATCTTGATGCGCGCCTTGTATTTGTTATCGCGGCGACCGAAGCTGTTATAGGTCGACAGGATCGCCTCGATATAGGGCAGCAGATCGGCCTCGGGGATGAATTCCGCCAGCACCTTGCCGATCACCGGCGTGCGGCCCAGACCACCACCAACGATCACCTCAAACCCGCGCTGGCCGTCCTGCAGCACCATGCGCAGCCCGATATCATGCGCGCGGGTCACGGCGCGGTCATTGGGGCTGCCGGTGATGGCGATCTTGAACTTGCGCGGCAGGAACTGGAATTCGGGGTGATCGGTGGACCATTGGCGCAAGAGCTCCGCCACGGGGCGCGGATCTGCGATCTCATCCGCCGCAGCACCTGCGAAATGATCCGCCGTCACATTGCGCACGCAATTGCCCGAGGTCTGGATCGCATGCATCCCGACTTCGGCCAAAGCATCAAGGATATCAGGCACATCGCGCAGACGCGGCCAGTTGTACTGGATGTTCTGGCGGGTGGTGAAATGGCCGTAGCCCTTGTCCCATTTATCGGCGATCAGGGCCAGCTGGCGCATCTGGGCGCTGCGGAGCGTGCCGTAGGGGATGGCCACGCGCAGCATATAGGCATGGAGCTGCAGATAGAGCCCGTTCATCAGGCGCAGCGGGCGAAATTCCTCTTCGGTCAGGTTGCCGGCGATGCGGCGTTCCACCTGGGCGCGGAACTGGGCGTTGCGGGTCGCGAGGAAGTCGCGGTCGAATTCGGAATAGGTATACATGGCGTTCGGTCCTTTGATGGGCAGGTCAGGAATATGTGGCTTGGGGGCTCAACACATTCGCTCGGCCTGTTTGCCATGCAGGTAGTTTGACGGGCCGCGCGCGCGGAATTCTTCGCGGAAATGCGCGGGCTCGGGGCCGTCGGGGCCACTGCGCGCGGGCGCAAGATAGGCGCCGACCAGCCGATCGGGCTGGGCATTCGCGGCGTCCAGCGCGGCCTCGGCGGCGGCCTGATCGGTAAACAACTCGGCCTCGGCATGGATGCGCGACCAGCCGCCCTGCGGCGTCAGATAGACGACATCGCCTTCGAACAGGTCATTCGCAGTGACGACAGAAGTGGTGAATCGGGTGCTCATAGGGCCTGTTCCTGAATCTCGATTGCCTGCTCGGCGGCTTTGGGCGCAAGGCCCAGAAGGATGATCGCGGGACCGGCAAGCACGCTGGCCTGCTGCGGCAGATGCGCGAGCGTGGTGGGGAGGATCTGCTGATCCACGCGCGAGGCGTTCTCGACCAGCGTGACCGGGGTGTCGGGGCTGGCGCCATGCATCAGAAGCCGCCCCTGAACAAAGCGCGCGGCGCGTTTACCCATATAAATCGCGGTGATTGCGCCGGGGGCGGCCAGTGCGCGCCAGTCCTGATCGGCATAGCCCTGCATGTCATGGGCCGTTACCAGCCGCAGCGACTGATTGCGCCCGCGCCGGGTCAGGCTCTGGCCGATGCTGGCGGCTGCGGCGGAGGCCGCAGTGACACCGGGGATGACCTGCCAGCGGATGCGGGCGGCGTCGAGCGCTTCGGTTTCTTCGTCCAGACGGCCAAAGACCGAGGCATCGCCGCCCTTGAGACGCACCACATGCGCACCCTGCCCGGCATGTTCGATCATCAGGCGGTGAATTTCCTCTTGCGGGGTCGAGGGGCCGAAACCTTCCTTGCCGACAGAGATCATCACCGCCTCGCGCCGGGCGAGTTCGAGGATTTCGGGCGAGACCAGCCGGTCAAAGATCACGACATCGGCGCGGTCGATCAGCTTGCGGGCTTTCAGCGTCAGCAGTTCTGCGTCGCCGGGGCCTGCCGAGACGAAATCGACATGGCCTTCGGGGGCGGCCGCGTCCAGATGGCGGACGAGCAGATCGTCCAGCGCCTGCCGGACCTGTCCCTCGCCGCCCTGATGCAGTGCGCGGGGGCCTGCAGTGTCGAAATATTCCGACCAGAAGGCGCGACGGCGCGCGCCCTGCGGCAACTGCTCGGCCAGAGCGCGGAAGCCCTTGCCGATGCGGGTGAGGAGACCCAGCGAGGCGGGCAGCACCTCTTCGAGATGGGCCTTGATCTTGCGCGCCAGTACCGGGGCCGCGCCTTCGGTGCCGATGGCGATGACGACGGGGCTGCGATCGACGATGGCCGGGGTCAGGAAGTCGGAAGCGTCGAGATTGTCGACGACATTCACGAGCGCGCCCGCCTCGCGGCCAAGGGCTGCGATGCGGGCATCCTCGGCATCATCGCCGGTCGCGGCATAGACCAGACGCGCGTCCTGCAGATCGCTGCCCAGAAGCGAGCGGCGGATCAGGGTCACGCGGGGGGTGTGGGCTTCGATCTCGGGGGCGAAATCCGGCGCGGCAAGGGTGATCTGCGCATCGGTTTTCAGCAGGAGCCGCAGTTTCGCCAGCGCAATCTCACCGCCGCCGCCGATAACGACGCGGGCACGGGTCATGTCCAGAAAGACCGGATAGTGCTGCATGGGGCGACTCCTGTTTCGCTTGTGCAGCAATATAGAATATTTTCCTGCTATTTGACCATATGCGCGGCAGGATAAGGAACATGTTCAATGTACATAGTCAGGGCAGTAACTGATCAGCAGTTTGGCCCCGGAATTGGAAAGCTGTTCCGGCAAGATGCCCGCTGCGCGATCAAATACCTTGAGGACAGGAAAAGCGGGGACTGACCACCCCCGCCCGCTGGTGGATATCCGCGCAAGGATGACAGGCGTCGGACCGCGCTATCCCGGCGCGCGTTCGGCCCAGCCTGCGAAGATTTTTTCCAGCGCCACAACGATGTAATAGAGCACGATCCCGAGGAAGGCGAGCGCGATCAGCACCGCGAACATCAGCGGGAAATCGGAATTGGTGCGCCCGCTATCGAACAGCGCGCCAAGGCCGCGCCCGTGCGGGCTGACGATCTCCATCAGGTTGGTGCCGATGAAGGCAAGTGTCACCGCGACTTTCAGCGCGCCGAAGAATTCCGGCAGGGTCTTGGGCAGGGCAATCTTCCAGAAGATCGTCGCCTGCGAGGCCCCAAGGCTGCGCAGGATATCGCGATATTCGGGCTCCAGCGTCGAGAGGCCGATACTGACCGAGACCGCGATGGGGAAGAAGGAGATCATGAAGGCCAGAAGCACCGTGTTGAAATCATGCTGGCCCACGAACATCAGCGCGACGATGGGCACCACCGTCGCCTTGGGGATGGCGTTGAAGCCCACGAGGATCGGATAAAGCGCGTCTCGCATGGTGCGCGAAAAGCCCATGATCATGCCCAGAGCCGTGCCGAACAGAACCGCCAGCATCAGCCCCAGAACCGTGCGCCAGAGCGTCTGCCAGCCCATAGTCAGGAACAGGTGCCAATGGCGCTGATAGGCGGGCAGCAGGTCCGAGGGCGCGGCCATCTTGAATTTGGGCCAGCCATTGAACCAGACCAGCCATTCCCAGAAAGCCAGCAGGATCGCGATGGCGATGAGCGGGACCGCAATGGCGCGCAAGTGCTTGTTCATGCTGAGGCTTCCCCGGCCGACGCGCGCCCCTGCGCGATCTGGATCTGGTGGCGCAGGATGTTGAGCTGCTCGGCGGCCTGCGGCGTGTAGAGGTCATCGAGCGTGCGCAGGCCGCTGGAAGGGATATCGAGCACATATTGCGTGCGCGCGGGGCGGCCCGAGAGCACCACAACCTGATCGGCCAGAAAGATCGATTCCCGCAGATCATGGGTGATCAGCACGCCGGTAAAGGGTTCGCGTTCCTTGACGCGGTGCATGGTCTGCCAGAGGTCTTCGCGGGTGAAGGCGTCGAGCGCGCCGAAGGGCTCGTCAAGGATCAGCACTTCGGGCTGGTGGATCAGCGCGCGGCAAAGGCTGGCGCGCTGACGCATCCCGCCCGACAGTTCCGAGGGGCGCTTGTCCTCGAACCCCTCCAGCCCCACCAGCGACAAGAGGAAGCGTGCGCGCTCTTCGGCCTGTTTTTTGGACAATTTCGAGGGCACGATTTCAAGCGGCAGCAGAACGTTCTTGAGGATCGAGCGCCATTCCAGCAGCACCGGGTTCTGAAACGCCATGCCGACGGTCGCGCGCGGTCCCTTCACGCGCTCGCCATGCAGCCAGACCTCGCCCTGATCGGGTTTCATCAGCCCGGCGATCAGCCGCGTCAGGGTGGATTTGCCGCAGCCCGAGGGGCCGACCACAGCGACAAAGCCGCCTTCGGGTACAGAGATTTCCAGACCGTCCAGAACCGGCAGCGGCCCGGCATCGGTGCGATAGGCGTGACGCACGCCCTTGATTTCAATGAGATTTGTCATGCGGCCCTTTTGGGATTGGGCCAGCGGCGCGCGCTGGCCCGTCGTCACTCAGTCGAGCTTGAAGCCGCCTTCGGGCAGGAAGGCATCGGTGAAATAGAGGCTCGCATCCGGCTCGGTCTGATACTCGTAGGTGAGTTTGATCTGCTCGATGGAATTGGCGAAACGATCTGCGTCGATGATCCCCATGCCGTTTTCCAGCACCCAATCCGTGACCATCGTGTCGCGCAGGGCGAGTTCCAGACGACGCTGTTCCAGCTCCAGATCCATCGCCGGATTGAACGGCTCGATGGCTTTGACCGCCGCGGCAGGGTCAGCGATCGTGTCGATCACGCCTTTGGCCACGGCCCCTAGAAAGCCCTTGACCGCATCGGGATTGGCTTCGGCGAAATCGGTATTGACGATGATCACATTGCCATAGAGGTCCACCCCGTGATCGGCCATCAGGATGACCGACAGATCCTCTTCCGGCACCCCCAGACGGGCGGTGCTGAGGAAGGAGGTGAAGCTGAAGCCGGTCACGGCATGGACCGTGCCTTCGGCCAGCGAGGGCTCACGGGTCGGGAAGCCCACGGGTTCAATGGTGATGGTCGAGGCGTCGATGCCGGTTTCCGCGACAAAGATCGGCCATTGCGCGAAAGCACCATCGGGGGGCGGAGCACCGAGGATCTTGCCTTCGAGATCGGCAGGGGTTTCGACACCGAGCGATTTGCGGCCCACAATGGCGAAGGGCGGCTTGTCATAGACCATCATCGCGCCGATCACGGGTGCGCCGGGATTCTGGTCCAGAAACTTGATCAGGCTGTTGATATCGGCAAAGCCCACCGGGAAAGCGCCGGTCGCGACTTTGGGGATGGCGTCCAGACTGCCCTGCCCGGCGGTGACTTCGACCGAAAGGCCCGCCTCGGCGAAATAGCCTTTCTCGATGGCCACGAAATAGGGCGCGGAGGGCCCTTCGAAACGCCAGTCCAGCGCGAAAGGCATGGCGGTCTGGGCATGAAGCGAACCTGCCAGAGCCGTGAAGCCGATGGCAGTGGTCAGAGTGCGGTGCAGCATGGAAGAACCTCTTGCTGTTGGGGTCATGGCTCTGGACTAAGCCCTTGTCGCGGCAAAGTCACAAGGCTTGCAGCCCGGCCCTCTGCCTTTGCGGTATTCTTGTGCAGGAGCCGGGCAGTTGCAACAGAATTAAGCGCCCTGACGCAGCGAGATGCGGCCCGTTGCACAGGTTTTGGGCTTGCGCGCCCTGCCGGGATCGGGAAATTTGGCAGCATCGGCGGGGGGTGGGCGATGCAGGATTTCGGCAGCTATGACTATATCATCCTCGGCGCGGGTTCAGCCGGATGTGTGCTGGCGAACCGGCTGAGCGAGAACCCGAAAACCCGCGTGTTGCTTCTGGAGGCGGGCGGCAATGACCTCTATCACTGGGTGCATATCCCGGTGGGTTATCTCTATTGCATCGACAATCCGCGCACCGACTGGCGCTACCGCACCGCGCCTGAACCGGGGCTGAACGGGCGCGCGCTCATCTATCCGCGCGGGCGTCTGTTGGGCGGGTGTTCCTCGATCAACGGGATGCTTTACCTGCGCGGACAGGCGGCGGATTACGATGGCTGGCGGCAGATGGGGCTTGCCGGATGGGGCTGGGAGGATGTGCTGCCCTATTTCCTGAAATCCGAGGATTATTATGCAGGCGCCGTGCCGGGCCAGCATGGCGCGGGTGGCGGTTTCCGGATCGAGGAACAGCGGCTGCGCTGGGAGATACTGGATGCCTGGAAAGAGGCGGCGGTGGCGGCGGGCATTCCCGAAACGGCGGATTTCAATCTGGGCGATAATTTCGGGGTCGGCTATTTCAAGGTGAACCAGCGCGCAGGGTTTCGCTGGTCGGTGGTGCGCGGCTTCCTGCGTCCCGCTTTGAGGCGTCCCAATCTGCGCGTTCTGACCCACGCGCAGAGCGAGGGGCTGATCCTGGAGGGGCGGCGCGCCGCGGGGGTGCGCTTCACGCATAGGGGCGCGCCCGCGCGGGCGATGGCGGCGGGCGAGGTGATCCTCTCGGCGGGCGCGATCAACACGCCGCATCTGATGCAGCTTTCCGGTCTTGGGCCGGGGGCGCTGTTGCAAAGCCACGGGATCGAGGTGATCCATGACATGCCCGATCTGGGCGAGAACCTGCAGGACCATCTGCAGATCCGCTGTGCCTATCGGGTGCAGGGGGTGAAAACGCTGAACACGATGGCCTCGACTTTGTGGGGCAAGGCGCTGATCGGGCTGGATTATCTGGCCCGCAGGCGGGGGCCGATGGCGATGGCGCCGAGCCAGCTCGGGGCCTTCGCCTATTCCGGCGAAGGGCTGGCCAGTCCGGATCTGGAATATCATGTCCAGCCGGTGACGCTGGACGCGTTCGGCCAGCCGCCGCATGATTTTCCCGCGATCACCGCGAGCGTCTGCCATTTGCGGCCCGAAAGTCGCGGCCATGTGCGGCTGGCGTCAAACGATCCAAGGGCGCATCCGGTGATCCAGCCGAATTACCTCTCGACCGAGGGCGACCGGCTTGTGGCCGCGCGCGCGATCCGGCTGACGCGGCGGATCATGGAACAGCAACCGCTGGCGCGCTACCGGCCCGAAGAGTTCAAGCCGGGGGCGGCGTTTCAGAGCGATGACGCGCTTGCCCGCGCGGCAGGCGATATCGCCTCGACGATCTTTCACCCTGTCGGCACGGCGCGGATGGGAACCGACCCGCGCGCGGTGGTGGATGGCCGGTTGCGGGTGAACGGGGTCGAGCGCTTGCGGGTGGTGGATGCCTCGGTCATGCCGCGCATCACCTCGGGCAATACCCAGGCGCCGGTGATCATGATCGCCGAAAAAGCCGCCGATATGATCCGCGAGGATGCGCGCGCCACGTGATCCGTAGGGTGCGTGCTGAGCACGCACCTTACCTTTTGCGCCGCCACCACATCACGCCGCCGCCGAGGCCCATGCCAAGGGTTGCGGGCAGAACAAAGACCGACAGCATGATGGCATGGCCCAGCCCCGCCATGCCCTGCGCCTGCCGCGCTGCAAGGAAGAGGCCGATGGCGGCCAGGATATGCCCGGCCAGAACCGCCCCATAGGCGCGCGCCCAGCCCCGGTGGATCAGCAGCGCCGCCAGAAGCGCACCGGCGACAAGCGCACCGCCCATCAGCAGCCATATCCGTGCCTCTGGCGGCAGCATCACGCGGCGCGCGCCCGCAGGCGCGGCACCAGACCATGCGCCCAGCCCGAGATCGTGCCCGCGCCCAGACAGATCACCATATCGCCGGGCTGCGCATGCCCGCGCACCAGCGCTTCCAGATCATCCTCGGTATCGACCGGATGCGCGGCCCGGTGGCCATGCGCCTTGAGCCCTGCCAAGAGATCATCGCGGCTTGCGCCCGCAATCGGCTCTTCGCCCGCCGCATAGACCGGCGCGATGCCCACGACATCGGCCTCGTTGAAACAGGTGCAGAATTCCTCGAACAGGTTCGAGAGCCGCGTGAAACGGTGCGGCTGGTGCACGGCGATCACCCTGCCCTCGCCGCCAAGTGCCTGACGCGCGGCTTTCAGCACCGCAGCAATCTCGACCGGGTGATGGCCGTAATCATCGATGATGGTCACGCCATCGACCTCGCCCACGCGGGTGAAACGGCGGTTGACGCCGCCGAATTTCGCCAGCGCCGCACGGATCTCGGACGGGTTCATGCCCAGATGCCGCGCCGCCGCCACAGCGGCCAGCGCGTTCGAGACGTTGTGATCGCCCGGCATGGGCAGGGTGCAGCCCTTGATCATGCGCCGCTCATCCTGCAGCGCGATGTCGAAATGCGCGATGCCGCCCTCATAGCGCAGGTTCATCGCGCGGATATCGGCCTGCGCGTTGAAGCCGAAAGTCACCACGCGCCGGTCGGTGATCCGGGCCACCAGCGACTGCACTTCCGGGTGATCGGTGCAGCAGATCGCGAGCCCATAGAAGGGGATACCCGAGACGAAATCATGAAAGCCCTTGCGCAGCGCGTCGAAACTGCCCCAATGCTCCATATGCTCGGGGTCGATATTGGTGACAATCGCGATGGTCGCGGGCAAGCGGTTGAAGCTGCCATCGCTCTCGTCGGCCTCGACCACCATCCATTCGCCTGCGCCCGCCCGCGCATTCGAGCCGTAAGCATGGATCACACCGCCGTTGATCACGGTCGGGTCCAGCTTGCCCTCGTCGAGCAGGGCCGCAACCATGGTCGTGGTCGTCGTCTTGCCATGCGTGCCCGCAATCGCGATATTCGAGCGCAGCCGCATCAGTTCGGCCAGCATCTCGGCGCGGCGCACCACCGGCAGGCCAAGGCGGCGCGCTTCCATCAGTTCGGGATTGTCCTTGCGGATCGCGGTCGAGACCACGATCACCGCCGCCGCGCCCAGATTTTCGGCGCGCTGGCCGATCATCACCTGCGCGCCAAGGCTTTCCAGCCGCTCGGTGATGGCGCTGGCCTTCATGTCCGAGCCCTGCACATCATAGCCCAATGTCATCAGCACTTCGGCAATGCCGGACATGCCGATACCGCCGATGCCGATAAAATGAATCGGTCCGATATCGGTGGGCAGTTTCGTGGCGGGGCTCATCTCGGCTCCTTTCGGGCAAGGGTTTCGACCATCTCGGCAAGGGCTGACGCCGCATCGGGGCGGCCCACTTTCAGCGCGGATCGGGCCATGGTCTCGGCCGCTTTGGGATTGGTCAGGATTGAATAGAGCGTCTCTGAGAGCGCGTCCGGGGTGAACTGGGATTCAGGGAAGACCACGGCCGCATCGACGCCCGAAAGCATCCTGGCATTGGCGGCCTGATGATTGGCGGCGGCGGCGGCATAGGGGATCAGCACCGCAGGCCGCCCGATCACCGAGATATCGGCCACCGAAGAGGCCCCGGCCCGGCTGATCACCAGCTGGCATTCCGACAGGCGGCGCGGGATATCCCCGAAGAAAGGCGCGATTTCGGCAGCGACCCCGCCCGCCTCATAGGCGGCGACCACGCGCGGGATATCTTCTTCGCGCGCCTGATGGGCAACCGTCAAGTTGCGCTTGATCGCCTCTGGTAGCGCCGCGATGGCCTCGGGCACCACATCGGACAGGATCCGCGCGCCCTGCGAGCCGCCGATCACCAGAAGATCCATCGGATAATCGCCGGGCGGGATATAGCCCGCGGCGGCGCGCTCGCGCACCGCTCCGCGCACCGGGTTGCCGGTGAAACTGCCCTCGATCCCGGCGGGCATCTCGGTGGGCCATGTACCGCAGGCGAGCGCATTGACGCGGCGCGCGAAAATCTGGTTCACTCGGCCCAGTACGCCGTTCTGTTCATGGATCATCCGGGGCACACGCAGCGCCCATGCCGCACTCAGCGCGGGGATGGAGGGGTAGCCGCCAAAGCCCACCACGGCGCGCGGACGATCGAGGATCATGCCAAGGGCGGCGCGCAGGCAGCCTGCGGCCAGCAGAAACGGCACTTTCAGCTTCGCGGCCATGCCGCCACGGGCGAAGGTTGCGGCGCGGACCTTCTCAATGCGCACAGCGCCCGGAAAGCCCCCCGCATAGCGCGCGCCGCGTGCATCGGTCGAGAGCTTCACCCGCCAGCCGCGTGCCAGCATTTCCTCGGCCAGCGCCTGTGCGGGGAACATATGCCCCCCGGTGCCCCCGGCGGCGATCAGAAGAAGTGGCGGCTTGGCCATGATGCTGCCCCTCAGGCTGACGCGCGCCGCGAGAGAATCTCGCCGATTTCGCCCTGTGGCCGGTTGCGCGTGAATGCCAGAAGCATACCGATTGCAAGCCCCGTCGCAAGCAGCGATGAGCCGCCATAGCTGACCAGTGGCAAAGTCATGCCTTTCGAGGGCAGAAGCCGCACCGCAACGCCCATGTTGATCATGGCCTGAAGCGAGAAGACGACCACGATGCCGGTGCCGGCAAGGCGGATGAACATGTCGCGTTCGCGCATCAGCCGGAAGAGCGAGCGCATGAGGATCGTGGCATAAAGGCCAATGATGAAGAGAACCAGGATCAGCCCGTATTCTTCCGCCGCAACCGCGATGATGAAATCGGTATGCGCGTCAGGCAGCGACCATTTCACCCGCCCCTCACCCACGCCCGCGCCGAAAAAGCCGCCTTCGGAAATCGCGTTCTGGGCATAGCCCATCTGGGTGCGCGGATCGATCTCGGCGGCGAGGAAGCCGTCGATGCGGCGGGCGAAATGTTCGGAACTGTGATAGGCGGTGTAGCCCCCCAGCAGCACCAGCGCCGCGAAACCGATCAGCAGGAACATCGGCGCGCCTGCGAGGAAATACATGATCATCCAGCCTGCCGCGATCAGCGCGGCCTGTCCGAAATCGGGCTGAATGACCAGAAATCCGAGCACGATCATGGTGAACCCGAGCGACAGCGCCTTGCCCGGCGGGCCGCCGGGTTCATTGCCTGCGGCCAGCAGCCAGGCGGCAAAGACCGCCAGCATGGGCTTGAGAAATTCCGAGGGCTGGAACGAGCCGAAGCCGAGGCTGTACCAGCGCACCGCGCCCTTGCCGAAATCAGTGCCGAAGAAGGGCAGGAGCACAATCGCCAGGAGCGAGATGAAGAACCCCACTGTCGCGACGCGCCGGATGCGCTCGGGCGAGCAGAGCGACATGGCGATCATGGCCGCGATGCCCAAGAGGCCGAAAAACACCTGCCGCTGCACATAGAAAAACGGCGGCAAGCCGTTGCGCGTGGCCAGCGGCGGCGAGGCCGCGAGCCCCAGAAGCAGCCCGACCGCCATCAGCAGCAGCACGGCTGTCAGCGAAACCCGATCAATCGTGCGCCACCATTTCGGAAGCACAGGCTCCACAACGCGCATTGGCGCGGTGCCATAGACCATTTCTGTCATCGAACTGCCCCGACTACCCGTCTGTTCTGGTTTTGCGTCAACTTGCCTGATTTGCCCGTTTTCCGGGTCTAGTTTCCAAGACTACCCCGAAATTTCCCCGGATTCCAGAATAAACGCACCCTACCCCGATCTGTGCGGCTCACATTTGCTTAGGGGGGTCTCCGTCCGGGTCCGGTCCGGCCACAGGGTCACAAGCGCGTAACCGGTGGCAAAGCGGCCCCGGCCCGCGCAAGCCCCCCTTTTCAGCGGCGCGCGCTGCGGCTATGTGGCCGGTATGAGCCTGCGCCCGCGATACTGGGAGACCCTCCCCCTGACCGAGATGACCCCCGAGGAATGGGAGGCGCTCTGCGACGGCTGCGGCAAATGCTGCCTGAACAAGCTGGAAGATATCGACACGGAAGAGCTGATCTTCACCCGCGTCGCCTGCCGGTTATTCGATGACAGCAGCTGCCGCTGCGCGAACTACACCGAGCGCAAACGCCATGTGCCGGAATGCGTGGTGCTGACGCCGCGCAATCTGGATGAGATCGCCTATTGGATGCCCGAGACCTGCGCCTACCGGTTGCTGCATAACGGCCAGAGCCTGCCCGACTGGCACCCGCTGGTGACGGGAGATCCCGCCTCGACCCGCAAGGCGGGCATGTCGATGCAGGGGCGCACCGTGTCCGAAGCGGTGGTGGCGCTGGAGGATTGGGAAGATTATCCACTGGAGGAGGGGTAAACCCCTCTTGCACCGGATGCACTGCGCCCCGTCATGACAGCGCGCGGGCCACGGCGGCCTGACAATGGAGTTCGGTGGTCGAAAAAGCTGGCAGGGGCGACTCTCCGGGGTCCAGCAGCAAGGGGATCTCGGTGCAGGCAAGTGCCACGCAATCCGCGCCGCGTGCACCCAGTGCCGCGATGATACGCTGGTATTCCTTGCGCGTTTCCTGCCGGAACTCGTTCCGAACCAGTTCTTCATAAATACTGTCGTGAATGAAGGCTTTCTCGGTGAGATCTGGAATGACAGCCTCTATCCCGTGCCGGGCAAGGATTTCGGGGTAGAAGTCACTCTCCATCGTCTTGCGCACACCAAGGATCGCGACCCGCTTCAGCCCCTGCGATTTGATGGCTTCGGCCGTCACCTCGGCGATATGCAGGAAAGGGATCGAGACTTCCGGCTGCACTGCAGGCACGAAGCGGTGCACATCATTGCAGGTGATGACAATGAAATCGGCCCTCGCCGCCTCCAATGCGCGGGCTGACGCCATGATTTGTGCGCAGGCGGCGTCCTCGTCCTCGCGCGCGATCACCGCATCGACATAGTCCTGTCGGTTAACGCTTTCGAGCACGATCCGGGCCGAGGATACGCCGCCCGCCGTCGCCTGCATGATTTCGTTCACGCGCTTGTAGTATTCGGCGGTTGAGACCCAGCTCAGCCCGCCGATCATTCCGATTTTCTTCATCACCGGGGATCCCGAGTATGCTGCGCAACCCTAGCTGCGGCGCAGTTGCAATTCGCGGGCGACTTCCTGCCGGACCAGCTTGCGGATGTTGCGGGTGATCTTCTCGCCCAATTCGCCCTGCAATTCCTGCCGCACGATATGGGCGACCAGTTGATAGAGCATGCCCTCGTCGATGATCTGCTCGCCCTCCGGCGTGGTGGCATCGGGGGTCTCTGTCGCTTCGGCGGATTCTGCCGGGGGCACGGGTTTGCCGGAAAGAACCGCCTCCAGCCGCGCAAGCGTGGCTTCCAGCGCGCTATCCTCAAGCCCCTCCATCGCCTGATCCGGCTCCGCGCCGGAAAAGGCGTCGAAGGCATCACCCTCGGGCGCTAGGTCCGGCTGCGCCGGGGGAATGGCCCCGGCCTCGGAGATGCGCCGGATCAGCGAATAGCTTGCAGGCGTTCCGGCCTCAGCGGCAGGGGCTTCCGCAGGCGGCGTCGGCGCGAGGGGCTCTGTCGGCGCGGGATCATTTGCCGCAATCGGCGTGGCGGGCGCAGCGCTCTCCGCTTCCGGGGCCACACGCAGCGCCGGGGTCAGGATCAGCTTGCCCGTGCGCGCGAGGGCGGGCTCCGGGTTTGGGCGGCTCTGCGCCTCTTGCGAGACCAGCCGCTTGATGGAGGTCAGAACATCCTCGATATCGCGCCGCGACATGGCTTCTGTCATTCTGCTGCCCTCTTACCACACCTGCCAAGGCATTCGCATGCGCGGCACCTTCTGAACGGGGCCCTGAGCACAAACGCCTGAATATGCACAAGTGTAACCCGGCGCGCGCGCGCAGACAATCTTGAATATCCCTGCGCGGTAAACGGGTTACTGGCGACCAATCGCGCGCAGCACGCGATCCAGCGCCTCGCCCTGCGATGAGGTGACAGGGGCATTGCGCACAGCGTTGTAATAGGCTTCGGCATCATAGGTGGGAATCCCCAGCCCCAGATGATCGACCGTCAGAAGCCCCATCGCCGCCAAGAGATTATAGGTGGCAATCTGCTGCGCCCCCTGCGCCTGCAGAAGCTGGGTGCGCGCGTCCAGAAGGTCGGTCTCGGCATTGAGCACATCAAGCGTGGTGCGCGCGCCAAGGCGGGCCTCCTCGCGCGTGCCCTCGAACGCGGTCTGGGCCGCGCGGACCTGTTGCTGGCTGGCCGCGATGCGGGCGCTGGACACATCGACATTCGCCCAGGCCACCGAAACATTCTGCAACGCCTGCGCCACGGCCTGATGCAGCCCCGCGCGCACGGCGTCGCGGCGGGCATTGGCCTGACGGTGCAGCGCGTTCAACTGGCCGCCCTGATAGATCGGGCGCGCATAGCGGATACCGGCGGTCGCGCTGGTCGTATCGCCGCTATCGCTGAATTGCCGTCCAAGCGAGGCCGATCCGGTGACAGAGCCGTGACGCTGGGCGAAGACGCGCTCGGCATTCAGTTCGGCGGCGGTCACTTCGTGCTGGACCTGCAACACGCTGGGATGGGTCCGGCGCGCGATATCCTGCGCGACCTGCAGATTGGCCGCCGTGCGCGGCAGGCTGGGCGGCGGGCGCAACTGGCCCGGATAGTTGCCGGTCGCGAACTTATAGGCTTCGCGCGCGGCGGCCAGATCGCCTTCGGCGGCGGACAGGAACGAGCGCGCGGCGGCCAGACGGGCCTCGGCCAGCGCGACATCGGTGCGGGTGACCTCGCCCAGTTCAAAGCGTTCGCGCGCGGCGTTCAGTTCCTGGGTGATCACGCGCTGCGTCGCTTGCTGTAGCGCCACGGCCTCGGTCGCGGTGCGCACATCTATATAGGCAGAAATCGCGGACAGCAGCACATTCTGCTCAACATTGACCAGCGCCTGACGTGTCGCCAGAACCTGCGCCTTAGCGGCTTCCTGCGCGAGCTTGCCGCGCCCGAAATCGATGATGGTCACTTCGGCGGCCAGATTGAAGCCCAGCGTCAGGCTGTCGGGCTGTCCGCCCGAGGACAGGCGCTGCTGCGCATCGGCAACGAAATTCAGCACCGGGCGCATCTGGGCCACGGCCACGGCCACATCCTCATCAGCGGCGCGCAGCAGGGCGCGGTTCTGCTCCAGCAGGTTCGAGTTGCGGTAGGCCGCAATCAGCGTATCCGCGAGTGATTGCGCCTGCACGCTTGCGCCAAGACAGATGCAGGTTGAGGCCATCGCCAAGGTTTTCAAGAAACGCTTCATCCATCCTGCCCCTTTATGCCGCGCTTGTTGCGCGTTTTGCTTTCCCTACAGGCTGAACGCCTTTGCCTTCGCAAAGCCGGGCAGCACCGGGGCGGCGGCATTGAAGATATCGCGCCAGCCGATCACGTCCCCCTTGCGCACACCCAGCCGGACCACACCCAGCGCACCATCCATGAACAGCGCGCAGACCCGGCCCCCTTCGGCCAGTTGCCCGATCAGGGTTTGCGGAAATTCCTCGATCCCGCCTTGCAGGATCATAACGTCATAGGGCGCATGTTCCGTCGCACCCGCAGTCAGTGGCCCGTTTACCAGCACGACGGTTTCCGCCCCGGCCCGCGCGAGCGCGGTTTCGGCGCTTTTGACAAGCACCTCATCCTCTTCCAGCCCGATGACGGCCTGCGCCATGGATTGCATCAGCGCCGAGGAATAGCCTGTGCCGCAGCCGATATCGAGCACCAGATCTCTGCGTGTGATGTTCAGCGCATCCAGCATCTTGGCCAATGTGCGCGGATCGAGGAGCACGCGCCCGCCCTCCAGCGCCAGATTCTCGCCGATATAGGCGGCCTCGATCTTGTCATCGGGCACGAATTCTTCGCGCGGGACACGCAGCATCGCCTCGATGATGGGAAATTTGGTCACATCAGACGGGCGCACTTGCGTGTCGACCATGGTCCGGCGGCGGGAAGCGAAATCGGCCATCGTTTTGAACTCATCAGTTTAGCAAGCCTGTCACTGACCTTTGCCACAGTTTGCCCGCCCCCGCAACATGCCAGCGTCTGGAGATCGCGGATCGTCAGCTTATATGCTGGGGAACAGGCGCAAAAACGGAGGCTGACATGAAACTCACCGTCTATCTGGCAGGCGAGATCCACAGCGACCGGCGCGATCAGATCACGCAAGGGGCCGCTGATCTGCCGGTCACCTTCACCGGGCCTGTGACCGATCACGCGGCCTCGGATGATTGCGGCGTGGCCATTCTGGGGGCGGAGGAGCAGAAATTCTGGCATGACCACAAGGGCGCGAAGCTGAACGCGATCCGCACCCGAAAGGCGCTGGCGGATGCCGATATCGTGGTGGTGCGCTTTGGCGAGAAATACAGGCAATGGAACGCGGCCTTTGATGCAGGCTATGCGGCGGCGCTGGGCAAATCGCTGATCGTGCTGCATGAGGACGAGCATCAGCATGCCCTGAAAGAGGTCGATGCCGCAGCGCTCGCCGTCGCGCAGAGACCGGAACAGGTGGTGCAGATCCTGCGCTACACGCTGAAAGGACAATTGCCCTGACCGGCATCGCAGGATTAATCAGTTTACCCGTCCGGGCGTTGGCGCTAGCATCCTGCCATCATAATCACGAGGGATTACAGGATGCTGAAAGAGTTCAGGGAGTTCATCGCCCGTGGCAATGCGATGGATCTGGCTGTGGGGATCATCATCGGCGCGGCCTTTACCGCGATTGTCAATTCGCTGGTCGAGGATATGATCAACCCGCTGATCGGGATTTTCATCGGCGGCATTGATTTCAGCGCGGTCAGTTTCGGCATCGGCAACGCGCAATTCATGATCGGCAATTTCATCAATGCGGTGATCAAGTTTGTGATCATTGCCTTTGTGGTCTTCATGCTGGTGCGCACGCTCAACCGGCTGTCCAGACTGGGCAGGAGGGAAGAGGCCCCCGCCCCGGCCCCGGAAGAACCCAAAGGTCCGACGCAGGAAGAACTGCTGATCCAGATTCGTGACGAATTGCGCGCACGTCCCACGGATTGACGCCCTGTCGGCCCGGACAGCATGGCGCGTCCGGGCGGCTCAGATATCGACGGCCGTGGTCTTGACCACCGTGCGCAGCGCGAAGGAGGATTGCATCTGCACCACCCCCGGCAGACGGCTGAGATAGCGCCGGTGGATGCGGGCGAAATCCTCGGTATCGGCGGCGATGATCTTAAGCAGGTAATCCGCGCTGCCCGCCATCAGGTGGCATTCCAGCACATCGGGCACGCGGCGGATTTCGCGCTCGAACGCATCCAGAATCTCGTCGCTCTGCCCCGAGAGCTTGATCTCGACATAAACCACTGTGGGCCGCCCGATGCTTTTGAGATCGAGCAGGGCCACATAATCGGCAATGATCCCTTCGCTTTCCAGCCGCTGCACCCGCCGGTGACAGGCCGAAGGCGAGAGATGCACAAGCTCGGCCAGTTCGGCATTCGTGACCCGGCCCTGCTTTTGCAGCACCCGGAGGATGCGACGATCTGTCGTGTCTAGCTGCATTGCGGCGCAACCTTTCTTGCTGAAATCCGGTATCTTGCGCAGAATCTTCGCCACGATCTGCGATTCCTGCACATAATATCAAAGATTTCGCGCAGGCTTTGCAATATCTTCTTCTGGAAGCATAACGGAGGATATCATGCTGATCGGTTGCCCCAAGGAAATCAAGCCACAGGAATTTCGCGTGGGCCTGACGCCCAATGCCGCGCTGGAGGCCATCTCGCATGGTCATCAGGTGATCATCGAGACGGGGGCCGGAGCAGGATCCGGTTTCACCGATGAAGATTACACGAAGATCGGCGCGGAAATTGTTGATACTGCAGAGGAAATCTTTGCACGCGCCGAGATGGTCGTCAAGGTCAAGGAGCCGCAGGCGGTCGAGCGGCGGCAGCTGCGCGAAGGCCAGCTGCTGTTCACCTATCTGCATCTGGCACCCGACCCCAGCCAGACCCGCGATCTGCTGGATTCGGGCGTGACCGCGATTGCCTATGAAACCGTGACCGACCGTCATGGCGGGTTGCCGCTGCTGGCGCCGATGTCCGAGGTCGCGGGCCGGCTTGCGCCACAAATGGGCGCCTGGTCGCTGCAAAAGGCCAATGGCGGGCGCGGAGTGCTGATGGGCGGTGTGCCGGGCGTGCGGCCTGCGAATGTCACCATCATCGGTGGCGGCGTGGTCGGCACGGCGGCGGCGCGGGTGGCCGTGGGCATGGGGGCGAATGTGACGATTCTGGACCGCTCGGTCCCGCGCCTGTCTTACCTTGATGATATCTTCCACGGGCGGCTGACGACGCAGTTTTCGGATGCTGCGGCGATTGCCGATCTGATCACGCGGGCCGATATGGTGATCGGCGCGGTGCTGATCCCCGGTGCTGCGGCCCCGAAACTGATCACGCGCGAGCAGCTTTCGACCATGCAGCCCGGCGCGGTGCTGGTGGATGTGGCGATCGATCAGGGCGGCTGTTTCGAGACCTCGCGCCCGACCACCCATGCCGAGCCGGTCTATGAGGTTGATGGCGTGATGCATTATTGCGTGGCGAATATGCCGGGGGCCGTGGCGCGGACCTCGACCATCGCGCTGGGCAATGCGACCCTGCCCTTCATGCTGGCGCTGGCCAACAAGGGCTGGCGCAAAGCCTGCGAGGATGACCCGCATCTGATGGAAGGGCTGAACACCCATGCCGGCCACCTGACCCATTACGCCGTGGGCCGTGCATTGGAAATCGATGTGCTCTCGCCCGCGAAAGCGCTGAAAATCTGATCTGCGCGCCCCGCGCTGCCCATTCCGGCGGCGCGGGGCTTTGCGGGATTTATTACATTCAAATCTTGCAATATGTATTCAAAAGCGTATATTGCCTCCAACACTGAAAGATGGAGACGCAAGATGACGCCCGAAGTTACCGCCTTTTTCGACGAAGAGACCTTTACCGTCACCTATGTCCTGCGCGATCCGAACAGCCTGAAATGCGCGATTGTCGATTCGGTGCTGGATTTCGACTATGCCTCGGGACGCACCGATACGCGCTCGGCCGATCAGGTCATCGCTTTCGTGAAGGACAAAGGCTATGAGGTCGAATGGCTGCTGGAGACCCATGTCCATGCCGACCACCTGTCCGCCGCGCCCTATATTCAGGCCGAGCTGGGCGGCAAGATCGCCATTGGCGAGAATATCCGCATCGTGCAGGACACTTTCGGCAAGGTGTTCAATGAAGGCACCGAGTTCCAGCGCGACGGCTCGCAATTCGACGCGCTGTTCAAGCATGGCGACAGTTTCCATATCGGCCAAATGCGCGGCGATGTGCTGCACACGCCGGGCCATACGCCAGCCTGCCTGACCTATGTGATCGGCGATGCGGCATTTGTGGGCGATACGCTCTTCATGCCCGATTTCGGCACGGCGCGCTGCGATTTCCCCGGTGGTTCTGCCGATACGATGTGGGATTCGGTGCAGAAAATCCTTGCCCTGCCCGATGCGACGCGCATTTTCGTGGGCCATGATTACAAGGCCGAAGGCCGCGACACCTATGCCTGGGAATCCACGGTGGGCGAACAGAAGCGGCTGAACAAGCATGTGGGCATGGGCAAATCCAAGGAAGATTTCGTCGCCGCCCGCAAAGCACGCGATGCGGAACTGGACATGCCGCGACTGATCGTGCCGTCATTGCAGGTCAATATGCGCGCGGGCCAGATGCCCGAGCCCGAGGATAATGGTACAGTCTATCTGAAAGTGCCGGTCAACACGCTCTGATCCGGGCGACAACATCAACACGGGGCGCGCGCGGCAGGGCTTTGCCGCGCCGCTTCTGCGAGCAGGGTAAGAGAATGATTGAAACAGACTGGATCTGGGGCCTGATCGGGGGCCTGATGATCGGCATGGCGGCGGCGATTTTCCTGCTGGGCAATGGCCGGATCATGGGCGCGAGCGGGATTATCGGCGGGCTGGTGGACCGCACCGGACTGGGCAACTGGGCCGAGCGGGTGGCCTTTCTGGCCGCGCTCATCGTGGTGCCTGCGCTGATGCTGCCGCTCTATTCGGTCGAGGTGTCGACCAATATCACCTCCAATCTGGCGGTGATCATTGCGGGCGGGTTGCTGGTGGGGATCGGCACGCGGCTGGCGAATGGCTGCACCTCGGGGCACGGGGTCTGCGGGATTTCGCGCTTCTCGCTGCGCGGGATCGTGGCGACGGTGTTCTATCTGCTGGCGGGCGGTATCGCGATGGTGCTGTTTCGGCATGTTCTGGGGGTGATCTGATGCAACGCATTGTTCTTGCAGCGCTTTCGGGCGGGTTATTCGGCGCGGGGCTTCTGGTTTCGGGCATGACCGACACGACCAAGGTGCAGGGCTGGCTGGATATTTTCGGCGCCTGGGATCCGACGCTGGCTTTCGTGCTGGGCGGTGCGATCCTGCCCATGCTGCTCGCGTGGCACATGACCACCAAACGCGCCATGTCGCTGGTGGGAGAACCGTTTCCGGCCAAGCCTGATCCGCGACTGGGGCATAATCTGGTGATCGGCTCGGTGCTGTTCGGGGCGGGCTGGGGGCTGGTGGGGCTGTGCCCCGGCCCGGCGATTGCCTCGCTCAGCTGGGGCGGCACCGGCGGGATCGCCTTTATCCTTGCGATGATCGGCGGTATGCTGATAGCCAGACCTATCCGGCTGCAGATCGACCGTCTGGCAGCTATCTGAGCGGAGCCTTGCATGGATATTCGACCCCTGACTGACAGTTACGCAGTCTCGCCCCAGATCGCGCCGGAAGATGTGGCCGCGATTGCGGATGCGGGCTACACCACAGTGATCTGCAATCGCCCCGACGGGGAAATCCCGCCCGAAATCCGGGCAGCGGAACTCCGCAAGGCGGTCGAGGCGGCGGGGCTTCGCTTCGTGCTGAACCCGGTAATCGGCGGCGCGATCACGATGGAGAATGTCGAGGCGCAGGGCGCTGCCCTGCGCGACAGCGACGGGCCGGTGCTGGCCTATTGCGCCTCGGGCAACCGCTCGTCGATTGTCTGGGCGCTGTCGCAGGCCGGGCAGAGGCCGACGGATGAGCTGGTCGCAGCGCCCGCGCGCTATGGCTATGCGCTGGAGCCGTTCCGGGGCACGATCGACCAGCTGGCGCAGGGCTGAGACAGCGCGCTTCGGCCCCCGGTCGTCACGCCGGGGGCTTTTTTGTTGCGCCAGTGCTTCCGAAGTCACGAAAGCCTGCGCGTCAGCCCTGCAGCGGCCTGTGTCACAAACACTCAATCTGCTGCGGCGTAGCAGACCGCTTGCAGCTTGTTGCCATCCGGGTCACGCACATAGGCGGCATAGTAATTTTCCCCGTAATGCGGTCGCAGCCCCGGTGGACCCTCACAGCTTCCGCCCAGACGCAAGGCGCAGTCGTGGAAATTCCGCACCGCGTCCCGCGTTTCCGCCACAAAGGCGATATGCGTCCCGTTTCCCCATGTCGCCGGGCGGCCATCTTCCGGCGGATAGAGATATAGCGTCGGCATTCCGCCCTTCTCATAGGCCGGTGGTTTGCCCGGAGGTTTGGGCAGACGCGCAAAACCCAGCGCGCCGAGCACCTCGTCATAGAAGCGCCCGGCGCGTCGCGTGTCATTCGTCCCGAGCGTGATATGGCTGATGACGGACATTCTTCCCTCGCTGCATGCTGCCGCGAGGATAAAACAGGAACACCCATCCGCCAAGCGTTTTCACGGGCCGGGCGCATATCGCCGGGCACTTCCCCTGCGCAGGCCCCGGCCTTCACTCCGGGTCGCGCGGCTCGGCAATCGCTCCCGCCCCCGGCCTGTCCGGCACGAAGGCGGCTTTCGGCGGGGCAAAGGGGGTGATCTGCGCAGGCAGGGCGACGCGCGGCACGCTCGCGCCGGTCGCATCCGTCAGTACGCCGGGATCAGCGGTCAGGCGCATGGCCCGCTGCCCCCGCGCCTGCCCCAGACGCCCGATGCCGATGGCATTGTCATCGAGGGTTTCCAGCGTCAGGGTTTCCAGCGCGCTTTCGGGCAGGCGCAGAATATCGCCGGGGCGCAGGCGCAGCGCATCGGTGAGCGTGATCTGCACCCGTCCGAGCATCGCATTCAGCACCACTTCGCTGCTGCTGATCGCGGCTTCAATCCGCGCCTGCCAGTCGCGTTCGGCCTCCATCTCGGTCGCCGCATCGCGGCGTCCGGGGCGCGCGGGCGCGGGATCGGGCAGGATCAGGAGCAAATCGCCTTCTTTCGCGCCGAAGCCCAGACTGATGCGTAGATGCAGGATGTGATACATCCCGTCTTCGAGCAGAATACCGAGCGGGCGCGGATCGTCGAGATAAGAGCCATAGACATAGCCAGAGACCAGATCCGCCTGCGCCAGATCGGCGCAGCGCTGGTCGATCTGGCGCAGGAATGCGTCGATCAGCGGCGCGATCAGCCCGGCATCGGTGCGCGTGGGTTTGCGGCGGGGGGGAATGGCGGTATCGACGCGGCCTGTGGTCTGCGCCTCGATCATCCCGGCCATCAGCATCGGGCAGGCGGTCATGAGGCCGATCCGCTCGCCCTGCCCTTCGAGCAGCGCCAGAAACATGCCGCTTTCCATCAGATCCAGCCACTCGGCCAGCGCGCCCTGCCGGATATCGACGCGCTGCACCATCGCATCCAGCCCCGGACAGTCAGAGGCCATCCGGC
Organism: Natronohydrobacter thiooxidans; assembly: GCF_001884735.1. Taxonomy (GTDB): domain Bacteria; phylum Pseudomonadota; class Alphaproteobacteria; order Rhodobacterales; family Rhodobacteraceae; genus Roseinatronobacter; species Roseinatronobacter thiooxidans_A. Next base: position 430,822 of record NZ_MJAP01000034.1, on the reverse strand, counting down.
CAAAGGCCACCCGCAGCGCGGCGCAGAGCTGGGCGCGGTCCTGCGCGGCGGCGCGTTGATGCCGCGTCGCCATCAGGCGCAGTGCATCAGCACGCGCCTGTTCGCCAGCCGGTCCGGTTTCCTCTGCGCTTTGTGCGGTCCTGGTCATTGGCTTGCCACCCGTCCTGCCGCCAAATCTGGCGCAAAAGGGTTAGCAAAGACTGAAGCTGGCCGAGAAAATCCGCCCGGCTCAGGCCTGACAGACCGGCAGGGTACGGGTGAACGCGGCGATATCCTCGCGCTTGCTGGCATTGCGCAAAGGCGGCCAGTCGCGCGCCACACCGCCCCAGCGACCGGGGCTGCCTGCCACGACCTGATCGCGCGCCACGGCCTGCGCGGCAATGCGCGAAGCGCAGCGCAGATTGGTCGGCCCGTCATAAAGCCCGTTGGGATGCGAGACATCGCAGCCGTAATTGCGCGCCGAAGTGGGCCAGATCTGCAGCAATCCCCGGTAGCGCCCGCCCGCGCCTGCGGCCTCTGGGCGCCAGGTGCTTTCATAACCGGCCAGTCCAGAGAAAAGGGCCGTCCAGAACGCCTTGCGCCCGTCAATATCGGCCTTGGCATAGCCCGGACAGAAACTGTCGATATCGCGCGGCACTGTTTTCACCAGAGCCCGGCCACCATTGTCGAGCGCGTCGAATGTCGCTGCGGTCCAGAGCTCGGCTTCGGGCCGATGATCCCAGCGGGTCGAAACATCGATAGCATCGGAGGATTTGGCCTTCGGCTCGGGGGCCGACAGGGTGCACCCGGCGGTCATGGCGACAAAGGCAGCGGCCAGCAAGGGCGTGACAGGCAGCGAAGGTTTCATCAGTTTTCCGAAAGCGGCACAGCGCCCAAATTGCGCTGCAGTGCAGCAATGCGCCGAATCAGGGGGGGTTGGCAAATCCGCCCCGGCGGATCTGCCCTTTTTCGGCGGGGAATCGCCGAAACCGGCCCTTGCTGCGCTGGCACGGCTTGGCTAGAAGTCACGCGATGCGATTGGCCAAAGGACGCGCAAGATGCTCGATCTGACATATGAGACCCCCAAGCCCAAGGTGATTTCCGGCGCGACGGGCGATTGGGAACTGGTGATCGGGATGGAGATCCACGCGCAGGTCTCCAGTCAGGCCAAGCTGTTTTCCGGCGCCTCGACCCGCTTCGGGGCGGAACCCAATTCGAATGTCGCCTTTGTCGATGCTGCCATGCCCGGCATGTTGCCGGTGGTGAATGAATATTGCATCGAACAGGCGGTGCGCACCGGGCTGGGGCTGAAGGCCGCGATCAATCTGCGCTCGGCCTTTGACCGCAAGAATTATTTCTACCCCGACCTGCCGCAGGGCTATCAGATCAGCCAGCTTTACCATCCGCTGGTGGGCGAAGGCGAAGTGCTGGTCGAGATGGGCGCGGGCGTGGCGCGGCTGGTGCGGATCGAGCGTATCCATGTCGAGCAGGATGCGGGCAAGTCGATCCATGACATGGATCCGAATATGTCTTTCGTGGATCTCAACCGCACCGGTGTCGCGCTGATGGAGATTGTCTCGCGCCCCGATATTCGCGGGCCCGAGGAAGCGGCGGCCTATGTCGGCAAGCTGCGCCAGATCCTGCGCTATCTTGGCACCTGCGACGGCAATATGCAGAACGGCAATCTGCGGGCGGATGTGAATGTCTCGATCTGCCGTCCCGGTGCCTATGAACGCTATCAGGCAACTCAGGATTTCGGCCATCTCGGTACGCGCTGCGAGATCAAGAACATGAACTCGATGCGCTTCATTCAGCAGGCCATCGAATATGAGGCCCGCCGCCAGATCGCGATTGTGGAAGATGGCGGCAAGGTCGATCAGGAAACGCGGCTGTTTGACCCCGACCGCGGCGAGACACGCTCGATGCGCTCGAAAGAAGAGGCGCATGATTACCGCTATTTCCCCTGCCCCGACCTGCTGCCCTTGGAGATCGAACAGGCCTGGGTGGATGAGATCGCGGCCTCGCTGCCGGAACTCCCGGATGCCAAGAAAGCGCGCTTCATGGCCGATTTCGGGCTGACCGATTATGACGCATCCGTGCTGACGGCGGATGTAGCCAATGCCGCCTATTTCGAGGCGGTGGCCGCCGAGGCCGGGGATGGCAAGCTGGCCGCAAACTGGGTGATCAACGAATTGTTCGGGCGGCTGAAGAAGGACGCGCGCGAGATCGCCGACAGTCCGGTCTCGAGCGCGCAGCTTGCCGGCATCATCCGGCTGATCCGCGCCGGCGAGATTTCGGGCAAGATCGCCAAGGATGTCTTCGAGATCGTCTATACCGAAGGCGGCGATCCGGCCGAGATCGTCGAAGCGCGCGGGCTGAAGCAGGTCACGGATACTGGTGCCATCGAGAAGGCGGTCGACGAGATCATCGCCGCCAATCCGGCGCAGGTGGAAAAGGCCAAGCAGAACCCCAAGCTTGCGGGCTGGTTCGTGGGTCAGGTCATGAAGGCCACCGGCGGCAAGGCCAACCCGGCGGCGGTGAATGAGATCGTGACGGCGAAACTCGGGCTCTAGCGGCTGCGATCCGTAGGGTGCGTGCTGAGCACGCACCCTACCGAAAACCAGCGAAACGGCATCACCCGCAGCTTGACGCGAGGTCGTGCTTGATCGGGGCCGGGTTTGTGCAAGAGTTGAACCTCTCTGGGAGGAGTTCACTCATGCGCAAACTGACCCTGGCAGCTGTCATGCTGTCCGCTTTCACCCTGCCCGCTTTCGCCGATCCGGTGCACGGGCTTTGGAAAACCAAGCCTGACGACAATGGCAATTACGGCCATGTCCGCATCCAGACCTGCGCGAATGGCAAGATATGCGGCGGGCTGGAAAAGGCCTTCAACGGCGCGGGCCAGCAGATCCAGAGCCCCAATATCGGCCGTGCAATCGTCTGGGACATGGTGCCGCAGGGCAATGGCGCTTATGGCAATGGCAAGGTCTATGCGCCCGACCGCGACAACACCTATAACGCCAAGATGAGCCTGCGCGGCAATACGCTGGGGGTCTCGGGCTGCGTGGCCTTCATCTGCCGCGAATCGGACTGGACGCGCGTCAACTGACCTGTCGCGCGATTGCACCACTGCCGCCGCAGACAGGATGACAGCCGCAGAAACCCCGCTATAGTCTGCCGGGCGACATCGGCAGGCTTTGACAATGCAGGGGGACGCTTGGCCTATAGCTATGAATGCGAGGTCTTCGAGGGCAGCGCCTTTCGCGTGACCTGGGGCATCAATGAAGGCGACGGTCTGGGACCGCCTGCCTCATTATGTCTGGGCGACCGCTACGCGCTGGAGCCGCGCAGCAGGGCGCTGCGGCTGAAACTCTCGATCGGAGAGGTGATCCGTCTCGGCGAGGTGGCGGGCACGCCCTCGGCGATGCTGATGCCCGGCGCGCGCGTACTCGTGCGGGGCGAGTTGAAATTCATGTCCACCGATGGCGAATTGGTCACGGCGCTGGCGCTGCAGACCGGGCCCGCGCTGCTCCTGTTGCCGCTGAACCCGATGCGGCTGGCGACCGACTACACGCTGATCGCGGTCAATCCCGAGGCCACGGAACTGCGCATCGCGGAACTGGTCACAGGCTGTTTCGCGCCGGGCGCGCGGGTGACGCTGGGCGATGGCGGGCTCTGCCCGGTCGAGGCGCTGTCCATCGGCCAGACGGTGCGCACCCGCGATCACGGCCCCCAGCCGCTGCGCTGGATCGGGCGGGTGACAACCCGCGCGCATGGCTCTTTTGCGCCGGTCACCTTTCCGGCGGGCAGTCTGGGCAATCTGGGCGCGCTGACCGTCGGCCCCCTGCAACGCATCTTCCTCTATCAGCGCGGCGAGGAACGGCTGGGCAGCCGGGCGGAAGTGCTGGTGCAGGCGCAATATCTGGTGGACGGGCGGCGCGTGCTGCAGCGCGAAGCGGGATTCGTCGAATATTTCAGCCTTGTTTTCGACCAGCACCAGATCATCTATGTCGAAGGCATCCCGGTCGAGAGCATGCTGGTCTCGCGCGCCACGCTCGAACATCTGCCCGCGACATTGGCCGAAGATCTGGCCGGGCGCTTTCCGCAACTCAATCAGCACGCGCATTTCGCACAGGATATCCCGGTCGAGAAAGTCACCGAGGCGCAACGCGCCGCCATCCTGCGCGACAAAGCAAAGTGACGACCCGGTTCTGATCTGCTATGCCTCTGGTTGATCCCCGCTGCCCCTGATCGAAGGTCTGTCCTTGTATTCGCTGCGCACCATCCTTGCCGCCACAGATCTGTCGCGCCGCTCGGCCGCGGTGCTGCCGCGCGCGGCCCAGCTTGCGCGGGCGCATCAGGCGCGGCTGATCGTGGCCCATGCGGTCGAGCCGCGCGTGCAGGCGGTCAAGCGCTTCCGGCTGGCGGTCAGCAACACCCCGCTGCCCAAGGCCGAAACCGAAATCGCGAAACTGCGCGCGGCCTTCCCCGATATCGAGATCGAGGCCCATATCGCGACCGAACCGCCCGCTGATCTGATCGAGCGGCTGGCGGCAGAGCATAAGGCCGATCTGATCGTGCTGGGCCTGCATCTGCCGCGCCGGGTGCTCGACACGCTGCGCCTGACCAATCTGGAACGCATCACCCAATCGGTGGACTGCCCGGTGCTGATCGCCCAGTCCCGCTCTGGCGCGCCCTATCGCAAGGTTCTGGGCGCGATCACCTTCGGCCCTGCCTCTGCGCGGGCGCTGCGGGTCGCGGCGCATATCGCGCCCGATGCGGAAATGCATGCCATCCATGCCCTGCAACTGCCGCTGAGCGCGAAACTGCCCAATGCCGATCTGATGACCAGCCCCGAACTGACCGAGGCGGAATTGCTGCGCAAGGCTTTCCTTGATTTCGAGTCCCTGCCCGCATGGCTGGTCACGCCCGAGATCGTGCCGGGCGGCGTGCATGAGGTGCTGGGCTTCCGCATCGAAGAGCTGCAACCCGATCTGGTGGTGATCGGCAGCCATTCCGGTCGCAGCCCGACCAAACTGGGCAATTACGCCCGCGATCTGATGCGCGCGCCGCCCACGGATATGCTGGTGGCCAAGCCCGAATAGGGTTGCGGGTCACGCATGGCGGCCATGCGCAAAAACTCTCGCAACATAATCTCTTTTGCGCTAAGAGATGGTTTAATGTTGAACTATTGCTTTCAGGGGAGGAGGCGCCGCTCATGGCCGTGAAAAAACCCGCAGCGAAATCAAACGTTTCAGCCGAGGAATTGCTTGGCTATTACCGTGACATGCTGCTGATCCGTCGATTCGAGGAAAAGGCCGGTCAGCTTTACGGCATGGGTCTGATCGGTGGTTTCTGCCATCTCTATATCGGTCAGGAAGCCGTGGTCGTGGGTCTGGAAGCCGCCGCCAAGGAAGGCGACAAGCGCATCACCTCTTACCGCGATCACGGGCATATGCTGGCCTGCGGCATGGACCCCAAGGGCGTGATGGCCGAGTTGACCGGCCGCGAGGGTGGCTATTCCAAGGGCAAGGGCGGCTCGATGCATATGTTCTCGAAAGAGAAGCATTTCTACGGCGGCCATGGCATTGTCGGCGCGCAGGTGCCGCTCGGGGCGGGGCTGGCCTTCTCGGACAGATACAAGGGCAATGACAACGTGACCTTCACCTATTTCGGGGATGGGGCCGCGAACCAGGGCCAGGTCTATGAGACCTATAACATGGCGATGCTCTGGGATTTGCCGGTGATCTTCGTCATCGAGAATAACAAATACGCCATGGGCACGAGCGTCCAGCGCGCGACGAAATCCCCTTCGCTGTGGGAACGCGGCGCGGCCTACGGGATCAAGGGCGAGGAAGTCGACGGGATGGATGTGCTGGCGGTCAAGGCCGCGGGCGAGAAAGCTGTCGCACATTGCCGCGCGGGCAAGGGGCCGTATATCCTTGAGGTCATGACCTATCGCTATCGCGGCCATTCCATGTCGGACCCGGCCAAGTACCGCACCCGCGACGAAGTGCAGAAAATGCGCCAGGAACGCGACGCGATCGAGCATGTCCGCGAATTGCTGCTGCAGGGCAAGCACGCGACCGAGGATGATCTCAAGAATATCGACAAGGACATCAAGGCCATCGTGAACGAGGCCGCCGAATTCTCGAAAGAGAGCCCCGAGCCTGCGCTTGAGGAACTCTGGACGGATATTTACGCGTAAGGCTCTGGGAGGAGAACAGATATGGCAACCGAAATACTGATGCCCGCCCTCTCGCCGACGATGGAAGAAGGCACATTGGCCAAATGGCTCGTCAAGGAAGGCGATACCGTCGCATCCGGCGATATCATCGCCGAGATCGAGACCGACAAGGCGACGATGGAATTTGAAGCGGTGGATGAAGGCGTGATCGGCAAGATCCTCGTGGAAGCCGGCACCGAGGGGGTGAAGGTCAACACCCCTATCGCGATTCTGGTCGCCGAAGGCGAAGACGTGCCCGCAGAGGGCGCCAAGGCCGAAACTGCGCCTGCACCTGCCGCGCTGAATGACAGCGAAGGCAAACTCGCAGCCCCCGCCAGCGCCGCACCCGCCCCGGCGGCCCCCAAGGCCGATACCTCGCCCGACTGGCCCGAAGGCACGGCGATGAAAACCCAGACCGTGCGCGAGGCGCTTCGCGACGCCATGGCCGAGGAAATGCGCAGCAGCGACGATGTGTTCGTCATGGGCGAAGAGGTCGCCGAATATCAGGGTGCCTATAAGATCACCCAGGGGCTGCTCGACGAATTCGGCGCGAAACGTGTGATCGACACGCCGATCACCGAGCATGGTTTTGCCGGGATCGGGGTCGGTGCGGCCTTTGGCGGGTTGCGCCCGATTGTCGAATTCATGACCTTCAACTTCGCGATGCAGGCGATTGACCATATCATCAACTCTGCCGCCAAGACGCTCTATATGTCCGGCGGGCAGATGGGCTGTCCCATCGTCTTCCGTGGCCCCAATGGCGCGGCGGCGCGTGTGGGCGCGCAGCATAGCCAGTGCTATGCCGCCTGGTATGCGCAGATCCCCGGTCTGAAAGTCGTCATGCCCTATTCGGCAGCCGATGCGAAGGGCCTGCTCAAGCAAGCCATCCGCGACCCGAATCCGGTGATCTTTCTGGAGAATGAAATCCTCTATGGCCGCAGTTTCGATGTGCCGGTGCTGGATGATTTCACCATCCCCTTCGGCAAGGCCAAGATCTGGCGCGAAGGCACGGATGTCACCATCGTCAGCTTCGGCATCGGCATGACCTATGCGCTGGAAGCCGCCGAGAGACTGGCCAAGGACGGGATCAGCGCCGAGGTGATCGACCTGCGCACGATCCGGCCCATGGATACGGATGCGATTCTGGCCTCGGTGATGAAGACCAACCGTCTGATCACGGTCGAGGAAGGCTTCCCGCAAGGCTCTGTCGGCAATTACATCACCTCGGTCGTGATGGAGCGGGCCTTCGACTATCTCGACGCGCCGGTGATCAATCTGGCGGGCAAGGATGTGCCGATGCCCTATGCGGCCAATCTTGAGAAACTTGCGCTGGTGACGACCGATGAAGTGGTCGAAGCCGCCCGCAAAGTCACCTATCGCTAAGGGAGGGCGAGAGCGATGCCAACAGAAATCCTGATGCCTGCCCTGTCCCCCACGATGGAAGAGGGTACACTCGCGAAATGGCTGGTCAAGGAAGGCGACAGCGTTGCCTCGGGCGATGTGATCGCCGAGATCGAGACCGACAAGGCCACGATGGAATTTGAAGCCGTCGATGAGGGCGTGGTCGGCAAGATCCTGATCGAGGCGGGCACCGATGGCGTGAAGGTCAACACCCCGATCGCGGTGCTCCTGGAAGAGGGCGAAAGCGCCGACGCTATCGGCACATCCGCTGCGCCAGCGACGGAGGCGAAAGCCGACACGGGCGCGAAGGCGGCCCCCGCAGGGGAAACCAAAGCGCCCGTCTCCCCTGCCCCTGCCAGCGCGCCGCGCGCGGATGGCACGCGCATATTCGCCTCACCGCTTGCGCGCCGCATCGCCGCTGAAAAGGGCCTTGATCTCGGCCAGATCAGCGGCTCGGGGCCCCATGGCCGGATCGTCAAGGCCGATGTGGCGGATGCCAAACCCGCTGCCGCGCCCGCGCAGGCCGCTGCCCCGGCAGCAGCCCCCGCTGCCGCCGCCCCCGCAAAAGCCGCGCTGGCTGCGGGTCCAAGCGCCGATCAGGTCGCGCGCATGTATGAGGGCCGCGACTATGAGGAAGTGGCGCTCGATGGCATGCGCAAGACCGTCGCTGCACGCCTGACCGAGGCCAAGCAGACCATCCCGCATTTCTACCTGCGCCGCGAGGTGCAGCTGGATGCGCTGATGGCCTTCCGCGCCGATCTGAACAAGCAGCTCGAAAGCCGTGGCGTGAAGCTCTCGGTCAATGACTTCATCATCAAGGCCAGTGCGATGGCGCTGCAGGCCGTGCCCGGCTGCAATGCGGTCTGGTCCGGGGACCGGATGCTGCGGCTCAAACCCTCGGATGTGGCGGTTGCCGTGGCGGTCGAGGGCGGGCTGTTCACCCCGGTCCTGAAAGACGCGCATCTGAAATCGCTCTCCGCACTTTCGGCAGAGATGAAGGACTTAGCGGGACGTGCGCGCAACAAGAAACTTGCGCCGCATGAATATGTCGGCGGGTCGATGGCGATTTCCAATCTCGGCATGTTCGGGGTCGAGAATTTCGATGCGGTGATCAACCCGCCGCATGGCTCGATCCTGGCTGTGGGCGCGGGCATCAAGAAACCGGTCATCGGCAAGGATGGCGCGGTGACGGTGGCCACGGTCATGTCGATGACACTTTCGGTCGATCACCGGGTGATTGACGGCGCGCTCGGGGCCGAATTCCTGCAACAGGTCGTGGCGCTGCTGGAAAACCCGATCACGATGCTGGCCTGAGGTCTTGTCGTAGGGTGCGTGCTACAGCACGCACCCTACATGCGCTCTCAACTGTCGCAGATATTCTGCAGGCTGACCCATTGCCCGTCACTCAGCAGCGCGGCTTCGGGCAGTTCACCCGCCATCGGATCCTTGCTGCGCATCGCCTCGCCCAGCGCGGTCACGGCAGGATCCAGCGGCGTGGGATTATCCACCAGCGGACGGGTCGACAGCCCCACCCGCGCGAAACGTTCCAAGAGCGGGTCAAGCGCTGGCGGCGCCGGGGTCGCGCGCATCACCGCCGCGGCATAGCCCCGCGTCGAGCGTTCCGGCAATTCCGCCGAGGTCAGCAGCCGGAAGGTCGCGATCACGCCTGCATGGCGCAAGAGCGAGCGCAGCGGGTCGTCATCTGTCGCGCGTTGCGCGGCCATCAGGATCGCACCGGCCAGCGCCTCGGCGCTTTCGGCCTCTTCCAGCAGCCTTGCATCGACCAGAAAATAGCGCCCCATCACATGCTGCACGCGCGGCTGTTCCACCGGCAGCCCCCTGACCACGACAATCTGCGCCGGGCTCTGGAACAGCGCGCGCTGCAGGCTGGCCAGCGCCGACTCGCCATAGGAACTGATACATTCGCGCGCGCCCAGTTGCCGCAGATCCCCGCGCAGCCGGTCGCCCAGTTCCACGCGCTTGGCCATCGGCACCACCGAAGCCGTATGCGAGACCAGCGCGGGCGGCACGATCACACTGACCGCCACCAGCATGCCCAGCCCCAGCGCCGCCATGATCGGCCTGCGCATCCGCGACAGCAGACTGCGCGGCGGGCGCAGCGCGCCCTGCACCACTTTCAGCGCCTCGATCAGCCAGTCATCATCGAGTTCGAGAATCTCGCCGCCATCGCCTTCGGGGCTGAACAGCGCAGGCCGCTTGCCGGGATTGAGCCGCTCGACCGCAGGCAGCGACCAATGGCTCAGCACCAGCAGGCTGCGGCTGTCCATGATGACCAGACTGGCATCGCCGAAACTGACCACCACTTCGCGGCGCTGTTCATCGCGCGCAGCCGCCCAGAGGCCCGGACCTTCGAGTTTGCTGTACTTGTCGAGCGCGGTCATGCCGCTTGCCTGCATGTTATCATTCTTGAGCGAACTCTACCCCAGCCCGAGCGACATGACCAGCAGTCACATCGCCCGGACCTGTGCGCGCAATTCAAACTTCTGTATCTTTCCGGTCGAGGTCTTGGGCAGATCCAGAAACACCACCCGCTTGGGCGTCTTGAATCCGGCCAGACGTTCGCGGCAAAAGGCGATCAGCTCGGCCTCGCTCGCCTCGGCCCCGGATTTCAGCTCGATACAGGCACAGGGCACTTCGCCCCATTTCTCATCCGGCAAGGCCACCACCGCCGCCAGCCCCACGGCGGGGTGTTTCATCAGCACGCCCTCGACCTCGACCGAAGAGACATTCTCGCCGCCCGAGATGATGATATCCTTCGCCCGGTCGGCGATCTTGATATAACCATCCGGGTGCTGATAGGCGATATCGCCGGAATGAAACCAGCCCCCCGCGAAAGCCTCGCGCGTGGCTTCGGGGTTCCTGAGATAGCCCTTCATCACGCAATTGCCGCGATGCATCACCTCGCCCAGAGATGCCCCGTCGCGCGGCACCTGCTGCAGGGTATCACGGTCCAGAACCGTGATCTCTTCCATCATCGGCATGGCAACGCCGGTGCGCGCCTTGATGGCATAGCGCTCTTCATCTTCCAGCCCGTCCCAATGCTCGGCCCGCCACAGGCATTCGGTGACATGGCCATAGGTCTCGGTCAGCCCGTAAACCTGCGTCACATGAAAGCCCAGGGGCTCGATCGCCGCCAGAATCGCCGCGGGCGGCGGTGCGCCCGCCGTGTAGACCTGCACGACATGATCGAAGGCGCGGCGTTCTTCCTCGCGGGCATTGATCAGAGTGCTGAGCACAATCGGCGCGCCGCCGAAATGGCTGACCTTCTCATCCGCGATCAGCTCATACATGGCTTTCGCTGTGATATCGCGACAGCAGATCAGCGTACCCCCCAGCATGGGCAGCATCCAGGTGTGATTCCAGCCATTGCAGTGAAACAGCGGCACGATGGTCATGTAGCGCGGATAAAGCCCCATCTGCCAGGCAATGGCCGTGCCCATGGTCATCAGATAGGCGCCGCGATGATGATAGACCACGCCCTTGGGCCGCCCGGTCGTGCCCGATGTGTAATTCAGCGCAAGGCTTTCCCATTCATCCTGCGGCAGGATCCAGTCAAAGGACGGATCGCCCCCGGCCAGAAAATCCTCGTATTCGACATGCGCGCCTGACGCGGTGAACCCGGCTTCCCCATCCGCGACCTCGATGATCTCGGGCGGGCGGTCCAGGCCTTCGCAGGCCGCGCGCGCCAGATCCAGAAAGCCGCTATCCGCAAGCAGGATCTTCGCCCCGCCATGGTCCAGAATATAGGCGATGGTATCGACATCCAGCCGCGTGTTGATCGTGTTCAGCACCGCGCCGCAGGCGGGGACGCCGAAATGCGCCTCGGCCTGTGCCGGGATATTGGGCAGAAGTGTCGCCACCACATCCCCCGGCGCGACCCCGCGCGCGGCCAGGGCCGAGGCGAGGCGTGTCACCCGCGCGCCATATTCGGCATAGCTGTGCCGGGTCCGGCCATGCACCACGGCCTCGCGATGGCCAAACAGATCCATCGCCCGCCGCAGATGCGACAGCGGCGTCAGCGCGACATGATTGGCCGCGCATTTCTCCAGACCGGTCTCATCCGACAGCCACCCCATCACAGCCCTCCCCGACTGATTTCTTCTGATTTCTTCCGAACCTCTGCGCTGCCTGCCACATCAAGGCCATGATCGACACAAGATTACCAGGAAATGCATGTTTCCATCATAATGCTGCGCGCCTCTAAAATGTCCAGATTGTTTCGATATTGCGCCATTTAAGACTTGTTAAAGTTGAGTCACAGGCAACCTGAACGGCAGAAGAAAAGAAACCCGCCGTTCACTGAAGAAAGGAAATACCATGTTGGATATCGCTTCTTCAGTAAACTTGTTCGCTGCGCGTTCCTGCAGCTTTGATGGCGTCAAGAAACAGATCGAGACACATAGCTATGACAAGGCCCTGCCCTGGGCCACGATGGCGCGGTTGCGCGAAACCGGCTTGCTGTCGGACATTCAGGTTGCCACGCAGAATGGCTGGCGGCCCGCCGGAAGCCTGATTGCGGGCGATATGGTCCTGACCTTCGATCATGGCGCGCAGCCCCTCTGCGCCGTGCAGACGGTCGAGATTGACCCCCGGATCCTTCCTGACCGCAAGCGCCATCTCATGCATGTGCCCGCCGGGACGATTGGAAACCCGCTTGATGTGCAGATCCTGCCGATGCAGGAAGTGGTTGTAGAACTGGACGAGGCCGAAGAGCGCTACGGCGATCCCTTCGTGCCGGTCCCAGCCTATGTGCTTGACGGCTACAAAGGCATTCACAAGGCGCGTTTCGACAGCACAATCACGGTGATCATGCTTGCCTTCGAGCGCGAAGAGATTGTCCTGAGCAGCGGCGGCGTTCTGGCCCTGTCCGTCACAGAGGCCGCGCTCTCGCCCGTTGCCACCGCGCTTTCGGAGAGTGAGGGAACCTATCCCCGCCTGCCCGCCGCCGAACTTCGCCGCCTGCTCGGCATCGGATCCAGGCCGCTGCCCCCGGCTTTCGCCGAGAGCAGCATTGACGACACTTATGCCGCCATCGAGGCACGGCTGGCATAGAAACTGCGCCCGCTCTGCGCCATTTCCTGCAGCAGGGCGGGTGCCTTGAAACGTGTGCCGAAACGCGCTTCCAGATCCTCGCAGACCGCCACCGCAAAAGGCGCGCCCAGCATGTCGAGCCATGAGAACGGTCCGCCCGACCATGGCGCGAAGCCCCAGCCAAGGATCGCACCGACATCACCTTCGCGAATATCGGTCAGCACGCCCTCTTCCAGCGCGCGCACCGCTTCCAGCGCCTGCGCGAACATCAGCCGGTGCTGCACTTCGATCAGATCGGGCTGGTCACTGGCAGGGGCGAATTTCTCGCCCAGTCCGGTCCACAGCCCCTGCCGCTTGCCCGCCTCGTCATAGGCGTAGAACCCGGCCTTGGTCTTGCGCCCCAGACGCCCTTCTTCGACCATCCAGAACACGACCTCATCGACATCGCCATCCGCATAAGCCTCACCCATCGCGGCGCGCGTGGCCTTGGCGATCTTCGCCCCCAGATCAAGCGAGGTCTCATCCACCAGTTGCAGCGGCCCCAGCGGCATGCCCATGAGCTTCGCGGCATTCTCGACCAGCGCAGGTGCCACGCCCTCGCGCACCATGCGCATGCCTTCGTTGATATAGGGGATAATGCAGCGATTGGCGTAGAAGAAGCGCGCATCATTCACCACAATCGGCGTCTTGCGGATTTGCCGGACGAAATCCAGCGCCTTGGCCACCGCGCGGTCGCCGGTCTCACGCCCGCGAATGATCTCGACCAGCAGCATCTTGTCCACAGGGCTGAAGAAATGAATGCCGATGAACTGTTCCGGGCGGCTCGACGCTTTCGCCAGATCGGAAATCGGCAGGGTCGAGGTATTGGTGGCAAAGATCGCCGTCTCCGGGATCGCGGCTTCGGCTTTCGCGGTGACCTCGGCCTTGACCTTCGGGTCTTCAAACACCGCTTCGACCACCAGATCACAGCCACTCAGCGCGGCATAATCCGTCGTAGGCGTGATCCGGCCCAGCACTTCGGCTTTCTTCGCTTCCGTCACCTTGCCGCGCTTCATGCCTTTATCGAGCAGGCCCTCGGAATAGCCCTTGCCACGCTCGGCAGCGGCCTGATCCGCGTCGATCAGCACCACCTCGATACCCGCATTGGCCGCGACATAGGCAATGCCTGCGCCCATCATGCCCGCGCCCAGCACGCCCAGTTTGCGCACTCTCTCATCCGCGACCTCTGGCCGGTTCGCGCCTTTCTCCAGCGCTTCCTTGTTGATGAAAAGCGAGCGGATCATGGCGCTGGAAGACGGGTTCATCAGCACATTGACGAACCAGCGCGCCTCGATCTTCAAGGCCACGTCAAAAGGCACCATCGCACCCTCATAGACCGCCGACAAAAGCGCCTTGGCCGCCGGATAGACGCCCTGCGTCTTGCCGTTGATCATGGCGGATGCGCCCACAAAGGTCATGAACCCGGCCGGGTGATAGGGCGCGCCACCGGGCATCTTGTAGCCCTTCGCATCCCAGGGCTTGACCAGATCGGCGTCTTTTGCGCCCAGCACCCATTCTTTCGCCCGCGCCAGCAATTCCGCGCCCGGCACCACCTCATCAATGATCCCGGCGGATTTCGCCTTTTTCGGCTCCGAGAGCTTGCCTTCCAGCAGGAAGGGCGCCGCCCCCATCGCGCCCAGCTTGCGCGACAGCCGCGTGGTGCCGCCCGCGCCGGGAAAGATGCCCACCATGATCTCGGGCAGGCCGATCTTGGCCTTGGGATTATCCGCGGCGATGATCCGATGGCAGGCCAGCGGAATCTCCAGCCCGATCCCCAGCGCGGTGCCGGGAAGTGCGGCCACAACCGGCTTGCCCCCTTTCAGCGTCTTGGGGTCCATGCCCGCGCGCTCGATCTTGCGCAGGCAGCGATGCATCGACATGATCCCGTCGAAGAGGCCCTTTTCCGGCTGATCGCCTGCCATATCCTTCATCTTGGCGATGACATTCAGATCCATGCCGCCCGCGAAATCGGGCTTGCCAGAGGTGATGATCACACCCTTGACCGCGCCGTCGCCCAGCGCGGTGTCGATATGCGCCTCCAGCTCGGCCAGCCCCTCCATTGAGAGCACATTCATCGACTTGCCCGCGATATCCCAGGAAATCGTGGCGATGCCATCCGCATCGGTGGAATAGTGAAAATCGCTCATGTCAGTTTCCTCCGCCTGGCAGATCGCGGGGCCCGGCCCAGTCGCTGCCATCATGATATGTGAATCTGTCGCCCGCCGCCGAGATATGAACCTTCATATCCACATCGGTATAGGTGCAGATGTCCTCTTCGACCTTGCCGCCCACGACCAGAAACCGTGCCACGGAACCTGTGCGGTTGACGAAACGATGCCCGTTCGCCACCCCCGCTTTCCAGGCCGCACACTCGCCCGCGCGCATCTCGGTCTCGCCTGCATCCTCGATCAGGGTCAGAACACCGTCGAGCACCATGGCGAATTCATCCTCGCGCAGATGCCAGTGCCGCAAGGACGCCACCGCGCCGGGCTGCAAAGTCACGATATTGACCCCGAACTGGGTCAACCCGGCCAGATCGCCCAGCCGCTGCGACGACCGCCCGACCATCTGCGCGGCATAGGGGGCCGGATAGCCCGATCCGGTCTGAACCGGCGCTTTTGAAAGATCGAGCTTCGGCATCAGACGCGCTCGATGATCGTGGCGGCCCCCATGCCCGACGCCACACAAAGCGTCGCAAGCCCGGTGCCCTTGCCCGTGCGTTCCAGCTCATCCAAAAGCGTGCCGATGATCATCGCGCCGGTGGCGCCCAAGGGATGGCCCATCGCAATCGCACCGCCATTCACGTTCACGCGCGCGCTCTCCACATCGAAAGCCTGCATGAAGCGCAGCACGACCGCGGCGAAAGCCTCGTTGACCTCAAACAGATCAATATCCGAGATCGCCATGCCGCTATCGCGCAGGATCTTCTCGGTCACGGGCACGGGGCCGGTCAGCATGATCGTGGGATCGGTGCCGATCTTGGCCGTGGCCCGGATACGCGCACGCGGCTTGAGGCCATATTTCTCGCCGAATTCCTTGCTGCCGATCAACACCCCCGCCGCGCCATCGACGATCCCCGAGGAATTGCCCGCATGGTGGATATGCTCGATCCGCTCCAGATGCGGATATTTCATCAGCGCCACCTTGTCGAAACCCGGCATCACCTCGCCCATATCCTTGAAGGCAGGTTTCAGCGCGCCAAGGCTCTGCATATCCGTGCCGGGGCGGATATATTCGTCGCGCTCCAGAATGGTCAGCCCGTTGATATCCGTGACCGGCACCACTGAGCGCGCGAAGCGCCCCTCTTCCCAGGCCGTGACCGCGCGCTTCTGGCTCTCGACCGCCAGCGCATCGGCCATATCACGGGTGAAGCCGTATTCGGTGGCGATGATATCCGCCGCAATCCCCTGCGGCACGAAATAGCGCTCCATCGCGACGGATGGATCCACGGCCACCGCCGCCCCATCCGAGCCCATCGCCACCCGGCTCATCATCTCGACCCCGCCCGCGACATAGGCCATGCCCGCGCCCCCGCGCACCTGATTGGCGGCAATATTCACCGCCTCCATGCCCGAGGCACAGAAGCGGTTGATCGCCAGCCCCGGCACCTGCTCGTCGAAATCAGACGCCATCACCGCCGTGCGCGCAAGGCACCCGCCCTGCTCACCCACCTGGGTCACATTGCCCCAGATCACATCCTCGATCGCCGCCGTGTCCAGATCATTGCGCGATTTCAAGGCGTTCAGCACCCCCGCCGAGAGACGCACCGAGGTGACCTCATGCAGGCTTCCGTCTGCGCGGCCCTTGCCGCGCGGCGTGCGGATCGCGTCATAGATATAGGCGTCACTCATCTCATTCCCTCCCTGTTGGGGTCAGTCTGTCTGTGTCCCAGCCGCAAGCGTCGCGCTGTGCCGCAGCCGGGGTGTTTGAGTATTTTTGGCAAGAAAATGATCCAGCTTCACTTTCTGTTAACAGTCGCGCGTTAAGGTTAATGCACGGTACAGGCTGGAGAGCCGATGACCGTGCAAGGAAATGCCCCGCCTGCCGCCCGCCCGGAAACAGACTTCCATGTGGCCATCGGTCAGGCGGGGTAAGCTATGCTTCATTTTCTTGCCCCAAATACTCTCGCCGAAGGCACCCTTCGCTCATCTCTTGCGCGCCTCAAGCTCGGAATTGAACAGCCGCAACCGGTGCCCGAGATTGTCCGCATCCGTGACCGAGTCGAAATTCTCGAACAGGAAGGACAGCGCCTCGCCCTCATCAAGCCCCGCCTCCTGCGCGAAACGGCGCAGGCGGCGATATCCGTCTTCGGTCATGGCGGCATTGAAGCGGCGGGTCAGGCGGAAGCGTTTGGGCATGGTCAGTCCTTGTCACGTTCAGGGGCCGGGTCATTCCGGCCCCGAATTCTCAAGCGTGATCCTAGGCTCAGAACTGCTCCGCGCCCAGCGCCATCACCGGATCGGCCCCGCTCTGGATCCGCGCCAGATGCATCCCTGTGGCGGGCAGCTGGCGGGCCATGTAATAGCGCCCGGTCGCGATCTTGGCCTCGTAGAAATCGCGATCCGACGCGCCCGCATCGAGCGCGGCATAGGCGGCTTTCGCCATCCGCGCCCAGATCAGCCCCAAGCAGACATGGCCGAAGAGATGCATGAAATCGCTCGATCCGGCCAGCGCGTCATTGGGCGATTTCATGCCGCGCTCCATGAAGAACATCCCCGCCGCCTGCAAATCCTTGGACGCGGATTTCAGCGGGCCAAGGAAGCCCTCCAGCCGCGCATCGCCTTCATTTTCCTTCAGGAAATCCTTGACCATGGCGAAGAAGGCCATGACATGTTTGCCACCGTCCTGCGCGAGTTTGCGGCCCACCAGATCGAGCGCCTGCACGCCATTCGCGCCCTCATAGATCATGGCGATGCGCGCGTCGCGGGCAAACTGGGACATGCCCCATTCCTCGATATAGCCATGCCCGCCATAGACCTGCTGCGCCTGCACACACATCTCGAAGCCCTTGTCGGTCAGGAAGCCCTTGATCACCGGGGTCAGGAGCGAGATCAGCCCATCCGCCTCCTTGTCGCCCATCCGGTGCGCGCGGTCGATCAGGCTGGCCCCCCACATGGTGAAGGCGCGGGCGCCCTCGACGAAGCTTTTCTGATCCATCAGCATACGGCGGATATCGGGATGCACGATCAAGGGATCCGCCGGACCAGCAGGGTTCTTCACACCGGTCACATCACGCCCCTGCAACCGGTCGATGGCATAGGCCACCGCGTTTTCATAGGCCACCGCCGCCTGCGCATAGCCCTGCAGCCCGACACCGATACGGGCTTCGTTCATCATGGTGAACATGGCGCGCATGCCCTTGTGCAGATCGCCGATCAGATAGCCGGTCGCGCCATCATAATTCATCACGCAGGTCGAATTGCCATGGATGCCCATCTTCTCTTCGATCTTGCCGACCGAGAGCAGGTTGCGCGGCCCAAGGCTGCCATCCTCATTCACCAGAAATTTCGGCACGATGAAGAGCGAGATCCCCTTGGTGCCCTCGCCCCCGCCCGGTGCCTTGGCCAGAACCAGATGGATCACATTCTCAGCCATGTCGTGATCGCCCGCCGAGATGAAGATCTTCTGGCCGGTGATCTTGTAGCTGCCATCGTCCGAGGGTTCTGCCTTGGTGCGCATCATCCCCAGATCGGTGCCGCAATGCGGCTCGGTCAGGTTCATCGTGCCGGTCCAGTCGAGTGCGACCATTTTCGGCAGGAACTTCGCCTTCTGCGCCTCCGAGCCATGCGCGAGGATGGCCGAGATCGCGCCATGGGTCAGCCCCTGATACATGTTCAACGCCATATTGGCCGAGACAAAGATCTCGCCCACCGCAGAGCCCATCAGATAGGGCAGGTTCTGGCCGCCGAATTCTTCAGGAATATCCAGCCCGTTCCAGCCACCGGCCTTGATCTCATCAAACGCCGCCTTGAAGCCATCGGGCGTGTAGACCACGCCATTTTCCAACCGGCAGCCCTGGCTGTCGCCCACGGCATTCAGCGGCGCGAGCACATCCTGCGCCAGTTTCGCCGCTTCCTCGATCACCGCAGATGTGAAATCCGGCTCCAGATCGCCATATCCCGGCACGTCTGACGCGCTGACCTGAAGCACATCATGCAGCACGAAATGCAGATCCTTGGTGGGGGCAGTGTAGCTTGGCATGGTCTCTCTCTCCCGTAATCCCTTTGCGCGATGCGCTGTTATTCTGCGGCCTTGGGGCGGTCTGCATTGCGCAGCACATCTTCCCCCCAGGCGAGTTCCTTTTTCAGATCGGCAATCGCCTCGGTCAGTTCATCGCGCTGGCGCTCCATATCGGCCAGACGCGCGCGGGCAATGTCATAGGTCTTGCGCAACTGCTTCAATTCGCTGTCGTCGCGGTCATACATTTCCAGAAGCTGGCGGATTTCCTCCAGGCTGAAGCCGAAGCGCTTGCCGCGCAGGATCAGTTTCAACCGCGCCTGATCGCGGCGGGTGAACAGCCGGTGCTGCCCGTCACGATGCGGGAACAGCAATTCCTTGGCCTCATAGAAGCGCAGGGTACGGGGCGTGACGCCGAATTCGGCGCACATCTCGCGGATGGTCTTGGTGTCTTGTGGCATGATGCATACCTCCGAACAGGGGCACAGGGGCAGGGCCGCTGCGTCTTGATCCCGAAGATAGGCATGTTGACGTGAAGGTAAAGTTAAACGCTGCGTCAGAATTCCCTGCGACGCAGCGTTTCTCAGCGTTCCGGCAAGAGTTTTGCCGCCTCGCTGCGCAGTTTTTCCAGATCGTCAATGGTATGCGCCAGATCCTGCGCCTGTTCGCGCAGCGCGACAAGCTGCCGGTCGGCCATCGAGAGCCAGGCTTGCAATTGCGGCTCGGTGCCTTCTTTCTGATAGATTTCAAGCCATTGGCGAATTTCTTCCAGGCTGAACCCGAATCTGCGCCCGCGCATGATCAGCGTCATCCGCGCCACTTCGCGCGGCGTGTAGAAACGATTGCGCCCTTCCTTCTCGGGGCTGAGAAGCTCGATATATTCATAGTAACGCAAGGTGCGCGGCGTGACGTCGAACCTCGCGCACATTTCCTTGAAACTCAAACGGTTATCGCTCATGGCGGCGCCTCTCCCCGGTGTGAACGCAGGGCCATGCTAATGCGCAGTGCGGCCAGATGCAATTCACGCAAGCCGCCTTGTCATTCGATCCGTTTCTGGCACAGATAGGGCACGATCAGCAGCAAAGGGCCCCGACATGCCGGAACATGACGCGCAGGATTTCATCAATGCCCTGCCCTTCGCGCGGGCGCTGGGCATGCGACTGGACCAGATCGGCGAAGGGCATGCGCAGATCTCGATGGACTGGGATGCGCGGTTTGTCGGCGATCCGGCAACCGGTGTCATCCATGGCGGCGCGGTCTCGGCGCTGATGGACACTTGCGGGGGCGCCGCCGTGCTCTCCTATCCCGGTGCGCTGGGCACGGCGACGATTGACCTGCGCATCGACTATATGCGCGCAGCCACACCGGGCCAGCGCATCACCGCGCGGGCGGAATGCTACCATGTCACCCGCCGCGTGGCGTTTGTGCGGGCCACCGCCCATGACGAGGACAGCGCCAACCCGGTCGCCACCGCCAGCGGGGCCTTCACCTTTGAGCGCAAGGAGCAGCCATGAAAGCGCCCGAACCCGTCCAGAAGCTGAAACACCGCCGCGATTCGGCACTGGCCACGCTTGTGGGCGCGGTCCCCTATGCGGGCTTTCTCGGCATCCGGTTCGAGCGCCATGGGGATGAGCTGACCGCCGTGCTGCCCTATTCCGAGAAGCTGATCGGCAATCCGATGCTGCCTGCGATTCATGGCGGCGTGATCGCGTCCTTTCTGGAAGTGGCGGCGATCATCGAACTGAGCTGGGCGATGCTCTGGGACGAGCTGGAATCGGGCCGCCTGACGCCGGAAGCGATGGCAGATACCCTGCCCCGCCTGCCGAAAACCATTGATTTCACAGTGGATTACCTGCGCACCGGCCTGCCGCGCGACGCTTATGCCCGCGCCCGCGTCAACCGCTCGGGGCGGCGCTATGCCTCAGTGCATGTCGAAGCCTGGCAGGACAATCGCGCGCGGCTTTTCGCGCAGGCCACCGGCCATTTCCTGATGCCGCAACGCAAGGATGACTGAGACAGCCCCGAGCCATCGGCGCATCCTGAATATCGCCGTGCCGATTGTGCTGGCGAATATCTCGGTCCCGCTTCTGGGTGCGGTCGATACCGGCGTGGTGGGCCAGATGGGGGAAGCAGCCCCCATCGGCGCCGTGGGGCTGGGGGCGATCATCCTCGCCTCGATCTACTGGATTTTCGGCTTCCTGCGCATGGGCACCACCGGGCTGGTGGCGCAGGCCACGGGCGCGGGCGATCTGGCCGAAAGCGGCGCGATCCTGACGCGCGGGGTGATGATCGGGCTGGCCGCCGGGGCGGTCATGGTGCTGGGTCAGTCCGCGATCAGCTACGCCGCCTTCCGCATCGCGCCTGCGAGCGCCGAGGTCGAGGCGCTGGCCCGCGCCTATCTTGCCATCCGCATCTGGGGCGCGCCCGCAACGATTGCGCTTTACGCGGTCACCGGCTGGCTGATCGCGACCGAGCGCACGCGCGGCGTGCTGGCCTTGCAGTTGTGGATGAACGGGCTGAATATCGCGCTCGATCTGTGGTTCGTGCTGGGCCTGGGCTGGGGCGTCCAAGGCGTCGCCATTGCCACGCTGATTGCGGAACTGAGCGCGCTCGCGCTTGGCCTGTGGCTCTGCCGCGCGGCATTCTCGGGCGCGCAATGGCGCAACTGGGCGCGGGTCTTTGACCGGCTGCGGCTCAAACGCATGTGGGTGGTCAATTCCGATATCATGCTGCGCACGATTGCCCTGCAGGCGGCGATGACGGGGTTTCTGTTCGTCTCGGCGGGTTTTGGCGATGTGGAATTGGCGGCCAATCAGATCCTGTGGCAGTTCATGGCGCTCACGGCGCATGCGCTGGATGGCTTTGCCTTCGCCGCCGAAGCGCTGGTCGGGCGCTATGTCGGTGCGGCCTCGGTCGCGGGCATGCGCGCGGCCAGCCTGCGGGCCTCGCTCTGGGCGCTGGGGGCGGCGCTGGTCATGGCGCTTGGCTTCTGGGCCTTCGGGCCGCTGGCGATTGATGTGATGACCACCGCGCCCGAGGTGCGCCTGGCCGCGCGGAAGTTCCTGCCCTTTGTCGTGGCGCTCTGCCTGCTGGGCTTGGGCGCCTATATGCTGGACGGGATCTTCATCGGCGCCACCGGCACGCGCGAGATGCGCAACACCGTGCTGCTGGCAGTGGCGATCTACGGGGTGTTTCTGTGGCTTGCAGTGCCGGTCTGGGGCAATGCAGCGCTCTGGTCGGGGCTGATGCTGCTGAACGTGCTGCGCGGGGTATTGCTCGGGGCGCTTTATCCGCAACTGGAACGCCGGGTCGCACGCGGGATCTGAGGGGCTTTGTCCCTCACCCCAGAGTATTTTCGGGCAAGATGAAGATCAGAGCCAGCGCGCGCGATCCGTGCCGACGGCCTCCTGCAGGCTCGCGAAGCCGTCGCGGTCGAGAAGCTCGATCAGCCCGCGATTGATCTGCCCCACCAGCGACAGGCCCTGATAGGTCAGCGCGGAATAGAGTTGCACCGCCGAAGCGCCCGCGCGGATTTTCGCATAGGCATCCTCGGCAGAGGCAATCCCGCCCACCCCGATCAGGGGCAGCGCGCCCTCGGTCAGATGCGAAAGCCGCGCGAGCACACGGGTCGAAAGGTCAAACAGCGGCGCGCCGGACAGACCACCGGTCTGGGACGCATTCGGGCTGGTCAGCCCGTCGCGGGTGATCGTGGTATTGGTGGCGATGATCGCATCCACATTCGCCGCCTGCGCCACCCGCGCGATATCCGCCAGATCCTGTTCACTCAGATCCGGCGCGATCTTGAGAAAGACCGGGATCCTGCGCGCCAACCTGTCGCGCGCCGCCATCACCCCCGCAAGCAGCGCCGCCAGCGCCTCGGCCCCTTGCAGATCGCGCAGCGATTCGGTGTTGGGCGAGGACACATTGACCGTGGCGAAATCGAGATGCGCCCCGCAGCGCGCAAGCACGGTCGCGAAATCGGCGGCGCG
The DNA here is from genome assembly GCF_001884735.1 of Natronohydrobacter thiooxidans. GTDB lineage: Bacteria > Pseudomonadota > Alphaproteobacteria > Rhodobacterales > Rhodobacteraceae > Roseinatronobacter > Roseinatronobacter thiooxidans_A. The sequence continues at coordinate 407,959 of NZ_MJAP01000034.1, read as the reverse complement.
GTCGGCGCTGTCCTTGTTCGCCCCCAGATTGAGGCCCAGCACCATACCCTCGGGGCGTTTGGCCAGACGCGCGGCAATCACTTCCGCGCCCTCATTGTTGAAGCCGAAGCGGTTGATCACTGCCGCATCCTCGCGCAGCCGGAAAAGGCGCGGGCGCGGATTGCCCTGTTGCGGGCGCGGCGTGGCGGCCCCCACTTCGACAAAACCGAAGCCTGCGCGGGCAAGCCCGTGCAGCGCGGTCGCGTTCTTGTCGAACCCCGCCGCCAGCCCCACCGGGTTGGGCAGCGAAAGCCCCGCGAGATGCACGCGCAGCCGCTCGGACGTGACCGGCTCGGGCATCGGCACCAGCCCCGATTGCAGCGCGCGTAGGGCCAGCCCATGCGCGCGTTCGGGATCCATTTGCTGCAACAGGGCAAGGCCCGCGCGCTCGATCAGACTCATATCAGACCCTCGGGGAAAATATGGCCGGTGGCGCCCAGGGGCAACGCCTTGTCCCATGTGACATCCGACAGACGCAGCGCCCGGTAGAGATGCGGAAACAGCGCCCCCCCGCGCGAGGGCTCCCATTTCAGATCCGCGCCCAAGGCATCAGCCGAGACCGCCACCAGCACCAGATTGCTTTCCTGCGCGAAATGCTTCGCTGCTGTCTCCATGACCTGCGCGGCGGTCGAGAAATGGATATAGCCATCCGCCAGATCGACCGGCGCACCAAGGCTCTCGCCCTCGGCGACCAGCGCATCCCATTCGGCGCGGCGGAAAATCTTGTAGATCAGCATGAGCAGCCTTCTGCCCAAAGCCGCGCCCCAGGTCAATCACTCAGAGCGGCCCCGGAAGGCGTTCCTCGCTCAGGAGCACATTCGCATCCACCGCGCCCACGCCGGGCAGGGTCAGGATGCGGCGGCGCAGGATACGCTCGAAATCGCTCAGATCCCGCGCCACGACCCGCAGCCGGTAATCATAAAGCCCCAGCACATGCTGCACCGTCTGCACTTCGGGGATGGCCGCGACGGCGCGTTCGAAATCGGCCAGACTGACACGGCCCTTGGCGGCAAGGCTCACGCCCAAAAACACGGTCACACCGAAACCCAGCGCGGCAAGGTCGAGATCGACACGCTGCCGCGCAATCGCGCCGCCCTCGCGCAACCGTTTCAATCGCCGCCATGTCGCGGGCTGGCTGAGGCCCAGCTTGCGGCCCAAGGCACCCGCGCTTTGCGTGGCATCCTCGGAGAGCGCGCGCAGCAGGGCGCGGTCAGTGGTGTCAATCTCGATCATGGCCGCACCGCCTTGTTGAGTATTTGGGGCAAGAAAATGATCATAGCGGCAGGCTTTCTTCCGACTTGATCTCTGAGAGATGCATCAGCGCTTCCAGATCGGCGATATGCGGTAGCGTCAGAATACGGTCGCGATACACTTTCCGGTAATGCGCCATGTCGCGGGCGATCAGATTCAGGCGCAGATCGACACGGCCGAGGAATGTCTGGATCTCCAGCACCTCGGGCACCAGCCGCGCGCGGGCGATGAATTCGTCAAAGGCGCGCGGGTCGGTCTTGTCGAGGGTGATGCGCAGGCTGACCTCGACCTGATAGCCCAGCGCGCGCCAGTTGATCACCGCGCGCTGGCCCCGCAGAATGCCCGCGCCGCGCAGCCGTTCCAGCCGCCGCCAGCAGGTCGGTTCGGTCAGCCCCGCGCGCGCGGCCAGATCGGCGGTGCTGGCATCGGGCGCGGCGACAAGCTGGCGCAACAACCGGCGATCGCTGTCATCAAGGCGCATGATTTTTCCAGTATTTTCCGATAGGCGAATAATCTTTTCGTTCTTATGCATAAATGTGAGGGAATTGAAACGAAAACCCGCCTCAAATCCCTATACTGCGCCGCATGAATGCAACCAAGGAGGGCGGCAGATGCGCGTCTATTATGATCGCGATTGCGATGTGAACCTGATCAAGGACAAGAAAGTGGCGATCCTGGGCTATGGCAGCCAGGGCCATGCCCATGCGTTGAACCTGCGCGATTCGGGGGCCAAGAATGTCGTGATCGCCCTGCGCGAGGGCTCGCCCAGCGCGAAGAAATGCGAAGCCGAGGGCCTGAAGGTCATGGGCATTGCCGAGGCGGCAGCATGGTGTGATGTGATCATGTTCACCATGCCCGATGAATTGCAGGCCGAAACCTACAAGAAATACGTCCATGACAATCTGCGCGAAGGTGCTGCGATTGCCTTTGCCCATGGTCTGAACGTGCATTTCGGCCTGATCGAGCCGAAACCCGGTGTCGATGTCATCATGATGGCGCCCAAAGGCCCCGGCCACACGGTGCGCGGCGAATATGTCAAGGGCGGCGGCGTGCCCTGTCTGGTGGCGGTGCATCACGACGCGACCGGCAAGGCGATGGAAATCGGCCTGAGCTATTGCTCGGCCATCGGCGGCGGGCGCTCGGGGATCATCGAGACCAACTTCCGTCAGGAATGCGAAACCGACCTCTTCGGCGAGCAGGCCGTGCTCTGTGGCGGTCTGGTCGAGCTGATCCGCATGGGCTTCGAGACGCTGGTCGAAGCTGGCTACGAGCCGGAAATGGCCTATTTCGAGTGTCTGCACGAGGTCAAGCTGATCGTCGATCTGATCTATGAAGGCGGCATCGCCAACATGAACTATTCGATCTCGAACACTGCCGAATATGGCGAATATGTCTCGGGGCCGCGCATCCTGCCCTATGACGAGACCAAGGCGCGGATGAAAGCGGTGCTGAGCGACATCCAGACCGGCAAATTCGTGCGCGACTTCATGCAGGAAAACGCGGTCGGCCAGCCCTTCTTCAAGGCCACGCGCCGCATCAATGACGAGCATCAGATCGAACAGGTCGGTGCGAAGCTGCGCGAGATGATGCCCTGGATCTCGAAGGGCAAGATGGTCGACAAGGCCCGGAACTGACGCATCACAGTAGGGTGCGTGCTGAGCACGCACCTTACACCCCAGCCTAGTCCGGCAGTTCCCCCGACGGGATCACCGGAAAGAACACGCCGCCCGACCACAGCCCGAACCAGCTTGCGCCCTCATGCTCGGCATGCCGACCCAGCTCCACCAGCCGGTAGAAACTCTTGCGGTCGATCAGCGCCTCCAGCCCCGCGCGGATCATGACATAGGGCGAGGGCTCGCCCGTCTCGGGATCGCGGATCACGCGAATCGGATGCTCTGCCCCGGCCAGCGCGCTATCGCCCACATTGGTGGTGAAATGCAGGCGCTGCGCCGCGCCCTGCCCCTCGGTCTGGAAATCCACCGCAACAAAGGGCGCATCCTCGACCGTGATCCCGACCTTTTCGACCGGCGTCACTAGATAATATTTGCCCCCCTCCAGCTTCAGGATCGTCGAGAAGAGCCGCACCAGCGGCGCGCGGCCGATCGGCGTTCCCTGATAGAACCATGTCCCGTCGCGCGCGATGCGCATGTCCAGATCGCCGCAAAAGGGCGGATCCCATAGATGCACCGGCGGCAGGCCCTTGCCCTTGGCCGCGGCACGCGCCGCCTGTGCCAGCGTATCTGCCGAAGGGGTCACGCTATTTTGTTCAGAACTGCTTTTTGCCATTGGCGCCTCATGCGATATGTCTGAGAGTAACAGATCGGGTGATTTGGTCAAATCTCACCCCCGACCCAAGGAGCCTGTGCATGAGCCAAGAGAGTGACCTGATCGCCGAGATCGAAACCCTGGGCGAGAAACTGGCGCAGGCGCGCGACAGCATCAACCGCCGCTTCATCGGCCAGACCCGGGTCGTCGATCTGACGCTGACCGCCATGCTCTGCGGCGGCCATGGTCTGCTGATCGGCCTGCCGGGTCTGGGCAAGACGCGGCTGGTGGACACGCTTTCGACCGTGATGGGGCTGAAGGGCAACCGCATCCAGTTCACCCCCGACCTGATGCCCGCCGATATCCTTGGCTCGGAAGTGCTGGATGTGGCCGAGGATGGCAAACGCGCCTTCCGCTTCATCGCGGGGCCGATTTTCTGCCAGCTTCTGATGGCCGATGAGATCAACCGCGCCTCGCCCCGCACGCAGGCCGCGCTTTTGCAGGCGATGCAGGAGGGCGAAGTCACTGTCGCGGGCGCGCATCATGCGCTGGACAGGCCCTTTCATGTGCTCGCGACCCAGAACCCGATCGAGCAGGAAGGCACCTATCCCCTGCCCGAGGCGCAGCTTGACCGGTTCCTCGTGCAGATCGATGTCGATTATCCCGACCGCGCGACCGAACGCGATATCCTGCTGGCCACCACCGGCGAGAGCGAGGATGCCGCGCATGAGGTCTTCACCGCCGCGGAACTGATGGCCGCGCAACGCCTGCTGCGGCGCATGCCCGTGGGTGAAAAGGTGGTCGAGGCGATCCTCGATCTGGTCCGCGCCTGCCGCCCCGATGAGCCAGAGGCGCATGAGGCGGTGCAGGATGCCGTCAGCTGGGGCCCCGGCCCGCGCGCGGCGCAGGCGCTGATGCTCACGGTCCGCGCCCGCGCGCTTCTGGACGGGCGCCTTGCCCCTTCGGTCGAGGATGTGGCAGCGATGGCGCGTCCTGTTCTGACGCATCGCATGGCGCTGGGTTTTGCTGCGCGTGCGCGCGGTGACAATCTGGGCCAGATCATCGACCGTGTGGCCGCCACCGCCACGCGGATGGAGGCCGCGGCGTGAACCTGTCCGCCCCGCTCCGTTCCCGCGCCGAAGGACTGGCCGCAAACCTGCCCGCCCTCATGGCGCAGGCGCATTTGCTGGCGGCCTCGGTCCTGCCCGGCGCGCATGGGCGCAGACGCGCGGGCGCGGGCGATGAATTCTGGCAATACCGGCAGGCCACATCCTCGGACTGGGGCGCGCGGATCGACTGGCGCCGCTCGGCCCGCGCCGATGTGCATTTCGTGCGCGAAACCGAATGGCAGGCGGCGCAGGCGGTCACGCTCTGGGTGGACCGCGCGCAGGCGATGCAATTCACCGGCCACAAAACCCGCGCACCGAAATCCGACCGCGCGCGGCTTCTGGGGCTGGCGCTCTCAGTCCTGCTGCTGAAGGGCGGCGAGCGTGTGGGGCTGATGCCCGACCTGCCCCCGCGCGCAGGCCGCGCGCAGCTTGATCCCTTGGCGCTGGCGCTGGTCGCAGAGACGACGGATCAGGACTATGGCACCCCCCCGGATATGGCGCTGCCCGCGCATTCGCAGGCGGTGTTCCTGTCCGATTTTCTGGGCGATCCGAAGCCGGTGCAGGATGCCGTGGGCCGCGCCGCAGATCGCGGCATTGGCGGGGCTCTGGTGCAGATCCTTGATCCGGTGGAAGAGGAATTTCCCTATCAGGGCCGCTCGATCTTTGAATCCATGACCGGTGCCCTGCGCCATGAGACATTGCGCGCGAATGACCTGCAAACCCGCTACCGGGACCGGCTGGCCGAGCGGCGCGACATGCTGGCAAATCTTGCCCGCGTCACCGGCTGGCAATTGCTCTCCCATCACACCGACCAGCCTGCAAGCGCCGCATTGATGTGGCTCTGGCAGCAGGTTGATGCAAGCCGGGGGCGCTGATGGTCACGCTGGGCCCGCTCGGTTTCGCCTCGCCGCTTCTGCTTGGCGCGCTCATCGCGCTGCCGCTTCTGTGGTGGCTGTTGCGCGCGGTCCCGCCTGCGCCCGTCATCCGCCGCTTCCCCGGTGTGGCGCTGCTGATCGGGCTGCGCGACGAGACCACCGAGACCGACAAGACCCCGCTCTGGCTCTTGGTGCTGCGCGCGCTGGCTGTCGCCGCGCTGATCTTCGGTTTCGCAGGCCCGGTCCTGAACCCGCAGGCCGCGCGCGATGGCGACGGGCCGCTTCTGATCGCGCTCGACGCAAGCTGGGCCAGCGCCCGCGACTGGTCGCGTCGCATGGACCGGGTGAATGATCTTCTGTCCGAAGCCCAGCGCGCGGGCCGCCCGGTCGCGGTCGTGGCGCTGACCGACCCGCCCCCCGGTGAAACCCCCTTCCGCGCGGCGGATTTCTGGGCCGAGCGCGTGCCGGGCATGGCGCCTGCGCCCTTCACCGCCGATCCCGAGCGCCTGACCGGCTGGCTCGCCGCGCTGCCTGCCGGGTTCGACACTTATTGGCTGTCCGATGGTCTCGACCACCCCTACCGCGCTGACCTGTTATCCGCCCTGCAGGCGCGTGGCGCGGTCACGGTCTATGAGACCTCGCGCATCCCGCTGGCCCTGGCACCACCCAGCTTGCGCGAAGGGGTCATCACGCTGACCGCCCACCGCCCCGCTGGCCTGCCCGAGCAGAGCATCGAGATCACCGCCACCGGCCGCGACCCCGCCGGGGTCGAGCGGCTGTTGCACCGGGCCGAGACCGAATTTGCCGCAGGCGCCACCACCGCCCGCGTCGATCTGACCCTGCAGCCCGAGTTGCGCAACCGCATCACCCGCTTCCAGATCGCGGGCGAGCGCAGCGCCGGTGCCGTGGCGCTGAGCGATGACGCGCTGCAACGGCGCAAGGTGGCACTGCTCACAGGCCGCGAGGGGCGCGAAGGGCTCGATCTGCTCTCGCCCTTCTTCTACCTGCGGCAGGCGCTGGAACCGGTCGCCGATCTGATCGAGAGCCCGTCAATCGATGATCTGCTGCTGACCGCGCCCGATGTGCTGATCCTTGTCGATATCGCGCAACTGGCCGAGATCGAATCCGCCCAGTTGCTCGATTTCGTGAATGATGGCGGGCTTCTCCTGCGCTTCGCCGGGCCGCGTCTGGCGGCAAGCGACGTGGCCCGTGCCGAGGAAGACCCGCTTCTGCCCGTCCGCCTGCGCATTGGCGGGCGCACTGTGGGCGGCGCGATGAGCTGGGGCGCGCCCCGCGAATTGCGCGAATTCAGCAATGACTCGCCCTTTGCGGGGCTTTCCATCCCCAGTGATGTCACCATCAGCGCGCAGGTTCTGGCCCAGCCTGATCCGGCGCTGGCGGAACGCACGATTGCCGCGCTGGCCGATGGCACGCCGCTGGTGACGCGCAAATTCTCGGGCGATGGTCAGGTCGTGCTGATCCACACCACCGCCAATGCCGAATGGTCCTCGCTGCCGCTTTCGGGCCTTTTCGTGCAGATGCTGGAACGCCTCGCCGTCTCGACTCGCCCCGCCGCCCCGACCGAAGCGGCGATGGCAGGCACGGTCTGGCAACCCGAACGCGCGCTCGATGGCTTCGGGCAGGTGCTCGACGCCAGCCAGCGCCCGGTTGTCCCCGGCGAGCGCATGACCGAGCACCGTTTCGGCCCCGATCTGCCCCCCGGCATCTATCGCAGCGCCGCCGGATCGCTGGCGCTGAACATAGGCGCGCCCGAGATGGAACTGCGCCCGACCGTCTGGCCCGCAAGCGTGGTGGTCGAGCGCGACACCATTGCCGAAGAACGCGATCTGACCGCGCTCTTCCTCACCCTTGGCCTTGGCCTTCTCATGATCGACATTCTGGCCGCGCTCTGGATCTCGGGGCGGCTGCGCCATGCGACCGCCGCGCTGGCGCTTCTCACCCTTGGCCTGCATCACAGCCCCGCGCAGGCCGATGACCGCCTTGCGCTGCAAGCCACCTCTGACATGGTGCTGGGCCATGTCCTGACCGGGGACAGCCGCGTCGATCAGCTTGCGCGCGCGGGGCTGCTGGGCCTCAGCCGCACGCTTTACGCCCGCACCTCGGTCGAGCCCGGCCCGCCCATCGGCGTCGATATCGAAGCGGATGAACTCACCTTCTTCCCCTTCCTCTACTGGCCCATCACCGAGGACACGCCGATCCCCTCGGATGCGGCCACAGCCAAACTGAACCGCTATCTGCGCGGCGGCGGCATGATCCTGTTCGACACGCGCGATGCCGAACTGGCCGGGCTGACCCGCACGACGCCGGAAGCGCGCCGGTTGCAGGCGATTGCCCGCACGCTCGATATTCCGCCGCTAGAGCCAATCCCCGAGGACCATATCCTGACCCGCACCTTCTATCTGATCCAGGACTTTCCCGGCAGGCATACCGGGCGCGATGTCTGGGTCGAAGCCGCGCCCCCCGATGCCGAGCGCGCCGAGGGCATGCCGTTTCGCAACCTCAATGACGGGGTGACGCCGGTGATCATCGGCGGGCATGACTGGGCCTCGGCCTGGGCGGTCGATGATCAGGGCCGCGCGATGGTGCGCCTTGGCATGGGCTATTCGGGCGAGGAACAGCGCGAAATGGCCTATCGCTTCGGGATCAACCTGATCACCCATGTGCTGACCGGCAATTACAAATCCGATCAGGTCCATGTGCCCGCCCTGCTCGAAAGGCTGGGCCAATGACCGGCGCGCAGGAGATCATCTTCGCACCCCTGCTCGACTGGGCGCTGATCTGGGCCGTGACGGGGATTGCCGCGCTCATGGTCGGGATCGCCCTATGGCGGGGCCTTCGCGGCTGGTGGCTGCGCGGGCTTGCGGCACTGGCGCTGATCGCGGCGCTCACCAACCCCTCGCTGCAGACCGAGGATCGCGACACGCTCGACGATATCGCGCTGATTGTCGTCGATGACACCGCCTCGAACCGGCTGGGCAGCCGCGCCGAACAGACCGAAGCCGCGCTCGACCACCTTGAAGGCGCGATCGAAGGCCTGGGCGGGATCGAGACGCGCGTGGTGCGCCTGCCCGACGGGCCGCGCAATCAGGGCACCGAGATCAACACCGCACTGGCCGAAGCGCTCTCGGATCTGCCGCGCGACCGGCTGGCGGGCGTCTTCGCCATCTCTGACGGCCAGACCCATGACGAAGCCCCCGGCCTGACCCTGCCCGCCCCTTTCCACCTGCTCAAGACCGGCAAGGCCAGCGACTGGGATCGCCGCCTGATCCTGCGCAACGCCCCCGCTTTCGCCATTCTGGGCGAGCCGATCACACTCGGGCTGCGAATCGAGGATCAGGGCGCGGTGCCCCGCGGCGAAAGCAGCTATGCGGCGCTGAATTACGCGATCAATGGCGGCGAGATGCAGCGCGCCATGGTGCCAGTGGGCGAGGATATGGAAATCACCGTCACGCTGGAACGCGGCGGGATGAATGTGCTGCAATTCGAGCTTGACGAAGCGCCCGGTGAGTTAACCACCCGCAACAACGCCGCCGTGGTCCAGATCAACGGGGTGCGCGACCGCCTCAGCGTGCTTCTGGTCTCGGGCGAGCCCAATGCCGGGCAGCGGACATGGCGCAACCTCTTGAAATCCGACCCGGCGGTGGATCTGGTACATTTCACCATCCTGCGCCCGCCCGACCGCCATGACGGGGTGCCGGTCAATGAACTCTCGCTCATCGCCTTCCCGACGCGCGAACTCTTTGTCGAGAAGATCGACGAGTTCGACCTGATCATCTTCGACCGCTACCGCCGTCGCGGCATCCTGCCCAACAGCTATTACGCCAATATCGCCCGCTATGTCGAAGAGGGCGGCGCGCTTCTGGTGGTGGGGGGCCCCGAACTCGCCAGCGCCGACAGCATCTGGCGCTCGCCCCTGGGCGAGGTCTTCCCGGCCCGGCCCACCGCGCGCGTGATTGAGGAAGGCTTTACCCCGCGCGTGACCGAGCTTGGCCAGCGCCATCCGGTGACTGCGGGGCTGGAAGCGCTGGCCCCCGCCGCAGAGGACGGCCCCGGCTGGGGGCGCTGGTTCCGCCAGATCGAGATGGTGCCGGAGCGGGGCCAGACCGTGATGAGCGGCGTGGGGGACCGCCCGCTGCTGATGCTCGACCGGGTGGGCGCGGGGCGCATGGCGCTGCTGGCCTCGGATCAGACATGGCTCTGGGATCGCGGGTTCGAGGGCGGCGGGCCGCAACTGGAACTCTTGCGGCGGCTGGCGCATTGGATGATGGGCGAGCCGGAACTGGAAGAGGAAACCCTGAGCGCGACCGCCGAAGGCAACCGCGTGACGATCCTGCGCCGCAGCCTGCGCGACGAGGTGGGGGAGGTGACCGTGACCGGCCCCGACGGGACCGAGACCCTGCTGGATCTGACCGAGGACAGCCCCGGCAGTTTCCGCGCCGAATTTGACGCGCCCGAAACCGGCCTCTACCGTCTGACCGAGGGCGATCTGAAGGCGGTGATCGCGCTTGGCCCCCAGGCCCCGCGCGAGTTCGAGGAAACCATCGCCACGGCCGAGAAGCTGGGCCCGCTGGTGAATGCCACGCGCGGCGGTTCCGTGCGGCTGGAAGAGGGTCTGCCCGAGCTGCGCCTTGTGCGCGAGGGCCGTGCCGCTGCCGGGCGCGGCTGGCTGGGCCTGACCCCGCGCGAGGCCTATCTGACCCGCGATCTGCGGACCAGCGCTTTGCTGCCGGGTTGGGCATGGCTTCTGCTGGCCGCCGGGCTGGCGCTGGGGGCATGGCTGCGCGAAGGGCGCTGATGTAAGGTGCGTGCTCAGCACGCACCCTACCCCACCCCCGATAGTGCCCGCATCCCCCCGGACCGTCAAAACCACCACGCCAAGACCCTTGCCCCGCCGCGCGCACTGCCATAGACAGGCACGACTGTTTTACCGGGAGGGACCATGCGCCGCGTCGTCATCACAGGTCTGGGGATCATTTCCCCCATCGGAAATTCCGCCGCAGAAGTGTCGGACAGCCTGCGCGCAGGCCGCTCGGGCATTGTTTTCGCGCCGGAACATGCCGAACACGGTTTCCGCAGCCAGGTCTATGGCAAACCGCAGATCGTGCTCGAAGACCATATCGACAAGCGCAACCTGCGCTTCATGGGCGCGGGCGCGGCCTATAATTTCCTGTCGATGGAACAGGCGATTGCCGATGCCGGGCTTGACGCGGCCGATGTCTCGAACCCGCGCACCGGTCTGATCATGGGCTCGGGCGGGCCCTCCACCTCGAACCTGTTTCAGGCCCATCAGATCGTGATCGAGAAAGGCAGCCCCAAGCGCATGGGCCCCTTCATGGTCACGCGCTGCATGTCCTCCACCAACTCGGCCTGTCTGGCGACGCCCTTCAGGATCAAGGGCGTGAATTACTCGATCACCTCGGCCTGTTCGACATCGGCACATTGCATCGGCAATGCCGCCGAACTGATCCAGATGGGCAAACAGGATATCATCTTCGCCGGTGGCGGCGAAGAACTGGACTGGACCCTCTCCTGCCTGTTTGATGCGATGGGCGCGATGTCCTCGAAATATAATGACGCGCCAGAGACCGCCGCCCGCGCCTTTGACGTGACCCGCGACGGCTTTGTGATCGGCGGCGGTGGCGGCGTGCTGGTTCTGGAAGAACTTGAACACGCCAAGGCGCGCGGTGCGAAAATCTATGCCGAAGTGACCGGCTATGGCGCGACCTCGGACGGGCATGATATGGTCGCCCCCTCGGGCGAAGGCGGTGAGCGCTCGATGCGCCTTGCCCTCGACACCCTGCCCTCGGACCGCAAGGTCAGCTATATCAACGCCCATGGCACCTCGACCCCCGCAGGCGATGTGACGGAGGTTGAGGCGATCCGCCGCATCTGGGGCGAAGGCAATGTGCCCCCGATCTCCTCGACCAAATCGCTGACCGGCCACTCGCTTGGCGCGACCGGCGTGCAGGAAGCGATCTACAGCCTGCTGATGATGCAGGGCAGGTTCATCGCAGCCTCCGCCAATGTGACCGAGCTTGACCCCGCCATCCGCGAGGGTGAGATCGCCACGCAACTCGTTGAAAACATTGAACTCGACTCGGTCCTGTCCAACAGCTTCGGCTTTGGCGGCACCAATGCCACGCTCATCATGAGCGCCTGGCGCGACTGAGGAGCGGATCATGTCGGGATTGATGACAGGCAAACGCGGTTTGGTCATGGGCGTGGCCAATGAGCGCTCGATCGCATGGGGCATTGCGAAAGCACTGGCCGATCAGGGCGCGGAACTGGCCTTCAGCTATCAGGGCGAGGCTTTCGGCAAGCGGGTAGAACCGCTCGCCGCCTCGCTCGGCTCGGATCTGCTGCTTGATGTGGATGTCACCGACGAATCCTCGCTCGATGCGGCCTTTGACGCGCTGAAATCGCGCTGGGGGAGCATGGATTTCCTCGTCCATGCCATCGCGTTCTCGGACAAGACTGAACTGACCGGACGCTTCCGCGACACCAGCCGCGCGAATTTCAAGCATTCGCTGGAAATTTCCTGCTACAGCTTCATCGACTTGGGCCGCCGCGCCTCGGAACTCATGCCGAATGGCGGCGCGCTCCTGACCCTGACCTTTCAGGGCTCGAACACCGTGACACCCTTCTACAATGTCATGGGCGTGGCCAAGGCCGCGCTCGAATCCTCGGTCCGCTATCTGGCCAATGACCTTGGGCCAGAGGGCATCCGCGTGAATGCGATCAGCCCCGGCCCGATGAAAACGCTGGCGGGTGCGGCCATCGGCGGCGCGCGCAAGACCTTCCGCCATGCCGAGGCAAATGCGCCGCTCCGCACCAATGCGACGCTGGAAAGTGTTGGCGGAACAGCGGTTTATCTGGCGTCCGACTATGGCGCGCATACCACCGGCGAGATCATCCATGTCGATGGCGGCTATCACGTCATGGGCATGCCGCAGGTGGATAATATCTAGCCCCGACCCCAGCGCCAGCCGCCCCAGACAGCGAGCATCCACAGCACCAGCGAGGCGCTGCCATAGGCGAGCGCCCCGGTCAGGGATCGCTCCAGCAGAGTCACAATCTCCAGCGAAAACAATGAGAAGGTGGTGAAACCGCCGCAGAACCCGGTCATCCAGAAGGCGCGTCGCCCGAGTGACAGGCTGCGCGTCGCCAGATAGCCGATCAGCCCCGCGCCCAGCACATTGGCAACCAGCGTCGCCAGATAGGCGTGTTCGGCCAGCAGATGCAGCGCCAGCAGGCTGAGCGCGCCCCGCAGCCCCGTGCCCAGAGCGCCCCCCAGTCCGACCGCCCAAAGCCCCATCACCCGGCCCCCAGCGCCAGGATTAGCCCCAGCGCCGCCATCAGCGGGCATAACAGCACTGATCCGCCTGCCGTGATCAGCGCCGCGCGCCCGCGCCCGGCCAACCACAGCTCATGCACTTGCAGCGCGAAGGTCGAGACCGTGGTGAACCCGCCCAAAAGCCCCATGCCGAAGAGGATAAAGGCTTTCGGCAGGTCAGCCGCGCCTGTGGACGGGGCGAGACCGAGCGCGAAGCCAAAGGCAAAGCCGATCAGAAGACTGCCTAAGGCATTGATAACAAATATCGTGCCCGCCGGGTGCAGCCGATGCGACAGAAGCGAGGTCATGCTGGCCCTGAGCATGCTACCCAAACCCCCGGCAAGGCAGATCAGCAGAAAATCTGAAAGCGTGATCGTCATTTGCAGGTCACATTCGGGTTGCCGTGGCCGGAGTTTTGCGCCAACCACCCAAAGACTGTCAATCAATTCACAGGGCTTCGGGGAATTGCATGCCGCCAACTGACACGGAAAGCACGCTGGCCGAGCGCCTGTTGCAGATCGCGCGCGCTCTGCCCCCGCGCCGTCTGACCCCGATCACGCATGAGGGGAAATCCTATTTCGTGAAAATGCCCGAACAGCACGCGTCGCTGCGCTGGCGGCTTCAGAAAGGTGATCCGAAAGCCGCCTTCGCGCGCGAGGTGGAATTGCTGCGGGGCTTCGCGGCAAAGGGGGCGGCGGTCGCGCGGATTGTGGCTGCGGAGAGCGACAGGATCGTGCTCGCCGATCATGGCACACCGCTGCAATCGCTGGTCTATCGCGGGCAGGCCGATGCCAGCCTGATGCAGCGCACGGGCGCGGCGCTGGCCGAACTTCATGCGCGCGGGTTGGCGCATGGGCGCCCTTCGCTGCGCGATATTTGCTGGAATGACAAGGACTTGACCTTTCTCGACCTCGAAGCCGGGGCCAGGTTGCATGCCCGCACGCGCGACAAGGCGCGTGACCTCTCGCTGCTGCTGCATTCGGTCTATGCCACGCTTGGCACCGAGACAGAGCTCGCGGAACTGGCCCTGCAAGGCTATCGCGCCGCGGGGTCCGAGACCGTCTGGCGCAAGACCCAAAGCCTGTCCAGAAACCTGTGGTGGCTGGAATATCTCGCGCAACCGGGCGTCTGGCTGCACCGTCTGCGCGGCAAGACCCGCTCGGAATATGCCGCGATCCGGGCCACGCGGGCGCTGATCGCGCGGGCATGAACAAGGGCTTTTCAGAGGCTCGCGGGGCGTTGGGCTGATCCGGCACCCGGATCGGGTTTTGGCAAGTTTCGGGGCGAAATATGCCGGGGTGACGCTGGAGAATATCGATTCTGTGCAACAAGCCGGGGTTTTTGAAAGCGTTTTTCATTCTGGACGGGCCAGGTCGGAGAGTCCGGGCAAAACACCCGCAAATTCTGAAAATCGATTTCATCAGGCGAAAAATCCGCGCTTGGTGTTCGACCGAGCCGATATCCGCGCCGATCCCGAGGGGATGATGCCTGCGCTCTGTCAAGGATTGGGGCTGGAGTATCGCGCCCGGATGCTGCGCCGGTCTGCTGGTCCGAAACCCTATGACGGGATCCGGGCGCCGGTCTGGTAATCGCTCCACGGGCTTTGGGGGCGCGGAAGCGCCGCTGCCGGATCTGCCGCCCGAGTTGCGCCGGATCAGCGAGGCGGCCCTGCCCCATTACGCGCATCCGGCGCGCTACAGATTGCGGCCCGCGACGGCTGCATCACCCGGTTCGGAGCCCGGGTGAGGGCAGCGCCTGCCGGGATGACGGGGGAGCGTCGCGCCAGTGATGAGGGGCGTCCGGAAATGATCCGGGGGGATAATTGCGGCCCGAATGCGAAAGCCCCCGGAATGGCAGGCGCTAGTACTCTGCATCTGACACAAGATACCCCATGACGGCTTCGAGCCCTGAGCGGACGCACAGGCCGCTTAAAATTCTGCGGGTGCATCGGGCCGCAGCCAGCCTATAGCAGACACAATCATCCTCGTTCATCTCGCACGAAAGCCGGATAGAATCTGATACCCGAAACGATTTCAAACTTCGGGGATGCCAACGAAGAAGATGGACTCGGAGCTGCGTCACACAAAACATCAATCGCCGCCGCTCAGGTTGATGCCACCATCGATGAAAAATCAGAACATTTTTCGGGTTGCCCGGTCGCGACGAGCATGGCGTCTAACTGAGCTTTTGTTTGGCTCATAAAGTCGTCTTCCGAACTAAGCTTCTTGAAAAATGTATCTGGTTGGACAATGGCTGTGAGAAGTGGAAGTACAGCTTCTACTATTGGCAGCCATCTTGCTGAGAGATCGGTCAATACTGTGCCCTTGATGGCAGCGGGTTTGAAGCTGACCGTCAGAGGGTCGCAATAGGTGCCGACAATGGTTTCAAGACTGTTCGCTATTGCAGCAATGAGAAACGGTTTGAAATTGAGGTTCCTCAGGAGTGCCAACTGCCTGGCCTCGACCGATATTAGAGCACCCTCATTTGATTTAGCCTTTAACTCAAGCCTTTTGTTATCGATTGCGCGGGCGAGAGAGTATACGAGCAAAATATGTCTGGCTTTCTTGTTTTCAAATGCGCTCCTGTATAAGTGCCCTTGAACAAAAAGCTGTGCCTTACCTCGAACCGCATCTGTAGGACGGCCGTGGAATGCAAGCAAGGGTTGCAGTACTTGCTCAATTCCAATCTGGTCACCGTGGGCATTGAAGCCACGCTTGCGATTGTAAGCGTACCCGAGTTCATCAAACTCGTCAGACAGCCGCTTCTGGTCAGCATCATTGCTGAATCGATCCCACGTGGTGATAACGTTTTGAGTATTATTGAAGCGAACAATCTTGTCGATGGTTGCTTGATCAGAGCATTCAATGACCCGACAAAGCAGCTTCACTTCATCGAGTGACGTTTTAGATTTATCAATTGAACCAATAGTTCCGGAAGTTTGCGCTCCGTTGATGATGGAAACTCCCCGCAAAGTTCTTTTACCCTTTTTCTTATCGCCTATAGAAAGGGTTAGCACTGTAATGCCGTTGTTGTAGGCCCAAAAGTCTTTGGGCTCCTTTTCAGCAGTTTCGCGGATTCCAGAGTTGACTCGTTTTCGACCGTCGGCACCGAGGAATCCACGATAGTTCGCACTGTATAACTTGTCGCCGTATTTCTCGTAGAGACCATGCAACCAGTTCGCCTCTACTGTGGCAACACCAGCTGTCCAGTTGTCTCCTATTTGAGTGATGCCAATTTCCCAAGGGAAATCAATGTCGTCAATCACTTCAATGTGGGAGTCTTGAGCTGTAAACAGATGCTCAATCTTAGCCTTACCGAGCTCATGTGAACGAACCGTAATTTTATCGTCCGCGAGCGTTGTACGTAGATGGCTTTCGACTGTTTGAAGCTCGCGAGTTACGTTCACTGATTCCGGTAAATTGTGGACGTATAAAAGGTCAATTGATTCGATTTCGCCTGCATCTATTGCAGCGCGGAAGCCTATAATGATTTCCCGCAGCTTTTCTGGTACCGTTGTCAGGTCTCCAGACAGAAGCCAAGCACAAGCCGTATTGAGGTCTGAGGCTTTGTTGCTCGGGGCTTCGTCTTTCGGCTTTTTCGCCAGATAGCCTTGGGCGAAAACCAAACGCTTTGAATTCGGATCGTGATAAATGAAGTCGATTTTCTTATCATTTCCGCCTTCGGTAAGACCTTCACTCGCCAACAAATCGACGTCTGGCTCCTCGATGAAGAGCGCGACCGCAAGACAAAGATACGCTTCGTCGTGGCCAATTTTGGCGATTAGAGATTGTCGGGTTTTTAGCGCGTCCGTGAAGTTCATGAAAGTGTCTTTGCCTTTATACAGGTTCCACATAGTATCACAGCTAACTGTTCCGCTCGCAACCGTATAAACGTATTCATCCTCAGGTCGGGCCAGGCAAACGGAGAAGTTTTCGACACCGGCAGAACCAGGCCGGTAGTCGGGTTTTTCAAAGGGCGCTTTTGCGCACTGCCGCCGCGCAGTTCAGCCCATACTGCAACCGCAGCGAACGGCAGCTCCGTCCGCATTGCTGACAGTCGCGGCGCGTTTCGTCGGGTGCGGAACGCTGGAGTGCATTCCGACCAGCTTGGGCAGGCTGTGCCGCCCGCGCTTTTAACAGGGCGGCCCGTGGCCACTCAGTGAGAGTATTTTTCGGCAAGATGAAGTTGGGGGCTGCAAGCGGGCTGTGGCGCGAGCTGATCGGACCCGGCGCAAAACGTCATGCATCTGGCCCAGGGCCATGAAAAAGCGGCGCGCCCGAGGGCACGCCGCTTGCAGATTGTCAGACCGGATCAGGCCAGATCGTAGCGATCCGCGTTCATCACCTTGACCCATGCCGCGACGAAATCCTGCACGAATTTCGCGCCGGCATCGTCCTGAGCATAGACCTCGGCATAGGCGCGCAGGATCGAGTTCGATCCAAACACCAGATCAGCGCGGGTCGCGGTCCATTTGGCGGCACCCGTCTTGCGGTCCTGCAGTTCGTAAGCGTTCGTGCCTTTGGGCACCCATTTCCACGCCATATCAGTCAGGTTGACGAAGAAATCGGTCGTCAGCGCGCCCACGCGGTCGGTGAAGACACCATGCGCCGTACCGCCATGGTTGGTGCCGATCACGCGCATGCCGCCCAGAAGCACGGTCATTTCAGGCGCGGTCAGGCCCATGAGCGATGCGCGGTCGAGGAGCATCTCCTCGGCAGTGACGACGTAATCCTTCTTCATCCAGTTGCGGAAACCATCCGCCAGCGGCTCCAGCCATTTGAAGCTGTCGGCATCGGTCATCTCGTCCGTGGCATCGCCGCGGCCCGGTGCGAAGGGCACTTCGATGTCGTAACCCGCCGCTTTCGCGGCCTGCTCAACCCCCAGATTGCCCGCAAGCACGATCACATCGGCAATCGAGGCGCCGCTTTCCGCCGCGATCGGTTCCAGCACCGAAAGCACTTTTTGCAGGCGGGCGGGCTCGTTGCCTTCCCAGTCCTTCTGCGGGGCGAGGCGGATGCGCGCGCCATTCGCGCCGCCGCGATAATCGGACTGGCGGAAGGTGCGGGCGCTGTCCCATGCGGTGGCGACCATTTCCGAGACCGAGAGACCGCTTGCGGCGATCTTCGCTTTCACCGCTGCCACATCATAATCGCTGTTGCCAGCCGGAACCGGGTCTTGCCAGATCAGCACTTCGCTGGGCGCATCGGGGCCGATATAGCGTTCCTGCGGGCCCATATCGCGATGGGTCAGCTTGAACCAAGCGCGCGCGAAAGCGTCGTCGAAGCTTGCCGGATCGGCCATGAACTTCTCGCAGATGGCGCGGTAGGCCGGGTCCATCTTCATCGCCATATCGGCATCGGTCATGATCGGGTTGTAGCGGATCGAGGGGTCTTCGACATCGACGGGCTTGTCTTCTTCGCGGATGTCGATGGGCTCCCATTGCCATGCACCGGCGGGGGATTTCTTCAATTCCCACTCATAGCCGAAGAGCAGCTTGAAATAGCCCATGTCCCATTTCGTAGGGTGCGTGGTCCACGCACCTTCGATCCCCGAGGTCACAGTATCGCGGCCGATGCCACGGGTCTTGTGGTTCATCCAGCCAAGGCCCGCTTCTTCCAGCTCTGCCCCTTCGGGGGCCGGGCCGATATTGCCCGCATCACCATTGCCATGCGCCTTGCCGACGGTGTGGCCACCTGCGGCCAGCGCCACGGTTTCCTCGTCATTCATCGCCATGCGGGCGAAGGTCTCGCGCACATGCTGGGCGGTTCTCAACGGGTCGGGCTGGCCGTTCACACCTTCGGGGTTGACATAGATCAGCCCCATCTGCACCGCCGAGAGCGGGTTTTCCATGGTGCTGGCATCGCCGAGATTCTCGTAGCGCGAGTCCGAGGGCGCGAGCCATTCGCGCTCGGAGCCCCAGTAGACATCCTTCTCCGGGCCCCAGATATCTTCGCGGCCAAAGGCGAAGCCGAAGGTTTTCAGCCCCATGTTTTCATAGGCGATGGTGCCTGCGAGAACCATCAGATCGGCCCAGCTGATCTGGTTTCCGTATTTCTTCTTGATCGGCCAGAGCAGGCGGCGGGCCTTGTCGAGATTGGCATTATCGGGCCAGGAGTTCAGCGGCGCGAAACGGTGGTTGCCGGTGCCTGCGCCGCCACGGCCATCCTGCACGCGATAGGTGCCTGCGGCATGCCAGGACATGCGGATCATCAGCCCGCCATAATGGCCCCAATCGGCAGGCCACCAGTCCTGACTGTCGGTCATCAGCGCGTGGATATCGGCCTTGAGTGCCGCGAAATCGAGTTTCTTCACTTCCTCGCGGTAGTTGAAGCCCTGCAGCGGGTTCGATTTGCTGTCATGCTGGTGCAGGATGTCGAGATTGAGCGCCTTGGGCCACCAATCCATCACCTGCGTGCCGGTTGTGGTCTGCCCGCCATGCATGACCGGGCATTTGCCAGCCTTGTCAGAACCGTCCATGATTCCCTCCTTCTGTGGATTTCTGGAATCGTTCTAACAGGGACGCGTGATCAGGTTAAGTTGAATTCTCTGATCATTTGCATCAGAAATTCTGATCGCTATAACGGGTTGCGCATCGCCCGGCGCATCAGCCATCCGGCGATCAGCACTGCGACCAGCACGATGCCGATGATGATCGTGGCCAGCGCGTTCACATCGGGGCTGACGCCGAGCCGGACCTTGGAGAAGATCACCATCGGCAGGGTCGAGGCGCCGGGGCCGGAGACGAAGCTGGCGATGACCAGATCATCGAGCGAGAGCGTGAAGGCCAGAAGCCAGCCTGCGACCAGCGCGGGCATGATTACCGGGAGCGTGACGTCGAAAAACACCCGCACCGGGCCCGCGCCGAGATCGCGCGCGGCTTCTTCGAGGGATTCGTCCATCTGGCGCAGGCGGGATTGGGCGATCACCGCGACGAAGGCCGCGCAGAAGGTGGTATGGGCGATGACGATGGTCGTCAGGCCCCGGCCTGCGGGCCAGCCGAGGGTGAGTTCCATCGACACGAACAACAGAAGCAGCGAGAGGCCGGTGATCACCTCGGGCATGACGAGGGGCGCGGTGATCATGCCGGTCAGCAGGAGCCTGCCGGTGAAACGGCTGAAGCGGGTCAGGACAAAGGCGCCGAGCGTGCCGATGATCGTGGCGAGTGTGGCCGACCAGAAGGCGACCTTGAGGCTGATCCATGCGGCGTTCAGGATCTGGCGGTCGCGCAAGAGTTCGCCATACCAGCGGGTCGAGAAGCCGCCCCAGACGGTGACAAGGCGGCTTTCATTGAAGGAAAACACGATCAGCGAGAGGATCGGGGCGTAGAGAAAGATGAAGCCGAAAAGGACGGCGAGAGGCAGGAACCAGCCGCGCATCACGATTCCTCCCGCCGGTTCTGCACCGATTGCAGCCACATGATCGGGGCCACGACCAGAAACAGCATGACAATCGCCACGGCCGAGGCCACGGGCCAGTCGCGCGAGGAGAAGAACTCATCCCAGAGCACACGCCCGATCATCAGCGTGTCGGGGCCGCCCAAGAGTGCGGGGATGACATATTCGCCGATGGCCGGGATGAAAACGAGCATCGAGCCTGCGACGATGCCCGGAAGTGACAGGGGCAGCGTGATGGTGAAGAAGGTGGTCATGGGCGAGGCGCCGAGATCGCCCGCCGCTTCCAGCAGCGCGCCATCGAGCTTGGTCAGATTGGCGTAAAGCGGCAGGATCATGAAGGGCAGATAGGTATAGACGATGCCGATATAGACGGCGAAATCGGTCTGCATCATCTGGATCGGGCTGTCGATCAGGCCAAGGCTGATCAGCGTGTTATTGATCACGCCGTTCGAGCGCAGAAAGCCCATCCATGCATAGACGCGCAACAGAAAGCTGGTCCAGAAAGGCAGGATCACCATCAAAAGCAGGATCGAGCGTTTGGGTTCCGGCGCGCGGGCGATGTAATAGGCGATGGGATAGCCGATCAGGAGCGCGAAGATGGTCGAGATCAGCGCCACCTGGATCGAGGAGAGATAGGCATTGCGGTAGAGCGCATCCGCGAGCAGGAAGCGGTAATTCTCGAAGCTCGCGATGATTTCCAGCGTGCCGTCGGGGCCGCGTTCAAAGAGCGGCGTATAGGGCGGGCGGGCGATGATCGCCTCTGCCAGCGAAATCCGGCCCAACACGAAGAAAGGTGCGAGGAAGAAAATCAGCAACCAGAGCATCGGGATGGCGATCACCAGCGTGCGCCCGGAGATGCCGAGCTTGCCCATGATCCATGCAGTGCCGCGCCATGGCGCAGAGCGGGTCAGCGCGTTCATCTTGTGAGCACCCGGAAGGCGGCGGGTTGGACCGAGATCCAGACACGTTCATCCCATGAAATCGGGTCTTCATCGCGCAAGCGGTTCGACTGGCTGGCGCGGATCAGCACGCCATTATCGAGCCGGATCCGGTAATGCGACATATGGCCGATATAGCCCAGTTCCTCGACCACCCCTTGCCACGCATTCGGGTTGGCTTCGGGCTTGGCCCGCGACAGCGCCCAGCGTTCGGGCCGCACCGCGCCCCAGACCTGCTGATTGCGGGTATAGCCGGTTTGCGGGGGCAGCAGGACGGGGCCAAGTTCCTCGGTCTGGATGCGCATGAGATCGGGGGCTACCGCGTCGATCCTGCCTTCGACCAGATTCACCGAGCCGATGAAATCGGCGACAAAGCGCGAATTGGGGGTCTCATAGATCTCGCGCGGCTCGCCGATCTGTTCGATGATGCCGTCCTTCATCACACCGATGCGGGTGGCCAGCGTCATCGCCTCGTCCTGATCATGGGTGACGACGATGAAAGTGACGCCAAGGCTTTCCTGAATCTTGATCAGCTCGAACTGGGTTTCCTCGCGCAGTTTCTTGTCGAGCGCGCCCAGAGGTTCGTCCAGAAGCAGGAGTTTCGGTTTCTTGACCAGCGCGCGCGCCAGCGCCACCCGCTGGCGCTGCCCGCCCGAGAGTTGGTCAGGTTTGCGCCGCGCCTGTTTTTCCAGCTTGACCATGCGCAGCATCTCGCCCGCACGCTCATAGGCTGCCGCGCGCGACAGCCCTTCGCGCAAGAGGCCGTAAGCCACATTCTTTTCCACCGTCATATGGGGAAACAGCGCATAGGACTGGAACATCATATTGGTGGGGCGACGGTCCGGGGGGACGCGGGCCATATCCTCGCCATCAATGGTGATCGTGCCCGAGCTCGGTTGCTCGAAGCCTGCCAGCATGCGCAGCAGGGTCGATTTTCCGCAGCCCGATTCGCCCAGGAGGCAGAAGAGTTCCCCCTTGTAGATATCGAGATCGACATTCGAGACGGCAGTAAAATCGCCGAAACGCTTGACGATATTCTTCACCGAGATGAAGGGGCGCGTGCCCGCGCTGCGCCACGGCTTCGTCTCTGCCGCGATTGCGGGTTGTCTGGCGTCAATCATCGCTGCGTCCGGCATGGCACCCACCCCATGAAAAAGTCCCCCGCCCAGAGCACCGGGCAGGGGGCAGATCGCTTATTGACCTGTGCGCACGCGCGTCCAGAGCCGCGTGCTGGTGCGTTCGGTGCGGTTGTCATAGGGCTGGAGCGTCCAGAACCCGGCCTTGGCCTCGGCTGACGGGTAGATGGTGGGATCGTTCAGCACTTCCTCGTCAACGAAGGGGGTCGAGGCGGAATTCGCATTGGGGAACATCACGTAATTGGTGATATCGGCGGCGATTTCCGGCTCCATCAGGAAGTTGATGAAGGCATGCGCCCCTTCGGGATTGGGCGCGTCTGCCGGGATCACCAGCATGTCGAACCACAGATGCGCGCCTTCATCGGGGATGGCATAGCCCACTTCGAACGGCTGACCGGTGTCATCGGCGCGTTCTGCCGCCTGCAGCACATCGCCCGACCAGCCGACCGCGAGGCAAATCTCGCCATTAGCCAGATCCGAGATATATTGCGAGGAGTGGAAATAGCGCACGGTCGAGCGCACGCCCAGCAGCAGGTCTACAGCGGCGTTGAAATCATCCTCGCTGGTCGAGGTGGGATCGAGGCCCAGATAGCGCATGGCGGCGGGGAACATTTCCTTTTCGGTATCGAGCCATGCGATGCCGCAATCCTGAAACAATGCGGCTTTTTCCGGGTCGAAGACAATGGACCAGCTATTGACCTCGTAATCCTCGCCCAGCCGCTCAGCCACGGCCTGCGCATTATAGCCGATGCCGGTGGTGCCCCAGAGATAGATGGCGGAATGCTCATTGCCCTCGTCAAAGGCGGCGGCGAGCGCCATCAGATCGGGGTCCATATTGTCCCAGTTGGGCAGCAGATCGCGGTTCAGCGGCTGATAGACCCCGGCCATGATCTGGCGCTGCATATAGTCCGAGGTCGGCACCACCACATCGAAGCCCGAAGAGCCTGCGAGCATGCGGGCCTCAAGCGTGTCATTGGAATCGAACACATCGTAATTGACGGCAATCCCGGTCGCGGCGGTGAATTTCTCGATCGTGTCGGGCGCGATATAGTCGGACCAGTTGAACACATTGATCGAATTGGCCTGAGCGATCCCTGCCTGAAGCCCAAGCGCGGCGGCACCGATCATCAGCGGTTTGAATAGGTGTTGCATGTCTTTCTCCCATTGCGGGCGTTCGCCGCCTGTCGCACGGCTTCGCCTCTCATTGCCCCACCATACGACAGGAAAACCACGCGACTTGGCAAGCCTCAATTCACCCGGCAGCGCAAAATTTGATCAAATCATGCGAGTCTGTCGGAAAAACAGTCGCCGCTCAGGCTTCGATGCGCAGCACGATCTTGCCGATATGGGCCGAACTTTCCATGCGGGCATGGGCCTGTGCGGCCTCTTCCAGCGCAAATTCGCTGTCCATGACGGGGCGCAGGCGGCCTGCGGCGAGATGCGGCCAGACCTCGCGCAGGAGCGCTTGGGCGATCTGCGCCTTGGTCGCATCCGATTGCGGGCGCAGGGTCGAGCCGGTGATGGTCAGGCGGCGCACCATCAGGGGCGCGAAATTCACCGCAACCTTGGGGCCTTGCAGAAAGGCGATCTGCACCAGCCGCCCATCCTCGGCCAGTGATTTCAGGTTGCGCGGCAGATATTCGCCCCCCACCATATCGAGGATCAGGTTCGCCCCGCCCTCGGCCTGCAGGATTTTCACAAAATCCTCATGGCGGTAATTGATCGCGCGCTCGGCCCCCAGATCGGTGCAGGCGGCGCATTTCGCGTCCGATCCCGCCGTGGCAAAGACCCGCGCGCCGAAGAGATGCGCAAGCTGGATCGCGGTGGTGCCGATGCCGGAGGATCCGCCATGCACCAGAAAGCGCTCGCCCGCCTGCAAGCCGCCGCGCATGAAGACATTGGACCAGACGGTGAAAAACGTCTCGGGCAGGCAGGCGGCTTCGCGCAGCCCCATGCCCGCAGGCACCGGCAGCACCTGCCCCGCATCGGTCGCGGCATGGGTGGCATAGGCGCCGCCGGGAAAGAGCGCGCAGACGCGCTGGCCGATCTTCCAGCCCGTCACCCCTGCCCCGATGGCGGCAATGGTCCCTGCCCCTTCCAGCCCCGGCAGATCGCTGGCACCGGCGGGCGGATCATAGGCGCCCGCGCGTTGCAGCGCATCGGGGCGGTTCACACCGGCATAGGCCAGCCGCACCACCAGCTTGCCCGGCCCCGGCACCGGCACCGGCCGTTCGGTCAGGCGCAGCACTTCGGGCCCGCCGGGTTCGGAAATCTCGATCGCGCGCATGGTGCTTGGCAGGTCCATCCCCATCCCTTTCCATTTTCTTGCCCCAAATACTCCGGGGGTGAAACCAGCCCCCTTGCGGGGCTGGTGAGGGGGCAGCGCCCCCTGCTACCTCCGTGCAGAGAGCGCGTAATCCCAGTAGAGTTCCCGCGCCCTTGCGCCCAGACGCGGCGCGCCCAGATCGCGGTCGAGATAGCGCGCGACGGGCATGACCTTGGCGATATTGCCGGTGACGAAAATCTCCTGCGCTTCGTCAAAATCCGCGAGTGTCAGCGAGGTCTCGATGACCTCGATCCCCTCGGCGCGCAGGAGCGTGATCACCCGCTGGCGGGTGATGCCATTGAGGAAGGTGCCATTGGGGACCGGGGTGAACACGACCCCGTCGCGGACCATGAAGACATTGGTCGAGGCGGTTTCGGCCACATGCCCGTCGATATCGAGCGAGAGCGCGTTGGAATAGCCGCGCTTTCGCGCGTCCGCCATGATGCGCGCGTTATTGGCATAGAGCGATCCGGCCTTGGCCTCGGTCAGGGCCATGTCCGGGCGCGGGCGGCAATAGGGCGAGACGGTGAGCGTGAAGGCGCCCGGTTCCGGCATGGGCAGCGCCTCGATGCAGATGGCAAAGCCCGTCGCTTCGGGTACGGCGTCGATGATGCCGGGGGTCGATTCGCGCGACCACATCATCGGGCGCAGATAAAGCGCGGCCTCGGGGGCGAAGAGGTTGCAGCCCTCTTCGAGCAGCCCCTGCACCGTTGCGGCGTCCACGGGCGCGATCATGCCCATGGCTTCGGCCGAGCGGATGATGCGCGCGGAATGCAGGTCGAGATCGGGGCGCACGCCCTCGAATTGCCGCGCGCCGTCAAAGACCTGGCTGCCCAGCCATGCGGCGTGATCCGCAGCCCCGATGATCGGCGCGCTGCCCCTGTGCCACTGGCCATCCACCCAGGTGACGATTTCCGTTCCGACTGCCATTTCTTCTGTCCTGCCCGTTTCCCGTGGCGGGCAAACTGCGGCGCAATCGGGTCCGCGTCAACCCTGTTGCGATGCCTGCGGGCGCAGCCTGCCGGGCAGATCCCGCGCCGGATCGCGCCGGGGCGCGCGGATGCACGACAGGAGCGCGCGCGGCCCGGCGCTGAGCGCGCGGCCCAGCGGGTTGCGTTCGATCGCGCGTTTGAGATCTTCGAATTGCATCACCCCGTCGAGGCGGCGGTCGAGGAAATTCCAGGTCTCCTGCGCGCCTGCGCTCTCGTCGCCCAGCCAGAACAGGACCGTTGCGGAATAGACGCCCGAGAGGGTCAGGCGCTTGGTATACCAGTTGTAATCCTCGGCGCTGTCGCCAAGGCTGGTCCAGATCAGATCGGCGGTGCCCCAGATCGCGCGCGCGCCATCTGCGGCATAGGGGGGCAGCGCGAAAAGCGTGCTGCCGCGGCGCACGAGTTCGCGATCCTCTGCGGCCTCGATCCGGGCGCGGATGGCAAAGCCCACGCGGTCGCGAAAGCGCAGCGCGCTGAGATCGCTGGCGGCCAGCCGCGCGGCCATGCGCGCATCGCCGCGCTGGTGGAAGGCCAGCGCCAGATCGACGCCGCCGCGCGGGAAGAGCGCGCGGACCGCGGCCTCGTCCATGCCGCAATCAGCGGCGGCGGCGCGCAGGGCAGCGGCGCTCCAGCCATCAAAGGGCACATGCAGGAGTGCTGCGTCGAGGATCTGGTCTTTGGTACGGGTCATGTCTGGTGCTCCGTGTTGGGCCAGGTTGCGCGAGGTGCTGGACATAATCCGCAAGCTCTGCTAGGCGGGCGGTTCCTGCTGAATGATGCAACTCTAACTTGGAAAGGTGGTGAAAACCACATGCAGGTATCGGTTCGCGACAATAATGTCGATCAGGCTCTTCGGGCGCTGAAGAAAAAACTCCAGCGTGAAGGTGTGTTTCGCGAGATGAAGCTCAAGCAGCATTTCGAGAAGCCCTCTGAGAAGAAAGCCCGTGAGAAAGCTGAAGCGATCCGCCGTGCGCGCAAGCTTGCGCGCAAGAAGGCGCAGCGCGAAGGCGGTCTCTGAGAGACAGCGGCCATCCGGTCTGCGGGGCATTCGCGCCCTGCGGCCAGAGAGCGACCCCCGAAGGCCTGGGCCTGCGGGGGTTTTTCTTTGCGCATGGGCCGGAGGCGGCGGGGCTGTGCGTCCTGCGCGCGAGCGCGCGGTGTAGGGTGCGTGCTGAGCACGCACCCTACGGCTAGCCGCTGGCGCGCGCATGCGCGGGGCTGGCTTGCAGGCCGATTTAGCGAAGCGCCGGGGAGGGCAGGCTTTCCTCGCCCGCACCCTGCTCCCGGCCCCTGGCGCGGCTCCGGGCTTCGTCTTCCATGCTGCGGGCGATGCGGCCAAGCATGGCGATCAGCCGGGCTTTCTGCACCGGTTTCGACAGGCATTCGAGAAAGCCCATGTCGAGATAGGCCTGCATCTGTTGCGGCAACGCATTGGCCGACAGGACCGCCGCGCGCGCGGGCGCGCGCCCGGCCTGCGCGCGGCGCGCGCGGATCAGCGCGAAAGCTTCGGGCCCGTCCATGACCGGCATCTGGATATCGAAGAGAAAAAGGTCGAAATCGGCGATCTCGCCGCGCGCGATCGCCTCGTCCAGCGCCACCGCGTCGCGCCCGTCCTCGACGATGGTCAGCGCGATCTCTTCCTTGCGCAGCATGCCCTGAACCACAAGCTGGTTGGTCCGGTTATCCTCGGCCAGCAGGATCCGCATCCCTGCGAGCGAGGGCGTCGCGGCTGCGCTGCCGCTCGGATCCGTGGCGGGAGCGTGCAGAGGCGGGACGGGCGGCAGCGCGCTGCGCGGGGCGCAGGTCAGGGGCAGGCGCAGGTGGAATTCCGTGCCCTTGCCGGGGGCGGTGGTGACCGAGATATGCCCGCCCATCAGCCCGATCAGCCGCTTGCTGATCGCCAGACCCAGACCGGTGCCGCCGAATCTGCGCGCGATACTGTCCTCGGCCTGCGAGAAATCGTCGAAAATGCGCGCGGCCTGCGCATCCGTCATGCCGATGCCGGTATCAGCGACGCTGACCAGAAGCCATGCGCTTGCATCCTCTGCCATGGTCTCGCGCGCCAGATCGGCGCGCAGGGTGATCCTGCCCTTCTGGGTGAATTTCATCGCGTTGTTCAGCAGGTTATTGAGCACCTGCACGATCCGGTGCGGATCGCCTTTGCAGCCTGTGCGCAGCGCGGGTGCGATGTCGAGATCCAGCTCGATCTGTTTTTCGGCCGCAGGGATGCGGTAGAGTTCGGCGCAGGAGGTGATCATGTCGAAGGGTGAAAACACCGTCTCTTCCAGCACCAGTTTCCCCGCCTCGACCTTGGAGAGATCCAGAATATCGTTGAGCAGGTGCAGCAGCGTACGACCGCTGTCATGGATCACGCCGACGATGCGGCGTTCCTCGGGGCCGAGATCGTGATCGCGCAGGATTTCCGTCATTCCGAGTACGCCATTCAGCGGCGTGCGGATTTCATGGCTCATATTGGCGAGAAACCGCGATTTCATGCGGCTCGCCTCTTCGGCGCGGCCGCGCTCGACCACGAGTTTGCGCGCCAGTCGCACATTGCCGAATGTCTGCAGCGTGAAGCACCAGACCAGCAGCGCGAAGGTCAGCGCAAAGCTGGTCATCAGCACGCCAAAGGCGAGCACCGGTTCCGAGAGATCGAGCACAATCCCCAGCAGCCGCACCGCATAGACGGCGGCCATGATGGCGAAGGGCAGCGCGACCAGCAGATCCACCCCCCTGCCCAGCCGGACTGCCGCCCGCCTGAGAGTGATGGCGAAGACGGCGCAGATGACACCATTGACCAGAAGCGAGGTCAGGATGACCCAGCGGATATCCGGGTCGATCCGGGCGACAATGCCCTGACTGGCGATGAACAGGAGCGTGACCAGCGCGAGAGCCGCATGCGGCGGCGCCCGCCCCATGCCCCGCAGGATGCCCGCCGCGCCCAGCATGAAGGTCGCGTGAAAGGTGATGGCGACGGTCAGGGCGGTGAAAGAGTCGGAGAAAAGCTGATGCAGGACCAGCGAGATGGTGCCGATCATCATCGCGACATTGGCCGCAAGGATATAGGCCAGCCCGGCATGGGTATCGGGATCGGTGGCGCCGCGGCGCATGTTATAGGCGATAATCAGGCAGGCCAGCGTCAGCAGCGCAACAGCAGCCGCGACCAGAATGGTATCCATCTGCGCATAATTTGTCATGCGGCCTCTGCCATGAACCTGTTGGATCGTAATCCCGCCACCTTAAAACAGGATTAAGCTCTCAGGCGAGCCTTAATCGCTGCACTGCCGCAGCTGACCCCCTCTCGGGTTCAGCGGCCTTGCGCGCCGCGCATCTGCCGCGCGGATCCCGGCCCCGGAGCAGAACCCACGCGCCTCGGGGCGGTGCCTGCTTACGCGGTCATGGTCGTGCGGGCCGGGCAAATCTGCCTTTTCGGCGGGCGCCTTTTTTCCCGGCGTCCTGACCCGGTGCAAGGGTCGCCATGAGTGGTGAGGAGCGCGGCGTAAACTTGACGCTGGGAGAAAGCCGCGCCGCGCCTGGCCGCGGGTGGGCCTTGGACGCTGATCGCGGGCTTTCGCGGCGCGTTCCCCCCGGGACAAGATCGCGCGGATCGCGGGGCCGCTCTTGCGGCTCTATCTGCGCGCGAGGGCGCGGCGGATCCGGGTGGGGGTGGGGTGGGGGCGCATGGCACGGACTGAAGCGGGTAGGAGCCCTTTGCGCATGGTCGTTGTTTCTCGCTATAAAGTGAGGAAACGCCGTCCAATGTGAGGTTTTTCCATGCGCATGTATCAAGTCGATGCCTTTACCGATCAGCTTTTCGCGGGCAATCCGGCCGCTGTTTTGGTACTTGAGGACTGGCTTCCTGACGACCTGATGCTGGCGATCACGCAGGAAAATAACCTGGCCGAGACGGCCTTTGTCAAACCTCGCCCGGATGGTGAGTGGGATTTGCGCTGGTTCGCCCCTGCGCATGAGGTGGATTTCTGTGGGCACGCCACTCTGGCAACGGCTCATATTTTGTTCACAAAGCAGGGAGTGGACTCTGATCTTGTCTTTCATACCCGCGTCGGTGAGTTGAAAGTCTCAAAGGAAGCGGAGGGATATCGGCTCGATATTCCCCGCTTGGCGCCAGAAGCCATCGAAAGTCTGCCTCCGGAAATCGCGAGCATTTTTCTGACGCCGCCCATTCGCATCTTTCGCAACTTTGAGAATTACTTCGTGGACCTTGGCAGCGCAGAGGCCGTCCGCAGCTTCGTACCCGATCTCGCAGCTATCGCGAAGTTCGGCTCTGACGGTCTTGTGGTGACAGGGGCGGATACCGGAGACGCGCGGGCGGATTTCGTATCCCGCTATTTCGCACCCGGCGCAGGAATACCCGAAGATCCGGTCACCGGTTCAATCCACGCAACACTCGTGCCATACTGGGCTGAAAAGCTTGGCCGAAATAGGCTGATGGCTTTTCAGGCTTCGGCGCGCGGTGGATGGCTTGACTGTGAACTGACCGAAAAGCGCGTGCTACTGACTGGCAATGCCATAACATTCATGGAAGCTACGATTTTCCTGCCAGACGCGGGGTAACCTGACCGGCAGCTCTTGCCCCGCAAAACCGACACCCCGTCTCCCCCCTCGCTCGCAAGCGGGAAGCGGCAGTCTCCCCTACCGCTGCGCGACCTGCCAGTTCGGGTGCATCCAGGGTTGCAGATTGGCCCCCGGCAGGCGGCGACCGAGGATATGATCGGCGATCTTCTCGCCCGCCATGATCGAGGGCGCGTTCAGGTTGCCATTGGTGATGCGCGGGAAGATCGAACTGTCGGCCACGCGCAGGCCCTCGACGCCGATCACCTTTCCCTCGGGATCGACCACGGCCATCGGGTCATCGCGCCTGCCCATTTTCGCGGTGCCGCAGGGGTGATAGGCGCTCTCGACATGGGCACGGATGAAATCATCGAGTGCGGCATCCGATTGCACCTCTGCGCCCGGCTGGATCTCATGCTTCACATGCGGGGCAAAGGCCGCCTGCCCCATGATCTCGCGCGTCAGCCGGATGCAGGAGCGGAATTCGTTCCAGTCATCCGCATGGCTCATATAGTTGAACTGGATGCGCGGGGCGTCCTGCGCATGGGGCGAGCGCAGTTTCACCCAGCCGCGGCTTTTCGAGCGCATCGGGCCGACATGGGTCTGGAAGCCATGACCTTCGGCCACGGCCTGCCCGTCATAGCGCACGGCGATGGGCAGGAAATGATACTGGATATCGGGATAGTCGATGCCCGCCTTTGAGCGGATGAAGGCGCAGGCTTCGAACTGGTTCGAGGCCCCGGGCCCCGCGCGCAGGAACAGCCATTGCGCGCCGACCCAGGCTTTGCCGAAGAGGTTCCAGTATTTATAAAGCGTGATCGGCTGGTGGGCGGCATATTGCAGATAGAGTTCCAGATGGTCCTGCAGGTTCTGGCCGACGCCCGCGCGCTCCGCGCGCAGGGATACCCCATGCTCGGCCAGATGCGCGGCGGGGCCGATGCCGGAGAGCATCAGGATTTTGGGTGTGTTGATGCTGGACGCCGCAAGCACCACCTCGGCGCGGGCGGTGAGGGTGCGGCCATCGGTGAGGCGCACCCCGGTCGCGCGGTTGGCGGCATCAAATGTCACCTCGGCCACTTCGCCGCGCAGGAGCGTCGCGCGGCCTGTGGCGAGTGCGGGGCGCAAGTAAGCGCGGGCGGCGGACCAGCGGTTTCCCTGCCAGATCGTCGCCTCCATCGCGCCGAAACCTTCCTGCTGCGCGCCATTGTAATCCGGGGTCACCGGATAGCCTGCCTGACGCCCGGCCTCGATGAAAGCGTCAAACAGCGGATTGTCGCGCTTGCCGCGGCTGACATGCAAGGGACCGCCCTGGCCGCGCCATTCGGAGGACTCGCCGCCATGCCAGTCTTCCATGCGCTGGAAATAGGGCAGCACATCGGCATAGCCCCAGCCCTGCGCGCCGCTTTCCGCCCAATGGTCGAAATCGCGCGCATGGCCGCGCACATAGACCATACCGTTGATGCTGGAGGATCCGCCGATCACACGCCCGCGCGGGGTGGCCAGCACCCGACCGCCCAGATGCGGCTCGGGCTCGGACTGGAAGCCCCAGTCATAGCGGCGCATGTTCATCGGGTAAGACAGCGCGCCGGGCATCTGGATGAAAGGGCCGAAATCGCTGCCGCCTGCTTCCACGACCAGCACGGAATGGCCAGCCTCAGCCAGCCGGTAGCTTACGGCACAGCCGCCTGATCCGGCCCCCACGACGATATAATCCGCCTCTGTCATCATCATCCATCCATTGCGCGCGCGCATGGCAAAGCCATGCCAAAAACAATCACTTCGCGCCCCGAAGGGGCGCGTCCGCTGGATCAAACCGGGTCAGTAAGGCGCATCGACCGGGCCGAGGCCAAGGTAGACCGATTTGACACGGGTATAATGCTCCAGCGCCGCATGGCCGTTCTCGCGGCCCACGCCCGATGCTTTGACGCCGCCAAAGGGCATCTCGACCGGAGTCAGGTTATAGGCGTTGATCCAGCAGGTGCCGGCCTGCAATTGCGCGATCACGCGATGCGCGCGGGTGATGTCGCGGGTGAAAAGCCCCGCCGCCAGCCCGTATTCGGTGGCATTGGCCCGCGCGATGACCTCGGCCTCCTCCTCGAAATCCAGCACTGCCATGACCGGGCCGAAAATCTCTTCGCGCGCGATGGTCATCCCGTCTTTCACATCGGCGAAGACCGTGGGCTGGATGAAACAGCCGGTCGCGCCCGCGCGGGCGCCGCCGCAGACAAGCCGCGCGCCTTCCGCCTTGCCCTGGTCGATATAGCCAAGGACGCGCGCCATCTGTGGCTCTGACACCAGCGGGCCCATCTGCGTCGCTTCATCCAGCGGATCGCCCAGCGTGATCTTGCCCGCGCGGCTGGCGAGTTTTTCCAAGAAGGCGTCTTTCACCTTGCGATGGACGAAAACCCGCGTGCCATTCGAGCAGATCTGCCCTGCGGAATAGAAATTCGCGAGCATGGCCGCGCCCACAGCATCGTCGAGATCGGCGTCGTCAAAAATGATCAGGGGGGATTTGCCGCCCAGTTCCATCGTCACGGCTTTCAGCGCCTCGCCCGCGGCGCCATAGACCTTGCGGCCTGTCGGCACAGAGCCGGTGAGCGAGACCTTGGCCACGCGCGGGTCGGAGGCGAGCGCCGCCCCCACTTCGCCGCGCCCCTGCAGGACGTTGAAGAGGCCCGCAGGCAGGCCCGCCTCAATCAGGATCTCGGCCAGTGCCAGGGCTGATAGCGGGGTCACTTCCGAGGGTTTGAACACCATCGCATTGCCGAAAGCCAGCGCCGGGGCGGCTTTCCAGCAGGCGATCTGGATCGGGTAATTCCACGCGCCGATGCCCGCGCAGACGCCCAAGGGTTCGCGCAAAGTATAGGCCATGTCGCGGCCCAAGGGGATGGTCTGGCCGGTGACAGTGGCGGCGAAGCCTGCGAAATATTCCAGCGCATCGGCGCCGGAGGCCGCATCCGCGACCAGCGTTTCCTGCAGCGGTTTGCCGGTGTCGAGGGTTTCGAGTTCCGACAATTCGCGGTTACGTTCGCGCAGAATCTCGGCGGCGCGGCGCAGGATGCGGCCACGCTCGACCGGCGCGCGCGCGGCCCAATCGGCTTGTGCGTCGCGCGCGGCATTCAGGGCGCGGTCGATCACCGAAGGCGTGGCGGCGTGCAGCCGCGCGATCACCTCGCCGGTGGCGGAATAGATGCTCTCAATCACCGCGCCTGCGGTGTCTTCGATCCATTCCCCGGCAATGAAATGGCTGGCTTTGGGTTGTGCGCGCATCATTCCCCCCTTGGAAAACGCTGGTTTTCCTCGACGACGTTCAAATCCATGTGGTTGCGCATGTAGCGCTCGGAGGCCTGTTGCAGCGGCTGGAAATCCCATGGGAAATAGGCCCCGTTGCGCAGTGCTTCATAGACGACCCAGCGGCGGGCCTGACTTTGGCGCACCTCGGCGTCAAAACGGTCGAGGTCCCAGCGCGCCTGTGCTTGTGCGCGCAGGTCTTCCAGCGTCGCGGCATGGGCGGGGTCGGTCGCCAGATTGACGCGCTCTTGCGGGTCGGCGTCGAGATCGAAAAGCTGTTCCGGGTCGGCGCGGCAGGCAGTGTATTTCCAGCGCCCCGCGCGCAGGCATATCAGCGGCGTGATCGAGCCTTCGGCGGCATATTCCATCGCCACGGGGCTGGTGCGGGGGCTGCCCTGCATCAGCGGCAGCAGGGTTTCGCCATCCGTCCATGGCGCGATTTCCGACAGATCAATCCCCGCCAGATCCGCGAGCGTCGGCAGCAGATCCATGGTCGAGACCGGATCGGCCACGAAGCGCCCTGCCCCATCGGGCGTGGCGATCATCAGCGGCACGCGGGCGGAGCCTTCGTAAAAGCTCATCTTGAACCAGAGGCCGCGCTCGCCCAGCATATCGCCGTGGTCTGACACAAAGACGATCACGGCTTCCTGACGGGTGGTGTCCAGCACGTCGAGGATCTCGCCGATCTTGTCGTCGAGATAGCTGATATTGGCGAAATAGGCGCGGCGGGAGCGGGCGACATCCTCGGGCGTGATGTCGAATTTGCGCCAGTCATTGGCGTCGAACAGCCGTTTGCTGTGCGGATCCTGCGCAGCGTAACCCGGATCGGGCTGGCTGGGGGCAAGATGCGCGCAATCTTCGTAGAGATCCCAGTATTTGCGCCGCGCGACATAGGGGTCATGCGGGTGGGTGAAGCTGACGGTCAGGCACCAAGGCCGCGCATCATGGCCGCGCGCCAGATCATAGAGCTTGGCCTTGGCGTGATGGGCGACGTCATCGTCATATTCCATCTGATTGGTGATCTCGGCCACGCCCGCGCCGGTGACCGAGCCCATATTGTGATACCACCAGTCAATCCGCTCGCCGGGTTTGCGGTAATCGGGGGTCCAGCCGAAATCGGCGGGGTAGATATCCGTCGTCAGGCGCTGTTCAAATCCGTGAAGCTGGTCGGGGCCCACGAAATGCATCTTGCCCGAGAGGCAGGTATGATAGCCCGCGCGGCGCAGGTGATGGGTGAAGCAGGGGATATCCGAGGCGAATTCGGCGGCATTGTCATAGACGCGCGTGCGCGAGGGCAGTTGCCCGGACATGAAGCTGGCGCGCCCCGGCGCGCAGAGCGGGCTTGCGGTATAGGCATTGGCGAAGCGGGTTGAACGCGCGGCGAGGCGGCGCAGATTGGGTGTGTGCAGCCAATCGGCTGGCCCGTCGGGGAAGAGCGTGCCATTGAGCTGGTCCACCATCAGGATCAGGATATTGAGCTTGCTGGTCATCGGTCTCTACTCCTGTGCGACCAGAGCGGCATCGAGCCAGCCCATGACCTGCGCCACGGCGCGTTTGCCATTCGGCTCGCCACTGCCCAGCGCCTCGTGCAGATAGACGCCATCGATCATCGCCGCTGCGCCATCGGCAAGGCTGGCGGCGCGCGCGCCTGCAAGCGGGCGCAGCGCATGGCGCAGGTTGCTGCGCAGCCGCGCCTGATAGATGCGCAAGAGGCGCTCGGCCTCTGGGCTGCGCTGGGCCATGACGTAGAAATTCAGCCATGCCGCGACCACATCGCGGCGGAAATTGCTGCCGGTGAAGGAGACGTGCACCAGCGCCTTGACCCGCGCCTGCGGGGTTTCGGCCACCGACAGCGCGCCGCGCACCTCGGCGCCATAGACCGAGAGCACATGGCGCATGGCGGCGAGGAACATCTGCTCTTTCGATCCGAAATAGTGATGCGCCAAGGCCGAGGACATGCCTGCGCGCTTGGCGATCCGGCTGACCGTCACATCAAGCGAGCCGACCTGCCCCAGTTCGATAATTGCGGCCTTGATCAGCGCGTCACGCCTGATAGGCTCCATTCCCAGCTTCGGCATGGTATTTCCTGCAGATGAGAGACGAATTTTCGTTGCTTTATGCCTAGCCGATTGTTTATTGATTGGTCAATCAACAAAAACGACCGCAACAGAGAGAGACCCGACATGACCCTTCGCATGACCCCTGCCCTCTTGGCTGCAAGCCTTGTTGCTGCGCCTGCTTTTGCCGAGTGCACCTCCGTCACTTTCTCGGATGTGGGCTGGACGGATATTACCGCCACGACCGCTGTCGCCTCGACCATTCTGCAGGCGATGGGCTATCAGACCAATACGCTGGTGCTGTCGGTGCCTGTGACCTATACCTCGATGGCCAATGGCGATATTGATATTTTCCTTGGCAACTGGATGCCGACGATGGAGGCCGATATCGCGCCCTATCGCGACGCGGGCACAGTCGACACAGTGCGGCGCAATCTGGAAGGCGCGAAATACACGCTGGCCACCAATGCTGCGGGTGCGGCACTGGGGATCACGGATTTCGCCGATATCGCCACCAATGCGGATGCGCTGCAAAACCGCATTTACGGGATCGAGCCGGGCAATGACGGCAACCGGCTGATTCTCGACATGATCGAGGCGGATGCTTTCGGCCTGTCGGGTTTCGAGGTGGTGGAAAGTTCCGAACAGGGGATGCTGGCGCAGGTCGAGCGCTCGGACCGGCGCAATGAGCCGGTCGTCTTTCTGGGCTGGGAGCCGCATCCGATGAACGCCAATTTCGAGATGACCTATCTGGCGGGCGGCGATGAGTGGTTCGGCCCGGATTTCGGCGGCGCCGAGGTCTATACCAATACCCGCGCCGGCTTTGTGGATGAGTGCCCCAATCTGGGCACTTTCCTGAACAATCTGGAATTCACGCTGGAGATGGAAAACCAGATCATGGGCGCGATCCTGAATGACGGGACCGACCCGGATGCGGCGGCGCGGGCCTGGCTCGCGGCCAATCCCGATGCGCTTGGCCCCTGGCTGGAGGGCGTGACCACGCTGGAGGGCGAGGAGGCCCTGCCGGTCGTCACGGCAGCGCTCGAAGGCTGATTTACCGACATGCCGGCCCTGCCCTTGCGGGCGGGGCCCTGACCTGCTGCGCGAGGGGGCGTAATTCATGGCGGACGGCCTGACCCAGATCATTACGGATGCGAAAATTCCGGTCGGGCGCAGTGTCGCGACGGCGTTTCGCTGGATGCAGGATACATTCATCGGCTTTTTCGACGGGCTGGAGGCGGTGCTGCGCGGCATGATCGGCGCGCTGGGCAATGCGCTGCAGACGCCGCATCCGTTTCTGGTGATCGCGGGATTCTGTGCGCTGACTTATCTCTTGCAGCGCCGGTTTGTACCGGTGGTCATCGTCGCGGGTTGCGCATTTTTCGCGCTCAATCAGGGCTATTGGGTGCTGACCATGCAGACGCTGACGCTGGTGATTGCCTCCTGCGTCGTCTGCATGGGTGTGGGCGTGCCGCTCGGCATCTATTCGGCGCATCATCCGCGGTTTTACCGGGCGCTGACGCCGGTCTTGGATCTGATGCAGACCCTGCCCACTTTCGTCTATCTGATCCCGGTGCTGGTGCTTTTCGGGCTGGGCATGGTGCCGGGGCTGGTGGCGACGGTGATCTTTTCAATGCCCGCCGCGATCCGGCTGACGGAACTGGGTATCCGCTCGACGCCGAAAGCGCTGAGCGAGGCCGCAACTTCGTTCGGGGCGACGACGCGGCAGCGGATCGTGAAGGTGGAACTGCCCTATGCGTTCCCGCAGATCATGGCCGGGCTGAA
The DNA here is from genome assembly GCF_001884735.1 of Natronohydrobacter thiooxidans. Classification (GTDB taxonomy): domain Bacteria; phylum Pseudomonadota; class Alphaproteobacteria; order Rhodobacterales; family Rhodobacteraceae; genus Roseinatronobacter; species Roseinatronobacter thiooxidans_A. The sequence continues at coordinate 370,575 of NZ_MJAP01000034.1, read as the reverse complement.
CCAGACCATCATGCTGTCGCTGTCGATGGTGGTGATTGCGGGGCTGGTGGGCGCACCGGGTCTGGGTGTGCCGGTGGTGCGGGCGCTGAATACGGTCAATGCGGCCCTGGGGTTTGAAGCAGGCGCGGTGATTGTCGCGGTTGCGATCATGCTCGACCGGATGCTGCGGGTGGAGGTGAGCCGATGAGCGATCCGGCGGTCCGGTTTCAGAATGTCTCGATTGTTTTCGGGGCGAATCCCTATAAGGCCATTCCGCTGATGGAATGCGGCCAGAGCCGCGATGAGATCAAGCGCGCCACCGGTCAGGTGCTGGGGGTGCATGATTGCACGCTGGATGTGGGCATGGGCGAGATCGTGGTGCTGATGGGCCTGTCAGGCTCGGGCAAATCGACGCTGTTGCGGGCGGTGAACGGGCTGAACCCCATCGTGCAGGGCGATGTGCTGGTCAATGACGGCTCGGGGCTGGTTTCCGTCCCGAAAGCCGGGCGCACGCAGTTGCGCAAGCTGCGGATGACGTCCGTGGCGATGGTGTTTCAGCAATTCGGCCTGCTGCCATGGCGCTCGGTGCGCGAGAATGTGGGGCTGGGGCTGGAACTGGCGGGGATGAGCCGTCGCGCGCGGCGCGAGAAGGTCGAGGCGCAGCTGGAGCTGGTGGGTCTGGCGCAATGGGCCGACCAGCCGGTGAGCGCGCTTTCAGGCGGCATGCAGCAGCGCGTGGGGCTGGCGCGGGCTTTCGCCACAGATGCGCCGATCCTGTTGATGGATGAGCCGTTTTCGGCGCTGGACCCGCTGATCCGGGCGCGGCTGCAGGATGAATTGCTGGAATTGCAGGAGCGGCTGAAGCGCACGATCCTGTTTGTCAGCCATGATCTGGATGAGGCCTTCAAGCTGGGCAACCGGATCGCGATTCTGGAGGGCGGGCGGATGATCCAATGCGGCACCCCGCCCGAGATCTATGCCAGGCCCGCCAATCAATATGTCGCGGATTTCGTGGCCAATATGAACCCGCTTCTGGTGCTGCGCGCGCGTGATGCGCTGGTGGCGGGCCCCGGTCCTGTGCCGACGCGCGCGGTGGATATCGACACGCCGATCCGCGCGGTGATGGAGCAGATGGATGCGCATCATGACCGGCTGGGCGTAACCGAAGCCGGGCGGGTGCTGGGCCATGTCTCGCGCGCCTCGGTGATGGCGGCGCTGGTGGACCGGCGGGGCGGGCAGTAGCCTAGTGTTCGCCACCTGACGAAAGGTCCCCGCGCGCCCCAGGCGATGCGGTCGCGACAGGCAGCTATCGGGACTATGCAGACAGTTGACCGTGGGAGAAAGCCGTGCAGCGCCCGACCGCGGGTGGGCGCTCCTGCCGGTTTTGACGGGCAGTTTATGCTGCGGCCTATTCCAGCGGATTTGAGATGCCCGACAGCGAGAAGCGCCCGCCCGGGGGGCGGTCGGGCGCTGCGCGGCGGCCTGCGGCCTTGATTCCGCGCGGGGGTGGTGAGTGTCGGCAAAGCGGGACGAAGCTGGCGCTCGCCGTCCAGTCACTGCCGGAAATAAAGCTGACTGGCGCAGTCAGACCAGCTGATACTGCGCGTTGGTTTCATGTGAGGGGCGTGCCGAACCGCTTTGACGGGACGAACGCGGCGCGCTGATTTCACGGGCTTCACTGACCGCATGGGACGCATTGGGCCACATCTGTGAACATCTTTTACACTCTGTTCTCATTATCGCTGTTGGCAGGCGGGACCATTGCAAGTGCAGATTCCGCCGTTCGTGTTCACGCAATCCCAACAACTGCATTTCCAAGTCGACGTTGTTTGAACAGCCGTTGGGTGATCGCGGACATGAGAAGGCTCTGCGAGTCCTAGTTCGATAACCATTAATTCTTCAACACCATGCTTGACCAAACAATCGTTTGCCGCCGCAATCGCAGCATCAAGAGCTTTTTCAAGATTTTTCTTTTCCATTACATCAATCCCAATCTCTCATTTGCAAATCGTTCAAAATTCCCTGAGCGATATGATGTTCGCCTGAGTTTAATCAAGTGACAAGCTTTTTCTCCCGAGCGGTGTCGACGGTTGCGTAGGTTGCTGGGAATGGGCGCTTGGTGCCACGAAGCCGCTGCTTTCTTGCTCTGCGGCGGAGTTTTTCAGAGCGGCGGGCGGACTTAGCCTGTCGCTTCCTTTCTGTTTGGGACTGGATCGCTGTCATGCCGGTAGCTGCTACGCCGAGAGCAACTGACCGTCCGCTCCGGGCTCCAACCCGTCCTAGGGTATCTTGTGTCAGGTGGCGAACACCAGCCCTGCTTCTCGGCCTTGCGAAAATCCGGCTGCGGCGCGGCGCGCGCTCAGGACGCCCAGTCGGGTTTGCGCTTCTCAAGGAATGCCGTGATCCCCTCATCCGTGTCGCGCCAGAGCATGTTCTCGACCATCGCCGCGCCGGTGAAGGCATAGGCCTCGGCAAGGCTCATATCGGCCTGTTGGTAGAAGGCGCGCTTGCCGATCTTCACCGCAGAGGCGAGTTTGCCCGCCACCAGATCGGCCAGCGCGCGGGTCTCGGCCGCCAGCGTCTCGGGGGGTACGACGCGGTTCACCAGCCCCAGCTCGCGCGCGCGGGCGGCGTCGATGAACTGGCCCGTGGTCAGCATCTCGAAAGCCTGTTTGCGCGGGATATTGCGGGTCAGCGCCACCATGGGGGTGGAGCAGAACAGGCCGATATTGACGCCATTGACGCCAAAGCGCGTGCCCTCGGCGGCGAGCGCCATGTCGCAGGAGGCCACAAGCTGACAGCCCGCCGCTGTGGCGATGCCCTGCACCTCGGCGATCACCGGCTGCGGCAGGGCGGGGATGAGTTGCATCACCTCGGCGCAGCGGGAGAAGAGATCTTTGAAATAGGCCGCGCCCTTATCCGCCGCCGCGCGTCCGGCCTGCATCTCGGCCAGATCATGGCCCGCGCAGAAGGCCTTGCCTGCGCCCGCCAGTATAACGACCCTGATGGCCGGATCATTGCCGATTTCGGTCAATCTGTCTTTCAGCGCCGCCAGCATCGCATCCGAGAGCGCATTGAGCTTGCCGGGGCGGTTCATCACCAGCCGCGCCACGCCCGCCGCGACGTCACATTGCAGAATGGGCTCGATCATCTTGCATATCCTCCGCATTTTCCGCGACTGTAGGCAGATAACATGTTCAGGAAAACCCTTTTGCGGAGGATCCCCCATGCAAATGGACCGCGCGGCGCTTACGGCCTTTCTGCACTCTGATTTCGCGCAGGTGGCGGGCATGTTCGCGATTGACGAGGTGGCGCCGATGCGCGTGACAGTGCGGCTCTTGCATGACGAGCGCCATCTGCGACCGGGGGGCACGGTTTCCGGCCCGGCGATGTTCGCGCTGGCGGATGTGGCGGTCTATCTGGCGATTCTGGCGATGGTCGGGCCAAAGGCGCTGAGTGTCACCACGAATTGCGCGATCGATTTCATGCGCAAACCCGCCGCCGGGGTGGATCTGATCTGCAAGGCGCGGCTTCTGAAACTGGGGCGGGTGCTGGCGGTGGGGGATTGCCTGATCTTCTCGGAGGGGATGGAGGCCCCGGTCGCGCGCGCCTCGCTGACCTATTCGATTCCGCCCGAGCGGTGAGCGGGCCGTAGGGTGCGTGGTCACCACGCACCTTACCTCTGCCCCGCGCGCCTGATATGAGGCGGGCGAGAACAACCGGATGACGCCCCCATGACCCCTGCCGCCCGCCATCAGGCCGCCATCGAGATCCTTGACCGTATCCTTGGCGGAGCCCCCGCCGAACAGGCCCTGACCGGCTGGGCGCGGGGCGCGCGCTATGCCGGCGCCAAGGACCGCGCCGCGATCCGTGATCTGGTCTTTGACGTGCTGCGCTGCAAACGCTCCTGCGCGCATCTGGGGGGCAGCATGACCGGGCGCGGGCTGATTCTGGGGCTGTTGCGCAGCGCCGGTCAGGAGGCGGGCGCGATCTTCACCGGACAGACCCATGCCCCGCCCCCGCTGACAGCAGAGGAAGCCGCCTATCAGCCCCCGCCCCTGCCCGAGCCGGTTGCGCTGGATTGCCCCGACTGGCTGATGCCCGCATTCACGGCCAGCCTGGGCGACGATCATGTGGCGGTGCTGCAGGCGCTGCGCCAGCGTGCGCCGGTTTTTCTGCGCGTCAATCTGGCGCGCATCGGGCGCGACGCGGCCATGGCGCGGCTTGCGGAAGAAGGGATTGCGACGCGCCCGCATCCGCTCGCCCCTTCGGCGCTGGAGGTTATCGGGAACGCCCGTGGAGTGCAGCGCTCCGGCGCCTATGCCGAGGGGCTGGTGGAGTTGCAGGATGCCGCTTCGCAGGCGGTGATTGCGGATCTGCCCGCGCTGGAGGGGCTGCGCGTGCTGGATTATTGCGCGGGCGGCGGCGGCAAATCGCTGGCGATGGCAGCGCTGGGCGCGCAGGTCACGGCGCATGATGCCAATCCGGCGCGGATGCGCGATCTGCCCGCGCGCGCGGCGCGGGCCGGAGTGACGGTGCCGATGCTTGCCGCGCCTGCGGGGCAGTTCGATCTGGTCCTGTGCGACGTGCCCTGTTCCGGCTCTGGCAGCTGGCGGCGCGCGCCGGGCGGCAAATGGGGGCTGACACCGGAGAGACTGGCGCAATTGCGCCAGATCCAGCGCGCGATTCTGGATCAGGTCGCGCCGCGGGTGCGTCCGGGCGGCTGGCTGGCCTATGTCACCTGCTCGCTGTTCGCCCTTGAGAATCAGGCGCAGATCGCGGATTTCGCGGCGCGCCATGCGGAGTTCAGCCTGCAAAGCAGCCGGAGCCTGACGCCGCTGGAGGGCGGCGACGGGTTCTATCTGGCGCTTCTGAGACGAGATGCCTGACGCCGGGGCAACTATAAGTTGCGCCATTCCGCCGGGGTGCTACGGTTGAGCATTAAACATTGCTTAACCTCGTGCTGCGAGGATGTGCTGACCCACCAGTTGAGGTATGCGCGTGCCCGGACCGTCATTGCTTTCCGCTCATCAGCCGATCCTGCGCCTTGCGCGGCGGCTGACCCCTGTCCAGGCGCGTCTCTCGCTGGCTCTGGCGGCTGGGTTTCTGCTGGTCGGACTGGTGGGCGCGCAGCCGCTGGTCGCACTGGCCGCGCTGACCATTGCGGCGACCGTGATCCTGCTGGTCGGGGGGGCGCTCTCGCTGAACGCGCTGGCGCAGCATCTGCGCTGCCGCGAGATCGATCTGATCGATCATCTGATCGCCGCTGAGGATGCGGTCTGTCTGCTGGTGGACCGCAAGGACCATTCTGTGCTCCGGGGCAATCGTCGCGCGCAGGAGCGGCTGGATCTGACCGCCAGGCCCCGCATCGGCGCGCTGTTCGAGGGGCTGAACGCGGATCCCGACGGGCTGGTGGCGCGGTTGCATGCGCAGGCGCTGGTGCAGGGGCATAGCAGGCATGAGATGCTCTGCGGACAGGACATGCATTGCTACATGGTCACGAGGGCCACCCCGGAGGTGATGCTCTGGCGGCTGCGGATCCGCAGCCATAGCGATCCGCGTGACAGCTTGCCCTTTTTCATCGCGCAATTCGATGCGGAGGGAGGTGGCTCCTATCTCTCGCCCGCGCTGCGCGCCGCGCTGGATCGCGCGGGTATGGAGGAGGCCGGGTTTCGGGCGGCGCTGCGCTCCGATCCCGCGCCCCTGCTGGCCGCGCTGCCAGAGCCGCTGCCCGCAGGGCTGTCGGTGCTGCATCTTACTGCCCCTGCCGGGCAGGAGGGCGAGGCTTTCCTGCTTCTGCCCCCCGCCATGACCCTCGCGCAGGACGCGCCCCTTGACGGGGCCGATATCGATGCGCTGGACAGCATGCCGGTTGCGATCGCGCGGCTGCGCCCGGATGGCAGCTTCACCTATCTCAACCGCGAGGCCCGCCGCCTGTTGCGGCTGCACAGCCCGGAGCCGCCGCTGCTGAACACGCTGCTGGAAGGATTGGGCCGGCCGGTGCTGGAATGGCTGGCCGATGTCGCCTCGGGGCGGCTGAAGCGCTCCACCGAAGTCTTGCGGCTGCACAATGACGCCGAGAAGACCTATCTGCGCGTGACGCTCGCGCGCCCCGGCCATGGCCCGGGCTGCGAGGTGATTGCCGCGCTCAGCGATGTGACCGAACTGAAATCGCTGGAGGCGAAATTCACCCAGAGCCAGAAAATGCAGGCCATCGGCCAGTTGGCGGGCGGGGTGGCGCATGATTTCAACAATCTGCTGACCGCGATCACGGGGCATTGCGACCTGCTGCTGCTGCGCCATGACCGCAGCGATCTGGATTACCCCGATCTGATGCAGATCCAGCAAAACACCAATCGCGCCGCAGCGCTGGTGCGGCAGTTGCTGGCCCTGTCGCGCCAGCAGACGCTGAAATTCGTCACGCTCGATCTGCAGGACATGATGGAGGATGTGATCCATCTGCTGAACCGGCTGGTGGGTGAGAAGATCACGCTCTCGCTGCGCCATGGCGCCTCTGTCGCCCCGATCCGCACCGACAAGCGCCAGTTCGAGCAGGTCTTGATGAATCTCGTGGTCAATGCCCGCGATGCGCTGCCCATGGGCGGCGAGATTCGGATCGAGACGGATACGATCACCCTGCGACAGGGCATTCTGCGCGACGGGGTGCTTCTGCCCGCCGGGGAATATACGGTGATCCGCATCCGCGATGACGGGACCGGGATTCCGCAACCGCTGCTGGGCAAGGTGTTCGATCCGTTTTTCACCACCAAACGCCCCGGCGAGGGCACCGGGCTGGGGCTCTCGACGGTCTATGGGATCGTCAAGCAATCGGGCGGCTATATCTTTGTCGAGAGCGAGGAAGGCGTGGGCACGAGTTTCACGCTGTATTTCACTGCGCAGCGGCCCGATGCCGTGCAGAGGGTCGAGGAAGCCCCGCGCAAGAGCCTGCCACCCGCGGCCTTGCAGGCGCGGCGCGCCTTGGTGCTTCTGGTCGAGGATGAAGCCGCGGTCCGCTCTTTTGCGGCGCGCGCTCTGGAATTGCAGGGCCATCGCGTGATCGAGGCGGATTGCGGCGAGGCGGCGCTGGAGATCCTGAGCGATCCCGAGATCAGGCCGGATTTCTTCGTGACCGATGTGATCATGCCGGGGCTGGACGGGCCAGGCTGGATCGCGCAGATCCGCGACCGCTTTCCCGAGACGCCGGTGCTGTTCATGTCGGGCTATGCCGAGGACAGCCGCGTGGCCGCGCAGGCGCGCATCAGCAATGCCAGCTTCATCGGAAAGCCCTTCTCGCTGGCCGAATTCACCGAAACCGTGAATGCGCAGTTGCAACGCCGGTCCGAAGCGGCCTGATACAGGCGCGCGGGCATGGGGTGCAACGGGGCCTTCGCTGCGCGCGGGGCGCGCGGGCCCTGCGGGTTGGAACAATGGCTGGGGCATGTAGCGCAAGCGTGGTTTCCGGTTTCGCGCAACATGCGGCCTTGAGAGGCGGGCAAGCGCTTGCAAAGGCGCGCAACCCGCTCTGCGGGAGTCCAGACGACCCGAGATGGCCGGGAAGGACGCCTCGCTTCTGCATCTCGCGCAAGGCAGCTAGTGGGGGCTATCCGGCCGAATGCGAAGATAAGCACCAGCCTCGATGCGCATCGCTTTGAGCAACAGCGGCGCTGTAACCCGCGAACCGGCAGACGCAGCCCCTTGCATCTGCTGATCCCCACGCCATATTGAACCATATGGTTCAGTATTCACAAACTCATTTCGATGCGTCTTTCGCTGCGCTTTCGGATGCCACGCGACGCGGCGTTCTGGAGCAACTGGGACGGTCGGATGCGTCGATCACCGAGCTTGCCGAGAAATTTCACATGACCCTCACCGGCATGAAAAAGCATGTCAATGTGCTTGAGCGCGCGGGCCTCGTCACCACCGAAAAGGTCGGGCGGGTCCGAAACTGCCGACTTGGCCGCAGCCGACTGGAGGAAGAAATGGCTTGGATCGAGCGCTATCGCCAGCTTTGGAGCGCGCGTTTCGACGCGCTGGATATGGTTGTCGAGGAGTTGAAACAGAAGGAGACATCCAATGGACGAAACAAAGCAGAGTGACCCCGGCCTCAGGAAAAACCGCACGGATGTGACCCGGCGATCCGACCGCGAACTGGTGATTACCAGAAGCTTCGACAGCCCCGCGCATCTGGTTTTCGCGGCCTGGACCAAGCCGGAATTATTGATGCGCTGGTGGGCGCCGGACTCCTTGGGTATCACCTTTATCTCCTGTGAGGCAGACATCCGCACCGGCGGCAGCTACCGCTTCGTCTTCGGTCATCCTGACTTCGATCAGCCCATGGCTTTTTTCGGCAGATATATTGAGGTTGTGCCCAATGAGCGCATTGTCTGGACGAATGAGGAAGGCGACGACGGATCTCTGACCACGCTCACCCTGACGGAGAAAGACGGAAAGACGCATCTGGTTCTTTCCGACCTCTACCCCTCCAAGGACGCTCTCGACGCGGCAATCGCCTCTGGCAGCACGGGCGCTTATCCCGAACAGTTCGATGAGTTGGATACAGTTCTGGCCGCGCTCAGTGCCAGCAATGCGGGCTGATACGGTGGTGGGGACTCCAGTCTTGCCCGCCGCTTTCCCAAACCGGCCTTTCCGATGCGTCTCTAAGCCAGACCTTGTTCATCACCGCAGCGCAAGGCGGCAATGACCCGCAGAACAGTCCCATAGGGCGGAAGCTTGTTTCAGGGTCGAAGCGCTGCGGGCGGGCAGTCGGCCCAGGAGGCACCGGAAGGGCACGGGTGCGATTCGGGGACGCTGCCCTCTTGCTCTGCGGGTCCTGGCATGCGAGATAGTGAACATGCGAAGCATTTTGCCCGATCAGACCCAGACCGCCCCCCTGCCGCGCGCGCCGGATCACCGGCCGTTGCTGGGCATTGGCTGGATGATCATCACCGGCCTGTGCTTTGTCGCGCTGACCGGGCTGGTCAAGCATCTGGGCGATGAGCTGCCCGCGGTGCAGACCGGCTTTCTGCGCTATCTGCTGGGGCTGATCTTCGTGCTGCCAATGCTGGGCGCGCTCTATCGCGACCCGCCCGACCGGGCGGGCTTGGGGTTTTTCGGGCTGCGGGGCGCTGTGCATTCGCTGGGCGTGATCCTGTGGTTCTATGCGATGACCCAGATCACGGTGGCCGAAGTCACGGCGATGAATTATCTCACGCCGGTCTATATCACGCTGGGGGCGGCGCTGTTTCTGGGCGAGAAACTGGCGCTGCGGCGCCTGCTGGCGATTGCGGCGGCGTTTCTCGGGGTGCTGATCATCCTGCGCCCCGGTCTGCGCGAGATCGCACCCGGTCATCTGGCGATGATCGGCACAGCGATCTTCTTCGCCGCCTCTTATCTGATGGCCAAGCGCATGTCGGGCCGGTCCGATGCGGCGGTGGTGGTCGCGATGCTGTCGATCACGGTCACGATCTGCCTTGCACCGCTGGCGATTGCGGTCTGGGTGCCGCCGACGCCGATGCAGATGTTCTGGCTGTTCTGGATCGCGGCCTTTGGCACGGCAGGCCATTTCGCCATGACACTGGCCTTTCGCGCGGCGCCGGTGACGGTCACCCAGCCCGTCACCTTTCTGCAACTGGTCTGGGCGGTGGCGCTGGGTGCGCTGGTCTTTGGCGAGGCGGTGGATCTTTATGTCGTGCTGGGGGGCTGCGTGATCATGGCAGCGGTGGGTTTCATCACCTGGCGCGAGGCGGTGCTGCGGCGCCAGATCAGCCGTCCGGCGCCGCTATTATAGCCAGTCAGAGTTCGGCCATCACCGACTCCGCGACTTCGAAATTGGCGGTGACATTCTGCACGTCATCGTCATCTTCCAGCGCGTCGATCAGCTTCATCAGCGCGCGCGCGCCGTCGAGATCAAGCTCGGTCGTGGTCTGGGGTTTCCAGACCAGCTTGGTGCTTTCGGCCTCGCCCAATGCCTCTTCGAGTGCGGTGGAGACGGCGGAGAGATCGGTATCGGCGCACCAGATCACATGGCCATCTTCGGAGCTTTCGACATCTTCGGCGCCTGCGTCGATGGCGGCGAGCATGAGCGTATCGGCATCGCCCGCGCTGGCGGGATAGACGATCTGGCCCTTGCGGTCGAACATGAAGGCGACCGAGCCGGTCTCGCCCAGATTGCCGCCATTCTTGGCGAAGGTCGAGCGCACATTCGAGGCGGTGCGGTTGCGGTTGTCGGTCATCGCCTCGACGATCACCGCGACGCCATTCGGGCCATAGCCCTCATAGCGGATTTCCTCGTAATTCTCGGCATCGCCGCCCTGCGATTTCTTGATCGCGCGCTCGATATTGTCTTTCGGCATCGAGACGGCCTTGGCCTCTTTCACGGCCAGACGCAGGCGGGGATTCTTGTCGGGATCGGGGTCGCCCATCTTGGCGGCGACCGTGATTTCCTTTGAGAGTTTCGAAAAGAGTTTCGCGCGCACCGCATCCTGACGGCCCTTGCGATGCTGGATATTGGCCCATTTGGAATGGCCTGCCATGGTTCCCTCCGGTGGCTCGCTGCTCTGTGCGCGCTCTCTTAGACCAGCGCCAAGCCCTTGGGCAAGCCCCGGCGCCACGTCTGAAAGGCGAAAACGCCCGCGCTTGCGGGCGTTTTGCGGATGATCTGTCGGATGCGCTTAGGCGGCGCGCGACACCAGCATGTCATTGACCTGCTTTTGCGCCACGGATTCGTCCCCGCCTGCGACTGCGGCCACTTCGCGCGTCAGCCGCTCCAGCGCGGCTTCATAGAGCTGGCGCTCGGAATAGGATTGCTCGCGCTGGTCGTCATTGCGATGCAGGTCGCGCACCACTTCGGCAATGGCCAGCAGGTCACCGGAATTGATCTTCTGTTCATATTCCTGCGCGCGGCGCGACCACATGGCACGTTTCACGCGGGCCTTGCCCTTGAGCGTGGCCAGGGCCTTGTTCACAAGCTCCGGCGAGGAGAGCGAGCGCATGCCCACGGTCGCGGCCTTGTTGGTCGGCACGCGCAGGGTCATTTTCTCTTTCTCGAAGGAAATGACGAAAAGTTCCAGTTTCAGGCCCGCGATTTCCTGCTCTTCGATCGAGACGATCTGGCCCACGCCATGCGCGGGGTAGACGACATATTCATCGGGACGAAACTCGGATTTCTTCGCTTTGGACATTCACATCTTCCTCTTCTGGCCCTGCGCGGCACATAAAAAATCGACAGGAAACCGGATTTCCTGCTGATCCTTAGGATTTGGCGACAAAAAAACGGCAGTTGGCAGCACTGCCGATCCCGGACTGTTAACGTGTTCCTGATTCTATATCATAAAACCGTCGCGAATCAAAGCGGCTTGGGCCAGCGCCCTGTCACAAATTCGCGCGATTGCATATGGGACCGCGCGGCCCGGCCCGGCAAGGCACTGCGAGAGGTTCAGCCGCCCTCGCCCGGTGCTTCGGAGAAATATTTGTCGCGCTTGCCGGTCTCGCCATCGCGCTCGGTCGCTTCGGGCAGCGGGTCTTTCTTGGTGATGATGACCGGCCACATCTCGGAATATTTGCGGTTGAACTCCACCCAGTCTTCCATATCCGGCTCGGTATCGGGGCGGATCGCGTCGGCGGGGCATTCGGGTTCGCACACGCCGCAATCGATGCATTCATCCGGGTGGATGACCAGCATGTTCTCGCCCTCATAGAAACAGTCGACGGGACAGACCTCGACGCAATCCGTGTATTTGCAGGCAATACAATTGTCGATCACGACATAGGTCATTGAAGGCGTCCTTGATAGTTGCAGCGGCGTCGAGAGGGCACATAATCCAGCGCTGGCGATCAATCAAGCGCCTCTGGTGCCGCAGGGGGAAATCTGCGCCGCTCGCGCTTGTCGGGGCGTCCGCCGGGCGCGGGAACGGGGCGCGAGAGGTCCGGGGGCGGTGGCGGGGGCGAGAGATCCTCGTAGAGCGCGCGGGCCTCGGGGGCGGGGCCGCGCCTTGTGCCAAGCGCAAGGATGCGCGCGACCACAACACGCGTGCCCAGCGCGAAGGTCAGCACATCGCCCGGCCCCACGGCATAGGCGGGTTTGGCGATGCGCTGGCCATTGACTCGGATGCCTGCGGTTTCGATCAGTTTCGCCGCCAGCGAGCGCGATTTCACGAATCGCGCCTGCCAGAGCCATTTGTCGAGGCGGAGCGTCGGGCGGGCCTCCCCCACGCGCCTACCCTTTGAGTTTCAGCCCCATCAGCGCTGCCGCGAAAGGGTTATCCGGGTCGATCTTGTCGGATTTGCGCGAAGGCGCGGCGGAGAATTCGCGCTGCGGTTCCGGCTTGCGGTCCTTGGGCTTGCCGGGTTTCGGCTTGCCGCCCTTGCGCCGGTCACCGTCAGCCCGCCCCTCGCCGCGTTTCTCGCGCGGGCGGTTCGCGTCGCTGCGGGCCTCGGGCTTGCGCTCGGGGCGGGGATCGCGGCGCGGGCGCGGGGCCCAGGTGAAGGTGAAATAGACCTCGGTCAGCTCTTCCGCCGGGGTTTCCGGGGCGGGTGCGGCTTCGACCGGGGTGTCAGCATCAGCGACCGCTTCCGCCGGGGCCTCGGTCACGGGCGCGGTCTCGGGCGTGGCCTCGGGCGTGGCGCCTGCTTCGGCTTCGGGTTTCACCTTCGGGCGTTCGCCGCGCTCGGCCTTGTAGCCCAGACCCCCCATCAGATCGGCGAATTGCTCCAGCGTGGTGCCGGTGATCGAGAGCATGTCGGGCTTCGCCTCGAACCCCGCACGGCTGTCGCAGGCGCGCAGCAGATCGGCCAGACGCTCCAGCATGTCGATGCGGATGGCGCGGGCGCCTGCCGGGCGGTAGCCTGCCATCAGATAGTGATCCGCGGGCACTTCCGGGATATGCGGGATCGTCACCAGACCGGGCGGCGGGCTTTCGGGGAAGCTCTCCAGCCCCTCGGTGAGCGAGCGCAGCACCAGACGCAGCCGGGTCGGCGCGGGTTTCAGCAGAAGCGGCAGGAAGATCGTGTATTGCCCGAAGCGCACGCCATGTTTGCGCAGCATGCCGCGCGCGTCCTGATCGAGCGATTTGATGTCATTGGCGATCTTTTCGCGCGGGATGACGCCCATCGCCTCGACCAGTTGAAAGGCCACGCCGCGCGCAAGGCCCGAGAGCGTCTCGTCGCGGGTCATGTTCAGCAGCGGTTCAAACAGCGCCGCGATCTTGCGGTCGATGAAATGCTGCAACCGGCGGCGGACCTTTTCGGTCACGTCATGGCCCGCTTCGTCATCGACGAAAGCCGCGACCTGCGGGCGCAGCGGATCGTCGCCCTTCACCAGCTTGCCGACAGCGGTGGTGCCCCAGATCAGCCCGCCCTGTTCGGTAAATTCGAACTCGGTATCGGGGGCATTGTAGAATTTATCCGCGCGCAGATGGAAGAGCGGGGTCAGCGCGGCCAGCGATGCCTGCCGCAGCGTTTTCGCCTCATCGGCATGGGCCGTCTTGTCGGGCTGGAAGCGGAACCCTTCCAGCCGTCCGATCAATTCGCCCTCGACGGTCACTTCGCCCTTGTCGTTCACCTCAGCCACAAGGCTCTCCTTCTGCTTCAACCGCCGCAGCAGCACAGAGGTGCGGCGGTCAACAAATCTCTGGGTCAGGCGTTCGTGCAACGCATCTGACAAGCGGTCTTCTACAGCGCGCGTCGCCTCGCGCCAATGGTTTTCATCATCGACCCAGGCTTTGCGCTGCGCGATATAGGTCCAGGTGCGGATATAGGCCAGACGTTTCGACAATGTGTCGATATCGCCATCGGTCCGGTCAATGCGCTGGATGTTGCGGCCCAGCCAATCGGCGTCAATCCGCCCGTCACCCTGCAGGAAGTCAAAGACCCGGCCCAGAAGCCCCGCATGTTCCGCCGCCGAGATGCCCCGGAAATCGGGTACGCGGCAGATATCCCACAGAAGTTTCAGATCGCGCGGGTGGGTCAGGCGGTCGCGAATCTCGGGCTGGCTGGTCAGGGTTTTCAGCGCCAGCAGGTCATCGGCATCGCGGGCGCGCGACAGCCATTCATTGCTGGTGTGGCTCTCCAGCGCGGCGATCAGCCGCTCTGGCGTGCCGAATTCCAGCCGCGCATTGCGCCAGTTGAGTTTGCGCAGGGGCAGGAACTGGTGGTTCTCGATGGCCGCGATCACCTCATCGGGCAAGGGCGAGGCTTCGCCGGTGACGCCGAAAGACCCGTCATTCTGGTAACGCCCTGCCCGGCCCGCGATCTGCGCCAGCTCATCCGGGGTCAGCGGGCGCATGCGGCGGCCATCGAATTTGCGCGTGGCGGAAAAGGCCACATGCTTTATATCGAGATTGAGCCCCATGCCGATGGCATCGGTGGCGACCAGATAATCGACATCGCCATTCTGATAGAGATCAACCTGCGCATTGCGGGTGCGCGGGGACAGCGCGCCCATGACGACCGCGCAGCCGCCTTTCTGGCGGCGGATCAGTTCGGCGATGGCATAGACGCTTTCGACCGAGAAGCCGACGATGGCGCTGCGCGCGGGCATGCGGCTGATCTTTTTCGAGCCGGTATAGCTGAGTTGCGACATGCGTTCGCGGCGCTGAAACTGCACGCCGGGCACAAGCGCTGCAATCGCGCTGCGCATCGTGTCCGAGCCCATGAAGAGGGTTTCATGCAAGCCGCGCGCCGAGAGCAGCCGGTCGGTGAAGACATGCCCGCGTTCGGGATCGGCGCAGAGCTGGATTTCGTCAATGGCCACGAAATCGGCGCCGATCTCCAGCGGCATCGCCTCGACCGTGCAAACCCAGTATTGGGTGCGGTCGGGGACGATGCGTTCCTCGCCCGTCACCAGCGCCACGCAATCTGGTCCACGCAGCGCGCGGATACGGTCATAGACCTCGCGGGCGAGCAGGCGCAGCGGCAGGCCGATCACGCCGGTGCGATGGGCGAGCATGCGTTCAATGGCGTAATGGGTCTTGCCGGTATTGGTCGGCCCCAGCACCGCGACGGCCCGCGACTGCGCGCGCATGTTCATCCGCCTGTTTCCTTTTGCCGCGCGCTGCTACAGCGCCGTGCCGTCCAGCTGTTTGTTCAGCCGGTCGAGGGCGGTTTTTACGTCAGCCCGATGCGGATGTATAGTCGCCGCGGCGCGGTAAGCCTCTCGCGCGCGGTCGAATTGCTGCAGATCCTCGAAAATGCGCCCCAGCCCCGCCAGCGCCGAGAAATGGCTGGGGTTATAGGCCAGCGCCGCGCGCAGATCATCGAGGGCGCGGCCCAGTTTGCCATCCATGAACCATGCGGTGGCGCGGGCGTGATAGGCTTCGGCAAATTCGGGGGCGTGGTCGATCAGCGCTGTGAAATGTTCGAGCGCGGTAGCGGTCTGGCCCGCGCGCATCGCCTCGCGCCCGCGCTGCAGCAGCAGATCGGCGCTGGCCGAACCCGAGCGCGACCAGGCGCGGGTGATCTGGCGCTCCAGCCGTCGCCAGCCCTCCTGATCGGGCTTTTGCAATTCTGCCAGCAGCGCGGCCACATCCTCGCCGCCCCCGGTTTCGCTGGCCGCCACAGGGGCTGTCAGCAAAAACCCGGCCAATGCCGCAACGACAGGATTGAGAATGCGCCACCGACTATCCATAGTAGGGAGTGTAACGCAAACGCTGCGCGAATCCATATGCGCGGCATCACAAATCGGAAAACCAAGGAGACCTGCATGAGCGACGTCCTGAGCAAAGCCATCGAGGCGCTCTCAAACCGCATGCCCAATGGCTTTGACGGTACGGCAAAATTCGACATCAAGGGTGAAGGCTGCATCATGGTCGATGAAAACGGCGTGCGGGAAGGCGATGACGAGGCCGATGTGACCATGATCGCGAGCGCCGAGACCTTTCAGGGGATTATCGAGGGCGATGTGAACCCCACCATGGCCTTCATGTCGGGCAAGCTGAAGATCGAGGGCAATATGGGCATGGCGATGAAGCTGGGCTCTGCGCTGAGTTGATGGGGCACGGCGCGCCGTTTTTCGCGGATGTCGCAGAGGCGCCCGCCCCTGCGGGGGTGGTCTGGGTGCATGCGGCGGATGGCGTGCGGCTGCGCGTGGCGCATTGGCCGGTCGGGCCGAAAGGGATGATCGCGATCTTTCCCGGCCGCACCGAGGTGATCGAGAAATATGGCCGGGTCGTCGCCGATCTGGCGCGGGCGGGCTATGGTGCGGCGCTGATCGACTGGCGCGGTCAGGGGCTGTCGGACCGGCCCACCGGCCTGCCGCTGCGCGGGCATGTCGGCGGTTTCGCCGAGTATCAGCAGGATGTGGCCGCCTTTCGCGCGGTGCTGGATCATGTGGCGGGCGACGCGGCCCCGCGCTACCTGCTGTCGCATAGCATGGGCGGCTGTATCGCGCTGCGGGCGCTGATCACGGGCTTTCCGGCGCGTGCCTGTGCGTTCAGTGCGCCGATGTGGGGGCTGCCGGTGAGCACGGCCCTGGCGCAGGCGGTGCGGCTTGCCACCTCGACGCTGGGGCTGGCGGGGGGCGATCTGCGCGAGATACCGGGGGCGGGCGTCAAGTTCCGGCTTTGGGAGAATGTCTTTGATGACAATGAGTTGACGCGCGATCTTGAGACATATTCCTGGATGCAGGAACAGGTTGCGCGCCATGAGGCGCTGCGCCTTGGCGCCCCGAGCCTGCGCTGGCTGACCGCCGCATTGGCCGAGACGCGGGCGCTGGCGCATCTGCCCGCCCCGGATCTGCCTGCGTTCTGCGGATTGGGCACGCGCGAAATGATCGTCTCGCCCGAGGCGATCAAGACGCGGATGGAGGGCTGGGCGCGGGGCGCGCTTGAACTCTATTCCGGCGCGCTGCATGAATTGATGATGGAACTGCCCGAGGTGCGCGCGGATTTCCTGCGCCGCAGCCTTGCGCTGTTTGACGCGAATTGAGGACGCCATGACACTCACGATCTACGGCATCAAGAGCTGTGACACCTGCCGCAAGGCGCTGAAAGCCCTGCCCGAGGCGACGTTGCGTGACATTCGCGCGGAACCCCTGTCCGAGGCGGAGCGCGCCGAATTTCTGGCCAGATTCGGGGATGCGCTGGTCAATCGCGCCTCGACCACATGGCGCGGACTGTCGGAGACAGAGCGCGCGACCGCGCCCGAAGCGCTTCTGGCCGCGCATCCGAGCCTGATGAAGCGCCCGGTGATCCGTGCGGGCGACGCGCTGTATCTGGGGTGGAAGGCCGATGTGCAATCGGCCCTCGGGGTGGCGTGAGGCGCGTTCAGAGCAGCCTGAGATCGCTGGCCGATTCCCGTCCGTCGCGCCCGGCGCGCAACTCATAGGCGACTTTCTGATCATCAGCGAGGCCGGTCAGTCCGGCACGCTCGACGGCTGAAATATGCACGAACACATCCTTGCCGCCGCCTTCGGGGGCAATGAATCCATAGCCTTTGGTCGTGTTGAACCATTTCACGGTGCCTGTCGGCATCGGTCTTCTCCTCGTTTGTCCCACCCATAGCGTCATTGCCACGGGGCCGTTCAGCCAGGTCTTCCTTTGCCGGCTGTCAAACAGAGGCGGTCGTAGAAAGTCTGTCATCCCGAGGGCGATTTTGCCAGAGCCGGGTTAAAACGCAAGAGATTTGCTTATATGGAACAGGCCGGGCGAGGCATTGCCCAATATTGCGAAAGGATGAGCGGAAGATGCGCAACGCGGCCCTGACCCTTGGACTGATCGGCGGATTATGGGGCATGATCGTCGGCTTTTTCAGCTTCGGTTATACGGATCTGCTGATTCGCTACCCGGAACTGGCTGAGTTTACCGGTGGTGTTGCGAATATGGCGCTGATCCGGGCGATGAGCCTGATCGCGCCGGTTCTGGCGATTGCGGGGGCCTCTATGGCGCGCTCGGTCAATATGGTCGGCGGGATCCTGCTCTTGGCGTCCAGCGCGGGGATGTATGTGACCTTCGGCTTTGGGGTGTTCACCATGTTCCCGATTGCGATGTGCGCGCTGGCCGGGGTGCTGGCGCTGGTCGCACGGCAGCCCGATCCACACTAAAGGCTTGACTTATCGCGCCGGTGGCCCCATCTGCGTGCCATCCACAGCCATGCCGCGTGAGCATATTCGCGGCTGTGGTCAGGGCAGCCTGCCCGCAAATTGCTTCCCGACATCACGCGTGGGGGGCGGCGCATGTGACGATGTGCCCCCAAACCCGCCCCGGCATCCGTCCGGGGCCAATCGCCTGTTTGTTCGGGCAAGTAAAGGACTGAGACGTGACTGATTTTACCATGTTCGGGCTGAAGCCCGTTCTGATGACCGGCCTGGAAACCCAAGGTTTCAAGGCCCCTACCCCCATTCAATCGCGCGCGATTCCGGTGATCATGGAAGGCCGTGATATTCTGGGTCTGGCGCAGACCGGCACTGGCAAGACGCTGGCCTTCGGCCTGCCGATCATGCACAATCTGCTGAGTGCGGGCCGCCCTGCCCCCAAGACCACGCAGGCGCTGATCCTTGCGCCGACGCGCGAGCTGGTGACGCAGATCGCGACCACGCTCGATGGTTTCGCGCGCAAGACGCCGCTGAAAGTGCAGCGCGTCGTCGGTGGCGCGGGTATGCAGCCGCAGATCCAGAAACTGGCCAAGGGCTGCGATATTCTGGTGGCGACACCGGGGCGCCTGCTGGACCTGCTGGAGCGACGCGCGCTGACGCTCTCGGAGACGCAGATGCTGGTGCTGGATGAGGCTGACCAGATGCTGGATCTGGGCTTCATCCATGCGCTGCGCAAGATCGCGGGGCTTTTGCCGAAAGAGCGCCAGACCATGATGTTCTCGGCGACGATGAACAAGCAGATGAACGAGATCGCCAGCGCCTATCTGGACCGGCCCGAGCGGATTCAGGTGGCAGCGCCGGGCAAGCCTGCCGACAAGATCGACCAGTCGGTGCATTACGTCAGCCAAGGCGACAAGGCGCGGGTGCTGGAGGGCTATCTGAAAGAGCATCCCGAGGAACTGGCGCTGGTTTTCGCCCGCACCAAACATGGCGCGGAAAAGCTGATGAAGCTCTTGACCGGCTGGGGGATCGAGGCGGGCTCGATCCATGGCAACAAATCGCAGGGCCAGCGCGAGCGCACGCTTCAAGCGTTTCGCGAGGGCAAGCTGAAAGTGCTGGTCGCGACCGATGTGGCCGCACGCGGCATCGACATTCCCGATGTGCGCCATGTCTATAATTTCGAGCTGCCGGAAGTGCCGGAGAATTATGTTCACCGGATCGGGCGGACAGCGCGCGCGGGCGCCTCTGGCCGGGCGATTGCCTTCTGTGCGCCTGCGGAAATGGGCGATCTGCGCGCCATCGAGCGGCTGATGAAGCGCGATCTGACCATTGCGGGCGGCACGGCATGGCCCGATGACATGGCGGTGGCAGCCCGCGCGGCCGCGCGCAAGAAAGGCCCCGGTCGGGGGGGTGCACGCCCTGAGGGGCAAGGCCAGCGTCCGGCGCGCGCGAAACCCGGCGGGCCGCGCAAGAGCTTTGGCAAGCCCGGCGGCGGGCGCGAGCGGTCGCGCAAATCGGCCTGAAATTGCGAAGGGCGCCCCAAGCGGGCGCCCTTTTTCTTGTTTCGGGGAAGGCCGGGGCTCTGCCCCGGACCCCGGAGTACTTCCGGCAAGAAAATGTGGAAGAGTTACTCTGCCGCGACCGGGCTTTCCGCCGCTTCTACCCGCACGGCGGCGAATTTGAATTCGGGGATCTTGCCGTAGGGGTCCAGCGCCGGGTTGGTCAGGATATTGGCTGCGGCCTCGACAAAGGCGAAGGGCAGGAAGACCATATCCGGGCTGACCGCGCGGTCGGCGCGGGCCATGACCGTGATCGCGCCGCGCCGGGTCGAAAGCCGCACCATGCCGCCCGGTTCCACGCCCAAGCGGCGCAGGGTGGAGGGGTGCAGCGAGCAATTCGCCTCTGGCTCGACCGCATCGAGGACGCTGGCGCGGCGGGTCATCGCGCCGGTGTGCCAATGCTCCAGCTGGCGGCCGGTGGTCAGGACCATCGGATACTCGGCATCGGGCAGTTCATCGGGGGCGATGACTTTCGCCGGGGCAAACCGCGCGCGGCCATTCTCGCGCGGGAAGGCATCGGCGAAGACGATGGGCTGGCCGGGATCCTCGGGCGTGAGCGAGGGATAGGTGACCGCGGTTTCGCGCTCCAGCCGTTCCCAGGTGATATTGTCGAGGCTTTTCATGCCCAGTTTCATCTCGGCAAAGACCTGTGACGGGTGGGTGAAGCCCCAGTCGAGGCCCAGACGCTGCGCCAGTTCCACGGTGATCGCCCAATCCTCGCGCGCCTGTCCGGGCGGGGAGACAGCCGGGCGGCCCATCTGGACCTGCCGGTTGGTGTTCGTCACTGTGCCCGATTTCTCGTAGAAGGCGGCGGCGGGCAGGATCACATCGGCGTAATTCGCGGTCTCGGTCAGGAAGATATCCTGCACCACGAGGTGATCGAGCTTGGCCAAGGCTTCGCGCGCATGGGTCACGTCGGGGTCGGACATGGCGGGGTTCTCGCCAAGGATATACATGCCCCGGATCTGGCCTGCATGGACCGCATCGAGGATTTCGGTGACGGTCAGGCCCTTTTCCGGGATGATATCCGTGCCCCAGAGATTGCCGAAATGGTTACGTGAAGATTCCGCCGTAACACTTTGATAATCCGGCAGAAACATCGGGATCAGCCCGGCGTCGGAGGCGCCCTGAACGTTGTTCTGGCCGCGCAGCGGGTGCAGCCCCGTGCCCGGACGCCCGACATGGCCGCACATCAGCGCGAGCGAGATCAGGCAGCGCGAATTGTCGGTGCCGTGGATATGCTGGCTGACGCCCATGCCCCAGAAGATCATGCCCGCCTTGGCGGTCGCGAAATCGCGGGCGACCGCGCGCAGGGTATCCGCATCAATGCCGCAGACCGGGGCCATTTTCTCGGGCGCATAGTCGGCGAGATGGGTGCGCATCGCGTCCCAGTTTTCGGTCATGGCCTGAATATACTGGGTGTCGAACAGCCCCTCTTCGACGATCACATGCATGATCGCGTTCAGCATGGAGACATCGCCACCGGGTTTGAACTGCAGCATATGGGTGGCGAAGCGCTTGAGCGCCTGACCGCGCGGATCCATCACGATCAGTTTGCCGCCGCGCTTGGTGAATTGCTTGAAATAGGTGGCGGCGACGGGGTGGTTCTCGATCGGGTTCGCGCCGATGACAATCGCCACATCGGCATGTTCGATCTGGTTGAAGGTCGCGGTCACGGCGCCGGAGCCCACATTTTCCATCAATGCTGCGACCGAGGAAGCGTGGCAGAGCCGGGTGCAATGGTCGACATTGTTATGGCCGAAGCCTTCGCGGATAAGCCGTTGAAACAGATAGGCTTCCTCATTCGAGCATTTCGCGCTGCCAAAGCCCGCGACGGATTTGCCGCCATGGCTGTCGCGCAACCCGCCCAGGCCCCTGGCGGCGGCGTCGAGCGCTTCGTCCCATGTCGCCTCGCGGAAGACCGATCCCCAGTTGCCGGGGTCGACATTCAGCCCCTTCGGCGCGCCCTCGCGGCGGATCAGCGGCACGTTCAACCGGTGGGGGTGGTGGATATAATCAAAACCGAAGCGGCCCTTGACGCAAAGCCGCCCTTCATTGGCGGGACCGTTCAGCCCGTCAACCGCGATCACCTTGTCATTCTTCACTTTCAGGCTGACCTGGCAGCCCACACCGCAGAAGGGGCAGACCGAGGCCACTTCGCGGTCGAAATCGCGGCTGTCGCCCTGCTGCGCATCATCAAGCACAGTTGCGGGCATCAGCGCACCGGTGGGGCAAGCCTGCACGCATTCGCCGCAGGCCACGCAGGAACTATCGCCCATCGGATCGTTGAAATCAAAGACCGGATAGGCGTCATGCCCGCGCCCGGCCATGCCGATCACGTCATTGACCTGCACCTCGCGGCAGGCGCGCACGCAAAGCCCGCATTGGATACAGGCATCGAGATTGACGCGCATGGCGACATGGCTGTCATCCAGAAGCGGGATGCGCTCGGCTTCCAGCGTCGGATAGCGGCTCTCGCTGACGCCCGTGGCCTCGGCCATGTCCCAGAGGTGGCTGCTGCGGTCATGGGCGGCGGCGCGCTCGGGCTGGTCGGCCAGCAGAAGCTCGATCACCGCCTTGCGCGCGGTTTTCGCGCGATGGGTTTCGGTATGGACGACCATGCCCTCGGAGGGTTCGCGGATGCAGCTTGCGGCCAGAACGCGCTCGCCCTCGATCTCGACCATACAGGCGCGGCAATTGCCGTCGGGGCGGTAGCCGGGGGCAGGTTTATGGCACAGATGCGGGATCTTCAGCCCGCGCCCATTGGCGACTTCCCAGATGGTCTGGCCGGGCTCTGCGGTGACTTCGCGGCCATCAAGGGTGAATGTGACCATGGCTCAGATCTCCTGCGGGAAATGTTGCATCACAAGGCGGATCGGGTTCGGCGCGGCCTGCCCCAGCCCGCAGATCGAGGCATCCTGCATCACAGTGCAGAGCTCTTCGAGAAGCGGCTGATCCCAATGCTCGGCCTGCATCAGCTTCACGGCCTTTTCGCAGCCTGCGCGGCAGGGCGTGCATTGGCCACAGGATTCATCCTCGAAAAACCGCAGCATGTTCAGTGCGGCATCGCGGGCCGAGTCCTGATCCGACAGCACCACCACGGCGGCGGAGCCGATGAAAGTGCCATGCGGCTGCAGCGTGTCGAAATCGAGCGGGATATCGTCCATGCTCGCGGGCAAGAGGCCCGAGGAAGGCCCGCCGGGCTGATAGGCTTTGAGCTCATGCCCTGCGGCCATGCCGCCTGCGGCTTGAATCACATCGCGGATGGTCGAGCCTGCGGGCAGCAGATAGACGCCCGGTTTCGCCACACGGCCCGACACCGAATAGGAGCGCAGCCCCTTGCGGCCATTGAGTTCCACATCGGAGAGGATTTGCGGGCCTTCGCGGCAAATGCGGGCGACCCAATGCAGGGTTTCCACATTATGCACCAGCGTCGGGCGGTCGAAGATCCCCACCTGCGCGACATAGGGCGGGCGGTGGCGCGGCAGACCGCGCTTGCCCTCGATGGATTCGATCATCGCGGATTCCTCGCCGCAGATATAGGCGCCCGCGCCGCGGCGCAGCTCGATATAGCCCGGCTCTGCCAGCCCTGCGGCTTCCAGCGCGGCGATCTCGCGGCGCAGAATCTCCAGCACTGCGGGGTATTCGTCGCGCATATAGATATAGCAGCGCGCGGCCTCGACCGCCCAGGCGGCGATCAGCATCCCCTCCAGCATCAGATGCGGGGTGCGTTCCAGATAGTAGCGGTCCTTGAAAGTGCCGGGCTCGCCCTCGTCACCATTCACGGCCAGATAGCGGGGACCGGGATTGGCGCGCACGAAGCCCCATTTCTTGCCCGAGGGGAAGCCTGCGCCGCCCAGCCCGCGCAGGCCGGAGGCCAGTACCTTTTCCTGCACCGCTTCCCAGTCGCCGGTCGCGCGCAGATCGGTCAGGGCGGCATAGCCGCCCTCGGCGCCATAAGCCTCAAACGTCTGATAGTCGGGCAGATGCGCATGGGTGTCGCCTGCGGCAATCGCGGCTTCGACCTTTTCAGGGGTCGCGTGGTCGATATGGTTATGGCCCAGTTCCAGCACCGGGGCCGTGTCGCAGCGGCCCATGCAGGGCGCGCGCAAGACGCGCACGTGCGCGGGGTCCATGCCGGATGAGAGCGCGTCATAAAGCGCCTCGGACCCGGCCAGTTCGCAGGAGAGCGAGTCGCAGACCCGGATCGTCAGATCGGGCGGCGGGGTCTCGCCCTCCTTGACCAGATCGAAATGGGCGTAGAAGGACGCCACTTCCCAGATTTCGGCCATGGAGAGGCGCATTTCATGCGCGAGCGCGCGCAGGTGGCGGGCCGAGAGATGGCCATGGGCGTCCTGAATGAGATGCAGGAATTCGATCAGCAGATCGCGGTTGCGGGGCCGGTCCCCCAGCAGAGCCAGCACCTCATCCAGTGCTGCATCCTCATATTGCCGCCCCTTGGGCGTGGCGCGGCCCTTGCCGCGACCGGATTTCCATACGCCTTTGCCGCTTGCCTGATCGAGAGCCATGCGCGCACCCCTTTTCGCTTGCTTCCCTAGCCCTGCCAAAGTGCAGGCGTGCAATCAATATTGAATATCCGTTATTCGATAGACATAGCCTATCATTTTCTTGCCGGAAAATACTCGCAGGGGTGAAACCAGCCCCCTTGCGGGGCTGGTGAGGGGGCGGCAGCCCCCTGCCCCCTCTCAGAAAGGAACTGGCGCCGAGATTGTCAGCCCCTTCCCGCCATCGGGATGGCGCAGGCGCAGGCTTTGGGCGTGCAGCATCAGGCGCGGATGCGCCAATGCCGCTCCGGTTGCATAGAGCGGATCGCCGAGGATCGGATGCCCGATGGCCAGCATATGCACGCGCAACTGGTGCGATCGCCCCGTGACGGGCATCAGCCGCAGGCGCGACTCGTCTGCGTCCTGCCGGATCAGCGCCCAGTCGGTCTGCGCAGGCCGCCCGGTCTCGTGGCAGACCATCTGGCGCGGGCGGTTGGGCCAATCGACGATCAGCGGCAGATCCACCCTGCCCTCGCGCCCCGCGACCTGGCCCGCCACGCGCGCGACATAGATCTTGCGGGTCTGGCGTTTTTCGAATTGCAGGCCCAGATGGCGCTGCGCATGGGGGGTGCGGGCGAAAACCATCACGCCCGAAGTGTCCAGATCCAGCCGGTGCACCAGCAGGATTTCGGGAAAGACCGCGCGCAGCCGCGCGATCATGCAATCGGCCATGTGCTCGCCCTTGCCCGGCACCGACAGAAGCCCCGAGGGTTTGTCGACAAAGACCAGTTCATGATCTTCATGCAGGATCACCGGATCACCGGCGGGCGGGGTATAGATGAAACCGGACATAGATGCTTTCTTGCCTGAAACAGGCTGGCTTTACCACGCCCCCTCCTTTAGCGGCTGGCCAAGCCTTTGGAAATGGCCGATAGTCGCGCAGCAGGTAGCCTATGAGTGCAGGACGTGAAGCGAGAGATCGGATTTGCAGCGGCCGGAGCGGTGATGACTGCCGCGGTGCTGGCGGCATGGATCGGGCAGGACAGGTTTGAGCGGCAGGCCGCCGCGCCCGGATTTGAGGCCGCGCTGGTCGATGGCCGCGATGTTGCCGCGATTGCCGAGGTCGCGCGGGGTTTCGGTTCGGCCCTGATCCAGCGCGATGACGCGGGCGATCCGATGATCGAGGGCCGCATTCATGGCGTGGTCTACCGGATCTATTTCTATGGCTGCATCGAGGGGGCGGATTGCAGGCATCTGCTGCTGAAGGCGGAATGGGATAATGACGGGATCGACACGCTTGCTTTCGTCAATGCCTGGAACCGGCACCGGCTGCTTGGACGCGCCTATATCGACCATGATGACACGAAAATCTCACTGGATCTGATCATCAATCTTGCGCGGGGTGTGAGCCTCTACAATCTGGACGATACATTCGCCTGGTGGGCGGATACGCTGTGGGATTTCCATGTGAAAACCCGCGATATCCCGCCTGCCCCCGCGCGCGCTGCCGAAACGGACCTGTGATCCGCGTCAGAGCGGGCGCTGCACATGCAGCATCCGCGTCTGAATCTCGGGGTCGTCGTGGTGCAGCTCATAGCTCTGCACGCCGGGGATCTGCCCGAAGCTGCGCATCAGGGAATGGGGGTGGAATGTGCTTCTGATATTGCCGAAGCCCGGCAATTGCCGCAGCAAGCCCGAGGTGGCCGAGGCGCAGCGCGCGGGCGGCACGGGACCGGCCTGCAGCGCCAGCGCCTTGGCCTGCTCCGCCACATCCGGCGTGACGATCAGGCGCTGCACCACGGCGTAATGCGAGGGGCGCACATGGCTGATATAGAAGGACGCCCCTGCGGAGGGGGTCATGCCGAAATGCACGTCATTGCGTTCGGGGATGGTGTCGAGTTTCCAGCTTCCCGCCGGATCGAAGAGCACCCGCTCGGAGCCGTTGATGAAGAGCGCCGTGTGATCGCCGCGCTTGGTGTTGTAGTTCATGATGGTGACAAGGGTCAGTTTCGCCTGCCCGCCATGCTGGTAGCGCGCGGCCTGCACGGCTTCGTCACTGGCCCAGATACGCTGACCGCAGGCAGAGAGGATCAGCAGCGCTGCCAGCGCAAGGACAGGCAGGAAGGCCCGGAGCAAGGCCGGGTCACGGGAAAGCCGTGTCATCGCGACACCCTTGTACTTGAGAATTCTGCCCGGATCAGGCGTTGACGAGCGCGAGGAAGATCAGGATACCGATGCTGATACCTGCCCCCCAGACGACCAGACGGATGAAGCCGTTGAAGGTTTTTTCCTGTTCGCGGGTATCCATCGAACCGTGCTTGTGCTCTGCCATGACCGGCCTCCTGCAATCGCGTTGTCTGGCCTTCCGATAGCCGATCTTTCCGCGCCTGTCACCCCTGCTTTGACGGGTCAGAGCGTCTCAGATCGCCTGCCAGAGCCAGACCCCGTCCGGGCCCGCGTGGCGGCTGGCCTGCCCCTGTGCGACAAGGTGATTGAGATGGGCGAGCGCTTCGACCAGCGCCAGACCATAGGTGTCTTCGGTGATCGTGCGCTTGAAAAGCGAGGCAAAACAGTCGGATGCGCGACGAGGTTCCTGCAGATGATCCAGCAGCCGCCGCAACGCGCCGTGGTGATTCTCGATCTTCTGATGCAGCCGCAGCGGCAGGCCGGTGAAGGGCAGCTTGTGGCCGGGCAGGACCAGATGATCCTCGCGCGCGATCTGCTGGAACCGGGTGCAGCTTGCCAGCCATTCGGCCACCGGATCGGCCTGAGGTTCGGTCGCATAGACGCCGAGATTGGGCGAGATGCCGGGCAGAAGCTGATCGGCACCCAGCACCAGCGGGCAGTCACGGCTCCAGAGCGTGATCTGATCGGGCGCATGCCCCTGCCCCAGCCGTACTTCCCAGTCGCGCCCTGCAGCGCGGATGGTCTGGCCCTCTTCCATCCGGTGAAAGCCCAGTGGCAGGGGGGCCACCACATCGCAGAAATTGAACGGGCGGCTCGCCGCGCGGCTTGCGAGCATCGCGGCATCCATCCCGGCGCGGCGCCAGAAATCGAGGGTTTCGGGCAAGGGCCTGTCCTGCGCATCGAGCACCAACATCCGCGCGAAGAGCCAGGCCGTGCGGCTGGTCCAGAGGCTGGCACCCTGCGCCTGAAACCAGCCCGCAAGGCCGATATGATCGGGATGGTGATGGCTGGCTATGACCCGGCCCACGGGCTTGCCCTGCAAAGGACCGGCCAGAAGTTTCGCCCAGATATCGCGCGTGCGGGTCGTGTTGAGGCCGGTGTCGAAGATGGTCCAGTGATCGCCCTCGTCCAGCGCATAGATATTGACGTGATCGAGCGCCATCGGCAGCGGCAGTCGCGCCCAGAGCACGCCCTCGGCAATCTCGGTGACGCAGCCTTCGTCGGGCGGGGTCTCGATGGGGTAGCGCAGGGTCAAGGGCGTATCCTTCACGCGGCCAGATCCTCGTCCGACAGCGCATAGAGCCCTTCGGCGCCTGCGCGCAAGGCGGCAAGGCAGGCGGCATGATCGGGCAGGATGCGGGTGATGAAGACCTGCGCCAATGCGCGCCGCGCGTCCTCCCCGGTCTGCGCGGCTTTCAGGTGGTAATGCGCGCCCAGAACGCGGGCGAAGGCACGCAGATAGCAGGTCGCGCCTGCGAAACGGTCGGGCATCTCCTGCGCGACCAGCCATTCGGTCGCCTCGCGCAGCGATTCGGCGGCTTGCCAGACCGGTTCGGCCAGATCGGGCAGTTGGGCGCGGGCGGCTTCGGCCCCATCCTCGATTTCCTGCAGCAGACGGAACGCCGCCTCGCCCCCGTCCATCATCTTGCGGCCCACCAGATCCATGGCCTGAATGCCATTCGTGCCCTCATAGATCGTGGTCACGCGCACATCGCGCAGATATTGCGCGGCGCCGGTTTCCTCTATGAACCCCATGCCGCCATGGATCTGAATGCCCATGCCTGCGGTCTCGACGCCAATATCGGTGCCATGGGCCTTGGTGATCGGGGTCAGGAGGGCGGCGCGCGCGGCCCATTCCTCGAATCCGGTGGCGCTGGCCATGTCGATGGCGGTGGAATTGGCGAGCGCGATCGCGCGGATGGCGAAGATCTCGGCCTTGATCTGGGCGAGCATGCGGCGCACATCGGCATGCGCGATGATCGCGCCGCTGCCGCCCTGCGGGGTCTTGCCCTGACGGCGGTCCAGCGCATAGGCCAGCGCCTGCTGATAGGCGCCTTCGGCGACGCCGATCCCCTGCACGCCGACGCCGACGCGGGCATTGTTCATCATGGTGAACATTGCGGCCATGCCCTTGTGCGGGGCCCCCACCAGCCAGCCGGTCGCGCGGTCATATTCCATGACGGCTGTGGGCGAGCCATGCAGGCCCAGCTTGTGTTCGAGAGAGATCACGCGCAGGCTGTTGCGGGTGCCGGGATTGCCGGTCGCATCGGGGATGAATTTCGGCACCATGAAAAGCGAGATGCCGCGCGTCCCCTCGCCCCCGTCGGGCAGCCGGGCCAGCACCAGATGGCAGACATTTTCGGTGAAATCATTGTCGGCCCAGGAGATGAAGATCTTCTGGCCGGTAATCGCATAGCTGCCATCCTCATTCGGTTCGGCCTTCGTGCGCAGCGCGCCCACATCGCTGCCCGCGTGCGGTTCGGTCAGGTTCATCGTGCCCAGCCATTCGCCCGAGACCAGTTTCGGCAGATAAAGCGCCTTGATCTCGGCGCTGGCATGATGTTCCAGCGCCTCGATCTGGCCCTGTGCCATCAGGGGGGCGAGTTGCAGCGCGAGGCAGGCCGAAGCCATCATGTCATTGACGGCGGTGGCCAGCGTCTGCGGCAGGCCCATGCCGCCATGATCGGGGCTGGCCGCGAGCCCGAGCCAGCCGCCTTCGGCAATGGCGCCGAACGCCTCGGCGAAACCCGGCGGTGTGCGCACCACGCCGTTTTCCAGCCGCGCCGGGTGCAGATCGCCCACGCGCTGCAGCGGTGCCATGATCTCTTCTGCGAGGCGCGCGGCCTCGGTCAGGATGGCCTGTGTGGTCTCTGGCGTCGCCTCGGTGAAACGCTCGGTCGCGCGGACCTGATCGAAACCCACGATCTGATCGAGCAGGAAGGCGAAATCACGAAGGGGGGCGCGGTAGGGCATTGGGCAGGCTCCGTCAGGGTCAGGGCATGCGCTGGCTTGGCAAGTCCGGCGTGAGGGCCTAAAGACAGCGCGTTGCCCCAGCCATAACGGTTTTGGGCGCAGTCCTGAACAAAAACGCGGCGTCACGACATGAGCGAAAAGCCTGAAATCCTGCGGCCCTCGGATGCGGGGATCGCGCAAGCGGCGCGGCTCCTGGCGGCGGGCGAGCTGGTGGCGATGCCCACGGAAACCGTCTATGGGCTGGCGGGGGATGCGCGGAGCGGGGAAGCCGTGGCGCGGATTTTCGCGGCCAAGGGGCGGCCCGCGCATAACCCGCTGATCGTGCATCTGGCCGCGATTGAGGGCGCGCGGGCGCTCGCGGATCTGCCCGAACCGGCAGAGGCGCTGGCGGGTGCTTTCTGGCCGGGGCCGCTGACGCTGGTGGCCCCCTTGCGCGCGGGCCACGGGGTTGCGCCTGCGGTGACAGCCGGGCTGCCGACAGTGGCGCTGCGCCTGCCCGCGCATCCGGTGGCGCGCGCGCTGCTGACGGCATTCGGCGGGCCGGTGGCGGCGCCCTCGGCCAATCCCTCGGGCCGGATCAGCCCGACCACGCCTGCGCATGTACTGGCGGGGCTGGGCGACCGGGTTGCGGCGGTGCTGGATGGCGGCGCCTGCGCGGTGGGGCTGGAATCGAGCATTGTGGGATTTGACGCGGGCCGCGCGGTGCTGCTGCGCGAAGGCGGGGTCAGCCGCGAGGCGCTGGAGGCGGTGATGGGCGGGGCGCTTTCGCAGGATGCGAGCGGGAAAGTGACGGCGCCGGGGCAGCTCGCGTCGCATTACGCGCCGCGCGCGGCATTGCGGCTGGGGGTCTTGGCCCCTGCCCCCGGCGAGGTCTGGATCGGCTTCGGGCCGGAATGCGAAGGCGCGGAACTGACGCTTTCGGCGACGGGCGATCTGAATGAGGCGGCGGCGCGGCTTTTTGCGGTGCTGCATGAGGCCGATCATCTGGGCCGCCCGATTGCGGTGGCGCCGGTGCCTGTGGCGGGGCTTGGGGCGGCGATCAATGACCGGCTGCGCCGGGCGGCGGCGCCGCGTGGGTGATCAAGGGAAGGCTTGGAGGGCTGCCGCCCCCCAACCCCCCTGCCTCAAGGGGCGCACGCGCCCCCTGAGAACCCCCGTGAGTATTTTCAGCAAGAAAATCAGTCGCGCAGAAGCTCGTTGATGCCGGTCTTGGAGCGGGTCTGGGCATCGACGCGTTTCACGATCACCGCGCAATAGAGGTTGATGCCATGCTTCGAGGGCATGGAGCCTGCGACCACGACCGAATAGGGCGGGACTTCGCCGTAAGTGACGCTGCCGGTTTCGCGATCCACGATCTTGGTGGATTTGCCGATGAAGACGCCCATGCCCAGCACCGAACCTTCGCGC
The DNA here is from genome assembly GCF_001884735.1 of Natronohydrobacter thiooxidans. Taxonomy (GTDB): domain Bacteria; phylum Pseudomonadota; class Alphaproteobacteria; order Rhodobacterales; family Rhodobacteraceae; genus Roseinatronobacter; species Roseinatronobacter thiooxidans_A. Next base: position 339,940 of record NZ_MJAP01000034.1, on the reverse strand, counting down.
ACGATGCAGCCTTCGACCACTTCGGAGCGCGCGCCGATGAAGCAATTATCCTCGATGATGGTGGGGCCGGCCTGCATCGGTTCCAGCACGCCGCCGATGCCCACCCCGCCCGAGAGATGCACATTCTTGCCGATCTGCGCGCAGGAGCCGACCGTGGCCCAGGTATCGACCATCGTGCCGCTGTCGACATAGGCGCCGAGATTGACGAAGCTGGGCATCAGCACCACGCCGGGCGCGATATAGGCCGATTTGCGCACGATGCAGTTGGGCACGGCGCGGAAGCCTGCTTCTTTCCAGCGGTTCTCGCCCCAGCCCTTGAACTTGCTGTCCACCTTGTCCCACCAGCCGCCGCCTTGGGCGCCGCCGGACTGCGGTTCCATATCCTTGATACGAAAGCCCAGCAGCACGGCCTTTTTCGCCCATTGGTTGACATGCCACTCGCCGCTGTCGCGCTTTTCGGCCACCCGCAGCGCACCGCTGTCGAGCGCGTCAAGCGTGGCCTCGATGGCGTCGCGCGCTTCGCCGCGGCTTGCGGGGGACAGCGTGTCGCGGACCTCCCATGCGGTCTCGATTGCGGTCTCCAGTGTGGCGATATCAGTCATGTCAGGCTCCGTGGGGCTGGTCATCTGTTGGTCCCCGCTATAGCCTTGGCCCGAGCAAACCGCAATCAGGCAGCGCGTGCAGGAGTTCTTGCGTGAAAGATCAGACGAAAGCCCATCCTTTTCCCGATGCCGGGGAAGATCTGCGCCATTGGGATGAGGGCCCCGACACGCCCCAGACCCGGCACCCGGCCTATAAGCTGGCCTATACCGATCAGGATTTCCTGCTGCGCGATGAGCTGCGCCCGGTGCGGTTGCAACTGGAACTGTTGAAACCCGAATTGCTGATGAGCGAGCGCGGCATTCAGTCCACCATCGTGCTGTTTGGCGGCGCGCGCATCCCGCGCCCCGAGGATGCGGCCAGCGCGCGCACCCAGACACTGGCCGATCTGTCGCGCTTCTATGAGGTCGCGCATGACTTCGCGCATAAGATGACGCTGCGCTCGGTGCAGAGCTATGGGCGCGAGGATGTGATCGTCACCGGCGGCGGCCCCGGTGTGATGGAGGCCGGAAATCGCGGTGCGCAGGAGGCGGGCGGGGCCTCGATCGGGCTCAATATCGTACTGCCGCATGAGCAGGCGCCGAATGGCTATGTCACGCCGGATCTGTGCTTCAACTTCCATTATTTCGCGATCCGCAAGATGCATTTTCTGATGCGCGCCAAGGCGATCACGGTGTTTCCGGGGGGTTTCGGCACGCTGGATGAGTTGTTCGAGGCGCTGACGCTGATTCAGACCCGGCGCATGCGGCCCATGCCCTTCATCCTGTTCGGACGGGAGTTCTGGGAGAAGATCATCAACTGGGAGGCGCTGGCGGATGCGGGCACGATCAGCCCGGAGGATCTGGATCTGTTTCATTTTGCCGAAACGGCGGATGAGGCGATTGCGATCATCGACGGGTTCAAGGCGGGGTGTTAGGGTTCGGTGTGAGAGGGAGGGTATCTGCGGGCGGGTTGAGCGCATTGCGGACGGTCCCTTAGCAGCCCAAGCGCGGAATCAAGGCCGCAGGCCGCCGCGCAGCGCCCGACCGCCCCCCGGGCGGGCGCTTCTCGCTGTCGCGCACTCGAAAACCGTCGGAGTATGCCGCAGCATAAACTGCCCGCCTTCACTGTGGGAGCGCCCCCCCGCGGTCGGGCGCTGCGCGGCTTTCGCTTTCCGTCACCTGTCTGCATAGTCCCGCTTAGCCGCCTGTCGGCACCATATCGCCCAAGGCGCGCAAACCTGTCGTCAGGTGGCGAACACCCCGCCCCCTGTCCGAAGCTTGACACAGAACAAGGCCCCTGCCGCCCGGACATGCTAAGCTCGTGTCATGGAGGAGGTGGCACGATGATCAATGAGAATGACATTCTGGACATGACCTGTCTGACCCGCGCGCAGATCGAGGCGATTGCCGCGCATGAGCATCTGGGCGCGGTGGCGGCGGCGGAACTGGGCGAGTATCTGATGCATCTGCATCATGGGCCGCAGAAGGTGCAGGCGATGATCTGCGAGGATATCGCAGAGGCGCTGCATGCCGATGATCTGGACCGCGCGCGGGGGCTTTATCTGGCGCTGAAAGGGTTTCTGGCCGAGCACCCGGAGGCGCTGCGCGGGAATGGCTGAGGCGGGCTAAGGCGCGGCGGCAAAAAGCGCGCGCAGTTGGGCGGCGCTTTTGTGCAGGTCATGGGCGGCTGTGACCCTTGCGCGCCCCTCCGCCCCCATTGCGGCGAGCCTGTCGGGGCTGGCGTCCAGACAGGCGCTCAGCGCCTGCGCCAGTGCGTCCACATCGCCTGCGGGCACGAGCCAGCCGCAATTTTCGTCCACCAGTTCCGGGATGCCCGCGATATAGGTCGAGATCACCGGGCGGGCGCGGGCGAAGGCTTCCATGATGACGATAGGCAGACCTTCGGCGAAGCTGGGCAGGACGAGGGCGCGCGATTGCGCCAATGCGGCGCTGACCGCCGCATTATCGGCCCAGCCGCGCGTTTCGATCTGCGCCTCCAGCCCGTGGTTGCGGATCGCGGCCTCGATCCCGGGCCGGGTCTCGCCATCGCCGATCAGGATCAGGCGGGCCTTGGGATGGGTGTCGCGCAGCCGGGCCATGGCCGCGACCAGCAGGGTTTGCGCCTTCTGCGGGCATAACCTGCCGATGCAGAGCAGGGGCGCATCGGGGTCGGGTGCGGGCGCGGGGGCGAGATCGGCCAGATCGACGCCGCAGCGGATGACATGCAGCTTGTCCCAGTTGGCCATGCCGCCCGAGAGCGCAAGACGGCTGCGGGCGTAATGGGTGATGGCGACCACAAAACGCGCCTCGCGGATTTTCTGCGCCAGCGATGAGGGGCCGGGATCGGTGAATTCATCCGGCCCATGCGCGGTGAAACTGTAGCCCGGCCCGCCCAGCCGCGCGCAGAGAAGCGCCACTGCGGCGGTATTGGTCGAGAAATGCGCGTGGAGATGGGTGAGGCCCGCGCTGCGGCGTTTCAACTCCACCGCTTCGAGCAGATAGGCGATGTGGCGCAGCAACGCGCCCTGCCCGGCCTTGCGCCACAAGGCCCAAGTGCCTGCGATGGCGCGGGCCATGCCGCGGGGGTTGGCAGCCGCCTCGCGCAGCGCTTGCAGGCCAAGGCGCAACCCGCCGGGGGCAAGCAGATAGGTGCAAAGCGCAGCTTCGCGCTGGTCCAGCGGATCGACCAGCGCCTGATCCCATTTGCGCACGGCGAAACGGGTGATCCCGACCCCCTGCCCTTCGAGCGCGGCGATCTCGCGCCGGATGAAGGTCGCGGAGGTCACCGGATAGGTGTTCATCAGATACCCTATCCGCATCGGGCCGTCCCTCTCGCGCGCGCGGGTCTCAGTGGGTCCAGACCTGACGGCGGTTGGTCGCGAAATTGTCGCCATAGCCGCCGGGGCGCAGATTGACGCGGCGGGCTTTGGGCTGGATCACGTTATAGTCGATGCCATGGGCCTTGGCATAGGCTTCTGCGGCCTCTTGTGTGTCAAACCGCAGCCGGACCTGCGAATTCATATCCGCCGAACTGGTCCAGCCCATGAGCGGGTCGATGCGCCGCGCTTCGGCGGGCGAGAATTCCAGCACCCAGAGTTTCGTCTTGGCCGTGCCCGATTGCATGGCGTTGCGGGCGGGACGATAGATGCGAGCGCGCATGGGCACCTCCTGAAATGACGCCCTCTTATCGGGAAAAATGCCTGCAATGGCAAGGGGTCGCGGGGGGATGGGTGCAGACAGGGCGCGGGCCCGAAAGGAGGGAACGAGGAGTATGTCTTCCGGATGGTGACGCGCCCTGTCTGCAACTAAAAAGCTAGACCTGCCGGGGGGGTGCGGCAAGAATATTTTGTATCTGCTATGTATATTTTTGATCGCGCGGGCGGGGTCAGGCGACGCAATGCGGGGTGATGCCGATGGCGAGGATCGGGCAGCCGCCGTTGCGGCCCGCATCCAGCCGGTAAAGCAGCTTGCCCATCCATGTTGTCGAGGCACCGAACTTCTTGTAAACATCCTCGCGACCTTCGCTGCCATCCTTGTTCAGGACTTTCCCGAGCGAGCGGAAAAACGCGTTGTCCAGCGATGAACCACGGGTCAGGATGATGCCCACATCGATCGCACCCGCCTCGTAAAATGCAGAAAACGCATAGAGGTCACGGTCATAGGTCTGGTCCTTGCTGTTCCACTCCAGATCCAGCGCAACCTTTCCATTCACGAAGTCGATCCTGTGGCCATCCAGAAACCCTTCGCGAACATATTGCCGAAAGACGCCAGAGCCTTTCGCGTGCAGCAGCTTCACATGCAGATCTGCCGAAATCCGCGCCTCGACCCAATCTTCCGGAAAGAGCGCGTCAACATATTGCGCAATCGGGCCTTTGCTTCCCCCTGGCGTTCGGATTTGTTCGCGTGTGATCCGGAACTCGGACAACACGTTCAGCACAGTCTGGAACTGGTCGGGAAAGCTGCTGGCAAGCACGCCCGCGGCATTGCGATAGGAAAAAATCTCGAATTTCTGTAGTATATCATCTGGAAAATAGTGACGGAACGCCGCATCAGGATCCGCGATTTTTCCGTCTGAAATATCAGTATCGATCTGTTCCAAGCCTATTCTGCCGCCAAGCTGGAATTATACTTGTAGGTCTGCCAAGTGGGCTTGTAATCATCCTCTGCCTGATTGCCCCAGACCGTCCAGCCCTCGCGCCTGCCCCGGCCAAACAACTCCAGATAGGGCCCTGCTGAACAGGCTTCGATGATTCCGTACTGCTCATCCGGCTTGCGGGAATGTTCACGCTTTCGGGTCGCGAACAGATTGACTTGCGTGCGGCCCGGCGGCAGCGTTCGGGCATTCTTGCCCTTGACCCCAAAGAGGATGATCTCGGTCACATTGCGGAAATAGAAGCCCACGCCGCGCCCGTCGGACCCCCCATCCTTGCGGACCTTATGCCAGATGATGTTGCTCTTATAGCTGAAGCCCCACGCTTCAAGCACTTTCAACCCATCCGGTAGAAGGGCATTGGGCACCCAGAGATAACAATGTGCCGTCTCTGCCATATGCTCGGCGACAGGCAACGCGCAAATGTCGTCCAGATCCATCGTCGGATAGCGCGACAGCCGCTTGTGTTCGGGCGCAACCTTGCCCGTCCGGTTGGTAAAGCGCCATGGCGGATCGGCCATGACTGTTCCAAACCTGTCCCCTTGCAGGAAATTTCGCAGATCGTCCGAAGGGTTTTGTGTCATCGATTATCCTCGGTTTTATCTGTCAGAACACAATAAGAACAAAAATTCAACAACCCATTAACGGATCACACATCCACATCCTCCACAAACCGCGCATTCTCGCTGATATACTGGAAGCGCAATTCCGGCTTCTTGCCCATCAGCCGCTCGACCAGATCGCCGGTTTCGCCCGGCAGGTCGTCGTCCACGCTGACGCGGATCAGACGGCGCGAGGACGGGTCCATCGTGGTTTCTTTCAGGTCTTTCGCGTCCATCTCGCCCAGACCCTTGAAGCGCGAGACATCGACCTTGCCCTTGCCGCCGAACCCCTCGGCCAGAAGCCGGTCCTTCTCGGCCTCGTCCAGCGCATAGACGCGCTTTGCGCCCTGCGTCAGGCGGAAGAGCGGCGGGCAGGCCAGATAGAGGTGGCCCGCGTCGATCATCGGCCGCATCTGGGTGAAGAAGAAGGTCATCAGAAGTGCCGCGATATGCGCGCCGTCCACATCGGCGTCGGTCATGATGATGATCTTGTCATAGCGCAGATCATCAAGGCGGAACTTCGTCCCCAGCCCCACGCCCATCGCCTGACAGAGATCGCTGATTTCCGCGTTGGTCCCGAGTTTCGAGGAGGCCGCGCCCAGCACGTTGAGGATCTTGCCGCGCAGGGGCAGAAGCGCCTGATTGCGCCGGTCGCGGGCCATTTTGGCGCTGCCGCCCGCCGAGTCGCCCTCGACGATGAAGAGTTCCGTGCCATCGCGCGTGGTGGCTGAGCAATCCACCAGCTTGCCCGGAAGCCGCAGCTTCTTGGTCGCGGTCTTGCGCGAGGTTTCCTTCTCCTGCTTGCGCCGCAGCCGTTCTTCTGCGCGCAGCACCAGAAAATCGAGGATCGCGCCTGCGGCCTTGGGATCCGCCGCCAGCCAGTTGTCGAAATGGTCGCGCACCGCCCCTTCGACCATGCGCGCGGCCTCGGTCGTGGCGAGGCGGTCCTTGGTCTGGCCCACAAATTCGGGTTCTCGGATGAAGCACGAAACCAGCGCGCAGCCGCCTGCGGTCATATCCTCGCGGGTGATCTGAGCGGCTTTCTTGTTATTGGCCAACTCGCCATAGGCGCGGATGCCCTTGAGGATCGCGGCCCAGAAGCCCTGTTCATGCGTGCCGCCCTCTGGCGTCGGCACAGTATTACAGTAGCTTTGCACGAACCCGTCGCGGACGGGCGTCCAGTTCACCGCCCATTCGACCGAACCGGGCTGGCCGAATTTCTCCTGAAACTGGACCTTGCCCGCGAAGGGCTTGTCGGAATAGGTCACGGCCCCGGTCAGTTGTTCATTCAGGTAATCGGCCAGACCACCGGGGAAATGGAAGGTCGCTTCCATCGGCGTATCGCCATCGGGGATGGCGGATTTCCAGCGGATCTCTACCCCCGAGAAGAGATAGGCTTTCGAGCGCACCATTTTCAACAGCCGCGCAGGGCGGAATTTCAGCGCGCCGAAAATCTCTGCATCCGGGTGGAAGGTGACGGTGGTGCCGCGCCGGTTCGGGGCCGGGCCGACCTTGGCGACCTGCCCCTGCGGGATGCCGCGCGAGAATTCCTGCGCGAACAACTCGCGATTGCGTGCCACTTCGACGCGCATGTGATCCGAGAGCGCGTTGACGACCGAGGCGCCCACCCCGTGCAGACCGCCCGAGGTCTGATAGGCCTTGCCCGAGAACTTGCCGCCCGCGTGGAGCGTGCAGAGGATCACCTCCAGCGCCGATTTGCCGGGGAATTTCGGATGCGGGTCAATCGGGATGCCGCGCCCGTTGTCGCGGATCGTGACCGAATAATCACCGTGCAACTCGACCTCGATGCGGTTCGCGTGGCCTGCTACCGCCTCATCCATCGAGTTGTCGAGCACTTCGGCGACCAGATGATGCAGCGCGCGCTCATCCGTGCCGCCGATATACATGCCGGGACGTTTGCGGACAGGTTCCAGCCCTTCCAGAACCTCGATTGAGGAAGCATCATAGGTTTCAGCCGGGCTTAACAGGTCACTCATGGGGGCGCTGCTCGATTCTTCTTGGGTGGAATGCGCTACCAATAGACCATTGCAGCGCAAAAGGCGCAAGGTTTAGTCCCTGCGCCCTGCTGTCTTAGACGGTGTGACGCGTTACAGCAACGTCCAGAGATGGAAGATCAGCCCCATTGCGAACGCCCCGCCCAGCGAAATCGCGAGATAGAGGGCAAAGACGCGGATCCTGACCAGTGCCCAGACCGCAATCGCTGCCGGAAGCGAGGTCACGCCGCCCGCCACCAGAAAGGCCATGCCCGCGCCCGGCTGCATCCCCTGTTCCATCAGCGTGCCGATCAGGGGCAAGGCGGCATAGCCGTTGAAATAGGCAGGCACCCCGACCAGCGTTGCCAGTACAATCGGCAGCAGCCCATTTCCGCCCAGCGTCTGTGTCACCAGTTCGGCGGGCACATAGGCCAGCATCAGGCTTTCGAGCAGGAAAGCGAGCGAGAGCCATTTCAGCAGGAAGAGGAAGGTCTTGACCGCCTCGCTGCGGAATTTGGCGACGCGGGCGGGATCATGCCAGAAGGTCCAGACCGGGGGTTGCGGATTGCGCAGTCTCGCGCCGCCGCAGCCGCCATTGCCGATGCCTTCGCGCAGCGGATCGGCCAGCGCGCCGCGCGTCATCAGCAGATGCACGACGGTCCCGCCCAGAAGCCCCATGCCCACTGCGATCAGCGTCTTGGCGATGGCGAATTCCAGCCCCAGAACTCCGGCTGTCAGCACGAACATCGACGGGTCCATCAGCGGCGAGGCCAGCCAGAAGGCCATGACCGGGGCCAATGGCACACCAATCGCCAGCAGCGCCGCGATCAAGGGGATCACCCCGCAGGAACAGAAGGGCGACAGGCCCCCGGCCAGCGCACCCATCGCGATCATCATTGCGGGGGCGCCGGTGAAGGCCTTTGCGATCAGGTTATCCGCGCCCGTGGCCCCTGCCCCGGCGGCGATCAGGATCGAGGCTGCGAGAAAAGGCGCGATCGAGACCAGGGCGCCGGTCACCTTGGCGAAGGACGGGCCGAGTTGCGCAGGGTCGAGCGTGGTCAAGGCCAGCACGATCAGCGCGAAGGCGAGCCACGGCTTTTCCTTGCGCCACAGATGCGACCACAGCGCAGCAACGGGCCGAGGCTGGGGAAGTATGTGGTCAGTCATCCTTAAATCTCCGGTTTTGTGGTTATTTTGGGCAAGGCTGTCACGCCGATTGCGCCCGCGGATGGACCCCTTGGCAGCACTCGCTGAGCAGGTAATCCACCACGCCATGCAGCGCCGCGGTTTCCGCCCGCGTCAGCACTTCGCGCCCGGCGCGGGTCTGGCTGATCAGCCCCGCCTGTTTCAGCGCGCGCAGATGATGCGCGAGGGTCGAGAGCGGCATATCAAGATGCGCGCCGATCTCGCCCACCATCAGCCCGTCCGGCCCGGCCTTTACCAGCAGGCGAAAGACCGACAGGCGGGCAGCATGGCCCAGGGCGGCGAGTGCGATTGCGGCTTTGTCATCATCACAGGTCATGCCCGCCATTATGACCACTTTTCTGGTTATGTAAAGATATTTCCGCATTCCGAAAGCCGCGCAACAAATGAAAAGAAATCGCCCCGTTCTGCGCAATCGGATGCGTTTTCGGCATTGACCTCGGCCCGCGCGGGACATAGGGTCCGGCCACGCCAAAGGAGCGGATGAAAGCAATGAAAGTCAGCCTGGTTGTACTTGTAAGCGAGATGCGCATGGGCCGGTGACGGATATCCAGAACGGACCCCCATGCGCCCCCGAACCTCACCGGGGGCTTTTTTATTGCCTGAAGCCGCGCTAAAGCGACATGCAGATGACGCCTTGATGGAGCACAAGATGACACGTCAGATGACCGGAGCCAGAATGGTTGTTGAAGCCCTGAAAGATCAGGGTGTGGAAGTGGTATTCGGCTATCCCGGCGGCGCGGTGCTACCGATTTATGACGAGATCTTCCAGCAAAACGACATCCGCCATATTCTGGTGCGCCATGAACAGGGTGCGATCCATGCCGCCGAGGGCTATGCGCGCTCCACCGGAAAGCCCGGTGTGGTGCTGGTGACATCCGGCCCCGGTGCCACCAATGTCGTCACCGGGATTGTGGATGCGCTGATGGATTCGATCCCGATTGTCGTGCTCTCGGGTCAGGTGCCCACTTTCATGATCGGCTCGGATGCGTTTCAGGAAGGCGACACGGTGGGCATTACCCGCCCCTGCACCAAGATGAACTGGCTGGTGAAGGAAACCGACAAGCTGGCCGAGACCATCCATCAGGCGTTTCATGTCGCCACGGCGGGGCGTCCCGGCCCGGTGCTGGTCGATATCCCGAAGGATGTGCAATTCGCGACCGGCGCCTATGTCGAGAAACCGACGGTCCAGACCGGCCATTACGCGCCCCGCGTCGCGGGCGATGCCGAGATGATCGAACGCATGGTGGAGCTGATCGAGACCGCCGAGAAGCCGGTTTTCTACACGGGCGGCGGGGTGATCAATTCCGGGCCTGCGGCCAGCCAGTTGTTGCGCGAATGGGTGGAGGCGACGGGGTTCCCGATCACCTCGACCCTGATGGGTCTGGGCGCCTATCCGGCCAGCGGCAAATCCTGGCTGGGCATGCTGGGGATGCATGGCACCTATCAGGCCAATTGGGCGATGCATGATTGCGATGTGATGATCAATATCGGGGCGCGGTTTGACGACCGGATCACGGGCCGCATCAACGCTTTCAGCCCCGGCTCGACCCGGATCCATGTCGATATCGACCCTTCCTCGGTCAACAAGGTGATCCGCGCCGATGTGCCGATCATCGGCGATGTCGCGCATGTGCTGGAAGCGGCGCTGGATCTGTGGAAAGCGCGCGGCCGCAAGGTCAATCGCGAGGCCGTGGGGCGTTGGTGGGCGCAGATCGAGGAATGGAAATCCGTCGATTGTCTGGCCTACAAGCCCGGCAGCTCGGTCATCCGCCCGCAGCATGCTGTGGCCCGGCTGGAGGCGCTGACCAAGGGCATGGACCGCTATATCACCACCGAAGTGGGCCAGCATCAGATGTGGGCGGCGCAATATCTGGGCTTTGAAGAGCCCAACCGCTGGATGACCTCGGGCGGTCTGGGGACGATGGGCTACGGGCTGCCCGCCTCCATTGGCGTTCAGATCGCGCATCCGGATGCGCTGGTGATCAATGTTGCGGGCGAGGCTTCGTGGCTGATGAATATGCAGGAGATGGGCACGGCAGTGCAATATCGCGCGCCGGTCAAGCAGTTCATCCTGAACAATGAACGCCTTGGCATGGTGCGGCAATGGCAGGAACTCCTGCATGGCGAGCGCTATTCGCATAGCTGGTCCGAAGCGCTGCCCGATTTCGTGAAACTGGCCGAAGCTTTCGGCTGCAAGGGCATCCGCTGCGACAATGAGGCGGATCTGGATGATGCGATCCGCGAGATGCTGGCCTATGACGGGCCGGTGATCTTTGATTGCATCGTCGAGAAGCATGAGAACTGCTTCCCGATGATCCCTTCGGGCAATGCCCATAATGACATGATCCTGGGTGAAGTGGACACGCAGGGCGTGATCGGCGCGTCTGGCGCGGTGCTGGTGTAAAGGAACGCAAGAATGTCCCCGCTGCAAATCAAAAAAGGCTCGTCCAAGCATTCCGCCTATGACCTGCGCGACCCGAATGCCGAGGTGATCGAGACCCATACGCTGACCGTGATCGTGGATAATGAATCCGGGGTGCTGGCGCGGGTGATCGGGCTGTTTTCTGCGCGCGGCTATAATATCGACAGCCTGACCGTGGCCGAGGTGGATCATCTGGGCCACCGCTCGCGCATCACGGTTGTGACCTCGGGTACGCCGCAAGTGATCGTGCAGATCAAGGCGCAGCTGGAGCGCATGGTGATCGTCCATGAGGTGCATGACCTGACGGTCGAAGGCCCCTCGGTGCAGCGGGAACTGGCGCTGTTCAAGGTGCGTGGTCAGGGCGAGCACCGGATCGAGGCGCTGCGTCTGGCCGAGATTTTCCGCGCCAATGTGGTCGATTCCACGCTGGAAAGCTTCGTGTTCGAGATGACCGGCACGCCCGAAAAGGTCGATGCCTTTGCCGAACTCATGCGCCCCTTGGGGCTGGTCGAGGTGGCGCGCACCGGTGTTGCCGCTTTGGCACGCGGCGCGTAAGCGCCTCGCGGGCCAAACCCCTCGTATAAACCTGAAGGGCGGCCCAGCGGGCCGCCCTTCGCATTTGGATCAGACCGGGTTGGTCTGGCTCAGGCTTCGCTTTCCAGCGCCTCGATGGCGCTCTGCAGCTCGTCCTTGCTGACCTCTTTCTCGGTCACGCTGACCTGCTCAAGGATATGGTCCACCACCTTGTCCTCGAAGATCGGCGCGCGCAATTGCTGCTGCATCTGCGGGTTCTTCTGCACGAATTCGAAGAAGGCGCGCTCCTGACCCGGATATTGCCGCGCCTGTGCGATCACCGCCTGGGTCATTTCCTGATCAGAGACCGTGACTTCGGCCTTCTGGCCGATTTCGGCCAGCAACAGCCCCAGCTTCACGCGGCGGACTGCGAATTTGTCGCTTTCCTCGGTGGTCTCGATATCGCCATGGCTGTGGTCATGCTGATCCACGCCTTCCTGCGCGTCATGCCAGAGTTGATGCGCGATCTGCTTGCTTTCGGCCTCGACCAGCGAGGACGGCAGGTCGAAATTCACTTTCTCGTCCAGCGCGTCCAGAAGCCCGCGTTTCAGCACGGCGCGCGAGGCCTGCCCGTATTCGGCTTCCAGCCGCTCGGTGATCTGGGTTTTCAGCGCCTCAAGGCTTTCGGCGCCGAATTGCTTCGCCAGCTCGTCGTCGATCTTGGCCTCGGCAGGAGCTTTCACCGCCTTGATGGTGCAATCAAACGTGGCTTCCTTGCCCGCCAGATGCTCGGCGCCATATTCCTCGGGGAAGCTGACCGTGACGGTCTTTTCCTCACCGGCTTTCACGCCGACAAGCTGCTCTTCGAAACCGGGGATGAACTGGCCAGAGCCCAGCACCAGCGGGAAATCTTCGGCGGCACCCCCATCAAACGGCTCGCCGTCGATCTTGCCCAGAAAGTCCATCGTGACCTGATCGCCGTTTTCGGCCGCGCCATCTTTATCGTCGAAATTCTGCGCGTTCTTGGCCAGATTCTCCAGCGCTTCCTGCACGGCGGCGTCATCGGCCTTGACCACCAGCTTCTCCAGCGCGATGCCGGAGAAATCGGGCGTTTCAATCGCGGGCAGCGCTTCATAGTTCAGGGCGACAACGACATCATCGCCTTCTTTCCAGTCCTCATTGGTCATCTTGACATCGGGCTGGGCGGCGGGGCGGTCGCCGGTGGTCTCGAAATGCTGGTTCATCGCGCCGTCAACCGCATCCTGCATCGCCTCGCCCAGGAGGCGCTGGCCGAACTGCTTTTTCAGCAGCGCCATCGGCACCTTGCCCTTGCGAAAGCCTTTCATCTCGATCTCGGGCTGGGCCTCGACCAGTTTTTCATCGACTTTCGCGGCCAGTTCGGCAGCGGTCACAGTGATCGTGTATCCGCGCTTCAGGCCCTCGTTCAGGGTTTCGGTGACTTGCATGAGCATCCTCGCATGTATGACAGGCCGCACGAGGGCGGCCTGATTGAATCTGCGCCTTCCTAGTGTGGGCGGGCCACAGGATCAACCCCGATTCTGGCGCGATGCGGCGCCCGCGCGCGCGGGTTCAGCCCTGTGCCCATGGAAAATTCGCGCCCCCCGCCTGCGCGTCTGTCCCGGACCAGTCGGCTGCGCATTTCCCGATGTTCAGCGCGCGGGCCGCGTGTTATGGCCACAGGCATGACCATTTATGTCGATGCAGATGCCTGCCCGGTCAAGGCCGAGGTCGAGCGTGTGGGCACCCGCCACCGCGTCCGAATGGTGATTGTGTCGAACGGGGGTATCAGGCCGTCAGCCAATCCGCTGATCGAGACAGTGATCGTGCCGGAAGGGCCGGATGTGGCCGATGACTGGATTGCCGAACGCGCAGGCGAGGGCGATGTGGTGATCACCGGTGATATCCCGCTCGCGCATCGCTGCGTCAGCGCGGGCGCGCAGGTGCTGAAACATAATGGCGAGGCGCTGACCGTTGACAATATCGGCTCGGTGCTGGCCACGCGCGATCTGATGGCCGATCTGCGCGCCGCCGATCCGTTCCGGCAGGGCGGGGGCAAGAGTTTCTCGAAAGCGGATCGTTCGCGCTTTCTGGATGCGCTGGAACGGGCGCTGCGCCGTATCAGGTGAATCATGGTGCGGGTGGAGGGACTTGAACCCCCACGCCTTGCGGCGCCAGAACCTAAATCTGGTGCGTCTGCCAATTTCGCCACACCCGCAACTGGTGCTCTGTTAGCAAATGCCTCTGGCGGATGCGAGAGGGAAAACACCTGCCCGGCAAGTTGCATGGTTTTGCCGCATTCCTGCCCGATTCCCCCGGCATTGTTGCGAGAATAGAGACAATATCGACGGTGAGTGTTTACCTTGCAGTTATATTTCTGTTGCAAGGATGCGTTAAGGAGATTCGCGTGATGTATGCCACGACCATAAGCCTTGCTCCGCCCCTCGCCCGCGCCAAACCGCGCGCGCGCACCTCTGCCCTGCCGGGTTTTGCTGCGGGCACGCTGCTGCGCACCATTACCGGGCCGCGCGCGGTCGAGCGGATCATGGCGGGCGATCTTCTGCTGGATGCGGAGGGCCAGATCATTGAGCTGCGCAGCCTGCGCTGTCGCCGCGCCAGCGCCCGCGAACTGGTCGAGATCACCCCTGCCGCGCTGGGGCTGGGGCTGGCACCGGCGCTGCGGCAGAAATCGTTGGTCGTGGGCGCAGGGCAGAAGCTGGGCATGCGCGATTGGCGCACCGATCTGATCTATGGCGCCCCCGCGCTGACCGAGGCGCAGGCCCTGATTGATTCGGCGACTGTGCAGCGTCCCACAGAGGGGGCGATGCTCTATCGTCTCGGCTTTGACCGCGACATTGTGGTCGTGGCCAATGGCATGCCCGCGCTGGTGCGCGCTTCAGACGCCTAAGCGCCGGAAGATTTTCGGCAGGCGCTCGGGCAAATCCTCGGCGATCAGGCCGGGGCCGAAATCCAGCGCCGCTTCGAGATGCAGATAGGCGCCCCAGATTGCCGCCTGCATCGGCGCCACGCCGCGCGCGGCAAGGCCGGTGATAAACCCTGCCAGAACATCGCCCGATCCGGCTGTGGCGAGCCAAGGGGCAGCGCGGTCGCCACGCGCAGCACTGGTCGCAACCGCGCCATCGGGGGCGGCGATCACAGTCAGCGGACCTTTCAGCAGCACCACAGCGCCCAGATCCTGCGCCGCCTGCGTGACGATAGCCGCGCGCGCGTCGGATGTGGTCGCATCGCGCAGGCCTGCCGCGAGATCGGGGCAGAGCCGCGCGAATTCGCCCTCATGCGGGGTCAGGATGCAGGACGGGTGCAAGAGCGCGCGCAGATCCGGGGACTGGGCCAGAAGCGTCAGCGCGTCGGCATCCAGGATCACGGTTTCCCGCGCGGGTCGGGGCTGCAAAGCGGCCTCGACCAACACCGCCTCGCGCGCGCCAAGGCCCAGACCGGGGCCAAGGCAGAGCGCGGTGAGGCGCGGATCGTCGAGCATCGCGCCGAGCGCCGCCCCGTCGCGCAGGGGGCGCAGCATGATCGCATCGAGCCGCGCGGCGTTTTCCTGAAGCGCAGCGGGCGGACAGGCGACCGTGACCAGCCCGGCGCCCATGCGCAGGGCGCCGCGCGCGGCCAGCCGCGCAGCCCCCCCGCGCCCGACGCCGCCCGCAAGTATCAGCGCGTGACCATGGCTGTATTTATGCGCGGCTTGCGATTTGCGCAGCGCGGTGATCAGGGCGGGATCAGGCACCATGGCGCAGCCCGTCCCATGGGCCAAGGCCGATATCGACAACCTTGACCTGACCGCAGTAGGCGGGACCGTCCTGCAACATATGCCCCCGCTTGCGGTCGTGAAAGGTGACGGTCAGATCGGCCCGGAAGGCGCGCCCGCCCTCTGGCCCCGCGATCACCTGCCCGGTATCGGCGCTCAGGCCCGAGGGGATATCGACCGCGACCACGCGGATCGCGCCTTTGGACCGGGCAGCGCTTTGCGCCAGTTCCGCGGCCAGCGCCTGCATTTCGGGCACGAGCGGGCGGGTCAGACCGGTGCCGAAAAGCGCATCCACGACCAGCACCGGCGCGGCCTCCGCCGCGATATCACGGGCAAGCTGCGCCGAGAGGGGAAGGAAGGCACAGCCCGCCGCCTGCGCCTTGTGATAGCAGGCCAGCGCATCGGGGGCCGTGGCGAGGGGCGGGCCATCTTGGGCAATTGTGACCGTCCAGCCTGCCTGCGCAAGCACGCGCGCGATCACATGCCCGTCGCCGCCATTATTGCCCGGCCCGCAGAGCAGAAAGGCCGTGGCGGGGGCGCGCGCGAAATCCGGCCATGTCGCGAAAACAGCGTCAAGAACGCCCTGCCCCGCGCGTTCCATCAGCTCCAGCCCCGTGACCTGTCCAGAATCGATTGCCGCGCGCTCAATGGCGCGCATTTGGGCAGATGTCAGAAATTCAGTCATTTTCCAGAATCCAGTTTTCATTTTCTGCTGATTTTTTAGTCGTTTTGCACATTATATTGACTTATGCCTGTTTTCTTGCCGCCGCCCCGCCGCAGAGAAGCCTATCAGATTGTTCCTCCAGAATGAAAATGATCTGAACGGGTGTGACCAGCGCGCAGGCTGGCGACCATGCGGGAGCGAAGGGATGAAGAAAATCGAAGCCATCATCAAGCCGTTCAAGCTCGATGAGGTGAAAGAGGCGCTTCAGGATATCGGCGTGCAGGGCCTGTCCGTGATCGAGGTCAAGGGCTTCGGGCGCCAGAAGGGTCATACCGAACTCTATCGTGGCGCCGAATATGTCGTCGATTTTCTGCCCAAGGTGAAGATCGAGGTCGTTCTGCCGGATGATCAGGTCGATGAGGCCATCGAGGCCATCGTCTCGACCGCGCGCACGGACAAGATCGGGGATGGCAAGATTTTCGTCTCTCCTGTCGAACAGGCCATCCGCATTCGCACCGGCGAAAGCGGGGATGACGCGCTGTAATCCAAAGTTCAGGCTGGCCTGTCGCGCCGCGCCTGATCCTGCTCTCTAAACCAAAAGGGAAGAACAAATGAGTGCTGCTGACGTTCTCAAACTGATGAAAGACGAAGATGTCGCCTATCTCGACATCCGTTTCGTCGACCCGCGCGGGCGCATGTTGCATGTGACCATCATCAATGACCTTGTTGACGAGGACTTCCTTGAGGAAGGCTTCATGTTCGACGGCTCTTCCGTGCCGGGCTGGAAGGGTATCGAGGCGTCCGACATGAAACTCGTGTTCGATTTCGACTCGGTCTATATCGACCCGTTCTATGCCGAGAAGACGCTGGCGATCCATGCCTCGATCGTCGAGCCCGACACGAACGAGCCCTATGAGCGCGACCCGCGCGGCACCGCCGAGAAAGCCGAAGCCTATCTGAAATCGACCGGGATCGGCGATGTGTCCTATTTCGGGCCGGAAGCTGAATTCTTCGTCTTCGACAGCGTGAAATTCTCGGACAAGATCAACAAGGTCAGCTTCGAGGTCGATGCCGAGGAAGCGGCCTGGAACTCTGACACGGCCTATGAGCATGGCAATTCGGGCCACCGTCCGGGCGTCAAGGGCCATTACTTCGCGATGAACCCGATTGACGCCAATCAGGACATGCGTTCGGAAATGCTGACCACCATGAAAGACATGGGGATGAAGGTCGACAAGCATCACACCGAAGTGGCGACCGCGCAGCATGAACTGGGCCTGATCTTCAGCTCGCTGACCAAGCAGGCTGACGAGATCATGAAATACAAATACGTGATCCGCAACGTGGCTGACGCTTATGGCAAGACCGCGACCTTCATGCCGAAACCCGTCAAGGGCGACAACGGCACCGGCATGCATGTCAACATGTCGATCTGGAAAGACGGCAAGCCCTTGTTCGCAGGCGACAAATATGCCGATCTGAGCCAGGAAGCACTGTGGTTCATCGGCGGCATCCTGAAGCACGCCAAGACGCTGAACGCTTTCACCAACCCCTCGACCAACAGCTACAAGCGCCTGATCCCCGGCTTTGAAGCCCCTGTGCTGCGCGCCTATTCGGCCCGCAACCGCTCGGGCTGCATCCGGATCCCATGGACCGAAAGCCCGAAAGCCAAGCGCGTCGAAGCCCGTTTCCCCGATCCTTCGGCCAACCCCTATCTGGCTTTCGCCGCCCTGCTGATGGCAGGTCTGGACGGGATCAAGAACAAGATCGATCCGGGCCCCGCTTCGGACAAGGATCTCTATGATCTGCCGCCCGAAGAGCTGGAAGGCATCCCCACGGTCTGCGCAAGCTTGCGCGAGGCGCTGGAATCGCTCGCGGCGGACCATGACTTCCTGCTGGCCGGTGACGTGTTCACCAAGGACCAGATCATGGCCTATATCGATCTGAAATGGGAAGAGGTGTATACTTACGAGCACACCCCGCACCCGATCGAATATGCGATGTATTACAGCTGCTGATCAGTAGCGCGAGAGACGGAAAAAGCCCCCGCTGGTCGGGGGCTTTTTTCATGGCGGGCTTTCCCGGGAGGGGGAGCTTGGAGGGCTGCCGCCCCCCAAACCCCCTGCCTCAAGGGGCGCACATCGACATGATCGCTCGGACCGATGGCGCTCTCATGTCGATCCCCTGAGAACCCCCGTGAGTATTTCGGGCAAGATGAAGCCGGGCGGCTGAGGCCCGCGGCCAGCGCAGGTCGCGCGCAAGAGCCCCGCAGGTCGGGGGGCTATTGCGCTGGGATGGGCTGTTCGGGAGAGGGGGGCTTGGAGGGCTGCCGCCCGCCAAGCCCCCCGCCTCAAGGGGCGCACATCGACATGATCGCTCGGACCAATGGCGCTCTCATGTCGATCCCCTGAGAACCCCCGTGAGTATTTATCGCAAGAAAATGAGGGTCAGCGGCTGAGGCCCGCGGCCAGTGCCGGTTGGTCAAGGGCGGCGAAACCGTAATGGCGCAGCCAGCGCAGGTCGCTCTCGAAAAAGGCGCGCAGATCGGGGATGCCGTATTTCAGCATCGCGATCCGGTCGATCCCCACGCCAAAGGCAAAGCCCTGCCACTGATCCGGGTCAATCCCGCCCGCGCGCAGCACATGCGGATGCACCATGCCGGAGCCGAGGATTTCGAGCCAGTCCTTCCCCTCGCCGATTTTGAGCTGGCCACCCTCCCAGGAACAGCGGATATCGACCTCGGCCGAGGGTTCGGTGAAGGGGAAATGCGAGGCACGGAAGCGCAGCTCGACCTCATCGACCTCGAAGAAAGCCCGGCAGAATTCTTCCAGCGTCCATTTCAGTTGCGCCATCGAGATATCGCGGTCAATCGCCAGCCCTTCGACCTGATGGAACATGGGCGTATGGGTCTGGTCCATATCCATACGGTAGACGCGGCCCGGCGCGATCACGCGGATGGGCGCGCCCTGATCCTGCATGGCGCGGATCTGCACCGGGCTGGTATGGGTGCGCAGCACATGGGGCGGGCGGTTGTCCCCCGGCGCGCGGTGCATGTAGAACGTGTCCATTTCCTGACGCGACGGGTGTTCGGGCGCGATATTGAGCGCGTCGAAATTATACCAGTCGGATTCGATCTGCGGCCCTTCGGCGACCGCAAAGCCCATATCCGAGAAGATCGCGGTCAATTCATCCATGACCTGGCTGATCGGGTGGATCGTGCCCATGGGGCGCGGGCGGCCCGGCAGGGTGACATCGAGCCATTCGGCCTTGAGCCGCGCGTCTAGGGCCGCATCCTCAAGACTGGCGCGGCGCGCTTTCAGCGCCGCGTCGATCTCGGATTTCAGCCCGTTCAGGACCGGCCCGGCGCTCTGGCGTTCCTCGGGGCTCATCTGGCCCAGATCGCGCATCTTCAGGCTGATCTCGCCCTTCTTGCCCAGCGCGGCGAGGCGCACGGCTTCCAGCGCGTCAGGATCTGCCGCCGATGATATCTGATCGAGGAATTTGCCGCGAAGCGCGTCGATGCCATCCATATCCGTCTCCTGCCCGCCTGCGGCGGGGTGCTGGTGCTGTGGGCGAGGGCCTAGCCAATCGCCCCGCCGATTGCAAGCATGTGCCGCTCAGAGACTGAGCAGACGCGCCGCGATGGTGAAATAGATCAGCACCCCCAGCACATCGGCGATCGAGGTGACGAGCGGCCCCGAGGCTGCCGCCGGGTCGCGGTTGAATTTCGCAAACAGAAACGGCAGGCACATGCCGATCAGCGCGCCCATCAGCACGATCGTCACCATCGCCAGCGCCACGACCACGGCGATATCCGGCCCGCCGCGCCAGACCCCGATCACCGAGACGGCAAGCGCCATGGTCAGCCCCAGCGTCAGCGCGATCACCACTTCGCGCGTCAGCAGGCGGCCGAAATCCGAGGGCCGCACATCGCCTGTCGCCAGCGCGCGCACCATCAGCGTGGCCGATTGCGTGCCGGCATTCCCGCCCGAGGCGATCAGCAGCGGCAGGAAGAACAGCAGCGACAGATGCTCGGCAATCGTATCTTCGAAATGCGCGATGCCCGCGCCCGAGAAGATATTGCCGAAGACCAGCAGCACCAGCCAGAAGATCCGCGCGCGGTAGAGCATCGCAATCGTGGCCTCGGCCACCGACATATCCAGCGGCTGAACGATCGAGCCCTTGTGAAAATCCTCGGTCACTTCTTCCTCGGTGACATCCATCGCGTCATCGGCGGTGACGATCCCCACGAGGCGGTCGTTATTGTCGAGCACCGGCAGCGCCAGAAGGTCATAGCGCGCGACCAGACGCGCGGCCTCTTCCTGTTCGTCATCGGCGCGCACCCAGACCGGTTCGGTATCCATGATCTCGGAAATGCGCTGGCGTGGGCGGGCGGTCAGCAGATCGCGCAGACTGACCACCCCCACCAGCTTGCGGGCCTCGTCGATGATATAGGCGTAATAGATGGTCTCGGCCTCGATGGCCTGCATCCGCAGCGCCTCGATGGCCTGGGTCGAGGTCAGCTCGGGCTGGAGCGTGGCGTAATCCGAGGTCATGACCGAGCCGACGGTCCATTCCTCATAGGCAGCAAGGCGGCGCAGATCCTCGCGCTCGGCTTTCGAGAGCGCGGGCAGGATGGCTTCCTGCGCTTCCTCGTCAAGCTGTTTGAAGAGGTCGGCGCGCTCGTCATGGCTCATCGCGGTCATCAGCGCGACCAGTTCGCGGCGCGGGATTCGGGTGGCAAGATCGACCTGGGCGCTGGCCCGCAGATAGCCCAGAAGCTCGGCCTGATCATGCAGCGGCAGCAGGCGCAGCACGGTCAGGTCATCGCCCTCGTCCAGTTCCTCGATCAGGGCGGCGATATCGGCGAGTTCCTGGGTTTCGAGAAATTCGCGCACCGCGCCGGGCTGCTCTTCGCGCAACAGGCGGGCAATCTCGATGGCGATGAAGGCGGCGTCGAAATCGGCACGGTCGGTCTGCACCTCATTGCGCAGGTCGTTGAGCGTGGTCTGGAATGACATGGTGTTCTCCTGCGTGCTGCTTCGCTCGGGAGCGGGGCAGCACGGCGGGGTTACACCCGGATGGCGGCCCGCGCCCGGCGCGGCTGATCTGTGTCATCTGTGTCAGGGCGCAGGCTCTGCGCCCAACTGGAACTGCCGTCCATTGTTGTCCCGTGATTCAGCGTCGACCATACCGCCGACAGCGCGGTGATAGGAAGGATTTCGCGGAAAGTCAATTTCTTAGCGTCGCATCCAGAGGCTTTGCCGGGATTTGCCGAAAGCCTGAGCCGGGCGTCTGCGGCGCAGGCGGGCTGGCGCGCCGGGATGGCGCGGGCGGGTCCGGGGATCGGATGTCGCATCTGCGCTGGGACGCGCGTTACGCGCCCGGCCCCCTACCCCGCACCGGGCGCGCTCGCGGGCGGGGGGTGCGACACGACGCGGTTCCGCCCCGTCGCCTTGGCGTGATAAAGCGCGCGGTCGGCGGCGTGCATCAGTTGCTGCAGGTCATTGCCGTCGCGCCCCAGCACCGCCAGCCCTGCCGAGATCGCAATCGGCGGCAGGGTCTGCCCGAGAACCGCCAATTCGACCTTGCCGATGGCGGCGCGCAATTCTTCAGCTTTCGCCAGCGCCTGAGACATATCGTGATCGACGCCCAGCAGGATGAATTCCTCGCCGCCGATCCGGCAGGGATGCAAGCTCTCAGAGGCCAGCCGGGCCATCGCGCGACCTACCTCGCCCAGCACCAGATCGCCGGCATCATGGCCGAAACGGTCGTTGAACGCCTTGAAATGGTCCACATCGACCGCGATCAGCGAAAGCGCGCGCCCGTCGCGCAGCGCGAAGGTGATTTCGCGCTGCGCCTGCTCCATGAACCAGCGCCGGTTCCACAGGCCCGTCAGCGGATCGCGCAGGGATTTCTCGTGCAATTCCTGACGCAGACGGACATTGGCCACGGCAAGGCTGATCTGCTCGCCGCAGATCAGCGAGATTTCCCAGCGATTGCCCAGGACCTGATCGCGCATATGGCGCATGACGCCAGTGTCCTCGAACCCGTCGAAGACGATATGCATCAGCCCGATGGTTTCGCCATGCGCGATGATCGGCAGGCAGAAATAGGGCGTGCCGGATCTGGCGACATGATCGCAGACGAACTGGATCGGTTTCTGGCCGTAAGCATAGGCACGGCCCCGTCGCAGCGCCCAGCAATCATCGGGCAGGATATGGCGGGGAAATTCCGGCTGGCTGCCCCAGCTTGTCGCCAGATCGAGCATGGTGCGGCTGTCATTATAGACATAGAGCGCGCCATCGGCTTCGGGGATCAGCGTGTGCATGGCGCGCTGGATCACCATCAGCAGTTCCTCGAAGGATTTGGCGGAATAGAGCCATTCGCTGGTCAGGGCCAGAAGCTGGCGCTCGGACTGGCGCAGCGCCTCGGCATGGCGCATTTCCTCATTCTGTTCTTCCAAGAGCTTGCGTTCGGTGATGTCGCGCATGGTCGAGATGAAATGCGTATGCCGCCCCGTCGCGTCATGGACAGGCGTCACTTTCTGATCCACCCAATAGGGCGCGCCGGATTTCGTATAGAGCCGGATATCACAGCGAATTTCGCGACGCTGCTGGCAGGCAAGGCTGATCTGGCGCAGCGTGTCGGGGTCGGTTTCCGGCCCGCGCAGGGCCAGCCCGGCATTCTGGCCGATCAGTTCGGTTTCTGAATAGCCCGATTGTGCAGTGAAACCGGGATTGACCCAGAGCGCCATATGCGCCGGGTCCGAGATGATGACAGCATCCGAAGAGTGCCGCAGCACAAGTTCGGAATAGAAGCGTTCGGCGCTTTCAGCCGCGCTGTCCTTGAGGTCTTTCGCGCACATGCGGCGCCCCTGTGATCTGCCCTGCGCCCCCGAGAATCGCACAGGATTGTTAAGACTTTCTTGCCTTGCGCCCTGCCCTGCCCGTGACAAAGCCCGGCAAAGCGCCTAGCTTTCCCCCATGATGCGGGGCGCGCGACGCCCGTGCAGGATCAAGACCCGTCAAGGAGGAAGAGAAATGCTCGACCAGCCCACTGATCTGAAATCGCTTTTGCGCGACCCCTCGCTGCTGGAAACCCGCGCGCTTGTTGCGGGCGAGTGGATTGACGCGGATGACGGTGCGACATTCGAAGTGCGCAACCCGGCGCGCGGGGATGTGATCGCGCGGGTGGCGGATGTGACGCGCAAGGAAGCCGCGCGCGCCATCGAGGCCGCCGAGACCGCGCGCCATGGCTGGGCCGCGCGCACGGCCAAGGAGCGTGCGGGCGTGCTGCGGCGCTGGTTCGATCTGATGATGGAGAATCAGGAAGATCTGGCCGTGATCCTGACCGCCGAAATGGGCAAGCCGCTGGCTGAAGCGCGCGGCGAGATCGCCTATGGCGCGGCTTTTGTCGAATGGTTCTCTGAGGAGGCGCGGCGCGTCTATGGCGAGATCATCCCCGGCCATCAGCCCGACAAGCGCATCTCGGTGCTGCGCCAGCCGATCGGGGTTGCGGCTTCGATCACGCCGTGGAATTTCCCCAATGCGATGATCGCGCGCAAGGTGGCGCCCGCGCTGGCGGTGGGCTGTGGCTTCGTCGCGCGCCCGGCGGCGGAAACCCCGCTTTCGGCGCTGGCGATGGCGGTGCTGGCGGAACGCGCGGGCGTGCCGAAGGGGCTGTTGTCGGTGCTGCCCTCCAGCCGGGCCTCGGATATCGGCAAGGAGTTCTGCGAGAACCCGATCGTGCGCAAGCTGACCTTCACCGGCAGTACTGAGGTGGGCCGGATCCTGCTGCGGCAGGCCGCCGATCAGGTGATGAAATGTTCCATGGAACTGGGCGGTAATGCCCCTTTCATCGTGTTTGATGATGCCGATCTGGATGCCGCCGTGCAGGGCGCGATGATGTCGAAATACCGCAATAACGGGCAGACCTGCGTCTGTGCCAACCGCATCTATGTGCAGGCCGGGGTCTATGATGCCTTTGCCGAAAAGCTGAAAGCGGCGGTCGAGAAATTGCAGGTCGGTGACGGGCTGGCAGAGGGCACGGATCTGGGTCCGCTGATCAATACTGAAGCCGTCGAGAAGGTCGAGGATCATATCGCCGATGTACTGGCCAAGGGCGGCGCGGTGCTGACCGGCGGGCGCAAACATGGCAATGGCGGCAGTTTCTTCGAGCCGACCATCGTGACCGGCGTCACGCAGGCGATGAAGGTCGCGACTGAGGAAACCTTTGGCCCGCTGGCGCCGCTGTTTCGGTTCGAGAGTGAGGAAGAGGTGATCGCCATGGCCAATGACACGATCTTCGGTCTTGCCTCTTATTTCTACGCCCGCGATGTGGGCCGGATCACCCGCGTTCAGGAAGCGCTGGAATACGGGATTGTCGGCGTCAATACCGGGATCATCTCGACCGAGGTGGCGCCTTTCGGCGGGGTCAAGCAATCGGGGCTCGGGCGCGAGGGCTCGCTGCACGGCACCGAGGATTACCTGGAGATGAAATATGTCTGCCTGAGCGTCTGAGCGCACCGGAGCAGGGCTGCAAGCGCGCCAGCGCGCGGGCCCTGCGACCGGACCGAGGGGGCTCGATGCCCCCGAGGTCCGGCTTCCTTCCCGCCTCACCGGGGCGGGAAAAGCCCGGAGAGCGCCGCGCGCAACCGCGCGTCGTCTTCCAGTTCCAGCCGCACCGGCAATGCCAGAACCTTCGCCCGGAACGAGGGCGGCAAGCGCACCGCATCCTTCTCGGTCGTGACCAGCTGCGCCCCCAGCGCCTTGGCCTCCAGCGCCAGCCGCGCCATCAGCGCGTCGGTCAGCGGCTGGTGATCGCTCAGCGCTTCGGCGCGCAGCACCTCTGCCCCCTCGCTGCGCAGGGTCGCAAAGAATTTCTCGGGCCGCCCGATGCCCGCGAATGCCAGCACCCGCAGCCCCTGCCAGGACATCCCCATCTGCAACGGCCTGAGTGCGCCGCGCAGCACCGGCAGGCCCAGCGCTTCCGGGCTGAACCGCGCCTGCATTTCGGGCGGGCCGATGCTGATGATCATATCTGCACGCCTCAGCCCCACCGCCACCGGCTCGCGCAGGGGCCCAGCGGGCAGGACGCGGCCATTGCCGAAGCCCACGGCAGCATCGACCACGATCAGCGACAGATCCTTCGCGAGCGCCGGGTTCTGAAACCCGTCATCCATGACCAGAACCTGCGCGCCTGCCGCGACGGCTTCGCGCGCCCCGGCCGCCCGATCGCGCGCCACCCAGACCGGGGCGAAGGCCGAAATCAGCAGCGGCTCGTCGCCGACATCATCCGCAGTATGCGCGCGTTCGGACACGCGTAGCGGCCCTTCCAGCCGCCCGCCATAACCGCGCGAGATTACATGCGGGCCCGCGCCCATCGCCTGCAGCATCTGCACCACTGCGATGACCGTGGGGGTCTTGCCAGTGCCGCCGACATTCAGATTGCCGACGCAGATCACCGGCACCGGCGCGCGCCAGTCGGGTGCGCGGGCCACGCGCCGGGCGGTCTGGCTTGCATAAAGCGCGCCCAAGGGCGCCAGAAGATGCGCGAGCAGGCCGGGGCGCGCTTGCGGGTTATACCAGAATCCCGGAGGGCGCATCATGGGCCTTTCTGCGTATGGGCGGCGGATAGCAGCGCCTCGATCACGGTCTCGGTGGCCTCATAGCCGCTTGAGATCACCTGCCAGCCGCGATGCGCCTGATCTGCGGCGCGTTCGGGGCGCAGGGCGGTGCAGATCGCCGATCCGAGCGCATCCGCGCTCTGGATCATCCGCGTCGCGCGGGCTTCGCGCAGCAGGTCAAACGCCTCGGCATGGCGCCCATAGACGCGGCCATGCACGATGGCGCAGCCCAGACCCGCAGGTTCCAGCGGCGAGACCAGCGCCCCCTCACCCGTCAGCGAGCCGCCCAGATAGCAGGCGGTGGCGAGCCGGTACCACAGCCCGCGCTCGCCTTCGGTATCGGCGATATAGACCTGGGTCTCGGGGGTCACCAGATCATCGAGCGAGCGCAGCGCGGTGATGAACTGGGCGGCGAAAATCTCTTTCAGCTCCGGGCCGCGCTGCGGATCCGCCGGATGCAGGATCAGGGCCAGCCGGTGATTTTCGCGCAAGGCTTCGCGATGGGCGGCCAGAATCACCGCCTCTTCGCGTTCGGGCACGCCCACGGCCAGCCAGATGGGGCGATGGCGGAAGGCCTCGGCCAGCGCATCGCGCTCGGCCTCGTTGCAGCCCAGCGCCGCCGGGGTCGCAGACAGTCTGCCGCAGAGGCTGAGCGCGTCAGCAGGCAGGCCCTGATCCAGCCACGCCCCCCGCGCGGCAGGCGATTGCAGGAACACATGGTCCAGACAGGCCAGCACCGCGCGCGCAAATCCCGGCAGATGCCGCCAGCCCGAGGCGAAACCGGGCGCATCCGTGTCGATGGCGAAAACCGGGACATTGCGGCGGCTCAGCGCGGTGATCATGCCCGCAGGCAGGACAGTCGCGGCAACCAGAAAACCCGCGGGCAGATACCCATGCGCCGCCAGTTCCTGCACCAGTGCGGGGGTATCGCCCTCCAGCGGCAGGATCACGCGCCCCGGCAGATCGGGCAGCCCGGCAGCAGCACTCCGGGGCAGGGTCAGAAGCACGCCCAGCCCTTCCTCTTTTTGCAGCACCGCCTCGGAGAGGGTGACAAGGATCTGCGCCTCGCGCGGATCATCGCTATGCATCCACAGGCAGGGCTGCGGCAGCTGCGCGAGCGCGGCAGGGACCGACGTGGAGCGGTTGCGTGACAGAAGGTAGAGTTGGCCCGCGAGATTGCGCATGCTCAGAGCCCCCCTGTGCGGGGCAGCGGGCCGGGCGGGTTTATGATCAGCGAATGGGACAGCACGGCGGGGCGTGATCTTTCATGTTGCCTATCCCCCTAGATAGGCCGGAAAGCGGCGTGAAGGGAAGCACCCAGACGCGCGCCTCCTGTCCGGTGCAGCGGGCCGGGCGTATTCTGATCCGCTACAGAGGGGCCGAACAGAACCGACAGTTGACGGCACGAGAAAGCCGCGCAGTGCCCGGTCGCGGGTGGGCGCTCCTGCCGGTTTTGAGGGCAGTTTATGGTGCGGCATATTCCAGCGGTTTTGAAATGCCTGACAGCGAGGAGCGCCCGCCTGGGGGGCGGTCGGGCGCTGCGCGGCAGCGCGCAAGCGCGCCTTGATCCCGCGCGGGAGATTCTGCATGAGCGTCGGAAATAGGCTCCGCCCCATCCAGCTCCGTGCGACACGCCGCGCATGACTGGTGCCCCCGCAACGGGGACTTCCCCCTCCCCCCACCACTTCCGCGAACGCCACCTCCAGCGCCTCCGCACCGCCCGCCCCCAAAGCGCGCCTTGGTCCCGCGCGGGGGCGTCTCTGAGCGCGTCGGCAAAGCGGGACGAACCGACAGTCGACGGCGCGCGAAGCGCCGCGCAGCGCCCGACCGCGGGTGGGCGCTCCCACAGTGAAGGCAGGCAATTTATGGCGCGGCATATTCCAGCGGTTTTGAAATGCCCAACAGCGAGAAGCGCCCGCCCGGTGGGGCGGTCGGGCGCTGCGCGGCGGCCTGCGGCCTTGATTCCGCGCGGGGGCTTTCTGGGTAATGGTCAGCAACAGGCGCCGCCCTATGCCCGGATATCCTTGTCAGGTGACGAAGAGACGCACACCGGCGCGCGCGCCCTGCCCGGCGCAGCAGGTCGGGCGTATTCGTGCTCCGCGACAGAGGCACCAGACAGAACGGACGGCTGACGGCGCGAGGGTAGCCGCGCAATGCCCGGTCGCGGGTGGGCGCTCCTGCCGGTTTTGACGGGCAGTTCATGGTGCGGCATAGTCCGGCAGTCGGGCGATGGCGAAGGCGATGATCTTGCCGGGCTTTGCGCGCGCGCAGGCTCTGGACAAAATCCGGGCAGAAGCTGTCCTGCCGCAGGGCGCTTGGCAGCTCCCCGTAGGGTGCGTGCTACAGCACGCACCCTACCCATGCGCCGCCAGCGCCCTCTCCGGACCCTAACCTGCCGCTCATACTCCAGCCCCAGCGGCGCGGGGGCGCGATCCTCCGTAAGGACCGCTGCACAGGCCTGATCCGCGACCGGCAGGCGCATTGCCGCTATCCGTTGGGGCCCGGCTATTTGTGCCGCCAGACCTTGATAGCGGAGATGAGCAGGATCAACGCCAGCGCGGGCAAGAGGATAGTGCCCGGGACCACGCCCAGCAGCATGCCCCCGATGAAACTGCCGAGGATGGACCCGGTCGCCATCACCAGAAGGAAGCGCCGGTTCCGCCCAAGGACGGCGAAACTCTGATCGCGGCTGTAACGGGCGAAGCCCAGCAGCATGGTCGGCAGGCTGATCGCCAGCGACAGCGACCCCGCCAGCTTTATGTCAGTGCCAAAGAGCAGCACCAGCGCCGGAATGAGCAACTCGCCGCCCGCGACGCCCAGCAGCGAGGCGATAATGCCGATGCCGAATCCGGCCGCGACACCCGCAATCATCTGGCCCGCGCCGGTCAGAAGCGGGCTTGATGCGCCGGTATCATGCCCGAAGAGCAGAACCACGGCGATCAGCACCAGCAGAAGGGCGAGAAGCCTGTAGAGCGTTTCAGATTTCAGTCGGGTTGCCCATCCCGCCCCGAGCCATGCGCCCGCGAGGCTCCCGGCGAGAAGGTTCAGCACGATGGGCCAATGCGCCGTGATCTCGCTGAAAGGAACGGTTCCTGCGCGGAACGGAAGCGCCGTTGCCACAACGACAAGGCTCATGGCCTTGTTCAGGATCACCGCTTCAAGCGCGGCAAAGCGGAACAGGCCGATCAGGAGCGGCAAGCGGAACTCGGCCCCCCCGAGGCCGATCAGGCCGCCAAGCGTGCCGATGACCGCCCCCCCTGCAAAAGCGGCGGGCAGGTTGCGGGGCGAAGACGACTTGGCGGGTTGATCCATATTCCCTACGGCCCAAGGGGCGCCCCAAACTGTTTTCGGCAAACGGCCCTTTCCACGGATGGGGAGACGGGCTTCACGCCAGCCCAAGCTATCCTTGTCAGGCGGCGAAGACCAGATCGCTTGGCTCCCGGTCCCGGTCGCGGCCTATCCGGTCCGGGCCGCCAGAAGCGCGGCATGCAGTGCCGGATTGGCGGCGATCACCCCGTCCGAGGCCGGATGCGCCGTGTCAAAGCGCAGCCCCTGCCCCTGCCCCGAAGTGACGACGCCCCCCGCTTCGGAAATCAGGAGCGCCCCTGCCGCGATATCCCAATGCCATGTCGGGCGCAGGGTCAGCATGGCGTCGAACTGCCCTTCGGCGACCAGCGCCATGCGCCATGCCAGCGAAGGACGGAAATGGCGCGTGACCTGCGGCACGCCGCCGGGCCATTGATGCGGCTGCAACTGGGGTTTGGCCGCCAGCACCTGCGCGCCGCCTATAGACGCGCGCGGGCTGACCTGCACCGGCTGCCCGTTCAGATGCGTGCCATGGCCAAGCGCGGCGCCGTAGCAGCGCTCCAGCATCGGCAGATAGACCACAGCGGCCAGCGGCACCCCATCCTCGATCACGGCCAGCGCATGAGCAAAGCCCTTCTGCCCGTCGATAAAGGCGCGGGTGCCGTCGATCGGGTCGATGATGAAGCTGCGCGGTGCTGTCAGCCGGTCCGCATCGCCCGCGCTTTCTTCGGACAGCCAGCCATAACCGGGGCGCGCCGCCATCAGGCGCGCGCGCAGCATGGTGTCGATTTCCAGATCGGCCTCGGTCACAGGCCCCTGCCCGTCGCCCTTGTCCCAGATGCGGGGCGCGGCACCGAAATACCGGCGGGCTATGTCACCCGCCGCGCGGGCGGCATCGGTCAGCAGCGCCAGATCCTTACGCCCCGGCAAGGGTCATCCCTTCAACCAGTAGCGAGGGTACGACGCTGGACAGATGGTCCTTCGCGTCATTCGCGGGCGTGATCCGGCCCAACATCTCGCGCAGATTGCCCGCAATAGTGCATTCATTGACCGGCCAGGCGATCTGGCCGTTTTCCACCCAGAAGCCCGAGGCCCCGCGCGAGTAATCCCCGGTCGTGGGGTTGATGGTCGAGCCGATCAGCGATGTGACCAGCAGCCCGGTGCCCATCCCGGCCAGCAACTCGGCCTGTGTCTGCGACCCCTGCGTCAGGATCAGGTTCGAGGTCGAGGGCGAGGGCGGGCCCGAGGTGCCGCGCACCGCATTCGCGGTGCTCTCCAGCCCCAGTTTGCGCGCGGTCGCCAGATCCAGCACCCAGCTTTGCAGCACCCCGTCCGCCACCAGATCCTTGGCGCGGCTTTGCAGCCCTTCGGCGTCGAATGGCCGCGAGCCCGAGCGGCGCGGGCGCAGGGGATCCTCGCGCAGGCTGATGCCCTTGGGCAACACCGCTTCGCCCATCGCATCGCGCAGCCAGCTGGAGCCGCGCGCAATCGCGCTGCCATTGATCGCGCTCACCAGATGGCCGATCAGGCTGGAGGCGATGCGCTCGTCATAGAGCACCGGATAGGCGCCGGTCTTGGGGCGGCGCGCGCCGTGACGCGCAACCGCGCGTTCCCCGGCCAGTTGGCCGATTTCCTCAGCGTCGGGCAGGTCGGATTGAAAGATACGCCCCTCGGCGCACCAGTCGCGCTCCATGCCCGTCCCCTCGCCCGAAATCGCCACGCAGGAGATATGGCGCGAAGAGCGCCCGTAGCCGCCCTGAAAGCCGTTGGTCGCGGCCATCCAGATCGCCTGCGAGCCATAGGCGGCAGAGGCCGATTGCACCTGACTCACGCCGCGCACGGCCTCGGCCGCAGCCTCGGCGCGGCGGGCATCTTCCTGCAGGATCTCGGGCGCAGGCTCGGGCGCCGGGTCGAAAAGTTCCAGCCCCTCGGCAGAGCGCAGCATCGCCAGTTGATGCGTCTCGGCCAGCCCCGCATAGGGGTCTTCGGGCGCCTCGCGGGCCATGGCGACCGCACGGGCGGCCATCGCCTCCAGCGTCTCGGGGCGGGTGTCGGAGGAGGAGATGCAGGCCTGCCGCTGGCCGACAAAGACGCGCAGCCCGATATCGAGCCCTTCCGAGCGCTCGGCCTGTTCAAGCCCGCCCTTGCGCACATCAATCGAGATCGAGCGCCCTTCGATCACGATGGAATCCGCCGCATCCGCCCCCGCCGCTTTCGCCGCTTTCAACAGCGCATTGGTGACGGATTTCAGAGGCGCGGTCAGGTGATCGTCGAACATGGGCTGGGCTCCGGGGCGAATGCTTCGGTCTGATCTAGTCGCTTGGCCACGAAAAAGAAATCCCGGATGCCGAAATTTGCCCCGGGATGCACAATGCGCAACTTCCGGGTCGCGCGGGCGCAGAGGGATCGCGCATCTGCTCAGGACCATAACGGAGTCCTGCCATGCCACTCGAATCCCTCGCGCTGATCCTGTTTCTCCTGCCGCTGGCCTGGTCGCCGGGGCCGGGCAATGTCTTTTTCGCCACGCTGGGCGCCCGCGCCGGGCTGGCGGCAAGCTGGCCTGCCTCGCTGGGCTATCATCTGGCGACATGGGTCGTGACGCTGGCTTTGGGCTTCGGCTTCGGCCATCTGGCCGGGGTCGCGGGGCAAGCCGCGCAGGGCATGGCGCTGGCGGGCGGGGCCTATGTGCTGTGGATGGCCTGGCGGCTCTGGGGGGCGGGCATGGTCGCGGAGGGGGCGCGGGCCTCGCGCGCGGGCGTGCAGGACGGGGCGGTGCTTCTGCTGCTGAACCCCAAAGCCTATGCGATCATCGCGGCCATGTTCGCGCAGTTTCTGGCCGATGACCGCAGCATCGAGCGCGTGCTCTGGGTGACGACGCTGTTTACGCTGAACAACCTTGTGGCTTTCACGGTCTGGACATGGGCCGGGGCGCGGCTGCTGGGCCTGTGGCAGAACCGGATCAGCGCGGCCCTGCTCAATCGCGGCTCGGCGCTGCTGCTCGCCGGTGTCGCGCTCTGGATGATGCTGCGCTAGGATGGCCAAGGCCCCGCGCGGATGCCGGGGCCTTGGTCAGGGTCAGCCGTTCGAGGCCGCGATTTTCAGCCGGGTCGCGCCCTGCCCGCCACCGCCCGAATGGGTATCCATGAAATTCATCACCAGCGGGCGGATATTGTTGCGCCAGGACTTGCCCGCGAAAATGCCGTAATGGCCCGCGCCGGGTTCCAGATGGCTGGCTTTCTGCTTGTCGGTCAGGCCGGTCAGCAGGTCCAGCGCCGCGAGGCATTGGCCCGGCGCGCTGATATCGTCCTTCTCGCCCTCGACGATCTTCACGGCAACTGTGGTGATCTTCGCGAAATCGACCTTATGGCCGTCCACCGTGAAGGCATTGCGCGCGATCTCGCGATTCTTGAAGATGCGCTCGACGGTCGAGAGGTAGAATTCCGCTGTCATATCCATGACCGCAAGATATTCGTCATAGAAACGGTTGTGCTTGTCGCGCTCGCCCGCCTCGCCCCGCGCCTCGGCGGAAATCTTGTCGACGAAAGCCTGTGCGTGGCGTTCCATATTCATCGAGATGAAACCGCCAAGCTGCAACAGCCCCGGATAGACCAACCGCCCGACGCCCGAATATTTGAAACCCACGCGCTGGATCGCCAGATGCTCAAGCTGGCCCATGGTCACGCTGCGCCCGAAATCGGTCACTTCGGTGGGGGCGGCATGCGGATCGACCGGCCCGCCGATCAGCGTCAGGGTGCGCGGCTGCGCGGCAGGGTCGAGTTCGGCCAGATAAGCGGTCGCGGCCAACGCCAGCGGCACCGGCTGGCAGACCGCGATCACATGCGTGTCCGGACCCAGATGGCGCATGAAATCGGTCAGATAGAGCGTGTAATCCTCGATATCGAATTTGCCCTCGGAGACGGGAATATCGCGCGCATTGTGCCAGTCCGTCACCCAGACCTCGCAATCGGGCAGAAGGCTGGCCACGGTCGAGCGCAGCAGCGTGGAATAATGACCCGACATCGGCGCACAAAGAAGCACGCGGCGCGCTTTCTCGGGGCGGCCATGGACCTTGAAGCGCAAAAGGGCGCCGAAGGGGCGCGCGATCTCGATCTTTTCCTCGACGATATGGTCGCGCCCGTCCTCGGCCACGACCGAGGTGATCCCCCAATCGGGTTTGATCACCATACGGGCGAAACTGCGTTCCGTGACCCGGCCCCAGGCCGACATCACCTTGAACATGGGGTTCGGGGTCATGCCCCAGATCGGGTAGGACGCAAAGGCACGGGCAGAGGCACCCATCCATTCATTCGTGTTGCGAATCGACTCCATCAGGTCGTAGGTCGCCATACCCTTCATGTCTGTCCCCATGCTGCGCGACATAATCTTGCAAGATTCGACGCTTTTATTCGTATCCGTGCCTCGTTAAGATCAATCGGAGCGACCTATGCTGCACATGCGAAGAATAGGGGGGAATTCTTAACATGACAACTTCCGAATATGATGATGACCAAAAAGTCGAGCGCATGAAGGCAAATATGGCACGGGTCGAGGAGCTGACCCAGCGCCTGACCGAGGCCCTTGCCCATCGCGATCCCCCGCGCCCCAGCCTGCAAGCCCCTGATTCGGATTTGTTTCTGCACGCCGTCACCGCTTATTGGACCGAAATGGTCAAGAACCCGTCGAAAGCGCTGGAACAGCAGCTTGATTACTGGGGAAAAGCGCTCAAGCACAATATCGAGGCGCAGGAGGTGCTGCGCAGCGGCAAGATCGCGGCGCCCGAGGACAAGACCCCCGATGACCGGCGCTTTGCCAATCCGCTGTGGAAATCGCACCCCTATTTCAACTATGTCAAACAGCAATACATGCTGGCCACCGAGGCGATGACCAATGCGGTCCAGTCGCTGGAGACGATCGACGAGCGTGAAAAACGCCGTCTGGGCTATTTCACCCAGCAGATCGTCGACATGATGGCGCCGACGAATTTTCTGGCGACCAACCCCGACGCGCTGATGAAGGCGGTCGAGACCGAGGGCGAAAGTCTGGTGCGGGGGCTGGAGAACCTTGTGCGCGATATCGAGGCGAACAAGGGTGATCTTCTGGTGACGCTGGCCGATAAGGACGCGTTCAAGGTGGGCGAGAATCTGGCGACCACGCCCGGCAAGGTTGTGTTCCGCAACCGCATGTTCGAACTGATCCAGTACACGCCCACGACCGAAAAGGTCCATCGCACGCCGCTGGTGATCTTCCCGCCCTGGATCAACAAATTTTACGTGATGGATCTGAAACCGCAGAACAGCCTGATCAAATGGATCGTCGATCAGGGCTATACGCTGTTCGTCGTCTCCTGGGTGAACCCGGATGCCAGCTTTGCCGATGTCGGCATGGATACCTATGTCGAAGATGGCTATCTGGAAGCGATCCGCGTCGCGCGCGACATCACGGGTGAGAAACAGGTCAATGTGATCGGCTATTGCATCGCGGGCACCACGCTGTCGCTGACGCTTGCGCTGATGAACAAGCGCAAGGACAAGTCGGTGCGCTCGGCCACTTTCTTCACCACGCTCACGGATTTTTCGGATCAGGGCGAGGTCGGTGTCTTCCTGGAGGATGATTTCGTCGACGGGATCGAGGCGGAGTGCAATGAGAAAGGCTATCTCGACAGTTTCTTCATGTCGCGGACCTTTTCCTTCCTGCGCTCGAATGACCTGATCTATGGCCCCGCGATCCGCGCCTATATGATGGGCGAGGCCCCGCCCGCCTTTGACCTGCTCTACTGGAATGGCGATGGCACCAATCTGCCGGGCCCGATGTGCGTCGAATATCTGCGCGGGCTGTGCCAGCAGGACCGGTTCGCGGCGCAGAGCTTCCGCATCTGCGGCGAGGATGTGTCGCTTTCGGATGTGAAGCACCCGGTCTGCGCGATTGCCTGCGAGACCGACCATATCGCCGCCTGGCGCTCCAGCTTCCGGGGTATCTCGAAAATGGGCAGCAAGGACAAGACCTTCCTCCTGTCGGAATCGGGCCATATCGCCGGGATCATCAACCCGCCGAGCAAGAAGAAATACGGCCATTACGCGGGGCCCGCGCCCGAGGGCACGCCCGAGGAGTGGCACGCGGCGGCGGAATTCCACGAGGGTTCATGGTGGCCGCGCTGGGAAGAGTGGCTGCGCAGCAAGTCCGGGGCGCTGGTTCCGGCCCGGAACCCCGGTGATTCGGACTATCCGGCGCTGGCGGATGCCCCCGGCACTTATGTGATCAGTTCGAAAAACGCCGCTATGTCATAGGCTTGCGCTGCAGTGCAGGATAATTTTGCTGCACTGCAGAAAAAATCCTTGAAATGCTGCGCCGCAGCATGCATATTCATGATCAGACGCAGACACCGGATGTTCTGGCCTGCGACCGCCATGTAGCAAGGAGACATGCCATGACCAAGACCGTTGACTACACCAAGATGATGAAAGACATGATGGGCGCATTCCCGGTGGACACTTCCGCCATGCAGGACGCGTTCAAATCGCAAGCCGCTCTGGCAGAGAAAATGAGCAAGGTTGCTCTGGAAGCTGCCGAGAAATCGACCGAAGTTTCGACCAAATGGACCAAAGCCACGCTGGCCAAGGTTGGCGAAGTGTCGACCGTCAAGGAAGATCCGGCTGACTACACCAAAGCCATCACCGATTTCGCTTCGGCTCAGGCTGAAATGACCGCCGAGCATGTCGCTGCTTTCGCTGAAATCGCGAAAAAAGTGCAGATGGACACGGTTGAGCTGATGATGGCTGCCGGCAAGGACATTCAGGAAGAAACCGCTGCTGCTGTCAAGAAAGCCACCGACACGGCAACGAAAGCTGCCAAGGCTGCAGCACCTGCGAAGTAAGCCTCCGGGTTTCGCCGGGCATCTGATCCTCCCTGAAGATGCCTGACCAAGGGCGAGCGCATGACGCTCGCCCTTTCCTTTTGTAAAAACCCCGTCTAGTCTTGCTGCAATGCAATATTGTCTGGCCTGAGGGGGAACCATGTCCGACACTGCAAAGCCGCTCCTGATCAAGCGATATGCCAGCCGCAGGCTCTATAATACCGAGACCAGCGATTATGTGACGCTGGAAGATATTGCAGGTTTCATCCGTGAAGGCCGCGAGGTTCAGATCGTCGATCTGAAATCCGGCGATGACCTGACGCGGCAATATCTGTTGCAGATCATTGCCGAGCATGAGAGCCGGGGCGAGAATGTCCTGCCCATCGATGTGCTGACCGATCTGGTGCGCAGCTACACCACGCAGGCGCAGAGCGTGGTGCCGGAGTTTCTGGCCATGTCCTTCGAGATGCTGCGCGAGGGGCAGTCGACGATCATGGAGAATATGAGCAAGGCCAATCCCATGGCCGCCATGCCGGGATTCGAGGAGATGCAGCGCCAGCAGCAGGCTTTCCTGAAAACGATGATGGCGGGCTGGCCGGGGATGCCGAAAGCCGAGAATGGCAAAGAGAGCAAGGATGAGCTCGACGAGATCAAGAAGCAGCTTGCGGAATTGCAGAAGAAGCTTTCGGGCATGAACTGATCGCGTAAGGTGCGTGCTGCAGCACGCACCCTACCCCGGACCGCCGCTCACAGCCCGAGCCGGTCGCGCAGCGCATACCATGTCATCGCCAGCACCAGCAGCGGGCTGCGCAGGGCAGGCCCGCCCGGAAAGCTCGGCAGCTTCGCCCGTGCCATCACATCGAAGCGTTCCGACTGGCCCGCAAGGGTTTCCGCCATGATCTGCCCGGCCAGTGTCGCCAGCGCCACCCCATGCCCGGAATAGCCCGAGCATGACAGCACATTCGGCGCCAGCCGCGCGAAACAGGGCAGCCGCGTCATGGTGATCGCCAGCGTCCCCCCCCAGGCATAGGCAATGCGCGCATCGCGCAGTTGCGGAAACACTTCCAGCATCGGTTTGCGCACAGTGCGGATGATATCGGGGAAGCGGTAGCCATAGCTTTCACCGCCCCCGAACAGCAAGCGCTCGTCCTGCGCCAGCCGGAAATAATTGATGACGAATTTGCTGTCGGCAACACCCACATCGCGCGTCAGCACTGTGCCTTGCGGCAAGGGATCGGTCGCAATGATGAAATTGTTGATCGGCATGACTTTGGCCGCGACCTGCGGCACCAGCCCGCCCAGATAGCCATTGGCCGCCACCAGCACATGCGCGGCCTCGACATGGCCCTGCCGGGTCTGCACCTTCGCTGTCGCGCCGTGCTGAATATCGACGACCAGCGAGTCCTCGAAGATCTGCGCCCCGGCCCCCAGCGCCGCGCGCGCCAGCCCCAGACAATAGCGCAGCGGGTGCAGATGCCCCGCGCCATGATCGAGCACACCGCCCTGATAGGCTTTCGTGCGCACGATGGCCTGCACCGTCTCGCGGTCCAGCGCCTCGATATCCGTGTAGCCATAATCCCGCGCCAGTTTCTCGGCATAGGCATGGGCATGGGGCACATCGCGCGCCTGCCAGTCAGCATGCAGCACTCCGGGCCTGTATTGCACATCCATGTCAAAGCGCGCGATCAGCGCTTGCACCAGATCGCGCGCCTGCAGGCCGATCTCCCAGAGTTTACGCGCATCCTCGCGCCCCATCATGCGCTCGATGGCATCCTGCTCGATCCGCTGGCCCGGCCCCACCTGCCCGCCATTGCGCCCCGAAGCGCCAAACCCCACGCGATGCGCTTCCAGCACCACCACCGAATAGCCGCGTTCCGCCAGATGCAGGGCGGCCGAAAGCCCGGTATAGCCCGCGCCGATGATGCAGATATCGGACTTTACCGCGCCTTGCAGCGCAGGTTGGCGCGGCAACAGCTCAGCCGTCGCGGCATAATAGCTGGGCGGGTATTCCCCCGCCCGGTCATTGGCGAAAAGCAGATTCATACGTTCAGCAGCAGATGCTCGCGCTCCCAGGGGCTGATGACCTGCAGAAACTCGTTATATTCATTGCGCTTGACCGCTGAATAGATGCGGCAGAATTCGGGATCGAGGATCTCGTGCAGCCGCGTGGCGCCGTCGAACATGTCGAGTGACGCGCCCAGCGTCATGGGCAGTTCATTGTCATCCATATAGGCATTGGTGCGGCATTCCTCGCGCGGGTTCTGCTTTTCCTTCAGCCCCAGATAGCCACAGGCCAATGATGCCGCGATGCCTAAGTACGGGTTGCAATCCATCCCGGCCAGCCGGTTTTCCACCCGGCGCGAGGCAGGCGAGGAAATCGGCACGCGCAGCCCCGTCGTGCGGTTGTCATAGCCCCATTCGAGGTTAATCGGGGCCGCGAAATCCGGCACATAGCGGCGGTAGCTGTTCACATAGGGCGCGATCAGCGCGACGCTCGATGGCAGATGCCGTTGCAGCCCGCCAATGAAATACATGAATTCCGGCGTGCTCTCGCCCGCTTCGGTGGAAAAGAGGTTCCTGCCGGTCGCAGTGTCGATGACCGAATGATGGATATGCATGGCGCTGCCCGGCTCGCCCTCGATGGGTTTGGCCATGAAGGTCGCGAACATGTCGTGGCGCAGCGCCGCTTCGCGGATCATGCGTTTGAAATAGAAGACCTGATCGGCGAGATTGAGCGGGTCGCCATGCGCGAGGTTGATCTCGACCTGCCCGGCCCCGCCTTCCTGCAGGATGCCATCAATCTCCAGCCCCATGGCTTCGGCGAAATCATAGATATCGTCGATCACCTTGCCATATTCATCGACCGCCGACATGGAATAGGCCTGCCGCGCCGCTGCGCGCCGTCCGGTGCGGCCCATCGGCGGGATTATCGGCATATTGGGATCGAGATTGCGCGCGACGAAGAAGAATTCCATCTCGGGCGCGATCACCGGCTGCCAGCCCTCGGCGCGGTAGAGATCGAGCACGCGCCTGAGCACATTGCGCGGCGCGGTGCTGATCGGGCGGCCCTCGCTGTCTTCGGCGTCATGGATGATCTGCAATGTCCAGTCCGCTGTCCAGGGGGCGGCGGTGGCGGTGGAGAAATCGGGTCGCATGATCATATCCGGTTCCAGATCGGCCCCGTCGCGGAACTCGGCCCAGTCCCCGGTGATGGTCTGCAGAAAGATCGAATTCGGCAGATAATATTTGGTATCCTCGCCGAATTTGAAGGCGGGCATGGCCTTGCCACGCGCCACACCGGCCATATCGGCTATGATGCATTCAATCTCGTCGAGCCTGCGCCCGGACAGGAAATCACGGGCGGCTTGCGGGATCTGGTCGCGCCAGTTGCTCATATGGCCTCCGATGGCGTGTCTGCCCGCGCATGGGTCTTGAAATGGCGCGCGATCCGCGCCGCTATCGCATCTGCGTGACGCGCGCCGCCTTGACGCGCCTCGGCCTTCTGCAACAGCGGTTCGGGCACGACCCCGCGCCCGCGTGTGTCGATCAGCCCCTGGATGAAATCATCCTCGAACTCGGGATGGGCCTGAACCGAAAGCCCATGCGGGCCATAGGCCAGCGCGGCATTGGCGCAGAAGTCATTGCTGGCCAGAACCTGCGCGCCCTTGGGGGGCGTGATCACCTG
This sequence comes from Natronohydrobacter thiooxidans, assembly GCF_001884735.1. Taxonomy (GTDB): domain Bacteria; phylum Pseudomonadota; class Alphaproteobacteria; order Rhodobacterales; family Rhodobacteraceae; genus Roseinatronobacter; species Roseinatronobacter thiooxidans_A. The sequence goes on along the minus strand of NZ_MJAP01000034.1, from coordinate 300,549 downwards.
ATCCTGATGCCAGGCGTTCAGCGTGAGCCGCTCGCCCGCGAAATCATACTCCTGCGCGCCCACGGCCCAGCCGCCGGTAAATTTCGCGACCCGCCCGCCCAGCGCCTGCGCCATGATCTGATGGCCGAAACAGATGCCCACGACCGGCACCCCGGCCCCGAGGGCGTCGCGGATGAACTGTTCCAGTGGCGGGATGAACGGGTGATCCTCATAGACCCCGTGGCGCGAGCCGGTGATCAGCCAGCCATCGGCGTCATGAATGGATGCGGGAAATTCCATCGCCTCGACATGCCATGTGGCGAAATCAAAACCCTGCCCGTCGAGCAGGCGCGCGAAATGCACCGGATAGTCCCCGATGCTGTCGCGGATCGGCTCGGGGGCCTGACCCGTTTGCAAGATGCCGATTTTCATGCCTGCCTCGCTTAATTTGATCAAATTTAGCATTCTCTGCAGTGCTCTGGCAAGAGGTCAGACAGATTCCAGATAGAGATCCCGCACAGCCTGTTCGGAGAGTGCAGCCACCCCGGCCATTTCCTGACGTTTGGTGCGGATCATATTGTCGATCAACATCGGTTCAAACAGGCGCGACATCAAGGGCTCGGTCTCGAAAGTGCGAAGCGCCTCGGCCCATGTGCCGGGGATTTGCGGAAGGTTCTGCGCATAGGCGTCACCCGTGACCGGCCTGGGCGGGGCAAGCTGGTCTTCGAGCCCCACCAGCGCCGCGCCAAGGATTGCCGCCATCAGCAGATAGGGGTTCACATCGCCCCCCGCCACACGCTGCTCGAAGCGGCGCGCTTTCGGCGGCCCGAGCGGCACCCGGACCGAGGCGGTGCGGTTCTCATAGGCCCAGCAGATGCCGGTGGGCGCATGGGCATTGGGCACCAGCCGGTCATAGCTGTTGGCATGGGGCGCGAAGATCAGCGTCGAGGCGGGCATCAGCCGCAGCACGCCCCCGATGGCATGTTGCAGCGCCTCTGACCCTTCCGGCCCGCCATTGTCGAAAATATTGCGCCCGTCGCGGTCCAGGATCGAGGCATGCATATGCAGCCCGTTGCCCGAGGCCGCCGGATAGGGTTTGGCCATGAAGCTGGCCGCCATCCCATGCGCACGCGCCAGCCTGCGGATCAGGATCTTGAAGAGCCATGTGTCATCTGCCATTTTCAGCGGGTCATCGCCATGATGCAGATTGATCTCGAACTGGCCCGGCCCGGCCTCGGATGTGGCGGTATCGGCGTCGATCCCCATCGCCTCGCAGCCCGCATAGAGCGCGTCGAAAAAGGCGTTATATTCATCGAGCATCCGCATGGAGAGCGTCGCCGCCCCCATGGCGCGCCGCCCCGAGACCGGGCTGCGCGGCGGCAGGAATTGCGGCTCGCTGTCGTCGATCAGGTAGAATTCCAGCTCGGTCGCGGTGATGGCGCGCCAGCCCTTCGCATCGAGCTTCGCCTTGATCCGGGCCAGCGCATGGCGCGGATCGCCCTCGAAAGGCCGGCCATCGGCATGGAACATCCACATCGGCAAGAGCCCCGCCTCGGGGCCGATCCAGGGCATGGGCAGCAAGCCCCGCTCGGTCGGATAAAGGAAACCATCCGCATCGCCGGTTTCGAACACCAGCGGGCTGTCCACGATATCATTGCCCCAGATATCGAGATTGAGCGCCGAAAGCGGCATCTTCGAGGTGCCCTGCATCAGCTTGTCAAACTGTGCCGCAGGCACGCGCTTGGCGCGGGCCTGACCATTCAGGTCAGCAACAGCAACACGGATATTGTGCAGAAGCGCGGGGTCAGGCGTCATGGATCACCGAATATATGTGGGACGGAAGCGCAGGCGCGGACGCTGCACCTTGGGCAAATGGCGGTTCAGCCGCCGGTTGGCGAGGCCGAAAAGGCCGATGATCGCGAGCGTGAGCAGGATGAAATAGGCCGCGACGATCGGATAGGCCACGAAAGGATTGAAGGTCTGATCAACGAAATAGCGCGCGTAATAAAACGCCTCTCCCGATTGCTGGCGCGCGGGAAAGGCCGAGAGGAACACAAGCGTCGTGGAATGGGTCAGGAAAATCGCCTCATTGGTATAGCTGGGCCAGGCCAGCCGCAGCATGGAGGGGAAGACCACACGGCGGAATTTGGTGAAACCGGACATGCCATAGGCGTCGGCGGCCTCCAGATCGCCCTTCGGGATCGCGCGCAGGGCGCCTACGAAAAGCTCTGCCGAATAGGCGGTGGTGTTCAGCACAAGCACGATCACGCCGCCCACCTGCGCGGTGGTCAGGGCCGATGTGTTGACGGTCAGTGTGAGAAAGCCCAGCGGAATGTCGATCCCGGCACGCGGCAAGAGCACGAAGGCGGAATAGAAGAAGAAGAACTGGATGAAGAGCGGCGAGCCGCGGAAGATGAAGATGAAGGCCCCGGCGGGGCGGCTGAGAAACGGGTTCTCGCTGAAGCGCGCGACTGCGACCACCACGGCGAGACCGAAGCCGATCACGAGCGCGAGGCAGGCAAAATAGACATTCCAGATCAGCCCGCCGCCGATCAGGAAAAGCTGATCGCAAAGCGTGATGTCGAGACCGCGTGGCAGCAGGTTCGCGCCGTAGTCGCGTCCCAAAGCACGCAGCGCATACTCGCTGAAGCTTTCTGCACAGCTTCTCATCGGGCGGCCCTCGTGGCGTCGCGGTCGCGTGGGGGGCGCTGCCCCCCCGGCTGCGCCGCCCCCCGGAGTATTTCAGGCAAGAAAATGAGGAGGGTCCGGCTCATGCGGCAGCCGCCTTTCGCATCCGTTCGCCTGCGGCCGTGGCCTGACCACGCGAGAGCCTTGTGTTCAGCCGCGCGAAAGCGCGTTCTGACGCCCAGGTCAGGAACAGGTAGAAGCACAGTAGCCCGAGGAAATACCACATGCGCCAGTCGGGATGCGGATAGGCGAAGAGCGAGGTTTTCTGTCCGCCAAGCTCCCGCGCCCAATAGACGATATCCTGAATGCCCAGAAGGAAGAGAAGCGGCGTGGCCTTGATCAGGATCTGCCAGATATTCGACAGGCCGGGCAGCGCATAGACCCACATCTGCGGCAGCACGATGCGGCGAAACGCCTGACGCCGGGTCATGCCGTAGGCCTCGGCGGTCTCGATCTGCGCTTTGGGCACGGCCTGCATCGCGCCATATAATGTGTTGGCCACGAAGGCGCCGAAGACCAGCGCGAAGGCGGTGACCGCCATGCCGAAAGCATAGATGTCGCGCACCCAGGCGGGCGCGTTGACGGGCGGCACCTTGGCTTCGCGGCAGACGATGAAATCATTGCCCTGCCGGATTGGCTGGTCCCAGTCAGGACAGTGGATCTGGTGCATCACCCATTCGATGCCCTGACCCAGCGCAATCGGCACGAACAGAAAGAACACGATATCGGGCACGCCGCGCACGATATTGACATAGCCCTGCCCGAGCCAGTTCAGCGGCCATATCCGCGAGCGGAGCGCCAGCGCGCCCAGAAGCCCCATCCCCAGTGCCGCAGGGGCGGTGATCGCCAAAAGCACGATCACCACGCCGAAAGCGCGGTAGAACTGCAGATGGGTCGCATTCGTCAGGTAACAGGCGAACCATTGCCAGTCCGGCAGGATCGAGGGGTCTGTGCAGAAACTGAACATGGGGAAATGCGCGATCCGGGGCAGGGTCGCGCCCTGCCCCGGTTCTCAGGTCAGAATTTCGGATGGTCTGCGCCGAACCATTTCTCGATCATGACATTGAGCGAGCCGTCAGCCTTCATCTCGTCGATCACGGCGTTCAGCGTGTCGCGCAGGTCAGTGTCGGACTGGCGCAGGCCGATGCCGATACCCCCGCCAAGGATCACGTCATCGCCGAGGAACACCAGTTCACCGCCCGAATCGGCCACATAGGGCGCGAGGAAAGCCTTGTCGGCCAGTACGGCATCGGCCTCACCATTGCGCAGCGCCGAGATGGTCTCGTCAGGTGTCGGGAATTCCAGCAGATCGGCGTCGGTTTCCGCGACATAACCTGCCTGAATCGTGTTCGACTGCACGGCGATCACACCGCTGTCGCGCATCGCGACATCAGTATCGGCCAGAGAGATGAAGGCCGAAGGCTCGGGCAGCAGGTAATTCTGGGTGAAGGCGATCACTTCCATCCGCGCTTCGGTGATGCTCATCCCGGCCATGATCGTGTCATAATTGCCCGAGACGAGATTGGGGATGATCGTGTCCCAGTCATTGATGACCCATTCGCAATTCAGCTCGGCACGGGCGCAGATCTCGTCGCCCAGCTCGCGCTCGAACCCGTCGAGCTCGCCGGTCGCGTCATTGAGAAAGTTATACGGAGGGTAAGCGCCCTCGGACCCCATGCGCAGCACGTCCTGCGCAAATACTCCCGAGGTTCCGAAAAGGATGGCCAGAGCGGCCAGAGTGGTCTTTTTCATCGAGTATCTCCCTGTTTCTTGGTTTTGGGGTCGTTGCCCTCGGTCACTCAGCGAATGAATGACTGAGAAATTGCCTGAGCCGCGCCGATTGCGGTGATCTGAAGAGGGATTCGGGCGGCCCCTGTTCCTCGATCCGGCCGTCATGCAGGAATACCACATGATCGGAGACATCCGCCGCCAGTCGCATGTCATGGGTCACGATCAGCATGGTGCGCCCCTCTTCGGCCAGCGCCTTGATGACGCGGATCACTTCCTGCTCCAGTTCCGGGTCGAGCGCCGAGGTGGGCTCGTCGAAGAGCAGCGCCTCGGGTTCCATGCAGAGCGCGCGGGCAATGGCGGCGCGCTGTTGCTGGCCGCCCGACATCTGCGCGGGGTAGACATCGGCCTTGTCGCCGATCCCCACCTTGTCAAGCAGCGCGCGGGCGCGGGCCTCGACTGTCGCACGATCCTGCTTAAGAACGTGAACCGGCGCCTCCATCACATTATGCAGCACCGTCATATGTGACCACAGGTTGAAGCTCTGGAACACCATCGACAGATTGGTACGGATGCGCGTGACCTGCGCGCGATTGGCGGGCTGACGCGCCAGCCCCTGCCCTTTCCACGCCACCGGCTCGCCCTTGAACAGGATCTCGCCCTGCTGGCTGTCCTCAAGCAGGTTGCAACAGCGCAGGAGCGTCGATTTTCCCGAACCGGAAGAGCCGATCAACGCAACCACATCGCCCTTCTGAGCATTGATGCTGACCCCCTTGAGCACCTCCAGCGACCCATAGGCCTTGTGCAGATCGCGGATCTCGATGACAGGGGTGGCGGGCATGGGGCTCTGGATTTGATCAACTTTTCCCCATTAGCACGCAGTCGCACCGGTTTGGCAAGCCTGTTGCGCGTTGCTCAGGCGCCTGACGCAGGGGAAATTGCGTCATTGCTACAGCCTTGCGCGCCTGCGCTGCCCCTTGTAGGGGAAGGAAAACCCCTATCACGCGCGGAGACTCTCATGGCGTCCTATCAATATGTCTATCACATGGATGGTGTGTCCAAGACCTATCCCGGCGGCAAGAAATGCTTTGAAAACATCCGCCTGAATTTTCTGCCCGGTGTGAAGATCGGGGTTGTGGGCGTGAATGGCGCGGGCAAATCCACGCTCTTGCGCATCATGGCGGGCATGGACAAGGATTTCACCGGCGAGGCCTGGGCCGCGAAAGGTGCGCGCGTGGGCTATCTGCCGCAGGAGCCGCAACTGGACGAGTCGCTCGATGTGCGGGGCAATGTCATGCAGGGCGTCGCGGAAAAACAAGGCAAGCTGGATCGCTATAACGAGCTCGCCATGAGCTACTCGGACGAGACCGCCGATGAGATGGCCGCTCTGCAAGACCAGATCGACGCCGAGAATCTGTGGGATCTGGACAGCCAGATCGATGTCGCGATGGAAGCGTTGCGCTGCCCGCCCGATGATGCCTCGGTCGCCAATCTGTCGGGCGGCGAAAAGCGCCGGGTGGCGCTGTGCAAGCTGCTCCTGGAAGCGCCCGACATGCTGCTCCTGGACGAGCCGACCAACCATCTGGACGCCGAAACCATCGCCTGGCTGCAAAAGCACCTGATCGAGTACAAGGGCACGATCCTGATCGTCACCCATGACCGCTATTTTCTGGATGACATCACCGGCTGGATTCTGGAACTCGACCGCGGCCGGGGCATTCCCTATGAGGGCAATTATTCCGCATGGCTGGAGCAGAAGGCCAAACGTCTGGCGCAGGAAGCGCGCGAGGACAAGGCACGGCAGAAATCGCTGGAACGCGAACTTGAGTGGATTCGCGCGGGCGCGAAGGCCCGTCAGACCAAATCGAAAGCCCGGATTCAGGCCTATGAGGAAAAGGCCAGCCAGTCCGAGCGCGAGAAGGTTGGCCGCGCACAGATCATCATCCCCAATGGCCCGCGTCTGGGCGGCAAGGTCATTGAAATCAACGGGCTGAAAAAGGGCTATGGCGACCGGCTCCTGATCGAGGATCTGAGCTTTGCCCTGCCGCCGGGTGGCATTGTCGGCGTGATCGGCCCCAATGGGGCGGGGAAATCGACGCTGTTTCGCATGCTGACCGGGCAGGAAACGCCCGATGCGGGGACGGTGGAATTCGGCGACACGGTGAAACTGGCCTATGTCGACCAGTCGCGCGATGCGCTGGACGCGAACAAGACCGTGTGGGAGGAAATCTCGGACGGGCTGGATGTGATCATGCTGGGCGATGCCGAGGTCAATTCCCGCGCCTATGTGGGGGCGTTCAACTTCAAGGGCGGCGATCAGCAGAAGAAGGTCGGCTTGCTCTCCGGGGGCGAGCGCAACCGGGTGCATATGGCGAAGCTGTTGCGCGCGGGCGGGAATGTGCTTTTGCTCGACGAGCCGACCAACGATCTGGATGTGGAAACCTTGCAGGCTCTGGAAGCGGCGCTGGAAGATTTCGCGGGCTGCGCGGTGATCATCTCGCACGACCGCTTCTTCCTTGACCGGCTGTGCACGCATATTCTGGCCTTTGAGGGCGAGGCGCATGTGGAATGGTTCGAGGGCAATTTCGAGGCCTATGAAGAGGACAAGAAACGCCGTCTGGGGCCGGATGCGCTGGAGCCGAAGCGGGTGAAGTATAAGAAGTTTGCGAGGTGAGGTGTTCACTGTTTTGATTGACGAGTCTGGCAACACGGGTCTCAAAAATGTGTTGCCAGACCCCTCTGTTGGCCCGACACAATATTTTTGTATGGCGGCCGTTATGTTTCGGGAGAGAAACAGAGAGGCAATCGAAAGAGAAATTTCCTCCCTTCCATTTCTCGGCTCAGGAAAACACTCAAAAAAGTTGAGCCATTTTGAGAAAGCTTATTTATCAAGGCGCATCTCAAGTTTACCGGTTGGTATCATTGGAGTGATCTCAAACAAACTCTCTCTACTAGATTATCTCCAGCAGGCGAACTCCACAAATACTCATTATTACAACAAGGTCACACAGTATCTTTTAGAGAGATTAGGGCGAATTATTGCCACTCTGGGAATCGATAAAGACAGTGTAAGTATAAAAATTGAAGCGAGGGATCAGCAGTACAGCTCACTTATTTCTTTCGTAAAGAAAATACAAAACAACCCGCTTGATCATCGAGCAAGCGATTTAAGGCACATCAATCCATTTACGTTGTCAGCGGTCAAGAAAACCGATGATAAGTGCTTTATTCTTGCAGATTGTGCATCAAACGCCTTGTTTTCTGTTGTTCTTCGCGATGAGCGACGTTTTTGTCTTCCTGAGTTTAGATATCTTCAAGAACTATCTCCTACCTTCTTCGCAAGCAAGAATGGGCTAATCTTACCTGCTGGCATCAAACCAATTCACTCAGTAGAGGATTTAGGCGTGCCTGCCGAAGTTCAGGATTTCTTAATCAGTCTCAGGAACAATCGCCCAAAATATCAAATGCTCTGAAAGAGGCGCTTGGCCTTGACCGTCCGCACATTTGTACATACATTATGATCACCTTCGACTGGGACCACGGCAACAGCGCCAAATGTGAAAAGCACGGTCTGACCCGCGCCCAGATCGAGGCCATGTTCCGCGCGGGGCTTCACGTCGCCCCTGACCCGGAACATTCCACCATCGCTGAACAGCGCTTCATCGCTGTCGGCCTGACACCCGAAGGCCGCGCCGCCTTCATCGCCTTTTGCTGGCGGGATGGCAGAATCCGCCCCATCAGCGCCCGCTACATGCACGCAAGAGAGGTCGCCCGCTATGCGAGATCCTTCCCCGAAATCCGTCCCCGTCCTGACCACTGACGCGGAGGCCGAGGACTTCCTCGATCAAGACCTCTCAACCCTCGATTTCAGCCAGTTCAAACCCATGCGCTTTGAAACCCTGCCGAAATCGGCGCGGATCACCATGCGCTTGCCGGAACCCCTGATCGCGGCCCTGAAAGCGCAAGCCAAAGCGCGCGGAATCCCCTATCAACGTCTGATCCGCGAAGCGCTGGAACGCGCCCTCGACGACAAACCCTAACGCAGCCCCAGATCCGCCAGCGCCGCGTCCAGTTCCGGCGGCAGGGCGTCATCGCCCGCCCGCGCTTTCGGCAGATCGGGCGGCGCATCCGCCGCCGCCAGATAGCGCCAGCCTTGAAACGGGCGTTTGGGGGCGGCGGCGGTGCGGATGATCTCTGGTTCCAGCACGATCCCGCAGCGCGTGATCCCGTCGGCGCGGATCACCTCATCCAGCCGCAAAATCCGCTGCCGCGCCAGCACCACCCCTTTGAACACCCAATAGAGCGAGCCGCCCTTCAGCAATTCTTCAGCCCGTTTGGGCCACATGCGGGTCACATGGCGCGGCAGCCCGTCCGGCCCCAGCGCACGCGGGTCGCGCTGCCACTGGATCAGATCCTCGACCTGTTCCGCGCCGACGCAAAGTTTGATCAGATGAAGGGTGCTCATGTCCCCCATTTAGCGCGCGGACTGGCGCTGCACCAGACGGTGCAGCCATATGAGCAGGCCAAGCCCTGCAAAAGTGATCGCAAGGGTCAGCACCAGCGTCGCATCCATGCCGAGCCGGGTCAGCCCCAGCCCGAAGATGAAGGGGGCCGCCGCCGCGAAGACCGAACGCATCGCGGCCAGATGCCCCAGCTTGCGCCCGATCCCGCTGGGGCCAAACAGCGCCAGCGGCACCGCCCCGCGCACGATGCTGGTCAGCCCCTGCCCCGCGCCAAACAGGATCGCGAAACCCAGTGCCAGCCCCAGCCCGTCACTGGCTAAGATCAGCGCGAGGATCGCGGCCATCAGTGCCATGCAGGAGACCAGCGCCACGGTCAGCGGATGGGTGCGCCGCCAGAGCGTCGCGTCGACCACGCGAATGGCCACCTGCGTCGGCCCCATCGCCATGCTGACCAGATAGGCTTGAGAGCCAAGACCCAGCGCCAGCAGCAAGGGCACCAGATGCACACCCAAAGCCGCGATCACGACCGCGATCAGCGCGAATCCGATGGCCAGAAGCCAGAAGCCCTGCCGCGCCGCCGGGCCGGTCAGGATCGGCCAGTCAGGGGCGATGACCGGGGCGGGCTTGTCCTCGACCCTGCCGCCCGCCTGACGGGCAATCCGCGCCAGCCACAGATGCAGCGGCAATGCCGCCAGCAGATTCAGCGCGGCAAAGATCAGATAGGTCGCGCGCCAGCCAATCGCCTCGTTCAGATATCCGGTCAGCGGCCAGAAGATGGTCGAGGCAAAGCCCGCAATCAGCGTGAGCCGGGTGATCGCCTTGCGGGTGCCGGTGGGCACCCCCAGCGCAAGGGCTGCGAAGGCCGCGTCATATAGGACCAGAAAGCTGATCGCTTCGAGCAGGATCACGCAGCCCATGTAGATGATGGCATTCGGCGCCAGACCCAGCATCGCCAGCAGCAGCGCCACGAGGATCGAGCCGATACTCATCACCCGTGGCGCGCCGAAGCGGTCCAGCCAAGGCCCTGCAAGGGTCGCCACCCCGGCACTGAGCAGCAAGCCGATTGAAAACGCCCCGTAAAGCCAGGTCTCGGGGATGCCGAATTCCGCTGCGACCGAGGGCACAAGCACCGGGAAGGCGTAATAGACCGCGCCATAGCCCAGGATCTGGGTCACCCCCAAGGCCCCGACGAAACGCGCCCAGCCCTGTGAAATCCCGTTCATGCCGCGCCCTGCCCTGCCTCTGCGGGCGCGACTATACGCCTGCTGCGCGCCATGCCAAGGGTAGTGCGGCAAATCCGGTAATGCGATTGACGCGCCCGCCCGCGACGCCTATCTTGTATCCTCTCCTGCATACCCCCCAAAGGATACGCGCCATGAGCCGCTTTGCCGCCCCTATTGCCGAACAGATCTGGGATATGAAATACCGTCTGAAAGCGGCAGATGGCACAGCGCTCGACCACAGTATCGAGGATACATGGCGCCGCATCGCCCGGGCGCTGGCCGCGGTCGAGGCCGATCCCGCGCTTTGGGAGGACCGTTTCTACGCGGCGCTTGAGGATTTCAAATTCCTGCCTGCGGGGCGCATCACCGCAGGCGCCGGCACCAGGCGTTCGGTGACGCTGTTCAACTGTTTCGTCATGGGCACGATCCCCGATTCGATGGGCGGGATTTTCGAGATGCTGAAGGAAGCGGCGCTGACCATGCAGCAGGGTGGCGGGATCGGTTATGATTTCTCGACCATCCGCCCCAGAGGGGCTGCGGTGCACGGGGTGGCGGCGGATGCCTCTGGCCCCCTGTCCTTCATGGATGTCTGGGACGCGATGTGCCGCACGATCATGTCGGCGGGGTCGCGGCGCGGCGCGATGATGGCCACGATGCGCTGCGATCATCCCGATATCGAAGCTTTCATCGCCGCCAAGCAGGATGCGGCGCGGCTGCGCATGTTCAACCTCTCGGTGCTGGTGACGGATCCGTTCATGGAGGCGGTCAAGGCTGACGGGCCCTGGGATCTGGTTTTCGAGGGCCGGGTCTATCAGACCGTGCAGGCGCGCGATCTGTGGAACCGGATCATGCGCGCGACCTATGATTACGCCGAACCCGGTGTGATCTTCATCGACCGGATCAACAAGGCCAATAACCTGAACTATTGCGAGACGATTGCGGCGACCAATCCTTGCGGCGAACAGCCCCTGCCCCCCTATGGCGCCTGCCTGCTGGGCTCGGTCAACCTCGCGCGGCTGGTGGTCGATCCGTTCACCGATGGGGCGAGGCTGGACGCTCAGGCGCTCGATGATCTGGTGCGCGTCGCGGTGCGGATGATGGATAATGTCGTCGATGCCTCGCGCTTCCCGCTGCAGGCGCAGGCGCAGGAGGCGCAGGCCAAACGTCGCATCGGGCTGGGGGTGACGGGGCTTGCCGATGCGCTCTTGATGGTTGGTCTGCGCTATGGCTCGGATGAGGCGGTCGCGCAGCTTGACGCATGGATGGGCGCGCTTGCGCGGGCGGCCTATCTGGCCTCGGTCGATCTGGCGCGCGAGAAAGGCGCCTTCCCGCTCTTCGAGGCAGAGGGGTATCTCGCCTCCGCCAATATGCAGAACATGGATGAGGATCTGCGCGAAGCGATCCGCACCCATGGCATCCGCAACGCGCTGCTGACCTCGATCGCGCCCACTGGCACGATCAGCCTCTATGCGGGCAATGTCAGTTCCGGGATCGAGCCGGTCTTTGCCTATGAATATACGCGCAAAGTGCTGCAAAAGGACGGATCGCGCACCGAGGAAAAGGTCGAGGATTATGCGGTGCGGCTCTGGCGCGAGACGCATGGCGACGCCCCCCTGCCCGCCTATTTCGTCAATGCCCAGACGCTGGCGCCGATGGATCACGTGAAGATGCAGGCCGCCGCGCAGAAATGGGTGGACAGTTCCATTTCCAAGACGATCAACTGCCCGGAAGATATCAGCTTCGACGATTTCAAGGATGTCTATATGGCGGCCTGGGATATGGGCTGCAAGGGCTGCACCACCTACCGCCCGAATGAGGTGACCGGCTCGGTCCTGTCGGTCTCGGAAAAGACCGAGGCCGCGCCCGAGGCCGACAAGGGCGCGGATGTGGTCTATCTGTCCACCCCCTTCGACCGGCCCGCCGCGCTGGAAGGCCATACCTACAAGCTGAAATGGCCCGGATCGGAACATGCGATCTATGTCACGATCAATGACACGGTGATCAACGGCCATCGGCGGCCTTTTGAAATCTTCATCAACTCGAAGAATATGGAGCATTTCGCCTGGACCGTGGCGCTGACGCGGATGATCTCGGCGGTGTTCCGGCGCGGGGGTGATGTGTCCTTCGTGGTCGAGGAGTTGAAAGCCGTCTTCGACCCGCGCGGCGGGGCCTGGGTGGAAGGGCGCTATATTCCCTCGATCCTCGCGGCCATCGGCGGGGTGATCGAGCAGCATCTGATCCGCATCGGTTTTATCGAGGGCGAAGGGCTGGGGCTGAAAACCGATCCGGAAGCCGAGCGCATGGCCGTGGGCGAGGCCCCCCGCGGCAAATCCTGCCCGGCCTGCGGGGCCTATGAGATGGTGATGATCGAGGGCTGCATGACCTGCCGTGCCTGCGGCCATTCGAAATGCAGTTGAGCGGTGAAGCCCCGGAACTGTAATGGCGGATCCATCTCTGCCAAAAAGCGCATTTTGGCGTGCCACTTTCGGGGTATTTATTGCCACTACCAGGTAAGTTGTTGATTTTGCTTGTGCGTGCATCAGTGCCTTGATTTACTGCGCGAAGCAGCTCGCGATCGCAATACAATCGACAAGCTGGTCGGACACTAGCCATATCCGCAACGTGGGCAGATCGAACCAAGGGGGAGCTGGCGGCAGCGGACATTCAGATCGCGTCAAATACACGGGGTTCGTTGCACAGCCGCCTGGCCGCCGAAGCGCGACGACGCGCTCAACGAGGCCCTCGATACCTTCGTTTATTCGCTCGGCACCAACCCCAGATAGGCTATCTACTTCACCGGTGTCTCGAACCGCCGCACATCGCCGATCTCAACCATAAACTGACGGTGGCCCGATGCCGTCATCTGCGCGCGCGCCACATTGCAAAACGATCCTGCAAAGCGTAGCCTTGGATGATTGCAGGCATGAACCACGCAGTGCCCCGATACAGCGGCACGGCGGCGGGCGGGCGAAAATCGAACGCGGTGCGGGCCTCGGCCTCGTGGCCCATCAGCTTGTGCGCTGCGCGGCTGCCAAGCCAGGGCGCCCAGACAACACCGGACCCGCAGAACCCACTGGCATAAAGGATGCCGTCGCGTTCGAAGATGCGCGGCAGCATGTCACGGTTCATGGCGACATTGCCAAACCAGCTGTGTGACAGGCGCACATTTTCCAACTCGGGAAACAGTTGCATCAGGCCGTTGCGCAAGCGCTGGGTCGGGGCCACCGGATCGCCCACGCGCGAGCTGTCGCGCCCGCCTAGCAGAATGCGTGTGCCATCGGGCGATGGCCGGTAGTAAAAACCCAATTGACGGTTTTCGCGCATCATCATACGACGCGGCATCAGCCGCGCCATCAAGTCAGGCGGCAGCACTTCGGTTGCGATGATCCGGCTACGGACTGGGACCAGACGCCGCTGCAGATAAGGTGCTGCGCCATCAGTATAGCCGTTGGTACAGACCAGCACCTGCCGCGCAAGGACGATTCCGGCCCCCGTTGCAACGCTGAAATCCGGCCCCGCCCGATCTACGGCGGTTACAGGCGTCTGCGCATGGACCACCACCCCCGCGTTCAGTGCCACGCGAAGCAGTTCAGCGTGGAATTTGGCGGGATGCAATCCCCCGATATCCATCCGCACCGTCCCGCCGCGATAAAACCCGGTGCCGATGTAGCTTTGCTGTTCGGTATGCGGCACGGCATAGGACTCGATGCCCAGACGCTTCGCCAACATGTCGGCGCTGCGTGCCATGGTCTCGTATTGGTCATAGCCCAAAGCGCCCTTGAACTCACCAGTCAGCCGGAAATCGCAGTCCAGCCCCTCCGTGCGGATAAAGTCGTAAAGATACTCCCGGGCGGTCTTGCCCTCGGCCTCGATGGCCAGCGCAGTCGCCTCGCCAAAGCGACGGGCGATCGCGGCAGGTCCCGGCCGGATGCTACCACTGGTGATCCCGCCGTTGCGCGAAGATGCGCCCTCGCCCGGATTCATCGCATCAAACACCGCGACCGCACGCCCGGCACGCGCCAGGGTCAACCCAGCAGTCAGCCCTGCATAGCCCGCGCCGACAATCGCCACATCGACCCGCTTGGCAAGCTGCTGGGATGCCACCGGTCGGACCGGGGCGGCTTCCCACCAATAGGGTGTGGAATATTCGGCCAGTTTGGCTTGTTCGTGCATCGGTTTTCTCCTCATACAGTGTCATTGCGCACGTCGAGCGCGTTGCGCAGGCCGTCGCCGATGAAGTCGGAGCTCGCCACGGTGATGGTGATCGCGATACCCGGGATGATCGCCGACCAAGACACGCTTGCCAGATGTTGCTGCGCTCCGTTCAGCATGTTGCCCCTGCTTGGCAGCGGCGGCTGGGCTCATTGCCAGGAAAGCTGATATAGGCCTCCGGCAGGATGGAACGGGCCACTGTCAGGGTAGCCGCGGCGATGACCGGCCCAATGGCATTGGGGAAAATTTCACTGAAATATGATAGGTGAAGGTGTTTCTGACCTTTTGCCGCCATCTGTTCGTGTATCACTGCCACGTCGGTTGATCTCCCCTGAGCGTCGGTTCGGAGAACCCGCGCCAAGCCATCCGTCAACAATTCTGACACGGAACAGACAGAGAATTGGCCGAATGCCGCCGATCTTACAGCAGGATCAACCGATGTTCCGAACATGACAGAATTTAGTTATGCATTCGTCTTGGCGTCCTTCCAAGGTTTACAACAATGACCAGCCGAACATGAGAATCGACGGCTTCACCCCCGCCCAGAAACTGAAAATGGCCGCGTGAGTTCTACGGCTGCACCCGGTCAAAAAGGGGGGATTCGCATAATGATTGGTGGTGTCGAGCCTCAAGTGACCAAGCCAGCCGCGGATACGGGCGTCAGCCACAGAAGCGACTACACCGGAGCGGCCGCCCTGCAGGACGGTTTGCCAAAAGCAGAGTGGCTGCCGGCGGACCGGGGCTATGACGCCGACTGGTCCAGAGATGCGTTGAAAGACAAGAGGATAAATCCCCGCTTGCCGGGCCGCAAGTCACGCGAAAAGCCCGTCAGGCGCGACAAGCGCCGCTAGAAGAGCCGCAACCGGATCGAGATCATGTTCGGCCGTCTCAAGGATTGGAGGAGAGGTGCCACCCGTGACGACAGATGCCCAAAGGTCTTCCCTTCCTCAGTCGCCCTCACCACAACCGTCATGTTCTGGCGATGAAACGAGAACGACTCCTGCTAGAAGATGCGACTGCCAACCACGGCCTCACCGGCCGGGGTCAGGATCATTACATTTCCCTCATCGTTATTTGCACCTAGGATGAGCACCTCCGACTGGAACCCGGCAATATTGCGCGGCGCCAGGTTCACCACGCAGACAACCTGCTGGCCGATTAAGCTCGCGGCGGGGTAACTGGTGATCTGAGCGCTGGACCAGCGGGTACCCAAATCACCAAGATCTACCTCGACCTTGTAGGATGGGACGCGGGCGCGGGCGAAAGGCGCGACCGAAATCACTTGGCCAATCCGCATGTCTACCTTGGCAAATTCGTCGTAGATGATCTGTTCCTGAGACATGGCTCTGCTCCTGTCTTGCGTTGCTTTGCAATACTAGTTGGCGAAGATTGGAAGCTTTCACCAAATCGGCAGGCATTTCAGGCGCGCCGCGGGCATTGGCACAGGTCTTCAGCACTTTCTGCCGCAAGGGAGAAGGTTTTCTTCGACCCTGACAGGAGAAGATATCAAAGTAGCAGCCAGACAAAGTCCCCCCTCCAGATCGACATAGCTGAACAGTGATCCACTCGCCTCGTCTGTCCTGCGTATCTAAATCCCCGCCGCTGCAGTGCGCAGGGTGAACCATGTTCTCAAACCACTCTCGAGGCTGGACGATTTCAGCGCCCTGCACTCATGATCTCGGTCAACCCCTTGTGGCATGGTAAATGTCCGGCGTGGCCGGACGTGGCGTGGTGTAGACGCGCAGGGTAGGAGACGGAACTTAGACGACGGTTGAACAAGCTCTCATACGCGGGTTGGATACCGCATGACCGTGTTTTCGTCCCGGAGCTGCCTTGTTCTAAGGATCGGGCGCTGACTACGTCTGCCCATAACAGGGCACGAGGGTTCTCCAGACCGCGCGCTGCAAAAAAAACCGACGGAAGTTTATTGAGATCTATGCGCGCGCATAGCGATGCTGGGTGGTGTTTTGTAGGTATGTTGGGAGGGTAAACAAGATTGAGGCTGCTGCTGTGGGCAGAATCGAGTTCATGGCCACCTCCTTCGGGGAAAAGCCGTCGCGCCCAAAAGAGGCGCAACGGCAGGGTGCAGATCAAAATGTTTCGTAGAAGCCGAAGGTCTGCTGCTCTAGTTCGCGCACCGCGCGGAAAGCTTCGTTGATCGCAGTGGCCGCCGTGCTGACCCCGCCAGCGTCGGCATTGGCGATGGTGATCCGCCCGAACGGGACCCGCGCGGCAAGCGTAGGGGAAGGCTCATGCTCTGCACCGGGCTCAAACAGGGTGTTGCGTCCGACCGTAAAGCCATGCGCCCAACGATTAACCGTAATGCCCAGAATGTCGCGAGCCGGATCGAAATCCGTCCCTGACAGGGCATCCGAAGCCTGTTGGCGGATGCGGCGTTCGAAATCTTCAAAAGGCGTCTCCAAAAGGGCGTAGCGGATCATCCGAAACTGGTCGTCCATCGGCGTGCCGAATTCCGGTGCATATTCGCCCATGAGTTGTTCGACCATGTCACGGCTGTTGGCGATGCCCGAACTGCTGCCGCCGCTGAAACTGACGACGATCGGCTCGTCCGGTGATTCAGAGGGGACATAATTGCCGAAATACCGCTGCTCTAACAAACTCATCCGGGCATAGAACATCTTAGGGAAGGTGAAACTGCTGACGCCAGCCTGTTCAAAGGCGCGCCAGTTGCGGAACATGACGTTGGTCACCAGGTTCGGCGAACGGACAGCATCGAACAAAGCGTCTTTCTGCTCCTGCGGCAGTTCTGGTAGCAGATACGGGATGATATTGTTCATGCAGGCAAGCACGACATTCTTGCCACGCACCGTCTGTAGGCGATTGTCTCGGATATAGGTGATCTCGGTTTCGCTGTTGTCAGGCTCGAATAGTGGGCGGGCTTTGGTTGTTGCAACCGGCTTCACCCGCACCACTGTGCTGTTTAAGCGGTAGCGTCCGCTGCTCGCCTCCACATCCATCTTGGAATAGTCGATGCGAGTCATCTGGATCTCGGGAACGCCGCCGGCTGACAGTGCATCGGGAACCAGATCACGCAGCAACAAACGGGCCAGATCGCTGTTGCCTGCCAACATGCTGAAATTGTCCGAGGTGATTTCCTCTTTCTCAGGCGAACCCCATGGACGCGTGAGCCCCAACCCTTCAAACCCTGGTTTGTTGCGGAAGAAGGCAAACCATGCGCTGCCCATGTCCTGACCCAGACACCAGATACCGCCGACCAGTCGCGCCGCCTCGGGGTCGATTTTGGCCACGTTCAACAGATAATCCCGATAGCTCATGGCGCGCAGTCGGGCTATTTTTTCTTGGGTGGGAACACCGGGCATGAAGTCGACAGCGCCGGTGATCAGACGCACTAGATCTTCTTGCACTCGAGGCGAAAGCGGAGTTTGCTTCAGGAATGCCGCATCGCCATCTTGCGGGGTGCCGCCTTTGACAAGCAGATCTTGGCCGAAATGCTCGCGCGAGAAGAAAGTGGCCGTTCCCATATTGCGCGAGCGGATGGCATCGTTGCCGCGCCCATTGGGGTCGGTTTCCATTGCGCCGAGTTCCTGCAGTAGATTGCGTGCATCCTGCGTCCAGTAGGAAGGAGCAACCATATATGATGAGCCGCCATTGATCATGAGGGTCTTCCCATCGTGGTGGAACTCATTGCGACGGGCGTGACCACCAAAATCGTCATGGTTGTCGAGGATGAGGATGCGGGCATCCGCGCCAAAGCGTTTCTTAAAGAAATAGGCTGCGGCAAGACCGCTTAGCCCACCGCCGACCACCACTAGGTCATAGGTTTCGCCGGTGGATTCGGGCGCACCAAAATCATGCCCATCGCGCAGTGCATGTGCATTTTCGAACGCGCCGGGATGCTGGCCACGCAGGCCATTGCGCAGCGGCGGATAGTTATCTGCCGAAGGGACCTCTCCATTGGGGACAGGTGCGGACACTTGTGCCGAGCCTTGCGAAGCAAGGGCGAGCCCTGCTCCGACCATCGCAACACCTTGCAACAGATCGCGGCGTGTTATGCTTGAGCCCATACCCAAGTCTTTGTCTTCTCGTCTCATTCTGAATCCTCTTTCGGCTTCGTCTTTTGAATAATAGTGGCTAGTGGTCCAACCCCTGACCCGGCTGTTCGCCGACAGGGGCTGATCAGGTGCAAGGGCAAATCATTGATACGTGCTGCCCGGCGCCTAATCCTCAATACCCCTTCTCCTGACTGACCAGCCCCGGCACAGCAGAGTCCGCCGGCAACGCGCGGACAACCGGCAACGCGTGCCGGGTGCCCTCGACCGGGCTGGTTTGCGCCGCAACATGCGGCGTGACTATGACCCGAGGATCACGCCACAGAAGAGGCAAGGCGAGCGGGACAGGCCGCCAACTTGACTTTGGTCAGTCCGCCGAGGGCCTGAAGTTGCGCGAGAGTATCGATATCGATGCGGTCGAGTATCGGGCTTCCAAGCAAGCCGATTCCTCCTCTCGCGCATCCTTTGGTCAGCCGCGCAGTTCTTCCTGATGCGCTTTCACCAAGTCTGCCATCGAGTTGAAGCGGAACTTGTAGCTCGGCATTTCGCCGGGGTTCATCGTGGCGCCAAAGCCCTTCTGATCGTGCCGACGATAGATCCAGCAGTTGGTCAGACCATATTTGTTCGCCGGCGCATGATCATGGAACATGCTTTCAGCAGTGTGAAGAATATCAGATTTCTCAAGCCCAAGTGTCTTCATCTTCTCAAGCATGTAGTCGAAGTTGCGATCAGCAGGCTTATAGCTGCCGACGTCCTCCGCAGTGTAACGTCCGTCGAATTCGACGCCGAGTTTTTCGTTGGAGGCTTTGAAGCTGTCGTTGTCGGTGTTCGTCAGAACGATCAGCTTGTAATGCTTCTTGAGATGCTGAAGCGCGCCTTCGCTATCGGGGAATGCAGGCCAGTCCTTGACCGAGTTTCCATAGGCGATGCACTCTTCGCGAGAGTAGACCACACCCCACTCCTCGGCCAAGCGCTTGTAAACGATCTCAAGGATTTCGCTGTACTTTTTGGCCGGGGTATAGGCTTGCTGGCTCGACTCGTGGCGGGCATGCGCCTCCAGAATCTCGTCGCGAGAGAGGACCCGGTCGACCTTAGCGACAAGGTCTGCAAGACCATTCACCATACCGGTTTCCCAGTCAATCAGTGTGCCGTAGACGTCAAACGTCAGGGCTTTGAAATCAGTCAGTTTCATCTCAGTCTTCCTTAGTTGTCAGAGAGTTGTTGAAGGGTTTCGTCAACCCGATCGACAAGAATGTCGATTTCGGCTTCCGTGATGCAGATGGGGGGCGCGAAGCCCAAAGTGCCATCATTGAATGCCCGGAAAATCACGCCATTACGGTAGCCCGCTTCGGCAAGCTTTGCGCCGATTTGTTTCTCGGGTGCGAATTTTGCTTTGGTCTTTTTGTCACTGACAAGCTCGATCGCGGCGAGCAGCCCTTTGCCGCGAACGTCCCCAACCAACGGGTGATCCCGGAACATGCGAAGGCGTTCCTCGAAGTAGGCACCGACTTTGATGGAGTTCTCGATCATGCCGCCGCGATAGAGTTTGAGGACCTCCAGCCCGACGGTAGCGCTTACAGGATGCCCCGAGTAGGTCAGCCCGTGACCCAGAGCCACGCCTTCCGGCACAGCATCTGCCAACACCTCGTATACCTGGCGGGACATTATCGCCGCGCCCATCGGGGCGTAGCCGGAGGTAAGCCCCTTGGCAACAGTCATGAAGTCGGGGGTCAGCCCCTCGTGTTCGCACGCGAACATTGGGCCGGTACGTCCGAAGCCGGTGATCACCTCGTCGACAATGAAGAGTATCCCAAGTTCGCGGCAGGCAAGCTCCATGGCTTTGGCAAAGCCTTTCGGCGGCACTATCACTCCACCCGACCCCTGGATCGGCTCCATGATGAATGCAGCAACCTTTTCGGCGCCCAGCTCAGCCACCTTGTCGCGCAGCGACTGGACGCAGGCCGCGATGATCGGTTCGCCGTCCGGCCCAGCGGGATGGCGATAGGGATTAGGCGACGGAATATGGTGCTGCCAGGGACCGGGCACATCGAACTTGTCATGGAACATGGGCAGCGCCGTGAGGCCGGAGCCGGTCGAGGAAGAGCCGTGATATCCGGATTCGAGCGCGATAAAGTGCTTCTTCTCCGTTTTTCCTTGGGCGTTCCAGAAGTACCGAACGAGGCGGATGACGGTGTCCACCGCGTCCGAGCCACCCAAGGTGAAGAACACGTGGTCCAGTCCCTCGGGCGTCAACTCGGCCAGCTCCGCCGCGAGACGGATCGCCGGTTCACTGCCGAAAGAGAAATAGCCCGTGGCGTAGGGC
The DNA here is from genome assembly GCF_001884735.1 of Natronohydrobacter thiooxidans. Classification (GTDB taxonomy): domain Bacteria; phylum Pseudomonadota; class Alphaproteobacteria; order Rhodobacterales; family Rhodobacteraceae; genus Roseinatronobacter; species Roseinatronobacter thiooxidans_A. The sequence continues at coordinate 279,902 of NZ_MJAP01000034.1, read as the reverse complement.
AGACGCTCCATCTGCTCCGCTGCGGCGGCCACGATAGATTTATGGCCATAGCCAGCGTTCACGCACCAAAGGCCCGCGAACCCATCCAGAAGGACATTGCCCTTCACATCGGTAAGATAGACACCCTGTCCAGACTGCAGCACGGTGACCCCGCGCTTCTCGTGGCCGCGAAGCGACACAACTGGGTGGACAAGATGTGCCCTGTCGAGGGCGTCGAGAGAATTCGAAAGCACTGGTTAACCTCCTGCTGCATTCCCGCTTTCATTTTGCGCTTTGTTTCGCGCCGTAATCGACATTCGATCGGCTGAAATTGCTTCCGTCAGCACAAGATGTCGGAGCACTCAGCCGCCGCGAAAATGTGTTTCCAACTCGCGAATCCATGCATCGAGCTCCTTGTCGAAATACGCTGGGTCCTGTCGCCAGATCGCTTGGAAGGACATGCCTCGGATCAGCAGCATGGTTTGGTTCATCAGGTTACGCTTTTGCTCAGCCGGTATTGAAACTTCGGACAAACAACGGTCCCAAAGTCTGTTAAGCGTTTCGATGTATCTACTTGCGCCAGGGGTGACCGCACTCATGGTCTCATCGTCCACACGCGCCAAAGACAAATAGTCCAGGGTAACAGAAAAGAGCGCGCCTGCGTAACGCTCGCGAATGAACTTGACCAGAAGTGCTACCGAGGACCCGTCGCGAGAAAGATCCTCGGAGAATTCTTCAATCAGCTTAGCCTCTTCTTCCAACAACAGCGAAAAGGCCGCCTCAAGAAGAGCAGCGCGCGTCGGATAGTGGTGCAAAAGCGCGCCCCGACTCACCTTCGCTTCCCGAGCAATGTCATGTGTCGAAGTCCTTTGAAGGCCGTTCCGCGTAATGCAGGCGAGCGCCCCGCGCAGGATACGCTGTTGCGTATCTTGCGACCTTTCTTCTTGCGATCGACGGTGACGAGGGGACTGAACAGTCATTTCTATTCCTTCGGGGAGTTCACGGGGATGCGGTCAGAGCATTTGGTAGCCAAAGCACGATTTCTGGAAACAGTACGATAAAGGTGAGAGCGAGACACATCAGCAGGAAGAACGGTACCGAATAGAGCGCTACTTTTCCAATATTCCGGTCGCTGATTGACTGGATGACGAAGAGGTTGAACCCCACAGGTGGTGTCATCAGTCCAAGCTCGATCATGATGACAAGAAAAATGCCATACCAGAGCGGATCGAAGCCGGCCTGTACGATAATCGGCAGGGTGATCGGCAGGCTCATCACGATGATCGAGATCCCGTCAAGGAACAAGCCCAGCACAATGTAGAACAACGCAAGACAGAGGATTAGTGCGAGCGGTGACATGCCGAGGCCTTCGATGAACAGAGATATCTCGCGCGGAATACGCATGTAGCCGATCGCAGAAGATAGAAAGGCGGCGCACATCAGGATTGCGCAGACCATCGCCGAGGTCTTAAGCGCCCCCGAAAGAGAGCCCACAAAGATCGTCCAGCTGAGCTGGCGCGTTGTTGCGGCGAAAACAATGGCCACAAATACGCCGATCCCTGCTGCCTCTGAGGGTGTCGCCCATCCTGTGTAAATGGCGCCAAGTACGAGCACTACCATCGAAACGACCGGCGAAAGGTTCTTGATGATCTCGAGCGGCCGCGCGTCCTCGGCACTATGTTCCCCGGCCGGGGCGAGTGCAGGATTAATCATGCAGCGCCCAGCAATGTAAATCGAATAGAGCATGGCGATGAGCAGTCCAGGCAAAATTCCAGCGATGAACAGCTTGGCAATTGAGACTTCTGCGAGAACTCCGTAGATGATCAGCACGATTGACGGCGGGATCAAAAGGCCAAGGCTGCCTGCCCCTGCTAATGAGCCCAGAGCAAGGCTTTCCGAATAGCCGCGTTGCAGCAATTTCGTGGTTGTGATCTTACCGACGGTGGCTGTGGTCGCTGCGCTCGAACCCGAGACAGCGGCAAACATAGTCGAACCGGCGATATTCGTATGCAGAAGTCCGCCCGGGACGCGCCGAACAAGCGGCGCCAGGCCACGGAATAACCGGTCAGAAATATCGGTGCGGAACATTAACTCGCCCATCCAGATGAACATTGGTACGGCGGCAAGTTCCCATGAGCTTGCACTGCGCATGATGATGCGGCTTGCAATCGCGCCAATACGATCCAGCGAATACCCCATGAAAAGGCTCAGCGAGACGGCAGCGGCAAGTGCGAGGCTGAGAAACACCCAGAGCCCAGAGCCGAGGAAGACGATCAGGATCAAAAAGACCAATGCTGTAGTCAGTATCGGGTCCATATCAAAGCGCCTCCTCGGCAGCATGCTCGCGCGCGAAAGTTCCAAAGACGGCACTGAGTGCGCGCAGCAGCAACTGGATCGCCAATAAGGAGGCTCCGATCAATGCGATCAGGCCGGGTATCCACAGCGGTACTTCGGCAATACTCGTGCTCACCGCACCGCGACTCCAATCCTTGGCCATGTTGCGAAACAGAAAACTGCACAAACCCGACACCAGCAGAAAGCCTATAAAAGCCAAGATCGCCTCGAGTGCGCGGAAGACGAGACTCGGCAGCCGGTCAGTGATCAACGACACGCGGATCATCGCGCCACTGCGCAACGTCCAGGAAAGCGACAAAAAGGTGATTGACATGACTGCGAAACCGATAAACTCGGAGAGCACATGCGTTGAGGTAGCGAAAATAGAGCGCAAGATCGTTTCGAGAAGGATGTGACAGACCGCGTAGATCAGGATAAGCGCAGCAAGGGCCATGGCCGCTTTCGAGACCCAATCTGCGGCTGATTGAAGAATGCGCATGGACGTTCTCTGTTGTTTTGATTTCTCGGTCGCGGGCGGACGAAGAAACCGATCCGCCCGCCCGCAGGCGATCACTCACCGCGCGAAGCTTCGAAAGCGTCGATGATCGACTGCCCGTCCTCGCCCGTGACTGCAAGCCACTCCAGCAGGGTCGTTTCGCCAGCTTCCTGTAGCGCAACCCGGAACTCTTCATTGTCCGATGCAACTACGGTGATGTTCTGGTCTGCAAGCTGTTGATAGGTGGCCTCCAAACGATCAGGTATGGCCGCCCAGATCACCTCGTTGACGCGCGCCGCGGCACGCATGATGCCTTCTTGTTGTGACTCGGTGAGATCATTGAAGATGACGCGGTTCATATGAACGAAGTTGAGCGGGATAGCGTAGTTGTAGATTTCTGTATAACTGTTGAAATAGTCACCAAAGCTTGAGCTAACGCCGCCTTCGGCAGAGCTCAGCACAGCATCGATTGCACCGGTTGAGATCGCAGGAACGACATCCGCCCAAGACATAGTTATCGCATTTGCGCCAAGTATGTTCAGGGCTATCGTACCGTTCCTATCGTAAGTCCGGATTTTCACGCCTTGCAAGGAATCGCGGTTGTTCATCGGCTTCCTACCCCAGAGTCCAGATGGGGGCCACGGCGAGGCATAGAGCAGAATCTGATCGCCATCGTCAAAGATCTCGCGGAAGCGTTCCTCCGAGGCTTGGTAGAGTAGCCTTGCGTCTTCAACTGTTGTCACAAGAAACGGAAGCGAGGACACTAGGAAAAGTGGATCGAGCCCGCCGAGCGCACCACCGAAGGTGTTTGCAATCTCGAGTGCACCCTCGCCCACAGCATCGAAATGGTCGGCAGATTTGTATCCAAGTGCTCCACCATAGTGGACGATGATCTCGACTTCACCTCCGGTTTCTTCAGCCACGGCCTCGGCGAAACTCGCGTCGCCCACTCCGTGGATCGAGTTGGCGGCATACTCGTTCGACAAGTTCAGCGTCACGGCCTGCGCCGCGGCGTTACCCGCAAGGATGCTTGCGGTAAGAAGGGAAAGAAGGCTGGTCGTGTTGAGTCTGGACATCATGTTCCTCCTTGTCAGACTGCGATAGGTGCCTTGGTTAGGCCAAGATCATTGATTTTAGATCTCGTGGGAAATCGGTGAGCTTGCGATAGCCGTCCGCAGTGATCAGCACAGTATCCGAATGGCGATAGCCACCCTGCCCGCGCCAGTAGATGCCGGGTTCGATGCTGATGATCATGTTCTCTTCCAGAACGTCGTCGCTGCCTTCTGCGACCCAAGGGCCTTCGTGTCCGCCCATGCCAATCCCGTGTCCAACGCGATGCAGCAGGTTGTCACTAAACCCTTCCGAACGCAGGAAGCTCATCACTTTGTGGTCGACCTCGTGGCAACTCACGCCGGGCCGCAGCATCGCATAGCCGATGTCCGCGGCCTCGATCATCACCCGGAACACCTCTGCCTGTTCCGCGGAGGGTTCATGAAGGAAGAATGTCCGCTCCGTTTCGGCCGAATACCCGTTCACCCGAAGAAACGAGAGGCCGACGTTGGGTCCTTCGGCAAAGACATCCTGCGGCTCTGGGAAACGATGAGGCTGGGCGCTGTAAGGCGCGGCCCAGACACCGAGCCAGATTGTACTGGTATATTGATCGAGTGCGCCTTCCCCCTTGATCATCTCGGCGCGCAACTCGGGGATCCGATCATAGCCGCCCTGGATGGACTCGCCGAGCCGCGCGGCCTGCATGATCATCCGCAGCCCGAGGTCAGAATATTTCGCCGCACGCTCCACCCGACGAATTTCATCCGCAGATTTCACCAACCGTAGAGTTTCAATCAGAGGCAGCACTTTGGGCTGGTAGGCCTGCACCGCCACCATCAACTCGGCGGGCAGGCTGGGCTCAACCGCAATGGTCTCGGAGGTGCTGATGACGCTGTTCAGCGCGTCCATATAGGTCTCGCCGCTCGGGGCCGGGTAGTCGGTATATTCAACGATCCGGTGCGACAGTGGGATCGTTGCCATATTCTCCGCCTCGATACGCGGCGTGACGACGACAATTTGCCCTTCGGGACGGACAACCAGGAAAAAGGCTCGCTCGAAGGGCACATATCTGAACCCAGTCAAGTAATAGATGCTGTCGGTCGAGGTGATCAGCGCCGCGTCGACTCCCTGCCACTGCAGCGATTTCTGCAGGCGCGTGAGGCGCGAAGAGTATTCGTCAGACATCATCTCTCCTTACAAGCCGTCCGGACTGTTTGTAACATCTACGAAATCGCGCAGAATGTCATGCTGTTTTTTTGAGTAGAATGGGATTTTCTTACTTTGGGCAAAGGGGGCATCCCGCCTGTGATGATGAAATCACTGAAAAATCAGTGTTTTTCTGATGTTTTGGCTAAATTTCGCCAGCCTCAAAGTTCGAGTGCGACATCAGAGAATTGGCTTCTGAACAGTGAAAGGAACACTTGGGCTGCATGCATTTCAGGCGCGTTGGTCTGAAGGAGACGGGCTTCTACATGGTCTGCATGGAGGCCCGACAAGTGAATGCCGCGCTGTCGGCGATTCGCAACAAGACCGACCGGACCGATGCGCGCGGCATTGCACAGATATTGCGGTCTGGCTGGTTCAGTGCGGTGCATTTGGAAAGCCGCAAGGCCCAGACCAGACAGCAAAAAGTATCGTGATCCGATGGCGACTTGCAGCACGGTGATCGCGCCGACATGAACCGGCTCCAGCCCCATGGCATTCAGAACGGGCGCAAAGATCGGGACCAGAACCAGAATCACCACGATCGGATCGACAAACATGCAGCCGGTGAAAAAGGTGATCGAGATCACGAAGAGCACGCCGATGGCGCCCAGAACTGCCTATTGCACCTGCCCCCGCTAGGATGAACACCACGGCCGTGATAAGCCCGGTGGAGCGCGCGGTGGCGCCAAGAGCCTTGAAATCCATCGAGCGGAAAACCAGCATTTCGAGGATCAGCGCATACAGCACGCAAGCCGCTGCAGCCTCGGTCGGACCTCCATGCAAGTCATTGGTTTTGTCTGGAGCGGCGCCGAAGTCCTGCGCTTCGACGCGGAGCCCGGCTCTGAAGCATCTCTTCCCGCTGAAAATCGGTGCGCGCAGTCACAAGCCCCCCCCAGAGTACCGGGGGGCACCCGCCGCGGCAGCCCGCCTCCTATGGGCCGTTATGGTCACCCTGACGGGGCACGATTGCGCAACGCTGGCGCTTCAGCCATCGGGCAGCACAGACAGGTTCAGACATGACGGTGTGCCCCCCCCTGTATGGATCGAATTTCGGGCAATCCTTCGGTTCGGCGAGAGATCTGCGCCCGGTTGGTCATTCGGATTCACATCAAATCGCGGAAAGTTCGAGGATGCGATTTCCAGCCGGATGCGATGGCCCCGTTCAAACCTGTTGGCGGTCGGATAAAGCTGAACTGTCAGCATCGTCACACCGTCCGCAGGCAGCGGGCGTGCTTCATCGAACCCGGCGTGATAGGCAGCGCGCAGAATGCCATCCGTCAGATTCATCGCAAATCCCTGCGGATAATCGGAACTGGGCGGGTAGACATCGACCAGTTTTGCCGTGAAATCGGTGGTCGGGCGGTCAGAACTGACGAAAAGGCGCACCGAAACATTCCCGGCTACGGTCAGGGGCGCGTCCAGCGGCGCGGTCTCGAAGACCAGCACATCGGGACGGCTGGCGATGGGCAGGCCGGTTGCGCCCTCGCGCTGATCAAAGGCACCGCCCTCCATCATCGGTGCACCCGAAGTTATCGGGCCGCCACGGGTCGGCACCGGGTTATCCGGATCGGCAATGTAGCTGCAAATCCCGTCATGAGACGCTTTCGCAGCGCTCAGCGCCCCGGTCTCTTGCAGATAGAGCGCCAGGGGAAAGGCATCTTCGGGCGGCCAGCACGCGGCACTGCGCCAGCTGCCGCCATGCTGCAGCCGCCCGTGATCGCCGCGCCCTCCGCTGCCGCCGCCCATCACGAAATAGCGCACCGGCGGATGCAAGGGCAGACCCTCGCCGCGCAGGTGGCGGCGGAACGTTTGGATGCGGAACTGCACGAAATCCTGCCCCATGCCGTTCTCGAATGTCGCGTCCGTGCCGAAATCGACCTCGCCGGCATGCGTGCGGGAGCGGTTGCCATGCGTCCACGGCCCGAGCACAAGCTGCACATCCTGCCCGCGCGCCGCGAGCCCGGTGAAATTCTCGACCGCCGTCACCGCATAGGGGTCATACCAGCCGGAAATATGGACCGAGGGCACGCGGCGCATCCGGTCATACCAGCCCGCGGAATAGAGCGAGGGGATCTTCCAGGACGCATCGAACGCGCCATGTTCCCATTGCTCGAACAGGAAATCCTCGTAATCAGGCACCGGCGACAGCGGTGAATGGCCACGCTTCCACGGCATGCGCGCCATCCATGCGCGGATATCAGTTGCCTCCAGCGCGGCCTTGGCCACCGGGTCGGCGGCGGCAGCGCGCGAGCGCAGGGCGTGGCGAAAGGCCCATGTCACCTGTTTCAGTTCCAATGCACCGCCGAAACGGATGCCGCCCTGATAGGCATTGGAGAACCCGCCGCAATCGCAGATCATCGCGGCCAGTGCGGGCGGGTTCAGGCAGGCTGCAGCCATCTGGGTATGGGCCGAATAGGACATGCCCATCATGCCCACCTGACCGTCGCACCAGTCCTGCCCGGCGATCCAGCCGATGGTGTCGAACCCGTCTTCGGCCTCGCCCCGGTATTTGGTGAACCGCCCCTCGGATCCGTAGCGGCCCCGGCAATCCTGAAACACGACCGCAAAGCCCGCAGCGGTGAAGAAACCTGCAAGTTCGCTGCGACCGAACACCTCGGGATGGGCGGCGGTATATTCATTCGCGCGGGCGGCGCGCTTGTCATAGGGGGTGCGTTCCAGAAGCGCGGGCCAGGGGCCCGCGCCATCGGGCAGGAACACATCCGTTGCGAGCCGCACGCCATCGCGCATCGGCACCATAATGTCACTCACGGCGCGATCATGCGCCTTGCGGCGGGCCACGGACATGGGCGTCAGTTCGCGCTCAGATTGGTGACCAGTGAGCGGCCATCCGGGCTGGGGGTGAAGGTGATGTCCCCGCGCACCGCCCAGTTGTTGCCCTCCCAGTGGATCGGAATAATCGCGTGCTCTTCTGCTGCAATCCGCGCGGCTTCCTGCAGGGCGGCTTCGCGGGCATCATCCTCGAAAGCCTCGAAAGCTTCAGCCAAAGCGGCGTCAAAGGCGTCCGACGAATAGCGGAAGCGGTTATTCGCGCCCCAGCCACGATCAGCATCGTAGGTGCCGAGCACATTGCGCAGTGCAAGCGAGCTTTCGCCCGTGGTGATCCCGAACGCGACCATGAAGGCCGAAAACTCGCGATCCGTCGCGCGCCCGAAATAGACATTGGTCGGCACATTCTCGACCTCGATATCAAGACCGATCTGAGACCACATCTGCCCGACCGCCAGCAACACATCGACATCATTGACATAGCGCCCGGTCGGCCCGTGGATGGTCATCGCCCAGCCATCGCCATAGCCTGCCTCTGCCAGCAATTCCCGCGCCCGCTCCGGATCATAGTCCAATGCGGGGATATCGGGATTATGGCCGAAAATGCCCTCGGGGGCGAACTGATTGGCAGGCAGGCCCGAGCCGAACTGGATACGGTCCACAATCGCCTCGCGGTTGATGGCAAGGCTCAGCGCTTCGCGCACACGCACATCACGGAACGGGTTGCCCACGGCCGGGTCGATCATCACGGTGGTGTCTTCCATCTGATCGAGGCCCATATAGACCATGCGCGCGGAGGGCGCGGCAATCACGCTGACCCCCTCCGTCGCTTCCAGTCGCTCCAGATCATTTGGCGGCACGGCATCGACGAAATCGACCTCACCGGCCTGCAGGGACGCGATTCGGCTGGCAGAGGTTTCCAGAAAGCGGATCGTCACACGCTCGAAATCGGGCACCTCGCCCCAGTAATCGGGGTTGCGCTCCAACACCAGACGTTCGCCGGGCGAGTACTCGACCTGCCGGAAGGGACCGGTGCCAATGGAGGCGGACGAGCGGTCGAAATCCGCGCTTTCCGCATCGCCCACATTCTGCGACACAATGTAGATCGTCGACAGATCGGTGGGCAGGCCCGGCGCGGGGCTTGATGTGGTGATCACCAGCGTATGGTCGTCCACGGCCTCGGCGCTATCAATCGCGGCAAGGCGCGGGGTGAAGGGCGCGGGGCTGTTGGGCACTTCGGGGATGCGCTCGAAGGTGAATACCACATCGGCGGCGGTGAAGGGGCTGCCATCATGGAAAGTGACATCTTCGCGCAGCGTGAAGGTCCATGTCAGCCGGTCCTCCGAGACGCTCCATTCGGTGGCCAGCCCCGGCGCGAAACTGCCATCAGGAGCGATATGGATCAGCCGGTCATACATGACGGCCGCAAGCTGCTGGTTCTGCCCGGTGGAGGCGAAATGCGGGTCCATCGAGGATGGCGCGGCGGCCAGCCCGGCGGTGATCGATTGCGCGCCCGCCGTCCCCGCCATCAGCGCGGCAATGGCAGTGGCGCCAAGAAACTGCGATAGTCTGGTCATGGTCATCTCTCTCCCTGTTATGCGCCCGCCACCTTGTGGCAGGCAACGATGCGCCCGTCCGCGACCTGCCGCAAAGCAGGGCGTGTGGCGCGGCATTCCCCGTCTGCCAGCGGGCAGCGGGGGTGAAAATGGCAACCCGATGGCGGGTTCAGCGGTGAAGGAATTTCGCCCTTGATCGGCTGGAAGCGGCGCTTGCCGCGTGTCAGGCGCGGCACTTCGGCCAGCAGCGCCTGCGCATAAGGGTGGAGCGGGCTGGCAAACAGCGCCTCGGTGGGCGCAGCCTCGACCACGCGGCCCAGATACATGATCACCACACGGTCGGCGATATGCTCGACCACGCCCAGATCATGGCTGATGAAGAGATAGGCCAGCCCCAGTTCGGCGCGCAGGTCCATGAACAGGTTCAGCACCTGCGCCTGCACCGACACATCCAGCGCTGAGACGGATTCGTCGGCCACGATGATTTCGGGCTTTACCGCCAGCGCGCGGGCAATCGCGATGCGCTGACGCTGCCCGCCCGAGAACTGATGCGGATAGCGGGTGCGGAAGCCGGGGTCGAGGCCGACCTTTTCCAGCATCGCGGCAGCGAAACCATCGGCCTCGCGCCAGGTGATCTGGCCGTGGAATCGCGGCGCTTCCGAGATGATGCGGTCGATCCGGTGGCGGGGGTTCAGCGAGGACATCGGATCCTGAAACACCATCTGCACTTTCAGCCGCGCCTGGGGGTCGCGCGTGGCGGGTTTGCCGTTCCACAGAAGCTGTCCTTCGCTCGGCGCATGAATGCCCGCCGCGACGCGCCCCAGCGTGGATTTGCCACAGCCGGATTCGCCCACCAGCCCCACGACCTCGCCCGGTTGAATGGACAGCGTCACATCATCGACCGCATGCACAATGGGCGCGGACACTTTCGCCCCCAGCCGCCGCGCGATGCGGATTGCCAGATCGGCCTTTTTCTCGAAGCGTTTCGAGATATTCTGCATCTCCAGCAGCGCGGTCATGCGAGTGCCTCCGCGTATTCCGGCAGCTCGGCGGCGCGCCAGCAGCGCACCTTGTCGCGCAATTCCTGTGGCCTTTCGCACCCTTCGGTACAGAAGGCGCAGCGGGGCGCGAAACGGCAGCCCTCGGGGCGGTTCAGCGCGGGCGGCGCGCCACCGGGGATCTGCGCCAGCCGTCTGCCGCGCAGGTTGCGCGAGGGCACTGAGCCAATCAGGCCGCGGGTATAGGGGTGGCGCGGGGCGGCGATCAGATCATCCGTGCGCGCCTCTTCGACAATCTCGCCTGCATACATCACCGCCACGCGGTCGGCGAAACCGGCCACGACCGACAGATCATGGGTGATCCAGACCAGTGCTGTGCGCTCTTCCTCGACCAGCCCCTGCATCAGATGCAGGATCTGCGCCTGAATGGTCACGTCCAGCGCTGTGGTCGGTTCATCGGCGATGATCAGGTCGGGCTTGTTCAGGAGCGCGATGGCAATCGCCACGCGCTGGCGCATACCCCCGGAGAACTGATGCGGATAGGCGCGCATGCGTTCATCCGGGCTTGGGATGCCCACCCGGCCCAGCGTGTCGCGCGAGAGCGCCCATGCTTCGCTTCTCGACATTGCACGATGCGCAAGGATGGTTTCAACCATCTGCGTGTCGATGCGCAGCACCGGGTTCAGTGTCATCATCGGATCCTGGAAAATCATGGCGATGCGCGCGCCGCGCAGTTTGCGCATCTCGGCATTCGGCAGCCCCGCGATCTCGCGCCCGTCGAAGCGGATCGCGCCACCCACCACACGCCCCGGCGCGTCGATCAGCCCCATCACCGACAGCCCGGTGACGGATTTGCCTGACCCGCTTTCGCCCACCACGGCCAGCACCTCGCCCCGGTCCACGGCATAGCTGACGCCATCGACGGCTTTCACCACCCCGGCAGAGGTAAAGAAATGCGTCTGCAAATTGTCGATCTGCAACAGGCTCATGTGATGTTCCGCGGGTTCAGCACATCGCGCAGCCGGTCGCCGACAAGGTTGATCGCGACGATCAGCAGCAAAAGCGCAATGCCGGGGAAAACGCTGATCCAATATTGGCCCGAGAGCACGAACTGGAAGCCGTTCGAGATCAGCAGGCCAAGGCTGGGTTGCGTGGCGGGCAGACCGACGCCAAGGAAGGAAAGCGTGGCCTCCAGCGCGATCGCGCTTGCGATCTCGACCGTGTAGAGCACCATCAGCGGTGGCAGACAGTTGGGCAAGAGATGCCCGAAGAGGATGCGAATACGCGACAGGCCAAGCGATTGCGCGGCTTCGACATATTCGCGGCCACGTTCCGACAGGGCCGTGGCACGGGCCATGCGCGCGAATGTAGCCCATTGCACGATGATCAGCGCGACGATGATGTTTTCCAGGCCCCGGCCAAGGATGGCCAAGAGGATCAGCGCGACAAGGATCGGGGGAAAGGACAGGTGCAGATCCACCAGCCGCATGATGACGGTATCAGTACGCCCGCCGAAATAGGCCGCCACCAGCCCCAGGGTCAGGCCAATGAGAAGCGCCGAGGTGCAGGCGATCAGCCCCACCATCAGCGAGATCCGCAAGCCGTAGAGGATGGCCGAGAACATGTCGCGCCCCTGCCCGTCACTGCCCAGCCAGAAGGACACTCCGCTGAACCCAACCTCGCCCGGCGCAAGGCGACTGTCCATTATCGACAGGCTGCGCAGGTCGTAGGGGTTTTGCGGGGTGATCCAGGGTGCCAGCAGCGCGGCCAGCACAATCACCAGCAAAAGCGCCAATCCGAACAACGCCAGCGGCGAGCGCGCAAAATCGCGGATGATGCGCGCCGCGGGGCGCTCGGGTGGCTGCGCCCTGGGGATCAGCGGCGCGGCAGCGGGCGGCTGGGTGTCGGTGACGCTCATTGCCGCGCCTCGTCCAGCCGGATGCGCGGGTCGATCAGCGAATACAGCAGATCCACCAGCAGGTTCAGAATGATGAAGATCACGACGATCACGATGAGATAGGCCACCACCACGGGGCGGTCGAGCATGCGGATTGAATCGATGATCAGTTTGCCCATGCCCGGCCATGCAAAGATCGTCTCGGTCACGACCGCGAATGCGATCAGCCCGCCGAAGGACATGCCGACCAGCGTGACAATCGGGATCAGGATGTTGCGCAAGAGATGCACCAGCACGATGCGCGGCTCTGACAGCCCCTTCGCGCGGGCGAAGCGGATGAAATCCTGCGCCTGCACCTCGCGCGTGCCCGACCGCGCCAGGCGGATCACCAGCGCCAGATGCCCGATGGCCAGATTGATCGCGGGCAGCGCGATATGATGCAGCCCGTTCAGCGTGAAGAGCGAGGAGCGGATCCCCAGAAACGTGCCGACCTCGCCGCGCCCGGAGACCGGGAACCAGCCCAGCATGACCGAAAAGACCATGATCAGCATGATCGCCTGCCAGAAATTTGGCACTGAAAACCCCAGAATCGAGCCTGCCATCACAGCCTGACTGCCGGGGGTTCCGTGGCGCAACCCGGCATAGACCCCCAGCGGAATGCCCAGCACCACCGCGATCACGATGGCGGCAAAGGCCAGTTCCAGTGTGGCGGGCATCCGTTCCAGAATCAGCGTCAGAGCGGGACGGTTATAGACAAAGGAATTGCCGAAATCGCCCTGCAGCAGATTGCCCAGAAAGATGAAATACTGCTCGTGAAAGGGCCGATCCAGCCCCAGTTGCGCGATCAGGCGTGCGCGTTCGGCCTGCGTGGCGTCCGGGTCGATCAAGATATCTACCGGGTTGCCCACCGCAAAGATACCGGCAAAGACCAGTGCCGACATGACCAGCCCCAGAAATAACGCCTGCAGCAGACGTCGGATGACAAAGACCAAGACCCATCTCCCTGATGGCATGCCGGACCAGAGAGGCGGGCCAGCACATGTTTTGATTTGCCACAAGGATTGACTGGACCGGGATTCGCTGCAATCCTATTATTTCCAGGCAGGGTTGTATTTGCGAGGCGAATAGATGGAGCTGCGCCACCTGCGCGCCTTTCGGGCGGTCATGCAGACCGGATCGACCGTGGATGCCGCACAGGCGCTGGGGATCTCGCAGCCCTCGGTCAGCCGGTTGCTGGCCGAGTTCGAGGATGCCACGGGCGAGACGCTGTTCATCCGGGCCAATGGCAAGCTGAGCGCGCGTGAAACCGCGGTCTCGCTGCTTGCAGGCGTTGAGCGCGCGCTGGCCGAAGTCGAGAATCTGCGCGCGCGCAGTGAGGGTTCGGTCGTGACCTTGCGCTTTGCGGCACCTGCGGGGGTGGTGACGCGCATCTTCGCGCCAGCCCTGCGCCGGTTGCAGGGCGACCACCCCGGCGTGAAGGTGGTGGCAGAGATCATGTCCTATTACGACATCATGGGGGCGGTTGCCTCGGGGCGGGTGGATCTGGGCTTTGTCAAGGCGCCGGTCGCCCATCCGGCACTGGACCTGACCGATCTGGTCGAGGTCGGCACTGATGTGGTCATGCCACAGACCCACCCGCTTGCAGGACGGGCCAGTATCACGCCGCAGGATCTGGACAGGGAACGCCTGATCCTGCTGGGCCGCAACCGCCCCTTTCGTGTGCAGCTCGAACAGATATTCGAAAGCGCCCGCGTCCGCCCCGAAATCATGATCGAAACCCAGGCGGTCAGCGCGGCTTGCAGCTTCGTGCGCGAGGGGCTGGGGATTACCATTGCCAATGCGTTGCTGGCGCGCGCGGAAGCCGGTGAGGACCTGATCTGCGTGCCCTTCGCCAAATCACCGCGCCACCGGTTCCAGCTTGCCCGGTTGCAACGGCCCGCGCGGCCCAAGACTATGCAGATTTTCGCAAATCATGTTCGTGATGTGGTGCAGGAATTGCTTGGCTCGGATCAGCCTCTGGATGCGCTGGATCATCGATGACCTGCAGGCATGGACAACAGGCACCGACAGCGATGACGGGCCTGCATCGCCCATGGGGTCGCACCGACCGGGCGGCCTTCTGATATGCGCGCGCCCTGTTGATCTCGGATTTACGCAGGTCAAGAAAGTACTTGATGAACACGCTTGCCCGACTGCGCGATCAGAGCAGGATCAGAAATCGATCCGGCGGGTGATTTCCCGCCGAACGGGCAGTCTCATGCGGAGGGGTCAGCTGCCTTGCCCGCGGCAGAAAACAGTGCCGCGATCTGGGCGCGGTGAAATGCCGCCGGGTCGCTAGCATCATGGCCCAGTTCGGCCGCTTTCAGGAAAAACCCGCGTGCGGGCAACCCACCCGAGACCCGGCCCAGAACCAGCGCGGCGCGCAGCGGCTGGCCTGCTTGCGTATCTTCCACCATCAGCGCTTCAAGCATCGCGGTCAGCCGCGCGATCCGTCCTGCCCCGTCCAGCCCGATCTCGGCGGCCAGCGCGCCATAGGTCACAAGCTGCCCCGCCCGCGCGCAGCCCTCCAGGGCCGCACGCAGACGCGCCTCGCTCATGCCTCGTCCGTCGCGGCGTCCTCGTCTCCGGCCTCGGCAATGCGCGCGACCGAGACGACCTGCTCGCCCGATCCGTTCATGTTGAACACTTTCACGCCCCCGCCGGTGCGGCGCAGGAAGCGGATGCCATCGACCGGCACGCGGATCGACTGCCCGCCCGAAGTGACCAGCATCACCTGATCGGCCATCTCGACCGGGAAGAGCGCCACCAGCGCACCGCCGCGCATCTGCTTGTCGGTCGCGCCAACCCCCTGCCCGCCCCGCGCGGTTATGCGGTAGTCATGGCTGGAGGTCAGCTTGCCCAAGCCCCCCGCCGTGATTGTCAGGAGCAAATCCTCGGCAGCAGACATTTCGGCATAGCGCTCGGGCGAGAGTTGCCCGGCCTCGACCGCCTCATCGCCGGCCTCTTCCGCCTCATCCTCGACCACACCGGCAATCAGGCGGCGCTGGCGGATAAAGGCTTCGCGCTCTTCGGGCGTGGTTTCGAAATGGCGGATCACGGCCATCGAGACCACACGATCCCCCTCGCCCAGACGCACCCCGCGCACACCGGTCGAATCGCGGCCCTTGAAGACGCGCACATCGGTCGTGGGGAAGCGGATCGCGCGACCCGAGGATGTAACCAGCATCACATCGTCATTTTCGTCGCAGATGCGTGCATTCACCAGCGTCACCCCTTCGGGCAGCTTCATGGCGATCTTGCCATTGCGCATGACATTGGTGAAATCCGACAGCGCATTGCGCCGGACATCGCCCTGCGAGGTCGCGAAAACGATCTGCAGGTTTTCCCATTCTTCCTCTGGCCGCTCGACCGGCATAATGGCCGCAATACTGACCCCGGTGGCAATCGGCAGGATATTCACCATCGCCTTGCCCCGCGCATTGCGCCCGGCCAGCGGCAGGCGCCAGGTCTTGAGCTTGTAGACCATGCCATCGGTGGTGAAGAACAGAAGCTGCGTATGGGTATTGGCCACGAATAGCGTGGTGACGACATCATCATCCTTGGTGGCCATCCCGGACAGCCCCTTGCCGCCACGCCGCTGCGCGCGGAACTCGACCAGCGGCGTGCGCTTGATATAGCCGCCCGAGGTGATCGTGACGACCATATCCTCGCGCTCGATCAGATCCTCGTCATCCAGATCACCGGCCCAATCGACAATCTCGGTCCGGCGCGGCACCGCGAACAAGTCGCGCACTTCCGCCAGTTCGGTCGAGATGATCTCCATCACCCGCGCCCGCGAGCGCAGGATATCGAGATAATCCTTGATCTTGGCAGCAAGCGCTTCCAGCTCGTCGGTGACTTCCTTCACGCCCATTGCGGTCAGGCGCTGCAGGCGCAGTTCAAGGATTGCACGGGCCTGCACTTCCGACAGGTTATAGGTGCCATCCTCGTTCATCGTGTGGCTGGGATCGTCGATCAACCGGATATAGGCCGCGATATCCGCCGCAGGCCAGCGCCGGGTCATCAGCTTCTCGCGCGCCTCTGCCGGGTCAGCCGAGGCCCGGATCGTGGCCACCACTTCATCGACATTCGACACCGCGACCGCCAGCCCGCAGAGAACATGGGACCGCTCACGCGCCTTGTTCAACTCGAACGCCGTGCGCCGCGTCACCACTTCCTCGCGGAAGCCCACAAAGGCTGTCAGGAAATCGCGGAGCGTCAGTTGTTCGGGCCGCCCACCATTCAGCGCCAGCATGTTGCAGCCGAAAGAGGTCTGCATCGGCGTGAAGCGGAACAACTGGTTCAGCACCACATCGGGCGTCGCGTCGCGTTTCAGTTCCACCACGACCCGCACGCCCACGCGATCGGATTCATCGGCGACCGAGGCAATGCCCTCGATCTTCTTCTCGCGCACCGCATCGGCGATCTTCTCGACCATGGTCGATTTGTTCACCTGATAGGGGATCTCATCGACGATGATGGCGAAACGGTCCTTGCGGATCTCCTCGACATGGGTTTTTGCCCGGATCAGCACCGAGCCGCGCCCCTCAAGATAGGCTTTGCGCGCGCCGGAACGACCAAGGATCAGCCCGCCGGTCGGGAAATCGGGCGCGGGCACGAATTCCATCAGATCCGAACTGGTCAGATCGGGGTTCTCAATCAGCGCGAGCGTCGCGTCGATCACCTCGCCCAGATTATGCGGCGGGATATTGGTGGCCATGCCGACCGCAATCCCGCCCGCGCCATTGACCAGCATATTCGGGAAACGCGCAGGCAGCACCGTGGGTTCGCGATCGCGCCCGTCATAATTGTCCTGAAAATCGACCGTGTTCTTGTCGATATCGGCCAGGAGGAAACTCGCGGCCTTGTCCATGCGCACTTCGGTATAGCGCATTGCAGCCGCGTTATCGCCATCCATCGAGCCAAAATTGCCCTGCCCGTCCAGCAGTTTCAGCGACATCGAAAACGGCTGCGCCATGCGCACCAGCGCGTCATAGATCGCTGAATCGCCATGCGGGTGGTATTTGCCCATCACATCGCCCACGGCACGCGCGGATTTGCGATAGGGCTTGTCATGGGTGTTGCCGGATTCATGCATTGCATAAAGAATACGCCGATGCACAGGCTTCAAGCCGTCGCGCAGATCCGGGATCGCGCGGCTGACGATCACGCTCATCGCATAATCAAGGTACGAGCTGCGCATTTCCTGCGTGATGGAGACCGACGGGCCCGAGGGGTGGGCTGGCGGGGTTTCGTCCATGTTTTCAGGGGTTTCCGGGCTATCGCTCACGTCATCCTCGCAGCTCTGTCACATACTCTAGATATGGTTGGGCGCACTCTATCAGATGCACGATATAGGGTGCAATGCCCCGCAATGCTTTCCTTTGGCAGCCATCACAGGGCAGTGATAACAATATGTTTTCATTGATTATTATCTTTTCTCTGGCAAGATTCGAGTCACGGAGGGGCGAAAAGAGGTATCATATGGAAACACGCACGGTTGAACTACTGCTCAAGGGCTATGGCCTGACCACCGCCGAAATGATCTACCGCATGCCCGATCACATTCATGTCCTGAACAGTTTCGTCTGGCAGGAGTATGATCTGGCCCCGGATTACCCACGCCTGTTCGAATTCATCGAATTCTGGCAGGAGAGTATCGACGGGCCGCTGCATTCAGTGCGCTTCACCCATCGCAAGCAACTTGCGCCCAGCGAATGGCGCCATGTCGTGGGCGAATTCGAGGTCGGCAAATTCAGCAGACGAGATCTGCGCCTGCATTAACGTAGTTTCAGGCTGACCAGCCACAGCCCCGCGATGCCGAAGGATGCGACGGCGTTCCAGCTGGCCATGGACAGGCCCAGCATCTCCCAGGGCACCTCGTCGCAGCGCACGACCGGCGCCGCCATGATCTGCGCCAGCAATTCTTCGGGTGTCAGTCGCGACAGATCGCCCCCGGCGCTGCATGAGGACGGCCCCGGCCACCAGCCGCGCTCGACGCCAGTGTGATAGACGCCGATCCCGCCCGATGTCGCGGCCCCCAATGCCCCCGTCAGCGCGAAAACCGGGTTGGCGATGACCAGCCCGCCTGCCCCCAGCAGCGCTACGAGATGCGGCCAGCGCTGCCAGATGCAGAGCGCACAGGGCGCCATCCCCCCGATATACTGAAACGCAAGCGCCCCCAGCAAAAGCCCCGCCGAGCCCGCCAAAGCCAGAAGCTGCACCTGTCTGCGCATCACAGAACCCTTATCGCCAGAAACCCGCCCAACAGGAGCGCCATCAGCACGGAAAAGACAAGCCCCAGACGGGCTTCGATGAAATCACGAATCGGTGCGCCGAATTTCCACAGCAGCGCCGCGACGACGAAAAACCGCAGCGCCCGCGCAATCACCGAGGCCACCAGAAACACCCCCAGCGACAGCCCGGTGACGCCCGACAGAATGGTGATGACCTTGTAGGGAAATGGTGTCACACCCGCGATCAGCACGGCCCATGCGCCCCATTCATTGTAGCGCTGCTGAAACTCGGCGAAATAGGCGTCCTTGCCGTAAAACTCCAGCACCGGCCGCCCCACCGCCTCGAACGCGCCATAGCCGATCCAGTAGCCCAAGAGTCCCCCCGCAACGGAGGCCAGAGTCGCAACCCCGGCGATCATAAAGGCCCGTGAGGGGCGCGCCACGATCATCGCAACCATCAGCACATCGGGCGGGATCGGAAAGACCGAGCTTTCGATGAAAGCCACAAAAGCCAGCGCCCAGAGCGCGTGCGGATGCCGCGCCAGCGACAGGGTCCAGTCATAGAGGGCGCGGATCACAGCCGTTTCGCTTTCATCTTGCCCGAAATACTCATACGCCCGCGCGGCCCGTCACACCGCAGGCAGGCGCAGACCGATCACCTCCAGCCCCCAGCGCACCAGATCGTTCAGCACGGCGTCAGAGGCGATGTTGAATGCCTGGACCACATCCAGCGCCTCGGTCGAGGCCGCAGGCGCCACCGCCTGAAAACTCCGCCGCGACAACACGCGGGCATCGGCCTCGCGCACCATGCGGGCGACCAGCCGGATGCGGGTGCTGACCGAGTTGCCATCCGCCGACAGTTCCGCCTGAAAATCGGTGATCTCGGAGATCAGCGCGAAATCGCCCGTCCCGCCCAGCGGCCTGCGCCCGACATAGGCCAGCGCGCCGGTATCCTCAAAGGCGCGCAGGATCACGGTCTGATACATCAGCGGCGCCTTGTCCGACCAGCGCGCGCCGGGCAGATAGAGCGATTGCAGCGCATTGGGCTTGATCAGGATCCGGTCGATATCCAGCGCACCCGAGGTCGTGGGGGGCTCGATGCTCAGGGACCGCGCGAGCGAGCGCCCGGCCTGCGGCAGATCGGGCGCGCGCAGCTCATAAGCATCGAGCGGCGTGGTTGCATCGCTGATCGCCGAAAGCGCGCCGCAACCCGACAGAAGTGACAGCGCCCCCGCGCCCATCAGGAAATCGCGTCTGGGAAATGTCATCTTCTGAACTCCGGTGTCTGACGATTGAGAAGAAACTGCGCCGGGTTCCGTTCGATCTGGCGCGTCAGGCGGTCAAGATTGGTGATCAGCCCACGGGTCTCGCGCGCAAGCTGCGTGATATTGGGCAGGCCGGTGGTGGTGAAGTCGCGCACCGGCCCGGAACTGTCGCGCACCATCCGGCCCAGATCGTCAAAGGCGCGCGCAGCAGTCTCGGCTGTGCGGCGCAGATCGGCGGTCACTTCGGGAATATCGGCGGAAACCGAATCCACGGCGCGGCCCAGCCGACCCAGCACATCGCGCAGATCTTCGGTGATCTGGCCGATCTCTTCATTGATCACCCGGTCCGCCCCGACAAAGGCGCGCTCGGCGGCCTGAATGGCGCCTTCGCTGGTGGCAAGCGCACGGTTGATCGCGGCCAGCGTCGCATTGGCATTGGCGAAAGTCTCTGTCACCTGATCCAGCGTCCTGACCCCACTGTCAGAGAGCGCCTCGATCCGCCCCGAGACCTGTTCCAGATCGGCCCCGACCGTGGCCACGACGCGGCGGATATCGGCGGTTGCCAGACGCACATCCGTCATGATCGCAGGCAGATCGCTTTCGGCCACTTCCGCGATATTGCGCGTGGCTGCGGTTGCCGCCTGCACCATTTCGCGCGCTTCTGCCACCAGAAGCGCACCGTCACCCGTGACCAGCGCATCGACATTGCGCGACATCGCTTCCAGCGCCTCCAGCGCGGTATCGGCCCGCGCCAGCAGCGGCTCGATCCGCGCAAGCGCGGGATCCAGCGCCTCGATCCGCTGCGTGGCGGCGGCGCCGGTGCGGGCAAATTCCGCGAATGTCACCTGCGCCTCGCGCGACAATTCGGTGATCTCGGCGCCCACCTGATCGGCAGCCGCGCGCAGTTGCGCGACCATCTCGGTCATGTCCTGCGCCACGAAATCATCCACTGTCTGCAGGGTCGTGGTCCCGGTCTCGAAGGTGATGCGCGACTCGGTCGCCAGAAGCGCGAATTCGTCGATGGCGAATTGCAGGCTCTCGACGGTCTTTTCGGCCTGCAACAGGATCGGGGTCAGATTGTCGCTGAACTCGGAAAAGGTTTCGGTCGCAGCAGCAATCGTGTCGGTAAAGCCCGCGAAATTGTCCAGCGCCCGCGACACCTCACCGGTGGATTGCTCGACATTCTCCAGAATGCGCGCGACCCTGCCCTGATTCTCATCGCCAAGAAGCTGATTGACCTGTTCGAGCACGCGCAGGGTTTCATCCAGCACGCGCGGCGCACCTTCGGTCAGCGAGGCGATGGTCGAGCGCCCCGCCTCCAGTCGCGGTGTGTCCGTACGGTCATTGATCAGCGGCATATCGGTCGAGCCCGAGGAAATTGCCACGAAAGACACGCCGGTAATGCCCGAACTGTCCACAGTCGCCACCGAATCCGCGCGCACCGGCGTTGCGCGATCGACTTCCAGCCGCACCAGCACCGTGCCGTCGCCTTCGGGCGCCAGCCGCACATCCGTCACCTGCCCGACCAGAAGCCCGGCGAAGCGCACATCAGCGGCGCGCGACAGGCCCGAGACCGAGTCGAAGCGCACCTCGTAATAGGCGAACTGGCGATCAAGCTGGAACTTGCCGAAAGCCAGAAAGAAGCCCAGCACGCCCAGAAAGCCCAGCGCCGCGAAGATCCCGATCAGCGTGTAATTGGCCTTGGTTTCCATGCGTCAGGCATTCCTTTCCAATGTCTCCACCGCCGCCCGCGCACGCGGCCCATGGAAATACTCATGCACCCACGGATGTTCGATATGCAGCATATCGGCCATGGTTCCAGTGTACATGACCCGTTTTTCCGCGAGTACGGCAATCCGGTCACAGGTGGCATGCAGCGTATCAAGATCATGTGTGACAAGAAACACGGTCAGGCCCAGAGTTTCCGAAAGCGCCTTGATCAATTCATCAAAAGCCGCAGCCCCGATCGGGTCGAGACCCGCTGTCGGCTCGTCCAGAAAAACGATTTCAGGGTCAAGCGCCAGCGCGCGCGCCAGCCCTGCCCGCTTGCGCATCCCCCCCGAAAGCTCGGACGGGTAATTGTCCCCCGCCTTGTAGGGCAGGCCCGACATGGCGATCTTCAGATCCGCCAGTTCGCGCCGCAACCCCGCATCCAGCCCGGGCAGGTTGCGCATCGGCACTTCGACATTCTCGCGCACGGTCAGCGAGGAAAACAACGCCCCGTCCTGAAACATCACCCCCATGCGCATGTCGATGGCGCGGCGTTCGGCCTCGGAGCAGTTCAGCGCATCCTGTCCGAAAATGCGGACGCTGCCCCCCTGCGGCGGGCGCAAACCGGCGATGCAGCGCAACAGCACCGATTTGCCGGTGCCAGAGCCGCCGACCACGCCCAGAACTTCGCCGCGATAAACGTCCAGATCCAGATTGTCATGCACCCGGTGCTGCCCGAACTGGTTGACGATCCCGCGCAACTCGATGACGGTCTCCGGCATGATCTCAGATCCCCAACAGCGCGAAAAAGACCGAGAACAGCGCATCGGCCACGATCACCATGAAAATGGCCCGCACCACAGCGCTGGAGGTCTGCGCGCCAAGGCTTTCGGCATTGCCGCCAACCTGCATACCCGCATGACAGCCGATCACCCCGATGATCAGCGCGAAGACCGGGGCTTTCACGAAACCCACGATCACATGGTCAAGGCTGGTGTCATCCAGAAGGCGCGCCATGAACATCCCCGGAGAAATACCCAGCTCGATCCAGGCCATCATCGCTCCGCCGATCAGGCCGGTCAGATTGGCGAGCATGCCAAGGATCGGCAGCACGATCAGCAGCGCCAGTATGCGCGGCACAAAGAGCGCCAGCGCCGGGTCAATCGCCAGCGTACGCATGGCATCGATCTCTTCGCGCATCTTCATTGAACCGATGGCGGCAGTGTAGCTTGACGCCGTGCGCCCCGCGACGATGATCGCCGTCAGCAGGATCCCCAATTCGCGCAGGATCGAAATGGCGATCAGATCCACCACGAAAATCTCGGCCCCGAACTGGCGCAACTGCACCGAGCCCTGAAAGGCCAGAACCACCCCGATCAGAAAGCCCATCAGCGCCACGATGGGCACGGCTTTCAGCCCGACCTGATCGCAATGATGAATGAGCGCGGTAAGGCGAAATTCCGTCGGGTGCCGGATCACATAGACCAGCCGCGCCAGAAACAGCCCGAGCATCGCATGCAGATCGCCCAGAAACCGCAGCAAATCGACAACCTTGCGGCCCAGAGTGTCAAAGAGCGCCATCAGATTGCGCGGGGCCGCTGTTTCGGTTTCGGGTTTGGGCAGCGATTGCGCCACACGCTCGATCAGCGCCTGATGATCGGGCTGCACCCCTGACAGCGACAGCCCCGCGCCCTGTTCCTGCAAGCGCGCGCGCAGGCGGATCAGGGCATAGGCCCCGGCCGTGTCGATCTTCTCCAGCCCGGACAGGTCGATCTGCACATCGCGCCCCTCCAGTGCCTCCAGCTGCGGCAGGATCGCAGGCAGGCTGCGCAGATCCAGAACACCGGAGAGGGCATGCGCCCCCGCGCCCACAGCCTCGATGCGCGCGCGCGCGGGGGCGCGGCTCGCCGGAGCGGTGTCAGGCAGTATCTGAACCATGTCACTGTTTCCCATACTCGTTGCCGATCTATATAGAGCAGCCGCCCCTCAGGCCAGCACCGGCGCGTATTCTTTCACTCTGCGGCAGCTGTGACACATCCGCCCGGCGCGCGCGGCGCGGCAGGGGTCAGCTTCCGATCCCCTCGCCGAAACGCGCGCGCGCAAGCTCCAGCGCCTCGGCATGGATCGCGGCCCCGACCGTTCCCGGCAATCGCCGCGACAGGCGCAGCGTGGCCTCGGCCGCAGGGCGCGACAGGCGCAGGGGCGATTTCTTCAGAAAGGGATGGCCCAGCACCTCATGGGCATAGGCGGGCATCGCATAGGCCGGTCCGGTCAGCGCGACAATCCCGAGCGCCGCTGAATAGAGCCGCACCCGCTGCCCCGGCCCTTCCGGATCTGCAAGGACACGCTGGCGCAGGGCCTCCAGCCGCGGATCCTCGGGAATCGCCAGTTCGGCGACGAAGCGATGCAGATCAGCGGTCGAGAGCGCCGCCAGCCGCGTATCAAGATCCTTGATCCGCAAGGTTTCCGCATGGCTGAGCCCTGCCCCGATCAGGGCCCGCGACAGTGCAACCTCGCCGCGCAACACCGTGTGGAATTTGCTGTCCGTCAGACGAATCCTGCGCCAGAACCGCGTGAATGCGGGATGCTGCACCGCCACTGGGCCGAAAGAGAGCGCGAAGGAACAGTAGTGAAACTGGGGCAGACCCGGATCATAGCGCCACTGAAACCCGTCCAGCGCCAGCGCCTCGGGCATGGCCACCCCGTAATTCGACACCGCGCCTGCGACATCCACGCCCAGCCCCTCGGCCTGCAAGGGCCAGTCCGCCCCGCCGGGCAAGGGAAACCAGACCGAATCGTTCATCAGCACCAGCCGCTGCACCCCTGCCAGATGCGGGGTCACGGCCCGGATCCCTTCGCGATAGGCACCGAAATCATAGCCGAAATTCGGCCGCTCGATCAGCTTCCATAAAAGCGGTGCCAGCCGGGCGCGATCCTGCTCTGTCAGCGGCAGGTTCGAGACCGCGACGGTCGTGTAGCCACAATCATAGAGCGCACGCAGCGCATGGATATGGCTGTCCCGAATCCCCTGCTGCGGATAAAGCGCATAGACGGCCAGACGCTCTGACATCTGCACAGCCCCGTCCGTCACCTGCAATGCCCCCGTCTGGCGCTGCACAGCATAGCGGATGCGGCCTGTCAGGTCATCGAGATGGCGGCGCGTCTCTGACAAACGCCAGGCCAGTGATCGCTTCAGCCGGTCCTTCAGGGCCCCCATGGACATTCTTCTCCCTGCAATCCCTGCACCGACACGCGCTTGACTGAACTGACAGTGACAGAGCGCCCCGGGCAGATCAAGCTGACCCTGCCCGTTCGCCGCTGCAGCGGCCCAAGCGTGACCAATCAGGGACAGCCGCGCGGCCCGCGCAGGCCCGGTACCGGAACGCCATCTGCGGCCCCGCGAAGGGCCGCTGATCCTGCGCTTGAGACCCCGAGGGTTCCCTTACCCGAAACGCCCCGTCACATAATCATTGGTGCGCGATTTCTGCGGGTTGGTAAAGATCGTGTCGGTATCGCCATATTCGATCAGACGCCCCAGATACATGAAGGCGGTATTGTCCGACACACGCGCGGCCTGCGCCATCGAATGGGTCACGATGACAATCGAATAGGTGCCTTTCAGCTCTTCTATGAGTTCCTCGATCCGCGCGGTGGCAATCGGGTCCAGCGCCGAACAGGGCTCATCCATCAGCAACACTTCCGGGTCCGAGGCCACGGCCCGCGCGATGCACAGACGCTGCTGTTGCCCGCCCGACAGACCCAATGCGCTGTCATTCAGCCGGTCTTTGACCTCTTTCCACAGCGCCGCCTGTTGCAGCGCCCGCTCGACCGTTTCATCCAGAATGGATTTCTTTGTCACCCCGTCCACGCGCAGCGGATAGGTGATGTTGTCATAGATCGACATGGCAAACGGGTTGGGCTTCTGGAACACCATCCCCATGCGCTTGCGCAACGCGATCACATCGACGCCCTTGGCATAGATGTCGAAACCATCCACCGTGATCCGCCCTTCAATCCGCAGATCATCGACCAGATCATTCATCCGGTTCAGACAGCGCAGCAGCGTGGATTTTCCGCATCCCGAGGGGCCGATCAGGGCTGTCACCTGCCCTTTCTGGATCTCCAGATTATTGTCGAACAGCGCCTGTTTCTGGCCATACCACAGGTTGAAATCGCGGATATCCAGCGCCGTGCCCTCGTCGGATGTCTTGAAGTGATAGGCGGTCGGCTCGAACTCTAGTGTGTCTTGCATGGGTCTATCTCAGAACTGGCCAGTGGCGTATTTGCGCTTCAGGCGGTTGCGGACGATGATGGCGGTGGCGTTCATGATCACGATAAGCGTCAGCAACAGCAGCGTGGTCACAAAGACCATGGGCTTGCCCGCTTCCGAATTGCGCGACTGGAAGCCCACGTCGAAGATGTGGAAGCCCAGATGCATGAAGCTGCGGTCCAGATGGATGAAGGGGTAGAAGCCGTCGATGGGCAGGGCGGGTGCCAGTTTCACGACCCCCACCAGCATCAGCGGCGCCACCTCGCCCGCCCCGCGCGCCATCGCCAGGATCATGCCGGTCATGATCCCCGGCAGGGCCTTGGGCAGCACGACATAGCGGATGGTCTGCCATTTCGAGGCACCACAGGCGAGCGAGCCTTCGCGCATCGAGCGCGGCACGGCGGCCAGCGCCTCTTCAGTGGCGACAATCACCACGGGCACCGTCAACAGCGCCAGCGTCAGCGAGGCCCAGAGGATCCCGCCCTTGCCGAAGGTCGGGTTGGGCAGGTTCTCAGGATAGAACAACTGGTCGATCGTGCCGCCCATCGTATAGGCGAAAAAGCCCAGACCAAAGACACCGTAAACAATACTGGGCACACCGGCCAGATTGTTGACGGAAATACGAACAATCGAGGTGATCCGCCCCTGTTTGGCATATTCACGCAGATAGAGCGCGGTGATCACACCGAAGGGCGCCACGAAGATCACCATCAGAAGCGTCATGGCGACCGTGCCAAAGATCGCGGGCAGCACACCGCCTTGCGTATTGGCCTCACGCGGTTCTGCCGAGACGAACTCGCCCCAACGGGAGACGTAAATCCCGAGTTTCTGCGCCCAGCTCAGGTCATTCGCCGCGAAATAGCGCACGATCTGGCTCATCTCCGGCTCGATCTGACGCCCGCCGACCTCTTCCAATGTTACGCGAAACCCGCGGTCCAGCGCCCGGATCTCGTTGACGCGCGCCTGAAGCACCTGAAACTCGGCCTGCAATTCCGCGATACGTTCCTGTGACTGTGCAATCGTGGGCGCTGCAGCTTCCTCGCCCTGGCGCAGGATGGCGCGGCGCTGGTTCAGCCTTTCGCGCTCGATCAGATTGTTGATGCGCCCGATATCATTGCGCTCCAGCCTGCGGATCTCGCGGAACCGCTCGCGCGCGGCGGCCTGTTCGCGGCGGAACACCGCCGGGTCATACTCCATCGCGACGCCATTGACCTGCATCCCGGCAATCCGGCCGACGAACACCCCCCAGACCTGCCGCTCGAAATAGTAGAACTCGGCGGGCCGGGTCACATCGGCGATCTCGAAATCCGCCACCCAGCGGAAATCATCGCCGTAAAGGTCGAAATTCGCAGTCTGATAGAGCGTGCGATAGGCGAAACCGTCATTCTCCTGAACCGTCTCGCGCACCTCCGGCTCCAGTCGGGCCAGATCGGGGCGGAAGATCGTGCCGCGCCGCTCGACACCCGCAAGCACCGTACCATCGGTCAGCTCCACGCGCTCGATGGGTTTCGGCCAGAATGTCGTGGCCCCGTTATAGAGCACCACCATCAGAAAAAGCGCGATCATGATGATCCCGAGCGCAAGCGCGCCCCCGAAACCCCAGAGCGCGGGTTCCCCAAGCGCGGAGAGATCCGCCGAATAGCGCCGCCGCCCGCGCGGGGCGACCGCCTCTCGCGCGGCCACGCCAGCCGCACCTGCAGCACCGGATGCGGGCGGAAGTTGTTCGTTCAAGCTGGTCATATCGGTTCCCAAGCCCTGATTTACAGATTGAAGGCGCGCTTGCGGAAGCGCTGGCGGATCAGTTCCGCGCCTGTATTGATGACGAAGGTCATGATGAAGAGCGTCAGCGCCGCAAGGAACAACACGCGGTAATTCGTGCCATCCTTCACCGCTTCGGGCAGTTCAATCGCGATATTGGCCGAAAGCGTGCGCAGCCCCGAGAAGATGTTCCATTCCATGATCGGCGTATTGCCTGCCGCCATGACCACGATCATCGTCTCGCCCACCGCGCGGCCCATGCCCATCATCACTGCCGAGAACACGCCTGACGCGGCGGTCGGAAGCACCACCCAGCGCGCGGTCTGCCAGGGCGTCGCGCCGCAAGCCAGCGAGGCTGCGCGCAGATGGCCGGGCACGGAATTCAGCGCATCCTCTGCCAGCGTGTAGATATTGGGGATCACCGCGAAAGCCATGATGAAGCCCACCACCAGCGCGTTGCGTTGCTGGTAGCTGTCGATGAAACTGCCGCGCGGGTCATAGCCGATCAGCGTCAGGAGCGCGGCCACCGCATAGGACAGGATCATCGCAATCCCCAGAAGTGCGATCCAGCGACCGGCATCGACCATCCCGGCCCGCGAACGGTCCATGCCCGAGATCAGGTCGCGGTAATGATGCCCGAATTGCTTGCGGAAGGCCCATGCGGTCACGAAATAGCTCAGCGGCAGCAGGATCAGGAACATGAAGGGTGTCCCAGTGCCGATCCGGCCCGTGGTCCATTGCTTGAAATCGCCATAGAACAGCAGCTGTTCCAGCGTGACACCCAGCCGCGACGCAATCCAGGCCGTCACAAGGATGGACACCCCCATCAGCGTGAATTTCGGGAAACCGTCATATTTCAGGGCCATTTGCGCAGGCAGGGTCTGCCATAGGAAAGCCCCGATCATCAGCCCCATCGGCAGCGCGAAGAAGCCCAGAAGCACCGCGCCGATCCATTCCTCGACCAGCGGCGCCAGCACCAGCGCCGCAATGAAGCCCAGAACCACGGTCGGCAGCGATTCCATCATTTCCATCATCGGCTTGACAGTACCGCGCACGCGCTTGTCGACGAATTCGGACGTATAGATCGCCGCCATCAGCGCAATCGGCACGGCAAAGATCATCGCATAGAACGCCGCCTTGAACGTGCCGAAGATCAGCGGCACGAGCGAATATTTCGGTTCTGCCAGATCGGTTCCGGCGGTGGACTGCCAGATATATTCGGGCTGATTGTAACCTTCATACCAGATCTTGCCGAAGAGCACTTTCAGCGTCACTTCGGGATGGGCCTGCGAATACTGCCAGCCTTCCACCTCACCGGTCTCGGCCGCCAGCAGTACCCCATTGCCGCGCGGGAAAATCATAGCCTGCGTCTCGGCCCCCAGCGCGCCGCTGCGCGACATGCGCATCAGAACCTGATCCGAGGTCGAATGATAGACCCAGACATTGCCCTCGGCATCGGTGACGACAAATTCCTTCGAGCGCTGCGCTTCCGAGATATCGGTCACGCTGGCGGGCATCGAAGCATGGGTCCGCGCGCGCACCAGTTCGCGCCCGTCTGTCGTCGTGCCGGTCCCGGTCTGCAGCCGGAAATAGACCATCACATCGCCGCGCTCGGTGCCCACGACCAGCGCATCCTCGGCGGTCAGAAAGGTCATCGCCGTCACCGCAATCCCGTCATCGGCGACGCGGCGGCGCTCGGCCATGCTGGCGGCGTCCAGATTGCGCAGGTCATAGCGGTAGATGAACCCGCCATCCGAGGAAATCAGTACGCGGTCGGCATTGCCCGACAGCAGGATCCCCGTCACCTGCTCATCGCCCTGCAGCCCGATGGGCGGCAAGTCGGTGGTGGTGGTGGTCACAGTCTCGTCGCCGGTCATCATGTTGATCTGCACGCGCGAGCGGCTCACACGCACCTGCCCCTGCGCATCGACCGTCGCAAAAGCGATGATCGGGCGCTCTGGCGTGCCGCCGATGCGGTAATCCAGCGCAATGATCGCTTCATCCGAGATCTGCTCGACCGTGCGCAGCTCTGACAGGGCCGACAGGGTGCGGAAATCGCCCGACCCCACGCGCGTGAAGACCCGACCCTCAAGCCGCTGGTCGCGCATGGTCAGCGCGCTCAGCCCGGTCGGCATGCGCGCCTGCGCTGTTGCTGTCGCTTCAAACCCCAGCGTCGCGAAACGCACTGTGCCATCGTCAAAGCCCAGCGCCACGCGGTCGCGTTCCAGCGTGCCGCTGATCGCTGTGACCGTCGCGCCCTCGAAATCCAGAACCTCGCGCGAAATCTCTGTGCCCGTCGGCAGGTGATAGGTCAGCGCCGTGCCGTCACTGCTCAGGACCGTTGAAAGGGTCTGGAATTCATCACCATTCACCCAGACCACCGGCGCAGGCGTGGCAAGCTGGTGGCGCACCGACCCATGCATCTCGCCGCCCGCCATCAGGGGGGCCACGACCCGGAACAGGAACACCATGATCCCCAGAACCGCAACAATGACCATCAGGCCACCGACCGTAATGACGCCCCCCGCAACCCGCTCGCCGATCTTGACGCTGGCGCGGGTGGTCATCCGGCGTTTTCGCGCAGAGGCCGCGCGCTCCTGAGTCTGACTTATGGCTTGGCTGTCGCTCATCTGGTCCTGTCCATGCGTGCCGGAAAAAACGAGAGGGTGAGGCAGCGCAAACTGCCTCACCCGCGAGAGTTGCGATCTTACTTCAGACCGAAAGCTTCCAGATCCATGTCTGCAATGCGCGCCGTCACCGGGAAGAAGCCTGCGCGGACCACATCGGCCTGCCCCTGCTGGCTGTAGACATAGCGCACGAATTCGGCGCGCAGCGGCTCCAGTTCAGCATTAGGATCGACATTCATGTAGACATAGAGGAACCGGGCAACCGGATAGGTGCCTTCCGGCGCATCCTCGGTCGAATAGCAATTGCCATCCTCGCCACGGATTTCCAGCGCGCGCACGTCAGCCGTGCCATAGCCCACACCGGAATAGCCGATGCCCCCCAGATCAGCGGCAACCCCCTGAATCACGGTCGAGGAACCGGGCTGTTCACGCACTTCGGGGCTGTAATCGCCGCCAAACAGCGCCACATCCTTGAAATAGCCATAGGTGCCCGAGGCCGAGTTCCGGCCATACATGGCGATGGGGCGATCTGCCCATTCACCTTCCGCACCGACTTCGCCCCAGGTCGTGATCGCCGCATCGGCACCGCCCGCGCGGGTCGAGGAGAAGATCGCATCAACTTCCTGCAGGCTCAGGCAGGTGACAGGGTTGTCGCGGTGCACGAAGACACCAATCGCGTCAATCGCGCCGCGCAGCGGGATCGGCGGATAGCCGTAGCGGGCTTCAAATTCTTCGATCTCGGAGCCACGCATCGCGCGCGACATCGGGCCGAACTGGGCGGTGCCTTCGATCAGCGCGGGCGGAGCGGTGCCCGAACCAGCGCCCTGAATCTGCACGGCGACATTCGGATAGAAGCTGCGGAACCCTTCCGACCAGAGCGTCATCAGGTTGTTGAGCGTGTCCGACCCGATCGAGGTCAGGTTGCCCGATACACCCGAACCTGCCTCATAGGTCGGCAGGTTGGGATCGACATTCTGGGCATTGGCCACACCAACGCTCAGGGCCAATGCCGAAGCTGTCAGCGTGAGGGTACGGAAGTTGCGCATGAAACGCTCCTTTTGGATAGCGCCCGGTCCGGGCTGTTTCGATGCGCTGCTGATAGCGAGGCTCTATGACAGTGGTGTGACAGTGATGACATTCCGGGCCGGTCTGATGTCGGACGCCGAGGTCGCATAGGCCCGCACCCCGCAAGACGGCCCCCTGAATGCGCCCGGCCTGTCGCCTGCGAATCACAGCGGCAGGCTGCCGCAACGGGGTTTGCCGCAAGCGATGGCGTCGCGCGGGCCTCTTTGCATGACGCGATATGACAAAAGGTTAATTTTTTGGACGTCTCACCTTGCCTCGTGGCGCTGGCAGGGAAAACGCGGGTAACCCACCGGCGGGACTCGCCTGCCCGATACCGCTGATTTCGAATCGGTCTCGCCCGCCCCCCGGGCAGATTTGCATCTGTGCCGGGCCGGACAGTCAGCTCGGCAACGGTGCGCCGGTCAGATATCGGGGCTTTCCTGTGGCGACACCGTGCGGGCGCTCAGACGAAGCCAGATCCCGTCACGCGCGCGCACCGTCATATGCGCCATCGGCACCGGCTCCCGCCCCTCGATGGCTGTAAACTCCCAGTCGCAAAGGAGCCGCGCCAGAATCAGCACAGCTTCCGCCATCGCAAAGCCCGCCCCGGTGCAGACCCGCGGCCCGCTGGAAAAGGGCAGGAACGCATCGCGCGCGCAGGCTTTGGTCGCCGCCTCCTGCCAGCGTTCGGGGCGGAACTCATGCGGCGCGTCCCAGACCGCCTCATGCCGCCCCATATGCCAAAGCGACACCACCACCTGCGCCCCCCGCCCCAGGTTGCGGCCCCGGAACTCTTCCGGCTGCAGGGTTTCGCGCACCAGCATCGGCACCGGCGGATAAAGACGCAGGCTCTCGCGGAACGTGTCGCGGATCAGGGGAAAGCGTTTCAGCAGCCCGAAATCCGGGGCGCTGCCGCTCTCGATACAGGGCCGCAACGCCTGCGCCTCTTGCGCCAGCCGCGCCTGCCAGTCGGGATGCGTGGCCAGCAGATAGAGCGTCCAGGCCAGCGCCGAGGCGCTGGTCTCATGCCCGGCCAGAAAAAAGATCGCGACCTGATCGACCATTTCCTCGCGGGTGAACCTCTCGCCCGTCACCGGGTCGCGCGTGGTCATGATCTTGGTCGCCAGATCATCGGGCGCGGTGCCATCGGCAATCTCTCGCGCGCGCCGCGCCACCATCTGCGTGATCAGCTCGCGGATATGCGCCGCCGTTTCACGGGTCGCGCGCGGAAAGAAGCGCGGCAGCCAGCGCGGCAGCGGGATCAGCGCCGCAAGGTTGAGGATGGGCGCGGAACGCTGATGCGCGCGGAAGGTCTGATAGACCTCTGCCGCCGTGGCATCCTCGATCGGCAGGGAAAACAGCGTGCGAAAGATCACATCGGCGGCGGCATGGCTCATCGCCTCTTCAATCTCGGTCTCGCCCCCCTGCAGCCGGGCGGCACTGGCCTGCGCCGCGTCCCACATCGCCGGAAAGGTCTCGCGCAGCCGCCCGCCCTCGAAAGCCGGGTCGATCATGCGCCGCTGGCGCTCCCAGACCGGGCCATTGGTGACAAAGACCGAATTGCCCAGAAGCAGCCGCAAACCTTCGCGCACGCGCTCGGATTTCGGAAAATCGCGCGGGCGCTCCTGCAGCACAAGCCGCACCAGATCGGGCGTGTTCACCATCACCGAATGCAGGAAGGGCAGCTTCACCTCTGCCATTTTCGCCCGGTAGAGCCGCGCGGGCTGCGTCGACAGGATATCGCGCCGGAACATCGCCAGATGCCGCCACAAGGGCACCCGGTCAGGCCGGTGCGCGGGCATGGGCGGGCGGGTCATGGCAGGCGCTGATCCTCGGGCAGATAACAGGCATGGCTGACCGAGGCCGAGGATTTGCGGCCCCGGTAGCGGTCCGCCAGCGAAAGCGGCCCTGCCGTGATCAGGAAGTAATCGTAATCGCGCGGACGGTCAAAAGCGCAGAGATACTGAAAATGCAGCCGGAAATAGCGGCGCTTGTATTTGCGATAGGTTTCAGGCGACAGGCTTTCGCTGAACACCGCTGAAATCACGATGGGCCAGCGTTTGCCCTCGCGGGGGGCGGCCCCGGAGGACGACACCGGATCGCAAAGCGCATAGGAACAGCCATCGCCGGGTGCCGTGACATCCAGCCAGAAAAGTTCCTCGCGCGTCGAGAGATAGCGCAGATCCTCGCGCAGATGCTGCGCCTGCGGCAGATAGGATTGCATCGGCACAGCATGGCCCAGCGACAGAAAGCCAAGCTTGCCCTCTGGCACGCCCCCCGCCCGGATCACCCGCGCCAGCACCGAGACCGCGAGATGCACGCCCGAGGAATGGCCGACGACCAGCACTTCATCGAGCGTCGGATCCTCCAGCGCGCCCCGGATGCGCAGCGCAAACTCATCCAGCCGCCTCTCTAGCTCGGGCGGGTTGCGGCCCTTGTGCTTGGCGGTAAAGGCGAAATCCAGGAGCAGGTAATGCACGAAAAATCGCCCGTCGATGCGGCGAAACCCCTGCAGGATGGGCACCACCACCCCCAGCCCCAGGAGATAGGCCAGCCAGCCGGGCAGCAGGAAGGACAGCCCCCAGCCGACCAGACCCGCCGCCAGCAGCGCCAGCGCCAGTTGCCCCAAGAGCATCACCACCGGATACATCGCCGCAATCCCCGGCCCCGCACGCAGGCGAAACAGGCGGAACAGAACCCCGGTGGACAGGTAAATCCACGCCGTCTTGACCAGCAGCCAATAGGTCGCGGCAATCCCGGCCTGCATCGAATCCTTCACGATATCTGACCATTCCAGAATGGTGATATCGGCCTCAGTGGTCATGCCATCGACGTCTGAAGATACGATCCAGCCATACGGCCCCTCGCCCTTTCTCGGGCGCTGTTTGATCCGGTAGCCCGAGATCCTCGCCTGATCGCTCGATTCGCAGCGATAAAGCTCGCGGTAGCGCCGTGGCGGAAACGGGTCATAGCCGGGAATGTAGAACACATGCCGCCGCGCCACGCTTTGCTGCGCGGCGGGCTCTGGCGGGGTGTCGAATTGCTCGGCCTTCATGGATATCGCCTGCTCTGTTCGGCGGCAGCATAGCGCGAAAATCGGGCGAGAATAAGCCGCTCCTGCGCCACCACCCCGCGCAGGCCGCCGCGCGCAGAGTCACGTTGCGCGCCTGCGCATGCGTGGCAAGGGAACGGACGCTTGCGACATGCGTTGCAAAAATAGCTGCCGCAGACGCGAACGGATACCAGGATGCTTGAGGAGATCTGGGCCACGACCCGCGCCGAATTTCAGGAAATCCCTGATACCGTGGCGATCACGGTCATCGCGCTCCGACTGAGCCTTGCTGCGATCCTTGGCGGCATTCTGGGCTATGAGCGGGAACGCAAGGCGCGCAGCGCTGGGGTCCGCACCCATATGCTGGTCGCGGTCGGGGCCTGCCTCTTCGTGATTGGTCCGATGCAGAGCGGGATGCCAATGGCCGATATGTCACGTGTCCTGCAAGGCATCGTTCAGGGCATCGGGTTTCTGGGCGCGGGCGCGATCATCCTGCACCGCTCCGCGCATCAGGTCGAGGGGCTGACCACAGCGGCCAGCATCTGGGCCACAGCCGGAATCGGGGTGATTGTCGGACTGGGCCTCGAAGCCACCGCCATCCTGTCCACAGCGATGGTGCTTCTCATCCTTGCGGTGGTTCCCCTGTTCGTGCCTCGGGTCTCGCGGTCGGACGAGGAAAACTGAGCGTGGTGCAAGCATTGCGCTGGCTACGCGATATCCGGCATCCCGACCCCGATCAGCCGCGTCAATTCTGCGCAGGCCTCCCTGCAGCCACTCCAATCCGCCCCGCGCGCCGCAAAGAGCGTCGCCTGCGAGCAATGCACCGGCGCCTCGCGCAGGATTTTCAGATGGTTCGCGCGCAGCGTCTCGCCGGTCGAGGTGATATCAGCCACGGCCTCTGCGGTCAGGTTGCGGATCGTGCCCTCGGTCGCGCCCTGACTGTCGACCAGCTGATAATCCGCCACCCCGTAAGCGCGCAGATAGTCGCGCACCAGCCGGTGATATTTGGTCGCAATCCGCAGCCGGAAGCCGTGCTCGGCACGGAAGGCCGCCGCCACCGCGTCCAGATCGTCGAGGGTTTCGACATCGACCCAGGATTTCGGCACGGCAATGATCAGATCGGCATGGCCAAAGCCCATCGGCGCCAGTTCCCAGACCTGCGCGGACCAGTCGGCCAGCGTCTCGCGCACCAGATCAGAGCCGGTGACCCCCAGATGGATGCGCCCTGCCGCCAGTTCACGCGGGATTTCACTGGCCGAAAGCAGCACCAGTTCCACGCCCTCCACCCCCTCGACCGCGCCCGCATATTCGCGCGCCTCGCCGGTGCGGGCCATGCGGATGCCGCGTTCGGCGAACCACTCAAAGGTCTTTTCCATCAGCCGCCCCTTGGACGGCACCCCGAGTTTCAGGCTCATATCAGCGCCTCCAGAAGCGCGGGCCGGATCACGCCGCCCACTGCCGGGATCGCCTGCCCCTGCCCCAGCACCGCCGTCAGCGCATCATAGCGCCCGCCGGTCGCCACGGGCGGCAGCCCCTCACGCGCGGGCAGGAAGCCGAACACGAACCCGTCGTAATATTCCATCGTGGTGCGCCCGAAACTGGCCTCGAACGGCAGGCTGGCAGGGTCAATTCCGGCACTCGCCAGCGCGTCAAGCCGCGCGTCCAGCCGGTCCAGCGCAGGGGTCAGCGCGTCCCATCCCATTGCGCGCATCTGCGCAAGAGCCTCCGAGGCCGGGGATTTCAGCGCCAGCAACCCCTCCAGCGCGGCCACTTCCGCCTGCGGAATCGGCGGGGTCTGGGCATCCGCAATCAGACGCTCAACCCGCGCGGCGATCTCGGCTTCCGAGCGCAGACCCAGCATCTGCCCCGCCTCTGCCAGCAGCGTCCCCGTGGGCTTCTCACGCAGCCGCGCGATCAGATCCGCCCGCGCCCCGGCCAATGGCCCCTGCCCGCCCATACGCTCCAGAAGCGCGCGAAACCGGTTCGGGTGCCAGATATGGCGCAACAGCGCGGTCTTGCGCAGATCGCTGGTCGTCAGCCCCGCCACGGCGGCCTTGAGGATGCCGATATCGCCAGTGACGGGCCGCAGATCATAGGCAGCCAGCAACCGCGCAAACAGCGCGAAGACTTCCGCATCCGCGCGCGCCGGATCATTGCGGGCGAAAATCTCATAGCCCACCTGCAGATATTCCCGCGCCCGCCCGCCGGTCTGTTTGCGAAACACCGGCCCGGCATAGCAATAGCGCGCGGGCTCCGCGCCTTCGCGCATATGCGCCTGCACCACCGGCACGGTGAAATCCGGGCGCAGCATCATTTCACCCAGATCGGGGTCATGGGTGACATAGGCCCGCGCGCGGATATCCTCGCCATAAAGATCAAGCAGCGTCTCTGCCGGTTGCAGGATATCGGCGGCCACAGGCACCGCGCCCGCAGCCTGCATCTCGGCCAGAAGTGTTGCGGCCAGCGCCTCGGCCCGTGTCATCCGTGCCGCCCCATGATCTCGCGCACCGTGGCCACGAGGTCTTCACGTTTGACTTCCTGCTGGGCAGGCTGCGATTTCCATTCCTCCAGTGTGGCCTCCTGCGCGAGTTGCGCACCATGGATCAGGTCTTTCACCTGCACCACACCGCGCGCGGCCTCATCCTCGCCCTGAATGATGGCGACCGGGCTTTGGCGCTTGTCGGCGTATTTGAGCTGATTGCCGAAATTCTTGGGGTTGCCCAGATACATCTCGGCGCGGATGCCATTTGCGCGCAACTCATTGACCATGGCCATGTAATCCCCCATGCGGGTGCGGTCCATGACGGTCACGACGACAGGCCCTTGCGCGCTGGTGTCGAGCCGACCCTTGGCCGCGAGGGCCGCAAGCAAGCGGTCCACGCCGATACTGACGCCAGTTGCAGGCACGGCCTGCCCGGTGAAGCGCTTGACCAGATCATCATAGCGCCCGCCGCCTGCCACGCTTCCAAACTGGCGCGGGCGGCCTTTTTCGTCTTTGATCTCGAAGGTCAGTTCCGCCTCATAGACCGGGCCGGTATAGTAGCCGAGGCCGCGGACGACGGAGGGGTCGATGATGATGCGGTCGGCAAAATATCGTTGAGTGAAGAGCAACTGAGCAATCTCTTCCAACTCCCGAACGCCCTCCATACCGACAGCAGACGAACCGACCAAACCTTCGAGTAGTCCGAGAACAGCGTAATTCGGATTCGAGCCAGTGAAGGTCGCCCGGCAGGCTTGCCCCGAAGCAATCTGCTCATTTTGGAGCGTCTCCCTAGCCTTTCGGGCTTCAACATGAGCCTGCCCTGCGTTCAAGAAACCAATGATAACATCGCCTTGCGCACTACTGAGCCCCGCCCCCTTCGTAAAATCCCCGCTCTCATCCTTGCGCCCCTCGCCCAGAAGCGCGCGCACGCCCTCCACCCCAAGCCGGTCCAGCTTGTCGATAGCGCGCAGCACGATCCCGCGTTCGGCCTCGAACTTGGACGGGTCCGCCGGGTCCAATATCCCCGCAACCTCCATCACCCCGTTCAGCACCTTGCGGTTATTCACCCGGATCACATAATCCCCGCGCTCGATCCCCACGGCCTCCAGCGCATCGGCCAGCATCGCGCAGATCTCGGCATCCGCCGCCACCGAGGCCGCGCCCACCGTATCCGCATCGCATTGATAAAACTGCCGGAACCGCCCCGGACCGGGCTTTTCATTGCGCCAGACCGGCCCCATCGCATAGCGCCGGTAAGGGGTCGGCAGGTCATTGCGATACTGCGCCGCCACCCGCGCCAAGGGTGCCGTCAGGTCATAGCGCAGCGCCAGCCAGTCGCCATCCTCTTCCCAGGCAAAGACACCCTCATTCGGGCGGTCCACATCGGGCAGGAACTTGCCCAAAGCCTCGACCGTTTCCACGCCAGAGGTTTCCAGCGCGTCAAACCCGTAGCGATGATAGACCGCCGCGATCTTGTCCAGCATCGCCTTGCGCGCGGTCACTTCCGCGCCGAAATAGTCGCGGAACCCCTTGGGCGTCTCTGCCCTTGGGCGTCTCGGGCCCTTGTTCTTCGCCATGCGGACGGCTCCCTGAAAGCTTGCGGCTCTCGCTTAACGGATGGCCGTCAAAGGGGCAAGCCTGCTGACCAGTCCCGCGCCCCGACCCCAGCATATGGGGGCAAAACACGCGAAGCCCCACAAGATCGGCTTATCCACAGCTTGCCCACAGGAATATACAATTTGCGCGACAGCCCCGAATCCTGCTAGTGTCGGACAAAATCGAGCAGAGCACTGGTGGACAGGAATGAACGAGATCACGGCGATCCGGTCGCGGGAAAGTGGTGCAGAAATCGGTCTGCCCCATAATATCGAGGCCGAACAGCAACTTCTCGGCGCGATTCTGGTCAATAACGATGTCTATGACCGGGTATCGAGCTTCGTGAAACCCGAACATTTCTTCGATCCTGTCCATCAGCGCATCTTCGAGATCGCAAGCGCGCGCATCCGCAAGAATGCGCTGGCCTCGCCGGTCACGCTGAAAGCCTTCATGGACGAAGATGCCGGGCTGAAGGAACTGGGCGGCCCGGCCTATCTGGTGCGCATCGCCGCCGCCGCGATTTCCGCCTATGCCGCGCGCGATTACGCACAGATGATCTATGAACTGGCGGTACGGCGCGACCTGATCCGGCTGGGGCAGGATATTTCGGCGCGGGCCGCCGAAATGGATGTGGCCTCGGAGCCGAAAGAGCAGATCGTCGAGGCCGAGCAACGCCTCTATAAACTCGCCGAACAGGGCGTGGCCGAACGCGGGTTTCAGAGCTTCCTCAAGGCCGTCACCGATGCCGTGAACATGGCCAATGCCGCCTATCAGCGCGATGGCGGGCTTGCGGGCATCTCCACCGGGCTCATCGATCTCGACAAGAAACTGGGCGGGCTGCACCCCTCCGACCTGATCATCCTGGCCGGGCGCCCCTCGATGGGCAAGACCTCGCTGGCCACGAATATCGCCTTCAACATCGCCAAAGCCTATAAGCGCGGGATGCGCCATGACGGCAGCGAAGGCGCGGTCGATGGCGGCGTCGTGGGCTTCTACTCTCTGGAGATGAGCGCCGAACAGCTGGCCGCGCGGATCCTGTCGGAAGCTGCCGAAGTCCCCTCCGAGCAGATCCGGCGTGGCGACATGACCGAGGCCGAATTCCGCCGCTTCGTCGAGGCCGCAAAAGCGCTGGAGGCCTGCCCGCTCTATATCGACGACACGCCTGCCCTGCCGATTTCACAGGTCGCCGCCCGTGCGCGGCGCCTGAAACGCACCCATGGGCTGGATGTGCTGATGGTGGACTATCTCCAGCTTTTGCGCGGCACGTCCAAGGAAAGCCGCGTGCAGGAAGTGTCCGAGATCACGCAGGGGCTGAAAGCCATCGCCAAGGAACTCAACATCCCGGTGATCGCCCTCTCGCAGCTTTCGCGTCAGGTAGAGTCCCGCGAGGACAAGCGCCCGCAACTCTCGGACCTGCGCGAATCCGGCTCGATCGAGCAGGATGCCGATGTGGTCATGTTCGTCTATCGCGATGAATATTACCGCGAGCGCGAGAAACCCTCGGATCATGATCTCGAAGCCATGGCGAAATGGCAGGAGATCATGGAAACCGTGCATGGCAAGGCCGAGGTCATCATCGGCAAGCAGCGCCACGGCCCGATCGGCACGGTCGAACTCAGCTTCGAGGGCCGCTTCACCCGTTTCGGCAATCTGATCAAGCCCTGGCAGCAGGGCGATCAGGGCTTCTGAGGTGATCACGGGCGTCAACCATGTGACGCTGGTGGTCTCTGATCTGGCGCGCAGCCTCGCCTTCTGGCAGGGCAGGCTCGGCCTGACGCTGCGCGCGCAAAGCCAAGGCATGGCCTATCTGGAAGGCGGCACGCTCTGGCTTTGCCTTGAGCACGGCACGCCCTCTCTGCGCGAGGATGACAGCCATATCGCCCTCTCCTGCACGCCCGAGGATTATCACACCCTCTGCGCCCGCCTCGCGGAAGCCCCGGTCTGGAAGGTGAACTGCTCCGAGGGCGCGTCGCTCTATATCCTCGACCCCGACGGCCACAAGCTGGAACTGCATCTGGGCGACCTCGCGTCGCGCCTCGCACAGTATCGCGCCACCCCGCCCCAGGACCTCACCCTCTACTGATCATTTTCTTGCCAAAAATACTCTGGGGGTGAATGCGGCGCAGCCGCAGAGGGGGCAAAGCCCCCTCAGAACGCCCGCCGCGCGCGCATCGCCGCGCCGATCGTGCCGTCATCCAGAAAATCCAGATCGCCCCCCAGCGGCACCCCCTGCGCCAGCGCCGTGACCTGCACATCCTGCGCCGCCAAAGCATCGGCGATGTAATGCGCGGTCGTCTGACCATCGACCGTGGCGGGCAGCGCAAGGATCACCTCGCGCAGCCCCTCCTCCGCGACCCGCGCCAGCAGATCCGGGATCCGCAAATCCTCCGGCCCCACTGCATCCAGCGCCGACAAAGTGCCCCCCAGCACATGATAGCGCCCGCGAAACACACCCGCGCGCTCCATCGCCCAGAGGCCCGAGACATCCTCGACCACGCAGATCTCGCCGGTCGCCCGGCGCGGATCAGTGCAGATCTCGCATTCCGGCAGGGTCGAGATATTGCCGCAGCGCCGGCAGGTCACAGCGGTCTGCGCCACCCGCTCCAGCGCGGCCAGCAAGGGCCGCAAGCTCTGGTCGCGCCGCTGCAGCAGATGCAGCACCATGCGCCGGGCCGAGCGCGGCCCCAAGCCCGGCAGTCGCGCAAGCTGCGCGATCAGCGTCTCGATCTCGCTCGGGGCGCGGTCCAAGCGCGCCTCAGAGCGGCAGGTTCATGTCGCGCGGCAGGCCCATGGATTCGGCGATCCGGCCCATTTCATCGCGCGCGCGCGCTTCGGCCTTGGCCTGCGCATCCTTGATCGCGGCGAGGATCAGATCCTCGACCACCTCCTTGTCCTTCGCATTGAAGATCGAGGGGTCGATATCCAGCGCGGTCAATTCGCCCTTGGCGGTCGCCGTGGCCTTGACCAGTCCCGCCCCGGATTCGCCCGTGACCTTGATCGACTTCAGATCCTCCTGAAGCTGCGCCATCTTGGTCTGCATATCCTGCGCGGCTTTCATCATCTTGGCCATATCGGCCATTCCGCCCAAACCTTTCAGCATCTTGTCAGCCTTTCCTCATGTATCTTCAAAGGGATCCCAATCGGGATCAAATGCCGCCACCGTCTCGGTCAGACTGGCGTCTTCTGCCTCCGCTTCCGGGGCGCGCAGGTCGCGGATTTCCGCAATCCGGGCGGTGGGAAATGCCGCGAAGACCGCCGCCACAACCGGGTTTTCCCGCGCCTGCGCCGCTTTCGCGTCGCTTTCCGCCGTGCGCAATTCCGCAAGCGTCGCGCCGCCGCCGGTGGATGTGACCGAGACCCCCCAGCGCGCGCCGGTCCAGCCCTGCAACCGCCCGGCGAGCCGCGCCGCCAGATCGGGCGCGGCATCCGGGGTCGGCTGGAACTCGATCCGGCCGGGGCTGTATTTCACCAGCCGGAGCGTGGTTTCCACTTCCAGCAGCAGCGCCATATCGCGCTTTTGCTGGATCAGCGCCACCACGGCGTCGAAATCCGGGTAATGTGCCAGCGCCGGAACCGCACCGGCCAGCGCGGCCTGTGGCCCGGAACCGCCACCGCGCCCGCCTGAGGCACGCGGGGCGCCAGCGCCTGCAGGCGCTGGCGCCGCAGGCCGTCCGCCCGGCCCGCCCGCAGGCGGAGGCGTGGCATCATGCCATTTGCGCACCAGTTCCTCGGGCGAGGGAAGATCGGCCACATGGGTCAGCCGGATGATCGCCATTTCCGCCGCCATCATCGCATTCGGGGCCTGTGCCACCTCTTCCAGCGCCTTCAGCAGCATCTGCCAGGCGCGCGACAGCACCCGCATCGGCAGGCTGGAGGCCATCTGCGCGCCGCGGTCGCGCTCCTCGGGCGGGATGGTCGGGTCATTTCCGGCCTCGGGCGTGATCTTGGTGACGCTCAGCCAATGCGTGATCTCGGCCAGATCGCGCAGCACCGCCATCGGATCGGCCCCGTCGGCATATTGCGCGGCCAGTTCCGTGAGCGCGCCCGCCGCATCCCCGCGCATGATCCGCTCGAAGAGATCCAGCACCCGCGCCCGGTCCGCGAGCCCCAGCATGGCACGGACCTGATCGGCGGTCGTCTCGCCCGCGCCATGGCTGATCGCCTGATCGAGAAGCGACATCGCGTCGCGCACCGAGCCCTCGGCAGCGCGGGTGATCAGCGCCAGCGCATCATGGGCCACCTGCCCGCCCTCGGCCTTCGCGACCTTCTCCAGATGCGCGATCATCACTTCGGGCTCGATCCGGCGCAGATCGAAGCGCTGGCAGCGCGACAGCACTGTGACCGGCACCTTGCGGATTTCGGTGGTGGCAAAGATGAATTTCACATGCGCGGGCGGCTCTTCCAGCGTCTTCAACAGCGCGTTGAAGGCATTGTTCGACAGCATATGCACTTCGTCGATGATATAGATCTTGTAGCGCGCGCTTGCCGAACGATAGGCGACCGAGGCGATGATCTCGCGGATATCATCAACGCCCGTGCGCGAGGCTGCGTCCATTTCCAGCACATCGACATGGCGCCCCTCGGAAATCGCCACGCAATGCTCGCAAACCCCGCAAGGTTCGGTCGTGGGTCCGCCCTGCCCCTCCGCCCCGATACAGTTCAGCCCTTTGGCAATGATCCGCGCGGTGGTGGTCTTGCCGGTACCACGGATGCCCGTCATCACGAAAGCATGGTGGATGCGGTCAGCGGCAAAGGCATTGCGCAGGGTGCGCACCATCGCCTCCTGCCCGATCAGATCGGCAAAGCTCTCGGGGCGGTATTTGCGCGCCAGAACCTGATAGGGGGTTTGGGTGTCACTCATGCGGGTCTGCCTGTTCTGATCCTGTGCAACCTAGCGCGGGCCGGGCCGGATGGAAACGCCGTTTTGTGAGCGGCGGCGCTGCGCTGTGCCGCGCGGCTGTGTCTGAGTATTTTTGGCAAGAAAATGAAACATGGATCAGGTGACATGCGCCTGCACGAAGCGCGTCAGGATTTCGCCGTAGTGCGCGGGCTGTTCGACATGCGGCAGATGGCCCGCCTTGCGGATCAGCGCAAATTCGGAACCCGCGATCAGATCAATGGTTTCGCGCACCAGATCCGGCGGGGTCGAGCCATCGCGGTCGCCGGCAATGCCAAGCGTGGGCAGGGTCAGGGCTGCAGTCGTGGTGTAGAAATCCGTCCCGGCAATGGCCTGCGCGCCGCCCAGCCAGCCCTCCAGCGGCGTGGCGAGGAACATCTCGCGCCAGCGCGCGACCTCGGGGCTTTCGCGGAAGTCGCGCGTGAACCAGCGCTCCAGCGTGCCATCCAGCAGCACGGCAAGCCCGCCCTCGCGGGCCAGACGGGCGCGATCCTGCCAGATCCCGGCGGTGGCGATGCGCGCCGCTGTGTTCGACAGAACCAGCGCGCGGATCAGGTCCGGGCGCTTGACCGCCAGCCCCTGCGCCACCATGCCCCCCAGCGACAGGCCGACGAAGACACACTCCCTGATCCCCAGATGGTCAAGCAGCCCTTCCGTGTCGCGCACAAGCTGGCCCATCGTATAGGGCGGCGGCGAGACCTGTGATGCCCCATGCCCGCGCCGGTCATAGCGCAGGATACGCCAGTCTGCGGGCAGATGCGGCAGGAGCGGCTCCCACATCGCAAGGCTCAATCCCAATCCGTTCGAGAACACCACCGGCAGCCCCTCTTCGGGACCGGTGAGCTCATAATTCAGGCGGATATCCCCCAGTTCAGCACTCGGCATCGCTCT
This sequence comes from Natronohydrobacter thiooxidans, assembly GCF_001884735.1. Classification (GTDB taxonomy): domain Bacteria; phylum Pseudomonadota; class Alphaproteobacteria; order Rhodobacterales; family Rhodobacteraceae; genus Roseinatronobacter; species Roseinatronobacter thiooxidans_A. The sequence continues at coordinate 235,711 of NZ_MJAP01000034.1, read as the reverse complement.
CTCCCATGGCAAGCGCGCGCAGAACCACATCGCGGTCCACATTCCCGCCCGAGGCGGTGACGATCACCGTGTCCGCCTCGATCTGACCGGGCAGGAACAGCGCCGCCGCCAAGGCCACCGCGCCGCCCGGTTCCAGCACCAGTTTCAGCCGTTCCTGCGCCAGCGCCATCGCGCGCAGCGCCTGCGCATCGCTGACCACCAGCCCCGGCCCGCAGAGCCGCTGCAGGATCGGCCAGGTCAGACGCCCCGGCGCGGGCGTGACAATCGCGTCGCACAGGCCCGAACGCAGCGGATTGGTGACGACCGTGCCCGAGGCCAGCGACTGCGCCACATCATCGAAGCCCTCGGGCTCGACCGTGCGCACGCGCATCTCCGGCGCCTCGGCCTCCAGCGCCAGTGCAATGCCGGAACTCAGCCCGCCCCCGCCGCAACAGACCAGCATCTCGGCCTTGCTCACCCCCAGCGCGCGCGCCTGTTCAGCGATTTCCAAGCCCGCCGTCCCCTGCCCGGCAATCACTTGCGGATGATCATAGGGCGGGATCAGCTCCAGCCCGCGCTCTTGCGCCAGGCCCGCGCCCAGCGCATCGCGATCCTCGGTCGCGCGGTCATAGAGCACCGCCTCGCCCCCCAGCGCGCGGGTATTGGCGATCTTGATCGCGGGCGCGTCGCGCGGCATCAGGATCACCGCCGCAAGCCCGCGCAGCGACGCCGCATAGGCAACCCCCTGCGCGTGATTGCCCGAGGAATAGGCCAGCACCCCGCGCACATCCGCAGGCAAGGCCGTGATCGCTGACCATGCCCCGCGAAACTTGAAACTGCCGGTATGTTGCAGGCATTCGGCCTTGACCAGCACCCGCCGCCCCGCGATCCGGTCCAGAAAGGGCGAGGATAAAAGCGGCGTGCGCCGCGCATGGCCAGCAAGGCGCGCTTCAGCGGCGCGGATCAGGTCGATATTCACAGGCACATCCCCAACCATTCATGGATCACGCGCAGCGACTCGCGCTCATCGAGAAACGGGATATGCCCGCGCCCCGGCACTTCGCCATAAACCATATCCGGGCGACGGCGCTGCATCTCCTCTGCGGTCGCGGCACTCAACAGGGTCGATGTCTCGCCGCGGATCAGCGCAAGTGGCAGCCCCGCGCAAGCGTCGAACATCGGCCATAGATCCCCCCCGCCGCCGGTCATTGCGGCCAGAAACGCCGCGCGCAGCGCCGGGTCGTAATTGATCTGCAGGCCCTGATCGGTCTTGATGAAATGCCGCCGCGCCTCTTCCAGCCAGCGCCCCTCGGGCAGGCCGGAAAACTCGGGATGCGCGCGCTCCAGCGCCAGCGCCGCCTCGGCATGGCTGCGCGCTGAAGGGTTGCGCCCGACATAATCCGAGATACGGGCCAGCCCCCCGGTCTCGATCACCGGCCCCACATCATTCAGGCACAGCCCGCGCAACCGGTCCTTCGCGACTGCGGCCAAGTACATGCCGATCAGCCCGCCGCGCGAGGTGCCCAGGATCGCCACCTGATCCAGCCCCAGATGATCCAGCAGCGCCAGAACATCCGCGCCCTCCTGCGACACGGTATAAGTGTCGGCCCCGGTCCAGTCGGATTGCCCCCGCCCACGATAATCGGGGCGGATCAGGCGCAGGGGCGGCAGATGCGGGGCAAGATAGTCGAAATCGGACGCATTGCGCGTGAGCCCGGCAAGGCACAGCAGCGCCCTGCCATGGCCCTCATCGCGGTAATGCAGCGTCGCCCCGTCCGGGGCCGTGAATTCAGGCATCTCAAAGCCTTTCCAGATGCGACAGCAATTCGCCCATGTCCCGCGCCTCGGCCTCGGGCCGCCCATGCAACCGGTCCGGCGGCGCACCCGCACGATTGAGCCAGAACGTGCGGAACCCGTAAGCTGCGCCCGCGCAGATATCCCAGCCATTCGAGGAGATGAACAGCACTTCGCGCGGGACGATGCCAAACCGCGCGCCCACCATGTCATAGACCGCGCGCGCGGGCTTGAACGCGCCCACATCATCGACCGAAAGCACTGCCTCGAACATATCCCCGAACCCCGCGCCGCGCACAGCCTGATCCAGCATGTCCCGCGATCCGTTCGACAGAATCGCAAGCGCCATCCCCCGCGCGCGCAAGGCCCGCAGGACTGGCTCCACCTCGGGAAAGGGCGCCAGCCGCAGATAGAGCCCCAGCAATTCCGCGCGCAGCCCCGCATCCGTCAGCCCGTGCGCCGCCAGCGCCCAGTCCAGCGCATCCTGCGTCACCTGCCAGAAATCGACATGCGCCCCCGCCACGGTCCGCAACCAGCTATATTCCAGCTGCTTGCGCCGCCAATCCGCCGAGAGCGCAGGCCAGAGTTCCCCCGGCACAGCACTTTCCCGCGCCGCCGCATCGACATCGAACAAGGTGCCATAGGCATCAAAGACGCAAAGCCGGACCATGCTTCCCTCCATCGCGCGCCAGAGTGTCACGGCAGCAGGACAGGGAAAAGCCCCTGTTCATTTTCTTGCCAAAAATACTCAATCCGAGCTCAATGCCCGCGCGAAACCTCAGCGGTTCAGCCGGTCCAGCCGCGCCCGCACCGACAGCCCATGCGCCTCCAGGCTCTCGGAAATCGCCAGAGTTTCCGCCGCAGGCCCGATCGCCGCCAGCGCCTCGGGCGTCATCCGCGCCAGTGTGGTGCGTTTCATGAAATCGAGCACCGACAGCCCCGAGGAGAATCGCGCCGAACGCGCAGTGGGCAGCACATGGTTCGGCCCGCCGACATAATCGCCAATCGCCTCGGGCGTCCAATGGCCCAGAAACACCGCCCCCGCATGGCGGATCTGCCCCAGCAGCGCGTCGGGATCAGCGACGCAAAGCTCCAGATGCTCCGGCGCGATCCGGTCTGACAGGCGCGCGGCCTCACTCAGATCGCGCACCACGATCACCGCGCCATAATCGCGCCAGCTTGCGCCCGCGATGGCGCGGCGCTCCAGCGTCTGCAGCCGCGTCTCGACCGCCGCCGCAACAGCGCGCCCGAAATCCGCATCCGTCGTGATCAGCAGCGATTGTGCGCTTTCGTCATGCTCGGCCTGCGACAGCAGATCAAGCGCGATCCAGTCCGGGTCATTCTCGGCATCGGCGATGACGAGGATCTCGGATGGCCCCGCGATCATATCGATCCCCACGCGCCCGAAGACCCGCCGCTTGGCGGCGGCGACATAGGCATTGCCCGGCCCGGTGATCTTGTCCACCGGCGCGATTGTCTCGGTCCCATAGGCCAGCGCCGCCACCGCCTGCGCGCCGCCGATCCGGTAGACCGTCTCGACCCCCGCCAGCCGCGCGGCCAGCAGCACCAGCGGATTGACCTGCCCGGCCGGTGTCGGCGCGCAGATCACCAGCCGCTCGACCCCCGCCACCTGCGCCGGGATCGCATTCATCAGCACCGAGGACGGGTAGCTTGCCAGCCCCCCCGGCACATAGAGCCCCGCCGCCGCCACCGGCCCCCAGCGCCAGCCCAGTTCCGCGCCGCTGGCATCGGTCCAGCGCGCATCCTCGGGGCGCTGCCTCGCGTGATAGGCGCGGATGCGTTCCGCCGCCAGTTCCAGCGCCGCGCGCTCATGGTCGGGCACGCGCGCGCAATGCGCGTCGATCTCGTCTGGCGTGAAAGCCAGCGTCGCGGACGTCAGATCCAGCCGGTCGAATTTCGCCGTCAGCTCGATCACCGCCGCATCGCCGCGCGCGCGCACATCCGCGATGATCGCCGCCACCGTGTCATCCACATCGACCGCTTCTTCGCGTTTGGCGCTCAAAAGCGCCGAAAACTGCGCCTCGAAACCGGGCGCGGCACTGTCCAGAAAAACCGGCATCATTCCACCTCGGGGTGTTTCGGCGCTTTGCGCGATGGCGCGCGGTAAGGCTGCGTCACATCAGAAAGCACCACATCGAGACATTCCACCGCCAGCCGGATTTCCCCGTCGCCCGCAAGGATCAGATGCACATGCCCTGCCCCGTCCTCTGTGCCGTGAAACTCGATGGCCAGCAGCGACAGGATCAGGTCACGGTCATCGCGGTCAATCCCGTTCGAGGCCACCGCCTGCACGTCATTGATCAGCAGCACCGCGCGCACGCGCTCGAAATCGCCCGCAGCCTCGGCCCGCGCGCGGTCCTCCCAGCGGAAACGGTTGATCAGCAGCGCGAAACGGCGGCGCTTCGCATCCCAGGCCATTTCCGTGACCGGAAAGACAGCATCCTGCACCAGCGCGGAGAGGATTTTCAGATCCTCGCCATCCTGTGCTGCCAGCCGCAGCGGGCGTTCGGCCCCGTCCTCGAATCGCGCGTCGCTCATGATCCCTTGATCCGCTCGATCTTCGCCCCGCAGGCGCCAAGCTTGCGCACCACATGCTCGTAACCCCGGTCCAGATGATAGACGCGGCTCACCACCGTCTCGCCCTCGGCAGCCAGTCCGGCCAGAATCAACGAGACCGAGGCGCGCAGATCCGTCGCCATGACCGGCGCCCCGCGCAGTTTCGCGACGCCGGTCACAGTGGCCGTGCCGCCATGTACATCGATCTTCGCCCCCATCCGCATCAGTTCCGGCGCATGCATGAAACGGTTCTCGAAAATATGCTCTTCCAGCACCGAAACCCCGTCCGCCGTGCACATCGCCGCCATGAACTGCGCCTGCAGGTCGGTCGGAAAGCCGGGAAAGGGCTCGGTCGCCACATTGACCGCCCGCAGCCGGTCGCTGTTGCGCGTGACTTTCAGCCCGCGCGCGGTTTCCTCGACCTCGACGCCCGCCTCGCTCAGCTTGTCCGCAAAGGATTGCACCAGATCGAGCCTGCCGCCCAGACATTCGACCGAGCCCCCCGCAATCGCAGGCGCCAGCATATAGGTGCCCAGCTCGATCCGGTCTGTCACCACCGGATGCGTGGCCCCGCCAAGGCTGGCCACCCCCTGAATGGTGATGGTCGATGTGCCCTCGCCCTCGATCTGCGCGCCCATGCGCCGCAGGCATTGGGCAAGATCGACGATTTCAGGCTCGCGCGCGGCATTGACCAGAACGGTCGTGCCCTTGGCCAATGTCGCCGCCATCAGCGCATTTTCCGTGGCCCCGACCGAGACGATGGGAAATTCGAATCGCGCACCCTTCAGCCCGCCGGGCGCTTTCGCATGCACATATCCATCGCGCAGATCCAGCTCTGCCCCCATCGCCTCCAGCGCGCGCAGATGCAGATCCACAGGCCGCGCACCAATCGCACAACCACCGGGCAGCGAGACAACCGCATGCCCGTCCCGCGCCAGCATCGGCCCCAGCACCAGAATCGAGGCGCGCATCTTGCGCACGATCTCGTAATCCGCGCGATGCGAGGTCAGGTCATGGCTCGACAATGCCAGAACCTGCCCCTGCTGCAGACTGGCGACTTCGGCGCCAAGCGAGCCGAGCAGCGCCGACATGGTGCGGATATCCGACAGGCGGGGCGCATTGGTCAGGGTCAGCGGCTGATCGGTCAGCAGCGTTGCGGGCATCAGCGTCAGACAGGCATTCTTGGCGCCCGCAATCGGGATTTGCCCGTTCAGAGGGCCATTCCCGCTCACTACAATCGAATCCATCCGCTCTACCCTCTATGCTTTATCGTTATCCGGGCGCTCCTGCCCGCCTTGGCGCGCGCGCGCCTGTGCCTTGCGCTTGGCGATATTCGCTTTCAGCGCCGCTTTCAACCGCGCGGCGCGCGCCGCATCCGCAGCTTTCTGCTGGCCTGTTTTCTCTGATCTCGTCTCGCGCATGCCTCCTCCTAGCCCAAGTTTGAAAAACCGTCCAGATAAGGGTTGCGCCGCCCGGAATTTCCGACTACCTAGCCGCGCATCAGGCTGCGGTAGCTCAGTGGCAGAGCACTCCCTTGGTAAGGGAGAGGTCGAGAGTTCAATCCTCTCTCGCAGCACCATTCCAACGCGTTGATGATAAAGAAAACCCCTGCGCGCAGGGCGATGGTGACATTACCGCTGTCGGCCCCCCGAACGCGCGACGGCTGCAAAACCGTAGCAGGGCGAATTGGCGCGACGCCCCCCTTCCGCCGTAGTCGCGCAACGGCAACAAGACGCAGCACGACAAGCTCCAATCGGCGCGCAGGATCACACTGACGTGATCCAAGGGCGCCCGGATACAGGTTACGGAAAAACCCTGCGCTTTGTTCTGTAACGATCCGCAGCGATGGCCCGAACAGAGGAATCGACCGGATTGGACGATCTCGATACCCTGGAGGAACTGATGCGCGCGGCCAATCGCGGGGATGCGGCGGCCTATCATCGTTTGCTCACTGCCATCACGCCCCTCTTGCGCCGGGTGGTGCAGGCCCGCGGGGCGGCATTGGGCCCCGCAGGCTGCGAAGATGTGCTGCAGGACGTGCTGCTCGCGATCCACAGCAAGCGGCATACCTGGCGCGAGGATGCGCCGCTGCGCCCCTGGCTCTATGCCATCGCCCGCCACAAGGTCGTGGATGTCTTCCGGGCGCGCGGCAGGCGTGTCGAACTCTCGATAGACGATTTCACCGAGGCGCTGGCGGCGCAGACCGGCCCAGATCCGACCGACGGGCGTGATATGGAAAAGGTGCTCGGAAAACTCGACCCGCGCGCGGCAGAGATCGTGCGCGCCTTCGGCCTGAAGGGCGAAACCACGGCGGAAACCGCCGCGCGGCTGGACATGTCCGAAGGTGCCGTCCGAACCGCCCTGCACCGGGCGCTGAAATCCATCGCCCGGCTGCGCGAAAGGATGATCGAATGAGAACCGAGGAACTGATCTCCGCCCTCGCAGCCGATACGCTGCCGCGCCAGCCCGTGGGCTGGCGCATGCGCCGCGCCATGCTGGTGGCAACCGCCATATCCCTGACCGCTTTCGCCCTCTTCTGGGGGCCGCGGCCGGATATCGGGGCGGCACTGGGATCGCTCACGATGCTGAAAACCCTTGTGCCCTTGCTTCTTCTAGTGTTGTCGATGGCTTTCGCGCTTGCGCTGGCGCATCCCGGACAGCGCGTCACCGGCCATGGCGCGGCGCTGGGCGCCATGCTCGCGCTGCCCCTCGCGGCTTTCATGATCGCGCTTGCGCGCGAGGGGCAGGCCGGACTGGTCGAATCGCTCTCGACGCGCAGCCTCGTGATCTGCCTGTTGTCGATCCCGGCATTGGCGCTGCCATTGCTGGTTGCGATGCTCCGGGCGCTGTCCTCAGGGGCATCACTCCATCCGGGCCTGTCCGGGGCGACCGCAGGGCTGGTGGCGGGCAGTGGCGCGGCGGCCATCTATTCGCTCTATTGCGACAAGGACATGATGCTCTTCGTCCTGCCCGCCTATGGGACTGCCATCGCAGGCGTGGTGCTTCTCGGCGCATGGCTCGGACCGCGGCATCTCAGGTGGTAAACCCCTGCCCCTTCGGCCCACAGCCCGCCACCCCATGATTGCCTGCGCCCGGTCGCAGCGACGATGCAAAGGCTGCGGCACCGGAAATCGCCACTGCCCGGCGAGGGCAGCGGGCGTTTTCACCACAATCCCCGACACGACAGACGATACGCCCGAAAATGCGGCCAGTGACGGTTTTTTGGGCGGTTTCATCCGCGCGCGCCGAATCCCCGCTTGACCGGTCGGCGGAAATAGGCTCACTGTCAAGCATGCCTTGCGCGCGACCGCCGCAAGAGCACATCCCCGAGCAACGGGACAGACCGCCGCGAAGGCGGCGACAACAGAGAGGTTGAAATGAGAAAATCCGTTTTTGTCGGCGCTTTCGCCGCGTCAGCACTTGTGGCCGGACTGGCCCAGGCGCAATCCACACTTGAGCAAGTGAAGAACCGTGGCGAACTGGTCTGTGGATCGAACACAGGTCAGGTCGGCTTCGGCGCACCGGACGCGAATGGCGTCTGGCAGGGTTTCGACGTGGGCTTCTGCCGCGCGCTGGCCGCTGCGGTGCTGGGCGACCCGATGGCCGTGACCTTCGTGCCGCTGACCAGCCAGACCCGCTTCTCGGCACTGGCCTCCAGCGAAGTGGATGTGCTGGCACGCAACACCACCTGGACCTTCACGCGCGATGTCGACCTCAGCCTGACCTTCGTCGGCACCAACTATTATGATGGTCAGGGTTTCATGGTGAACCGTGAACTCGGCGTCAGCTCGGCCCTCGAACTTGACGGCGCAACCGTCTGTATCCAGACCGGCACCACGACCGAACTGAATCTGGCCGACTATTTCCGCATCAACGGCATGGACTACGAGCCGGTGCCCGTTGATACTGCGGCCGAAGCCCAGCAGCAGTATCTGGCCGGTGCCTGCGATGTTTACACGGACGATGTTTCAGCGCTGGCCTCCAGCCGCGCCGCCTTTGCCGAACCGGGCGATCATGTGATCCTGCCCGAAGTCGTGTCCAAGGAACCGCTTGGTCCCGTCGTGCGGCAGGGCGATGACAACTGGGCTGATATCGTGCAATGGACACTCTTTGCACTGATCGCCGCTGAAGAGCTTGGCGTCACCTCGGCCAATGTCGAAGAAATGAAAACCGGCTCCAACAACCCCGAAGTCGGGCGCCTGCTCGGCACCACCGGCGGTTTCGGCGACATGCTGGGCCTCGACAATGACTGGGCCGCACGCGCCATCGCCGCTGTCGGCAACTATGGCGAGCTTTTCGCCAATACCATCGGCGACCAGACCCCGATCGGCCTTGCCCGCGGTCTGAACGCTCAGTGGACGCAGGGTGGCCTGCTCTACGCACCGCCCTTCCGCTAAGGGAAGCCTGGATGCGCATCCGCCCGTCGGATGCGCATCCTTCACTTTTCCCACAGTCGCATTGAAGCCTCTGGCCCGGAAGCTGTCCGAGCCGGTGAACGGGGTCTTACATGTCCAGCACAACAGATCCGCGCCTGACGGCCGCCACACCCGGAAAACCGGCCTTTCATCCGAGCATGTTGCTCTATGATCAGCGCTACCGCTCCATCACCATCCAGATTTTCGCGCTCTTCCTGCTGATGCTGGGGGCGGCCTGGCTGATCGACAATGTGATCAGCAACATGCGCCTTCTGGGCCGCAGTTTCAGCTTCAATTTCCTGTGGCAATCGGCGGGCTATGACATCAACCAGCGCCCGATCGCCTATGACAGCACCATGTCCCACGGTCGCGCGGCGCTGGTGGGGTTCCTGAACACGGTCATTCTGGCGATCCTTGGCTGTATCTTCGCGACGGTTCTGGGGGTACTTGCGGGCGTGCTGCGCCTGTCCAGCAACTGGATCGTCTCGCGCCTGATCACAGTCTATGTCGAGATCTTCCGCAATATCCCGACCCTGATCTGGATCCTGATCTTCGGCGCGGTCATGGCCGAAAGCATGCCGGCGCCGTCTGCCTTCCGGGGGGATGATCCGGCTTCAAGCATGATTTTCGACGCCATCGCGATCACCAATCGCGGCGTCTATATCCCGTCGATCCTGTTCACCACCGATCTGGGCGCACTGCAACTGGGGCCGGTCGCCCCGTCGCTGAACTGGCTGCTGATCTTCGCGATCCTCATCGGCAGTGTCTTTGCCAATCGCGCCCTGATTGCGCACGCGACCCGCACCCAGAACGCAACGGGCATCCGGCCCAAGACCTGGTGGAAGTCGATCCTGATCTTTCTTGTCCCGCTGGCTGTGGTGAAACTCTCGCTCGGGGTGTATCTGGACTATCCCGAATTGCGCGGCTTCAATTTCGCGGGCGGCACGCATCTGCGCAACTCCTTCCTTGCGATGTGGCTGGGCCTGAGCTTCTATACCGGCGCTTTCATTGCCGAGATCGTGCGCGGCGGGATTCTCGCGATTACCAAAGGCCAGACCGAGGCCGCCTTCGCCCTTGGCCTGCAACCGGGCAAGACGATGCGGCTGGTGATCCTGCCGCAGGCGCTGCGGGTGATCATCCCGCCCCTGATCTCGCAATATCTGAACCTGACCAAGAACACCTCGCTCGGGCTTGCGGTGGGCTATATGGATCTGCGCTCGACGCTGGGCGGGATCACCATCAACCAGACGGGGCGCGAGCTGGAGGGCATGTTCCTTCTGATGCTGACCTATCTCGCGATCAGCCTGACCATCTCGGCGCTGATGAATGTCTATAATTCCCGCATCAAGCTGAAGGAGCGGTAGGATGAGCGATACCCACGCCCAGACTGTCAGCTATGTGCGCGAGACCATGCTTGCGCCACAAGACCCGCCGCGCAGTCAGACCGGTGCCGTGAAATGGGTTCATGAGAACCTGTTCTCCGGCTGGATCAATACCGGCCTGACGTTGATCTCGCTGCTGGTCATCTTCTGGCTGGTCAGCGGGATCAGCCCCTGGCTGCTGAATTCGGTCTGGCGTGCCGGGTCGCTTTCGGAATGTCGTGCTATCCTGGACGGCACCTCGGGGGCCTGTTTCGCCGTGATCGTGGATCGCTGGCATCAGCTTCTCTTCGGCTTCTACCCGCCTGCCCTCTACTGGCGTCCGGTACTGGCGCTGCTGCTTCTGTTCGTGGCGCTGGCCCCGGTGCTCTTCACCGGATTGCCGCGCCGGATGCTGGCCTTCTCCGCCCTCTACCCATTTATCGGCTATCACCTGATCTGGGGCGGCTCGCTCTGGTTCCCGGTTACGGCGCTGATGGGCTTCGGGGTCGGCGCGCTGGCCTATCTCCTCATGCGCAAACTCAACAATCTGGCCGCAATCTTCGCCGCCATTCTCGCACCGGTGCTGTGGTGGGTCTTCGCCGCAGGGCCGCTCGATTCGGCGCTCTATTCCATCATGCCGCTGGGGCTGGATTTCGTCCGTTCCGACCGGATCGGCGGGTTCCTGATCTCGATGATCGTGGGCGTCTCGGCGATCTCGCTCTCGCTGCCCTTGGGCATCCTGCTGGCGCTGGGGCGGCAGTCGGATATGGTGTTCATCAAGACCGTCTGCGTCGTCTTCATCGAGTTTATCCGTGGCGTGCCGCTGATCACGCTCCTGCTCTTCGCCTCGCTCCTGCTGAACTTCTTCCTGCCGCCGGGCACCAGTTTTGATCTGATCCTGCGCGTGATCATCATGCTGACCTTCTTCGCCTCGGCCTATATGGCCGAAGTGATCCGGGGCGGGCTCGCAGCGCTCCCCAAGGGCCAGTATGAAGCCGCCGATGCGCTGGGGCTGGACTACTGGAAGGCGCAGCGCCTGATCATCATGCCGCAGGCGCTGAAAATCTCGATCCCCGGCATCGTCAACACCTTCATCGGCATGTTCAAGGACACGACGCTGCTGGTTTTCATCGCCATTCTGGAACCGCTCGCTTTGGCCAATGCCATCCGCGCCGATACCAACTGGAACGGCATTTACTGGGAATTGTTCATCTTCATCGGTGCGCTCTTCTTCATCTTCTGTTTCGGCATGTCGCGCTACTCGATGTATCTAGAGCGCAAGCTGAAAACCGACCATCGCTAACTCAGGAAGGGACAGGACCATGACCGAACCTGTTATCGAACTCCCGGTTGATCGCAAGATCGACACCAGCCAGATGAAAGTGACCGACGAGGTTGCGATCCAGATCACCGGCATGAACAAATGGTATGGCAGCTTCCATGTGCTGCGCGACGTGAACATGACCGTCAACCGGGGCGAACGCATCGTGATCTGCGGCCCCTCCGGCTCGGGCAAATCAACCCTGATCCGCTGCATCAACCGGCTGGAAGAGCATCAGGCGGGGCAGATCATCGTCGATGGCACCGAATTGACGAGCGACCTGAAGAATATCGACAAGGTACGCTCCGAGGTCGGAATGGTGTTCCAGCATTTCAACCTCTTCCCGCATCTGACGATTCTGGAAAACTGCACACTGGCCCCGATCTGGGTGCGCAAGATCCCGAAACGCGAAGCCGAAGCGACCGCGATGCATTTCCTGGAGAAGGTCAAGATCCCCGAACAGGCGCATAAATATCCGGGCCAGTTATCCGGGGGCCAGCAGCAGCGCGTCGCCATCGCCCGCTCGCTCTGCATGCGCCCGCGCATCATGCTCTTTGACGAACCCACCTCGGCGCTGGACCCCGAGATGATCAAGGAAGTGCTCGACACGATGATCTCGCTTGCCGAAGAGGGCATGACCATGCTCTGCGTCACCCATGAAATGGGCTTCGCGCAGGCCGTGGCGAACCGCGTGATCTTCATGGATCAGGGCCAGATCGTCGAGCAGAACGAGCCGCACGCCTTCTTCAACAACCCGCAATCCGAGCGCACCAAACTGTTCCTGAGCCAGATTCTCGGGCATTGATGCGCCAGGATGCGGCTGCGCCACCCGCGCGGGTGGCGCGCGCGCGGATTTCCCGCTTGACGACGGCCAAGGCTTCAAGCACTTGATCGCGCATGGCACAGGCACAGCTTTCCATCGACCTCTCCGCGCTTCAATCCAACTGGCGCGCACTTGACGCGAAATCAGGCCCCGGCGTGCAGACCGCCGCCACGGTCAAGGCCAATGGCTACGGGCTGGGGGCGGGTCATGTGGCCCATGCGCTGGCCCATGCCGGTGCGCGACGCTTCTTCGTCGCCGTCGCGGAAGAAGGCATCGCCGTGCGCGCGGCCCTTGGCCCCGACCTGCCGATCCATGTCTATTCCGGCCATATGGATGGCGACAGCCGCCTGATTGCCGAGGCCGGACTGATCCCGATGCTGAACTCTGCCGAACAGCTTGCGCGGCATCTGGAGACATTGCCCGGCCATCCTTTCGGCATCCAGCTTGACAGTGGCATGAACCGGCTGGGCATGGAGGCCCCCGAATGGGAGGCCGTGGCCGAAATCGCGCTGGCACAGGGCGCGCAGCTTGTGATGTCGCATCTGGCCTGCGCCGATGAGCCCGACCACCCGATGAACGCGCAGCAACTGGCCGCCTTCCGCCGCATGACCGACGGGATCGGCGTGCCGCGCTCGCTTGCAGCCACCGGCGGCGTGCTTCTGGGGCCAGAGTATCATTTCGAGATCACCCGCCCCGGCATCGGGCTTTATGGCGCGGCCCCTTTCATGGACGCGCAGCCAGTCGTGCGCCTGTCAATCCCCGTGATCCAGATCCGCGATGTGATGGCGGGCGAAACCGTGGGCTATGGCAACACCTACACTGCCCCCCGCGACATGCGTCTGGCGACCATCGCCGCAGGCTATGCCGACGGGATCAGCCGCGCGCTCTCGGGCAAGGCCACGCTCTGGGCGGGCGACACCCCCTGCCCGCTTGTCGGCCGCGTTTCGATGGATCTGCTGACGATCGACGTGAGCAACGCGCCGGAGCCGCCCGAATGGCTGGACCTGCTCGGCCCGCATCAAGGCGTCGATGCGCTGGCCGATGTGATCGGCACCATCGGCTATGAAATCCTCACCAGCCTCGGCCAGCGCCACGCGCGCCGCTACCTGTAAGCCTCAGACCGAATAGCGCTCCAGCGCCATCGAATCCTGCCTGAGCCGGGTCTCGAACGCGAGCGAGATATGCGCTTTCAGCGCCTCATAGGCGCGGTCCCCGTCACCTGCGGCAATCGCTTCCACGATGCGGTGATGCTCTTCCAGCGTCTGCTGCCCCCGCCCCTCAAAGGAAATCGAGGTCGTGGCCAAGAGCGCCATCGAGCGATGCACCAGATCCAGTTGCTGCACCAGATAGCGGTTATGCGAGGCCAGATGGATCTGCTTGTGAAAGCGCTTGTTCGCCCGGCTCAAAGCCTGCGGATCGTCGATCAGCTTGCGATCCTCTTCGATCATCGCGCGCAGCAGGCGGATTTCCTCGGTCGTGGCGTGGCGCGCGGCCAGCCGTGCGGCCAGCCCCTCCAGCTCCGAGCGCACGATATAAAGCTCCGCCAGCTGATTGTGATCCAGCGAGGCCACGATCAGCGACCGACCGTCGCGCGTCAGCAGCGATTGCGTCTCCAGCCGCTGCAACGCCTCGCGGATCGGCGTGCGCGAGACCCCGAAACGCTCGGCCAGTTCCGATTCCACCAGCCGGTCGCCGGGCTTGTAAATGCCGTTATCAATGGCTTCCAGGATCAGCGTATAGGCGTCTTTCACGGGTCTGGTCTCGGTCATGGGGCACTCGCAGGGATTTGCTCTCACAAAAGCCTGTTTTTGAGGGGGATAGCAAGCCCTCATCCCTTGCCTGTGCGCCCGGCAAGGTTAGAGTTCCAGCCATGCAAACAGAAAATTTCCGCGACACGCGCGCCTGGGTCTTCGACCTCGACAACACGCTCTACCCGTCCGAAATGCGGCTCTTCGACCAGATCGAGGCGCGCATGACCGCCTATGTCATGCAGGCGCTGAAGGTGGACGAGACCGAGGCCACGCGCCTGCGCCGTAAATACTGGGCGGAATACGGCACCACGCTGGCCGGGCTGATGGCGCATCATGACCTCGATCCCGAGCCCTATCTGGTCGATGTGCATGACATCGATTTTTCCGTGCTCCGCCCTGACGCAGAGCTGCGCGCGCGCATCAAGGCCCTGCCGGGGCGCAGGATTGTCTATACCAACGGCTCTGCCCCCTATGCCCGCCGCGTGGTTGAGGCGCGCGGGCTCTCGGGCCTGTTCGATGCGGTCTATGGCATCGAGGATGCAGGCTATCACCCCAAACCCCAGGCCGAGGCGTTCGGGCAGGTGTTCCGCCGCGACGGGCTGGAGCCTGCAGGTGCCGCCATGTTCGAGGATGATCCGCGCAATCTGCTCGTGCCGCATGATCTGGGCATGCGCACCGTCCATGTCGCGCCCCAAGCCCTGAAAGCGGCGCATATCCACCACCACACGGATGATCTGAGCGGCTTTCTGGCGCGTCTGCTGCGCTAGCTTCGGCCCGTAAAAACAAGTGAAGGCGGGCTGACACCCGCCTTGCACCGAAACGCTGTATAGGGGCCTTAGCGCGCGCGCCGCCCGCCGCGACGCCCGCCCGTGCGCGCGCCCGCATCCATCGCTGCGCGCGAGGCTTCCGCAAAACTCGTGCCGTCCTTCATCGCCTCAAGCACTTTGGACAGCCCGATCCACGCGCCGCCATTCGGGTCATGGTTCATCAGCAGATTGGCCGCGCGAATGGCCTCCATCTCGACCGAACGCACCGGGTTCATGATCGCGCTGGTCATGCCCGCGCCAATCGCCATCGGCAGAAAGGCCGCATTCACCCCATGCCGGTTGGGTAGACCGAAGCTGATATTCGACGCGCCGCAGGTCGTGTTCACGCCCAGTTCCTCGCGCAACCGGCGTACCAGCCGGAACACCTGATGCCCCGCCGTCGCCATCGCGCCAATCGGCATGACCAGCGGGTCCACCACGATATCATGCGCCGGAATGCCGAAATCGGCGGCGCGTTCGACGATCTTCTTCGCGACCGCGAAACGCACATCCGGGTCTTCCGAAATGCCGGTGTCATCATTCGAGATCGCCACCACCGGCACATTGTATTTCTTGACCAGCGGCAGGATCACCTCCAGCCGCTCTTCCTCACCCGTCACCGAGTTCAGCAGAGGCCGCCCGTTACAGGCTTCCAGCCCCGCTTTCAGCGCTTCGGGCACCGAACTGTCGATGCACAGCGGCACATCCACCAGCGCCTGCACCCGTGCGCATAATTCGCGCATCAGGGGCGGCTCGACAAAATTGTTATCCGCATAGCGCGGATCTTCGGCCATCTTGTTGGAGAACACCGCACCCGAATTGATATCCAGCACCGTCGCCCCGCAGGCCACCTGCTCCAGCGCGTCTTTCTCGACCGTCGAGAAATCGCCCAGTTCCAGTTCCGCCGCCAGCTTCTTGCGGCCGGTCGGATTGATCCGCTCCCCGATCACACAGAAAGGTTCGTCAAAACCGATAACGACCGTCTTGGTGGCCGATTCAATCACAGTGCGGGTCATGCTCTCTCCAGAAACTTAAGCGTGGGATGCAGGCCGGGCCGCAGCCCCGCCTTGCGCGATGGTCCAGTCAGTATTGGCCTTGATCCCCCCCAGCGGGAAGAAATGCAATGCCTCGACGGCAAATTCGGGATGCGCGGCCTTATGCGCGGCCAGATCCGCCACCAGATCCGTGGGCTCAAACGGCAACAGCAGCTTGGTCACATCCTTGGCACGCTTCTGCAGCACGCGCAGCGAGGGGCCAACCCCGCAGGCAATGGCGAATTTGATCAGCGTCTGCAATTTCGCAGGCCCGGCGACACCCAGATGCACCGGCAGATCAATACCTTCGCGGCGCAGCCCCGCGGCCCAGTCGATGATCGGCGCGGATTCAAACGCGAATTGCGTCACGATGGCCATGTCGATGCCCTTGGCGCGGGCGAATTCCTCTTTCCAGCGCAGCGCTTCCAGAATCACGCGCGCGCCGCCATCGGGGTCGATATCGCGGTTGCCCTCGGGATGGCCCGCCACATGCAGCCGCCGGAACCCGTCGAACAGACCCGTTTCCATCAACTGCATCGAATTGTCGTAAATGCCCGCAGGGGTCGTGACCCCGCCGCCCAGCATCAGCGCTTCGCGCACATCGGCCTCGCCCTGATAGCGCGCGACCCAATCGCCCAGTTCAGCCCGATCCGCGATGATACGCGCCGGGAAATGCGGCATCGGCTCCATGCCCTCGGCCCGCAGCCGCGCGGCGGTGGCGACCATATCCGCAATCGGCGTGCCCTCGATATGGGCGATATAGACCCGCGTGCCCTCGGGCAGGATCGCGCGGAAATCCGCAACTTTTTCCGCGGTGCGCGGCATCACTTCCAGAGAAAAACCCTGCATCAGGGCCTCGACAGCACCGTTCTGTACAGGGGCAGCGGGCGCCGAACGGCGGAAATTCAGAAGCGACATGAGACCCTCCAGCAGGTGCGAGCGTGACAAGACCGGCTCCCTTACGCCCAACCATCATTGGCGATCAGAGCTTTCAGCCTGTCGGTGTCATACTCGGCTTCCAGCGCCGATGCGGTCGTTTTCGCGACATCTTCGTCACTGCCAGCGACCTCGACCGGGGCGGCCTTGCGCCATTCGGCCAGATAGGCATCGGCATCCTTCGCGCCGACCTTCATGGCACAGCGGTCAATCGCCTGCTCAAAGCGTTCCGAGAGCTGGATCTTCTGCGCCTTGCGGCCCTTGCCGACAATCACCTGCGCCGGAATATCGCGCCAATATACGATCACAAGCTGCGCCATCATGCGGTCCTTTCCCTGGCCTGCCCTCAGTCCTTAAGCGACCGGATCTGCTTGCGATATCCGCAAAGCGACAGCGCAGCCCGGTTCGCCGACCTGCTTCTAACGCAGGGGCGCGGCATTTGGCGAGAGCACCCCGTCATCAATTTTCTCAACTAGATTATGACGGCAACCGCATGCGGCGTTGCATCCGACCGGCATGCAAACTCTTGCTTAAGTGCGCCGGGCGCATTACCTTCACATCAACTTGAGTTTGGAGGGCGAAATATGGCGCCCGAGCGTCCCGATGGCGCGGGCGCTTCCCTGACCCCTTTGGACCTGCAGCCCGATGCTGCCGGCCCCCCTTCGGAAAAGGCACCGCGCCGCCCCGGATCTGGCCGACCGCAGCTATATGCGGCGCTGGATTTGGGTACGAACAGTTGTCGCATGCTGATCGCTCGCCCGCAGGGCGGGCATTTTGAGGTTGTGGACAGCTTCTCCAAGGCCGTCGAACTGGGCACCGGGTTGAAAAGTTCGGGGCTTTTGTCGCACCGGCCGATGCAGCGCACGCTGCAGGCGCTGCGCATCTGCCGCACGAAACTGGAGCATCATGGCGTGCGCCGGATGCGACTGGTGGCGACCGAAGCCTGTCGCCGTGCCCGCAATTCAGCCGATTTCGTGCGCCGCGCGCAGCGTGAAACCGGGCTGCGGCTCGATATCATCACCGCCGAGGAAGAGGCGCGGCTGGCGGTGGTCTCCTGTGCCTCGCTGGTGGCGCCGGATACCGAGCAGTTGCTGGTCATCGACATTGGCGGCGGGTCGACCGAACTCGTGTGGATCGACCTGTCCCGCGTCGCCCCCGAAAAGCGCGGCAATGCGATCATGGCCATGCATCGCGGCCCGTTCATGCGCGCACCCGCCCAGGGGCATCCGCATGTGGTGGACTGGATTTCGGTGCCGCTGGGCGTGGCCACGCTGAAGGATTATTTCCGCGAAGTCGACGATGATGCCGCGCGTTTTGCCTTGATGAGCTGGTATTTCGAGGAACAACTTGAAGCTTTCGCGCCTTATCGCGACGGCACGGCGCATGAGAAATTCCAGATCATCGGCACCTCGGGGACGATCACCACGGTGGCCGCCTCTTATCTGCGGCTGAAACGCTATGACCGCAACAAGGTCGATGGGCTGGTGATGAACTCGACGCAGGTCGATCAGGTGATCCGCGAATATCTGGCGCTTGGGCCCATCGGGCGGCGGCAGGATCCGCGAATCGGGCGCGACCGGCACACGCAGATCATGTCGGGCGCTGCGATTTTGACCGCGCTGATGCGGGTCTGGCCCACTGATCGCATGTCGGTCGCGGATCGCGGTCTGCGCGAAGGGCTCTTGTTCGCGCAGATGAGCCGCGATGGCGTACTTGATCTGACAAGTTGAAGAAAGCATGTTAAGTCTATGACGACAAAGAATACATCCGGGCGCGGTCAGCGCGAGTTGAGGGTCAAGGTCAAGACCGCGCGGGGGCGTAAGCTGTCCTCAACCCGCTGGCTGGAGCGGCAGTTGAATGACCCTTATGTCGCCGCCGCGCGGCGTGACGGCTATCGCGGGCGCGCGGCCTATAAGCTGCTGGAACTGGACGATAAATACCGCTTTCTTGTGCCCGGCGCGCGCGTGGTCGATCTGGGCTGCGCGCCCGGTGGCTGGCTGCAGGTCGCGGTAGCTCGCGTCAATGCATTGGGCGAGAAACAGGGCAAGCGCGTGGGCACGGTGCTGGGCGTCGATCTGCAAGAGGTCGAGCCGCTGGCCGGGGCCGAGGCGCATGTGCTTGATTTCCTTGAGGAAGGCGCGGAAGAACAGGTCAAGGTCTGGCTGGGCGGGCCTGCGGATGTGGTGATGTCGGATATGGCGGCGGCCTCTTCGGGGCACAAGCAGACCGACCATCTGCGGATCATGGCGCTCTGCGAAGCGGCGGCTTATTTCGCCTTCGATGTGCTGGAAGAGGGCGGCACATTCGTTGCCAAAGTGTTGGCAGGGGGTGCGGAAGGCGAATTGCAGCAACTTCTGAAGAAAAACTTCAAGAAAGTCGCCAATGTGAAGCCCCCGGCCAGCCGCTCGGACAGTTCCGAAAAATACGTTGTAGCCCAAGGGTTTCGCGGGCGTTCTTCAAGTGATGCATCAGATGAGCCGGTTTGAGGCCCGTAAGGGCGAATTATTGCTCGATTCTGAAATCGTTTTTCATGAACGCGTGACCTTCATCGGCCGGATCGAAAGCCGCTGGAGCCTGAATGACTGCCCCAAGAACCTGCGTCAGGCCCGCGAAAGGGGCGCTCCTGCGCGGGTGCATGTCGCGCCCCAGTTCCGCCCCGCGCTTGATGGGATCGCGGCAGGCGACGCGCTGGTGCTGCTCTACTGGATGAGCCATGCGCCGCGCAATCTTCTGCGGCAGGTGCCGCGCCACCGGAGTGAAGGAACCGGCACTTTCAACCTGCGCTCGCCGGTGCGGCCCAATCCGATCGGCATGGGGGTGGTGAAGGTGCTGGAAATCGACATGGAGAGCGGGATCATCGGGATTGACGCCATTGATGCGGTCGATGGCACCCCGCTGATCGACATCAAACCGCATATGCCGCGCGCGGATACTGTGCCGGAGTGATGGGGACGCTGGCGAAATTTCTGCTTCTCCTTGCGGCCCTCGGTATCGCCCTGATCGCCCTGCTCGCCGCGTTTCAGACCTCGCTCCTGTTTCCCCGCGCGCTGGTCGGCCCGGCCCCGGACCTGCCTGCGGGCACCGCGCGGCTGGAACTGACCAGCGCGGGCGGCGAAACCTTGCAGGGCGTCCGGATTGCCGGGCGCGATCCGGCGCGGCCTGTGATCCTTGGCTTTGGCGGCAATGCCTGGAATGCCGAAGCCATGGCGCTGTTCCTGCATCAGATCGCCCCGGAACATGACGTGGTGACATTCCATTATCGCGGCTATGCGCCCAGCACGGGCCGCCCCTCGGCACAGGCGCTGATGGCGGATGCCGAGGCGATACATGATCTGATCGCAGCGGAGGCCACGGGCGTGATCGCGGTCGGGTTCAGCATCGGGGCAGGCATTGCCGCCCATCTGGCGGCGGAACGCGCGCTGGCGCGGGTGGTGCTGGTCACGCCCTTTGACAGCCTGAGCGCCGTGGCGCGGCAGATCTATCCGTTTGCGCCTGTGGGGCTGCTGTTTCGCCATGACATGAACGCATTGGATGCGCTGGAGCGCAGCGATGCCGGGATCCACCTGATCCTTGCGCGCCGCGATGAGGTGATCCCGCCTGCCCGCGCCGAGGCGCTGGTCGCAGCCCTGCCACAGGCGCAGGTCACGCGGCTGGAAACCGGTCATAACACGATCTATGATCACCCGGAATTCGCACCGGCCCTGCGCGCGGCCCTTGCGCGCTGAGGCTGTCGCTTGAGGCTGTTGCCCCGGACCGGTCGCAGACGGGACAGAAGCGCAACTTGGCCTATGTCCTGCGTCATGCGAAGGGTCGGGCGCAGTGGGCGCAGGGCGTCTCGGGCTGATCGCCCTTGCGCCGCCGCGCCCGCAGGAGAATTCAGTCGTCGTCGCGCACGGTCATGCGCCCGTCTTCCCAATCGCCCGACAGCACCTCGCCGGTGGCGTAGCGCAACACGCCCCTGCCGTGGCGCTGGCCGTTGAGGAATTCGCCCTCATAGACATCGCCGGTGGAATAGGTGGCAACCCCCTGCCCGGTGATCTGGCCGCCGGACCACGCACCCTCATAGACAAAGCCATCGGCGAGTTCGATCCGGCCCGCGCCCTCGCGCGTGCCCTCGGCGAATTCGCCGCGATAGACCGAGCCATCGGGAAAGACCATCTCGCCCTGCCCGTGCATCTCGCCGCCCAGGAATTCGCCGGTATAGACGCGGCCATCGGCGAAGCTCATCACGCCCTCGCCCTCGGACAGGCCCTGCACGAAGCCGCCCTCATAGATGCCGCCATCGGCAAAGACCGCGCGGCCCTCGCCCTCGAACTGACCCTCGCGCCATTCCCCCTCATAGGTGCTGCCATCGGCATAGGTGATCTGACCGGTGCCATCCGGCAGGCCGCCGCGGAACTGGCCCTCATAGACCGAGCCATCGGGCTGGGTCAGCCGCCCCTCGCCCTCGATCTGGCCTGCGACCCATGTCCCTTCATACAGATAGCCGTCTTCGCCGCTCAGCCGCCCCGGCCCTTCGCGCATGTCATTGACGAACCTGCCCTCGAAGACCAGCCCGTCGGCTTGTTCGACCCGCGCCTCGCCATCGCGCAGCCCGGCGCGGAAGCCGCCGGTATAGACATCGCCATTGGCCTGGGTGAGCACGCCCTGCCCGTGCAACTGCCCTTCCAGCCAGTCCCCTTCATAGCGCAGCCCGTCGGGGCTGGTCAGGATGCCGTTGCCATGGCGCAGATCGGCCTGCATCTCGCCCTCATAGACCGAGCCATCGGGATAGGTGATGGTGCCGCTGCCCTCGCGCAGGCCCGCGACCCAATCCCCCTCATAGCGGTAGCCATCGGGGCGGGTCAGGGTGCCTGCGCCCTGCGGCTGGCCATCGATGAAATCGCCCTCATAGAGGGAGTCATTGGCGAAGTGGCGGGTGCCTGTCCCCTCGATCCGGCCCTCGACCCATTCGCCCTCATAACTGGAGCCATCGGCGAAGGTCATGCGCCCGGTGCCATGCGGGCGACCGGCGGCGAAAGCGCCTTCATAGACCGCGCCCGAAGGGTAGCGGGCGACGCCCTGCCCGCTGATCTCGCCCGCGACCCAGTCGCCGGAATATTCGAACCCGTTGGGCAGCCGGTAGGTGCCGGTGCCGTGCTGCAGACCGTCGAGGAATTCCCCCTCATAGATGCCGCCATCGTCATATTGGCGCGACAGGGTGCCATCGGTCTGGGCATGAAGGGGCGCGGCAAGGGCCAGAGTGAGGGCGGCAATCATCGCGCCTGTATAGGGGGGGCGTTGGGGCATGTCGCGGAACTCCCTTGGACTTTTGGGGGCGAGGGTAAGCGGGTGCGCTGGGGCTGGCAAGGGGTTTTGCCTTGCGCGGCTGTGAGGGGGGCGGCAGAGTGGCGGTATTCAGCGCGGCGCTGAACGGTTGCTTGAGTTGGTCTTTCATGTCAGTTTTTCTTAGTTCCACCTCAAAGGTCGATGAATGCTCGTAATAAAAGCAACCTTCCGTATCGTCATAGGTTTGTTTTTTGGCGTTTTGTCCGTGACTGCGTTGAGTCCAGCGTTTGCAGCCTTTCACTCTGACACAGATCAAACGGCACCGCTCTTGGTATTAGCTGTGATCCTGATCTGCACGGCCCTTTGTTTTTTTGCTCCGACGATCCGTCGAGCGTTCGGTCGCGGGTTCTTGGCGCTTGGGGCGTCAGTTTTCGCGCTCCCATTATCCGCATTTCTTCTTTCGGGTCGCGCCGCATCTGAAGTTATTGGTTCCACTAGCGACGGTACCGAAGCCTTTACGGCTATAGGTGCAGGACTTGCAGGAATTGCAGTTACTGGGGTCGCAACATTCTTTGGCCTCATTTTAGGAACGATCTTTCTGATTATCGGCCTTGTGCTCAGCTTAGGTGGCGCAAGAGAAGTCATCATTGTTGAGAACCAACAGCGGATAAACCCCAGCAACCGGAAATGAAGTCACGATGAAATTGATCTTTAAATGCGCCTCGACCATCACCTCTACTCTGGCAATGCTCTTTGGCTCGCATGCACTTGCGGATACGGTCCCGCTCGCTCAATATCTGTCGTCCGTCGACCGATCTGAGATCACCTTCTCCGGGCGCATACGATACAACTCCAGTGATCGCGATTTTACTTTCTATAATGAGGATCGTGAGCCTTTCGGTGTCACAATGGATACCGGGCGCGATATTCGAGAGAAGGTAGAAACTGAGTGCGCCGGATCAGGCTTTATGTTCAGCTTTTCAGAGCTTTGCACCATCAGCGGAAGCGGCACAGTTGAAATACGCGGGTCTCGAATTTTTATCAGCGTGGTATCTGTGGATCATCTCGGGCGCTGAGCACACTCCAAGTTGATCGGCATCATTATTTCGGGCCCAAAGCCGTCGTTTGCTCACCGGACCGCCGCGCGTCAACGCCTCCCCCGGCAGGCGCTGCCCTCTTTTCCCGCACGAGAACACCCCCCCCCGCCCAGAGAGCGCCTTTCGGCTTCCCTCGGCCCGTCAACATGATATGTCAGCCCGAAACCAGCCAAAGAGCGCCGCATGTCCGACCGTTTCCGCCTGACCCTCGCGCAGTTGAACCCCACTCTGGGCGATATCTCCGGCAATGCCGCCAAGGCCCGCGCGGCATGGGACGCCGCCAAGCGCGAGGGGGCCGATATGCTCGCCCTGCCCGAGATGTTTCTCGCGGGATATCAGACGCAGGATCTGGTCTGGCGTCCGGCCTTTCAGGCCGATCTGCGCGACGCGCTCGACGCGCTGGCGCGCGATTGTGCCGAGGGGCCGAGGCTCGGGATCGGGGTGCCGCTGGTGGAGGGGGGCAGGCTCTATAACGCTTTCGCGGTGCTGGAGGGCGGCAAGCTGGCGGCAGTGATCCGCAAGCATCATCTGCCCAACGCGGATGTCTTCGACGAGAAGCGGGTCTTCGCCTCGGGCGATATTTCGGGGCCCTATCGGGCGGGGCCGCTGCGGATCGGCACGCCGATCTGCGAGGATGCCTGGTTTGAGGATGTGGCCGAGGCGCAGGCGGAATCGGGGGCGGAGTTGCTGCTGGTGCCCAATGGTTCGCCCTATGCGCGGGGGCGCTATGACACGCGGATGACGCATATGGTGGCGCGGGTGGTCGAGACCGGGCTGCCGCTGGTCTATCTGAACCTTGTCGGCGGGCAGGATGATCAGGTGTTTGACGGGGCGTCATTCGTGCTGAATCCCGGCGGGCGACTGGCGCTGCAGATGCCTGCGCATGAGGAAGCGATCGCCACGGTGGATTTCGTCCACGGAACTGACGGCTGGCGGGCAGAGATCGGGCCGCGCGCGGTGCTGCCGGGGGAATGGGAGCTGGATTACCGCGCCATGGTGGTGGGGCTGCGCGATTATCTGGGCAAATCAGGCTTCACCAAGGTGGTTCTGGGTCTCTCGGGCGGGATCGATTCGGCGCTGGTGGCGGTGATCGCGGCGGATGCTCTGGGGGCGGGGAATGTGCATTGCGTGATGCTGCCCTCGGAATATACCGCCTCTCACTCGCTAGAGGATGCGGCGGATCTTGCACGGCGGCTGGGCTGCAGGCTGGACGAGATCAGCATCGAAGGGCCGCGCGCGGCGATGGAGACCGCGCTTGCGCCCTTGTTCGCGGGGCTGGAGCCCGATGTGACCGAGGAAAACCTGCAGTCGCGGATCCGGGGCACGCTGTTGATGGCGCTGTCCAACAAGACCGGCGCGATGCTGCTGACCACCGGCAATAAATCCGAGGTCGCGGTGGGCTATGCCACGATCTATGGCGACATGAATGGCGGCTATAATCCGATCAAGGATCTGTATAAAACGCGGGTTTTCGAGATCTGCCGCTGGCGCAACACGAACCACCGCGACTGGATGCAGGGACCGGGGGGCGAGGTGATCCCGCTGCGGATCATCGACAAGCCGCCTTCGGCGGAGCTGCGCCCCGATCAGCGCGACGAGGACAGCCTGCCGCCCTATCCGGTGCTGGATGCGATTCTGGAGGCGCTGGTCGAGCGGGATATGCCGATTGCGGCAATCGTGGCCGAGGGGTACGAGCGCGCAGTGGTCGAGCGGGTCGAGCATCTGGTGGCGATTTCGGAGTGGAAGCGGTTCCAGTCGGCGCCGGGCACGCGGCTGACGGCTCGCGCCTTCTGGCTGGACCGGCGCTATCCGATGGTCAATCGCTGGCGCGACCGGCGCTGAGCAGTGTCGTGATCACGGAACTGTCGCTTTTCGGTCGCAGGGCAAGCCGCTAGGATGCGCAACGATCCGCGCGGGGCATCATTCGGACTGTCAGAGCCGCAGGTTTCAGAGTATAAGAACGCAGTTACCCATGGCCCGTGGACAACCTGACATCAGATCAGGGGCGGCATGAGGCGGAGAGAGGCAGTATGCAGACGTCACAGTATCGGTTTCTGGGCCTTGCGGTCGTGGTCAGTATCAGTCTTGCAGGCTGTATGGACGGGTCCGGCTCCCGCTCGGGCACGAACGGGAACGGGGCCGCGCGCAGCGCAGGGCCGATGGACCGCGATATCGAGGATCCCAGGGTGTTCTCGAAGCGCGAGAACGGGCTTTGGGACGGGCGCCCCTCGCTGGGCGGGGTCTGGGTCGCGCATCCTGATGTCAGATCGCCCGAACGGGTGATCATCCGCAATACCGAGAATGGTCAGGAAACCATCGGCGCGCTGTTCCGGCGCGAACGGATGAATCCGGGGCCAAGTTTTCAGGTCTCGGGCGAGGCCGCCAATGCCGTGGGCATGCTGGCCGGAGCGCCGACAGTGATCGAGGTGGTGGCGCTGCGCACCGAAGAGGCGCAGCCCGTTATGGCTGAAGCGCCGGCCGATGCGCTGCAAGCCACAGATGTCACCGGGACTGAGGTCGCCGCCGCGCAGCCTGGCCCCGCGCCGCAGCCGGTCGCGCCCGGCGAGGCCGAGGGCGATTTCCTGATCGCCATGCCCGAAGAGGACGCGGCCTCTGCGCCGCGCCGTGAGGGCGGGTTCTTCGGGCGGGTCTTCGGGCGGCGCAGCCCGCAGCCTGCGCCCGCCATGGAGTCGTCGGCGATTGCGACGCAGGTTCTGGGGGATGCACAGGCCGCGCCCGCCGCGACGCTGGGCGCAGAGCCGGAACCGGCCGCACAAGCGCCCGTGGCCGCGCCACCCGCACCAGCCAGCACCCTTGCCCAACCTTATATCCAGCTTGGTATTTTCAGTGTTCAGGCCAATGCCCGCAAGGCGGAATCCATGGCCGCAGGCGCGGGGCTGAGCGCGCGGATTGTTCCGGGTCAGGCCTCGGGCAACCAGTTCTGGCGCGTGGTTGTCGGTCCGGCCAGCACGCAGGCGGAACACAGCCAGATGCTTGCGCGGGTCAAGGGCCTGGGCTTTAATGACGCCTATGCGGTCCGCCGCTGAGGCAACCCGAAGGAGCCAATTCATGCGTTCTGTCATCCGTCATGCTGTCACCTCGGCTGCCGCCGGGGCGATTCTTGCCCTTGGCCTGTCGGCCCCTGCGGGCGCTCAGGTCGCAGGTTTCGAGCCGCGTGCGCCCTCGATCTATGTGCGCGATCTGACGACAGGTGTCGTGCTGATGGAGCGCGGCGCGGATGTGCCCTTGCCGCCGGCATCCATGTCCAAGCTGATGACGCTTCTGATGCTGTTCGAGGCCATCGAGGACGGGCGCATGGCGCTGGACACGACCTTCACAGTCTCGGAGCGCGCGCATGCGATGGGCGGCTCGCGCATGTTTCTGGAAATGCGTGACCGGCCCACGGCGCTGGATCTGATCCGCGGGATTGCGGTGCTGTCGGGCAATGACGCCACTGTGGTCGTGGCCGAAGGGCTGGCGGGCACGGAAGAGGCCTTTGCCCAGCTTGCGACACGGCGCGCGCGGGAATTGGGGATGCGCAACACCACGATTGCCAATGCATCGGGCTGGCCGCATCCGGATCACCTGATGTCGAAGCGGGATCTGGCGATCCTGGCAGAACATATCATCGAGACCTATCCGCAGTTTTACCCCTATCTGGCCGAGCGCGACTTCACCTGGAACGGGATCACGCAGCCCAACCGCGTGCCGCTTCTGGGCGCGGGTGTGGGGCTGGACGGGCTGAAAACCGGCTACACGTCTCAGGCGGGCTATTCGCTGACCGGATCGGCGCGGCAGGGTGAGCGGCGGATCGTCTTTGCCTTTGGCGGGTTGAACAGCGAGGCCGAGCGGCGGCAAGAGGCCGAGGCGATCATCAACTGGGCATTCCGGCAGTTCCAGAAGGTCTCGCTTGGCACCACAGGTCAGGTGATGGGCGAGGCCCCGGTCTGGCTGGGGGCGGAAAAGACCGTGCCGCTGGTGCTGGGCGAAAGCCCCGATATCCTGATCCCCGCAATGGCGCAGCGCAATATGGCCGCGACCGTTGTCTATGACAGCCCCCTGCCCGCGCCGATTGCGGCGGGCGAGGTGGTGGGCCATGTCGCGGTGGATGTGCCGGAACTGGGTGAGATGCGGGTGCCGCTCTTGGCCGGGGCCTCGGTCGCGGAAGGTGGCTTTGGCGTGCGCGCCCTGGCCTCGGCGCAGCGGCTGCTGGGCATGGTCATGGGGCATGCGCAAGACGTGATGAACTGAGGCATGTCCCTGCCCGCTGGCCTGTTCATCAGTTTCGAGGGGATCGACGGTTCCGGCAAATCCACACAGGCGCGCGCGCTGGCCGAGAGCCTGCGCGGCGCAGGCCGTGAGGTGGTGCTGACGCGCGAGCCCGGCGGCTCTGACGGGGCCGAAGCGATCCGGCGGCTGCTGGTCGAGGGCGACCCCGACCGCTGGTCTGCCGAGACCGAGATCCTGCTGTTCAACGCCGCGCGGCGCGATCATGTGGAAAAGACTGTCCGGCCTGCGCTGGCGCGGGGCGCAGTAGTGATCACCGACCGTTTCGCGGATTCGACGCGGGTCTATCAGGGCGTGGCGCGGGCCAGTCTGCGCGGGCTGGTGGATCAGTTGCATGATCTGGTGATCGGGATCGAGCCGGATATGACTTTCGTGATCGACATGGACCCGGAAGTGGCGCTGGCGCGCGGGCTGGCGCGCGGATCGGGCGAGGACCGGTTCGAGGAATTGGGGCTGGGTTTTCAGGAAGCGCTGCGCGCGGGGTTCTTCGATCTTGCGCTCTCCTGCCCCGACCGTATCCAGATGATCGACGGCGCGCGGGCGGCAGAGGATGTGGCGCGCGATGTGGCGCAACGGGTCAGGGCGCGGCTTGATGGCTGATGCAGGCGACATTCTGCCGCCCGATCAGATCGAGGGCGCCCCGCATCCGCGCGAGACGGCGCGGCTCTTCGGGCAGGAACGCGCGGAAGCGGCGTTTCTGCGGGCCTATAGCTCGGGGCGGATGCATCATGGCTGGCTGATTTCCGGGCCGCGCGGGGTGGGCAAGGCGACGCTCGCGTGGAAGATTGCAAGGTTTCTGCTGGCGACGCCGCCGGAGGATGGCGGCATGTTCGCCCCCCCGCCGCCCGAGAGCCTGGATATTCCCGAGGATCACCCGGTCGCGCGGCGGTTGCGCGCGGGTGCGGATGGGGGCCTGCTGGTGATCCGGCGGGGGCAGGATGACAAGGGCAATCTGCGGCGCGATATCACCGTGGATGTGATGCGCAAGCTGCACGGGTTTTTCGGCCTGTCGGCGCCGGATGGCGGGCGGCGGGTGGTGATTATCGACGCTGCCGACGAGATGAACCCGAATGCCGCCAATGCGCTGTTGAAGGCGCTGGAAGAGCCGCCGGAGCGGGCGTTTCTGCTGCTGGTCGCGCATCAGCCCTCGAAACTGCTGCCGACGATCCGTTCGCGCTGCCGCGATCTGCGGCTGATGCCGCTTTCGGGGGCGGATTTCGCGGGTGCTCTGACGCAGGCGGGGATTGCCGAGGACAGCGCGGCATTGGCACAGCTTTCGGGCGGATCGGTGGGCGCGGCGGTGACATTGGCGCAGGGCGGGGGCGCCGAGATCTATGCGGCATTGGTGGCGATTTTCGGCGGCGTGCCACGGGTGGATCGCGCCCTGGCGTTGAAACTGGCCGAATCGGTTGCGGGCAAGGCCAATGACACGCGCTTTGCGATGCTGCTCGCGCTTTATGATCTGTTCATGGCGCGGCTGGCGCGGGCGGGTATTTCCGGCCCCCCACCCGAGGCTGTGCCGGGGGAAGCGGCGGTTTTCGCCCGGCTTGCGCCCCATGACGCGGCGGCGCGCGCCTATGCGGCTTTGGCGCAGTCGCTGGGGGCGCGGGCGCGGCATGGGCGCGCGGTGAACCTTGACCCTGCCGCTGTGGTGCTTGATATGATCACGCAGACCGAAGCAGAGGCGCGCAGGTTCCTCTGAAAGCTGAGCCCGCGCCCGGAGAGATCATGCCGCCCGAGATCGTTGACAGCCATTGCCATCTGGATTTCCCGCAACTGGCCGAGGATCTGGAGGCCGTGATCGCGCGTGCCCGCGCGGCGGGGGTGACACGGATGGTCACGATCTGCACCAAGCTGCGGGAATTGCCACGGGTTCAGGCGATTGCCGAGGCGCATGAGGGGGTTTTCTTCGCGGCAGGCACGCATCCGATGAGCGTGGCGGATGAGCCGATGGTGTCTGTGGAAGAACTGGTCGCGCTGGCGGCCCATCCGAAGATGGTGGGGATTGGCGAGACGGGGCTGGATTATCACTACACGGCGGAGAGTGCGGGGGTGCAGAGCCAAAGCCTGCGCGTGCATATCGAGGCCGCGCGCCAGACCGGGTTGCCGCTGATCATCCATGCGCGTGACGCTGACGAGGATATGGCGCGGATCCTGACGGAAGAGCATCGCGCAGGCAGCTACAGTTGCGTGATGCATTGTTTCTCCTCCGGCGAAGGGCTGGCGCAGGCCGCGCTGGATCTGGGGTTTTACCTGTCGATGTCGGGGATTGCGGCTTTCCCGAAAAGCGAGAGCTTGCGCGCGATTTTCCGGGCGGCGCCGCTGGAGCGTCTCCTGCTGGAAACTGACGCGCCCTATCTTGCCCCGCCGCCCTATCGCGGCCGACGCAATGAGCCCGCCTATACCGTGCATACGGCCGAGGCAGGGGCGGCGCTTTTCGATCTACCGCTGTCCGAATTTGCTGCAGCGACCACGGCGAATTTCAACCGCCTGTTCCGAAAGGCTGCCTGATGGCTGAGTTGCGCGCGACGATTCTGGGCTGCGGCTCTTCGGGCGGTGTGCCGCGCATTGGCGGGGTCTGGGGCGATTGCGACCCGAATGAGCCGCGCAATATCCGCCGCCGCTGCTCGCTCTTGCTGGAGCGGATCACCGATCAGGGGCGCACGCAGGTCCTGATCGACACGGCGCCCGATATGCGCGCCCAGCTTCTGGATGCCGGGATTGCACGGCTGGATGCGGTGGTCTTTACCCATTCCCATGCCGATCATGTCCACGGGATCGATGATCTGCGCCAGATCGTGTTCACGACCCGCAAGCGGCTGCCGGTCTGGGCGGATGGGCCGACGCAGGATGCGCTGCTGTCGCGCTTCGGCTATGCCTTCGTGCAGCCGAAAAATTCGCCCTACCCGCCGATTCTGGATCTGAACACAATCTCGGGCGCGGTGACGATCGAGGGCGCGGGCGGGCCGATGGTGCTGCATCCGATCCGGCTCAATCATGGCACGGTCGATGCGCTGGGCTTCCGGGTCGAGGGGCTGGCCTATGCGCCGGATGTGGTGGGGATCTATCCCGAAAGCTGGCCGATGCTGGAGGGGCTGGATATCTGGATCGTCGATGCGCTGCGCCGCAAGCCGCATCCCAGCCATGCGCATCTGGAGATGACACTGGACTGGATCGCGCGGGCGCAGCCGCGGCAGGCGGTGCTGACGAATATGCATGTCGATCTGGATTATGCGACGCTCTGTGCGGAATTGCCCGATCAGATCCGGCCCGCGCATGACGGCATGATCCTGTCGCTGAAGGTCTAGACGATGCAGGCGCTGGCGGATGTCATCCTTCCGGTCTTTCTGGTCATCGGCTTTGGCTATGTTGCGCGCTGGCGCAGGCTGATCACGGATGAGCATGTCGATGGGGTGGTGCAATTCGCGCAGAATTTCGCTGTGCCCTGCCTGCTTTTCGTGGCCATCGCCCGGCTGGATCTGGCGCAGGATTTCGACTGGCGGCTGCTGGTGGCCTTCTATACCGGCGCGCTTGCGGGGTTCGGGTTGGGATTTTTCGGCGCGCGGGTTCTGTTCAGGCGGGATTGGGAGGATTGCGTGGCCATCGGTTTCGTGGCGCTGTTTTCCAACTCGGTGCTGCTGGGTCTGCCGATCACGGAACGCGCCTATGGGTCAGATGCGCTGGCGGCCAATTATGCGATCATCGCGATCCATTCGCCCTTGTGCTATGCGGTGGGGATCACCTCGATGGAGCTGATCCGCAATCGCGGGGGGCGGCTGCGCGACACGGCGCGGCAGGTGTTCTCGGCGATGTTCCGCAATGCGCTGGTGATTGCCATCGGCCTGGGTTTCGTCGTGAATCTGACGGGTTTTCCCATGCCGGGGGTCGCCGATCAGGCGCTGGACATGATGGTGCGCGCGGCATTGCCGGTGGCACTGTTCGGGCTGGGGGGCGTGCTCTACCGCTACCGGCCCGAGGGCGATCTGCGCACCATCGGCTATGTGGTGGCGCTGTCGCTGGTGGTGCATCCGCTGATCACCTACGGGCTGGCACGCGCCTTCGGGCTGGGGACCGAAGCGCTGCGCTCGGCGGTGGTGACAGCGGCGATGGCGCCGGGGGTGAATGCCTATGTCTTTGCCAATCTCTATGGGCGGGCGAAACGGGTGGCGGCCTCTGCGGTGCTGATCGGCACGCTGGGGGTGATGGTGACAGGCTGGGTCTGGTTGCAGATCCTGCCGTAGGGTGCGTGCTCAGCACGCACCCTACCTGCCGCCGCGCGCGTGAAGGAGGAATAGGGCCAGGCCAGCGGATCGGACACGAGACCCGCAAGGACCGGACTGTCGCGGCAGAGGCTCAGATGCGCCTGCAGATCGGCATGGCCGCGGATATGGTGTTCCCAGAAACGCCGCTGCCAGATCCCCCTTTCGCCACGGCGCATATGCGAGACCCGCCGCCGGCCCGGCGGCAGGGCGCGCGAGAACCGTGCCTTGATCAGCCGCCAGCGCGTGGAATAGTCGCTATCCTCCTCCGGCAGGGTCCAGATGCAGAGCATCCGGTCGGGCAGGACCACCCATGCCAGAATATCGAACGGGTGATCCGCGCGGGTCTGGCGCAGGGCGTCGCGCAAGAGCCCGATATGGCGGATGAGCAGATCGCTCGGGCGTTCGGCAAGAACGACCTCGAAGAAGATGGTGGCACCGGGGATGCGGGGGCGGCGATACTGGGACATGGGCCAAGCCTCGCGCATAATACTTAAGATCGGGTGAAGCGCCGTAGGGTGCGTGGTGACCACGCACCCTACCCCAGCCGAGAGGGCTTCCCTTCCGCTCCATCGCATGGCACCAAGTCCCTGACATCTGTTTGAGAGGCCCGGACCCATGACCCCTGCCCCCTTTCCTGCTGCCCGCATGCGCCGTCTGCGCCGCACCCGCGCCCTGCGCGAGATGGTGCAGGAACAGGGCCTGAGCGCCCGCGACCTGATCTGGCCGGTCTTCATCCGCGATGGCGCGGGGGTGGAAGAGCCGATCCCCTCGCTGCCCGGTGTTGCCCGGCTGTCGCTTGACCGGATGCTGCAGGCCGCCGAAGAGGCCCATGATCTCGGCATTCCCGCGATCTGCCTCTTTCCCTATACCGATCAGAGCCTGCGCACCGAGGATTGTGCCGAGGCCTGGAATCCCGAGAACCTGACCAATCGCGCGATCCGGCTTCTGAAGCGCGAATTGCCCGATCTGATGGTGATGACCGATATCGCGCTCGACCCTTACAATGCCAACGGGCATGACGGGTTGGTGGTCAATGGCGAAATCGTCAATGACGAAACCGTCGCCGCGCTGGTGAGGATGGGGCTGGCGCAGGCCGAGGCGGGGGCGGATATCCTTGGGCCGTCCGACATGATGGATGGCCGGATCGGGGCGCTGCGCATGGCGCTGGAGGCCGAGGGTCACAGCCAAGTCGCGATCCTGTCCTATGCGGCGAAATTCGCCTCCGGCTTTTACGGCCCCTTCCGCGATGCGGTGGGCGCCTCTGGCCGTCTGGTGGGCGACAAGGCGACCTATCAGATCAACCCGGCCAACGCGCAGGAAGCGCTTGCCTGCATCGCGCGCGATCTGGCCGAGGGGGCGGATATGATCATGGTCAAGCCCGGAATGCCCTATCTTGATATCTGCCGCGCGGCCAAGGATCGCTTCCAGCGCCCGACCTTCGCCTATCAGGTCTCGGGGGAATATGCGATGCTGATGGCGGCGGCGCAGAATGGCTGGCTTGATGGCGAGAAGGTGATGCTTGAGAGCCTGATGGGGTTCAAACGCGCGGGTTGTGACGGGGTGCTGAGCTATTTCGCGCCGCGCGTGGCGCGCGCCCTGCGCGGCTGATCGCGGCGAAGCCTTGCCGATTCGGCCCATGCAGGGCCTGTTGCGGGTGACAAGCCTCTGTTTTCAGGCTATCACTTGACAATACCGAGAGTGCGTCAGGCACCATGAGCAGAGGCAGAGACATGACACAGATGAACCGGCGGGTATTCGCAACATCCGGGCTGGCCGCGATTGCGGCGCTTGCGGCCTGTTCCAATCCGATCGGCAGCCAGGGCGCGGCGGATCTGGATGCCCGTGTCGATGCGGCACGCGACTATCTGCGCTCGAATTATCCGGGGCTGAACGAGCTGTTCCAGAATGCCCGCGGCATCCTCTATATTCCGGTCGTGACCGAGGGCGGGTTGTTCATTGGCGGGGCCTATGGGCGCGGCGCGCTGCGCATCAATGACGCCACGGTGGATTACTATTCCGCCACCCGCGCCAGTTTCGGGCTGCAGGCCGGGGCGCAGCAATATGCCCATGCATTGTTTTTCATGACCGAACAGGCGCTGTCGGATTTCCGCTATTCGCCGGGCTGGGCCGCGAGCGCCGATCTGCGCTATGCGACGCCCACGCAGGGCGGCTCGATGGGGACCGAGACGACGACGCAATTCTCACCCGTTATCGCAGTGGTGTTCGGCCAGTCGGGGATCATGGCGGGCGCCTCGCTCGCTGGCGTGAAATACGCCCGCATCATCCCCTGAGAGGGATCAGGCGTTTACCGCCGCCACATCCTCGGGTGTGCCGAAATTGCGTGTCGCGCTCTCGCGCGCGATGCGCTTGATCATGCCCGACAGCGCCTTGCCCGCGCCGATTTCCCAGAATTCGCTCACGCCCTGCCCGGCCATCCAAGCCACCGACTCGCGCCAGCGCACCGAACCTGTGACCTGCTCGACCAGCAGCGCGCGGATCATGTCGGGGTCGGACACGGCCTCGGCCCGGACATTGGCGACCAGCGGCACGAGGGGCGCGCGCAGGGTCACATCCGCAAGCGCCGCCTGCATCGCCTCGGCGGCGGGCTGCATCAGGGCGCAATGGAAGGGCGCGGAGACCGGCAGCATCAGCGCGCGTTTGGCGCCGCGCGCTTTCGCAATCTCGACCGCGCGCTCGACCGCGCCTTTATGGCCCGAGACCACGACCTGCGCCGGGTCATTGTCATTGGCGGCCTGACAGATCTCGCCCTGCGCGGCCTCGTCCGCAACCTCGCTCGCGGTGGCGAAATCGAGCCCCAGCAGGGCTGCCATCGCGCCCAGGCCCACTGGCACCGCCTCTTGCATGGCGCGGCCCCGGATGCGCAGCAGCCGCGCGGCATCGCCGATCTCCAGCGCGCCCGCTGCCGCCAGCGCCGAATATTCGCCCAGCGAATGGCCCGCCACAAAGGCCGCATCCGTCACGGCCACGCCTTCGGCCTCCAGCGCGCGCAGGGCGGCAAGCGA
This sequence comes from Natronohydrobacter thiooxidans, assembly GCF_001884735.1. Taxonomy (GTDB): domain Bacteria; phylum Pseudomonadota; class Alphaproteobacteria; order Rhodobacterales; family Rhodobacteraceae; genus Roseinatronobacter; species Roseinatronobacter thiooxidans_A. The sequence goes on along the minus strand of NZ_MJAP01000034.1, from coordinate 200,977 downwards.
GGTCGCCATCAATGCAGGCTGGGCATTGGCGGTGAGCGTCAGGTCCGCAATGTCGCCGTCCCAGATCAGGCTTGAGAGCTTCTCGCCAAGTGCTGCATCCACCTCGTCAAAGACGGCTCTGGCCGCAGGATAGGCTTCGGCCAGAGCCTTGCCCATGCCAATCGTCTGCGCCCCCTGACCCGGAAAAACAAATGCGCGGCTCATGCTCACTCCCCTGAAAACCTGTCGGCACGGCATAGACGCAAAGCCTGCAAATGCGCAAGCCTTGGCTCATTTTCTTGCCAAAAATACTCACTGCAACGGCACGATCCGGCGCGCCGTCCGCGCTGACGCCTCAGGCGCCCGAGGTCAGCGCCCGGATCCGGCCCACCATGGCGCGCAACCCGTTCGAGCGCTGCGAGGAGAGATGCTCATCCAGCCCCAGCCGTGCCAGCTCAGCGATCGCATCGACCTGTGCGGCCTCGCGCAGCTTGAGGCCGGAATAGAGCGCATGCAGCACCGCGATCAGCCCGCGCACGATCATCGCGTCGCTGTCGCCTGCGAAATCGAACCGCGCCTCGGGCCCTTCCCCCTCGACCACCGGATGGATCCAGACCTGACTGGCACAGCCCTCGACCTTGGTGGCGGGCGATTTCAGCGCCGCGTCCATCGGTGGCATGGCGCGGCCAAGCTCGATGACATGGCGGTAGCGGTCTTCCCAGTCGTCCAGAAACTCGAAGGTTTCGGCGATTTCCTCGAAACGGGCTGTGGCCATCGGTGCGGTCTTCCTTCACTTTCGCCCGATAGCTAAGCTCTGGCGGCCCAAAGGTCCAGAGCCCTGCGCCCCGCCCATGATTGCGCCGCAAAAGCCCTTGCGCTGTTGCGAGGCACTTTTCAAAGCGGCGTTATTGCGCTACCCAAAGTCCAAACCGTTTTCCATGATCCATCGGAAGGACTCTCCATGACAAAGCCCCTTCTCGCCGCGCTGGCCATGGTGCTTGCCCTTGGGGCCTGCGGGACGATGCGCGAGTCGCGCCTGAATCCGATGAACTGGTTCGGCCGCGAGAGCACCGAGACGCTGGCCCCGCGCGCAGGCTGGGACACGACCGTTGACCGGCGCGCGCTGGTGCCTGTCGTGACCGAGATGGAAGTCATTCCAACCACCGGGGGCGCACTGCTGCGCGCAAGCGGTGTGACGCAGACGCAGGGCTGGTGGGATGCGGAACTGCGCCCGGTCAATGACGAGCGCCCGCTGGACGGCGCCTTGATCTATGAATTCGTTCTGGCCGCGCCGCGTGGGCCGACTGCCGTGTCGACCGAAGCCTCGCGCACGGTGACGGCGGGGGTCAAGATTTCCACGGCCCGCCTGCAGGGAGTAAGCCGCATCATCGTGCGCGGCGCGCAGAATGCGCGCACAGTGTCACGCTGAGGCTGATGCGACAGGCGCGGGACTTCTGCCGCTCAGAGTGCACCTCAACCAGCCTGGGCAGGCTGCGCCGCAGGCGCTGTTGACGGGGGACGGGCCTTGCGGCCCGTTGCCACTCAGTGAGAGTATTTTTCGGCAAGACGAAGTTGGGTAAGTTGAAGTCTGGGGGCCCGAAAGCGGGCTGAGGCGCAGGCTGATCGGGAAGGGCGCCAGTTGCGGTCCCTGCCCGGTTCCGGGGCGGCAATCGCTATCCAGCGCCATGAAAAATCCCGCATCGGCTATGGGCCGGTGCGGGATTTGTCTTGACTGCTCAGGGTTTGCGGCGCGGGGGCGTGTTACCGCCGCCGGGCTTCGGGCCGCGCGGCTTGAAGCCAGAGGGTTTGGGGCCACCGAATTTCCCTGCACCGGGCTTTGCCCCGCCCGGCTTGCCCGCGAAGGGTTTGCCCCCAGATTTCGGCTTGGCACTGCCGGGGCGTTCCATGCGCTGCGAGACATTGGCGGCACCGGCGCGGAATTTGGCCCCCTCGGCGCGGGCGGGCGCGGCGTCATTGCTGCGCGGGGTCTGGTCATTGCCGCGTGCGCCTTTCGGGCCACTGGGGCGCGGGCCTTTAGGCCGGTCGGTGCCGTATGTCGGCTTGCCGCCCTGTGGGCGGGGGGTGCCGTAGCTCTTGCCGCCCTCGGGGCGCGCGGGTTTGGCGTGGCGGGGTTTGCGCGGGGCATCCGCGCTGTCGCTGCCATGGGCGCGCGGCGCGCGATCTTCGGCAAAGGCGCGATGCGGCGTCCGGGCGGGGCCTTCGGGCGCGTCGGACGGGCGCGGTTTGTAGGGTTTGCGCGGGGCGTCACCCGCATCAGACCAGCGGGGTTTGGGGGTCTCGCCATCGCGGCGCGGCGCGGATTTGCGCGGACCTTCGGGCGCGTCGGACCAGCGGGGCTTCGGCGCCGCATCATCGCGCGGGCGTGCGGGGCGGTCGTCGCGCGGGCGCTCGCGGCGTTCGGGCCGGGGTGCGGCGCGCGGGGTGCGGGTATCGTCGGGGGCGCTGTCGAGCTTGCGGGCGGTGATATCTTCTTCCAGCACGCCACTGTCGCCCAGACGCGCGATGAGCGCCGGGGCGGCGCTTTCGGCGATTTCCACAGCGGTCGTGCTGGTCTGCACCTTGATCCGCCCGATACTGGATTTGTCGAGATTTCCGGCACGACACAGCATCGGCAGCAGCCAGCGCGCTTCGGCCCGTTTGTCCTGACCCACCGAGAGTTCAAACCAGACCCAGGGGCCGAAAGCGGCGCGCTCGGGGCGGGCCTTGGGGTTCGGGGCCAGTTCGATATCTTCGGGCGCGGAGAGCCCCGCGCGGTAGAGGCGCAGGCAGGCGGCGGCGATTTCTTCGGGGCTGCGCTCGGTGAGCAGGTCTGCGGCGAAACGCGCCTCATCCTCGGTCATCTCGCCCTGCCAGACCGGGGCTTCGCGCAGGCGCTGTTCATCGAGGGCAAGGATTTCCTCGGCGGTGGGGGGGGGCACCCATTCGGCGTTGATCTTGGCCCATTTCAAGAGGCGCTCGGCCTTGGCTGCGGCGCGATCCGGCGCGATCAGGACCGAGACGCCCTTGCGCCCGGCGCGACCGGTGCGGCCAGAGCGGTGCAGGAGCGCTTCGGTATTCATCGGCAGATCGGCATGGATCACCAGATCGAGATTGGGCAGGTCGATCCCGCGTGCGGCGACATCGGTGGCCACACAGACCCGCGCGCGCCCGTCGCGCAGCGATTGCAGCGCGTGGCTGCGTTCATCCTGACTGAGTTCGCCCGAAAGGCTGACGACCGAGAGGCCGCGATTGGCAAAGCGTGCCGCCAGACGCGCGACCGTGGCGCGGGTATTGGCAAAGACGATCGAGGCAGGCGCATCGTGGAAGCGCAACAGGTTGATGATGGCGTGTTCGGCCTCGGAGGCGGCGACCTTGACCACCTGATAGGAGATGTCGCTATGCTGCACGCCGCGCGAGATCGTCGTCACGCGCACGGCGTCGCGCTGATAGGTCTTGGCGATCTCGACAATCGCGGGCGGGACGGTGGCCGAGAAAAGGAGCGTGCGCTTGGTCTCGGGCGCTTCGCCCAGCATGTATTCGAGGTCTTCGCGGAAGCCGAGATCGAGCATTTCATCGGCCTCGTCCAGCACCACAGCGCGCAGGTCGGACATATCAAACGCCCCGCGCATGATATGGTCGCGCAGACGCCCCGGCGTGCCGACAACGATATGCGCGCCGCGTTCCAGCGCGCGGCGCTCGTCGCGCGCATCCATGCCGCCGATGCAGGACACGACCTTGGCGCCGGTCTTGGCATAGAGCCATTGCAACTCGCGCTGCACCTGCAAGGCCAGTTCGCGGGTGGGGGCGATCACCAGCGCCAGCGGCAGGGCGGGCGGGCCGAAGCGCTCGTCGCTGCCCAGCAGCGTGCCCGCAATGGCAAGGCCGAAGCCCACGGTCTTGCCCGATCCGGTCTGCGCAGAAACAAGCAGGTCGGCATCGGCCAGTTCAGGCGCGGTGACGGCCTCTTGCACATCGGTCATCGTGTCGAAGCCGCGCTCGGTGAGGGCTTCTTTCAGGGTAGCGATCATCGTCAGGGAATCCTTGGGGCTGGCACCCGCAAGGTGCGCATCAAACCCCGCGCTATAGGGCAAGCGGGCCAGAGTGTCGAGCGGGAATCCCCATCACAACAGGTTGAGCCAGTGGAGTGCTGCCATGGCGAGGGCGAGAAGCGCCAGTGTCTCGATCACCACGATGGCCAGATGGCCGCCGCCCACGGCGGTCAGCGTCTTGAGCGAGGTCTTGACGCCCAGCGCCGCAATCGCGGTGATCAGGCAGGCGCGCGAGATCGTGTCAAGCTTCAGCACCAGAAGCTCGGGCAGATCAACCGCGCTGCCAAGCACCACGAGGGCCAGAAACAGCACCATGAACCATGGCAGCAGCGGGATCTTGCCCTGCCCTGCCCCGGTGCCGGTTGCACGCAGCAGCAGCACGATCGCGACCAGCACCACGGGCAGCATGGCCACGCGGAAGAGTTTGGTAATGGTGGCCATTTCGCCCGCGGCATCCGAGACCGAAAACCCTGCGCCGACCACCTGCGCCACATCGTGAATGGTGGCGCCGATCAGGAAGCCCTGTTGCACTTCGGTGAAGCCCAGCGCCTGAAACAGCAGCGGATAGGCGACCATGGCGATGGTCGAGAGCGCCGTGACCGCGATGACGGTAAAGAGCGTGTTGCGCTCGGTCTTGTCATTGCGCGGGATGACGGCGGCGATGGCGAGCGCGGCAGAGGCCCCGCAGATCGCCACCGCGCCCCCGGTCAGGAGCGCGAAACGCCACTGGCGCCTGAAGAGCGGGGCCACAATGAAGCCGGTCGCGATGGTCAGCACGATCAGCCCCGCCAGCACGCCCGCGCCCGTCAGCCCGATCTGCGCAACGTCATCAAGCGCGATGCGGATGCCCAGAAGCCCCACCCCCAGCCGCAGGATGAATTTCGCCGCGAATTCGATACCTGCGCGGCAGGGGCCGTCCTGATGCAGGAAGTTGAACGCCATGCCGAGCAGAAGCGCAAACAGCATCACCGGCGCACCGTAATGCGCGCCAAGGAAGGCTGCTGCAGCGGCGATGGTCGCGGCCAGCATCAGCCCCGGCGCGAGGGGCGTGGCGAAGGCGCGCAGGCGAGCGATGGGGGTCATTCGGGCCTCTCGGGGGCGCGGGAGAAGGAAGGCGGGCCTTGCAGCCCGCCCCTGCGTCATGACAGATGCGCCGGATCAGGCGGAGCGGTAGAGCTTGGTCATCGAGAATTCGCGATGGCCCAGCGCCTCGGCTGCCGTCATGCGGCCATTGGCGGTGCGCTTGATCATCTCGATCAGCGCGTCACCCGCCTGATCAATGGTCATTTCGCGGGTCAGAACGCCGGTCACATCGACATCGATATGTTCCGCCATGGTGCGCAGCGTGCGCGGGTTGCCGGAAATCTTGATCACCGGCACGATGGGGTTGCCGACCACATTGCCCTGCCCGGTGGGGAATGTGTGGATGACATAGCCCGCAGCGGCCATCAGGGTCACGCATTCCGCCGCCGCCGAAGAGGTGTCCATGAAGTAGAGCCCTGCCCCCTTGGCCGGGGCTTCTGCCGGTTCGAGCACGTCGATATAGGTCGATGTGCGGCCGATCTTTTCCAGATTGCCCAGCGCCTTTTCCTCGATGGTGGTGAGGCCGCCCAGAATATTGCCCTTGGTGGGCTGGCTGTCGGAGAGATCCGAGGTCTTGAACTGCTCGATCACATCGTCCTGATAGGCTTTCCAGGTCTTCATGAATTTGGCCGCTGCTTCGGGATTGGCGGCGCGCTTTTCGCAGATATGCTCGGCCCCGGTGATTTCCGAGGTTTCGCCGAACACCCCGTAAAGCCCGTGCGGCAGGAGCTTGTCATACATATTGCCGACGGTCGGGCAGGAGGAAAGCCCGGTCGTGGTGTCGCTCTCGCCGCATTTGGTCGAGACCCAGAGATCGGTCAGCGGGCAATCTTCCTTCTGCAGTTCCGAGGCCCAATGCACGAATTCCTTGGCTTTCCAGCTTGCGCGACGGATCGTCTCGAAATCGCCATTCTGTTCGATCCAGAACCCCTCGACCGGCTTGCCGGTCTTGGCGATGCCGTCCACGATGATCTTGGTCCATTCCGGCTCGATCCCGATGACGACGACGGCGGCCACGTTCGGGTTCGCGCCAGTGCCGATGATGGTGCGGAAATGGAGATCCAGATCCTCGCCGAACTGCAGACGCCCATAAGCGTGGGGAATGGCCATCGTGCCCTTGACGTTATTGGCCACAGCCTCGCAGGCGGCATTGGAAATGTCATCGACCGGCAGGATCAGCACATGGTTGCGTACGCCGACGCGGCCATTCTCGCGACGCCAAGCCTTGACGGTTTCTTGCGTGAAATCAAAAGCCATGATCGTTCCCCCTTACCAGCGCTTGGTTTTAAGATTGTGGGTATGGACATGGCCGCCGCGTTCCGCCGCGCCCACCATCTTGCCGATATCCTCGCCATATTTGAGGACGGTATCGCCTGCCTGCAGGTCTTGCAGCGCGACCTTGTGGCCGATGGGAATATCGGCTTTCGCGGTCAGGCGGAAATCGCTGTTATCCTCGGTGCAGACACAAAGCATGTCAGTGCCGGCGGTCAGCCCCTCGACCACGACGACGCCGACATTATCGGCCTTGCCATGGACAAGCAGTTGCGGATGGGTGGTCATGGTGCTCTCTCCCTTCAGGTCGGTCAGATGGTGGCCAGATCTGCAAGCGTGTCATGCAGGGTCCGGGAAATTCGGAGTGTCGTGGCGCGGGCGGCGCGTTCGGTGGCGCGGCGCGAGCCGGGCAGGCGCGCGCCCTCCTGTGCCTCGATGGCCTGAAACATCGCTTCGGCGCGCGTGGCAAAGCCGGGGGCGAAGCGCGCCGGGTCCAGCACCAGCAGGAAATGCGCGAGATCCGGCGGCGGGCCCTGATCGTCGAAAAGCGAGCTGGCTTCATAGCCAAATTGTGCCCCGGCGAGCCCTGCCGTCAGCAATTCCACCATCAGCGCAAGGGCTGCGCCCTTGGCCCCGCCCGAGGGCAGCATGGTGCCCGCCATCGCGGCATCGGCATCGGTCGTGGGGTTGCCATCCGGGTCCAGCGCCCAATCGGCGGGGATGGGGTTTCCGGCCTTCTGCGCCAGCATCACCTTGCCGCGGGCGACATGGCTGAGCGACAGGTCAATGACCAGTGGTGCACCCTGCGCACGCGGGCAGGCAAAGGCCACGGGATTGGTGCCGTAAAGCGCGCGATTGCCGCCCCAGGGGGCCATCGCGGCGGGGGCGTTGGCGAAGGCCAGCGCGATCAGACCCTCGCGGGCGAAAGGTTCGACCGCTTGTCCTGCGACGCCGAAATGATGCGAATGGGTGACGCTGACCACGGCCACGCCCAGATCGCGGGTGACAGCGCGGGCGGCTTGCGCACCGGCCTCGATCGCGGCAAAAGCCAGACCAAAACCGGCATCGACGCGGATCACCGCGCCATCTGTTGTGACCTGCGGTGCGGCCGAAGCCCGCACCTTACCTGCCCGCATCTGCGCCACATAGAAGGGCACCCGCGCCAGACCATGCGAGGGCAGCCCCTCGCGCTCGGCCATGACCAGCGCGCGGGCAGCAGGCAGGGCCAGCTCCTGGGGCATTCCGGCAGTGGTGAAGGCCGAAAGCGCCAGTTCGGTCGCGGTTTGCAGGGATATTTCAAGCTCTGTCATCATTCTTCCTGTGGGGCGGACGACTCACGAAAACCGTTGCTTGAAAGCTGTATAGTTTATATAATAGAGAAGTGTCAACGCCCATCCCCGAAAGGCCCCCTATGCCCCGCCCAATCCCCGCGCGTCCCTTTGCCCAGCCGCTGCACCGGCAGTTGCGTGATCTGATGATGGCCCGGATCGAAGCCGGGGAATGGTCGCCCGGAACCTATCTGCCGCCCGAGATCAAACTGGCCGAACACTATGGCGTGGCGGTGGGCACATTGCGCAAGGCGCTGCTGGATCTGGCCGCCGAGGGGGTGGTGCTGCGCCGTCAGGGCAAGGGCACGGTGGTCGCAAGCCATGACAGCGATGCGGTGCTGTTTCGCTTCTTCAACATGCGCCGCGCCGATGGCAGCAGGCTGCGCCCCGAAAGCCGGGTACTGGCGCGGGGGCGGCGCAGTGCCAATGCCGAGGAGGCGCAGGCGCTGGGGGTCGAGCCGGGGGCGGATCTGCTATGCATTACCCGCGTGCGCGAAGGCGACGGGGTGCCGATCCTTTATGAGCATATCCTGCTGGATGCCGCGCGGTTCAAGGCGCTGGAGACCTGGCCGGAGGTGCTGCCGAACACGCTTTATCAGCTCTACCAGACCGAATATGCCGCGACCGTGCATCGCGCGCGCGAAGAGATCACGGCGGATCGTGCGACCGGGGCCTGTGCGCGCGAACTGGGTCTGGCTGTGGGCGCGCCAGTCCTGCTGGTGCGCCGGGTGGCGCTGGATTATTCGGAACAGCCTGTGGAGTTGCGCCTTTCCTGGATCAAGACAGACGGGCTGCATTATCGGGTCGAGGTGTGAGGCCGCGCAGCGGGGCGCCCCGGCCATAGGCCGGGTCTTTACACCTCTCGCGGCCAGCCCTCAGATCATCCAGACCCGCGCATAGGGCAGGAGCACCAGCGCCCCGTCATGCAGGCCGATATCATGGCCCGAGAGCAGATCATGCATCTTTTCCGCCCCTTGGGCGCGCAGCCAACCCTCGGGGATGCGCTGCACCGCTTCGGTGAAGTTGAACAGGCAGAGCACCGGCCCGGTGGGAGCGAGGCGCGCGAAGGCCAGAACCTGCGTATTCTCGGGATGCAGGATGCGGGTCGGCACGCCGGAATGAAGCTGCGGCAAGGCGGCGCGGCGGTGCAGGATCGCGCGCGTGCCCTGCAGCACCTGCCCTTGCGGGCTGGCCGGGTCACTCTCGGCCGCATCGGCCCTGTCCCAGTCCATCACCGGACGGTGCAGCCAGCGGCTGTCGGGGGCGTGCAGCGGATTGTCGAGATAGGACCAGTCATTCGCAAGCGCGATCTCGTCGCCCATATAGATCATCGGCACGCCGCCGTAGCTGGCGATCAGGGCCACGCCCAGCAGCATGCGCTGCACGGCAAGTTCCGCCTGTTCCGGGCCGGACTCGATCCCGGTGAGCGAGGCCAATGTGCCCGAAATGCGCTTGTCGCCGGTGGCCGGGTTTTCCTGAAAGAGCGCGCCCTTGGCGAAGCTGCCGGGAAAGCTGCCCTCGTAGAAATCCGACAGAAAGGCGCGATGCGCCGCGCCCGAAAAGCCCAGATCGGCGGCGTCCTCATCGGTCACGGCCCAGCCGATATCATCATGGCAGCGCAGATAGGTGACGTAAGTGGCGTTGCTCAGCCGTTCGGGGAAATGCGTGGCCAGGACATGGCGCATCAGCTTGGTGTCGCGCGAGGCAAGCGCCGACCAGTATTGCACCATCAGCGAGTTGTGATAGGCGAGATTGCCCACGCGCCCGTCATGCTCGCCCGTGCCCAGATAGGTCAGCATTTCGGCGGGCGCGGTGATGGCTTCTTCCAGATGGATCACGGCGGGCGCGACGATGCGGCAGACGGCGCGCAGCGCGCGCAGGATCATATGCACTTCGGGTTCGGACTGGCAGCGGGTGCCCATGCGTTTCCACATGAAGGCCACGGCATCGAGGCGCAGCACATCCACGCCCTTATTGGCCAGAAACAGCATGATCTTGGAGATTTCCAGAAACACCCAAGGATTCGACCAGTTCAGATCCCATTGATGTTCATGGAAGGTGGTCCAGACCCATTTGCCGAGTTCCGGCACGAAGGTGAAACTGCCCGGCGCGTCATTGGGGAAGATCTCGACCAGCGTCTGTTCATATTGGCGCGGCAGGGTGTCGTCATCGAAGATGTAATAGTATTCCTGATAGGCTTTCTCGCCCGCAATCGCTTTTTGCGCCCAGTCATGTTCGCGCGCCGTGTGGTTCAGCACCAGATCGACGCAGAGCGACATGCCCCGCCCGCGCATCTTGCGCGCGAGCCGTTCGAGATCGGCCATGCTGCCTAAGGCCGGGTTGATACGGCGGTAATCCTGCACCGAATAGCCGCCGTCATTCGGCCCCTTGCGGGGCTTCAGGCAAGGCATGACATGCAGGTAACGCACGCCCAGCCCGTCGAGATAGTCGAGCTTGCCCTCGATCGCGCTGATCGAGCCTGCGAAACGGTCGGCATAGGCGGCATAGCCCACCATATCGGGGCGCAGGAACCAGTCGGGTTCGAGATCGCGTTGCAGATCGAGGCGTTTCAGATCTGCGGGACGGGCCTTCCATGCCCGCGCCATCTCGTCGCGGAGCGCGGCGGACATGGCGGCAAGGTCGGGATGGCCGCCATAGAGCCGTTCCAGCATCGGCCAGAGATCGGGCGCGCTGCGCGCGGCGCGCAGATCATAGAGTTCGGAGGCGGGCGCAGTGCGGGCCATGGCTCAGGTGATCACATCGGGGCCAGTGCGGCCCGTGCGCGCGGCAATGCCCGCGATGGCGTCAATGGCGGTGATGACATCGGCCAGCGCCGTCTGCGGATCCTGGTGCAGCGCGGCGGGGTCGGTTTCCAGCGCTTCAAGATAGACGCGCAGCGTGGCCCCTGCCGTGCCGGTGCCTGAAAGGCGCAGGACGGCGCGCGCGCCATTCGTGAAATAGACGCGGATCCCCTGCCCTGCGGCATGCGAGCCATCCACCGGGTCGTCATAGGAAAACTCATCCGCGCGCTCGACGGTCAGCGCGCCGAAGACCTTGCCCGGCAGCGCGGGCAATTCGGCGCGCAGATCGGCTATCAGGGCATTCGCCGCCTCGCTATCCACTTCCTCATAATCATGGCGCGAATAGTAATTGCGCCCGTAGCGCGCCCAGTGATCGGCCATCAGCTCGGACACGCCCTTGCCCGTGCTGGCCAGAATGTTGAGCCACAGCAGCACCGCCCAGAGCCCGTCCTTCTCGCGCACATGGTTCGAGCCGGTCCCGGCGGATTCCTCGCCGCAAAGCGTGGCGCGGCCTGCATCAAGGAGATTGCCGAAGAATTTCCAGCCTGTGGGTGTCTCGAAACAGTCGATCCCCTTGGCCGCCGCCACACGGTCCACGGCGGCGGATGTGGGCATGGAGCGCGCCACACCTGCGAGGCCATCCGCATAGCCCGGTGCCAGATGTGCGAGATCGGCGAGCACCGCAAGGCTGTCCGAGGGGCTGACATAGCAGTTGCGCCCGACGATCATGTTGCGGTCGCCGTCGCCATCCGAGGCCGCGCCGAAATCGGGGGCGTCGGGGGCATACATGGCCGTCATCAACTCATGCGCCCAGATCGGGTTGGGGTCGGGATGGCCGCCGCCGAAATCGGGCGAGGGCGTGCCGTTGACGACCGATCCGGGGGCGGCCCCTAGGCGGTTTTCCAGAATCTCATGCGCATAGGGGCCGGTGATCGCATGCATCGCATCAAAGCGGAGGCGGAAGCCGCCCTTGAGATGCGCGCGGATCGCGGCGAAATCAAACAGGCTTTCCATCAGATCGGCATAATCGGTGATCGGGTCGATGACCTCGACCACCATCGCGCCCAGATGCGCCTCGCCGATCAGGCCGATATCGGGCGCGTCGCCCTCCCAGATATGGTATTCGGTGATATCGAGGGTGCGGGCGAAGATGCGGTCGGTCACGGCCTCGGTTGCCGGACCGCCATTGGGGCCGTTGTATTTCAGGCCGAAATCAGCCTCTGGCCCGCCGGGATTGTGACTGGCCGACAGGATCAGCCCGCCATCGGCCCCGCGCTTGCGGATCAGATGCGAGGCCGCGGGCGTGGACAATAGCCCCCCCTGCCCCACGATGCAGCGCGCGGCACCATTGGCGGCGGCCATGCGCAGGATCACCGCGACGGCACTGTCATTGAAATAGCGCCCGTCGCCGCCCACGACCAGCGTCTGGCCCGCCACACCGCCAATCCCCTCGAAGATCGCCTGAACGTAGTTTTCCAGATAGGGGGGCTCCATGAAGACGGAGGTTTTCTTGCGCAGCCCCGATGTGCCGGGTTTCTGGCCCGCAATGGGCTGGGTCGGGATGATCTGGATCTGGCTCATTGCTCTTTCCCCCTGCGTTGCGGGCGCGCGCGGGTTGGCGCGTCCCTGGTCATCTTGAACACCGCCACCGAATTGCCCTTGACCAGCGAGGCCACAAGCGGCGGGTGTTCCATGGTCAGATCGGTCGTGTCGAAGACGCGGCGCCAGAACTGGCCATCCTGCGCCTCGGGCATGGTGACTTTCACATCGCCCCCATTGTTGAACACGACAAAGATCGCGTCAAACTGGCGTTCATAGGCCGGGGTGGAATGGGCCATGCGGATTTCCACGCCCAGAAAGCGCAGATCGTGGCGGTTCCAGTCCTCGTCGCGCATCACCGCGCCATTGGGCTTGCGCCAGAAGATATCGGGCATGCCATCTTCCGGTCGGGGTTTGGCATGCAGAAAGCGTTTCTGGCGCAGGATCGGATTGTTCTTGCGAAAGGCGATGGCGGCGCGGCAGAACTCCAGAAATTCGGTATCGGCTTTGTCCCAGTCGACCCAGCCGATGGGATTGTCCTGCGCATAGGCGTTGTTGTTGCCGCCCTGCGAATTGCCGATCTCGTCACCGGCAAGGATCATCGGCGTGCCCTGGCTGAACATCAGGGTCGCAAACATGTTGCGGCGGCGGCGCGCGCGGCAGGCATGCACGTCGGGGTCATCGCTCGGCCCTTCATGGCCGCAATTATCCGAGAAATTATGGTCATGCCCGTCGCGGTTTTCCTCGCCATTGGCGAGGTTGTGCTTTCTGGCATAGCTGACAGTATCCATCAGCGTGAACCCGTCATGCGCGGTCAGGAAATTGACAGCGGATGTGGCGGGCCGACCGTCATGGTCGAAATGCAGCGCGGAGCCCGAAATGCGGCGCGAGAGTTTGCGCGCCTGCCCGTCATCGCCGCGCCAGAAAGACCGCACCGTGTCGCGATATTTGTCATTCCATTCGCGGAAGGGCGCGGGATAGGCGCCCAGCTGATAGCCCTCATGGCCGATATCCCAGGGCTCGGCGATCAGCTTCACCCGATTGAGCACCGGATCCTGCCGGACCGCGCGGCAGAAGGGGCCGTCGCGGTCGAACATGCCGCCGGTGCGCGCCAGTGTCGAGGCAAGATCAAAGCGGAAGCCATCGACATGCATCACCTCGACCCAGTAGCGTAAGCTGTCCATCACCAGCCGCAGCGCGAAAGGATGGTCCATGTTGATGGTGTTGCCGCAGCCGGTATCGTCGATGAAATAGCGCCGGTCATCGGCCAGCCGGTAATAGGCGGCATTGTCAAAACCCCGGAAACAGAGCGTCGGGCCGCGCTGGTCGCCCTCTGCCGTGTGGTTATAGACCACATCGAGGATCACCTCGATGCCCGCCGAATGGAAGCGCGCGACCATCTGCTGGAACTCGGCAATCTCGCCTGCCGACATATAGCGCGGCTCGGGGGCGAAGAAGGCATAGGTCATATAGCCCCAGTAATTGCGCAATCCGCGCTCGGTCAGAAAGCGGTCATCGACAAAGCCCTGCACCGGCAGAAGTTCGATCGCGGTGATCCCGAGTTTGGTCAGATGCTCCAGCATCGGGTCGGAGGCGAGCCCGAGGAACTTGCCCGCATGGGGGATATCGCTGCGCATGGCGGTCAGGCCCTTGACATGCGCCTCGTAGATCACGGTTTCCGACCAGCTATGGCTGGGCCGCCCCTTGTTGGCGTCCCAGCTGAAAGCCGGGTCCACCACGACCGAGCGCGGCATGAAGGGCGCGGAATCGCGCGTGTCGTAGCTCAGATCCCCCAGCGGATCACCGATGCGGTAGCCATAAAGCGCATCATTCCAGACCGGATGGCCGGTCAGCTTCTTGGCATAGGGGTCGATCAGCAGTTTGTGCGGATTGAAGCGATGCCCCTGTTCGGGCAGATAGGGGCCGTGGACGCGGTAGCCATATTGCTGGCCCGGACGCATGCCCGAGATATAGCCGTGCCAGACATGGCCATCGCGCTCGGAGAGGTCGATCAGCAGGGTCTCGTTGCCCTGTGCATCGAACAGGCACAGGGTCACGCGGGTCGCGTTTTGCGAGAAGACCGCGAAATTCACGCCCTCGCCGTCGAATGTGGCCCCCAGCGGATAGGGACGGCCAGCCGTAAGCTGAAACGAACTGATCATGTCGTGATGCCAAGCAAGCCCTTGTAAAGCGCCGCATAAGCAGCGGCCGAATGATCCCATCCGACAGGCTGGGCCATAGCATTGCGTTGCATCTGCCGCCAGAGTTTTGGCTGGGCATAAAGCCCGCAAAGCCGGGCCAGTGCGCTGGCCAGCGCCTGCGCTGTGACCGGCGCGAACTGGATGCCGGTTGCGACGGGCTTGGCCGCCAGCGTGGCGGGCGTGGCAGGGATGACCGTATCCGCCAGCCCGCCCGTGAGCGCCACCAGCGGCAGGGTGCCGTAGCGCAGCCCGTAAAGCTGGGTCAGGCCGCAGGGTTCAAAGCGCGAGGGCACAAGGATTGCATCCCCCCCCGCCATCATCCGGTGTGACAGCGCCTCGTCATAGCCGATGCGCACGGCCACATTGGGATGGCGCGCGGCGCGCTCGAACGCGGCCTGCATCGCCGGATCGCCGCTGCCCAGAACCGCAAGCTGCCCGCCCCGGTCGGTAAGCGCAGGCAGCGCCTGCAAGAGCAGATCGAGCCCTTTCTGTTCGGTCATGCGCGAGATGACAACGCAAAGCGGCCCTTCGGCCTCTGGCAGGCCAAACTCGGCGCGCAGGGCGGATTTATTGGCGGCCTTGCCTGCTGGCGTGTCATAGGGGGTGATCAGCGGGTCAAGTTCGGGCGACCAGACACTGGTGTCAATGCCGTTGAGGATGCCCGAGAGCACATCCTGCCGGACCATCAGCACGCCCTGCAACCCCATGCCGAATTCGGGTGTCAGAAGTTCCTCGGCATAGGTGGGCGAGACTGTGGTGATCCGGTCGGCGAAGATCAGCCCGGCCTTGAGCGCGGAGATCTGGCCCCAATATTCGAAGCCTTCGGGGGTGAAATCGGCGGAATCGAGTTTGAGGGCCGAAAGGCGGCTGGCGGGGGCCAGCCCCTGAAAGGCGATATTGTGGATCGTGACGATGCTCCGCACCTGCCCCGCCGCAGGGCCGCGCGCGATGTAATAGGGGGCAAGCCCGCCCTGCCAGTCATGGGCATGGAGGATCTCGGGGCGCCAGTCGGGCAGCAGGCCCGCCGCGATTTCGGCACCCACCCATGACAGCGCGGCGAAGCGTTCGGGATTGTCGGGCCAGTCGCGGCCGGTATCGCTGAGATAGATCCCCGCGCCCCGGTCATAGAGATGCGGGGCATCGAGCACCAGAAGATCGAGGCCCGATGCAGTGGCCGCAATGACACGCGCCGCGCCCCCGAAACAGTCCGGGAGGCGGGCGCAGATCTCGGCCCCTTCCAGCGTGGCCATGACGGCGGGATAGCCCGGCAGAAGCGTGCGCATTTCGACACCTGCGCCCGCCAGCGCCCCCGGAAGCGCGCCGGCCACATCCGCGAGCCCGCCGGTTTTCACCAGCGGGGCGCATTCCGATGCAACCGACAGAACGCGTGTCACTGTGCGGCTTTCCATGCATCGATCATGGGTTTGGTGATCAAGGTAATCCCTTTCTCGGTGACGCGGAAATGTTTCGCATCTTCCACCGGGTCTTCGCCGACCACAAGCCCTGCCGGAATGACCACGCCCCGGTCGATCACGCATTTCCTGAGCCGCGCCGAACGGTTGACCACGACATGCGGCAGGACCACCGCATGATCGAGCACCGCATAGGAATTGGTATGGACCTGCGTGAACAGAAGCGAATTGCGCACTTCCGTCCCCGAGATGATGCAGCCCCCCGAGACCATCGAGGAAATCGCCATGCCGCGGCGGTCCTTCTCGTCATGGATGAATTTCGCGGGCGGCACGGATTCGGAATAGGTCCAGATCGGCCAGTTCTTGTCCCACAGATCGAGGGTCGGCGTGAAATCGGTCAGGTCGATATTGGCCTGCCAGAAGGCATCAATCGTGCCGACATCGCGCCAATAGGCCTCGGCGCCGGGATCGCGCACGCAGGAATCGTCGAATTTATGCGCGACCGCTTTGCCGTTTTTCACGATCTCGGGGATCAGGTCATTGCCGAAATCATGACTGGAATTGGGGTCTTCGGCATCGCGCAGAAGCAGGTCGCGCAGGAAGGACCAGGTGAAGACATAGATCCCCATCGAGGCCAGCGCCTTGTCCGGGTGGCCGGGCATGGCGGGCGGATCTTTGGGCTTTTCCAGAAAGGACGTGATGCGGCTGTCGTCATCCACGGCCATGACGCCGAAAGCGGTCGCTTCCTCGCGCGGGACGGTGAGGCAGCCGACCGTCACATCGGCCTTTTGCGTGACATGCTGGCGCAGCATCAGCTCGTAATCCATCTTGTAGATGTGATCACCGGCCAGAAGGATAATATATTCAATGCCGTAGCTGTCGATGATGTCGATATTCTGGGTCACGGCATCGGCGGTGCCGCGATACCACATCTCCTCGCCCATGCGCTGCGAGGCGGGCAGGATATCGAGATATTCATTGCGCTCGGCGCGAAAGAAGTTCCAGCCGCGCTGGCAGTGCCGGATCAGGGAATGCGCCTTGTATTGTGTGGCCAACGCCATGCGGCGGACGCCCGAATTCAGCGCGTTCGAGAGTGCGAAGTCGATGATGCGGGTCTTGCCACCGAAATAGACCGCCGGTTTCACCCGGTTGTCGGTCAGTTCCTTCAGCCGCGAGCCGCGCCCGCCCGCCAGCACGAATGCCATCGAGC
This sequence comes from Natronohydrobacter thiooxidans, assembly GCF_001884735.1. GTDB lineage: Bacteria > Pseudomonadota > Alphaproteobacteria > Rhodobacterales > Rhodobacteraceae > Roseinatronobacter > Roseinatronobacter thiooxidans_A. Next base: position 184,103 of record NZ_MJAP01000034.1, on the reverse strand, counting down.
GCTGTGCCAGTCTTGAAGTTTCAGCCATCCCAGTCCTCCCTGAACCTTTGGGTCAATCAATCCTTTGCCCGAAGGCGGAATATCACCGTCGCAAGCGGCGGCAGTGTGATGCGGATATGTTGCGCCATGCCGTCGCAGTCTTCGGCCAGCGTGTCGCAGCCCCCCATATTGCCGCGATTGCCGCCGCCATAGATCGCGGCATCGGTGTTGAGCACTTCCTCCCAATGCCCTGCGGCGGGCACGCCCACGGGCAGGTCGCTGCGCTCGATGGGGGTGAAATTGCAGATCACCAGCACCGGCGCGTCGCCTTCCAGCCCGTAGCGTGCGAAGGCGAGTTTCGAGATCGACGGGTCATTGGCGATCCATTGGAATCCCGGCGCCTCGCAATCGCGCCGGTAGAGCGCGGGCGTGTCGCGATAGACGCGGTTCAGATCGCGCACCAATGCCTGAACGCCGCGATGGTTCTCGCCCGCGAGCGCGTCCCAATCCACCGATCTGTCATGGTTCCATTCGCCATATTGCGCGATTTCGCAGCCCATGAAGAGAAGTTTCTTGCCGGGGAAGCCCCACATATAGCCGTAATAGGCGCGCAGATTCGCGAATTTCTCCCATTCATTGCCGGGCATCTTGTCGATCATCGCGCCCTTGCCATGCACCACCTCGTCATGGCTGATCGGCAGGATGAAATTCTCGGTCCAGGCCCAGTCGATCGGGAAGGTCATCAGATGATGATCATAGCTGCGATAGATCGGGTCTTTTTGGATATAGCGCAGCGTGTCATTCATCCAGCCCATGTTCCATTTGAACCCAAAGCCAAGCCCGCCGGTATCGACCGGGCTGGAGACCCCGGGAAAGGCGGTTGATTCCTCGGCGATGGTCATGATGCCATCAGCCTCGCCATAGGCGACGGTATTCATCTCGCGCATGAAGGCGATGGCCTCGAAATTCTCGCGCCCGCCCATGTGGTTGGGGATCCATTCGCCATCTTTGCGCGAATAATCGCGGTAGAGCATGGAAGCCACCGCATCCACGCGCAGCCCGTCGATATGGTATTCCTTGAACCAATAGAGCGCATTGGCGGTCAGGAAATTGCGCACCTCGGTGCGGCCGTAATTGTAGATCAGCGTGTTCCAGTCCTGATGGAAGCCTTCGCGCGGGTCGGAATGTTCATAAAGATGCGTGCCATCGAACTGCGCCAGCCCATGCGCGTCGGTCGGGAAATGCCCCGGCACCCAGTCAAGGATCACGCCAAGCCCGGCCTTATGCGCCGCTTCCACCAGATCGCGGAATTCATGCGGCGGGCCGAAACGGATCGTGGGGGCATAGAGGCCCACGGGCTGATAACCCCAGGAGCCATCGAAGGGAAATTCGCTGACGGGCAGGAATTCGAGATGGGTGAAGCCCATATCCACGGCATATTCCACCAGTTCGGTGGCGAGTTCGCGGTAGGAAAGCGGGCGGCCATCTTCTTCCCAGCGGCGTTTCCACGATCCCAGATGCACCTCGTAGATCGAGATTGGCGCATCGCGGCGGTTGGTGATGGCGCGGCTTTTCATCCATGCGTCATCGCGCCAGGCGTAGCCCGAGATATCGCGCACCACCGAGGCCGTGGCGGGGGGATGCTGAGCGCCGAATCCTACCGGATCGGCCTTCTGCGCGACATGGCCATGCGCCGTGATCAACTCGTATTTGTAGATCACGCCCTCGCCGAGGGCGGGGATGAACAATTCCCAGACGCCGGTATGCCCGACGCGCCGCATCGGGAATTGCGCGCCGTTCCAGTGGTTGAAATCCCCCAGCACGGAGACGCGCTGCGCGTTCGGGGCCCAGAGTGCGAAATGGACGCCCGTCACGCCCTCATGCGTGGTGACATGTGCGCCCAGCGCCTGCCAGATCTGGCGATGCGTGCCCTCACCCAGAAGATACTGGTCCAACTCGCCCAAGCAAGGGCCGAAACGGTAGGGATCGTCATGGTCCCAGACCGCGCCATCGGCATAGCTTGCACGCAGACTGTAGGGATGTTTCGACTTCGGCACGGAGGCGGCAAAAACCGGCCCGGCAAGGCGCTGGAGCGCGACGTTCTTGCGGGCGAATTTCGCCTCCAGTGCCTCTGCCCCCGGTGCCATCGCCACAAGCCAGCGCTTGCCCCCATGATCATGCAGGCCGAGCACGTCAAAGGGTCGGTCATGACGGCCCTGCATCAGTCGCTCCAGATCATCCGAGGTCATATGCGGCGGCAGAGCGTCGGTCATGAGCAATTCCTTATGCAGCCGTCTTGCGGGCGATTACGAAACCATTGGGCGCGAAAGCAATCCTGTCCCCGCCCAGTGTAACACCTTGCGACAGCAGTGGCGCAAGCGTTTCATTGGTTTCACATTCGGCGTCATTCGGCGACAGGTTGTAAAGACAGACCAGCCCCTCGCCGCGTGTGAAGCCCAGAATCGGGTCGGGCAGGTCGAGAAAGGCCATGCTGCCCTCTTGCAGATCGGCCTCGGAGCGGCGCAGGGCGAGCATCTGGCGGTAGAAATTCAGCACCGAGTCCGGCCCCGATTGCGTATCGACCGCGCGCGCGGCCTGCGGCGCCTTCACCGGCAGCCAGGTCGCGTTGGCCTGCGAGAATCCGGCATTGGCGGCAGAGGCTTCCCAGACCATCGGCGTTCGGCAGCCATCGCGGCCCTTGTGATCGGGCCAGAAATTGATGCCTTCGGGGTCGGTCAGTTCGTGGAATTCCAGATCTGTGTCCACCTGCCCCAGTTCCTCGCCCTGATAGAGGCAGATCGAGCCACGGAAAGCCAGCAGCATCGCCGCTGCCTGTTTGGCAAGCGCATCGCTGTCCTGCGCATGGGGCAGCCAGCGGCCGACATGGCGCGGCACGTCATGGTTGGAAAACGCCCAGCAAGGCCAGCCGGTGGGGGCTTTCCTGAAGAACTCTTCAATCCGCGAGCGGAAATGATCGGGCGAGAAATTCGGCCCCAGCATCTCGAAGGAATAGGCCATATGCAGGCGTTTTCCGGAAGTATACTGGCCCATCAGCTCGATGGAATGATGGCTGTCGCCGACCTCGCCCACAGTGGTGCGTGCGTCGAATTCATCCAGAAGCGCGCGGATGCGTTCGACAAAGGCCAGATTCTCGGGCTGGTTCTTGGAGAACAGGCAATATTGCATGTCATAGGGGCGGAAGGCATCCATCCCCCAGGGCAGGAAATTCGCCGGATTGTCGCGCAGATGCTTGTCATGGAAGTAGAAATTGACCGTATCGAGGCGGAACCCGTCTACGCCACGTTCCAGCCAGAAGCGCATGGTGCCCAAGAGATAATCCTGCACCTCGGGGTTATGCAGGTTCCAGTCGGGCTGTTCGCGCAGGAAGTTGTGCAGGTAGTATTGCTTGCGCCGTGCATCCCATTCCCAGCCCGGCCCGCCGAAAATGGCCTGCCAGTTATTGGGCGGCGAGCCATCGGGCTTGGGATTGGCCCAGACGAACCAGTCGGCCTTGGGATTGTCGCGCGAGGACCGGCTCTCGATGAAGAACGGATGCTGGTCGGAGGCATGCGACAGCACCTGATCAATGATGACTTTCAGCCCGAGCCCATGGGCTTTTTCGATCAGCGCGTCGAAATCCTCCATCGTGCCGAAAGACGGGTCGATGCCGGTATAGTCCGAGACATCATAGCCCATATCCTTCATCGGCGAGGTGAAGATCGGCGAGAGCCAGATCGCATCGACGCCAAGCGAGGCGACATGATCCAGCCGTTCGGTAATGCCCTTGAGATCGCCGATCCCGTCGCCGTCGCTATCCATGAAGGAGCGGGGGTAAATCTGATAGGTGACCGATCCGCGCCACCAGTCCTGTGCCTTGAGCATTGTTGCTGTCGCCCTTCCCTGGGAAATTTCCAAACGCGCGGGCGTTAGCCCTAACATGAAACCCACATAAATCGAGAAACTCCCTTATTGCAAGCGGTTTGGAAACTTCTTTCGCAGCTAATTCGTGACCGTGGCCAAAGCTGCAGTAATGCTAAGGGGCGCGGGGCGGCTTTGGTTCTCGACCACTTCACTGGCAGGTGATATGAGCCGCGCCATGATCCAGAGAGTAGCCGACCGCTGTGACCGACCAGCCGCCGCCCGCGCGAGGGGCGGCGCAGCATGAGCAGGCGTGACGGCTGGCAGATGCGCCTCTATCTCGCGGCGCGGCCGCTGCTGCGCCCGCTGGCGGAACTGGCGCTGCGGCGCAGGCTGCGGCAGGGCAAGGAAGACCCCGCGCGCATGGGCGAGAAACAGGGCCGCGCCAGTCTGCCCCGGCCCGAGGGCACGCTGATCTGGCTGCATGCTGTGGGGCTGGGCGAGGTGCTGGCGCTGCGCCCGCTGATCTCGGCGCTGCAGGAGGCGCGGCCCGGTGTATCGGTGCTTGTCACCTCGACCGCGCGGTCGGCCAGTGCCGTGATGGCTGCGAATCTGCCGCCCCGCGTGGTGCATCAGTCGCTGCCGCTGGATGTGGCGGATTATACGCAGCGCTTTCTGGATCACTGGCGGCCCGATCTGGCGATCTGGTCCGAGCAGGATCTCTGGCCCGGTCTGATCTGCGACACGGCCGCGCGCGGCGTACCGCTGGCCTATGTCAATGCGCGGATGAATGCGCGCGCGCTGGCGCGGCGCAAGCGCGCGCGCGGTCTTTACCGCGACATGCTGCGCCGTTTCGCACTGATCGCGGCGCAGGACGCGCAGAGTGCGGCGCATATCGGCGCGCTCTCGGGGCGCGCGGTGCGGGTGATGCGCGCGCTCAAACCCGCTGCTGCGCCGCTGGCGGTGGATCAAACGGAGCTTGCGCTATTGCGCGCGCATCTGGCGGGGCGCAGGATCTGGGTCGCGGCCCCGACCCACCCGGAAGACGAGGCCGCAGCGCTGCCCGCGCAGGCAGAGCTTTTTGCGCAAGACCCAGACTGGCTGCTGATCCTTGCCCCCCGCCTGCCCGGTCGTGCGCCCGAGATCCTGCAGGCGCTTGACGCCGCCGGGCTGCCCTATGCGCTGCGCAGCGCGGGTGGCGTGCCGGGGCCGGACATGGCGATCTGGCTGGCCGATACATTCGGCGAGATGGGGCTCTGGTATCGGCTGGCCAGTCGCGCGCTGATCGGCGGCTCTTTTGGTCCCGTCGAGGGGCATAACCCCTGGGAGGCGATCTGTCTGGGCCTGCCGGTGCTGCACGGGCCGAACACCGCGAATTTCGCCACTGACTATGCGCAATTGCAGGCCGAGGGGCTGGCGCGGCAGATCACCGCCGGGGAACTGGCGCAGGCGCTGCAATCCCCTGCCCCGCCACGCGACGCAACCGCGCTGGTCGAGGCCGCGCGCGCCGATGCGGCGCGTCTGGCGCGCGATCTGCTGGCGCTGATGGAGGGGCGGGCATGATCCTGCGCCTGGCGCTCTGGGGCTACCGGCTGGCCTGGCTGCTGCTCTGGCCGCTGGTGCTGCTGTATCTGTGGCGGCGCGGGCGGCGCGATGCCGATTACAGCCGCCATATCGCGGAACGCTTCGGGTTTTATCCGGCCCCGCTGCCGCAGGGCGCGATCTGGGTGCATGCGGTCAGCCTTGGTGAAATCCGCTCGGCGCAGGGGCTGATCCGGTTGATGCTGGCGCGGGGCGACCGGGTGATTGTCACCAATATCACCCCTGCCGGGCGGCGCGAGACGCAGCGGCTGTTTGCGCCCGAGATCGCGCGCGGGCAGGTGGCGGTGGTCTGGGCGCCGTTCGACATGCCCTTCGCGCTGCGCCGGTTTCTGCGTGCCTGCCGCCCCCGGATCGGGCTGCCGCTGGAGGTCGAGATCTGGCCCGAGATGATCTTCACCTGCCGCGCGATGGGGGTGCCGCTGTACTTATGCAATGCGCAATATGCTGAAGGGCCGCTGGCGCGCGACGGGCGGGGCTTGCGGCTGCGCCAGCGGCTGATCGGGGCGATTGACGGGGCTTTCGTGAAATCGCAATTGCAGGCGCAGCGGTTCCGCTCGGTCGGTCTGCGCAATCTGCAGGTCACGGGGGAGCTGCGCTTTGACCAGCCGATTCCGCCGGCGCATCTGGACGCGGGGGCCGCGCTGCGCGGCCAAATTGGCGGGCGCGAGGTCATCACCATTGCCAGCGGGGTTGCGGATGAGGAAGCACTTTACCGCGATCTGATCCTGCAGATGCAGGGCGCGGAGGCGCCGCTTTTCGTCTATGTCCCGCGCGCGCCGGAGCGGTTTGATGCGGTGGTCCAAGGGCTGGAGGGCGCGGGGCTGCTTGTGGCGCGGCGCAGCCAGTGTCTGGACGCGGATCTGGCGGCGACAGCGCCGCTCGACGGAGTTGATGTGCTGGTGGGCGACAGTTTCGGCGAGATGTATTTCTACCTTGCGCTGGCGGATCGGGTGATCGTGGGGGCGGGGTTCACGCCCAAGGGGGCGCATAATATCATCGAGGCGCTGAGTCTGGGCAAGCCGGTGCTGACCGGGCCGGTGACATGGACGATTGAATATCCGTTTGTCGAGGCCGAAGCCGCGGGGATCGCGGTGAGCGTGCCGGATCTGCCCGCGTTGCTGGCGGAATTGCGGCAAGAGGCGCAGGCGGATCAGGCGGCGATTGCGCGGTTTCTGGCGGAACATGGCGGGGCCAGCGCGCGGACGCTGGCGGCGATAGATGCGGTGGCAGGTAGGGTGCGTGCTGAGCACGCACCCTACGTTTCGTAGCTCACCCTTCGACGCGGGTCAGATCGGCCACTTGCAGGCAGATCTCGCGGATGCGGTGCAAGAGGTTCAGCCGGTTGCGGCGCAGGATCTGGTTCTCGGCATTGATCTGCACCGCCTCGAAAAACGCATCAATCGGCGCGCGCAGACCGGCCATGGCCTGCATCGCCGCGCCGAAATCCTCGGCCTGCATGGCGGGGCTGATCGCGGCTTCGGCCTGATCGAGGGCGGTGAAAAGCGCGCGTTCCGCGTCCGTCTCGGCCAGTTTGGGATCGGGGCCGAAGCTGTATTCCACCCCGTCCTTGGCCTCGGCCTGGCTGAGGATGTTATTGGCGCGCTTGAAGCCTTGCAGCAGGTTCTCGCCATCTGCGGTTTTCAGGAAGGCGCTGAGGGCTTCCGCGCGTTTGACCAGCAAGGTTAGATCGTCGTTGCCGGGCATGGCAAGGCAAGCGTCGATCACGTCATGGCGGATGCCCTGATCGCGCAGATGGACCTTGAGGCGGTCGTGGAAGAAGGTGAGGAGGTCGGCTTCAAGATTTAACAGCAGTTGCAGTGCGGCGCGAACCTCGTGAACAGTCGTAGATGCATCGCTTTCAAGTTTTCTGACCGCAGCCTCAGCCGCGGAAATCGCATTGACATTCAAATTAGAAACGGCGCGCGCTCTACTTAGCTGAGTTCGAGCTTCACGAAGGGCCGCAGCCTGCTCATCCGCAAAGTGCTTACCCGCGATTATATCCAGCACGACGATATCTTTATGTAGTTGAATGATGCCTTTGAAACTTACCCGAACCCCATTCCCAAACACCAACCGGATAACCCCCAGCGCCGCGCGGCGCAGCGCATAGGGGTCTTTCGAGCCGGTGGGTTTCTCGTCAATCGCCCAGAATCCGGTCAGCGTGTCGAGTTTGTCGGCCAATGCCAAAGCCACCGAGACCGGCGCGGAGGGCACCGAATCCGACGGCCCCAGCGGCTGGTAATGCTCGACACAGGCGCGCGCCACATCCTCGGGAAGCCCTGCGGCGCGGGCGTAATAGCTGCCCATCAGCCCCTGCAATTCGGGGAATTCGCCGACCATCTCTGACCGCAGATCGGCCTTCGCCACCTTTGCAGCCAGCGCCACCTGATCCGCATCCGCGCCGACCAGCGGCGCGATCTCGCGCGCCAGAGCCTCGATCCGCGCCACGCGGTCGGCTTGTGATCCCAGCTTGTTGTGGAAGGTCACATCGCTGAGCCCCGCCCCCATCGCTTCGAGTCCTTTCTCAAGAACCACGCGCAAGTCATTGTCCCAGAAGAATTTCGCATCCGACAGCCGCGCCGCCAGAACCTTCTGATTGCCCGCAAGAATCGTCGCGCCGTGATCCACCGTCGCTCGGTTCGCGACGGTGACAAAGGCCACGATCTGCCCCGATTTCGGGTCGCGCACGGAAAAGAATTTCTGATGCTCGCGCATCGAGGTCTGCAACACCTCGGGCGGCAGGTCGAGAAAGCGCTCCTCGATCCGGCCCATCAGCACCACCGGCCATTCCACCAGCCCCGCGACCTCGGAGAGCAATCCCCGGTCCTCGACCAGTTCCAGCCCGGCGGCGAAGGCCATCTGGCTGGCCTCGTTCCAGATATGATCGGCGCGCTCGGCCGGGTCCAGCAGGACGAAAGCGCGCTTCAGCTTCGCGGCGTAATCCTCGAAACTGCTTACAGAAAATGCGTCCGGCGCCATGAATCTGTGGCCGCGCGTCTGGTTGCCCGCCACGATCCCGTCCACGTCCAGCGGCACGACCTCGGCCCCGTCCTCGCGCGAGAGGATACACAGGATCGAATGCAGCGGGCGCACCCAGCGCAAGCTGCCCGACCCCCAGCGCATGGATTTCGGCCAGGGGAAATTGCGGATCGCGCGTTCCAGCACCTCGGCCACGATCACGGGGGCCGCGCGCCCCTCGGTGACGATGGTGGCGATATAGACCTGGCCCTTCTTGTCGTCGCGGATCTCCAGCGCCTCGCGCGCGACACCTGCCCCGCGCAGGAAGCCCTCGATCGCCTGTTCGGGCGCGCCCACCTTGGGGCCGCGGCGTTCCTCGGTCAGGCGGGGGGAATGCTCGGACAGGCCCTGCAGCGCCAGCACCAGGCGGCGGGGCGTGGCGAAGGCGGCCGCATGCGCATAGGTCAGACCGGCCTCGACCAGACCATCGGTCATCAGTTTTTTCAGCGCATCCGCCGCATTCGCCTGCATCCGCGCAGGGATTTCCTCGGAGAAAAGCTCGATCAGAAGGTCAGCCATTGGGGCCTCTTGGCGTTCGGTTCAGCGTTCAGCGTTCAGCGTTCGGGGGGCGGCGGGCAGCCGGGCGGCACGGGATCGCCGTCGAAATGGGCTGCGCCGCAAGGGTTGATCTGGTGCCAGGCATAGCCGCGCCCGTCCATCAGGACGATGACGCGATCAATGCCGTAGCGGATATTGGCCACGCCCAGCACCGCCTGCGCGCTTCCCTCTGCCAGCGCGTCACTCAGCGCGGCGGCATCGAAACAGTCGAACCAGCCCGGCGCGATCAGGGGGGTGGCGCGCTCATAGGGGGTCAGTTGGGCGGCGTCCACAGTGATGTCGAAACAGGCGCGGTAGCGGATGGGCGAGCTGTCACTGTCGATGCCGCGGAAATTCGTGACCGGGAAGTCCTGCGCGCTGGTTGCGGCCAGCGGGGTCAGTTGGATGGTCGTCTGTTCGGGCAGGCGGTCATAGAAGGCGCGGGTCTGGAAATACCACGCGCCGACCCCGGCCAGCAGAGTGCAGGCGACCAGCAGGAGGACGAGGAATTTTCCCATCAGGCCCCGCCCGCCTCGGTCTGCACGAAGGCATCCGCGCAAAGCTTCGCCAGCGCGCGCACCCGCCCGATATAGGCTTGCCGCTCGGTGACGGAAATCACGCCGCGCGCATCCAGAAGGTTGAAGAGATGGCTGGCCTTGATGCATTGGTCATAGGCCGGGTGGACCATGATATTCGCGCGGTTCCCCAGTTTCGGGTCGCTCGGGTCAAAGCCCAGCAGGCGCTGGCATTCGGCCTCGGCATCCTTGAAATGCTGGAACAGTTTGTCGGTATCGGCGCCGTCGAAGTTATGGCGCGAATATTCCTGTTCGGTCTGGCGGAAGACATCACCATAGCTGAGCGGGATACGCGCATCGGGGGCGTTGAAGGGCATGTCCATGACGTGATCCACGCCCAGGACATACATGGCCAGACGTTCCAGACCATAGGTCAGCTCGCCCGAGACCGGACGGCAATCATGCCCGCCGACCTGCTGGAAATAGGTGAATTGCGACACTTCCATGCCGTCGCACCAGACTTCCCAGCCCAGACCCCATGCGCCCAGAGTCGGGCTTTCCCAGTCATCCTCGACAAAGCGGATATCATGCAGCGCATCATCAATCCCGATGGCGCGGAGCGATCCGAGATAGAGTTCCTGCAGATCGGGGGGCGAGGGTTTGATGATCACCTGATACTGGTAATAATGCTGCAAGCGGTTCGGGTTCTCGCCATAGCGCCCGTCAGTGGGGCGGCGCGAGGGCTGGACATAGGCTGCCGCCCATGCCCGCGATCCCAGCGCGCGCAGCGTGGTGGCGGGGTGAAATGTGCCTGCGCCCACTTCCATGTCATAGGGTTGCAGCACGGCGCAGCCCTGTTCCGCCCAGTAATTTTGCAACCTCAGGATGATTTCCTGAAAGCTCTGGGGTTTTTGTGATCGGATTTCAGGGCGTTCACCCATGGCCGCCTCTTGTCTGTTGCGCAGATATTCTTAATGCTGCGTCTCAATAGGCAAGCTGTCGCACAGGGTCAACGGACAAACCTGTTCCCGCGGCGCTGCAGCACTGCCAGACAAGGATATTGGAAGGGCACAGGGAATGAAGGCATATTTTCGCCGCTGGGGGGGGCTGGCGGCCTCGGCCTCGGTTTTTGCATTGATTGCGACAGGATCGGTTCAGGCGCAGGAGCAGCGCTGGGTGCAGGTTGAGGCACATCGCGACATAGAGACCACGCTGGAACGCGCCGAGTTGCTCAATCAGCGGCTGGGCAATATCAGCGGCTTTCTGCTGCCAAGCAACTGGTATGCGCTGAGCATCGGTCCCTATGAGAGCGAGGTGGATGCATTTACCGTGCGGCGTCAGTTGCGCGCGGAAGGGGCGATTCCGGCGGATGCCTTTGTCAGCAACGGGCTGGATTATCTGGAGCAGGTCTTTCCGTCGGATGGGGTAGAGCGCCCTGCCCTGACGCCTGAGGCAGAACCCGTGCCCGAAGCCGCGCCGGAGGCGCTGGCTGAGGCCCCTGTACCGGAAGTGCAGGAGGAAACGGAGCTTGCCGCGATCCCGGAGCCGGAACCTGAGCCAGAGCCGGAGCCGGAACCCGAGGAAACCCTGCGCGAAGCACAAGCCAATGAGCGGGCGCTCAGCCGTGATGAGCGCGCCGAGATCCAGACGGCGCTGCAATGGTTCGGCCATTACACCATGGCGATTGACGCGGCTTTCGGCCCCGGCACGCGACGCTCGATCAGTGCATGGCAGGAGGCGAACGGGCATGAGCCCACCGGAGTTCTGACCACGCGCCAGCGGGAAGAGCTGATCGGGGGCTATTTCGGCGAGTTGGCCGCGCTTGGCATGCAGAATATGCGCGACGAGACAGCGGGGATCAGCATCGACCTGCCCATGGCGATGGTGGAATTTGACCGCCACGAGACACCATTCGCGCATTTCCGCGCCAAGAATGACAGCGGGGTGCAGGTGCTGCTGATCAGCCAGCCCGGCACGCAGGCCACCTTGTTCGGCATGTATGAGATCATGCAGACGCTGGACATCGTACCGCTGGAAGGCGAACGCGAGCGGCGGCAGAATTCCTTTCTGCTGACGGGGCAGAATGACAGCCTGCGCTCGCATACATTCGCGCAGTTCCGCGACGGCGCGGTGAAGGGCTATACGCTGATCTGGACACCCGAGCGCGATGAGCAGATGGCGCGCGTGTTGCCGATGATGGAGGCGAGTTTCGCCACCCTGCCCGGTGTGCTGCCCGAGAGCGCGGGCCAGCCCAGCACGGTGCAGCGCGACGCGCTGCTGGCGGGGCTGTCGGTGCGCAGGCCGGAGTTTTCGCGCTCTGGCTTCTATATCGACGCAACCGGCACAGTTCTGACCAAGGCGGATGCCGTGGCGCAATGCGGGCGGATCACGATTGACGAAGCCTATAACGCCCGCGTCCATGCAGTGGATGAGGCGCTTGGCGTGGCCGTGCTGAAGCCGGAAACGCCGCTGGTGCCGCTGGCTTTCGCGCAATTCGAGGATCGTGATGCGAGCCTTGGCTCGGAAATCACCATTTCGGGTTTCTCTTTCGAGGATATGATGACGCGCCCGGTGCTGACCTTCGGGCGGATCGAGGATCTGCGCGGACTGGCGGGCGAGGATAACCGTTTGCGGCTGAGTGCAGAAGTGCGGCTGGGCGATCTGGGCGGGCCGGTTTTCGGCAGCAATGGCGGTGTGATCGGGCTCTTGGCCGGTGCCCCGCAGGATGGCGCGCGGCAATTGCCGGGCGATGTGAATTATGCGGTCCCGGCCCCGGCGATCCGGGCGTTTCTGGACACGGCGAGCGTCTCCAGCGGCACCTTGCGCGAGGATGTGGTGATGCCGCCCGAAGTACTGACGCGGGTCGCGGGCGATCTGACCGTGCTGGTGTCGTGCTGGAACTGAGCCTGCGGGCTTGACCCGTCCGGGCCACTGGCCCGGACAGCGCCCGCGAATGGCAAGGGTGGGCGGGCGGGCCGTGAGCGGGCGCTTCTGACCGCGCGAGAGCGCGCAACGCTGCGGATCACCCGCGCCCCCCGGACCGCCCCCATCACCTTCCGTTTCAGGCCCGGCGCGTCACCCTTGCGCGAAGTGACGCACGAAATTGGCAAGGATACGGCCTGAATAGACCGTATCGACACCATTGACCCGCGCGGTCAGGCTGTCTGCCGCCTCGGGCGGGAAATAGCCCTTCTCGCGATAGACGCGGATGCGCAAGGCGAAGCTTTCGCCATCGGCTTCGGGATGGAACTGCGTGGCATAGACGCGATCGCGGTAGCGCAGCATCTGGATCGGGCAGTGCAGCCCTTCCAGCAGATGGGTCGCCGCTTCGGGCAGAGCGTCCATTGCCTCTTTATGGCCCACCAGCGCGGTAAAACTGTCGGGCAGCCCTTCCAGCAGCGGGTCATCCGCGCCCTCGGGGCGGCGGGTGCAGGTGATCGGGCCGACAGCTTCGCCGTGATACGCTTTGCTGACCGGCGCGCCCAGATGGCGGCCCAATATCCCGATCCCGTAACAGCAGCCCAGAAAGGGCAGGTCTTCGGCCACGATACGCGGCATCAGGCCAAGGATCTGCGCCTCGATCCGGGCCTCGACCGGGTCTTTTTCCTCGGGCGGATCGCTGACGCAGCCCGGACCGCCGCCCACGATCACCCCGGAATAGCGCGCGAGCGCCAGCGTCTCGGGCAATGCGGTCTGGTCCAGCCGGATGCGGTGGACATCCCCCTCGCCCAGCCCGGCGCGGTGCAGGATGGCGGAAAACTCTTCATCCGCGGCCTCGGCCTCGGGGCGCAGTTGGAGGATCAGAAAGGGTTTCATGCCGCGCCCTCCTCAGCCGCGCCAGAAGCGCGGCAGCAAAAGCACCATCACCGCCAGAACTTCGAGCCTGCCCAGATACATGCCCAGCATCATCAGCCATTTTGCGGCTTCGGGGAAACTATCAACCGCGCCGGTAGCTCCGACTTCCGGCCCAAAAACCGGGCCGATATTGCAAATTGAGGTCCAGGCCGCTGTCATTGAAGCGCGCAATCCGAGGCCGGTCAATGACAGCCCGACTGACAACAACATGAAACTGGCGATAAATACCGTGAACATCACGATGACCGAGGAAATCACGTCCTCTTCCAGCCGTTTGCCCCCCAGTTTGAGCGAGACCACCTCATGCGGGCGGCGCAAGCGCTGCATCTGGGCGCGGATAGCCTCGAAGAGCACAAGGTAGCGAAACACCTTGAGCGAACAGCCGGTCGAGGCGGTGCAGGCGCCGATAAAGCCCATCAGCACAATGACCAGCAGCGGAAAATCGCCCCAGCCATCGACCGCTTCGCTGCCATAGCCGGTGCCGGTGATGAGGGTGACCACATTGAACAGGGTGCCGCGCAGCACATCAAGCGGGTGGTCGTCGCTGTTCATCAGCCGGTAGACGATGATCACAAGCACCGCGTAAGCCGACCAGCGCAGGAAGGCGCGCACCTGCACATCCCTGAGCAGCGGCGTCCAGGATCCCCCGACCAGCTGGACGAAACGGATGAAGGGCAGCCCGGCGAGGATCATGTAGAGGGCAGACACATATTCCAGCGGGCCGGTGAATTTCGCGAAGGACTGGTCAGAGGTGGAAAACCCGCCCGTGGCAATGGTCGTCATCGCATGGTTGATCGCGTCGAACCCGTTCATGCCATAGGCCATATAGGACATGATGGCCGCGAGGGTCAGCCCGATATAGACCTGCAACAGCCCCATCGAGATATCATAGACGCGCGGCAGCACCTTGCCCATCGTGTCGAACGCCTCGGCCTGAAAATGCTGCATGCCGCCGACGCGCAGGACCGGCAGAAAGACCAGCGCAACGATGATGATGCCAAGCCCGCCCAGCCATTGCAGCATCGAGCGCCAGAGCAACACGCCCGGCGGCAGATCATCAAGTCCGGTGAACACTGTCGTGCCGGTGGTGGTCATGCCCGAAAGCGCCTCGAACAAGGCATGGGTGGGGCTGGCATGGGGGGCGCCGAAGATGAAGGGCAGCGCGCCAAGGGCGGGAAGCACCGCCCAGACACTCGCGGTCAGCAGAAAGGATTGCCGCCGCCCCAGCCCGTCGGCCAGCGCCTGCCGCGTGGCCATCGCCGCGACCCCGCCGATCAGGCAAACAAGGAAGCTGGCGCGCGCGAAGGCATGCCAGTTGTCATTGCCCGAGCGCCAGTCCAGCGCAGCCGGGATCAGCATGAGCACGCCCAGAGTCAGGCTGAGAAGGCCGATCAGATGAAAGACAGGGCGCAGGTTCAGCATGGGGTGCAGCCTTCGCGCCGCGATGGTCGAGTGTCAAGCGTCAAGCTGTGCAAGCGTGCAGTCGCGCTGCAGGCGGGTGACATCTGCGGCGCGGCAAAGCGCGCTGCCCGCGCTCATGACCGTCGCGGCGGCGGCGGCGGTGCCAAGGCGCAGCGCCTCTCGCGGCGGCTGCCCCTGCGCCAGCGCCAGCGTGAAGGCACCGGTGAAACTGTCGCCTGCGCCGATCTTGCTGATGACCTTCACCTGCGGCGGGCGGACGTGAAATACCCCGTCAGGCGTGGCGAGGATATTGCCATCCGCCCCGCAGGCGATGGCGACCAGTTCGGCCACGCCCCGCTTGCGCAGCGCTTGGGCGAAAGCTGCGGCATGTCCGGGGTCGGAAAAGGGATGACCGGCCTGCAGCTCTGCCTCGGCCTGATCAAGCCGCAACAGGCAGAGCGGGGTCTCGGGCCGGGTGAGCAGGCGGATCAGGGCATCGCCCGATGTATCGACCAGCAGCCGCCCCGGCCCCAGCCCTGCCGCAAGCCGCTGCGCAAAGCCTGCGTCCAGCCCCGGCGGCTGGCTGCCCGACAGCACCACCAGCCCGGTGGCCTGCGCCAGAATGCTGTCCAGTGCCGCCGCCCCGATCTCGGGCGCCCAGTCCGGGCCGGGCAGTTGCAGCCGGTATTGATCACCCGAGGAATCGGTGATTGCCCAGCTTTGCCGCGTCTCGCCAGGGGCGTCAAAGCCATGCACCGCCACGCCCAGGGCGCGCAGAAGCGCCAGATGCTGCGCCCCGCTTGCGCCGCCCAGCGCGACCCAGGCGAGGACATCCCCGCCCAACTCGTGGATCACCCGCGCGACATTGACCCCGCCGCCACCCGGCTCGATGAGTGGCGCCTGAAGGCGCAGTTTCGGCCCGGCTTCCATGCGCGGCACCCGCGCGGAGAGATCCAGCGCGGGGTTCAGGGTGGCAGACAGGATTTGCGTGCTCATGGGGTCAGGCTGAGCCGGATTTGTGTCACGAAACCGCCCCTGCGCGATGGCGTTCCGGTGCGAAGGTAGGGTGCGTGCTCAGCACGCACCTTACGCGCAGCCTCAGCCAACATGAAACAGCGTCGCGAAGAGGCGCGGATCGAGGCTTGCCGCCTCGAAGCTCGGCCCGCGCGTCAGCACGCTGACCGCATCATGGCTGTGCAGGCTTTCCTGATGGCTGGCCACCACGCGGAAATCCCCGATCCGGGCCTCGCGCTCCAGTTGGGCGCAGAAGCTGCGCGCCGCATCCTCGACAAAGATCGGATTGGCCGCGTTCAGTTCCGCGAAAGCCTGTTCATCCTCGCGCTTGACCATGACCTGCGTCTCGGTCGGCACCGCCGCGCGGCACAGCTCGATCAGATCCTCGAACCAGAGCTTCGCGCCCTCCAGCACCTCGACCGAGATCCGCGCGACCGAGCGCTGCGAATGCGGTGTGGCCAGTTGACCGCGTGTCGCGCGGGCATGTTCGCTCAGTTCCAGTGAACAGGGGCAGGTCGAGGAATAGACATAATCGAGATGCAGGAACATCTGCCGCACCCCGCCCAGATCCACCAGTTCCAGCGCGATATCGTAATACTGATAGCCCGAAAGCCCCGAGCGCAGCGACTGCACCTTCATCGGAAAGCTGAAACGCATCATGATACGCGCGTCGAAACTGTCCAGATCGGTCTTGTAATCGTCCAGCGCCGCGCGGATCACATCGGCGCTGAAAGTGCGTTCGGCATGCGCGTAGAAGCTGCGCATGATCCGGCTCATATTGATGCCCTTCTTCTCGGCCTCCAGGCTCACCGTGCCCGTGACCGAGGTTTCCAGCGTCAGATCGCCATTGTCGCGCGCGTGGTAGCGGATCGGCAGGCGGAAATTCGAGATGCCCACATGCTGGATCGCCGCCTTGGCGCCCTTGATCAGGCTCGCAGGGCCGTTCTGCAGGTCCGGCAGTCCTGCCTTATAGGCCGTGTCCACCGCAAAATCGGACGGATAGTCGCGATTGAGCAGCGGATAGCCTGCGGCGGGCATCAGGCTTGTGACCGCCGCTTCCAGTTCCGCCTTCTCTTCGGCCGGGGCCGCATCACTGAATCGGCGCAGCAGATCAAGGGCCGCTTCGGCCTCTTCACGGCTGGGCGCCGTGTCGAAACTGGGAACATGCAGGTTCATTGTGGGATTTCCTTCCTCTCCGCCCCTGAAAGATAGGCAGTGGTTTCCGCTTTTCCACAAGAATACGCGGGGATCGCGCAATCAGATCATATCAAGGCCCGCGCGAATGTCTGCAATCAGATCCGCCACATCTTCCAGCCCGACCGACATGCGGATCAGGCCCGGGGTGATGCCAAGCGCGATCTTCTGATCCTCGGGCAGGCGCTGATGGGTGGTGGTGGCCGGATGGGTGACGATGGTGCGCGCATCGCCCAGATTATTCGAAATCACCGCGACATTCAGCGCGTTCAGCAATCTGAACGCGGCCTCTTTCCCGGATTTGAGATCGAGCGACAGCACCGTGCCGAAGCCCCCCATCTGGGTTTTCGCAATCGCATGCTGCGGGTGATCGGGCAGGCCGGGATAGATCACGCGCGCGAGACGTGGATCGCCCTGCAAGGCTTCGGCGATGGCCTGCGCGGACGCGGCCTGCGCGCGCACCCGCAGGTCGATCGTGGTCAGCCCGTTGAGCATGATCCAGGCATTGAAGGGCGAGAGCGCGCCGCCTGTGTGTTTCATATAGGGCTCGACCGTATTGCGGATGAACTCGCGCGTGCCGCAGATCACGCCGCCCAGCGCGCGCCCCTGCCCGTCGATATGTTTGGTGGCGGAATAGATGATCACATCCGCGCCCAGCTCGGTCGCGCGGCTGAACACCGGCGTGGCAAAGACATTATCCACCACCACCTGCGCGCCCACGCCATGGGCGATCTCGGCCACGGATTTCAGGTCGATGACTTCGAGTGTCGGGTTCGAGACGGTTTCAAGGAAAACCGCCTTGGTGCCGGGCCGCACCGCCGCGCGCCACTGATCGAGATCCGTGCCATCGACCAGGGTGATCTCGACCCCGTAGCGGGCGAGGATTTCCTCCAGGATATAAAGGCATGAGCCAAAGAGCGCGCGCGCGGAGACGACATGATCGCCTGCGCGCAGCATCGCGCTCAGCGCGCCCGAGACGGCGGCCATGCCCGAGGCGGTGGCAAAGGCATCCTCGGTCCCTTCCAGCGCCGCGATCCGTTCCTCGAATACCGCGACAGTGGGGTTGCCGTAGCGGGCATAGATGAATTCATCCGCGCCGGTCTCGACAAACCGCGCCTCGGCCGCCTCGGCGCTGGGATAGACGAAACCCTGCGTCAGATAGATGGCTTCGGCCACTTCGCCATACTGGCTGCGCCGCGCGCCCTGATGCACGAGCTTCGTGCGCTTGCCCCAATCCTGTGTCATCCCGCCCGACCCTTTCGGCCAAAAGAAAACCCCCGGACCGATTCAAAGGCCGGGGGCTGCGCCCTGACCTCTTTAGCGGCATGTTTAACGTGGCCCGCAATCCGGAAAACAAAGCGCCACGGGCCAGAGGCCTGAGCATTGCGCTAAGAGGTTTTCACCGCAGGGTCAAGCGGGGAGTGTCATGGGTGAAACGACAGTGGCCGATGCGACAGCATCGGCCAGCACCTTTGAGGCGTATCGGCTTGCATCGGGCGGGCGCTTCTTACGCCACATTCTCCAGCGCGACCTGCGGCTGAACGCCCAGCGCATGGCAGACATCGCGGGTCAGATGCGGGCTGTTGAGCGTGTAGAAATGCAGATCCTCGACCCCCTCGCGCACCAGCTTGTCGCAAAGCTCGGTGCAGAGCGCGGTCGCCAGCAGCTCCTCGCGCCCGTCGCGCTGCGCTTTCTCAAACGCCTCGTCCAGCCATGCGGGCACGCTCGCCCCGGTGGCCAGTGCGAATTTGCGGATGCCCTGCCAGTTGCCGATCGGAATGATGCCGGGAATGATGCGCCCGGTGATCCCCTCGCGCGCGCAGGTGTCGCGGAAGCGCAGGAATGTGTCCGCCTCGAAGAAAAACTGCGTGATGGCACTATCCGCGCCCGCCTCGAATTTGCGCTTCAGCCAGCGCACATCGGCGAGATTGTCGGCGGCATCCGGGTGCGGCTCTGGATAGGCGCCCACGCGCAGTTTGAAATTGCCGGTGGCGGCCAGTGCCTCGATCAGTTCGACCGAATGGGCAAAGCCCTCGGGATGGGCCTGAAACCCGCCCTGCCCTTTGGGCGGATCGCCCCGCAGCGCCACGATCTCGGTCACGCCCGCTTTGGCGTAGCTCTCGGCAATCGCCAGTGTCTCGGCGCGGGTGGCATCGACACAGGTCAGATGCGCGGCCACATTCAGCCCGAATTGCGCGCCGATGGTGGTGACGGCCTCATGCGTCAGCGCGCGGGTGGTGCCGCCTGCGCCGTAAGTCACCGACACGAAGGACGGCGAGAGCGGCGAGAGCATGCGCACCGTGTCCCACAGCCGGAAGCTGGCATCCAGCGTCTTGGGCGGGAAGAACTCGAAAGACACATTCGGCGTGGTCATGGTGTATGCTCCGGTTTTGATGCCCCCTTGTGTCACAGTCGCGAATGTGAAACCAATTCATTATCTTCAACACGATTATGAGCCAGACATGCATATCGAGTTCCGCCATCTGCGCACGATCAAGGCCATTCACGACGCGGGCGGGCTGGCGCGGGCGGCGGATCTCTTGAACATGACGCAATCGGCGCTGTCGCATCAGGTCAAGGGGATCGAGGAACAGGCGGGGGTGGAGCTGTTCGCGCGCCGCTCGAAACCGCTGAAACTCTCGGCGGCGGGGCTGAAGATGCTGCGCGCGGCGGAAGATATCCTGCCGCGTGTGGCGGCGCTGGAGGAGGAATTCACCGGGCTGCGCAAGGGCAGTTCAGGCCGGTTGCATATCGCCATCGAATGCCATGCCTGTTTCGACTGGCTGTTTCCGGTGCTGGAGCAGTTCCGCAAGGCCTGGCCCGATGTCGATGTCGATATCCGCCCCGGTCTGGCCTTCGATGCCCTGCCCGCTTTGCGGCGTGAAGAGGTGGATCTGGTGGTGTCCTCGGACCCCGAAGAGATCGAGGGCGTCACTTTCCTGCCGCTCTTTGATTATGAACCGGTCTTTGTGGCGGCCTCGGGGAGCCCGCTGGCCGGTCGCGAGTGGATCGAGGCCGAGGATTTCCGCGATCAGGTGCTGATCACCTATCCGGTGGAGCGCACGCGGCTGGATATCTTCACCCAGCTTCTGACGCCTGCCAAGGTCGAGCCGCGCGCGATCCGGCAGGTGGAACTGACGGCGGTGATATTGCTGCTGGTGGCCTCGGGGCGCGGGGTGGCGGTGCTGCCCGACTGGGTGCTGCGCGAGGTGCGCTATCATGCGGATTATGTGACGAAACGGCTGACCGAGGGCGGGCTGACCCGGCGTCTCTATGCGGCGGTGCGCGAGGAGGATGCGGGCAAGCCCTTCATGGCGCATGTGCTAAGGCTGGCGCGGACGGAGCCGGTGAAGTTGCAAAGGGGGTGAGGAATTCGACGGAGCAACGCTAACGCCGACGTTGCCTTTGTAATTTTCGGACAAATTCACAAAGATAAGATAGTAGGAAACAGAAAAGTACGATAGATTAATTTCTTACACTAGTCGACACCGTGGATCTCGTTTGAGAAACTCATCGCACAAGAAGTAAACCATATCATCGAAAGCTCCTCAATGCCGAAGTCAGTTACATCCTTGACAGGATACATCAGAAAAATTGAAAGGCTTTCAAACGCCTCAACAGGAGATCTTTTCTACAGAGGGCATCCTGACATATCTTTCACACTAACACCTTCGGTATTTCGCTCAAGCAGTCTCAAAAAGAACGAGAAGAACATAATTTATAGAGCGATGGCAGAGAGTCCAAAAGAGTTTGATAGGGACAAATACTTTTTTGACAAACTTGTTCGAGCACAACATTATGGAATTCCAACTCGCCTCTTGGATCTAACAGTAAATCCATTGATAGCGCTCTACTTTGCATGCGAATCCCACACGAAGAATCGCGGCCAGATCGTCGTTTTAGACGTTCCAAAGGGAAGCACAAAGTTCTTTCTCAGTGACGCAGTGAGCTGCAAATCAAACTTGGCACAGCTTAGCCCTGTCGAACATACATCCTTAAAGCTATGCATTCTTGCGTCATGCGAAAAAGTGCTGGGAGAAAAGTTCAAAAGAAAGAAACTTTTAGATTGGAGAGAAGAGTTTCCAGACAAATGGAAAGATGTCATTGAGAACTTTAACAAGTATCGCAATGCAAGACGCCTCACCCAGTTCATCCGCGAGGAAAAGCCTCACTTTGAGGGAAAGATTGATCCCATTGACCTACTCAAGCCTGACGTCATACTTCCAAAGAAGAGCAACTCAAGAATTGCCGCTCAATCTGGCGCCTTTCTCGGATTTGGGCTGAATGACTTATTGTCTGACAACAATCTTATTCGACACAATATCAAGAAAACAGTTATCGATATCTCTGAAGAATCAAAGCATAATTTTTTAATAGCCCTAGGGTCAATAGGAATTAGTGAGAGTTTTGTTTATCCAGAATTTGATAGGGCCGCGAAGCAAATCAAGAAACTGTTTTCGTAGAAAGATGAAAGGTCTCATACCGCCCATACTGTGCCATCATCCTTGGCTGTAACCCCTTCCCTTCCCCCCCATCCCCAAGTATAGCCCGCTCTCAGGACCGCGACAGGAGCGAGAGCGATGCAAGGCAGTGCCAACCTCACCATCATGATCAACGCCGCCCGCAAGGCGGGGCGGTCGCTGGTCAAGGATTTCCGCGAGGTCGAGAACCTTCAGGTCTCCTCGAAATCCGCGGGCGATTTCGTCA
Source organism: Natronohydrobacter thiooxidans (assembly GCF_001884735.1). Lineage (GTDB taxonomy): Bacteria > Pseudomonadota > Alphaproteobacteria > Rhodobacterales > Rhodobacteraceae > Roseinatronobacter > Roseinatronobacter thiooxidans_A. Next base: position 162,423 of record NZ_MJAP01000034.1, on the reverse strand, counting down.
GCCGCGCCGATATCGCCTCGGAAAAGATCATCCGCGAGATGCTGATGGAAGCGCGCCCCAATTATGGCTGGTGCGGCGAGGAATCCGATCCTGTCGAGGGCAAAGACCCGACACGCCGCTGGATCGTTGACCCGCTGGACGGGACCACCAATTTCCTGCACGGTCTGCCGCATTGGGCGGTCTCCATCGCGCTGGAATTCAAGGGCGAGATCGTGGCGGCGGTGGTGTTCGACCCGGCGAAGGACGAGTTGTTCGTGGCCGAAAAGGGCGCGGGCGCCTTCATGAATGACCGCCGCTTGCGCGTGTCGAACCGCAGCGCGATGATCGAGTGCGTTTTCGCGACCGGCGTGCCCTTTGCGGCCAAGAAAACCCTGCCCGCGACGCTGCATGATCTGGCGCAGTTGATGCCCGCCTGTGCCGGCGTGCGGCGCTGGGGGGCGGCGGCGCTGGACCTCGCCTATGTCGCGGCGGGGCGCTATGATGGCTATTGGGAGCGCGAGCTGAACGCCTGGGATATCGCGGCGGGGCTGTTGCTGGTGCGCGAGGCGGGCGGCTTTGTCGGCCCGATCCGCGAGGGCGCCGAGATGCTGGAGCGCGGCGAGGTGATCGCCGCCAATGCCGAGATTTTCGGACCTTTCGCCAAGATCATCCGCGCGCGGCCCGAATAGTCACAGGCTTTTCAGCCGCGTGATGCTGTGGCATGAGGGATGTGTAGCCATGCAGGACGCACCCCCATGCCAAAGGTTTTCATTCTCAACGGCCCCAATCTGAACCTGCTGGGCCAGCGCCAGCCCGAGATTTACGGGCATGAGACGCTTGACGATGTGGCGCGCGCCTGTGCCGCGGAAGGCGCTGCTCTGGGGCTGGAGGTGGATTTCCGCCAGTCGAACCATGAGGGCGCGCTGGTCGAGATGATCCATGAGGCGCGGCAGGCGGCGCAGGGGATCGTCATCAATGCAGGCGCTTATACGCATACTTCTGTCGCCATTCTGGACGCGCTCAATGCCTATGACGGGCCGGTAATCGAGCTGCATATCTCGAATATCCACAAGCGCGAGCCGTTCCGGCACCATTCCTATGTTGCGGCCCGTGCCGATGCGATGATCGCAGGCTGCGGCACGCAGGGCTATCTTCTGGCGCTGATGCATCTGGCGCGGCGGCTGGATGCGCGCGCCTAAGACTTATTGGGGGGGCCTCAGCGCCGGGTTTTCGTCCTATCCTGAGTCCGGGGAGTATGGTCGACGGCAAGAACAGAGCAGACGCATGCGCGAAACAATGATTACCATGGAAGCTGTCGCCGGAAAGAGGGACGAGATGATACTGGTGATCGACGACCACCCGCTCTTTTGCGAAGCGCTGCAGATGACGCTGTCCGAGGCGCTGGGGACCGCGCGGATCGAGACCGCCAGTTCGCTGGGCAAGGCGCTGGAACGTATCCGCGCGGGGCTGGAAGTGGATGCGATCGTGCTGGATCTGAACCTGCCCGATGTGGCGGGGCTGGATGGGCTGACGCGGCTGCGGAACGCGGCCCCCGGTGTGCCGGTGATTGTGGTCTCCTCCATGTCCGAGGACCGGATCATCACGGCGGTCCTGCATGCGGGGGCGGCGGGGTTCGTCCCGAAGCACAGCCCGCGCGAGGCGTTTGTGACCGCGATCCGTGCGGCCGGGCAAGGTGGGATCTATCTGCCGCAGGGCTATACCGCGCCCTCGAAGACCACGGACACTGACGGCGAGCGCAGCACGATTGACCGGCTCAATGATCTGACCCCGCAGCAGGGGCGGATTCTTGCGCTGGTCTGCGAGGGGTATCTCAACAAACAGATCGCCTATGAACTGTCGATTTCCGAGACCACGGTCAAGGCGCATGTCACCGCGATCCTGCGCAAGCTCGGGGCGCAAAGCCGCACCCAGGCGGTGCGGATCGCCAATTCGGTCAGTTTCGCCCAGCTTCTGCGCGACAAGGGCACGCCCTGAGCGCGCGCGGGCGCAAATCCTTTGCGCCGCGCCCGCAAGCTGCGCTAGATTTGGTGCAAAGACGGATCTGACAGCCATGGGAGGGGTGCTGGATGCAAGCGTCAGAGCCATTCATCGCACATGCGCAATCTGCGGCCCCTGACAGTGCAGAGGCGATGCGCGAGATATTGGCGCAGATCGCGCCCGAAGATCTGGCGCTGATCGTGCTGTTTGTCGGCGAGGGCCATGACCTGGCCAAGATCGAAGCGGCGCTGCTGCCGGTGGCGCGGGCGACGCAGATCATCGGCTGCACCACGGCGGGCGAGATCGGCAAGGGCGGCTATCTGGAAGGGCAGATCGTGGCCCTTGGGCTGCCACGCAGCCTGTTTCGCGTGGCCACCGGGCGGCTGGCCGATCTGAGCAGTTTCGAGCCCGAGCGCGCGCGAGATCTGGCCTTCAACCTGCGCGCCGAAGTCACCTTCTCGACCGCCGACTGGGCCAATGAAGTGGCGTTTCTGCTGACCGATGGCCTGTCGCTGATGGAGGATCAGCTTGTCTGGGCCCTCTCAGAGGCGCTGGGGCAAAGCCCGCTGGTCGGCGGCTCGGCAGGTGACGGGCTGAATTTCGGCAAGACCTTTGTCATGCATCAGGGCCGGTTCACCAGCGATTCCGCCGTGCTTGCGGTGCTGCGCACGCCCTGCCGCGTGACCGCCTTTCGCTTCGATCATCTGGAACCCACCGACAAGCGCATGGTCGTGACCGATGCCGATCCGGGGCAGCGGCTGGTGCGCGCGATCAATGGCATGCCCGCAGGCCCGGAATATGCGCGCGTGCTGGGCAAGGATCCTGAACAACTCTCGCCGTTCACCTTTGCGGCCAATCCGGTCGTCTCGAAAATCGGCGATGCGCATCATGTTCTGGCCATCCAGCGGGTGGAACCCGATGGCACCTTGCGCTTCTTCTCGGCCATCGAGACCGGGCTGGTGCTGCGGCTGGCGCAGAGCACCGATCTGGAGGCGCATCTGGAGCGCGAGCTTTCGCGCCTTGCGCCCAATGGCGAGAAGCCCGCGATTCTGGCCTGCGACTGTATCCTGCGCAGGCTGGAGGCCGAACACAGCCAGACGCGGCACCGCATTTCGGCCGTGCTGGACCGCTACGGGGTGACGGGCTTCAACACCTATGGCGAGCAGTTCAATCTGGTGCATGTGAACCAGACCTTTACCGGGCTGGCCTTCTACCCCCCTGATGAAGACACCGATGCGCTGACCGCCACCGATTTCGTGACCTCTCATACGGATGCAGTGGCCGATGCTTGAGGATTTCCTGACCGACGGGCTGAGCCTTGAGGAGGAGAATGCGCGGCTGCGCGCCATTGTGGCCGCGCTCATGGACCGGTCGGAACGCGCGACGCAAAGCCCGAACCGCCCCATCGGCCAGCTTAGCCATGTGGTCGCACTGGAAAGCCAGATCCGCAGCCGCACCCGCGATCTGGCCGAAACACTGGACCGGCTGCGCATCGCCAATGCGCGGCTCTCGCAGGCCGAACGCGAAGCCGTCCGCGCCCGCAACGCATTGACCGACGCGCTGGAGGCGATGAGCGAAGGTTTTGCCATGTTCGACGGGCAGGACCGGCTGACCATGTGGAACTCGCGTTTCTGCGCCGATCTGCCCGATGTGCGCCGCCGGATCGGGCCGGGACTCTCGTTTCGCGATTATGTGCGGATCGTGTCGGAAAGCCGGGCGCTGACGCTGCCCGAACAGCTCACACGGCAGGATTGGGTGGCGCAGCGGCTGGAAAGCCACCGGCGCAGGGATGTGAATTTCATGGTGCCGCTGGTCGAGGATCAATGGCTTCAGGTCTCGGAACAGCGCATGTCCTCGGGCGGCACGGCGGTCACGCAGACCGATGTCACGAACATGGTGCGCAATGCCCGCGAAGAGCGCACGAAGCTCTTGGATGAACAGGCGCAGATGGTACGCGCGACGCTCGATCACATTGATCAGGGCGTGATGATCTTTGATGCAAAAGCCCGGCTTGCAGGCTGGAACCGGCGGCTGCGCGAGCTTTTCTCGCCCCCGGTCGATCTTCTGGCCACGGGCACACCCTTTGCCGCGCTGCTGAACAATCTGATGCGGCGGCGGCAACTGGGACGCAGCAATATCCGCGCCACGCTGACCGACTGGGTGAACGGCCCGCCCTATCGCCCGCCGCTGACGCTGGAGATCGTGCAGGATGAGGGGGCGGTGCTGGAACTCTCGGCGCAGGCCATGCCGGACCGGGGTTTCGTGATCTCGGTCAATGATCTGACCAAGGAGCGCCGCGCCATCGCGGAGATGCACCGGCTCAATGAGACGCTGGAAGCGCGGGTGCGGGCGCGCACGGTCGAGCTGGAATCCGCCCGCGACGAGGCGGAACGCGCCAATGCCTCGAAATCGCGTTTCGTGGCCTCGGCCAGCCATGACCTGTTGCAGCCGCTGAACGCGGCCAAGCTGTTTCTGGCCTCGCTGAGTGCGATGGAGCAGACGCCTGCGCAGGCGCGTCTGACCGAACGGATCGTCTCGGCCTTCGGCTCGGTCGAGCAGATTCTGGGCGCGCTGCTCGATATCTCGAAATTCGATATCGGCGCGGCGCGCGCGAAGCCCGAGACGCTGGCGCTGGCCCCGATGCTGGAGCGGCTGCGCGAAGAGTTTCTGCCGGTGGCGCGCGCGCGGGGGCTGGATCTGCGCGTGCATGTGACAAGCGCGCATGTCACCTCGGACCCGATATATCTGAAACGTATCCTGCAAAACCTGCTCTCGAATGCCATTCGCTATACCGAACAGGGCCGCGTGGTGCTGGGGGTGCGCCCGCGAGGCCAGAGTTTGCGCATCGAGGTCTGGGATACTGGCCCCGGCATCCCCGAGGACCGGCAGGCTGATATTTTCGAGGAATTCACCCGGCTGGACCCCGCGCGCGGCGACAGTGGCATGGGGCTGGGGCTGGCGATTGTGGAACAGGCCTGCGCGCTTTTGCATCATCCGCTGGCGCTGCGCTCGGTGGTCGGTCGGGGCACGGTGTTCAGCGTCACGGTGCCGCGCGCCAGTGCGCCTGCCACCGATACTGCCGCCCCGCCCCTGCATGACGCCCCGCGCGGCGCGCTGGAGGATTTGCTGGTTCTGGTTGTCGAGAATGACGCAGAGGTGCGCAACGCCATGATGGGGCTGCTCGAAGACTGGGGCGCGAGCCCGATCGAGGCGACGACCCTGCAAGAGGCCGAGGCGCAACTTGCCGAACTTGGCGTGCCGCCGGATGTGATCCTGGCGGATTATCAACTGGATGCCGGGGCCACAGGGCTGGAGGTGGTGGCGGGCCTGCGCGCGCAGCATGGTCCGATCCCGGCAGTTCTGATCACCGCCAATCACAGCCCCGATCTGATCCAGCAGACCGAGGATAATGGCATTCTGCTGATGACGAAACCGCTGGCGCTGCGGCGGTTGCGGCGGCTGTTGCAGCAGGTGCCGCTCTATAGCAGCAAACCCGAGGCGGCAGAGGCCAGCCCCGCCAGCCGCGGCGATCACAGCTACTGGCTGCGCCATGCCCAGCATGAGGATTGAGCGCAGCGCTTATCGCGCGTGGCGCTCCATGAAGCGCAGCACCGAGGCGGCGGCGCGCAGGCCCGGCGCCTCTCCGCCCTGACCCAGCCGCGTCATCGCAAGCGCCATCGCCTGCCGCTGCGCCACCCGCGCCGCGGCACTGTCGCGCAGCACCTGCAGGCTTGCGGCGATCCGCTCAGGCGTGCAGTTGCGGCCCAGACATTCGGGGATGGCGCGGCTCTCGCAGACCAGATTGACCAATGTCACAGTGTCGAGCCGGATCAGCCGTTCCGCCAGCCAGCGCGTCAGCGGGTTCAGATCATAGGCGATGACCATGGGGGTCTGGCTGGCGGCCAGTTCCAGCGAGACCGTGCCCGAGGCCGCGATCGCCATCTCGGCCCCGGCAAAGGCGGCGCGCTTGTCGCCCGGATCATCGAGCACGCGTGCCGGGAAGGGCCAGCGCGCCACTTCAGCGCGCATCTGCTCGGCGCAGGCGCGGACGGTTGGCACCAGCACGCAGGCCCCTTCGGGCAAGACCTGCGCCAAACCGGCCCCGAAGCGCGGCGCGTGGCGGGCGATCTCGCCGCCACGCGATCCGGGCAGCGCCAGCCAGATCGGCCCAGTGATCCGCGCGCGCAGGGCGGCGATTTCGCTCTCCGTCGCGCGCGGCTCAGACACGACCGGATGGCCCACGAAATCGCAGCTCATGCCCGCCGCTTCCATATAGGGCGGCTCAAACGGCAGCAGCGCCAGCACATGATCGACGAGCGGCGCCATCTTGCGCGCGCGCCCCGGACGCCAGGCCCAGACCGAAGGCGCGACGTAATGCACCACCGGCAGATCAGGCCGGGCGGCGCGCGCCGCGCGCAGCACGCGCAGGCAGAAATCCGGGCTGTCGATGGTCACGACCAGATCGGGCTTTGCCTCTGCGATGGCGGCAGCGGTTTCCCGGATCCGGCGGCGCAGCAGTCTGAGGCGCGGCAGCACCTCGGCCAGCCCCATGACGCTGAGATCGGACATCGGGAAAAGCGAGGTCAGGCCCTGCGCCGCCATGCCCTCGCCGCCAACGCCTGTAAACCGGGTGTCTGGCGCAAGCTCACGCAGCCCTGCCATCAGCGCCGCGCCAAGCTTGTCGCCCGAGGGCTCACCGGCGATGACAAAGACCCTCACACGGGCCCCACAGCCTGCAGGAAAAGCCCCAGTTCATCGGCGCGGGCGATCATGGCGGCGCGTTCGATCAGCAAGACGCCGCCTGCTTCAAAGGCGATCCCGCGCAAGCCCGCTTCATGCGCGCGGGCCACGGTCTGCGGCCCCAGCGCGGGCAGGTCGATGCGGCGGTCCTGACCGGATTTCGGGGCCTTGCAGAACACCCCCCCATCGGGCAGCGCCAGCCCATCGGCGCGCAGCCCCGCCAGATGGGACAGCATGACATCGGTTCCGGGCAGGGCTTCCAGCGCAAGGCACTGGCCGCGCGCCACAACGCAGCCCTGCCCCACATCCGCAGCCCCGGTCAGGCGCAGGATGTCAAAGCCGCGCGCCGCATCCTGCCTGTCGCCGGGTTTCGGCTGATGCGCGCCCAAGACCCCCGGTTCCGCCACCAGATCAGGGCAGATATCCTGCGCGCCCACAACCTCGATCCCCCATTCGCCCATCAGGGTGATGACCTCGCGCAGGGTGCCGTCATCGCCCTGCTGCATCGCCGCCATGATGCGCGGCAGAAGCTGCATTGTCGCAGGGTCGATCAGCGCGGGGTCAAGGCGCGGGCGATGCACGCCACCGGCAAATACCGCGCGGGTGACGCCGTGATCCTGCAGATGGTCAAGGAAGGGCACCAGCCGCTCCAGCCGGAAACCCAGCACATCGCCAGTGTCGCGGCTCAGGCTCTCGAACCCCTCCAGCTCGGCCAGAAGCGGGGTCTGCCCCTCGGTGGTCAGACGCTCGGCCAGAAGCCCCGGCAGCCCACCGCGACCGGCAATCAGGGCGATGCGGCTCATTTCGGGCGCAGGAAGTTGCGACCGGCTTCGCCGGTGAAGAAGCGCGCGATTTGTGCGACCGCATCCTCGGCACCCTCATCAAGCAAAGCCTGTGCCAGATCGGTCAAGGCGCCTTCGCCCGCCAGCCGCTTATAGGCCGCGCGCAAGGCTGAAATCTGTTCGCGCTCCATCCCGCGCCGCTTCAACCCGATCAGGTTCAGCCCGTGCAATTCGCCGTCAGGGCCAGAGACCAGACCGAAGGGCATCACATCATGCGTCACCCGTGTCAGCGCGCCGATCATCGCCCCCTCGCCCACACGGATGAACTGGTGCAGCCCGGCAGAGGCGCCTACGATCACATTGCGCTCGATGGTGACATGGCCCGCGACGCCCGCGTAATTGGCAAGGATCACATTATCGCCCACCTGCGCGTCATGCCCCACATGCGCGCCCGCCATCACCAACACATTGTCGCCCACACGGGTCACGCCGCCGCCCTGTTCGGTGCCGATATGCAGGGTCGCATTCTCGCGGATGCGGCAACGCGCGCCCACGATCAGCCGCGTGCGCTCGCCTGCATATTTCAGATCCTGCGGCACCTCGCCCACCGAGGCGAAGGAAAACACGGTCGTCCCGGCCCCGATCTCGGTCCAGCCCGTCACATGGGCATGGGGTTTGAGCGTGACGCCTTCGGCCAGTGTCACCTCTGGCCCGACCACAGCGAAAGGTCCGATCCTGCAGCCCGGCCCGATCTGCGCGCCGGGTTCGACCACGGCCATCGGGTGAATTTCGGCACTGGGGTCGATCATGGCTTCGCTCACTCGACCACCGTCGCATTCAGGTCGATCATTGCGGCAAATTCGGCCTCTGCCGCCACCTGCCCGTCGACCTTGGCCACGCCTTCGAATTTCCAGATTTTGGTGGAACCGCGCTTGACTGTCACATGCAGTTCCAGCACGTCCCCGGGCACCACCTTGCGGCGGAATTTGCACTTGTCGATGGACATGAAATAGACCAGCGGGGCCTTGTCGCCAAAGCCCATGGACAGACCGACCAGTACCGCCGAGGTCTGGGCCATCGCCTCGACAATGGTCACGCCGGGCATGATCGGGGTGCCGGGGAAATGGCCCTGAAAATGCGGCTCGTTGAAGGTCACGTTCTTGATGCCCACGGCGGATGTCCGGGCCACCACATCGCGCACCTTGTCGATCAGCAGGAACGGATACCGATGCGGAATGATGCGCATGATCGTGGCGAGATCCGCCGTAGCTGGAACGGTGTCGGTCATCTTGGTCCTTTCGACAATCTGGGCCAGACGCGCGCCGCGCGACAGGCATGCGCGACCGATCTAGCAAGGCAGGCTGGGGCTGGCAAGCGCTGGCAAGCGCTGGGGGGCCCTCAGGGCACCGAGAGCGGGAAAGGCGGTGCGCCCCCGTCGCCGATTGCGGCATCCATGCCGGCGACGGCCTCATCGGTGATGTCGAGCCCAGGCACACCGATGATCACTGCGCGCGCATCAATCAGTACCAACCCGCCCGAGCGGCCCAGAACCTCTTGCAGGACAGCGGCGGATTCGCTGAAGAATCGACGGCGCTCGGCATCTTCGAACTGGGCAAGGCGCTGCCGCTTTTCCGCCTGATCGCGCCGGATGGTTTCGGCCTGCACATCAAATGCCGCAGCGGCGTTGCGAAACTCTTCGACACTGAGGACCGCGCGCAACTCGGTCAGTTCTTCCTCGCGCGCTGTCAACTCGTTCAGAAGCCGCTCATTCTCGGCCTCCAATGCGCGCGAAGCGGCCTCGATCTCGGCGGCAACCCGCGCGCCGAATTGCGAGTTGCGAAACAGCCGCTCCTCATCAATGGTGCGCAGCAAAAGTCGCTGGGCCGCCAGATTATCCGCGCGCTCGCCCAGCGAGAATTCAAGCGTCGGTTGCGCATGCAAGGGGGCGGCAAGTGTCATACCTGCCGCCCCGAATATCGCCGCCAGTCCAGCGATCAGTCGCATCAAAAGCGTGACACGATCGAGAAGTCGAAACTCTGGGTCCGGTCGCGGTCAAGCTTGCGCACGGCGCGCGACAGGTCAAACCGCAGCGGCCCGAGCGGGCTGTCCCAGAAGAGCGAAACCCCGACCGTGGCGCGGACATGCATCTTGTTATAGTCCACGCCGCCATCAGAAGTATTCACAGCAGGCGTCAGACCAGACACGCCATCCGCGCCCCAGACCGAGCCCACATCCGCGAAGAGACCGCCGCTCAGCCCGTATTCTTCGGGCGTGCCCAGCGGAAACTGCACTTCGGCCTGAAGGGCAAAGTAGCGATTGCCGCCCAGGACATCATTATTGGTCGCCGTGAAGTCACGCGGACCGGAGCCCCCGGGTGCGAAGCCGCGCATCACATTGGCAAGCTGATACCGCTCGCGATAGCGCGACTGGCCGCTGATCATGTGCAACAGGCCCGCGCGCGCATCGCCGCGCAGCGTGATATCTTCGTTGAAGACCTTCATCTCATAGCCGATACGCGCTTCGGATTTGACGAAACGCCGACTTTGATTGCCAACACCGAAATCCTGGCTGAAGCTGACGACATAGCCCTGCGACGGGTCAATCCCGACATTGCGTGTGTCCAGCGTGTAGCTGTAGCCCAGCGAGCCGGTGATGGCGGTGCCCGCAGCTTGATCCGCGAACAGGCGCGACGATGGTTGCGGGTCGGTATTTGCCGGATCACTGAACTTCGGGTCACTTGGATCATCCAACCCGCGCAGCCGGTCTGCAACCAGACCCTGACGCAGTTGCAGCCGTCCGAATTCGCTGACCGGAAAGCCGATGGCATTGTTGAAAAATGCCTCGCGCGTGTCGAAATCCGAGAAGAAGCTTCTGGTCTCGCGGTAGCCGATCCCCAGCGAATAGGACAGGTCACGCCCAAACAGCGCTGGCTCGGTGAAATCGACCGACAGATCGCGCGAGCCTCGCACCGTGTTGAAGGCAATCGCAACCTGCTGCCCACGCCCAAGGAAATTCATCTCGGAGAAGTTGATTCCGAAGCCGATCCCCTGCGAAGCCCCATAGCTGACCGAAAACCCGAGCGAACCGGTCGTGGTCTCTTCGACCTCGACATCGACAATCGCCTGATCGGGCGCGCTGCCCTGACGCGGCTCGACCGAGACATCCGAGAAATAGCCCAGAGCACGGATCCGTTCAGCAGCTTCGCGGATTTCGCGCGGGTTCAGCGGATCGCCTTCGGCCGAGTCGAACTGGCGGCGCACCACGCGGTCCAGCGTGGTGGTGTTGCCCTGGATGTCGATCCGCTCGACGAAGATCCGCTCCCCGCGGACGATGGCGAATTCCACATCAATCGTCTGGTCGCGGTTGTTGCGGGTAAAGCGCGGCTCGGCACGGATGAAGCGCAGGCCCCGGTGCTCGGCCAGTCGCTCCATGCGGGCGATATTCTGCTCCAGCACATTGGGCGAGAAGATCGTGCCCGGACGCAGGCGCAGTTCGCGCTCGTAATCGGCGGCGCTGATGCCCTCGACTTCGCTGACGACGCTGATATTGCCGAAACGATATTGCAGCCCTTCGCGGATATTGAAGGTCAGGAAGAACCGGTCACGCTCGCGGGCAATCTCGGAGGTGGCCGAAAGCACCTCGAAATCGACATAGCCGCGTGACAGGTAGAAATCGGTCAGCAACTGGCGGTCCAGCGAAATGCGTTCGGCCACGAATGTATCGCGCTGGATCAGCCAGCGCAACGCACCCGCCTGTTTGGTGTTGAGCACCTGCCGCAAGCGGTAATTCGAAAACGCCCGGTTGCCGACGAAGGAGATGCGCTCGATCTCGACGACATTGCCTTCGCGGATTTCAAAGGCCAGATCGACGCGATTATTGCCGCGCGGGATGACCTTGGGGGTAACTTCCGCTGCGGTCCGGCCCCGGCGCGCGTAAAGTTCGGCAATCGCGCGGGCATCGGCCTCAACCGCCGAAGGGGAGAGCACGCGCCCGCCACGGGTCTGCACCACTTCCGCAATCGCGTCATTGTTGATCCGGCGATTGCCTTCGAAATTCACGATCCCGATGACCGGATATTCGCGCACCCGGATCACGAGTGTGTTGCCCTGCGGGACCAGTTCCACTGTTTCGAACAGGCCAGAGGCGGCCAGATTGGCATAGGCCTCGTTGAGCTGCCCCGCCGAAACCTGCTGACCACGACCGATTCCCGCAATGCCGAAAAGGGTAGAATCATCCACCCGGATATTGCCATCAATCGCAATCGTGTTGAACCGATAGGTCTGGGCTTCGGCGAAACCGGCGAAACCAAGATTAGTTGCTGTGAATACAGAAAAAATCGCCGCTGAGAAGATGTGACGCCCCCACGCCACCCCCTGCTTGCGCGACGGCAATACTTTGTTATCTCCGCGCATGACGGGCCCCACCTTACCGCATTTTTATTGCTCTCTGCCTAGCGAGTCTCTCCTGCCTTGTCAAAGCAATCGGGGGAAAACGCGGCCACCGCAGCCTGCGGGTCACAGGCTGCTGGCGTAGCGGCCTGCGACATCTTGCGGAATGAATGAGCGCCGCAGGAACTGCGGCGCTGGAAGGGCGGAATGTCAGGGGCGGCGGCCTGTGTCACATCGTATAGGGCGCGTATCCGATCTGTGCGGCGATCACGCTGGCCAGCAGCATGGCCATCGCGATCAGGCCCACGATCAGAACCCGGTCCCGGATCGTCGCCCAGAACAGGCGTGCATTGTGAAGTTCCGCGTCGATATGGGCCATGACCGCTCTCCTTTGCCCCAGGATCATCGCCAATTCGGGCAGGATTGGGGCAAAGGCGTGGTATTTGCGCGGCGCGTCCGGTGCGCTCAGCAGGTCAGATCGGTGAAGATGGCAAACAGGAACAGCGTCAGCACCAGCGCCAGACCCAGCGTGATCAGCACGCGCACCGCCTGATCGGGCGCGGGACGGCGCATCACCGCCTCATAGGCGTGAAACACCAGATGGCCCCCGTCCAGTGGCGGGATGGGGAAGAGGTTCAGCAGCCCGATGGCCACCGACAGAACGGCGATGAACCAGATGAACTCGCTCAGACCGTCACTGGCCTTGGCGACCGAGGCTTCGGCAATGCCGATCGGGCTGGACAGGTTGCAGGTGCTGATCTGGCCGACAACCATGTAATACAGCCCCTCCAGCGAGGTGCGGATGACCCGCCAGACCTGATCGGCGGCAATGCCCGTGGCCTCCAGCACGCCGGGGGTGCGGGTGCTGTAATCGAAGACCGCGCCCGAGGTCAGCCCGATCAGATAGCGCGTCTCGAACCCGCCGCCGGGCAAGGGCAGATCGGTGCTGCGCGGCTGCATGGTCAGGTCCAGTTCGGTCCCGTCGCGCCAGACCCGCAGTTCCAGCGGATTGCCGCCCGAGGCCGCAACCATGTCGCGCAGCTCCCTGAAAGTCGCAATCTCGGTATCGTTGATCGCGGTGATGACATCGCCGGGCTGCATCTGCGCGTCGCGCGCCGCGGATTTCAGCGCCACACTGCCGGCCAGCGGCGGCTGTGGATGCGGGCCCGTCACCTCGATCACGCGGCCATTGCGCTCGACCGTATAGGCCAGCACCGCTTGCGCGGGCAGATGTTCGGCGCTGTTGACGAAATCCGCCAGTGTCGCGGTTTCCATGCCTTCGACCGCCAGGATCCGGTCGCCGGGCGCCAGTTCGAAAGGCTGCGCGGGCAAGGGCGTGATCTCGCCCACGACCGGCTCGTCAATCGCGACGCCCTCATACATCATCAGCCCGGCAAAGATGAAAAAGGCGAAGATGAAGTTGAAGACCGGCCCTGCCGCCACAGTTGCCGCCCGCGCCCAGAGCGGCGCGCCATGCATGGTGCGGCGGCGCTCGCGCGCTGACATGCGCGCCATGCCGTCCTCGTCCTTCGAGGACACCGCCGAAGCATCGCCTGCGAATTTCACATAGCCGCCCAGAGGGATGGCCGCGACCTGCCAGACCGTGCCATGCCGGTCAGTACCCCGTGCCAGCACCGGGCCGAAGCCCAGCGAGAACACATCGGCATGAATGCCCGAGAGCCGCCCGATGATGTAATGGCCATATTCATGCACGGCGACAATGATCGACAAGACGACGATAAACGCCGCAATCGTGTAGAAAAAATTCCCGAAACTCGGCAGCAGCCCGACCAGATCCAAACCTATTCCCCTTTATGTCGTCTTGCAGGTCAGGCCATTGCGGCGGCAAAGCGGCCTGCGACCTCTCTGGCCATTTGGTCCATGGCCATGACGGATTCAAGCGACTCTACGGGCGAAGTAAGGCCAGAGTCGGACAAAAGACTGTCAATCGTGCGTTCCACCAGCGCGGCCATGTCAAGAAACCCGATCCGGCCCGCGATGAACTGATCCAGCGCCACTTCTTTCGCGGCATTGAAGGCCGCCCCCGCATGGCCGCGCAGCTCCATCACCTCGCGCGCGAGGCGCAGGGCGGGGAAGCGGTCAGGATCGGGGGCTTCAAAGCTCAACTGGCCCAATTGTGCCAGATCGAGCCGCGCCACCGGCAATTCGCTACGCTCGGGCCAGTTCAGCGCATAGCCGATGGCATGGCGCATATCGGGTGCCCCCATATGCGCCATCAGCGCCCCGTCGCGGAAGCCCACCAGCGCATGGATGATGGATTGCGGATGCACCACGGCTTCGATCTGTGCGGGCTCCAGCCCGAAATATTCCCGCGTTTCAATCAGTTCCAGCGCCTTGTTGAACATGCTGGCCGAATCGATGGTGATGCGCTGGCCCATCGCCCAATTCGGATGCGTCTGGGCCTGTGCGAGTGTGGCCTTGGCAAGCCGGTCTTTCGACCAGCCCCGGAACGGCCCGCCCGAGGCGGTGATGATCACGCGCTCGACGGCGGCGATATCCTCGCCCACCAATGCCTGAAACACGGCGGAATGTTCGCTGTCCACCGGCAGGATGCGGGCGCTATGGCGCGCGGTCTCCCGCATCAGCAGCGGCCCCGCCGTCACCAGCGATTCCTTGTTCGCCAGCGCCAGTGTCGCGCCCTGCGCTAAAGCGCGGAACCCCGGCACCAGCCCCGCCGCGCCCACAATCGCCGACATGACCCAATCCGCCGGGCGTTCGGCGGCGGCGATCAGGGCCTCTGTGCCCGCTGCCACCTCGATCCCGCTGCCCGCAAGCGCGTCTTTCAGGGCGGGGTAGCAATCGTCATGCGCTGTGACCGCGAGTTCCGCGCGCAATTCGCGCGCCTGTTCGGCCAGCCGCGTCACATTGCGCCCGCCGGTCAGGGCAACCGTTCTGATATCGTCGCGGCGGCGCAGCAGATCGAATGTGCTCTCGCCAATCGAGCCGGTGGCGCCAAAGACCGAGACACGCATCCCCTGCCCCTTAGCCCAGCAGGCCAAGCGCGGCGAGGATCAGCACCATCAGCGCCGCCGCGATCATCGCATCGAACCGGTCCAGCACGCCGCCATGACCGGGGATCAGGGTCGAGCTGTCCTTGACGCCCGCATGGCGCTTGATCGCGCTTTCGGCGATATCGCCCGCCTGCCCGGCCATCGCGACCAGAACCGAGGCGAGGATCAGCCCAGCCCCCGCATTGAGCGGCCCCATGAAGGCAAGCGCGATCACCACCGCCAGCCCCCAGCCTGCGACGGTGCCCGACCATGTTTTCTTGGGGCTGACGCGCGGCCAGAGCTTCGGCCCGCCGATGATGCGCCCGGCGAAATAGCCCGCGACATCCGAGCCGATGACCAGAAGCACCAGCCAGAGCACCCAGACCATGCCGAAATCGCTGCGCAACCCCATCAGCCCCAGACCGGCAAAGAGGATGAGCGCCAGATAGGCTGCCGCGATGCCGCGATCCTTCGGGAAACGCCAGGCCAGAAGTGCGATGGACAGCACGACGGCCCCGAGAAGGAACACCCCGGCCAGTTGCAGCCAGAAGACCAGAATCGCAACTGCGGCAGTGATCCCCTGCGCCTCGGCCTTGCCGAAGCCTGCGTCAGCGTCCAGCATCCGGGTCAGTTCCCAGACCATCAATCCCACCAGCACGGCCACCAGCAGGTCAAAGACAATCCCACCGGCCCAGACAGCGCCGATGCCGACGACGGCCATCGCGATGCCCGAGAGCGCGCGGGCGCGCAGGTCGGTGAAGCTGGCCCCAGTCCCGCTCATGCCGGGGCCGCCCCGAAACGGCGCTCGCGCTGGCGATAGGTTTCAATGAAACCCGCCATGATATCCGGCGTGAAATCGGGCCAGAGAACGGGGGTGAAGATATATTCGGCATAGGCCGCCTGCCAAAGCAGGTAATTCGACACCCGCGTTTCGCCCGAGGTGCGCACCACCAGATCCGGATCCGGCAGCCCGGCAGTGTCCATATGCGCGCTGAGCGTCCGGTCGGTGATCGCATCCGGATCCAGCGTCCCCGCCTGCACTGCGCGCACCACGGATTGCGTCGCGCGGCGAATCTCGTCGCGCCCGCCGTAATTGATCGCGACCGTCAGATGCACGCGGTCATTATGCGCGGTCTCGGTCTCGATCCACTCGAACAGCGCCTGAAGCTTGGGATCAAGCGGGTCGCGGTCGCCGATAAAGCGCATCCGCACACCCTCTTTCTTGATCCGGCTCGCCTCGCGCTTGATGTAGCGGCCAAAGAGCGACATCAGGCCCAGCACTTCTTCGGTGGTACGCGACCAGTTCTCGGTCGAGAATGCGTAGATCGTCAGGTAGCGGATGCCCAGACGCGGACAGGCCTCGACCAGTTCGCGCGCGCGCTCTGCCCCCTTGCGGTGGCCCACCAGACGCGGCCAGCCCCGGTTCTTCGCCCAGCGCCCGTTGCCATCCATGATGACGGCGACATGAAGCCTGCTTTCTTCCGGGTCGCCGCCGCCCGGTCGGGGCTGGTCCATTTTCATATTACTATCCTTTACGCGGACCGCGCATCAGACCTGCATGATTTCGGCCTGCTTGGCCTCAAGGGTCTGATCCACAAGTCCAATATACTTGTCCGTCAATTCCTGAATTTCCTCGGACCAGAGCTTCTGCTCGTCCTCGCTCATGCCGGCCGCCTTGGCTTTCTTGACCTGATCCATCCCGTCGCGGCGCAGGTTGCGCACCGCGACGCGGGCATGTTCGGCATATTGTGCGGCCACGCGCGTCAATTCACGGCGGCGCTCCTCGTTCAGCTCGGGAATGGGCAGCATGATGATCGTGCCATTCAGCTGCGGATTGATCCCGAGCCCCGATTCGCGAATGGCCTTCTCGACTTTGCCGACCATGGACTTGTCCCAGACATTGATCGTGACCATGCGCGGCTCTGGCACGTTGACGGTGCCCACCTGATTGACCGGGGTCATCTGGCCATAGGCCTCGACCATCACCGGATCGAGCATCGAGGCCGATCCGCGCCCGGTGCGCAGCGAGGCAAATTCCGTGCGCAGCGCCGACATGGCACCGTCCATCCGGCGCTTGAGATCATCGAGATCGATTTCAAGATCATCTGACATGGTGCTCTTCCCCGTCCTAAGCGACCCGCCCGCAGAGGGCTTTGGCGCGTTTTAACGCGCCTGTCGCGATTTTGTAAGTCTTGATGCGCCTTTGCTCAGGCATGGACCCGCGTATAGGTGCCTTCGCCGCGCAGGATACCGCTGAAACCGCCCGGCTCATCGAGCGCGAACACGATCAGCGGCATCTTGTTGTCGCGACACAGCGCGATGGCCGAGGCATCCATCACCTTCAGGTTCGCGCGCAGCACCTCGTCATAGCTGATATCGTCATAGCGCGTGGCGTCGGGGTTGGTTTTCGGATCGCTGTCATAGATGCCGTCCACCTGCTTGCCCATGAAGATCGCCTCGCAGGCCATTTCCGAGGCGCGCAGCGCCGCCGCCGTATCGGTGGTGAAATAGGGGTTGCCGGTGCCTGCGGCGAAAATGCAGACGCGCTTTTTCTCCAGATGGCGCACGGCACGGCGGCGGATATAGGGTTCGCAAATCTGATCCATCGGAATGGCGCTGATCACGCGGGTAAAGACGCCCAGATCCTCCAGCGCGGTCTGCATGCCGAGCGCGTTCATCACTGTGGCCAGCATCCCCATGTAATCGGCCTGGGTGCGCTCCATCCCCTGCGCCGAGCCCTGCAGCCCGCGAAAGATATTGCCGCCGCCGATCACCATGCAAATCTCGACGCCCATATCATGCACCGATTTCACCTCGCGCGCGATGCGCTGGACTGTCGGCGGGTGCAACCCGAAGCCCTGATCCCCCATCAATGCCTCGCCCGAAATCTTGAGCATGACGCGGCTATAGGCGGTCTGGGGGGTGTCGGTCATGGGGCGGTCCTTCTTGCCGGGCGCGCGAGGTCGCACAAAATGCAGACCCGGTGCTTTCATCGCCCCGCAAAATGTCGGAAAACGGGCGCAGGTTCAATCGCAAAGCAGGCGCAGATGGCGAAAAACGCCGACCCTCTGGACAGGGCCCTTGCAAGGCTGAGAACCGCGCCGCCCGATCCGGCGCGTCCCGTCCTGCTGGCCGGTCCGACGGCGAGCGGGAAATCGGCGCTGGCGCTCTGTCTGGCGCAGGCGCAGGGGCGCGTGATCGTCAATGCCGATGCGCTGCAGGTCTATGATATGTGGCAAGTGCTCTCGGCCCGCCCGGATGATGCAGATTGCGCGCGCGCACCGCATCTTCTCTATGGGCATGTAGGGCGCGATCAGGACTGGTCGGCGGGCCATTGGCTGCGCGCTGTGGCGGATGTGCTGAAAGATCACCCCAACCCGGTGATCGTGGGCGGAACCGGGCTCTATTTCCGCGCCCTGACCGAAGGGCTGGTCGAAATCCCGCCCACGCCGAAAGCGATCCGCGCGCGCGCCGATGCAAAGCTGGCACAAGAGGGGCTGGCGACGCTGCTGAAGGAGATCGACCCCAAGACCCACGCGCGCATTGATTGCGCCAACCCCGCCCGCGTGCAGCGCGCCTGGGAGGTGCTGCACGCGACCGGACAGGGACTGGCTGCATGGCAGGACCAGACCCCGCCGCCCCTGCTGCCCCGCGCCGCGTGTACCGCCTATGTGCTGCGGCCCGAGGTTGACTGGCTGGACGCGCGAATCACCCGACGGTTCGCTGAGATGATGGCGCAAGGTGCGTTGGAGGAGGCCCGCGCCGCCCTGCCCCATTGGGATCCGCGCGCGCCATGGGCCAAGGCCATCGGGGCGCCGGAACTGATCGCATATCTGCAAGGCCAGATGTCGTGGGACGAGGCGGTCAGTGCCGCAACACTTGCCACGCGCCAATATGCGAAACGCCAGCGCACCTGGTTTCGCACCCGCATGAAGGACTGGCTGGACCTGTTTGCGCCCCCCGCCTGAAGAGTCACCGTTTTGCAACGCCCCCTGTCCGGCACAGAAATTTTCACGCCCGCGTGAGCAAAAAAGGCTTCCTTCGTCGCGCCTGTGTCCTAATCTCGCCCTTATCCGGGGGGACAAGACCACCATGAACAAGATACCCGAACCGATGCTCCGGCTGCGCCTTGTGCCGATCTCGAAACTGGCGGCGGCCCCGAAATGGCAGCTTGAGACAATGCGCGCCCTGCGCGAGCCGGTCTTTTTGTGGATCACGCAGGGACAGGGGCGCATCAATCTGGGCGGCAGCACACGCGGCTTTCATCCGCATAATGCGATCTTCATTCCCGCAGGCACCCTGCACGGGTTTCAGGCGATGACGCGGGTGCAGGGCACCGCTGTCTATTTCGGGCAGGATCACGGGCTTGATCTGCCGAAACTACCGCTGCATCTGCGGCTGCGCGAAGCGTCCCAGCATGCCGAAGTCGCGCATCTGATCGATTCCGTGCAGCGCGAACTGGATGGCGGCCGCCCGCTGGCCCAGAAAGCGGCCTATCACCAGCTTGGATTGCTCTCGATCTGGCTCGACCGGCGCAGTCAGGACAGGACCGAAGAGGGCGCCCAGCCCAGCCCGCAGCTCAACGCCAATGAACGCCTGACCGCGCGCTATGCCGCGCTGCTGGAGCGCGAATTCGGATCGGCACTCAATATCAGCGATTACGCGACCGCGCTGGGGGTGACGGCCACACATCTGACACGCGCCTGCCGGGCAAGCTGCGGACAGACCGCGCTTGCGATGATGCAGGCACGCCGCCTGTTCGAAGCCCGCAAGCTGCTGCTGGAAACCGATATTCCGGTACAGGATATCGCCCGCTCGCTGGGATTCTCGACGGCAGGCTATTTCGCGCGCGCCTTCGCCCAGCATATCGGCGAGCCGCCTTCGGCCTATCGCAAGGCACGACCCGCGCGAGCCCGTATGCTGAACTGACGCGACAGGTGGACGGCCCATAGAATGACGCCCGTGGCACGATGTGACACGGGCGTTTATTGCTTATTCGGCTGCCGAAGGCGTCACTTCATCCGACGCGGATTCGGCGGGTTTGCGCGGCTTGCGCACATATCGGCGCGGTTTGGCCGCGCCCTCCGCCTCACTCGGCGCGGGCTCGGGGGCAGCAGCAGGCGCGCGCGGGGCGCGCGGCTTGCGGCTGCGCTGGGGCTTGCTGTCAGCCTCTGGCGCGGGGGCAGCAGGGGCGGGCGCATCCTGCGCCACCGGCTCGGGCGCGCGCGGCCCCTCGGTCGAGGATTTGCTTTCGGGGGTCTCGACCAGCGTATCCTCTTCCGGCGCGCTGTCGGTATCCTGCACCGAGAATGCCTCTTGTGCCGCGGTGTCGCGGCTCACGGCGCTTTGCTGGCCTGCATCTTCCTGCTGACGGCGCTGGTCGTAGCGGCGCCCGCCATGCTGCCCGCCATGCTGGTTGTGATTGCCGCCATGCTGGTTCTGACCGCGATCCTGTCCACGATCATCATAGGGCTGGCGGTTGCGTTCGTCATTGTTCTGGCGGCGGGCTTCCTGCTCGGCCTGCAATTCGCGCTGCGCCTGGGCCAGCATGCGGGTGTAATGCTCGGCATGCTGCTGGAAATTCTCGGCGGCCACGCGGTCATTGGACAATTGCGCATCGCGCGCGAGAACCTGATATTTCTCGATGATCTGCTGCGGCGTGCCGCGCACCTTGCCCTCGGGGCCGGAACTGTCGAACACACGGTTGACGATATTGCCAAGCGTTTTGGGGCGGTTCGATTTCGAACGCGAACGTTTATTGGGTGATCTCATGCGTGATTCTATCCTGCCGAAGATGGCACAGAGTGCAGTCCCGTCTTGAGTGTCACATGTCGGACAAACCAGACTGCTGAAAGGGAATGACCGGGCAAGCCACGATTTTTTGGCTCACCTTGTATTTCACTTGGCATGCCATGCGGCCTCTGACAAGCCCTAACTCTGCAAAAACTGTCATTTGAGCGCGATCTTGCAGATTTGCCATAGTCCTGCGGTCAGGGCGAATAGGCCAGCGCCACACGCGCGCGCCCGGTCAGATCATCGACCAGCCGCCCGGATGTCAGCCCCGCCTGCGCAAAAAGCGCCAGCACCGCGGGCCCCTGCCCCAGCCCCAACTCGACGATCAGCCGCCCGCCCGGTGCCAGATGCGCAGGCGCCTGCGCCGCGATCGCGCGATAGGCGGCAAGGCCGGTGCCGTCGCAGCCCTCGGGCACCAGCGCCATGCGCGGCTCCCAGTCGCGGGTTTCAGGCGCAAGATCCGCAATCTCGCCCGCGCCGATATAGGGCGGGTTCGACACGATCAGATCGAACTGCCCCGAGACGCCAGCGCACCAGTCCGAGTGCAGGAAGGACACGCGCGGCGCGACGCCCAGCACCTGCGCATTGCCCTGCGCAACCCCGAGTGCGGCAGGCGAGAGATCGACGCCCGTCCCTGTCGCCTCGGGGCATTCTGCCAGAAGTGTCGCCAGAATCGCGCCGCTGCCAGTGCCCAGATCGAGCACGCGGCCAAAGGGCTGTTCCAGTGCCGTGGCGATCAGGGTCTCGGTTTCGGGGCGCGGGTCCAGCACATCGGGCGTCACCCGGAACAACCGCCCCCAGAACAGCCGCTGGCCGGTGATCTGCGCGACGGGCTGGCGGTGTGCGCGCGCGGCAATCGCCGCTTGAAACCGCGCCGCCTGCGCCTCTGTCACCGGATCCTGCAGCGCGAGTGTCAGCCGGTCGAGACCCAGATCCAGTGCATGCGCCATCAGCCAGCGGGCATCGCGGGCCGCCCCCTCGATCCCGGCAGCGCGCAGCGCAGCCACCCCTTCGGCCAGCAGCACCTGCGCCTGCATCAGCCGTCCATCTCGGCGAGTTTGGCGGCCTGATCGGCAGAGATCAGCGCGTCGATCACCTCGTCCAGATCGCCCTGCATCACCGCATCAAGCTTGTAGAGCGTCAGGTTGATCCGGTGATCCGTCATCCGGCCTTGCGGGAAATTATAGGTGCGGATGCGCTCCGACCGGTCCCCCGAGCCCACCTGCGCGCGCCGTGCATCCGCGCGCTCGGTTGCAGCGCGCTGGCGCTCCATGTCAAAGAGTTTCGCGCGCAGCACCTGCATCGCAATGGCGCGGTTCTGATGCTGCGATTTTTCCGAACTCGTGACCACGATCCCGGTGGGAATATGCGTGATCCGCACTGCCGAATCGGTGGTGTTCACATGCTGCCCGCCCGCACCGGACGCGCGCATCGTATCAATGCGGATATCTGTCGCGGGAATGTCGATATCAACCTCTTCGGCCTCGGGCAGCACGGCCACTGTTGCCGCAGAAGTATGGATCCGCCCGCCCGATTCCGTCACTGGCACGCGCTGGACCCGGTGCACGCCCGACTCAAACTTCAGCCGCGCGAACACCCCCTCGCCCGCGATCCGCAGCACCGCTTCGCGCAGGCCCCCGATCTCGGTTTCCGAGAAGCTGATCATCTGCACCTGCCAGCCGCGCGTTTCAGCGTATTTCTGATACATGCGCAGCAGATCGGCGGCGAAAAGGCTGGCTTCCTCGCCGCCCGTGCCGGGGCGCAATTCGACCAGCGCGGGGCGGGCGTCTGCCGCGTCCTTCGGCAAGAGCGCCAGCCGCAGCGCATGTTCCAGCGCCGGCAGTTCCGCCTCGACGCGGGCCAGTTCCTCTTCGGCCAGCGCGCGCATCTCGGGGTCACCGCGCATCGCCTCGGCCTCGGCCCGGTCGGCCAGCGCACGCTGATAGGCATGGATCTGCGCCACGACGGGTTTGAGTTCCGCATAATCGCGGGTCACGCCCGCGATCTCTTCGGGCGCGACCCCCGCCATCAGGCGGGCTTCCAGATAGCCGAAACGGCGGGTGATCTGGTCAAGAGTATCAGAGGCGAACATGCCCGACCTGATGGCCAATCCGCAGGCCAGCGTCAAGTCCCGGCGGTCTGGCGCTGGACGCGCGCAGTGCAAGGACTTAAGAGAGGATCAGGCGCTTGCCGCGTCACTGGTGCAGGAATTGAACATTTATGGGCGATACCGCCACATTTCTTGATACGGCCTTCTGGATCACAGCCGGGGCTATTCTGTTGCTCTTGGTCATCTCGGGCTTCTTCTCGGGCTCGGAAACCGCGCTCACGGCCTCAAGCCGGGGCAAGCTGAAAGCGCAGGCCGACAAGGGCGTGCCGGGTGCCGAAAAGGCGTTGCATCTGACCGAGGACAGCGAGCGCATGATCGGCGCGATCCTCTTGGGCAACAATCTGGTCAATATCCTTGCCGCCTCGCTGGCGACGGCACTGTTCACGCGGCTCTTCGGCGATAGTGGCGTGGCGCTGGCCACATTGATCATGACGCTGCTGGTGCTGGTCTTTGCCGAGGTGCTGCCCAAGACCTATGCGATTTCCAACCCCGAAAGCGCGGCCCTGCGCGTGGCTGCGCCCTTGCGCATCGTGGTTGCGATCTTCTCGCCCGTGGTCATGGTGGTGCGCTTCATCGTGCGCCGGGTGCTGGCGCTGTTCGGCGTGACCATCGACCCCGAAAGCAACATCCTGTCGGTGAAGGACGAAATCGCGGGCACGCTGGCGCTGGGGCATTCGACCGGCTCGGTCGAGAAGGAACATCGCGACCGACTTCTGGGCGCGCTGGATCTGTCTGAACGCACGGTCGAGGAAATCATGCGTCACCGCAGCCAGATCGAGGTGGTGAATGCCGATGATCCGGTAGAAGATATCATCGCGCAATGTATCAACTCGTCGCATTCGCGCCTGCCCATGTATCGCGGGGAACAGGAGAATATTATCGGTATCCTCTATGCCCGCGATCTGGTGCGCGAGATGCACCGGCTGGTGGTCGAGGCGGGTGGCACCTATGATGCCATCGGCGCGCTGGATGTCGTCAAACTGGCCCGCCCGCCCTATTTCGTGCCCGAAACCACGCCGCTGGATGAGCAGATGAAGGAATTCCTCCGTCTGAAGCGGCATTTCGCTCTGGTGGTGGATGAATATGGCGCGCTGCACGGGCTGATCACGCTGGAAGATATTCTTGAGGAAATCGTGGGCGAGATCGAGGATGAATATGACACCACCTCTGCCCCCGAGGTCGAAACACGCCCCGATGGCGAGGTCATTGTCGAGGGCACCATGACCATCCGCGATCTGAACCGGTCCATGGACTGGTCGCTGCCCGATGAGGAAGCCGTGACCGTGGCCGGGCTGGTGATCCATGAGGCGCAGTCGATCCCCGATGCGGGGCAAGTGTTCTCCTTCTACGGCTGCCGCTTCAAGGTGCTGGAGCGCGAGGGCAACCGGATCGTGCGGCTGAGCATCCGCAATATCGACGCTGCGCGCGCGGATGACTGAGATGCGACTGATCTGCGCCAGCAACAATGCGGGCATTCTGGGGGATAATCTGGCCCGCTCGCCCCTACTGGAGTCGCTGCCGCTGAGCGTGATTGAGGGCGCCGCTTCTGCAGCCAAAGCCTATGCGCAGGGGATGAGCGAGACCAGCGAGGATATCCTCATCTTCCTGCATCATGACATCTATCTGCCGCCCGGCTGGGACGCGCTGCTGCGCGCGCGCATCGCCGAAGTGGCAGCGCGCGATCCCGACTGGGCGCTGATCGGCGCATACGGGGTGGATGATCACGCGCGCGGCTGGGGGCCGGTCTGGTCGTCCTCACTGGGGCAGATCGTAGGGCATGTGGCGCTCAGCCCCCAGCCGGTGCAGAGTTTTGACGAACTCCTGATCGTCATGCGCCGCAGTGCCGGGCTCACATGGGACACAGACCTGCCGGGCTGGCATCTCTATGGCACCGATATCGTGACGCAGGCGCGCGCGAAGGGGCTGGGGGCCTATGCCTGCGCGCTGCCGCTCATTCACAATGACGGCTACAAGGACAATCTCGATCAGGGATTCGGGGCGGCCTATGCCTATCTGCAGCGCAAATGGGCCGACCGGCTGCCGCTGCGCAGCCCGATCATCAAGATCTCGCGCATGGGCCATCAGCTCTGGCGCGCGCGGCTGCATAACTGGCGCGCGCGGGGCGTGCGGCAAGCCATGGCGGTGGACACGGGCCTTGATCCGGTGGCCCTTGCAGCCGCCTGCGGCTGGGCCAGCGTCGCGCCCTGAGCGCTACGCCGCCCGCCCCGAAGTCAGCGACAGGAACACATCTTCCAGATCCGGCTCTTCGCTGGAGATATCGACCACCACGCCCCCGGCCCGCGCCACGGCCGCCAGCAGATCACCCGCGCTGACCGCGCTGCGCGGATAGGTCAGCGCCAGCCTGCCATCCGGGCGCTGCTCTGGCTTCACGCCCTCGGGCAGCACAAGCCCCGGAACCGGCACCTCCAGCCGCAATACCAGCGTCTTGGCGTCGAGCCGCCCCAGCAGGGCGGTGGTGCGGTCGCGCACCACAACCTCGCCATGGTTGATGATGGCGATCTCGTCGCACATCGCTTCGGCCTCTTCCAGATAATGCGTGGTCAGGATGATGGTCATACCCTGCGCATTGAGCCTGCGCACATTGGCCCAGAGCATCTGGCGCAGCTCGATATCCACGCCCGCTGTCGGCTCGTCCAGTACCAGCACCCGCGGCCCGTGCACCAGCGCCTTGCCCAGAAGCAGGCGGCGGCGCATCCCCCCCGAAAGCGTGCGCGCATAGGCTTCGGCCTTGTCGGCAAGCCCGATCATCTCCAGGATCTCATCCGTCCGGCGCTGGGATTTGGGCACGCCGTAAAGCCCCGCCTGCACATCGAGCGCGCCGCGCGGGGTGAAGAACGGGTCCATGTTCAATTCCTGCGGCATGACCCCGATGGCCGCGCGCGACTGGCGCGGGTTCACGTCCTGATCAAACCCCCAGATCCGCACCTGACCGCTGGTCTTGTTCACCAGCCCGGCCAGAATATTGATCAGCGTCGATTTGCCCGCACCATTCGGCCCCAGCAGGCCGAAGATACTGCCCGCCGGAATGGTCAGATCGACACCTTTCAGCGCCTCCTTGCCGCCCACATAGGTCTTGCGCAGTCCCGTGATCTCGATGGCATGCTGTGTCATATGCGGCCTTTCCGTTCTGTCTGGGGCATAGATAACAATCCCGCGCAGAATGAAAAGCACCCTGCCGCAGCGCCGGGTTGACGTGGGCGCGTCGCGCGGTCAGGCTGTGGGACAGATATTCATGCGAAGGAGAGTGACCATGCGGGAATTGCTGACATCATTCGACGGGCGCATCCGCCGGGGACAATACTGGCTGGGGGTGATCCTGCTGGTTGTCGCCGCGGTGATCCTCTTTGGCCTGATAACCGTCATCTTCGGCGAGTCCCTCTTCGGGCGGCTGCTGGTCCTGCTGGTCACGCTGGGCATGATCTACCCCTGGCTGGCGCTGGGGACCAAGCGGCTCGCGGACCGGGGCCAGCCGCCCATGCCCAAGCTTGCGATCTTCATCGCGCCGGGCCTGCTGCTGACGCTGATCGACACATTCCGCATCGGCTATCGGACGGTCCCCGGCGTTCCCGGAGCCGAGAGCATGCCGGGGATGCCGTCGATGCTGGTCGGGCTGATCAGCCTGGGCGTCGGCATCTGGGCGCTGATCGAACTGGGTATCCTGAAAGGCGATGCGGAAGCCAATGCCTATGGCCCGCCCCCTGCTTGAGGCCCCCTGCTTGAGGCCCCCTGCTTGAGGCTTGTGGTTCCGGCGCTTCTTCCTGTATCAAGAGACGATCCCTGCAAGAGGCTTGTTAGATGAGCATTTCCACCTCCCATGACGCCCCCGAAACCGAGATCGTGACCGCGACGCGCGTTTGCTGCGACGGCGGCGAGGGCGCGCTGGGGCATCCGCGCGTCTGGCTGTCGCTCAGCCATGAGACCGGCATGGTCGAATGCCCCTATTGCGACAAGCGCTTCATCCATCGCGATCACGCTGGCGAAGCTGCGGGCTGAACCGGCGCAAAGGTTTTGCCTGATCGCGGGCAGGCTGATATCGTAAGATGTCACCCCTGCGCAGGAGGCCGCGATGGCCGTGCTTTCCGTAATCCTTGCCGCTCTGGCCGGTTTTGCCTTGGGCGCGGTATGGTACAATCTGCTGTCGAAACCGTGGATCGCCGCGGCTGGCATCAAGCTGGACGCATCCGGCCAACCCGAAGGCGGCGCGTCCCCCTTGACCTATGGCGGCGCCTTTCTGTGCATTCTTGTCGTTGCCGGGATGATGCGGCACATGCTGGCCGGATCGGGCGTCACCTCGGCAGGGGGCGGGTTTCTGGCTGGGCTGGGGGTGGGGCTGTTCTTCATCGCGCCGTGGATCACGCTCAATGTGCTGTTCTCGCAGCGCCCGCTGCGGCTGGCTGCGATTGACGGCGGCTATGCGGCGCTGGCCTGCGCAGTGATGGGGCTGATCCTGACCCTGTTCTGAACAGGCGCAGCCCGGTGCCCGCGCAGGTCCATCAACTCAGCAGCATCGGCGTTTCGCCGCACATCACCTCGCCCTCAACCCGCGCGCCGCTCTGGTCCAGAAACTGCCGGATATTATGGCCCGACCAGGCGCGGATGCGCCCGAAGCCACTGATCAGCCCGGTGCCGCGCGCGGTTCCGGTCGCACTGTCCTGATAGTAATAGATCATCTGCCCCGCCAGCCCGTCATCGCAGGAAAATTCGGCATGGCCCAGCCGCAGGCTCTGGCCGATCCGCCATGTGCCGCTGCAGGACAGGCCGGTATTCGTCACCCCTTCCAGCGCGCCCTCGTTCCAGCCGATGGCGCGGCCCACCAGATACACCCCATCGCCGGGCATGCAGGCCACAACGGGGCTGCAGCTGCTGGCATCATTGGGGCGGCTCACGCAATCGGGCAGCTCAAGCGCTGCGGCAGGCAGGGACAGGAAACTGCCGAAAGCCAAGATTGAAGCCGCGTGGCGCATGTGAAATACCTGCCTTTGAAAACACCGGGGCCGCAGCTAATCACAGCCACCCGGATCTGACAAGGAGCGCCGCAAGATGAGTTTCGGCAAAGGCCATCACCTGCATCTGATCGACGGCTCGGCCTATATTTTCCGCGCCTATCACGCGCTGCCGCCGCTGACGCGCAAATCCGACGGGCTGCCTGTGGGGGCCGTGGCAGGGTTTTGCAACATGCTCTGGCGGTACTTGGGCGAGAACGGCGCAAGCGCTGACGCGCCGACCCATGCGGCGGTGATCTTCGATCATTCCTCGAAAACCTTCCGCAACCAGATCTATGATCTCTACAAGGCCAACCGCCCCGAACCGCCCGAGGATCTGCGCCCGCAATTCCCGCTCACCCGCGAGGCCAGCCGCGCCTTCAACCTCGCCACGATCGAGATCGAGGATTATGAGGCCGATGACATCATCGCCACCCTCGCCCGGCAGGCCCGCGAAGCTGGGGGGCGCGTGACCATCATCTCGTCGGACAAGGATCTGATGCAGCTTGTCGGCGGCGGGGTCGAGATGCTGGACGCCATGAAGAACAAGCAGATCGGCGTCGAGGAAGTGGTCGAGAAATTCGGCGTCGGCCCCGAGCGGGTGGTCGATGTACAGGCGCTGGCGGGCGATTCGGTCGATAATGTACCGGGTGCGCCGGGGATCGGGATCAAGACTGCCGCCCTTCTGATCAATGAATATGGCGATCTGGAAACCCTGCTCGCGCGCGCAGGCGAGATCAAGCAGCCCAAGCGGCGCGCGGCACTGATCGACAATGCCGATCTGATCCGCATTTCCAAACGGCTGGTGCAGCTTGACGAGCAGACCCCGCTGAATTTCACCCTAGAGGATCTGGAGGTGCGCGCGCCTGACGCCGAAGCGCTTCTGGGCTTTCTGAACGCGATGGAATTCCGCACCCTGACCCGCCGTGTCGCCGATCATTTCGGCACCGAGCCCCCGGCCCTGCCGGTGGCCGCCCCGCAGGTAACACCTGACGCGCCCAGCGCCGTCCCCGAACAGCCCGATTTCGCGCAGGCGGACTATATCTGCATCCGCGATCTGGACACGCTGGCGCAGTGGATCGCGGATATCGAGGAACTCGGCCATGTTGCGGTCGATACCGAGACCACCTCGCTCGATGAGATGCGCGCGGATCTCGTGGGCATTTCGCTCTGCACCGCAGCGGGGCGCGCGGCCTATATCCCGCTTGCCCACCGCGCGGGCAGTGGTGATCTCTTTGGCAGTGCCGATCTGGTCGAGGGGCAGATCCCGCTTGAGGACGCGCTCAGGGCGCTGAAACCCGTTCTGGAAGACCCGGCTGTCCTGAAGATCGGGCAGAACATGAAATATGACGCCAAGATTTTCGCAAATCTCGGCATCCATGTCGCGCCCATAGACGACACGATGCTCATGTCCTATGCGCTGCATGGTGGCCTGCACGGGCATGGGATGGACACGCTCTCGGACCGTTACCTGAACCACCAACCCATCGCGATCAAGACGCTTCTGGGCAGCGGCAAATCCGCCATCACCTTCGATCTGGTCCCGATTGACGAAGCCACGCGCTACGCCGCCGAGGATGCCGATGTGACCCTGCGCCTGTGGCAGATGTTCAAGCCGCGCCTGCACCAGTCGCAGGTGACGCGGGTCTATGAGACGCTGGAGCGCCCGCTGGTGCCGGTACTGGCGCAGATGGAACGGCACGGGATCAAGGTGGACCGCGATGTGCTCTCGCGCATGTCGAACGCCTTCGCGCAGAAAATGGCGGGGCTGGAGGCCGAAATCCACGAACTTGCGGGCGAGACGTTCAACGTGGGCAGCCCCAAGCAACTGGGCGAGATCCTGTTTGACAAGATGAGACTTCAGGGCGGCAAGAAAGGCAAGACCGGCGCCTATGCCACAGGTGCGGATGTGCTGGAAGATCTGGCCGCCGAAGGCCATGACCTGCCCGCCCGCGTGCTGGACTGGCGGCAACTCTCGAAACTGAAATCGACCTATACCGATGCGCTGCAGGACCATATCCACCCCGAGACAGGCCGCGTGCACACCTCCTATGTGATCACCGGCGCTGTGACCGGGCGGCTGGCCTCGACCGATCCGAACCTGCAGAATATCCCGATCCGCACCGAGGAAGGCCGCCGCATCCGCACCGCCTTTGTTGCGGAACCGGGCATGAAACTGGTGGCGCTGGACTATAGCCAGATCGAGCTGCGGATTCTGGCGCATATTGCCGGGATCGACAGCCTGAAAGCGGCCTTCCGTGACGGACAAGACATCCATGCCATGACCGCATCTCAGATGTTCGGCGTGCCCATGTCCGAGATGACCCCGGAAATCCGCCGCCGCGCGAAAGCGATCAATTTCGGTGTGATCTACGGCATTTCCGGCTTCGGCCTTGCCCGCAACCTGCGTATCCCGCGCGGCGAGGCGCAGGCGTTTATCGACACTTATTTCGAGCGCTTCCCCGGCATCCGCGCCTATATGGATGCCACGGTGGAATTCGCGAAAAAGCATGGCCGGGTCGAAACCCTCTTCGGGCGGCGCATCCATACGCCCGAGATCAACACCAAAGGCCCCGGCGCGGGATTCGCCAAACGTGCCGCGATCAATGCGCCGATCCAAGGGACAGCCGCCGATATCATCCGCCGCGCCATGATCCGCCTGCCGAATGTGATCGAGGGCTTGCCTGCGAAAATGCTGTTGCAGGTGCATGACGAACTGGTGTTTGAGGTGGCCGAAGACGCCATCGAGGACACGATCGCCCGCGTGCGCGAGGTGATGGAAGCGGCGGCAGAGCCTGTGGTCAAACTCAGCGTGCCACTGGTCGTCGATGCAGGTACTGGCGACAACTGGGCCGAGGCGCATTGATATCTTGTCGCAATTTCGAACCGACAAAGTCTGTCAACTTTTTCTGAAATTGCTTCTCGCGCGCCTCAGCCCGGCGCGCGGGTCAGCGCCCCCTCATACAGCGCATAATCAGCCGCGAACTGCTCCCGCAGCCGCGCGCGCAAGGGCGCTGAGAGCGTGATCTCCCAATCGGGCGAGACATTGTGCCGCTCGACCTCAATCGACCAGCCGAGCCGCGCTTCCAGATAGCCCACGAAAGCGGGCATCGCGTCATAGCGGAAGATATGCTGCACCCGCTCGCCGGTCCTGGGATGGGTCAGGAATTTCCATTGGCTGCCGACCGCCGCAAAGGGCGGCTGCGCCTCGCTCAGATAGCCCTCGACGAACTGATCGAAACTCATCCCCCGCGTGCTGCGCGGCGTGCCGTTCAGCCAGGCCCCGTGGCGGAACCGGAACCAGCTTCCCAGCCAGTCCTCGGGTTCGCGGATCATGGCCAGGGTTTCGGGCACCCGGTCGGTGAACATGCCGATCATCTTCTCGACGCGCCATTGATAGCGCTGGAAGATGCAATGCTTGAAATTCGGGTCATTCTGGAACACCACATCCGCCTTGGGCGTCAGCGCACGTTCAATCGCCGTGCTGCCCGATTTCGGTGTCGCCAGAAAAACCAGCCCGGCCTTGTGAAAATACAGCATGCCTACCCCGTGTTTTTCTCTGTGCTAGCGGGATGCGCGGCGCAGGTCTAGCTGCTTGCGACAAGGCCGCCCGCGACCGTGACCTGATCGCATGCCGCCCCATGCTCGCCATGCGCGGTCTTGTCCCAGTAGAACGGGGCCGAGATCAATTCCCACAGCGCCTTGTAGACCGCCAGCACCGCCAGCGGAAAATAGCCATGCAGCGTGGGCAGCCAGAGCCGCAGATGCCGGTGCCTGTGGCCGCCAAGCGCCAGATAACCTACGCTCAGCGTGACGGCTTCGGACATCACGAACACCGCAAAGAAGCCCAGCATCACCGGCCCGCCGATGCTTGCCTGCAGCGGATGCGACAGACCCGCAAGCATCAGCCAAAAACTCCACAACAGCGGCGCGAACATGAATTGCACCAATGTGCCCAGAAACAGCAGCTGCACCCCGAAAAACCGCCATGCCCCAAGCTGGCGCCACAATGCGCGCGGCGCGCGCATATGCACGAGCCATGTCACCGCATAGCCCTTCAGCCAGCGCGAGCGCTG
The DNA here is from genome assembly GCF_001884735.1 of Natronohydrobacter thiooxidans. GTDB lineage: Bacteria > Pseudomonadota > Alphaproteobacteria > Rhodobacterales > Rhodobacteraceae > Roseinatronobacter > Roseinatronobacter thiooxidans_A. The sequence goes on along the minus strand of NZ_MJAP01000034.1, from coordinate 130,543 downwards.
CTTGACCCAGGGCACCGCGCGGCAATTCGCCTCTTCCAGCGTCACCGTGTCCAGAAGCTGCGTGTAATAGCCATGCCGCGCCAGACGGATGCCCAGATCGGCATCTTCGGTCACGTTATGCGCGTCCCAGCCGCCAAGGCTCTCCAGAATATCGCGGCGGAAAAACAGTGTCGTGCCGCCCAGAGGCACAGCCAGCCCCAGACGCTGCATCCCCGGCAGCACGATGCGGAACCATGTCGCATATTCGATGGTGAAACAGCGCGACAGCCAGTTGGTGCGCGCGTTGTAGAAATCGAGCGCCCCCTGCACGCAGGCCAGATCGGGCGGGCCGTCCTGAAAGCATTTCACGACGCGGTGGATCTGGTCCGGCTCGGGCGCATCCTCGGCATCATAGACCCCGATAATCGCGCCGCGCGCAAACAGCATTGCATAATTCAGCGCGCGCGGCTTGGTTTTCAGCGGCGCATCCGGCACCGGCACGACCCGCATCCAGCGTGGCAGGGCGCAGGCGTCGAGCGCCGCGCGCGTGGCATGGTCATGCTCTTCGACCACCAGCAGGATATCGAGCAACTCGCGCGGCCATGTCAGCCGTGACAACCGGTTGATCAGCCGCGGGATCACGCGCGGTTCCTTGTAAAGCGGCACCATGATCGACACAATGGGCCTGCGCGCGCGCAAGAGCCGGATCCTCGGCTCTGGTGCTGGGGGCCTGCGATGGACAGCGATGGCAGCCGCGAGTTTCAGCAGCGAGGTGAGCAGCAAAAACCCCGTCGCGATCAGCGTCAGGCCCAGCAGGGCGGCCTGCGGTGCCAGCAGTACCAGCGCGGCGATCACCAGCACGGCAAAGCGCAGCACCCGTCCGAAGCTGCGGCTTTGCAGCATGCGGCAGCTTTCCCTTTCGTCCACGCAGGTTTCGGCCCAGAGTTTCAGCCGCGTGCGCTGGGTCTTGAGGAGGGTCGCGTGCAGATCGGTCTCGCTGATCAGCACCATGGCGACCGGGCCGAAAATCCGTTCCAGTTCCGGTCGATAGAACCCGAATTGCGCGGGCCGGGCGCAGGCCACGACCGTGACATCCCCTGCCCGCTCCCAGGGCAGGCAATACAGCGCCAGACAACGCCGCACCCCAAGGATTTCGATCAGACGGCGATCGGGCAAGGGGGCGTCCGAGGTCAGGAAACTGGTGCTGAACTGACGCGACAGGGCGGTGGTCAGGTCCGTCTCGGTGATCATCCCATGCGCAAGCAGGATATCGCCCAGAAACCCGGCTTGTGACGCCTGTATCTCCAGCGCGCGCACCAGCCCGTCTTGCGAGAGCGCGCCCATTTCCTGCAGGATCGTGCCGAGGGGACGGCGCGCGGCATCGGTCTTGCGATGGACGGCCAGTTCCAGCACGGGAGGCGCCGCCGCGCGCGCTGCCTGCCCCAATTCGCGTGCCGCCCGTCCCTGCATATCACCCGCCTCGCGCCAAGGCGTTTACTCTAGGCAACCCGCAGTTAATGAACTGTTAAGACCGATGCCGCATCACGCGCCATAGGGCACCCAGATGGTCTTGATCTGCACCGCCGCCTGCAGGAAGTCGGCCCCCTGTGCCTGCGCGTCTGGCACGGTCCAGACCGGTTTCAGATTTCCCGCCGACGCCCGCTCGACCGGCCCCGTCAGCGCAGGCTCGGCACACCAAAGGGCCCCAACGTCATCATGCGCGGCGAGCGTCTCCGCCAGTTCCCCCACCGGGCCCGAGACGATATTGACCACCCCGCCCGGAACATCCGAACAGGCGAAAACCTGCGCCAGTTCCAGCGCCGCCAAGGGCTGTGCCTGCGCCGGGATCGCCACAACCCGGTTGCCCAGCGCAATCGCAGGCAGGACCAGCGACAGGAACCCCGCCAGAGGGGCTTCCTGCCCGCAGATCAGCCCCATCACGCCGTAAGCTTCCTTCATCGCCAGCGTGACATGAGCGCCTTGCGTGTCATGCACGCGGGCATCGAATTTATCGGCCCAGGCCGCATAATAGAAGGCGCGCGCAATCGCGGTGTCGATCTCTTTGGCGCTGGCGAAGGCGCGCAGATCCTGCGCCCGCGCATTCAGATTCTCGGCCAGAAAATACAGCACCTGCGCGCGCTGATGGCCGCTCATCGCGGTCCATTTGCCCGCCTTATGCGCCGCTTCCACAGCGTTGCGGATATCCTTGCGGCTGCCCAGCGGTGCATGGCCGCGCAATTTGCCCTTCTCGACAATCGCATAGCTTTGCCCGTTATCCGCGCGTTTCTGCGCCCCGCCGATATAGAGCTTGTGGGTGCGGTCGATCCCCTCGATTGCGGCAGGTTGCGGCAGCGCGTCGATCCCGGCAGGCGCGCTTGCCTTGCCCAGCGCGGCCCTGGGCCGCAGATAGGCCGCCATCCCCTCGCGCGCGCCTTCGCGCCCGAAACCGCTCTCACGCATGCCGCCAAAGGGCGCGTTCGCGTCAAACAGGTTGGTCGCATTGATCCAGACCACCCCGGCCCGGATCCGCGCGGCCATATCCATCGCGACCGTCAGGTTCTCCGACCAGATCGAGGCCGCCAGCCCATAGCGCGTGTTATTGGCGAGTTCTATCGCCTCATCCGGCGTTCGGAAGGTCGAGACCACGGCAACCGGGCCAAAGATTTCCTCGGTAAAGCAGGGATTTGCAGGCGATACTTCAAGCATCACCTGAGGCGCGATGAAACACCCTTCGGGCGCCGTGCCCGCATGGACCACGCCCCCCGCCGCCACGCCCTGCGCCACCAGATCGCGGATGCGCGCGGCTTGGCGTGGATGCACGATCGCGCCGATATCGGTGGATTTGTCCAAGGGTTCCCCCACGCGCAGCGTTTCCATCCGCGCGCGTAGTTTGCTGGTGAAACGCGCAGCCACGCTTTCCGCGACCAGTATCCGCGAGCCCGCACAACAGACCTCGCCCTGATTGAACCAGATCGCATCGACCACGCCTTCGACCGCTGCATCCAGATCGGCATCGGCGAAGACCAGAAACGGCGATTTGCCGCCCAGTTCCAGCGTCAGCGCCTTGCCGCTGCCCGCGGTCGCGCGCCGGATTTCGCGGCCCACGTCGGTCGAGCCGGTGAAGGCGATCTTGTCCACACCGTCATGCGCGACCAGCGCCGCCCCGGTCGTGCCGTCACCGGTGACGATATTGACCACCCCCTTGGGCAGCCCCGCCTCGATACAGGCTTCGGCAAACAAAAGCGCGGTCAGGGGCGTGTATTCGGCAGGTTTCAGCACCACCGTATTGCCCGCCGCCAGCGCAGGCGCGATTTTCCACGCGAGCATCAGCAGCGGGAAATTCCATGGAATGATCTGCCCGCAGACCCCATGCGGTGCCTGCCCCGGAAATTCCTCGACCACCAGTTCCGCCCAGCCCGCATGGTGGTAGAAATGCCGCACCGCCAGCGGCACATCCCCGTCGCGCGCCTCGCGCAGGGGCTTGCCATTATCCAGCGCCTCCAGCACCGCAAACAGCCGCTCACGCTTCTGGATCTGGCGCGCAATCGCATAGAGATACCGCGCGCGCTGGTGGCCGGAGAGCTTCGCCCATGGCCCTTGCGCCTTGCGCGCAGCCTTCACCGCCGCGTCAATATCCGCCTCGCTGCCTTGCGAGACCTCTGCCAGCACTTCGTCCCGCGCCGGGTTGCGGGTCTCGAACAACGCCGCCGGTTTGGTGAAACCGCCGCCGATGAAATGCCCGAACGGGCCGCGTTTCAGCCAGTCGCGGGCCAGCGTCTCGCTTTCGGGTGCGGGGCCATACTCCATGGTCTCAAGGATCTCCGTGATGGTCGGCATGGGTCTTTCCTCAGGCCAGCGCATGGCGGTGATGGGCGGCGTAGCGCCCGGTCACATGATGCGACAATTGCCGCTCGATATCGGCGAGCATGCTTGAGGCGCCCAGCCGGAACAGATCAGGCCGCAGCCAGTCGCGCCCCAGTTCCTCGCGCATCAAGACCTGCCAGTTCAGCGCGTCCTTGGCGGTTTTCATGCCGCCCGCCGGTTTGAACCCCACGATATGCCCGCTGGCCGCCCGGTAATCGCGGATCGCGCGGCACATGGTCAGCCCCACAGGCAGGGTCGCATTCACCCCTTCCTTGCCGGTCGAGGTCTTGATGAAATCCGCCCCCGCCTGCATCGCCACCATCGAGGCCGCATAGACATTCGTCAGCGTCACCAGATCACCGGTTGCGAGAATCGCTTTCAGATGCGCCGCGCCGCAGGCTTCGCGCATCGCCGCCACCTCGTCATACAGCGCCGCCCAGTCGCCGCCCAGCACATGCGCGCGGGTGATGACGATATCAATCTCTGCCGCGCCCTGATCCACCGCATAGCGAATCTCGGCCAGCCGCAGATCAAGCGGCATCAGCCCCGCCGGAAACCCCGTCGCGACCGAGGCCACCGGGATGCCCGCCCCTTCCAGCGCCTTGACCGCAGGCGCGACCAGCGTCGGATAGACGCAGACCGCACCGGTTTTCGGCATCTCGGGCAGGCCCAGACCGGCGACGATCTCGTCCGACAGGGGCCGCCGCGCCTTGGCGCAGAGACGGCGCACCCGGTCCGGCGTGTCATCGCCCGCGAGCGTCGTCAGATCCATGCAGGCAATCGCGTTCAGCAGCCACGCCGCCTGATGCGCGCCTTTCAGTGACCGCCGTGTCACCAGCGATGCCGCCCGGCGCTCGCTTGCAGGACGGTTGACGCGGGTGAAGACGCTTGTGTCCAGCCTTGTGCCGGGATTGCGGGGATGTGTCATGCCTTGCCTCACCTGTTCTGCCCGCACTATGCGCGAAGCGCAGCCGGATCGGCAATCCCCATCCACGCGTCATTTCCTGCGCAAAGGTTGTTGACGAAACCACTCGGGTATAATAACTGACCGTATCAGTAGGAATTGAGCAGGCCACTGCGAAAGGGAAGCGCAGGCGCGCGGTACCGGGATCCTGTTCCTGCATGGATCTGAAACTGTCCCAAGGGGTGACACCATGAGCTTTCTTCGCAACTCTGTCTTTGCACTGGCCGCCTTTGCCGCGACGCCGACACTGGCAGATCTGACCCTCTATTCCGGCCGTGGTGAACCGCTGGTCGCGCCGATCATCGAAGCCTTCACCGCCCAGACCGGGATCACTGTGAATGTCCGCTATGCGGGCACTGCCGAACTGGCCGTGCTACTGCAGGAAGAAGGCGATGCCTCGCCCGCAGACCTGTACTGGGCGCAGGATGCGACCGCGCTGGGCGCCGTCGCGGAACTGATGCAATCGCTGCCCGAAGCGGTTGTGGGCTCGGTCCCGGCCGCCTATCGCGACGCGGAGAACCGCTGGGTCGCCACTTCGGGCCGGGGCCGGATCATGGCCCGCGCAACCGACCGTGTAAGCGATGACGAGCTGCCCGGCTCGATCTTCGATCTGACCGCGCCCGAATGGAAGGGCCGCGTGGTCTGGGCCCCCACCAATGGCGCGCTGCATGGCCATCTGACCGCCATGCGTGCGGTCATCGGCGAGGAGGAGACCCGCGCCTTCCTTGAAGCCCTGATCGCCAATGAACCGATTGCCGTGCGCAACAACACGGCCATTGTCCAGTCCATCCTGGACGGCGAAGGCGATATCGGCATCACCAACAACTATTATGTCAGCCGCGCCCTCTCGCGCGATGCCGAAGCCCCGGTCGATCAGGCGCTGTTTGACGATGGCGATATCGGCAACCTGCTTCTGGTCGCCGCTGTGGGCGTGCTGAACAGCTCCGGCCATAGCGACGAGGCCGTGCAATTCGTCGAGTTCCTGCTTTCGCCCAAGGCGCAGCAATTCTTCGTCTCGGATGTGCAGGAATTCGAGGTCGTGCCGGGTGCGACAATTCCGACGGGGCGGATGCTGAACATGGAGCAGGTCTTGACCGCAGCGCCGCAAGTTGATCTGAACACCCTGACCGATCTTGAAGGAACGTTGCAGATGCTGCGCGATCTCGGGGTGCTGTGAGCACGCTGACCCAAATCCTGCCGATGGGCCGCCGCATCCCGGCGGCCCGTCTCATCTTTTCCGCCATTGGCCTTGCCATCGGCGCGCTGATGCTCTTGCCGCTGATCTGGCTGGCACTGCGCGCCTTCGAGGCCGATTTCGCCACCGTGCAATCGCTGATCCTGCGCCCGCGCACGCGGATGCTCTTGTGGAACACGGCCCTGCTGGTCGCCTCTGTGCTGGCGCTGTCGACCGCCATCGCCTTGCCGCTGGCCTGGCTCGTCAGCCGCACCGATCTGCGCGGGCGCAGGCTGGTCAACCTGCTCGCGGTGATCCCGCTCGCGACACCGGGCTATGTGATGGCCTATGCGCTTCTGGGCCTCTCGGGGCGGTCGGGCTTCATGGCGCAGGTCTTTGACTATACGCTGCCGCGCATCGACGGGCTGCTGGGGGCGACGCTGGCGCTCTCGCTCTATACATTCCCCTATATCTATCTGAACCTGCGCGCCGGGTTTTCCGGTTTCGACCAATCACTGGAAGAAGCCGCCCGCGCATTGGGCGCCACCCCGCGCGAGGTCTTCACCCGCGTCACCCTGCCCCATCTGATGCCCGCGCTGATGGCGGGCTGGCTGGTCGTGGGGCTTTATGTCATCGGCGATTTCGGCGCGGTCGCATTGATGCGCTACGAGGCGTTCAGCTACGCCATCTATATCCAGTATTCCGCCGCGTTTGATCGGGTCTATGCCGCGTGGCTGGCGCTGATCCTGATTGCCATCGCCCTGTCCGTGGTCTGGTGGGAAAGCCGGTTGCGCGAAGGCGCGCATTACGCGCGCACCGGATCGGGCACCGGGATCGGGCGGCGCAGGCTGACCCTCGGGCCGCTGGGGCAAGCCTTGGGCTGGGGCTTCGTCGGGGTCGTGGTGCTCGCCTCAATCGGGCTGCCAGTCGCGGTGCTCAGCTTCTGGATGGTGCGGCTGGATGACCTGCCTGCCGTGCTGCCCGCGCTGATCCGCGCCTTTTCGCAATCGCTATCGGTCGCGGTCCCTGCTGCCCTGATGGCGGCGGCCATGGCCCTGCCGGTCGCGGTGCTGGCCGTGCGCTACCCCTCGAAGCTTTCGACCTTCATCAACCGGCTGGCCTTTGTCGGCTATGCCGTGCCCGCGCTGGCCTTTGCGCTGGCCTTCGTCTTCTTCTCGCTCAACGCTGCACGCTTCCTCTATCAGACGCAACTCCTGCTGGTGACGGTCTATGCGCTCAGCTTCCTCGCGCTCGCGCTCGGCCCGATCCGTTCCGCGCTCTATCAGGCGCGACCTTCGGTCGAGGAAGCCGCGCGCGCGCTGGGGCATGGCCCCTTCTCGGTCTTCGCCCGCGTCACCTTGCCCACGATCCGCCCCGGTGTCATCGCGGGCATGGTGCTGGTTTTCGTCATCGCCATGAAGGAATTGCCCATCGCCTTCCTGCTCGCGCCGACCGGGTTCCGCCCTCTCTCGATCACCATGTTCTCGCGCACCTCCGAGGGCATGCTGATGGAGGCCGCCCCCTATGCCGCCGCGATCATGGGCTTTTCGGCCCTTTTCGTGGGCGTCGTTTTGCGCCATGACAAGAAGGGCGGATAGCGCGCGATGAAGGATGAAATGCCAAACCTGCCCAAGACCCTCTCATTCAAGATGCCCGCCGAAGCCTCGCCGCTGGGCTATCGGGTCAAACCGAAAAAGACGCTTCTGAGCGTGGAACGCCTGCGCAAATCCTTTGCCAAGGGCGAGTCCGCCGCCGTCGAGCGCGTGAGCATCGATCTGGGCGAAGGCGAGATGCTGGCACTGCTGGGCCCGTCAGGCTGCGGCAAGACCACGACGCTGCGCATGATCGGCGGGTTTGAAACCCCGGATGAAGGCCGCATCACGCTCCGCGGGCGCGATATCACCCACCTGCCCCCCGAAGCGCGCGGCATCGGTTTCGTGTTTCAGGATTATGCGCTGTTTCCGCATCTGAATGTGCTCGACAATGTGAAATTCGGCCTGCGCAAACTGCCCCGCGCTCAGGCCGAATCCCGCGCCCGCGACATGCTGGCGCTGGTCGGGCTGGAGGCGCTTGGCGCGCGCAAACCGCATGAGTTGTCAGGCGGGCAGCAACAGCGCGTGGCCTTGGCGCGCACGCTGGCCGTTGCCCCGCCGCTGGTGCTGCTGGATGAGCCCTTCTCGAATCTCGACGCCGCCATGCGGGTCGAAACCCGGCAGGAAGTGCGCAAATTGCTGAAAGAAGCCGGATCCGCCGCGATCCTTGTCACCCATGATCAGGAAGAGGCCATGGCCGTCGCCGACCGGATCGCGGTGATGGAAAAGGGGCGCGTGCTGCAGATCGGCACCCCGGACGAGATTTACCGCAACCCGGTTTCGGCTTTCGTGGCCTCTTTCATGGGGCGCTCGAATATCCTGACCGGCACCGCCTCGGGGATGGAGGTCAAGACCGAATTCGGCACCCTGCCGCTGTCACGCGCGGCCAATGGCGCGGTGTCGCTGTCCGTGCGGCCCGAGCAGATCATGCTCGAACCCGATCCCGAGGGCCCGGCCTCGGTCGTGGGGCGCGAATTCCGCGGCCATGACCAGCTTTACTGGGTGCAGGAGGGCGAGCGCTGCATGCTGGTGATTTCCGGGGCCGGCGCCATGATCGATGTCGGCGCGCGGGTGCGGCTGCGCATCTGTGACTGCGTGGTGCCGCTGAGCTGACGCGCCGATCAGCGCAAGGGCACCGACGCAAACAGATAGAGCGTATTGAGCCCCGGATTGGGCTGGTAGATCCGCGCACTGGAGCGATGATCCGCGCCAATGCCGTATTCCATGCCATTGGGCTGCGTGATCCCCAGATCAAGCGCTGTGCGGAACTGGACGGGACCGTGCAGATCCTTGCCCGCCCCCTTGCGATACAACCCCGCCATCGAACTGACGCGCAGGAACAGCCCCTGCATCTCCGGCCGGTAAGTATAGGCCGCCCCGGCCCCGATCCAGCCCGCGCCGTTCGCGGCGACCGACAGCCCCAGAACAGGCTGCACCCCATAGAGCAGCGGCGCGCCCATGTAGCGTAGATAGGCTTCAGGGTCGTTGGTTGTCATCTGCTGCCCCAGACTTGCAATCACACGCGGAGAGTCCGCAACAGCAACACTACCGGCAAGGCCGAGGAATAACGCCAGAGCAAGACGCAGGATCACGACAGGGTTCCCGAAATGAGTGGAGAACGATCAGTGGAATACAGAAACCGGAGCATCAAAATTCAACTCCGTGTGAATAGCACAGTCGCGCAGCCCGGCACAGTCAGGATCACTCCGGACGCGTGGCTTTTCAGACCCATGTTGCGCAACTGTTACAGCGCGCCTGCGCCCGCTCAGCGCCGCCAGGGATTGAACCTGACCCCTTTCTTTTTTCCCGCTGCAGGCACGCTGGTTTTCACGAAACGGTAGCGCGCTTCCTCATGCGGTGGGGTACCGTGGCACTTCTCCCAGAAGCTGCGTCCCCCCAGCCGCAGCCAGAGCGGCAGGCAGAAAAGCACGCCCGCGACAAAGCCCCCCGCATGCGCCCAATAGGCCACGCCATCCCCCTCGATGGCCCCGCCAATCCCGCCCAGAAGCTGCAGCACGAACCAACTTCCCAGCACCAGCCAGGCGGGGACCGGGATGATACGGAAAATCACGATCAGAAACAGGAACATATCGACGCGGGCGCGCGGGTAGAACAGGAAATAGCCGCCCAGAACCCCGGCAATCGCCCCGGATGCCCCGACCATCGGAATCGTCGAACCGGGCTCGGTCGCGTATTGCAGCCCCGCCGCCGCAAGACCACAGAGAAGATAGAAGCCAAGGAATTTCCAGTGGCCCCAGACCTCTTCCATATTATCCCCGAAAATCCACAGAAACAGCATGTTGGCACCCAGATGAAACAGGTCGCCATGCAGGAACTGATGCGAAATCAGCGTCTCATATCCCTGCCCGGCGCTGAGCCGCGCAGGCAGCATGCCCCAGTCGTAAAAGAAATGCATCAGCGCGAAATCATCGCTGAACAGCGGCAGATAGAGCGCGAAGATCACCACATTCGCCGCCAGCAGCGCCCAGGTGACATAGGGGCGCTTGTCCGAGGGGTTATGGTCGCGAATGGGGATCAGCATGGGGGGACTTTCAGACGCAAACGGCGCCCGGAGACCCGGACGCCGCGCATATTTTCCTGGGGCGCGGGGTCAATCCGCCGTCAGCAGAGGCGGGTTGTTCCCGGTGATCTGCTTGGCATCCGGCCCTTCGGTGATCAGCACAATGGCCCCGTCGCGCAGCCGCACATGCACCACGCCCCCCTTGGCGAGCTTGCCAAACAGCAGTTCTTCCGCCAGCGGCTTCTTGATATGCTCCTGAATGACACGGGCGAGCGGACGCGCGCCCATCTTGTCATCATAGCCCTTCTCGGCCAGCCATGCAGCCGCATCCTCGCTCAGGTCAATCGTGACATTGCGGTCCATCAACTGCGCTTCCAGTTGCAGCACGAATTTCTCGACCACCATCATGATCACTTCGCGCGGCAGCGGCGAGAAGCTGATGACCGCATCCAGACGGTTGCGGAATTCGGGCGTGAAGGTGCGCTCGATGGCCGCCGTATCCTCACCCTCGCGCCGGTCGCGCCCGAAGCCGATCGCGGCCTTGGCCTGTTCTGCAGCCCCGGCATTCGAGGTCATGATCAGGATCACATTGCGGAAATTCACCGTCCGGCCGTTATGATCGGTCAGCTTGCCGTGATCCATGACCTGCAGCAGGATGTTATAGACATCCGGATGCGCCTTCTCGATCTCATCGAGCAGCAGCACGCAATGCGGGTGCTGGTCGACGCCATCGGTCAGCAAGCCCCCCTGATCGAACCCGACATAGCCCGGAGGGGCCCCGATCAGACGGCTGACCGCGTGTTTCTCCATATATTCCGACATGTCGAAACGCAGCAGTTCCACACCCAGCGTATCGGCCAGTTGCTTGGCGACCTCGGTCTTGCCCACCCCGGTCGGCCCGGCGAAGAGATAGTTGCCGATGGGTTTTTCCGGCTCGCGCAGACCCGCACGCGCCAGCTTGATCGCCGAGGACAGCGCATTGATGGCCGCATCCTGCCCGAAAACCACCCGCTTGAGCGAGGCTTCCAGATCGCGCAGCATCTCGCTGTCGTCTTTCGACACGTTCTTCGGCGGAATACGCGCGATCTTGGCCACCACGGCCTCGATTTCTTTCGGGCCGATGGTCTTGCGGCGCTTGGACTCGGGCAGCAGATGCTGCGCCGCGCCCGCCTCGTCGATCACATCAATGGCCTTGTCGGGCAGCTTGCGGTCATTGATATAGCGCGCCGCCAGTTCCACCGCCTGCTTGATCGCGTCATTGGTGTAGCGAATGTCGTGATGCTGTTCGAAATAGGGCTTCAGCCCCATCAGGATCTTGATCGAGTCTTCAACCGTCGGCTCCACCACATCAATCTTCTGGAACCGGCGCGACAAGGCGCGGTCCTTCTCGAAATGCTGGCGGAATTCCTTATAGGTGGTCGATCCCATGCAGCGCAGCTTGCCACCCTGCAGCGCGGGTTTCAGCAGGTTGGAGGCATCCATCGCCCCGCCCGAGGTGGCCCCGGCCCCGATCACCGTGTGGATCTCGTCAATGAAGAGCACCGCATCGGGGTGATCTTCCAACTCCTGCACCACCGATTTCAGCCGCTCCTCGAAATCGCCACGATAGCGGGTGCCCGCCAGCAGCGCGCCCATATCCAGCGAGAAGATGGTGGAATGCGCCAGAATGGCCGGGGTTTCCCCCTCGACGATCTTCTTGGCCAGCCCTTCGGCAATCGCGGTCTTGCCCACGCCCGGATCGCCCACCAGAAGCGGGTTGTTCTTGCGCCGACGGCAGAGAACCTGAATGCAGCGCTCGACTTCCGAGGCACGCCCGATCAGCGGGTCCACCTCGCCCTTGCGCGCTTTGGCGTTCAGATCGACGCAATATTTGCCCAGCGCGGTTTCCTTGGCCTTTTCTTCGGCCTTGGCGCCTTGCTCGGTCTCTTCCTCTTCCGCGCCCGATACCGACCGGGTTTCGGAATATTTCGCGTTCTTCGCCACCCCATGGGCGATGAAATTCACCGCATCATAGCGCGTCATATCCTGTTCCTGCAGGAAATAGGCGGCATTCGATTCGCGTTCGGCAAAGATCGCGACCAGCACATTCGCGCCTGTCACCTCGTTGCGGCCCGAGCTTTGCACATGGATCGCCGCGCGCTGGATCACGCGCTGAAAGGCCGCCGTGGGCACGGCTTCCGACCCTTCGATATCGGTCACAAGCGAGGACAGCTCTTCCTCGATGAACTCGTGCAGGGTCTTGCGCAGCTCGTCCAGATCGACATTGCAAGCGAGCATCACCCGGCTGGCATCGGGTTCGTCAACCAGCGCAAGCAGCAGGTGCTCAAGCGTTGCGAATTCGTGCCGCCGGGTGTTGGCCAGCGCCAGCGCCCCGTGGATGGATTGCTCCAGAGTGTTTGAAAAGCTCGGCACGTCAGACGCTCCTGTTCCTGGGTGGTCACCGGACAGTCCCCGGTTTCCAGCATCGCCTCTTCTTCTTAAATTTCGGTTTTATTCACCGTCCTTCAAGAGCTTTTTCTTCAACTTTGCCGGATGCAAGGAAATCTGGCAAGTTTCGTGATGATCTGCCTGCGAGATGGTCGTTCAGAACGTGTCTTTCAGGTCGCGCAGATAGGCAAACATCTCGGCATCGGACGCGCTCTCACGCCCATGCGCCTGCTTCAGATAATGCTGCCCGGCGCGAAGAAAAGGGTTCGTCGCCTTCTCCAGCCCAAGCGGCACCACAGCCATGGGGCGGCCCGCCGCGCGGTCGGCGTCAAATCCGGCGACCCGTGCCTTCAGATCGGCATTTTCAGGATCGACATGCAGCGCAAAAGCCGCATTTCCGGCGGAATAATCATGGCCCGAACAGATCAGCGTCTCATCCGGCAGGGCCATCAGCTTGCACAGGCTCTCCCACATCTGCGCGGCACTCCCCTCGAACAGCCGCCCGCAGCCCAGCGCCATCAGACTATCGGCGGTAAAGGCCAGACGGCTCTCGGGAAAGTGAAAGGCGATATGGCCGACCGTATGCCCCGAGACCTCGATCACCCTGCCCTGCGCCGCACCCAGGGTCACGCTGTCGCCCTCGTCCAGCGCATGATCAAGCGGCGGCAGACGATGCGCATCCGCGCGCGCGCCCCAGACCGCCGCGCCCGTATCCTCGCGCAGGCGCATCACCCCGCCGATATGGTCATCATGGTGATGGGTGATGAAGATATCGCTCAGCCGGTAGCCCTTGGCGTCAAGCACAGCATGGATCGGGGCCACATCCGGCACATCGACAACACCCGTGCGTCCGGTCTCTGGATCATACAGCAGATAGGCGTAATTATCCCGCAGGCAGGGAATGGCGATCATCTCCAGAGGCATGGCATTTTCCTTGGATTGCGATAAGGTCGGGGCAGTCTGGGACATTCCGTTGCCCGACGCAACCAACAGGACCGGACAGGGCCGCATGCATCAGGACGTCTATTTCCTGCGCGATTTCTACTACACGACCCATCTGGGCCGTGCGGCGCAAAAGGCGATGCGCGATCAGTTGCAACTGCGCTGGCCGTCGGTCACCGGGCTGTCGGTCGCGGGTTTCGGCTTCGCTGCCCCCCTGCTGCGCCCCTTTCTGGAACAGGCCAGCCGCGTCATGACGCTGATGCCCGCACAACAGGGCGTGCTGCACTGGCCTGCCGAGACCGAGAACCATTCGGTGCTGGTCGAGGAAACAAGCTGGCCGCTCGCGTCGGACAGTATCGACCGGCTGGTGGTGCTGCACGGGCTGGAAACCTCGGAACGCCCGGCAGCACTGATGGAAGAGATCGCGCGCGTGCTCAAGGTCGGCGCGCGGGTCATGCTGATCGTGCCCAACCGCTCGGGGCTCTGGGCGCGCAACGAGGGCACGCCCTTCGCCCTTGGCCGCCCCTATTCGCTGCGGCAGGTCGAGGCCTTGCTGCGCGAACATGGCTTTGCGGTCAACGCGACCTCCAGCGCGCTGTTCTTTCCGCCAAAGGATCGCAAGAGCTGGCTGAGCTGGGCCATGGTGCTCGAAAATCTGGGCCAGCGCCTGCCGCGCTACCCTGCAGGCGGCGTGTTGCTGGTCGAGGCCACGCGCATCCCGGACGCGCCCGGCGCCTCGGGACTGGCGGTGCGCGAGCGCAAACCGCTGCGCATTCTGGACCCGGTGCGCCCGACTGTCACCCGCCCGGCCTGGCGGATCCGGACGGAAATCGGGCCAAAACAAGGATGACAGAATCAGCTTTCCCGCACATGCTGCGCCCCGCCGGGCGGGGCGCCTGCGCGCGCTATATACGCCGCAAGGGGCGTTGGTAGCGCAAGCCTGAGGCGGATTGTCGCAGAAGCGTGTGAATTAATCGTCCCATCGCTTACAAGAACGTGACCTTGGCGGTTGCAGCATCAAAACCCCTCTGCTAAACCCGCGCCGAATTCACATGCCGCGTCGTAAGTAGCAGTCATCGCATCAGGCCAGCGCGAGGTCTGGGTGCAGAACAGATGGAAGGGTGGACGTGTCCGAACCAGCTTCGATCTCCTCTGGTGTAGCCCAGCGCTATGCCACGGCAATCTTCGAATTGGCCAAAGAGTCCAAATCTCTCAAATCCCTCGAAAGTGATGTCAATGCGCTGGATGGCGCGCTGACCGAAAGCGCCGATCTGCGCAGCCTGGTCACCTCGCCGGTCTATTCGCGCGACCAGGTGGCCAATGCGATTACCGCTGTTGCAAAGAAAATGAAGCTTTCGCAGACCGTCACCGGCGCGCTTGGGCTGATGGCAAACAAGCGGCGCCTGTTTACGCTGCCGCAAGTGCTGGCCAGCCTGCGCGCCCTGATTGCCGCCGAGAAAGGCGAGATCACCGCCGAGGTCACATCGGCAAAGCCGCTGAGCACCGCACAGCAGGCCGATCTCGTGAAAACGCTGAAAGCGCGTGTCGGCAAGGACATCAATCTCAAACTGGCCGTCGATGAAACCCTCATCGGCGGTCTTGTCATCAAGGTGGGCTCGCAAATGATCGACAGTTCGATCCGCGCGAAGCTCGCGGCCCTCAAGAACAGCATGAAAGAGGTCGGATAATGGGTATCCAAGCTGCTGAGATTTCTGCCATCCTCAAGGAGCAGATCAAGAACTTCGGTCAGGATGTCGAAGTTGCCGAAGTGGGCCGTGTGCTCTCGGTCGGTGACGGGATCGCCCGTGTGCATGGTCTGGACAATGTTCAGGCCGGCGAGATGGTCGAGTTCCCCGGCGGTATCCGCGGGATGGCGCTGAACCTTGAAACCGACAATGTGGGGATCGTGATCTTCGGCGATGACCGCGGCATCAAAGAAGGCGATACCGTCAAGCGCACCAAATCCATCGTGGACGTGCCGGTGGGTGATGGCCTGCTGGGCCGCGTGGTGGACGGGCTTGGCAACCCGATCGACGGCAAAGGCCCGATCGAGGCGTCCGGCCGCGCGATTGCCGATGTCAAAGCCCCCGGCATCATCCCCCGGAAATCGGTGCATGAACCGATGGCAACCGGCCTGAAATCGGTGGACGCGATGATCCCGATCGGCCGTGGCCAGCGAGAACTGATCATCGGCGACCGTCAGACCGGCAAGACCGCTGTGGCGCTCGACACGATCCTGAACCAGAAAAGCTATAACGAGGCTGCTGGCAGCGACGAGTCGAAGAAACTCTACTGCATCTATGTCGCTGTGGGCCAGAAGCGCTCGACCGTGGCGCAGCTGGTGAAGAAGCTGGAAGAAACCGGCGCGATCGAATATTCGATCGTCGTCGCGGCTACCGCGTCCGATCCGGCACCGATGCAGTTCCTTGCCCCCTATGCCGCCACCTCGATGGCCGAGCATTTCCGCGACAATGGCCGCCACGCGCTGATCATCTATGATGACCTGTCGAAACAGGCCGTGGCCTACCGCCAGATGTCGCTCTTGCTGCGTCGTCCGCCGGGCCGCGAAGCCTACCCCGGTGACGTGTTCTACCTGCACTCCCGCCTGCTGGAGCGTTCTTCGAAACTGAACGAGGATTTCGGCTCGGGCTCGCTGACCGCACTGCCGATCATTGAAACTCAGGGCGGCGACGTGTCGGCCTTCATCCCGACCAACGTGATCTCGATCACCGACGGTCAGATCTTCCTGGAAACGGAACTCTTCTATCAGGGTATCCGTCCGGCTGTGAACACCGGTCTGAGTGTTAGCCGCGTGGGCTCTTCGGCCCAGACCGACGCGATGAAATCCGTCGCCGGTCCGGTGAAGCTGGAACTCGCACAATATCGCGAAATGGCGGCCTTCGCGCAGTTCGGCTCGGATCTCGACGCTTCGACCCAGAAGCTGCTGAACCGTGGTGCGCGCCTGACCGAGCTGATGAAACAGGCACAGTATTCGCCCCTGACCAATGCCGAGATCGTCTGCGTGATCTTCGCAGGCACCCAAGGCTATCTGGACACTATCGCGGTCAAGGATGTGGGTCGCTTCGAGAAGAGCCTGCTGGCGCATCTGCGCGGCAAGCACAAGGCGCTGCTCGATGACATCACCAACAATGACCGCAAGGTGAAAGGCGAACTGGAAGAGAAGATCCGCGCAGCGCTCGACGAATTCGCGAAAGACTTCGCCTGAGGGCGGGTAAGAGGGTCAACTCATGCCAAGCCTCAAGGATCTGAAAAACCGGATCGGCAGCGTCAAATCGACGCGCAAGATCACCAAAGCCATGCAGATGGTCGCGGCGGCGAAGCTCCGCCGCGCCCAGGACGCGGCTGAGGCCGCGCGCCCCTATGCCGAAAAGATGGCCGATGTGGTCAATGGTCTCGCGGCTTCTGTCGCGGGATCGGACACGGCACCGAAACTTCTCGCCGGAACCGGCAGCGACCAGACGCATCTGCTGGTCGTCATGACCGCAGAGCGCGGGCTGTGCGGCGGGTTCAACTCGTCCATCGTGAAAATCGCGCGCTACCGGGCGGAAAA
Source organism: Natronohydrobacter thiooxidans (assembly GCF_001884735.1). Taxonomy (GTDB): domain Bacteria; phylum Pseudomonadota; class Alphaproteobacteria; order Rhodobacterales; family Rhodobacteraceae; genus Roseinatronobacter; species Roseinatronobacter thiooxidans_A. Next base: position 113,509 of record NZ_MJAP01000034.1, on the reverse strand, counting down.
ACTGGTGAGCGAGGGCAAGACCGTCAAGATCCTGACGGTCGGCAAGAAGGGCCGCGAACAGCTCAAGCGCGATCTGGGCGCCCATCTGGTCGGCCATATCGACCTGTCGGAAGTCAAGCGCGTGGGCTATGAGAACGCCTCCGACATCTCGAAGAAGATTTTCGAGATGTTTGATGCGGGCGAATTCGATGTCGCGACGATCTTCTTCAACCGCTTCGAATCGGTGATCAGTCAGGTGCCGACGCCCCGGCAGATCATTCCCGCCGAAGTACCGGAAGAGGCCGGCGCCGAGATGCTCTATGAATACGAGCCCTCGGAGGAAGCGATCCTGGCAGACCTGCTGCCGCGTTCCGTGACCACGCAGATCTTCACCGCTCTTCTGGAAAATGCCGCTTCCGAGCAGGGCGCGCGGATGTCCGCCATGGACAATGCGACGCGCAATGCGGGCGACATGATCGACCGTCTGACGATCCAGTATAACCGCTCGCGTCAGGCCGCGATCACCAAAGAGCTTATCGAGATCATTTCGGGCGCCGAGGCGCTCTGAGAACCCGGAGAGAGATGACAATGGCAACCAAAGGCAAAATCACACAGGTGATCGGCGCCGTCGTGGACGTGCAGTTCGACGGCGAGCTGCCCCCCATCCTGAACGCGCTGGAAACCGACAATAACGGCAAGCGCCTTGTTCTGGAAGTCGCGCAGCACCTTGGCGAAAACACCGTCCGCACCATCGCGATGGACGCAACCGAAGGTCTGGTGCGCGGCCAGACCGTCACCGATACCGGCGAGCCGATCATGGTGCCGGTGGGCGACGCCACTCTGGGCCGCATCCTGAATGTCGTCGGCGAGCCCGTGGACGAAGGCAAGCCGGTCGAGGCGACCGAGCGCCGCGCCATCCACCAGCCCGCCCCCGGTTTCGATGCGCAATCGACCGAAAGCCAGATCCTCGTGACCGGCATCAAGGTCATCGACCTCTTGGCCCCCTACTCGAAGGGCGGCAAGATCGGCCTCTTCGGCGGCGCCGGTGTGGGCAAGACGGTTCTCATCATGGAACTGATCAACAACATCGCCAAAGTGCACTCGGGCTACTCGGTCTTCGCCGGTGTCGGCGAGCGGACGCGCGAAGGCAACGACCTCTATCACGAGATGATCGAATCGGGCGTTATCAACCTCGAAAAGCTCGACGAGTCGAAAGTGGCACTGGTTTACGGCCAGATGAACGAGCCTCCCGGTGCGCGTGCGCGTGTGGCTCTGACCGGTCTGACACTGGCCGAGCAGTTCCGCGACCAGTCCGGCACCGACGTTCTGTTCTTCGTCGACAACATCTTCCGCTTCACCCAGGCAGGGTCCGAGGTGTCCGCACTTCTGGGCCGTATCCCTTCGGCTGTGGGCTACCAGCCGACGCTCGCCACCGACATGGGCGCGCTGCAGGAACGCATCACCTCGACCAAGGCAGGCTCGATCACCTCCGTGCAGGCCATCTATGTGCCTGCCGACGACCTGACCGACCCGGCACCGGCAACCTCGTTTGCGCACCTCGACGCAACCACCGTGTTGTCGCGCGCGATTTCGGAACTCGGCATCTACCCGGCTGTGGACCCGCTCGATTCCAACTCGCGTATTCTGGACCCGCAGATTGTGGGCGAAGAGCATTATCAGGTTGCGCGGGACGTGCAGGGGATCCTCCAGCGCTACAAGTCGCTTCAGGACATCATCGCCATCCTCGGGATGGACGAACTGTCGGAAGAGGACAAGCTGACCGTGGCCCGCGCCCGGAAAATCCAGCGCTTCCTGTCGCAGCCCTTCGACGTGGCCAAGGTCTTCACCGGTTCGGACGGCATTCAGGTTCCGCTGGAGAAAACCATCGCTTCCTTCAAGGCAGTTGTGGCTGGCGAATATGACCACCTGCCCGAAGCCGCCTTCTACATGGTCGGCGATATCGACGAAGTGATCGCAAAAGCGCAGCGTCTGGCCGCTGCGGCCTAAGGGGGTCCATCATGGCCGATACGATGCAATTCGACCTCGTCAGCCCCGAGCGCAAGCTTGCCTCGGGTGCTGTCCGGGCGGTGCAGATCCCCGGCGCTGAAGGTGATCTGACCGCCATGCCCGAGCATGCGCCGATGATCACCACGCTCCGCCCCGGTATCCTGATCACCGAAGGCGAAGGCGGCGAGTCCCGCTATGTCGTGACCGGTGGCTTTGCCGAGATCACGCCTGCGGGCACCACGGTTCTGGCCGAACGCGCCTTCGCCGCTGGCCCCGAGGGCCGCGCGGTGCTTGAGGCGCTGCTGACCGAGACCCGCGAGAAGGCGGCCAGCCTGTCGGGCCCGGACAAGGACGTGCTGGACAAGGCCGCAGGCGATCTGGAACGCACCATCGCGGCGCTGGCCTGATCCCTCGCTGAATGACCATCCAGAGCCCCGGCCCCGCAAGGCCGGGGCTTTGTCATGCACGCCGCAGATGGCGGCAATAGACCCGGATCATCCAGCCCAGCATGACGGCGTTGAGGATATGCCACATAAAATGCGTGCCCAGCGGAAACGCCGCACAGATGGGCCTGTCCAGCATCCGGAACCCCAGCGAGACACACAGGATCGCAGCCCCGATCAGCAAGCCCCGCCCCGTGGCGCTGCCCCGCAGATAAAGCCCATACCCCGCGATCAGAGCCGCGACACTCAGATAGGCTGCATTCGCCCCCAGCCCCGGCACGATCAGCCCCAGCGCCCAGCCAAAACCCACCGCATAGGGCAGAAAGGCCAACGTCACTGCGCCTGCCGCCACCCCGGATGCGCCCAGATAATCCCGCGTCGCCGCGAAGAGATAGAGCAGGATGAAGCCCAGGATCGGCAGCACATCGGCGAGCGCCGCCCAGCGCGTCGCATGCGTGTGCCACAGGAACGAGCCCAGCCCGATCACCGCCAGCATCACCGCCATGCCCCGTGCCAGCGGCAGGCCCCGCGTCATCGGCCAGACCCAGAGCGCGGCCAGCAGAAAGGCACCATTGCTCAGCGCATTGACCGGCTCGCTCCAATAGGTGAAATCTGTGCGTTCGCAATAGGCAATGATCTGTTCCATGGCCCTCACCGTAGCCGCGTGAAAAACCCCTGCAAGAGCGCTGTCGCCTCGATCGCGCCGATCCCGTCATAGACTTCCGGCACATGATGGCATTGCGGATGGGCAAAGATGCGCGGCCCCTGCGCCACGCCCCCCGATTTCGGATCACCCGCCCCGTAATAAAGCCGCGCAATCCGCGCGTTCGAGATCGCCGCTGCGCACATCGGGCAGGGCTCCAGCGTCACATAGAGATCGCAGCCCGTCAGCCGCTCCTGCCCGAGCGCCGCACAGGCCGCCCGCAAGGCCAGAATCTCCGCATGCGCTGTCGGATCACAGAGTTCCCGCGTGCGGTTGCCTGCCTGCGCGATCACATCCCCCGAGGCTGCGACCACAACTGCGCCCACCGGCACTTCACCGCGCGCCGCCGCCGCCCGCGCCTCGCGCAGCGCCAAATCCATATAAGAGCGAAAACCTGTCATGCCGCCAGCCTTGGCGCAGCGTTGCACTCCTCGCAAGCCCTGATCAAGGGCAGAGACAAGATACAATTCTCACAGTCATTTTCTTGCCCCCAATACTCTGGGGGGAAGCGGCTCTGCCGCTGGGGGCAAGGCCCCCCTGTCCCCTCAGCGGCGCCTGCACCGCCAGCGATGCAGCACATCGCCCCCCAGCGCCCGCTGCTCGACCAGATCAAAGCCCGGCGCATCCGCCAGCGCCGTCAGCCCCAATGCGCCGACGCCCGCGCGCCCTTCCGCCCCGATCAGCTTGCCCGCCGAGAAGACCACCAGCTCATCCACCAGCCCCGCGCGCAGCAGCGACGCCGCCAGCACCCCGCCCCCTTCGCAGAACACCCGCGTCAGCCCGCGCGCGCCCAGCGCCTGCAGCATGGCGCCCGCCTCGTAGCCGCCCTCCAGTGCGATCAGCTCCGCCCCCGCAGCCTGCCAGGCGGCGCGCTGCGCCGCAGGTGCCCCCGGCCCATGCAGCAGCCAGACCGGCACCTCGCGCGCGCTGGACCCAAGCCGCCCCGACGGGGCCAGATCCAGCCCCCGCGCGGCCACGATCCGCACCGGCTGATGTGCCACACCCAGTCCCCGCACCCGCAGATCCGGGTCATCGGCGCGCGCGGTCCCGGCCCCTATCAGCACCGCATCATGGCGCGCGCGCATCAGATGCACCATGCGCCGCGCCTCCGGCCCCGTAATCCAGCGGCTCTCGCCCGAGGCGGTGGCAATCCGCCCGTCCAGCGTCAGCGCCAGTTTCAGCGTCACCAAGGGCCGTCCCTCAGCCACGCGCAGCAGAAAGCCCGCATTGGCGGCGCGCGCGGCCTCACGCTCGACCCCCTCGACCAGCTCGATCCCGGCGGCGCGCAGCATCGCATGGCCCTTCCCCGCCACGCGCGGATCGGGGTCGGTCAGCGCCGTCACCACCCGCGTCACGCCCGCCGCGATCAGCGCCCCGGAACAGGGGGGGGTCTTGCCATGATGGGCGCAGGGCTCAAGGCTGACATAGGCGGTCGCCCCGCGCGCATCGCAGGCCGCCAGCGCCATGGCCTCGGCATGGGGTCTGCCGCCGGGCTGGGTCCAGCCGCGCGCCAGCACCTGACCATCGCGCACCAGCACGCAGCCGACCGCCGGATTGGGCCAGACATGTCCCAGCCCGCGCTGACCCAGCGCGATGGCCAGCCGCATGAAGCGACGATCCGTCTCGCTGGTCACAACCTACCCGGCATCCTTGGGATCAGGGCGCAGCTCCGACACGAATTTGTCGAAATCATCGGCTTCCTGAAAGTTCTTGTAGACCGAGGCGAAGCGCACATAGGCCACTGTATCGATCCGCGCCAGCGTCTCCATCACGATCTCGCCGATCATCTTCGAGGGGATATCGGTATCGCCCATGCTTTCCAGCCGCCGCACGATGCCGGAAATCATCTGGTCGATCCGCTCATGCTCGATCGGGCGTTTCTGCATCGCGATCCGCACCGAACGTTCCAGCTTCTCGCGGTCAAAGGCCTCGCGCCGCCCGTTCGATTTCACCACCACCAGATCGCGCAACTGCACCCGTTCATAGGTGGTGAAGCGCCCGCCACAGGCCGGGCAGAAACGCCGCCTTCGGATCGCGCCATGGTCTTCTGCGGGGCGTGAATCCTTCACCTGCGTATCGGTATTGCCGCAAAACGGACAGCGCATGTCCTCTCCCTCGGGTTTGTTCCAGACCTCTCCGCAAGGACTATAGGCAAACCCCGATGCTTTGGGTAGCATGAATGATACCCCACCAGATCATGGGGCGCGGCATGTTGCCTCGGAGACTCAGAAAGTGCCGCCCGCTCAGCGCACCACGATCACGCGGGTCTGCGCCATGCCTTCGGCGCGCACCATGTCGAAGAAGGTGCGCGCATTGCTCGGATGCAACCGCACACATCCGGCCGAAGCCGGACGCCCCAGACGCCCGATCTCATCCGTGCCATGGATCGCATAATGCCCGGAATAAAACACTGCATAGGGCATGGGCGCATTGTTGTAGCGGCTGGAGCGGTGATTGCGCGACAGGAATTGCGGCCGCCAGGTGCCCGTGGGGGTGATCTTGCCGCTGCGCGCGGTCGAGACCGGCCATTCATAGAGCAACTGACCGTGGTGATAGACATGCATGACCTGAGCCGAAAGGCTGACGCGCGCAACAAGCCGGTCAGCCTGCGCAGGCAGGGCCGCAAAGGTCAGGACGAGCGCAGAGAAAAGCGCCGGAACCAGCGATCGTGACATGGGGCCTCATCCGAAAAAGATCTGTTCAAATCTGCCCGGAACGGACCCAAATCAGTGCGACGCAGGAAAAGATTCGAGTCAAGCGGATTCTTGCCGATTGACACAGTGACGCGGGCCTTCTCAAAAGCGCCCTCCCCTCTTGCCGAATCTGGCGCAAGGTGGGATGGGAGCGGGCATGAACACAGCATCCGACAAGAAAATTGCCCTCGTCACCGGCGCCTCGCGCGGTCTGGGGGCGGCACTGGCCGAAACGCTGGCCGCGCGCGGCTGGCATGTCGTGGCTCTGGCGCGCACGATGGGCGCGCTGGAAGAGCTTGACGACCGTATCAAATCGCGCGGCGGCAGCGCCACGCTCGCCGCCATGGACATCACCAAGGACGATGCGATCCGGCATCTGTGCCGCGACATCCATGACCGCTGGGGGCATCTCGATCTCTGGGCGCATACTGCCATCCAGGCCCCGCCCATGAGCCCCGCCGATCACATCGCGCTCAAGGACTGGGACAAATGCGTGGCGATCAATATCCGCGCGACCGGGTTCCTGATCCCGATGGTGGCGCCACTTCTGGTGGCGGCCCCTGCCCGCGCCACGGCGCTCTTCGTCGAGGATCAGATCGCAGGCGGGAAATTCATGGGCGCCTATGGCGCCTCCAAATCCGCCCAGATCGCACTAGCGCGGGCATGGCAGCAAGAAAGCACCAAGACCGGCCCACGCGTGCTGATCGAGCACGCCGCCGCCATGCCCACCGCCCTGCGCGCCCGCTTCTACCCCGGCGAGAACCGCGCGACGCTCACGCCTTGCATGCAGGAAGCCGAGCGCATGGCCGCACTGATCGAAAGCTGATCTGCGATCCACGCGAAACGCATGAAAAAAGCCGGCGCAATGCCGGCTTTTTGCTGTCTTTGAAGGCGCTTGCCCGGCTCAGTTGGCCTGACGGCGTAGGAAGGCCGGAATTTCGATCCGGTCCTCGGATGCAGCCGGGGCCACCTCTTCGTCGTAATGCGAGACCGGCGGCGCGACGCGGCGCTGTTGTGCATGGGCCGCCTGCTGCGGCTCGTGACCATGCCCTGCCATGCGGCTGATCAGCGAGCCGATCCCGAAACGCGATCCTCTTTCCGGTTCACGCTCGGCCATAGGCTGAGGGCGCGGCGCCTGCGCTGCCGGACGCGCCTGAGCATGTTCGGGCGCTTTCTGCACCGCGCGCTGCAACCGGGCCAGTGTCTCGGGCGAAGGGGTGCCCGCCATCTGACGGCGCGGCGCGGTGAAAGCGGCTTCCGAAGCATGGCCATAGGATTGCGCGCCCGGATGCCCCCGCTCGGACAGCACCGAGTCAATGTCGAAGCTGTCTTCGCGCGCATAGCTTGCCGCTTGACGCACCGGCTCTTCGATCGGTTCATATTGTTGCGCGACCGGGCGCTGCGGCATCGGGGCGGGGCGGCGGACAGGTTCTTCGGAGAACAGATTCTGCTGCTCCGGCGCAGTCTCAGCAACCGGCTGCGGCGCGGCTTCGGCCAGACGCACGGGCTCGGGGCGCGGTGCGGGCTCGGGGCGGGCAGCAGCGGGTTCGGGCCGTGCGGCGGGCTTTTCGGCCAACGGCGCGCGCACGGGCTCGGCATAGCTGCGGCGCGGAAGCTCTTCGGCCTGCGCCTTTTCGCCCACATCGATCCCGGTGGCGACGACCGACACGCGCAGCGTGCCCTCCATCGACGGATCAAGGGTCGAGCCGACAATGATATTCGCATCCGGATCCACTTTCTCGCGGATACGGTTTGCGGCCTCGTCCAATTCGAACAGGGTCAGGTCATAGCCGCCGGTGATGTTGATCAGCACACCGCGCGCGCCATGCAGGCTGATTTCGTCCAGCAGCGGGTTGGCAATCGCCTTCTCGGCGGCATGGATCGCACGATCCTCGCCCTCGGCCTCGCCGGTGCCCATCATGGCCTTGCCCATCTCATCCATCACCGCGCGCACATCGGCAAAGTCGAGGTTGATCAGGCCCGGACGGACCATCAGATCGGTCACACCCTTCACGCCCTGGTAGAGCACGTCATCGGCCATAGCAAAGGCATCGGTGAAAGTGGTGCGCTCATTGGCCAGACGGAACAGGTTCTGATTGGGAATGATGATCAGCGTATCGACCACCTGCTGCAGCGCCTCGATCCCTTCTTCGGCCTGGCGCATGCGCTTGTTGCCTTCAAACTGGAAAGGCTTGGTGACAACACCCACCGTCAGCACACCCAGTTCGCGCGCGGCCTGCGCGATGATCGGCGCCGCCCCGGTGCCGGTGCCGCCGCCCATACCGGCGGTGATGAAGCACATATGCGACCCGGCCAGATGATCGATGATTTCCTCGATGGTCTCTTCGGCAGCGGCAGAGCCGACAGAGGGGCGTGCCCCCGCGCCCAGCCCTTCGGTGATCTTGACGCCCATCTGGATGCGACCGCTGGCACGGCTTTGCTGAAGCGCCTGCGCATCGGTATTCGCCACGACGAATTCGACACCCTCAAGCTGCTTCTCAATCATGTTGTTGACAGCATTCCCGCCTGCGCCGCCCACACCGAAGACCGTGATGCGTGGGGCAAGGTCAGTTTGCCGGGGCGCTTCCGAAAAATTCAAAGCCATGTCACTCACTCCGCCTCTCTTTTGCCGACGCTCTTGCCAGTCGAGCGCTTCGGGTGCCTGATTTTTCTTGAATCCTACAGCGCTTACAAGCCGAGGTCATCAAAAATCTCACAAATTCCCACCATATCTGGCAACTTTTATGCGGTTTTCCGCCGAATTTCGGCCCCGACACTTGATTTTGCGATCACCAGTTGTCTCTGAACCATTTGACTGCCCGCTTGAGCGAGCGCGCCGGGTAAGTCTCGACCGGAAGGTCGAAATCCCACCACTCATCCTGCGGCCGCGTGGCCAGAAGACACATGCCCACAGCGCTGGAAAACGCCTGCCCCGACGCCGCCTGAGGCAAGCCGCGCACCCGCATCGGACGGCCAAGGCGCACCTGCTGGCCGAAGATGCGCGCGGCCAGCCCGTCCAGCCCCGGCACCAGCGCCGCCCCCCCGGTCAGCACGACCTGCTGGCTGGGCAGATGGCTGAACCCTGCCGCATCCAGCCGCGCGCGGACCTCTTCCAGAATCTCCTCGATCCGAGGGCGCATGATGCCGATCAGCTCGGCCCGGCTGACACGGCGACGATCCTTGTCCCAGTCCCCGCTATCGCCCGAGAGCGCGATCATCTCGCGATCATCCATCGAGGTCGCCTGCACGCCCCCATGCACTGTCTTGATCCGCTCTGCGGTGGCAAAATCGATCTGCAGACCCTTGGAGATATCCGATGTGACATGCCCGCCCCCCATGCGCACGCAATCGGTGTAGATCATGTGTTTCTTGATGAAGATCGACACGCTGGAACTGCCCGCGCCCAGATCGATACAGGCCGCGCCAAGCTCCTGCTCATCCTCGACCAGCGCCGACATGCCCGAGGCATAGGCGCTGGACGCGATCCCGGCCAGTTCGACATCGCAGCGCTTGAGAACATTGCAGATATTCTGCACAAGGCTTGCATCCACCGTCACCAGATGCATGTCGCAGGACAGTTTGCGCCCGGATTGCCCGCGCGGATCGGACAGGCCAGAGCGGTGATCCAGCACGAAATTGATCGGCTGGGCATGCAGCACCTCGCGCCCTGCCCCGAAATCGGGCATGTCACAGGCCGCCATCACACGCGCAATGTCATTCTCGCCGACCAACCCGTCAGTGATCTCAACATCACCCGCCAGCCCATAGGACCGCGGATTGCCCCCCGACAGGCAGACCATCACATGATCAACACGGGTCTGCGCCATTTTCTGTGCGGCCTGAAGCGCTGTGCGCACCGCGCTTTCGGTCTCTGCCATGGCCGAAACCTCGCCATAGCGCACCCCGCTGGAGCGCGTTGTGCCCGCACCGATCACCCGCATGCCAACCTGACCTGCCATATTGCCGATTCCGGCCCGCGACAGATCCTCGGCCCCGGTCTCAAGCTTCAGTACAAGCGCCGCGATCTTGTAGGTGCCGATATCCAGCACGGCAATCACGCTGCGTTGCATGGCAGTGCGGCGCATCTGGCGCATGGCGCGTTGCGAAGCGTAGGGATCCATCATCATCGAAAAGACTCCTGGGATTGCATGCGTATTTCGCGCAGGGTGTCCATCGCCCCGGCGCTGATCTGAAGAACGGGACGGGCGGGGTTGCGCAGATCCGCCACGACCAGATCGCGGGTCAGAAGATCCTGCGCCTGTTCCAGCGCGATCACGCGCTCAAGGGCTGCCAGCGCATCGGTCTCGGGCAGGCGGATGCGCTGATCGCGGTCCAGCACCACATCCCAGCGCCGTTCGCCGATCCGCACCAGACCGATCAGCCGTTCCCCCAGCGGCGCGGCGGCATCCAGCAGATCCAGCGCCTCGCGGATCTGCTCATTCGCGCCCGCCCCCGCGATCAGAGGCAGATCGGGCCGCATGTCGCGGCTGGCAACATAGGCCACGCGCACCCCTTCGGTATCCAGCAGTTCCAGCCCGCCGCCATTGCGCCACAGGATCGCAGGCACGCGCTCGATGACACTCAGCGTCAGCACCCCGTCGGACAGAAGCCGCAGATCGGCAGAGCGCACCCAGTCCAGCGCCTCGATCTCGGCGCGCAGCGCATCCAGATCCAGCCGGAACGAGGATTGCGGCAGATCCAGATCCAGCCGCGCCGAAAGCGCCGCATCCAGTTCCGGCGTGACCTCATGCCATCTCAGCTCTGTCACCATGAATTCGGGACGGTCCACAAAGGCCGAATACATCGCCTCGATGGTGCCAGCGAGCGCCTCACGATTGACCGGGTTCGAGAAATAGAGGGCGACCGCAGACACCACGGCAAGCGCAGGCAGGCCGTATTTGAAAAAAGCGCGATAGGCCGGCGTCAGCCAGATACGCTGCATCCGGTAACCCACGCGCCCCGCGCCGAAACGCCGCCGCCGCGCCTTGCCCCTGCGCGGTGCCGCAGGCGGTGCCACGGCCGCGAATCCCGCGATCTGCTCGGGCAGGACAGGCTGCTCCGGCGCCACCGCGCCGTGATCGGCCTGCATCAGGTCCGGCGCAACAGCGTCTGCCGCGCCACGCGCCTGCAGAGTGTGATCCAGACTGCCCAGGCGGCAATCCCCGATATCAAACCTCTCGGCGGACGCTCCGCGCGCCGCCGGTGCGGGTACGCGCGCGCGCGGCACCGCGCTGATCGGCAGGATATCCTCCTGCGCATATTCCTCGGCGCGCGCCGCCCCCAGATGATCCCAGAACCCCTGCGCATCGCTCAGCGCGGATAGCGGCGCGTCGCGATCATCCGGGTCTAGCGGTCGCATGAGGCATCCTCCACCATCCAGCGACACAGATCGGAAAAGCTGATCCCGCAATGCCCGGCCTGTTCAGGCACCAGCGATGTCGGCGTCATGCCCGGCTGGGTGTTCACTTCCAGAATGATCAGCCCCTCCAGGCCACGGCTCTCATCCCAGCGGAAATCGGTGCGGCTGACACCCCGGCAGCCCAGCACCTGATGCGCCCGCAGCGCCAGATCCAGACAGGCATCATGGATATCAGCGGGGATATCGGCAGGCACCACATGGCGCGACCCGCCGGGCTTGTATTTGGCGTCGTAATCATACCAGCCATCGGTCAGGATATCCGTGACCGTCAGCGCGCGGTCGCCCATGACGGTCGTCGTCAACTCCCGCCCCGGCGCGAAAGCCTCGACCATCACTGTCTCGGGCATGTCCTCTGACAGGGCTGGCGGGCGGTTTGCCCCCTCCTGCACCAGATAGACGCCGACCGAACTGCCCTCATTATTGGGCTTGATCACATAGGGGGGCGTCAACAGATGCGCGGCCATCGCATCGGATTTGGGCGCCAGACACGACGCCACAACCGGCAGCCCCGCCACCCGGAAAGCCGCTTTCGAGCGCTCCTTGTCCATTGCCAGCGCCGATGCCAGCACACCCGAATGCGTATAGGGAATGCGCAGCCATTCCAGAATGCCCTGAACGCAGCCATCTTCGCCGAACCGGCCATGCAGCGCGTTGAAAACGATATCCGGCGCGATTTCGACCAGACGTTGCACGACATCGCCGCGCGCATCCAGCTCGATCACCTCATATCCTGCCACCCGCAGCGCTTTCGCGCATTCATGCCCTGAGGACAGCGACACCTCTCGCTCTGACGAGAGTCCGCCTTTCAGCACACATATCCGGGGGGCTGCCCTGCTCGACATGCCCATTCCCACTGCCTCTGGCCTTTGCGGCCTTTTTTTGCCCGAATTTCCGGGCGTTATTCGTTCTCTTCGGCGCTCAACCGTAGCTTTGGCACCTGTGCATCCGGCACGGCTTCGCCGACCCGCATGATTTCCCAGTGTAGCGAAATCCCACGCGCTTGCAAAACCCTTTTTCGCACTTCCTCGCCCAGCGCCTCCAGATCCGCCGCCGTGGCCCCGCCCGCATTGATCAGGAAATTCGGGTGTTTGGGCGACATCTGCGCGCCGCCCAGCCGTGCGCCGCGCAAGCCCGCATCCTCGATTACCTTCCAGGCTTTCAACTCATGCGTGTCATCCGCACGCCCCGTCGAGGAAAACCCCGCCGGGTTGCGAAAGGTCGATCCGGCGCTGCGCTCTTTCGTGGGCTGGGTCGCATCGCGCCGCGCAAGCTGCTCCTCCATCCGCGCATGCAGCGCCGCCGGGTCGCCCTCGGGTGCCTGAAACCGCGCGCCCAGAATGATCGTGCCCTCGGGCAGGTCCGAATGGCGATAGGCGAGCTTCAGCTCCGCCGCAGGCAGCACATGGCGCAGCCCCGTCCGGTCCATCACCTCGACCTCGATCAGGTGATCGGCGACATAGGTGCCATAGCAGCCCGCATTCATCCGCACCGCGCCCCCGATACTGCCCGGAATGGTGCGCAGAAAGGTCAGATCGCGCCCGCCATCCGCCGCTTTGCGCGCCACATGCGCGTCAAGTGCCGCCGCGCCCGCCGTGATGGTCTGGCCGATCCCGATCCCGTTGAAGCCGCGCCCCAGCCGGATCACCACCGCGCGGATGCCGCCGTCGCGCACGATCAGATTCGAGCCTACCCCCATTGGAAACACAGGGATTTCCGGGTCGAGCGCGCGCAGAAAATCGCTCAGATCCTCGGCATCGGCAGGCTGGAACAGCCAGTCGGCAGGTCCGCCCACGCGCAGCCATGTCAGACTGTCGAGCGGTTTTTGCGGCGTCAGCGTGCCGCGCGTTTGGATCAGATCAGGTGTCATGGCGCATGAGGTAGCGCGATTGCGTGGGGCTTGTCGAGAGCGCGTGTCAGGTCAGGATCACGAAGTCCTTGGTCAGGTCTTCGATCACCTCGAATATGCCGCTGAAACCGGGGCGGAGGATATGCCGCCCGCCGGGCTCCAAGGGGGTGGTCTGACCGGTCGCATCGGTCAGGGTGCCGCGCCCGGTCAGGACGTGGAAATATTCCCATTCGTCATAGCTGACCCGCCATTTGCCGGGGGTGGAGTGCCACACTCCCGCGTAAAGCGGCGCGCGGTCTTCGGCGAGCCATGTGCTGTGCACCTGGTCGCCCGCGATGAGTTTGGCAGGGTCCGGGCGGGTGATTTCATCGGGCGCGCGGTCGAGCGGGAGAGTCAGATGCAGGTGCGGCATGGGGTGGCTCCATTGGGCGAAGGAATGGGCGGTGCTTCAGGGCGGACGGGTTAAGATGGTGGAGTTCCCGACTTGATCGCATTTATTGCTTTCGGAATATCAAGCTTGTCCTTGAGTAGTATAGCGCCCCCTGCGACTGCGGCGAATGTCCCAAGCCCCATAAGGCCCAATGAACCAGCGACGGCAGAGGCCAAGGCAAGACGACCTGCGAAAACCACCCGTTCGTCTGCCGGCCTGCCAGCGACGAATTTCTTGGCCTCAATATTCCAGTGCTGCGCCTGTTCTTTCAGAACCACTCCCCAGCTTGCGATATGTTCTATTTCTTCAACCGACTGCACCCCAAATTTCGGCAACAGGTCAAGAATTTCTGTTGCAGCCTCTTTTAGCTTATTGAGTGCGCCCAGCATTCCATCGCGAATATCTGGCTCCAAACTGTTGGTACAACGGATGCGCTCAATCTCTTGATCAGCAACGTCCATAAGTGCGCCAAGTTGAAGCGCAAGTACTGGTCCATTCTCTTGGACCGACGACTGGACGCGCCTGATCATGGTTGGTGTTAGCTTCACGGGCGCGATTGGCGGGCGCTCCTGATGTTCTGCAACAATCCTCTGGATTAACGCATTGACGTGATCAGCGCCTTTGTCCCAGTCCTTGGGGTCGATCAGGGCGATCTTGGTCAGCAGGTCGTAATCCTGCGGGCGACCGTGGAGGGCGCTGTCATACCACTCCACCCAGAAGCGCCAGCCCTCGCCCAGCGCCAGAACTTGCGGGCGCAACACGGACCATTTATTAATAAGATAGGGCGCGTTGTCGGCTAACGGCTTTGACATGTAGTCAGTCAGGCCAGTTGCTGCCTGAATTTCTGCCCCCAAGCTGGACCAGTAGTCTTGTTCAGGCACGCCAAGAACCTGCTCGGATAGCTTGCAAGCACTGTCAATTCCGGTTGACGCCATTTTGGCATTGATCTCGGGGAGCAAGCCTATTGCCGCAACTGCAAACGATGCCGCGTCTGATGTCGCTTCACTTTGCGCTGCATATTCCGCATTGTCCACAAGCGCAGTAATGCCCTTCATTGCAGCGCAACCAGAAATCATCAGACAAGGCAGCTCCTGGAAAAAAGACGCTATCGATGTATCCGTGCTTGGTGGCGCAGCGGTTCCACCCCATTCCACTGGCAAAACCCGCATCGCTGCGCGATGCGCAATCGCCACGGCCCAACGTCGCGCCTCTTCGCGCTCAGCCTCCGTCCCCTGCGGCAATGCCTCCAGCCAAGCCTTCAGGCTATCCGCATCCCTGATCTCCGGAACCGCCCTCAATTCCCGCCCCCCAGCAGGCGTTGCAAGCGGTTGCCGATTTCCTGCTCTACGCCGCGGCGGATTGTGTCCTGAACGCGCTCGCCCTCTTGCCGTTCCATCCCCAGATCGCGTTGCAAGCGCTCTTCCAGTTGCGAGCGGGTGCGCTCTTCCAGACGGCGGGCTTCTTCGCGGGCGATTTCTTCCAGCCGCTCCTGCTCAACCCGCATCTGTTCGCGCGCAAGTGCTTCCAGGTCCAGCCGAAAACGCGGCTCGGACCATGGGCCGGTGATCATCAGCGGCACGCGGAATGTGTCCTCGCCGCGCACCGCGGCAGGCACCAGACGGAAATCCAGATTGCGCGCGCCAAGGCCTATCGCGCCTTCGCCAGTCACCGAGAAGCCCGATGCCTCCAGACGCAGGTCAGAATTGCGCAAAACCCCGTCTGATATCGCAAATGTGCCAGTAACCCGGTCATATACGGTACGATTCCGCTCTCCCATGTAGGACATGTCCAGGTTTCGCAACATTCCGGCCAGATCGAAGCCGATTATTTCACCCTGTGAAAAATCAATTCGTCCGTCACCGCGCAAAGATTGCATGATCGCATGCATGGAATTGCCCACGCCAAGGAATTGCAGATCGAAATTGGCCTGCCCCTGAAGCCGCCGGTATTCGGCCATTTCGGTCAGCAGGGGCAAGAGATCGATCCCCCGGAAGCGCAGATTGCCGCCCACCGACAGGCCGGAGCGGTTGTTCATCACGAACTCGCCTGCGACCTGCCCGCCGAAGAGCGCCACCTCGCGCAGATCCAGCACGGCCCGCGCGCGGTCGATGGTCACGCCCAGCCGTGTGCGGCCCAGAGTGGTCAGATCGGTGCGCAGCCCGTTCAGCGTGACCGAGACATCGGCATCAAGGAGACCAAGGGCAGAGGCGTCGATGGGCGCGCGGGACCAGCCCTCGGGGGCTGCGCCGCCCGCATCCCCCCCCGCGCCACCGGCAGAGCGCAGATCCAGCACATCGCCGGTGAACTGCCCGGTCAGGCGGGGGCGTTCGCCCCCCGGCGCCAGATCGGCGGCACCCGCGAGCCGGATCCCGCCCGCCCGGAACTGCGCCTCGCGCGCGAAAAGCCGCCCGTCTGCGGTGCGGGTAAGCTGCCCGTTCAGGCCAAGCGGCAGATAGGAGGCGTCGATATCCCCCCCCACTTCGCCCACAAGCTGCATCAGCGGGCGCAGCGCGGGGATATTGGCGGCAAGCTGGCCGTCCAGCGCCAGATCCGCAAGCCCCATGCGGCCTGCGAAAGTGATGCTGGACCCGGCAGCAGTGGTGTCGAGCATCACTTGGGTCACTGCGCCGGAGAGGAAGCGTTCGGCATTGTCGGTCGAGGCGGTCACCTCGAAAGGCTGGCCGTTCATCTGGCCAGCGGCGCGCAATTCGGCGGGGCCGGTCAGCGCGGGCATGCGCAGGGTCGCATCCAGCCCGGCCAGACGCAGGTCGCGGCCCGATTGCGCATCCTCGATCCGGGCGCTGCCGCCGATGATGCGCGCCTCGGCCAGCGAGACATTGCGCGCGCGAACCTCTGCAGGCGGGGCACCAGCGGCCACAGCCTCGTCAGGCGTGGCCGCGCGGGTGAAATCCCAGTTCACGCGGCCTTCTCGGTCGCGGATCAGATGCAGGCGCGGGTTCTGGATCACGACGCGGCTGACCTCGATATCGCCGCGGATCAGCGCGGCAAGGTTCAGCCCGATATCCATCTCGCCCGCTTCCAGCATCGGCCCCGCGCCCGCCCAATCGGGATTGCCGATGGTGACATCCTGCGCGGTGGCGCCGATCACCGGGTAGAAACTGGGCTTCACCGCCCCGCCGAGAACAAGCGTGCGCCCGGTCGCAAGCTGGAACTGTTCCGTGGCCAATGTGGCGATGCGCTGGGTCGGCAGCAGGAAGAGCGCGGCCCCCATGAGGACAACCAGACCGACACACATGGCAATCAGGGCTTTGATCAGACGCATTTTTCCTCCGAACCGAAACGGTCACACCCGCGCATTGGCGCGAATCTATCGCTGCAAGGCCAGCCTGTCTTGGGCAAAATCCCCTATGGCAGGATTTCGCGCATGGGACGGGACTTGCAACACGTCCTGCCATATGAAACAGGAAGGCTGGTTTATCTCAAAGGTGGCTCAGGTCATGTCCGGCATCATCACCCGCTTCGCGCCCTCGCCTACGGGCTATCTGCATATCGGCAATCTGCGCACAGCGCTGTTCAATTATCTGATAGCACGCAAATCCGGCGGGCAATTCATCCTGCGGCTGGATGACACCGATCAGGAGCGGTCAAAACAAGAATATATCGACGGGATTCAGCAGGATCTGGAATGGCTGGGTCTGGGATGGGACCGGATCGAGCAGCAATCGAAGCGGCTGGAGCGCTATCAGGCCGCTGCCGATCAGATGCGCGCGGATGGGCGGTTCTATGAATGTTTCGAGACGCCGACCGAGCTGGATCTGAAGCGCAAGAAGCAGCTGAATATGGGCAGGCCGCCGGTCTATGACCGGGCGGCACTGGGGCTGGATGAGGCGGCCAAGGCGAAGCTGCGCGAAGAGCGTGCGGGCTATTGGCGGTTTCTCCTGGATCAGGCGCGGATCGAATGGGAGGACGGGATCCTCGGGCCGCTCTCGATTGATGCGGCATCCGTCTCGGACCCGGTGCTGATCCGGGCCGATGGGCAGGTGCTGTATACGCTCGCCTCGGTGGTGGATGACATGGAGATGGGGGTCACGCATATCGTGCGCGGCTCGGATCATGTGACGAATACGGCGACGCAAATCCAGATCATTCAGGCGCTGGGCGGCACCCCGCCCGATTTCGCGCATCATTCGCTGCTGACGGGCGCGCAGGGCGAGGCCCTGTCCAAGCGGCTGGGCACGCTGAGCCTGCGCGATCTGCGGGCGCAGGGGGTGACACCGGCGGCGTTGTTGTCGCTGATGGCGCGGCTGGGCTCGAACCAGCCGGTGGAATTGCGGCTGACGCTCGATGAGATCGCGGATGGCTTCGATCTGGCGCAATTCGGCGCGGCGCCGACGAAGTTTGACCCCGAGGATCTGTGGCCGCTGACGCGGGCCGATCTGCAGGGGCGGCCCTATGCGGCGGTGGCGGATCAGATCGCGGCTTTGGGCGTGCCCGAGGCGCTGGCCCCGCAATTCTGGGATGTGGCGCGCGAGAATATCGGCACGCTTGAGGATCTGGGGGCATGGTGGGCGCTGTGCCGCGATGGGGCAGAGCCGGTGATCGCGCCCGAGGATGCGGAATTTGTGGCGCAGGCTTTGGACCTGCTGCCGCCGCCGCCCTATGGAGCGGAGGCGTGGAAGGACTGGACCGGGGCGGTGAAAGCGGCCACGGGGCGCAAGGGCAAGGGGCTGTTCATGCCCTTGCGGCTGGCGCTGACGGGACAGGCGCAGGGGCCGGATATGGGCGCGCTGATGCCGCTTCTGCAGCGGGTGCGCGCGAAAGGGTGATGCGTGCAGTAGGGTGCGTGCTGGAGCACGCACCCTACAGGCGGGGTCTCAGCGCCCCGGCGCTTCCCAGGTCAGTCCATGCGCGTGGTAGATCGCCTCGATGCGCCCGTCGCGCACGGCCTCTGTCAGGATGTCATCGAGCTCATAGCTGAGCATGCGCGCGGTGTAGAAGGCGGTCGCGATGCCGATTGGCCATGAGCCTATGGCGAGCCCCGGCAGGGGCCCGCTCTCAACGGCAAATTCCGGCGCGTCGCGCAGATAGTGCTCCAGACGCGAGCGGATGCCCATGACGGCGCTCACCTCGCCCGCGCGCAGCAGGTCAATCGCCTCTGGCAGCGTGCGGCGGCGGGTCATGTTGCGGATCAGCGCGCCCTGCTGCAGCCCGGTCAGGTAGAAATCAGACAGCGAGTGATTTTCCACGGCGACGGTTCTTGTGGTGAAACTGCCCGGCCAGGGCGGCTCATCCGGGTAGTCCGAGCGGCGATAGGCGATGGCGATGCGTTCCTGCGCATAGCGTCCGGTCAGGGCTGCCAGTTCATTGCGGTAATCCAGCTCGCGGTTATAGGGCACGCGCATCAGCACATTCACCACGCGCCGCCCCATGTAATGCCCGCGCCAGATATAGTTGCGCAGGTCGGTATCCACATCCTCGTCGGCGGGCAGGTCGGTCACGCGCAGACCAACGCCCAGCGCCTCGGCGATCAGGCGGGCAAGGGCCACATCCACCCCCTGCAATTGCCCGGAACTGTCGCGCCAGGAATAGGGAGCGAGATCCTCATAGACACCGATCTCGATATAGCCGCGCGCCATGATCTCGTCATAGTCGATGCCCACGCGGTCGCGGCCGGAATCGTCGGAGGGAAATTCACGCGCAAAAAGTCCTGACCCGGCGAGGGTCAGGACAGTCATCAGCACAAGAGCTGACAGGGAGGTTCTCAGTCGCATTCGCATCTCCGTCCGGCACCGCATCAGCGGGCCACTGACAGGCCGATGGTCAGGGTTTCATCCGCTTCGCGCAGCGCGCGTTCGCCGCCGCGTTCCAGTATCACCGCCGCACGCCGCGCGATGCTGTCGGCCTTGGGCGCGCCGGACATGGTGGGCACGGCCAGCGCGATCTCCATCAACTCGACATGGAGGGCGGCGATTTCCTCGGCGTAATCCTCGGCGCTGGCGCTGCCTGCGGCGATGGCTTCCTGCTTGGCGCGCAGCCCGTCACGGATATCGCGCAGGCGGGGCATATGTTCGGCAATGCCATCAGGGTCGGGGCGGGTTTCGATATAGGTGCGGATCGCCCACATCGCCTGCTGGTTCATCAGATCCTCGTAGGCGGGCATCCGGTCGCCGGAGCCGCGGCGGATGCGCTCCAGGAACCATTCATCGTCCATTTCCTCGGCCATGAGGAAGCGCAGGTCGGGGGCCAGCCCGCCCGAGACGACTTCGAGCCCGTGGCAGCGCGCACAATTCTGGTTATAGGCGCTGTCACCGATGCGCAGCGCGCGTTCCCAGTATTCGCTTGACGGGTCGCGGAACGGGTTTTCGAACTCCCAGCCGCCGGTCAGATCCGGCAGCCCCTCGGTATTCACGGGTTGCGGTGCGACATCGCCATGCGCATGCGCCAGAGTGGCCGACAGGCACAGGGCAAGGGCTGCGGCTGGCAGGCGGGTCAGGGTGGTATTCATCGTCTCTCCTCCGGGTATTTCAGGCTTGGGATGAGCCTAGCGAAGCCGTTTTCCGCGCGCTATTCGACCATGGGCTATGCGACGAAGGGATGAGATCCGGCCTGAAAACAGTTGGTCGCGTCCGGCCTCGTCAGCCCTGCCCCTGCGCGGTCATTCGACGATGAAACTGCCGGTCATGCCGCGATCTTCCAGCCCGCGACAGCCGAACTGATAGGTGCCGGGACGGATCGGGACGAAGAAGAGTTCTGCCTCGCCATCAGAGTCCATCTCAAGCTCGTTGAGCTGGGCGACCTTGATTTCCATATTCCCGGCCTCGATCTTGCGCAGCCAGGTGTTCTTGAAGAACGACGGCGCTTCCCAGTTGCATTCATGCCAGCCCACCGCCTGAATGGTCAGCCGGTAGCTCTGCCCGGTCTGCATCCGGTATTCATTTGGTTCCATGCCGAAGCCATTATCGCCGGTGCCGACCTGCAGCGCCTCCAGCTCGATTGGCTGGGTTGCCAGATCGCCGCCAGCAGCATGGGCCGCGCCACCAAGTGAAAGAACCGAAGCTGCGGCGAATATCGCAATGCGTGTCATGTCTGTCTCCTCCGTTGGCATGATCGCGCAAGCCTAGGCAGCACCGCGCGCGCTTGGGAATAGGACCATCGTCTATGCAACCAAGGTCTAATTTCGGGTCGGCGCGATGCCGGGCTACCCTTGGCGCAGCCTTTGGGAGGAGGCCGCATGACACAGCAATCCCTGATCATTCCGACCGTTCTCGCGAGCTTTGTTGCCAGCACGGCACAGGCCAATATCGAGGTGCCGATTGCCTATCTGGAGATGGAGGTCGAGCGCCCGCCGGTGCTGACCAATCTGGACCCGATCCCTGATGATCTGGGCCGGATGGGGGCCGCGCTGGGGCTTGCGGATAATGCCACCACGGGCGGGTTCATGGGGCATGACTACAGCCTGAGCGATCTGGTGGTGCCCCTGGGCGAGGATTGGCTGGAGGCTGCGCGCGCGGTGCTGGCAGACCATCGGATTGTGGTGGTGAACGCGCCCACTGACGCACTGCTGGCGCTGGCCGATCTGCCAGAGGCCGAGGGCGCGCTGATCTTCAATGCCAGCGCCGAATCGGAGGCGCTGCGCGAGGAAGAATGTCGCGCGAATGTGCTGCACACGATGCCGAGCTATGCGATGCGGGCGGATGCGCTGATGCAGTTTCTGGTCACCAGGCGCTGGAGCGATCTGGTGATGATCACCGGTCAGCGCCCGGCGGATCTGGAATTTGCGACGGCGCTGCGCCATTCCGCCACCAAATTCGGGGCGCGGATCCGGGCCGAGAAGGACTGGGACACGGATTCGGACATGCGGCGCAATATCGGGCAGGAATTTCCGGTCTTCACGCAGGATTTCCCCGGCCATCACGTGCTGCTCGTGGCCGATGAGGCGGGCGATTTCGGCCCCTATCTGGAATTCAACGCCTGGGAGCCGCGCCCGGTCGCCGGATCAGCGGGGGCGCGGCCCGATGCCTGGTCGGACCGGGTGGAGGCTTATGGCGCGGCGCAGTTGCAACTGCGCTTCAAGCGGCTGGCAGAGCGCCCGATGGGGGCGGTGGATTATGCCGCCTGGGCGGCAGTGCGCTCGGTCGGCGAGGCGGTGACGCGGCTGAACAGCAATGATGCGGGCGCGATCCGCGACTATCTGCTGGGCGATGCGTTTGAACTTGCGGCTTTCAAGGGGGCGGCGATCACCTATCGCGACTGGAACGGGCAGATGCGCCAGCCCATGCCGGTGGCCACGCGCACGGCCCTTGTCGCGATGACACCCATGCCGGGCTTTCTGCATGAGGTGAGCACGCTTGACACGCTGGGTCGCGACCGGCTTGAGACGGCCTGCAGGGCTTTTGACTGAAAGGACTGAAGCAATGATCCGCAACACAGTTTCCGCCTTTGCCCTGAGCGCGCTGATGGCGACCCCGGCGATGGCGCAGGAAGTCTGGATCTCGAATGAGCGCGACAACACCATCAGCATCATTGACGTGCCTACGATGGAGGTGGTCGAGACGATCAAGGTGGGGGCGCGTCCGCGCGGGATCATGTTCAGCCATGACTATTCGGTGGCCTATCTCTGCGCCTCTGATGACAGCACGATTCAGGTGATCGATGTGGCGACGCGGCAGATCCTGCATAATCTGCCCTCGGGCGAGAACCCCGAGACCTTTGCGCTGCACCCGGATAACCGGCATATCTGGATTTCGAATGAGGATGACAACATCACCTCGGTTCTGGATGTGGTGGACCGGGTGATCGTGGCGCAGATCCCGGTGGGGGTGGAACCCGAGGGCAAGGCGATCAACCATGCAGGGACCATCGCCATCACCACGTCCGAGACCACCAATATGGCGCATTGGATCGATACGGAAACGCATGCGATCTTTCACAATTCGCTGGTGGGGTCGCGGCCGCGCCATGCGGAATTCACCAGTGATGACGCACGGCTGTTTGTCAGTGCCGAGATTGGCGGGGGCTTGCATGTGTTCGACACCGGGACATTCGAGGAACTGGCCGAGATCCGCTTCGAGATCCCCGATGTGCATCCGCATGATGTGCAGCCGGTGGGGTTTCGGCTGACCGAGGATATGACCCGCGCCTATGTGGCGCTGGGTCCGGCCAACCGGATTGCGGTGGTGGATATCGAGAGCTACGAGGTGCTGGGCTATCATCTGGTCGGACGCCGGGTCTGGCATATGGCGATGTCGGATGACGAGAAACTCCTGTTCACCACGAACGGGGTTTCGGGGGATGTGACGATCATTGATCTGGAACGGGGCGAGCCGGTCAGGACGGTCAAGGTGGGGCGTTTCCCCTGGGGGGCGGCTTACCGGCCTGCGGAGCGCTGATGGCCGCGCTTGAGGTCACGGGGCTGAGCTTTCGCTATGGCCGGAAAGAGGCGCTGAAAGGCGTCTCTTTTGCGGTTCAGCCGGGCGAGTTCTGCGCGCTGCTTGGCCCCAATGGCGCGGGGAAATCGACGCTTTTCGCGCTGCTGACGCGGCTGTTTGTGGCGCGCGCGGGGCGGATCGCGGTGATGGGGCAGGATTTGCAGGCCCGCCCTTTGGCCGCGCTCGCGCAGATGGGGGTGGTGTTTCAGCAGATGACGCTGGATCTGGATCTGAGTGTTGCGCGCAATCTGGCCTATTTTGGCGCCTTGCACGGGCTGTCGCGGCGCGAGAGCGCGGCGCGGGCGCAGGAGGTTCTGGCGCGGCTGGATATGCTTGAGCGCGCAGGCGAGAAGGCGCGCGATCTGAATGGCGGGCATCGGCGGCGGCTGGAGATCGCGCGCGCGCTGATGCATCGCCCGCGCCTGCTTTTGCTGGATGAGCCGACCGTAGGGCTGGATGCGCGGGCGCGGGCGAGCATCACCGCCCATGTGCATGCGCTGGCGCGCGAGGACGGGCTTGCGGTGCTCTGGGCCACGCATCTGGTGGATGAGGTGGCGGCTGACGATACCGTGCTGATCCTGCATCAGGGCGAGGTTCTGGAGACCGGGCGGGCGCGGGACATTGCCCCGGAAAACGGGCTGGCCGCGCATTTCATGGCGCTGACCGAGGAGGCGCTCCCATGAGCCCCTATTGGCGCGCCCTGTCGGCGATCCTGCTGCGCGAGGCACTGCGTTTTGTCACCCAGCGCGAGCGCTTTCTGGCCGCCCTTGTGCGCCCGCTGGTGTGGCTGGTGGTCTTTGCCGCCGGGTTTCGCGCCGCGCTCGGGCTGTCGATCACGCCGCCCTATCAGACCTATATCACCTATGAGACCTATATCCTGCCGGGGCTGGTGGCGATGATCCTTCTCTTCAACGCGATGCAATCGGCGCTGTCACTGGTCTATGACCGCGAAATGGGGTCGATGCGGCTCTTGCTGACCGCCCCCCTGCCCCGGTGGTGGCTTTTGTTCTGCAAGCTTCTGGCGGGGGTGCTGGTCTCGATCCTGCAAGCCTATGCGTTTCTGGGGATTGCGTGGGCCTATGGGATCAGGCTGCCGCCGATGGGCTATCTCTGGGTGCTGCCTGCGCTGGTCGTGGTGGGGCTGATGCTGGGGGCGGTGGGGCTGTTCCTGGCCTCGACCATCCGGCAGCTGGAGAATTTCGCGGGGGTGATGAATTTCGTCATTTTCCCGGTCTTCTTTCTCTCGACCGCGCTTTATCCGCTGTGGCGGATGGCCGAATCCTCGCGGCTCTTGCGTGATATCTGTGCCTGGAACCCGTTTTCACACGCAGTCGAACTGATCCGCTTCGCGCTCTATCTGCGGCTGAATACCGAGGCGCTGGGCTGGGTCGCGCTGAGTTTCGCGGCGTTTCTGGCGCTGGCACTCTGGGGGTTCGATCCGGCGCGCGGCATCATGACCCGCAAGACCCGGTGACCGAAAAGGAGATGACATGCGTCTGCTTGCTGCCTTGGCCCTGTTCGCCCTGCCCGCGATGGCCGGGGAGGATTTTTCGCAATATGGCACCACCAACCCCGAAGAGATGACGCTGGAGCGGCTGGTCGAGCGCGCGAGACGCGGTGATGTCGATATGATCGTCTGCGCCAATGGCTATCTGGCGACGAAATCCGGCCGTCATGCCGAGGCGCGGATCATCTTTGAAGCCTGCGCTGCGGCGGGCTGGACACAGGCGATGAACTGGATGAGCCAATTGGACCATAACGGTCTGGGCGCGGATGAAGACCCGGATCGCGCGACCGAATGGAGCAGGCGCGCAGGCGAGATGGGCGATGCGGTGGGGCGCTATAATCACGGCATCGACATGATGCGCGGGCGCGGTGTCGCGCAGGATCTGGCGCGCGGGCGCGCGCTGGTCGATCAGGCTGCGGAACAGGGTCTGGGGATCGCCCGGCGCTTGCAGGCAGCGGAGTATGATCTGGATGCTGTCACGCCGGATGCGGATGCGTGGAAATACGCGCCGATGTTCTAGCTTGGGGAGGCTGCTGAGGGGGGACGGGCCTTGCGGCCCGTGGCCTCTCAGTGAGAGTATTTCGGGCAAGATGAAGCCTTGGGGGCGTGACAGCGGGCTGGGGCGCGGGCTGATCGGACCCGGCGCTAAACATGTAGTCTCAATGGATAAAATTACGACCAAAGTCGCGTAGACTATGGTCGCGCAGACGGATCGGGCGATCAGGATTATGGTGCGGCCATGCTGTCCCCGACGGGCAGTCCATTCAGGAGGAGACCCCCATGAACCAGATCACGCAAGCCGATTTCCGCACCGCCTCGCCCTTCAAGACGCGCTATGACAATTTCATCGGTGGCCAGTTCGTGGCCCCTGTCGCCGGGCGCTATATGGACAATATCACGCCGATCACCGGTGCCAAGGTCTGCGAAGTCGCGCGCTCCGACAAGGCCGATATCGAGCTGGCGCTGGATGCGGCCCATGCCGCGAAAGAGGCCTGGGGCAAGACGAGCGTTGCGGAACGCTCGAATATCCTGCTGCGGATCGCGGACCGGATCGAGGCGAATCTGGACCTGATCGCGGCGGCCGAGACCTGGGACAATGGCAAGCCGATCCGCGAGACCACCGCCGCCGATATTCCGCTGGCGGTCGATCATTTCCGCTATTTCGCGGGCACGCTGCGCGCGCAGGAAGGCACCATGTCGGAAATCGACCATGACACGGTGGCCTATCATTTTCATGAGCCGCTGGGCGTGGTGGGGCAGATCATCCCGTGGAATTTCTCGATCCTGATGGCGGCGTGGAAACTGGCGCCGGCGCTGGCGGCGGGCAATTGCATCGTGCTGAAACCCGCCGAGCAGACGCCTGCGGCGATCATGGTGCTGATCGAGGTGATTGCTGATCTGCTGCCCGCAGGTGTGCTGAATATCGTCAACGGTCTGGGCGCCGAGGCGGGCGACGCGCTGGCGCGCTCGAACCGGATTGCGAAGATCGCTTTCACCGGCTCGACCGCGACCGGGCGCAAGATCATGGAAGCCGCGACCGTGAACCTGATCCCGGTCACGCTGGAACTGGGGGGCAAATCGCCCAATATCTTCTTTTCGGATATCATGGCCGAGGATGATGCGTTCCTTGACAAGGCGGTGGAAGGCTTCGTGCTCTTTGCCTTCAATCAGGGCGAGGTCTGCACCTGCCCGTCGCGGGCGCTGGTTCAGGAAGATATCTATGAGGAATTCATCGCCCGCTGCATCGCGCGGGTGAAGGCCATCACCCAGGGCGATCCGCGCGACATGTCCACGATGGTGGGGGCGCAGGCCAGCAAGATGCAGCATGACAAGATCATGTCCTATTTCACCATTGGCCGCGAGGAAGGGGCCGAGGTGCTGGTGGGCGGGGATTCCGCACATCTGGGGGGCGATCTGGAAAGCGGCTATTATATCCAGCCGACGATCTTCAAGGGTCACAACAAGATGCGGGTGTTTCAGGAGGAGATCTTCGGCCCGGTCGTGTCGGTGACGACTTTCAAGGACGAGGCCGAGGCGCTCGCGATTGCCAATGACACGATGTATGGTCTGGGCGCCGGGGTCTGGACCCGCGACGGCACCCGCGCCTATCGCTTTGGCCGCGCGATCGAGGCGGGGCGTGTCTGGGTGAACAATTACCATGCCTATCCGGCGCATGCGGCTTTTGGCGGCTACAAGCAATCGGGCATCGGACGCGAGACGCATAAGATGATGCTCGACCATTATCAGCAGACCAAGAACATGCTGGTCAGCTACAACCCCAACAAGCTGGGCTTCTTCTGAGGCTTTTTGCTGAAGTGACACTGCACCGCCCCTGTTGCCGGGGGCGGTGTCTGCATGTCAGGCCGGGGTCGGGGCCAGCAGGTAGCAGGCCGCGCGCCCGGTCGCGGTTTCAATCGGGGGCGGGATCACCTGTTTGCAGATCGGCATCACATGCGGGCAGCGCGGGTGAAAGGCGCAGCCGGGCGGCGGGTTGATCGGGTTCGGGATCTCGCCCGTCACCGGGGTTCTGCGCCGTCCCGAGAGCGCCAGATCCGGCACGGCATCGAGCAGCATCCGCGTATAGGGGTGCTGGGGGTCAAGAAACAGCCGTTTCGCATCCGCGACTTCGACCAGCCGCCCCAGATAGAGCACGCCTATGCGGTTCGCCATATGCCGCACCACGCTCAGATCATGGCTGATCAGCAGATAGGTCAGGCCGAATTCATCCTGCAGATCGCGCATCAGGTTCAGAATCTGCGCCTGCACCGAGACATCGAGCGCCGAAGTCGGTTCATCGCAGACGATGAATTCGGGTCTTGACGACAGCGCGCGGGCAATGGCGATGCGCTGGCGCTGGCCGCCGGAAAACTCATGCGGGAATTTCTCGGCGTCGGTGGCGGAGAGGCCCACCAGATCCAGAAGCCGCCCCACTTCGTTGCGGATCGCGGCCCCTTTCATCAGATCAAAGGTGCGGATCGGTTCCGCGATGATATCGCCCACCCGCCAGCGCGGGTTGAGGCTGGCGAAGGGATCCTGAAAGATCATCTGGAAGCGGCGGCGCAAGCGGCGCATCGCCGCGCCCGAGTTGAAATCCATCACATCGCCATCGAAGCGGATCTGCCCTTCGGAGGGTTCCAAGAGGCCCACGATCATCTTGGCGATGGTCGATTTGCCCGAGCCGGATTCGCCCACCAACGCGAAGGTCTCACCCTTGCGGATCTCGAAGCTTACATCGGCATTGGCGGTCAGGAATTGCCGCTCGTCGCGTTCGATCACGCGGTTGAGCCAGGGTTTCGACACATCGAAGCGGCGCGTCAGCCCTTCGACAGACAGCAGCACATCAGACATTCTGTGCCTCCTTGTCATAGAGCCAGCAGGCGACCTGCCGCCCGGCCGGGCGCGCGATCAGTTCTGGCCGCTCGACCCGGCAGCGGTCGAACACATGCGGGCAGCGGGGATTGAAAGGGCAGCCCTGCGGGATGGCGTTCAGGCGCGGCATGGAGCCGGGGATCTGGGTCAGCCGGTCAGCGGTCTGGGTCAGCGTCGGGATCGAGCCCATCAACCCGCTGGTATAGGGGTGTTCGGCGGCCTGAATCACATCGCGCACCGGCCCGATTTCGGCCAGCCGCCCGGCATAGAGCACGGCCACGCGGTCGGCGGTTTCGGCAATCACGCCCATGTCATGGGTGATCAGCATGACCGAGGCGCCGCGCTCGGCGCAGATTTCCTTCAGCACATCGATGATCTGCGCCTGCACCGAGACATCGAGCGCGGTGGTCGGCTCATCGGCGATGACCAGTTCCGGCTCTGCAGCCAGTGCGAGCGCGATCACCACGCGCTGGCGCATACCGCCCGAGAAGTGATGCGGGTAATCGTCGATGCGGCGGGCGGCGGCGGGGATGCCCACACGGTCGAGAAGCGCCACGGCGCGTTTGCGGGCTTCGCTGTCGGAGACATCCATATGCGTGCGGATGGTCTCGATCAGTTGCTGGGCGACGGTATAAAGCGGGTTGAGGCTGGTCAGGGGATCCTGGAACACCATGCCGATCCGCCGACCCCGGATGCGGCGCATCTTCTCGCGCGGCAGATTGTCGATCCGCTCGCCGCGCAGCCAGATTTCGCCCGAGGCCACGCGGCCCGGTGGCTCCAGAAGCCCGATGATCGCGGCCCCGGTCAGGGATTTGCCCGCGCCGGATTCGCCGACCATGCCCAGAACCTCGCCCTCGGCAATGTCAAAGGACACCTTGTCGAGCGCGCGCAGCACGCCACGCCTTGTCGGGAATTCCACGACCAGATCGCGGACGGAAAGCAAAGGTTCAGCCATCAGCGCAACCTCGGATTCAGGGCGTCGCGCAGCCAGTCGCCCAGCAGGTTGACCGAGAGCGCCAGCGCCAGCAGCGTGATCGAGGGGAAGAGCAGGATCCACCATTCGCCCGAGAAGAGGAAGCCCTGCCCGATGCGGATGAGTGTGCCCAGCGAGGGCTGGGTGGGGGGCACGCCGACGCCAAGGAAAGAGAGCGTCGCCTCGGCGATGATCGCGAGCGCGAGGCCGATTGTGGCGATGACCAGCACCGGCCCCATGACATTGGGCAGGATATGGCGCGCAAGGATGCGCACCGGATGCACCCCGATCACGCGGGCGGCCTGCACATATTCCTTGTTCTTCTCGACCATGGTCGCGCCGCGCACGACGCGCGCATAATTCACCCATTCCGACAGGCCGATGGCCACGATCAGCACCCAGATCGCCATTGCGTCGCGCATCGCGGGCGGGATGAAGCCGCGTGCGATGCCGAAGATCAGAAGCGCGAGCAGGATCGCCGGAAAGGTCAGTTGCACATCCGCGACCCGCATCAGCAGCGCGTCGATCCAGCCGCCGCGATAGCCCGCGATCAGGCCCAGCGTGATGCCCAGCACCATGGCGAAGAGCACCGCCATGAAGCCCACGAAAAGCGAGATGCGCGCGCCATAGAGGATGGTCGAGAACACGTCGCGGCCCTGATTGTCGGTGCCCAGCCAATAGAGATTGCCGGTGAACTGGTTGGGTTCCATCGGGGGCGTGAAGCCGTCCATCAGGTTCAGCGAGGCCGGGTTGAACGGGTCATGCGGGGCGATCCAGGGTGCCAGCACGGCGGCGAGGATGATCAGGACCGAGACCAGCGCGGCGACAATCGCCAGCGGTGAATGGCGGAAAGACCATGCGATATCGCTGTCCCAGGCGCGGGCCAGAAAATTGGGTCGGTCTGCAGGCGCGAAATCAGCCATGTTTCCCCCTCAGTGCCGGGCATTGGCGCGGTCCACGCGCAGGCGCGGGTCCACGGCATAGTAAAGCAGGTCGACGATCAGGTTGATCACGACGAAAACGAGCGCGATCAGCATCAGATAGGCGGCCATCACCGGCACATCGACGAAGCGCACCGAATTGATGAACAACGCCCCCACGCCGGGCCATTGGAACACGGTCTCGGTGATGATCGAAAAGGCGATGATGCTGCCCATCTGCAGGCCCGTGATGGTGATGACCGGGACCAGCGTGTTTTTCAGCGCATGGCCGAAATGCACCGCGCGGTTCGAGAGGCCCCGCGCGCGGGCGAATTTGATGTAATCGGTGCGCAGGACTTCCAGCATCTCGGCGCGCACCAGACGCATGATCAGCGTCATCTGATAGAGCCCCAGCGTGATCGCAGGCAGGATCAGCGAGGCGCGGCCCGACTCCGTCAGCAGCCCGGTGCGCCACCAATTGCCGATATAGACGGTCTCGCCGCGCCCGAAAGAGGGCAGCCATTGCAACTCGACCGCGAAAACCCAGATCAGCAGGATACCGATCAGGAAAGTGGGCAGCGAGACACCGATCAGCGAGGTGGTCATGACTGTGCCCGAGATCCAGCCGCCCCGGTTGAGCGCGGTATAGACCCCGAAACCCACACCAAAGACAAAGGCCATCACGCCCGAGACCAGCGCCAGTTCCAGCGTCGCGGGCAGGCGCGACAGGATCAGTTCCATCACCGGCTGTTGCAACCGGTAGGAGATGCCGAAATCGCCCTGCACGGCGCGGAGGATGAAATTCCAGAACTGGATGAGGAACGGGTCATTCAGGCCCAGCGCCTCGCGCAGTTCGGCGCGTTCAGCCAGCGTGGTTTCCTGCCCGACCATCGAGGCGATCGGATCGCCCACGAAGCGAAACAGCGCGAAGGCCACGAGGGCCACCGTCAGCATGACAAGCACGGATTGCGCCAGGCGGCGCAGGATGAAGGCGATCATGTCGGACCTCGCATCTCAGGGCTAAAAGGGTCAGCCTTTCTGCCCTAAACAGATTGACCCGCGCGGGGTATCCCGCACGGGTCCGCAGGTCAAGCCCGCATCAGTCGAATGTGACCGTCGTCATGCGCGGCTGGTTTTCCGGGTGCACATCGAGCGTCACGCCCTCGCGCATGGCATAGGCCAGTACCTGATTGTGAACATTCAGGAAAATGCGCTCGTTGATGACCTCTTCCCAGATCTCGGCGATCACCGCGTCGCGGGCTTCCAGATCGGTCATGGTCGCCAGCGATTCGATTTTTGCGTCCAGATCGGCGTTCGAGTAGCGCGAGCCGTTGAACGAGCCATAGCTGCCCTCGCGGCTATGCACGAGGAAATCGAACACATACTGGCTGTCAAAGGTCGGAACCCCCCAGCCCAGCATGTAGAAATCGGTTTCCCAGTTCTCGATCAGCGGGAAATGCAGCGAACGGGTCTGCGCGTTCAGGTTCACATTGACATTGATCCGCGCCAGCATCCCCACCAGCGCCTGACAGATCGATTCATCATTCAGGTAGCGGTCATTGGGGCAATCAAGCTGCACGGTGAAGCCGTTGGGATAGCCCGCTTCAGTCATCAACTCGCCCGCGCGGGCCAGATCGGGGTCGCCAAAGACGTGCATTTCCTCGGTCCAGCCGTTCACGAAGGGCGGCAGGGGCGCGGCAGAGGGCTGGCTTTCGCCGCGCATCACCACCTGCTGGATCGCGTTGCGGTCAATCGCCAGCGACATGGCTTCGCGCACCAGCGGGTTGGCGAAGGGGTTTTCCGCCGCATCAGACGAGCGCAGCCGGTCCGAGCTCATGTCATAGCTGAAGAAGATATTGCGGTTTTCCGGGCCGCGCATGACCTTGATCCCGTCGGTCTGTTCCAGCCGCGCGATGTCCTGCACCGGCACGTCCTGCACGATATCGACTTCGCCCGACAAGAGTGCTGCGACACGGGTCGCGGCCTCGGCAATCGGGGTATAGATGATTTCGGTCACGGCAGGCGCGTCATCCCAGTGATCTTCAAAGACACGCAGGACAGTGCGCACTTCGGGATCGCGCTCGACCAGCGTATAGGGGCCGGTGCCCATGGCGTTGCGGATCGAATAGGCTTCCTCGCCCGCTGCGTAATTGGGAGCGATGGCGACGCCATTGGCTTCGGCCCAGGCTTTGGACATGATGAAAGTGTTGGTCAGGTTCTGCACATAGAGCGGCGCAGGACCGGAGAGGCGCACATGCACGGTTGTGTCATCGACCGCGGTCACTTCTTCGACGGCTGCGTGCAGGGCTGCCATGCCCGAGGGCGTGGTGCGGGCACGGTCGAGCGAGAAGACCACATCCTCGACGGTCATTTCCGAGCCGTCATGGAATTTCACGCCCTCGCGGATGGTGAAATACCAGACGGTATCATCTTCGTCAGTGATGCCCCATTCGGTCGCCAGACGCGGGCTGAGCGAGCCATCCAGCTCGCGCTCGACCAGCGTTTCATAGATATGATGCGCCAGCGTATGGGTCGGCCCCTCGTTCTGGCTGTGCGGGTCGAGTGTGAGCGAGTCGCCCACCCGCGCCCAGCGGATCGTCTCGGCAGTCGCGACCATGCCCGACAGCACAAGCGCGGTTGCGGCGACGCCCGTCAAAAGCGCGCCGCGCGTGGGAAGAAGCAGTGATTTCATCGACATCGTGATCTCCCTGATGGTGAATTTCCCCTTCTGTTGGCCGGTCCGGCACATGGGGAACTGCGCCGATTGTTCTGCGCTTTGCCCTTCCAAGTCAAGCGGCGTGCCCGGTGCGGGCGCCAAGTGACGTAGCGGCACTCTCGGGCGCTGGAAATGAAAAACCCCGGCACGAGGCCGGGGTTTTTGCAGTGTTTTCGTGCTGTGCGCGGGCCAGATCAGCCGCGATCCTTGAGCGCGGCGCCGAGGATATCGCCGAGGCTTGCACCGGCATCCGAAGAGCCATATTGCTCGACCGCTTCTTTCTCTTCGGCGATCTCGCGGGCCTTGATCGACAGACCCAGACGGCGGGTCTTGCTGTCCACGCTCGTCACACGCGCATCAACCTTGTCACCGACCTGGAAACGCTCGGGGCGCTGGTCGGCACGGTCGCGAGCCAAATCGGAACGGCGGATGAAGTTCTTGGTGCCGTTATACTCGACCTCGATGCCACCTTCCTCGATGGCGGTCACAGTGCAGGTGACGATCGAGCCACGCTTCACGCCTTCAACCGCGTCGGAGAAAGTGTCATTCTCCAGCGCCTTGATCGAGAGCGAAATGCGCTCGCGCTCGGCATCGACCTCGGAGACGACCGCATGGACCATATCGCCCTTGCGGTAATCCTGAATGGCTTCCTCGCCGCGCTGATCCCAGCTGATGTCGGAGAGGTGCACCATGCCGTCGATATCGCCGTCCAGACCCACGAAAAGACCGAATTCGGTGATGTTCTTGATCTCGCCTTCGATCTGGCTGCCGACCGGGTGGGTTTCTGCGAACAGTTCCCACGGGTTGCGCATGGTCTGTTTCAGGCCCAGCGACACGCGGCGCTTGGCACCGTCGATTTCCAGAACCATGACATCGACCTCTTGCGAGGTGGAGACGATCTTGCCGGGATGCACGTTCTTCTTGGTCCAGCTCATTTCCGAGACATGGACCAGACCTTCGACACCAGCTTCCAGTTCAACGAATGCACCGTAATCGGTGATGTTGGTCACGCGGCCTTTATGGACCGAGCCCAGCGCATATTGCGTCTCGACAGCATCCCACGGATCGGCCTGCAGCTGCTTGATACCAAGCGAGATGCGATGCGTGTCCTTGTTGATCTTGATGACCTGCACCTTGATCGTCTCGCCGATGGTGACGACTTCGGAGGGGTGGTTGACGCGGCGCCATGCCATGTCGGTGACGTGCAGAAGCCCGTCCACACCGCCCAGATCGACGAAGGCACCGTATTCGGTGATGTTCTTGACCACACCATCCGCAACCTGACCTTCGACCAGCTTGCCGATGACCTCGGCGCGCTGTTCGGCGCGGCTCTCTTCGAGAATGGCGCGGCGCGAGACGACGATATTGCCGCGGCGACGGTCCATTTTCAGGATCTGGAAGGGCTGCTTCAGACCCATCAGCGGGCCTGCATCGCGCACGGGGCGCACATCGACCTGAGAGCCGGGCAGGAAGGCCACAGCGCCGCCCAGATCGACCGTGAAGCCGCCCTTGACGCGACCGAAGATCGCGCCATCGACGCGGGCTTCATCGGCATAGGCTTTTTCGAGACGGTCCCATGCGGCTTCGCGGCGGGCTTTCTCGCGGCTGACAACGGCTTCACCGCGCGCATTCTCGACGCGTTCGAGATAGACCTCGACCTTGTCGCCGACAGCGACCTGCGGGGCTTCGCCGGGTTCTGCGAATTCTTTCAGTTCGACGCGGCCTTCCATCTTGTAGCCGACATCGATGATGGCCTGGCCTGCCTCGATGGCGATGACCGTACCGGTAACGACAGAGCCCTCATCGGGGGTGTCCATTTCGAGGCTCTCAGCGAGCATTGCCTCGAATTCTTCCATGGTTGCTTTAGCGCACATTCAGTTTTGCTTCCTTTGCATCATGTTTCTGGCCTGGCGGTTGCCTCCGCCGGTCTTTCCTCGGGCTCAAGCGGCCATCCGGATCACGCGAGTACAGGCAACAAACACAAAGGGTCGTGGCTTGCGCCCGACCCTGCCCGTCTTGCTGATGTGCTCTTTCGGCCTTCTTGATTGGCTGCTCTATAGGGATGACAGGCGCGGCTGGCAAGGGTTTTGGCGCCTGCGCACAGGTTTTTTGTGGCAGTGGCGGCTAGGTGGCGCCCATCAGCGCGGTGATGCGCGCGGCTTCTTCCGCCATGCCCCAGGGCGCGTTGAGGACAAGAAGCCCGGTGCCGATCATCCGGTGCCCCTCGCGGACCGGGGGGAAGCGGGCTTCGAAAACCTGTGCATCGGGGTGATCGTGCGTGATGCGCGCGATCATGCCCGCCTGCAACCCGGCCTCAAGGATCGGATACCACAGCAGGATCACGCCGACATTCCATTTGCGGTGGAGGGCGGCGATGAATGTCGGGATCGTCTCATACTCGGCCTTCACCTCATAGGAAGGGTCGATCATCAGCACGCCCCGGCGCGGCTCTGGCGGGCAGAGCGCCTGCACCAGTTCGTACCCGTCGCGTTTCTCGATCCGGGCGCGCTTGCCCATGATCTGCGTAAGCGCTGCATGTTCCTGCGGGTGCAACTCGGCCAGGGTGATCCGGTCGCTCATGCGCAGGAGATGCGCGGCGATCAGGGGCGAGCCGGGATAGGCCTGCGCCCCATGCGCGGCGCGGGTGGCATCAATCGCCCGGATATAGGGGTGGTCGGGGGCGAATGCGTGCTCGACGCGCCCGATACCGGCTGCGGCCTCGCCGGTCTTGCGCGACTCGTAGGAATCGAGCCGGTAATAGCCGCGCCCGGCATGGGTCTCGAAATAGCTGAGCGGCTTGTCCTTGTGGGTCATGTAATCCAGCACCCAGGCCAGAAGTGCATGTTTATGCACATCTGCCAGATTGCCTGCGTGATAAAGATGTTGATAGGACAGCATCCGCGCGATGTGCCATGCCGCTGGCGCAAATACAATCGTGCAGTTCCGCCTCTGGCGCGCGCCTACGTGCCGGCCTATC
This sequence comes from Natronohydrobacter thiooxidans, assembly GCF_001884735.1. Lineage (GTDB taxonomy): Bacteria > Pseudomonadota > Alphaproteobacteria > Rhodobacterales > Rhodobacteraceae > Roseinatronobacter > Roseinatronobacter thiooxidans_A. Next base: position 78,138 of record NZ_MJAP01000034.1, on the reverse strand, counting down.
ATCCGCCTGCACAGCGCGAGGGTCATATGCAGTTCAACCCCTATCTTGCCGCGACACAGGCCCCGCCGGTCATGGAGGCCCGCCGCTGGATCGCCGAGGCGAGCTTTCCGCCCGAGCGCCCTTTGCTCAATCTCAGTCAGGCCGCGCCGGTCGCGCCCCCGCCTGCCCCTCTGCGCGCGGCGATGGCGGAGGCGCTGGAGGATCCGGCGACGCATCTCTACGGCCCGGTTCTGGGCCTGCCGGAGTTGCGCGCGGCGCTGGCCGCCCGGATGACGCGGCTTTATCGCGGGGGTGTGCGCGCGGATCAGATCGCCATCACCTCGGGCTGCAATCAGGCGTTCTGCGCGGCGATCAGCGCGCTCTGCGCCCCCGGCGATGCGGTGATCCTGCCAATACCGTGGTATTTCAACCATGCGATGTGGCTGTCGATGCAGGGGATAGAGGCAGTGCCCCTGCCCTGCGATGACAGCCTGATCCCCGACCCGGAGGCCGCCAGGGCGCTGATCACGCCGCGCAGCCGCGCGATTGTGCTGGTCACGCCCAACAATCCGACCGGGATCGAATATCCGGCTGCCGTGATCGCGGGGTTCCGCGATCTGGCGCGCGAGACGGGACTGGCGCTGATCCTCGATGAGACCTATCGCGATTTCCTGAGCCATGAGGCCCCGCCGCATGATCTGTTCACCGATCCCGACTGGGACGGCACGCTGATCCATCTCTACAGTTTCTCGAAAGCCTATCGGCTGACCGGCCACCGGGTAGGGGCCATCGCCGCCAGCCCGGCCCGGCTGGCCCAGATCGAAAAGATCCTCGATTCTGTCACCATCTGCCCCTCGGGTCTGGGCCAGCGCGCCGCCCTCTGGGGGCTGAGGCATCTGGAGGAGTGGCTGGCGGGCGAGCGGCGCGAGATCCTTGCCCGCTGCCACGCCTTGCGGGCCGCGCTGGCCCGCCAGCCCGGCTGGCAGATCAAGGGAGCCGGGGCCTATTTCGGCTATGTCGCGCATCCTTTCGTGATGCCTGACGACAGGCTGGCCCGGCAGCTTGTGCAAGAGGCGGGCCTGCTGGTCTTGCCCGGCAGCATGTTCGCGCCCGAGGGCGACAGAAGCGCCAGCCAGCATCTGCGCATCGCTTTCGCCAATGCCGATGCAACCGGCCTGAACGAATTGGCGCAGCGATTGCAGCATTTCACCCACGCCAATTCGTGACGCGGCAGCGCTTGCCCCTGCGCATCGCTTTGCTTACACACGTTCCAATTCCCGCAGCCCCGCTTGGCCGCGTTCCGCAGTGCAGAGAGAAATCATGTCCAAACCACCGAAGAAAACCAAGATGAATGCGAAGAATATCGCGGCGGGCTTTCTGATGGCGCTGCTTGCGCTCAGCCTGCTTGGTTTCGGTGTCGAGGGCTTTGGCGGGCGCACGACCACGATCGGATCTGTGGGCGATCGCAAGATCACCACCAGCGAGTTTTCCCGCGCGCTGCAAAATGAGTTGCGCGCGCTGCAGACCCAGTTCGGCCAGCCGATCACCATGGAGCAGGCGCGGCTGTTCGGGATTGACCAGATGGTGCTGGAACAACTGGTCACGGGCGCAGTGCTGGACAATGAGGCCGCGCGGCTGGGCGTCTCTGCCGGGGATAGTGTGATCCAGCGCGAGATCACGCAGATCCCGTCCTTCCGCGGGCTGAGTGGCAATTTCGACCGCGAAGCCTATCGTTTCGCGCTGCAGAATATCAACATGTCCGAGCGCGATTTCGAGGATTCGATCCGCGCCGATGTGGCGCGCACTATCCTGCAGCGCGCGGTTTCGGCGGGCGCTGCGGCCCCCGAAACCTATGTGACGCCGCTGCTGGAGTATCAGGCCCAGACCCGTGATGTGACCGTCATCTCGCTGAGCGCGGATGCGCTGGAAGAGCCGGTGGGCACGCCCGATGCGGCCGCGCTGCAGGCTTTCTATGAGGCCAATATCGAGCGCTACACCATGCCCGAGGGCAAGCGCATCCGCTATGCCTGGATCACGCCGGAAATGATGATCGACGAGATCGAACTGGATGAGGCGATCCTGCGGCAGGCCTATGAGGCGCGCAGTGCCGAATTCTCGCAGCCCGAACGGCGGCTGGTTGAACGGCTAGTCTTTGCCGACACCGCGAGCGCCGAAGCCGCGATGGCGCGGATCAATTCGGGCGAGATCACGTTTGAGGCGCTGGTGGCCGAGCGCGGGCTGGATCTGGATGATGCCGATATGGGCGATGTGACGCGCGGCCAGCTGGGCACGGCGGCGGATGCGGTCTTTGCGCTGGAGGGGCCGGGCGTTGTGGGGCCGGTCGAGACCTCGCTGGGGCCCGCGATTTTCCGCATGAATGCGATCCTTGCCGCGCAGGAAACCAGCTTTGAGGATGTGCGCGATCAGTTGCGCGATGAGCAATTCTCGGATCTGGCGCGCCGGGCGCTGATGGATGACATGGATCTGTTTGAGGATCTGATCGCGGGCGGGGCCTCGGTCGCGGATCTGGCGCAGGAAACCCGGATGGAGCAGGGCGAGATCGACTGGCGGCCCGGCGAGACATCGGGCATTGCCGCCTATGAGGCGTTCCGCAATGCCGCCGAGGCCGTGCAGGAGGGCGATTTCCCCGAGATCGGACAGTTGGAAGATGGCGGGCTGTTTGTGCTGGAATTTGTCGAGAGCCTGCCTGCCGCGCCGCGCCCGCTGGAAGAGGTGCGCTTTCAGGTGATCTCGGAATGGCGCAATGCGCGGGTTCTTGAGGGGTTGCGCGGGCTGGCCGAGGACTTGGCCCAGAGCCTGCGCGATGGCAGCGAAGGCCCCGAACTGGCGCTGGTGCCGGTGCGCTTTGACGGGCTGCGGCGCACGGATATCATGCCGGATCTGCCGCGCGACCTGGTGGCGGAGAGTTTTGAGATGGCTGAGGGCGAGGTGCGTATCGTTGAGGGCACGACCCGACTGCATCTGCTGCAGTTGAACGCGGTCCAGAGCCCGGATCTGATGCTGGAGGAGGTGGCGAGACTGCGTCAGGCGCTGGAGCAGCAGGTGGCGCAGAGCATGGCGCAGGATCTGTTCGGCTATTTTGCCGCGAGCCTGCGTCAGGACACGCCGATCCAGCTCAATCAGCAGATCATCGACGCAGTGCAGGCAGGGTTCTGATCACAGATGGCACAGCTTATCCCTGATTTCGCGCGGTTCGAGGCCGGATGGGCGCGCGGCGAGAACCAGCTTGTCTATGCCCGGCTTGCGGCCGATCTGGACACGCCGGTGTCGCTCTATCTCAAGCTCGCGGGAGCCAGCCGCGACAGTTTCATTCTGGAATCGGTGACGGGTGGCGAGCTGCGCGGGCGCTATTCGATGATCGGCATGAAACCCGATCTGATCTGGGATTGTCGCGGCGCCCAGAGCCGGATCAACCGCGCGGCACGTTTCGACCCGGACGCCTGGGAGGTGCTGGACGGCCATCCGCTGGACACGCTGCGCGCGGCTCTGGCGGAAAGCCGGATCGAGATGCCCGAAGGGCTGCCCGCCGCGAGTGCGGGGCTCTTCGGCTATCTGGGCTATGACATGATCCGGCTGGTCGAGCATCTGCCCGATGTGAACCCCGATCCGATCGGAGTGCCGGATGCGATGATGCTGCGCCCCTCGGTCGTGGCGGTGCTGGACGGGGTGAAAGGCGAGGTGATCGTGGTCTCCCCGGCCTGGACCGGTTCGGGCCTGACGGCGCGCGCGGCCTATGCGCAGGCTGCCGAGCGGGTGATGGATGCGGTGCGCGATCTGGAACGCGCCCTGCCGCAAGCCCCGCGCGAATTGCGCGGCGAAGGCGCAGCTATCGGGGTGCCGCAATCGAATTTCGCCAAGCCCGATTATCTGGCCGCGGTCGAGAAGGCCAAGGAATACATCCGGGCGGGCGATATCTTTCAGGTGGTCCCCTCGCAGCGCTGGTCGCAGCGTTTCGCACTGCCGCCTTTCGCGCTCTATCGCTCGCTGCGGCGCACCAACCCTTCGCCCTTCATGTTCTATTTCGACCTGAATGCGGCGGAAGGCCCGTTTCAGGTGATCGGGGCCAGCCCGGAAATCCTTGTGCGCTTGCGCGAGGGCGAAGTGACCATTCGCCCCATCGCGGGCACCCGACCGCGCGGGGCCACGCCCGAGGAGGACCGCGCGCATGAGGCCGATCTTCTGGCCGATGAGAAGGAACTGGCCGAGCATCTGATGCTCCTGGATCTGGGGCGCAATGATGTGGGGCGGGTGGCGAAGATCGGCACGGTGCGCCCGACCGAGGAATTCATCATCGAGCGCTACAGCCATGTCATGCATATCGTCTCGAATGTCGTCGGCGAACTGGCCGAGGGGCAGGATGCATTGTCAGCGCTCCTGGCGGGTCTGCCTGCGGGGACGGTCTCTGGCGCGCCCAAGGTCCGCGCGATGGAGATCATTGACGAGCTGGAACCCGAAAAGCGCGGCGTCTATGGCGGCGGCGCGGGCTATTTCGCGGCCAATGGCGAGATGGATATGTGCATCTGCCTGCGCACTGCCGTGCTGAAGGATGAGACGCTTTATATTCAGGCCGGGGGCGGCGTGGTCTATGACAGCGACCCCGAGGCCGAATATCAGGAAACCGTCAATAAATCCAATGCCCTGCGCCGCGCGGCAGAGGATGCGGGGCGGTTTGCGGGCGGGAATGGCTAGGCTGGAACGGGGGCGGCGGCGGATTTCTGCGCCTGCAACAGCCTGCCCGCAAGCAGGGTCGCAAACGCGAAGCTGACCCCCCCGCCCAGAAGGTCGATCATGTGATGTCCGCCATGGGTCAGCGTGGCGGGGATCATGAAGAGATTGACCGCGAGCGCAGGCCAGAACGCCACTGTCCCGCGTGCGAACCACACGACCAGAAGCGCCATGACGATGTGATAGGACGGAAAGGCCACGGTTCCGAGCACAAGATGCGATTCCACGCGCCCCAGACCATGCTCGGCGAAATGCATGAGAACCGCGCCATAATCCGGGGTGACAACCAGCCCTGACGCAGCGATGACCTCTGGCGCGATTTCCAGATAGGCGGCTGGGCCGAAAGAGGGCCAGAGCAGCCAGAAGGCCAGTGTCACGAGCGAGGTGATCATCGCGGTCAGCAGGAAATGATGCAGCCGCGCCGTGCGCCCGGTCAGCCCGAGCAGCAGCACCAGCACAAACATCTGCGGGAAAGAGGATTGATAGATCTTCGCCAGAAGCTGCGAGAATGCCGGATAGGCGGCAAGCCACGCAACCGCCTTGTCCCATTCATAGCCAAAGGCCCGGTCGATGGCGAAAAGCGTGTCGTCGATCAGTGGGCGCTGCAGCGGAAATGCCGCCATATTCGCAATCGAGAGGACCGAGGCGAAGACCGGCAGCAAGCCGATCACGATGAACATGGCGGCCAGATGATCGGCATGGCCGCGCCAGCGCAGCAGCAGACCGAAAGCTGCGATCAGCCCGTAGAAACGGATACCGGGCACGAAGCTGCCCCAGTCAATCTCGATCCGGCCGATTTGCTGCGCGATTGCGGTCCAGAGCACCACTGTTGCAATGATGCCAAGCGCCAGCCATTCACCCTTGTGCAGATATGTCATCGCCGCCCCGTGCCTTCCGTGATCCGCTTGGTGCTACCAGCAAGATATGGCCAAAATCGGGCGAGAGGTTGACAGGGAACCGGTCGGGACGGCGATGCGCCCGTGTAGACCTGCTGATGGTCCGCACGGAAAAGGCAGCGGTGCAGCGGGAGGCGCGATCCTCGCGCCGGGGTGCAAGCGCGGGCAGGTTCCCCCTGCCCGCGCGCAGTGGCTATTCCGCCGCGTCGAGATAGCTTTCCACCGGCGGGCAGGTGCAGACCAGATTGCGGTCGCCGTAAACATTGTCCACGCGCCCGACCGGCGGCCAGTATTTGTCGCCCCGGAAACTGCCCGGCGGGAAACAGCCCGCTTCGCGCGTATAGGCCCGGTCCCAGTCGGCCACGAGATCCTCGACCGTGTGCGGCGCATGGCGCAGGGGGCTCGCTTCTGCAGTGATCTCGCCCTGCTCGACCGCCGCGATTTCCGCGCGGATGGCCAGAAGCGCGGTGATGAAACGGTCGATCTCGACCTTGGTTTCCGATTCCGTCGGTTCCACCATCAGCGTGCCCGCGACGGGCCAGCTCATGGTCGGGGCATGAAAGCCGTTATCGATCAGGCGCTTGGCGATATCGTCGACCGTGACCCCGGCTTCCGCAAAGGGGCGCGTGTCCAGAATGCATTCATGCGCGACGCGGCCCTTGTTGCCCATGAAGAGGATCGGATACGCCCCCCGCAACCGCGCCGCGATGTAATTGGCGTTCAGGATCGCGACTTTCGTGGCCTGCGTCAGCCCCGGCCCGCCCATCATCAGGCAATAGGCCCATGAGATCAGCAGGATCGAGGCCGACCCGTAGGGCGCTGCCGAAACCGGCCCCTCGGCCCCGCCGGTCTGGGGGTGCCCCGGCAGGAAGGGCGCCAGATGCGCCTTGACGCCGATCGGCCCCATGCCGGGACCGCCGCCGCCATGCGGGATCGCGAAGGTCTTGTGCAGGTTCAGGTGGGACACATCGCCGCCGATTTCGCCGGGTTTCACGAGCCCCACCATCGCGTTCAGGTTCGCACCGTCGATATAGACCTGCCCGCCATGGTCATGGGTGATGCGGCAGACCTCGCGCACGGTTTCTTCAAACACGCCATGCGTCGAGGGATAGGTGATCATGCAGGCCGCCAGCCGGTCGCCCGCCTGAGCGGCTTTCTCGCGGAAATCGTCGAGATCGACATCGCCATTGGCGCTGGATTTCACGACCACCACCTGCATGCCGCACATCTGCGCCGAAGCCGGGTTGGTGCCATGCGCGGATGTGGGGATCAGGCAGATATCGCGATGCCCCTGCCCGCGCGCGCGGTGATAGGCCTGAATCGTCAGCAGCCCCGCATATTCCCCCTGCGCGCCGGAATTGGGCTGCATCGACATGGCGTCATAGCCGGTGATCTCGCAGAGTTTCGCGCCCAGATCATGGATCGCCTCGGCATAGCCCTGCGCCTGATCGGGCGGGCAGAACGGGTGGAGCGAGGCGAAAGCGGGCCATGAGAGCGGGATCATCTCGGCCGCGGCATTGAGCTTCATTGTGCAGGATCCCAGCGGGATCATGGCGCGGTCGAGTGCCAGATCGCGGTCGGACAGGCGGCGCATATAGCGCATCATCTCGGTCTCGGCGCGGTTCATGTGGAAAATCGGATGGGTCAGATAATCCGACTGGCGCAGGAAGGTCTCGGAGAAGCCCAGCCGCCCGCGATGGGGTGGTGCGCCATCGATCCCGAAGGTGCGCAACACGCGCAGGAGCACCTGATCGTCGGTGGTCTCATCGAGCGAAATGCCGACATGGCTGGCCCCGATCTTGCGGAAATTCAGCCCCTCGGCGCGGGCGGCGGCCAGAATACCGGCCTGCCCGACACCAACCTCGACCGTGATCGTATCGAAGAAATCCTTCACCACCACTTTCGCGCCTGCGGCGCGCAGCGCGTGATAGAGCCGTTCGGTGTGGAAATGCACCCGCTCGGCAATCGCGCGCAGGCCCTTGGGACCGTGGAAGACGGCATACATCGAGGCCATGACCGCCAGCAGCGCCTGCGCGGTGCAGACATTCGAAGTCGCCTTCTCGCGCCGGATATGCTGTTCGCGGGTCTGCAGCGAGAGCCGGTACGCCTTGTTGCCGCGCGCATCGATGCTGACGCCCACGATCCGCCCCGGCATCGAGCGCTTGTACTCATCGCGGCAGGACATGAAGGCGGCATGCGGGCCGCCATAGCCCATCGGCACGCCGAAGCGCTGGGCGGAGCCCACGGCGATATCCGCGCCCATCGCGCCCGGTTCCCTGATCAGCGTCAGCGCCAGAAGGTCCGTCGCCATGATGGCAACAGCCTTGGCCGCATGCAGATCCGTGATCTGACCCGTGAAATCGCGCAGCTTGCCATAGGTGCCGGGATACTGGAAGATCGCGCCGAAGACCTGATCGGCCTGCAGCGTCTCGGGGGCGGCGACGATGACCTCGATCCCAAGGGGGGCGGCGCGGGTCTGCATGACGGCGATATTCTGCGGATGGCAGTTCTCGTCGATGAAAAAGGCTTTCATTTTCGACTTGGCGACGCGCTGCGCCATGACCATCGCCTCGGCGCAGGCTGTGGCCTCATCGAGAAGCGAGGCATTGGCGACCGGCAGCCCGGTCAGATCGGCGACCATGGTCTGGAAGTTCAGAAGCGCCTCCAGCCGTCCTTGGGCAATCTCGGGCTGATAGGGGGTATAGGCGGTGTACCAGGCCGGGTTCTCGAAAATATTGCGCTGGATCGCGGGCGGTGTGACCGTGCCGTAATAGCCCTGCCCGATCAGGCTGGTCATGACCTTGTTCTTCGCGCCCACCGCGCGCAGTTTGGCCAGCAACTCGCCTTCGGACAGGGGCGCCCAGGTCAGCGCATCGGCCTGACGCAGATCGGCCGGGATGGTCTGGTCGATCAATTGCTCCAATGTGTCACAGCCGACCGCTTCCAGCATCCCGGCCATTTCTTCGGGCGTCGGGCCGATATGGCGGCGATTGGCGAAATCATAGGGATTGTAGTCGGTGGGCGTGAAAGCCATCTGGCGCAACCTCATTGAAAACAGGCGACCATCAGCGCGCGCGGGGGCCGCAGCACTGACGCGGGTGGGTGGGTGGGGCGGCAGTTCTGCGGCCCCCTTTGGGACCGGTCAGCCCAGAAAGTCCTTGTATTCATCCTCGGTCATGAATTCGTCGAGCACCGAGAGATCATCGAGCTTCATCTTGAAGAACCACGCATCGCCCTGCGGGTCTTCATTGACCAGCCCCGGCGTGTCACTCAGCGCCTCATTCACCGCGACAATCTCGCCATCCACGGGCGCGAGAATATCCGAGGCCGCCTTGACCGATTCGATCACGCAGACCTCATCGCCCTTCGCGACCATGGCCTCGATCTCGGGCAGTTCGACAAAGACCACATCGCCCAGCTGCTCGGCGGCATGTTCGGTGATGCCCACGACCACGACATCGCCCTCGACGCGCAGCCATTCATGTTCTTCGGTGTATCTCATGCTCAACGCTCCTCAGCGTTTGTAGGTGGATGGACGAAACGGCAATGTGCAGACGGTAGCGGGCAGGCGCTTGCCGCGCAACTCTCCCCAGAGGCGGGTGCCGGGCGCGGCCATGGCAGCGGGCAGGTAGCCCATGGCGACCGGGGCTTCGACCGAAGGGCCGAAGCCGCCCGAGGTGATCCGGCCTATGGCCTGTCCGCCCTCGGGCGCGTCCCAGAGGATGACCCCTTCGCGCATCGGTGCGCGGCCCTCCGGGCGCAGACCGACGCGCTGCTTTTGCGCGCCTGTTTCGAGCTCAGCAAGGATCTGCGCGGCGCCGGGGAAACCGCCTTCGCGTGCGCCCCCTGCCCTGCGCGGCTTCTGGATCGCCCAGGAGAGACCCGCCGCAACCGGCGTGGTCTCTTCGTCAATGTCATGGCCATAGAGGCACAGCCCCGCTTCCAGCCGCAGACTGTCGCGCGCGCCAAGCCCGATGGGCGCGACGGCCTCATGCGCGAGAAGCGTGCGCGCGAAATCCTCGGCGCGCGCTTCGGGCAGGGAAATCTCGAAACCGTCCTCGCCAGTATAGCCCGAGCGCGAAATCCAGAGCGCGCCATAGAGCGTGTCCACTGTGATCACGTCCATGAAGCGCATGGCGCGCACTTGCGGCACAAGCCCTGCCAGCACCGCTTCCGCCTCTGGCCCCTGCAGCGCCAGAAGCGCGCGGTCGGTGACGGGCTCGACCTCGGCCACCTCCGCCAGATGCGCGCGCATATGGGCGATATCGGCATGTTTGCAGGCGGCATTGACCACGATCAGGATATGATCGCCGCGATTGGCGAACATCAGATCATCGAGGATGCCGCCCGCGACATTGGTGAAGAGCCCGTAGCGCTGCCGCCCCTCTTGCAGGCCCTGCACGGCGACCGGCATCAGCGCTTCCAGCCCCAGTTCAAGCGCCGCCATGCCGGTCTTCGGGCGCAGGATCACCTGCCCCATATGGCTGACATCGAAAAGGCCCGCGCTAGCGCGGGTGTGCAGATGTTCCTTCATCACGCCCATCGGGTATTGCACCGGCATCTCATAGCCCGCGAAGGGCACGAGTTTCGCACCAAGTGCGACATGCAACGGATGCAGGATGGTGCGCTTCAGGTCGGGATCGGGCATCGGACAGCCTCTCGCTGGGTCGGGCGCTGGCCCAAGGGGTTCATGTCATATGCGGGAGATGCCCCCGCGGATCATGCCCCCTCTGTCCCTTGCGCCTGAGATCGCTATCCCTTCGGCGGGCGCGTTTGCGCCTCTCTCCAGAGTCTGTCGTCAGGACCGGTCCTTTTGCCTGAGAGTTTACCGGGGCGGTTGCTCCTTCGGCCCTGACGCGCGCGTCAGTGTCTCCCGTATCCTGCTGTATGCTGTGCTAGCGGAAAAAGGGGGGCGATGGCAAGACCCCATCTGACGCGCCTGAGGTGCGTGCGAAAGCACGCACCCTACAAGATCACGCGACCGCTTCCATCTCGGCGATGATCCCGTTCACGATCTCGGCCAGAAGCCCCTCATCCTCGCATTCCGCCATCACCCGCACCACAGGACGCCACGGAAATCGCGGTGCAAAGGCGCGGCCCGACATGGCCGGTCAGTCACCTGTTCACATGCAATCGAGAAGCACAGGATTTACTCTAGACCCGAGGGCGGCGCTGCGGCAGGCGGTGGCGGCGCGGCGCGGCGCGTGCTCCGCGTCACACCGAGGCTCGGGCCGAAATTGAAATCACCGGTGCCGAAATCAAATCCGAGATCCAACCCGCCATAGAGGTTCCTGGTCAGATATCCGGCGCCGATGGTTCCGCGCATGCTCTGGCTGCCAAACATGTAATCCAGCCCGGCCGAGCCGACCGCACGATTGCGCTTGTTGTTCGAGAAGACCCGGATCCCGACACCTGTATCAACCGTGCCCGAGCCGAAGGAAAACGACAGACCAAGCCCCACTGTCGGACCGGCACTGGCCGCGGAGGACATCGCGAGGGCTGCGGCAACAACAACGGGAGTAAGACGCATGTTCAACCTCCTGTGCAGATGATGTTGCACAGGATATCACAGCAACAGCGACCCGCTGAGCGAAAAATCCGGTCTGTCCGGGTTCTGCGCGGTTCAGGCCACGGCTTCCATCTCGGCGATGATGCCGTTCACGATCTCGGCCAGAAGCCCCTCATCCTCGCATTCCGCCATGACCCGCACCAAGGGTTCGGTGCCGGATTTGCGGATCAGAAGCCGCCCGCGCCCGTCAAGCCGGGCTTTCGCATCCTCAATCACGGTCTGCACTTCGGCTTTCGACAGCAGATCCACCCCCGGCGCGTAGCGCAGATTCTTCAGCATCTGCGGCACAGGCTCAAACGACCGCGCCAGCATCGAGGCGGGTTTGCCGGTCTCGATCATCGCCGCTAGAAACTGCAGCGCCGCGATCAGCCCGTCGCCCGTGGTCGCGTAATCGGTCATCACGATATGGCCCGATTGCTCGCCGCCCAGATTCCAGCCACCCTGCCGCATGCGTTCGACCACATAGCGGTCGCCGACGGCTGTGCGCTCCATGCGCATGCCGTTCTCGTCCAGATAGCGCTCCAGCCCCAGATTGGACATGATCGTGGCCACCAGCACGCCCTCGCGCAGCATCTGGGCCTCGGCGAAGCGGCGGGCGAAGAGGGCCATGAGCTGATCGCCATCGGCAATCTGGCCGCGTTCGTCGATCAGGATCACGCGATCTGCGTCGCCATCCAGCGTGATCCCCAGATCCGCGCCGGTTTCCAGTACCTTGGCCGCGCAGGTACGCGGATGGGTCGAGCCGCAATCGAGATTGATATTCGTGCCGTTCGGGCTGACCCCGATGGCCACCACATCCGCGCCAAGCTCCCACAAAAGCTGTGGTGCGACGCGATGCGCCGCGCCATTGGCGCAATCGAGCACGATCTTCAGCCCGCCAAGCTGCGTGCCGCGCGCAAGCGTCGTCTTGGCATATTCCACATAGCGCCCGCCCGCGGCCTCGATCCGTTTGGCACGACCGATATTGGCAGGTTGCGCGGGCACGATCTCGCCCGCGACAATCGCTTCAATCGCGGCTTCATCGGCATCGGACAGTTTGAACCCGTCGGGGCCGAAGAACTTGATCCCGTTATCCTGATGCGCGTTATGGCTGGCGGAGATCATGATGCCCAGATCGGCGCGCATCGAGCGGGTGAGAAACCCCACCGCAGGCGTGGGCACCGGCCCCAGCAGCAGCACATTCATGCCGGTCGAGGTCAGCCCGGCGGTCAGGGCGTTTTCGAACATATAGCCCGAGAGCCGCGTGTCCTTGCCGATCACCACGCGATGTTCGTTCGAGCCGTTGCGGCGGAAGTGACGGCCTGCCGCCGCGCCAAGGCGCAGGGCCATTTCCGCCGTCATGGGGTGGGTATTTGCGGTTCCGCGCACCCCGTCCGTGCCGAAAAGCTTGCGTGTCATTGCTGCGACCTCTCATCTGTTCTTGTATTGAGGGCCTGCCAGAGGGCAAGCGCCTGTCGTGTTTCGGCGACATCATGCACGCGCAGGATCTGCGCGCCCTGTGCGGCCCCGTGCAGCGCCACCGCCAGCGATCCGGCCATGCGTGCGGCCGCAACTTCAACGCCGCTGACCGTGCCGATGAAGCGTTTGCGTGATGCGCCCAGAAGGATAACACAGCCCAGATCATGCAACATCCCCAGGCGCTGCATCAGGGCGAGATTATGCTCAAGCGTCTTGCCAAAACCGATGCCGGGATCGAGGATCAGCCGCTCGGGCGCAATTCCGGCCTGCAGGGCGCGCAGTCTTGCCGCGGCCAGCCAGTCGTAAACATCGAGAGTCACATCAGAATATTGCGGATTGAGCTGCATGGTCTGCGGCGTGCCCTGCGCATGCATCAGGCAGAGCGGCACGCCCGCTTCCGCCACGACACGGCCCATGTCACGGTCCCATGTCAGGGCTGAAACATCATTCACGAAATCGGCCCCGGACTCGATCGCGGCGGCGGCGACGGCGGCTTTGCGGGTGTCGATCGAGATCACGGCGCGCAGCCCATCGGCGCGCAGGGCGCGAATCAGCGGGGCGGTGCGGGCGATTTCCTCGTCAATGGGCACCTCAATCGCGCCGGGGCGCGTGGACTCGCCGCCGATATCGAGAATATCCGCGCCCTCACCCACCAGATGCGCGGCATGGCGGCGCGCGGCGTCAAACCCCTTGAATCTGCCACCATCGGAGAAACTGTCAGGCGTGACATTCAGGATGCCCATGATCCGGGGGCGCGTCCAGTCGAGACCGCAAAGCGGCGCGGGCAATTGCACCAGCCCCTGATCCTGCGCGGGGTCGAATGGGCGCAGGCTACGCGCGCCGTCGCGGGTGCGTTCTTCCACCGCGGCGATGCGCAGGCCCTGCTGCCCCCGCAAGGGTGGGTATTCGGGCGCGGCCAGCGCGGCGGAAGTGAGATGTGGCAGTCGGTAAATCATGCCCGCTTCCATGCCGAAAGCGGGCGCGGGGCGCAAGTCTCAGCGTGCGAGCCAGCTTTGCGGCACATGGCTGCCGGGGGGCACGGACAGCCCTTCGGGCAGGCGCAATTCGCGCGCGGCCACATGTTCGGCCAGCCACAGCGCCAGCGCCAGACCATCGCGCGCCGCGGCATCCGGGCTGTCGGTGGAATCGAGGATCAGCTTTGAAGGCGCCCAGACGATCATCTGCCCGTGTTTCATCGCCCAGTCGATTTCGGTCCGGCTGGCCACCACCACGCAGCGCGGATCGAGCGAGGCGAGGCGCCAGGCGTTCTGCTCGATGGCCAGAAGATCAATCCGGCGCTGGGTGGCGCGGTGGCCGGTCTCGGCCACGGGCTGCGGTGGCATGCCGACACAGAGGATCACTGGCGCCCCTTCGGACTGGAACGCATCGAGACGCGCGGCCAGATCGGGCGCGTCGATCATCGCATTGTCGAGATAGATCACCAGCGGGTGCACCGCCTGTTCCTCGCCGCTGTCATCCAGTTTGCGCAGCGGCTGGGAGGCGCGGCTGCGCATGATCTCGACCCCCAGCGCACCGGGGCCACGGTCCAGTTTCTCGATCCGCACGAAGGCGCGCATGGATTGCGGCTCTTGCAGGATGCGCTCGGCCACGCGTTCGGCCAGTGTTTCCAGCAGGTTCAGCCGTTCGGCGGAGAGTTCGGCGGCAATCGCCTCGGTGATGCGGTCATAGGAAAGGATACGGTCCACATCATCTTCCAGCGGCGCGGGATGCGGGCGTACCTCTACCACCACATTGAAGCGCAGGCGCTGGCGCACGCCGCGTTCGGCCTGAAAGGCGCCGATCTCGACCTCGACGACATGATCGCGCAGGCTGATCCGGTCACGCGGATTTGCACCGGCCGAAGCCTCGGCGCGGGCTTCGGGATGGGCAAAAGCCAGGCGGATATCAGACGTCATGCGCGGGCCTTTCCTGTCCTTGCCTCTGCGGGATTGCTTTTACCCCCTCAGAAGGGGGTCGCAAGTCACGATTGCGCCTGCATGTCCCCGAGTTACGACATGCGCGGGAGTATCCGGGCGGAAAGACAGGGTGATGACGCGATCAGCCGCGATAGAAGAGATGCGCGCCGATCTGCGAGGTTTGCGTGAAACGCTGCGACCAGCCGGGACGGACGGCGGTTGTGTGGAAATAGAGCGCGCCCTCGGTCAGGCGGCTGAATGCGCCCTCGGACATCAGCATGGCGATGCGCCGGGCCTTGTTGGCGGCATTGCGGTTGGGCATGGTCTCGGGGCGGCCATCGCAGGCAAAGCTGAACTGGCAGCCCCCGCGCTGGCCCCGCGCGCCCTGATACACGACGCCGCAGATCGAATTGGGAAAATTGCGCGAGGCGGCGCGGTTGACGATCACCTCGGCCACGGCGAACTGGCCTCTGATGCTCTCGCCGCGCGCCTCGTGATAGATGGCGGTTGCGAGGCAGGCTTCCTGCTCGGTCAGATCGCGGAGCGGCACGGAGCGCAGCCAGTTGCGGCTATATTGCACTGTGCGCCGGTTCATGCTGGCGGGGCGTGCCGCCGGGCGCAGCGAGGCGAGCGGCGCATGGGTCGGGGGGGTCAGAGCCACGGGCGCAGCGAGGGCGCCTTGGGTGGAGAGGCGCGTTTCGGTCCCTGCTGCATCCTGAACCGTCGCCTCGGATGGCCGCGCCATCGGGTGCAGCGAGTAGCGCAGCGGGTTCTCTGGCATTGCCTCGGCCGTGCTGTCCAGTGTGAGCGGCACGGGCGGCGCGATCGGGGCCGCCGCCTGAGGGGATTGGAGGATGACGCCGAATGCTGTGGCGGTCGGGACCGGGGATTCTGGTGTCAGTGCTGCAAGGCGCGCGTCCTCGGTCGCGGGCAGATCAACCATCAGCCTGTTGCGATGGGCCGGGTTCGTGTCCTGCAGCGAGGCCATGACCAGCCTTGCGCGGGCTTCGGAATGAAGCGTGGCATCTTCCAGCCGCGAGCCGACGCTGGGCAGAGCCACAAGTGCTGCCATGGTGCAGATGGTCGAGAAGGTCAGGCTTTTGCGCCGCGCCAATGCGCCGGGCCGCACGCGCCCGAGCGCCCGCGTCTGCCGGGTCGCGAAGCGTTTCACCCGCGCAGGTGTCGCTGCGGCCAGTTCCTGAATACGAACAATCATGCATTATATGGCGGCGCGATGCGCGACCATTTCCCAAAGTTCCGGTCAGTTTCAGCGGCAGACGCATAGCCGAAAATGACCAAAAGGTCCAGAAACGGCGGGGAATGCCGCTTATCCGCTCAGGACAGCCGGTTTTTTGGGCAGTAAAATTACTGTGAAACCAGACGGTTCGTTACTGATCCTCGATGGCAAGCTGGGCCGCCGCCAGACGCGCGACGGGCACGCGGAAAGGCGAGCAGGAGACATAATCGAAGCCCAGCGCCCGGCAGAAACGAATCGATTCCGGGTTGCCGCCATGCTCGCCACAGATCGACAATGTAAGGTCACTTCGTGAGCGCCGCCCGCGCCCTGCCCCCAGTTCCAGCAACTCGCCCACCCCGTCGAGATCGAGCACATGGAACGGGTCTTCGGGGAAGACGCCTTGCTGGACGTAATCCGACATGAAGCGCCCGGCATCGTCGCGCGACAGGCCATAGGTCATCTGGGTCAGGTCATTCGTGCCGAAGGACAGAAACGAGGCATGCAGCGCGATATCCCCTGCCCGGAGTGCGGCGCGCGGTGTCTCGACCATGACGCCGATCCGGTAGCTGAAATCCATCCCCTGTTTCGAGCGCACCATGGCCGCGACCGCATCGATCCGCGATTTGATCAGTTCGACCTCGCGCATGGCCGAGACCAGCGGGATCATCACTTCGGGCACCACCGGCGTTGCCTGACGCGCCAGTTCCGCCGTGGCCTCGAAAATCGCCCGCGCCTGCATTTCGTAGATCTCGGGGATCGTGACGCCCAGACGCACGCCGCGCATGCCCAGCATCGGGTTGAACTCGGACAGGGCCTCGGCGCGGCGGGTGATTTCCGACAGGGGCTTGTTCAGCGCATCCGCGAGAAAGCGCAGCCCTTCCTTGGAATGGGGCAGAAATTCGTGCAGCGGCGGGTCAAAGAGGCGGATGCAGACCGGCTGGCCCTGCATGATCTCGAACAATTCGCGGAAATCGGCGCGCTGCATCGGCAAGAGACGTTCCAGCGCATCAGAGCGATCCTCGGGCGTATCCGCGAAGATCATCTCGCGCATCAGGGTCAGGCGGTCATCCTCGAAGAACATATGCTCGGTGCGGCACAGGCCGATCCCCTGCGCCTTGAACTCGCGCGCAAGGCGGGCATCGGCGGGGGTGTCGGCATTGGCGCGGATGCCGATATCGCGCCGTGCATCGGCCCAGTCGAGCAGCGTGGCGAAACGGTCGTCCAAGGCGGGCTCCAGCAGCGCGACCTCTCCGATCAGTACAAGGCCGTTGGTGCCATCGACGGTCAGCATGTCGCCTTCCTGCAGCACATGGCTGCCCGCGCGCAATGTCTTGCGGCGCTCATCAATCTCCATGCGCGAGGCGCCCACGACGCAGGGCACGCCAAGCCCGCGCCCGATCACCGCCGCATGGCTGGTCATGCCGCCGCGCTCGGTCAGCACGGCATGGGCGGAATGCATGCCGCGGATATCTTCCGGCGTGGTCTCGCGGCGCACAAGGATACAGGGCTCGTCGCGCGCGGCACAGGCCTGCGCGGCGGTCGAGGAAAACACGATCCGCCCGATGGCGGCGCCGGGACTGGCAGCGATGCCGCGCACGAAAACCTCGGCGCGGGCCTGCGGATCAACCTGCCGGTGCAGCATTTCGCTCAGGGCCTTGGGCGCGATGCGCATCAGGGCCTCATCGCGCTCGATGAAGCCGTCATTGGCCAGATCGACCGCCACCCGCACCGAAGCCCGCGACGAGCGCGGCACGGTCACCGCATCCAGCACCCAGAGCTTGCCGTTATCAAGCGTGAACTCGATTTCCATTTCCTCGCGCAAGCGCTCGCGGGAGCGGGCCCCGTGCTGCAGCAGTTCGGCATAGGCCTCGGGGCAATGTTCTTCCAGCGAGGGGCCACGCGGATCGCGGGCCATAAAGAGCGTGTCCTGCCCGTTCTGCATGGCGTCCATGCCATTGATGCCCTGAGTCTTGAACCGGCCCGCAACGGTGGGCGCACCGGTTTCGGCATCGATGAAACGGATCAGCCCGGCGCCGCTGAAGCCTGTGCCCATCCCGCCCGCCATGGCCTGCACCACCAGACCCAGCCCGGCATCGGCTGGGGCGCCCTTGGCCTGCCGCAACAGGCGCGCAGAGGTGCCCTCCCAGGCGCGCGCCATCGAGCGCAGCACATCGGCAAGCTGCTGCGCGGGCGATTGAGGGAAAGGTTCTTCCATCTCCATCTCGTAATCGCGCAGCGCCGCCTGCAGCGCGGGCAGGCAGGGATCGGGCGCGTCGAACATATCCGGGTCGAGATGCGCGACATGTTCGGCATAGGATTGCACGAACCGCAGATAGAGCGCGGTCGCCACAGGTTCGCCATGCGCGGCGCTGATCTGGGCGTGTTTCTCGTCATTCATGCCGATATTCAGGATCGCGGCAGGCCCGCCCCATTGCGGATGCTCGGCACTCGGGCGCACCGAAAGCAACTGGTCTTGCGGGAAATGCCCCAGAAGATGGCGCAGGTTCATCTGCGCGCCGGTCGCGATTTCGCGCACCACACCGAAGGAGAGCGCAATCGTCTGCGGCACGGGCATATCCATCCGCACCAGCCGCTGCAGGCATTTTGCGCGCCAGCCATGGGTCTCGCGCTTGATCGGCGCGGAACCGGTGATCTGGGCGTAATCGGTGAGCGTGAGGTATTTCGGCATGACGGGTGACTTTCTGGCTGCGGCGCAGCATAGGCAGATAGGCCGCGAACTCAAGGATTTGTTACGGATGAGACCGGCAAGATCCGATTCCGGCAGGATCGCCGGGCGACAGGCCGTGCAAGCGGCGTCACATGTCTGCATCGGGGCTGTGGCGGGGCGGGTCCGGGAGCGCCCGGAGCAGAGCGCTGCAGGCGCAGGCAGCGGGGCCGGTTTTCGGGCAGTAGACGGGCCTTCCGGTCCGCCGCCCCCCGTGACTGTGAACTCTTCCGACGGGCTTTGGGGACATTCGTCCCTTGACCCCGTGGTTGAATTCGGCGCAGTTTCGGGCAGCCTGTGCAACCCGGCGTGGTACAGGGCCACGAAACATCGCCAAAGTGGCACCCCTGCCAGAGAGGTCACGATGACATGTCAGCGTTTCACCATGGCGCTTGCTCTCGCGTTTTGCGTGGCAGGGCCGGTTGTGGCGCAGACAACGCTGGAGACGGTGCAGGCGCGTGGCGAACTGATCTGCGGGACACATGAGCATCAACCCGGTTTCGCGGCAAAGGATGCAAACGGGAACTGGCACGGTTTCGATGTGGGCCTGTGTCGCGCGCTGGCCGCGGCAATTCTGGGGGATCGCAACGCCGTCTCCTTCGTGAAACTGCGTGCCGAGACATATCTGGATGCTCTGGCCGATGGTGAGGTCGATCTGCTGGCACGCAGCAAGACCTGGACCTTCCGGCGCAATGCCGGCGGCGCGGTCTCTTTCGTGGAACCCGCCTATTACGGTGAGCAGAGGGTCATGGTGGCGCGGGCAAGCGGCGCCACATCCGTCAGGGAACTGGACGCTGCGAAGGTCTGTGCCGAGCAGGGCACCACGGCGTCGCAGAGCCTGTCGGATTATGCACAGGTCAACGGGCTGCGCTTCGACCATATCCCGGTGGCAAATACCGATCACGGCAAGGCGACCTATCTTGAGAGAGGCTGCGACGCCTATACTGCGGATATTGCAGTGCTCTCCGCGCTCAAGGCCAGTCTGGCCGAGCCCGGCGAGCATGTGATCCTGCCGGAAGTCACGGCGAAGCAGCCGATGGGGCCGGTAGTGCGTGCGGGCGACGACGCCTGGGCCGATATCGTGCGCTGGACCATTTTCGCGCTGATCGCCGCCGAGGAACTCGGGATAACCTCGCTCAATCTGGAAGAGCTGAAAACCAACAGCCCGCATCCTGAAATCCGGCGTCTGCTGGGCAGCGAGGGCGGGTTCGGGGCGATGCTGGGGATCAGCGATGACTGGGCGGCGCGCGCCATCTCCACCGTCGGGAATTACGGCGAGTTGTTTGCCAGCACCATCGGCGAGCAGACCCCGATCGGCATGTCGCGCGGACTGAATGTGCCCTGGACGCAGGGCGGGCTGCTGTATTCGCCCCCCTTTCGCTGAGGCGGCACCCTGTCTGCGCCGCGATCCGGCTGCCCTGCATCGGCGGGGCAAGGCCTGGCGCGCTGGCGATAAGTGGGCGGGGGTCAGTAGATATAGCGGATCTGATCGGTCCAGAAGCGTTCCATCCGTTTGAGCGTGCGCGCGACGGCATCGAGCGCTGCGAATTCGATGACCCCCTCTTCGTGCAGCCTGAGCGCGTGGCGCGCGAAGAGATCGAGGATGCGCTCGCGCACGCGCTGGCCCTGATCGGTCAGCCGGACACGGACGGCGCGGCGGTCCACCGCACAGCGTTCGTGATGCATATAGCCGAGTTCCACCAGTTTCTTGAGATTGTAGGAGACATTCGAGCCCTGATAATAGCCGCGCGATTTCAACTCGCCCGCCGTCACCTCGTGATCGGAAATGTTGAACAGCAACAGTGCCTGCACCGGGTTGATATCGACAATGCCCAGACGTTCGAAATCATCCTTGATGACATCCAGAAGCAGGCGGTGCAGTCGTTCCAGCAATGCGAGATTGTCGAGATAGCGCGCCAGATATTCCCCCCGCAGCGGCAGGCCCATATTGTGCTGAACTGTCACAGACTGCTCCATTCCTGCAAAATCTCTGGCAAGAATGACGGCCAATGACGAAAATCGGGTTAATTTTCAGATCATTTTCTAGACCCGGCGTAGCCCCGCCGCCTCTGCGATCCGGGCGATCATCGGCGCAAGCTCGGGCCGACAGACGACCGCGCCTGTCACCCAGAGATACAGATCCTGATCATTCTCGTCCAGAAGCGCCTCATAGGCGTCCAGCGCTTCGGGCGTGAAGCGGTCGAGTTCGGCATCGGCATAGGGGCCGAGGATGAGATCCATTTCCTTCATGCCCCGCCGCCAGGACCGCATCCGCAGTTTTTTCAGCCGCGCATCCTGCGCCGACATCTCCATGCTCAGAACGCCTCTTTCAGGATCGTGCGCAGGCTCTTCTCGGCCTTGCCCATATGGATCGCAAGCGCGGTCATCTGTTGGCGCATCTGCTGAATATCGCGCAGGAGCGCCTTGGCGCCGGCTTCCATCTCTTCGGGGGTGGCCGGTTCGGAAACCCCCTCGCCCTCGCCGGTCAGCAGCCAGCGCATCGAGACATTCAGCAGCCCCGCCACCATCTGCAATTTGTTGGCGCGCGGCTCGGAGGTGTCATTCTCCCAGGCCTGAATGGTTTTCAGCTTCACACCAAGACGGCGGGCAAGCTCGGAAGTGCTTAACCCCTGCGCCTCTCGCGCGGCGGTCAGGCGATCGCCGAATGTGGCGTATTCCCCGGAGTACCAGTCCTGCGCTTCGGTTGTTTCGATCATGTCACGTCCTTTCGGGATTTGTTTGTGCTTGAACGGCACTTGGGTCCACCATAAGAAAAGCGCGCCCGAGATACAAACTGGAGTTCTCCCTCATGGCCTTTCTCTCTGACACGCTGTCCCGCGTAAAACCATCGCCCACGATTGCAGTGACCACGAAGGCCGCCGAGTTGAAAGCCGCAGGCAAAGATGTCATCGGCCTTGGTGCCGGTGAGCCTGATTTTGACACGCCGCAGAACATCAAGGAGGCTGCAAAAGCGGCGATTGATGCCGGGAAAACGAAATACACTGCTGTTGACGGCATTCCGGAACTGAAGAAAGCGATCTGCGCCAAGCTCAAGCGCGACAATGATCTGGACTACACGCCCGCGCAGGTGACAATCGGCACCGGCGGCAAGCAGGTGCTGTATAACGCATTGATGGCCACGCTGAACGCGGGCGATGAAGTGGTGATCCCGGCCCCCTATTGGGTCAGCTACCCGGATATGGTGCTGCTGGCCGGGGGCGAGCCGGTGATTGCCGAAGCCACCGCTGCGACCGCCTATAAACTGACGCCCGAGGCGCTGGAGGCCGCGATCACGCCGCGCACCAAATGGCTGATCTTCAACTCGCCCTCGAACCCGACCGGCGCGGGCTATACCTGGGACGAGTTGAAAGGGCTGACCGATGTTCTGTTACGCCATCCCCATGTCTGGGTGATGTCGGATGATATGTATGAGCATCTTGTCTATGATGATTTCAAATTCTGCACGCCTGCGCAGGTCGAACCCGCGCTTTACGAGCGCACGCTGACGGTGAACGGGGTATCGAAAGCCTATGCCATGACCGGCTGGCGCATCGGCTATGCGGCAGGCCCGGTGGAGCTGATCAAGGCGATGGGCAAGATCCAGTCGCAATCGACCTCGAACCCCTGTTCGGTCAGCCAATGGGCGGCGGTCGAGGCGCTGACCGGCCCGCAGGATTATATCGCGACCAATAATGCGCTGTTCCAGCGCCGCCGCGATCTGGTGGTCGAGATGCTGAACGCCGCCGAAGGGGTGGAATGCCCGGTACCGGAAGGGGCGTTCTACGTCTATCCCTCGATTGCGGGCTGCATCGGCAAGACCTCGGCGGGGGGGGCGCATATTGCGGATGATGAAGCCTTTGCCACGGCGCTGCTGGAGGAAAAGGGTGTCGCCGTGGTCTTCGGTGCGGCTTTCGGCACTTCGCCCTGTTTCCGGGTCAGCTATGCGACATCGGATGCGGCGCTGAAAGAAGCCTGCACGCGGATTCAGGATTTCTGCGCCGGGTTGCGCTGATCCGGGGCCAATGCGCCGTAGGGTGCGTGCTGAGCACGCACCCTACCTACCCCCGCGCGGTCAGCGGACCTTGAGGGTTGCCAGCCCGATCAGCGCCAGCACCAAGGCGATGATCCAGAAGCGGATCACGATCTGCGGCTCTGCCCAGCCCTTCTTCTCGAAATGATGATGGATCGGGGCCATCAGAAAGACCCGTTTTCCGGTGCGCTTGTAATAGAGCACCTGAATCACGACCGAGAGCGTCTCGACCACGAAGATGCCGCCGACAATGGCCAGGACGATCTCGTGCTTGATCACGACCGCAATCGCCCCCAGCGCGCCGCCCAGCGCCAGCGAGCCGGTATCGCCCATGAACACCGCCGCAGGCGGGGCGTTATACCACAGGAAGCCCAAGCCCCCGCCTGCCAGCGCGGCGGTGAAGATCAAAAGCTCCCCTGCCCCCGGTACGTAATGCACATCGAGATAAGAGGTGAAATCCACACGTCCGACCGCATAGGCAATCACCCCCAGAGTGCTGGCCGCGATCATCACCGGCATGATTGCCAGCCCGTCCAGACCATCGGTCAGGTTGACGGAATTGGCCGCGCCAAGGATCACGAAGGCCCCAAACGGGATGAAGAACCAACCCAGATAGATCAGAACTTCCTTGAACACGGGCACCGCAAGCTGCCCGGTCAGCGTGGGCGGGTGCAGATACATGGCCGCCGCCGAGGCGCAGAGCCCGATCACCGCGCCGAGTGCAAGCCGCATCCGCGCCGAGACGCCCTTGACATTGCCCTTCGAGACCTTGGCCAGATCATCCGCGAAACCGATCAGGCCGAAGCCGACTGTCACCAGGAGCACGATCCAGACATAGGCATTGTCGAGCCGCGCCCAGAGCAATGTCGCGACCGTCAGGGCCGAAAGGATCAGCAGCCCGCCCATGGTCGGGGTGCCGGTCTTGGTCAGCAGATGGCTTTCGGGTCCGTCCTCGCGAATCGGCTGGCCATTGGTCTGGCGGCGGCGCAGCAGGTTGATCAGCGGCTTCCCGAAATAGAAGCCGAAGATCAGCGCCGTGAAAAACGCTGCTCCGGCGCGGAAGGTGATGTAGCGAAACAGATTGAAGCCCGGCACGACATCCGCGAGCTCGGTTAGCCAGAACAGCATAGGTTACTTTCCCTCGATCTGGGGTTGCACGGCGTCGAGATTGCGCAACCCGTCGACAATGCGCGACACGAAACTTGATTTCGACCCTTTGACCAGCACGATATCGCCCGGCGCGACCAGTTGATGCGCGATGGTGGCCAGATCATCCGCGGTCTCGACCTGCCGCCCTTTCTTGCGCTGGGGCAGGCGCGCGTGAAGTGCGGCCATGCGGGGCCCGACGCAATGGACCAGATCGACCGAGGCCAGCGCCGGGTCATCCGCGATGGCGGCGTGCAGGGCAAGCTCCTCTGGCCCGAGTTCCAGCATATCGCCAAGGATCGCCACGCGCCGCCCGGAGCGCGCCGCCTGGGTGCGCCCCGGTGTCATGCGCGCAAGCATGTCCAGCGCCGCCTTGAGCGAGGCGGGATTGGCGTTGAACGCGTCGTCGATCAGGGTGAACTGATGGTCCTCGACCGGATCGAGGGTGATGGTCTGGCGCATGCCGCGCCCGGCAGGTGGCTGCCAGCGCCCCAGCGCGAGGGCCGCGCGCGGCAGATCAAGGCCCAGCGCCTCGGCCACGGCAAGGCAGCCCAGCGCGTTCATGCCGAAATGCGCGCCTGCGTCGCGCAGGCGCACGGCAAGGCGGGTCTGGCCGATCTGCGCGCGCATCACCAGCGCGAGGTCGGATTGCGTCATGTCATGCAGGCGCACGCCCTCTGCCGTTTCGCCAAAGGCAAGGCAGGTCGCGCCGCTGGCCTGCGCGGCCTCTGCCAGGATCGGGCTTGTAGGCAGGTCACAGGGGTAAATCGCATGAGCATCGCGCTCCAGTCCCTTGAAGATGCTGGCTTTCTCATATGCGATGCCTTCGATATTCGCGAAGGCTTCGAGATGCGCGGGGGCGATGGTCGTGATCAGGGCGACATGCGGGCGGGCGAGACGGGCCAGCGGCTCGATCTCGCCGGGATGGTTCATGCCGATCTCGATCACGGCGAAATCGGCCTTCGGGTCCAGCCGCGCCAATGTGACCGGCACGCCCCAGTGATTGTTGAAACTGGCCTCGGCGGCATGGGTGGTGCCGAAATCCGCCAGCATCTCGCGCAGCATTTCCTTGGTCGAGGTCTTGCCGACCGAGCCTGTCACCGCGACGACACGCGCGGCCGCCCGTGCCCGGCCTGCCGCCCCGAGCGCGGTCAGGGCGTCCATCACATCGGGCACGATCAGCAGCGGCGCATCCGGGGCCACATCATCGGGGTGGTGGCTGACCAGCGCCGCAGCGGCCCCTTTCGCCAGGGCCTGCGCGACGAAATCATGCCCGTCGCGGGCGGCCTTGAGCGCGATGAAGAGATCACCGGGCTGCAGGCTGCGGGTGTCGATGGAAATGCCGCTGGCGGTCCAGTCGCGGGTGGACTGGCCGCCTGTGGCGCGGGCGGCGTCGGTGGCGGTCCAGAGCGTCATGCGCGGGCCTCCAGCGCGGCAATGGCAACCGAGGCCTGTTCCACATCGTCAAACGGATAGACTGTATCGCCTACGATCTGCCCGGTCTCATGCCCCTTGCCCGCGATCAGGAGCGCATCCCCCGGCCCCAGCGCATCGACCGCGCGCAGGATCGCCTCGGCGCGGTCCGCAACCTCGTTGGCACCGGGGCAGGCTTTCAATATTTCAACACGGATCCGGGCAGGATCCTCGGTTCTCGGGTTGTCGTCTGTCACATATACAACATCGGCGTGTTCTGCCGCTGCTTTGCCCATCAAGGGGCGCTTGCCCTTGTCCCGGTCGCCCCCGGCCCCGAAGACCACGATCAGGCGGCCCATGACATGCGGGCGCAGCGCCTGAAGCGCCACTTCCAGCGCGGCGGGGGTATGGGCGTAATCGACGAAAACCGGAGCGCCATTCGCGCGGGTGCCGGCAAGCTGCATGCGTCCGCGCACCCCTTCGAGGCGCGGCAGGCGCATGGCGATTTCGCGCATCTCTTCGCCGCAGGCCAGAACCAGCCCGACGGCTGCGAGCACATTCTCTGCCTGAAACCCGCCGATCAGGGGCAGATGTTCCTGATAGATCCGTCCATCATAGGCAAAGCGCAGGGTCTGGCCCGCCGCATCATAGCGCTGGTTGAGAATGCGCAGGTCGCAGTCTTCATCCCGCCCGATGGTCAGCGTCCCCTGCCCGCGATCTTCGGCGATATCGAGGATCTCGGCCCCGGCCGGGTCATCCATATTCACCACCG
Source organism: Natronohydrobacter thiooxidans (assembly GCF_001884735.1). Lineage (GTDB taxonomy): Bacteria > Pseudomonadota > Alphaproteobacteria > Rhodobacterales > Rhodobacteraceae > Roseinatronobacter > Roseinatronobacter thiooxidans_A. The sequence goes on along the minus strand of NZ_MJAP01000034.1, from coordinate 52,251 downwards.
CCACGCCGTCATCGGGCAGAATGCGGTCGAAAAGCTGCGCCTTGGCGGCGAGATAGGCCTCCATGGTCAGGTGATAGTCCAGATGATCCTGACTGAGATTGGTGAATGCCGCCGCTTTCAGCCGCACCCCGTCCAGCCGCCGCTGATCGAGCCCGTGGGAAGAGGCTTCCATCGCGGCATGGGTCACGCCCGCCTGTGCCATTTCGGCCAGCAGACGATGCAGGGTGATCTGGTCGGGCGTGGTATGGGCCAGCGGCGCGGAAAACGCGCCTTCGATCCCGGTCGTGCCGATATTGGCGGCCTCATGGCCCAGTTGCGCCCAGATCTGGCGGGTGAAACTCGCCACCGAAGTCTTGCCATTGGTGCCCGTCACCGCAACCATGGTCGCAGGCTGCGCCCCGAACCAGAGCGCCGCCGCCCCGGCAAGGGCCGCGCGCGGATCTTCGGCGAGGACCAGCGCGGCAGAGGCGCCGGTCAGCACCTCCGAGGCGATCTCTGCCCCTTCGCGGTCGGTCAGGATCGCTGCCGCCCCCATGCGCAGGGCGTATTGGATGAATTCGCCCCCATGCACGCGCGAGCCCGGAAGGGCGGCAAAAAGCGCGCCCTCGCGCACCTGGCGGCTGTCGATGGCGATGCCGGTGACAGTCACATTCGCGCCCCGTGACGGGCTGAGGCCGAGCGCCGAGAGCGGACGGGGGGGCAAATCGGTCACGCGCAGGCACTCCTTGCGGGCAGGTCAGTTGCTGAGCCTGTTACCCCGGAACTGCAACCCGCTTCAATGCCCCTGTTGGAAGCTGGCATTGGCAATATCCAGAGAGACCGGGCGCAGCCCCAGCAGCGGGGCCACGCGCCGGGTGATTTCGGCGGAAACCGGCACAGCCGTCCAGCCAGCGGTCCGGCGCGGCTCTGGCCCGGTCGTGTCCACCGGCTCGTCCAGTGTGACCACCAGCACGAAACGCGGCTCATGCGCGGGAAAGACGCTGGCAAAGGTCGCAAGCACGGCATCTTTCTTGTAGCCGCCCCCGCGCGGGTTGGGCTTGTCGGCAGAGCCGGTCTTGCCGCCCACCGGATAGCCGGGAATGCGCGCGAAAGAGGCCGTGCCTTCCTGCACCACCTGATGCAGCATCAGCCGGATCTGATCGGATGTGCGCGGGGCGATCACCTGCTCGCCCGGCTGCACCTGATCCTGCCGCAGGAGCGTGGGCGTGACCCTGCGCCCGCCATTGACCAGCGTCGCATAGCCTGCGGCAAGCGCCAGCGGGCTGGTGGAGAGGCCATGGCCGTAGGAAATGGTCATCACCGACAGTTCGGACCAGCGCGCGGGCAGGAGCGGGCGGGCGCGCGCGGCCTCGGCCAGTTCCAGCGGCATGGGTTCGAGGAAGCCGAAACGATCCAGAAATTCGCGCTGCGCTGTGGCCCCGATCGGCTGCATGATCCGCGCTGTGCCGATATTAGAGGATTTGACCATCACATCCTTGACCGAAAGCTGCGGGCCGTAGTTGCGGAAATCCCGGATACGGAACCGCCCGAAGGTCAGCGGCCCGCGCGTGTCGATGATAGAGCCGGGCGTCACGCGCCCGCTGTCGAGCCCTTGCGCCACGGCAAAGGTCTTCATGACCGAGCCAAGCTCGTAATAGCCCTGCACCGCGCGGTTGAAGAGGGGGCTGTCTGCCGGTTCGCCCTCGGTGGGCGGCGGCGGGCGGTTATTGGGGTCGAAATCGGGCAGCGAGACGAGGCTGATCACTTCGCCCGTATGCACATCCATCAGAACGGCCGTGGCGCCGCGTGCGTTCAGCATGCGTTTGCCGCCCTCAAGCACTTCGGTCACAGCCGATTGCACGGTCAGATCGAGCGAGAGTTGCAGTGGTTGGTCCACCTGCGCCAGATCGCGCAGGCGGTCCTCGAAGAAAAGCTCGACACCGGCCACGCCGATCACTTCGGCGGCGCGCACGCCTTGCTGGCCGAAACTGGCGCCGCCCAGAACATGCGCGGCCATGCGGCCATTGGGATAGAGACGCATCTCGCGCGGGCCGAACAGAAGGCCCGGCTCGCCGATATCATGGACGGCCTGCATCTGTTCGGGCGACAGCCGCGTGCGGATCCAGATGAAGCGGCGATTTTTGTCGGTGAAGCGCTCGGCCATGCGCGCGCCGTCGATATCGGGGAAGATCCGCGCCAGTTCCTGCGCGGCGCGCACCGGATCCACCATCCGCCGGGTTTCGGCATAGAGCGCATGGGTCGCCAGATTGGTGGCCAGAACCCGCCCGTGGCGGTCAACGATATCGGCGCGCGCGCCCGAGATGTCTTCCAGCACCCCGCGCGACAGTTCCAAGGGCGTGGTGGCCGCGAGAAGCCCCATGCGCGCGCCCAGCACGACGAAAGCCGACAGAAACAGCAGGGCCAGAGCCAATAGGCGGCCTTCGGCGCGGATGCGCGCGGTGTCGCGGGCAACCTCGCGGCGCAGGCGCAGGTTTTCCTGTTCGATCTGATCGGGATCCTGCCCTGAGGCGCGGGCTTTGAGGACGCGCGCCAGCGGGCGCAGGGGGGTGCGGATCATGGCGTCTGCTCCACGGTCTCGGAGGGCGCGAAAAGATGCTCGACAGCCCCGAACACCTCTATCGCATCAGAGATTTCGGTCTGCGGGGCGGGCAGCGGATAGACGATCTGGCCGATCTCGCCGAAATGCGCGCCAGTGACCGGGACCAGTCGCAACTGTTCGAAATTCACATCCACCAGTTCGCGCAGCCGGTCGGGGCGGTTCAGATAGGCCCATTCGGCGCGCTGGATGCTGATGGTCTCGTTCAGAAGCGCGATCTCGCGCTCCAGCGCGCGGCGCTCGTTCATCGCCTGCTGTGTCAGGTGGTTTTCGCGGTAAGCCCAGGCCGCAAGCGCGATCACCCCCAGGGCTGTGCAGAGATAGAGCAGACTTTTCATTCCACTTTACCTTTCCGTATCCAGAGCCAGTGCCGGAAGCCCGAGCGCGTCGCGCGCGACAGCGCCCGCAGGCGCATCGCTGCGCAGTGCCATCCGCAGCCGGGCCGAACGCGCGCGCGGGTTCTGCGCCAGTTCCTCGGCATCGGCCGTCACGCCGCTGCGCGCGATCAGGGTGAAGCGCGGGGCCTCGGACGGGGCTTCGGGCGCATAGCGGTTGGCACGCCCCCCCTGCCCGGCTCGCGCCGCGAGAAAGCGCTTCACCACGCGATCTTCCATCGAGTGAAAGCTGACCACGGCGAGTTTGCCACCGGGGCGCAAGGCGCGCTCTGCGGCCTCCAGCCCGGCGACAAGCGCGTCAAATTCGGCATTCACCGCGATGCGCAGCGCCTGAAAGCTGCGCGTGGCGGGATGGCTCTGGCCGGGTTTCGGGCGCGGCAGGCAGCCCGAGACGATGGCGGCAAGCTGCAGCGTGGTGTCGATGGGCGTCTCGCTGCGCGCGCGGGTGATCGCGCGCGCGATGCGGCGGGCGGCGCGTTCCTCGCCATAGTGAAACAGGATATCGGCCAGCGTTTCTTCGCTGGCCTCATTGACCAGATCGCGCGCGGAGAGACCCAATTGCGACATGCGCATGTCCAGCGGGCCGTCCTTGGCGAAGGAAAAGCCGCGTTCGGCGCGGTCAAGCTGCATCGAGGAAACCCCGAGATCGAGCACCACCCCGTCGAGCAATCCGCCTGCATGCTGGTCGAGCTGCGCAAAATTGCCCTGCACCAGCCGCAACCGGTCGCCATAGGCCGCCCCCCAGCCCTGCGCCATTTCCAGCGCCAGCGGATCCTGATCGACACCGATCAGTTGATCCGCCCCGGCATCGAGGAGCGCGCGCGCATAGCCGCCCGCGCCCAGTGTCCCGTCAAGCCAGATGCCCGAGATCGGGGCCAGATGGTGCAGGATCGGGCGCAGCAGGACAGGGATATGCGCAGATGGGGCCGCGTCCTGCATCATGCCTCCGGTGCGGCCTTGGAAAACAGGATGCGCGGATCATAATCGGGCGGCTGATCCTCGGCGAAATCATCGTCATCGGGGCCATAGACGGATTCGTAAGTCTCGTTCTTCCAGACCTGGAAATGGTCATTCAGACCCACGAAACGCGCTTTCTCATCGGGCACGAGCACCAGCTTGTCGCGCAGGTTCTGCGGCAGGATGATGCGGCCATCCTCGTCGATCTGGGCCTCGATGGAATGGGCGTGATAGATGCGTTCCAGCGTCCTGCGCGCGTCGGTTCCCGGCTCCATCGCATCGATGCGCCGGTCGATCTCTTCCATCGCATTCATGGTGAAGCAATCCAGACGCTTCTGGTATTTCAGGCCGAAGACGATGATGAAATTCGGGCGCTGCCCTGCCGACCAGTCGGGGTCACCTTCCTCGATCACACGGCGGAACGAAGCCGGGACCGACACGCGACCCTTTCCATCCACCTTCTGGTGGTATGTGCTTCTGAACCTGCGTGCCACGGCCCGGCGGTCCTTTTTTCTTGTCGCGCCCGTATGAGTCGGGCAGAAATGAAAACGGCGGATCGAGCTGCTGCCACTGCTCGATCCGCCGACTGTCCCATCGCTGGGTGCCCGGTTGGCGCTCGCTCCTTGGGGGAGGGGGATGCTGCTCGCGAGCGCGCCGGATCTGTTTTTTGATGAGCGAGTTGCCTGTATGAAACTCTTTGCCTCGGTGGGGTCTTGGTGCCCCTTGCTGCTCGCTTATCGTGATACATGGAATGGCATGGAACTTTATGGTCATCAAGGGAAAACATGGAACCCGGCGCCGCTTGAGAAATTTCGCGCTTGCGGAATATGGGACTGAATGATGTAGTCTCGCCGCGAACTTATCTATATGTGGTGAGAACTTTTGCGGAACTGCGCGACATATCCGCTGCGCGATAGGCCGAACTTCTGCAAGCCATGCAGTACCACAAGATTCCATTAAATCCTCGCGGGCCCGGATTGCGTTGCAGTTTCGCAACAAAATTGCGCTGATTGATCCGGCTTCGCATCGAGAATATCGCGCCTGACCATTGCGTGAGCCCGGAAACACGCCGAATCACGGTCGGGTGATTCGCGCGCGACAGGTTCGTGACCGGAGATTGGGCCGCTTCCATGAGATTCCATGGCGTCCATCGGGGCGCGTTCCATGAAATCCCGGTAGAGGGTGCGGCGGAAGCCAGAGTGCATTTCGACCAGCTTGGGTCGGCTGCGCCGCATGCGCTGCTGAAGGGACGGGCCTTGCGGCCCGTGGCCACTCAGTGAGAGTATTTTTCGGCAAGATGAAGGTGGGGGGCGTGAAAGCGCGCTGTGGCGCTAAAGCAGTTCGATCAGGCGTCCGGCCATCCGTTCATAGGCTTTGGCCACGGGGCTGTCGGTCGCAGCCACCGGCACACCGCCATCGCTCGCAAGGCGCACCTCCACGCTGAGCGGCAATTCCCCCAGAAAGGTCAGTCCCTGCTTTTCAGCCTCGGCCCGGACGCCGCCTTCGCCGAAGATATGCTCTTCATGGCCGCATTTGGGGCAGATGAAGGTCGACATGTTCTCGACCAGCCCGAGGATCGGGGTTTTCAAGGTCTGGAACGCCCGGAGCGCCTTGCGCGCATCAAGGAGCGCCACATCCTGCGGGGTCGAGACCACGACCGCGCCGCGCACATCGAATTTCGAGCAGAGCGTCAATTGAATATCGCCCGTCCCCGGCGGCATGTCGACGATCAGCACATCCAGCACACCCCATTCGACCTGGGTCAAGAGTTGCTGTAATGCGCCCATCAGCATCGGCCCGCGCCAGATCACGGCCTCGTCTTCCTTCAGCATCAGCCCGATCGAGATCATGGTGACGCCATGCGCCTTGAGCGGGATGATGGTCTTGCCATCGGGCGAGGCCGGGCGGCGCCCGACACCCATCATGCGCGGCTGGCTGGGGCCGTAGATATCTGCATCGAGCAGGCCCACGCGCAGCCCGTGCCGCGCAAGCGCCACGGCGAGGTTCGAGGCCACGGTGGATTTGCCCACACCGCCCTTGCCGGAGCCCACGGCAATGATGTTTGACACGCCTTGAATCGCTTGCTTGTCCGGCTGCGCAGTCGGATGGCGGCCCAGCTTCAGCGACGGGGCCGGACCCTTGGCCTTGGCGGCAGGGCCATGCGCGGTCAGCGCCACAGAGACCCGTGCCACGCCATCGAGCGCCGAGACCGCCGCCTCTGCCTGTTGACGGACCGGACCGAGCGCCTGCGCGGCCTCGGGCGTTTCGGCCTCGATCACGAAACGCACGGCACTGTCTTCGACCACCAGCGCCCGCACCAGATCGCGCGAGACCAGCGTTCCGCCATCCGGCAGGGCCACACAGTCAAGGGCGGCAAGGACATCTTCTCTGGTGATGGTCATTCTATGGTTCCCGTTGGTGGCGTCATGCATGCAGCACATGGGCAGTTTTAGGGGCGCGGCAAGGTCTGTGCAATCTCAGCGACGCAATTGCCCATGCCCAGACCCTGTGACATGGTGCAGCAAGCGGCTGGAGACCACGCATGACTGACTGCCTTTTCTGCAAGATCGCGGCGGGAGATCTGCCCGCATACAAGCTGTACGAGGATGCGCATATTCTTGCCTTTCTGGATCTCCATCCAATCCGCAAGGGCCATGCGCTGGTCATCCCGAAAGCGCATCATGTCTGGTTCGAGGATTTGCCCGAAGATCTGGCGACGCACATCACCAGTTGCGCCCAGAAGATCGCGCGCGCGATGAAGCGGCTATATCCGGTCGAGCGCGTGTCGATGTTCTATACCGGCATCCATGTGCCGCATGCCCATGCTCATGTCGTTCCCATGTTCCACATGCATGACGTGACATCGGCGGCCTATCTGCGGGATGGCGCGGATCAGTTCAGCACACCGCCGAAACTGGCCGAGTCAGAGATGATGCAGATTGCGCAGGATCTGAAAAACAACCTCTAGATGAACGAAATTTTACGCGCGTACATGTATTGCACGATATCCGGGCGCTTCCCTGATTTTTTGATCATTTGATAAGCGGAATAAAGCTTCCCCAGCGGAAACTTGCACTTAGTGCATAGCCGCAATGCAGCAATATCCATTGTGCATCCGCAGCAATCGACTATCTTCACCTCAACAGCAGGGCAACCTGCGCTGAGACAAAGGTAGCGTAAACATGGCGCATTATGCAGAAAACATCAGCATCGGTCGGCCCTCTGGCCTGATCAGTGCCTTCTTCGCAGAGCTTCGTGATGGCTGGCAACGCCGTCAGGTGTACAAACGGACATACGCGGAACTGAGCCAGCTGAGCACACGCGAACTGGATGATCTGGGCATCTCGCGCTCGATGATCTCGCGTCTCGCTTACGAGGCCGCATACGAGAAATAAGGTTTTCGTCCCCCCTCCTCCTCCCTGGGGGTCGAATATGACGGTGGGCCCCTCCTCCTCCCTGGGCTCACCGTCACAAAATTCCGGGCAAGGCGCGCGAAAGTGCTGGAAGCCGGTCAGGAAACGTCGCTCTCCTCCTCCTCCCTGAGAGCGCACGTTGGAACCATCGGGCCCTCCTCCTCCCTGGCCCGAGGTTCCGAGAATAAAGGGTCCACAGGGCCCTTCACAGTTGCAAAGGCCCCCTCCTCCTCCCTGGGGTCTTGCAAAATCGGCGGCAGTCCCCTCCTCCTCCCTGGGACTGTCGCCTTTTTCTTTTTCAGATGTTGCGTTGATGACGCCGGGTCAGAACGGCACGTCATCGGCCTGCGCGGCGGGCACGACGAATTTCGCCACGATATGACGTGATCCCGATTTCTCGAATTCGATGAACAGCTTGTCGCCTTCGACTGCGGACACGCTGCCATAGCCGAATTTCTGGTGGAACACCCGCGCGCCGATCTCGAATGCCGGGGCGGCGCTGCCCTCTATGACCTTTTCGCGCGGCGCGCTGGCCGGGCGGGCATTGGCGGCCTGCAGACGACGCCAGCCGGGGGAATTATAGACATCGGCGCGCTCGGCGCGGGTCTCGACGGTACTGGCCGCCGGAATTCCGCCGCCATAGAGGCCCGGCGGCGTCAGCACCTCGACATGCTGCCCCGGCAGTTCATCGACGAAACGCGAGGGCATTTGCGACTGCCATTGCCCGTAGACGCGGCGATTCGCGGCGAAGCTGATGGTGCAAAGCTGCTCGGCTCGGGTGATGCCGACATAGGCAAGGCGGCGCTCTTCCTCCAGCCCCTTGAGGCCAGATTCGTCCATCGAGCGCTGCGAGGGGAACAGCCCGTCCTCCCATCCCGGCAGAAAGACTGCGGGAAATTCCAGACCCTTGGCGCCATGCAGGGTCATGATGCTGACCTTGGCCTCGCCCGCATCAGAATCATTGTCCATGATCAGCGCGATATGTTCGAGAAACCCTTGCAGGTTCTCGAAGGATTCCAGCGCCTTGATCAGTTCCTTGAGGTTGTCGAGCCGCCCCGGCGCTTCGGGTGTCTTGTCGTTCAGCCACATCTCGGTATAGCCCGACTCTTCGAGAATCTGCTCGGCCAGTTCGATATGGTTGGTGGCCGCGCCCTCGGGGCGGATCACTTCGATCAGGTCATCCTCGGCCTCGGCCGGGCCGGTCGTGCCGATCTGGCTGTGCCAGCGGGCGATGCCCTCGATCAGCGCGCGCAACTGGCCTGCGCCCTTGCCCTTGATCTCGCCCTGTTCCAGTGCCAAGGCCGCGCCTGCGACAAGCGGCAGGTCATTGGCGCGGGCGATGCGCTGGATCGTCTGCTGGGCCTTGTCGCCAAGGCCGCGTTTGGGGGTGTTCACGATCCGCTCAAAGGCCAGATCATCGCCCGGGCTGACGGCAAGGCGGAAATAGGCGAGCGCGTCGCGAATCTCCATCCGTTCATAGAAACGCGGGCCACCGATGACGCGATAGGGCAGGCCGATGGTCAGAAACCGGTCCTCAAACGCGCGCATCTGGTGGCTGGCGCGCACCAGAATTGCCATCTGGTCCAGACTGAAGGGCTGCAAGCCGCGTGTGCCGCGTTGCAGATCCTCGATCTGCTCGCCGATCCAGCGCGCTTCTTCCTCGCCATCCCAATGGCCGATCAGCCGGACCTTTTCGCCCTCGCGCGCCTCGGTCCAGAGCGTCTTGCCCAGCCGGTCCTCATTGCCCGCGATCACCTGCGAGGCGGCGGCCAGAATATGCGGGGTGGAGCGGTAATTCTGTTCCAGCCGCACCACGGTCGCGCCGGGAAAATCGCGTTCAAAGCGCAGGATATTGCCCACTTCCGCGCCGCGCCAGCCATAGATCGACTGGTCATCATCGCCGACGCAGCAGATATTCTTGTGGCCATCGGCCAGCAGCCGCAGCCAGAGATATTGCGCGACATTAGTGTCCTGATACTCGTCCACCAGAATATAGCGAAAACGTTGCTGATAGCTTTCCAGAATGTCGGGATGCTCTCGGAAGATCGTCACGCAATGCAGCAGCAGATCGCCGAAATCGCAGGCGTTCAGGGTTTTCAGCCGGTCCTGATACTGCGCATAAAGCTCGGTGCCGCGATTGTTGAAGGCGCTGGCTTCGGACGAGGGCACCTGATCGGGCCGCCATGCGCGGTTCTTCCACTGGTCGATGATCGAGGCGAGAAGCCGCGCGGGCCAGCGTTTTTCGTCGATATTGGAGGCCGCGATCAGTTGCTTGAGCAGGCGGATCTGGTCGTCTGTGTCGAGAATGGTGAAACTTGATTTCAGCCCGACCAGTTCGGCATGGCGGCGCAGCAGTTTCGCGCTGATCGAATGGAAAGTGCCCAGCCATGGCATGCCCTCGACCGCCTCGCCCAGATAGGCGCCCACGCGCAATTTCATCTCGCGCGCGGCCTTGTTGGTAAAGGTCACGGCAAGGATGCCCGACGGATAGGCGCGGCCGGTCGTCAGCAGATGCGCGATACGCGCGGTCAGCGCCTTGGTCTTGCCCGTGCCCGCGCCTGCCAGCATCAGCACAGGGCCATCCAGCGTCTCGACCGCCTGTCGCTGGGCGGGGTTCAGCCCGTCAAGATAGGGCGCGGGACGCGCGGCCATGGCGCGGGCGGAAAGCGGCAGATCGGTGTTGAAATCACTCATGCGCCGCATCCTAACGCGGGCATCGCGCAAGGGAAAGCGGTGTTCCGCAAAAGTTCCCGCGAGAAACACGCATTGGCAAGCGCAGCACCCCCGGTATAGTCGCTGCATGACCCCTGATCTGCGCTACCCTGCCCTGTCAGATCTGAAAACCGCCTGCAAGCGGCGCCTGCCGTGGTTTGTCTGGGAATATCTGGACAGCGCCACCGGGACCGAGTCGGTCATGCGCCGCAACCGGGCGGCGCTGGATGCGGTGCTGTTCTGTCCGTCGATCCTGCGCGGCCCGGTCACGCCCGATCTGACCACGCATTTTCTGGGGCGGGATTATGCGATGCCCATTGGCATCGCGCCTGTGGGCATGTCGGGGCTGATCTGGCCGGGGGCAGAGGCGGCGCTGGCGCGCATGGCGCAGGCCACCCGCCTGCCCTATTGCCTGAGCACGGTCGCCACCCGCCTGCCCGAAGAGATCGGCCCGATTGCAGGCGATATGGGCTGGTTCCAGCTCTACCCGCCGAAAGACCCGGCCATCCGTGCCGATATCCTGTCACGCGCGCGCAAGGCCGGGTTCGGGGTGCTGGTGCTGACGGTCGATCTGCCGGGCCCGTCGCGCCGCGAGCGGCAGTTGCGCGCGCAATTGTCGATCCCGCCGAAACTGACGCCCTCCATGCTGTGGCAGATCGCGCGCCGCCCGTCCTGGGCATTGGGGACATTGCGCCATGGCACGCCGCGCCTGCGGCTGATGGAGGACTATCTCAGGCTCGACGGCAATGCGCCCTCGACCGCGCATCCGGGCTATCTGCTGCGCGCGGCGCCGGACTGGGACTATCTGCGCGCGGTGCGCGATCTGTGGGACGGGCCATTGGTGATCAAGGGCGTGCTGGATGCGCAGGATGCTACGCGGCTGCGCGACGCCGGGGCAGATGCGCTTTGGGTGTCAAACCATGGCGGGCGGCAGTTCGACGGGGCCCCGGACGGGCTGTCGGCCCTGAGACAAATCCGCGCGGCACTGGGGCCGGATATGCCGCTGATCTATGATGGTGGTATCGAATCGGGCCTCGATGTCTTGCGGGCGCTGGCCTGTGGCGCGGATTTCACGATGCTGGGGCGGGGATGGCATCATGCCCTTGGCGCGCTTGGAGAAACCGGCGCAACCCATCTGGCGCGGTTGCTGCGCGATGACCTTGTCGCGAATATGGTCCAGTTGGGCGTGAACCGGCTTGCGCAGGCAGGAACGCGGCTGTTGGATGGCGGCAAACTGGGGCCCAATTCTAACGAAATCTAACAAGCACTTTACTGCAGTGCAGAAATCGGCCTAGAAAACTGACCAATATACGCCGAATCCAGACCGGGGGAACTGAATGGCCGACTTCAAGAAGATCCTTGTTGCGAACCGTGGCGAGATCGCCATCCGCATCATGCGTGCTGCCAATGAACTCGGAAAACGCACCGTCGCGGTCTATGCGGAAGAGGACAAGCTCGGTCTGCACCGGTTCAAGGCAGACGAGGCTTACCGCATCGGCGAAGGGCTGGGACCGGTGGCGGCCTATCTGTCGATTGACGAGATCATTCGTGTCGCCAAAGCCTCGGGCGCGGATGCGATCCATCCGGGCTATGGGCTGTTGTCGGAAAACCCCGCACTGGTGGATGCCTGTGTGGCGAACGGGATCACCTTTATCGGCCCCAAGGCCGAGACCATGCGCGCACTTGGCGACAAGGCCAGCGCACGGCAGGTCGCCATCGAGGCGGGCGTTCCGGTTATTCCCGCGACCGAGGTGCTGGGCGAGGATATGGATGCCGCCCGCAGGATGGCCGGGGAGATCGGCTATCCGCTGATGCTGAAAGCCAGCCATGGCGGCGGCGGGCGCGGCATGCGCCCGATCCTAGGCCCGGAAGAGCTGGAAACCAAGGTGCGCGAGGGTCGGCGCGAGGCCGAGGCGGCGTTTGGCAATGGCGAGGGCTATCTGGAGAAGATGATCCAGCGCGCGCGCCATGTCGAGGTGCAGCTTCTGGGCGATACCCATGGCAATCTCTATCATCTCTATGAGCGCGATTGCACTGTGCAGCGGCGCAACCAGAAAGTCGTCGAGCGCGCGCCCGCCCCCTATCTGAGCCCGGAGCAGCGCGCAGAGGTCTGCGAACTGGCGCTGAAAATCGGGCGCTCGGTCGGTTATCAGAATGCCGGAACGGTCGAGTTCCTGATGGATATGGATGAAGAGAAATTCTACTTCATCGAGGTCAATCCACGGGTTCAGGTGGAACATACGGTCACCGAGGAAGTGACCGGTATTGATATCGTCAAGGCGCAGATCCGCATTGCCGAAGGGGCGCTGCTGTCGCAGGCCACCGGCACGCCAAGTCAGGGCGATGTCACGCTAACCGGCCATGCGGTGCAATGCCGGGTGACGACCGAGGATCCGCTGAACAATTTCATCCCCGATTACGGGCGGCTGACCGCCTATCGCTCGGCGACCGGCATGGGTATCCGGCTGGACGGCGGCACGGCCTATGCGGGCGGGGTGATCACGCGCTATTATGACTCGCTTCTGGTCAAGGTGACGGCCTGGGCCCCCACTGCCGAGGAATCGATCACCCGTATGGACCGGGCGCTGCGCGAATTCCGTATTCGCGGGGTCAGCACGAATCTGGATTTCGTGATCAACCTGCTCAAGCACCCGACCTTCCGGGATATGAGCTATTCGACCAAGTTCATCGACACGACCGAAGAGCTGTTCAATTTCCGCAAACGGCGGGACCGGGCGACGAAGATCCTGACCTATATCGCGGATATCACGGTGAACGGGCATCCGGAAACCGCCGGTCGCGCGCTGCCGCCTGCCGGGATCCGCACCCCCGTTGCGCCCAAGGTTTCGGGCGAAGTGCCGCGCGGGGCCAAGCAGATCCTTGATGAGCAGGGACCGCAGGCCGTGGCGGACTGGATGGCGGCCGAAAAACGGCTGCTCCTGACCGACACGACCATGCGCGATGCGCATCAGTCGCTGCTGGCGACACGGATGCGTTCGGTGGACATGATCCGCGTGGCACCTGCCTATGCGCAGATGTTGCCGCAACTCTTCAGCGTCGAATGCTGGGGCGGGGCCACATTTGATGTGGCCTACCGCTTCTTGCAGGAATGCCCCTGGCAGCGTTTGCGCGACCTGCGCGCGCGCATGCCCAATCTGATGACGCAGATGCTGCTGCGCGCGTCAAACGGGGTGGGCTATACGAATTACCCCGACAATGTGGTGCAGTTCTTCGTGCGTCAGGCCGCCGAGACCGGGGTCGATGTCTTCCGCGTCTTTGACAGTCTGAACTGGGTCGAGAACATGCGCGTCGCCATGGATGCGGTGATCGAGGCGAACAAGGTCTGCGAGGGGACGATCTGCTATACCGGCGACATCCTGAACCCGGATCGGGCGAAATACGACCTGAAATACTATGTCGAGATGGGCAAGGCTCTGCGCGATGCCGGTGCGCATGTGCTGGGTCTGAAGGATATGGCGGGGCTGCTCAAGCCTGCCTCTGCACGGCTGCTGATCAAGGCGCTGAAGGAAGAGGTCGGCCTGCCGATCCATTTCCACACGCATGACACTGGCGGGATTGCCGGGGCCACGATCCTTGCTGCGGCAGAGGCCGGGGTGGATGCGGCGGATGCGGCGATGGATGCGCTTTCGGGCAATACCTCGCAGCCGACGCTGGGATCCATCGTCGAGGCGCTGCGGTTCACCGAGCGCGATACCGGGCTTGATATGGCCGCGATCCGCAAGATTTCGGATTATTGGGAGGAAGTGCGCCAGCATTATGCCGCCTTTGAATCGGCGCAGCAGGCGCCGTCCTCGGAGGTCTATCTGCATGAGATGCCGGGCGGGCAGTTCACCAACCTGAAGGCGCAGGCGCGTTCGATGGGGCTGGAGGATCGCTGGCCCGAGATCGCGCGGACCTATGCCGATGTGAACATGATGTTCGGCGATATCGTGAAGGTCACGCCCTCGTCGAAAGTGGTGGGCGACATGGCGCTGATGATGGTCAGTCAGGGGCTGAGCCGCGCCGATGTCGAGAACCCGGAGCGCGAGGTAAGCTTTCCCGACAGCGTGATCGACATGCTGCGCGGCAATCTTGGTCAACCGCCGGGGGGCTGGCCCGAGGGTCTGCTGCGCAAGGTGCTGAAAGGCGAGACGCCGCTGACCGAGCGCCCCGGCAAGCATCTGGAGCCGGTCGATCTGGAGGCGACTCGGGTGAAACTGATCGCGGATCTGGACGGGTTCAAGGTCGATGACGAGGATCTGAACGGCTATCTGATGTATCCGAAAGTGTTTCTGGACTATATGGGCCGCCACCGGGTCTATGGTCCGGTCCGCACCCTGCCCACGCGCACCTTCTTTTACGGGATGGAGCCGGGCGAGGAGATTTCCGCCGAGATCGACCCCGGCAAGACACTGGAAATCCGCATGATCACTGTGGGCGAGACCACGGATGAGGGCGATGTGAAAGTGTTTTTCGAGCTGAACGGCCAGCCGCGCACGATCCGCGTGCCCAATCGTCAGGTCAAGGCCAAGACCGCGCAGCGGGCGAAAGCGGATGCCGCGAATCCCGATCATCTGGGAGCACCGATGCCGGGCTCGGTGGCCTCGGTCGCGGTCTCTGTGGGCGCGAAGGTCAATCCGGGCGATCTGCTCTTGACCATCGAGGCGATGAAGATGGAAACCGGCCTGCATGCCGAGCGCGCGGCGGTGGTGAAGGCGGTGCATGTCCAGCCCGGCGCGCAGATCGAGGCCAAAGATCTGCTGATCGAGCTGGAAAGCTGAGGGAAGGGCCGGCGCAGGGGGCATCGCCCCCCTGCGCCGACGCTGCTAGCCGCTTTACCCGTTCTGTCAGAAATAGCTGCGCACCAGCGCTTCCGAGACCAGCCGCCAGCCATCGGCGATGACGAAGAACGACAGCTTGAAGGGCAGCGAGACGATGGCGGGTGGCACCATCATCATGCCCATCGACATGAGCACAGCCGCCACCACCAGATCGATGATCAGGAAGGGAAGGAAGATCAGAAACCCGATCTGGAAGGCGCGGGTCACTTCGCTGAGCATGAAGGACGGGACCAGCACCGACAGCGGTGCCTCGGGCGACAGGACCGGCTCCACGCCCGGGCGCAGGGCCGACAGGCTCTCATAGGTTGCGGGATCGATGCGCGCAGCCATGAAATGGCGGAACGGGTCCATGATCTGCACGAAAGCCGCGTCAATCCCGAGCGTGCCGTCATTGAGCGGCGCGACGCCGTTTTCCCAGGCGGCGACAAAGACCGGTTCCATGACAAAATAGGTCAGGAACAGCGCGAGCGACACGATCAGCATATTGGGCGGCGACTGCATCAGCCCCATGGCCTGACGCAGGATCGCAAGCACGGTCACGATGAAGGGAAAGCAAGTGACCATGACCAGCAGGCCCGGTACAAGGCTGAGGAGCGTGAACAGGATCAGCAGCTGGACCGTGCGGACGCTCAGCGCGCCCTGATCGCCGAAATCCAGCGTGATCTCCTGCGCCTGCGCGCCCAGCGCGCCGGTCAGCAGGATGAACAGGGCCAGAACCGCCGCGCGCCGCATCATGTCTCAGAGCGCTTCGCGCAGATCAATGATCTCGGTCAGGCGCACGCCAAGATATCCGGCCTGTTCGCCCTCCAGCTCCTGCAACTGGCCGCGTGCGATCAGCTTGTCGCCGATGAAGAGTTCCACCGGATCCTCGACGCGGCGGTCCAGAGCCAGCACCGAGTCGCGCTTCAGCCTGACCAGATCGCGCACCAGCGGGCGGGCGCGGCCCACCGAAATGCTGATCTCGATCGGCACCTGATTGAGAATCCCGCTGGCCAGATCGCTGTCATCCATGCGCTGTCTCCTTATCTGACTGTCGTTGCACCGCTTCGGCGAAAATCTCGCGCATCCGGGCCAGCAGGCCATCGAGGTCAATCATGCGTTCCTGCGCGCCCAGCGCCAGTGCGACCTGCGCATCCGTGAAACTTGGCTCTGGAACGAGTTCGACCGCCAGGTCCGGCAGTGAGGCCAGAACCGGCTCCAGCGTCGCGCGGGCATCGGGAGCGCAGCGCAGACGGACCGGCAGCCGCGTATTCTGCGCGACCAGTTCCACCAGTTCGTCGCGCAGGCAGGCGGGCAAGGCATGACGCATCGCCTCTGGCAACACGCGCGCCAGCATGGCCTCGGTCAGGGCCAGAAAGCTGCCCTGCAGCCCCGCATGCGCTTCGGTATAGGTGAAGCTGATGCGCTGCAGGGCTTCCTCGGCGGCGATGCGGCGCATTGCATCCTCGTTGCGCATATATTCCAGCGCATCCTGCCAGCCAGCGGCATAGCCCTGTTCAAAGGCAGTTTCGCGCAGCTTTTCCGCCTGTTTGGCATCCAGAACCACGGTCTCAGACTCGTCCGGCGCCGTCTCGAACACTTCCAGTTTCAGCATGGCCTGTCTCATCGCTGCTCCTTGCGGTCATCCATCCAGTGCCGCAGGACATGCACCGACTCCGCGCCGCGCTCGTCGATCAGCCTGCGCAGTCTTGCGACCGGATCATTGCTCTCGCCAAGCGGTCCGTCCGCCCCGAAATTCTGCAACAGCGCCTCGGCATCGAAGGTCGCGGGCAGAAAGCTATCCTCCGGCCCCGACAATTGCGGCTGGTCCTCGCGGTTGCGCGCGGCGGCAAGGATCGGGCGGATCACGAAAAGCGCCAGTACGACAAGCGTGACCAGCAGCAAGGCCCATTTCAGCAGGCTCGCCAGATCCAGCGCCCCGGAGGACAGGAAACCCGTGCTGGACTCGGTGCCGAGTGCCGCCGCAGGCTCGAATGGCAGGGATCGCAGGGTGATCACATCGCCGCGCGCTTCGTCAAAACCGACGGCAGAGGCGACCAGATCGCGCAGCGCGTCCAGTTCGGCATCGGCGCGCGGGCGCCAGACCAATGCACCATCCGGTCCCGGCTCGCGCAGGCCATCGATCAGAACCGCAACGGTCATGCGCCGGATCGCGCCGGGCTGGCGTTCGATCTCGCGCCGGGTTTCGGACATCTCAAAGTTCATGCGCTGGCGGGTCTGATTCTCGCGCGATTCAGCCCGGCCATCGCTCGCGGCTGCGTCGCCATCGGGCAGGTTGCTGGCCACGGTGACGCCCTGCGCGCGGCTGTCGGTGCTGCTTTGCGTGTTTTCCTCGGTTTCGCTGCTGATCGCCACCCGCGTTTCAGGGTCAAGCCTGCGTTCATGGATCACCTCGCGATCCGTCACTGTGTCGATGCTCAGTTCCACCACCGCGCGGCCATGGCCGACATGCGCTTCAAGCAGGCGCTCCACATTGCGCCGCAATGCCTGAACGCGTTCCTCGCCCTGTGCCGCGGCGGTGGTTTCGCCCTCTGGTCCATAGACAAGCCCCCCGGAGCCGTCGATGACCGACACCTCCTCGGGCGTCATGCCCGCCACGGCCGAGGCCACCAGAAACCGCAAAGCCCGCGCCTGCGCGGCGCTCAGCGCACCGCCTGTCGTTGTGACCGTCACCGAGGCTGTCGGCACGATCTCGCGGCGGAACGCGCTGGTGCTGCCTTGCGAGATATGCACCCGCGCCGAGCGGATATAGGGGCTTGCAACGATGGTGCGGGCAAGCTCGCCCTCTTTCGCGCGCCAATAGGCCGCGTCGAACATCTGCGATGTGGTGCCGAAGCCACTGAGCGATTCGAGCAGTTCATAGCCCGCATGGCTGTTCGTGGGCAATCCGCTGGCCGCCAGCATCAGCCGCATCTCGTCACGCTGCCGCGAGGCGACAAAAATCGCATCGCCGCGCACGTCATAGGGCACGGAGCGCGATTCGAGCGCCTGAATCACCTCGCCCGCAGCGGCATCTTCCAGCCCCGCATAGAGCAGGGACATGCCCGGCGCCGTGGCCAGCCGCGCAAGCCCGATCATTGCAGCAAACATGGCAAGGGTTGCCGCGATCACCACCAGCCGCCGCCGCGTCTCCAGCGCGTTCCACATGGACTGAAGCTGCTGCAAAACGATTCTCCTTCATCCGGCCTTCTGCCGTCTGAGAGAGTTCTCACCCAGATCGTTTAACATTCGGTTAGTGTGCTTGTGCGAAAAAGACAGTCAGTCCCTTCATCCGGAAGACCGCATGTCCGCCATCGAAACGCCCCCGCAACCGAAGAAACGCGCCTTTTTCCCGCTGATCGCAGGGCTACTCGGCGCGATTCTTCTGGGCGGGGGCAGCTTCTATGCAGTTTTTTCGGGACTGGTGCTCGGCGCGCAGCCGCAAAGGCAGGCCCCCCCCCAAATTGACATGGATTTCGCCTATATCCCGCTGGAAAACATCACCATTTCTCTGGCGGCGCCGTCGAGCGGGCGTTTGCTGCGATTCTCTGGCCAGATCGAGGTGGCCGCGCGGTCCGAATCGGACATGGCACGCCTGCAACCGCGGTTTCTGGATGTCGTGAACACCTATCTGCGCGCCATCGACCCGCAGGATCTGTCCGAACCTGCGGCGCTGATCCGGATCCGGGGACAGATTCTGCGACGGCTGCAGATCGTCGCGGGAGAGGGCCATATCCGCGACTTTCTGATTACTGAATTCATACTCAACTGACGAGGATGACATGGGACTGGTGATAGACATGGCGATTGCACTCGCCGCCTTGCTGGCCGCGGCCTATTGCATGGTCCTGTCACGCCGCCTGCGCGCCTTCACGCGGCTTGACGGGGATGTGGGCAAGGCCATCGCCATCCTGTCACAGCAGGTCGACGCGCTGAGCCGGGCGCTGCATCAGGCCGAGAAGACCAATGCGCAGGCAAGCTCGGCGCTCGACGCGCAGATTGCGCGCGCGGATGCGACCGCGCGGCGTCTGGAACTGATGATGGCCGCGCATCAGGGCCATGCAACAGCGCCGCCCGTGACCGATACGGCCCCCGTTGCGCCCGCGCCGCGTGCTGACCCCGCAGAGCCATCTGCGGAGTTCGCCCCGTTCGGACGCGCCGGAATGCGCAATGGTGAAGGACGCTCAAAGGTCTTGCGTCAGCGCGACCCGGCGCGCGCCGCGCGATGAGCAGAAAAGCGACATACCGGCCCGCCACATCCTGGCTGCTTGTCCTGCTCGCGCTCCTGTTTCTCGGGGCGGGCATGTCGCGTCTGGGCCTGGGTGTGGTGGAAGTGATCGCCGCCGAGCCGGAACCAGACGGGATCGCGGCTGCCCCCCCGCCGCTTGCCCCGGATCCGGGGGATCTGCTGGCCGCGCTGCGCGCCCGCGAAGCCCGCATAGAGCAGACTGAGGCCGAATTGCAGGCGCGCAGTGAGGCTCTGCGCGCGGCAGAGGCAGAGCTCGAACGTCAGATCGAGACATTGATCGCCACGGAAACACGGCTCGCGGCAACCTTGCGGCTGACCGAATCGGCGGCGGAGGATGACCTGCAACGCCTGACCACGGTCTTCGAGCATATGAAGCCCGCACAGGCCGCCGAATTGTTTTCACAGATGGATACCGAATTCGCAGCCGGGTTCATGGCGCGCTTGCGGCCCGATTTTGCCGGAGAGGTCATGGCGGGGCTGGAACCGGTCATCGCCTATGCGATCAGCGCAGTGCTCGCCGGACGGCACGCCCGAACACCCCGGAACTGACCCGCAGGAAGCGCAGATCACCGCGCGGAAGCGGTTTGTTAACACCGCTTTGCGAAGGTGACTCGGAGGCGCGGATCCGGGCGCGCGGCATGACAAGGACCGAGGTTTGACGTGATCGCAGTAGTTGGAATTCTGATCGTTCTCGTCATGGTTTTCGGCGGCTATGTCGGCTCTGGCGGCACGATGGGCATTATCCTCAAGGCGCTTCCCTTCGAGATGATCATGATCGGTGGTGCCGCGACCGGGGGGTTTGTTCTGGGCAATGATAGCGACACGATCAAGCGCGCCGGACGCGATATTGCGCGTGTTTTCAAAGGCCCCAAATGGCAGCCCGCGGATTACCGGGATGTCCTTTGCCTGCTTTTTGAACTGATCTGGCTCGCGCGGCAGAACCCTGTTGCCGTGGAAGCGCATATCGAGGCCCCCGACAGCTCGCATATTTTCGGCCGCTATCCGAAGATTCAGGCCGATCACGATGCGGTGGAACTGATCTGCGACACGATGCGCGCGGCCTCGATGAACTATGACGACCCCGTTCAGGTGGAAGATGTGCTGGAAAAACGCCTGATCGCGCATAAACACCATGCGCTGCATACCAGCCATGCGGTTCAGGTGGTTGCCGACGCGCTCCCGGCGCTTGGGATCGTGGCTGCGGTTCTGGGCATTATCAAGACCATGGGCGCAATCGATCAGCCACCTGATATTCTTGGAAAAATGATCGGTGGCGCGCTGACCGGCACTTTTCTGGGGGTGTTTCTGTCCTACGGGTTCGTCGGGCCCATCGCGGTCCGCATGCGGGCGATTGTCGAAGAAGATGATCATTTCAACCAGTTGATCCGCGAGGTGCTTGTCGCCAATCTGCACGCGCATCCGGCGAATATCTGCATCGAGGTCGGGCGCCAGAACACGCCGCATCACCAGCGACCGGATTTCGCCGATCTGGAATCCGCGCTGCGCGATCTCAAGAAGAACGCGGCATGATGATGGCTGTCCTGCGCTGGCTCTTCCTTCTATGTGCGATTGTTCTGACCGGGGCGGCGGCCGATGCGCAGATCACCACCGTGCCGGTGCGGGCGGGCGAACATGCGCAATTCACGCGGCTGGTGATCCGGATGCCGCAGGACAATGGCTGGCGTGTCACCGCAGAGGGGAGAGTCGCGCATCTGATTGTCGACGGGCCCGAACTGCAATTCGACCTGACCCAGACCTTCTCGAAAATTCCGAGAACGCGCCTTCGGGCAATGCGGGTGACAGCGGATGGCCTTGCCTTTGATCTGGCCTGCGACTGTGCGCTGCGCGCCAATGAGGATATCCCGCAATTCCTGGTCATCGATATTCTGGGGCAGGCAGAGCCCCCCGGCGACAGCCTGGCGATCCCGCGCCCCGCGCCCCGCCCGGAAGGGCTGGTGCCGCGCGACGGCGCGCGCGCCCCCGAGCTGGACCGCGCTGGCCGCGATCTCGCGCGGCAGTTGCGTGGCGACCCGGAACCTGCCGAAAGATGGCCCCCGCTCTCCCTGCATCCTGCTCTTCTACCCGCGCCGACAGGCTCTGTGCCCCTGCCGGGATCTGACAGCCAAACCGCTGATCAGGCGGCGCGCGACGCGATTGCGCGCGAGCTGGGGCGCGCGGTCTCGGCGTCAATCGCGCAGGGCAGATTGCAGGCGGAGGAAGATTTCAGTTCAGCCCCTCCGATCAGGTATGCATCCGGCATCGGCGGCGCGCTCGACGCGCATGTTTCCGTGCCGCACGGTGGGAACAGGGGCTTGCCGTCTGCCGGGATGGAAACATGCCGCCTGCTCGCGCTGGTGGATGTTCAAAACGGGGGGCCAACTGCCAGCCTGCCACCGGGACTGCCGACGCTGACGACAATTTTCGGCGAGTTCGATCAGCCTGATCGCGAGCGTCTGATCGAGCTCATCCGGCACTATCTGAGCATCGGCTTTGGCGCCGAGGCCCGGCTTGGCGCGGCGCTGCTCGCCCCGGATGATCCTTTGCGCGGGATCGTCCTGGCAATCAGCCATGCCGTCGATCTTGACCCGCGCGTGGAAGGGATGGCACCAGACGGCATCGCCTCATGCGGCCCAGCGGGCCTGCTTTGGGCATTCCTGCTGGATCCGGCCTATCCTGTCGATACGGATGCAGCTCTGAACATGCTGGTGCAGGCGAGCGAGGCCCTGCCTGCCCTCTTGCGCGTGCATCTGGGCCCGACCCTCGTGCAGCGTCTGATCTCGCGCGGGCATGTCAGCGCGGCGCAGCGTGTTCAGGCGGCGATAAGCAGAGTGACGCAGACCGTGACACCCGAATTGCAACTCGCATCGGTCGCGGTTGCGCTGGCCGGGTCCGGCCTGGCGCAGGACCGGTCGCTGGAGGCCACGCTATCGCCCGAACTCTCGGATGAGGCGCTGGTTTTCCTGTTGGCGCGGCGCGATCAGCACGAGGAGCCCGTGGATGCGGAATTGGCGGCGCTCGCCGAAAACCGGCTTCTGGCCCTGCGCGGGGATCCGCTTGGTGCGCGGATATCAGGATTGCTGGCGCGGGCCTATGCGCGCGATGCGGCATTTGATGCGGCATTCGCGCTGGCGCATGCGCGTCACAATGGCTTGACCGGCGCCGAGGCACGAGAGCTGCATCACTGGCTGTTGAACCAGTTGGCCGCGACCCCGGATGATACGGTATTCGTCGTGTCGGTCTTCAGCCAGCGCCCCTGGCTGGATGCGGATCTGCCCCGGGACTTGCGTGCGGCCCTTGCGGCGCGGCTGGAGCGTCTCGGCTTCGCCGATCAGGCGGCCCTGCTGCGCGAGGGGCCGCCGCCCGATGACAGCGCTCCGGGGGAGGCGCAGGGCAGCGCATCGCCCGGAGCTGACAGCGCTGCCGATGCGCCAGATCAGACAACGGATCTCGTCAGCCGGGCGAGAGCCGCGCAGGCGCAGTTGCAGGCTGAAAGAGCAGGCACCGCGCGCGGGCCGGACACGGCAGCTAGCGCGGCGACAGTGCAGAGCGGCAGCGATCCATCAGACCCCGAGCAGGCGATCCTGCCGGACCCGGTGGAACACGGGGCCAGCATTCTGATGGCGGGAGAAGGAGCGCAGCCCACTGCGTCCGATCTGTCACATCGCGCCCCGGATCCCGGACTTCTGACACAAGCAAGGAGCGCGCTGGATGAGAGTCAGGATTTGCGGGCGCGGTTGCAGGCGATGCTTGCCCGCGCACCGTCGGAAGATGGAGGAAACCCTGACTGAGACCTTGCAAGACAACGGGCTTCGCCGTCTTGTCATAGCCGTGGCCAGATCACTTTGAAGGTTGGAAATGGTGGGTGATGAGAGACTCGAACTCCCGACATCTTCGGTGTAAACGAAGCGCTCTACCAACTGAGCTAATCACCCTCGCGCTGGCTTGTAGTCGCTTTCACGGGCACGTTCAAGACGTCACCTATGTGTCTTCGGCAGATGATCCCGAACCGTGCCCGAATGACGGAAATCGCGCCTGATGTCTGTCCCGGACAGCCAGTCGCGGCAGTTGGCCAGCCCTGATATTGCAGCTGTTTCAACCCGCGAAACCGGCGCGGAAGGATCATCCGATGCGCGGCACTTGTTCTGGATCAAGGACAGCGATGGCCTCTCGCGCTCAGATACCGCCACTGCAAGCTGTCCGAAGGAGCAAGACATGCCAAAACTGTTTCCGCTGATCTTCAGTATCGCCGGTGTCACCTGCGCCGGGATTGCGATGGTCATTGCCCTGACGCTGGGACAGGATACATTGCAGCCGATCCTGACATGGGTCGCGGCCGGGACGCTTGTGGGGCTGCTGGCAAGCTGGATCATCGCGCGCAAGCTGGCAGAGATCTGACGGCGCGTCAGTCAAACCACATGCGGGCGGTCGCTTCGAAGGGACGCGGGGCTTCGGCATGCAGCCAATGGCCCACGCCGGGCAGTTTGGCGAATCGCGCAGCCGGAAAGAGGTTGCGGATCGCAGGGCGGTGCTCTGGCAGCACATAATCCGAGCGCGCGCCGCTCAGGAAAAGGGTTGGTCCCGAAAACGCGCCCGTGACCTCTGGCCAGCCCATGATCCGGTCCATCTCGGCCTCCAGCACATCCAGATTCAACCGCCAGCGCGGCGGTGACGCCCGCAGATCCAGCGACTGCAACAGAAAGGCCCGGACCCCGGGCTCGTCCACGGAGCGGGCGAGGGCGGCATCGGCCTCGGCGCGGCTGTGCAACTGGGCCAGTGGCAGGGCGCGCATGGCCCTGATCAGATGCGACTGGCTATGCGCATAGGTCACTGGCGCGATATCCGCGACCAGCAGCCGGTTCACCAGATCGGGCTGTGCAAGCGCCAGCATCATCGCCGCCTTGCCGCCCATCGAATGGCCCAGAACATCCAGCGCGCCGCCTTCTGCACGGATCACTTCTGCAAGGTCATCTGCGAGATCAGCATAGCTATGGCTGTCAAACCAGCGGCTATCGCCATGGTTGCGCATATCGACGCTGATCACTTCCCGGCTGTCGGACAGACGCTTGGCGATGGCGCCCCAGTTGCGGGCAGAGCCGAACAGCCCATGCACGATCAGAAGTCTGGGCAGCCCGGAGATTTCGCCATAGCGCAGGATATTCAGCATCTCGCCTCGCTTTCCATCGCGGCATTATCCCCCTGCCCGGCCCCTATCGCTTCATCTTGCCGCAAATACTCTCGGGGGTGAATTGCCCTGAAAGGGCAAGAGGGGGCAGATGGCCCCCTCTCTTCGGCGCCACGGGGCGCAACGGTTCAGGGTTCAGAGTTCGGGATAGATGGGGAAGCGCGCGCAAAGCTCTGCCACTTCCGCCTTCACCTGCTCTTCGACCTCGGCATTGCCGTCTTCGCCATGCGCGGCAAGCCCGTCAACTACCGCCACGATCCAGTCGGCGATCTGACGGAACTCGATCTCGCCAAAGCCGCGGGTGGTGCCGGCGGGCGTGCCCAGCCGGATGCCGCTGGTGATGGTCGGGCTTTCCGTGTCAAAGGGGATGCCGTTCTTGTTGCAGGTGATATGCGCACGACCCAGTGCTTTCTCGGTCGCATTGCCCTTCACCCCCTTGGGGCGCAGATCGACCAGCAGAAGATGCGTGTCCGTGCCGCCGGTGACAGTCGCCAGCCCGCCCTTTTCCAGTTGATCGGCCAGCGCCTTGGCATTGGCGATGACCTGCTTCTGATAGTCGCGGAAACCGGGGCGCAGCGCCTCGCCAAAGGCCACGGCCTTGGCCGCGATGACATGCATCAGCGGGCCACCCTGAATACCGGGGAAGATCGCGGAATTGACCTTTTTCGCGATCGCCTCGTCATTGGTGACGATCATGCCGCCGCGCGGGCCGCGCAGGGTCTTGTGGGTGGTGGTGGTCGCGACATGTGCGTGCGGGAAGGGCGAGGGATAGAGTTCCGCCGCCACGAGCCCGGCGAAATGCGCCATATCGACCAGCAGATAAGCCCCGACGGAATCGGCAATCTCGCGCATGCGGGCGAAATCGATGACGCGCGGGATGGCCGAGCCACCGGCGATGATCATCTTGGGCTGATGCTCGGTGGCCAGCGCGGCAATCTGGTCGTAATCCAGATCCAGCGTGTCGCGGCGCACACCGTATTGCACGGCATTGAACCATTTGCCCGACTGGTTGGGTTTTGCGCCATGGGTCAGGTGGCCGCCCGCATCGAGCGACATGCCAAGGATGGTGTCGCCGGGCTGCAGAAGTGCTGTGAACACGCCCTGATTGGCCTGAGAGCCGGAATTGGGCTGCACATTGGCGAAATCGCATTTGAACAATTCACAGGCGCGCGCAATCGCGAGGTTTTCCGCCACATCGACATATTGGCAGCCACCATAATAGCGGCGGCCCGGATAGCCTTCGGCATATTTGTTGGTCAGCACGGAGCCTTGCGCTTCCATCACCGCCTTGGAGACGATGTTTTCCGACGCGATCAGCTCGATCTCGTCGCGCTGGCGACCGAGTTCGGAGCGGATGGCCGCGAAAAGTTCGGGATCACGGTCCTCGACCGTTTCAGTGAAGAAGCCAGTGTCGCGCGCAGTCTGATCCATCTCGGGCCCCCAGTGTGCAGGTTAAGGTTGCGCCCCATTTAGCCTATCGTTCAGGACAGGCAAAGGCTTCATTACGCCGCATTTGCGTCGTGCTGCGACCTGAGCGGCAACAGTTTCGCCGATCCGCACCAGCTGACGCCCATCGGAACGCGCTTGCCAAGGCAGGAGCAGGAGGCCAGAAAGGGCGGAACGGAACCGGAGTCCTGCCATGCCGCCCAAACTCGCTTTGCTGGCCAGCGCTGCCCCCGACGCGCAGGAAGCGCTCGCGCTTCTGGCGAGGCGGTACGAAACTGTGCCGGTGGAAGAGGCGGATATCATCATCGCGCTGGGGGGCGACGGGTTCATGCTGCAGACCCTGCATGCCACGCAGCATCTGGATACGCCCGTCTATGGCATGAACCGGGGCACGGTCGGGTTTCTGATGAATGGCTGGCAGGCCGAGGGGCTGCGCGAGCGGCTGGATGCGGCAGAGATGGCGGTGCTGAACCCGCTCCGGATGCAGGCCACGCGCAGCGACGGGTCGGTGTTCGAGGCGCTGGCGATCAATGAGGTCTCGCTCCTGCGCCAAGGCGCGCAGGCGGCGAAACTGCGCATCATCGTCGATGGCAAGCAGCGGCTGGATGAGCTGGTCTGCGATGGCGCAATGGTCAGCACCCCTGCGGGATCGACCGCCTATAACTATTCCGCGCATGGCCCGATCCTGCCCATCGGATCGGATGTACTGGCGCTGACCCCGGTCGCGGCATTCCGCCCCCGGCGCTGGCGCGGGGCGATCCTGCCCAAGGACTCGCGCGTGCGCTTCGAGGTTGTCGATCCCGAGCGCCGCCCGGTCATGGCGGATGCGGACAGCCGGTCCGTGCGCAATGTGGTCCGGGTCGAAATCCAGTCGGTCCGCGACATCGCGCATAAGCTTCTCTTCGATCCGGGGCATGGGCTGGATGAACGTCTGATCCGGGAACAATTCGTCTAGGCGCGTGGCGGGAGCCTGGCGCCACTTGGCGGCCCCGGAGGTCCGGCAGAATACTTGTTGAACGCGCCCCTTAAGACGCGCCCTTTGGCATGGGCGTGGCATGATTGCTGTAGTCGGTCCAGTCCTCGATATCGGGGTAGAACTGGCGCCGCCATGACTTGACGCGCGGGTTCATGTAGCGCCGGAACAGGGGCGGCACCATCGCCAGCGTAGTCAGGGCCGGATAGCCGAAGGGCAGTTGCGGCGCGGCGGTTTCATCATAGGTCTGCAGCAGCGGAAAGCGACGGTCGGGCTTGTAATGATGGTCGGAATGGCGCTGCAGGTTGATCATCAGCCAGTTCGAGGCGGCATGTGAGGCATTCCAGCTGTGATGCGGGCGCACGGGTTCGTATTTCCCCTCGCCCAGATAGCGGCGGGTCAGGCCGTAATGTTCGATATAGTTGGTCAGTTCCAGATGCCAGAAGGCGGTCGCGGCCTGAAAGACGAAGAGAACGAGCCCCCACCAGCCCCCGATCAGCGCGGCGAGGACAAGCATCGAGCCCTGCAGCAGGGCGAAACGCCAGAACGGATTGGAGCGGTGCCACCTGGGCAGGCCCTTGCGCGCGAGCATCGCGGCCTCGGCGCGGAAGGCCGAAGGCGGGCAGTCGCGCAGCACGCGGAAGAAATAGCTGATAAAGCCCTCGTTATAGCGGGCTGTCACCGGGTCGCGCGGCGTGCCGACATAGCGGTGATGCACCAAAAGATGCTCCGAGCGGAAATGCGAATAGAGAACCGAGGCCAGAAGCAGATCGGCCAGCCAGCGCTCATGCGGGGTTTTCTGGTGCAAAAGCTCATGCGCATAGACGATACCGATCACCCCGGTCATCACCCCAAGCCCGAAGGCCACGCCCATCTGTTCCCACCAGGGCAGCCCGCCCGACACCAGCAGCCAGATCACGCCGAAGATGGTGATGAACTGGACCGGAAACCAGATCAGGGTGATCAGGCGATACCAGAAGAGATCGGTGACGGGGGTTTCGGTATCCGGGTTCTCGACATTCAGGCCGGTGATGAAATCGATCAATGTGAAGGCCCACCAGCCATAGGCCACGGCCAGCATGAACCACCAGCCCCCCCAGAGCGCCGAAATCCAGACCAGCGGCACGAAGCCGAGGCTGACCCAGAAGGGTACGGCAGAACTGAAACGGCGAAATTGTTCCGGTGTCACAGGGGCTTACTCGATCTAAAGGGCACGCGCGGAGTATAGCGCAAAATCGGCGCGCTGACAGCCCCGCAGGGCTGCGACAGAGTTACACCCGGTTCTTGCCCACAAGCCCCTCCATCAAGGAAGGCTGCACCACTTCGATCCAATAGCCATCGGGATCGAGGATGAAGGCGATTTCCCTCATGCCGCCCTCGCCCAGCCGCTTCTGGAAGCGCACGCCCATTGCATCGAACCGCGCGCAGGCGGCTGCGATGTCGGGCACGGCGATGCAGATATGGCCAAAGCCCTTGGGTTCTGAATTGCCCGAGTGCATTTCGGTATCGTCCTCCTCGCTGCCCCAGTTATGGGTCAGTTCCAGAAGCCCCGCGCGGCTGAAGCTCTGATAGACCGTGCCATCAGCGCAATCGCCATGCCCGCGCGGCTGCAGGAAGTAGAGGGAGAACCTGGCTTCGGCGAAATCAAGCTGCGTGACCAGACGGAAGCCCAGCACCTCGCAATAGAACTTGAGGGCGCGCGCTGGCTCCTTGATGCGCAGCATCGTGTGGGTCAGCACATATTGGTCGGTTGCGCTCAGGTCATCGGTCATGGGGCCTCCAGGGTTTTCAGATAGTCGGCGCCGAGAGCATGGGCCTTGCGCATCACTGTGGCAAGGGCGCGGGGGTCGAAGGATTGCGGCGCGACATAGGTGCCGGGTGCGTCCATCGGCAGACGGGCCACCCGCAGGGCAAGGCGCAGGTGGAAATGGGTGAAGGTGTGGCGCACCTCGCCGGGGACGTCGTGCCAGAGAGCGTCGACGGGCGGGGCCTCGGTCGGGCTATTCTCGCGCCAGTCGCTGCCGGGCCAGCCGAGCATCCCGCCCAAGAGGCCGCGATCAGGGCGGCGTTCCATCAGCCATGCGCCATCAATACGCTGCCCCAGATAGGCGATCCCCAAGCGCACCGGTTTGGTGGGCTTGGGGGACTTGCGCGGCAGGCTGGCGGCAGTTCCGGTCGCGCGCGCCGCGCAAACCGCCATCAGCGGGCAGATCCCGCAGGCGGGGCTGCGCGGGGTGCAGATCGTGGCCCCCAGATCCATCACCGCCTGCGCGTAATCGCCGGGGCGCTGCGCGGGCGTCAGCTCTGCGGCCAGTTCGGTCAGCACAGGCTTGGCGGCGGGCAAGGGCATATGCTCGTCGAAAAGCCGTGCCATGACGCGCTCGACATTGCCATCGACCACGGTCTCGGGCTGGTCAAAGGCAATCGCGGCAATCGCTGCCGAGGTATAGGGGCCGATCCCCGGCAATGCCTGCAGCCCGGCCCGGTCGCGCGGAAACCCGCCCCGTGCCGCAACCGCGCGCGCGCATTTCAGCAGATTGCGCGCGCGGGCGTAATAGCCAAGCCCGGCCCATTCCGCCATGACATCGGCATCTTCGGCGGCGGCCAGCGCCTCGACCGTAGGCCAGCGCGCGGTGAAACGGTGGAAATATT
This sequence comes from Natronohydrobacter thiooxidans, assembly GCF_001884735.1. Classification (GTDB taxonomy): domain Bacteria; phylum Pseudomonadota; class Alphaproteobacteria; order Rhodobacterales; family Rhodobacteraceae; genus Roseinatronobacter; species Roseinatronobacter thiooxidans_A. The sequence continues at coordinate 22,856 of NZ_MJAP01000034.1, read as the reverse complement.
CCGTTACCGCAGCCACAGTCGTTTGCTGCAGCATCACCTCGGACAGCCAGATGCGATAGGGGTCCGGCCTCTCAGCGCAGCCGGGCGGCACGCGCCAGGGCAGAATGCGGGCGTGGCGATCATACCAATCCAGCAACACCGGAGCGATTGACTGTGCCGCCGCGTCACGCATGTGTTATGCCCTCTTACCACGAAAATCCGCCCTGCCCTCTGGCCAAGCGCGCGCCAGAAGGTAAACTCTGCCCCGCGCACTGCAAGGAAGAATGTAACCGCGATGGCAAAAGCCCCTGCCCCCCCGACACGCCGGATGCGCGGCTTCGAGGCAGCGTCACGGCTGGTCGAATCGCGTATCCGCAAGGCGGGCGAGGCGCGCGGCTTTGCGATTTCGCGCCTGCTGACGCATTGGGCCGAGATCGCTGGACCGGATATCGCGGCACAATGCCGCCCGGTGAAGATCGGCTACAGCAAGGGCGGGCTTGGCGGCACGCTGACGCTGCTGACCACAGGCGCGGCCGGGCCGATGCTGCAGATGCAACTGCCTGCGCTGCGCGAGCGGGTCAATGCCTGCTATGGCTATAATGCCATTGCGCGCATCACCCTGACCCAGACGGCCCCGATGGGCTTTGCCGAAGGTCAGGCCCAGTTTGACCCGGCGCCAAAAGCCCCGCCGCGCGCCCCGGCACCCGAAATCCAGGCCAAGGCCCATGAAACGGCGGCCCCGGTACAGGATGAGGGCCTGCGCGCGGCCCTTGAACGTCTGGCCTGCAATGTCCTATCCAAGGCACAACAGAACAAAGGAAATCCGAGATGAACAAGTTGATCCTGCCTGCGCTGGCTGTTGCCGTGGCCGCTGGCGCCGGGGGCTGGTGGTATATGTCGCAAAACCAGCAGCAACCCGCCGCCGCGATCAGCACAACAACAGGCCAGAGCACCGAAATTCATGCGCTTGATTTTCCGCTGGGCAATCCCGACTCACCGGTCGTGGTGGTGGAATATTCGTCTTTCACCTGTCCGCATTGCGCGAATTTCAATCAGGGCGCCTATCAGCAGATCAAGGAAAACTTCATCGATACCGACCAGATCCTGTTTCTGAAGCGGGAAGTCTATTTCGACCGCTACGGGCTCTGGGCCGGGATGGTCGCGCGTTGCGGGGGCGGCACGCGCTATCATGGCATGGTCGAGCTGATCTATCAGACCCAGAGCAACTGGGCGGGGTCCAATGATCCCGCCGTCGTGGCCGAGAACCTGCGCCGTCTTGGCCGTCAGGCAGGGATGAGTGATGCCGAGGTCACGGCCTGTCTGGAAGATGCCGACAAGGCGCTGGAACTGACCGAGTTCTATCAGGCCAATGCAGAAACCTATGGCATTCGCTCGACGCCCAGTTTCGTGATCAATGGCGAGCTGTATTCGAACATGCCCTATGCCGAGTTCGAACGCATCCTGACCGAAAAACTGGGGGGCTGAGGCGCGTGCCGGGGCCGCTGGAAGGTGTCCGCGTCATCGAACTGGCGCGGATTCTGGCTGGCCCCTGGGCCGGTCAGACCTTGGCCGATCTGGGCGCCGAGGTGATCAAGGTCGAATCCCCCGAGGGCGATGATACGCGCCGTTGGGGGCCACCGTTCATCGGCCGCGCCGATGGTTCGCAGGATGCGGCCTATTTCCATTCGACCAATCGCGGCAAGGCCTCGGTGACAGCCGATTTCCGCACGCCCGAGGGGCAGGAAAAGGTCCGGGCGCTGGTCGCGGATGCCGATGTGCTGATCGAGAATTTCAAGCTGGGGGGGCTGGCGAAATACGGGCTGGACTATGAGAGCCTCGCCGCGCTGAACCCGCGGCTGGTCTATTGCTCGATCACGGGGTTCGGACAGACCGGTCCCTATGCCCATCGCGCCGGTTATGACTATATCATTCAGGGCATGTCCGGGCTGATGTCGGTCACTGGCCCGGCGGATGGTGCACCGCATAAGGTGGGGGTGGCGGTCACGGATATCGTGACCGGCATCTATGCCAGCACTGCGATTCTTGCGGCGCTGCATGAGCGCGCGCGCAGCGGTCTGGGGCAGCATATCGACATGGCATTGATGGATTCGGCTGTGGCGCTGATGGCCAATCAGGCGATGAATTATCTTGCGACCGGAGAGGCCCCGAAGCGGCTGGGCAATTTTCATCCCAATCTCGCCCCCTATCAGACGGTGCCATGCGCTGATGGTCATATCATCATCGCCACCGGCAATGACGGACAATATCAGCGGCTTTGTGGAGTGCTCGGGCTGGACGAGCTTGTGACCGAACCCGATTTCGTGACCAATGCCGCGCGGGTGCGCAATCGTGAAGCCCTGTCGGACAGGATAAGTGCGGCGACAGAGCATTGGGACAGCGCCGCTTTGCTGGCGGCATGCGAGCGCGAAGGGATACCTGCCGGGCCGATCCAGACCATGGATGCAGTCTTTGCCGACCCGCAGGTCATTGCCCGTGATCTGATGCTTGATATGGACGGGTTGAAAGGGGTGCGCGCGCCTTTCCGCTTTTCACGCCATCCGCTGGTGCAGGGGCGCCCCGCCCCGATGCTTGGCGAGGATGACTGACACCGGCCTCGCGTTCTGCCTCATTGGGTAGTGGCCGGGCATGAAAAAGCCCCCTGCAGAACACTGCAGGGGGCTTCGTTCAGTGGGCCTTGACCGTATCAGAAGCGGAAGGCCAGACCGACACCGGCACCGACGGTACGCGTACGGTCATTTGCCGAACCAACCCGGTTGATCGCTGTGTAGTTCACCGAGCCGCGCACCATGATGGTGTCGGTCAGCATGTGATCCACACCCAACTGGCCCTGAAGGCCGGTCGAGGTGCCGGAGCCAGTCGGGCCGCTTGTGCGAAGCACGGCCGGGCCCGCACCGACATAGGCCAAGGTGCGCGCATCTGCCGTCACGGGCATACCCGCCGACAACAGCAGCGACGCGCCGGCGCGCAAACGGTCACCGCTTGCGAGCGTCGGCGATCCGAATGCCACCGGCGCAACCTGCGCTTCTGCCCCGATCACCGCATCACCCATATCCCAGCGATAGCCAGCAAACAGAAAGCCGACTGCGGTGCTGCCGCGCTCACCGGCGCTGGTTTTCATACGGCCATAGCCAAGGGCCGCACCTGCATAGCCACCCGTCCAGTCAAAACGCGGCGCTGCGACCGGCGCGGCGGGCTGATGGACTACAGGCTCTGCTGCCGGGGCTGTTTTCGAGAGGCCGCCTGCGCTTGCGCCCGTCGCGACCAGTGCGGCGGCTGCTGCATAAGCCAGAATTCTTGCCATTTGTTGTTACTCCTGTTCCAAGCCATTCGACTAGATTACTGTTTCCATCGTGTCAGATTAACCGGTAAAAAACCAGTCGGTTCCATCCACACACGCATGAGGTGTAATCGAAGGAACACAGTAGCATAACCCATTTCGCAATCACGATAAGCTGAGCGCGCGACAATAATGGTAAGATGCTGTTTATTCGAGAAAAAATTAGCGGCAATTTTCCGCCTACCCGCTATGGCGACTCACATCCCCTCACCAAAACGATTTGCGACCAGTTCCTGAAGCGCATGGGCGAGTTCTGCATGCTGCGCGCCCGAGGTCTTGACCTGAATCGAAGTGCCGCGTGACGCCGCCAGCATGAGCAGCCCCATGATCGAATCCCCCGGCACGCTCATGCCGTCCTTCATCACTTCGGCAGCCGCATCATGCGCCTCGACCACCTCAACGAATTTCGCCGAAGCGCGGGCGTGCAGGCCCTTTTCGTTGATGATTTCCAACTCGATTTTCGTCATGCCCTGCCGTCACCTGTCCTGAGTTGCAAAAGCCTAGCGGCCGATTTCCATAGAATTAATGTATTTGCGGCCAGCTTCCAGAGCGGCGGAGGTCGCTGCCTGCAACCCCATGTCGCGTGATTTCGCAAGCTTGATGAGCATGGGCAGATTCGCCCCGTAGAGGATTCGCCGCTCGGGGCCGGTGCAGGCAGGCATCGACAGGTTGGACGGTGATCCGCCGAACATGTCGGTGACGACCACCACGCCGGAACCGGCATCCACCGCAGCGGCGGCGGCGGCGATCTCGGCCTGTTTGGCCGCGCGGTCGTGGTCATATTCGATGGAGATTGCCACGATACCGGTCTGTTTGCCGATCACATGCTCGATCGCCGCGAGGTATTCGCGGGCCAGACCACCATGGGCAACGATCACGATCCCGATCACGAGGCGACCTATTCGCTCTTATCTGCTGCGGCATGCGCCGCGATGCGTTCCAGTTCCCTGTGCCGTTTAGACACCTGCCACCCGGCCTGTGCAAGGGCATTTGACAGCTTTTCGGCAATCGCCACGGACCTGTGTTGCCCCCCTGTACAGCCAAAGCCGATAGAAAGCTGGGTTTTCCCCTCCTGCGTGTATTCTGGCAGAAGATACTCAACCAGATCGTGAATTCGCCGGAAGAAGCCGGAGAACCGGGTATCGGACAGGATGAAATCCACAACCGCCGGGTCGCGTCCGTCGCGCAGTCGCAGACCGGGTTGCCAATGCGGATTGTTCAGAAACCGGCAGTCAAAGACCAGATCCACACCGGCGGGAATGCCGCGCTTGTAGGAGAAGGACTCAACATGCACCTGCATGTTTTGCGCTCCGGGCTGACCAAAGAGCCGCTGCATATGCGCGCGCAGATCATGCGGTGTCATGCTTTCGGTCTCGACCAGAACGTCTGCGCGCATGCGAACCGGCTGCATCAGCCGCGCTTCAAGCTCGATCCCCTCGCGCGCTGTTCTGTCGGGACTGAGGGGATGGCGGCGGCGAGTCTCGGAATAGCGCTGGATCAGGGTTGTCACAGGGCAATCAAGATAGACCAGATCGAAATCGAAACGCGGCGAGGCGGAGAATTCCTCGACCAGCGCCAGCAGCGCATTGACCGCGAAATCGCGATTGCGGGGATCGAGGACCAGCGCAAGCGGTCGGTCCAGGGGCGCGGCGACCAGTCGCGACACCAGACTGATCGGCATGTTGTCAATCGCTTCATAGCCCAGATCCTCCAGCGCGCGCAGCGCCGTACTGCGGCCCGCCCCGGAGGGCCCGGTCAGAAGGACCAGACGATCTGACTTGCTCAGCGCGCTGGACTGCAGGGACATGCTAATGCTCCTCGTCCTGCCAGTGGCGTGACAGCACATAGTGTTTCAGCGCCACTGCAAAAACCCTGCCAGAAGCATGGCGCAGGCGCGGCACTGTCACACCCTGAATATCTGTCACATGGCGCTGCGGCAAGCGCTCGGTCTCGTCCTCATCAAGATCGACCACAACCGCCAGCACCGCGCTGTCAACGGGATCAAGGCGCAGGATACCGACCCGGCGCAACTCGATCAGGCCATGCAGCGCGGGCGGGGACGAGAGGCGGATTTCTCCGCCCTCCCGGCGCAGTTCGGTCTGGTCATCAGCGATCAGCCGGGCCCCGTGGCCGATCAGTTCCAGCGCCAGTTCGGATTTGCCGCTGCCGGAGCGGCCGGTGATCAGCAGACCTGCCCAGGATCCATCGAGATCAAATGCAACAGCAGAGCCATGGATCATGTCCGGCACGGCAGGCGCGCTCAAAGCGGCAGGCCGACCACGAAACGCGCGCCAAGCGGCGGGCTTTCAGGATCTGCCCCGTTTGCACGAATATTCTCGGCCCAGATCACGCCCTGATGCGCTTCGATGATCTGCTTGGATATTGCGAGCCCCAGACCTGAATGATTGCCGAATTGCTGGACCGGGCGTTCCGAATAGAAGCGCTTGAAAACTTTCTTGAGGGCGTTATCAGGAATGCCCGGCCCGGTATCTTCCACCACCACCAACACGCGGTCATGCCGCTGCCGTGCCCAGACACGCACGGCATCTCCTTCTTCACAGAAGGAAATCGCATTCGTGATCAGATTGACGAAGACCTGTGCCAGACGCCCCTCCAGCCCGGTGATGCGGATCGGTTCCTGCGGCAGGATCTTGATGAACTCGACGCCTTTTTCGCGCGCTTCCTGCGACAGGTGCTGACACAGATTGTTCAGCAGCACGGTAAGGTCGAATTCCTCCTGCTCTTCCTTGACCAGTTCCGCATCCAGACGCGAGGCATTGGACGTGTCCGAGACCAGCCGGTCCAGTCGGCGCACATCATGTTCGATCACCTCCAGCAGGCGCTGGATCTGATCGGGGCGCTTGGCCATGCGCAGGCTGCCGACAGCGGAGCGCAGCGAGGCCAGCGGGTTCTTGATCTCATGCGCCACATCGGCGGCAAATTGTTCATTCGCCTCGACCCGGTCATAAAGCGCGCTGACAATGCCGCGCATCGCACGGGACAGATCGCCGATTTCATCGGGGCGACCGGACAGATCGGGGATACGCACACGCGCGCCGGGCTGGTTCTTGCGCGCATCCCGGCGCTTGCCAAGCTCGGCCGCCATGGCAAGATCGGCCAGCGGGTTGGCGATTGTCGAGGCCAGCACGAAACTCAGGCCAATCGAGACCAGCACGGCGATCAGGAAAAACTGGAACACCTGCTCGCGCTCCTGACGCATCAACTGCGCCGTGTCAGCGGAATCGCGGCGCAGGAACACGGCCCCGGCGAAATCACCCTCGCGCAGGACTGGGGCGCTTGCGGCCAGCCACATCGTATCCGTGCCATCGCGTTGGGTATGGCTGGCGCTTTGCCCGGCCCGGTTGGACACGAACATCGAGCGCGCAACGGATTGGAAATCCGTTGCCTCGGGACCGCCCCGGTCAATCGGCGTGATCGAGGTCATGCCGGTCCAGATTGCCCGCAACAGATCACTGATCGGCGTCGCGCGTCGCGCCATCTGGCTGCCGGGAACCGCCTCATTGCCCTGAATCTGACCAACGATCTGGCCCTGGGCATCGATCAGCAGCAATTCAAAGCGCCGATCCATCGAGAAACTGTTCTGCAGGGCGGCGCGCGCGGTATCCATGTCGCCCGGGCCCGAGAGCATGCGGGCGAGGATCTGGACATTCGTTGCGAGCATTTCTTCCTGCTGGCGCAGAAGAGAATCCCGGAACGGGTTCGTGAACAGGATACTCGCGATCAGGATGACGAGCGCCACAAGATTGAACAGCGCGATCTTGCGGGCAAGTGGTGAACTCGAAATGCTGAACATTCCGCGGCGCGCGCGCGATGCGCGTACCTCGGTCTCGACCGCGTCGCCGGGGCCTATCCAGTCATCGCCAAGAACGATATCCGTTCTCGATGCAGTTGCCTCCGTCTGCACTCCAGCACCCGATTTTCTGTCCGTCAGGCTTCGCACCGACCGGCCTTGTGTCACGCTTCGTTATATTTGTAACCGATCCCGTACAGCGTCTCGATGGACGAGAATTCCTCGTCAACGCTGCGCATCTTCTTGCGCAACCGCTTGATGTGGCTGTCGATCGTGCGGTCGTCGACATAGACCTGATCCTCATAGGCCACATCCATCAACTGATCGCGCGACTTTACCACACCGGGACGCTGGGCGAGGGCCTGCAACAGCAGAAATTCTGTCACGGTCAGGGTGACATCTTCGCCCTTCCATTTCACCTGATGGCGCAGCGGATCCATTTCCAGATTGCCGCGTACCAGAACCTTGGCCTCGTCGCCGGCATCCGGTCCCGCCTCGATCGCCTGCTTGCGGCGCAACAGCGCGCGGATCCGTTCGACCAGCAGACGTTGGGAGAAGGGCTTTTTCACATAGTCATCCGCGCCCATGCGCAGCCCGAGCACTTCGTCGATCTCGTCATCCTTGGAGGTCAGGAAAATGATCGGCATCTGGGTTTTCTGCCGCAGCCGCTGCAGCAATTCCATCCCGTCCATGCGCGGCATCTTCATGTCCAGAACAGCCATATCGGGCATCTTGCGATTGAAGGCATCCAGCGCCGCCTGCCCGTCATTATAGGTTTCCACCTCGAACCCTTCGGCCTCAAGGCAGATTGATACGGATGTCAGGATATTGCGGTCATCATCGACCAGTGCGATTTTCGACATGTGCCTGCCCTTTACGTCTGCTTTTATGGCGATTTCGCCTTAATTTTGCCACATAGTCGCCCAATCCCATGTTTGTCGCAACAAAATAACAGCACAGCCCCGGTTTTCATCGCTGATTCGCGACCAACCGTGCGAAACAGCAACACTCTGTATGCGCTGAATTTCCTAATGTTGCGCTAACGTCCGGTTGATTGCGCTAACCATACGATATCGACCTATGCTTTGCCACAATCGTGGTGTTATAGGGCAATCAGCAGCCGGGCAGCATGATGTGCCGATGACGAATTTTCTTTTGACCAGGTGATTGCACCCGTTTCTGGAACCACGTGCCAAATGGAGCCGCCACGATGACCACACCCCGCGTCAACCCGAACAAACGCCTGGAAGACCAAGGTATTGTCGGAGTGTCGAAGGCCTATTACAACCTGCTGGAGCCTGCCCTTGTCGAAGCCGCGATCCAGCGCGGCGAGGGGCGGCTGGGGCTTGGGGGCGCGTTTCTGGCCTCGACCGGCACGCATACGGGTCGTTCGCCCAAAGACAAATTCGTGGTGCGCAGCCCCGAGGTCGAAAACAAGATCTGGTGGGAAAACAACGCTCCGATGGCGCAGGCGGCCTTTGATCAGTTGCATGCCGACATGCTGGCCCATCTGCAAGGGCGCGAGGTTTTCGTGCAGGATCTCTATGGTGGAGCGGATCCGGCGCATCGTCTGGATGTGCGCGTGGTGACGGAACTGGCCTGGCACGGGCTGTTCATCCGCCATCTGCTGCGCCGCCCCGCCGCCGAGGAACTGGCCACATTCGAGCCGGAATTCACCATCATCAACTGCCCGAGCTTCAAGGCCGACCCGGCCCGCCATGGCTGCCGCTCCGAAACCGTGATCGCGCTGGATCTGAGCCGCAAGATCATTCTGATCGCCAACACGGCCTATGCCGGCGAGAACAAGAAATCGGTCTTCACGCTGCTGAACTACATCCTGCCGGAAAAGGGTGTGATGCCGATGCATTGCTCGGCCAATCATGCGCTGGATGATCCGCAGGATTCGGCGGTGTTCTTCGGCCTGTCAGGCACCGGCAAGACCACGCTTTCCGCCGATCCCGCGCGCATCCTGATCGGGGATGACGAACATGGCTGGTCGGATACTGGCATCTTCAATTTCGAGGGGGGCTGCTACGCCAAGACCATCAATCTCGATGCCGAGGCCGAGCCGGAAATCTATGCGACGACGCATCGCTTCGCCTCGGTGGTCGAGAACATGGTCTATGACCCGGACACGCTGGAGCTGGATTTCACCGATGACAGCCTGACCGCGAATACCCGCGTGGCCTATCCGCTGGACGCAATCTCGAATGCATCCGAGACCTCGCTGGGCGGGGTGCCGAAGAACATCATCATGCTGACCTGCGATGCTTTCGGCGTGCTGCCCCCCATCGCCCGGCTGACGCCTGCGCAGGCGATGTATCATTTCCTGTCGGGCTTCACCTCGAAAGTGGCCGGGACCGAACAGGGCGTGACCGAACCGCAGCCGACTTTCTCGACCTGTTTCGGCGCCCCCTTCATGCCGCGCCGCCCCGAGGTCTATGGCAAGCTCTTGCAGGAGAAGATCGCGCGTTTCGGGGCGGAATGCTGGCTGGTCAATACCGGCTGGACCGGTGGCGCCTATGGCACCGGGTCACGCATGCCGATCAAGGCCACCCGCGCGCTTCTGAGTGCCGCGCTGGACGGATCCCTGCGCGAAGTCGAGTTCCGCCGCGATCCGAATTTCGGCTTTGACGTGCCGGTTTCCGTGCCCGGTGTCGCGGATGTGCTGCTTGACCCGCGCCGGACCTGGGAAGACGGCGCAGCCTATGACCGCCAGGCCGCGAAACTTGTCGGGATGTTCGCCGAGAATTTCGCGCAATATGTGCCCTATATTGATGATGAAGTGAAACAGGCGGCCATCGGCTGATCCGGCCCACTCTGCGATCTGATCGAGAAAGCCCCGCCTGTTCAGGCGGGGCTTTCTGCTTCGTGGGGTCATCTCCCCCCAATATTCTTGCGAGACAGCAATCAGGAGCCGGTGGCGCTGCGATACCAGCGGGCGATTTCGGCGCGGGCTTCGTCCGCCATCTGAACCGAGCTGCGCGGTGGCATGGCATGGCTGATGCCGGATTGCAGATAGATGGTCTGGGCGGCGCGGGCGACCTGTGCTTCGGTTTCCAGTATGATCCCTTTCGGCGCCCAGTAGAGGCCCGGCCAGACCGGATCTTCGGCATGGCACATCGAGCAATGGCCAACCACGGCCCAATAGGCGTCTTCGAAATGCGGATCCTCGACGAAGCGGGCGACAGATGCCGGGAGTGCCGCGAGATCTTCCTCCTCGGCCGCGCGGGGCTGGCCGAGGGTCGAGAGCATGATGATGGTCAGAAACAGCACCGTCGTCGCCGCCCATGTCCACCATTTATAGCCGCCCCCCATATGCAGGGTGTTGAAGAAATGCCGGATCGTCACCCCCATCAGGAAGACCAGCGCCGCAATGAGCCAGTTGAACTCGGAGGCGAAGGCCAGCGGGTAGTGATTGGACAGCATCAGGAAAATGACCGGCAGGGTCAGATAGTTGTTATGGGTCGAACGCTGCTTGGCGATCTTGCCGTATTTCGGATCCGGCGTGCGCCCGGCCTTGAGGTCTTCCACCACGATCTTCTGATTGGGGATGATGATGAAGAACACATTCGCCGACATGATGGTGGCGGTGAAGGCACCAAGATGCAGAAGTGCCGCCCGACCGGTGAAAACCTGCGTGTAGCCCCAGGCCATGATCACCAGGAGAACGAAAAGCAGGATCATCAGCCGCGTATTGTCCTCGCCGAAGCGCGACTTGCAGAGCAGGTCATAGATCACCCAGCCCAGACCCAGCGAGGCCAGCGAGATCGCGATCGCCTGCCAGACCGCGAGATCGGCCACATTGACATCGATCAGGTAGAATTCGGCACCGACATAATAGATCAGCGCCAGAAGCACGAAGCCTGAAAGCCATGTCGAATAGCTTTGCCATTTGTGCCAGATCAGGTGATCGGGCATCTTGTCGGGGGCAACCAGATATTTCTGGATATGGTAGAAGCCACCGCCATGGACCTGCCATTCCTCGCCATGCGCGCCGGGCGCAAGCGATGGCGATTTGCGCAGGCCCAGATCGAGGGCGATGAAATAGAAACTCGATCCGATCCAGGCAATCGCCGTGACCACATGCAGCCAGCGTATGGCGAATTCCGCCCAAGCGCCGAAGATAACCAAATCAAGCATCGCGCCCTCCTAGTATTTATTCGCGTCAGCCCAGACCCTATACCGGCAGCCCGCTTTCTGTTAATTCCAGAAAACACCGATCACTTTCAAATGCAGCTTGAAAATCGCCATGGCCTATCTCAACAATGTCCAGATGTTCGTGCGTGTCTATGAATTGGGCAGCATGTCCGCCGCCGCGCGCGATCAGCGCACCTCGCCAGCCGTCGCCTCGGCCCGTGTGGCGGAACTGGAAAAGCATCTGGGGGTGCGGCTGTTCAACCGCACCACCCGGTCGCTGCAGCCCACGTCGAACGGGCAGATCTTCTATGAAGGCGCGCTGAAGATCCTCGATGCGATTTCCGAGGCCGAGGGCGCATTGACCCATGCTTCCGCCAAGCCGCGCGGAACGCTCTTTGTCGCGGCCCCGCTTGGCATCGGGCGAAGGCTGATCGCGCCGCATGTGCCGGGGTTCAAGGATGAAAACCCCGAGATCGAACTGCGCCTGCGCCTGTCAGACCGCAGCATTGATGTGACCGCCGAAGGGCTGGATCTGGTCTTTCATCTGGGCACGCTGGAGGATTCGACGCTGAAAATGCGGGTGATCGCGGAATGTCCGCGCGTACTTTGTGCGGCGCCGGATTATGTCGCGCGACGCGGCATGCCTGCGGATGGCGCGGCATTGGTGCGCGACCGGCATGACTGCCTGAACCTGCGCTTTCCCGGTGCGCGCGAATTTCAATGGACGCTGCAAGGGCCGGACGGTCCGCAGCGCTACAAGATCGCAGGGCCCTACGAATCGGATGATGGCGATGTGCTGACCGGCTGGGCGCTGGACGGGCGCGGGATCGTGATGAAACCGGTATTCGAGGTGGCCGAGCATCTGGTCAGCGGTGCATTGGTGCCTGTGGCCGAAGCCACGCCCCCCCTGCCCGTCACACTGGCCGCGCTGACGCCACATCGCCGCCTGCGCGACCCGAAAGTGACGATCTTTGCGGATTTCATCGCAGCGCGGATCAAGGCGGCGCTGGCCGAGGCCGAGAAAGCGCTGGCTCAGCTGCCGCGATAGGTCGAAAAGCTGAAGGGCGAGAGCAGGAGCGGTACATGGTAATGGCTGTCGGGGTCGCTGATGCCGAAACGGATCGGCACTTCGTCCAGAAACAGCGGGTCGGCCCCGGCCTGCCCGGTCGCCCGCAGATAGTCGCCCGCCGCAAAGACCAGCTCATAAACGCCGGTCTCGAAACGCTCCGCGGGCAGGATCGGGCTGTCCGTGCGCCCGTCATCATTGGTGCGCATCGTCACCACCAGATCCCGCGCGCCGTCCCTCAGGCGATAGAGCGTGATCTCCAGTCCTTCGGCGGGCAGACCGCGCGCCGTGTCCAGAACATGCGTTGTCAGAAAACCGGCCATGATGCCCCCCTGCTGATACGGATTCGCCTGATCTTGCAGCGCCGGGGCATAAACTTCCAGCCTCATGCTCCTGGCGCAGATTTGAGGTCTTTCAAAAATTCCCAGAAAGCGGAATTGATTATTCTGCTTTAGAACAAAATGAACTGACTATCTGGAGGTTTCCCCGTGCATCGCTACCCGCGCAATCTGACTGGATATGGTGCCACGCCCCCCAAGGCCGGGTGGCCGGGCGGGGCAAAGATCGCGATCTCGCTCGTGCTGAACTACGAGGAGGGCGGCGAGAACAGCCTGCTGCATGGCGACGCGGCCTCTGAGGGCTTTCTGTCCGATATTCCCGGTGCACAGCCCTGGCCGGGCATGCGGCACTGGAACATGGAATCCATCTATGATTACGGCGCGCGGGCCGGGTTCTGGCGTCTGCACCGGCTGTTCACTGCGCGCGAGCTGCCGGTGACCATTTACGGTGTGGCCTCGGCGCTGGCGCGCAATCCCGAACAGGTTGCAGCCATGAAAGCGGCGGATTGGGAAATCGCCAGCCACGGGCTGAAATGGGTCGAACACCGCGACATGCCAGAAGAAGAGGAACGCGCCGCGATCCGGGACGCGATCCGCCTGCATACCGAGGTCGTGGGCGAGGCCCCGCGCGGCTGGTATACCGGGCGCTGTTCGGTCAATACCGTCCGGCTTGCGGCAGAGACCGGCCAGTTCGACTGGATTTCAGATACTTATGATGATGACCTGCCGCATTGGATGGAATTCGGCGCGCGCGATCAACTGATCCTGCCCTATACGCTAGAGGCCAATGACATGCGTTTTGCCACGGCCCCCGGCTGGGTCACAGGGCGCGATTTCGAGGAGTATCTGAAAGATGCTTTTGATGTGCTCTATGCCGAAGGGGAGGCAGGCGCGCCGAAGATGCTGTCCATCGGCCTGCATTGCCGCCTGATCGGGCGCCCCGGCAAGATCGCCGGTCTGATGCGCTTCCTCGATCACGCGATGGCGCATGAAGGTGTCTGGTTCGCGCGCCGTCAGGATATCGCGCAGCATTGGGCCGCCACCCACCCGCATGCGCGCCGCGACCGGCCCAGCGCCATGGACCGCGCGGCTTTCGTGGCGAGGTTCGGCGGCATCTATGAGCACTCGCCCTGGGTCGCCGAAGCCGCCCATGCGCTGGAACTCGGCCCCGCCCATGACAGCGCGGCGGGTCTGGCCAATGCCATGGCGCGCGCCTTCCGCAGCGCCAGTGATGACGCGCGCATGGCCGTTCTGCGTGCCCACCCGGACCTTGCCGGAAAACTCGCCGCTGCCAAGCGCCTGACCGCGGAATCCACCAACGAACAGGCAAGTGCCGGGCTCGACGCCCTGACCGATGCGGAGCGCGACAGCTTCCAGAAGATGAACACCGCCTATGTCGAGAAACATGGCTTCCCCTTCATCATCGCGGTGCGCGACAACAGCAAGGCCAGCATCCAGCAAGCCTTTCAGGACCGGCTCGAAAATGACAGCGCCACCGAATTCGCCACCGCCTGCCGTCAGGTCGAACGCATCGCGGAACTGCGGCTGAAGGATATCCTGCCCTGAGTGTTTCATCTTGCCATAAATACTCACCACTCCCTCACGCCCTAGCCCGAGGCCGGACATGACGCGCATCCTCATCGCAGAAGCCCTGACCCCGACAGCTTTCGCCCCTTTCGGCGATGTGCTCGACACCACAGGCGCGCCGGACAAGCTGATCAATCAGGGTCTGTGCGGGCGCTTTCATGACCGGGCGCAGCTTGATTTCGGCGCGGGGGGGCGTGCGGGGATTTCGATCTTCGACGCAGAGCCGCGCGCCCTGCCCTATAGGCTCGACATGGTAGAGCGTCACCCGGAGGGCAGTCAGGCCTTCATTCCGATGCATGACGCGCCGTTTCTGGTGATTGTTGCGCAGGATCTGGGCGGCAGCCCCGACACCCCCCGCGCCTTCCTCACAAATGGCGCGCAGGGCATCAATTTTCACCGCAATATCTGGCATGGGGTGCTCACCCCCCTCAGCCAGCCCGGCCGGTTTGCCGTGATCGACCGGATCGGGCCGACGCCGAACCTTGAAGAACACTGGTTTTCAACCCCGTGGGAGGTGCGCGGCCCGGCTTGAGGAGGAAGCCCCGCGCCACGATCCAGCCTTGAAGGTCAGGCCGGCCTTCAGGGACCGCTCCCGCTTTCCTGAGGAGGACTTCACCATGGCTGATTCATCGCTCGGGACCGCCGCGCAATTGCGCGACCCCGATTACACACCGCCGCTCTACAAGGCCATTCCGCTCGGCGTTCAGCATGTGCTGGCGATGTTCGTCTCGAACGTGACGCCCGCGATCATCGTGGCGGGGGCTGCGGGATTCGGCTTTGGCTCCGGCTCGCCCGATTTCCCGAATCTGATCTATATGTTGCAGATGTCGATGTTCTTTGCAGGCGTGGCGACGCTGCTGCAGACCATCACCTTCGGCCCGGTCGGCGCGCGGCTGCCCATCGTGCAGGGCACATCTTTCGCCTTCATCCCGATCATGATCCCGCTTGTGGCAGGCAAGGGCGTGGATGCCATGGCAGCGGTCATGGGCGGCATTCTGGTGGGCGGGCTGTTTCACGCTGCCCTTGGCACTGTGATCGGACGCATCCGCTTTGCCCTGCCCCCGCTTGTGACCGGATTGGTTGTCACCATGATCGGCCTCGCGCTGGTGCGTGTAGGTGTCCAATACGCTGCGGGCGGTGTGCCGCTGATGGGCACGGAACAGTTCGGCAATCTGCAAAGCTGGTCCATCGCGCTTGTGGTGATCTTCGTCACGCTGGGGCTGAAATTCTTTGCCCGTGGCATGCTCTCGGTCTCTGCCGTGCTGCTTGGGCTGTTTGCGGGCTATATCGTGGCGCTGTTGATGGGCAAGGTCAGTTTCGCCCCCATCGGCACCGCAGCGCCCTTCGCCCTGCCCAACCCGCTGCATTTCGGCATTGAATTCACCGCTGCCGCGATCATCGGCTTCTGTGCCATGGCCTTTGTCTCTGCGGTCGAGACGGTGGGCGATGTCTCGGGGATCACCAAAGGCGGCGCGGGGCGCGAAGCCACCGAGCGCGAGATCGAAGGTGCGACCTATGCTGACGGGATCGGTACCGCCGTTTCGGGCCTGTTCGGGGCGCTGCCGAATACGAGCTTCAGCCAGAATGTGGGCCTGATCGCCATGACCGGTGTCATGAGCCGCCATGTCGTGACCATCGGCGCCATATTCCTGATCATCGCGGGGCTGTTCCCGAAAGTCGGCGCCGTGATCTCGACCGTACCCATCGAGGTTCTGGGCGGCGGTGTGATCGTGATGTTCGGCATGGTCGTCGCAGCGGGGATCTCGATGCTGTCGGATGTGCTGTGGAACCGGCGCAATATGGTGATCTTCGCGATTGCGCTCTCGCTGGGGCTCGGGCTGCAACTGGAACCCTCGGCGCTGCAGCATCTGTCGGACACGCCGCGCGTGCTGCTGACCTCGGGCATCCTGCCCGCCGCAGCCATTGCCATCGTCCTGAACCTGATCCTGCCGCGCGATCTGGTCGGGGAGGCATCGGAAAAAGCGGCAAACGGCGCGCAGGGCCATGGCGCTGGCCTGAGCGGATCGCGGGACAGGTGATGTGACGGGGCCGGTTGAGACGACAAGCGCAACCGGCCCCGCGTTCATGATGGAAGCGATAGGGGCATGTCACAGGCAAGCCGGGTGGAAACCCACCTTCCGCGCGTCATCCGTGCGGGCGGCGCCCCCGCCTCAGCCCAGATCCGTGCGCCCGCCGAAAAGCTGGTCCATCGTCAGCGAGGGCTGCGCGCAGCCTGCTTCGCCAACGATCCGCGCCGGGATGCCCGCAACCGTCTTGCGCGTGGGCACATCTTCGAGCACCACCGACCCGGCTGCGATCCGGGCGCAATCGCCGACATGGATATTGCCCAGAACCTTGGCCCCGGCCCCGATCAGCACGCCATTGCCGATCTTGGGATGGCGGTCGCCATCTTCCTTGCCGGTCC
Source organism: Natronohydrobacter thiooxidans (assembly GCF_001884735.1). Classification (GTDB taxonomy): domain Bacteria; phylum Pseudomonadota; class Alphaproteobacteria; order Rhodobacterales; family Rhodobacteraceae; genus Roseinatronobacter; species Roseinatronobacter thiooxidans_A. Next base: position 6,152 of record NZ_MJAP01000034.1, on the reverse strand, counting down.
CGCCCAGCGTCACCGAATGCAGCATCGAGACATTATCGCCCACCACCGCAGTTTCCCCCACGACAATGGAATGCGCGTGATCGATCATGATCCCCTTGCCGATCCGCGCGCCGGGGTGAATATCGACGCCAAAGCACTCGGACACCCGCATCTGGATCAAGCTTGCGAAATCGGTGCGGCCCTGCTTGCTCAGCCAATGCGCGATCCGGTAAGCCTGAACCGCCTGATAGCCCTTGAAATACAGCAGCGGCTTCAGGAAGCGGTTGCAGGCCGGATCACGCTCATAGGTTGCCACGATATCGGCGCGGGCGGCCTCGCCCAGTGACGGATCATCGGCATGGGCCGCATCCATGATCTCGCGCAGAATCTGCTCTGACATCTCGGCAGACGCGAGCTTCTGCGACAGGCGGAAGGCAAGCGCCTGTTCCAGCGTGCGGTGATGCAGAATCGAGGAATGGAACATTCCCCCCAGAAGCGGCTCCTGTTCGACCGAGGCCTGGGCTTCGTCGCGGATGGTTTCCCAGACGGGATCAAGACGGGCGATCCGGTTTGTCGCTTGCGAGCTCGGTTCTTTGCGGGCGGGCATGGTCATCCTTCCTGACAGTCAGATCGTGCATCGCATGCACGAAGGGTCACATAAGGAGTCTAGCACGAAAAGCAACGCTTTGCGCAGCGATATTCCCGATGCTCTCAGCCGCGCGCCAGCAGTTGCAGGGCACGCAACCGCGCGGGCGGAATGGAGGCGGTCTCGACGGCGGTGAAGACATGCAGCGTGTCAAGCTCCGGATCGATCACCGCATGGTCAGACACCCAGCCCCCCAATCCGAGATAGAGCCGCAACAGCGCCGGCACCTGACGCAGACCCGTCATCTCTGCACTGCCCCCCGCATCCGGCAGTTCCAGCACCTGCGTCGCAGCACGGGCGGGACGCAGGTGTGCCGGGCCGATATGATTCGCCGCCAGGTATTTCAGCGCGCCCGCATGACGCGCGGGATCGGCCCCGCGAAACGAGGCGCAGCCGATCAGCAATTCGCTGCCGCTTTCCTGTGCCAACCGCGTCAGCCCGGCAAGAAGCGCGCGCAACAGGTCCGGGTCATGAACATGCGCCGCATCGATGCAGATACGCCCGATCTCCATGCAACTCTGCCCGCTGCGCCCCAACTCGCCCAGATCGTAGAATTGCGCCGTATAGCAGTCGCGAAGGGCGCTATCCCCCTGCAGAACGCGAAGACGCGCTGCGGCCAGAACCTCTTGATCAGTGGATTTGCGGATCAGAAGGTGCCGGCAGAGCGGGTCAAAACGATCCATGTCGCTGACACCCGGAGCGCCGCGAAAGCGCGTGTCGCGCAAACGCTGCACGGCTTTCATGTCCTCGGCGCTGCGGGCCAGCCCGATATGCAGCATTCCGAGGTCGAAACCCCAGTCCGGGGCCTCCACCGCAGCATCCTGCACAGGATCAGGGTCGCGTCCGCCGGTCATGCCTGCCCCCTGCCTTGGCGCCCCATTGCGACGTGGTGTGCAGTCGCGCCTCAGCGTCCGCCCAGCATCTGCGCCGGGTTGAACTGCCCGATATTCGAGAAGAGCTGGCGCAGGATCGTCCCGCTCGTCAAGCCCGGCGAGGTCACGCGGCGCGAGAGCGCGACCACTTCGCCCTGTTCAAGCCCGAACCGCTCGATATTCGAGACACGCCCGCCGCCATCGAAGGAAATCGTGACCACTTCACGCTTCACCTCGACGGGCGGGCGCCAGCCTTCGTGGCGCCAGTCGCTTTGCACATAATACCAGGCCGAGCCTTCCATCACCCCGGTCAGGCCCGGACGGCCAATCTTCTCGGCCACGGTCTCGCGCGTGTCACGCCCGATCTCGATATCCGCCAGCAGCCCGTCATCCGGGGCATAGCCGTGAAAGCGCATGACGGGGCTGCACCCTGCCAAAGCGAGCGCGAAAACAGCAGTCAGGGCGATCAGAAACCAGCGATGCATCATCTTGTCCGAACGTCCCCAATTGCTTCCGGCATAACGTGTTTTTGAGCGTTTCCCTGCGCGATCCGCAGCAAACCGCTTTCTTTCACGCTCAGGGATACAGAAGGACGCCTTGCTATTCAAGAATGGAACGCAATGCGTTATGGGATTGTGCAAACCTGAAACCTTTAAGGAACCCGGACCCGTGACCGAGATCCCCCATTCCATCGACGCCGTGTCCCTGCTTGCCCCTCTCAGGGTTGCCCGTCTGGGCGGCCGCAAGTCCGTGACCATCGACCTGCAGCCCGATGCGGCGCAACGCCAGCAGATCGCTGCGGCGCTTGGGCTGGAGGCATTGCGCAAATTCCGCTTTCAGGGGGTCCTGCGCCCCCTGCGCCGCTCGGACTGGGAACTGGTCGCGGAGCTTGGCGCAACCGTGGTTCAGCCCTGTGCGGTCACACTCGCCCCCGTCACGACCCGGATCGACGAGACTGTGACGCGCGCATTTCTGGCCGATCTGCCCGAACCCGAAGGGCTGGAGGTCGAGATGCCCGAGGATGACACGATAGAGCCGCTCGGCTCTCAGATCGACATCTCGGCCATCGCCATCGAGGCGCTGTCCTTGGCGCTGCCCGCCTTTCCGCGCGCCCCGGATGCCGCGCTGTCCCCCTCGGGCGCGCTGAATATCGCGCCACCCGGCGCTGCCCCCTTGCCTGAGTCGCGCCCCAAACCCTTTGCCGGGCTTGCCGCGCTACAGGGCAAACTCGCCGGACAAGCCGGAAAGACACCGGAATCTGACGATTGAGCCTTGCATAGACACGATTTATCACTATTTTGCGCGGCTCGTGAATTGAGGGCTTGGAAGCCACGGGCAATCCGTGTATTCCCCGCCGAAATCGCATCTTCCCACTTTCGCGTCGGGACGGCCCAGGTCTTGGGTGAATGGTCCGGATGCTCTGACAACAGAGGTTTGACATGGCTGTTCAACAGAACCGCGTGACCCGCTCCCGCCGTAACATGCGCCGCGCGCATGACGCTCTGGTTGCGGCCAATCCCAATGAGTGCACCAATTGCGGCGAGCTGAAGCGCCCGCATCATGTCTGCCCGTCCTGCGGCCACTATGGTGATCGCGAAGTCGTGGCCCAGACCGGCGCGGTCGATCTGGAAGACGACGCGGCCTGAGGCCAGCGGCCCCCGAAACGGGGCCGGCCTTGAGAAGCGCCGCTCGGCATGACGCAAGAAGCACCATCCAGAAGAATCACGATTTCCGTCGACGCCATGGGGGGCGATCAAGGCCCCTCTGCGGTCGTTGAAGGCTGCGCGCAATCCGCCGCAAAGAATGGCGTGATCGGATTTCTTCTGCACGGAGACGAGGCCCAGCTTGCGCCGCTGGTTGCCCGTCACCCTGTGCTTCGTGGCATCACGCGCATCCAGCACAGCCCCGATGTTGTGCGCATGCACGACAAGCCCAGCCAGGTGATGCGGCGCGGGCGCGAGACCTCGATGTGGTCCGCGCTGACCGCGCTGCGCGAAGGCGAAGCGCAGGCGGCGGTGTCCTGCGGCAATACCGGTGCGTTGATGGCCGTGGCGATGCTGCGCCTGCGCAAGCTGCATGGCGTGCACCGACCGGCGATAGCCTGCCTCTGGCCCTCGCGCGGCGAAAGCGGTTTCAACACCATGCTGGATGTTGGCGCGGATGTGCGCGCCGACGAGGAATCGCTGCTGCAATATGCGCTGATGGGGGCGGCCTATTACCGCAATGCCTTTGACACAGCGCGCCCGCGCGTGGGCTTGCTGAATGTCGGCACCGAAGAACACAAGGGCCGCGCCGAAATCAAGGAAGCCGCGCAACTGATCGCAGATGCCGCAGAAATCGGGCGCTATGATTTCGTGGGTTTTGTCGAAGGCACGGATCTGGCCTCGGCGCATGTCGATGTGATCGTGACGGATGGCTTTACCGGCAATGTCGCGCTGAAAACCGGCGAAGGCACGGCAAGGCTCATCGTCGATACGCTGCGCGACGAGTTGACAGCATCGCTATTGTCGCGCGTCGGCGGGCTTGCGGCTTACGGCCCGCTCAAGCGGCTGCAAAAGCGCATGGACCCGCGCCGCATGAATGGCGGGGTGTTTCTGGGCCTGAACGGAACCGTGGTGAAATCGCATGGCTCGGCCGATGCGACCGGGGTTTCCGCCGCAATCAAGCTCGCCTTCCGGCTGGCGCAATCGGGCTTTCAGGACCGCATGGCCGATCGTCTGGCCTCGGTTGCCGATGCGCTGCAAGAGCGCGTCCTGAGCCGCCAGGAAGCGGCCCTGCCTGCGGAAGAGAGCGCCGCAGACACGCAAGACATGGGGCAAGCATGAGCCTGATCCGTCCTGTCATCCGTGGCACTGGCCACTACCTGCCAGAACGCGTGGTCGAGAACGCAGAATTTGCGAAGACGCTGGATACCAGCGATGACTGGATTGTCTCCCGTTCGGGGATCAAGCGGCGCCATTTTGCGGCAGAGGATGAATACACCTCGGATCTGGCGACATATGCGGCGCGCGCAGCACTGGAGAATGCCGGTGTCACCGCCGACACGATTGACGCGGTGATCGTGGCGACCTCGACGCCGGATTACACCTTCCCGGCGGTGGCAACCCAGGTTCAGGCCAATCTGGGCATCATCTCGGGCTTTGCTTTCGACATTCAGGCAGTCTGCGCGGGCTTTGTCTTTGCGCTGGCCAATGCGAGCGGGCTGATCCTAGCCGGTCAGGCAAAACGCGTGCTGGTCATCGGCGCCGAGACCTTCTCGCGCATCATGGATCCGACCGACCGCAGCACGGTGGTTCTGTTCGGCGACGGCGCGGGCGCGCTGGTGCTGGAAGCGCAGGAAGGCACCGGGGCCAGTACCGACCGCGGCGTGCTGGCCTGCGATCTGAACTCGGACGGGCGCTACCGTGATCTGCTTTATGTCGATGGCGGCGTCTCGCGCACGGGCCAGGCTGGCTATCTGCGGATGCAGGGGCGCGAGGTATTCCGCCATGCTGTCGAGAAGCTTGCGGCCACGGCGATGACCGCCCTCGACAAGGCCGGATTGACGGCGGCGGATGTCGACTGGATCGTGCCGCATCAGGCCAATCTGCGCATCATCAAGGGCACGGCCCAGAAGCTGGGTCTGCCGATGGAGCGTGTGGTCGTGACCGTGCAGGACCACGGAAACACATCCGCGGCCTCGATTCCGCTGGCCCTGTCGGTTGCCAATGCCGAAGGGCGCTTCAAACCGGGCGACCTGATCCTGACCGAAGCGATCGGCGGGGGGTTGAGCTGGGGCGCCGTGGCGCTGCGCTGGTAGCGCGATCGGCGCTTTCAGGCCGCTTGACAACCCACTGATATTGACTCGAAAATCGCTTTCCCCCATGCTGCCCCGCAAATGAGGGGGTAACAATGTCCAACAAGACCTTGACGCGCATGGACCTGACCGAAGCGGTTTTTCGCGAGGTCGGGCTGTCACGGAATGAATCCGCGACTCTGGTCGATTCGGTGCTGCAGCATGTGTCCGATGCGCTGGTCAGCGGCGAGCAGGTGAAGATCTCGTCTTTCGGGACATTCTCCGTGCGCGACAAGAATGCCCGTGTCGGACGCAACCCGAAGACGGGCGAGGAAGTGCCGATCTCGCCGCGCCGGGTTCTGACCTTCCGCCCCTCGCATCTGATGAAAGAACGCGTGGCCGAGGGCAACCGCAGATAGGAATCGCCATGCGCAAGGCACCTGACGCGTTCCGCACCATCAGCGAGGCGGCGGATGCGTTACAGACCCCGGCGCATGTGCTGCGCTTCTGGGAAAGCAAGTTTCCGCAGGTCAAGCCCGTGAAACGCGCGGGCGGGCGGCGCTATTACCGCCCTGCCGATATTGACCTGCTGTCCGGCATCAAGCTGCTGCTGCATGACCGTGGCATGACCATCCGCGGCGTGCAGAAGCTCATTCAGGAACAAGGCGTGCGCCATGTCGCCGCGCTTGCACCGATCACCGATGACGCGCCGGACTGGGATATCGAGGCCGTGGCCGAGCCGGTCGCAGATCCCGACGGCGAGATCGCGGATCTCGCGGCACTTGATGGCGCGAAAGCCGTTGCTTCAGAAGTCGCGGCACCCGACGATATCTCCGAGCTAGCAGCGCTCGACGCGGCACAGCCTGAGCCTGAGCCTGAG
>NZ_MJAP01000033.1 GCF_001884735.1 Natronohydrobacter thiooxidans | reverse complement strand
CCTGAGCCTGAGCCTGAGCCTGAGAAAGCTGATCTGGCTGCCGCTGAGGTGCAAGCGGCAAATGATCCTGCGCCCCCTGCCCCGCCGGATCCGGATACAGGCGGCAATGCCTTCAGTGATCTGGACACGCCGCCGAAGACGCGTTTTCGGCGTGCAGCGGCGCTTGCCCATACCCTGCGCGGTGCTCCGCCCGCGCCCACGCGTCTGGCCGAGGCCGCACCAGCGATCGCGCGGCTGCAGGCCCTGCTCGCGCTGATGCGCAGCCGCGAATGATCGGCGCGGCGCGGCTTTTGTCGCGCAGCCCTGTTTTTCACCCTTGCCCTTGGGCGTGAATCGGGTAGATAGGCGCACACAGCGTCGGGCTATGGCGCAGTCTGGTAGCGCGTCCGTCTGGGGGGCGGAAGGTCGCAGGTTCAAGTCCTGCTAGCCCGACCATAAATCTCTCACTTTCTTCCGCTGTGCCGCCTTGCACTAAGGCAACGCATCTGCAAGGAAACCGGCAGCAGGCCGAAAGAGGTGGATCATGCAACAGACCGGGGTTTTGCCAGTACAGGCTTTGCGCGCCATGGTGCGCGACGGCGTGATCCGCGCGGAACCACCGGTCGAAGATGCACAAATCCAGCCCGCAAGCCTTGATCTTCGCCTTGGTGCGCGCGCCTGGCGGGTGCGGGCCTCTTTCCTTGCGGGCAAGGGGCGGCGGGTGGCTGACCGGCTGGCCGCGCTCGAAATGCACCAGATGGATCTGACGCATGGCGCCGTGCTTGAAAAGGGCTGCGTCTATGTCGTGCCGCTGATGGAGAGCCTGGCGCTGCCCCTCGGGATTCAGGCCGTGGCCAATGCCAAAAGCTCGACCGGGCGGCTGGACCTGCTGACGCGGGTCATCACCGACGACGGAACCGAATTTGACCGCGTGGCCGAAGGCTATACCGGTCCGCTTTACGCCGAGATCTGCCCGCGTTCGTTTTCGGTGCTGGTGCGTCCGGGGATGCGGCTCAATCAGATCCGGTTTCGCAAGGGGCAATCTGTCCTGACCGACGCAGAATTGCTGGCGCTGCACGAAAGCGACAGGCTGGTTCCCGGTGAGCCGGTGATTTCCGAAGGGCTGGGCTTTTCGGTCGACCTGCGCCCCGAAAGCGGCGCGCTGGTCGGCTACCGCGCGAAGCCACATACCGGCGTGATCGATCTGGACCGGATCGGGGCATATGACCCGCGCGATTTCTGGGAAGAGCTGCACAGCAGCGATGGGCAACTGATCCTTGATCCCGGCGCGTTCTATATTCTTGTCAGCCGCGAAGCGGTGCATATCCCGCCGGATTATGCCGCCGAAATGGCCCCCTATCTGGCCATGGTGGGCGAATTCCGCGTGCATTATGCCGGATTCTTCGACCCCGGTTTCGGCCATGCCGCCGCAGGCGGGGCCGGTGCGCGCGGCGTGCTGGAAGTGCGCTGCCATGAAGCGCCCTTCGTGCTGGAACACGGACAGATCGTCGGGCGGCTGGTCTATGAACGCATGAGCGAACGCCCGGAAACCCTTTACGGCGCCGGGATCGCGTCGAATTATCAGGGTCAGGGGCTGAAACTCGCCAAGCATTTCAAGGCGCTATGACGCGATGTTGGATCTGGTCGACAGCGCCTTTCTGATCACGGCCTTTGTCACGCTCTTCGTGGTCATCGACCCGATTGGCACAGCGCCGCTGTTCCTTGCGCTGACCCAAGGCATGGACGCCGCGCGCCGCCGCCTGATCGCCATTCGGGCCTGTGTGATCGCGGTGATCCTGCTCGCGCTCTTCGGCCTCGCGGGCGAAGATTTCCTGCGATTCATCGGCATTTCCATGCCCGCTTTCCAGATCGCGGGCGGGCTCTTGCTGTTCCTGACTGCGCTCGACATGCTGTTTGACCGCCGCAGCCAGCGGCGCAAGGATCACGCCGACGAAGGTGCCGGCGCTGTGGCCGATGACCCGTCCGTTTTTCCGCTTGCGATGCCGCTGATCGCGGGCCCCGGCGCGATGGCGACGATGGTTTTGCTGATCGGCGAGACCGGGCGTACGCCGCAGGGCATGGCGCTGGTCACAGGCGTCATGCTGGTCGTCGTCGCTCTGGTGCTGATGGCCTTCCTGCTCGCAGGCCCCATCGAGCGGCTCTTGCGCCGCACGGGAACCATGGTCATGACCCGGTTGTTCGGTCTGCTCTTAGCCGCGCTCTCGGTGCAATTCGTGCTGAACGGGGCCAGCGCAATCGGCATCATGCCAGCGACGACCGGCCTGTAGACACCGACGCGTCAGCGCGCTTTCGCGCGGGTTTCCAGATCATCGGCCACGGCTTCGGCGCGCGCGGCCAGTTCTGTCAGCGCATCGGTCACATCCGCCGGAATCACCGGCACCTCGATCTTCTTCGGCTCGGGCGCGGGCCGGGCATGCAGGCGCGAGATTTCCTCGCGCAGGGATGCGATCTCGGCATCGGCGGTTTTCACCTTGTCTTCGGCCTCTGCGATCTTGTCGGCCAGCATGAGCCCCGCCATCAGCAGCATGCGCTCGGCCGGGACACGGCCGATCTGGTTCAGAAGGGTGCGCGCCTCGGCATCCAGCAATTCCGCCGCAGCCAGCAGGAACTGTTCCTCCCCCGGCTGGCAGGCAACGGTGAATTCCTTGTGGCCGATGGTGATGACCTGCTCAGGCATTGCTTTCCTCCCGCGACAGCACCGGCGTCAACTCGCCCAGCACATCTTCGAGTTCCGCCGCCTCGGCCGCGCGTTCGGCGCGCAGCGCTTCGAGTTCAGCGACCAGTGAGCGGTTGATCGCGGATGGCTCGATTACCTGCGCCTCGCTTCCCTCGCGCAGCTTGCGATTGGCCTCGATCAGCTTGGTATTCGCCTTTTTCAGCCGCAGCATTTCCAGACTTTGCAGATCCAGTTGTTCGGTCATGCGCGCGAGGCGGCGCTCCAATGTGGCGAAGGAACTTTCCTGCCGCTGACGCACGGCATTCACCCGTTCTGACAGTTGTGCATTCTTCGCGCGCTCGGCATCAAGCTGGCTGCGCAGCGCCTCCAGATCAGGGGTCTCATCGGATTTGGCGGCGCGGAGCGCCATCGCGCTTTTCGCGATGCGATCCAGCGCGCGTCCAAGGCGGTTCTCAAGGTCTGATACATTGCTCATGCGAGGAACGCTTTCTGTTTCAGTGTTCTTCTGACCGTCTCAGTTCGCGAATCATGGCCCGTGGATCAGGCAAGGTCAATGCCAGAAACCTACCCGTAAAGCGCGGATAATCCAACATCCTGTCGCATTCCCGCCTCTGGTTGGCATCGCATCGCTTGAACTCGCGGCGCAGGCTGGTATGACGCCGCTAACACTGGCCAGACAAGGAAGCCCGAAGTGGACATTGCTGCCCTGCGTGACGCGCACCCCGATCACTGGAAGAAAGCCACCGCCATCCGTGCTCTGGCCATGGATGCGGTTCAGGCCGCGAATTCCGGCCATCCCGGCATGCCGATGGGCATGGCCGATGTGGCGACCGTGCTGTTCGAGAAGCATCTGAAATTCGATGCCAGCCGCCCGGACTGGGCGGATCGTGACCGCTTCATCCTCTCGGCGGGGCATGGCTCGATGCTGCTCTATGCCCTGCTGCATCTGACCGGCTACGAGGATATGACCCTCGATCAGATCCGGAATTTCCGCCAATGGGGCGCGATCACTGCCGGGCACCCGGAATACGGCCATGCCAAGGGGATCGAGACAACGACCGGTCCCCTGGGTCAGGGCATCTCGAATGCCGTGGGGTTTGCCATGGCCGAGGAAAAGCTGCGCGCCGAATTCGGCGCGAAGGTGGTTGATCACTACACCTATGTCATCGCAGGCGATGGCTGCCTGATGGAAGGCATCAGCCATGAGGCCATCGGCCTTGCGGGCCATCAGAAACTGGGCCGTCTGATCGTGCTCTGGGACAATAATGACATCACCATTGATGGCCGGGTCAGCCTGTCTGATGTCACCGATCAGCGCGCGCGCTTTGCCGCTGCGGGCTGGAACGTGCTTTCCTGCGATGGGCATGATCCTGCCGATATCGACCGCGCGCTGACCGAGGCCAAAGGCTCTGACCGGCCGGTTCTGATCGACTGCAAGACGATCATCGGCTTTGGCAGCCCCAAGAAGGCCGACACCTCGGGCGCGCATGGCTCACCGCTGGGGGATGCCGAAATTGCGGTTACGAAAGAGATCTATGGCTGGCCCTACGGGCCTTTCGAGATCCCCGGCGACGTGCTGGCGGACTGGCGCGCGATCGGCGCGCGCGGCGCCGAGGCACGCGACGCCTGGGAAGCACGTTTCGCGAAACTCTCGGGCGCGAAACAGGCCGAATTCACCCGCCGCATGGCGGGCGAGGCCCCGAAGAAACTCGCCGCCGCCATCCGCGCGTTCAAGAAGCAGATCTCTGAGAGCGCCCCCAAGGTTGCGACGCGCAAATCCTCGGAGATGGTGCTGGAAGTCATCAATGAGGTCATGCCCGAAACCATCGGTGGCTCGGCCGACCTGACGGGCTCGAACAACACCAAGACCGCGGGTCTGGGCGTGTTCTCATCCGAAGATCGCAAAGGCCGTTACGTCTATTTCGGTATCCGCGAACATGGCATGGCGGCGGCGATGAACGGTCTGGCGCTGCATGGCGGCGTGAAACCCTATGGCGGCACCTTCATGTGCTTCACCGATTACGCGCGCGGCGCGATGCGCCTGTCGGCGCTGATGGGCGTGCCTGTGACCTATGTCATGACGCATGACAGCATTGGACTGGGCGAAGATGGCCCGACCCATCAGCCGGTCGAGCATCTGGCGATTTCGCGCGCGACCCCCAATACCTATGTGTTCCGCCCCTGCGACACGATCGAGACGGCGGAAGCCTGGGAACTCGCTCTGACCGCCCCGCGCACGCCCTCGGTGCTGGCGCTGTCGCGCCAGAACCTGCCGACGCTGCGCACTACGCATAGCACGAAGAACCTGACCGCGCAGGGCGCCTATGTGCTGGCCGAAGCCGAGGGCAAGCGTCAGGCGATCCTGATGGCCACCGGCTCGGAGGTCGAGATTGCCATGGCCGCGCGCGACATGCTGCAGGCTGAAGGGATCGGCACGCGGGTCGTGTCTTTCCCCTGCTGGGAGCTGTTCGAGGACCAGCCCGAGGCCTATCGGCGCAAGGTGCTGCCCGCAGGCCCGGTGCGTGTCGCCATCGAAGCCGGACTGCGCTTCGGCTGGGATCGCTGGCTTTTCGGCGAACGCGGGCGTCGCGAGAAATCCGGCTTTGTGGGCATGCAGGGTTTCGGTGCCTCTGCCCCTGCCCCGGATCTGTATCGCGCGTTCGGCATTACCGCAGAGGCGACGGTCGCGCAGGTGAAGCAACTGCTTGGCTGAAGGCGTAGGGTGCGTGCTCCTGCACGCACCGCCCGGACATGAAAAAGGGTGCGTGGAAAACCACGCACCCTACTTTTTTTCCCGTGCCCGGATTATTGCGGGCTCAGGCCCCGCAACCGCTCGCCCCGGCGGCGCAGCAATTCCACCACCGTCAGCAGCGCGACCGAGATCAGCACCAGAATTGTCGCCACCGCCAGGATCGTCGGGCTGATATCCTCGCGGATCCCCGACCACATCTCGCGCGGGATGGTCCTCTGCTCGACACCGGCAACGAAGAGCACCACCACGATCTCGTCAAAAGAGGTGATGAAGGCGAAGAGCGCGCCCGAGATCACGCCGGGCAGGATCAGCGGCATGGTGATCTTGAAGAAGGTCCGCGTGGGCGAAGCGCCCAGATTGGCCGCCGCGCGCGTCAGCGACTGATCGAACCCGACCAATGTCGCTGTGACCGTGATCACCACAAAAGGCGTGCCAAGGGCCGCATGGGCCAGCACCACCCCCAGATAGGTCTGGGCGATGTTGATCGAGGAGAAGAAGAAGAACATCCCTGCGGCCGAAATAATCAGCGGCACGATCATGGGCGAGATCAGAATGCCCATGATCAGGCCCTTCGCGGGCATTTCCGACCGCGACAGCCCCAGCGCCGCCAATGTCCCGAGCGTGGTCGAGACCAATGTGGCCGCGATACCGATGATGAAGGAATTGCGGATCGAGCGCATCCAGCTATCGGATCCCAGGAAATCGCGATACCAGCGCAGGCTGTAGCCTTCAGGGTTGAGCGTCAGCATTTCACGGGTGAAGGTGAAGAACGGCTGCGCGTTGAAGCTGAGCGGGATCATGATCAGGATCGGCGCCAGCAAGAAGAAGAAGATGGCAAAGCAGATCACCCGGAAGGTGTAATGCCAGATCTTGTCCTTGGTCGTGTAATAGGCGGGCATGGACATGCGTTCTCTCCCTTACCCGAACTTCAGGCTGTCGGCACCGACCAGCCGGTTATAGAGCCAATAGAGCACCAGAACGCCCACCAGCAGCATCGACCCCAGAGCCGCAGCCAGCCCCCAGTTCAGCGATTGCTGGATATGGCGCGCAATCTCGTTCGAGATCATCCGCCCTGTCTGACCGCCTACCAGGGCCGGCGTGATATAATAGCCGATCGAGATGATGAAAACGAGCACGCCGCCAGCTCCGATCCCCGGCAGGGTCTGCGGAAAATAGACGCGTCGGAAGGCGGTCCAGGGCCGCGCACCAAGAGATTTCGCCGCGCGCATGTAGCTGGGCGGAATGGTGCGCATCACGGAATAGAGCGGCAAGACCATGAAGGGCAGCAGAATATGGGTCATGGCGATAATCGTGCCCGTCTGGTTGTAGATCAGGCTGAACCTGCCCGCGTCATCTATCAATCCGATCCCGACCAGCGTGTTGTTGATCACGCCCTGCTGCTGCAGCAGCACGATCCAGGCCGAGGTCCGCACCAGCAGCGAGGTCCAGAACGGCAGCAGCACCGCAATCATCAGCAGATTGGCGTAGCGCATCGGCAGGACGGACAGGTAATAGGCAATCGGAAAGCCCAGCAGAAAGGTCATCGCAGTAATGGCCACGCTGAGCGCGAGAGTCCGGCCGAAGAGCGAGACATAGATCCGGCGGTTTTCATCGCGCTTCACGATATTGCCTTGGGCGTCATATTCTCGGTCAAGAGCCGCAACATAATAGGATAATGTGAGCGGTCGCCCCTCGCGCTGGATGATCCGCCACAATTCGACATCACCCCAGAGACGATGTGCCGAGGTGAATGCCTCGCTATAGGGTGCCTCGAAATTTGCGACGTCACGCGTGGTTCGTGAAATTGCGGAGCGCGCAGCGCTCAATTCATAGTTCAGGCGAATCCCCAGCGGACCAATGGCCTGCTCGCGCCGGGGCCGTTCCAGATCGGCCACCATATCCGCATGAAGAGCCGCGAAAACAGGCTCCGGCGGCAGCGCATCGCCATCCCAGTCCTGCAGCGCATCAAGCGTGCGCGGCAGCGCGTTCACGACCTGCGGATTGTCAACCGAGCGCCACATCATCTGCGCGATGGGAAAGGCAAAGAAAATCAAAATAAAGGCCAACAGAGGCGCGACAAGCGCCAGGGCCGTCAGTTTGCGGCGACGGTTGGCGCGCTCCAATGCGCGGCGCAACGGCGTTCCGTCCGAAGTCAGCAAGCGCCCGCGCTTGTCGGTATGCGACCCTGTCAGGCCACCATCTGCTGTCGCATCTGCCATTCGCGATATCCCGTATGTCCTGTGGCTTGTGCAGGCTCAGTGCAGTCAGGGCGCGAAAACCGCGCCCTGACCGAGAGAGATGCTTATTGCAGCATCCAGTTGGCGAAACGCTCGCGCAGTTCGTCGCCGTAATCGACCCAGAAGTCGTTATCCAGCACGATCGGCGCGAAATAGTTGTCCGGATTGGTCGGCATATGCGGTGCCATGTCGATCCCCAGATCGGCATGCTCACCAACCAGCTCCGCCGAAGAGGCGCGCGCCGGGCCGTAGCTGATATACTTGGCCTGATCCGCCAGACGCTGCGTGTCCGTGGCGAAATAGAGATATTCCATCACCGTATCCAGATTCGGCCCGTCTGCGGGCACGACCCAGCCGTCCCATTCGACGATCTGGCCGTCCCAGATAATATCAGCGGCCATACCTTCTTCTTCGATCGCGGCGAACATCCGGCCGTTATAGCCCGTGGCGAATGCCACTTCACCATCGGCCAGAAGCTGAGGCGCCTGAGCCCCTTCGGTCCAGAAGATGATGTGATCCTTGATCGTGTCGAGCTTGGCGAAGGCGCGATCTACGCCCTCAGGGGTGGCCAGCACATCGTAGATGTCCTCAAGAGCGACGCCATCGGCATAGAGTGCCCATTCCAGATTGGTGCCCGGACGATCCTGCAGGGCGCGGCGACCGGGGAAATTATCGACATCGAACAGATCCGCGATGCTTGAGGGCTGCTTGTCATCGGGGAAAGCCGCCGGACGGTAGGTCAGAACCGTCGAATAGACGATCTGCGGGATAAAGCACTCACCCAGCGAGCCGGGCAGGAAATCCTCGCTCGCAGGCGTGCCATCGGGCGCAGCGGCGAGCATGGCATCATGATCGATCTGCATGATGATGCCTTCATCACAGGCAAGCTGCGCATCGGAGGGCAGCATGTCCACCAGATCCCAGGTCACGTTTCCGGCCTGAGCCTGCGCCCGCAGGCCCGCCAGCGCATTCGCCGAACCGTCATCATTGACGATCGTGACATGCGGATTGGCTTCCATGAAGGGCTCATGGTAGGCGCGTTGCTGGCTGGCGGTATAGGCCCCGCCCCACGACACGATCGTCAGCGAGACCGGATCATTCGCCGCAGCGCTTAGCGCCATGACGCTGACAGCCGAGCTCAGCGCGATCAGTTTGACTTTGGATGACATTCGTAACCTCCTTGGTTGGTTCTGACGGCGCATATTACGCATACACCGTATCTGGCAGTTCTGTCCCCCGAACGCCTCGCCGCATTGCGGAGTATTGTCACTGCGGACAATCGAGAGCGCGGCAGTCTTTCGGCAGCCAGCCGATTTCGATCATGTCCCCCGGCTTGTGACGCACCTGATCGGGCGCGTTGCGGGTTTTCATGATGAAATTCTCGTTCCCGGCCACTTTCAGCCGGGTGCGGAAGACATCGCCCATATAAATGAACTCCATCACTTCCGCGCGGATCAGATGAGCACCGG
Source organism: Natronohydrobacter thiooxidans (assembly GCF_001884735.1). Classification (GTDB taxonomy): domain Bacteria; phylum Pseudomonadota; class Alphaproteobacteria; order Rhodobacterales; family Rhodobacteraceae; genus Roseinatronobacter; species Roseinatronobacter thiooxidans_A. The sequence goes on along the minus strand of NZ_MJAP01000033.1, from coordinate 167,561 downwards.
GATCAAGCCGGTCCTTGTTGGCCTCGACCCGCTCCGGGCGGATCGACACGCGGGTGCGCTCGCCAACCTTGCTCACATTCACGGGCTTGGCGTCGATCAACTCTCCGCCATCCAGTTTCACGACACAGGTTTCGCCCCGGATTTCCTTGATGACACCATCCAGCGTGTTGTTTTCGCCGATGAACTGGGCCACGAAGCTGTTGCGCGGCTCTTCATAGAGCACATCGGGCGGATCAAGCTGCTGGATGCGGCCATCCTCGAACACGGCCACATTGTCGGACATGGTAAGGGCTTCGGTCTGGTCATGGGTCACATAGACTGTGGTAATCCCCAGATCATGCGCCAGTCGAGTGATCTCGAACTGCATATGCTCGCGCAACTGCTTGTCGAGTGCGCCAAGCGGCTCGTCCATCAGGACCAGTTCCGGCTCGAACACCAGCGCGCGGGCCAGGGCGATCCGCTGTTGCTGCCCGCCTGAAAGCTGCGCAGGGCGGCGATTTACGAATCTGCCCATCTGCACCATGTCGAGCGCGCGCATGATCTTCTTCTCGCGATCGGACTTGCCCATGCCGCGCACTTCCAGCGGGAAGGACAGGTTCTCGCCCACGGTCATATGCGGGAACAGAGCATAGTTCTGAAACACCATGCCAATGCCGCGCTTATGCGGCGGGACCGAGTTGATCGGGCGCCCATCCAGCATGATCTCGCCATGAGTCGCGGTTTCAAACCCGGCCAGCATCATCAGGCAGGTGGTCTTGCCCGACCCGGACGGCCCGAGCATTGTCAGAAACTCACCCTTGCCGACCGAAAGGTTGAGGTCTTTGACGACCAGTGTTTCGCCATCATAGCTCTTTTGGACTCCGTCAAATACGACGAAGCCGTCGCGCGTGTTTGCTGCGACCACGATTATCTCCCCGTGTCTCGGCGGTAATCCGCTCTTGTCATAGGTTCAGTAAAACCAAGCGCACCCGGCAATGCAACAAATAAGTTGATTGCGGACGATAAGATGCAGATTACGCAAATATTTCCCGCACCGCTCCTGATTTGCGGCGTTTGATCCCGTGATTGCGACACATTCAGGCGATCCGACTGCAGGCGTTTTCCGAGCGAAAAATGGCGCATTGCCAGAGCAATGCGACACATGCATGACCAGATGAAAGGAGAATGGTGCGGTCGAGAAGACTCGAACTTCCACGGGAGTTACCCCACAGCGACCTCAACGCTGCGCGTCTACCAATTCCGCCACGACCGCACGTGCCAGATGCGGCGTCTTTACTCGCCCGGTTCGCGGTTGTGAAGGGGGAAATCACGAAAAAACGCAACGGGCTGAAAAAGACAGGGCGCGGGGCCCGAAGCTATGGCCATCCCGCGCCCGGAGAGGGTAAATACACTGACGGAGATAGTGAGAATGACGCGCCGATGAGCCCGCACCCGCAACACAGACCCGAATGGCGCATCCTGCCCGGATTGTCGGATTATGCCGAAACGCTGGCCGCGATGGAAACCACAGTCGCCGCCATCAGCCGTGGGGACGCGCCGGAAGCGATCTGGCTGCTGGAACACCCCCCGCTCTATACCGCCGGGACCAGCGCAAATCCGGCCGATCTGACCGCACCGGACCGCTTCCCGGTCCATGCTGCCGGACGCGGCGGGCAATACACCTATCACGGCCCCGGCCAGCGCGTCGTCTATGCGATGCTCGATCTGAACCGGCGCGGGCGCGATGTGCGCTGTTTCGTGCATCAGATGGAAGAGTGGGTCATCGCCACCCTTGCGGAATTCGGCATTCGCGGCGAGCGGCGCCAGGGTCGGGTGGGCGTCTGGGTCACGCGGCCCGACAAGCCCCCCCTGCCCGATGGCAGCCCGCGCGAGGACAAGATCGCCGCCATCGGCATCAAGCTGCGCCGTTGGGTCAGCTTTCACGGGCTCTCGATCAATGTCGAACCCGATCTGAGCCATTTCGAGGGAATCGTCCCCTGCGGGATCCGCGATCACGGCGTGACCTCGCTGGTGGATCTGGGGCTGCCCGTGACGATGGAGGACGTGGATCTTGCCCTATTGCGGGGATTCGAGATTGTTTTCGGTGAGCAGGCACGCCCTGACACGCCAACAGCCTGCGCGGGCAATGCGTCCTGCGAAAAATTACCTTGATCTGAATCAAAAAAATCGCTGCCTGCGACAACTGGAGCATTGCCCTGCAAAAAGACACATTCTAGAAGCTGAGTATACTGCGGAACACTGCTGCGTGAGCGCCACGCCACTTCCGCAGGCCGCATAGCCGGGCAGGTCAGCTGATTCCGGCGAACGACAAGAACAGTTGCAGCCATTGCAACGGGAACCGGGAACTGGAGTAGCCTATGGCCGACGCAGCCACCCATGATCACGGGCACGAGGACAAACGGTCCTTCTTTACCCGCTGGTTCATGTCCACGAACCACAAGGATATCGGGATCCTCTATCTTTTCACGGCCGGGATCGTCGGCTTCATCGCTGTGGCCTTCTCGGTCTATATGCGCATGGAGCTGATGGAACCGGGTGTGCAGTATATGTGCATGGAAGGTGCAAGCTTCACCGCACAGGACGATTGTACCCCCAACGGCCATATCTGGAACGTGCTCGTTACCGCGCATGGTATCCTGATGATGTTCTTCGTGCTGATCCCGGCGCTGTTCGGGGGCTTCGGCAACTATTTCATGCCGCTGCATATCGGCGCACCCGACATGGCTTTCCCGCGTCTGAACAACCTCAGCTACTGGCTGTTCGTGGCAGGTTCCTCGCTGGCTGTCGCCTCGGTCCTGTCGCCGGGCGGCAATGGCCAGCTTGGTTCGGGTGTGGGCTGGGTGCTCTACCCGCCGCTTTCGACCAATGAGGCCGGATATTCCATGGATCTCGCGATCTTCGCGGTCCATGTCTCGGGCGCCTCGTCGATTCTGGGGGCGATCAACATCATCACCACCTTCCTGAACATGCGCGCGCCGGGCATGACGCTGTTCAAGGTGCCGCTCTTTGCCTGGTCGGTCTTCATCACCGCCTGGATGATCCTTCTGGCGCTGCCGGTTCTGGCTGGGGCCATCACCATGCTGCTGACCGACCGCAATTTCGGCACGGCCTTCTTTGATCCGGCAGGGGGTGGGGATCCGATTCTCTACCAGCATATCCTGTGGTTCTTCGGCCATCCGGAAGTGTATATCATCATCGTTCCGGGTTTCGGGATCATCAGCCACATCATCGCGACCTTCTCGCGCAAACCGGTCTTCGGCTATCTGCCGATGGTCTGGGCGATGATCGCGATTGCCGCTCTGGGCTTCATCGTCTGGGCGCACCACATGTACACGGTGGGCATGTCGCTCACGCAGCAGACCTATTTCATGCTGGCCACGATGACGATTGCCGTGCCCACGGGTATCAAGATCTTCTCCTGGATCGCCACCATGTGGCGCGGCTCGGTCAGTTTCGAGACGCCCATGCTCTGGGCGTTCGGCTTCCTGTTCCTGTTCACTGTGGGCGGGGTTACGGGGATCGTGCTGTCGCAGGCGCCTATCGACCGGGTGTATCATGACACCTATTATGTTGTGGCGCATTTCCACTATGTGATGTCGCTCGGTGCGGTCTTTGCGCTCTTTGCGGGCATCTATTACTGGATCGGCAAGATGTCGGGGCGCCAATACCCGGAATGGGCCGGCAAGCTGCATTTCTGGGCCATGTTCATCGGTGCGAACATCACCTTCTTCCCGCAGCACTTCCTCGGCCGTCAGGGCATGCCGCGCCGCTATATCGACTATCCGGAAGCCTATGCGCTCTGGAACTACATCTCGTCGATCGGCGCGTTCATCAGCTTTGCGTCCTTCCTGTTCTTCCTCGGGGTCATGTATTACACGCTGCGCCACGGCGCGCGCATTACCGAGAAGAACTACTGGAACGAGCACGCGGACACACTGGAATGGACCCTTCCCACGCCCCCGCCCGAACATACGTTCGAGCAACTGCCCAAGCGCGAGGACTGGGACAGGCAGCACGCCCATTGATGTAAGACTGGCATAATTCATGCCCGCTTACTGGACCATCACACCAAAGGCCCCGGGCGTTCCGCCCGGGGCCTTTGCCTTGGCGAGGACTGAGGCTGCCGAATACCATCTTGCCCTGACCCCTAACCTGTCTATGGGAAACAGGGGCTTTGCGCGGGTTATCGCGATCAGCGCGGGGTTTCTTGCATTGCCGCTGCTGGCTGTGCTTGGCACGCCGATCCTGTGGGGGCTGCTGCCCTTTGCAGGGCTGGCGCTCTGGGGGCTGTGGTATGCGCTTCGGCGCAACAGCCGTGAACGCCGGATCCTGCGCGAAGACCTGCATCTGACCTGCGACAAGATCGAGCTCCGGCGGACCAATCCACGACAGCCAGCGCAACATTGGGAAGCCAATCCCTATTGGGTACGTCTGAAGCTGACGGAAAAAGGGGCGCAGGTCGAGAATTACCTGACATTGCAGGGCGCGGGGCGCGAGGTCGAATTGGGGGCCTTCCTGAGCCCCGAGGAGCGCGTGACGCTCTATGACGAGCTCTCGCTTGCCTTGCGGCATCTGACCTGAGCGCATGTCAGGACGCGCCCTCCCCCTCGTGCCGCTATCCGGGGCGGCGCGGAAATCAGGAAAGCTGCCTCATGGCGCGCGCAACGCAATCCGCGCGGCGGCGGTCGGTCTCGGTTTCCGGGCCCTGCCCGGCGGGCAGGAACCGGTAGCGGAAGGCTTGCAGGCGTTTCGCGGCCTCTGCAGGCGGATAGCCAATCGCGTCAAGACTGTCACCAAGCGGGGCATCCGCCCCGAAACCCTCGGGCCAGAGCGCCAGCCCCTGCCGCGCCAGGCGGGCCCAGTCGAAACGCGGGCCGGGATCTTCCTTGCGCTCGGGCGCCATGTCGGAATGCGCGATTACCCCATGGGCAGGGATCGACCAGCGCGCCATGACCGCGCGCAGCAGCTGCTCCAACACGCTGATCTGCGCTTCGGGAAAAGGCTGCGCACCGGTATTGACCAGCTCGATTCCGATCGAGCGGGAATTCACATCCGCCGCGCCCTGCCAGGCCCCCGCCCCCGCGTGCCAGGCGCGCATCTCTTCCGCAACAAGCTGCCAGAGCGTGCCACAGCTGCCGATCATGTAATGCGCCGAGACTTCCGCCGACGGATCACATAACCTGTCCAGCGCATCCGCAGCCCCCCGCATGCCGGTATAATGCAGGACAACGATCGAAGGAATAAGCCCCGCGCGGCGTGGGCCGAAATTCGGCGACGGATGCCAGAGCGGTTGCACCTTCGGGATTATTGGCGCGCGCGCACGGTCCGGGCGGCCTGACGGAAGGGCGCAGGATCCCACCAGCAGGCAAAACCATCACCATCCGGGTCAAGATGGTTGGGATCGTTCGCCGGCCCACCCGCCGCAAGAAAGGCTTCCTGAGCCAGATCCTGACTTGGATACTGCGCGCAGGCCGATTCCCAGCGCCGCCAGCGCAACGGGTGCGAGCGCTTGTACCGCGCCTCACCGACATTATGCTGGGTGGACAACGCATAAACAAAGAGGTTCGGACCGCTGCTTCCCTGCATCAGCTCCGATTCTGACACATGCACCTGCGGCACGAAATCGCGCTCGACAAGCCGGTTCTGCTGCGGAGTGCCAAAAGGCTGCGGCGTGAAAGTCTGCTCGCTCACGCCCGCGGCGCGCGGTGCGGGGGCATTCTGTTGCGGCGTCGCGCCAAGGGCGGCGGTCTGAACCGGGGCCATCGGCTGAGCCATTGACGCGGGCTGTTGCTGCCCGACCGGGAAAGGCTGCGGCGCGGTTTGCGGGGTGCCGCGCACGGCAGCGACCGCCTCCTGACCGATGGTGGCGGGTTGCGCAGCAGCCTGTGGGCCAAATTGCGGCGCCCCTTGCGGCGCGGCCTGAACACCGCGCGCCTGCGCCACTTCGGAACGCCGGATGCGCGAGAGTTCTTCCTGCGCGCGCAGATATTGGGCGTAATCGCTGAAACCGACCCCGCGCCCGGTGGTGTCGATGACGTTGGAATAGGGGGCAGATGTATCACAGGCGGTCAGCAGGGTCATCGACCCGGCCAGCGTCAGGGCAGTCACTACACGCATTTCACTCTCGGCCTCATGCCATTTTCCCGCGACATTACCACCATTTTGGAGGTTTGGAAACAAAGCCTGTCGCCGATTCAAGAACATGTGCTGTTCTGAGCAAGGCACCCTCTTCCCAGGGCCGCCCGATCAGTTGCAACCCCAGTGGCAGCCCCTTCGCATCCAGCCCGGCAGGCACCGAAATTCCGGGCAATCCCGCAAGATTGACGGTCACGGTAAAGACGTCATTGAGATACATCTGCACCGGATCGGCATCAAGCATCTCGCCCAGCCCGAAAGCGCTGGAGGGCGTGGCAGGGGTCAGGATCGCGTCGATCCCGGCGGCGAAAGCCTGTTCGAAATCACGCTTGATCAGCGTGCGCACCTTGCGGGCACGGTTGTAATAGGCGTCATAGAACCCAGCCGAGAGGACATAGGTGCCGATCATCACGCGGCGCTGCACTTCCGGCCCGAAGCCTTCGGCGCGGGTTTTCTCGTACATCTGCGTGATCCCGTCACCCGGCCCCAGCTTGGCGCGATGCCCGTAGCGCACTCCGTCATAGCGCGCGAGGTTTGACGAGGCTTCCGCCGGTGCAATCACATAATAGGCCGGCAGCGCGTATTTCGTATGCGGCAGCGAGATATCCACGATCTCGGCCCCCGCATCGCGCAGCATCTCGGCGCCCTTGTCCCACAGCGCCGTGATCTCGGGGTTCATGCCCTCCATCCGGTATTCGCGCGGGATGCCGATCTTTTGCCCGCGAATATCGCCCGTGAGCATGGCCTCAAAGTCCGGCACCGGCAGATCGGCGCTGGTCGAATCCTTCGCATCATGCCCGCACATGGCTTCCAGCATGATCGCCGCATCGCGCACGGTCTTGGTCATCGGCCCCGCCTGATCGAGCGAAGAGGCGAAAGCCACGATCCCCCAGCGCGAGCAGCGCCCATAGGTGGGCTTGATCCCCACAGTGCCGGTGAAGGCTGCGGGCTGGCGGATCGAGCCGCCGGTATCCGTGCCGGTCGCCGCCAGACAGAGATCCGCCGCAACCGCCGCCGCCGATCCGCCCGAAGAGCCGCCCGGCGTCAATTCGCGCGCGCCGTCTTTCCATGGGTTGACCGCATTGCCATAGACCGAGGATTCGTTGCTCGATCCCATGGCGAATTCGTCCATGTTCAGCTTGCCCAGCATCACCGCGCCCGCATCGCGCAACTGCGCGGAAACGGTCGATTCGTATTCCGGTTTGAACCCTTCCAGAATCCGGGACGCGGCTTGCGAGGCCACGCCTTCGGTGCAGAACAGATCCTTGATCCCCACGGGGATGCCGCACATCGACGGCGCATCGCCCGCCGTGATCCGTGCATCCGCAGCGCGCGCGCGCTCCAGCGCCAGATCGGGCGTGTGGTGCACAAAAGCATTCAGCTTGCCTGCGCCCTCAATCGCCGTCAGACAGGCTTCGGTCAGCGCCACTGATGTCACATCGCCCTGCCGCAGCAGGTCGCGTGCCTCGGCAATCGTCAGTTTGTTCAGATCGCTCATTCCACCACCTTCGGCACCGCAAAGAACCCCTCGCGCGCATCCGGCGCATTGGACAGGATTTTCGCCTGCATATCCCCGTCCGTCACCCCGTCCTTGCGCCGCTTCAGGCGCATCGGCGTGACCGAGGTCATCGGCTCCACGCCCTCGACATCAACCTCGTTCAGTTGCTCCATGAAGGTGAGCATCTGGCTCAACTCCTGCGCCAGAGCGGGCAGATGGGCATCGGGCACGGCAATACGGGCCAGATGGGCCACTTTGCGCGCGGTGTCTAAGTCGATCTCGGACATGGGCTCTCCGGTGACTGTCAGAGGATTTCCCTGCGCGTTTATCGGGATGGTCGGAAAGGTGCAAGCTTGCGCAGGGTTTCGCGCGCCTGGACTGCGCTCACGCAAGCGTCATGGGCAGTTTGTCCGATCCTGCGGCAAGGTAGAGGTCAATGTCTCAGGAGGGTGCGCATGCTACGGATTCTGGCGGTCTGCGGTGCAATGATGGGTGGCACGGCACTGGCTTGCAGCCCGCCGCCGCAGGTCGAACTGGATATCCACCTTGCCGCTGTGAATGCCGAACGCGCCAAGGCCGGGCGCCCAGCGCTGGCCCTTTCGCCAGAGCTGAATGCGCTGGCGCAGGCCCATGCCTGCGACATGGCGCGGCGGGGCTATTTCAGCCATACCACGCCCGAGGGGCGCAGCATGATGGATCGCGCACGCCGCGCAGGCGCCAGCGGCTACTGCACGATGGGCGAGAATATCGCACGCGCCCCGCGCGATGTGCCCTCAGCTGTTGCGGGCTGGATGCGCTCGCCCGGTCACAGACGCAATATTCTGGATGCGGATTTCCATCTGGTCGGCTTCGGGCGTGGACCGGGGCCGCATTGGGTGCAGGTCTTTGCAAGCCCCTGCTGATTGCCGCGCCGCGCTGACTGGTCTAGATCAGGGGCAGGACTGACCCAGAAGGAGTGCCCCATGCGCGACACCAGCCCGCAACCGATCCATCTGGCCGAATACCAACCCCCCGCCTATCTGGTGGATCAGGTGGATCTGACCTTTCGGCTGGCGCCACGAGCGACGCGGGTTCTGTCGCGGATCCACTTCCGGCCCAATCCCGGCATCCATGCCGGGCATGATCTGCGGCTCGACGGCGAAGGGCTGCGCCTGATCTCTGCCACGCTGGACGGGCAGCCGATTGAGGCGCAGCCCGATGCCACGGGCGTGACCATCCCCGCAACGGCCTTACCGGACGGGGCGTTCCTTTGGGAAGCGGAAGTCGAGATCGCGCCCGAGGGCAACACGGCGCTGGAAGGGCTTTACATGTCGCGCGGCATGTATTGCACCCAATGCGAGGCCGAGGGCTTTCGCAAGATCACCTTCTACCCCGACCGGCCCGATGTGATGGCCCCTTTCCGGGTGCGGATCGAGGCCGATCTGCCGGTGCTTTTGTCCAATGGCAATCTTTCGGCCAAGGGGCCGGGCTGGGCGGAATGGCATGACCCGCATCCGAAACCCAGCTACCTGTTTGCGCTGGTCGCGGGCGATCTGGTGGCCACGTCCGATCAGTTCCGCACGATGGAAGGGCGCGATGTGGCGCTCAATATCTGGGTGCGACCGGGCGATGAGGGCAAGACGGGCTATGCGATGGACGCGCTCAAACGCTCGATGATCTGGGATGAACAGGTTTATGGCCGCGCCTATGACTTGGAGATTTTCAACATCGTGGCCGTCGATGACTTCAATATGGGCGCGATGGAGAACAAGGGCTTGAACATTTTCAACTCTGCCTATGTTCTCGCCTCGCCCGAGACCGCGACGGATGGCAATTACGCCGCCATCGAACGGATCATCGCGCATGAGTATTTCCACAACTGGACCGGCAACCGCATCACCTGCCGCGACTGGTTCCAGCTTTCGCTGAAAGAGGGGCTGACGGTCTTTCGCGACCAGCAATTCATGGGCGACATGCGCAGCCATGCGGTGAAGCGCATTGAGGATGTGCTGACGCTGCGCGCGCGGCAGTTCCGCGAGGATGCAGGGCCGCTGGCCCATCCGGTGCGGCCCGAAAGCTATGTCGAGATCAACAATTTCTACACTGCGACCGTCTATGAAAAAGGCGCGGAACTGATCCGCATGTTGCAGCTTCTGGTGGGCGAGGATTGCTACAAAGCCGCGCTGGATCTCTATTTCACGCGCCATGACGGGCAGGCCTGCACCATCGAGGACTGGATCGCCGTTTTCGAGGAAAGCGCAGGCCGCGATCTGTCGCAATTCAAGCGCTGGTATGAACAGGCGGGCACCCCGCGCATTGATGTCACCGAGGATTGGCGGGACGGAAGCTACACGCTGACCCTGCGCCAGCACACGCCCCCTACCCCCGGCCAGCCGCTGAAAGAGCCGCTGCTGATCCCGGTCGCGATGGGGCTGATCGGCCCGGATGGTCAGGAGTTGCTCGCGACACAGGTACTGGAACTCGACAGAGCTGAGCAGAGCTTCACCTTTGAGGGGCTGGCTGCCAGGCCTGTGGCCTCGCTCCTGCGCGGGTTTTCGGCCCCGGTGATCCTGAACCATGCCCTCACCAGCGAGGAACGCGCGCTGCTTCTGGCCCATGACACCGACCCGGTGAACCGCTTTGAGGCCGGGCGCGCGCTGGCCCGCGATATCCTGCTCGCCATGATCCGCGAGGGTGCAAAGCCCGGCCCGGTCTATCTGGACGCCCTGCGCCAGATGCTGCGCGATGAGGCGCTTGACCCGGCCTTTCGCGCCCTCGCGCTTGGCCTGCCCTCGCAGGATGATCTGGCCAGCGCGCTTCATGACGCGGGCGACACGCCGGACCCGGATGCGATCTACCTTGCCCGACAGGAGGCGCTGCAGATCATCGCCGAGGCGCTTGCCCCGGATCTGGCCACGGTATTCGCCGGGATGCAGACCCCCGGCCCCTATAGCGCCGATGCCCGCGACGCCGGTCGCCGCGCGTTGCGGGTACAGGCCGTCAGCCTGCTTGCGCGTGTCGATCAGGGCGCAAAGGCGCGCGAGATGTTCGCCCGCGCCAACAACATGACCGAGCAACTGGGCGCCTGGGGGGCGCTGCTTGCGATCAACGCGGGTGAGGCAGAGACCGCGCAATTCTATCGCCAATGGTCCGGGGATCGGCTGGTGATGGACAAATGGTTCGCAGCACAGGTCTCACATGCGGAACCGGATCAGGCCGCCGGTCTTGCGCAAGACCTGACCGGGCACCCCGATTTCGACTGGAAGAACCCCAATCGCTTCCGCTCGGTCATTGGGGCATTGGGCATGAACCCGGCAGGTTTTCACGCGAAGGGCGGTGCAAGCTACCGGCTGGTGGCAGACTGGCTGATCCGGCTGGACGGCGCCAACCCGCAAGCGGCGGCGCGGGTCTCGACCCTGTTCGAGACATGGCGGCGCTATGACAGCACCCGCCAGAAGCTGATCCGCAGTGAGTTGGAACGCATCATGGCGCATCAGGGCCTGAGCCGCGATATGGGCGAAATGGTCGGCCGGATGCTGGAGTGAAATGCCCCGGCGCGCGGCCGGGGCAAATCTGGTTCAGTCAAAGGCCGCGTCGGTCACGACCGTCGTGGTCGCCCCTTCGGGCGCGGCGGTGATCACAGGGTCAGACCCACCGCCCAGAAGCGTGGCCACGGTGCGCTCGTAATCCTCCATATCCAGCGTGCCGTTCGAGCCTTCGATCAGCTTGGCCACTTCGCCCATCATGCGGATCTGATGCTCTTCGGTCTGCGCGCCGGTATCATCATATTCCAGAACGATCATCGCGGCCTCCTCGACATTCTCGGCGGCCCATTCCCAGCCGCGCATCGACGCACGCACGAAACGCGCCATCTTGTCGACGAAAGCTTCGTCCTCCAGATTGCTTTCCAGCACATAGAGCCCGTCTTCCAGCGTGGCGACGCCCTGATCTTCGTACTTGAAGGTCACGAGCTCATCCTCGCCAATGCCTGCATCAATGACCTGCCAGTATTCGTTATAGGTCATGGTCGAGATGCAATCGGCCTGACGCTGCAACAGCGGATCCACATTGAAGCCCTGACGCAGCACTTCCACACCATCCGCGCCGCCCTCGGTCGGGATGCCCAGCGTGCTCATCCAGGACAGGAACGGATATTCATTACCAAAGAACCACACGCCCAGCGTGCGGCCGGGGAAGTCATCGGGGCTGGTGATCCCGGTCTCGGCCAGACAGGTCAGCATCATGCCCGAGGATTTGAACGGCTGCGCGATATTCACCAGCGGCAGGCCATTCTCACGCGCGGCAAGGGCCGCAGGCATCCATTCGACGATCACATCGGCCCCGCCGCCCGCAATCACCTGCGGCGGCGCGATATCCGGGCCACCGGCGCGGATCGTGACATTCAGCCCCTCTTCTTCGTAGAAGCCGTTTTCCAGCGCGACGTAATAGCCTGCAAACTGCGCCTGCGTCACCCATTTGAGCTGCAGGGTCACATCATCCAGCGCCCATGCTGCGGGCGCGAAACCCAGACCAAGGGCCGCCACCGATCCGAATACTGTTTTCTTCATTTTCACCTCCATGTTGCCTGGCCCATGCTTGGGTCACAGGGGGTTATCGCCCGCGTTGCGACGGGTGCCAGAAGGTCACCCCGCGCTCTGCAAGCGCAATCACGCCGTAGAACAGCGACCCCGCAAGGGCTGCCACGGCAATTTCGGCCCAGACCATATCCAGTTGCAAGCGCCCGACCTCGGTCGAGATGCGAAACCCCATACCGCGTGTCGGAGAGCCGAAAAATTCAGCAACAATCGCCCCGATCAGCGCCAGCGTGGAGGCGATCTTCAACCCGTTGAAGATGAAGGGCATAGCGGCGGGCAGACGCAGCTTGATCAGTGACTGGCCCCAGCTTGCATTATAGGTGCGCATCAGATCGCGCTGCATCGCATCGGTTGCGGACAGCCCCTGCACCGTGTTCACCAGCATCGGAAAGAACACCATCGCGACCACAACCGCCGCCTTGGACGGCCAGTCAAACCCGAACCACATGACCATGATCGGCGCGGTGCCGATGATCGGCAAGGCGGCCAGAAAATTGCCCACCGGCAGCAAGCCCCGGCGCAGGAAATCGCTGCGGTCCACCAGCAGGGCAAAGACGAAAGCCGCTCCAACCCCAATGGCAAAGCCCGAGAGCGCGCCCTTGACGAAGGTCTGCACGAAATCCACCCAGAGCACATCGGTCGAGCGCAGGATGCGCCCCCAGATCAGCGATGGCGCAGGCAGGATCACGCGCGGCACATCGAGCGCGCGCACCCCGACTTCCCAGAGCCATAGCAGCGTGGCGCCGAAGGTGAGCGGTGCCAGCAGGGCCTGCAGGCTTCCCAGGGGACCGGCCATGCGCGGTGTCGCGGCCATCTGTGCAACCAGCATCCACGCCCCGAGCCAGATGGCCACCACTGCGCCCCAGACCGGCAGGCTTGCGCTTGCATAGGGCAGAAGCGTCCCGGCCGCGACCCCCAGCGCCAGCACAACCGCCAACATCCAGAGCCACCCCTTGCGGCGCTGTGGAATCCCTCCCAGCAACACCGCGGCAAGCAGCGCGAGCATGGTGGCAAAAGCCAGCTCCCCTGTCACCCCCAGACCCGCAGCGAGAAGAAACGCCAGAGCCATGCCAGCCCACTGCACCCCACCTGTTTCGCGCAGGATCATCATGCTGCCATCCCCATGCGCCGGAGTGTGACACGCTGGATCAACCCGATGATCGCCACCATGCTGGCGGCCAGAATGGCGGCGGCGAAAAGTGCCGACCATATCTGCACGGTCTGACCATAATAGCTGCCCGACAGCAGCCGCGCGCCAAGCCCCGCCACCGCCCCCGTGGGCAGTTCCGCCACAATCGCGCCCACCAGCGCCGCCGCAATCGCCACTTTCAGCGAGGCAAACAGATAGGGCATGGCCGACGGCCAACGCAGTTTCGCAAAAACCTGCCCCCCGGTCGCGCTATAGGTCTTCATCAGGTCAAGCTGCATCTGGTCCGGTGCGCGCAGCCCCTTGACCATGCCCACCACGACCGGGAAGAAGCTGAGATAGGTCGAGATGATCGCCTTGGGGATCAGCCCGGTGACGCCCACCGCATTCAGCACCACGATGATCATGGGCGCAATCGCGAGGATCGGGATGGTCTGGCTGGCAATAGCCCAGGGCATGACCGACGCATCCATCGCACGGTTATGCACGATGCCCACTGCCAGCGCGATACCAAGCGCCGAGCCGATGGCAAAGCCCAGAAGCGTGGCCGAGAGCGTCACCCAGCCATGATAGATCAGGCTGCGATTGGACAGGCTCCCTGTGTTCCACCAGCCCCGTCGCCCGGTCATTTCCTCGACCACAGTCGAGTTCCAGAGCTCCCCGGCGACCTGATGCGGCGCGGGCAGGCGCGGGCGCTGCTGGCGCATCGTATCGGCAACAAGCGCGCTGAAGGACAGATCCTGCCCAGCGCGACGGGCCTGATCCTGCGCCCATTGCGCATTCATCGGGATCACAGCGGCATACCAGAGCGCGATCAGGAAAGCCGTGACAATGAGAACGGGAAAGAGGTTGCGCATGCCTGTCACCGCTGTTGGGGGGGCGTTGCCCCCCGGTCCCTTCGGGCCCTCCCCCCGGAGTATTTTTCGCAAGAAAATGAAGGATCAGTCATCCAGATGCCCCGCCCTGAGCCCCTCGCGCACGCGATGGGAGATCTCGATGAATTCCGGGCTGTCGCGGATGTCCAGCGGGCGCTCGCGCGGCAGCGGGCTGTCGATGATATCCGTGATGCGACCGGGGCGCGGCGACATGACGACGATCTTGGTCGAGAGATAAACGGCCTCGGGGATGGAATGGGTGACAAAACCGATGGTCTTTTCGGTGCGTGCCCAGAGCGCAAGAAGCTGTTCATTCAGCCGGTCGCGCACAATCTCGTCCAACGCGCCGAAAGGTTCATCCATCAGCAGGATATCGGCGTCGAAAGCCAGCGCCCGCGCGATCGAGGCGCGCTGCTGCATTCCCCCGGAAAGCTGCCAGGGAAACTTGCGCGCAAAGCCCGAGAGTTCCACCAGCTCTAGCACTTTTTCAACACGGGCTTGCTGATCGGCTTTGGAATAGCCCATGATTTCAAGCGGAAGTTTCACATTTCCTGCAATCGTGCGCCAGGGATAGAGGCCCGCCGCCTGAAATACATAGCCATAGGCGCGCGCCTTGCGGGCGGCCTCTGGCGTCATACCATTGACGGTGATCGTGCCGGAGCTGGGCTGTTCCAGATCGGCGATCACGCGCAGGAAGGTGGTCTTGCCGCAGCCCGAGGGACCGATGAAGCTCACGAACTCACCCTTGGCAATATCTAGCGTCACGTCCTTGAGCGCGTGCACAGGGCCGTCATTGGTCTGGAAGGTCAGGTTCAGGCCCTGCGCCGAGATCACCGGCGCGGTCGTGGTATCGCGCATCACACCCCCGTCGCCGGGATGCCGGAGCGCTGCACCGGACGCGGCGCGGTCAGGTCTTTCCATTTCGAGAGCGCCTGATTGACCGGACCATTGGGGTCACGGGCCACGAATTCGCCATGCCCTTCCTGCCCGTCAAACGCGCCGTCCTTGACCATCACCCGCCCGCGCGAGAGCACATAGCGCGGCAGGCCCGTCACCTCGTGGCCCTCGAACACATTGTAATCAATCGCGGATTGCTGGTTGCTGGCGGTGATGGTCTTCGATTTTTCCGGATCCCAGACCACCAGATCGGCATCCGCCCCGACAGCCACCGCGCCCTTCTTCGGATACATGCCGAAAATCTTGGCGACATTGGTCGAGGTCACGGCGACAAATTCATTCATCGTGATCCGCCCCGTGCGCACGCCCTTGGTCCAGAGCATGGGCATCCGGTCCTCCAGCCCGCCGGTGCCATTGGGGATCTTGGTGAAATCGCCCAGACCGAACCGCTTCTGATCGGTGGTAAAGGCGCAATGATCTGTCGCCACCACCGAGAGCGTGCCCGAAGCCAGCCCCGCCCAGAGACTGTCCTGATGCGCCTTGTTGCGAAAGGGGGGCGACATGACACGGCGCGCGGCATGGTCCCAGTCGGGATGGAAATATTCGCTCTCATCGAGCGTCAGATGCTGGATCAGCGGCTCGCCCCAGACGCGCTTGCCCGCCTGTTTGGCGCGGCGGATCGCTTCATGCGCTTCCTCGCAGGAGGTATGCACCACATAAAGCGGCACGCCAGCCATATCGGCGATCATGATCGCGCGGTTGGTGGCCTCGCCTTCGACCTGAGAGGGGCGCGAATAGGCATGCGCCTCGGGCCCGCTATTGCCCTCGGCCAGAAGCCGCGCCGAAAGCTCGGCCACGACATCGCCATTCTCGGCATGGACCATCGCGATCGCGCCCAGTTCCCGCAGGCGCTGGAAAGAGGCGAACAACTCATCGTCATTGACCATCAGCGCGCCCTTATAGGCGAGGAAATGCTTGAAGCTGGTGATCCCGCGCTTCACCACCTCGGGCATCTCATCAAAGACCTGCTGCGACCACCATGTGACCGCCATGTGGTAGCTGTAATCGCAATGCGCGCGGCCAACCTTGTTGTCCCACATCTTCAGCGCATCGAGCAGACCCTGACCGGGCGAGGGCAGTGCGAAATCAATCACCATCGTCGTGCCGCCCGAGAGCGCCGCGCGGGTGCCGCTTTCGAAATCATCGCTGGAATAGGTGCCCATGAAGGGCATTTCCAGATGCGTATGCGGGTCGATCCCGCCGGGCATGATATAGCACCCGGTTGCATCCAGCGTGGTGTCGCCGGAGAGACTTGGGCCGATTTCGGTGATCCTGCCGCCCTCGACCCGGAGATCGGCCTTGTAGGTCAGGTCATGGGTGACGATGGTGCCGTTCTTGATGACGGTGGTCATGGTTCAACTCCCCGTTCTGCAAATCAGCCTTGCGCGGCTGCGTCATCCGTAGGGTGCGTGCTCATGCACGCACCACCTCTGCCGTTTCCAGCACCGCATGCAAGAGCACATTCGCCCCGGCCTCTGCCCATTCCGGGCTGATTTCCTCGGCCTCATTATGGCTCAGACCATCCACGCAGGGACACATGATCATCGCGGTCGGATAGAGCCGGTTGATCCAGCAGGCATCATGCCCCGCCCCCGAGACAATATCCATATGGCTGTAGCCCAGCCGGTCGGCAGCGTCGCGGATACGCCCCAGCAGGGTTTCGTCAAAGGCGGGCGGGTCGAACTGCCCCACCACTTTTGCTGCGAACTTCACCCCGATATCGGCGCAAATCCCCGGTGCGCGGGCGTTGAATTCCTCGACCATCGACAGCAGCACATCCAGCTTATGCGAACGGAAATCGACGGTGAACACCATCTTTTCCGGGATCACATTGCGCGAGTTCGGGAAGACATCAATATGCCCGATTGCGCCCACCGCATCGGGCTGGCGGGCCATGGCGATCTCATGCACCAGTTCCGTCACCCGCGCCAGACCCCGCCCGGCATTGCGCCGCAGATACATCGGCGTGGAGCCGGTATGCTGGCCCTTGCCGGTCACGGTGCATTCGATCCAGCGCAGCCCCTGCCCATGGGTGACGACGCCGATATCCTTGCCCTCGGCTTCCAGGATCGGCCCCTGTTCGATATGCAGTTCCAGAAAGGCATGCATCTTGCGCGCGCCCACAGGCTCGTCTCCCTTCCAGCCGATGCGCTCCAGCTCGTCGCCGAAGCGCTTGCCCTGAGCATCCACCCGGTCATAAGCCCAGTCGCGCTCCAGCACACCCGCGAAGACGCCCGAGGCCAGCATGGCCGGTGCAAAGCGCGTGCCCTCTTCATTCGTCCAGTTCGTCACCACTATCGGGCGACGGGTCTTTATGCCCAGATCGCGGATCGAGCGCATGACTTCCAGCCCCGCCAGAACCCCCAGCACCCCGTCATATTTGCCGCCCGTGGGCTGGGTGTCGAGATGACTGCCCACATAGACCGGCAGCGCGTCCGGGTCGGTGCCCTCGAACCGGGCGAACATCGTGCCCATCTCATCCACGCCCATCAAAGCCCCGGCCTGCAGGCACCAGGACTGGAACAGGTGGCGGCCTTCGCTGTCCTCATCCGTGACCGTCTGGCGATTGTTGCCGCCTGCAATACCAGGGCCGATCTTCGCCATCTCCATCAGGCTGTCCCACAGCCGTTCCCCGTTGACTTTCATATTCGGGCCCGGTGCCGACATCTTCTATCTCCCTGTCATGGCAGCGTTTCTCTGCTGCTCTTATTGGAACGGGACATGCTGCACCCCGCGCCAGTTTGCGCAGCAGCCTTGCACTCGTCCCGTCTCGACGCTATCAAGTTTGACCATCCAGTCAAGAACCAACTCAGCCCATGCCCGTGCCGAAAAAATCTGCTGCTGAAAAACCCGGCACGCCCCCGCGCGGCCCCCGCTCGCGCATCCAGAAGCGCAACCGGCAGATCATTCTCGACGCCGCGCTCGAAGTCTTCTCGACCCATGGGTTTCGCGGTGCGACGCTCGACCAGATCGCCGCCGAGGCGGGATTGTCCAAGCCCAATCTGCTCTATTATTTCGACAGCAAGGATGCCATTCATCGCGATCTGCTGACGCGGCTGCTGGACACCTGGCTCGACCCGCTGCGCATGCTGGATGCGCAGGGCGAGCCACAGGCCGAGATCATGGCCTATATGCGCCGCAAGCTGGAGATGGCCCGCGATTTTCCGCGCGAGAGTCGCCTGTTTGCCAATGAAATCCTGCAAGGTGCGCCGCGTATCGAACAGTTCATCCGCAACGATTTGCGCCAGCTTGTCGATGAGAAAGCGCAGCTTCTCGCGGATTGGTCCAGAACCGGGCGCCTTGCCCCTGTCGACCCCTATCATCTGATCTTCTCCATCTGGGCGCTGACCCAGCATTATGCGGATTTCGCGGCCCAGATCGGCATGATCCGGGGCGCGGGCCATGATCCGCTGGACGGGGCAGAGCCATTCCTTGAACAGCTCTACACCCGCCTGCTGGCGCCCTGACGGATCACTCCGCCGCCTTGGCCATCGGGTTATTGGGATGCGTCGTCCAATTGGCATAATCGCCGACTGTCTCGCCCGTGCGCGGATCGACACTACCCTTGGCCATCGGCTCCATGGTGATGCAATCGGCAACCGGGCAGACATTCACACATAGGTTGCAGGCGACGCATTCATCATCCATCACCTCGAACTTGCGGTCGGGGGACATGGAAATCGCCTGATGCGAGGTATCCTCGCAAGCCGCATAGCAGCGCCCGCAAGAGATGCAGAGATCCTGATTGATCTTTGCTTTCGCGACATAATTCAGGTTGAGATATTGCCAGTCAGTGATATTCGGCACCGCCCGGCCCACAAGCTGGTCAACCGAGGTAAAACCCTTCTCATCCATATATTGCGACAGGCCCGCGGTCAGTTCCTTGATGATCCCGAAACCATAGGTCATCGCCGCCGTGCAGACCTGCACCGTGCCCGCACCAAGGGTCATGAACTCGACCGCGTCGCGCCATGTGGTGACGCCGCCAATGCCGCTGATGGGCAGGCCATGCGTCTCGGGACTGCGTGCGATCTCGGCCACCATGTTCAGCGCGATGGGCTTGACGGCAGGACCGCAATAGCCGCCATGTGCGCCTTTTCCGTCGATCATCGGCTCGGGGCTGAACGTGTCGAGATTGACGCTCGTGATCGAATTGATCGTGTTGATCAGGCTGACCGCATCCGCCCCGCCCCGTTTCGCGGCCTCTGCCGGTTTGCGGATATCGGCGATATTGGGCGTGAGCTTCACGATGCAGGGCATGCGCGAGTGGCTCTTCACCCAGCGCGTGACCATCTCGATATATTCCGGCACCTGCCCCACGGCGGATCCCATCCCGCGTTCGGACATGCCATGCGGGCAGCCGAAATTCAGCTCTACCCCATCGGCTTCCGTATCCTCGACATGGCGCAGGATCGCTTTCCACGATTCCTCGTCGCAAGGCACCATCAGGCTGACGACCAGCGCCCGGTCGGGCCAGTCGCGCTTGACCTGCTTGATCTCGCGCAGGTTCACCTCCAGCGGGCGGTCGGTGATCAGCTCGATATTGTTCAGCCCCAGCAACCGCCGGTCCGCGCCCCAGACCGCGCCGTAGCGCGGGCCGTTCACATTCACCACCGGCGGGCCTTCGGCGCCCAGCGTTTTCCAGACGACCCCGCCCCAGCCCGCCTTGAAGGCGCGCACCACGTTATATTCCTTATCCGTGGGCGGGGCCGAGGCCAGCCAAAAGGGGTTGGGGGATTTGATGCCGATGAAATTCGTGGTCAGATTTGCCATTATGTTCACTCCGTAGGGTGCGTGCTTGTCACGCACCTGCCCCCGTCAACGCCGCATGGATGCTCTCGGCGGCATCGCGCCCCTGCGCCACAGCCGTCACCGTCAGATCCTCGCCGCCGCCCGTGCAATCGCCCCCGGCCCAGACGCCCGCAAGCGTGGTGCGCCCGTCCGCGCCCACCGATAGCTTGCGCCCGTCCAGCGCCAGCCCCTCCGGCACGCCCTCCAGCTTCTGCCCGATCGCCTTGAACAGATGATCGGCCTTCACGCGGAAGGTCTCGCCCGAGGGCTCCAGCCCGGTCGGCCCCTGACGGGTATAGGCGAATTCCACCTCGCGCAGTGCGCCATTGGCATGGATCGCCACCGGCATCGCATTGGTGATGATCTTCACCCCTTCATTGGCGGCATGGCTCAATTCATAATCGGATGCCCCCATCTCTTCGCGTCCGCGCCTATAGACCATCGTCACATGCTCGGCCCCCAGGAGGCGCGACTGCACCGCCGCATCCACCGCCGTCATGCCGCCCCCGATCACCACCACATGCCGCCCGATGGGCAGGGTGGAGAGATCCGTCGTCTGGCGCAGTTCGGCAATGAAATCGACCGCATCGCGCGCGCCCGGCGCATCCTCGCGTTCAAGGCCCAGCGCATTCACGCCCGCAAGCCCGATCCCGAGAAACACCGCATCATATTCCGCCTGCAGATCGGCAAGCGTGCCATCGGTGCCCAGTTTCCAGCCCTGCCGGAGCGTGATCCCGCCGATCTGCATCAGCCAGTCCACCTCGGCACGGGCGAAATCATGCGCCGCCTTATAGGCCGCAATCCCGTATTCATTCAGTCCACCGGGCTTTTCGCGCGCCTCGAATACCGTGACATCATGACCATGCAGTGCCAGCCTGTGCGCACAGGCAAGCCCGGCGGGCCCGGCGCCCACCACCGCCACGCGCTTGCCACTCGCGGCGGCGCGCGTGAAAGGATGGGCATTCCGCGCGATCAGCCGGTCCGTCGCATAGCGCTGCAGCCGCCCGATCTCGACCGGCTTGCCCTCTGCCGCCTCGCGCACGCAGGCGCCTTCGCAAAGCGTCTCGGTCGGGCAGACGCGCGCGCACATGCCGCCAAGGATATTCTGGCTGAAAATCGTCTTGCCTGCCGCTTCCGGCTGACCCGCCTGTATCTGGCGGATGAAGAGGGGAATGTCGATTTCCGTGGGGCAGGCCGTGATGCAGGGGGCATCATGGCAGAAATAGCAGCGATCCGCCGCGACCATCGCTTCATGCGGATCATAAGCGGGATAGAGATCGTCGAAATGGCGCGCATAGTCTTCGGCATGAAGACGGCTTGCCGCGATTCCGGGGGTGGTGGGGCTGTTGGACATCTGGCTGGCCTTTTGATGACTGGCTCTTGTGGCACTCAGGAAACCACGCTTCCGATTTTTTATCAATTAGTAAAATTTTTATCCGGGTGAAAAATCGCGCGCTGCTGAAATTTCGGACAATCCCCGATCTATTCCGCCGCTTCCGCCTGCGGGCTTGTCGGCTTGCGCCCCCCGGCATGGCGCGACAGCACGCGCGGGAAACTCACGCGGAACGCGGCACCACCCTGCCCCGGCACATAGGCAATATCGCCCCCGAGATTGTGCATGATCTCGCGGCAGATCGCGAGACCCAGGCCCGCCCCGCCCGCATGCATCGAATCCGTCAGTCGCGAGAATTTCTCGAAAATCAACGCCTGCTTGTCGCGCGGGATGCCCGCGCCATTATCGATGAAATCGACCTCGACCATCCCCTTGCGCTCGCGCACCTTGATCTGCATCTGCGGATCATCGGCGATGCAGTATTTGCGGGCATTGGACAGGATATTGATGAAAACCTGTGTCAGACGGCCCGCATCGGTCGCGATCTCGATCCCTTCGGGATCACGGCTGCGCAGGATACGGAACTTGCGATCCGCCTGCACCGATTCCGAAGAGCGGATCGCCTTGTCGATCAGATCGCGCAGTTGGACCGGCGCGATATTAAGCTGCACCTGCCCATGTTCCAGCACGCTCAGATCCAGCAGATCATCCAGCAGCCGGGTCAGCCGGATCGATTCGTCATGAATGATCTGGGCGAAATGGGTGCGCTCTTCGGGTGACATCGAATCGCTGTCCATCATGATCTCGGAAAACGCCCGGATCGAGGTCATGGGCGTGCGCAATTCATGGCTGATCTGGCTGAGAAACGCATCCTTCTGCACCGAAAGCTTCTGCAGCATCTCATTCGCTTCGCGCAGCTTGCGCGCGGTCCGGCTGAGTTCCTCGGATTTGGCCTCAAGCTGGGCGGAATATTCCATGATCTGCGCCGTCTCCGAGGCCACGGCCATCAGATCCTCGACCGAGACAACCGCCGTGCCCACGCTCTGCGCCAGCATCGCATGCGCGGTCGCAGCGCCCACCGAGCCGGAAAGCTTCAACTCCAGCGCTTCCAGAAATTCCGGCGTGATATCGGGCAGGAAACCCTGCTTGCCCTGCAGTGCAGCTTGGGCGCGAAAGAAATTCTGCCCTTCGCTGGCACCCAATATGCGCTGCGCGATGGGCAGCAGATCCTCGGCCTCGGCCACAGGCCGGGTCCAGCTGCGCGCGGGGCCGGTACGGTCATAAATATTCACGAAGAGCGCGCCCTGAACCCGCTCCATCGGACTGGGGAAGCTCAGGAAAGACCCCAGGCAGAAGATCAGCACATTCAGAAGCAGCGACCAGAACAGGGAGTGCAGGAGCGGATCAAGCGTGGTCAGACCGAACAGGCTGTAGGGGCGCAGCCAGGACTGGCCGAAGAGCCCTGCCTCCATCACCTGCGCCGACAGGAACACGCCGGGCCCGAAACTGGGCAGGAACAGCGTGTAGAACCACAGTGCCATCCCCGTGATCAGCCCCAGCGCGGCACCCGTGCGGCTTGCCCCGCGCCAGAAGAGCGCGCCCAGAAGCGCAGGCAGCATCTGCGCCACGCCCACAAAAGAAATCAACCCGATGGCCGCCAGTGCAGCCGACCCGCCGGTGATGACATAATAGAGATAGCCCAGCCCCAGCACGAGCGAGATCGACAGCCGCCGGACACTCAGGACCAGCAGTCGCATATCTCCCGAATCAAGATTGCGCGCGGCACGGAGCTTCAGCCAGAGAGGCACGACGATGTGGTTCGAGACCATCGTGGCCAAGGCAAGCGAGGCCACAATCACCATCGAGGTTGCCGCCGAAAACCCGCCGAGGAAGGACAGCAGCGCCAGCCCGTCCTGCCCGAGATGCAAGGGCAGTGTCAGCACGAACATGTCCGGGTTGCTGCCCGCAGGCATCAGCTCCATGCCGATCACCGCAATCGGCAGCACAAAAAGGCTGATCAGGAACAGATAGAGCGGAAAGGCCCAGCTCGCCGTGGCAAGATGCTGGTCATCGGTATTCTCGACCACCGTCACCTGAAACATGCGCGGCAGGCAGATGATGGCGATGGCCGACAGCAGGATCAGCCCGGTCCAGCGGCCCGGCTGGATCTCCCATTGCGGCAGCGCCTGCGCATCGATCCGTGACAGGATATCTGCGGGCCCGGCGGCCACGACCCAGACGACAAAGACCCCCACCGCCAGAAGCGCGACCAGCTTGACCACAGCCTCGACCGCAATGGCGGTCACAACACCGGGGTGCTGTTCATTGGCATCCAATGTCCGCGTGCCGAAAACAATGGTGAAAAAGGCCAGACCGATTGCCACCCAGAAGGCAATCAGCGTGGGATTGCCCGCAAGGCTCATACTGGCGGGATCGGTCACGAAAACCGTGAAGGATTGCGAGATGGATTGCAGTTGCAGCGCGATATAGGGAGCGCCTGCGGATATGCACAGCAGCGTCACGATCACGCCCAGCAGGTTCGACTTGCCATAGCGTGCCGAAATCATGTCGGCGATCGAGGTGACGCGGTTCTCGCGCCCGATCCGCACCAGCTTGCGCAAGAGCACCCACCAGCCCACAAAGACCAGCGTCGGGCCGAGATATATCGTCATGAATTCCAGACCAGAGCGCGCAGCAAAGCCGACCGCGCCGTAAAAGGTCCATGCAGTACAATAGACCGAGAGCGAGAGCGTGTAGATCATGGGAGAGCGCAGCCAGCCCGCGCGCCCCTCTGACGCCGCCCGCTCAGCCGCCGAGGCCACGACAAACAGCAAGATGACATAGGCCAGACAGGTCAGGACAAGCATATTGAAGGACATGGGCTCAGTCCTCCGGCGGTGTGATGCGCTCTTTGGACGAATCGAGCGCGCGACGCAGGCCCAGCGACATCAGGAAGGCGGCAAGTACGAGGCCGAACCAGACCAGAAAAAGATACACGCCCTCGCTGGCAGTCGGCGGCGCCTCGGTGTCAGAGCTGTGCCGCATCAGCGGCAGCAGCAGGAGCACGAAGCCGAAGACCGGCAGAAACCGCGCCGCATCCATCAGGCGGCGGACCCGGTAGCTGTCACGCGCCAGAAACTGCGGGCGTGGCGGGCGGCTCATGGCGCTGTCATTTCCCGCACCGCGGCAATCACTTCGGCATTCGCGAAGGGTTTGGTCATGAAGCGGGTCACGCCCAGACGTTCGGCCTCGACCCGGTCGGCAGACTGTCCCTTGGCGGTCAGCATCAGGACAGGCAATTCACGCGTTCCCTCGCCCGCGCGCAGGAATTTCAGGATATCGAAACCACTCAGATCCGGCAGCATCAGATCAAGGATCAGCAGATCCGGCGGATCGGCCTGCAAGGTGCCCAGCATGGATTTTCCGTTTGCCGATACATCCACCTTCCAGCCTTCGCGCGTCAGGATGAAGCGCAGGGCTTCCGAAATATTCGGCTCATCCTCGATCACAAGGACGCGCTTCTCCATCGCAAACCTCCTCCACCCTTGCGGGGATCGGGGCGCGCAAGCACTTTTGGCGCCAGGCGCCAATGGGCGCACCCCGACCGATATGCAAGGCGACCCAGTTCCTCCCGCCGCCTTACACGATTTGTTTACACAGCTTATCGCCCGCCTGTCAAAGCGCGTTTCATACAGCGGTCATCAGAATGGACGGTTCCCGGCGGGCCGCACAATCCAGTTGGGGGCAGGTCCGACAGCTTGCCCCGACCGCGAGCAAGGCGCGCTCGGCCTCTTCGGTCAGGTTTTCGGCCGGCAGGATCAGCATCGTGGCCTGCAGGACACTCGGCATCCCGAATCCAAGCTCTGCGCGTGTCGCAGCACAGGCATAGGTCACAAAACGCCGCCCTAGCCGCCCCGCCGTCGCCAGCGGCATGCGCAGCCGCACGAAAGGCCGCTGCAGCGCCTGATAGAGCGGCCAGAGCGGGCAGGCGCCACCAAAGCGCGGCAAGGCGAAACCATCAATCCCACGCCGGAACAGGATCGTGCCGGAATTGTCGCAGATCACCAGACCGGGAACCGGGAGCCCGCGCTCGACCAATATATCGCGTGGTAGCAACGCAAAGCGGCGCAGCACCTGATCGAAGGGGATACCGAACTCATCCGCAAGGATCTCGGGCGCGATACCCACCCGATCCAGCGCAGGCAGCAGACGCGCCAGCGGCAGCGCCCGGCTGTCGGCGTGAAATTGCGTGACCCATTGCAACGCAAGCGCGCGCGACGCTTCCGAGGATAATTCCACCTGCCCGGCGACAAGCCGCGCCGGGTCAAACGTCTCGGCCTCCAGCTCCGGCAGATGGAAATCGTGTTGCGCCAGCCAGGCCTCGACCTCTTCCTGCGGCGCGGCAAGCCCGGTCTCCTCGCTCTTGCCCGCATCCAGATAATTGACCAGCGCCACGGCACCTTCTGCCAGCCGCGCACTGTCCTGCAGGATATTCTGGTGAAACCGCGCCTGCCAGTCGGGCTCGATCTCCTGCGCATCGTTCAGGATGGTTGCTGTCGATTGCACCGAGGTCACGGCGGAAATGATCTCATGCAGCGCTTCGCCCATATAGGGGTCATGGGTCATGCGGTCATTCAGCTGTTCGACAACCCGCTCCAGCCGCTCCACCCGTGACTGGGTTTCGGCCAGAACCTTGGCCCAGCCCGGAAACCGCCCCGTGAACTCGTCGATCCGCTCCAGTTCCGCCGGATCGAGATTGCACCGTTCCGCTGCTGCGCGCGCGCCTTCAACCAGCCGGGAATCGCCATCCTCGATCAGCGCATCCACCGAGACCCCGAGCGCCTGAGCCAGCGCGCCCAGAAGATCGGGGCCGATATTGCGCCGGTTATGTTCGATCAGATTGAGGTATGACGCCGACACCCCCACTTCGCGCGCAAGTTCGGCCTGTCGCATCCCGCGCAGGTTGCGGCGCGCACGAATACGGGTTCCGGTCAAGGCGGGACGTACCATGGGAAACTCCTCTCGCGACGGAATTTACAGAAATTTACAGGCGCGCAAACCGGTTTCTTGCCGATACGAGCCAGAAAACAGAGGGACGAAAACGCGGCTTCACACCGAGGGCCCTCTCCAGTATAAGGCAGCGCCAAGGTTCAGGGCATAGGCTCTGGGCAGGAAGCAACCATAATAACGCCCCTGTGTTCGAGGAATGAGATGACGCAAAGCCGCAATGATGCCGATGTCGCTTTTATCAAAGCCCTTGCGGAACTTCTCAACGAGAACGACCTCTCCGAGCTGAGCGTGAAGCGCGACTATGGCGACAATGACAGCCTGAATGTGAAAGTCTCGAAACTCGGCAACCAGCCGGTTTTCCAGCAGGTCGCCGCGCCAGCCCCGGTCGCCGCAGCCCCTGCGCCTGCCACATCCGCCACCGCCACCACGAAAACCGAGACGCCTGCCGATCCCGCCCAGCACCCTGGCGCCGTGACCTCGCCCATGGTGGGCACGGTCTATCTTGCCGCCGAACCGGGCGCCGCGAATTTCGTGAGCGTGGGCGCGCAGGTGGCCGAGGGCGATACGCTTCTGATCATCGAAGCGATGAAGACGATGAACCACATCCCCGCCCCGCGAGCAGGCACGGTCAAGCGTATCCTGATCGGCGATGGCAGCCCGGTGGAATTCGGCGCCCCCCTGATGATCATCGAATAAGGCGGCGCAGGCATGTTCAACAAGATCCTGATTGCCAATCGCGGGGAAATCGCGCTGCGCGTGATCCGCGCCTGTCGCGAAATGGGGATCGGCTCGGTTGCCGTGCATTCGACCGCAGATGCGGACGCCATGCATGTGCGCATGGCCGATGAGGCGATCTGCATCGGCCCCGCCCCCTCTGGCCAAAGCTATCTGCATGTGCCCGCGATCATCTCGGCCTGCGAGATTTCGGGCGCCGAAGCGATCCATCCGGGTTACGGCTTCCTGTCGGAAAACGCGGCTTTCGTGCAGGTGGTCGAAGATCACGACATCACCTTCATCGGGCCGTCGGCGGAGCATATCCGCATGATGGGTGACAAGATCACCGCCAAGGACACGATGAAAGCCCTTGGCGTGCCCTGTGTGCCCGGATCGGCTGGCGGTGTCGCACATTTCGAGACCGCCCGCACCGTGGCCGCCGAAATCGGCTATCCGGTAATCATCAAGGCGACAGCAGGCGGCGGCGGGCGCGGCATGAAACTCGCGCGCTCGGCGGCCGAACTGGAAACCGCCTTCCGCACTGCGCGGGCCGAGGCCAAGGCCGCTTTCGGCAATGATGAGGTGTATATCGAGAAATATCTCGGTCAGCCGCGCCATATCGAGATTCAGGTCTTTGGCGATGGCAAGGGCAATGCGGTGCATCTGGGCGAACGTGACTGTTCACTCCAGCGCCGCCACCAGAAAGTTCTGGAAGAAGCCCCCGGCCCGGTGATCGATTCCGAGACCCGCGCCCGGATCGGCCAGACCTGCGCCGAGGCCGTGGCCCGGATCGGCTATCGCGGGGCCGGTACGATCGAGTTTCTCTATGAGAACGGCGAGTTCTATTTCATCGAGATGAACACCCGGCTTCAGGTCGAGCATCCCGTGACCGAGGCGATTTTCGGGGTCGATCTGGTGCGCGAGCAGATCCGTGTGGCAGCGGGCCAGCCGCTGTCTTTCACCCAGGATGAGCTGCAGGTGAACGGGCATGCGGTCGAAGTGCGCATCAATGCCGAGAAACTGCCGAATTTCACCCCCTGCCCCGGTCGCGTCGAGACCTATCACGCGCCCGGCGGGCTTGGGGTGCGCATGGATAGTGCGCTTTATTCCGGCTACACGATCCCGCCCTATTACGACAGCCTGATCGCCAAGCTGATCGTGCATGGCCGCGACCGCCCCGAGGCGCTTGCGCGCCTCAACCGTGCCTTGGGCGAATTGATCATCGACGGGGTGGACAGTTCCGTGCCGCTCTTCCGCGCGCTTCTGGCAGAGCCGGATGTGCAGGCCGGGAATTACGACATTCACTGGCTGGAGAAATTCCTCGCCCAGCCGCAGGAAATCTGATCCTGCACAAGGGTGAACCGGGCGGCAGACGGGAAAGGGGCTCGCGCAGCCCCTTTTTCATGTCTGGCTCACCGCCTCACGCATGGGCCTGTGCCCAACGCCGCAACAGATCCTGCTGCATCTGCCGCGCATTCCCGGCCCAGGCTGCGGTGCCGTCGGGCCGGTCCGACCCGGACCCCGCCACCCGCGCCCGCCGCGCCAGATCGGCGGAACAGATCGCGAAAGCCAGATCACGCCCGCCCGGTGAGGACAGATACCCCCCCAGCGCCGAGACAAAATAGAGCGTGCCGGTCTTGGCGCGCACGTCGAAACCGGGATTGTTTATCACATTGCCATTGCGGTCCCGGAACGGATGCTCGCGCAACAGCGCGCGCAAAGTGCCCGCCCCCCCGGCCTGCCGGAACATATTGGCCAGATCACCCATCGACACGCGCGAATTCGCGCCCAGCCCGGAATGATCGACCAGCCGCGCGCTCGACATGCCATAGCGCGCACGCGCCCAATCCGACATCGCAGCGCCAGAGGCCGCCAGCCCCCCCGGACGACCGCTGCGCATGGTGGTCGCCATCAGTCCCACGGCCTCGGCGCTGATATTGGTGGAGAAACGCAACAGGTCGCGCAGCACCTCTTGCAGGGCCTGCGAACGATGCGTCACCAGATCCTGCCCGACCGGGGCGGCTTGCGTCACCACCGGGGCCTGCAGCGCTATTCCCTGCGCGGTAGCGAAGCTGCGGAACACTTCGCCCGCATAAAGTTCGGGATGGCGTACCGGCAACCAGCGCGACCCGCTATTGCCCAGCGCCGAGCGCGCGACGGTCCAGTCATCCGCGCCCGCGCTGCGCCGATAGGTGTAAAGCGGCGTGCTGCGACTGGCGAGTTGCATCCGCGCCATGCTGACCGCCGGGCGGTGCCGGTTCGAACGCGCATCCATGGTCACGGTGTAGTCATTGCCCGCGCGCCGCCATTCGAAATGCACGCGGTTGAAATTCAGGTTCAGCCCCGAGACAGCGGGATTGTAGCCCGCTTGCGGCGACTGATCATCGGTGATTTCCGGCACAAAAGGCAATGCCCCGCCCCAGACAAGGAACCGGCCCGTCACCTGCCGCACGCCCCCGCGCGCAAGCGCGGCGGCCATATCGGCCAGATGATCCGTCTCCAGCGTCGGGTCGCCACCACCCGCAAGCACCAGATCCCCGCGCAGCACGCCCTCGACCACCGGCCCGGTTGCCACCAGCCGCGTGCGGAACTGATAGCCCGCGCCCATCGCCTCCAGCGCATAGAGCGCGGTCACGGCCTTGGCGACGCTGGCGGGCGGCAGAGCCGTGTTCGCGCCCTGCCCTTCCAGCAGATTGCCCCCGCGCATATCCATCACCGCGAAAGCGATATCGCCACCAAGACCCGCGCGCGACACGATCCCTTCGACAGGCTGCGCGGGTCTGAGAGCGGGGCGCAGCGAGCGTTCCGGCGCACCCGCGCAGGCGGGCATGGCGGCAAGCGCCGAGCCACCCAGCAACAGATTGAGAAACCTGCGCCGCGCGAAGCTGCTGTCGGTCATATTCCAAGCCCCCGTCCCTGGCGCAGCAGCATGGCCATCGCGCCGCATCGCCGTCTTATGCAGGATATTAACTCCGTTTGACACAGGTCAGGCAAGGGACTTCAAACATGGGGGCGGCTAACAACACTGTGTTTCGCATCTGTGATCAATGCTTTGAGATCACATGCCGCCCCAGTCCCCTCGCGCGCGCAGGTGACTGGAAGAGATGTTGCGCAGGGGCAGACGCAGGAAACACCATGCCGGGGGCGGCAGTGTCGCCAGCCGTCCCGCCTGCGCCTCGGGCAGTTGCGCCGCCGCAAATCGGCGCGCGGCGAGTGATCCCAGCGCGGCACGCTGCTGGCCCGGACGCGCAAAGACCGCGACGGGCATCAGCGCCATGATGCCGCGCCAGTTTTCCCAGCGATCAAAGCTTGCGAGATTGTCGGCCCCCATGACCCAGACAAAATGCCGCTCCGGATAGAGCCGTTTTATCTCCGTCAGCGTATCGGCACTGTAGCGCGTGCCGAGTCGTGCCTCGACCGGCGTGATCTGAACGCGTGGATGGTGCATCAGCGCATGCGCGCGCGAAAGCCGTGCCTCCAACGGGGCCGGACCATGTGCTTTCAACGGGTTGCCGGGCGTGACCAGCCACCAGATCTGATCCAGCCGCAAGCGGCGCAGCGCATGGTGGGTGACATGCACATGCCCGTCATGCGCCGGATCGAAAGACCCGCCAAACAATCCGATTCTTGTGCCCTTGGGCGCATAGGGAAGAGCATGTCGCGGCAGAACAGGCACGGGGTGCACGGACCTTGTGATGAAAATCAGGCTGTCAGTTACGCCCGCAAGGTTGCCTTGGCAAGAGAGTGCCGGAATGTCCGAGGAAAATGGTACCGCCTCCCCGGCTTGAACGGGGGACCTCTGGATCCACAATCCAGCGCTCTAACCAACTGAGCTAAGGCGGCACTTGAGGGGCGATTTAACCCCCGGCGCAAATGAATGCAAGAGCCCGCACGCTTGAATATTGCACCGCTTCGCCGTAACCGGGGAAGAAGAGTTCAACCACGCCAGCAAGGGGCCCGCCATGGGAATCAATTCAGAAAGCGAAATCGCGGCCAATCTGCAGATCGGGCCGACCAGTCTGGGAATGGTGCGCATCTATATCGCGGGCGACGGGCTGGATCTGCCGCTGGATTTCGACCCGGACGAGGCGGAAGAGATTGCCGAAGAGTTGCGCGCCGCCGCTCAGGCCGCCCGCAAGATCATCCAATCCTCGAAAGACAAGAAACGCTGAGCCGTCAGATCAGCATGATTCGCGCCATGCGGGTCTCGGTGACATAGTTGCAGCGCACCTCGATTTCCGCACCGGACCTGCGGACACGCAGCATGACATCGCGCGCGGCTTCGCCATTCGTGCCGTTGACCGAACGCGATCCGACCACGCCCATGACATCCAGACCGCGCTCGCGCCCGGCTGCGATACAGGCCTGTTCGGCACCGGATGCCGATGCGTCCGGCGTCATCGCCTCGGGGGCGGGGGTCGCGGTTCCGACAGCCGCCGGGGGCGCTGATGGCGCGGGGCGCGCGGCAGGACCAAGCGGCGCCATGGCGCAGCCCGCAACAAGGACCACAGACAACAAGGCAGGCACCACCCGCCACGGCCGAAGACCCGTCACCAGAGCATGCATCGCGGCTTCCTCCCTCTTTGCTGGCGCAGCTTCAACGCGCCTTCTTATACTTGCGCCCTAAACGCGCGTGACCTGTTCTGGTTCCGTCATGTCACAGACAAGTCGCCAATAGATCGCTGGCCGCCGCACGGGCCGCGTCTGAAATGGTATCACCAGAGATCATTCTTGCAATCTCTTCAATGCGCTGATCGGCGGAAAGCGGCACAACACGGGAGAATGTGCTTTCATCCACCACCTGTTTCTCGACCCGCCAATGGTGTTGGCCAAGCGCTGCAACCTGCGGCGAATGCGTCACCACCAGCACCTGCGCGCCCTGAGCCAGCGCGTGCAGCCTGCGCCCCACCGCATCCGCCGTGGCCCCGCCCACACCGCGGTCGATCTCGTCAAAGATCATCGTCACGCCGGACACGCCCCGCGCGAGGCAGACCTTGAGCGCCAGCAGAAAGCGCGACAATTCCCCGCCCGAGGCAATGCGCGACAACGGGCCCGACGGCGCGCCGGGATTGGTCGCGACCTCGAAACTGACGGCATCCGCGCCCTCCGGGCCTGACTCTGCCGGTGTGATCGCGGTGCGGAAGGCGGCGCGCTCCATTTTCAGCGGTGCAAGTTCCTGCGCCATCTCGGCATCGAGCTTCGCGCCCGCCTCTTGCCGCGCGGCGGTCAGCGCCTGTGCACAAGTGTCATAGGCCGCCTGTGCCTGACGCTCGGCCTGCGCCAGATCCGCCAGCAGCCGCGCCCCGTTGTCCAGACGCGTCAGCCGCGCCCGCAACTCATCGGCGAGGCTCGCCAGATCATCGGGCAGGCAACCATGTTTGCGCGCCAGACCGCGCAGCGCGAAAAGCCGCTCCTCGACGGTTTCCAGTTCTCCCGGCGCGATATTCAGCGTCTCGGCGGCGGCCTCGACCCCCTGCTGCGCCTCGCCCAGCGCGTCCAGCGCGCGGCCCAGCGCCTCCAGCGGCGCATCCAGCGCGCCCTCGAACCCCTCTGCCGCCGTTTCCAGCCAGCGTGTCGCATCAATCAGCAGGCGCTCGGCCCCTTCCTCAGACAGCGCCGCATGGGCGCGCGCCACATCCGCGCGCAACCGCTCGGCGGCCTGCATCCTGCGGCGGCGCGAATCCAGCGCCTCTTCCTCGCCCGGTTCCGGGGCCAGCTTGTCCAGCTCGCTGACCGCGTGGCGCAGATAGTCCTCTTCCGCGCGCGCCGCCTCCAGCCGGGCGATTTCCTCGGCATGCGCCTTGCGCGCCACGCGCAGATCGCCCCAGGCGGCTCGGGTACGCTCCAGCAATGCTGCGTCCACGCCATAAGCGTCCAGCAGCAACCGGTGCCCGCGCGGGTTCAGCAAGCCACGATCATCCTGCTGGCCATGCAATTCGACGAGAACTTCCGACAAGGCCCGCAGTAACTCACCCGACGCACGACGGTCATTCACCCATGCCGTCTTGCGCCCGTCACGGCTGTTCACACGGCGCAGCAGCAATGTGTCAGAGACAGGAAATCCGGCCTCTGACAAAACCGCCTGCGCCGGGTGATCGGGCACAAGCGCGAATTCGGCGATCACCTCGCCCTGATCTGCGCCCTGACGCACCAGATCCGCGCGCCCGCGCCAGCCCAGCACAAAGCCCAACGCATCCAGCAGGATCGACTTTCCCGCCCCGGTCTCGCCCGTCAGCACATTCAGACCGGGCCGGAAGCGCAGTTCCAGCCGGTCGATGATCAGCACATCGCGAATGTCCAGCGACAGGAGCATCACTGCTCACCCGCGCGCATGAGCATGGTCAGATCCAGTCACCGCGCACAGCCTGCCGATAAATCGTGCGCAACCAGCCTTCGCCACGCGCCTCGGGCTGCAGCCCCTGTCGGGAAAGCAGGCGGAACGTATCCTGATAGAAGGGATTGGCCTCGAAGTTATAGCCCAGAAGCGCCGCCGCCGTCTGCGCCTCATCGCGCAGCCCGAGCGAAAGATAGGACTCGACCAGCCGGTGCAGCGCTTCGGGCGTATGGGTGGAGGTCTGGAAATCCTCGACCACGACGCGGAAGCGGTTGATCGCAGCGTTGTAATTGCCCCGACCTAGATAATACCGCCCGATTTCCATCTCCTTGGCCGCCAGATGGTCAAAGGCCAGCTCGAATTTCAGGATCGCCGAGCGGGAATAATCGCTGTCGGGATAATCCTCGATCAGGCGGCGCAGATGCTGGAGCGCCTGAAAGGTCACGCCCTGATCGCGACCGATATCATCCACCTGATCATAGAAGGACAGCGCCAGCAGATAGGCAGCGTAGGGCGCATCCTCGTCATTGGGATAGGTGTCAAGGAAACGCTGCGCCGCGGCACGGCTTTCCTCGTATTCCCGCGCGCGGTGATGCGCATAGGCCTGCATGATCAGCGCCCGGCGCGACCATTGGGTATAGGGATAAAGACGCTCGATCTCCTGAAAATACCGCAGCGAGCTTGCACTGCGGCGCGAGGTCTCCAGCTCATATTCACCGCGCTGGAAAATTTCCTCGGGTGAGAAGGCGGCCAGCGACTCGTCGGGACCAGTGTTGCGATTGCAGGCCCCCAGAGCGACAACCACCCCTATGACAAGGCCCGCATGCCGGATCCCAGCCTTCGAAATCATGTCCTGCCACCCCATAGCATCAATGCCTTTCCGATCTGTTAGCACAGAAAAAACCGGGGCGCAAAACGCCTTTTGCCGAAAACAGGGAACATGGGCCGAAGCGGCCTGTCAGGCCGAAAGTGACAGGTCGGACAGGGAAATATCGGTGCCCGGAAGACGCTTCCGGGTCATTCCTTCCACCGGGACGATTTCATAGGCCGAAGGATCTGCAAAAAGCGCCTGCAACAGACGTCCCGTCAGGGCATGACCGGCGCGCACGCCATCATAGCGCCCAAGGACCGGCAAACCGGCGACATAGAGGTCGCCCATCGCATCCAGCATCTTGTGGCGCACAGGCTCATCCGCGCGCCGCAGCCCGCCGGGGCTGAGCACCTCACCCTCGTGGAACACTACCGCATTGTCGAGCGTGCCGCCCAGCGCCAGCCCGGCGGCCTGCATCCGCTCCACATCGCGGCGCAGGCAAAAGGTGCGGCAGTCGCTCAACTCGCGCAGAAAGGCACCGTTGCACATAGCCATCTGACGCCGCTGATGCCCGATCGCCGGTTCCGCGAAATCGATCTCGAAGGCCAGTTCAAGCTGCGGGGCCGGGCTGAGGCGCGCGCGCGCGCCATCCTTCTCGACCTCGACGGCCTTCAGCACGCGCAACACCTGCAAGGGCGCATCCAGCGATTTGATGCCGGCAGCCAGGATCTTGCGCACGAAAGGCGCCGCGCTGCCATCCAGGATGGGCACTTCCTCGCTGTCGAGTTCAATGATCACATTGTGAACACCACAGCCATGCAACGCCGCCAGAAGATGCTCTATCGTCGTCACACGCACGCCATATTCATTGGCAAGAACCGTGCACAGGCTCGCCTCAATCCAGTTCTCGGGGCTGACACGAATGTCGCGGCGCGCCTTGGGCTGGTCGGTACGCCGGAACACAAGGCCCGAATGCGCAGGTGCCGGACGCATGCGCATACGCACGGGCTTGCCGCTATGCAGCCCTGTCCCCGAAATCGAGCACTGAGTAGCGATGGTGGTTTGCATGATCTGCTTCGTGCGTTGCTGCCTGTTTGGCTAGCAGATAGGGGCCAGCCCGGCCCGGATGCAACTCACAGATTATGTCTCTTTGTAACACAACCCCATATCTTGAGCGGAAAGGCGCGGAACTCACGCGATTTTGGGGAAGATACCTGATACGGGCACATCGCGCACCGGGCGGTTCAGTCCGTATCCGAAGGCACCTCGCCCAGCAGCGCGCGAAAAGCGCGCTTCTGTCGGGCGGTCCAGTTCACCTGCAACCGGGTCTGCGCCTCTTCAACCGTCTCGGCCTCAACCACAGATTGCGCATAGAGCCAGGCCCGCGCCCGCCCCGCGCTGTGATCGAGCACCACCTCGTCACTGTGGCGCACATCATCCAGACGCGCCGTCATCGCCGCAAAAAGCGCATCCAGCCCCTGCCCGGTGACCGCGGATCCCAGAAACACGGCCTCGCTGCCCGAAGCACGCGCGGCCAGCCCGGTCTGCTGCACCTCTGACAACAGATCGGCCTTGTTCCACAATTCGATCAGCGGGCGCTGCTCATCGACGCCCAGATCGCCCAGAATACTGCGCACATTGCGCGCCTGCTCTTCGGTTTCGGGATGGGCGATATCACGGACATGGATGATCAGATCGGCTTCCAGCACCTCTTCCAGCGTCGCGCGAAACGCCGCAACAAGCTGGGTCGGCAGATCCGAGATGAACCCCACCGTGTCGGACAGGATCACATCCTTGCCGGTGGGCAGCGTGACCGCGCGCATCGTCGGGTCAAGCGTCGCAAACAGCATGTCCTTGGCCAGCACCTCGGCCCCGGTCAGACGGTTGAACAGCGTCGATTTGCCCGCATTGGTATAGCCCACCAGCGCCACGACCGGGAACGGCACCTTGCGCCGCGCCGCGCGGTGCAATTCGCGCGTCTTGACAACTTTCGAGAGTTGCCGACGCAGCCGCACCATCTGCGTATCAATGGCGCGACGGTCGGCCTCAATCTGGGTTTCCCCCGGACCGCCGACAAAGCCAAGCCCGCCGCGCTGCCGCTCAAGATGGGTCCAGGCGCGCACCAACCGCGTGCGCTGATAGCTCAGCGCGGCCAGTTCCACCTGCAGCACGCCTTCGCGGGTCCGCGCGCGATCCGCAAAAATCTCCAGGATCAGCCCGGTCCGGTCCAGCAGCTTCACATTCCAGGCGCGTTCCAGATTGCGCTGCTGCACCGGCGTCACCGGCCCGTCGATCAGCACCAGCGCCACCTCGGCCTCCTCAATCAGCGCGGCCAGTTCCTCGACCTTGCCAGAGCCGAACAGCATGCCGGGTTGCGCCTTGGGCAGACGCACGACCAGAGCGTCCACGACCTCCAGCCCCGGCAGCGCATGCGCAAGCGCGACCGCCTCGGCCAGAGCAAGCTCGGGCTCACGCGGTTGATGCTGCGCCTTGATATCAGGATGAATGACCAGAGCGCGCGTCGGCCCGGCCTGCGTTTCAGTCGTCATATGCCCCTTGTCGCTTCTGGCTGCGCAAGGTCAGTTTTCACCCTCATAGAGCGAAATCGGCTGGCCCGGCATGATCGTGGAAATTGCATGCTTGTAGACAAGCTGGCTTTGGCCATCGCGGCGCAACAACACGCAAAAGTTGTCAAACCAGGTGATCACGCCCTGCAGCTTGACCCCGTTGATCAGGAAAACCGTTACCGGAACCTTGTTCTTGCGAACATGATTCAGAAATGCGTCTTGCAGATTTTGTTTGTCACTGGCCATGCGTTTGCCTTTTTGTCAGGGCGTGTTTGATCTACGCAGGAAGCCTACTCTCCCTATTGATCCAGTATGAAACGGGTTCAACGAAACTTCCAGCCCTGAAAACCGATAAATCGCGACCATGCGCAATTTTGTGTCAAGGCCGGGTGTGGGTGATGTGCTGGCCGAAAATCAGCGTCGCCAGAAAACCGACAGCAAGAGCAAGAGTTCCAGCCGCCCCAGCACCATCCCGAAGGCCAGAACCGCCTTGGCCCCATCCCCGAGCGCGGCCCAGATCAAAGGCTCGGGTCCGGTCATCTGCGCCACCGGCCCCGTCGTCGTCAGCGCGGCCGTCGCGAAGATCATCCCATCTTCCATGGTGACACCCGACAGGGTCAGTGCGGCGGTAAGCCCGGTCAGCGAGAAGATGAAGATCATCACGAAGAGCCATGCCGCATGCGCCCCTTCGCGACGCAGATCGCGCAGCCGCGCGCCGTCACCACCAACACTGGCAGGATAGACCAGCTTGTCCATCTCGCGCCGCGCCTGCCACATCAGCGCGAAAACCCGCATCAGTTTCATCCCGCCTGCCGTGGTCGCAACGCCCCCGCCGCAGAGCGCGAGCGCCAGCAGAACCACGCCGGCGGCGCCGAAAAACGCCCCTTCCGCCGAACGCCCGACCTCGCTGACAAAACCGGTCGTGGTCAGAAAAGACAGGCCGGTGAACAGGATCCCCCACAGTTCGCCCAGTCGCGCGCCCAGGCCAGGGTCCAGCGGCCCCAGCATCGCGCGCATCCCCAGCAGCGCCACCAGCGCGCTCAGCAGCACGGCGGCAAGCCACAATTCCGCATTGCGCAGCGCATTATGGGCACCATGCCGCATTACCTGCGCCCCCGGCCAGAAACTGCGGCTCAGCGCCAGGAGCAGCCCTGCGGCGATCAGGATTTCCGCCGCCAGCCCCCCCAGAGCCCCGTCCGGCGCAATGCCTGATGTGGAAACGGTCGACATCGCGAGCATCAGCGCCACGACCGGCGGATTTCCGGCCAGCGACAACCCCACCCACAGAGCAAGCGTCACCCCCAGATAGACCGGAGCGATCAGCGCCACCTGCTGGGCCATGCGCTGCAGGCTCTTGTCAGGGTCGCCGACATCACTCTGGGTCGGT
This sequence comes from Natronohydrobacter thiooxidans, assembly GCF_001884735.1. Classification (GTDB taxonomy): domain Bacteria; phylum Pseudomonadota; class Alphaproteobacteria; order Rhodobacterales; family Rhodobacteraceae; genus Roseinatronobacter; species Roseinatronobacter thiooxidans_A. Next base: position 129,428 of record NZ_MJAP01000033.1, on the reverse strand, counting down.
TCGCGGGGCGAGCTCCAGCCCTTCGCCTCTGATCCACTCAAATCAGCCGCCCCGTAAAGCTCGAACCCGCCCAGCCGCAAGGGGGCCAGCAGCGCCATGGCCGAGACCATCAGGAACAATCCCCCGCCCCAGGCAACCGTCGCCCGCCACAGGTTCAGGCTGCGCGTCACCTCGCCTTCAAGCAGGCTGGCCCCGGTTGTGGTAAAGGCCGAGACCATCTCGAACCAGGCATGAAAGAACCGCATCCCCGGCACCGCTTCGGTCAGCGGAATGGCCATCAGTGCGGGCAGGACCAGATAGGCGGCGGTCAGATAATAGAAAGGATGCGAAAACGTCCCCCCACGCGCCGGGGAACCGCGATTGGCCAGATGTACCAGTCCGGCCAAGCCACCCAGCAGGGCCGCGGAATAGAGAAAGGCGCGGGCCAGCACATGTTCGCGCAGCGTAAAGCCCACTGCCGCGGGAAGCAGCATGGCCAGCGCCGTGGCCGCGATCAGCACCACAAGGATCACCGTTCCGCGCGATCTGCGCTCCATGCCCGCTCCCATCGCCGCTCTTGTCCGGCTTTCAGAAAAACTCGACCGCGACCTGCAGCAGTTCATCGACCTTGGGTACATCTTCGGTTAGCGAGAAGATCACCACCAGATCGCCCTCGCGCAGTACGATATCGCCGGTCGGACGCATGAATTCGCCCTTGCGCGAGATTCCGATCAAAAGCGCGCCCTCGGGGAACTCGATATCCCGCACGCGCAAATTCGACAGTTTCGACGTGCCCAGAACCTGCGCCTCGATCACTTCGGCTTCGCGGTCGCCCAGCAGATAGACCGAGCGCACCCGCCCGTGCCGGACATGGCGCAGGATCGAGGAGACGGTCAGCGCGCGCGGGTTGATATGCGCATCAATCCCCATCGCGCCCGCCAGCGAGACCATGCCGGGATCATTGATCAGCGATATCGCCAGTTTCGCCCCCGAGGTCTTGGCCCGCACCGCCGCCAGCAGATTGGTGCGGTCATCATCGGTCAGAAGCAGCACCGCATCGGTTTTGCGAATCCCGGCCTCGTCCAGAAGGTTCGCATCCATCCCGTCGCCATGCAGCACGATGGAACGCTCCAGCGCATCAGCGGCAAGCTCGGCGCGGGCGCGGTTGCGCTCGATCATCTTGACGCGCACCCTGTCCGGCTGGTTTTCCAGTATCCGCGCAACCGACAGGCCGACATTGCCGCCGCCGATGATCAAGACACGCTCCTGCCTTGTGGGGGTCTTGCCGAAAACCTCGAAGCTGCGGGCCACATCGCGCGCATCCACCAGAATATAGATACTGTCGCCGACATATAGCTGATCCTCGGCTTCCGGCGCGAACATCCGCTTGCCGCGCCGCACCCCTGCCACCATGATCCTGAGCGTCGGGAACAGGTCGGAAAGCTGCCGCAAGGACGTGTTCAGAACCGCGCAATTCTCGTCCAGCGTCAGTCCGATCAGCAGCGCCTTGCCCTGAAAGAACTCATGCACATCAAAAGCTTCGGGATAGGCCACGCGCTTCAGCGCAGCTTGGGAAACCTCGCGCTCGGGGCTGATGATCACGTCAATCGGCAGATGCTCGCGCCGGAACAGATCCGAGAAACGCGGATCCAGATAGGATTGCTCGCGCAGGCGCGCGATCTTGCGGGTCACGCCGAACACCGAATGCGCGACCTGACATGTGACCATATTCACCTCGTCCGAATAGGTCGCGGCGATCACCATATCCGCATCTTTGGCCCCGGCCTGCTCAAGGATCGGGGGATAGCTGGCAAAGCCCACCACCCCCTGCACATCCAGCGCATCGGTCGCGCGGCGCACGAGTTCGGGCTGGCTGTCCACGATGGTCACATCATTGCGCTCACCCGAAAGATGCCGGGCAATCTGCCAGCCCACCTGCCCCGCGCCGCAGACAATCACCTTCATCGCGCCATGCTCCTTGCTGCGCCCGTCAGGGCGCCCTACCTGTCTGTGCCAGCCCCGCTGCGCGAGTTCAAGCCGCGACGCGGCAGCTCAGCTTTTCATCTCCGAGAGTTTCGCGGTGTTCACGCCCAGGGATTTCAGCTTGCGGTGCAGCGCCGAGCGTTCCATGCCCACGAATGTCGCCGTGCGCGAGATATTGCCGCCGAAACGCTTGATCTGTGCCAGCAGATATTCGCGCTCGAAAAGCTCGCGCGCCTCGCGCAGCGGCAGGGTTGTCAGCGTTCCCGAGAGCACGATCTGCGCCTCCTCGATCTCGGCACCGGGTCCAGCATCGGCCTGAAGGTCGCGTATCTCGATGGGCCGTCCCGCTTCGCCCAGAATCATCGCCCGCTCGATCATGTTGCGCAACTGGCGGATATTGCCCGGCCAGCGCATGGTCTGCAGATGCGCGCGCGCCGCCTCGGACAATTCGCGTCTGGCCAGCCCCTGCGCGCGGTGCAACTCATCGAGGAAATACTCGGCCAGAACCGGGATATCCTCGCGCCGGTCCTCCAGCCCCGGCACGGCAATCGGCACCACGCTCAGCCGGTCATACAGCTCCTGCCGGAACTGCCCGTCGCGAACGCGCTGGGTCAGATCCTGCGTCGTCGCGCTCATCACCCGCAGATCGACCCGCACCTTGTCCGTGCCCCCCAGCCGGGTGAATTGCTGCTCGACCAGCACGCGCAGGATCTTCGACTGCGTGCCCATCGGCATATCGGCCACTTCATCGAGGTAGACGACCCCGCCATGCGCCTGTTCCAGCAACCCCTGCTCGACCCCGCGCTCTGGGCTCTCACGCCCGAACAGCACCTCTTCCATGCGCTCGGGCTCGATCATCGCCGCCGAAACACAGACAAACGGGCTGGCCGCGCGATCCGAATGTTCATGGACATAGCGCGCGGCGGCTTCCTTGCCGCAACCGGCGGGCCCCGTGAACATGACCCGCGCATTGGATTGGGTGACTTTCTCAAGCTGCGCCACCATATGGCGAAAGGCATGGCTCTCCCCCAGCATCTGCGCGCTCGACACATCCCGCCGCTTGAGCGCCTGATTCTCCCGCCGCAGCTTTGACGCTTCCATCGCGCGGCTGATCACCACCATCAGCTTGTCGATATTGAAGGGCTTCTCGATGAAATCATAGGCGCCCTGCTTGATCGCCGCCACCGCGATTTCGACATTGCCATGGCCCGAGATGATCACGATCGGAATATCCGGGTTCGAGCGCTTGACCGTCATCAGAATATCGATCCCGTCCATCTTGCTGTCCTTCAGCCAGATATCCAGAATCATCAGCGCGGGCGGCGTGGCATTGACCTCGGCCATCGCCTCGTCGGAATTGGCCGCGCGACGGGTGGCAAAGCCTTCATCTTCCAGAATGTCAGAGATCAATTCGCGAATATCGCGTTCGTCATCCACGATCAGAATATCACTCATGCTGCATCACCTGTTACCTTGCTCATGTCGTCCTCAATCTCGGATCTCGGTGCCAGAAGCGGCAGCCGGATGACCGCCATCGCCCCGAAATGCGTGTTGCCGTCGAATACCGGCGCATCCTCCAGCCGCAGGCTGCCGCCATGTTCCTCGATGATCTTGCGCACGATGGACAGGCCCAGCCCGGTGCCTTCGGCCCGCGTCGTCACATAGGGCTCGAACAGCCGCGCGCGATCTTCGGGCAGGCCAATGCCGTTATCGGCAATCGTGATCCGCAGATCGACCTCGCCCACCTCAAAACCGATCCTGATCTCGGGCACCAGCCCCTCACCGAGACCAGCATCGATACGCGACTGGATCGCCTCGCCTGCATTCTTGATCAGATTGGTGAAAGCCTGCGCCAGCATGGTCTCATCAACCTCGACCACCACCGGCACCGCAGGCAGATCCGCCACAAAACGCACATCCGGCTGCCCGCTTTCCTGCAACAGCACGCAATCGCGCAGGATCGCCGCCAGATCATGCGGGCGACGGTCCGGTTCCGGCATCCGGGCGAATTTCGAGAACTCGTCGACGATGCGCCGCAGATCATTGGTTTGGCGCACGATCACCGAGGTCAGTTGCGACAGGCTTTCTGCATCCGCTGCCTCCAGCTTGCGGCCGAACTTGCGCTCGATCCGCTCGGACGAAAGCTGGATCGGCGTCAGCGGGTTCTTGATCTCATGGGCAATCCGGCGCGCGACATCGCCCCAGGCGGCCATGCGCTGCGCCGAGACCAGTTCGCTCACATCGTCGAAAGCCACCACATACCCTTCCAGCGTCCCATCGCTGCGCCGCCGTTCCGCCACGCGCACCAGGAGCGTTTCCAGCCGCCCTGCGCGCGACAGCTTCAGTTCCTCCTGCATCCGCCCCATGGCAGAGGGCGTCCCGCGCAGCCGCTCCAGAAGCGGCAGGAATTCCGGCGCCACATCCGCCAGCCCGGCATCCACTGCCGGATGATCCGCAAGCTCCAGCATTCTTTCAGCCGCGCGGTTGATGAACTCGACATGACCCGCAGCATCCAGCCCGATCACACCGGCTGTCACCGAGCCGAGCACTGAGTCAAACAACCGCCGCCGGGTTTCGATCTGGCGATTATTCTCCAGCAATGTCTCGCGCTGGCCCTTGAGTTGCTGCGTCATCTGATTGAAGACCCGCCCCAGAAGCGCGATTTCGTCATCATCGCGGGCCACTGCGACGCGCACATCCAGATCGCCCTCGCCCACGCGCCCGGCGGCTTCGGCCAGACGCCCCACGGGCCGCGCCAGACGCTCGGCGAAGCTCAGCCCCAGCCAGATCGCGGCCAGAATCAGGATCAGCGCAAACCCGAGATAGAGCGCCCCGAACTGGAACAGCAGTTGCCCCCGTTCCCGTTCGAGTTGCTGATAGAAGGACACGGTTTCGCGCGTCTCGTCCAGCAGGCTCAGGATACTGCCATCCACTTCGCGCGCGACATAAAGATAGCGGTCGAAATAGCCATCCAGCCCGACCAGCGCGCGAAACTCGTTATTGGGCCAGTCGCGGATGATCACCATCTCCTCGCGCGCCCGCACGATCTCTTCCGGCTCCGGCGGGGTGAAATTGAACCGATAGGACCGCTCACCCCGCGCGCGAATATCCCCTGCCCCGTCGATGATGAAGGCCACCCGCAGGCCCCGCTGCACCTGCGCCTGTGCCTCGGACAAAAGGTTGCGCAACTCGCCTTCCTCGATCAGCGGAAAGACCCGGCGCACGGTTTCGAGGTAAGCCGCCAGTTCCCCGGCATCGGTGCGCAGATCGCGTTCCTGTTCGAATTGATAGGCTTCCGCAGCGGCGAGCGACGTGCCCACCACGCGCTGCACCCGGTCCGAAAACCAGCCTTCCAGCCCCACATTCAGCGACAGCGTGGCAAAGATCGCGACTGTCACGGTCGGCACCAGCGCGATGGTGGCAAAGAGCGTGGACAGTCGCAGATGCAGCTTCGAGCCCGCCGACTCCGATCGCCGCGCCGCGACCAGCCGCGCCACGCGCATGCCAACCAGCGCCGCCACGATCAGGATATAGACAAAATCGGCCAGCAGCACGAGCAGCAGCGCGCGCGAATCGACATTCTGCCCCAGCGGCCCCAGTACCAGCAAAGTCAGCAGCACCAGCGCAGGGCCGGTCAGGACCAGAAACAGCGTCATCCAGTTGGTCATGCGCCGGTCAATCATCCCGGTAAGGACGGCCTTTAGCAACAGCCCCCTGCTTGCCGATACTCGCGCCACTGTGCTCCCGCTCTGTCTGTTTGCCAGACTCTGTTCCGCCCTGATTTGCGGCGAGTTTGCCACAGGGGCTGTGGTATATCTACATCAAATCACGGAAAAATGTTACACTGGCAAAAACCGGCGCATTCCCTCAGACCGACTGCCCGGCGACCCAGCCCGAGGACCAGGCCCATTGGAAATTATATCCCCCCAACCAGCCGGTCACATCGACGCTTTCGCCAATAAAATAAAGCCCCGGCACCGCGCGGGCCTGCATGGTACGGGCCTCCAGCGCGCGCGTGTCAACCCCGCCCAATGTCACTTCGGCGGTACGATAGCCCTCGGACCCCACCGGCTTCACGCGCCAATGCTGCACCTTGTCGGCCAGAACCAGCACGGCTGATTTCGACAGATCCGCCAGATTGCCCTGCACCCCGGAGCGCGCCACGATCTGCCGCGCCAGTTTTTCCGGCAGCCAGGCACTCAACGCCGCCGCCACAGCCTGCCGTCCCCGCGCCTGTTTCTGCGCCATCAGCTCCGCGGCCAGATCCACACCCGGCGCGAGGTCAATCACGATCTCCTCGCCCTCACGCCAATAGCTGGAGATTTGCAGGATCGAGGGGCCGGAAAGGCCCCGATGCGTGAAAAGAAGCCCTTCCTGAAAGGCAGCGCGCCCGCAACGCACCACCGCCGGAACCGATACGCCCGCAAGCGCGCGCATTTCCTCCAGCGCGCTCGCGGTAAAGGTCAGGGGCACAAGCGCGGGCCGTGTCTCGATCACATTCAGCCCGAATTGCTCGGCGATCTGATAGCCCAGCCCCGTGGCCCCCATCTTCGGGATCGACTTGCCCCCCGTGGCCACGACCAGCGCCGGGGCCGCGAACACCCCGCCAGAGGTCTCGACCCGATACAGGCCATCCCGCACCACAGCGCTGATCTGCGTATTGAGCCGCAGATCAACCCCGGCCTGCGCCATATCCCGCACAAGCATCGCGATGATCTCGCGCGCAGAGCCGTCGCAGAAAAGCTGCCCCAGTGTCTTTTCATGCCAGGCGATCCCGGCAGCCTCGACCCGCGCGATGAAATCATGCTGGGTGTAGCGCGACAGCGCCGACCGCGCGAAACGCGGGTTTTGCGACAGGAAAGCTTCGGGGCGGATATCGAGATTGGTGAAATTGCACCGCCCGCCGCCAGAGATCCGGATCTTCTCGCCCGGCGCTTTCGCATGGTCCAGAAGCAGAACACGCCGCCCCCGCCGCCCGGCCTCGATGGCACAGAACATGCCGGCGGCGCCCGCGCCCAGGATGATGACATCGAATTCTGGCATCACATCCCCCGGATGCCCGCCTGTGCCCCGCACAGGCACGCCTTGCCGCGCGCACCCCCGGACTGCCCCATCCCCCCGGCGCAACCCCCGCCGGGGGTGCCAAAGGCAAGGCGACCCCCGCCCGCAGCCTTATTCCGCATCAGAACTCTGCCGCGCCCACATGGCCGCATATTTGCCGCCCTGCGCCAAAAGCAGGTCATGCGGGCCTTCCTCGACGATGCGTCCGTCCTCCAGCACGATAATCCGGTCCGCATCGACCACAGTCGACAACCGGTGCGCTATCGTCAGCACCGTCCGCCCCTGCCCCATCGCGCGCAGGCTTTCCTGAATGCTCTGCTCGGTCTGGGTATCCAGCGCGCTGGTCGCTTCATCCAGCAGCAGGATCGGCGGGTTCTTCAGCAGCGTCCGTGCAATCCCCACGCGCTGTTTCTCGCCGCCCGACAGCTTCAACCCGCGCTCGCCCACCGCCGTCTCATACCCCTCCGGCAGGGACAGGATGAACTCATGGATCCGCGCGGCTTTTGCCGCAGCCTCGATCTCGGCCTGAGTTGCCCCCTCGCGCCCATAGGCGATGTTATAGGCAATCGTGTCATTGAACAGGACCGTATCCTGCGGCACCACCCCGATCGCGGCATGCAGGCTGGATTGGCTCACGCTGCGCAAATCCTGCCCGTCAATGCGGATCGCGCCCCCGGTCACATCATAGAAGCGGAACAAGAGCCGCCCGATGGTCGATTTCCCCGAGCCCGAGGGGCCGACAATCGCCACAGTCTCGCCGCCCCGCACCCGCAGGCCGATGCCCTTGAGAATGGGCCGCGCCGCATCATAGCCGAATTTCACATCCTCAAACACGACTTCGCCCGACGCGACCGTCAGTTCCTCAGCATCCGGCGCGTCGCGCACATCGGGCGGCTGGTCCAGCAGATCGAACATTTCGGCCATATCCACCAATGCCTGCCGGATCTCGCGATAGACCGTGCCCAGAAAGTTCAGCGGCATGGTGATCTGGATCATATAGGCATTGACCATGACGAAATCGCCCACGGTCAGATCGCCCCGCTGCACGCCGATTGCGGCCATGACCATCACCACGACAAGCCCGGTCGTGATCAGCAGCGCCTGACCGAAATTCAGGAAGGCCAGCGAATAGTTGGTCTTGACCGCCGCTTCCTCATAGGCCGCCATCGCGCTGTCATAGCGCCGCGCCTCCATCGCTTCGGCATTGAAATACTTGACCGTCTCGAAATTCAGCAGGCTGTCGATGGCCTTCTGGTTCGCATCCGTATCCTGCTGGTTCATGATCCGGCGCTGAGTCACACGCCATTCGGTCACGCGGAAGGTGAACCAGACATAGAGGCTGATCGTCACCACGACCGTGACCAGATACCAGACGTCGAACAGCCAGAAAAACACCGCCGCGATCATCAGAAGCTGCAGCAGCAGCGGAAAGATCGAAAACAGCAGAAAGCGCAGCAGGAAATCCACGCCCTTGACCCCGCGCTCGATGATCCGGCTCAGGCCGCCAGTCTTGCGGGTGATATGGTAGCGCAGGCTCAGGCGATGGATATGGCCGAAGGTTTCCAGTGCCAGCTGGCGCAGCGCCCGCTGGCCGACGCGGGTGAAGAGCACATTGCGCAATTCCTGAAAGCCGATCTCCATCAGCCGCGCAACACCATAGGCCACGGTCAGCCCGACCGCCCCCAGCGCCAGCATCCAGCCAGTGCCTTCGCCTGCCAGTGCATCCACCGCAGCCTTGTAGAAAAACGGCGTGCCGACAGCGATGATCTTGGCCAGAACCAGCATGACCAGCGCGAAAACCACCCGCTGCCGCACCCAGCCCGGCGCCGCAGGCCAGAGATAAGGCACCACCCGCCGGATGGTGCGCCAGCCACTGGCGCGTTCCTGTGTCGCTGTCGGAACGGGCGCGGCAGGCGCGGTCGGATCGAGTGCAGTCATGGCGGGCTTTCTTGCTTGCGTCCCTGCTATCTAGGACCGCGCCCGCGAAATGACCAGTGGGCGCGTCTCAGCTCTCGCCCGTGCCGGAAAGCTTCATCAGGACAAGCCCGCCCACGATCATCGCCGCCGCCATCACGCGCATAGGTGTCACCGCCTCGCCCAGCGCCATGATCCCTACGGTAAAGGCCCCCACAGCCCCGATCCCGGTCCAGACCGTATAGGCCGTGCCCAGGGGCAGGGTTTTCATCGCCACCGCCAGCAGCGCGAAGCTGCCCAGCATCGACACCCCCATGATCACGGTCGGCACCATCCGCGTGAAGCCCATCGACTGCTTCATCGCGAAAGCCCAGACCACTTCAAGCACACCCGCAATCGCCAGATAAATCCAGGGCATCTGATCCTCCTGTCGGACCAGGTCGTCCTGGCAATGAAGGGAATTGGGCGGGGTCGTCCCCGCGTGCTCAAAATATAGGCGGTGCGCCGGACGGGTCAAGCATCCTGCAGATCTGCACCAACAGGGGTTGCCCGAGGGCCACCCTCGCGCCCCGCGAAGGTGCTCAGTTGCTGTCGCCCGGCAGAATGAACACCTGCCCCGGATAGATCAGGTCCGGGTTGCGGATCTGGTCGCGATTGGCGTCGAAAATCCGCATATAGCGGGCACCATCCCCAAAGCGTTCGCGCGACATGCCCCAGAGCGTGTTGCCGGGCTGGACGATCAGCGCCTGCGGGCCTGCCGCCTCGCGCGCGATCTGGGGCGTTGCCCGCTCGAAGGGGATCTCCGCGCGCGACGTCACCTGCGCGGCCTCGTCCAGCTCATCGACGCGCAGCCGGTAGACACCGCGCTCGATCCCCTCAAGCTGCGCCTGCCAATTGCCATCGGGCGCCGCGCGGGCGCGCAGGATCGGCTGATTGTCGATATAGATCTGGATATCGGCAGAACCCGTCGCCGTGCGCCCGCTCACCGAAACCTCTCCGCCCGCGTCATAGCTCACCGAGTCGATACTGACATTGCCACTGCGCCCGCGATGGGGCAGCGTCGCCACCTCACCCAGCAATTGCACGGTTCCGTCCGGGCGCACCAAGACGGCAAGGGGCGCCTGCGGATCCACCGCGTCCGCGTCGCGCGCGGCAAGCTCTGCACCCTCGGGCTGCGGCTCGGCCTCCATTGCGTCGGAGGATCCGACCTCGGCCATGACCTGCGGATGCTCCGGTGCAGAAGGCGGCGCAAAAAGCGGCTCCACCGCAACCTCGCGCGCCGCAGCCTGCGCGACCGCCGGTCCCCCGGCAGGCCCCGAAGCAAGCATCTCGCTGCGCGGCGCCAGCATCAGCGTGTCGACCGAGCGCACCCTGTCACCGCTGGGCAGACGCACCTCCAGTTCCAGCACACGCGGCATCGGCGCGGGCACGACCTCGAACATCAGCACGAATTCCCCCGCCGGGGTGCTGATCGTCTGGGCGACCGGTTCTTCATCGATCAGCGCGGCAACCGCACTCGTGGCCGGGGCCTTGCCCGCGATCAGCACATCGCCGAGATCGGTCACGCGCACCAGATCGAAACTCGGCGCATAATCCGACTGCACCGGGGCCATGGCGATCTGAACCTCCGGCGCGGGTTCGTCCCGCGGCACGCTCACCGCATGCGGTTCGGTCTGCACAAACTCGGGACGCGGCAAATCGGGCGCGGGCCTGTCGGAGGGAAAAACCACGACATAGGCCACGCTGGCCGCACCTGCGACAGCGACAGACCCGATTGCCCATTGGGCAAGCACGTCTTTGGGCAGATATTTCAGCATCCCGGTTCTCCAGCGCGCGGATCCCGGTTCGGGACAAACGCGGCTTGCGTGAGTCTAACAATCCCGTTAGCGCGTGGCAAAGCAATTTGAAATATGGTGTGGCAATGTCAGAGCTTCGTCCCTCGATCTGTGTCTTTTGCGGCTCGCGCGCGGGTCTCTCCCCGGCCTATGCCGGGGCCGCCCGCGATCTGGGGCAGATGTTCGCCGCGCGCGACTGGCGGCTGGTCTATGGCGCGGGCGATATCGGCATCATGGGCGAGGTCGCGCGCAAGGCGCAGGGCGCGGGCGCGCAGGTCTTCGGGGTGATCCCCACACATCTGATGCAACTGGAGGCGGGCAAGCGCGATCTGAGCACGCTGGTCGTGACCGAGACGATGCATGAGCGCAAGAAGGTCATGTTCACCAATTCCGACGCGATTGTCGTGCTGCCGGGCGGCGCGGGCACGCTGGACGAGTTTTTCGAAGTGCTGACATGGCGTCAGATCGGGCTGCATGAAAAACCGATCTTCCTTTTGAACACCGAAGGGTTCTGGGATCCGCTGGTCGCGCTGGTGGAGCATGTGATCGCGCAGGGCTTCGCGGCACCGTCGCTGCGGGAGTTTTTCGTGGTGGTGGAGACGGTTGAGGCGCTGGAGGGGGCGCTGGGGGCGGTGGTTTGACAGCGGGCGAGGCGAGTCACGCCTGCTCGCGGGCCGACACAGGGAAGAGGGGATACTGGATGCGCACGTTGCCATGAGCCGGACAACAATTGAGTCCGTCGCAGCATCGGATTTTGACCTGCAGCGCATTCTTAGGCCTGATGAGCGGCTGCTGTGGACGGGACATCCTGAACATGGCCGCAGCTTCTTTCAGCCCATGGGGGCTGAGAAACTTTATCTGGTGGCGATGATTGCGGGCGCCATCGTGCTCTGGGCGCTGGTCCCATGGACGATTTCGAGCGCATCATTCCGCCCCTTGAGTATCGGCTTTGCTTTCGCGGGTTTGACACTCGCCTTTCTGCTGTCCGCGTATTGGATCGCCATAGTTCGTCAGCATGTCCTGTCGCGCCTTTTCTACGCCGTCACGAACAAACGCGCCATCGTCTGTCGGCGCGGGCGCAACTGGCGGTTTGCGGACCGGATCTACATTGTCGCAAATCCCCACTACGACTCTTATCCTTATGCACTGCTGCCGACACGGCCCTACCCGTCATTGCAGATTGGCACATTGATCGACCAGAACGAGCTTCAGCCTTTCGGCGCCGGGCTGTCGCATCCGGGCCAGCCGCCTAGCTGGGGGCATCTGACCGTGCCGGTTACGTTTGAGCAAATCGCGGATGCAGATGCAGTGCTCAAACTCATCCGTTCCTGTACGAGATAACGCCCCCCTACTCCGCCGCCACCCGACGCGGCTTCAACAACGGCCCCAGATAGCGCCCCGTATGGCTGGCCTCGACCGCCGCCACCTGCTCCGGCGTGCCGACCGCGACCACCTGCCCACCGCCGTCACCGCCCTCGGGCCCGATATCGATGATCCAGTCGGCGGTTTTCACCACATCCAGATTATGCTCGATCACCACCACCGTATTGCCCTGATCCACGAGTTCATGCAGCACTTCCAGCAGCTTCCTCACATCCTCGAAATGCAGCCCCGTGGTCGGCTCATCCAGAATATAGAGCGTCCGCCCGGTGGAGCGCCGCGACAATTCCTTCGACAGTTTCACCCGCTGCGCCTCGCCCCCCGATAGCGTCGTCGCCTGCTGGCCCACCTTGATATAGCCCAGCCCCACGCGCATCAGCGCATCCATCTTCTCGCGGATCGAGGGCACCGCCTCGAAAAACCCCTGCGCTTCCTCGACGGTCATATCCAGCACATCGGCAATGGATTTCCCCTTGAACAAGACCTCCAGTGTCTCGCGATTATAGCGCTTGCCCTTACAGGTCTCGCAGGTGACATAGACATCGGGCAGGAAATTCATCTCGATCTTCAACACGCCATCGCCCTGACAGGCCTCGCAGCGCCCGCCCTTGACGTTGAAGCTGAAACGCCCCGGCTTGTAGCCGCGCGCCTTCGATTCCGGCAGCCCCGCAAACCAGTCGCGGATCGGCCCGAACGCCCCGGTATAGGTCGCCGGGTTCGAGCGCGGCGTGCGCCCGATGGGCCGCTGGTCAATGTCGATCACCTTGTCAAGCTGCTCCAGCCCCTTGATCGTCTCGCAAGGCGCAGGCGTCTGCCGCGCCCCGTTCAGCCGCATCGAGGCGGTCTTGAACAGTGTCTCAATCGTCAGCGTCGACTTGCCGCCGCCCGAAACCCCGGTCACGCAGACGAACTTGCCCAGAGGGAATTCCGCCGTCACATCGCGCAGATTGTTCCCGCTCGCCTTGACCACGGTCAGCTTCTTTCCATTCCCCTTGCGCCGGGTTTTCGGCACCGCAATCTCGCGCGCACCGCTCAGATATTGCCCGGTCAGACTGGCCGGGTCCGCCATGATCGCCTCCGGCACCCCCTGCGCGACGATCCGCCCGCCATGCACCCCGGCACCGGGACCGATATCCAGCACGAAATCGGCGGTGCGGATCGCTTCCTCGTCATGCTCGACCACCAGCACGGTATTGCCCTGATCGCGCAGATTGCGCAGCGTCGTCAGCAAGCGGTCATTGTCGCGCTGGTGCAGCCCGATCGAGGGCTCATCCAGCACATAAAGCACGCCCGTCAGCCCCGAACCGATCTGGCTGGCCAGCCGGATCCGCTGGCTCTCGCCCCCCGAAAGCGTGCCCGCATGCCGCCCCAGCGTCAGGTAATCCAACCCCACATTGACCAGAAAGCCCAGCCGCTCGCGGATTTCCTTCAGGATCGCGCGGGCGATCTCGTTTTTCTGCTTCGACAGGCTCTCCGGCACAGTCTCGACCCAGGCCAACGCCTCGCGGATCGCCATTTCCGTGACCTGCCCGATATGCAGAAGCTTGTCTGGCCCGCCTTTGGCGGGACCGATCTTCACCGCCAGCGCCTCGGGCCGCAAGCGATGCCCCTCGCAGGTGCCACAGGCGCGCTGGTTCTGATAGCGCTCGAATTCCTCGCGAATCCAGGCACTGTCCGTCTCGCGATAGCGCCGCTCCATATTCGGGATCACCCCCTCGAAAGCGCGGGTCACATTATAGACCCGCCCGCCCTCGTCATAGCGAAACGGCAATTCCTCACCGTTTGATCCATAAAGAAACACCTGCTGCACATGCGCAGGCAGGTCTTTCCATGGTGTCTTTGCATCAAACTCATAATGCTTCGCGAGCGACTCAATCGTTTGCAGGAAATAGGGCGACTTGCCCTTGCGCCATGGCGCAATCGCCCCGTCCGCCACCCGCAGCGCATGATCCGGCACCACCAGCCGCTCGTCAAAGAACAGCTCGACCCCCAGCCCGTCACAGGCCGGACAGGCCCCCGAGGGCGCGTTGAAGGAAAACAGCCGTGGTTCGATCTCGGAGATGGTGAAACCACTGACCGGGCAGGCGAATTTCTCGGAAAATGTGATCCGCTCGCCCTCTTCGGCAGCGACCTCCAGCACCGCGATCCCATCCGCCAGATCAAGCGCCGTGCGCAGACTATCCGCCAGCCGCGTCTCGATGCCTTCGCGCACCACGATCCGGTCGACCACCACATCAATGTCATGGCGGAATTTCTTGTCCAGCGTGGGCGGCTCGTCGAGGTCATGGAACTGCCCGTCCACCTTGACCCGCTGGAACCCCTGTTTGCGCAGTTCCAGAAATTCCTTGCGATACTCGCCCTTGCGGTCGCGCACGATGGGCGCCAGCAGATAGGCCCGCGTCCCCTCCTCCAGCGCCATGATCCGGTCGACCATATCCTGCACCTGCTGCGCCTCAATGGGCTGACCAGTCGCCGGGCTGTAAGGAGTGCCTGCACGGGCAAAAAGCAGACGCAGATAATCATAAATCTCGGTCACGGTACCCACGGTCGAACGCGGGTTCTTGCTCGTCGTCTTCTGCTCGATGGAAATCGCGGGCGACAGGCCCGAGATATGGTCCATATCGGGTTTCTGCATCATGTCGAGAAACTGGCGCGCATAGGCGCTTAAGGATTCGACATAACGCCGCTGCCCTTCGGCATAGATCGTGTCAAAAGCCAGCGAGGACTTGCCCGAGCCTGACAGCCCGGTAATGACCACCAGCTGGTCACGCGGGATCGTCACATCGATATTCTTCAGATTATGCTCGCGCGCCCCGCGCACCTCGATGAATTTCTGCTCGGACATCCCGACCCCCACGGCTCACATCGGGCAACATAGTCTCTGCCGGGCGAGTCTCCAAGCAAAAATAGTGAACATTTGATGAACAAAATCGCTTCGGCTTCATCTTGCCCAAAATACTCAAAATGCGGAACGCCCTGCCGCAAGGCAGGGCGTGACAGATACTCTTGCGGCGCCGCCGCTCAATCTGAAACCGTCAGAAATGCAGCGCGCGCCCGTAAGCATCCAAGACCGATTCATGCATCATCTCGCTCAGGGTCGGATGCGGGAAGACCGTGTTCATCAGATCTTCCTCGGTCGTCTCCAGCTGACGGCCCACGACATAGCCCTGAATCAATTCGGTCACTTCCGCACCCACCATATGCGCGCCCAGCAACTCTCCGGTTTTCGCGTCAAAGATCGTCTTGATCATGCCCTCGGGCTCGCCCAGCGCAATCGCCTTGCCATTGCCGATGAAGGGGAAACGCCCCACCTTGACCTGATAACCCGCCTCTTTCGCCTTGGCTTCGGTCAGCCCGACCGACGCCACCTGCGGATGGCAATAGGTGCAGCCCGCAATCGAGCTTGGGTCCACCGCATGCGGATGCCCCCCCGCGATCAGTTCCGCCACCATCACACCCTCATGGCTGGCCTTATGCGCGAGCCAGGGACCATTGGTCGCATCACCGATCACATAGAGCCCCTCGACCCCGGTGCGGCAATACTGATCGGTCACCACGAAAGAGCGGTCGATCTTCGCGCCCAGCGCTTCCAGCCCCAGCCCTTCGGTATTCGCGACGATCCCGACCGCGGAAATCACCGTGTCGAATTCCATCGTCCCGGTTTTGCCGTCCCGCTCGATATGCGCCGTCACTTTCGGCGCCGCGCGATCGAGCTTCTTGACCATCGCCTTGGCAATGATCTTCATGCCCTGCTTTTCGAACTGCTTGCGGGCGAAATTGCTGATTTCCTCATCCTCGACCGGCAGGATACGGTCCATCACTTCAACAACCGTCACATCCGCGCCCAGCGTGTTGAAGAAACTCGCGAATTCGATCCCGATCGCGCCCGAGCCGATCACCAGCAGCTTTTTCGGCATCCGCTTGGGCTGCAGCGCGTGTTTATAGGTCCAGACCAGATCGCCATCCGCCTCCAACCCCGGCAATTCGCGCGCCCGCGCGCCGGTCGCCAGAATGATATTCGGCGCGCTCAGCTCCTCGGTGCCCTTGTCGGTCTTGACCGAGACCTTGCCCTTGGCCGGCAGTGTCGCCGCGCCCATGACCACCGTGATCTTGTTCTTCTTCATCAGATGACCAATGCCGCCCGAAAGCTGGCCCGCGACCTTGCGCGAGCGCTTCACCACGGCATCCAGATCATAGCCGATATTCTCAGCCTTCAGCCCGAATTCCTTGGCGCGGTGCATCAGATGGAACACTTCGGCCGAGCGCAGCAGCGCCTTTGTCGGGATACAGCCCCAGTTCAGACAAATGCCGCCCAGATGCTCACGCTCGACGATGGCCACAGACTTGCCAAGCTGTGCTGCGCGGATGGCGGCAACATAGCCCCCCGGACCGGCCCCGATGACGATCACATCAAAACTCTTGGCGGCCATGCGGAACCCTCCCTTGCGTGGCATCTGGAATATAGTTTGCCATTAAACTATTTTTTCCAACCTCGCAACGCATGGGACAGAACCCCGCCATGCGTTTTTTGCATGGCGCGTTCTCAGGCCGCCCGTTGCAGCGCCCCGACAGCCACGCTGTAGCCGCCTTGATCAAGGAACTCCTGCTCGCGATCGGTCGTCGCGCGCCCCAGCGCATCATTGCGATAGGGAAACCGCCCGAATTCGCGGATCACGGCGCGATGCGCCCGCGCGTGGAGCAGATTCTCCGCCCCGGTTTCCGGCATCCGCAACAGGAACATGCGCACGGCACGATCCTGATCCATCAGGCTTTCCGAATGCATCAGCGGCAGATAGAAGAACTGACGCTGCGGCTCTGCGATATGGCGGTCAAACCCCAGATGGCAGGCCCGCGCCGCAACCTGGCGTGCCAGGTCATCCGTCGCGAAAGCCCGCGCATCGCCGCGGAACATGTTGCGCGGGAACTGATCGGTGACGATGATATAGGCCAGCGCGCCCTTGGCGCAGGAGGCCCAGCGCGACAGCCGCCCGGCGCGCGCCTTTTCCCACAGCCCGCCAAACCGCTCGCGCACCTTGGCATCCAGCGCGTCATCCACCGCGTACCAGCCTGCAGGTCCGACCTCGTCAATCCAGAACGAAAGCACTTCATCAACTGTCGACATAATGTCACCTGTTCATCGTATCGTTACAGAATCGTGCCAGTGATTCGTTTTGCGCACAAGTTTTTCGCAATCACGCCTGCTTGAGGCTGAAAATAAGTGCGAAACTGCAACGCAATCATGTTGCGTCGCCCTTTTGCTCTGCCAGTTCGGTATAGACGGCCTCGACCGTCGCCGCCGAAACCACCGGGGAGACCGGCGCAAAAGGTCCGCTTTCCGCCACGGACGGCGCGGGACGCTGTGTCATGCGATAGAGCGCATAGGCCGCGAGCAGCGCGGTCAGCATGATGATGAACAGGAAATAGCCCGGCGGCCCGATCAGGCTCATCAGCCAGCCGATGGCCAGCGGCCCGATAATCGCCCCCAGACCATTGACGAATAACAACCCGCCAGAGACCGCCGCCATCTGATCCGTTTCCACATAGTCATTGGTATAGGCCACCAGCAGCGAATAAAGCGGGTTCGAAATACCCCCGATGACCAGCGCCACGCCCAGAAGCCAGACAAAATTCAGCGGGAACACCACAGCCAGCGCCCCGGATACTGTGCCGATCAGCGCGACCACGATCAGCAGTTTCCGGCGGTCCATCCGGTCCGACAGCCAGCCGATCGGATACTGAAAGATCAGCCCGCCCACATAGATCGCCGCGGTGAAGACCGAGATCTCAAGAATACTCAGCCCGGCCTCGGTGCCCCAGACAGCGGTCATGCCAAAGAGCGCGGAAAAGACACCGCCCATCAGGAAAATGCCCACCACCCCCAGCGGCGAGACATCATAAAGCTGCCGGATCGACATGGATCTCGTCGTCCCGAATGTGGGCGCCGGGCTGATCGACAACAGGATCGGCGCAAAGGCCAGCGACACCAGCACGGAGGGGATGATGAACAAAAGGAAACCCGCCGGATCGGCGAAATTGATCAGCGCCTGCGCCGAAATGATCCCCAGCATCTGCACGATCATGTAAAGCGACAGCGCCTGTCCGCGATTCTCATTGCTGGCGGTGTTGTTCAGCCAGCTTTCCGCCGTGACATAGACCCCGGAAAAGGCAAATCCGATCAGCACGCGCAGCAGCGTCCAGGCCACCCAGTCAGGGATTGCGGCATACAGCACCAGCACCGCCGAAATCAGCGAGCCGAGTGCCGCAAAGACCCGCACATGGCCCACGCGCCGGATCATTTCCGGCGTGGCGCGCGATCCGATCAGGAAGCCAAGGAAATAGGCCGACATGACAATCGACATCTGCGTGGTCGAGAAGCCCTCGATCGCGCCACGGATGCCCAGCAGCGTACCCTGCACGCCGTTGCCCACCATCAGGAACAACATGCCGAGCAAAAGCGCCCATGATGCCGTGAAAACCTTGAACATTCCTATACCCTGATTTGATGCCGCCCCACATTAGCCCGAGACTCGTCTCAGAACCATGACGAATACGACCGGCCCCGGTTCCATTCACGGCAAGAGAAGCGAGGCATCCCCGTAAGAGAAGAACCGATACCCGCGCGCAATCGCGTGGTCATAAATCGCCATGATCCGCGCGCGCCCCATCAGGGCAGAGACCAGCATCATCAATGTGGATTTCGGCAGATGGAAATTCGTCATCAACCCGTCGGCCAGTTGAAACCGGAAACCGGGCGTGATGAAGATATCGGTCTTGCCGGTCCATGCCTCGATCCGGCCGGGCGCGGTGGCGGCCGTCTCGATCAGGCGCAGCGCCGTGGTGCCCACCGGGATCACGCGACCGCCAGCCGCTTTGGTAGCCATGATCCGTGCTGCCGCCTCGGGCGTGACCTGCCCCCATTCGGCGTGCATCTTATGGTCGCGCACATCATCCACCTTGACCGGCAGGAACGTACCCGCGCCCACATGCAATGTCACTTCTGCAAAGCCCACGCCCATGGCGCGCAGCCGCTCCAGCAACCCCTCATCGAAATGCAGCGACGCCGTGGGCGCCGCCACCGCCCCCGCATCCCGCGCGAAAACCGTCTGATAATCCTCGCGATCCTGCGCATCCGCGGCGCGGCGTCCGGCAATATAGGGTGGCAGCGGCATCTGCCCGGCAAGGTCCAGCGCCGCGTCGAACGCATCCCCGCTCAGGTTGAAGCGCAGCACCACATCCTCTGGCCCGCGCTCGATCACCTCGGCGCGCAACTCGCCGGTGAAGAGGATCTCCTCGCCCGCCGCAAGTTTGCGCAACGGCTTGGCCAGCGCACGCCAGCTTCCATCGGGCTGCGGCTCGGTCAGGGTGATCTCGACACGCGCGCTGACCGGCCCTTGTGCTGTATTGCGCGGGCGCTGGCCTGTCAGCCGTGCGGGAATGACCTTGGTCGTGTTGATCACCAGCAGATCACCGGGACGCAGGATATCCGGCAGATCCGCAACATGGCGATCCGATATCGCATCCCCCTCGGCCAGAAGCAGCCGCGCCGCCGGACGCGGGCGCACCGGGCGCGTCGCGATCAGCGCTTCCGGCAGGTCGAAATCGAAATCCGACAGTTTCATCCCCTGCCCCTTTTGCGCGAGATTTTCGGTGCTGGCCCTTTAACTTGGGCGCAAGGTCGCTACAACAGGCGCAACGCTTTCGTGAGAAGGAGATGGAAAATGCCCGACACTGGCGAGATGGCCCCTGATTTCACCCTGCCCGCCAATGGCGGCGGCGAGGTAACACTATCAGCGCTGCGACCCGCGCATGTGGTGGTCTATTTCTACCCGCGCGACGACACGCCCGGCTGCACCACCGAAGCGCAGGAGTTTACCGCGCAGATCGCCGAATTCGAAGCCGCAGGCGCAAAGGTCATCGGCATCTCGAAAGACACTGTGGCCAAGCATGACAAATTCGCAGCCAAGTATGATCTGGGCGTGATCCTGGCCTCGGATGCAGAGAGCGATACCTGCGAGCGTTATGGCGTCTGGGTCGAGAAGAACATGTATGGCAAGACCTCGATGGGGATCGAGCGCGCGACATTCCTGATCGATGGTGACGGCCGGATCGCGCGGGTCTGGCGCAAGGTGAAGGCCAAGGGCCATGCAAGCGAGGTGCTTGAGGCGCTGCGCAACGCATGAGTCTGAGCTTGCGGGAAATGGCGGTGGCGGTTCTGACCACCGCCGATGGGCGCGCGAAAACCGCGCTTTCGCGCCAATACGCGGCGACATGGTTCGCCGCTCGCAAGGCGAGCACGCCGGTGCCCTTGGGCATGGCGACACCCCCCGACTTTCCCGCGCGCCCGGATAAGCCCGAATTGCTGGACCCGCGCGACGTGCCCAAACGCAAGCCCGGCAGCCCGGAAGGGCGTATCGCGCTTCTGCACGCGATTGCACATATCGAACTTAATGCAGTCGATCTCCACTGGGATATGGTCGCACGCTTTCACAAAACCGATATGCCGCTCGGATTCTTCGATGACTGGGTGAAAGCGGCGGATGAGGAATCGAACCACTTCAACCTGATCTGCGATTGCCTGGAGGCGCAGGGCAGCCACTACGGCGCCCTGCCCGCCCATGCCGGAATGTGGCGCGCCGCCGAAGATACGGCAGATGACATTCTGGGCCGCCTCGCGGTCGTGCCGATGGTGCTGGAGGCGCGCGGGCTGGATGTCACACCCGGCATGATCGAAATCTTCAAACGCGCGAAAGACACCCGATCCGTGGCCGCGCTCGAAGTGATCTATGCCGAGGAAGTGGGCCATGTCGCCTATGGCTCTAAATGGTTCAACTTCCTCTGCGGGCGCGACAATCTGGACCCGCAACCGGTCTTTCTCGACCTCGTGCGCCGCTATTTTCACAGCCCCCTGCGCCCGCCCTTCAACGAGGAAAAGCGCGCGCAGGCCGGTCTGCCCCCCGATTTCTACTGGCCGCTGACCGAAACCGGCTAGCACAACCATAGCGCGAAAACATTTGAGCACGCCCTGAACAAACAGGGACAATCCTCTGATTTGCCCGCGTCACATCGGCAGGTTCCCGCCCATTTCGGCCCTATCGCCCCCCGACAGCGCAGAAAATGCCGATAGCGGGTTGCCCGCCCGGTCACCGCCTCTTAACAGAAGTTAGTTTTGCTCTTGTTCGCCGGGGCGCTCGTGGCTCTGGCGTGTATGTGTCGAGTGTCAATGCGGTTTGTCAGAGCAAAGATCAGCGTTGGCCGCCCCGGCCTTCAAACGAGATAGCGGAAAACGGGACGCTTGCCTTGAAAAGACTACTTGTTCGCGCGAATCAGCGGCTTGAACGCCACCTGCCAGAACAACGCCTATTCCTGCGTTCAGACAAGACGACCCGGTATGTCCGGTTGCGTCCGATCACGCAGGCGGTGACGATCGCCTCGGTGGCCAGCTTCTTCGCCTGGGGCGTGATCGCCACCTCGATCCTGCTAATGGATGCCATCGGCTCGGGCAATCTGCGCGATCAGGCCCTGCGCGATCAGGCGAATTACGAACAACGCCTGAACCAGCTCGCCACGGAACGCGACATGCGCGCCGTGGAAACTGAAGCTGCGCAATCGCGCTTCGCCGAAGCAATGGAACGCATCTCGGAAATGCAGATGCAGCTTCTGGCCTCGGAACAGCGCCGACTGGAACTCGAAACTGGCATTGACGCGATCCATAACACCATCCGCCGCGTCACCCGCGAACGCGACGAGGCCCGCGCGCGTCTGACCGAAGTGACGCAGACACTGGAGGCCGAAACCGGCTCCAGCCGCACCGCCGCAGACCGCAGCCGCGACACCGAGGAGATGCTCGACTACCTGCTGGTCGCGATGGACCGCGCCTCGAAAAACACCCATGAACTGGGCATCGACGCCGAACAGGCGCGCATTCAGGCCCAGCATCTCGCGCTTGAAAACGAGCTTCTCAAGGACCGCAACCACGTCATCTTCTCGCAGCTCGAAGAGGCGCTCGATACGGTCGTGGCCCCGCTGGAGCGCGTGTTCCGCAGCGCCGGGGTCTCGCCTGACCAGATCCGCCGCCTTGTCCGTCAGGGGGCGAATTCACAGACCGAAGCGCTGCGTCCGATTGCCGTGTCGACCTCGGGCACGATGGGGCCAAGCCAGGACATCGCCCGCGCCAATGCCATACTGGACCGCATGGCAGATGTGCACGCCTATCGTCAGGGCATCGACCGCCTGCCGGTGGCACGCCCGGTCAGCGCCGGTGCGGTGCGCCAGACCTCGGGCTTCGGGATGCGCCGCCATCCGCTGACCGGTCGTTCGACCATGCATAACGGGCTCGACTGGGCCGGACCGCGCGGCACCGCCATCGCGGCCTCGGCCGATGGTGTCGTCAAAAGCGCCGGGCGTCAGGGCGGTTACGGCAATCTGGTGATCATCCAGCATGACTTCGGAATCGAGACCTATTACGCGCATTTGAACAGCATTGACGTGCGCCCCGGACAAAGGGTCTCGCGCGGCCAGAGGATTGGTGGTATGGGCACCACAGGGGCGTCGACCGGCGTGCATCTGCACTATGAGGTGCGTGTGAACGGTCGGGCCGTCAATCCGATCACCTACATAAGGGCTGGACAGCATGTTTTCTAAAAGTCGTATCAATGAACCGGGTCCGAAGGCAGCGCCGGAAGCCGCGCCATCCAAATCTGTGGACACCGCACCGTCTTTCATGCGCTCGGCCCCTGCTGATTCGGGTTCCACCCATGTCACCAAGTCAAAACCCGCCGCGTCGGTACTGGCTGCCGATCTGACTGTCACGGGCAATCTGAAAACCACCGGCGATATCGTCATTGAGGGTGTCGTGGACGGCGACATTCGTGCGCATCTTCTGACCGTTGGCGAAACAGCGACCATCCGCGGCGAGATCGTGGCCGATGACATCGTCATCAATGGCCGGGTGATCGGACGGGTGCGCGGGCTGAAAGTGCGACTGACCTCTTCGGCTCAGGTCGAAGGCGATATCATCCACAAGACCATCGCCATCGAATCCGGTGCGCATTTCGAGGGGTCCGTGCAGCGCCAGGACGACCCGCTGCAAACCAATCGCGAATCCGCGCAAGCGCCTGCACCGGCACCTGCACCGCAGCCGCGCAAAGAAGGTTCTGAGATCGTGAAGCAGGCCGCAGAGGCCAAGAAAAGCGTCACCTCCTGAGCGCATCGCGCGATCAGTGACCATAGAAAAACCGCGCCGGGTGGCGCGGTTTTTTCATGTCTCGCGAATCAGTATCCCGTGACATTTTCAGATCAGGGCTGGTGCGGGTGGAGAGACTCGAACTCTCACGCCTTGCGGCGGAGGATTTTGAATCCTCTGCGTCTACCGTTCCGCCACACCCGCAGCGCCAGCGAGGCTTGGATACTCTGGAACAGCGCGACCTGCAACTGCCCATCTGCGCGCATGACGAAAATGATGGAAAAACCTGTGCAGATTGACCTTTCGGCCCGGATAGGCTATGCGCGAGGGCACTGTCGACTGACGACAGTCCCGATAGCGGGGCGCGGTGAAAATGCGTCCCAGAACAGATCACGGCCCGATGCCGTATCAGATGGACGCATATGACTCAATTTTCTGACCTGAAGCTGGACCCCAAGGTCCTCAAAGCCATTCATGAAGCTGGCTACACCACCCCCACCCCGATCCAGGCGCAAGCCATCCCGCACGCGCTTGAAGGGCGCGATGTGCTGGGGATTGCCCAGACCGGAACCGGCAAGACCGCCTCTTTTACCCTGCCGCTGATCACCCGTCTGGGGCGGGGCCGCGCGCGGGCACGGATGCCGCGCAGCCTTGTGCTGGCGCCGACGCGCGAACTGGCCGCGCAGGTGGCCGAGAATTTCGACACCTATGCCAAACATACCCGGCTGACCAAGGCGCTCTTGATCGGCGGCGTGGCCTTTGGCGAACAGGACAAGCTGATCGACCGCGGCGTGGATGTGCTGATCGCCACTCCGGGCCGCCTGCTCGATCATTTCGAGCGCGGCAAGCTGCTGCTCACCGGCGTCGAGGTCATGGTCGTCGATGAGGCCGACCGCATGCTCGACATGGGCTTCATTCCCGATATCGAGCGCATTTTCGGCCTGACCCCCTTCACCCGGCAGACCTTCTTCTATTCCGCGACCATGGCGCCCGAGATCGAGCGCATCACCAATACCTTCCTGTCCAATCCCGCCCGGATCGAGATTGCGCGTCAGGCCACCGCGTCGGAAACCATCGCGCAGGAACTGATCGAGCTGCCCGCCACGCGCCGCGATACCGCAGCCAAGATGAAACGCGACGCCCTGCGCGCGATCATCGCCGCAGAGGGTGACAAGATCGAGAATGCGGTGATCTTCTGCAACCGCAAGGTCGATGTGGATATCCTCGCGAAATCGCTGGCCAAATATAAACTGGACGCCGCCCCCATTCATGGCGACCTGGACCAGTCCATGCGCACCCGCACGCTGGAGAAGTTCCGCGCCGGTGAATTGCGCCTGCTGATCGCCTCTGACGTGGCCGCACGCGGGCTGGACGTGCCCTCGGTCAGCCATGTGTTCAATTTCGACCTGCCCTCCCATCCCGAAGATTATGTCCACCGGATCGGGCGCACCGGCCGGGCCGGGCGCTCGGGCAAAGCCATCTCGCTGATGGTGCCTGCCGATCAGAAATATCTCGAACAGATCGAGAAACTGCTGCAGAAAGCGCTGCCGCGCGGCACCGCCCCCGAGCTTGACGCACCGGCGGCCCCCGCCCGCGCTCAGGAAGAACGCCCCAGCCGCGCACGCAGCCACAAGATCAAGACCCCGCAACCGTCCGAGCCCGCCGCGAACGCCTCAGTCGCCCCCGTGGCCAAGACGCCGGAGCCCGCACGCCCCGAGCCGCAGCGCGCCGCCCCCCAACGCCGCGAACCGCGCGAGCGCGATCAGGGGCGCAACCGGCGCGACACCAACCGCGACTCCGTGGTGGGCATGGGCGATCATGTGCCCGATTTCCTGATGCGGGAATTTCGCGTCGCCTGACATGCCATCAAAAAAGCCGCCCCGTTGAGGCGGCTTTTTTATCGGCTGTCCCGCATGCTCAGCGATAGAGAAGCGACACCTTGTTATGAAACAGGTGGATCTTGGACGGATCCGCCTTCAGCTTCACCGAGCGCGCCTTCAGGTCCGTGTGGATCCCCGCCAGCTTCGCCAGCACAGGTGCCGCACCCGCACTTTCCGGGCGGAAATACAGCACGGTCAGTTCGCCCAGCGCTTCCAGCAACTCGACCTCGCCCTGATACAGGAAATCATCCCCGTCCGTGGCCACCAGATCCTCGGGTCGCGCCCCCACATTGACTTTCAGCCCCATATCAGCCGCAGTCGTGGGGATATTCGCCACTGCCTGGCCGCCGCCATCCAGCTTGACCGTGGTCTGTGCGCCGGTGCCGACAATCTCGCCGGGCAGCAGGTTCATCGCAGGCGAGCCAATGAACTGCGCGACAAATTCCCCGTTGGGGCGCTCGTAGAGTTCCAGCGGTGTGCCCACCTGCGCAATCCCGCCTCCGGCCAGAACCACGATCCGCGAG
The DNA here is from genome assembly GCF_001884735.1 of Natronohydrobacter thiooxidans. GTDB lineage: Bacteria > Pseudomonadota > Alphaproteobacteria > Rhodobacterales > Rhodobacteraceae > Roseinatronobacter > Roseinatronobacter thiooxidans_A. Next base: position 103,690 of record NZ_MJAP01000033.1, on the reverse strand, counting down.
GCCAGTGTCATCGCCTCGACCTGATCATGGGTCACATAGATCATGGTCGAATTGGGCATCGACTCCTTGAGCTTGGCGATCTCGATCCGGGTCGCGACACGCAAGGCCGCGTCAAGGTTTGAAAGCGGCTCGTCAAAGAGATAGACCTTCGGATCGCGCACAATCGAGCGGCCGATCGCCACCCGCTGCCGCTGCCCACCCGAAAGCGCCTTGGGCAGACGGTCAAGATACGGGGTCAGTTGCAGGATATCGGCCGCGCGCGCCACCGCCGCATCGATCTCGGCCTTGGACTTCTTGGCGATCTTCAGCGCGAAGCTCATATTGTCGCGCACGGTCATATGCGGATACAGCGCATAGGACTGGAACACCATGGCAATCCCGCGCTGCGAGGGCGGAATGTCATTGACCACCGTGCCGTCAATTTCCAGCGTCCCGCCGGTGATCTTCTCCAGACCCGCAATCATGCGCAAAAGCGTCGATTTTCCGCAACCCGAAGGCCCGACAAAAACGATCAACTCGCCCTGCTTGATATCCAGATCGATATTCGACAGCACCTTGACTTCGCCATAGGCCTTCGCGACATCCGTAAGCTTCAGATCGGCCATGATGCCTCCTCCCCCGTTGTTACCGTTTTACGACCAGGCAAGGCTGCCATGGCCCAAGATGCACCAGCCCGTCCTCTCCCGGACCAGAGCTGTTCAGTTCCTGCCCGACCGCCAGCCAGTTTCCCTTCGGCAGGCGCAGGGTCGCAGGATCGTGGCTCAGGTTGAACGCGCAGAACACTGTCTCGCCCGCCTCTTCGCGCAGGAAGGACAGCACATCGCCCTCAGCCGTGATCTCGGTCATCGCCCCGCGCATCAGCGCCGGATGGGCATGCCGCAGCGCAATCGCACGCCGGTAGTGATGCAACAGCGCGTCGGGCGCGCGCTCCTGCGCGTCCACGGCCAGATGCAGATGTTCCCGCGCGACCGGCAACCACGGATTGCCCTGCGTGAACCCCCCGTTCTGATTGTCCGGGGCCCAGACCATTGGCGTTCGGCACCCGTCGCGGCCCTTGAATTCGGGCCAGAACTCGATGCCATACGGATCCCGCAAATCCTCAAAGGCCAGTTCGGCCTCCTGCAACCCCAGTTCCTCGCCCTGATACAGGCAAACCGACCCGCGCAGGCACAACAGTAATGTGGCATAGCAGCGCGCTGCGGCGGGTGTCAGATCCCAGCGCGTGATATGGCGCATGACATCATGATTGGAAAACGCCCAGCAGGCCCAGCCCTCGGGCGCCGCCGCGTCAAGCTGGCCGATGACTGCGGCAAAATACGCGGCTTGCGGTGCCACGGGCGACAGGAATTCGAACGCGTAGCACATCTGCACCTTGTCGCCACCCGATGTGTACTCGCCCAGAATCTCCAATCCGCGCTGCGCATCGCCCACTTCGCCGACCGCCGCCGCGTCATACTCGTTCAGAACCGCACGGAAGCGGCGCAGGAACTCCAGATTCTCGGGGCGGTTCTTGTCGTAAAGGTGCTCCTGATGGTTATAGGGATTCACGGCAGGCGCGATGGTGGCATTGCGCATCTCCGGGGGCAGCGCCGGATTGTTGCGCAACTCAGCGTCATGGACGTAGAAATTGATCGTATCCAGCCGGAACCCGTTCACCCCGCGTTCCAGCCAGAACCGCGCCACGTCCAGAAGCGCCTCCTGCACCTGCGGCTCGTGGAAGTTCAGATCGGGCTGCGAGGTCAGGAAGTTGTGCAGGTAGTATTGCAGGCGCGTGGCATCCCATTGCCATGCCGATCCGCCAAAGATCGACAGCCAGTTGTTGGGCGGCGTCCCGTCCGGCTTGGGATCGGCCCAGACATACCAGTTCGCACGCGCATTCTCACGGCTGGAGCGGCTCTCAATGAACCACGGATGCTGGTCAGAGGTATGCGACAGCACCAGATCGATCAGCACCTTGATGCCCAGCCGATGCGCCGTCGCCACCAGCGCGTCGAAATCCGCGAGCGTGCCGAACATCGGATCTACATCGCAGTAATCCGACACATCATAGCCGAAATCCTTCATCGGCGAGGTGAAGAAGGGGCTGATCCAGATCACATCGACCCCAAGCGAGGCGATATAGGGCAGCCGCTCCATGATCCCACGCAGATCGCCGATCCCGTCGCCATTGCTGTCCTGATAGCTGCGGGGATAGATCTGATAGATCACCGCCCCGCGCCACCAATCCGGGGTGTGCTCCAGCCCCGACCGGGGCTGCAACAGGGTTTGAGCAGTCACGTTGTCATTCCTTACTTGACAGAGCCAGCCAGAAGGCCGCGCACCAGATAGCGTTGCATTGTGAAGAAGACGATCAGCGGCACGGCAATCGAGACAAAAGCCGCCGTCGCCAGGATGCCCCAGTCGCCGCCGCGAGACCCCAGCAGGTCATCGGCGATCTTGACCGTCATCACCTGACTTTCCGCACCCGATGGCAGGAATACCTTGGCCACCAGCAGGTCATTCCATGTCCAGAGGAACTGGAAGATCGCGAAAGAGGCGAGTGCAGGGAAGCTGAGCGGCAGGATGATACGCACGAAAATCTGGAAATCCGTGGCCCCGTCCACCTTGGCGCTCTCGATGATATCGCGCGGCAGCCCGACCATATAGTTTCGCAAGAGATAGACCGCGAGTGGTAAGCCAAAACCCGTATGCGCAAGCCATATGCCAAGGAAACTCTGGCCGATGCCGATTTCCGTATGCAGCTTCAGCAGCGGCACCAGCGCAAGCTGCAAGGGCACGACCAGCAGCCCCACCACAGCGGCGATCAACAGCCCGCGTCCGGGGAAATCCATCCAGGCCAGCGCATAGGCTGCAAAAGCCGCGATCAGGATCGGGATGATCGTTGCCGGTATGGTCACGGTCAGGGTGTTGATGAAAGCGCGGTCCATCCCGTCGGCGAAAAGCACGGTCCGGTAATTGTCGAGCGTGAATTTCGGCGGCGTGCGCGCCTCGAAATAGAGTGTCGGGCCACGATCCAGCGGCTCGGCAGTCTCGATCCGGTAGCTGCCATCCGCGTTGACAACCAGCGTTCCGTCGCCGCGCAGCTCGGTCACCTCACCTGCGGGAAACTCGCCCGGTGCAACCGCGCGCGTGCCAAATGCGGAGACAGTACCCGCGCTGTCAGGGAAATTCGCGCGCAGCGCGGGGTCAGCAAAGACATTCCCCTCCAGAATGAAGACCCCATTCTCCTCGCGCGCTCCATCGGTCGCAATCCGCGTGCGGAAGTTCAGATCGACCGCCATCGGCGCCTGCCACCAGCCCGAATTGGAAATCTGGTCGCGGTCGCGGAAGCTTGACACAAACAGCCCGATGGTCGGCAGAAGCCACAGCACCACGAGGATGAAGACAGTGATATTCGCGGCGAATTTGTTGCTCGCGTTTTGTCCGGCGATATTGTCCATATCTCTCCCCTCCCCCTCAGCGCATTTCTTTCCGGGCCTGCCGGATATTCGAGATCATCACCGGCAGCACGAGGATCATGATGACAAAGGCCACCGCCGTCGCGCGCCCGTCATCGCGGAACATGTAGGTCATCATGTAGCTGGGCAGGATATGCGTGCCGAAATTGCCGCCCGTCATGGTGTAGACAATATCAAACACCTTCAGCGTCAGGATCGTGATCGTGGTCCAGACCACGATGATCGTCCCCATGATCTGCGGCACCTTGATCTTGAAGAAGACCTGAAACGGATTGGCCCCGTCGATAATCGCCGCCTCAATCGTTTCCTCGGGGATCCCGCGCAGCGCCGCGGACAGGATCACCATTGCAAAACCGGTCTGGATCCAGACCAGGATGAACATCAGGAAGAAATTATTCCAGAACCGCACCTGCAACGGATCCAGCGCCACCATCCCCATACTGTCGCGGATCGCGTTGATGATGCCGATATCCGGGTTGGCCGAATAGACAAACCGCCAGATCAGCGAGGCACCGACGAAGGAAATCGCCATCGGCATGAAGATCAGCGATTTCGCGATATTACCCCAGCTCAGCCGGTCGGTCAGCTGCGCGATCAACAGCCCGAAGAAGGTCGCCGCCGCCGGCACGAAGAGCACCCAGAGCAGGTTGTTGAACACCGCCGTGCGGAACGCACCCTCGTTGAACAGGTCGAAGTAATTCCCCAGCCCGATGAAATTCGCCCCCGACCGGTCAAAGAGCGAGCGCCAGAACGATCCCACCACGGGATAGGCCAGATAGAGCCCCAGCGCGAACATGGCGGGAAACAGGAACAGCCAGGGTCGTACCTGATTGGCGCGGTTGATATTGCGCCCGGCCTGCGGTCCCTTCGCCGGGAAGATCACCTTGTCGAGGATCATGTTCGAAAAGTAGAAATAGCCCACACATCCACCGACACCGATGATGATGGTCAGCATACCCTGCACGACTGGCGACATCTTCCCCTCCCCTGACCTGTCAGCGACCGCACCCTCCCGGCGCGCGCCCCTTGGTCACTTATGCTGTTCTGCAAAGCCGAAACTGCGCAACAGGGCCGCATTACGCGGCCCTGTCGAGATTGCTGCTTACCGCATCGCGTCCCAACGCGCCTGAATGGCGTCGGCCGCAGCTTGCGCATTCCCTTGCGTGGTGTAATCCACCATCCCTGTCCAGAAGGCGCCTGCACCGATCTCGCCCGGCATCAGATCGGATGCGTCAAAGCGGAAGGTCGTGGCATCCAGAAGGATCTGGTTCATCGCCCGCAGCGCATCCGTCGAGAACACATCGAGATTCACACCCGTATGCGGCGTCAGGAAGCCCGACTGCGCCATCCAGACCTCATGCGCGATGGGCGTCTTGAAGAACTCGATCAGACCACGTGCGGCAGGGCTGTCATTGGTGATACCAAAGAGCGTGCCCGCGCCAAGCACCGGGTTGCCCAGATCACGCTCGGCCGAGGCCGGGAAGTAGAAGAAGTCATAATCCTCGCCATAGACCGAACCATCCGGGAAGAAGGTCGGGATGAACGAGGCCTGCTTGTGCATGTAGCAGGCAGGCGGGATCTGGAACAGGCCCGCCGGGCTGTCACGGAAATCGGTCGTGGCGGATGCTTCCGCCCCACCCTGCGCCCAGCCATCCGAACGCACGAAAGTGCCATAAAGCTCGATGGCTTCGACGACTTCGGCCGAGTTGAAGGGCAGCTCATTCGTCACCCACTGGTCATAGATCTCGGGCTCATGCAGGCGCAGCATCATGTCCTCGACCCAGTCGGTCGCAGGCCAGCCTGTCGCGGCGCCCGATCCCAGACCGATGCACCAGGGCGTGCCGCCATCATCGACGATCTGCTGCGACAGGGCTTTCAGATCTTCCAGCGTCTCGGGGATATCATAGCCCGCCTCGTCAAACTGATCGGGCGAATACCAGACAAGCGATTTCACATCGACCTTGTAGAAGAAGCCGAAGAAGTCATCCTCGCCATCCGGCCCGGCAAAGCTGCCCAGATCGACCCAGGACTGACCCGCCGCGTAATTCTCGACCATCCAGTCCGCCGCTTCCTGCCCCAACGGGGCCAGTGCACCGCGCCCGGCCAGATCCGCCGCGAGACCCGGCTGCGGAAAGACCGCAAGGTTCGGCGCGGAATTGGCCTGTACTGCGATCACGATATCCTGCTCGAAACTGTCAGAACCCGAATAGCGCACATCCGCGCCCGTTGCTGCCGCGAAATAGGCCAGCATGTTGTTGACCATCTGACCATCTGCCCCGGTCCAGGGGCCGGTGATCGTCAGCGTCTGACCGGAAAAATCATTCGCTTCGGCAAAAGCGTCAAAGCTGTCCCAGTTGAATCCCTCGGTGCCCTGCTCGATGATCAGATTCTGCGCATTCGCGCCAGCGGCCATCAGGGCAAGCGTGGCCACGCCTGCGTAAAGTCCAGATTTCATTGTCATCCTCCCCGGTTGACTTCATTTTTGCGCAGGTCTTTCGCCCGCACCCAATCCATCCCAGCGGCGCGGAATCACATCCCCAAACCGCTTTGGATTGTCTCACTTATGCCCATGTCTGACGGGCTGTCAAACAAATTGTCGCAAAGCCCCTGTATTTGCTGGTCATTTCGCAGGTGCAGAAAATATTGAACATGCGAAAAACTCTTTTCAGCAGGTGCAGAATTTGCATAGTATCCCCGCAATCCAATACGGTTTGAAGAACAATGAGCGTGACTTTGAAACAACTTGCGGCCTCGCTGGGCCTGTCGCCCACGACGGTCAGTCGCGCGCTCAATGGCTTTCCCGAGGTCAATGCCGCCACCCGCAAACGCGTGCAGGACGCAGCGGAACGCGCCAATTACCGCCCCAACACCCGCGCCAAATCACTGGCCACCGGGAGATCCATGGCGATCGGGCATGTGATCCCGGTCTCGACCAGCCATGAAATCGTGAACCCGGTCTTTGCCGATTTCATCGCCGGTGCAGGCGAGACCTATTCGCGCGCTGGCTATGAAATGCTGATGCGCGTCGTCCCCGATGCCGATGAGGCTCAGGCGTATCGCGATCTGATCGCGCGCGGCGCGGTCGACGGGATCATGGTACATGGCCCCCGGCTCAAGGATGCGCGGGTCGATCTGCTGGCGGAACTGGGCATCCCCTTCATGATCCACGGACGTACCAGCCAGATCGAGCGCCCCTATTCCTGGCTCGACATCAACAACCAGCGTTCGTTCCGGCGCGCGACACAGTTCCTGATCGATTTCGGGCATCGCCGCATCGCGCTGGTCAATGGTCTGGAGGATCTGGACTTCGCGACCCGCAGGCGGCGCGGCTATCTTGACGGGCTCGAATCCGCCGGGATCACGCCGGACCCGGCGCTGATGCGCCAGGCCGAGATGACCGAGCCCTATGGCTATCGCGCGCTCATGGACATGATGCGCCTGCCCGAGCCGCCGACCGCCTTCCTCTCATCCTCGATGATCGTGGCCTATGGGTTGCGGCGCGGATTGTCGGATCTGGGGCTGAAACTGGGGCGCGATGTTTCGATCATCACCCATGACGATGACCTCTCATATCTGCCCAATGACGGCGATGTGCCGATGTTCACCGCCACGAAATCCTCTGTGCGCGAAGCCGGTCGGCGTGCCGCGCGGATGCTGCTGCGTCTGGTGGAAGATCCGCAATGCGGCCCGCTGACCGATCTGATGGAGGCCGCGCTGATGGTCGGGGCCTCGACCGGACCCGCGCCGCGATGAGCCCGTCCCGACGCAGGCCCGCGCATATTGGCGGCTTGAAGCGCAACGCAAAAGCATCGTATCAGGCTGCCTGCAAGCGCCTGCCACCCGCAAGTCACGAAGGAACGCCATGACCACCGAAAACAGCCCGGTTCTCGTTGTCGATGTGGGCGGCACCAATACGCGCGTGGCGCTGGCGCGTGGGCGCACGCTGGTTGCAGGCTCGACCGAGCGGTTCCGCAACGCCGATCATCCCGGTCTGGATTCGGTGCTCGCGCAATATCTGTCGCGCCACAGCCTGACCCCGGCGCGCGGCGCCGTGGCGCTGGCAGGGCCCGTGCGCGGCAGCCATGCCGAGATGACCAATCTGGGCTGGTCGGTCGAAGCCGAAACGCTGGCCGCCCATCTGGGCATGCAGGAAATCGCACTTCTCAACGACCTGCAGGCGCAGGGCCACGCATTGGCCCATCTGCCCGAAACCCATCTGCGCCGGGTCCGTTCGGGCCAGCCCGAGGATGGCCCCAAACTCGTCGTGGGCCTGGGCACCGGCGTCAATGCCGCCCCGGTCTATCCTTCCGGCGCAGGCCATGTCGTCCCCGCCGCCGAGGCAGGCCATATCCACCTGCCCCTGCACGGCCCCGAGGATTACCGCCTCGCCGACTGGCTGATCGCGCGGCGCGGCTTTGCCTCGGTCGAGGATGTGCTGGCCGGATCGGGGCTGGAACGCCTCTATGCCTATCACGCGCAGGACGCCCATTCCGGCAAAAGCCTGGATGCAGGCGCGATCATGGCCGCGATGGACAGCGGCGACGCGCTCGCGCAATCCGTGGGCAAGCATTATGTCCGGCTTCTGGCCCATGTTCTGGCCGATCTGTCACTGATCACCCTGCCCTTTGGCGGGATCTATCTGATCGGCGGCGTCAGCCGCGCCTTCGCGCCCTGGCTGGAGCGCTTCGGGTTCGAGGCCGCCTTCACCGATATGGGCCGCTTCTCGGATCTGGTCGCGCGCTTCCCCGTCGCCATCGTCGAGGATGACTATGCCGCCCTTGCCGGATGCGCCGCCTATCTGGATGCGCGCTGATCCCGGAGCGGCATACTCTGCCCGATGAAATACAGCGCATAGGCCAAAGCGGCGAAACCCAGCAGCAGCCCGGCCATGGTCATCGCGACCGTGGCCAGCCCCAACTGGTCGACATTCAGAAACGGATAGGAATAGCGCCCCGAGAGCGCCCCGCGCAGCATGGCATAGACCGCGTAGCCCGCAGGCCAGATCAGCCATGTCAGCGGCTGCCCCGCGCGCGGCGCGTGGCGGCTGGTCTCCATCAGCCAGAACCACAGCATCACTGCAGGCAGGATCGTGTGCAGCGCCTGATCGATCCACCAGCGCAATCCGCTGAGGATGAACAGATGCGCCAGCAGCATGTGATAGACCAGCCCGACCATGATCATCGAGACAGTGAGCATGCTCATCCACCCAAAGGACATCCGCCGTCCCGTCACGGCAATGGTCAGCATGGTCAAGGCCATCAGCAGATTGGTCAGGATGGTGAAAAACCCCGCCAGCCCCCAAAGGGCAGTCCACAGATCCACCCCTCGCGCCAGCCACAGGTAAAGCTGCGTGCCAAGAGCGGAGAGGCCAAGTGCACCGATCAATCCGGCCGTGATACGATATTTCGGGTCCATGAGTTTTCCATCTGCCATCACAAGGCATTATCTAAAGCGTTTCGACGTGTCATTGAATCGTCGAAACGCTTTAACCCTTGTTCTGTCGCAGTTGCGAACTGAAAAAGTCTATCAACTTTTTCTGAAATTGTTTTGACGCGCCCCGTGGCGATGAAAATCCCTTGCCGTGACTTCCTGCAGGCGGCAAGCCTTGGCGCATGGATTGGCGAGATGAAGGAATATTGCTGCGCACACAACGTCATGGCGAAGCCACGGCGATCATCGAGGTATTCTCGGCCCTGCATGGACGCCATGCCGGGGCAGTGCGCGGGGGCGGATCGCGCAAGATGGCTGCGACCCTGCAACCGGGCGCCCAGCTCGATCTGACATGGCGCGCGCGGCTGGAAGAGCATCTGGGCAGTTTCTCGGTCGAACTGCTGCAGGCGCGCGCGGGCCGGATCCTCGGCGACCGTCTGGCGCTTGCCGCGCTGAATTCGGTTTGCGCACTCTGCCGCTATGCCCTGCCCGAGCGGATGGCCTATCCGGGATTTTACGCCCGGACGGTCGATCTGCTGGACCAGTTGGGCCAGCCGGGCTGGCTGCGCCTCTATGCGCTGTGGGAAGTGCATCTGCTTGAAACCGCAGGCTTCGGGCTGGATCTGCAGCAATGCGCGGTCACCGGTGCGCAAAGCGGTCTGGCCTATGTCTCGCCCCGCACCGGGCGCGCCGTAACCGTCGCAGGTGCCGGCGCCTATGCCGACCGCCTGCTGACCCTGCCCGCCGCGCTGATTGACGCGCGCGCAGGTTTCAGCACCACAGAGTTGCGGCAGGCCCTGCATCTGACCGGCTATTTCCTGCAGCACTGGCTGGCGGAAAGCACAGGCCGCGCCCTGCCCGAGGCCCGCGCCCGATTAGTGGCCCTGCTCGAAACGCCCTGACCGTCACGGTTCGGAAACAGACCGCGGTATTCCCTGAAATTGTTGCGCAATCAGCGAAGATTGCCGCCCCAATGCCAAAATATGGCCGTTATTCGCCTGCAAGAACTCCCGATCCGCCCGCAAACCGCATAACAGACCGAAGCCATGTTTCCTGCCCAGAGCCGTTCCGAACCCGCCCTTGAGGCCACGCAACCCCGCAGTGGCCTGCGGCTGCATCGCGCGTTCTATCTCGCCGGGATCGTGCTGCTACAACTGGTTGCGCTTGCAGGGCTCTATCAATTCGTCATCGAAATCGACTGCGCAGCGACCGGCTCCTTTGAGCTTTGTCGTGGCCTGCGTTCCGCGCTCGGCCGCGGACTGGCCCTGATGACAGGGATCGGTGTTCTGGTGCTCGCGCGCCCGGCGATTTTCGCCGCTTTCGCACGCCGCGCCGCGATCACATCCCGCACCACCCTTCTCGCCGGGCTGGGCGCATGGGCCGGTTTTGCCGTGCTTCTGCTGCCTGCCCTGCTGCTGGCAAAGGGGGCAGGCCCTGAGGAATTCGCGCGCGCCGTGCCGGTCTGGCTGCTGGGCGGCGCGCTGATCATCCCCGCCACATTGCGCTGGACCGCGCGCTGGTCTGACTGGGCATGGCTCTTGCGACAACTGGGCTGGCTCGGTGCCGCAGTTCTGGCTTTCGTCATGATCATGCCGGAACTGGCGCAGGCGGTGCAGCCCTTGTGGAATATTCAGGCCCTGACCTTCCTGACCTTCGCGCTGGTTTTCGTGCTCCTGCGCCTGCTCGGAACCGATGCTTTCGCCGATCCCGACACCTTCATTCTGGGCGTCAATGATTTCGCAGTCCATATCGCCGCGCAATGTTCCGGCGTCGAGGGTTTCGTGCTGGTGGGGGGCTTTGTTGCGCTCTATGCGGTGCTGTTTCACGCCACGATCCGCCATGGCCGCTTCTGGCTGATCGTGCTGCCGCTGGCGCTGCTGGCCAGTTGGGTGCTCAATATCATCCGCATTGCGGTGCTGGTGCTGCTGGGCGCGCATGTCTCGCCCAAATTGGCCGTGGACGGGTTTCACAGCTATGCGGGCTGGATTTTCTTCACCCTGCTGGCACTGGCCATTCTGGCGCTGGTGCACCGCTCGAACGCCTTGCACCGGACCGAGGCCCGCGCGCCCTCGACCCCGATCACCAGGGATATGACCGCCGCGCAGATCCTGCCTTTCGTGGCCTTCATGGTCTCGGGCCTGATCGCGGCGGCGCTGTTCGATCCTGCCGCCCTTGGCTATCCGCTGCGCGTGGCGATCATGGCGGCCGCCATCATCCCCTTTCTGGCGCTGCTCCGCGCCCTGCCCTGGCGGATGGATCCCCTCTCCTGGGCGCTGGGCGGGGGCGTGGGGCTGCTCTGGATCGCATCGCAAGGCGGCGCATCGGCATCGGGGGCAGAACTGGCCGCGATGCTGGGGGGCATGTCACTGGCGGCGGCTGTGGGCTGGAGCGTGCTGCGCCTGATCGGCACGATCCTTCTGGTGCCACTGATCGAAGAGCTGTTCTTTCGCGGCTATATCCTGTCGCGGCTGGATGGTGACGGCTGGCCCCGCAAGCTGCTGGCCGTCACCGTCTCGACGGCGGTCTTTGCCGTCCTGCATGGCCGCTATCTGGAAGCCACGCTGGCCGGGCTGGTCTTCGCCTGGTGCGCCCTGCGCCGGGGTCGGGTCACTGATGCCGTGCAGGCGCATATCGCTGCGAATGCCGTGGTCGCACTGGGGGCGGTGATCACCGGCGATTGGGGATTAATTTGAAAAACGATTTCACCAGATGAAAAAACGCGCCGTGGCAGCACAGCGCGTTTTTTTCCATTTTATGCTTTGCGTATCAGGACTATTTGCCCGCAGCCATCCGCCGACGACGTTCCCAGGCAAAAAGCACCGCCGCGCCAACCGCCGCCATCGCCAGCAGCCCGGTGGAGGCGTCAATCTCGGGCACTGCAGCAACATTGGTGTGCGAGCCACTGCCACCTGATCCGAACCAATTCCAGAAATTGAACATGATGCACCTTGTATCGGTTGTCTGTAGTTCCGTGGTGCACTCGAATCGCGGCATTTCGCAAGCATTTTATGGGATTTGACGCATGCGACAGAGACCTGATGTAAACTTGAGCGGCTATTCGTGAACAATTCATCGGAGTTGAGCAGAATTGATCACAGAGCCGAAAGAATGACTCCCGCAGGCACTCGGGAAACAGGCGAGAGAAAACTGATCACCGACTCAGGGCAGCTTGCGCGCCTCGATCACCACGAAAGCCTGCGCCCAGGGGGCATCATCGGTCAGGCTGACATGGATCACCGCCTCATGCCCTTCCGGCGTCAGCGCTGCAAGACGTTCCGCCGCCCAGCCCGAGACATGCATCACCGGCTGCCCGCCTTTCAGGTTGGTGACCCACATGTCGCGCCAGGATATGCCCATCGCCAGCCCTGTGCCCAGCGCCTTGGAGCACGCCTCTTTCGCGGCCCAGCGCTTGGCATAGGTCGCGACATCATCCCCCCGCCGCGCGGCGCGCGCGCGCTCTTCCTCGGTGAAGACGCGGGCGCGGAAGCGGTCGCCGAAACGCGCAAGCGTACCCGCGATCCGGTCGATATTGGCCAGATCCGTGCCGATGCCGATGATCATGCCCGCGCCCTCACATACGCGCGAGGTTCATCTGCCGGCGCATTTCCCGAATCGCGGCTTCCAGCCCGACGAAAATGGCCTCGCCCATCAGGAAATGGCCGATGTTCAACTCTACCACTTCGGGAATCGCCGCGATCGGGCCGACATTGACGAAGTTCAGCCCATGCCCGGCATGAACCTCCAGCCCGATATCCTGCGCGAGCGAGGCGGCGGCAAAAAGCCTGTGCAATTCAGCATCACGCGCCGCATCGTCCCCAGAGGCGCAATGCTCGCAATAGCTGCCCGTATGCAATTCGACCACCTGGGCGCCAACCTGCGCCGCGGCTTCGACCTGCGCCTCATCGGGCGCGATGAACAGCGAGACCCGCGCCCCCGCCGCGGCAAGCGGCGCAATAAAAGAGGTCAGCCGCGTGGCATCGCCCGCCACTTCCAGCCCGCCCTCGGTGGTGCGTTCCTCGCGGCGTTCGGGCACCAGACAGATCGCATGCGGACGATGCGCAAGAGCGATGGCCTGCATTTCGGCGGTTGCGGCCATCTCCAGATTGATTGGAATCTGCACGGCCTGCAGGATCGCGGGCAGATCGGCGTCGATGATATGGCGACGATCCTCGCGCAGATGCAATGTGATCCCGTCCGCGCCCGCCTGCTGCGCCAGAAGTGCCGCGCGGGCCGGGTCAGGGTCCACCCCGCCCCGCGCATTGCGCAACGTGGCCACATGGTCGATATTCACCCCCAGCCGAAGGGGCGCATCCGGTCTCGGCAGCGTCATGGTCGATCCTCATTCCTGATATGTCCGACAATACGGCAGTTGCACAGGAACTCAATAAGCCTGCCGCTGAAATTACTGGTTCTTTTCCCGCTGTTTGCGCGCAAGTTCAAAGCGTTCCTGCAGTTTCTTCAACCTGCGATTGCGATAGGCCCGGATCACCGGTAGCGACAGGAAATAGGCGGGCACTGCACAGATCACCCCGATGATCACCCCGCCCAGCATATAGGGTGCGAAGATCTCCCAGCCGAATCTGGCCAGCTTTTCCCAATGGAACGGCGCATCCGTGAAGACGGCGAGAAAATTCCGGCCGAATTCGCCCCAGATCTCGCCAAAGGCGCGGATCGCCTCGGGGGCCTTGGTCGAGCGCTCGCGCCCCAGAAGAAAGCTGCCCAGTTCGAGGGCGGACACCGCAATCACCGGAAAAGTGAAGGGATTGCCGAAGAACGTGGCCAGGAGCGAGGCAAGAATATTGCCGCGCAAGGCCCATGCCAGCGAGGCGGCGGCCACGAAATGCAGCCCGAAAAGCGGCGTGCAACTCACCGCAACCCCTGCCGCGATCCCCTTGGCGATCCGTTCCGGGCTGTCGGGCAGCCTGCGCAGACGGTGCATGACGTAGTTCGCAGACCGGCCCCACCCGCCACCGGGGATCACCAGGTTCACCAGCTTCTCGCGGAGATTCCTCGGAGATCGACGTTTGAAGACCAAACCCGCTCACTTCCTCTATTCGATGCCTGCCCCACAGGTGCAGGTCAGGGGCGCAGGGACGAATCCTGCGACCGCGCGACCTGTGCGACAGCGGTTTCTGCCTCCAACGCCGTCAAGACCTGATGCAGATGCGATATGCCCTGCAGATTCACCTCTAGCAACAATCGGTAAAAATCAGGCTTGCGGTCAATGAAGCGCAGGTCAGAGATATTGGCCTTATGCTCGCCAATCAAGCTGCAGACACGCCCAAGTACGCCAGCGTCATTGGAAATCGTCAGATCCAGTGTCACGCCATAGACTGCCGGATGACTGCCGTCGAGCCAGCGCAGGTCGATCCAGCGTTCGGGCTGGTCCTCGAAATCCGCCAGCGCCTCGCAATCCATGCAATGCGCGACAACGCCCTTGCCGCGATAGGTGATGCCGATGATCCGTTCACCCGGCAGCGGCTGGCAGCAGGGGGCGCGGCGGAAGGACTGATCCGCCTCCAGCCCGGCGACCGGGCGCGAGGCATCAACCTCGGGCTGGGACAGGCCGATTTCGGGATAAAGTGCCGTCACCACGCGGCGGGCACTGATCTCGGCCGCGCCCACGCGCGCGCGCAATTCACCGGCATCGGGGATGTTCAGAAGCTTGGCGGCGGTGGTCAGCGCCTTGGGGCTGAGATCGCGCCCGGCGGATTCAAACGCCAGACGCAGAAGCTCGTTGCCCAGACGGCTGAAGCGCTCGCGATCCTCGTCGCGCAGCGCGCGGCGGATGGCGGATTTCGCGCGCCCCGTCACCACGATATCGATCCAGCTTGATTGCGGGCGCTGGCCCTCGGCGGTGATGATCTCGACCGACTGGCCGTTGCGCAGCCGGGTCCAGAGCGGCACGCGCAACCCGTCCACCTTGGCCGAAACGCAGCTATCGCCGATCCTTGTATGGATGGCATAGGCGAAATCGAGCGGTGTCGCGCCGCGCGGGAGCTGGATCACATCGCCCTTGGGCGAGAAGCAGAAGACCTGATCCGAATACATCTCAAGCTTCACATGCTCAAGGAAGGCATCGTAATCGTCTTCCGAATCAAACCCTTCGGTCAGGGTGTTGATCCATTTTGCCGGGTCCACGGCAAAGGGGTTCTCCGAACGCTGGCCATCGCGGTAGGCCCAATGCGCGGCAACCCCGGCTTCGGCCACTTCATGCATCTCGCGCGTGCGGATCTGGATTTCCACGCGCTTGCCGTCGCGCCCCGAGACTGTGGTATGGATCGAGCGATAGCCGTTCGATTTGGGCTGGCTGATATAATCCTTGAACCGCCCCGGCACCGCGCGCCAGCGCGCATGCACGGCCCCCAGCACGCGGTAGCAATTGTCCGGCGTGTCGGTGATGATGCGGAAGCCATAGATATCGGACAGACGCGAGAAGGCCAGTTCCTTCTCCTGCATCTTGCGCCAGATCGAATAGGGTTTCTTCGCGCGCCCGTAGACATCGGCCTCTATGCCCGTGCGGTCGAGTTCGGCGCGGATATCGGCGCTGATTCGATGCACGACATCACCGGCCTCGCGTTGCAGCGTGATGAAGCGGCGCAGGATCGAGTTGCGCGCTTCGGGGTTGAGCACGCGGAAGGACAGGTCTTCCAGTTCCTCGCGCATCCATTGCATACCCATCCGACCCGCAAGGGGGGCGTAGATATCCATGGTCTCGCGCGCTTTCTGGGCCTGTTTCTCCATCCGCATCGAGCGGATGGTGCGCATGTTGTGCAGCCGGTCGGCGAGCTTTACCAAAATCACCCGCAGGTCGCGCGACATGGCGATCAGGAGCTTGCGGATATTCTCGGCCTGCTTGGCTTCGGAGGAGGAGAGCTGAAGATTGGTCAGCTTCGTGACACCATCGACCAGTTCGGCAATCTCTGCGCCAAACAGCCGCGCGACTTCGGAGAAGGTCGATTTCGTGTCCTCTATCGTGTCGTGCAGAAGGGCCGTGATGATGGTCGCATCATCCAGCCGCATTTCGGTGAGAAGCGCCGCGACCGCGACAGGATGCGTGAAATAGGGCTCGCCGGAATGGCGGAACTGCCCTTCATGCATGCGCGCGCCATAATCCCAGGCCTGCCGGATCAGGGCCTCGTCGCAGCGTGGATTGTAATTGCGCACAAGCGCGACCAGATCATCCTGCGAGATCACGCCTGTGGCCCTTTCTGCCCCTCACGCCTGCCGATCACGCCTGCCAAGGCAGGCGACGATCAGCCAGCCTGCCCCTGCGCCTCCATCAGAGCGCGCAGCATCTGGGCTTCATTCATCCCGTCCTGCTCGGGCTGATCGTTCTCGGCCCCGCCAAGCAGCAGCGCCATATCGTCATCCTCGGGCATGTCGACTTCGATCTGGGTCTGCAGGCTCTCGATCATGCGCTCGCGCAGTTGATCGGCAGCCTGGGTTTCCTCGGCAATCTCACGCAGGGCCACGACCGGGTTCTTGTCGTTGTCGCGGTCAACCGTGATTGGCGCACCCGCCGCAATCTCGCGGGCACGATGCGAGGCAATCGCCACCAGCTCAAAGCGGTTGGGCACCTTGTCGACGCAATCTTCCACCGTCACGCGGGCCATAAGCAAGCTCCATCTCGTCTGAAAATCCGGATCAAGCGCCGTCCTTACTGCGATGCGGCGCGCATGACAAGCCATCGCGCGGCAAAACCCCGTGAATTTCATGTGAAACCGGCGTAATCTGGTCCAGATCCGCGGCGGGAAGCCCGGCAAGCATCTGCGTAACGCTCTTGCCCAGCACCGGGTGACGCCAGTCCGGCGCGATATCGGCCAGTGGCACCAGCACAAAGGCCCGGTCCTGCAGGCGCGGATGGGGCAGGATCAGCGTCTCGGGCGTGTGGATGCGCTGCGCCTCGGCGGGCAGCGTGCGCCAGTGATTGTAGCGCTCCGGATCCGGCAACACCAGATCGCCCACGGCCAGCAGATCGATATCGATCACCCGCGGCGCCCAGCGCGCGCCTCTGGCGCGCCCGGCCTGCTCTTCGATCTGGTGCAGGCGCGCAAGTATCTCTGATGGTGGCAGGGCGCTGCGGCACGCGACCGCCGCATTCACGAAATCGGGACCGGAACCGGGTGGAAAAGCGGGCGTACGCCAATATCTGCTGATGGAAGCAAGTCCAAGATCCGCTGCGGAAATTTCGGCTATCGCCGCGTCGATCTGCGCAATGGGGCTATCCATTTGCCCTTTCAGGTTACCCCCTAACGCCAACAGCACGAGATTGCATTTCTCTTCATGCTGGTTATCTATCGTGCTATGTTGGGACGCAATGGTGTTTGATGGGCTCATTTTCATCCTGAGGCTTGGGGGTCCGGCTACTGCGTTTTCTCCCTGAACTCTACTTCTTACAAGGTCACCGAAATGTTCTATAAAGACGAACGGCTTGCGCTGTTTATAGATGGGGCGAACCTCTATGCTGCCGGCAAGGCACTGGGGTTCGATATCGACTACAAGCTCTTGCGGCAAGAATTCATGCGTCGCGGCAAGTTGCTGCGCGCCTTTTATTATACCGCGCTGCTTGAGAATGACGACTACTCCCCGATCCGCCCGCTGGTCGACTGGTTGCACTATAATGGTTACAATATGGTGACAAAGGCCGCGAAAGAATACACAGATTCCATGGGCCGCAGAAAAGTCAAAGGCAATATGGACATCGAACTGGCCGTGGATGCGATGGAACTCGCGCCGCGTCTGGATCATGCCGTGTTGTTCTCCGGCGACGGCGACTTCCGGCCGCTCGTTGAGAGCCTGCAGCGTCAGGGCGTGCGCGTCTCGGTGGTCTCGACCATCCGCAGCTCTCCGCCAATGATCGCGGATGACCTGCGTCGGCAGGCCGACAATTTCATCGAGCTGGATGAATTGCGCGACGTGATTGGCCGACCGCCTCGCGAACCCCGGTTCGAACGTGAGCCAAACGCGGAACTGACCGACCAGTAATTGCGGCTGTGACAGATGCTTGCGGAGGGGCTGCCCGAAAAGGCGGCCCCTTTGTCATATCACGGGACCGCATGAAAGGGACTGCGCCAAAGGATGTCGCCTGCAGGCCGGTAGTTCGGACACGTCGGGATCTGGTGCCGGCTGAGGGACTCGAACCCCCGACCTTCGGTTTACAAAACCACTGCTCTACCAACTGAGCTAAGCCGGCCTCTGGGGCCTCCATAAGGGTAATCGCGCTCCGGCTCAATATGTGAAAACGCCGGAAGACGTCGTGTTTGACGATTCACGACCCGTTAACATTCGTCATACTGTGGCCTTTATCATGTCCAAAGGCGGTCACATTCCAATGGCAAGTTTTCCGCACTAGCAGGAAGGCGCAAGCACCATGGAAATCGCATTGCATCTGGGCGCACATCTGACGGACGATTCGCAGTTGCGGGATTGTCTGATGGCGAATTCGGACATGCTTGCCGCGCAGGGGATACTGGTGCCGCGGGCGCGCGACTTTCAGTCTCTGCTGAACGACGCAGCGGATCATATCGCTTCGGGCCATGGCGCACCGAGAGCCTTCGAGCGGCTTCTGACCGCCACCGGGGCCGGGGCAGATACACGCAGGCTGGTGCTCTCGGCGCAACGCCTCTTGTCGCGGCTGCCCGATTGCCTTGATGAACGCCGCTTCTACCCCGGTGCCGCGCGGCGAATCGCGGCCTTGCGCAATATCTTCGCAGGTCATCAGGTCGAGATATTCCTTGCCGTGCGCAACCCCGCCTCTTTCGTTCCCGCTTATCTGAGCAATGGTCAGGTGCAGGCGCAGGGCGGACCCAGCCTGCAGATCGCGGGCACGGATCTGCGCTGGTCGGAACTGACCGAGGAATTCCGCCTGATCTGGCCAGAGGCGAAACTGACGCTCTGGTGCGACGAGGATACGCCCTTCATCTGGCACCGGGTGCTGCGGCTGGTCGCGGGCTACAGCCCCGAGCAGGAATTCGAGAACAGTTTCAACTGGTTTGACACTGTGCTTGTCGATGGCGCGTCGCAGAAACTGGCGGCCTATCTGGCGGCCTCTCCGCCGGTGGATGACGCGCACCGCCAGAAGGTGATTTCGGTCTTTCTCGACAAGTTCTGTGACGATCAGAAGCTGGATGTCGATGTCAGCGCGACGGGCTGGGACGAAGCCCATGTCGATCTGCTGACGGAGCTTTATGAAGAAGACACCGCGCGGATCGCGGCGATGGAGGGTGTGTCCCTGATCCAGCCCTGACGCTGATGCGGGCCGCCCGAAGCGCCATCCCGGCCCCTGTCCGGAGGCCGGGATGGCGAATTCCGCTTATTCCATGCCCAGAGCGGCCTTGTAGAGCTCAAGCACCGCTTCTTCCTCGGCAATCTCGTCGGGCTTGCGTTTGCGCATGGCGATGATCTTGCGCAGCACCTTGGTATCGTAGCCGCGCCCCTTGGCCTCGGCCATCACTTCCTTTTGCTGGTCGGTGATGTCTTTCTTCTCGGCTTCCAGATGCTCGTAACGCTCGATGAACTGGCGCAGTTCATCGGCGGTGACGTTATAGGCGTCCTGGGTGATATCGCTCATGCTCGGATCCTGTCCTGATTTGTCAGTTATGCGGTGGTGATGCCCAATCACGCGGGGCGCTGCAAGACTTGAAAGAGGAATTGACATGCGCCGTTTTTGAGAATAATTCTCATTTGCAATTCAACCACAGGAGATCCTCATGCGATATCTGGCCGCCCTCACGGCGCTTGCCCTGCCCTATCCCGCCCTCGCGACAGAGCCTTTGCGGGTGCTGTCCACAATCGGGATGCTGTCTGACATGGTGCAGGCGATTGGCGGGGAATGCGTGGCCGCCGAGGCGCTGATGGGGCCAGGCAGTGATCCGCATCTCTACACCCCGCGCGCGTCGGATATCGGTCGGCTCGATCAGGCGGATGTGATCCTCTATCTGGACCCCGCGCTGGAGGCGCAGATGACCCGCCCGCTGGAGGCGATGCGCGGGCGCAAGCCGGTTCTGGGGGTTCTGGCCGCGACCTATGCCCCCGAAGATCTGCTGGATGATGACGGCCAGCCCGATCCGCATGTCTGGATGGCGGCCGGTCTCTGGGCGCAGGCCATCCCGCAGGTATCGCAACTCCTGTCCAAGGCGCGACCGGATTGCGCGGAGGCCATGGCGCAGAATGCCGCCGAATATTCCGCCCAGCTGGAAGCGCTTGATGACTGGGCACGCCTCGCGATAGACTCGATCCCGGAAGAGACCCGGCTTCTGGTGACAGCGCATGATGCCTTCAACTATTTCTCGCGTGCCTATGAGATCGAGGCCTCGGAGGCCGTTGCCGGGATCAGCACGGATGCCGAACCCTCGATTGCTGATATCCGCGAGGTTGCGGCATTCGTCGTCGAACATGGCGTCCCGGCGGTATTCGTGGAAACCACGATCAACCCGCGCAGCATCGAGGCGCTGGTGGCCGAGGTCCGGGCGCAGGGGCATGAGGTGGTGATCGGGGGCGAGCTGTTTGCCGATGCCATGGGCGAGCCCGGCCAGTTGGGCGAGGATTATATCGGCATGATCTGGTCGAATATCGCCACGATCACGGCCGCGCTTGGCGGCACCCTGCCCCCGGTGCCCGAGGCACTGGCCGATTGGGCGGAACAGGCGTTGCGATGAGCGATCTGCACGAGCCGCAATTCGCGCTGCATGTCGAGGATCTGACGGTCACCTACGGGGCGGAACCCGCCCTGTGGGATATCGACATTGACGTGCCGCCGGGGGTAATGGCGGCCATTGTCGGACCGAATGGCTCGGGCAAATCGACGCTGATCAAGGCGGCTCTGGGGCTGGTGCCCCCTGTCGCGGGGCATATCCGCCTGTTCGGCCAGCCCATAACCCGCATGCGCAAGCGCATCGGCTATGTCCCGCAGCGCTCGACCGTGGATTGGGATTTCCCGACCGATGTGCTGGATGTGGTCACGATGGGGCTCTACGGGCAGCTGGGCTGGTTGCGCCGCCCCGGCGCGCGCGAGCGCGAGAAGGCGATGGAGGCGCTCCGTGCCGTCGGCATGCAGGATTACGCCCGCCGCCAGATCAGCCAGCTTTCAGGCGGCCAGCAACAGCGGGTGTTCATCGCCCGCGCGCTGGTGCAGGATGCCGATCTCTATTTCCTCGATGAACCCATGGCGGGCGTCGACCGCCCGACCGAGGATATCATCATCGCGCTGCTGAAATCCCTGCGCGACCGGGGCAAGACCCTGATCGTGGTGCATCATGACCTCTCGACGGTGGAGCAGTATTTCGACTGGCTGGTGATGCTAAACACAAGAATCGTGGCGCAAGGCCCGCTGCGCGCGACCTACACGCCCGAGAACCTGCGCCAGACCTATGGCCATAGTGCCGCACTGATCCGGGGCTGAGATGGGCGCAGTTCTTTCGAGCCAGATTGTGCAGACCGTTCTGCTGGGCGCGGCGCTTCTGGGGCTGATCAGCGGGGCGTTGGGCGCCTTTGCGCTGCTGCGCGGTCAGAGTCTCCTGGGCGATACGGTCAGCCATGCCGCCCTTCCGGGGATCGTGCTGGGCTTTCTGATTGCAGGCGGGCGCGATCTGGGCGCGATCCTGACCGGTGCCGCACTCTCGGGCGGGCTGGCGGCGCTGGCCGTGATCGCGATCACAAGGCAGACGCGGCTGAAACCCGATGCGGCGCTGGGTGTGGTGCTGGGGGTGAGTTTCGCCATCGGCATCGTGCTGCTCAGCCATGCGCAGGGGCAGTCGGGCGCAGCCAGTGCGGGCCTGTCTGCCTTTCTGTTCGGGCAGGCCGCCGCGACCCTGCGCAGTGATCTGTGGATCATGGGCGGGCTGGCACTGGCCGCGCTGAGCATCCTTGCGCTGGTCTGGAAAGAGGCGAAGCTCGTGAGTTTCGATCCCGATTTCGCGCAGGCGATCGGCCTGCCTGTCGGGGGCGTGCAGGCCCTGCTGACGGTGATGGTGGCGCTGGCCATCGTCGCCGGGTTGCAGATGGTGGGGGTGATCCTGATGGTGGCGCTGCTGATCGCGCCTGCAGCGGCGGCCCGGCAATGGGCGCGCTCGCTGGGGGCGATGGTGTTTCTGTCGATGGGATTTGCCGTCGCCTCGGGCGTGATCGGCGCGCTGATCAGCGCAGGCGCGCGGGGGCTGGCCACTGGGCCGGTGGTCGTGTTGGTGGCGACGGGTTTTGTCGCGCTCTCGATGCTGGCAGCACCGGGGCGCGGGCTGGTCTGGCAGGAACTTGCCCGGCGCAGGCGCGCGCGCAATCTGCGCTCGGATCAGGTGCTGGGCACGATCCATGCGCTGGCCCGTGCCCATGATGACCCGGATTACCCGGCCGAACAGGGGATGCTGCGTCTGGAACACCGGGCCGCGACCGATGCCGCGCTGTCGGATCTGACCGCGCGCGGATTGCTGCGCGAAACCACCCATGCGCCCGAAACCACGCCGCATTGGCAACTGACGCCCAAGGGCCGCGCCCGCGCCGAGGCATTGGAGAAAGGCGCAAAGGATGCTTGAGGCGTTTTTCACCTCAATCCCGGCGATGATCCTGACGACCGGGCTATTGGTGGGGCTGTCCGGCGCACTACTGGGCTGCTTTCTGATCCTGCGCGGTGCGGCGATGCTGACCGATGCGATCAGCCATGCGATTGTTCTGGGGATCATCACGGTCTGGATGCTGACCGGCCATCTGCATGGGCCGGTGCAACTGGCGGGGGCGGTTGTCACCGGGCTGATCACGGTGGCGCTGACCCAGCTTGTGCACCGCACCCGGCTGGTGCAGATGGATGCCGCCATCGGGCTCGTGTTTCCGGCCATGTTCGCGCTGGGGGTGCTGCTGATCAACCTCAATGCGCGCAACCTGCATCTGGATGTCGATGCGGTGCTTCTGGGTGAAATCGCCTTTGTCTGGATCGACACGATGCCGGTTCTGGGCCAGCCCGTGCCCGTGGCCACGCTGGCGCTGGCCGTGGTCTTCGCCATCAACCTGACTTTTGTGAGCCTGTTCTGGAAGGAACTGAAACTCGCGAGTTTTGACCCGGCACTGGCCACGGCGCTGGGGTTCGCGCCGGGGCTGATCTTCTATGCGCTGCTCGCGCTGACCTCGGTCACGGCGGTCGCGAGCTTCGAGGCGGTGGGGGCGATCCTGTTCATCGCCTTCGTGATCACGCCCCCCGCCACGGCCTTTCTGCTGACGCGCCGACTGGCGCCCATGGTGCTGATCGCCGCCGCCCTGTCGGCCCTGTCTTGCGTGACCGGCTATGCGCTTGCGCAGCATTGGGATGTCAATATCGGCGCCATGATGGCCGCCATGACCGGGGTTTTCTTCACCTTGGCGCTGGTTCTCAGCCCGCAGGACGGGCTGATCACACGCCGCCTGCGCGCCGGGCAGAACCAGCGCCGCATCGACAGCCTGACCCTGATCCTGCATCTGGCGGCGCATGAGGGCTCTGCCCATGCCGCGACCGAGAACAGCCGCGCGGCACTTGTGTCGCATCTGGGCTGGCCGGAAAAGCGCGCCCGCGCCGCGCTGCGCCGCGCGCTTGATGACGGGCTGATCCGGCGCAGCCTTGATGCGGGCGCGGATCAGCCCAGCCTGCACCTGACCGAGGCCGGTCGCGCCCGCGCGCAAAGCCAGATGCGGTTTTTTTCCGCAGATGCAAAATAGTTTTCATTTGAAAATACGCCGCAGGCTGGTAGAGTTCCAAAACTTTGGAAAGTGACCCATGGCGCCACAGCACAAGACATCGCTCAGAAAATTCGAGAAATCCCTGCCCATCGCGCTCTTGCGCTCGCGCGAGGCGACGACGCGGCTCTTCAAACCCTTTATCGACAGCCATGATCTGACCATGCCGCAATGGCGCGTGTTGCGCGCGCTGGCCGAGGCCGAGGCGCTGGATGCCAAGACCCTCGCCGAACGCTGCGTGATCCTGCCGCCATCGCTGACGCGCATCTTTCGCTGCCTGACCCAGCGCGGGCTGATTGCACAGGTCGATTGCAATGACGCACGCCGCCATATGGTGCGGCTTACCGATGCGGGCCGGGCGCTGTTCGAAGAGGTGGTCGAGGAATCCGAGCCCAGCTACCGCCGCCTTGCCGAAGCTTTCGGGGCCGAGCGCCTGGATATGCTGCTCGACCTGCTGAATGAATTGCGCGACACAGTGCAGCAGATGGACAATACCCCCATGGAAGACGCCCTGCCCCCGCTGCGACGCGCGGCGGGCCGCTGATCGGCAAGGCATTCTACCCGGATATACCGCAGCGCAGCCCGGCGCGCAGGATCCCGCCTCTGGCGACAGGGGCAGCGCGCCCCTTGCCAGCTCGGGATCAGGTATACCGCTTCAGGATCAGCACCGCGTTCAGCCCGCCAAAGGCAAAGGCATTCGACATCACCGCATCAACCCGCGCCTCGCGCGCGGTATTGGGCACCGGGTCGAGGGCAATCTCGGGGTCGGCTTCGGTGAAATTGACCGTGGGTGCGATGATCCCGTCGCGCAGCGCCATCACCCCCGCCAGCAATTCCACGGCGCTGGTGGCCCCGATCAGATGGCCATGCATGGATTTTGTCGAGGACACCGGCACCCGGTCCAGATGATCGCCCAGCACCGCGCGCAAGGCGCGCGCTTCAACCCGGTCATTCGCCGCCGTGCCGGTGCCATGCGCATTGACATAGCCGATATCTTGCGGCGCCAACCCGGCATCGGCAAGCGCTGCACGCATCGCGCGGACCGGGCCGTCCAGATCCGGCATGACGATATCGCCCGCATCCGAACTCATCCCGAAGCCTGCGACTTCGGCCAGTATCTCGGCGCCACGCGCGCGGGCATGGTCCAGTTCCTCGAACACGAAAACTGCTGCGCCCTCGCCCTGCACCATGCCGGAGCGATCCTTCGAGAACGGGCGGCAGGTGTCGCGCGACATGACGCGCAGCCCTTCCCAGGCCTTGATGCCACCGAAACAGAGCATCGCCTCTGACCCGCCGGTCAGCATGATATCCGCCACGCCGCCCCGGATCAGCTGCGCCGCCTGCCCCATCGCGTGATTGGCCGAGGCACAGGCGGTCGAAACGGTGAAACTCGGCCCCTTCAGCCCGAATTCCATCGCCAGATGCGAGGTCGCGGCATTATGCATCAGCCGCGGCACCACGAAAGGGTGAACGCGGTTCTTGCCCTCTTCATAGACCGTGCGGTAATTGTCATCGACCGTGGTATTCCCGCCCCCGGCCGTGCCAAGGATAACGCCCGCGCGCAGCGCCGCATCGGCAGACAGATCCAACCCCGCCTGCCCCATCGCCTGCCGCGCAGAGACCAGCGCGAACTGGCTGAACCGGTCCAACAGGGTGAGTGTATTGCGGGCGAAATGCGCTTCAGGGTCGAAACCGCGCACTTCCGCGCCGATCTGGACCGAAAGTCGCTCGACATCGCGGCAGGTCAGCGGCCCGATGGCGCAGTGACCGGCCTGCATGGCGGCGAAACTCGCAGACACGTCCTCGCCGAGCGGGTTGAGCGTGCCCGCCCCCGTGATGACAACGCGCCTCATGCCGCCCGGCGTGCCACCAGCTTTTCCACTTCGGCGATGATCGCGCCGACCGACGAAATATCAAAGCCCGGCTGATCCGGCGTATTGGCATTGAACGGCACGGTGATCCCGAAGGCTTCTTCGATCCCGAAAATGCACTCGACCACCCCAAGGCTGTCGATGCCCAGTTCAGCGAGTTGAGAGTCCTGCGTGATATCCTCGGGCTCCAGCATCGCCTGTTCTGCAATAATCGCGATCACGCGTTCGGCAACCACATCCATCTCTTGCCTGATATCGAGTCCCATGGGAGGCGCTCCTGTATGTATTGACCCCATCCCTTTTCTCCGCTGGAACTGTAACAGTTTCGTAACAGCGGGCAACTCAAAATCTCGCGTGTGCGGCAAAAGAGGACACCATGCCTGTGGTGCCCCCGCCGTTTTTTCAGATTCGCAGATCGTCCCGCACCGCCCCGGCCCGGCGCAGCGCCTCGAAGATTTTCGCGTCGCGGCCATACATGTCGTTGCGGAAATTCAGCTCGCCGCGCACATTGGTAAAGGCCGTGCGATAGACCAGATGCACAGGGACGGGCTCGTCCAGATAGACGCGGGTCTGCTGCCCGGTGTTCAGGGTGCGGTGATACAGGCCCTGCGGGTCATCGGTCTGACGCGACAGTAACTCATAGGCAAAATCGCGCGGATCGTTCAGCCGGATGCAGCCTGAGGAATGGGTGCGCACGGTGGTGCGGAACAGGTGCCGCTCGGGCGTGTCATGCAGATAGATCGCATATGGATTGGGGAACATGAATTTCACTTCGCCCAGCGCGTTGCTCGGCCCGGGGGGCTGGCGCACGTTGAAGGGAAAATTCGCCGGGGTGTAGCGCGCAAAATTGATCGCTTCGCGCGGCACGACACGACCGCGCGCATCGACGACCTGCAAATGCCGCGCGCCCCCTGAGGCCAGCGCCCCCCAATAGGAACGGGCCAGAATCGAGCGCGGCAGCGTCCAGTCGGGATTGATCTCCAGATAGCGCATCATGTCGGAGAATTCCGGCGTCTGGCGATCATCCGCCTGCGCACCGACCACCGAGACCGTTTCAAAAGTCACCTGATCGTTATCAATGATCTTCGAGGTGAAATCCGTGAGATTCACCCAGATATGCCGTTCGCCACGCGGGATATTCAGCCAGCGCTCGCGCTCCATCGCGACGATCACCGATTTCAGCCGCTCTTCGGGGGGCACATTCAGCGCGCGGATCGTGGCGCCTCCGGCGATCCCATCCGCATCTATCCCGTGATTGATCTGGAAGTTCATCACTGCCATTTGCAGGGCCGAATCATAACTTGCCGCAGCGGAGCGCTCCAGATAGCCCATCGCAATCAGACGGTTGCGCAGCGCGACGACCTCTGCGCCCGAGGTGCCGGGGGCGAAGCGGGCTTCAGGGACGCGCGCGCCCCAGCCGCCCTGCGCGATCACTTCCTCCAGCGCCTTGCGCGCGCGCAGGAGCCTGCCATATTCCGGCGCGACCGGGATCAGGTTACGCAGCACCGAGGTCGCGGGCGACTGGTGCAGCTTATGCAACAATTCCTCCGGGTCCGGGCGCGGCAGGGCACGCACGATACTGCGGTCAATCGTGCGCGGATCCAGCACGCCGCTGGTGATATCGCGGGCATATTGCAGGAAAACCTTGGTCACTTTCGCTTCAAGCAGCGCGCGGTCGCGCTCGCTTTCGACCTGCTCGAAAGCCGCAATCAGGCCCGGCAGGTCATAGCGCCCTGCTGGCAGACCGTGCTCCGGGGCCCGTGACAGCGCGCTCAGCAGCGCCTCGCGCCGCGCGGCACTGTCCGCGCCGGTCCAGAGCGGCGCATAGTCCGTGTCGCGATAGAAGGCGGAGACCTTGCTGTTCTCGGAAACCTGCTCGGCCAGCGCCTGCCGGAAGGCCGGAAACTGCTGGGCCTCGACAGGACCGGCAAATCCAAGCGTCACTATGAGCGCAAGCGCCGGTGCCAGCCCTGCCCCGCCGCGCGGCTTTCCAGAAAAATTCAGCATTTCACATCCCTTAATGCACAGACTGCAATCTAGGCAGATTATCGCTCAAGGCGTCCATTCACAAGCGCGCGAGGGGAAACAGCGGGTTTCGGGACGTGACGTTCAGCTTTCGTGAAGGAATTTATCCTATCCCGGAACCTATGGCATATCGACACGTTCATGACTCTGGCCTGCCGCACGGCATGCACCCGGCGGAAAACCGGCAAAAATCCGCTCAAAACAGGGTGCTGGAGGCACTGTTGCCCGGAAACCACTTGGGCAAGCCGGGTTTTTATGGCACCAAGCTCGCGCGAGGCAGAGACTGCCAAGGAAGAGGGACCGTGCCAAAGATCCGCCAAGACGGCATCGCCGCAAGGACGGGCACGATACAGGGACAAAGGACCAGCCGTTTCATGCTTGATGCAGCGACGACTTCCATGACGCGCCGTGCGATCCTCGGGGCGTTCGCGGCGACAGCCATCAGCGCAGCACCATTTTTCCCCGGCGTGACAGCCTATGCGCGTGGCGCGGGCGATATCCGCCGGATCCGCTTCTACTCCGGGCGAACCGGCGAGAACGTCAATATCATCTACTGGATCGACGGGCAGTACATTCCTGAATCCATGGGCGAAATCAATCACTTCTTCCGGGATTGGCGCAACAATCAGGTCCATAACATCGACGTGCGCACCATCGATTTTCTGGCCGCGGCGCATAACATCCTGCGGGTCAGCGAACCCTATATGCTTCTGTCGGGCTACCGCTCGCCTGCCACCAATGCCATGCTGCGCGCCCGCTCGAACAATGTCGCACAGGATTCGTTGCATCTGCGCGGACAGGCGGCGGATGTGCGCCTGAATTCGCGATCGGTCAATCAGATCGCCCAGGCCGCCATCTCCTGCAATGCCGGGGGCGTCGGGCGCTATTCGGGTTCGAATTTCGTGCATTTCGATTGCGGCGCAAACCGGTCCTGGGGGCGGTAACGCATCTGGCATGCCTTGGCCGGACGCGGCCCGAACACGGCAACATGCCCCTTCAAGCCCATGATGCACCTGTCTTTTTCCGAACAGGCTTCACACCCACTTTACCTGTGCAATGCCAGGATTGCCCGGACCCCTGTTCGGGGCGTATAGTCCGGGGTGACGGGGCCTGCGCACGGATGGTCTGGCGCGGGCTTTCCGGCTATTATCGGTATTTTGCCATTTGCTCTGGCAAACTGGCCCGCAAGGCGTGCAGGCATGTTGGAATTTGATAATGTCAGCAAGTCCTTCTGGACAGGAAGACAGCGCAAGATCATCCTTGATAAGGCGAGTTTCACCGTCCGTCGCGGCATGAATCTGGGGATTCTTGCAAAGAACGGCACCGGCAAGACCACTGTCATCAACATGATGGCCGGTCTGGAAAAGCCCGATGAAGGGCGCATCCATCGCCGCTGCAGCGTCTCTTTCCCGCTTGGCTTCATGGGGGGGCTGGATAACAAGCAGTCGGGCACCGAGAATGTGCGCTATATTGCATCGCTCTACAGTCTGGACCCGGATGAGGTTGAAGCCTTCTGCCGCTGGCTGTGCGATATCGGCGAATATTTCAGCATGCCTATTGGCACCTATAGTCAGGGGATGCGCGCGCGCCTGTCGCTGGCGCTGATGCTGGCCATGAATTTCGACCTCTATCTTGTCGATGAAGGCATGCCCTCGACCACCGATGTGGCGTTCAATCGGCGGGCGGGCGCGGTGATGCGCGAGAGATTTGAATACTCGACGCTGGTGATCGTGTCACATCAGATGGAAATTCTGCAAAAATTCTGCAATTCTGCTGCTGTCCTCTGCGACGGGAAGCTTTTTTTCTTCGACACGCTCGAAGAAGCCAAGGAACTCTATGACTACACAAGTTAAATCCAAGCGTTTCCGTCTGCGCCGCACCGCTTCGGCGCAAGACAGTGTTATCCCCCCTGCACAGGGGGCATCGCAGGTCTTGCCGCCGCGCAGCACGCCTTTCATGGCCCCAGCGCAGGTCTACGAGGCGGAGCTTGCAGATGAGGACAGCCCTGCCCCGCCCGCAGCGCCGGAACCCCCGCGCGCATCGGATGCGCCGGTGCAGATCCGCAAGGAATCGCGTAACGCGCCCAAGGAACGCACGCGCGAGTCGGACCCCGAGCAGGCCGATGCCGCTCCGCCGGAACAGCCCGAGAAAGCCCCGCAGGAGAAGACCGCCGAGACTTCCGGCCCGGCTGCGGAAGCGGCGGGGCAGGATCAGGCCGCGAATACCGATCTCGAAGGCAAGCCCGAGGTGCTGGACACGATCGAATCCGTCCGCGCCGAGGGGTTGACCGGGCGGCAATTGCGTATGGCGATGCGTGTGGCGCAGAAGCACGGGCTGCGCCCGACCTCCTCCCATGACGCAGTGCTGATGCTGCGCGAACGCGGCATTGATCCTTTCACCCGTGGCAAGATCCTCGATCTGGTCAGCACCGACCAACCCGAACAGAGCCGCGCGCTGACCACCCGGCCGGAGACAAGCCCGGCAACGCAGGAGGATGCCTCTGACCCTGTGTCAGTCGCCAAGGACCGTATGGCGCGACTGGCGGCGGATCGCGAAAAGGAATTGCGCAAGGTTCAGCGCGACATCGCCCGGCGCCGCCGCAAGCGGCTGTTGCATCTGGGCGCGCGCCTGCTCGTGTTCGTGACCCTGCCCACATTCATTGCGACATGGTATTTCTACGTCATGGCGACGCCGATGTATGCCACCGAAAGCCAGTTCGTGATCCAGCAGGCCGATGGCGGCGCACCGGGGGATCTGGCCGGCATGCTGCCTTCGGCGGCGGGCATGGGGCTTGGGGGGCAGAATGAAGCCGCCTCGGTGCAGAGCTATCTGCAATCGCGCGCGGCGATGCAGCGGCTGAACAACGAGGAAGGGTTCAAGGATCATTTCATCGACGACCGTATCGACCTGTTGCGCAGGCTTCCGGCGGATGCGACCGACGAGGCCGCTTTCCGCCTGTTCAAGCGCCATGTGCTGATCGGCTATGACCCGACCGAAGGTGTGGTCCGGCTGGAAGTGATCGCCGCCACGCCCGAGGACAGTGAGCGGTTTTCGCGCGCGCTGATCCGCTTTGCCGAAGAGCATGTCGATATGATGACCCAGCGCCTGCGCGACAGCCAGATGAATGAGGCGCGCCAAAGCCTGGAAGACGCGCAGCAAAAGCTGATCGAGGCGCGGCTTGCGGTGGTCGATCTGCAAGAGCGCTCTGCGGTCATGTCGGGCGAGGTGGAATTGTCGCTTCTGTCGCAGCAGATCGGCGCGCTGGAGGCGGAACTGACCCAGACCCGGCTGAGCCTGCAGGAAATGCGCTCGAATCCCCGGCCAAACCCCGCCCGGCTGCAACCGCTGGAGCGACGCGAAGAAGCGCTGCGCGCGCAGATCGAGGCCTTGCGCGGCTCGATGACGCGCGATTCGAATGACGGTGCGTCGCTCGCGCGGACGCAAAGCCAGTTGATCATGGCCGAAGCCGAGGTCCAGACGCGCGAGATGATGCGCGCGCAGGCGATGCAGCAACTGGAATCCGCGCGGATCGAGGTCAGTCGGCAGGTGCGCTATCTGGCGCTTTCAGTCGAACCCGTCGCCCCGGATGAGCCGACCTATCCGCGCAAGCTGGAAAACTCGGCACTGGCTTTCCTGATCTTCCTCGGGATCTATCTGTTTGTCTCGATGACCGGATCGGTGCTGCGCGAGCAAGTCACGGGCTGAGCGCCATCGGGACGGGGCGCATGGCTTCGGCAAGCGCCCGGAATTGGCGCTTGCCCTGCGACATAAATGCAAAGAATGTAAAACCTGCGCGTATTTTTGTTGCGCAGCCGATCTTGGGGGCCTATGTAATGCTGCAATTGCATAATACCCGGATGACAAGGATCGGAGTGACCCATGCCGCATGATGGACAAGCCCTGCCCGCGCCCGTGATCGCAGACCTGCTGAGCGTGACCCGCGCCGCCCTTCCCCCGGCAGAGCATGTGCTGGAGCAGGCGCTTGTGGCAATGCGCGCCCGCGTCGCCCCCGGCGGCAAGGTCGATGCGACGCTGCTGGAGACCGATCAATATGCGACACATGGGCTGGCTTGGCTTGCCACCTATGTCGAAAGCCTGCGCCAGATGCAGGGCTGGGCCGAGCGTCTGCAGGATGAAGGCCGCTTTGGCGAGATGGAACAACTGATCCTGCAAATCGGCTTTGGCGAATATCTGAACCAGATCGCGGGCGGCATCCCGATGAATCAGGGCGAGGTTGCGCGCCTGTCGGATCTGGGCGTGACAGGTGATCTCGACAGCGGCGCCTGCGGCCAGTTGCGCCGCGAGGGCAATACGGATGCCGCCCGCATGGCGCTGGTGGCGCTGATGCGCTCGAACCATGGCCGCGCGACCTTTGGCGCGACAGGGCTGGACGAAGAGCTGGAAATGATCCGCGACCAGTTCCGCCGCTATGCCGATGAACAGGTCGTGCCCCATGCGCATGACTGGCATCTGAAGGATGAGCTGATCCCGATGGAGGTGATCGGGCAATTATCCGACATGGGGATCTTCGGCCTGACAATCCCGGAAGAATATGGCGGGCTGGGCATGCCCAAAGCCGCGATGGTGGTGGTCTCGGAAGAGCTTTCGCGCGGCTATATCGGGGTGGGCAGCCTTGGCACGCGCTCGGAAATCGCGGCGGAACTGATCCTCTGCGGCGGCACTCAGGAGCAGAAGGAACAGTGGCTGCCGAAACTCGCCTCGGGGGAGATTCTGCCGACGGCGGTGTTTACCGAGCCCAATACCGGCTCTGATCTGGGCAGCCTGCGCACCCGCGCGGTCAAAGAGGGCGATGACTGGGTGATCAACGGCAACAAGACCTGGATCACCCATGCCGCCCGCACCCATGTCATGACGGTTCTGGCACGCACCATCCCCGACACCAAGGATTATCGCGGGCTGTCGATGTTTCTGGCGGAAAAGACGCCCGGCACGGATGAGACCCCCTTTGTCGATCAAGGGCTTTCGGGCGGCGAGATCGAGGTTCTGGGCTATCGCGGCATGAAGGAATACACGGTCAATTTCGACGATTTCAAGGTCAAGGGCGAGAATCTGCTTGGCGGCGTCGAGGGTCAGGGCTTCAAGCAATTGATGCAGACTTTCGAGTCCGCGCGCATCCAGACCGCGGCCCGCGCGATCGGGGTTGCGCAGAATGCGCTGGAAGTGGGGATGCAATATGCCGAGGATCGCAAGCAATTCGCCAAATCGCTGATCGAGTTTCCGCGCGTGGCGGCGAAACTGGCGATGATGGCAGTCGAGATCATGATCGCGCGGCAACTGACCTATTTCAGCGCCCGCGAAAAAGACGCCGACCGGCGCTGCGATCTGGAAGCGGGCATGGCGAAACTCTTGGGCGCGCGTGTGGCCTGGGCCTGTGCGGATAATGCGCTGCAGATCCATGGCGGCAACGGCTTCGCGCTGGAATATCAGATCAGCCGCATCCTCTGCGATGCGCGTATCCTGAATATTTTCGAGGGCGCGGGCGAAATTCAGGCGCAGGTCATCGCGCGCCGCCTGCTGTGACATTCCCGCCTGTGCGCGCGCGCCCCGCGCGCACAGGCCGCGCGCCTATCTGCGCCCGAATAGCTTCTCGATATCCGCCAGCGACAGCGTGACCGAGGTGGGCCGCCCATGGTTGCACTGGCCCGAAAGCGGCGTGGCTTCCATCTCGCGCAACAGCGCATTCATTTCCTCGACCCGCATCTGGCGCCCCGAGCGCACCGAGCCATGACAGGCCATGCGCGAGAGCACCGCGTCAATCCGCGCCTCCAGCCCCTGAGAATGGCCCAGATCGGTCAGTTCATCCAGGATATCGCGGATCAGCCCGCGCGCATCGACCTGCCCCAGAATGGCAGGCGTCTCGCGCACCATGATGCTGCTGCCGCCAAAGCCCTCGATCACCAGACCAAGCTGCGCCAGATCCGGGGCCAGAGCGAGCATCTGCGCCGCTTCCAGACTGGACAATTCGATGATTTCCGGGATCAGCAGCGCCTGCGCGGCAACCCCGCGCTCTGCGCGCTGGTGCTTGAGGCGCTCATAGACCAGCCGTTCATGCGCGGCATGGGCATCGACAATCACCATCCCGTCGCGCGTCTGGGCGATGATGTAGTTTTCATGCAGTTGCGCGCGCGCAGCCCCCAGCGGGGCGTCAAGGCTGTCATTAACTTCAGGCACCGGGCGGGCCGAAACCGTCTCTGGCGCGGACCAGAGCGCGGGCGCTTCCTGCAGCGCCTGCGGGGCCTGAAGCTGATGGGCGCGGCCCAGAGCATGGCTTGAAGGGCGGTCCACCTGATAGCTCCGGCCGGGCTGTTGCTGCGGCTGCATCGCACCCAGCATTGCCCCCGCAACGGTGCTCGACGCGCGGTGCCCGGCCCCGGCCAGCGCATGGCGCAAGCCACTCACGATCAGCCCGCGGGCAAGCCCCGGATCGCGGAACCGCACTTCGGATTTCGCCGGATGCACATTCACATCCACCAGTTCCGGCGCGCAAGTCAGGAAAAGGGCCACAACCGGGTGCCGGTCGCGCGAGAGCACATCGGCATAGGCCGCCCGCAGCGCGCCCAGCAGCATCTTGTCGCGCACCGGGCGGCCATTGACGAAGAGATATTGCGCAACCGCCGCGCCGCGCGAATAGGTCGGCAGCGCGGCAAAACCCGTCAGATGCAGCCCTTCGCGTTCCGCGTCGATGCGGAGCGCATTGTCGGTGAAATCTCGCCCGATCACGCTGGCCATGCGCTCTTCCAGCGCGTCAAACAGCGCGCCTTGCGCGGCGTCGGCGCGGAAGATCTCGCGCGGCGCATCGGCAGAGACATCGCTGAGGGTGAAGCTGACATAGGGTTCGGCCAGCGCCAGCCGCTTGACCACATCGGCAATCGCCTGCGCTTCGGCCCGGTCGGAGCGC
The DNA here is from genome assembly GCF_001884735.1 of Natronohydrobacter thiooxidans. GTDB lineage: Bacteria > Pseudomonadota > Alphaproteobacteria > Rhodobacterales > Rhodobacteraceae > Roseinatronobacter > Roseinatronobacter thiooxidans_A. The sequence goes on along the minus strand of NZ_MJAP01000033.1, from coordinate 69,290 downwards.
ATGAATTTCAGCCGCGCGGGCGTGGCATAGAAGAGATCGCGCAGCGTGACTGTCGTGCCGTAGCGTGCGGCCTCCGGGCGCACGGTGCCCATGCGCCCGCCTTCGACCGAGATGCTTGCGCCCTCCTCGCCCGCCGTGCGGCTGGTGATGCTCAGCCGTCCCACCGCCCCCAGCGAGGGCAGCGCTTCGCCGCGAAACCCGAAGGAATGGATATTCAGCAGATCCGACCCGTCGATTTTCGAGGTGGCATGGCGCGAAAGCGCCAAAGGCAGGTCCGCGCCGCGCATCCCATGGCCATCATCGCTGACGCGGATCAGGGTCTTGCCGCCATCGGCATAGGAAATCCCGATGCGCTGCGCGCCTGCGTCGAGCGCATTCTCGACCAGTTCCTTGACCGCAGAGGCCGGGCGCTCAACCACTTCGCCCGCGGCAATGCGGTTGACGGCAGCTTCGTCGAGCTGGCGGATTTCAGGGCGTATGTTGCGGTCAGGAGCATTCATCCTACAGGATGTAGCATGAATACCCTTGCCCTGCCAAGCTAGTTCAGCCCTACCGGCTGGCCCACGACGACGAAAAACAGCGCTTCGGGGTCATAGAGGCGCGCGGCCATCGCGTTGACTTCTTCGAGCGTCAAGGCGCGGATCAGGTCATTGCGGATATTGACGTAATCCTGATCAAACCCCTGATATTGCATCGAGGCCATGATCGAGGCGATGGAAGCATTGCCATCAAAGCGCAGCGGATAGGCCCCGGTCAAATAGGTCTGGATGCGTTCCAATTCTTCTGCGCTGATCCCGTCACGGGCCATACGCGCCCATTCCTCGCGCAGGAGTTCTATCACTATCTCAACATTGGCATTGTCGGTGGACAGACGCCCCTGATAGCTTTCGCCCAAAGCACCGGCGGATAAAAACGCGCCGATACCGTAGGTAAGCCCGCGCTCTTCGCGTAAAGCGCGCATCAGCCGTGTGCCGAAGCGCCCGCCGCCGAATACTTCATTTACAACATAAGCCGTCAGAAAGTCGGGATCGTCCCGCGCGATCCCGTCATGGCCGAACGCCACCACCGATTGCGGCCCGTCAAAGGGAATGACCTCCAGCCCCGGCCCGGCCAGAAACGCGGCGCGTTCGGGGATCGGGGCGCCGGTTTCCGGGATGCCCTCGAACAGCCGGTCCAGCAGGGCGGCCAGTTCCTCTGCCCCGATATCGCCCGCCGCGCCGATAAACACCCGGTCGCGCGCTATCGCGCCCTGATGGGCGCTGACAAGCGCCTGCCGGTCCAGCGCGGCCACCGTCTCGGGCGTGCCATTGGTTTCGCGCCCGTAAGGATGTGCACCAAAGGCCGCGCGGGCAAAGCCGCGCGAGGCCAGTGTGTTGGGGTCCAGGTTTTCCCGGCGCAGATTAGCCAGAACCTGCCCGCGCACCCGCGCGATGGCCTGCTCGTCAAAGCGTGGTTCGGTCAGGGCAAGGCGCAGATGGTCGATCACGGCTTCCGCATCCTCGGTCAGAAAGCGCGCGGACACCGAAACCGAATCGCGCCCGGAACTGAAGCTGATCCGCGCGGCCAGTTCTTCGGTGCGCGCGGCAAAAGCCTGCGCGTCCAGATCGCCCGCGCCTTCTTCCAGAAGCGCCGTCATCAGATTCACCGCCCCCGCCTGATCGTCGCTTTCAATCGTGGCGCCACCGGCAAAGATCAGTTCCAGCGTGACGAAAGGGATAGAGCGTTCCTCGACCAGCCATGCCTGCAGGCCGGATTCGGAAGTGACCGGGGTGATATCGACCTCTGCGCGCAGCGGAAAAGCGACGACAAGGAAAAGCGCGATCAGGCGTTTCATCAGTTCACCTCGGATGTCTGCGGACGGGTCAGATGGCCGGTGACAGAGGCCCGGCGGTCGAGCAACTCGCGCCCGGCGGCGATGACATCTTCCGGCGTGACGGCTTCCAGCGCCGCGATCCAGCCATCGATATCCGCGACCGTCAGCCCGATGCTCAGGCCGGTGCCATATTGGCGCGCGCGCGATTGCGTATCATCCAGCCCGTAGATTTCCGAGGCCCGGATCTGGCGACGCACGCGCTCGAACTGCTCCAGATCGACGCCGTTTTCCAGAAACCCGGCAACAACGCGGTCCATTGCGGCCTCGGCCTCATCCAGCGAAACGCCCTCGACCGGGACAATGCCCAGCATGAACATGCCATAATCGCGCATCATGCCCGAGTAACTGGCCCAGGCCGACAGCGCGATACCTTCCTCGAAATTCAACTGCCGTTCCAGAACCGAGGTCGTGGCCGACCCGCCCAGCAGCGCCGCAAGCATCTGTAGCGCGGCCGCTTCCGACTGGTCGCCGCTGCGACGTGGCGGCACCAGATAGATGCGGTTGACATAGGGGTTGCCCACGCGCGCATCTTCCATCAGCACCCTGCGTTCAGCCAGATGGGGCGGCTCTGACGGGCGGATCACCGGCGCAATCGCGGGATTGGCGGGGATCGCGCCGTAATGGGTCTCGGCCATCGCCAGCGCCTCTGCCGTATCCACATCCCCGGCAACGACAAGGATCGCGTTGTTGGGCCCGTAATGGGCGGCATAGAATTCCATCGCCATATCGCCGGTCAGCCGCGCCATATCGTGCCGCCAGCCGATGATCGGCACGCCGTAAGGGTGGGATTTGAACAGCGCGGCCAGAAGCGCCTCGTTGAATTGCGCACCGACGCGGCTTTCCAGCACCTGACTGCGTTCTTCCAAAATCACATCGCGCTCGGGGCGCCATTCGGCCTCGGTGAAAGACAGGTTCTGCATGCGGTCGGCTTCCATTTCCATCATCAGCGCCAGCCGGTCAGAGGCGACGCGCTGGAAATAGCCCGTGTAATCCCAGGAGGTGAAGGCATTGTCGCGCCCGCCATTGGCCTCGACCACAGCGGAAAATTCGCCCGGGGCCTGTGTATCGGTGCCCTTGAACATCAGATGTTCAAGGAAATGTGCGATGCCCGATTGCAGCGGCGGCTCATCTGCCGCGCCGACCGGATACCAGACCATATGCACAACGACCGGGGCGCGGCGATCCTCGATGACAACGACTTCCAGCCCGTTTTCAAGCGTGGCATGGGTGACGGGGCTGGCCTTGGCAGCGGCGAGGCTGCCGATAACAAGCAATCCCGCAACGAACAGGCTGCGCGCAAACATCTTCATCCTCCAAAGAGAGTTTCCCGGCAAGCTACCGTCTTCACGAGGGGATTCAAGCCCGCCCACGCAAGCGTGAGCGGGTTCGGGCGTTATTCCACAGTGATTGTGATCACTCGGCAGGCGGCGGGGCCGTCGGTGTCCGCACCCCGGCGCGGCGCCAGCGTTCGAGTTCAGCATATTTGTCAAGCCACATATGCTGATAGGCATTGTGATAGACATTCACCGCGAAAATGCGCTCCAAGAGCCGCCCGCGATTGCGCTGGCGATGCGCCAGATCCTCGGCGGCCAGCTGCTCGCGAATCCCGGCCTCGCGCCCGAAGCGGCTGGCATGGTTGACGATACCGCCATCCACGGCACCGGGGGCCATTGCCACTGCCGGATTGCCGCCCAGCGCGCGGGCGATATCGGCCTCTGGCTGCGGATCGACCCGGTTCACCCCACCGGGATTGGGCGTCGGCAATTCGGTCAGGCTGGGGGGCATTTCAAGCGGGCGTGTGGGCAGGATCGAAAACTCGTCCGGGCCGCGGGTTTCGCTGCCGGCATGCATCAGGATCGGGTTATCCGCGTCCGAGCAGGCCCCGAGCGTCAGGGTTGCAACGCCCAAAGCGGCGAAGATCACCTGTCTGACTGCCATCTGGACCCCCTTTGTCAACTCGTCCGGCGCCTTGGTCTTAGCCTATTCCTCTGGCCGCGTCACGCCCTGCTGTCATCTTTTCAAACCGCCCCGAATCCGGTGGCGCTAGCTGTTCCGGTGATTGCTCCTGCGCCCCGAAAACAGGATCAGCACAAAGGCCCCGGCAAAAATCGCAGCATCTGCAATGTTGAAAGAATACGGATTTCTGAACCCGCAACAAGACATGTTGATGAAATCCGCCACCGCCCCCCAGCGGATGCGGTCGATCACATTGCCCAGCGCGCCGCCGATCAGAAGCCCCGCGCCGATCTGCATCATCCGGCTGGCCCCGTCGCGCCGGACCCAGGCCCAGACCACGACGCAGATCACCAGCGCCAGCGCGATCAGAAACCAGCGCATCACATCGCTGTCGGAGCCGAACAGACCGAAATTGATGCCCTGATTCCAGGCCATCGCGAAGACCAGATAGGGGTCAAACACCGGGATATAGAGGCGCTGATCGAGCGCCATGCGCTCGATCACCCACCACTTGCTGGCCTGATCGACGATTAGGGTCAGCGCCAATGTTCCGGTTGCGATCCGCATGGCGCTCAGTGCCGGAAATGACGCTGGCCGGTAAAGACCATCGCCAGCCCCGCCGCATCTGCCGCCGCGATCACCTCGTCATCGCGCATCGAGCCACCGGGCTGGATGATGGCTGTCGCCCCGGCTTCGGCCGCGGCCAGCAGCCCGTCCGAGAAGGGGAAGAACGCGTCCGACGCCACGACCGAGCCTTGCGTCAACGGCGCGGACAGTTCCAGCACTTCGGCCATGTCGCGTGCTTTCTGCGCCGCGATCCGGGTCGAATCGATCCGGCTCATCTGGCCCGCGCCCACGCCCACGGTTGCCCCATCCTTCACATAGACGATGGCATTGGATTTCACGTGCTTTGCGACCTTCCACGCGAACAGCAGATCGGCCAGTTCGGCCTCGGTCGGCGCGCGTTTCGTCACCACGCGCAGATCATCCGCCGTGATCATGCCATTATCGCGGTCCTGCACCAGAAACCCGCCCGAGACCTGCTTGAAGGCCAGCCCGCGACTTGCCGGATTGGCGAGGCCGGGCGTCGTCAGCAGGCGCAGGTTCTTCTTGCTCTGGAAATGCGCGATGGCGTCATGCGTAGCACCCGGCGCGATCACGACTTCGGTGAATATCTCGGTAATCGCCTGGGCGGTTTCCAGATCCAGCGGGCCATTCACCGCGATAATGCCACCGAAAGCCGAGGTGCGGTCGCAGTCATAGGCGCGCTGGTAGGCTTCGGCCAGCGTCGCGCCGCGCGCCACACCGCAGGGATTGGCGTGTTTGATGATCGCGCAGGCCGGGCCGTCGGAAGGCAGGAATTCAGAGACCAGCTCAAAGGCCGCATCCGTGTCGTTGATGTTGTTGTAGCTCAGTTCCTTGCCCTGATGCTGGGTCGCAGTCGCCACACCGGGCCGGTCCGAGCCATCGCGGTAGAAGGCCGCGGCCTGATGCGGGTTCTCACCATAGCGCAGGGTCTGGGCAATCGTTCCGGCAAAGGCCCGTCTGCGCGGGGCCGCTTCGGAAATCGCGCCCGCCATCCAGGTCGAGACCGCCGCATCATAGGCCGCCGTGCGCGCATAGGCGCGCTGCGCCTGACGCTGGCGGAAAGCCAGCCGCGTCTTGCCGTCCTGCGCATCAAGTTCCGACAGTAGCGGCAGGTAATCCTCGGGATCCGTGACCACGGTAACGAAAGCATGGTTCTTGGCGGCGGCGCGAATCATCGCAGGTCCGCCAATGTCGATATTCTCGATGGCCTCGGCATAATCCGCGCCGCGCGCGACCGTCGCCTCGAACGGATAGAGGTTCACCACCAGCAGATCGATCGCCTTGATCTCATGCGCCTGCATCGCGCCCATATGCGCCTCGTCATCGCGCAGCGCCAGCAGCCCGCCATGTACACCCGGATGCAGCGTCTTGACGCGGCCATCCATCATTTCAGGAAAACCTGTCAGATCCGACACATCCTGCACGCGCAGCCCGGCTTCGCGCAGCGCGCGGGCAGTGCCACCGGTCGAGACAAGCTCGACCTTGCGCGCGGCCAGTGCCTTGGCCAGATCGATCAGGCCGGTCTTGTCGGACACGGACAGCAACGCGCGGCGCAAGGGGGCAAGGTCAGTCATGGGTCATCCTCGGATCATTTAGAGTTGCGGCACGGCCAGCGGGTTGTCCTGTTCCAGATCGCGCAGCGCGGTCGGTGTCTCCTGCGCCTTGGCCATGCTCCAGTTGATCTGCGTCGTATCCTCCAGCGCGCGCAAGGACAACACGATCTGTTGGCTGGGGCGCGGTTTCAGGCGGCCTTTTTCCAGATAGACCGACGGGGCCAGCGTCAGATCCAGCCCTTCGGCGCGGAACACCCAGATCTCACCCGAACGCAGGGCCACCGACACGGCGGTGCCATTCATGTCGAGCGAGGCTTCGGCCTCGGGATGCAGATGAAAACGCAGCGCGAAGGGCACCCCTGCCCCGCCGCTGCGCGCCAGCACGTCACGGAACCGGTGCTTGTCGGCCTTGGTCATGGCGACCAGCGTATCGGCGCCACTCAGCACCCGCCCGTCCGCAGAGAGATCGAGATAGCGCAGATGCTCCAGCCCGTGGCTGGCGAGATAGCCGTCATGCGACAGCGCAACCGCGCGCTTGTGGGGCGCATGGCGCAACTCGACGCCAACATGGCGCGGGCCTTCGGCCAGTTCGGGCCGCGCCTTGGACCGGGCCGCGAAACGCGACGAGGAATAGCCCTCGAAGGCCAGAGTGGAATGCGAGGCAGTGGCACGGCTGGCGCGGTGCCAATCCGCCCCGAAACTGCGCCCGTCGCCGCAGGACACGATCACCGGGCGGCGATTCGAACTCAGTTCAAACGCCAGGGTCGAGGCATGGGCCGACCCGGCCGCCGCGCGGATCGGCGGGGGCGCCGCATCTATGATCACCGTGCAGCGCCCTGCGGCCAGACGCAGATAGCCCATCGCGCGCTCCCCCACCGGGCCAAGCCGCTGCGTGCAAAGGCGGTCATGGATGACCAGCGCTTCGGCCAGCGCGCCCTCGGTGCCGCGCCCGCCGCCGTGAAAGCGCGCAAGCCCGCCATCGGCATGGCGCAGCACCCGCAGGCTGCCCGCGATCCGGTCAAGCTGGTCCAGCAGCGCCTTGGGGGGCGTCTGGCCCTGATCGGCCAGCGCCTGTGCCGCCCAGCCAAGCAGTTCGAAAACCTGCAGCAATTCTTCGGGGTTGCGCGTGGCGATACCGCCATCCTTGTCGATCAGCGCCTCGCTGGCCGCGACCATATGGCGGGTGACGAAAGGCACGGTGCCCGACAGCCCCTCCAACGCCAGCGCGGCATAGAGATGGCCCACCTGCGCCTCGATCCGGGGCAGACCGGGTGCTGCGCGCGCGGCGCGGCGGGCAAGATAATCGGCATGCAGCCCGATACTGTGCAACAGGCGCGTCTGGTCCTGGGCCGCCATCCCTTGCAGCAGAAACAGCGCATGCGCGATCATGCGGATCACCCGCCGCCCGGCAAGCCCCGGCACCCAGCCCGGCCCGGCCCCGCGCCCATAACGTGTGATCCAGTCCAGCACGCCCGATTGCGCCAGTGCGCGTGCCCTGGCATCGCCCACAACCGCCAGATGGTCCAGCCATTCAAACCCGTGCAAGGCATCCACGGCTTCCGCGCTCCGCGCGCTGAAGGGTATGCGGCCCGGCGCCTCGATCAACTCACCCGCGATCAGGAAATTCCCCGCGATCATCTGCCGCCCACGCGCATAATGCCCGACCATGCGCGGCTCGGGATTCGAGACCAGCACCGAGGGCGCAATCCGTACCGCGCGCCAGCGCACCAGAAGCCGGTCGATCAGCCGGACAGGTGTGGTTCCGCTGGAGCTTGGCTCGGTCACTTAGGCGGCGCCTCTCGCAGAGATGAGACCGCGTTCATCTTGCGGTCGGTGCATTCCAGATACCTATATCTGGCCAGCCGGGCAAGGATTCGGCGCGCGTAGCGGATCAGGCGCGGCACTCAGGCCACATGCGCGAGCATGGCCATGAAAAACCCGTCCATTCCGCCGCGCTCTGCCCAGAAATCGGGCCTTGTGCGCAATCCGCCCTGCACCTGCGCCTCGGGGGGCAGGCCGGGCAGGTCAAGGGGCAAAAGCCGCGCGCTGTGGCGCTCAAGGGCGCTTGCGATCTGCTCTTCCCCCTCGGAGGGGAGAAGCGAGCAGGTGCAATAGACCACGCGCCCGCCGGGTCTGAGCAGGCCCTGTGCCGGGTCCAGCACGCGGTCCAGAAGCGCGGCTTGCAGGGATTGCAGCGCCTTCACCTCGTCGCGCGCGCGGATCAGCGGCAATTCGGGGTGGCGGCGGATTGTGCCAGTGGCCGAACAGGGCGCGTCCAGCAGGATCGCGTCAAAGGGCTGATCCGGCTGCCATGTCAGCGCATCCTCGGTCACAAGATCCGCCGCAAGGCCGGTGCGGGTCAGGTTCTCGCGCAGCCGCGCCATACGCGCCGCCGAAATATCGAGCGCCGTCACCTGCGCCCCCCGTGCCGCAAGCTGCATCGTCTTGCCGCCGGGTGCCGCGCAAAGGTCGAGCACGCGCAACCCGGCCACATCCCCCAGCAATTGCACCGGCATTGCGGCGGCGGCGTCCTGCACCCAGAATGCGCCGTCAGTGTATCCGGGCAGCGCCGAAATCTGCCGGGGATCGTGCAGACGCAGGCTGCCGGTCGGCAGCATCTCGCCCTCCAGCCCTGCAGGGATTCCAGCTTTCAGCGTCAGATCGACCGGAGCGGGGTGCTGATGCGCCGCTTCAATCGCCTGCGTGAGTTTCGCGCCATAGGCGTTCTGCAACGCGCCGCGCAGCCAGTCGGGCAGACGCGGCACCGGGGTGGCGTCCCAGCCCCCCACCTCGGCAACCTGCCGCAAAACGGCGTTCACCAGCCCGGCGAGTTTCGGAAATTCCTCGCGCCGCACCAGTTCCACAGCGTCATTGATCACCCCATGCGCCGGGGCACCAAGACCCAGCATCTCGACCACCGCCAGCCGCAGCACCCAGAGGACCGGCTCGGGCGGGGTCTTGCGCATGGCACGGCGCAGCAGCGTATCGGCCCGGCCATGCTGGCGGAATGTCTCGACGGCCAGACGCTGCGCGCGGGCGCGGGCCTCGGGGGGCAGGTCGCGGAAGCTTTCGGGCGGACGTGGCAGCACTTCGCCAAGCCCCATGCGCGTGCCGATCACGCTGGCGATCAGGTCTATGGCCGCCATGCGCGGCGCGAGAGAGGGGCTTTTGGGCATTGCAGTTCTTGTCCTGTGGTGCTGGCGCGGTATATCACGGACCAGCCAGAGGCAAGGAAAAGCGCCATGAGTGAGCCATCAGACACCCCGCCCCAAAGCGAAGAGACCCGCCGCGCCGCCCTGCCCGCCGCGGCCCGCCGGGCGCTGGAAGAGGCCGATGCGCGCCGCGCGGCAGAGGGGCAAGAGCCGCGCCCGGTCGAGCTTGGCGGGCGCAAGGGGCCGGAACCTGTGCGCTATGGCGATTGGGAAAAGAAGGGCATCGCGGTCGATTTCTGAACGCGGGCGGCTGGAATGAGGCGCCGCAGTCGGGCGTAGGATAAGCGGAGCCTCGTCAGGCGCGTTGCTTTGACCGACCTGTGACTGATCCCCCTTTCCCCCGATGGGATCTGGATGCCGGGCGATTAACGGCCCGGCTCCAGCGCGTAGCCCGCGCCCTTGCGCGTCACCCGGTTGAAGGCCGGCTGCAGGAAATGCCCGCCGGTGAAGAGCGTGCCGTCGCTGGCCAGTTGATCCAGCAGGCGCTTGCGGGTGAGGCGGGCGGTTGCCATGTCGATATCGAAGCTGATCCCCACTTCGGGGTCGGGGATCTGCAGCGCGGGGGCGTGGACGATATCGCCGACATGGATCAGGCTCGCGCCGTCACTGTCCAGCCGCCAGCCGGAATGCCCCGGCGTGTGCCCCGGCAACGCGAAGCCGCTCAGCCCCGGCGCGGCCTCCTGCCCCTCCGACAGGATCTCCAGCCGGTCGCCATAGGCGGCCAGCACCGCCTGCGCCAGTTTCGCCCAATCGGCGATGCCCGAGAGCGCCCCGGTAAAATTCGCATCTTCCGACCAGAAGGCGCGGTCCGCCTGCGCCACATGCAGCGTGGCATTGGGAAAGACCGCCTGCCCGTCAGAAGTGATCATGCCCGCCACATGGTCCGGGTGCAGATGGGTGGCCAGAAGCGTGTCCACCTCTTCGGGTTTGACGCCCAGTTCCGCCAGCCCCTCGGGCAGAAAGCCGCAAGTCGGGCCGAAGAGATCGCGTGGCCCTGCATCGGCGAGGATCACGCGCCCCCCGTTGCGGATCAGGACCGCGTTGAAATTCGTCTCGATGGGCGCATCGCCGCGCAGGGCGTCGATATGGGATTCGGAGGTTTCAGGAAACAGATCGGGGGTAAAGGTCACCGCCCCATCCGTGATGATGCTGACCTGCGCGGTGCCGAGTGTTGTGGTGACTGTGCGTGCCATAGGCGATCCTCCCTGTTTGGGTGCAAGAAAGCCAGTTTTCGCCCCCAGACACAACCTTCCACTGCGCAATAAGTCATTGGGGATGAGGGCTGCGGAATGGGACAAAGGGGACGGCCCTGAATACACCCCCAGCGGGCGCAGGTTCGGTCCGGGATTGCACCGCCGCGCGGCGCCCAACCGCGGGTGGGCGCTCCTGCCGGTTCTGGCTGGCAGTTTATGGTGCGGCAAATTCGGGCGGTATCGAGACGCGCGACGGTGAAAAGCGCCCGCCCAGTGGGGCGGTCGGGCGCTGCGCGGCGGCCTGCGGCCTTGATTCCGCGCGGGGCTTCTGAATGATCACCAGCAATGCGCTCAAACCGGTCACTGGATGTCCTCGCTCCTGCGCAGACAGCCCCCCGGCTACCGGGCGGGAAGCGCCGCAATCTGCGCCCGAATCGCTGCCACGCGTTCATCATGCGGCGGATGGGTGCTGCCCCAGGACGGCATCGGATCCACCAGCCCCATCTCGGTCAGATGCTCGAAAAACCGGATCATGCCTTCGGGGTCAAAGCCCGCGCGATGGGTGATCTCGACGGCAAAAGCATCGGCCTCGAATTCATGCTCGCGCGAATAGGCCAGTTGCAGCAGCAGGTTGCCTTCGAGCAGGATCGCTTCAAGGACCGGGCCGGTTTCGCCCGCCAGAAACCCCACCAGCGTGGCAATCCCCAGCGCGCGGTAGATCTGACGCAGGCTGTGACGATGGGTGACATGGCCGATCTCATGGCCCATGACGCCCGCCACCATGTCGGGATCATCGGCTAGCCGCACCAGATCATCGGTCAGGATGACCGTGCCGCCGGGCATGGCGAAAGCGTTCGGTCCGATCGGGCCAGAGCGGAATTCCAGCCGCAGGGGGGTATGCGCCTCGGAAGCGGCGAGAGCCTCGGCAAGACGGACGAAATCCGCCTGCAGCCGGGCTTGCTCGGCCGCGTCCAGCGTCGTCGGCTGCAACATCACACGGTCGAACACCGCCAATGTCTGATCATCAATCACACGGGCGAATTGCGGCGGCGTGATCCAGACCGCAGCACTGACCAGCAGCGCCAGCCCGTAGCGCCAGACCACGAAAGCGGCCAGCAGTGTCAGGGCGACAAAACCGATCAAACGCGGGCGGAAAGCTTCGGCCCCGTGCAACCCCTTGGCGCCGCGCGAGGGGTTGAGCGCATCCAGCGCGGCATGCTCGCTGGTCTCGAAGAGCGCGCCATCGGGCAAGGTGACCCGACGCGGCGCGCGCCCGATCGGGGTCTCGAAGCGCAGTTGCGCCAGATCGCCCGAGGCCCGCACCGTCTCGCTGTCATCTGTCACCGTGAACTGCCCCGGTGCCGTGTACAGCACCGCGTCGATCATGCGCGAGCTTCCCGGCAGCATCAGCTTGCCGGAAATCCTTGCGCGCGCGGGGAGTGTCAGATCTCTGGACAAAAGCACATCCCGTTCAAACTGGCAGCCCGACGTCGATGGCCTCCAGATCCGTATAGGCATCGCCGAATGCGCCACCTTCGGGAATGATATCTCCGATGAAATCATCCAGATCACCATTCACGATCACTTCAGTCTGATCCGCCAGATAGCGCGCCATGCGCACCTTGGCCCAGGGCAGCATCAGCCCCAGCGTCAGGATGATCGCCAGCGCATTGGTCAGGGAAATCCAGACATAGCGCGGAATAGAGACTGTCGAGCGCAACCGGTGCCCGCCCTCGATCCATGTCGCCCCGAACAGGATATTGCGGATGATCGCGGCATAGACGATCCCCGCGATGACGAAAGCCGCAATCACCCCGATATAGGCCTGCACGATCAGCATCATATTGCCCAGAAGAAAGGCGTCATTCTCCAGCAGGCGAATGTCACTGACCAGCGCCAGCAGGACCGGCAGCGCGCTGGCAAGGCTCAGCGCCAGCACGATCAGCACGATCCCGAGAAAGGCGAAAAAGGCGCCGTAAAATTGTCCGATCCCGGCATCCAGCGTGAAGCGCGACTGGCCAAGGCTGTGATGGCCGATGGCATATTTGCGCCGCGCGCGATCCACGAAAGGCCAGGCCAGAAACAGCGTGAAGATCACCAGAAACGGATAGAGCAGATAGACCAGAAACGCGCCCCCGGTCTTGCCATGGAAATTGAAGCGCACATTCGACCAGGATGTAACCCGCGCATTGAAACGCAGCGAGCGCACCAGAAGCCAGGGAAAGACAAAGATAAACGCTACCATGACCACGGCCAGCGCGATGGGAACCAGCGCCAGGATCTGCACGGCAATAAAGCCAAGGACGATGATGATGCGTCCGATCAGGATCTGCCCGCCCGTGGCGTGATAGTCAAACCGCCGCCCGCCAATCTCGGTATTCTGGTAGAAATACTTGTTGGTGCGCACCTTGGCCCAGGCCGAGTAGATGCCCAGGGTGACAATCGACAGCAGCAGATTGACAATCCAGATGCCAAAATACTCTCTGGCCGTGCCGTGAAACTTTACGGGAAATTGGGTTTTGTCCATGTCCTAGTCCTTGCTTTGCAATGAAAAGATTCGAAATCTCGCCGCGCTAGGTGACAGAAGCGCATGGCACAATCAAGAAGATGTTATAATGGCCCTGCAGCACGCAAGGGTTGCGGCCCTGCCCCGCATCCGGTCGCGATGCCGCGCCCTCACTCCACCGCAAGCGTGATGCGATGACGCAGCCTGCCGCTGGCACGGTCATAAAACAGCGCCTCCCCTTCCTGCGTCACCACGATGACCCAGCGCTCGGAGAGGGTCATCGCCTCGACCCGCGCCCCTTCGGGCAAGGACACGCTGTCGGGCAGCGCCAGTGGAGCCGGTGCCAGCCCCAGACGGGTGACAAGCAGGCCGACAATGACTATCAGGCCCAGAATCATCACGCTTGTCAGCACCACGACCAGCCGCTTGATCAGGCGGACTTCGGGGGGCGGCAGATCCGGGGGCATCGTCATGTCTGAGGCACCTTTCAGCGAAATCACGGTCATCATCGGGCCAGAGCCCCCTGCCCGGCTTGATAAGGCGCTTGCGCGCGATGTGCCAGAGGGGCTGGGCCTGTCCCGCTCGCGCCTGTCGAGGCTGATCGAGGAAGGCGCGGTCCTGCGCGCGGGCGCGGCACTGACTGACCCGCGCGCGAAAGTCGCCGAAGGCGATGCGCTGGTGATCCGCATACGCGAAGCGGCCCCGGTCGAGACCCGCGCGCAGGAGATCGCGCTCGAAATCGTCTGGGAGGATGCGGATCTGATCGTGCTGAACAAGCCTGCGGGCATGGTCGTGCACCCGGCCCCCGGCAGCCCCGATCAGACGCTGGTCAATGCGCTGTTGCACCATTGCGGCGACAGCCTGTCAGGCATTGGCGGCGAGAAACGCCCCGGCATCGTGCACCGGATCGACAAGGAAACCTCGGGGCTGCTGGTGGTGGCGAAATCGGATCGCGCGCATCAGGGGCTGGCCGCGCAATTCGAGGCCCATAGCGTCATGCGCCGTTATTTGGCGGTCTGCTACGGGGTGCCGGACGCCAATGACCCGCGCCTGCGCGGCGTGAAGGGCACGAGTTTCGAGCAGGGCAATATCCTGAAAATCCAGAGCCAGCTGGCCCGCAGCAAAAGCGACCGGCAGAAACAGGCGGTGGTCTGGCAAAATGGCCGCCATGCCGTGACCCGCGCGCGGGTGATCGAGGCTTTCGGCACGCCCCCTGCCGTGGCGCTGCTGGAATGCTGGCTGGAGACCGGGCGCACGCATCAGATCCGGGTGCATCTGGCGCATGCAGGCCATGGGCTGGTCGGTGATCCGGTCTATGGCGGGCGGCGGAAACTTTCGGAACGCGCGCTCGGGGCCGCAGGCGTGGCCGCCTGCGCGGGTTTCACGCGGCAGGCGCTGCATGCGGCGACGCTGGGTTTTGTCCATCCGGTGACGGGCGCGGCGCTCGATTTCGCAGCCCCCCTGCCCACGGATATGGCCGGGCTGGTGGACAGTCTGCGCGGATCACAGCGCGACACAATCGAGTGAGGCCTGCGGCGGAAACCCGATGCTCTGCGTATAGAGAGTGTTAGGAAAACAATGCTAAGGCAGGGTTGCAGGCGCAGGATCGCGTTCCTATCTGCAAATGTCGGCCCTTTGGACAGGATGTTTTTATGAGCAGCTATGCCAATCTTCCAGCCCCCAGCCCCGAACAGGGTCTGAACCGCTATATGCAGGAAATCCGCCGCTTCCCCATGCTGGAACCGGAAGAGGAATTCATGCTGGCCAAGCGCTGGGTCGACCATCAGGACACGGATGCCGCGCATAAGCTGGTGACATCGCATCTGCGCCTCGCCGCCAAGATCGCGATGGGCTATCGCGGCTACGGCCTGCCGCAGGCCGAGGTGATCTCGGAAGCCAATGTCGGGCTGATGCAGGCGGTCAAACGCTTTGACCCGGACAAGGGATTCCGGCTGGCCACCTATGCGATGTGGTGGATCCGGGCATCGATTCAGGAATATATCCTGCGGTCCTGGTCTCTGGTGAAACTGGGCACGACCAGCGCGCAGAAAAAGCTGTTCTTCAACCTGCGCAAGGCGAAATCCAAGCTTGGCGCGCTGGAAGAGGGCGATATGCGCCCGGAAAATGTGGCCCGGATCGCACGGGATCTGAATGTGACCGAGGATGAGGTCATCTCGATGAACCGCCGCCTCTCGGGCAGCGATTCCTCGCTCAATGCCACGATGGGCAGCGAGGAAGGCGCGTCAAGCTGGCAGGACTGGCTCGAAGACGAGGATGCCGATCAGGCCGCCGATTACGCCGAACGCGACGAGCTGGAACTGCGCCGCGAATTGCTGATGGAAGCGATGGATGTGCTCAATGAGCGCGAGCGCGACGTGCTGACCCAGCGCCGCCTGAGCGACGAGCCAGTGACGCTGGAAGATCTGTCGCAGCGCTATGATGTGAGCCGCGAGCGGATCCGCCAGATCGAGGTCCGCGCCTTCGAGAAGCTGCAGGGCCGGATGCGCACATTGGCGCGCGAAAAGGGCATGGTGGTGCCGGTCAACTGACGGGCAAGGCGCAACCCGGGTTTTCGGGTGCGCCCCGCACGCGCGAGGGGCGAGCCATGCGTAAGCTGCGCAGAGGGGAACGACTCCGGTGCGCCCCGCGCGCGCGGGGGGCGCACCGCTTCATGCAGTCCCTGCGCCACTGGCAGACCTCGTGTCCCGCACGCGCGGGAGCAATCTCATGGCTTGTCCTTTCCGAATGGCGTGTTGGGTGTGCCCCGCACGCGCGCAGGGGCGATCCCACGCGATCTATAGCGCGGCGCTACAGCATGGCGTGCCCGCGCGCGCGGGCGCGATCATGTGCGGGCTGACGGGACGATTGTGCGGTCAGTGGCCTACCCGCGCGCACGGGGGCGCTGCGCATCGTCAGGCTTGAGTGGTTTCGCCATTCACTCCCGCACGCGCGGGGGGGCGATTCAACGGCGTGGCCCCCCCGAGCCTTCCGCCCCGGTCGCCGCCCGGTCATGTCCCGCAAAAGGTCACGATTTTCGGCGCATCCCCGGGGGCGGGGCGGGCATAGTCATCTGCCCCCGAAACCTCGGTGAACGGGGCCTGAACCCGCTCCAGAAGCGCAAGGAAAGGGGCCATATCACCCTGATCCGAGGCGGCGGCTAGCGCCGCTTCGACCAGATGATTGCGCGGGATATAGAGCGGGTTCACCGCATCAAGCTGCGCCACATCCCCAGCCTGCGCCAGAAAGGCCGCGCGATAGTCCCTGAGCCAGTCAGCCAGCGCCTGATCAGGCGCTTGGAAAAGCGCCGCCACAGCGCTGTCATCACCCCCCAAGACCTGCGGCAAAGCGCGGAAAAACGAGGTGAAATCCACCCCCTGCCCGGTCCAGAGCGCGTGCATCGCCTCGATCAGACCGGCATCGGGGTCACGCAACCCCAGTTTGGCCGCGAAAACCCCCAGCCATTCCTCGCGGTAGCGCGCGCGCGTGGCCTCGATCACCTCGCTTGCCCTTGCGATGGCGCGCGTCTCATCCGCATCAATCAGCCCCAGCAAAGCCTCGGCCAGCCGCGCAAGGTTCCACAAGAGGATCGCGGGCTGGTTGCCATAGGCATAGCGGCCCTGATGGTCGATGGAACTGAACACGGTCGCAGGATCATAGCCCTCCATGAAAGCGCAGGGGCCATAATCGATGGTTTCGCCCGAAATCGTCATATTGTCGGTGTTCATCACCCCATGGACAAAGCCCAGCCCCATCCATTGCGCCACCAGCCGCGCCTGACGCGCGCCCACACGCTCCAGAAAGCGTAATGCCGCATCATCGGCCCCGCTCAAATCCGGGTCATGGCGCGCAATCGCGTACTCCAGCAACAGGCGCAACTTGTCGCCCTCGCCGCGCGCCGCGAAGAACTGGAAGGTGCCGACCCGCAGATGGCTGGCGGCCGTGCGCGCCAGCACGGCGCCGGGCTCCAGCCCGTTCTGGCGCAGCACCCGGTCGCCCGTGGTGCAGACCGCCAGCGCGCGGGTGGTGGGCACGCCCAGCGCGTGCATCGCCTCTGAGATCAGGTATTCGCGCAGCACCGGCCCCAGCACGGCCCGGCCGTCGCCGCCGCGTGCAAAGGGCGTGCGGCCAGAGCCTTTCAGATGCAGGTCGTGGCGCTGGCCCTGCGGATCAACAATCTCGCCCAGCAGCAGCGCGCGCCCATCCCCAAGCTGGGGTGAGAAGCCGCCGAACTGATGGCCCGCATAGGCTTGCGCCAGCGGGCGCGCGCTTGCGGGAAGCCCCTGCCCGGTCAGCAACTGCGCACCTGCATCGCCCTGCAACGCCTGCGCATCAAGGCCGAGGCGTTCGGCAAGAGCCGTGTTCAGCAGCAGCACCTGCGGATCGGGCCAGTCCTGACCCTGCCAGGGCAGGTAAAGCCCCTGCAATTCCTCGGCATAGCTGTTTTCAAACCGGATCGCGACCGACATGGCGTGGCTCCTTCATGGCTTTGCCCGGTCAGGATCTAAGCCCTGACCCCGGTGGGGTCCAGCCTCACCCCTCGACCTGATCCAGCCAGTCGCCATAGCCCTCGGCCTCCATATCCTCGCGCGGGATGAAGCGGAGGCTGGCGGAATTGATGCAATAGCGCATCCCGCCCCGGTCCGGCGGCCCGTCGGGAAAAACATGGCCCAGATGGCTGTCGCCATGGCGCGAACGCACCTCGACCCGCACCATCCCATGCGTGGTGTCGGTTTTCTCGACGACATGTTCCGCGATCAGGGGTTTGGTGAAACTCGGCCAGCCACAGCCCGAGTCGTATTTGTCGCCAGAGGCAAAAAGCGGCTCGCCCGAGACGATATCGACATAGATGCCTGCGCGCTTGTTCTCGTTCAACGCGCCGGTCCATGGGCGTTCGGTGCCATTTTCTTGCGTGACATAATACTGGATCGGGTCAAGCGCCGCGATAACCTCGGGACGGCGTTCGAAACGGGACATGACGGATCTCCTGACTACTCTTCTGTGCAGATAGTCGCATTGCATCACTTTTCCATGCAATGTCCCGTAACAGCGGCCCTTGGCTCTGGATTCTGCGCGCGCCTTGCGGCATAACCCCGCCAAGCCTGCTGTCCCGAGGGAGTCCGCGATGAAATTCCTGCTGCGTTTTCTCACATGGTGGAATTTCTCCACCCTGAACACCGCCTTCTTCACCTGGCGCAACGGCGTCAAGGTCGGCGAGGATGTGCAGGGCAATGTCTATTACCGCTCGCGCGACGGCAAGAAGCGCTGGGTGATCTATAATGGCGAATCCGAGGCGAGCCGCATTTCCCCCGACTGGCATGGCTGGCTGCATCACACCTGGAACGAGACGCCCGATGATCGCCCGCTGGCGCGCAAGTCCTGGGAAAAGCCGCATCAGGAGAACCTGACCGGCACGCCGCTCGCCTATGCGCCCGAAGGCTCGATCCGCCGCGTAAACCCTGCCCCGCGCAAGGATTACGAGGCCTGGAGCCCGGAATGAACCTGAACCGGATGATCCGCCTTTTGCTGAAGCTCTTGCGCATTCAGCAGCGCAATCAGCGCCGCAACCGCCGGAAATAGCCGATGCGCAGATTGTTTCTGGCCTGCGCCCTGATCTGCGTGAACGGCCTCGCGGCACTTGCACAGGATGAAGAGGTGCCCACCGCCTCGGACCGTATCGCGAATGCCGATGGTGCCGTGCTGCGCGGGCTGGATCGCGTCGCGGGCACCAGCGAGGATATCACGCTTGCGCGCGGGGGCGAAGCACGGGTCGGCCATCTGGTCGTCATGCTGGAAGAATGCCGCTACCCGGTCGAAAACCCCGCAGGCGAAGCCTATGCCTGGATCGATATTTTCGACACGCGCGCCGATGAGATGATCTTTTCTGGCTGGATGGTCGCTTCCAGCCCGGCGCTGAATGCCCTCGATCACGCGCGCTATGATCTGTGGGTATTGCGCTGCACCACCTCCTGAGGGGTCGGCAACGGGCAGCGGTCAAAGGCCGCATCCGCCCGCAGAGCCTGCTCCAGCAGGGCGCGATACTGCGCGCGCGGGATCTCGATCCCGCCAAGGCTGGCCAGATGATCGGTCAGATATTGCGTATCAAACAGCGTGAAGCCGCAGCCGCGCAGATGCGTGACCAGTGTTGCCAGCGCGATTTTTGATGCATCGCGGCGGCGCGAGAACATGCTTTCGCCGCAAAACACCCCGCCCAGCGCCAGACCATAGACGCCCCCGACCAGCGCCGCGCCGTCCCAGACCTCGATCGAATGGGCATGGCCCTGTGCGTGCAGCAGGTTGAACTGCGCGGCAATCTCGGCATTGATCCAGGTCGAGGGACGATCCGCACAGCCCGCCAGCACGCCCGCGAAATCCTCGTTCAGGCTCAGGCGGAAAGGCGCGGCCAGTATCCGTCGGCGCAGGGATCGTGACAGCCGGAACCCGTCCAGCGGCAGGATCCCGCGCTGCAACGGGTCGAACCAATAGAGCGTATCCTCCCCCGCGCTTTCGGCCATGGGAAACACGCCCTGCCGATAGGCTTGCAGCAAGATCTCGGGCGTCAGAGCAAGCCGCATCGGCCCGGCTCAGAACTCGGCCGCACGGGCCTCGCGCGCCATATGGTCCAGAACCGCATTGACGAAATTCGCCTCGCGGCCTTCGGGAAAGAACGCGCGCGTGATATCGACGAATTGCGAGATGACGACCCGCGCCGGGGTCTCTGCTCCCAGCATCTCGGCGCCCGCTGCACGGAAGAGCGCGCGCAGGGTCGGGTCAATCCGGGCAATCGGCCATTTCGCCACCAGCGCCCGGTCCGTCAACTGGTCAATCGCGGCCTGCCGGTCCACCGTGATCTCGATCAGGCGGCGGAAATGCGCGAGATCGGCCTCGACCCAGGTTTCCTCGGGCGTTTCCACCCCGATGCGATGGGTCTCGAACTGGCGCGTGATCTCGCCGATCGGCACATCCGAGGCTTCCATCTGAAACAGCGCCTGCACCGCGTAGAACCGCGCCGCCGCCTTGCGTTCGCGCCTCTCATCCTGCGTGGGGCGTTTCTTGCGCGGAGGTGTCTCAGTCATGCGATGGGCCCTTTGGTGCTGGCGATCTGGATCTCGTCGCGCTCCGGCAGAAAGCCCACCGAGCGTTTCGCGCCGCCCCAGCGCCGCGACAGCGCGATCAGATGCAATGCCGCCGCTGCAGCCCCGCCGCCCTTGTTCTGGCCCGCCGCTTCGGCACGCACTTCGGCCTGCGTGCGGTTCTCCACGGTCAGGATACCATTGCCGATACAGGCGCCTTGCAAGCCCAATAGCGTGATCGCACGCGAGCTGTCATTGCACACGGTGTCATAATGCGTGGTCTCGCCCCGGATCACGCAGCCAAGTGCCACGAATCCGTCGAAATGCGCCATGCGGAAGGCCTGCCCGATGGCGGTCGGCACTTCCAGCGCGCCGGGCACCTCGATGGTTTCATGCGTGCCCCCGACCTTCTCGATCTCGGCGCGCGCGCCCGCCACAAGCTGATCGGCAATGTCCTTGTAATAGGGCGCGACCACGATCAGGAGTTTCGGCGCCTGTTCAAAGCTCGGCAGGGGAAGCGTGTAATGTGTCTCATTCGCAGCCATCTCATGCCCCTCGTCTTGCAGGGATCTTGCGCGTACCGGTGATCGACAGCCCGTAGCCATCGAGCCCGACAATGCGCGGTGTGCCGGAATTGGTGAGCAGGATCAGATCATGCAATCCCAGCGAGGACAGGATCTGCGCCCCAAGCCCGTATTGCCGCAAGGTTTGCGGCGAGGCATCGGAAGTAGCCATTTTCATATGCGTGTCGCGCAACAGCACGACCACCCCGCGCCCCTCTTCGCCGATCAGATGCATTGCATCGGCGAATTCATCAGACCGGACAGCCCCCGCCGTTCCCACCATGTCCAGCAGCGGGTCAAACGCATGCATCCGCACCATGACCGGCTCCGGGGTCGTGATATCGCCCTTGATCAGCACGACATGTTCGGCGCCCTGCGTCGTGTCGGAATAGACACGCATCGTCCAGTCGCCCCCATAAGCAGAGGTGATCTGGCTCTCGCTCATCACCCGCACCAGATTGTCATGACGACGGCGATAGGCGATCAGGTCGGAAATCGTGCCGATCTTCAGCCCGTGCCGCTGCGCGAACGCCACCAGATCGGGCAGACGCGCCATCGAGCCGTCTTCCTTCATGATCTCGCAGATCACGCCCGACGGGTTCAGCCCTGCCAGCCGTGAAATATCGACCGCCGCTTCGGTATGGCCCGCGCGCACCAGCACGCCGCCGTCGCGCGCGCGCAGCGGAAAGACATGGCCGGGCGTCGCGATATCGGCAGCCCCCTTGCCCGCGTCGATGGCCACGGCAATCGTGCGGGCGCGGTCATGCGCGGAAATCCCGGTCGACACCCCCTCGCGCGCCTCGATCGAGACGGTGAAGGCGGTTTCATGGCGCGAGGAATTGGAAGATGCCATCAACGGCAGGCCAAGCTGGTCGATGCGTTCGCCCGAGAGCGTCAGGCAAATCAGCCCCTTGCCATGCGTGGCCATGAAATTCACCACTTCCGGCGTCGCCATCTGGGCGGGGATCACCAGATCGCCTTCATTCTCGCGATCCTCGTGATCGACCAGAATGAACATGCGGCCCTTGCGGGCTTCCTCGATGATCTCTTCCGTGCCGGAGATGGCATCCCGCCAGTTCTTCTCGACATCGCCGGGCTGTTCGTACTGCATTGCGCGCATCCTTGGTGGTCTGGCTTTCGCACATAGCCCAAAGGGTCCGGCGGGGAAAGGGGGGCAATCGGCGCGGCCGCACCAAGCGCACGCTCTGGTTACGCGATCTTCCGGCCCGCGCGGCACAGTAACGGGCTGTCGCTGCCATGAGGGGTCTGCCATGAAATCCGTCCGCGAGCTTGCCACCGAGATCGTCGCCCGCGAAGGCGGCTTCGTGAATGACCCCGATGATCCGGGCGGGGCCACGAATTTCGGCGTGACCATCCACACATTGCGTCGCCTGCGCCCCGGCCAGCAGATCGGGGTGAATGAGGTGCGCGCACTCACGCGCGAAGATGCCATCGGGATCTATATCGAGCATTATTTCCGCCGCCCGCGGATTGCCGATTTGCCCGAACCGCTCTGGCCCACGGTTTTTGACATGTATGTGAATGCCGGGGCCAATGCCGTGCGTATCCTGCAACGGTTGTTCATAGAGATGGGACTTCAGATCGCCGCTGACGGGGTGATCGGGCCGCAGACGATTGCGGCGGCGCATCGCGCGCAGGAGATGGCGCCTGCACATCTGGTCGATGCCTATGGGATCGCGCGGCGCGACTATTACTACCGCCTCGCCGATCAGCGCCCCGCCAGCCGCAAATTCGCGCGCCGTCGTGACGGGGGCAAGGGTGGCTGGATCACGCGGGCCGAAGAATTCATCTCGCCCCGCTTTCACCTCAGCGATGCCGAGCATCGCGCACGCATAAGGGGCTGGGCATGATCAGATCGGTTTTCGGATTTCTCTTCGGGGGCGCGCGCAATGCAACCGCGCTGGGCCAGACTGTGACCTCGGTCGCGGAAGTGTTCCGCCCCAATGCCACCCGCGCGCTGGAACTGGGCCATGACGCCTATAAGGCCGCCCATGCCAGCCATACGGCCGAGTTTCAATATGGGCGCGGCGGCTGGTTCGACAGTCTGGTGAACGGGCTGAACCGCCTGCCGCGCCCGTTGCTGGCGCTGGGCACTCTGGGGCTGTTTGGCTATGCGATGCATGATCCGGCAGGTTTTGCCCTGCGGATGCAGGCGCTGGCACATGTGCCGGAACCGCTCTGGTGGCTTCTGGGCGCGGTGGTCGCCTTCTATTTCGGCGCGCGCGAGGCGCATCACCTGCGGGTGACGAAACTGCCGCTGCCGCAAGCTGCCGCGCAGCCCGTGGTCGCGCCGGAGGCAGCGCAGGCCGCAGGAGGGGATGACAACCCGGCGCTGGCGGAATGGAAAACCGGCAGATCCTAGCGGCAGATCACGATCCCTGACGCAGGAAATCCTCTTCCTCGCCCGCCACGTCAATGCCAAGCGCATCGAGCCCGTTTTCCAGATTCTCCGGCAGATGCGGCATGCCAAGCAGGTAGTCAGCCGCCGGAATCGTGGCCTCGGTCAGCACGGTGGCCACGGCCTCATCGTAATCCTCGGGCTCGAAGGCACCGCGCCCGATCCAGGCCACGGCGGTCAGGCTGGCCTGTTCATCCTCGTTCAGCCCGTCGATGAAGGCATGGACCTCGGCGCTGGCGGCATGCCCTTCGCGAGCGAGATAGATGATATGGACGATCTTGCGCGGGCTGATTGAGAGCATGACATCCTCCTGACAGCGAAAGTGTCGCGCAAACTCGATTGCGGCGCAACGGGTTTATCGTAAGGTGCGTGGTCACCACGCACCTTACTTCCCCCCGAAAACGCGGAAATAGGCCCGATCCGGCAGAAGATTAGCCCCCCGGAAGAGGAGCGCGAACAGGCCGGGAAAGGCGCGCTGAAATTTCCGCGAGCGCATCAGGCGCAGCATTTCCTCTGCGGCCTGCTCAGGCTCCATCAGGAAGGGCATGGAAAATGTGTTCTTTTCCGTCAGTCGCGTGCGGATGAAGCCCGGATTGGCCAGTTGTACATCCACGCCAGAGCCGCGCAGATCGGCATGCATGGACTCGGCCAGATGCATCAGCCCCGCCTTGCTGGAACCATAGCCGATGGAACCGGGCAAACCGCGATAGCCCGACAGTGAGCCGGTGATGACAATATGTCCCGCCCCCCGCGCGACCATGCCCGGCACGACCTGCCCCAGCACCCGCGCAGCCCCGGTCAGGTTCACATCGAACATCGCCTCGGCCTGATCCGCCTGCCAGTCCCGCGCCGAAAACGGCCAGTAGAGGCCCGCCAGAAACACCAGCCCGTCGATCTCGCCTGCCTCTTGCACTGCCGCCATGACCGAGGCGCGGTCCGCCACATCACAGGCCACACAGCGCGCAGGCCCCGGCAGGGTCGCGGCCAGTTCCTGCAACCGCACCATGTTGCGCGCGCTCAGGATCAGGCGGCAGCCCGCTTTTGACAGCATCAAAGCCAGTGCCCGCCCCAGCCCTTCGGACGCGCCCACCAGCCAATAGGTCTTGCCTGAGAGCGTTCTCATGCATCGATCCGGCGCATCGTCGCCACCAGTTCCGCGACCTTGATGCCGAATTTGCGGAACTGGCTGCGATTGACGATGGTCCGGTCATCGACCAGATACATCCAGTCCGTCACATCCAGCGCATGCCCCCCGGCACTGTCGGGCAGCCGGATCCGGTAGCGCAGATGCAGCGCCGCGCCCTCTTGCTGGCCAATGCCCTCGCCCAGCAGATCCTCGGCCTCGGCCAGAATACGCCCGTCATTGCCCACGCTCAGCCGCCATTCCCGCGCCTGTGTCGTGCCGCTGTCATAGGTGAAATGTTCGGCGAGCACGCCGCGATTGCCCTCCCAACGCCCCTCCATATCCGCCACGAAACGCGATGTGACCCGCCCGAGCGGCCCATAGATCACACCCTCGCACCGGATCGGCCCCGACAGATGCTTGCGGATATCCAGACGCGGTTCCAGCCCCGCGTAATCCTGCGCGCTCTGCGCCTGAAAACCGCGCAACCGCTGTGCAAGCGCCAAAAGGCCAAGGCTCAGGGCCGCGCCCGTCGCGAAGGTCAGAAAACTGCTCACCGTCAAGTCTCCTTCAAAGGGGTCAGCGCCAGAAGCGCGATGGCAATGGCCTTCAGGGCCGAAGGCAGGGCCGCATAGAGCAGGATCAGCGTCTGCAATGCAGCGGGGCTGTTCCCGCCACCTGCGTCAAACCCTGCAATTTCGAGGACGGGAAAGACCATCAGCGCGGCCAGCGCCAGCGTGGCCTTGGTGACAAAGGCCCAAAGGCCGAAGCCCGGTGCCGCCTCGGACGAGAGCCTCGCCATGCGCTGTGCGAAGATCGCGGGCAAGAGCGTCAGATCCGCCCCGATCCCCGCGCCTGAAATCACACAGATCAGCGCGAACATCGCCAGATCGCCGGGGCCAAGAGTGGTGACAAAGGCAAAGCTGAAAGCGGCCACAGCCATACCCCCCAAAAGCGCCGGTTTCGCCCCGATCCGGCGCGCCAGCCGCGACCAGAGCGGGGCCGAGACAGCCGCAGACAGAAACAGCAGGATCAGGAAGGCACCTTCCATCCCTCCGGTCTGCAACACGGCTTCGGCGTAGAACAGAAACAGCGTCGAGGTGATCGCCACCGGCGTCGCATTCACCAGCGCAATGAGCAAGAGCCGCCGCGCTATAGGATCAGCGAAAACCGCGCGCATGGACGACCCATGCGAGGCGGGGGCCGCGTGGAACGCCGACCACTCGCTGCGCATCGCGACCACAGCGAGGGCTGCAATCATCGCAAAACCCAGCGCGAAGCCGGCGAAAGGCGCGGGCATCACTGCCTCCAGCACGACCGGGGCCGCGGCAGCAAGGCACACGCCCATCAGCGCCCCGGCTTCGCGCCAACCCGCAAGGCGCAGATGCCCGCCCTGCCCAAGAGTTTCGCCGCGCGCAACGCCCGTGGCGTATAAGCTGATCGTCAGGAAGGAATAGCAGGAAAACAGCACCGTCAGCGCGACGGCAAACCACAGGAGCGGCGCAAACAGTGGCGGGATGGCAAAAAGCATCACCATCGCCCCGGCCATCAGCGCCGTTGTCCCGGCGACAGCCCGCCCGCGATGGGCCGCCAGCCGCGCCGAGAGCCAGCCCAGCGCCGGATCCTGCACGAAATCAAGCCCGCGCAGCGCGAAAAGGAGCGTTCCAAGCGCGGCCAAGGACACTCCGTAGCGCTCCACATAGACGTAGGGGGCGTGAATATAGATCGGTAGCCCCGCCATCGCGAGCACTGCGCCAAAGAGCGTATAGCCCCAAAGCCGGGGCGCAGGGGTGCTTGTGAAAACCGCCTGTGTCACTGGCTGACCTCTTGCGCGGGTGGCTTGGGACGCGGGCGGAAGGTCGCCCCCCGCCACCAGAGTTTGAGCGCCTGCCAGTGGATCAGCGCCAGGACCCGGCGCGAGCCCATCCGCCCCGCCATCGCCGCCAGGATCGCGCGGTTGGTCAGCGGTTCGCGCGCGCCGGTCAATGTGGCAACCAGCCCGGCATCCGGAGCCTCATGATCCTGCCGGTAAAGGATGCGGATACTCACTTTCTCGGGCGTGATCGCGAAATGAAAACAATACTCGCCATCCACCGGCTGAAACGGCGAAACATGAAAAATCTTCTGCGCGCGCAATTCATCCGCAGGGGAAATCACCGACCGGTCAGGCTTGACGCAGAGATAGGAATGCCGGTCGCCATAGGTGTTGTTCACCTCGGCGATCACCGCGCGCAGCCCGCCCGCGTGGTCATGGCAGAGCCAGAAACTGACCGGGTTGAACAGGTGCCCCAAGACGCGCGGCTGGGTCAGCAACTGCACCGGGCCATTCGTCACGCCCTCAAGCTGATGCGCCGCCAGAACCTCGCGCACCCAG
This sequence comes from Natronohydrobacter thiooxidans, assembly GCF_001884735.1. Lineage (GTDB taxonomy): Bacteria > Pseudomonadota > Alphaproteobacteria > Rhodobacterales > Rhodobacteraceae > Roseinatronobacter > Roseinatronobacter thiooxidans_A. Next base: position 42,860 of record NZ_MJAP01000033.1, on the reverse strand, counting down.
ACCGCGCCCCTGCCCCGCCCCGGTGCGCCGCCATGATCACAGTCGCGCAGCGAGGCGATATTGCGCCCGTTGCGCGACATCAGCCACGGGGTCGTGACCGCGGCCTCGGCATCAAAGATCACATAATCCACCCCATAGCTGAAGCGGTTCGCCACTGGCCCGCGCCGCCCGTGAAAGGTCCGGCCTGCGATATGCTCAACCCCGCTCATGCCACCGGCGCCAGCTTGCGCGCCGGGGCTTCCATCGCGCGAACCACGTCGAGCGCGCTGGCGAATCCATCCTCATGGAAGCCATTGCGCATCCATGCGCCGCAGAACCATGTCCGGTTGGCGCCGTTAAAGCCCCGGATCGCGGCCTGAGCCTCCAGCGCGGCCATGTCATAGACCGGGTGATCAAAGCTGTAGCTGTCGTAGATGCAGTCCTCCCGCAGCGGATGGTTCGCGTTCAGCGTCACGAAGATCGGATCATCCTGCGGAATGGATTGCAGCGAATTCATCCAGTAACTCAGCGAAATCCGGTCGCGATCCTGCGGCCCGCGCTCGGTATAGACCCAGCTTGACCAGCATTTGCGCCGCTTCGGCATGACCGCCGCGTCGCAATGCAGGATCGCCTCATTGGGCTGGTATCTCACCGCGCCAAGATATTTCCTCTCGGCCCCGGTCGGATCCGCGAGCAGGCGCAGCGTCACATCCGAATGCGTCGCGAAGATCACCTCATCGAACTGTTCCTCCTCGCCCCCCTGCGCCCTGACCCGGACCCCCATCGGCCCGCGCCGCACCACCTGAACCGGGGTGGCCGCGCGCAGACTGACCCCTGCGCGGGCCAGATAGGTGCTCAGGCGGCTGACATATTCGACCGATCCGCCCGCGACCGTGTACCATTGATGCTGCCCCGCATAGCCCAGCAGCGCATGATTGCGGAAAAACGCCATCAGCGCATGGGCCGGAAAATCAAGGATCTTCGCGGTCGGTGTCGACCAGATCGCGCCGGAAAAGGGCAGCAGATAGCGGTCGCGAAACCACTCCCCGGTCCCCAGCCGCTGCAAAAGCCCGCCGATGGTCAGCGACGGATCAGCCTGCGCCACCGCCAGCCCATGCTTGTTGAAGCGCAGTATATCGCGGATCATGCCCAGATGGCGCGGATCCAGCAGGTTGGCCCGCGTCGCGAAAATCCCGTCCAGCCCTGACAGCGCATATTCATAGCGCCCCCCGTCCATCGACACGCCGAAAGACATGTTCGACTTGGCGACGGGCACATTCAGCTTCTCGAACATCGCCGTCAGATGCGGGTAGTTCACATGGTTGAACACGATGAAGCCGGTATCCACCGGCTGATCCCCGCGCCTTCCGGCCATCACGGTGCGGGCATGACCGCCAAGGCGCGGCGCGGCCTCGAACAGGGTCACTCGGTGGCGACCGGACATCAGATAGGCCGCCGCCAGCCCCGAGATACCCCCGCCGATCACGGCAATCCTGCGGGCGGGGGTATCGATCATTTCAAAGGGCATGCGCGCCGGTCCTTTTCTGTCGCTGGCAAACAGCAGATCTACGTCTTCCGCGGCGCAGCGGATCATTTCGCAACGCAGGCGATGGCGATTTCTTCTCGCGCCCGCAGCAGAATGATCCGATCCGGCGCCCTGCGCGTAATGCTGGCATGTTTGATATGTCTCGCTCGTCTCTCGCGCCTCGACAAGCGGCCTTCCCCGAGGATAAGCTCCTCGCAGGGCAAGATTTCTTGCACCATGAGAAAGGGCAGAGACGCGTGCAGACAAGAAACGGAGCCGAATGGATTGCCCTGCTGAAACAGGTGGCCGAGGCACAGGATACAGAGGCCTTCACCGCGTTGTTTCAACATTTCGCCCCGCGCATCAAAGCCTTTCTGGTGAAATCCGGGGCCGATCCGGCCATGGCCGAAGAGGTTGCGCAGGACGTCATGGTCACAGTCTGGAACAAGGCCGCACAATTCGATCCCTCACGCGCCAGCGTGGCCACCTGGATCTTCACCATCGCGCGCAACCGCCGCATCGACATGCTGCGCCGCGACCGCCGCCCCGAACCCGAGGAACTCTTCTGGGGACCGGAAGAAGAACCCGACCAGCTGCAACTTCTCGCGCTCCAGCAGGAAAGCGACCAGTTGATCGCCGCCATCGCCGATCTGCCCGAAAAGCAACGGGTCATGATCGAGCGGGCCTATTTCAGCGATCTGTCGCATAGCGAAATCGCGGAAGAAACCGGCCTGCCGCTCGGCACCATCAAATCGCGCATCAGACTGGCACTTGAGCGCCTGCGCCACTCCCTGAGTTGAGAAAGACCACGACCATGATCACCCACCACCTGAGCGACAGATTGTTGATGGCCTATTCGGCAGGCAACCTGCCCGAGGCGTTCAATCTGGTGATCGCCAGCCATATCGCGCTCTGCGACGAATGCCGCGCAAGACTGGCGAGTTTCGACGCCATCGGCGGCGCGATGCTGGAGCAGATGCCGGAAACGGGTCAGGCGCTGCCCGACAGCGCGCTTGCGGCCACATTGGCACGGATCAAGACCACGCCTGTCGCTGCAAAACCGGCCCCGCGCCCCGCGCAGAGCAGGGTCTTGCCCGAACCGCTGGCCAGCTATGTCGGCGGCGATATCGACGCAATCCGCTGGCGCGGCATTGGCGGCGGCGTGCGGCAAGCGATCCTGCCGACCTCGAAAGCGGCCACGGCACGGATGCTTTTCATTCCGGCGGGCAAGGCGGTGCCCGATCATGGCCATAACGGGCTGGAAATGACGCTGGTGCTGCAGGGCGCCTTTGCCGATGCAACCGCGCGCTTCGGGCGCGGCGATATCGAGATCGCGGATGAGGATCTGGACCATCAGCCCATCGCGGAACCGGGCGAGGATTGCATCTGTCTGGCCGTGACCGATGCCCCGCTGAAATTCCGCGCGCTCCTGCCCCGGCTTGCCCAGCCTTTCCTGCGGATTTGACGCAGATCAAGGCAGGCGCACGCGGCGCGGTCCAGATCACATGCAAATTCAGGCATGTGAGGACAGAATGGATTACCCCGCCTTCATCTCCGAGACCCGCGCGAAAAGCCGCAACCTTGCGAAACTGGCCCCTGAGGCCATGAAAGGCTTCGGCACACTCTCCATGGCGGTCAAGCAGGAGGGCGCGCTGGGCTATAAGGAAAAGGAATTCGTGGCGCTGGGCATCGCGATTGCGATCCGCTGCGAGCCCTGTATCGCCTTTCATGTCGAAGCGCTGATCAAGGCCGGGGCCAGCCGCGCGGAACTGGGCGATGTTCTGGCCATGGCGATCCAGATGGGCGGCGGGCCTGCGGTAATGTATGCAGGCAAGGCGCTCGATTGCTGGGACCAGTTGTCAGTCGCGTGATCCAGCGGAGCGGCTGGCGCCGCAGGTTTTTTGCATTCGCCCCCTGACGGGGGCGGTTTTGAGTATTTGAAGCAAGAAAATGACAAAAAAACCCCGCCATGAAGGCGGGGTCAGTAGGCATCCCGGCGGGTAACACGGGACACCGGCGGTAAACTTCAGTCGTGCATCTCGGCCCGGATCTGCTGACGCAGCACGTCGATCGGGATCAACTGGCCATCACGTTTGAACTGCCAATAGGTCCAGCCATTGCAGGAAGGTGCATTTTCCAGCGCCGCCCCCACCTGATGGATCGACCCCCGATGCTCGGCCGAGACAAGCGAGCCATCGACCCGCACCTTGGCCGCCATGCCGCGCGGATTGACCAGCATTTCACCGGGGCGCAACAGGCCACGTTCCACAAGCTGACCAAAGGCCACGCGCGGCTGGGCGCGTTTCGACAAGGTGGTTTCCAGCGCCGCCGCATCCAGCCTGCGCACCTGCCCCAGCCGTTTTGCCGCGACCTTGCGATAGCTTTCCTCGCGCTCGATCCCGATATAGTGGCGGCCCAGCATCTTGGCGACCGCCCCGGTCGTGCCGGTGCCGAAGAACGGGTCCAGCACCACATCACCGGGATTGGTCGATCCCACAAGCACCCGGTGCAACAGTGATTCCGGCTTCTGCGTCGGATGCGCCTTCTCGCCCTGATCATCCTTCAGCCGCTCATGGCCCGAACAGATCGGCAGCACCCAGTCCGAGCGCATCTGGATGCCCTCGTTCAACTCCTTGAGCGCTTCATAATTGAAGGTGTATTTCGCGCCTTCCGATTTCGAGGCCCAGATCATCGTCTCATGCGCATTGGTCAGCCGCTTGCCACGGAAATTCGGCATCGGGTTCGACTTGCGCCAGACCACGTCATTCAGAATCCAGAAGCCCTGATCCTGCAAGGTGGCGCCCACGCGGAAAATGTTGTGATACGACCCGATCACCCAGATCGCACCATTGGGTTTGAGCAGCCGCCGCGCCGCCGCCAGCCAGGCACGGGTGAACTGGTCATAGGCCTTGAAACTGTCGAACTGGTCCCAGGCATCATCCACCGCATCAACGCGGCTGTTATCGGGACGGTGCAACTCGCCCTTCAGTTGCAGATTATAGGGCGGATCCGCGAAGATCAGATCGACACTGGCTTCGGGCAATGCATTCATCACCTCGATGCAGTCGCCTGCAAGAATCTCGTCCAGCGGAAGCATCGCCGCCCCCCGCGCCGTTAATGTTACTGTCATGCCTGCCTCAAGCTCTGCGGGTGTGTTCCCGCTTGTTGGGACAAAGATGAGTCAAAGATGATTCGGCGTCAAATTCTATTTGAATCAGGGTTTTAAAATCTTTTCTTCATGTAAGATCTGGACACAAGATTTTGCGTATCGGCGCGAAAGAGCGTCTATGCTCGGGGGTCACGCCCAGATCCGCTATGGCATTTATGTGACGCTTCGTCGGATATCCGGCATTCCCGGCCCAGCCATAGCCGGGGTATCTGCGGTCCAGATCCGCCATGATCCGGTCGCGTGTCACCTTGGCGATGATGCTTGCCGCGGCGATGGACATCACCTTGCCATCGCCCTTGACCACCGCCTGCGCCGGACAGGGCAGATCGCGCGGCAGGCGATTGCCGTCGATCAGCAGCCGGTCCGGCGCGCGGGGCAGCGCCGCGATCGCGCGCATCATCGCCAGATATGTCGCCTGAAGAATGTTGATCGCGTCGATCTCGGCGGGGCTGGCATGGCCGATCCCGACCTCGGCCCGCGCCATGATCTGCGCGAAAAGCGCTTCGCGCGCGGTGGCACTCAGCCGTTTCGAATCCTGCAGCCCCTGCGGCAGATCCCCGGGATTCAGCCGGACCGCTGCCGCCGTGACCGGCCCCGCCAGCGGCCCGCGCCCGGCCTCATCGACCCCGACGATGCAGGACGCGCCAGTCAGGGCAAGCTGGCTCTCATGGCTGAAATCGGGACGCTGCAGGCTCATACAGCCCTTCTGCCACGAAAAACGGCCGGGGCAAGCCCCGACCGCGCAAAAACCGAACGCCTTTCGACACGGATGTTCAGCACTTGTGATAGAGGCCGGTCTTGGGGTTTTCGCAAAGCCGCGCAATGACCTTGTATTCGGGTTTCTTCGGCGCCTTCGCGCCGCCCCCCAGGACGATCCCGAGCATCGCCGCCCCCACCGCGACGGCCAGCCATTCAGATGCTTTCACCTGCGTGGGCGTCGTTACCACAAGCGCCCCGACAAGCGCACAGATACTCAGGCTCGCGGCCCCGCGCGCCGCAAGGCGCGTCAACAATCCAGTCATGTGAAACCTCCTGTTGGCAGCAAGATAGTGCCATCAGCCTACCACAAGCCCGCGATTCGCCGAACTCCGGTTTCGGTCATGCCTGCCGTCGCGCGGGAAACTGGCGCGGAGATCCCCCCGCGCCGGATCAGCGTCACCGACGGCCATGGCCTTCGCTGCGCAGGCATTGCGCTGCATAGACCTTCCCACCGCTGCCGGCCACCAGACAGGTTGAGGGCAGGTTCCTCACACCGGCCTGCTGCAGGCAGGAGGCGGAATATCCGTCATGCCAGCGCCCGCGATACTGATAGCTGGTCGAGCACCAGCCGGGCAGCCCCGGCCCCCGGCCACGCGCATGCGATGGCGGGCCCCGGCGCGGTGACTGTGCTTCCAGACAGCGCGCGCGATAGACGCTGCGCATGCCGCGATTGGTGCGGATGGTTTCATGGCACTGCGCGGGCAGATTGCGCAGCCCGGCGCGATGCATGCATTGCGCGTTATAGACGACAACATGGCGACCACGGATACTCAGGGTCTCGCGGCAATGCTGCGGCAAGCCTCGGGCGGGCGCTGCCTGCGCGCGCCCCTGCGAGCGCGACGCCGAATGCACGATGATCGCCACCGCCGTCGCCCCCAGCAGGAATTTCAGCAACTGGTCATCCGAGGCAGAGGCCGGGGTCGGGGCCGCGCCGATGGCCGCGACGGCCAGTGCGGAAGCCGCAAGCAGGCTGGTCGTCCGCTGCCTGACTTTCGAGAAACAGGAAAGCATGGGACTGGTCCTTTCAAGACAAAGATCATGCCCCAAGCTTCGCCGCGATACGCCCCGACAGGCAATATCGGGGGGCTGCTATCGGATAACATGGGCAAAACACTGCCCCTGATATTGAATAGCGCCCCGCGAACTGGCAGATCTTCGCCTATGAAACACGCCCTCCGCCTCTTCGCGCTTCTGGCTGGTCTGGCGCTTGCGACGCAAGCCTCGGCCCAGTGCTACGCGGATTTCAAAGCAAAACAGGACAACCCGTTGCGCCTGCAATACGGGATTGTCGAACTGCCTGCCTCGGCCTGTGGCTCGCGGCAGGCGGCCACGGACTACGCCAGAGCTGTAATCGCAGGTTCCGGCTGGACGCTCTTGCAAATCGAGTCCATTTTTGACGCATCCGAGTTTCAGCGCAGGAGCGCCAATGCAGGGGTCATCCATCGTCGCTAGCGACCTGATCCGGCTGGGCAGCCGGGCGGTCATCTGGGGCATTGTCGCGATTGTCGCGGTACTGGCGCTGACCGCTGTGCTGCTGTTTCTCAACCTGCCCGATGCCGGGGCCTTCAATGACCGGGTGGAACGGGTTTTCGTGGAAAACGCCGATCTGACCTCGCAGGCGGAAATCAAACTGCTGGAAATCCTTGCGCAATCGGGCACGGCATTTTCCGAAACGCTGGTCTCTTACCGCATCGTGATCTTCGTGCTGCTGGTCTTTGCCACCGGGCTTCTGGTCACGTCTTTCGTGGTGATCGTGATCCTGATCACGCTGAACCGGCGCATGGCGATGGTCGAGAAACAGGGGCTGCAGATCTCGCAGCTGGTGATCGACCGGGCCACGAATTCGGTCGCGATCAATGACATGGAATTCAAGCTCACCCCCGCCGCTGTCGAAACGCTCGCTGTTCTGGCCGAAGCCCGGATCGACGATGACGTGCTCTCGGGCGCGGCCATCGAGGCGGTGATATCGGGCCGCAGCGAGGCCGATTGCGACGAAGCCGCGGGCGCGACCCGCATCAAGCGGCTGCGCGACACGCTGGGCAATCAGTTGATTTCCGAAGTGCTGGTCAAGAATATCGCGCGGCAGGGCTATATGCTGGCGATAGACGCCAAGGTGATCAGCCTGCGCTGATGCGCCCGCCCTTGCACATGCCGCGCCCCGGTGCAAATGTTGCACAAGTGAACAGGGAGCAAGACCATGCTGGACAAGCGGCAATTCTATATCAACGGCACATGGTGCGACCCCATCGCCGGGCAATCGCTGGAAGTGATCGACCCTTCCACCGAAGAGCCCTGCGCGGTTATCTCGCTGGGCGGCGCCGCAGATACCGATCTGGCCGTGGCGGCAGCGAAAGCCGCCCTTCCCGGCTGGATGCATAGCGACCCGCGCGAGCGGCTCGAATTGGTCAAGCGCATCCTGGAGATCTACGAATCCCGCGCCGAGGATATGTCGCAGGCCATCAGCACCGAGATGGGCGCACCGATTGATCTGGCACGCGAGTCCCAGTTCACCTCCGGCACTTGGCATATCACGAATTTCATCACGGCCTTCGAGAAGATCGAATTCATCGCCCCCTTGGGCGATCACGCCCCCGAGGACCGGATCATCCGCGAGGCCGTGGGCGTCTGCGCCCTGATCACGCCCTGGAACTGGCCGATGAATCAGGTCACGCTCAAGGTGATCCCGGCGCTGCTTGCGGGCTGCACGATGGTGCTGAAACCCTCCGAAATCGCGCCGCTCTCCTCGATGGTCTGGACCGAGATCATGCATGAGGCCGGAACCCCCAAGGGCGTCTATAACATGGTCAATGGTGACGGTCCGGGCGTCGGTTCGCAGCTTTCCGGCCACCCCGACGTCGATATGGTCAGCTTCACCGGCTCCACCCGCGCCGGCATCGCGATTTCCAAAAATGCCGCCGAGACGCTCAAGCGCGTGCATCTGGAACTGGGCGGCAAGGGCGCGAATCTGGTCTTTGCCGATGCCGACGAGAAGGCGGTGAAACGCAGCGTCGCGCATTGCTTCCAGAATTCGGGCCAGTCCTGCAACGCCCCCACCCGTATGCTGGTGGAACGCGCGATCTACGACCAGACCGTCGAACAGGTCCGCGAACTCGCCGAAGCCACAAGCGTCGGCCCGGCCAGCGAAAGCGGCAAGCATATCGGCCCGGTGGTCAGCCAGATGCAATTCGACAAGATTCAGGATCTGATCCAGAAGGGCATGAGCGAGGGCGCAAGGCTCGTCGCCGGGGGTCTGGGTCGCCCCGAGGGGCTCAATCGCGGCTATTTCGTCCGCCCCACCGTCTTTGCCGATGTGACCAATGACATGACCATCGCGCGCGAGGAAATCTTCGGCCCGGTCCTGTCGATCCTGCCATTTGACACCGAGGAAGAAGCCCTGCGCATCGCCAATGACACAGTCTATGGCCTGACCAATTATGTCCAGTCGCAGGATGGCGCGCGGCGCAACCGGCTGGCGCGGCAGTTGCGCGCGGGCATGATCGAGATGAACGGCAAGTCGCGTGGGGCCGGTGCCCCCTTTGGCGGCATGAAGCAATCGGGCAACGGGCGCGAAGGCGGTGTCTGGGGGATCGAGGATTTTCTGGAAGTCAAAGCCGTCGCAGGCTGGGCGAATGACGCGGAGTAAGGCAATGGAGTATCAGTATGACGACCAGAACATCTTTGCGAAAATCCTGCGCGGCGAAATCCCCTGCAAGAAACTCTACGAATCCGAGCACAGCCTTGCCTTCAGCGATATCGCGCCCAAAGCGCCGCATCATGTGCTGGTGATCCCCAAAGGGCCCTATGTCTGCTACGACCATTTCGCCCGCACGGCCACCGATGCCGAGATCCTCGATTACACCCGCGCCATCGGGGCCGTCTGCGACGAACTGGGCGTGGCACCGGGCACCGGGGGCAATGGCTACCGGATGATCGCCAATGCGGGCAATGACGGGGTGCAGGAAGTGCCGCATCTGCATGTGCATATTCTGGCCGGGCGCAATATCGGCCCGATGGTGCTGATGCGCCCTTGACGCGCATCCCGCGCGCCTCTAATCAGGCGCGCAGGCTGGCGAGTTGGCGGAGTGGTTACGCAGCGGATTGCAAATCCGTGAACACCGGTTCGATTCCGGTACTCGCCTCCAGCCTCTCCCGAAATCACGCATTCCCCTGCTGACACCCGGCTGTCGCGAATGTGCACCGGCGGCGGTTGCGCGCCGGGGGGTTCTGTTCTAAGGCTCCGGAACCTTGCACCATATGACCCGGACAGAGACACAGGACAGCCGATGCAGATGTATGAGTATCTCGCCCTGCCCGCCCCGCGAAAGGGCAGCAAGGTCAAGAGCCTGAAAACGCCCGCAGAGCGTTTCGCCCATGCCGTCACCGAGCTGATGAACGAACTCGCGGCCGAAGGCTGGGAATTCTGGCGCAGCGAAACCCTGCCCAGCGATGAACGCAAGGGCTTTCGCGGCTCGGTCGTGGTGGAAAACCACCTGATGATCTTCCGCCGCCCCAGCGCCGAAACACTGGCCGAGCATCTGAGCGAACGCGACGCGGCCCCTGCCACGCCCAGCATCGCACCGCCTGCCCGCGCGGAACGGGTCGACCCGGTGCTGCTGGACCGCCCCAACGCTGAAAAACCGGTGCATGACAGCCGCCGCGAGCCGATGTTCCGCCCGCAGGCCACCGGTTCCGAGGACGCCCGCTAAGCGGGCTTCTCAGCCCCGGATATCAAGCGCGAGCGCATGGATCCGGCCCACCAGATCGGCCCCGAGTGCGGCATGCACGGCGCGATGGCGCGCAACGCGACTCATCTCGGCGAATTGGGGCGCACGGATCAGAACGTTGAAATGCGTCTCGCCGCCCTCGCGCCAGCCGCCATGCCCGCGATGGCTTTCGCTGTCATCCTCGACCTGCAGCATCTCGGGCGAAAAGGCCGCGCGCAGCCGGTTTTCAATTTCATCACAAATACGCATCTGCTTTCCCTTGGGCCTTCAAACCTTTGCAAAAGATACATAGACTGCTGCCTCCGAGTCGGAAAGTCCCCGGACCGCTTTCACTCGGACGCGCAGGGCACAAGACCAGACAGGACGACGCATGGACCGCAAACCGCTCTTTGATTTCGACATTCGCGCATCGAGTGACAAGAAGAAGCGCGCGCGCGGACGTCGCGGCATGTCGGGGGCATGGGAAACATCGGTGCGTCAATGCGAGCATCCGGGCTGCACCGAGGATGGCAAATACCGCTGTCCGAAATCCTCGGATGCGCTGAATGAATATCTGTGGTTCTGCAAGGATCACGCGCGCGAATACAATCTGAAATGGAACTATTTCGAAGGCCAGACCGAATCGGAGATGCTGGACGAAATGGAGCGTGATCGCGTCTGGGGCCGGGCCACCAAACCGCTGGGGCGCGATGACGAGCGGCTGGCATGGCAGCGGCTGGGGATCGAGGATCCGCATCAGGTGCTGGGCGAGAAGGCCACACAGAATCCCGGTCGCACCTCGCCCATGGGCGGCACCCGCAAACTACCCCCGACCGAGCGCAAGGCGCTGGAGATCCTTGATGCGCGCGACAGCTGGTCGCGCGGCGAGATTCGCAAGCAATACAAGAGCCTGGTCAAAGACCTGCATCCCGACCGCAATGCCGGTGCGCGCACGGATGAGGACCGGCTGCAGGAAGTGGTCTGGGCCTGGGACCAGATCAAGGACAGCCGCAACTTCCGCGACTGAAGCGCATTGCCGGATCTCGAACCCGCCTGATCGAAACCCGCCCGATCTGAAGCCGACCGGTGATTGGTCGGCGCGGCAGCCCGCTCACGCGCGGATGGGGTCAGCAAGGCTCAGGTTCACCGGCGACCGAGGCCACCGCCGACTGGCGTCACCTGCGCCTGACTTCACCTGCGACCGGACTCACTGGCGCTTGGGCCGGATATGCCGAGACCGGGCCATATCCCCAGAACCGGGCCGCGCGTCAGGCGGGAACGCCCCGACCGCAGCCAGAATCGGCCTCAGAGCCCCGCCCTCAATCACGCGGCAGGGCGCGCAATCGCGCAAGCCGCTTCTCCAGCCCCCGCGCCATCTGCCCCAGACTCAGCCGCTTCTGCGGGGCCTCGACCTCGAAACTGTCCAGCCGGTCGATCACGCCTTCAAGCTGGCGCAGGACGCGCAAATCTTCCGAGAGCGTCGCGCGCGGTGCGGTGGCCCGTAGCCAGTGTTGCGATTGTCCTTGCATCATCCTTTCCCCCGCTCGCTGCAGCGCGGGCACCGAATCTGCAGATAGCACGCCGCGCTGGCCAAGGATTGCGCAGCAATCGTTAAACCTGCGTTAGACCCGCAGACCGGGCGCGAAAAAAACACGCGCAGAATGGCTTTTTCCTCTTGCAGGGGGTGGGGAGAGTTTGTAAATCCGCGACACGTCAACGGGGCGGGCGTAGCTCAGGGGTAGAGCATAACCTTGCCAAGGTTAGGGTCGTGAGTTCGAATCTCATCGCCCGCTCCAATCAAAAAACCGCGATCTTCGGATCGCGGTTTTTTGGTTTTCAGCCCCGCGCTTCATTAACTTTCGAGTCGCCCCAAGGGCTTAGCCCGACTGCGGCAGGGTCAAGCGAATTTTCATGTCCCAAGGGGTGAATTTTCCGTTGACGAGTCCCCTATTCATACGTCAGATTGTGGAGGTTCTCAGGGCAACCACTACATCTGGTATAATGCGAAAAGCAGGCTGGTGGCGCCCGGGACAGGGATACAGTGAACGACATCACCACTCATTGAGCAGTCCATGCCAATGGAACCGGCGTTTTGGCCGCGGGTTGCGCGTGATCTGATCCCATCAGGAATTTGGGTCACCGAGATATCGGGACAGAGACAAGAAGGGCCAAGGCACCATGATCATCGAGCGGCATTTCACCACGGACGGAAAAGACGCCTATGCGGCGCTGGATTTTACCACCACGGTTTCCGAAATCCGCAACCCCGATGGCACGGTGGTGTTCCGCAATGACAAGGTTGAAGTGCCCGGCAGCTGGAGCCAGGTCGCCTCGGATGTGATCGCGCAGAAATATTTCCGCAAGGCTGGTGTGCCCGCAGCCCTCAAGCGCGTGCCCGAAGAAGGCGTGCCGGAATTCCTGTGGCGCTCGGTCGCCGATGAAAAAGCCCTCGCCGCCCTGCCCGAGGACGAACGCTATGTCGGCGAATCCTCGGCCAAGCAGGTCTTCGACCGCCTTGCGGGCACATGGTGCTACTGGGGCTGGAAGGGCGGCTATTTCGCCACCGAATCGGATGCCCGCGCCTATTTCGACGAGATGCGCTTCATGCTGGCCGCGCAGATGGCCGCGCCCAACAGCCCGCAATGGTTCAACACCGGCCTGCATTGGGCTTACGGCATCGACGGCCCGTCGCAGGGCCATTTCTATGTCGATCCTTTCACCCACAAGCTGGTGAAATCGAAATCAAGCTATGAACACCCCCAGCCGCATGCTTGCTTCATCCAGTCTGTCTCGGATGATCTGGTCAATGACGGCGGCATCATGGATCTCTGGGTGCGCGAAGCGCGCCTGTTCAAATATGGTTCCGGCACCGGGACCAATTTCAGCTCACTGCGTGGTGAAGGTGAGAAGCTGTCGGGCGGCGGTAAATCCTCCGGGTTGATGGGCTTTCTCAAGATCGGTGATCGGGCCGCTGGCGCGATCAAGTCGGGCGGGACCACGCGCCGCGCGGCCAAGATGGTCATCTGTGACATGGACCATCCCGATATTGAGGAATTCATCAACTGGAAGGTGATCGAAGAACAAAAGGTCGCCTCGCTTGTTGCCGGCTCCAAAGCGCACGAAGCGCGTCTGAATGATATTTTCGGCGCAATCCGGGCGTGGGACGGCAGCACGGAGGATGCCGTCGACCCCAGCAAGAACCCCGCGCTGAAATCCGCGATCAAGGCGGCGAAGAAAGCCCTGATCCCGGAAACCTATGTCGGCCGCGTGCTGCAATATGCGCGTCAGGGCTATGACAGCATCGAATTCCCGACCTATGACACGGATTGGGATTCGGAAGCCTATATCACCGTCTCGGGCCAGAACTCGAACAACTCGGTGCGTGTGACCGATGCTTTCCTGCAGGCGGTCAAGGATGACGCCGATTGGGAGCTTCTGCGCCGCACCGATGGCAAGGTCGCAAAAACCGTCAAGGCGCGCGAGCTGTGGGATCAGGTTGGTCATGCCGCATGGGCCTGCGCCGATCCGGGCATCCAGTTCCATGACACTGTGAACGCCTGGCATACCTGCCCCGCCGATGGGGCGATCCGTGGCTCGAATCCCTGCTCGGAATATATGTTCCTCGATGACACGGCCTGCAATCTGGCCTCGATGAACCTGCTGAAATTCTACGACGGCACGCGCTTCAATGCCGAAGCCTATATGCACGCCACCCGGCTCTGGACGATCACGCTCGAAGTCAGCGTGATGATGGCGCAATTCCCGTCGAAGGAAATCGCGCAGCGCTCATATGAGTTCCGCACGCTGGGTCTGGGCTATGCCAATATCGGCGGTCTGCTGATGAACATGGGCTATGGCTACGACTCGACCGAAGGCCGCGCGCTCTGCGGGGCGCTGACCGCGCTGATGACCGGTGTCAGCTACGCAACCTCGGCGGAAATGGCGGGCGAATTGGGCGCCTTCCCCGGCTACAAGAAAAACGCCGACCATATGCTGCGCGTGATCCGCAACCATCGCCGCGCGGCGCATGGCGAAAGCGATTATGAGCAGGTGAATGTCGCCCCCGTGGCCCTCGACGCCAAGGGCTGCCCCGACCAGCGGCTGATCGAACTGGCCCGCGCCGCATGGGATGAAGCGCTGGCGCTTGGCGAACAGCACGGCTTCCGCAACGCACAGGCCACAGTGATCGCCCCCACCGGCACCATCGGTCTGGTGATGGATTGCGACACCACCGGGATCGAGCCCGATTTCGCGCTGGTGAAGTTCAAGAAACTGGCCGGGGGTGGCTATTTCAAGATCATCAACCAGTCCGTGCCTGCGGCTTTGCGCAAACTCGGCTATCGCGAATCCGAGATCGGCGAGATCATCGCCTATGCGGTCGGTCACGGCTCGCTGGGTCAGGCCCCCGGCATCAACCATACCAGCCTGATCGGCCATGGCTTCGGCCCGAAAGAGATCGAAAAGATCGAGGCAGCACTCCCTTCGGCCTTCGACATTCGCTTCGTGTTCAACCAGTGGACGCTGGGTGAAACCTTCTGCCGCGAAACCCTTGGCATCCCGGCGGCCGAGCTCAACAACCCCACCTTCGACCTGCTGCGCCATCTGGGCTTCACCCGCGCACAGATCGACGCCGCGAATGATCATGTCTGCGGCACGATGACGCTCGAAGGGGCGCCGCATCTGAAGCTCGACCATTACAACGTCTTCGATTGCGCCAATCCCTGCGGCAAGAAGGGCACGCGCTACCTGTCGGTGGACAGCCATATCCATATGATGGCGGCGGCGCAGAGCTTCATCTCGGGCGCGATTTCCAAGACGATCAACATGCCCAATTCAGCCACGATCGAGGAAACGCTGGCGGCCTATGAACTCTCATGGTCGCTGGGGATCAAGGCCAATGCGCTCTATCGCGACGGCTCGAAACTGTCGCAACCGCTGGCCGCCGCGCTGATCGAGGATGACGAAGAGGCCGAGGAAGTACTGGAAACCGGCACGCCCCAGCAGAAGGCGCAGGTCATTGCCGAGAAGATCGTCGAGAAGGTGATCGTCAAGGAAGTGATCCGCCGCCACCGCGAGAAACTCCCCGAGCGCCGCAAGGGCTACACCCAGAAAGCCATTGTCGGCGGCCACAAGGTCTATCTGCGCACCGGCGAATATGGCGACGGCAAGCTGGGCGAGATCTTCATCGACATGCATAAGGAAGGCGCCGGGTTCCGGGCGATGATGAATAATTTCGCCATCGCGGTCTCGGTCGGCCTGCAATATGGCGTGCCGCTGGAAGAATTCGTCGATGCTTTCACCTTCACCCGGTTTGAACCGGCAGGGATGGTGCAGGGCAATGATTCGATCAAGAATGCGACCTCGATCCTCGACTATATCTTCCGCGAACTGGCGGTCAGCTATCTGGACCGCACCGATCTCGCCCATGTCAAACCCGCAGGCACCGCTTTCGACGATCTCGGCGCGGGCGAGAATGAGGGCACGCGCAATGTCGCGGAAGTCTCGGACGATGCGGCGTCGCGCTCGCTGGAAGTGCTGCGCCAGATCAGCTCGACCGGCTATCTGCGCAAGCGGCTGCCGACCGAACTGACCGTGCTGCAGGGCGGGCAATCCGTGACCTCTTTCGCCACGGACGGGGTATCGGCCATCGCCATGCAGGCGGTCGAGAGCGAGACGATGACCGTGGCCCCGCTTGACGCGCGGGCAAGGGCGAAGATGCAGGGCTATGAGGGCGATCCCTGCGGCGAATGCGGCAACTACACGCTGGTGCGCAACGGGACTTGCATGAAGTGCAATACTTGTGGCGGGACGAGCGGGTGTAGCTGACCGCTCCGACCACCAGAAAAGCCCCCTGTCGCGCGCAGGGGGCTTTTTTCATCCCATGAAATCCGGTTTCATCTGACGCGGAAATCCGCGCGGTCGCCCCGGCCCTGATCCGAGATGAAGCGCAGCCTGTCTCCGTTGCGCAGAACCAGTTGGCAATTATACGGATCTCCCCCCGAGCCCCATTCCAGCGTGCGGCAGAAATACCCGTCGCGCCATTCCCAGACGCCGCCCACCGTCTGACCAAACCCGCGCCCGCTGATCAGCCCCTCGGGCAGCACCTGCAAGCGCACGGCAAAACGGGTCAGTTCCGCCCCTTCGACAAGCGCGCGGAAACTGGCTTCTTCGCGCACGGGCTGAAAATCCGCCCAGACCGGGCCAGCCAGCGTGATCCCGGCTGCGAGTATTACGGCAAGACCTTTCATGGACCCCTCCGGTTTTCGGTTGTCATCTGCATTACGCGCACGCGGCGCGGTCAGATGACTCGCGAAACCCGCCAGAGGGGTCACTTCAGCGAACTCTCGCTCAGCGGCTGGACAGGCCCAGCACATCCAGCATGGAATATTCCCCCGGCCCCTTCCCGTCGAGCCAGAGCGCGGCCTTCAACGCGCCGCGCGCGAACAGCGCCCGGTCCGAGGCGACATGGCGCAGCGTGATCCGCTCGCCCTCGCCCGCGAAGATCACATCATGCTCGCCGATGAAATCCCCGCCCCGGATCGCGTGAAAGCCGATGGCACCGGTCTCGCGCGCGCCGGTGATCCCGTCGCGCCCCCGATCCGCCACGTCGCCAAGCGCCACACCACGCCCCTCAGCCGCCGCCTCGCCCAGCATCAGCGCCGTGCCGGAGGGGGCATCGACCTTGTGGCGGTGATGCGCCTCGACAATCTCGATATCATATTCCGCGCCCAGTGCCGCCGCGACCTGCCGGGTCAGCGTGACCAAGAGATTGACGCCAAGGCTCATATTGCCCGCGCGCACGATCCGGCCCCTTTCGCCGGATTCCGCAATCGTGGCCAGATCGACCTCCGAAAACCCGGTCGTGCCGATCACATGCGCCACACCGGCCACCGCCGCCGCCTGCGCCAGAGCCACGCTCACCGCGGGCGAGGTGAAATCAATGATCGCATCGCTGGCCGCGAGCGCCGCCGCGACCTCATCGGTCACAACGATCCCACGCGCGGCGCCGCCCATCACCTGCCCCAGATCGCGCCCGATCCAGTCATGGCCCGCGCGCTCGACCACTGCCGAAAGCGTCGCCTGATCGCTCTCGTCGATCAGCCGCACCAGCATCTGCCCCATGCGCCCCGAAGCGCCCATCACTGCCATCCGCATATCCTGCTCCCTCTCGCGTGGTCACATTCGCGCGTCTGTCCTATCGGGCGCGCGGGAAAATGGCAAAGCCTCGTTGCGCGGGGGCGGGGATTCCCTTACATCAGGTCCATGGGAAATCGCAGATTTGACAACACTCAAGGACCGTCTCAGCGCCAGTTGCGCGTGGGTGAGCTGATCCGCCGCGAACTGGCCGATGTGCTGGCGCGCGGCGATGTGCATGATGCCGAGCTGTCGCGGGTGCCGATCACGGTCAGCGAGGTGCGCACCTCGCCCGATCTGAAAATCGCCACCGCCTATGTCATGCCGCTGGGCGGACAAGGGCAGAAAGAGGCATTGACCGCCCTGCGCCGCAACAAGGCCGAGCTGCGCCATCTGATCTCGCGCGGGCTGACGCTGAAATACGCCCCCGACCTGCGCTTCCAGCTGGATGAGACTTTCGACCGGATGGATGAAACCCGGCGGCTGTTTCAGGACGAACGCGTGCAGCGCGATCTCGCTTCAGGGCAAGAGGATGATACGGCTGAACGCTAGAATCGCGGCGCTGCTGGCGCTGCTGTTCGGAACAGGTGCCGCACAGGCGGATTGCGCGCGCACTGACTATCGCGACCAGAGCTTCACCTATTGCGAAGCCAGGGCAACGGATGACATCCGGCTGTTTCTCTTCGCCAATGAGACCCAGGTCTATGGCAATTTCCGCAATATCGACGAGGCGCTTTCCCGCGACGGCAAGAAGCTTGCCTTCGCCATGAATGGCAGCATGTATCACCCCAATCGCAGCCCGGTCGGGCTGTATATCGAAGAGGGGGAAGAGGTCTCGCGCATCGTCACCTCGGAAGGGCCGGGAAATTTCGGCCTCTTGCCCAATGGGGTGTTCTGTATCGAAGAGGGCCGTTTCACCCTGATTGAGAGCCGCCGCTTCGATGCCAACCGCCCGGATTGTCGCTATGCAGCGCAATCCGGGCCGATGCTGGTGATTGATGGCGGCTATCACCCCCGCTTCATCCACGATTCCGACTCGCGGCTGATCCGCAATGGCGTGGGCGTCTCCGCCGATGGCACACGCGCGTTTTTCGTGATCAGCAATGGCCCGGTCAATTTCTACGAATTCGCCCGTTTCTTCCGCGAATATCTCGCATTGCCGCAGGCGCTTTATATTGATGGCAATGTCTCGCGGCTGCATGCGCCGGGCTTGCGGCGCTCGGATTGGGGCACGCTTCTGGGGCCGATCGTGGGCAAGGTGGTTGACGCCCGCGCCCCCTCGAATTAGCACGCGCCATTACATTCAAGGGGCAAGACATGGGACGCAAGCGCAAGGGCCGCGCGATTTCGGGCTGGCTGGTGGTGGACAAGCCTGCAGGCGTGACCTCGACCGCCGTGGTCAACAAGGTGCGCTGGGCGTTGCAGGCGCAGAAGGCCGGGCATGCGGGCACGCTGGACCCTGCGGCAACCGGCGTGCTGGCCGTGGCTTTGGGCGAGGCCACCAAGACCGTGCCCTATATCACGGACGCGCTGAAATGCTACCGCTTCATGGTGCGGCTGGGTCAGGCCACGACCACGGATGACGCCGAGGGCGCTGTGATCGCCGAGAGCGATGCACGCCCCACGGATGCCGCGATCGCGGAAGCGCTCGCCCCGTTTCGGGGTGAGATCATGCAGATCCCGCCGCAATTTTCCGCCGTGAAGGTCGATGGCGAGCGCGCCTATGACATTGCCCGCGCGGGCGAAGAGATGGAACTGGCCGCCCGCCCGCTCTGGGTCGAATCGCTGGAGATGATCGCCCGCCCCGACGCGGATCATGTCGAGCTGGAAATGGTCTGTGGCAAGGGCGGCTATGTGCGCGCCATCGCGCGCGATCTGGGCGCGGCTTTGGGCTGTCACGGTCATGTGGCGTGGTTGCGCCGCATATGGTCGGGGCCGTTCGACGCGAGCGACGGGCTGAGCATGGAACAGATCGACGCGCTCGCGCAATCGCCCGAGTTGGACAGCTATCTGCGCCCGCTGGAACAGGGGCTGGCCGATCTGCCCGAACTGCCCGCGACGCCGGAAGGGGCCGCAAAGATGCGCAATGGCAATCCCGGCATGGTTCTGGCCGCGAATGTGGATTACGGCGATGAGGCCTGGGCCAGCTATCAGGGCCGCGCGGTCGCAGTGGGCGTCTACAAGGCGGGCGAGTTGCACCCCAGCCGCGTGTTCAACCTCGACTGATGGTGGGCGCAGAGACCCTCACCCGCAGCCATGTGAAGGGCGACGCGCCGTCCATCGCGGTCTATTCGCCCTGCGAGAGCTATCGCTACCTGCTGACCCGCGAATGGGCGCCGGATCAGGGGCGGGCGCTGTTTGTCATGCTCAACCCCTCGACCGCGACCGAGGTGCAGAATGACCCCACGGTGGAACGCTGCGAACGCCGCGCACGGGCGCTGGGCTTCGGCGCCTTCCGGGTGTGCAATATCTTCGCCTATCGCGCCACTGATCCGCGGGTGATGCGGGCCGCTGCCGATCCGGTCGGGCCACTGAATGACCGCGCGATCCGCGAAAGCGCGCCTTGGGCCGATCAGATCATCTGCGCCTGGGGCACGCATGGCGCGCATCTGGGGCGTGGGCCACAGGTCGAGGCGCTTTTGCGCGCGACCGGCCTGCCGCTCTGGCATCTGGGGCTCTCGCAGGCGGGCCACCCGAAGCACCCGCTCTATATCGGCTATGCGGTGCAGCCGATGCTTTGGGATTAACGCAGGAAAGCGTCGCTGAACCCCATCCGCCGCACCGAGGACAGCGCGGCATGGGCACTGTCGGGCGTCGCGAAGGGGCCGACTGTCACCACATCCAGCCCGCGCCAGCGATGAATGCGCGCAGGCATTCCGGCATTTTGCAGACGCGCGCGCAGCCGGGTCGCGTTCGAGGGCACGGCGAAACTGCCGACCTGCACCGCGCGCCCGACGCGCGTGGCGGGGCTGGTTGCGCGCGGGGCGAGTGTCGTCGGGGCGGAACTGTCGAAATATTCATCCAGAAACAGCGCCGGGCTGGTCACGCAGCGCACCAGAGGCCGCCCGAGCGCGGTATCCACCAATTGCCCATAGGGCGCGCTGGCCGGGCAATCGGGGTGCCGCCCCGAAGCATCGGCGCGCGGCAGGCGCTGGCGGCTGCGCGGGGCGGGGGCCGCACGGCGGGGCTGGGGTTGCGCCGCTGCCGGGCGGGGCGCGGCCACGGGTGCCGAGGCGACGGGGGCAGAGGCCACAGGCGCGGCTGTCGGCGCAGGTTCGGCCGCGGGTTCAGGCGCGACCTCGGGCGCGGGGGCCGCGATTTCGGTCGGGGTCTCGCCACAGACCGGCATCCGGTCCGGGCCATAGCGCGGGATCCATGTCACCTGCCCGCCAAAGGTCGAGCGCAGAAAGACGCAGCCCTGACTGTCGGTATATTCGCGCCCCTCGAACCCGGCAGGCGGCAATTCCGCCGGGCCGTTGCTTGACTGGGCATGGCCCATCCCCAGACCGGACAGGAAAAATCCAAGCGCCAGCGCCAAATGCTTCATAACAACCCCCTGAAACAGCCCCCTCAGAATGACCCTGAGAGGGGGGACTTGTAAAGCCGATTCGAGGGGCCGACTACTCTATTGTGTGCCAAAGATGCGATCACCCGCATCCCCTAGTCCCGGCACGATATAGCCCTTCTCGTTCAGATGGCTGTCGAGCGAGGCGGTCACGATCCGCACATCGGGATGTTCGCGCGCCATGCAGGCGACGCCTTCGGGGGCGGCAAGCAAACAGATCAATGTGATATCCGTGGCACCTGCCTCTTTCAGCAGCGTCACGGCGGCGGCAGAGGAATTGCCGGTGGCCAGCATCGGATCGACCGCGATCACCAGCCGCCCCGAAATCTCGGGCGGCAGCTTGCAGTAATACTGCACCGGTTTGAGCGTCTCCTCGTCGCGGTACAGCCCCACAAACCCCACTTTCGCCGTGGGGATCACATCCAGCACCCCGTCCAGCAACCCGTTGCCCGCGCGCAGGATCGACACCACCACCGGATCGGCGCCATCCAGCATCGGCGCGTCCATCTCGACCAGCGGGGTGGCAACGCGCACGGTCTTCAGCGGCAGATGGCGCGCGGCCTCATAGGTCAGAAGCAGGCTGATCTCGCGCAGGAGTCTGCGGAAATCCGGCCCCGGCGTGCGCGCATCGCGCATCAGGGACAGCTTGTGCTGCACCAGAGGGTGATCGACGATGGTGAGCTTCGGATGGGTCATGTGGCCTCCAGTCTGGCAGCAATCTTCGCGCGGGTGTCGGCGTCGCAGAAGGCCGCGTCAAGCGCATTGCGGGCGATTTCGTCAAATTCCGGGCTGTCCCAGCCGAAGGTATCGGCCAGCGCGTCATATTCCGCGCGCATCGTGGTGTGAAAAAACGGCGGATCATCGGTCGAGACCGTGACCTTCACCCCCGCGCGCAAGAGCCGGTCAATCGGATGATGCTTCAGGCTCGGATAGATGCCCAGCGCCACATTCGAGCCGGGGCAGACCTCCAGCACCGTGCCCGCTTCGGCCAGTTCCTCCATCAGGCGCGGATCTTCCGCCGCGCGCACGCCATGCCCGATCCGGCTGACCCCCAGATGCCCCAGCGTGTCGCGCACAGCCTGCGGCCCGCCCCATTCACCCGCATGCGCGGTCAGGCCCAGCCCGGCCTCGCGCGCGGCATCAAAAGCGTAGGCGAAATCCTTGGGGTGCAGCATGTTCTCATCGCCCGCAAGCCCCAGACCGGTGATGAAATCGCCCGCCGTTTCCTGCGCGCAACGGGCGATCTGTCGCGCCTGACCGGGGCCGAAATGCCGGATGCAGGTCACGCAACCGCGCAGGGTAATGCCCATCTGCGCCTCGGCTGTCGCCGCAGCCGTCTCGATCGCGGCCAGATAATCGCGCCAGGCGTGCAGATCACCGCCACCGCAGAAATCGGGCGAGAGAAACGCCTCGGTATAGATCACGCCCTCTTGCGCCGATTGCTCCAGCACCGCCAGCGTCAGATCGTGGAAATCCTGCGGGTTGGTCAGGACCGTGCAGGCCGCTTCATAGATGCGCAGGAATTCGGTGAAATCGCGATAGGCGTAATTGCCGTGCTCGTCGAAAATCCGCGACAGATCGACGGATTTGCGCTTGGCCTGCGCGCGGATGAAGGCGGGCGGCGCCGCCCCTTCCAGATGCAGATGCAGTTCCAGTTTCGGGATCATGTCAGAAAACTCCGCCCCGGCCCCTGCGCGGGCACTTGCAGATGCGCGGCGATGCTGGCCGCCACATCGGCAAAACCGCAAAGACCGATTTCGCCCGCGCCAAGCCCCGCGACCAGCACCGGCACCCGCTCGCGCGTGTGATCCGTGCCCGCTGCGGTCGGGTCATTGCCGTGATCAGCGGTGATCACCAGCATATCGCCGGGCTGCAGCCGCGCCAGCGCCTGCCCGGCCACCGCATCGAAGCGTTCCAGCGCGCGGGCATAGCCCGCGACATCGCGGGTATGGCCATAAAGCGTATCAAACTCGACAAAGTTGCAAAAGGTCAAGGATCCGGGCTCTGCCTCGTCAATCAGCCGTAAGAAATGTTCGAAAAGTGCAAGGTCATCCTTGCCCTTATGGATCTGGTCAATGCCCTGCCCAGAGAAGATATCGCCCACTTTGCCGACCGCATGCACCCGCCTGCCCGCGCCCTGCACCCAATCCAGCAGAGTCGGCGCCGGGGGGCGCATGGCATAGTCGCGCCGGTTGCCGGTACGCTGAAACCCCTCGGATTCCGAGCCAAGAAAGGGCCGCGCGATCACCCGTCCCACCCGCATCTCGTGCAGCACCGGCGCGAGATCGGCGCAGAGCCGGTGCAGCCGCTCCAGCCCGAAGGCTTCCTCATGGGCTGCGATCTGAAACACGCTGTCCACGGATGTGTAGCAGATCGGCCAGCCGCTGCGCAGATGTTCGGCCCCCAAATCATTGACGATGGGAATGCCCGCCGCATGGCAATTGCCCAAGATCCCCTCGGTCCCGGCCAGCCTGCAAACCTCTGCCACCAGATCCTCGGGGAAGGCCGGAGTGGCGCGCGGGAAATAGGTCCAGTCCCAGGGCACCGGCACGCCCGCCAGTTCCCAATGCCCCGAAGGCGTGTCCTTGCCGCGCGAGACTTCCGTCGCGGCGCCCCAGAGCCCGGTCGGCGCGGCCCCCAGCCCCGGTGTGTCGGCCCCAGAGGCGAGCCGGATCGCCGCCCCAAGCCCCAGACTGTCCAGCACCGGCAGGCGCAAAGGGCCGCTGCGCCCGTCTTCGGCCTGCCCAGCCGCGCAGGCCTGCGCAATATGGCCTAGCGTATTGGCGCCCAGATCCCCGAATTCCGCCGCATCGGGGGCACCGCCACAGCCGACGGAATCCAGCACCACCAGAAAGGCGCGCGCCATCACACCCCGTCCATATGGCCCGCGCCAAAGGCGCCGGGAAGCAATTCGTCAACGCGCATGACCTGCCGCGCCCCGTTCAGCGCGACCAGCGTGACCTGCACATCGCCACGCGCGAATTCGGCGATCTTCTGGCGGCAGCCGCCGCAGGGCGGCACCGGCGACGGGCTGTCGGCGACGACCAGCATTTCGGTGATCACCGTCTCGCCCGCCGCGACCATGGACGCAATCGCGCCCGCTTCGGCGCAGGTGCCTTCGGGATAGGCGACATTCTCGACATTGCAGCCGGTATAGACCTTGCCCGAAGCCGCGCGCAGGGCCGCGCCGACCTTGAAACGGGAATAGGGCGCATAGGCATTTTCGCGCACCGCGCAGGCGGCGTCATAGAGGGGCATGACAGGCTCCGGTTTTTCGGTCACGATAGCCCCGAGCGGCCACGCTTTGCAAGCACAAGGCTTTGCGCTAACACTCATGCCACATGGCTTGCAAAACGCCGCATTTGCTGCGAATAGAAAACAGTTGTTTAATATTAAACTAAATCCGCGCGAGGGGGACAACATGCCAGAAAACAGCTCCGAGGACAGCCGCCACCCGGCCCTGCTCTATCACGAGTTTCCGCGCCCCGGTAAGCTGGAAGTGCGCCCCACCAAGCCCTTGGCCAATGGTTATGACCTGTCGCGCGCTTATAGCCCCGGCGTGGCCGAGGCCTGTATGGAGATCAAGGCCAACCCCGACGACGCCGCGCGCTACACGGTGCGGGGCAATCTGGTGGCAGTTGTGACCAATGGCACCGCCGTGCTGGGTCTGGGCAATATCGGCGCGCTGGCCTCGAAACCGGTGATGGAGGGCAAGGCCGTCCTGTTCAAGAAATTCGCCAATATCGACTGTTTCGATATCGAGGTGAATGAATCCGACCCGGTGAAACTGGCGGAAATCGTCTGCGCGCTCGAACCCACATTCGGCGCGATCAATCTGGAGGATATCAAGGCGCCGGATTGCTTCATCGTCGAGAAACTGTGCCGCGAGCGCATGGGGATCCCGGTCTTCCACGATGACCAGCATGGCACGGCGATTGTTGTGGGGGCGGCGGCGACCAATGCGCTGCGCGTCGCGGGCAAGGAATTCGCGGATATCAAGATCGTCAGCACCGGCGGCGGCGCGGCGGGCATTGCCTGCCTGAACATGCTGCTGAAACTGGGTGTGAAACGCGAGAATGTCTGGCTGTGCGATCTGCACGGGCTGGTCTATGAAGGCCGCGAGATCGACATGAACCCGCAAAAGGCCGCTTTCGCGCAGAAGACCGACAAGCGCACGCTGGACGAAGTGGTCGATGGCGCCGATCTGTTTCTGGGCCTGTCCGGCCCCGGTGTGCTGAAACCCGAACATGTCGCGCGCATGGCCGCGCGCCCGATCATCTTTGCGCTGGCCAATCCCACGCCCGAAATCCTGCCCGATCAGGTGCGCGAAGTGGCCCCTGATGCGCTGATGGCCACGGGGCGGTCGGATTTCCCCAATCAGGTCAATAACGTCCTGTGCTTTCCCTTCATCTTCCGCGGCGCGCTGGATGTGGGCGCGACCGAGATCAATGACGCCATGCAGATCGGCTGTGTCGAAGGTATCGCGGCGCTTGCCCGGGCCACGACCAGCGCCGAGGCTGCGGCGGCCTATAAGGGCGAGCAACTCAGCTTCGGCCCGGATTATCTGATCCCCAAACCCTTTGACCCGCGGCTGATGGGGGTTGTGGCCAGCGCTGTGGCCAAGGCTGCGATGGAATCAGGCGTGGCCAAGCGCCCCCTGCCCGATCTGGCGGCCTATAAGGCCAAGCTCGATGCCTCGGTCTTCCGCTCCGCCATGATCATGCGCCCGGTGTTCGAGGCCGCCCGCGTCGCCTCGCGCCGGATCGTCTTTGCCGAAGGCGAGGACGAGCGCGTGCTGCGCGCGGCCTCTGCCATGCTGGAAGAAACGACCGAGGTGCCGATCCTGATCGGGCGCCCCGATGTCGTGGAGATGCGGCTTGAACGCGCCGGGCTCTCGATCAAGCCGGGGCGCGATTTCGAACTGGTCAACCCGCAGGACGACCCGCGCTATCGCGATTATTGGCAAGCCTATCACACGCTGATGCAGCGGCGCGGGGTCACGCCCGATCTCGCGCGCGCGATCCTGCGCACCAACACGACCGCCATCGGCGCGATCATGGTGCATCGCGGCGATGCCGACAGCCTGATCTGCGGCACTTTCGGGCAGTTCCTGTGGCATCTGAACTATGTCGAGCAGATCCTTGGCAATGAGGGACGGCACCCTGTGGGCGCGCTGTCGCTGATGATCCAGCAAGAGGGCAACCTCTTCATCGCCGATACGCAGGTGCATCCGAATCCGACGCCCGAACAGATCGCCGAAACTGCGATCGGGGCAGCCCGCCATGTGCGCCGCTTCGGGCTGGCGCCCAAGATCGCCTTGTGCTCGCACAGCCAGTTCGGCAATCTCGACACGCCGTCGGGCCGCAACATGCGCGGGGCGCTGGAAATTCTCGACGCGAAAGGCGTGGATTTCGACTATGAGGGCGAAATGCATGTCGATGCGGCGCTGGATCAGGAATTGCGGGCGCGGCTTTTGCCCAATTCGCGGTTCGAGGGGCCGGCGAATGTGCTGATCTTCGCCACGACCGATGCCGCAAGCGGGGTGCGCAACATCCTCAAGACACGCGGCGGGGCGCTGGAAGTGGGGCCGATCCTGATGGGCATGGGCAATACCGCGCATATCGTGACCCCCTCGATCACCGCGCGCGGGCTGCTGAACATGACGGCGCTGGCCGGAACACCGGTCGCGCAATACGGCTAGGGCGGGTTTGCAAATCCGCCTTGCCACGCCTGCAAATACCGCCTGATCCACAAGAGTTTGCAAATTTTTGCAGATCAGGCGGCGGCTTTCTGCAAAGTTTTTCCGCCTTGCGGCGCCTGTTGCCGGTAACAGCCATTGCGCGCGCGCGGGCCTTGCGTCTATCCCTTCCCCAGCGGCATTTCGAGGGAGGACAGAGCCATGGCTTACGCGGATCTGCATGAAAGATCGATCACTGATCCCAATGGTTTCTGGATGGAGCAGGCGCAAGCGATTGACTGGATCACGCCGCCATCGAAAGCGCTGTTCGACGAGACTGCGCCGCTCTATGAATGGTTCAGCGATGCGCAGGTGAATACCTGCTGGAACGCGCTGGATCGTCATGTCGAGGCCGGGCGCGGCGATCAGGTCGCAGTGATCCATGACAGCCCGGTGACGGGAAGCATTACCAAACTGACCTATGCCGAGATGCGCGAGCGTGTGGCGGCGCTGGCGGGGGCCATGGCCGCGAAGGGCGTGACCAAGGGCGACCGGGTGATCATCTACATGCCGATGGTGCCCGAGGCGCTGATGGCGATGCTGGCCTGCGCGCGGCTGGGGGCGATACACTCAGTCGTCTTCGGCGGTTTTGCCGCGCATGAACTGGCAGTGCGGATTGATGACGCGCAGCCCAAATGCATCATCGCCGGTTCCTGCGGGATCGAGCCGGGGCGCGTTGTCGCCTATAAACCGCTGCTGGATGGCGCGATTGCCGAGGCCCGGCACAAGCCAGATTTCACCGTGATCCTGCAACGCGACGCGCTGGCCGCCGATCTGATCCCCGGTCGCGATCATGACTGGGCAGAGTTCGTCGCCGGTGCCACGCCTGCCGATTGCGTGCCGGTCGCGGGCAATCATCCGGCCTATGTGCTCTATACTTCCGGCACGACCGGCCAGCCCAAGGGCGTGATCCGCGCCACCGCCGGGCATCTGGTCGCGCTGCACTGGACGATGAAGAATATCTACAATGTCGATCCGGGCGATGTGTTCTGGGCGGCCTCGGATGTGGGCTGGGTCGTGGGCCACAGCTATATCTGCTATGCGCCGCTGATTACCGGCAATACGACCATCGTCTTCGAGGGCAAGCCCGTCGGCACCCCCGATGCAGGCACTTTCTGGCGGGTGATTTCCGAGCATGGGGTGAAAAGCTTTTTCACCGCGCCCACAGCATTCCGCGCGGTCAAGCGCGAAGATCCCTCCGGCGAATATGTCGGCAACTATGACCTGTCCTGCCTGAAACAGGTCTATCTGGCAGGCGAACGCGCCGATCCTGACACGATCCTCTGGGCCGAGGCGCAGCTCAAGGTGCCGGTGATCGATCATTGGTGGCAGACCGAAACCGGCTGGCCAATGGCCGCAAATCCGGTCGGTGTCGAATTGCTCCCGGTGAAACTCGGCTCGCCCGCCGTGCCGATGCCGGGCTATGACATTCATGTCCTCGATGAAGGTGGCCATCCGGTCGGGCCGGGTCAGCTTGGCGCGATTGCGGTGAAACTGCCGCTGCCGCCGGGCACCCTGCCCTCGCTCTGGAACGCAGAGGCGCGATTCCGCAAAAGCTATCTGGAACAATTCCCCGGCTATTACGCCACGGGTGACGCGGGCTATGTCGACGCGGATGGCTATGTCTATATCATGGCCCGCACCGATGACGTGATCAATGTGGCAGGCCATCGGCTGTCCACCGGCGCGATGGAAGAAGTGCTCGCCAGCCACCCGGATGTGGCCGAATGCGCCGTGATCGGGGTCAGCGATGATCTCAAGGGCCAGTTGCCGCTGGGCTTTCTGTGCCTCAACAAGGGCGCAACCCGCGACACGGCCGATGTGATCCGTGAATGCGTGCAACTGGTGCGCGATCAGATCGGCCCGGTCGCGGCCTTCAAACTTGCAGTGGTTGTGGACCGCCTGCCCAAGACCCGCTCGGGCAAGATCCTGCGCGGGACCATGGTCAGCATCGCCGACAGCAAACCCTTCAGGATGCCGGCGACAATCGACGATCCGGCCATTCTGGACGAGATCGCGATGGCGTTGCGCAGGCTGGGATATGCCACCGCGTCCGCCTGAGCCGGATTAATGCAGAACGTGGTCCTTCTGCGCGTCTAAACGGGTTGAAGCTCAAGCAGAAATCATCGTAACGTACAATCGCTATGGTTGAATTCGATCATGGCGATCGAAAGACTGGCAGCACGCCTGTCCTATGTGCGAGTTTTGATTTCATGGTTGAACCCCGGCTTGATACCGCGCTGCTCGACTCCCTCGTGGAGATGGGGGGCGAAGATCTGCGCGCGCAGCTTCTGGCTGATTTGCAGAATTGCGAAACTGCGCTGAAAGCGCTGTGCTTTTCGGATCAGCAAATCGTGCCGGGTGCCATGTCGGGGGCGGCGCAGGTGCTTCATACCCTGCGCGGGCTTGCCATGACCATCGGGGCCACAGCACTGGTGCGCAACTGCATGCAGGCGGAAGAACTGGGCAGCGCCGTCGGGCGCGAAACACTTGTGCAAAGTCTGGTGACTGTCGTGCAGGAATGCGCATCGGTCTGCGCGTATCTCGAATACCGCCCGGATCGTGACGCATGAAACCGGCAAAGGCAAAACTCGGGCTGATGCTGGTCGAGGACACACCCTCGCTGCAGATGCTGTATCGTACCGTACTCAAGAAGGCAGGGTACGACCCCATTTGCGCCTCGACCGGCGCAGAGGCGCAGGCGCTCTTTGCCGCAGAGCGCCCCCCGGTCGTGTTGCTGGATCTTGTCCTGCCCGATTGTGACGGGCTTACACTGCTGACCGAGATGCTGGCCGAAGCGCCAGAAACCCGCGTCATCGTCATCACGGCAAACGGCTCGGTCGCGAAAGCGGTTCAGGCCACCCGCAAGGGCGCTTTCGATTTTCTGGTCAAGCCGCTCGGCGATCTGCGCATGATCGGGGCGGTCGCGAATGCGATGACGGAATATCAGTCGATCACGCAGGGCGCCGGCAAAGGCATGTCGCACGCGATTCGATCGCGTCAGGACGCGTTTGTCGCCCAATCCGAACCCATGCGGCAGGTCACGACGGTAATCGACGCCGTTGCCCGCTCGAACGCGCCGGTCTTCATCATCGGCGCAAGCGGCTCGGGCAAAGCGGCCTGCGCGGAAATGATCCATCTGCGATCCTCGCGCGCGGCCAAGCCGCTGATCCAGGTGGATTGCGGACTGCCGGACACACAGGCGCTGGAAGCCATGCTCTTCGGCACCGGCCCGCAAGGCGACACATCTCAGAGCGCCATCCAGCGCGCCAAGGGCGGCACCCTGTTCCTGCGCAACCCGCAGAAGCTTACGCCGCTCCTGCAGGCGCGTTTGCTGTCGGTGCTCAATACCGGCAAAAGCGCGGAATCCCAGCCCGGCGATGCCCCTGTCGATATCCGGATCATATCCGCTGCTCGACGCGACCCGCTGGAAGCGATCCGCGCGGGCGAAATGGAGGAAGCACTCTATTACCGGCTCTTCGTGCTGCCCCTGACCCTGCCCCCGCTGCACGCCCGGCCCGAGGATTTGCCCGTGATCGCAGCGCAGTTCCTGCTGGAAATCGCGCAGCAGGAAGGCAAGCAGTTCAAGCGGATCACGCCAGAGGCGCTGGCCCTGCTGCAGGCCCAGCCCTGGGAAGGCAACCTGCACGAATTGCGCAATGTGCTGCGTCAGGCGGTGGTGCTGCATGATGGCCCGGATCTGACGCCTGCGATGCTGCCTCATATGTCGCGCGAGCCGAATCACGCCTCACCCGGCGCGCCGGTGATCCTTGACCTTGATACGGCGCTTGCCGGGCTCACCATGGCCGAAATCGAAGCGCGCGCGATTCGTGCGGCAATTGCGCGCAATGGCGGGTCGATCCCGCGCGCCGCGCAGGAACTGGACATCGCGCCCTCGACGATTTACCGCAAGCGCGATGACTGGGAAAAAAACGCTCACTGAGCACAGACGCGCAGTTCTGATCACGGGCTGTTCCTCCGGGATCGGCTATCATGCAGCCCATGCACTGGCCGCGCGCGGCTGGCAAGTTCTGGCCACCTGCCGCAAGCCGCAGGATTGCGCCCGGCTGCAGGCCGAAGGTCTGGAGTCATTCGTGCTGGATTACACCGATACGGCCTCGATCCGCGCCGCTGTGCAGGACGCGCTCGCGCGCACCGGTGGGCGGCTGGATGCGCTGTTCAACAACGGGGCCTATGCCATCCCCGGCGCGACCGAGGATCTGCCGACCGATGCGCTGCGCGCGCTGTTCGAGACCAATCTTTTCGGCTGGCATGAACTGACCCGGCAGGTTTTGCCGGTGATGCGCGCGCAAGGGCATGGCCGGATCGTGCAGAATTCCTCGGTGCTGGGGCTGGCTGCGTTGCAATGGCGCGGTGCCTATGTGGCCACGAAATTCGCGCTCGAAGGTCTGAGCGATGTGCTGCGGCTGGAAATGACCGGGACCGGGATCGAGATCATTCTCATCGAGCCGGGGCCGGTGACCTCGAAAATCCGCGAGAACTCGATCCCGCATTTCGAGAAATGGATCGACTGGGAAGCAAGCCCGCGCGCGCAGGAGTATCGCGACGGGCTGCTGGCGCGGCTTTATGATAAGCGCGAACCGGATTTCTTTGAACTCCCGCCCGAGGCCGTGACCCGCCGCCTGATCCATGCGCTCGAATCCCGCCGCCCCCGCGCGCGCTATTATGTCACCACGCCGACAAAGGTGCTGGGCACCGCGCGCCGCCTGCTGCCGACACGGGCGCTGGACTGGTTGTTGCGGAAATTCTGACCTATCTTGTATCCCGCAGGTCGCAATTCCGGCCCGTCGCGCCAGATTGCCCGTCACCCCACAGCCGAAAGGATCCCGCCATGCTCTCTGATCCGCTTTTTCTACTGGCCGCCGCCGCCGCGCTGGGGGTGCTGGTCATTCTGGCCGTGGGCATCGGCGGCTTCGCACGCGGTGGCGAGTTCAACCGCAAGAATGGCAACCGCATGATGCGCTGGCGGCTCTATGCGCAATTCGCTGCGGTGGTGCTGATCATGATTTTCGTCTATTTCCGGCAAAAAGGGGCCTGATATGGTCGTACTGAACAAGATTTACACCCGCACCGGCGATGCGGGCGAAACCGCGCTTGGCAATGGCGCGCGCGTGGCCAAGCACAGCCAGCGCGTGACCGCTTACGGCACGGTGGACGAGTTGAACGCGGTGATAGGTCTGGCGCGGCTGCATGCCACGGGCGAGATGGAAGCCGCGTTTGCCCGCATCCAGAATGACCTGTTCGACTTGGGCGCGGATCTCTGCCGCCCGGAAATGGAACGCGACGCCGAGGCCGAATATACTCCCTTGCGCATCGTGCCCGCGCAGGTGGACCGGCTGGAGCGCGAAATCGACGCGATGAACGCCAAACTCCAGCCGCTGCGCAGTTTCATCCTGCCCGGCGGCGCAGCGCTGGCCGCGCATCTGCATCTGTGCCGCACGGTCGCGCGCCGGGCGGAGCGCGAAACCGTGGCGCTGGCCACGATCGAGGGGGTGAACGAATCGGCGGTGAAATATCTCAACCGCCTGTCGGACTGGTTCTTTGTGGCGGGACGCATCGCCAATAATGACGGGGCCGATGACATTCTCTGGGTGCCCGGCGCAAACCGTTAGCGCCCACATTTCCTGAGACGCGGCGTCGCAGTCCAAAGATATGTCGATTTTGCACTGTTTTCCCGGCAGTCGGGTCGCTAGAAGCTGTGGGAATAGGTTTTCTGAGGGAGAAACACGCTGATGAAGGTACTCGTGCCGGTCAAGCGCGTGATCGACTATAACGTGAAAGTCCGTGTGAAAGCGGATGGCAGCGGGGTCGATCTGGCGAATGTGAAGATGTCGATGAACCCGTTTGACGAGATTGCCGTGGAAGAGGCAATCCGCTTGAAGGAAAAAGGCGTCGCGTCGGAAATCGTGGCAGTGTCCATCGGCGTGAAACAGGCGCAGGAAACCCTGCGCACAGCGCTGGCGATGGGGGCGGATCGCGCCATCCTGATCGTGGCCGCGGATGATGTGCATACCGATATCGAGCCGCTGGCCGTCGCCAAGCTGCTGAAAGCGGTGATCGACGCGGAAGCGCCGGGTCTGGTGCTCTGCGGCAAGCAGGCGATCGACAATGACATGAACGCGACCGGCCAGATGCTGGCCGCGCTGACCGGCTGGGCGCAGGCGACTTTTGCTTCCGGCGTCAGCATCGATGGCGACAGCGCCACCGTGACGCGCGAAGTCGATGGCGGTCTACAGACGATCAAGGTCAAGCTGCCCGCGATCATCTCGGTGGATCTGCGCCTGAACGAGCCGCGCTATGCCTCGCTTCCGAATATCATGAAGGCGAAGAAAAAGCCGCTCGATGAAAAAACGCCCGCCGATTACGGCGTCGATGTCAGCCCGCGCCTGAGCGTGATCAAGACCACAGAACCGGCGGCGCGCGCGGCTGGCGTCAAGGTCGGATCGGTGGATGAGCTGGTGGCGAAACTCAAAGACGAAGCAGGGGTGATCTGATGGCGGTTCTTCTTCTGGCAGAAGTCACCGATGGCGTGCTGAATGTGGACGCCACCTCGAAAGCCGTGACCGCCGCGAAACAGCTTGGTGATGTGACCGTGCTCTGCGCCGGGGCCAAGGCCGCTGATGCGGCTGCACAGGCGGCCACCATCGAGGGCGTGGCCAAGGTGCTCTGCGCCGAGGATGGCGCGCTCAGCCACCGTCTGGCCGAACCCACTGCGGCGCTGATCCTGTCGCTGGCGGGCGATTACAGCCATATCGTCGCCCCCGCGACCACGGATGCGAAAAACATCCTGCCGCGCGTGGCCGCCCTTCTGGATGTGATGGTGATCTCGGATGTCTCGGGCGTGGTCGATGCCGACACGTTCGAGCGCCCGATCTATGCGGGCAATGCGATCCAGACCGTGAAATCCTCGGATGCGACCAAGGTCATCTCCTTCCGCACCTCGACATTCGAGGCCGCAGGGACCGGCGGCAGCGCCGCGGTCGAGAGCATCTCGGTTCCCGCCAATCCGGGCCTCTCGGAATGGGTGGAAGACAAGGTTGCCGAATCCGACCGGCCCGAACTGACCTCGGCCAGGATCGTGGTCTCGGGCGGGCGCGGCGTCGGCTCGGAAGAGGATTTCAAGATCATCGAAGGGCTGGCCGACAAGCTGGGTGCAGCGGTCGGCGCCTCGCGCGCGGCGGTCGATTCGGGCTATGCCCCGAATGACTGGCAGGTGGGCCAGACCGGCAAGGTTGTGGCGCCTGACCTCTATATCGCCGTGGGCATTTCCGGCGCGATCCAGCACCTTGCGGGGATGAAGGACTCGAAAGTTATCGTCGCCATCAACAAGGACGAAGAAGCGCCGATCTTCCAGGTGGCCGATTACGGGCTGGTGGGCGATCTCTTCACGGTTGTCCCGGAACTGACCGAAAAGCTCTGATCCCGCCGGATCAGGCGTGAAGGCCGCCCCGCAACGGGCGGCCTTTTTCATTGCCCGCCCATGCTCACTGCCCGATGCAAGGCATCGGGCAGCGCCCGCGAAGCGTGCAAGGGCGGGCGGGTGGGCATGCTGAGCGGGCGCTCACCCCGCCTGCCCGAAGCGCGCCCGCCAGCTTGGAAGCAGATCGCCGGGCATGGTCTGTGCCTCATAGACCCCGCGCGCAATGGCGCGGGCCAGACAACAGGCGGCAGCATGGCCGATATCCAGCAGCGCGGGCGCCTCCACCGCTGCCCCTTCGCCGGTCGAGACCGCAAAGACCAGATCCCCGTCAAAGGGCGTATGCGCCGGCACAATCGCCCGGGCGATCCCGTCATGCGCCGCAATCGCCATCCGCGTCAGCTGCGCCTGTGACAGCGCCGCATCGGTCGCCACAATCGCAATCGTCGTGGCCTCGCGCGCGAGTTTCGTCACCGGCACCGTATCCGCCACCCCCATGCCAAGCCCGCCGAATTCTGCGCCCTGCTCGAAGGGGGCAGCCCAGAATTCCGGCCCCTGCCCCATGGTCACGCAGCCCACCGGATTGACTGCGACCGCCGCCCCGACCGTCACGCCATCGGGCAAGACCCAGGAGGCCGAGCCAAACCCGCCTTTCAGCCGCGCGGTTGTTGCGCCATAGCCCGCCCCCGCGCTGCCCAGAGCGAAATCGCGCGCTGCGGCCGCCAGCGCCGCGCGGCCCAGCCCCGCATAGGGATTATGCGCCCAGTCCTTCGCGCCGCCATTGCCCAGATCGAACAGGATCGCCGCGGGCACGATGGGCACGCGCATATCGCCCACGGCAAAGCCCCGCCCCATCGCGCGCAAGCCCTCGGTCACGCCTGAGGCCGCATCCAGCCCGAAGGCCGATCCCCCCGAGAGCACCAGTGCGTCCACCTCCTGCACCAGCCGGTCCGGGGCGAGAAGCTCGGTCTCGCGCGTGCCCGGTGCGCCCCCCATCACATGCACGCCCGCGCGCATCGGCTGCTCCGCCACCAACACGCTGACCCCGCTGCGCAGACGTGCATCCTGTGCATGCCCGAGCGCGAGCCCCGCCACATCCGTGATCAGATTACGCGCCCCCGGTCTGCCGCTCATCCGCCGCCCCCGTCGCGCGCCCAATGCGAGAAGAGATCGCCCGTTGTCGCATGCGGGCGTCCCAAAACCGCAAGGTAATGCACCTCGGCGGCGACCAGTGCCGCCTGTTGCCAGACCACCTGCGCCCGCGCCGCGCAGGATCCGGGGGCGCGGAACATGGATTGCACCGCTTCCGCCGCCGAGGCCAGCGCCACGGTCAGTTCCAGCGCCGGGGCTTCGGGCCATGCCGTCGCAAGCTCTGTCGGCAATCCGGCCAGATCGTATCCGGTATCGCAGATGCGGGCCACCGCGCGTTCTATCATCTGATCAAGCCGCCCGCCGCTCATGGATCAGCCCTTGTGCATCTGCAGGATCGGACGCGCACCGTTGCTTCCTCGCATCATCGCATATGGCCGCATCCGGCCCCGGTCAGTGCGGATTTATGGGGGGCAAATGTCGCTTTCGCAAGGTGAGGGCGCGAAAACATCGCAAAAACCGACATAAACTGCGCCGAATCGAATTGTGTCTTGGGACGCAAGATGTGAAAAAGCACTTTGACGCCGGGGTAAAACGGACGAATGTCCTGCCCTCCGGCCCATGTGTAAGCACTTTTCACGAAGGAGCCCGACCCCGACCATGGCGGAACATTCGGACCCCAACGCCCCCTGGAAAACCCTTTCCGGCATCGGCACGACCGCAATCACTGCAGCGCTTTTCCTGTTTTTCCTTCAATATCTGCCGACCGTCGCCGCTGGCGAGCCCGTGCGCTGGGTGATCCCCTGGATCCCCTCGCTCGATGTGCATCTGTCCTTCTGGATCGACGGGCTGAGCCTGATGTTCGCGCTGCTGATCACCGGGATCGGTGCTCTGGTGATGCTTTACGCAGCGAAATATCTCGCGGGCCATCCGCAATATGACCGTTTCGCGCTCTATCTCTTTGCCTTCATGCTCTCGATGCTGGGCGTGGTGCTGGCCGATAACCTGATTGCGCTGTTCGTGTTCTGGGAATTGACGACTTTCACCTCTTACCTGCTGATCGGCTTCGGCCATGCCGACCCGAAATCGCGGCGCAATGCGCTGCAGGCCCTGCTGCTGACCGCGACCGGGGGGCTTGCGCTGCTGGCGGGCTTCATCCTGATGGGCGTCACGCAGGGCAGTTTCGAGATGTCGCAGATCAACGCGGCAGGCAGCCTTGTGGGCAAGGAATTCTACACGCTGATCCTGTTTCTGGTGTTGGCGGGTGCCTTCACCAAATCCGCGCAGGTGCCGTTCCATTTCTGGTTGCCCAATGCCATGGCCGCGCCCACCCCGGTCTCGGCCTATCTGCACTCGGCCACCATGGTCAAAGCCGGTGTCTATCTGCTGGCGCGCACCCATCCCGCCCTCTCCGGCTCGGATCTGTGGATCTGGATCCTCTCGATCTTCGGGGCGGTGACGGCGGTTTTCGCCTCGCTGATGGCGCTGCGCCAGACCGATCTGAAACAGACGCTGGCCTATACCACGCTGATGGCGCTCGGCACGCTGGTCATGTTCCTTGCGGGCAGCACCGGCTATGCAATCACCGCCGCCATGACCTTCCTGCTGGTGCATTCGCTCTACAAGGCAGGGCTGTTTCTCACCATCGGCGTGATTGACCATGCCACCGGCACGCGCGACGCGAATCTGCTGGGCGGCCTGAAAAAGGCCATGCCGATCACCGCCATGGCTGCGGCGGTCGCGGGCCTTGCCATGGCCGGTATCCCGCCCTTCCTTGGCTTCATCGCCAAAGAGGTCGCCTATTCCGGCGCGCTGGAGATGCATCTGTGGCTTTTCGTCGTGCCGATGGCGCTGATCGCCTTCGCGCTGATGTTCGCGGTCGCCGGGATCGTGGCCTACAAACCCTTCTACGGCCCGCAGGGCGAGTTGCCCCATGCCCCGCATGAAGGCCCCTGGCCCATGCTGCTGGGGCCGGTGGTGCTGGGCGTGCTGGGCCTGCTGTTCGGCCTGATGCCGGGCATCGCCGCCCATTATCTGATCGAGCCTGCGGTTCATGCCGTCATGGGCGCACCGGATCGTGGGGGCCGCGTCAAGCTCTGGGCCGGGTTCAACATGG
The DNA here is from genome assembly GCF_001884735.1 of Natronohydrobacter thiooxidans. Taxonomy (GTDB): domain Bacteria; phylum Pseudomonadota; class Alphaproteobacteria; order Rhodobacterales; family Rhodobacteraceae; genus Roseinatronobacter; species Roseinatronobacter thiooxidans_A. The sequence continues at coordinate 5,646 of NZ_MJAP01000033.1, read as the reverse complement.
CGCTTCTGCTCAGCCTTGTGACCTTCGCCCTCGGCTTCCTGATCTATCTGCGCCACCAGTCCCTGCGCGAACGCCTTGCGCGGATCGAGGCGAAATCGCCCGATCTCGATGCAAGCTGGGATCGCTTCCTCGACTGGTTCGTGCGCTTCTCCAAGGTCCAGACAGGGCTGATCCAGACCGGCGTGCTGCGCCAGTACATGTTCGCGACCTTCACGGTCTTTGCCGTGACCGTGCTTGTCACGCTGGTCGCGCGCGGGGCCGGTCCCTTGCGGGTGAGTTTCAGTGGTCTGGGGATCATGGAATGGGGCATCGCGGCGCTGATCACGGCGGGCACTGTGCTGGTGCTGATGACCTCATCGCGGATCACGGCGCTGGTGGGGCTCGGGACCGTGGGGATCGGCGTGGCGCTGGTCTTCATCACCTATTCGGCCCCGGATGTCGCCATCACGCAGCTTCTGGTCGAATTGCTGGTGGTGGTGCTGCTGGCGCTCGCGCTGCTGAAAATGCCCTATCTCGACAAGGGCAATGTGCAGAAACACAGCTTCCCGAATGCGGTTCTCGCGATTGCGGTCGGCGCGCTGACGACATGGGTTCTGCTCTTGGTCGTCGATCAGCCCTTTGACCGCCGCCTGACCGAGTTTTTCGAGGGCGCAAGCTGGACGCAGGCCTTCGGACGCAACATCGTCAATGTGATCCTTGTGGACTTCCGCACGCTCGACACATTCGGCGAGATTGCCGTGGTGCTGATCGCGGCCCTGGGCGCCTTCGTGCTGCTCAAGGGGATGCGCGCCACCAAGGAGGAGAAGAAATGAACTCGATCATCTTCACCGCAGGCGCCCGGATTCTGGTCGCGCTGGTCTTTGTCTTCTCGCTCTTCATGCTGCTTCGCGGCCATCACCTGCCCGGCGGCGGCTTCATCGGCGGGCTTCTGGGGGCGGTGGCCTTCATCATCTACTCACTCGCCAGTGGACCCGAGGAAACCCGCCGCGCGCTGCGCGTCTCGCCCGAAGTCATCGCCATCCTTGGCCTTGGCATCGCGCTTCTGGCGGGGCTGGTGTCCTTCTTCATGGGGGATCCGTTCTTCACCGGGCAATGGTACTGGGTCGGCGGCGACAGCTACGAGACCGCAGCCTTCTCGATCAACTCGGTTCTGGTCTTTGATATCGGGGTCTATCTGGTCGTCCTTGGCGGCATCCTGTCGCTGACATTCGCATTCGAGGAGGAGACCTGAGATGGAAACCCTCGCCGCTCTCATCATCGGCGTGCTGACCGCCGCTTCAGTCTATCTGATGCTGGCGCGCACCTTCATGCGCTTCCTCTTCGGGCTGATCCTGCTGTCCAATGCCGTGAACCTGACGATCTTCGCTTCGGGGCGCATGACCAAGGGACATCCGGCGCTGGTGCCCTATGGCGCCGATGCGCCGCTGGTGGCGGTGGGCAACGCCCTGCCGCAGGCGCTGGTGCTGACGGCCATCGTGATCGGCTTCGGGCTGCTGGCCTTCGCGCTGGCGCTGGCTTTCGAGACCTTCCGCCGCACCGGCACAATCGAGACGGATGAACTGCGCTTTGCCGAACCCAAGGAGGACACGCAGCAATGAACTGGGTTCTGGTCATGCCCATCGCCGTGCCGTTTGCCACGGCGGTGATCGTCTATCTTGCGCGCAATTACCCTGCCGGGCGCTGGATTTCGCTTGCGGGCTCGGTGCTCTCGCTGATCGCCTCTGCCGCGCTCATGGTCGCGGTGCTGCGCGAAGGCGTGGTCGCGGCGCAAATGTCGAATTGGGACGCGCCTTTCGGGATCACGCTGGTCTCGGATTACCTGAGCGCGGTGATGGTGGTCATCACCGCCATCACCGGGCTGGCAACCGCGATCTACGCGCTGGGCGAGGTGCCCGAGGAAACCGAGCGTCTGGGCTTTTACGCGCTGTTTCAGGTGCTGATCGCCGGTGTGACCGGGGCTTTCCTGACCGGCGACCTGTTCAACCTCTATGTCTGGTTCGAGGTGATGCTGATCGCCTCTTTCTCGCTTCTGGTCATCGGCGGCGGCAAGGAGCGGCTGGATGCGGGCATCAAATATGTGGCGCTCAACCTTGTCTCGACACTGGTCTTCCTGTCGGGGATCGGGCTTCTCTACGGGGTCACCGGCACACTGAACATGGCCGATCTGCGCGGCGCTGTGGCGGCATCGGACAATCAGGGGCTGATCACCGTCATCGCCATGATGTTCATGGTAGGCTTCGGCGTGAAGGCCGCCATGTTCCCGCTCTTCTTCTGGCTGCCTGCCAGCTATCACACGCCCTATTTCGCCATCTCGGCGGTGTTTGCGGGGCTGCTGACCAAAGTGGGCGTCTATGCGCTGATGCGCATGTTCACGCTGGTATTCGTGGGCGATGTGGGCTTCACCCATGAGATCCTGATCTGGGCCTCGCTTCTGACCATGTTCACCGGGGTTATCGGCGCTGCGGCGCAGATGGATTTCCGCAAGATCCTGTCCTTCCACATCATCAGCCAGATCGGCTATATGACGCTGGGTCTGGCACTTTATACCCCGCTCGCGCTGATGGGGGGCGTGTTCTACCTCGTTCACCATATCATCGTGAAGGCAAACCTCTTCTTCGTCGCGGGTCTGGCGAAGCAATATGCGGGCAGCACGGATCTCAACCGCCTCGGGGGCTTGTATAAATCCGCGCCGCTTCTGGCCGCCCTTTTCATCATCCCGGCCTTCTCGCTCGCAGGCTTCCCGCCGCTCTCGGGCTTCTGGGCGAAATACCTGATCGTGAAAGCCGCGATCGAACTCGATATGTGGTTCGTGACCTTTGTCTCGCTGCTGGTCGGGCTGCTCACCATCTATTCGATGACGAAAATCTGGGGCTATGCCTTCTGGAAACCCCATCCCGAAGGTTATGATCCGACCCCCGACCGCGCGCCCGCGCGCGTGACGGCGACCATGATCACCCCCATCGCCGGGCTGGCCGCCATGACCATTATCATCGGCTTCTTCCCCGAACCCTTCGTGCAATTCGCGCAGACCGCGGCCATGCAGCTTCTGGAGCCCACCGATTATGTCACCACAGTTCTGGGGGTGCAGCCATGAACGGACTTGTGCTGAACCTGCTTCTGGCCTTCGCCTGGGCGGCAATGACGGCGGATTTCAGCTTCGCCTCGCTGGCAACCGGGGCGGTGCTGGGCTTCGTCGCGCTCTGGATATCCTCGCCGCTGACCGGCATTGATGACCTCTATTTCAAGCGCTTCCGCCGCTCGATCTATCTGGCGCTGTTCTTCCTGTGGGAACTGCTGCTGTCCTCGATCAAGGTCGCCTGGGATGTGATCCGCCCGGTGCCGCAGAACAAACCCGCCCTGATCGAAATACCGCTGACGGTGAAGGGCGATTTCGAAATCCTGCTCCTGACCAATCTGATCTCGCTGACCCCCGGCACGCTCAGCGTGGACGTGTCCGAGGATCGCAAAACGCTTCTCGTGCATGCCATGTTCGGGGATGATGCCGAGGAGCTGATCGACGATATCAAGAACGGTTTCGAGCGGCTGATCATGGGGGTATTCGAACAATGACCGCAGCCGGTTTTCTGCAAGTGGCCGCGCAACTGGCGCTGGTCATGATCCTGATCGGCATGGCCGTGGCCTTCGTCCGGCTGGCCAAAGGGCCGTCACTCGCCGACCGCGTGGTGGCACTCGACATGATGACCGTCACGATCATCTCCTTTTGCGGCGTCTATGCCGTGATCATGGATGAACCCTCGCTGCTGGATGTGGCCATCGTGCTGGCGCTGGTGGGGTTCCTCGCCACTGTGGCACTGGCGCGCTATGCCGAACGCCGGTTCGAACGCAGCGGCAAACAGCAACGCAAGGTCAGCGACGGGGAGCTTGAAAATGATTGATATCCTGACCGGCCTGTTTCTGCTGGCAGGCGCCGGTTTCGTGATGATCGCCGCCATCGGCATTGTCCGCCTGCCTGATCTCCTGACGCGCATGCATGCCTCGACCAAGGCGGGCACCCTGGGCGCGCTTCTGGTGTTGGTCGGGTTGGCCTTTCATCAGGGCACGGGCGAGGTGGTCAGCAAGGCCGTCGCGACCGCGCTGTTCCTGCTGCTGACCGCGCCCATCGCTGCGCATATGATCGGACGCGCCCATGCGCGGCTGATCCAGAAGCTCAAGCCGAAATCCGGGGCCTGACACGCAGCTATAGACAGCAAAAAAAGCCGCCCCTAGGGGCGGCTTTTTCAATCCGTATCGCGACCTGAGATCAGGCGAGCGACAGATTGCTGGCCGATTCGCGGCCGTCGCGGCCTTTTTCCAGATCGAAGGTCACTTTCTGACCGTCGTCCAGACCACGCAGGCCTGCGCGCTCAACAGCCGAAATGTGCACGAACACATCTTTCGAACCGCCATCGGGTTGAATGAAGCCAAAACCTTTGGTTGCGTTGAACCATTTCACTGTGCCAGTGGCCATGTGAAGTCTCCTGTCAAATGCTGCCCACACCTTGCGGCAGCCCGGCGCAGTCAGTGCAAGATCGAAGTGACTGTGGCCGAAACGGAGAACAGTGGTCGATAGTGGTAACGTCGCGCCCTATACATGGCCCCTGCGCCCACGCATTGCAAGAAAATTCGCACTTACAGGCGGGAAATGCGCCGGGCCATATCCAGCATCCGGCAGGAAAACCCCCATTCATTGTCGTACCAGCCAAAGACCCGCAGCAGCCCGGCATCGGTCATCTGTGTCTCTGGCAGGGCCATGACAATGCTCTCTGGCCGCGCCCGCAGATCGACCGAGACCAGTGGCCGCTCGGTCCAGCCGATCACCCCTCCTGCCCCGCTCAGGGCCGCGTTCACATCCGCGACTGTGGCCCGGCGTTCCAGCAGCACCGTCAGATCCACGGCCGAAACCGAAGCGGTCGGCACCCGCACCGCCGCCCCCAGAAGCCGCCCTTCCATCTGCGGCAGGACACGTTCCAGCAGGCGCTGCGCGCTGGTCGTCGTCGGCACCATCGACAAGGCGGCGGCGCGCGAGCGCGCCGGATCGCCGCGCGGCGCATCCACTGTGGGCTGACTGCCGGTGTAGCAATGCACCGTGGTCATGAAGCCGGTGGCGATCCCCCATTGGTCATGCAGGAGCCGCGCCAGAGGGGCCAGCGCATTGGTGGTGCAGGAGGCATTCGAGATCAATTCGTGCTCTGGCCGCAGTTCCGCTTCATTCGCCCCCAGAACAAGGGTGATTTCCGCCGCCTCGGACGGGCCGGAAATCAGCACCCGCCGCGCCCCCGCACGGATACCGCGCCGCGCGACTTCGGTACGATCCGCGCGCCCGGTGCATTCCATGACCAGATCGATATCCGACAGATCCACCTCGGACAGATCGGCGGCATGGGTCAGGCGCAGCGCGCGTCCGCCCACCACAAGCGCGCCGTCACGCAGCGCGACATTCTGCGCCAAAGGCCCGAAAACACTGTCATATTCCAGAAGATACGCGCAATCCTCGGGCGATGCGATATCGTTGATGGCAACAATCTCGACCTCTGGCCAGCCCCCTTGCAGCCAGGCACGCAAAACCGTCCGTCCGATACGACCAAACCCGTTTAGTGCGACGCGCAACCCCTGTCCCCCCTTGCCTGACCGCTGACCGCTGACCGC
>NZ_MJAP01000032.1 GCF_001884735.1 Natronohydrobacter thiooxidans | reverse complement strand
CTGACCGCTGACCGCTGACCGCAAGTGGAACTATATCCGCGGCAAGTGCAAGCAGGTTCTCGCCATTGCGCAGGGCGCCCTATTCCGAGTTATTTCATCGGATTTGACAATGCTGAGTGTTTATGTCAACTTAACCTTCGCGAGCCGAGTCAGCCAGCATCCTGCCAACAACCATATCGGGAAAAAATCAGATGAACGCCATGACCTTCCCCTCGCGCCGCGCAACCGAAGAAACCACAGCACCGATACATGATGTCCATATGCTGACCCAGGGCGGAAATCTGGCGCGCATCTGTCTGGACGGCAAAGTCTATCAGCTGCGCATCACCCGCGCCGGGAAGCTGATCCTGACGAAGTAGGCATGCTGGCCTGAAACCACCCGCAGCGGGCCGGATCAGGCCCGCAATCCGACAACGCTGTCACTGTTTATGATATGCCCTCCTTGCAATACGAGCAGGATCTGCCCGGCATCCAGCCGCGCCTCCTCGACGCGCGCATATCCCAGAACGGGATTCACGCCCAGCGATGATCCGGCGCGGAAACTTTCCATGGTCATCTGGTAATGGCCGGGCGCAAGCCCCCCTTCCGACAGCGGTGGCATGTCGAAAGTGATCTCCGTCGCCCGTGGATCGACCTCAAAACGGGCCAGTTCCCGCCCGTGCACATCGCCAAGAATCAGTTCCGCCCGATCCGCCCCGACAATTTCCGGCGGCACAAGCCGCTGCGGCGTGGCATCAATGAACAGCGGCGCCGAGGACAGCGCCATACGCCCGACCCAGCTGCCAAGCTCCGACAGCCCCATCCGCATGGAAAGCCGCGACAGCAATTCATTGCTGCGCACCTGCTGCTCGACGCCGGAAAATGTGGCCAGTTGCACGGCAAAATCCGACGCTTCGATCGGCTCCAGCGGGTTCTGATTCTGCATCTGCACCGTCAGCATACGCAAGAAGGTCTGAAAATCGCTGGATATCGCAGAGGGGCCCGCCCGCCCCTGACCCGTCTGCGCGCCGCCCGTCTGCGTGACCTGCCCGATATCCTGTAACATCCTGCACCTTTTGCCGGGGCTGATCTGCACAGGCGACCAGCACTTGCCGCCGCAACCGCATGCAGGGGCGCGCGACATATCTGATCATAGGCGCGCAACCGTTACCAAAGTCTTGACCGGTCCGAACAATCCGATGCCCACAAAGGGAATGCGCGGCTGCCCTTGCAGAGCGCGCGCGATGCGCTGCCATATCGCCGCCCGCCGGGGCATCAGCGCCTGCAGGCGCGTCGGACGGGGGCAGCGTAGGCGCAACAGGAACACCATCGGCACGGGCGAGCATCAGCACGCTCAGGCGCGCGGGGAAGACGGCTCCTTGCCCTACCCCGCCTGCCCGTTGCCGCGCGCGCCAACGGCATCAACACGCGCGGGCGCGCGGGGGATGAAGGCCAGGGCCGGACAAGGAAAGGGCCACGGAGTCGCATCAACACGCGCGGGCGCGCGCGGGCGCGCGCGGGATGAAGCAGTGTGTCGGTGCGCGCCGCGACCGCCTCGATCGCATCAACACGCGCGCGGGGGATGAAGCCCGCCGCGTGTGGTATTCCTCCCCTTTCCAGAAGCATCAACACGCGCGGGGGGATAACGCGTCTCGCCCTGTGCCCTGCGCCGCGCGCGACGGCGGTATCAGCAAGCGCAGGCGTCGGGGCGAAGCTTGACACTGGCGGCCACATCCCGCGCGGCGGCGCATCAGCAAGGGCAGGCGCGCGGAGCGGGCGAAGCTCCCGCCCTGCGCAAACCTATGCTCCGCGACCCGCCCTAACTTAAGGCCGGGCGGCGAGGGCTATCGCCAGCCCGTCACCCCGGCATGGGCGGCCCGTATCGTCACAGGCGCAAATCCATTCCGCCCGATCCGACGCGGCTGGGCTCCAGCGCGACTCCAAGGATTTGCACCGGGCCCGGCGATTCTGGTTCGACCGGGAAAGCCCGGCGCTCCGGGGCGGGTTGCAGCGCACGATGCTGCTGATCGGAAAAACTCATCATGAGATCCGAAAACCCCATCTGTCTCAAATCCTGCATCAGATCTGCGGAGAAGCGGCGCATCAGATCAAGTGTTTCCGGGCGCTCGGCCATGATCTGGATGTGCAGCCCGGCCTCCGTCATCTGCAGCGTGATGCGCAGCTGCCCCAGTTCGACCGGATCCATCCGGATCTGGAACAGGCTCTGGCCAGCGGGCCGCATATGCTCGATCACGAGCGCGCGCAATTCGCCACCCAGCCGCCCGATCTGCACCCGACCCGGCAATTCCACCCAGAGCGGACGACTCGTCTCGTCCCGGCCGACCGCAATGATCTGCCTGTCCTCGCCCGGCGGCATTGTGTCCGCAGGGGGGCTTTCCGCCCCCCCCGGTGCCCCGGGCGGAGTCTTCAGACCAAGCGGCAATTCGGTCAGCGGCACCATGGCCGCCGTCATGGCGGGACCGGCCCGAATGGGCAGGTCCCCCGGCGCGGCAAGATCCGCCACCGGTCGATCAGGCGCCTCACCGGGCCGGGGCATGCCCGGATGTGCCAGAGCGGCCTGCCGCTCCATCCGCAACCCGGAGCCAGGGCCTTGCGCCTTCGCCGTGACGCCTGCGGATATCTCGTCCGGCGGCGGCAAGTCTGTCATGATCCGACGCGGCGCAACCCGCAACCTGTCGCGCAGAGCGTCTGGCGCCCCTATCCCATGTTGCGGCGGCACTACACCCATCGCCGGGGCAACTGCCCCGTGATCCGCAGCCTGGAGCGAAAGCACCGAGCCCTCGGAAAGCTCTGTCACATCCCCCCCCGCCGAAGCTTCGATCGGAAGCGCGACAGAGAGGCTCGCATCCTGCCCGCCCGCCGCACTGCCAGCCGCAGCGAGATCCTGCGCTTGTGACGGCCACCACAGATGAGGCAGCAGACGGCCCTGCGCGGCCATCGTCCCGCGTGCCAGAGGCGTATCCGGCGGGCCTATGCCCTCACCCGCCTGCGGAACGGCCCCGGTCGCTATCTCCTTCGACTGCGCGGCCATCTCCCCGATCCCGCCTGAACCATCACGCGGCTCCGGGGGATCGCTTTCCGCCCTCCGCACCATTTCCGGCGGGGAGTGTCCGGTGACGAGCACAGGCTTTTGCGACGCCGTCAGCGCGCCTTGAATCAGACTGTGGAAGCCCAGGTCAGGCAGCATGGCATCGGCTGGCTGCCCCCCGCCCCGCAGGGACACCGCGGATAGGGTCGATGTGCTGGTCCTGCAGATGTTCATGCCCGGTCTCTCATCCCGCTACAGGGCAAATATCGCAGCCACAGCTTACCAAATCTTTACCGGGATGCAGGATTCTCCACCTCTCAGGCTTTCAGAGGATGCCCCATGACGCTCCCGATCCCCGCATTGCGCCCCGACATCGCGATCACCACAGCCGCCTCGCGGCCGCAAACCGACAGGCTGAAACAGACCGCCACGGAATTCGAGGCCGCAATCCTGACCGAATTGCTGCAGGCCGCCGGCGCAGGACAGACCGCTTCGGCCTTCGGCGGCGGGGCGGGGGAAGAGCAGTTCGCCTCTTTTCTGCTGCGTGCACAGGCGGAACGAATCGCCGAACGGGGCGGGATCGGCCTTGCCGAACTGGCCCTGCGCGCGATGATGGGCAGGTCGGCGACGGACGGGCCCGCATGACCCGCTCCATTAGCGCCTCCCGCCTCCTCTCGCTTCTTGAGACTGAAGAAAATGCCATTCTTTCAGGTGATTACTCGGGGCTTGCGCAGATTTCCGAGGCCGGACTCACCTTCGCAGAGCAGCTGGAGACAGAGCAACCCGATGACGCGACGCTCCGGCAGATTGCGCAGCGCGCAGAGCGCAATATGCGCTTGCTGAGGGCCGCAACGGCGGGCATCGAAGACGCGCGCGCGATCCTGCGCAATCTTGAAAAGGCCCCGGTCACAGAGGTTTACGACAAGGCGGGCGCCCGGCACGCGATGGCTGCAGGCCCGACCGGTCTGGAGCGCAAGATCTGAAACGCATTTACCAACTTGGCAGAAAAAGCCGGTTCACCGCGCGAAACACCCGCAAGATTCAGGGTTTCTAAAGCAATTGCGCAGAGCCTGACACCAGTCGAGCAGAATGCGACCCGGACGTTGCTTGCAACGCTTTGCCTGCAGAATGCAACCCTATGCGCCGGGGCCCGGCGCGCATACCCCGTGCAAAATGCACATGCCGAAAGGACCTCTCATGTCAAGCATTCTGACAAACTCAAGCGCAATGATCGCATTGCAGACGCTGCGTGGAATCAACAAGCATCTGGCCCAGACCCAAAGCGAGATCTCGACCGGAAAGTCAATCGCGACAGCGCGTGACAATGCCGCAGTCTGGGCAATCTCGAAAACGATGGAATCCGACGTCAAGGGCTTCAAGGCGATCTCGGATACGCTGGCCCTGGGTTCGGCAACCGTCGGGGTCGCGCGCAATGCCGCTGAAACCGTGACGGACCTGCTCACCCAGATGAAAGGGCTGATCGTCAACGCACAGGAAGAGAATGTCGACCGCAACAAGATCCAGGCGGATATTGTCGCACTCCGCCAACAGGTGACCGCCGTCATTGGTGCGGCGCAGTTCAACGGTCTCAATCTTGTCGACGGCTCCAGCGGAGCCACCAGCATTCTTGCCTCGCTTGATCGCGCGGGCGGCGCGGTCACGGCGCGCAACATCACCATCGCCGCGCAGAACCTCTCGACCTCGGGATATACGCCTGCAAACGTCTACCACACCGCATCGACCGGGATTACAGCCGCGTCTGATGCGACGGCCTTTGTGCTGGCAGGCGGCGACAACGGCGTCCTGGCGATTGCGGGCGCAGCCTTGACCGCGGGGGCCACGCTTTCAGTGACGATCAATGGCAATACTGCCAGCTATACCGTCAGCGCCGCAGATATGGCCGCCACCGATACGGGTGCGGTTGTCGCGCTCGGGCTGCGTACGGCAATCGAAAGCTTGGGTTTCGCGGATCTTACGATCAACTATGCCACCGCGAACCCGACGCAGCTTGCCTTCGCCAATGGTGCGGCGGGTGAAACCCTGACCATTGCGGCAACCTATCAGAACGCTGACGCAGGCGGGCTTGGCATTCTCGACTCGATCAATGTCAGCACGGGCGTCGGCGCCGCCGCCGCCCTCGGCGTGATCGAGACCGCCATTGACAGGGCCATCGACAGCGCAGCCGTCTTCGGTTCCGCACAGATGCGCATCGACACTCAGGCAGAATTCGTCAAGAATCTGACCGATGCGCTGACATCGGGGATTGGCGCGCTTGTCGACGCGGATATGGAAGCCGCATCCGCAAGGCTGCAAGCACTTCAGGTCCAGCAGCAACTGGCCACCCAGTCCCTCTCGATCGCGAACCAGCAGCCGCAGAATATCCTGGCGCTCTTCCGCTGATAGGCGCGATGCGGGCCCGCCAGCGGGCCCGCAATCTTGCTGACCGATCACTTTCACTGAACGAAGGGACTCAGAATGAACGCCCATGCTCTGGCTGTCGCGACCTATGGCAATCCCCTGAACGCCCAGAAAACCGCGCGCACAGCCGAATATCAGGTCATCGCCCGGATCACATCCCGCCTGCAGCGCGCGCAGGCAGATCGCGCCAAGGGATTTGCGGCCCTCGCCGAAGCGCTCACCGAAAACCGCAGGCTCTGGACAGAATTTGCCATCGACCTGGCCTCTGCCGAAAATGCGCTGCCCGATGCGCTGAAGCTGCAACTCCTGCAACTCGCGGAATTCAGCCTCCGGCACACCGAAACCGTGCTGCGCTCGGATGCCAGCGCCGATGTGCTGATCGATATCAACCTCGCCATCATGCGGGGCCTGTCGGGAAAGGATGACGTGACATGAGCGGGCTGGTCATTCGTCTGGCGCCACATGAACGCGTGCTGCTGAACGGCGCGGTCATCGAGAATGGTGATCGCCGCACCTGCCTGTCGATCAAGACCCCGAATGCCAATGTGCTCCGGCTGCGCGATGCCATCCATCCGGAGCAGGCGAACACGCCCGTCCGGCGCACCTGCTATCTGGCGCAACTGGTGCTTTCGGGCGATTCCAGCGCCGCCGAGATCGAAAAGCCCTTGCTGCGCGCAATCGAACAGATCAGCCAGGTCTTTACAGATCCCGACAGCCGCAGGATCCTCGCCACCGCCTCGGACCAGATCCTTGCAGGCGATCACTATGCCGCGCTCAAGGCCCTGCGCCTGCTCCTGCCGCGCGAGGCCCGGCTGTTTGCGGCGCGAAGGCCATGAGCTTTCAACCTGTCATCCCGATTTCTGGTTTGGCCGGATGGGCGCTGCTCAATCGGACAAAGGCGCGGCAGGAAGCCAGTTTCAACGCAACACCCAGACTTGCGCGCGACGAGGCCCATCTGCGCGCAACCCTTCCGAAACTGCGCTCGGTGCAGGATCTGGTCGAGGATCGCCGCCTGCTGCGGGTGGCTCTCGGGGCTTTCGGGCTGCAGGATGATCTCGACAACCGCGCTTTCATCCGCAAGATCGTGGAAGATGGCACCACAGAGCGCGGCGCCCTCGCCAACCGGCTGGCCGACAAGCGCTATCTGGCCTTCGCGCGCGCATTCGAATACCTGACCCGGCCCTCCGCTACCCCGCCCGAAAGACAGGTCGATCAGATCCTCTCGCAATATCGCACACGCGAATTCGAGATCGCCATCGGCACTCAGGATCAGACGCTGCGACTGGCCATGTCGCTGCAGCGAGAATTGCCGCAACTTGCCGAAAACTACAGCAGCGACAGCGCGCGTTGGTTCGCCTTGCTGGGAAACCCGCCCCTGCGCGAGATTGTCCAGACCACTCTTGGATTGCCGGTGGAATTCGGCAAGCTTGACATCGACACGCAGGTGACGCGCATGCGCCGCGCGGCAGAAAAGCGCTTCGGCACCTCGGATATACAGCAGCTCAGCCAGCCCGACGCCCTGAGCGCTCTCACGCGCAGGTTTCTTGTGATGGCGGAACTGCGCGAAACCCAGATCAGCCTGAGCGGGGCCGCAACGGCGCTGGTGCTCCTGCAAGATGCGCGACGCTGAGCGCGGGTTGCGCATATTGCGATCCTCCGGGCGGGGTGCAGCGGCATTTGCCCCCGCCCGTCAGGCCCAAAACCCGGTCGCGGCGGCACGACTGTCCGCGCTTGCCCGCCATGCGGCGGAAAGTCCCGCCCTCGCCGCGCGGATAAACTGCCGCCAAAAACCTGTCGCGGGCAGCACCGTCCCCTGCGCCGCGTCGTCACCGGGCCGCGCGCAGGGCCAGTGGCAGAACTTCGGCAAAGACCTGCAGCTCTGCCTCCGGGCCGGTCGAGACCCGGATGCACCGGTCCATCGGCGCAACGAAAGGCATGCGCACAAAGACATCGCGCCCCATAAGCTCGCGCAACACGGCGCGGGCGAAATCCGCGTCTCTGCCGCAGTCCATCGCCACGAAATTCGTGGCCGAGGGCAGCGCATGCAACCCGTTCTCGGCGGCGATTGCGCTCAGCGCCCCGCGCGCCTGCGCGACACGGTGCTGCACCCCGCGCAACCAGTCCTGATCCTGCAGCGCCGCCAGCGCCGCCGCCTGCGTGACGCGCCCCAGTCCGAAATGATTGCGGATCCGGTCAAACATCGCGATCAGGGGCGGCGCGGCGATCGCATAGCCCACGCGCATTCCCGCCAGACCGTAGAGTTTCGAGAAGGTCCGCATGCGGATCACGCGCCTATCCTCGGGGTCCAGCGCCGGGGCCGTCCCCTCGGGGGCCGCATCGATATAGGCCTCGTCCAGCACCAGAAGCGTGCCCTCCGGTACCGAGTCGATCATGCGCTGCACGATCCGCGCCGAATGCCAGCTTCCCATCGGATTGTCGGGATTGCAGAAATAGAGCAGCTTCGCGCCGACCTCTTCGGCCCGCGCGAGCAGGGCTGCCGGATCCTCGTGATCATCGCGATAGGGGACTTTATGCAGCACCCCGCCAAAGCCCGCGACATGGTAGTTGAAGGTCGGATAGGCCCCGTCCGAGGTGACAACAGCATCCCCCGGCCCGACCAGAAGCCGCACCAGATTGCCCAGCAACCCGTCAATCCCCTCGCCCACCAGAATCGCCTCGGGCGGGATCGCGTGATGCGCCGCCAAAGCCGCCCGCAAGTCATGCGCCTCGCTGTCGCCATACATCCAGGCTTCGCGCCCTGCCGCCTCGATTGCCGCAATCGCATGCGGCGAGGGGCCGAAACCGCTTTCATTCGCCCCCAGCCGCGCCCGGAAGCTGCGACCAGAGGCACGCATATGCGCCTCTGGCCCGACGAAAGGGACTGTCGCGGGCAGATTGCTCACAAGCTCGGTATAGCGCGGCGCTGTCATGCCTATGGGCATAGGCGAGCAACGCGCGCAGGGCAAGCCCGGTCTGGCGCGCTTACCCCAATGCCGCGTTGCAGCGTTTGCAGGTGCCCGGATGTGCGTAGCGGCCCACATCGGGCGTGATCTTCCAACAGCGCTGGCATTTCTCGCCCTCGGCCCGTTCGAACACCACGCCCACGCCCTCGACCTCGGGCATGCGGAACGCCTCGGACGGGATCGGATCGGCGGTCAGAACCAGATCCGAGGTGATGCAGATATCGGCGAAATCAACCGTTTTCAGCCCCTCCATGATGGCAGCATCGCGCACATGGACCACCGGCGCGGCCTCCAGCGAAGCCCCGATCACCTTGTCGCGCCGCTGGATTTCCAGCGCCGCTGTCACCACCCGCCGCGCCGCCCGGATGCCCGCCCATTTCTGCGCCAGCGGCAGATCCAGCCAATCGGCGGGCGTGTCGGGGAAATCCTGCAGATGCACGGACCCGTCATCGCCGGGGAAGCGCGAAAGCCAGACATCCTCCATCGTGAAGACCAGCACCGGCGCAAGCCATGTGGTCAGCCGGTGGAACAGGATATCGAGAACCGTGCGCGCGGCACGGCGGCGCAGGCTGTCCGGGGCATCGCAATAGAGCGCATCCTTGCGGATATCGAAATAGAAGGCCGACAGATCCGAGGTGGCGAAAGTGAAGAGATCGCGGAACACGCCCTGAAAATCATAGGCCGCATAGCCCTTGCGCACCTGAGCATCCAGCTCCGCCAGACGATGCAGCACCCAACGTTCCAGTTCGGGCATCTCGGCGGGGGCCACGCGTTCCTGCTCGGAAAACCCGTCGAGATTGCCCAGAAGGAAGCGCATCGTGTTGCGCAAGCGGCGGTAACTGTCGGCCACCCCTTTCAGGATTTCCTTGCCGATGCGCAGATCCACCGTGTAGTCGGACTGCGCCACCCAGAGCCGCAGGATATCGGCGCCATATTCGCTGATCACCTCTTGCGGCGCGACCGTGTTGCCCAGAGATTTGGACATTTTCATGCCCTTCTCGTCCAGCGTGAACCCATGGGTCAGCACGCCGCGATAGGGCGCGCGCCCCTTGGTCGCGCAGGCTTGCAGCATCGAGGAATGGAACCAGCCGCGATGCTGGTCAGTCCCTTCCAGATAGAGATCGGCAATCCCGTCGGGGCTGCCATCCTCGCGGTCGCGCAGGACGAAAGCATGGGTCGAGCCGGAGTCGAACCAGACATCCAGAATGTCAAACACCTGATCATAGGCGTCAGGATCATGCAGGTTTCCAAGGATGCGTTCCTTGAATCCTTGCACATACCAGACATCGGCGCCTTCCGCCTCGAAAGCCGCCCTGATCCGCGCATTCACCGCCGGATCACGCAGCAGGAAGTCGGGATCAGTGGGTTTCGCGCCCTTTTTGACGAAACAGGTCAGCGGCACCCCCCAGGCGCGCTGCCGCGACAGCACCCAGTCGGGGCGTGCTTCGATCATCGAATAGAGCCGGTTGCGCCCGGTCTGCGGCGTCCATTGCACCAATTTGTCGATAGAGGTCAGCGCGCGGGCGCGGATCGTGTCGCCATGCTCGCCCATACCGTCATCCAGCGGCTTGTCGATGGCGGCGAACCATTGCGCGGTGTTGCGATAGATCACCGGCGCTTTCGAGCGCCAGCTATGCGGGTAGGAATGCTTGATCTTGCCCCGTGCCAGTAGCCCCCCGACCTCGGCCAGTTTGGCGATCACGGCTGCATTGGCATCCCCTTCCCAATCGCCCTTTTTGGCTTTCTCGCGCAGGATGCGCTTGCCGCCAAAGAACGGCAGATCGTCCCGGAAGCTGCCGTCATCCATCACATTATAGGTGATGACCTGTTGCAGCATGCCCAGATCGCGATAAAGCTCGTATTCCTCCATCCCATGCGAGGGCGCGCAATGCACAAAGCCGGTGCCTTCGTCATCGGTCACGAAATCGGCGGCCCGGAAATCGCGCGGCTCGTCCCATTCGCCCTGCCCCCCTTCGGCCCCGGCAAGCGGGTGGGCAAGTGATTTGATAAACGCAGGGTTCACATCCGATACCCTGCGATACATTGAACCGTCCAACCGCGCTTTGGTCATGACTTGCTCTGCAAGCTTATCGGCGAGGATGAACCGCTCGCCAACGCTCGCCCAGCACTCATCGGGAGTCCCCGTGACCTCGTACAGACCATACGAGAAAGCGGCACCATACACGACGGCTTTGTTGGAGGGGATGGTCCAAGGCGTTGTTGTCCAGATCACCACTTTAGCGCCGCGAAGCAATTCAAGTTGCTCTCGCCCTTCTGCCAGTTGCTCAGGCAGCATCGGGCGTGACGCGCCGCTATTGGCGTCAACATTCTCCCAGCTAGACTCCTCGAAAAGCTCGTTGACCTCAAACTTCACCCAAATGGTGAAGCTCTCCTTGTCATGATACTCCACCTCCGCCTCGGCCAGCGCGGTCTTTTCCACCGGCGACCACATCACAGGCTTGGAGCCTTGATACAAAGACCCGTTCATCACCAGCTTCATGAACTCATCCGCGATCACCGCCTCGGCGTGGTAATCCATGGTGAGGTAAGGCTTCTCCCATTTGCCGGTCACGCCCAGACGCTTGAATTCCTCGCGCTGCACATCGATCCAGCCTTCGGCGAAGCGGCGGCATTCCTGACGGAAATCGACGATATCGACCGCATCCTTGTCCAGCCCCTTGGCGCGGTATTGCTCCTCGATCTTCCACTCGATCGGCAGACCGTGGCAATCCCAGCCCGGCACATAGCGCGCATCGCGCCCCAGCATCTGCTGGCTGCGGGTGATGAAATCCTTCAGCACCTTGTTCAGCGCATGGCCGATATGCAGATTGCCATTCGCATAGGGCGGGCCGTCATGCAGGATGAAGGGTTTGCGCCCCTCGGCATTTGCGCGCAGCCGGTCATAGATGCCCAGCCGCTCCCAGCGCGCCAGCCATTCGGGCTCTCGGGCAGGCAGGCCCGCACGCATCGGAAATTCGGTCTGAGGCAGGAAAACAGTGTCTTTATAGTCAGGTGTCTCGGTCATGGTGCGATCACTTCTGGAATTTCGGGGCAATTGGCCAGCGCCAAGGCTATCCCGGCACTCCGGGCGCATCAGAGTGCCGGGTCGCTAATTCGCGGGATAATGATGCAGAACCTGAACATGCCTGCCTTATAGGAGCGAAGAAAAAGCGCGTCCAGAGGGGGCTTGAGATCACCCGCCCCAACCCTTACCCCTATGGCAGGAGGATCCGCCATGCTGATGCCATTTCATTTCGCCTATCACGTCCGCGATCTCGACGAGGCGCGCGCCTTCTATGGCGGCGTGCTGGGCTGCCACGAGGGGCGCAGCACCGACACTTGGGTGGATTTCGATTTCTTCGGCCATCAGATCAGCCTGCATCTGGGCACCCCCTTCGCCAATGCCCCAACCGGCAAGGTGGGCGATCACATGGTGCCGATGCCGCATTTCGGGCTGGTGCTGGATCTGCCGCGCTTTCAGGCGCTGGCAGAGCGGTTGCAGGCGGCGGGGGTCGATTTCGTGCTGCCCCCGAACCTGCGTTTCAAGGGACAACCGGGCGAGCAATGGACCATGTTCTTCCGCGACCCCTCGGGCAATCCGATAGAGATCAAGGGCTTTGCCGATCAGTCGCAGATCTTCGCGCCCTGAGTCTCTTCCGCGATCCAACCGGCCACGCCCGGCCCCATCGCCTGCACCGGCAGGGCCACGATGGCGGGTAACGTATAGGGATGATGCGCGCGGATCACCGCGCAGGCCGCATCGAAATTCCGCACAGGCGTTTTCATCCTGAGCAGGGTCTCGGTTTCGGAATCGATCTGGCCCTGCCAGCAGAACAGGCTCTCGACCTTGGGCAGAAGATTGGCGCAGGCGACCAGCCGGGCCTTGAGGCAGGCCGTCGCAATCGCGCGGGCGCTCTCCTTGTCGGGACAGGTGACTTCGACTTCAAAGCACTCCATGCGCGGCTCCTTCCGGTCTGATCGGGTCAGGATGCCCGCAAAGCGGCACCCCGCACCATGACCTGCGTCAAACCGTTCCGGGTCTCAGCAATTCGGCACATTCACCGCCAGCCCGCCCAGCGCGGTTTCCTTGTATTTCTCGGACATGTCGGCGCCGGTCTGGCGCATCGCCTCGATGCAATTATCCAGCGGCATGAAATGGGTGCCATCCCCGCGCAGGGCAAGGGACGCGGCCGAAACCGCCTTGATCGCCCCCAGCCCGTTGCGCTCGATGCACGGCACCTGCACCAGCCCTTTCACCGGGTCGCAGGTCATGCCAAGGTGATGTTCCAGCGCGATTTCAGCGGCATTTTCCACCTGTTCGGGCGTGCCGCCCAGCACCGCCGCCAGCCCCGCCGCCGCCATGGCCGCGGCAGAGCCGACTTCCGCCTGACAGCCGCATTCCGCGCCAGAGATCGAGGCATTATGCTTGACCAGCCCGCCGATTGCCGCCGCTGTCAGCAGGAACTCGCCCACCCGCGCCTCGGAAGCGCCCGGCACATGATCCAGCCAGTAGCGGATCGTCGCAGGCACCACCCCCGCCGCGCCATTGGTGGGCGCCGTCACCACCTGCCCGCCAGCCGCGTTTTCCTCGTTCACCGCCATGGCATAGGTGCTGATCCAGTCATTGATCACATGCGGCGCGGTCAGATTCAGCCCCGCCTCGCGCTCCAGCGCCTCGCGGATCGCCTGCGCCCGGCGCCTGACCTTCAGCCCGCCGGGCAGCACCCCGTCGGTGCCAAGCCCCCGGTCGATACAGTCGCGCATCACCTGCCACAGCCGCTGCAACCCCTGTTCCAGCGTCCCCGGCCCCATCCGCGCCAGTTCATTGGCGCGTTTCATCTGCGCAATGCTCTTGCCGCTCGTGCGCGCCATCTCCAGCATCTGCGCCGCCGACTCGAACGGAAAGGGAATCGCAGGGCCGGTCTGGGCGGGTTCGCGGCCCAGCTCATCCTCGGTCACGACAAAACCGCCGCCGATGGAATAATAGGTTTCCTGCGCGATCACATCGCCCTGATGGTCCAGCCCCATCAGCCGCATGCCATTGGCATGGCCGGGCAGCGCCGGGCCATAATCGAAGATCAGGTCGGTTTTCGGCGCAAAGCTCAGATCGCCCAGCCCCGCGACCGCCACCTTGCCGTCAGTCTCGATCTGCCCGAGCATCGCCTCGGCGCGCTCGGCATCATAGGCATCGGGCGTGAACCCGGCCAGACCAAGGATCACCGCCCGGTCGGTGGCATGCCCCACCCCGGTAAAGGCCAGCGAGCCATGCAGCGAAGCCCGCAACCCCGACACAGCGAAAGGCAGCCCGCGCAGATGGTCCAGAAACCGCGCCGCCGCCACCATCGGCCCCATCGTATGGGACGAGGACGGCCCGATCCCCACCTTGAATATCTCGAAAACCGACAGAAACATGCGCGGCCCCTTTCCTGTTCGCTGCGCCTAATCTAGGTCGGCCCGGCGCAAACACCATCCGTCTTGCGACATGCTGTCACGCAAACAAGACCTGCCGCCCCTTGGCAGGCGCGGATTTCTGCGGCACTGTGGACCCATGCGCATCGCTCTTGGCCTTCCCCTTGTCGCCGCTCTTGCTGGCTGTTCCCCCTGGACCAGCCCGCAGGCCGGGCGCGCGCTCTATGAGCAGAATTGCGCGACCTGCCACGGCGCCGATGCGCGCGGCGGCGCGCAGGTGCCGGATCTCACGCAGATCACGGCGCGCGCGGGCGGCACCTATCCACAGATGCGTATTCTCGACAAGCTCGACGGCTATGCGCAGGGCCAGACCGCCTATGCCGGGGCCGAAATGCCGAATTTCGGCGATCTGCTGACCGGGCGGCTGTCACGGGTGCAGACCCCTTCGGGCCTGTCCCGCCCCCTGCCGGAAAAGATCGTCGCGCTGGACGCTTACCTGCAGACGATCCAGCGCTGAGACCGGTTTCTTCTGATTTTCGCCTTTCGTCCAAGACCAGACTCCGCCTATAACACGCCCGAGCCAGACAAAGGGCCTCGCGATGACCAGTGACCTGACCCCCATCGACCGCGCCAAATATGCCAGCGCCCATTGTGCTGCCGATTTCGTGCAGGACGGGATGCGCGTGGGGCTGGGCACCGGTTCGACCGCCGCATGGCTGGTGCGCCGTCTGGGCGCGCGGGTCCGGCAAGAGGGGTTGCGCATCATCGCCGTGCCCACCTCATCGCGCACCGCGCAGCTTGCCCGCGAAGTGGGCATCAATGTGGTCTCGCTCGACGAGGCGCGCTGGCTCGATCTGACCATCGACGGGGCCGACGAATTCGACGCGGAACTGACGCTGATCAAGGGCGGCGGCGGCGCGCTTTTGCACGAAAAGATCGTGGCCACCGCCTCGGATCAGATGATCGTGATCACCGATGCCGCCAAGGAAGTGAAGACGCTGGGCGCCTTCCCGCTGCCGGTCGAAGTTGTCCCCTTCGGCTGGCCCGCCACCAAGGCGCTGGTCGAGGAAGTGCTGGCCTCTATGGATGTGATGGGCCGCCAGTCCAGCCTGCGCATGAACGGCACCCAGCCCTATGTGACAGATGAGGGCAATTACATCCTTGATCTGGCGCTCGGGCGGATCGGCAATGCGCGGCAACTTTCGCTGGTGCTCAATCAGGTGCCCGGCGTGGTCGAGAACGGGCTGTTTGTCGATATCGCCGATCAGGTGGTGATCGGTCACGCCGATGGCACGGTTGAACTGCGGGATCTGACCACGGGCACACCGGAATCGTCTGTGAGACAGGTCGATCTGGAAGACGCCCGCAATATTTTCTCGGACCTCTGAGGGCAGGCATGGCATTTGACTTCGATCTCTTCGTGATTGGTGGCGGCTCGGGCGGTGTGCGTGCGGCCCGGATCGCGGCCAGCCAATATGGCGCGCGCGTCGCTCTGGCCGAGGAATCACGCATGGGCGGCACCTGTGTCATTCGCGGCTGCGTGCCCAAGAAACTGATGGTCTTTGCATCCAGCTTCCCCGCTGCCGTGGCCGAGGCGCAGGAATATGGCTGGGACGCGCAGATCGGCGCATTTGACTGGCCCGCTTTCCGCGCGCGGCTGGATCAGGAACTCACCCGGCTGGAAGGGGCCTATCGTGGTGGCTTGGAACGCGCAGGCGTCACCATCCATGATTGCCGCGCCAGCGTGGCCGGGCCGCATGAGGTGCGGCTTGCCGATGGCCGGATCGTCAGCGCCAAGCATATCCTGATCGCCACCGGCGGCTGGCCGGTCGTGCCCGAGAAATGGCAGGGCCATGGTGCGATGACCTCGAACGAGGTCTTTGAGATGGAGCAATTGCCCGGCTCGATCCTGATCGTGGGCGGCGGCTATATCGCAACGGAATTCGCCTGCATCTTCAACGGGCTGGGTGTGAAAACCACGCAATTCTATCGCGGCGCACAGATCCTGCGCGGCTTTGACGATGAAGCGCGCGGCCATATCGCCGATCAGATGTGCGAAAATGGCGTGGATCTGCATCTGGGCACCGATGTTCTGGACATCACCCGCGACGACAGTGGCTACCACGTCACCTCGACGACAGGCCGGAATGGCCGCTATGATGCGATCCTCTTCGCGACCGGGCGCAGGCCCAATAGCGCAGGGCTGGGGCTGGAGGCGCTGGGACTGACCCTGAAACCCAATGGCGCGATCCCGGTCGATGACTACAGCCAGACCGCGATCCCCTCGATCTTTGCCGTGGGTGATGTGACCGACCGCGCGAACCTGACCCCGGTCGCGATCCGCGAGGGTCATGCCTTTGCCGATACGATCTTCGGGGGCAAAGCCACGACATTCGACCACAGCCTGATCCCGACCGCCGTTTTCACCCAGCCCGAATTCGGCACTGTGGGGCAAAGCGAGGAAGAGGCGCGCGCGGCAGGTCCGGTGCATGTCTATGCAACTGCCTTCCGCCCGATGCGCACGGCCTTTATCGGGCATCCGGAACGGGTGCTGATGAAACTGATCGTCTGCGCGCGATCCAACAAGGTGCTGGGGTGTCATATCGTCGCGGATCAGGCGGGCGAAATGATCCAGCTTGCGGCGGTCGCGATTGCGATGGGGGCCACCAAGGCGGATTTCGACCGCACTCTGGCGGTACACCCCACCATGGCCGAGGAACTGGTCACAATGCGGACAGCGACGCGCAGCCATGACGGATAAGGGTTGATTTCGACGGGCCTTGGCCCGATTTTGTGAGCAAATGACGAAAACAAGGATGGAGACAGGATGTCTGGCAATAATGGCGGACCCTGGGGCGGCGGCGGCGGCGGTAATCGCGGCGGTGGCAACCGGGGCAGTGGTGGGGGGAATCGCGGGGACGGACAACCCCAGATCCCTGAAATCGACGAGATCGTCAAAAAGGGCCAGGAACAACTCCGCGTCCTGATGGGCGGTGGCGGCGGCGGTCGGAATGGCCGTGGCACCGGTGGACCGGGCTTTTCCAAGCGCGGTGTCCTGCTGGGTCTGGTGGCGCTGGTGGTGCTCTGGGCCTTCGCCTCTTTCTACACGGTGCGCCCCGAGGAACGCTCGGTCGAACTGCTGTTCGGCCAGTATTACAAGACCGGCAATCCCGGCCTGAACTTCGCGCCCTGGCCCGTCGTGTCGCATGAGGTGGTGCAGACCACCACCGAGCGCGTCACCGAAGTCGGCACCGGCCGCTCTGCACTGGACACCGGCCTGATGCTGACCCGCGACGAAGCCGTGGTCGATATCGAGTTTCAGGTGGTCTGGAACGTGACCGATCCGGCACGCCTGCTGTTCAATCTGGCCGATCCGCGCGAAACCGTGCGCGCCGCGTCCGAATCCGCGATGCGCGACATTATCGCCCGGACCGAACTGTCCCCGATCCTCAACCGCGACCGCGGCGCGATTGCGGCGGACCTGCGGCAGGCGGTGCAGGAACTGCTCGACAGCTACGAATCGGGCATCAACGTGATCCGGGTCAATTTCGACAAGGCCGACCCGCCCGAAGGCGTGATCAACGCCTTCCGCGACGTGCAGACCGCGCGTCAGGAACGTGACCGTCTGGAGCGCGAAGCCGATGCCTATGCAAACCGCGTGCTGGCTCAGGCCCGTGGTCAGGCCGCCCAGATTCAGGAAGAAGCCGAAGCCTATCGCGCCGAAGTGATCAACAACGCGCAGGGTGAGGCCGCGCGCTTCGTCTCGGTCTATTCCGAATATGTGAATGCCCCCGAAGTCACCCGCAAACGGATGTATCTGGAAACCATGGAACGGGTGCTTGGCGACATGAACCTGACCATTCTGGATAATGTGACCGCCACAGGCGAGAATGGCGGCAGCGGTGTGCTGCCCTATCTGCCGCTTGATCAACTGCAACGCCAGCGGGGGGCAAACTGATGAAAAAAGCAGGATTTGTTCTGCCGGTTCTCGTGGTGGCCCTCGTCACCGCCTTTTCGGCCCTCTTCATCGTCGATGAGCGCGAGAATGTTCTGGTGCTGCAATTCGGTCAGGTGAAACAGGAAATCACCGAACCGGGTCTCGGCTTCAAGATTCCCTTCATTCAGGAAGTGGTGCGCTATGACGCGCGGATTCTCGGTCTGCAGACCCAGCCGCTCGAAGTCACGCCGCTCGATGACCGTCGTCTGGTCGTTGACGCTTTCCTGCGCTGGCGTCTGGCCGATGTGCGCCGCTTCCGCGAAGCCGTGGGCGTCGACGGGGTGCGCGCAGCACAGGGCCGGATGGACCGCATCATGAATGCCGCCATCCGCGAAGTGCTGGGTGCAGTGCCCTCATCCGCGGTGCTCTCCGAGGACCGGACCGCGCTGATGAACCGCATCCGCGAACTGGCCCGGCGCGAGGCACTGACACTGGGGATCGAGGTGATCGACGTGCGGCTGACCCGCACCGACCTGCCGCGCGAGAACCTGGAAGCGACCTTTGCCCGGATGCGCGCCGAACGCGAACGCGAAGCCGCCGATGAGCGTGCTCGCGGGAACGAGGCCGCGCAGCGCGTGCGTGCTCTGGCCGACCGGACCGTGATCGAACTGGTCTCAGCCGCGCGCCGCGAAGCCGAGATCATCCGCGGTGAAGCGGATGCCGAGCGCAACCGGGTCTATGCCGAAGCCTTCAACCTTGACCCGGAATTCTTCGCCTTCACCCGCTCGATGCAAAGCTACGAGCGTGCGCTGCGCGGGGAAAACGCCACGATGGTGCTGCGCCCGGATAGCGAGTTCTTCGCCTTCCTGCGCTCGGACGGGATCGGCGATGAGGTGCTGGCCTCGGTCCGCGATGCCGCCCGGCGTCTGGCCGAAGACCCCGAATTGCTGCAACAGCGCGCCCCCGAGCCGGATTCGGCAGAACCCGATGCGGTGCGCGAGCTGGAAGCGATCATCGGCAACTAGGTGAGCGCGCAAACCATCATCCTGGCCCTCGGGCTGGTGCTGATTTTCGAGGGGCTGGTCTTTGCACTGGCCCCTCGGCGTCTGGACGATATCCTGCGGACGCTGGCAGAGATGCCCTTTGACGCCCGCCGCCTGATCGGCGTTCTGGCACTTGTCGCGGGCGCGGTGCTGATCACGCTCGCGCGCATGCTGGGCAGTTCCTGAACCCTGCCCCCCGCGATGACAGCGTTTCACGTCTGGTTGAGACTGTGTTTCACAAATTGCGTTTGACCAAGGCACGCATAGATTGGGCACATAAGGGCTGTGCCCGCCCGGCGGGCCACCATGAACAGGAGAGAACAGAAATGTCTTATGCCATTTCCATGCGGCGCCCCTGCCCCGAGATGACGCAGTTCCTGCGGATGATCGGCCTGGCGCTCGCCTTTGCCTTTGCGCTGGTGAGCATGGCGCAGGCGCAATCCGCGCGCCCCGAAAGCTTCGCTGATCTGGCCGAACGTGTCAGCCCCGCGGTGGTGAATATCACCACCAGCACGACCGTCGCCTCTCGGCTGGACGAGGGGCCGCGCCTGCCCGAGGGCTCGCCCTTCGAGGATTTCTTCCGCGATTTCTTTGACGGCCCGCAAGGCCAGCCGCCCAATCGCCCGCGCCGCAATCAGGCGCTGGGTTCGGGTTTCGTGATCTCGGATGACGGTTTCATCGTGACCAATAACCACGTCATCGACGGCGCCGATGAAATCCGCATCGAATTCTATTCCGGGCTGGAATTGCAGGCCGAACTGATTGGCACCGACCCCGCAACCGATATCGCGCTGCTGAAAGTCACCCATGACGCGCCGCTGCCGCATGTGCCCTGGGGCGATTCCGAGGCTTCGCGCGTCGGTGACTGGGTGCTCGCGGTCGGCAACCCGCTCGGGCAGGGCTTCTCGGTCAGCGCCGGGATCATCTCGGCCCGTGGCCGCGCCCTGCAGGGCAATTTCGACGATTATATCCAGACCGACGCCGCCATCAATCGCGGCAATTCCGGCGGCCCGCTCTTCAACATGGATGGCGAGGTGATCGGCGTGAACACCGCGATCCTGTCGCCCACCGGTGGCTCGATCGGCATCGGCTTTGCCATGTCCTCACATGTGGCCACCAATGTCGTGGACCAGCTTCTGACCTATGGCTCCACCCGGCGCGGCTGGCTGGGCGTGCGCATCCAGGATGTGACCGAGGAAATGGCCGAAGCCATCGGGCTTGAGCGCGCCGAAGGCGCGATGGTCACGGATGTCATGGAAGGCCCTTCGCGCGATGCGGGCATGCAGGCGGGCGATGTGATCCTGCGCTTTGACGGTGGTGCGGTGCGCAACACGCGCATGCTGGTGCGCCGCGTGGCCGATGCCGGTGTGGGGGTTGATGTCGATGTCATCGTGTTCCGTGGCGGCGAAGAGATCACGCTGAGCGTGGTGCTCGGGCAGCGCGAACTGGCCGAAGCCGCAGGATCGCTGGCCCCGCCTCAAAGCGAAGAAACCCCGCCAGAGCCCTCATCCTTCCTTGGCATGGAATTGCAGCCGCTGAGCGATGCGCTGCGCGCGGAAATGAACCTCTCACCCGGCATGAACGGCCTTGTGGTGCGCCAGGTCGAGGCAGATAGCGACGCCGCCCGCAAGGGGATCGAAGTCGGCGACCTGATCACCGAGGCCAATCAGCAACCGGTCGCAACCGTCGCCGATATCGAAGCCCGCGCCGAGGAAGCCCGCGAAGCCGGTCGGCGCTCGCTCCTGATCCTGCTGCGCCGGGGCGGGGATCCGCGTTTCGTGGCCCTTGGCCTCTGATCCGCGCCCCTTCCGCATTGAACAAAAGCGCGCGCCCCATCCGGGCGCGCGCCTGCATTTTCGCCGGGAATTCCCCGGAAGAACCTCCCGCCCGGCTCTGCCGGGCAGCGCCCGCGAATGGCATGGGCAGGGTGGGTGGGCCGTGAGCGGGCGCTTCTCACCTCTCACGCGCGCGCAACCCTGCGAATAAAGGCCCCCGGCAGGCGCCTGCGCTCCGCCCTTGCGCTACACTCTGCAAAAACCGTCGCGATCAGTTCAGCGTCAACTCGATCGGCACCAGCCCCAGCCGTTGCGCGGTCTCCAGCGTCAGGATCGGGCTGTTGAACCCGCCCGCGCGCTGAAACGCCTGCACCGCCGCACGGGTCTGCGCATCCGCCACCCCCGTCACCGGCCCCTCATGATAGCCCCGCGCCATCAACGCGCGCTGCAGGGTTTTGATGAAACCCCGCCCCATCGCTTCCGGGCAGGGCACGCGAAAAGCCACTTCCTCGATCACGCCGCCCCGCGCCTGCCCCGAAGCCGCCGAATAGCGCGCCCAGCAGGCGCGCGCCTCGGGGGCGGAAAGGGCGACAGCCGCCGGTTCGATCCGGGCGCGACTGGCCGTATCCGTATCCGCCTGCGCGCTTGTGGCCAGCACGATCGCGGCAAGCGCGAACCGGGCTCTGCGAAGCATCCTGCTGCGATCCATTCCTGCCACGACCTGCCTGTGCATCTTGGGGTTTCATATGCTCCTGGGGACAGGATTGACGCGGGAATCCGGCGAAAAAGGGACCAGCACATGACCAAAGCGCGATAGTTTCCGGCGGATTTTCGGCTGGTCAATCCCGGCATGCTGGCTTATTTCCGCAAAAGCAGGCAGCACGAGCATGAGGATTTCATGGCCAAGATCACCTATATCGAATTCAACGGAACCGAGCATGTCGTCGATGTCGCCCCCGGTCTGACCGTCATGGAAGGCGCGCGCGACAATGGCATCCCCGGGATCGAGGCCGATTGCGGCGGGGCCTGCGCCTGTTCGACCTGCCATGTCTATGTCGCCGAGGATTGGGTCGAAAAACTGCCCGCCCGCGACCCGATGGAAGATGACATGCTCGATTTCGCCTATCAGCCCGACGCCACGCGCTCGCGCCTGACCTGCCAGATCAAGGTCACGGATGCGCTGGACGGGCTGGTCGTGCATATGCCCGAAAAGCAGATCTGAGACGCGGGCGCGGGGATGACGACAGCGCCCCCCGCCATCAGCATCATCCTGCCCTGCCACAATCTTGGCGCACATATCGGCGCGGCCATCGCCTCGCTGCAGGCGCAGGATTTCACCGATTTCGAAGCGCTGGTCATCGAGGATGGCTCGACCGATGACAGCCTTGCGGCGATCCGGGCCAGCGCGAGGGACGACCCGCGCTTTCGCCTGATCACGCAAGCCCATCAGGGCCTGTCGGTCGCGCGCAGTACCGGGTTGGAGGCCGCGCGCGCCCCCGTCATTGGCTTTCTCGATGGCGATGACGCCTTCGCGCCCGGTTTCCTGTCCGCACATTTCCACGAGCTGACCCAAAGCAGGGCCGGTTGGACCGCCTCTGCCCTCACCCTCACCTGGCCCGACGGGCGCCGGAACGATCATCCGGCCATCCACGGCAGCACGCCGGAAGATGACACCCCGCGCTGGATCGACCTGACCGATGCGAGGACAGTCGCGCGCCTCTTCCCTTCCGTCTGGAACAAGCTCTATCGCCGTGAATTGATCGGCGCGACCCGCTTCATCCCCGGCGCGCTTTACGAGGATCACCCGTTCTTCTGGACCCTTGCCTGCAAAGCCGGGCGCATCCGCTACCTGCCGCAGCCGCTCTATCACTACCGGCGCGGGCGCGCGGGCCAGATCACCGACCGCGCGGACGACGCCATCTTCCAGCAACTCGACCGCCTGCGCGAGGTTACCCGCATCATTCGCGCCAGCCCCTTGCGCCACCGGGATCAGGGCCTGTCGCAACTGGCCACGCGGCTGATCCATGAACGGCTGGAACCGCCCGGCCCCCCGGCGCTGAAATCCCGCTTCGTGACCGAAGCCGCCCGACTGATGGCGGAAGAGGGGCTGGTCTGGGATCGCGCGGGCGCCCATGATATCCGCCCGGCCCCCGCCCCGCAGCTTGATCCGCGCATGCGCCTGAGCGTTCTGATCCTCGCGCCCCCCGGCACCGACCCCGGACCGACCCTGCAAGCGCTCGATGTGCAAGAGCTGCCGGTCTGGGAACACCGCACCGTGACGGCGAGGCGGGCTATCGACACGTTGCTGACCCAGCACCCAAGCCTGTCGGGAACTTGGCTCGCGGTGCTGCGCGCGGGCGACCTCCCGGCCCCGGACTGGGCGCTGCGCGCTTTGGAAACGGCGCAGGCGCAGGGGGCAAGCTGCGTCATCACCCCTGCGCGCCACGAGAGCGGCACGGAACCACTGGACATGGGCATCCTGCCCCTGCCCGAGCATCCCGCCGCGCCCGATCCCGCAATGCTGGTGCTGCACCGGCCCGCGCTCGCCACCCTGCCCGAAGCGCTGCGCCACCTGCCCGATCCGGTGGCGGCGCTCACGTTGGCCGCCCTGCTGCCCAGCACCGGCACCGGACCAGACCCCACCCTGACACTCGCGCCACGCAAGCAGGAACCGCTCGCCCCCTTGGCCCAGAGCCTCGCCCAGTCCACGCTCTGCCCGCTACCACAAAGCACACGCGCCAGCCTTTTCGCGCAACTCGCACAGATCCGCATGGCCTGCGCGCCCAGCAAGGCCCAGAGGCTGGCCATCGCCCTGCGCGCCGGAATCGCCCGCCGCCGCGCGCGCCTGCCCGCGCCGCTATGCGGGCCAGAGATCGGGCCGGTCCTGCGCTTCTGTCTGGGCGGCAAAAGACTCTAGCGCCCATCCCGATCAGCCCGTCCCCCCCCTGACTTCATCTTGCCGAAAAATACTCTCGCCAAAGGCCACGGGCCGCAAGGCCCGTCCCCCCGCCAACAACGCCTGCGGCACAGCCTGCCCAAGCGGGTCGGAACGCACTCTAAAACAACCCCTCCCGCTCTGGAAAATACCGCTTTCGGATCTTCTCGTTATCCGCCTGATTGCGCGCCAGAATCTCGGCCCGCTCCTGCGCGCTCAGCCCCAGCCGCCCCCCCTGCCCCCGGATCAGCGGGCGCAGTCGCCGCAGCGCGATCTGATAGACCGGATGCAACCGCCCGTCCCGCCCCAGCACCGGCAGGACACGGTTCAGCCGCCGCCGCAGCGCGATTTCACCCGCGCTCAGCGCTTCATTCACCCGTGGCGGGTGCAGCAGCCCGCGCGCGTCGATCCCCGCCACATCGCAGAAATCGCTCAGCAAATCCCCCGCCACCAGCGCGTCGCGGCTGGTCAGGCGCAGATGCAGCCGCGCCCGGCCGATCACCCGATGCCAGAGTTTCAGCCGCGACCAGTGGCTCAGGCGCATATGCCGCGCCAGATAGGCCCGGAAATCCTCTCCCGCGCCGCGTCGCACGGCTTCGGAATAGCTCGACAGGATCAACTCATCCTGCGGGCGCAGATAGAGAAGATAGCGCACCTCGCTGAACCGGGCGCATAAGAACCGGTCCAGCGCCGCGATCCTCTCGGGCGTCACCAGCCAGGCATGGATATGCTCGCTCGACCCGATGAAATGCGCCGCATCGGACCCTGCCAGCACCCGATCCAGATAGGCGCGATACCCCGCGACATAGGCGCGCTGATCCGCCGGGCTGGCAAATCCCAGGCGGCGGCGCTCCAGTTCCGGCCCGATACGCGCCCCGCAAACCTCAAGCGCGGTCACGGCGAATTCGAACTGGCTGCCGAATTCCGGGTTGAAGGGCGCATAAAGCACCCCCTGCGCCGCCAGCGCCGCGCGGTTCAGCCCCAGAAAGGCCTGGATCGACGAGGTGCCGGATTTCGGAATTCCGATATGGATCAAGGCTTTCATGGTCATCCCTCGTGATCCCGGCATAAATGTCGCAGAGCGCGCGGGCATGGGCGGACATATCGCGCGGCACCCGCGCGCGCGCCCAATAGGCGCGCAGATCGACCGCGCCGCGCAGCAGCCGCGCGATCAGCGCCGCAAAAGCCTGCCTGTCGCCCGCGGGAAATGTCAGATCGGATGTGCCCGCCAGTTCCCGCGCGCCGCCCCGGTCGGAGGTCAGGATCGGAATATGCCGGCAATGCATTTCCAGCGCGACCTGCGGCAGGTTATCTTCCCAGAGCGGCGGCACGATCCCGTAATCCACCCCCGCCAGCACCCTGTCCAGATCGCCGCGCGCATAACCATCCTGCCAGTCCAGCCCCGCCAGATGCGGGCGCAGCGCCGCGATGCGCGCCATCTGCGCAGGCGTTCCGGCGCGCGCCGCCAGTGTCAGATGCAGCCGGGCTGCGTGCTCCCGCGGCAGCCGCTCCAGCGCCTCCAGCAGGAAATCGAACCCTTTGTCGCGCCGCATATAGCCCAGATAGGCCAGATGCAGCGGGCCTTCGGGCGCGGGGGGGCGCGGGCGGGTTCGGGCCCAATGCGCCGCATGTTCCGTGCCGATCCGGCAGATCCGGACCTCGCGCAAGCCAAAGCCCAGCGCCAGCGCCTGCGTGCGCGCGGACACCGCCAGCACCCGGTCGCATTGGGTATTGATCAGCGCGACCATCCGCTCGCGGCGCGCGCGGAAGCGCACCGCCGTATGCCCCTCAGGGGGCGCAATCATCGCGGGACGACGCCGCAGGCGCTTCACCATCTGCCAGCCACGCCGCATCAGCTTCTGCCAGATCCGCCGAAAAATCCCCGTGCCCGGCCCCATGCCAAGCCCCTCCAGCAGCGTTTCCAGCCCGTAGATGCGCCGCAGCAGCCGCGCATTCGGAATGACCGGCAGGCAGGTGACACAGGCGCGGCCCGCGTCGAAATCCACGCAATGCCGCGCCTCTCCCTGCCAGAGATTCACCTGCGGGCAGAATGCGTGGTAATTATGCAGGCTCAGCACCACCCGCGTGCCGGGCATGCGCCGCGCCTGCGCCAGCACCCCGGCGGGCAGCCCTTCGAGGCTGTGAAAATGCACCAGATCATAGGGGCCGGACTGGCGCAGAAAATCCGCAAACACCGCCTCTGTCGCATCATCGCACAGCTCTGCGCGCGCGCCGAAACCGGTATGCGCGGGCGCCAGACAGGCGGAATTGACGATCTCGTAATGCCCCGCACGCCGCTTGCGCCAGCGCGGCGCCCCTTGGCGCAGGTCATGCGCCAGCCCCGCAGCCAGACTGTGCACCTCCCAGCCGGGAAGTGCCCGCTGCGCAGCCAGAAGCGCGCGCAGATAGATCCGCACCCCGCCACCGCGCAGCGCCCGGTCTTCGGGATCGGCCCAGTAATAATGCAGCAATCTCATCGGCTTTCCGGGCTCACGGGGCGGCATGGGTCAGGTCCTGATGCAGCGCGATGGCATCCTCGATACAGTCGAAAAACCACAGCTGCCCCTCATGCAGCACCAGCCCCGCATCGCAGAACCTGCGCAATTCCTGCATATTATGGCTGACCATGATCCCGCTGGCATGTTTCATCCGCGCGCGAAACAGCGCCTTGCTCTTTTGCTTGAACCGCGCATCCCCGACCGAGGTCGCCTCGTCGATCAGATAAAGATCAAAGGGCAGCCCCATCGAGGCCCCGAAGCCCAGCCGCGCCCGCATTCCCGCCGAATAGGTGCGCAAGGGATGATGAAACTGCGCCCCCAATTCGGCGAAATCCGCAACGAACTCGACCAGCGCGTCGGGGTCGACACCGTAGACCCGCGCCAGAAACCGGATATTCTGCGCCCCGCTCAGATCGCGGTGAAACCCGGCAGAAAACCCCACCGGAAACGACACCTCGCCGCCGCGCAGGATCCGGCCCTGATCGGGGCGCAGATTGCCCGCGACCAGATCCATCAGCGTGGTCTTACCCGCCCCGTTGCGCCCCAGAAGCGCCAGCGCCCGGCCCCGTGGCAGCGAAAGCGTGAGCCCGCGGATCACCGGGCGCCAGGTGCCATCGACCCAGAACCCCTTGACCAGATTGTCAAAACTCAGGATCGCCTGCATCGCGCCCCGCCCCTCAGTTCCGGTCGCGCAGCGATTGCCAGGCCAGCGCGCCAAAGGCCCAGATCAGCACCGCAAACAGCGCCGTCAGCCCCAGCAGAAGCGCGCGGCGCGGATGGCCCGGTTCCTCCGAGAGCGTGGGCGGGATGAACAGCGCCAGATACAGGCTCTGGCGTTCAGCCTGCGAGCGCGCCATATCATGCGCCCGGATCGCCGCCGCATAGCCCTGTTCGGCCATTTCCTGATCGGCGCGCAGGCTTTCATAGCGCGCGATCAGGCGCGGGTAATCCGTCTCTGCCACAGTGGCATCTTCCTGCGCGAAGGTCTGGCGCTCCTCAGTGATGCGGGCGCGCACCACCTCGATCCGGCGCTGCGCCTGACGCAGGCGCGGGTCACTGGGATCAGTGATCATGGCCAGCAGATCATGCTCGACCAGACCTTGCGCCAATTGCTGCTGCAGATTGTTCAGCACCCCCATCCGCCCCTGAATATCGGCATCGGGATCAACCATCTGCGTGCTGGCGCGGAAGACGGCCAGCGCCTCGCGCGCGGCGCGCAGCCGCGCCTCTGCCAGCCCCAGATCGGCGCTGGCCATCTGCATCCGGTCGCGCCGGGCCTGCGCGTTCAGCTGGTTGATCATGCGCTCGCTTTCCTCGACCACGGCCTGCGCCAGCATCCGGGCAAATTCCGGGTCATTGGCGCGAATCTCCAAGAGCAGCAGTCCGGTATTGCGGTCAAAGGCGACGCGCAGCACCTGGCTCCAATAACGGGTCAACTGATCGACCGTCCCCTCGGGCGGCAGCGAAAACAGCGGGTCGCGCGCATGATGCAGGGCATAATGCGCGCGCAGCCCGAAACGCGCATCCAGCCGCAGCACCAGATCCTGACTGCGCAGATATTCAAACAGCAGATCGGCATGGCCACCACTGCTGCCGCCCAGAAGCTGGGACATGCCGCCCAGCAGGTCAGAGGCCGCCCCCCCCTCTTCCTGCCGGATGGTGAATCCGGCCTGCGAGGCATAGCGATCCTCGGCCACCAGAAACAGATAGGCCCCCGCCAGCAGGCAGGGCAGCAGCACCACGAGCAGGAAGGACCACATCAGCGCGCGGTTTCCATGGCTGGTACGAACGGGAATAACGGGCGGCGCGATATAGGCTGCCGCCTGCTGCGGTGTGGGCCCGGTCCAGTCGCGCAGGCGCGCAGGCTTGCCGCCCTCCGGCGCGGGCCGCGCGGGGAGCTGACGCTGGGGGCGCTCGGACAGAACTGCGGACATGCGACGGCCTTTCTCGCGGGGGATGCGGGCGCATCCGGTGGCGTTAAGCCTTGGCTAGCAAATCCAGGTTAAGACAGGGTAAGCATGACAGGAGAAATCACCCGATGTCAGACCAGACCCTCCCCTGGCGCAGGACGGCCTTGCGGTCGGTCACAGCGCTGATGCTGCGCGAAATGGCCAGCCGCTACGGGCGCACGCCGGGCGGCTATCTCTGGGCGCTGCTGCACCCGCTGGGGGTGATCGTGATGCTGGCCTATGCCTTTGCCCTGCTTCAGAAAACCCCGGCGCTCGGCACGTCTTTCCTGCTGTTCAAGGCCACCGGCTTCCTCATCGTGCGGCAATTCACCGTGCTCGGCGCCTCGACCGGCCATGCGCTGGGCTATTCGCGCAGCCTGCTGCTTTATCCGCGCGTGGTCTGGATCGACGCGGTGCTGGCCCGATTCGCGCTCAATACGCTGGTGGTGACAGGGGTCGCCGTGGTGATCCTCGCAGGCATTATCCTCTATGACGGGGTGCAGAGCTTCATCAACTGGCCGCTCCTGCTGCTCGCCTGGGGCCTGGGCGCGGCGCTCGGCCTGTCCCTGGGCATGCTCAACTGCTACCTGTTTCACCGTTTCGAGATCTGGCAACAGATCTGGACGATCCTGACCGCGCCGCTGTTCCTGATCTCGGGCGTGATTCTCTTGTTCGAGGATATGCCGCGCGCGGCGCAAAGCGTGCTCTGGTTCAATCCGCTGCTGCATCTCACCGGGTTGATGCGCGCCGCCTTCTACCCGGTCTACCGGCCCGATTATGTCTCGCTGGTCTATATCGGACTGTGGTGCCTCGTGCCTCTGGTGCTCGGGATCATGCTGATGCATCTCTATCACCGCGACCTGCTGGCGCGGCAGAAATAGCGCCCTTCCCGATCAGCCCGCGCCACAGCCCGCTTTCACGTCCCCAAGACGTCATCTCGCCCAGCTTCATCTTGCCCGAAATACTCTCGCCAAAGGCCACGGGCCGCAAGGCCCGTCCCCCGTCAACAGCGCCTGCGGCGTAGCCTGCCCAAGCTGGTCGAAAAGCCCTCCAGCGCGCGCGGCGGGGGCCAAAAGGGCCGCGCAGAGCACGGCAACACGCCCCGCCCGGCCATGCCGGGCAGCGCCCGCGAATGGCATCGGGGCGGGCGGGCGGGCCGTGAGCGGGCGCTTCTGACCGCACCGTGCGGCGCAGCGCTGCAAGGCAGGTAATGCCCCCACGCTGCCCTCATCCCGGTCCCGAAGCAGCGTTTTGCACAGGGTTTTGTGATCAGCAAAGGCCCTGCCCGCAGATCAGGTCAAAGACCCCGCCCATTTCAGAACCGTCTCATGCGCGGTGCCGGTCCGGCCGCGCAGCCCATGCCAGACCCCGCGCAGAAAAAGCGCCAGAAACCGTCGGCGCTGGCCCGGATAAGCGCGCATCCGCAAGGCCCAGACCGGGATCACCACCAGACAGATCGGCCAGAACAGCCAGCCAGCCGCATGATGATAGAGGATCAGCGCATTGCGATGCTGATAATAGACCTTCCAGACCGGCCTGTCCCCCTGCCCGGCGCCTGCGGCAGCCTGGTCATGTTCGAAGCGCACCTGCGGCAGAAAGACGATCCGGCCCCCCGCCCGCGACAGACGCAAGGTCTGCAGCGCATCATCGCCGTAGACAAAAAGCCGCGCGTCCGGCAGCCCGCCCAGCGCCAGCCCGCGCCGCGACAGGAACAGCCCGACGAAAGACGCCCCGTCAATCGCCACCGGCACCCCCCCGGCATAGTGATCCGGCCCCAGATGGAACCCTTCGCGCCCCTTGCGCGCCGTGCGCAGGAATTTCGCGAGCGAGGCAAAGGGATCATGGGTCGGGCGGTTGATATCGCAGATCCGCCCCGAGGGATCATAAACCGCGCCCGCCACCGCATCCCATCCGCGCAGGTCGCTGGCATGAAACCGCGCCAGCGCATCCGGCATGGGTCGGGCATCGTCATCCATGATCAGATACCAGTCCGGGTCGAAACATGCGCGCGCATGCTCCAGCCCTGCGGCAAAACCACCCGCGCCGCCGCTATTGCGCGGCAGGCGCAGCACATGCAGCCGCGGATCCGGGATGCTGGCCAGAAACGCCGCTGTCCCGTCATCGGATGCGTTATCCACCACCACCACCGCCGCCAGATACTGCTCCGGTTCCGCCAGCAGCCGCCCCATGGTGCGGCGTAACTGCGCCAGCCGGTTATGGGTTGTGATCACGGCAACGACCCGCCCGGCGTTCGGAGGCGGCGCGACCGGCAGGGTCGCGGGCATCTGCGGGCCATATCGGCATATCCGGGCGGAGGCGTGCATGTTCATACCCGCCAGTGAAGCATGAAAGCTCTAACCCAGAGTTAATCAACCCTCTCGCAGATCGCGCGCATTCGAGACAAACACCCAGATTTTGCCAGAGTCTCGCCGCCGCATCGCAACGCAGCGCGGGCATGATCACTGCAGGGTGAATGGCAGGGTGCGGCTATGTGGCTCAATCTGGGCGGCGTCTATTCCAGCGGCACGGAAGCTCTGGATCTGGGGATCAGTGACAGCCTGCTGGTGACGACGGCGCAAGGCAGTTTTCTGGCTGTGACAACAGGAACTTACGGGGGTATTTCTATCTACCGGATCGGCGCGGGCGGCACCCTTGCCCTGACCGGCAGTTTCGCGATCCCCGACAATCTGCAGCTGCGCACCGGCTTCGATATCGCGCATGCCGAGATCAACGGCCAGACCAT
This sequence comes from Natronohydrobacter thiooxidans, assembly GCF_001884735.1. Classification (GTDB taxonomy): domain Bacteria; phylum Pseudomonadota; class Alphaproteobacteria; order Rhodobacterales; family Rhodobacteraceae; genus Roseinatronobacter; species Roseinatronobacter thiooxidans_A. The sequence goes on along the minus strand of NZ_MJAP01000032.1, from coordinate 227,193 downwards.
CATTTTCTTCGGCGCGACCGCCAATACCATGACCGGGGTCAGGCTCAATGCCGACGGCAGTCTTGGCCCGATTCGCCATGTCAGCATGACCGATATGGAAGCCGCGCATCTCGCGGGTGCCGAGGGCGCGCTCTACAGCCAGACCAGACTGTCGGATCTGCCGACCGGGCATCTGCCGGGTGGCAACTGGCATGACAACACCGTCGCCGTCTATCAGATCACGCTGGCGGGGCAGAGCTACACGATTGCGCTCGGCGCGCTTGACGAACAGGTGTACGTCTATCGTCAGACCAATAGCGGAAGCTGGCTCGAAACCGGATCGCTGGGGGCGCAGAACGGGCTGGGGATCGCCGCTCCCAGCGCGATGGAAATGGTCACGCTTCAGGGCCAGACCTATATTCTCGTGGCCTCATCGGCCGGATCCGCCATCAGCGTGCTGCGGCTGACCCCGGATGGCGGGTTGGAGGCGGTTCAGCATCTCATCGACACGGCCAGCACGCGTTTTGCCAATGTGCAGGATCTGGCTGTCGCCCAGCATGGCGATCATGTCTTTGTCTTTGCCCTTGGCACGGATCACGGCGTCAGCATGTTCCGCCTGCTGCCCGACGGGCATCTGATCCATATGCAGAGCTGGGCCGATGGCGCGGGCGGCGGGCTGCACACGCCGCAGACCGTTACCACATTCACCGAGGGCACCACGCTGAACGTCATGATCGGCGCGCAGAACTCCGTCGGCGTCACGCATTTCACACTCGATCTGGCGTCCATGGGCACGGTGCGCCGCGCCTCGGACAGCCTGCCCGAGGCGCTGAGCGGAACCAGCGGCCATGACATCCTGATCGCCGGCAGCGACAATGACACGCTGACCGGCGGCGGGGGGCATGATATTCTGGTCTCCGGTCCGGGGCGCAGCACCATGACCGGGGGCGCGGGGGCCGATACATTTGTCATCCGCGCCACCAGCACCGCAGTCACGATCACCGATTTCCGCGCCGGTCAGGACCGGCTCGACCTGACCGACCTGCCGATGCTGCGCAGCCTGGCGCAACTGCAGATCACCCCCAGCGCGAGCGGTGCCATCCTCAGCTATCGGGGTGTCACGATCACCATCACCGCGCATGATGGCAGGTCACTCAGCGCCGAAGACATCTTCCCCCAAGGGCTGACCGGACCGGATGCGCTGCTGATCGTGCTGGAAGAGATCCCCGCTGTCGCCCAGCCCCCCGGCTCGCCGCTCTATCTCTGGCCCGCACCGCCACTCATGCCCATGCCCCCGCCCCCACCTGCGCCCGAGACCGTGCCGGGCAACTGGATCATCGGCAGAGACGGGCGCGACACGCTGACCGGGGGGAATGGCCATGACTATATCTATGGCGGCGATGGCCCCGATCTGATCCGGGGCGGGGCCGGGAATGACACGCTTTTCGGCGGCTTCGGCCATGACACGATCTATGGCGGCGCGGGTCATGACCTGATCGTCGGCGGGCCGGGCAATGACCGGATGTGGGGCGAGGACGGCAATGACACGATCTTCGGCATCTCGGGCAATAACCGCTTCGGCGGCGGGGCGGGGGATGATCTGCTGGTGGGGGGCACCGGCAATGACACGATCTATGGCGGCACCGGCAATGACACGATCTACGGGAATGCCGGGAATAACAGCCTCTGGGGCATGCGCGGCGATGATCTGATCATCGGCGGGCCGGGCAATGACCGGATCGGCGGCGGGCGCGGCAATGACACCATCTATGGCGGCGGCGGCAGGAACACGATCTATGGCGGCATGGGGGATGACCTGATCTTCGGCGGCGATGGCGGTGACGTGATCTGGGGCATGGATGACAATGACACGATCTTCGGCGGGGCGGGCAATGACTATATCCATGGCGGGCGCGGCGATGATGTGCTCTCGGGGGGCCCCGGCGATGACACGCTGCGCGGCGGGCCGGGGGCGGATGTATTCATCTTCAATCACGGCCATGAGCGCCTGCTGATCGAGGATTTCACCTTCGCCGAGAATGACCGGCTGCAGCTTGACGAAGCCCTCTGGGGCGGGGGGCTGAGCGCCGAAGAGGTGGTCGGGGCATTCGGGAGCGTGACCAATGGAAGGACCGTGCTGGATTTCGGCGGCGGCGACCGGATCACCCTTGCGGGTGTGAGTGATCTGGAGATTCTGGTGGGCTATATCGATATCGTGTGAGCAGTGGTCGCAACCAGCGGAGTGGTTACTCAGCCGCAATCAGGGGCAGGATATCGTCGGTATCATTCGGCCCGCTCACAAGCAGGTCGTGATGCAGTTGCAGGGTCATCCAGAACTCGACCGATGTGCCAAGCGCCTTGGACAGCCGCTTGGCCGTATCGATCGTCATCGCGGTTTCTTCACTCACCAGCCGCTCGATGCGGGTGCGCGGGACATGAATATGCCGTGCCAGCTTCCCTGCGCTGATGCCCAGCGGCTCCAGGAATTCGTGCTTCAGGATTTCGCCGGGATGGACCGGGACTTGCAGCATGGTCATGACGGCTCCTTTCAATGGTAATCCACGATCTCGACATCTGCCGGACCGGCATCGGTCCAGATGAAACAGATCCGCCACTGGGCGTTGATGCGGATCGAATACTGACCCATCCGGTCACGCTTCAGGGCCTCAAGATGGTTCGACGGCGGCACACGCAGATCCTCCAGACCCTTTGCCGCTTCCAGCATCGCCACCTTGCGGAGGGCGACCCTGAACAGATCGCCGGGAAATCCCTTTGCGGGCTTCCCCGCCAGCACCTGCCCGATCAGTTTGCCCTTGGTGCTCTGGATCATGCAGGGTCATGTATCACGTCGCGATACATATTGCAAGGAAAATGTATCGCGAGGTGATACAATGGGATGCCAGCGCGCCCCCCTCACCCCCGCATCTCGCGCGACAATTGTCCCCGCATATGGCGGATCATGTAATCCGCGAACAGCCGGATTTTCGGGTCTTGCTGGCGGCGATGCGGATAGAGGCAGGCCAGAATCGCGGGCAAGGGCGGGGTCTGCGGCAGCACCTCGACCAGCCTGCCTGCCGCCAGATGCGGGGCAAGCTCGAAACGCGGGCGGTTCACGATCCCCGCCCCCGACAGCGCCCAGTCGACCAGCACCCCCGCCTCGTCACAATCCAGCGGCCCGGTCAGATCCAGCCGCAGCGTCCCGTCAGTCGTCTGCAGCGTCCAGGAATATTCGGGCGAGCGCGGATAGCGCAACAGCAGGCAATCATGCGCCTTCAGCTCTTCGGGCAGCAGGGGCACCCCGCGCCGCGCCAGATAATCGGGGCTGGCCGCCAGCATGCGCGGCGCATCCAGAATCTTGCGCTGCTTGAGCGAGGATTCGGGCAGATCGCCCAGCACGAAGGCCATGTCGATCTGATCCTCCAGAATATCCACCCGCCGGTCCGACAGCCGCAGATTGAGCCGGATTTCGGGGTATTCCTGCGCAAAAGCCTGCGCCAGCGGCGCGATCACCCGCCGCCCCATGCCAATCGGCGCGGTCAGCCGGATCGTGCCGCGCGGCCGTCCCGAGAGCCCCGCCACCGCCGCCTCTGCATCGTCCAGCGCCGAGATCACCCGCCGCGCATGGTCGTAGAAATCGCGACCGATCTCGGTCTGGGTCAGCTTGCGCGTGGTGCGGTTGAACAACCGCACCCCCAGCCGCGCCTCCAGTTCCTTGATCCGCTTGCTCGCAACCGCAGGCGTCAGCCGCAGATCGCGCCCGCCCGAGGTGATCGAGCCCAGCTCCGACACACGCACAAAGACCCGAAGCGATTCCAGATAGGACATGGCAAGACCCTCCCCGCCCGCATGATTATGCACAGGATCACGGCCAGATTACCAATGATCTGTTGAAACACTCTAGCTTTATTTCCTCTGGCATTGAAAATCAGCTTGCGTCAGATTTTGCTATACTAGCCCAAGGCAAATCCCGAGGAGTTCCCCATGGCACCGCGCCGGATGATCCGTTTCCTGCTGAATGATCGCCCTGTCACCCTGACCGATCTGGGGGCGAATGACATGCTGCTCGATCACCTGCGACTGGACCAGCGCCTGCGCGGCACCAAAGAGGGCTGCGCCGAAGGCGATTGCGGGGCCTGCACGGTGCTGGTGGGGCGCATGAGTGCCGAAGGGCTGGTCTATGAGCCGGTCAATGCCTGTATCCGCCCGCTGGTCACACTCGATAGCTGCCATGTCGTGACGGTCGAGCATCTGCGCGGCCCCGATGGTGGTTTGCACCCGGTGCAACAGGCGATGGTGGATCATCACGGCGCGCAATGCGGCTTCTGCACGCCCGGCATTGTGATGGCGCTCTATGCGCTCTGGATGGAGACACCGCACCCGACCGGCGCGCAGGTCGAGCGCGCGCTGCAAGGCAATCTCTGCCGCTGCACCGGCTATGCGCCGATCATCCGCGCAGCCCTCAGCATGGGCGATCATGGCACCACCGATCCGCTGCTGGAGGAACGCGCCACGGTCGAGGGCACGCTGCGCAACTGGCAGGACGGCGCGCGGGTCGAGGTCGCGAAGGGCGGCAGCCGCGCGATCCTTCCGGCCTCGGTCGATGATCTGGCCGCGATCCTGACCGAACACCCCGAGGCACGTATCGTCGCAGGCGCGACCGATGTCGGCCTCTGGATCACGAAATTCCTGCGCGACCTGCCGCTGGCAGTGTTCATCAGCCATCTGGACGCGTTGCGCAGCGTCACCGAACACGGCGACACATTGCAGATCGGCGCCTTGGCCAGCTATGAAAATGCCCGCGCGCCCCTTCTCGCAGAATACCCGCATCTCGCCCGCTACTGGGACCGTATCGCGGGCTGGCAGGTGCGCGCCATGGGCACGATCGGCGGCAATATCGCCAATGGCTCGCCCATCGGCGACACCCCGCCCCCCTTCATCGCCATGGGCGCGCGGCTGGTGCTGCGCCACGGCACCAGCCGCCGCGAAATCGCACTGGAGGACTACTTCCTCGATTACGGCAAGCAGGATCGCCGCCCCGGCGAATTTGTCGAGACCATCATTCTGCCCAAAGCGCAGCCCTACACGCTGCACGCCGCCTACAAGATCTCGAAACGGCGCGACGAGGATATCTCTTCCGTCGCCGCCGGTTTCGCAATCACGCTCAGGGATGGTACAATCACCGCAGCCCGGCTTGCCTTTGGCGGCATGGCCGCAACCCCCAAACGTGCCGCCCATGCGGAAGCTGCCCTGACCGGCCAGCCCTTCACGCTGGACAGCCTGCAAACCGCCGCCGAAGCGCTGGCCAGGGATTTCACGCCGCTGAGCGACATGCGCGCCAGCGCCGCCTATCGCATGAGCGCCGCGCAGAACCTGCTCACCCGGTTCTGGCATGAGAGCCAGGGCACGCCCGCCACGCTGGAGGACGCACTATGAAAGACGATGCCCGCATCCATGGTGGAGCCCATGACGACCTGATCCATGACAGCGCGATCAAGCATGTCACCGGCCGCGCCGAATATACCGACGACATCACCGAACCGGCAGGCACGCTGCATGCCTATATCGGCGGGGCCCCCATCGCGCATGGCCGCATCACCGCGCTGGACCTGTCAGAGGTCGCCAAGGCCCCCGGTGTGATCACAGTTCTGACCGCGAAGGATATTCCCGGCGAAAACGATGTCTCGCCCACGGGGCTGCATGACGAGCCGATCCTGACCGATGCGCTGATCCAGTATCACGGCCAGCCGATATTCGCCGTCGTCGCCGAAACCCGCGATCAGGCGCGGCGCGCCTGCACGCTCGCGCGCATCGAGACTGAAGCCCTGCCCCATGCCACCGATATCGACGCCGCAGAGGCCGCAGGCTACCCCGATGTGACCGCCCCCCTGACGCTGACCCGCGGCGATGCGCCCAAAGCGCTGGAACTCGCCCCGCACCGGATCAAGGGCCGCCTGCGTGTGGGCGGGCAGGATCACATGTATCTCGAAGGCCATATCGCACTGGCCATTCCGGGCGAGGATGATGAGGTCACGCTCTTCGCCTCGACCCAGCACCCGACTGAGGCACAACATATGGTGGCCCACGCGCTTGGCGTGCCTGCCAATGCGGTTGTGGTCAATGTCCGGCGGATGGGCGGCGGCTTTGGCGGCAAGGAAACGCAGATGAACCTGTTCTGCACGCTGGCCGCGATTGCTGCAAAGAAACTGGGCCGCGCGGTCAAGCTGCGCCCGGACCGCGATCAGGATATGGAAATCACCGGAAAACGGCATGATTTCCGCATCGATTACGATCTGGGCTTTGACGATCAGGGCCGGATTCTGGCGGTGGACGGGCTATTTGCCGCGCGTTGTGGCTGGTCCTCGGATCTCTCCGGCCCGGTCACAGACCGGGCGCTGTTTCATGCCGATAACGCCTATTTCTACCCCGATGTGCGGCTGCGCTCGCGCCCGCTCAAGACCAACACGGTCTCGAACACCGCCTTTCGCGGTTTCGGCGGCCCGCAAGGCGTGATCGCTGCCGAACGGATGATCGAGGAAGTGGCCTATGCGCTGGGCCGCGACCCGCTGGAAATCCGGCGCGCGAATTTCTACCGCGAGGGCTGCGACGTGACCCCCTATCACCAGCAGGTGACGGATAATATCCTGAACCGGTTGGTGGATGAGCTGGAGGAGAGCGCCGATTATCAGGCCCGCCGTCGCAAGGTGCTGGAATTCAACGCAAAAGGCGGGGTCATCCGCAAGGGGATTGCGCTGACGCCGGTCAAGTTCGGGATCAGCTTCACCGCGACATGGTATAATCAGGCCGGTGCTTTGGTGCATGTCTATAATGACGGCTCGATCCATCTGAACCATGGCGGCACCGAGATGGGACAGGGGCTATACACCAAGGTCGCGCAGGTCGTGGCCGAGGCGTTTCAATGCGATATCGAGCGCATCAAGATCACCAAGACCACCACGGAAAAAGTGCCCAACACCTCTGCCACCGCGGCCAGTTCTGGCAGTGATCTCAATGGCATGGCGGCGCTCGATGCCTGCGAACAGATCAAGGCGCGGCTCGTGGCCTTTGCCGCTGAAAACTGGAATGTCGCGCCCGAAACCGTGCAATTCCTGCCCGGTCAGGTGGCGGTCGGGGCGCAGATCCTGCCCTTCAACGATTTCATCCGCGCCGCCTATATGGCGCGGGTGCAATTGTCGGCGGCGGGCTTCTACAAGACGCCCGAAATTCATTGGGACCGCGCCACGGGTCGCGGCCAGCCCTTCTATTACTTCTCTTATGGCGCGGCCTGTGCCGAGGTCAGCATCGACACGCTGACCGGTGAAACCCGCGTTGACCGGGCCGATGTGCTGCACGATGTGGGCCGCTCGCTGAACCCCGCGCTGGATCTGGGTCAGGTCGAAGGCGCTTTCGTGCAGGGGATGGGCTGGCTCACATCCGAGGAATTGGTCTGGGATAACAAGGGCATACTCAAGACGCATGCGCCGTCTACCTATAAGATCCCGCTGGCCTCTGACCGGCCGCGCATTTTCAATGTTCGGCTGGCCGACTGGTCCGAGAACACCAAACCCACGATCAAACGCTCGAAAGCGGTGGGCGAGCCGCCCTTCATGCTGCCGATCTCGGTGTTTGAAGCCATCGGCATGGCCGTTGCCTCACTCGCTGATTACCGCGAATGCCCGCGACTGGAAGCCCCCGCCACGCCTGAGCGCGTCCTGATGGCCGTCGAGCGGCTGCGCAGATGAGGGGCGCGCGCGACATCCTGACCGGCAGCGCGGCGGTGATCCATGCTGTGATCACAAAGGTCAAGGGCTCCAGCCCGCGCGAGGTGGGCGCCGCGATGTATGTCACCCCCAAAGCGCTTGTCGGCACGATCGGCGGCGGGCAGGCCGAGTGGCACGCGATCCAGCGCGCCCGCGAGATGCTGGCGGCAGGCGAGATGCGCGGGCGCATCGAGATCGCGCTGGGGCCCGAGATCGGACAATGCTGTGGTGGTCGGATTACTGTTGAATTTCAGCGCCTTGGCGAAAGCCAGCGTGCCGCGCATCTGCAGCGACTGGAGGATGTCGCCCTGCCCCATCTGCTGATCCTTGGCGCGGGTCATGTCGGGCGGGCGCTTGCGCAGGTGGCGCTGACCCTGCCCTGGCGCGTGGTGCTGGTCGATACCCGCGCCGAGGAACTGGCGCTTGCGCCCGAAGGCGTCGAGACCCGGCTGACGCCGCTACCGGAAGCCGATATCGCAGAGGCGCCGCCCGCCAGCGCCTTTGTGATCACAACCCATGATCACGGGCTGGATTTCCTGCTGACACTGGCCGCGCTGCGGCGCGGGGATGCCGCTTATGTCGGGCTGATCGGCTCGGAAACCAAGAAATCGCGGTTTGAGCGCTTCGCGCGCGAGACCGGCGATGTGCCCAGCGCGCAACTGGTCTGCCCCATCGGCGCGGCGGGTCTGGGTGACAAGCGGCCCGAGATCATCGCACTGATGACCGCGCAGGAAATCCATGCGGCCTTCGTCGATGCGGCTGGCACAAATCGAACATCTTGCACAAATCCAACATCGGGCCGGACCGCCCGAAACTGAAAGCGTTTTTCATGGAACGAAAAATCATCCGCGCGCGGCTGCTCAGCTTTTTGCGCGAGCCCCTGAGCCCCGAGGACCGCGACAGCTTCCGCTATATCGAAGATGGCGGGCTGTTGATTGAAGACGGGATTATCCGGGCGTTCGATGAATTTACCAATCTCGACGCGGCCGGGGCCGAGGTGATCGACCACCGCCCCTATCTGGTGATGCCGGGCTTCATCGACACGCATCTGCATTTCCCGCAGACGCAGGTGATCGCAAGCTGGGCGGCGCAGCTTCTCGACTGGCTGAACGATTACACTTTCCCCGAGGAAACCCGCTACAGCGACCCCGCATTCTGCGCGGTGATGGCGCGGGCCTTTCTGGACCTGCTGGCGGCGCATGGCACGACAACGGCGGTGGCCTATGCCTCGGTCCATGCCGCTTCCGCCGAGGCGCTGTTTGCCGAGGCACTGGCCCGCAATATGCGGCTGATCACCGGCAAGGTGATGATGGACCGCAATGCGCCCGACGGCCTGCGTGACACCGCGCAAACGGGGTATGATGACACGAAGCGGCTCATCGCGCGCTGGCATGGCAAGGGGCGGCTGGGATATGCGATCACGCCGCGTTTCGCGATCACCTCGACGCCCGCGCAGATGGAAGCGGCGCAGGCTTTGGCGGCAGAGCACCCCGACTGCCATATCCAGACCCATCTGAGCGAGAACCACGCCGAGATTGCCTTGTCCTGCGAGCTCTACCCGGATGCGGTGGATTACACCGATATCTATGCGCGCTACGGGCTCTTGCGCGAAAACAGCCTGCTGGGCCATGCGATCCATCTTTCCGACCGCGAAATCGGGGCGCTGGCCGAGGCGGGGGCGAAGCCGGTGTTTTGCCCGACCTCGAACCTCTATCTGGGATCGGGGCTGTTTGATGACGCGAAGCTGCGCGGGGCCGGGCTGGTGAATGCGATTGCCACGGATATCGGCGGCGGGACCAGCTATTCCATGCTCACCACATTGGCCGAGGGCTATAAGGTGCTGCAATTGCAGGGCCAGCGCATGCACCCCTACCGCGCATTCCACTGGATCACGCGCGGCAATGCTGTCGCTTTGGGGCTGGAAGGGCGCATCGGCACGCTGGAGGCCGGGAGCGAGGCCGATCTGGTGGTGCTGAATGCCGAGGCCACGCCCGCGATGGCGCTGCGCATGGCGCGGGCGCGCGGGCTGATGGATGAATTGTTCACGCTGCAGGTGATGGGCGATGACCGCGCGGTGGTGCAGACCTATGTGGCGGGGGTCGGGAGGAAGTGAGGGGGGGGTGGGGGGAGGCGGTTTTGCGGGACGGAGCGGACATAGATTATTTGTGGCGCCAAACAGATGATCTCTTCTGCTCGATTACAGAAGGCTCAGCTTTTTCGCAATCTCTTTTCCAGCCATGCTTAATTCGAAATTACTCTTCACAATGCCACGTGTGCGGTCAAGAAAAGGTAATCGCGCAACATTTGTCCGACTATCAACAAGGTCTTTAATCCTCCCTTGCATTTCTGAAAGGACAGCATCCAGACCTTCAGGGTTAACTTGATATCCTCGCCTAAAAGGCTGATCATCGAAATGTACACCAGCTTCTTTTCGATCGATAAGATTTAAGCGCAGCAGTTCGCCTTTTGCTACTTCAAACTGTGCATCAATCAACGCCCCACCTTTATGAATAAATTGCCATTCACCATCTATTTCTGGTGTGATTTTCTCTAGCTCTTCCCTAAGATCATCTTCAGAAAGCTTAGCTTCTTCCTCATCAAGTGGGAAGAATTCTTTGTTTCTTATTCTGCCAAGTTTTTCGTTGATAAATTTACGCCTTGCTTCCTTGGATAAAAATTCAAATATCTTTGCAGTTTCCGGGCTCATTTGCTCAAGAACGGCCGCGACTGATCGTGCAGAAATTGAGGGCTTTCTATTTTCCATCATGGAATCAGCGATCAGTCTCGCCCACATATCAGATAAAACCTGATCATCTTCTTTCGAAATGCCATCGAAAAGTATTAGCATTTCTCCAAACGGTAGAGCCTTCGCGCTCTTCAAATCTACCCCTTTCTGTTTTAAATGTGAAGCGACGCCTTCAAGCCCGTCAATGAGCCTACGTGTTCTCCACATCTTCAGGGGATCGCCCACAAGCGCGCCCCAAACATCTGTTGAGCTTTCCCTTATACCCGAGGACACTCCCCCAGCGGCTGCCTTCACCACACCCAAGGCGACTGGTGACAAGAAATCGGAAATCTCTTCTAGAGACCGTCCATCATTGCCCATGCTAACTCCTAGAAAAACCCGTATTGATGATTGGAAACGCAGAATCAAACTAGTTTAGGAGCACTCAAACGCATTCTGCAAGAAGGAATAGGGGATCGACCGACCGCTCTGGCCTCATTTGGCGTCGATCTGACCGCCCAAACTCGCCACGCCCAGCGGCCCAAGCCGGGCGTATCCGCGATGCGGGACCAAACCGACGGTTGACTGCGCGAGAAGAGCCGCGCAGCGCCCGACCGCGGGTGGGCGCTCACTCCGGTTAGGCTGGGCAGTTTATGGTGCGGCATATTCCGGCGGTCGGGCGGTGCGCAACCGTGAAAAGCGCCCGCCGTCGTGCCGTAGGCACGCCTCCGGCGTGACGGGGCGGTCGGGCGCTGCGCGGCGGCCTGCGGCCTTGATTCCGCGCATGTCTGCCAAGTGAGCGTCCGCGATGCGACGCTTCGCCCCTCTTACCCCCGCCCCAATTGCTCTGCCGCCTCGGCCATCAGCTTGTCGGACGCCGCTTCCACCACTTGCTCCAGTTCCGCCAGAAAGGCGCGCGGCTCGCGCCCGGCGGGGATCGGGGGCAGGAATTCGACCACCGCCAGCCCCGGTTTGCGATAGAGGCTGTGGCGCGGCCAGAACATGCCGACATTGGTGGCGACCGGCACGCAATCCTGCGCCAGTTCCTGATAGAGCACGGCGGTGCCCACTTTATAGGGTTGCTTCACCCCCGGCGCGACGCGGGTGCCCTGCGGGTAGATGATCAGCTGCCCCGCCTCCAGCGCGCCGGATTTGACGCGGGCGGTCATGTCCTTGATCGCCTGCCCGCGGCGACCGCGATCCACCGGTACGCAGCCCAGACGCAGCGCGTACCAGCCCAGAATCGGCGCATAGGAGAGCTGTTTCTTCATGATGAAACGCGGGTGCGACAGGGCACCGAAGATCATGATGATATCGAGAAAGGACTGGTGTTTGGCGGCGATCAGCACCCCGCCCTCGGGGACGGTGCCGCGCACCTCGCTGCGCAGCCCGATGAGCCAGCCTGCCGACCAGCGCACATAGCGGCAAAAGGCGTGGCAGGCGGCCAGCGCGCCCTCGCGGCGGGCCAGCGCATAGGGCAGATAGGCCACGCCCAGCACCAGCATCGCCAGATACATCTGCCCGATGAACAGCACCGAGCGCAGCCATTGCAGCGCATATCGCATCAGGTGACTCCTTTGAGAACGCGGAAGGCGGTGGCGAGGCTGGCGCTCCATGCCAGAAGCGCGGTCAGGGGCGGAATGGCCAGCGGCAGCGCCCATGTCCAGCCCTGAAAGCCAAGCCCGGCCAGCACCGGCACCGCGCTGCCCGCCTGTGGCAGCGCCAGCAGCGCGAGCATCGCGACCGCCGTCCCGGCGCTGGCGCCGATGAGCGCGCGGCGCGAGATGCTGCGCACGAAGGCCAGCGCGATGAAACGGTCGCGCGCACCCACCAGCCGCAAGACGCGGATCACCTGCCCGTTCGAGGAGAGCGCGGCACTGGCGGCGAGCGCGATCATCGCGGCGGTGACGGCGCCGATCAGCACCAGCGAGACCAGCGCGAAGCTTTGCAGCCGGGTGGCGGCCTGCACCAGCGGGCGGCGCCAGCGGCTGTGATCGTCATAGACCGCCGCCGGGGCCTCGGCGGCCAGCCGCAGGCGCAGCCCCTGCCGGTCGGGGCCCTCAGAGGTCTCGGTCAGTTCGATCAGGCGCGGCAGGGGCAGCGCATCGAGCGGCAGATCGGGGCCAAGCCAGGCCTCAAGCAGGGCCGCCTGTTCCTCGGGGACCATGACGCGGGCCTCGGCAATGCCGGGGGTGGTGCGCAGCACGTCAAGGACCAGCGCGGTCTGGCTGTCCATTTCCTCGGGCGGGGCGGAGAGGCGCACAGTCGCGGTCTGCGACAGCGCCTCGGACCAGTTGGCGGCCAGACGGGCAGATGTGACCGAGAGCGCGAGGGCAAAGACCGCGAGGAAGGCCATGGCGGCGGCCGAGAGGGTGATCAGCCAGACGCTCTGGCCGCGACCGGGCACGACAAGGCCGGAGATGGCGCGCGCGCTCACAGCTCGGACCCCGCCAGTTGCAGCCTGCGCCCCGAGATCCGCATCACCCGCGCCTGTACCTGCGCTTTGGCGAAGCGGATCAGGTTCAGGTCATGGGTCGCGATCAGGACAGCCGTGCCCATGCGGTTGAGTTCGATCAGGAGCATCATCAGGCGCTGCGACATCTCCCAGTCGAGATTGCCGGTCGGTTCATCCGCCAGCAGCACATTCGGAGCGCCGATGATGGCGCGGGCCAGCGCGGCGCGCTGGCGCTCGCCGCCCGAGAGCGTGGGCGGCAGCGCCTCTGCGCGGGTGCCAAGCCCCACCCAGGTCAGAAGATCGCTCACATCGCTGGCCCGCAGCGGGCGGCCGGTTGCGGTCAGGGGCAGGCCCACATTCTGCTCGACCGTCAGATGGTCGAGGAACTGGCAATCCTGATGCACCACGCCGATCCGTTCGCGGGTTTCGGCCAGTTGATCACGGGTCATGGACTGCAATGCGCGGTTCATGAGCGTGACCTTGCCCGAACTCGGCAATAATTCGCCGTAGCAGAGTTTGAGAAAGGTGCTCTTGCCCGCACCCGAGGGGCCGGTCAGGAAATGGAAACTGCCCTTGTCCAGCCGCACCGACACATCGCGAAAGAGCGGGCCGCCGCCGTAATCATGCGCGACATCCTCGAAGACGATCATCGCGGCCCCCTATGCGCGGACTGGCGGTGCCGGGTCGGCCTGAGCATTCTTTCGGTCCCTTGAACAGACACTCTAATAACCTTGGCGTTTGCGTTCGTGCTTGCTACAACATCTGTAAATCAAGGCCAATGCCCGTTTGAGGCAGCGAGCAAGGTTCCGTGATGCGTATTACCTGCCCGAGTTGCAAAGCTCAGTATGAAATCGACGACGGCCTGCTGCCCGAGGATGGGCGCGAGGTGCAATGCTCGGCCTGCGGGACGGTCTGGTTTCAGGACCATCCGCTGATCCTGACTGAGCGCAGCCCCGCCCCGGTTGCACCCCCCGAAGCGTCTGCGGAGGCGGCCAGTGACGCCGGGGATGAGCCATCGCCTGAAGAGGCAGAGGCCCCGGCGGGTGAGGCGCGCGCGAAACCCGTGGATGAGCAGGTGCTGGAAATCCTGCGCGCCGAAGCCGCGTTTGAGGCCGAGCAGCGCGCGCGCGAAGCGGGCGGGCTGGAGACGCAGCCCGATCTGGGGCTGGCAGGCGCCGCGCCCTGGCCCAGCGACCCCGCGCCGGAGGAGCCTGCCGAGAGCCCCAAGGCCGCGCGGAGCACGGAGCCCAAGGCACCGCCCTTTCCCGATATCGAGGATATCAGCGCCTCGCTGGAGCCGATCCGGAACGGGCGGCCCCGCCGGGGCAGAACGCCCGAGGCGGTGGCCGTGCCGCCGACCAGTGCCGAGCGCAGCAGCAGTTTCATCCGCGGCCTGACCCTGCCGCTGGCGGTGGCTCTGATCCTTGTCGCGCTCTACCTTGCCGCGCCGATGATCGGCGGCGCGGTGCCTGCGCTGGCCCCGGTGACGGAGGGCTATGTCGGGGCGGTGGACGGGCTGCGCGGCACGGTCGCGGGGCTGCTGGGGCTGTAGGGGGCAGTTGCCTGACGGGGGGGGCTCCTGTGCCTTCAAGTTCGGGAGGCGGGTATGGGAATGAACCTCGGCCCGCCATGGCTGGTCTTGGCAAGGATTGATGAAACCGGCGAGGTGGTGATCCTGCGTCGGGACAATTTCACCGGCGCGGGGATGCGGCGGGTCATCTCTGCGCGGCGGCAGGAGCCGGGTAGCTTCGCGGCTGTGATGGCCAGGGATGGCAGGTTCGCCGTCTATCCTGATGGCAGGGTTTACGATCCGCTTGATGAGACGCGAGGGCGGCAAAACGGCACAATGTCGGATCGGGGGCATCGAGCCTTACTGACGGCGGAAGCCTTGTTTCGCCAGATGGCAGGCATGAGTTGGGAAGAGGCTTCAAGGCCGCGCGATCCTTTTCTGCAAGCCGCCAAGATCCTGCTTTGGGCAGTGCTGGGATTCTTGGTTCTTGTCTTGTTGACAACGGTATCGCGACGCCCGCTCCGGGCGCAGGACCGGTAGTGGAGCGCGCCGCCGCGCAGCGCCCGACCGCGGGGGGGCGCTCACTCCGGTTTTGGCGGGCAATTTATGGCGCGGCATATTCCGGCGGTTTAGAAATGCCCGACAGCGAGAAGCGCCCGCCCGGGGGGCGGTCGGGCGCTGCGCGGCGGCCTGCGGCCTTGATTCCGCGCTTGGGCTTCTAAGCGAGCGTCCGCGATGCGGTCAATCCCGCCATCGAGTCTCTGGCGGCGAACAGGCTGGATCGGCCTCTCGCTTTGGGCATCTGACTTGCGGGCCGTTTTCAGCGCGCGCCGCGCCGGGCGCGCGCCCTCCCCCTCAATTCCCGCCGAAGATCGAGCCCAGAATCCCGCGGATCGCGTCATCGAGCGACGAGCCGCCCTGTGCGGCAGGGGCTTGCGGAACGGGATGGACCGGGGCCTCGGAGCGGGGCGGTTCCAGCACCGGGCGTTCCGGTTCGATCATCGGCAGCGGCCGGGGCGAGAGGCCGCGATGCACGCGCTCCATCGTCTCGCGCCAGATCTCGGCAGGCAGGCCGCCGCCGGTGACGCCGGTCAGGGGCGAGTTGTCGTCATAGCCCATCCAGACACCGGCGACATAATCCGCCGTGAAGCCGATGAACCATGCGTCGCGCGAGGCCTGGGTCGTGCCGGTCTTGGCCGCGACCTGCCAGCCCGGCAGGCGGGCGCGGGTGCCGGTGCCCTCGGCCACGACGCGGGTCATCATCCATGTCAGCACCTGCGCCGAGCGTTCCGAGATCACACGCTCGCCGATCCCGGTCGAGGCCCCGAAAAGCGGCGTCGAATCGCCCAGCAGGGTGAGTTGCTCGATCCCGTAGGGCTGTACGGCGCTGCCGCCGTTGAGGATACCCGCATAGGCGGCGGTCATTTCCAGCAGATTGGCCTCGGAGGCGCCCAGCGCCAATGCCGGGCCTTCGGCAAGGTCGCTGTGCAGGCCGAATTTATTGGCCACTTCGCGCACCTGCGCCCGGCCCATGGCTTCGGAAATGCGCACGGCGGGGGTATTGAGCGATCTGGACAACGCCTCTGTCAGGGTGACGAAGCCGTGGAAGCGGTTGTCGTAATTGCGCGGCGACCATGGGCCGGAACCGGGAATATTGATCGTGAGCGGCGCATCCTCGACGATATCGAAAGGTTCAAACCCGTTCTCCAGAGCGGCGGCGAAGAGGAAGGGTTTGAAGGCCGATCCGGTCTGGCGCATGGCCTGAGTAGCGCGGTTGAACCCACCCACCGAAGGCGAGCGCCCGCCCACCATGCCGCGCACCGCGCCATCGGCGGACATGACGACCACGGCAACCTCGGCCTGCGAGCCGTCCCGCACGCGGGTCTTGAACACATCGGCCACGGCATCCTCGATCGCGGTCTGGATGCGCGGGTTGAAGGTGGTACGCATGATCACGTCTTCGGTGGTGTTGCGCGTCAGGTAAGAGGGGCCGGATTGCATGAGCCAGTCGGCGAAATGGATCCCGCGCTGCGCCTCGGCCTGTTGCGAGAGCGTGGCCGGATAGGAGCGGGCTTCGGCCACTTCATGCTGGCTGAGATAGCCCTGATCCGCCATCAGCCCGATCACGACATTGGCGCGGGCCTGCGCACGTTCCAGATTGCGCGTCGGCGCCAGCAGCGAGGGGGCGGGCAGAAGCCCCGCGAGCATCGCGGCTTCGGCAGGGCCGACCTCGGCGGCGCTGCGCCCGAAATAGCGCTGCGCGGCAGCTTCAAAGCCGCGCGCGCCTGCGCCGAGGAAAGCGCGGTTCATGTAGATGGTGAGGATCTCGTCCTTGCTGAACTTGGTTTCCAGCGCGAAAGCATAGGGCACTTCCTTGATCTTGCGCCAGACTGTGCCGCGGCGGCAATCTTCCTCATAGGCGGTTTCCGACGGCCATTGGGCGGAATCGTAGGGCACGCCAAGGCATAGGAGTTTCGCCACCTGCTGGGTGATGGTGGAGCCGCCCGCGCCCGAGAGGGCGCTGCGCCCCGCGCGCAGGTTCGAGCGGATCGCCCCCGCGATGCCGCGCGGGCTGACGCCGAGATGCGAATAGAAGCCCCGGTCCTCGACCGCGATGATGGCGTTGCGCAGATGCGGCGAGACGGTCTGGGTGGTGATCGCGCCGCCGAAGGTTTCGCCGCGCCAGGCGAAGACACTGCCTTCGGCATCCATCATGGTCACCGAGCCGCGCGCGCGTGCGTCGAGCAGATCATCGAGCGGGGGCAGGGTCGTGTAGAAATAGCCTGTGGCCAGCGCCACGATCAGCGCAAGCGTCGCCCCCAGCCGCCAGGTCACGCCCCAGATGATCCGCCAGATCAGCGACACGAGACCGGTGATCAGGCGCACGACGATATTGTTGCTGCGGGGTTTCGCGGGTCCGCTTTTGCGGCTGGCGGGTTTGGGCGCTGCAGCTTTCGCCTTTGCCCTCGGCGCCACACGCCGCTCCGCCACAAGCTTGCGCCCGTTCCCACCTGTCCTGCTCATATCGCCGCCCTGAAAATTACCTGCATGCTCTATGCAACCATTGTAACGCGTTCCTGGGGGTAAATGACATTATGCGCCAGAGATTACCACCGACTTCGCAAGAAGTTGTAGCGCGGAAGACTCACCAAATGGATCCAAATTTTGCACATTATTTGTGCAGTGACTTAATTTTGTGCACATTTTTTTCGTTTCTTGCGCCGAGGCGGCGCGGCGCTGCGGCAAAAGATTGAGACTCGGGCGCAGGAAACCCCTGATGACGGCGTGCGGTCTGAGATGACTCTCGCTCTGAAGAAAGGGGACAACCTGTGAAATACATCATAGCGGCTATTAAACCGTTCAAGCTTGAGGAAGTCCGCGAAGCCCTGACTGCCATCGGGGTACGCGGCATGATGGTCACTGAAATCAAGGGTTTCGGTGCGCAATCCGGCCATACTGAAATTTATCGCGGTGCGGAATATGCGGTGAACTTCGTGCCCAAGCTGCGGCTGGAGATCGGTGTGTCAGATGGCATGGTCGATCAGGTGGTCGAGACCCTGCAGAAAACGGCACGGACCGACAAGATCGGGGACGGCAAGATCTTCGTGCTGGATCTGGAAGCGGCGACGCGCGTGCGCACAGGGGAAACCGGTGATGACGCGCTCTGAAACCCTGGCGGGACAAACTCAAGAAGGACAAATGCTGATGCAACTCAAGAAGATACTTCCGCTTGCGGCCCTTGCAGTGGCGCTGCCCACGCTGGGGATGGCGCAGGAGGCCGAAGCCGTGGCCGAGGCCGCCCCGGATGTGCTGGAGACGGTGGCCGCGCTGAATACCGAGATGGTATTCATCATGAATTCGCTCCTGTTCCTGATCGGGGGCTTTCTGGTCTTCTTCATGGCTGCCGGTTTCTGCATGCTGGAAACGGGTCTGGTGCGCTCGAAGAACGCGACCATGCAGGCCACCAAGAATGTGGCGCTGTTCTCGCTGGCCGCGATTGCCTATTTCATTGTCGGCTTCAACCTGATGTATCCGGGCGACTGGGTGATCGAGGGCTGGCTGGGGGGCATTTCGCCGACCGTGCTGGAGCCTGTGGGCGTTGAACTCGCCGATGTCGATGATGTCGAATATGCCTCGATCGGTTCGGATTTCATCTTCCAGCTGATGTTCTGTGCGGCGGTCGCCTCGATCGTGTCGGGGGCTGTGGCCGAGCGCATCAAGCTCTGGCCCTTCCTGATCTTCGTCGTGATCCTGACCGGTATCATCTACCCGATTCAGGCCTCCTGGAGCTGGGGCGAAGGCTTCCTGGACGAGATGGGCTTCTCTGACTTTGCTGGCTCGTCGATCGTGCATGCTGCTGGGGGCTGGGCCGCATTGGCCGGGGTGCTGGTGCTGGGTGCACGCTATGGCAAATATGGCAAGGACGGCAAGATCACGGTCATGCCGGGGTCGAACCTGCCGCTGGCCACGCTGGGCATGTTCATCCTGTGGCTGGGCTGGTTCGGCTTCAATGGCGGCTCGCAGCTTGCCATGGGCACGATCTCGGATGTGGCCGATGTGAGCCGGATCTTTGCCAATACCAACACGGCCGCTTCGGGCGGGGCTGTTGCGGCGCTGATCCTGTCGACGGTGCTCTACAAGAAGCCTGACCTGACCATGGTGCTGAACGGCGCGCTGGCCGGTCTGGTCTCGATCACGGCAGAACCACTGACGCCTTCGCTGGGAGCTGCGACCCTGATCGGGGCTGTGGGTGGCGTGATCGTAGTCTTTACCGTGCCGCTCCTGGACAAGCTGAAGATCGACGATGTGGTCGGTGCGATCCCGGTTCACCTGTTTGCCGGGCTCTGGGGCACGATGGCTGTGCCGCTGACCAATAGCGATGCCAGCTTCGGCACGCAGTTTGTCGGCATGGCGCTGATCGGGGCTTTCATGTTCGCCGCCTCGCTGGTGGTCTGGCTGATCCTGAAAGCGGTCATGGGGATCCGTGTCAGCGACGAGGATCAGGTCACGGGTCTGGACAAGACCGAGATGGGGATGGAAGCCTATCCCGAATTCGGCAACACCTGATCTGTTTCGAGACTGTGTTGAAAGGCCCCGCATCGCGCGGGGCCTTTTGCTATTGGGGGGATGTGTTCGGGGTAGGTAGGGTGCGTGCGGAGCCACGCACCCTACGCCCCCAATCAGCGCAGCGACCGCCCCTTGATCACCGCATCGGGGCCGAAGCGGGCGCGCAGGCGGTCCATCGCCTGTTCGGCCTCGGCGCGGCGCGCGGCCTGCGGGTCGAGCAGATCGGGGCTGAAGCCGGGGCCTGCATCCGGGGTGAGATCGGAGAGCCCCACCCCGATCAGCCGGAAGGGCGCAGCGGTCATGGTCTGCGCCAGCAGCGGCCCGGCATTGCGCCAGATCACATCAGCCAGCGCGGTGGGCGCATCGAGCGCGCGGCGCCGCGTCAGGATGCGGTGATCGCCGCGCTTGAGTTTCAGCGTGACCACGCGCCCCGCCAGCCCTTTGGCCTTGGCGCGGCCCGAGACCTGATCGGCCAGCCGCCACAGATGCCCCTCCAGCAGATCGGGGTCGCGCAGATCCGCGTCAAAAGTGGTTTCCCTGGAGATGGATTTCACCCCTCGGTCGGGGGCGACCGGCCGCGCATCCTCGCCGCGCGCCAGATGCCAGAGCCGGGTGCCCATGCTGCCGAACCGCGCCACCAGTTCTGACTGGTCCCAGCGCAGCAGATCGTCGATCACACGGATGCCTGCGGCTTCGAGCTGCGCCCGGCTGGCCGCGCCCACGCCCCAGATCAGGCTGACCGGTTTGCCGCGCAGAAATTCCGCCGTATCCGCGCGATTGATCACCGAAAAGCCGCGTGGTTTGTCGAGATCCGAGGCGATCTTGGCCAGAAACTTGTTATGTGACAGGCCCACCGAGCCCGAGAGCCGCAAGTCGCGTTCCATTCGCTGTAGCAGCTTTGCCAGCATCACCGCAGGCGGCGCATGGTGCAGCCGCGCGGTGCCGGTGAGGTCAAGGAAGGCCTCATCGAGCGACAGCGGCTCGATGGCGGGGGTCATCTCCTCCATCATCGCGCGGATCTCGCGCGAGGCGGCGGTATAGGCGTCGAACCGGGGCGGCACCACCACGGCTTCGGGGCAGAGTTGCAGCGCCCGATACATGGGCATGGCCGAGCGCACGCCATGGATGCGCGCGATATAGCAGGCCGTGGTGACGACGCCGCGATGCCCGCCGCCCACGATCACCGGCTTGTCGCGCAGGGCCGGATTGTCGCGTTTCTCGACACTGGCATAGAAGGCGTCGCAATCCATATGCGCAATCGTCAGATCGAACAGTTCCGCATCGGCCACGACGCGGGGCGAGTGGCAGGAGGGGCAACGCGGCCCGGCGGGAAATCGGGTCAGGCAGTCACGGCAGAGCGCAGGCATGGCGCGGTGATAGCGCGTCTGCCCCCGGTCTGGCTATCGGTTTCAGAGGCCGAAGTGACAGTCGGCGGGGAAGGGTTGGGCGGCGAAGCCCCCCGTCCGGCTTTCCTCAGGGATGGGCCACGGCGCAATCCATCGCCCGCGCGGAGAGGCGCAGGCAGGCGCGTTCGGCCTCAGATTGGGTGAGACCGGCGAAACTGGCCTCGAACCGCCCGCTGGTCTGGCGGATGCGGCTGACGCCATTGCCCAGCGCGGCGGCTTCGGCCATCTTGACCGTGATCAGGCTGCGCTCGGCGGCGGCGCGGGAATTGAACTGCCCCAGCGACACCCCCCAGAGCCGTCCGGTATCCGAAGTGGAGAGGCTGATCACCCGCCCGGCACTGTCGCTCTGCTCGACATGGGCTTCGACCACAGCGGCGATGGCCTGACGTTCAGCCGAGTCCCGCGCATCCATGTCGCGGCTGGTCAGGATGATACCGGGATTGGCGGCAGGTGCAGCGGGTTTCTCGGGAGCGACGGTCAGGCGGGCGGGCAGTACCTGCGCCATTTCGGTCGCGCTGTCGGGATCGGGGCCGTCTTCGAGCGGGGTCGCAAGCTCGATCGGCTCACCCGCAGACAGCGGGTCGCCAAGGATCGTTTCGGCAGAGCCGATCCAGAGCATCTCTGTTTCGGCGGTTGCCGCATCCGTGGCCGCATCCGTGGCCTCGGAAGCCATCGCCAGCGCGGTTTCCGGGGCCGGGGCTTCCTCCGGCGCGGGCGACGCGGCTTCGGCCAGCGCGGATGCGGGCCGGGACAGGTTCTCGGGGCGCGGCATGGGGGGCACGCGGGCCTGTTCGGTGACGGGTTCGGGCGCGGCCTCGGTCGCAGCAATGGCTTCGGCAATGGCCTCTGCGACCGCGCCGGCCGTGGTCTCGGCAGGTGCGTCATCCGTGGCCGTCTCGTCTTCGGTCAGCGCGGCAAGCTCTTCCGGGGCCACCACGGAAAACCCTGCGGCCATGGCGAGGTCAAGCTGGTCTTCCGGCGCGGGCTCTGGCACGGACAGGGCGGCGGTCTCGCGCGGGGGTGGTGTGACTGGCAGCGCATCGGGGGCGTGCTGCGCCTCTGGCGTGGCGAGCGCGGCCACGGTGGTATCGACGCTTTCGCGCACGGCCAGCAGCAATTCCTCTGCCGGGGCGCGGGTGGGGCGCGGGGTCGGACGCGGGCTTTTGCGCACCGCCATTTGCAGGCGGATCGTCTTGGCCGAACCGCCGCTTTCGGCGGCGTCAGTACCGGAACTGCTGGGCGCAGAGGCGACGGCGACCGCGCCGCGCCCCTGATAAGGCGGTGTGCGCGGGGCGCGGGTGGCGACGCGATTGGGCGCGCGGCTGAAGCCGATATCGAGAAGTTCCGCCACATGCGCATTGCGCTGCGCGGTCGAGGTACCGCCGAACATGGTCGCGATGATATGCTTGCCGCCGCGCTGGGCCGAGGCGGTCAGGTTGAAGCCTGCGGCGATGGTATAGCCGGTCTTGATACCATCCGCGCCCTGATAGGCGTCCAGAAAGCGGCGGTTGGTATTGGGGACATGGGCCACGCCCGCATCATCGCTGCGGCGCGAGAACATGTTGTAATATTGCGGATAGTCGAAATAGAGCTGGCGGCCGAGAATGCTCATGTCGCGCGCGGTCGAGACATGGCCGGATTGGGTCAGGCCGTGGGGATTGCGGAAAGTGGTGTTCGACATGCCCATGGCGCGGGCGGTGCGGGTCATGCGTTCGGCGAAAGCCTCGACCGAACCGGAAATGCCTTCGGCGATGACGACGCTGGCATCATTGGCCGAGCGCAGGGCGGCGGCGCGCAAGAGATAGCGCAGCGAAATGCGCTGGCCGGGGCGCAGCCCGAGACAGACGCAGGAGGTGCCTGTGGCGCGGCGGCTGACGGTGAACTGCGTGTCCAGCGTGACCTCGCCATGCTTGATCGCTTCAAAAGCGACATAGAGCGTCATCATCTTGGTCAGCGAGGCGGGGTGCAGGCGGGTGTCATGGTTGCGCGCGAAGATCACCTCGCCATTGCGGGCATCCATCACGAAAGCGGCATAGGGCGCAGCCTGCGCTGTCCCTGCGAGGGCCACCGCGCAGAAGATCGACACTATCGCCAAGGCATGGCGAATCGCTCGCATAGGGTGCGCCTGCATTCCGTGCCTCTGTGTTTTGCCCGCTGATTTTTTTGGTGCGGGTCAACTGCTCAACCTTAAGGTAGCATGAGAGGCAGATCAGGAAAAGTATGAATTTTCAGAGCGTTTCGGCGATTTCCTCATGCGGTTTGGCGCAAGTTCTAGCGTCGCGGCGCGGGGCGACTACCAGATAGGCCCGCATGGGGTCGCGGCAGGCCGGGACAGGGCTTCGGGGGGTGGTGGACCATCGGCGGGAAGGGGCTGATGTGGGGGCTGCTGGTCAGATTCTCTGGAGAG
Organism: Natronohydrobacter thiooxidans; assembly: GCF_001884735.1. GTDB lineage: Bacteria > Pseudomonadota > Alphaproteobacteria > Rhodobacterales > Rhodobacteraceae > Roseinatronobacter > Roseinatronobacter thiooxidans_A. Next base: position 203,887 of record NZ_MJAP01000032.1, on the reverse strand, counting down.
AGGGCAGAAACATCTCTGCTTCGGCATGAACCAGTGTGGAGGCGCGCGCATCGGGATGCGCGGTCAGGTAATGCGACACCATCTGATAGCCCAGAGAGTAGCCCAGCCATCTTGGCCGCGCGGTTGTTCCGAAAAACCACGCACTATGGCTGTATCCGGTATGGCGCCAGTCCCGCAGCGCCTTGGGGAGATGCTGGCGCAGCACCGAATGCTGCAGGCTTTCCCATGGCTCGGGCGGCCCGTTGAACACTTCCTGCGCGAAATGCCCTGCAAGACCTTCCGAGACCAGCGCCTCGCCCAGCGTCCTGCCATATCCCGGCCCGTCCCATCGCGCGGAATGATGCAACTCATGGGCCAGCATCCTTTCGAGCGACAGGGCCGGGTTGTCCCGCAGCGAAGGGTGATCCGGGTCAACAGTGACATGGATCAGCCCCTGCTCGGGCGCATAGCCCAGATGCCCTTTCTCGGGGATGACATCCTGGCCTGCTTTGACGATCACGTCAGTGTCGCGCAGGGGCAGCAAGGCTGCCGATGCCACGAAGGCGGTGTTCAGGCACTCGGTCAGCCAGTCGGTCAAACCCGAAAGCTGGCCGCGCGCATTCATGAAATGAAGGGTCAGTTTCGGCATGACAGGGACCATCACATCTCGTCGTGATGGCGGCAAGGGGCTTTGGCCAGCGCCCTGCCTGCTGAAGTGTCCCGGCGTTTCTGAAATTGCGCCTAACCGACAGGATGCTGGGCGCGGAAGCCCACGGCGAAGCGGTTCCAGGCATTTATCGTCGTGATGACAAGGGTCAGTTCAACCCGCTCGCGCTCGTCAAAGGCCGCTGCCAGTAGCGCGTAATCCGCATCCGGCGCCCCGGTCGCTTCCAGCCGGGTCAGGGCCTCGGCCCAGGCGAGTGCGGCGCGCTCTTTGGCGTCGAAGGCGGGGCTTTCGCGCCATGCGGCCAGAACATCGAGCTTCTGCTGGGAGAGCCCTGCCTCGCGCGCTGCGGGCGCATGCAGGTTCAGGCAGAAGGCACAGCCATTGATCTGCGAGACCCGCAGCTTGACAAGTTCGCACAATGCGTCGGGAAGCGATACGGATTTGGTGGCCGCATCCAGATCCATCATGGCCTTGGTGGCCATGGGTGAGGCGTGGAAATAGTTCATTCTGCCGGACAAATGCCGCCCTCCGCTTGCTATCTGCTGCCGGGTGTAGCCGGTGGCGCATAGCCCGTAAAGCGTGCCGCAGCGTCGGGGGGTCAGCTGCCATCGATCCAGCCGATCAGATCGGGCAATTCGCCCAGATCGGCCAGTTGGCGGAAACGCGGATGCTGGACCGGGGCTTCGGCCTGTTCGATTTCCCATTCCAGCCCATGCGGCACATGCACGCCCCAGCCGCCCGCCATGATCGGCGGGATCACATCCGAGCGCATGGAATTGCCCACCATCAGCGCCGCTTCCGGCCCCTCGCCATGACGCGCGAAGATCCCGGCATAGATGGGCGGGGTCTTGTCCGAGACGATCTCGACCGCATCGAACATCTCGCCTAAGCCCGATTGCGCGAGCTTGCGTTCCTGATCCAGCAGATCGCCCTTGGTGATCAGGACCAGCCGGTGCGAGGGGGCGAGGGTGGCAATCGCGTCGAGCGCATGAGGCAGCAACTCGATCGGGTGGCGCAGCATCTCCTGCCCGGCGGCTAGCAGTTCGGCGATCACGCTGGCGGGCACGCGCTCTTCCGTCACCTCGATGGCGGTTTCGATCATCGAGAGCACGAATCCCTTCACACCAAAGCCATACTGGCCCAGATTGCGCCGCTCGGCATCGAGAAGCCGCGCCATCAGCGTGTCGCGGTCGGTGTAATCGGCCAGCAGGGTCGCGAAATGATCCTGCGTCATGCGGAAGAAGCGCTCATTGTGCCAGAGCGTGTCATCTGCATCGAAGCCGATCGTGGTGATGCGGGTCATGGGGACGGTCTTTCGCGGGATTGTCCGTGCAGACAGGTCTTTTCAGGCGGCTGGGTTACGCTATATTGCAGGGAAGCTTGCAATTCCAGTCGCAGAAACCCCAGTCGCGGAAACCTATCGTCCATGACACGCACCCTGACCGCCCCTACCCTGTCTGACCGTGACCCCAAGGGGCCGCAGAATGATGGCGCGGTCGTCACCAAGACCAAGACGCGGACGCAGCGCCCGCCAATGTACAAGGTGATGCTGCTGAATGACGACTATACGCCGATGGAATTCGTCGTGCATGTGCTGGAGCGGTTTTTCGGCATGTCGCATGCGATGGCGTTTGACATCATGCTGACCGTGCACAAGAAAGGGGTGGCTGTTGTCGGCGTCTTCTCGTATGAGGTCGCCGAAACCAAGGTCGCGCAGGTGATGGATTTTGCGCGGCGCCATCAACATCCGCTGCAATGCACGCTGGAAAAGGAATAGGCGCGCGCGCCTCTCATGACCCCGATGACTGTGATCTATCATGATCCCGCCCCGCGCGCGGCGCGGCTTGCACTGGCCCTTGACGGCGGGCTGGTGCTGCCCGACGGCGCGATTTCGGTCTACCGTCCGCGCGCGGGCGAAGATTTCTCGCTGCTCGATGCGGCCCGCGTGCGGATGGTGCAGGGGTTTCGCCCCGATCATGACGCTTTCGCGCAGATGGGCTGGCAGGTGGGCATTGTGTCGGCTCCGGCCCCGGTGGCACTGATCTGCCTGCCGCGCGCCAAGGCCGAGGGGCTGGCGCTGATCGCGGAAGCTGTGGCGCAGGGCGCGCGGCTGGTGCTGGTGGACGGGCAGAAAACCGACGGGGTGGAAGCCGTTCTGAAAGCGCTGCGCGCGCGGGTGGATGTGGCAGAGCCGATCTCGAAAGCGCATGGCAAGCTTTGCTGGTTCGCGCCGGGGGATGCGGATTTCAGCGACTGGGCGGCGCGGCCCGCGACAGTGACGGACCCGGATCTGGGCGCATTCCGGACGCTGCCGGGGGTGTTTTCCGCCGATGGGGCGGATCCGGGCTCGGCCCTGCTGGCGCGCGCCCTGCCCGAGACCCTGCCCGAGCGCATGGGCGATCTGGGGGCGGGCTGGGGCTATCTCTCGGCGGCCTGTCTGGCGCGCAAGGGTCTGGGCGAGATGCATCTGATCGAGGCAGAGGCACAGGCGCTGGAACTGGCGCGGGTCAATATCGCGGATGCGCGGGCGCAGTTTCACTGGGCGGATGCGACGACATGCGCGCTGCCGGTCTCGCTGGGCGGGATCGTGATGAACCCGCCCTTCCATACCGGGCGCAGCCCGCAGCCGGCGCTGGGGCTTGCCTTCATCGCCAATGCGGCGCGGATGCTGGGCACGCGCGGCACGCTCTGGATGGTGGCCAATCGTCATCTGCCCTATGCTGATACGCTGGCGCGACATTTCGCGCGGGTCGATGTGCTGGAAGAGACCCCCGCTTTCCGCGTCTGGCAAGCGAGCGGCCCGCGCAAATCCGCGCAGAGCGTGACCCGGGCCCGGCAAGGGAAGGACAGGTGAGATGAGCTATTCCATCGCAGGCAAGACCGCCATCGTGACCGGGGCCGCCAATGGTGTGGGCCTTGCGATTGCGCGGCATTTCGTGGGTCAGGGCGCCAATGTGGTGCTGGCGGATCGCGACGAGTCAAAGCTGAAATCCGAGATCGCCACGCTGTCGGGCCCTGATGAGCATGCGATTTTCTTCGCCGGTGATCTGCGCGAACGGCTGACAGTGGCCAATCTGATTTCGGCCACGGTCGATGCCTATGACAGCGTGGATATTCTGGTGAATGCGACGCGGTCATGCATCGTGTCGGATCCGCTGGATGACCAGAGCGAGGCCGTGCATGAGGCCTTGCAGCAGAACCTTCTGTCGAGCCTGAAACTGTCGCAGGTGGTGGCGAAGCGGATGATTGCGCAGGCCGAAGGCTCGGCGGAGCGGCGCAATGCGATTGGCTCGATCATCAACCTCTCGTCGATTGCGGCGCGGCGCACGCAGCCGGAGCTGATGGCCTATTCCATCGCTTCGGCGGCGCTGGATCAGATGACGCGCTCGATGGCGGTGGCTTTTGCGAAGCACCGGATCCGCATCAATGGCGTGGCGCTGGGATCGGTGATGAGCGCCAATCTGAAAGACCAGATGCAGGCGCATGATGATTATCGCGACATGATCCTGCGGCAGACGCCGATGGGGCGGATCGGGGCGGCGTCAGAGGCGGCGGAAGCGGTGCAGTTTCTGGCCTCGGATGCGGCGGCTTTCATGACCGGGCAGATCATCACCATTGATGGCGGGCGCACGCTCTTGGACCCGGTGGCGGTGCCTGCGCATTGAGGGTGAGGTAGGGTGCGTGCTGAGCACGCACCCTACGCGGGACAGGCGGCGACCCGCTCGGCGGTCACAGCCGCAAGCCGCGCGCGTTCGCGGCGCAGTTCCAGAAGGCGGGCTTCTTCGGCGGCGGGCAGCACCTCGGTGCGGGTCGCGCGGGTGCCGGGCGTATGGGTGGTGCAGAACAGCACCGGCTCGCGCGGCCAGGCGCAGATATTGAGCGTGGTGCGCCCCTCGGTCGCCTCTGTCACGCGGTAGCCCCGGCGCAGCGCCGCTTCGCTTTCGGCGATCTGCGCATCCATCGCGCGCAGTTCGGCCCCGGCGGCACGGATGCAGCTTTGCTGCGGGCTGGCGCAGGCTGCGAGAACAAGCAGGACTGGCAGGGCGATCAGGCGCATGGGCGGGGCTCAGCGCGGCGAGCGTTTGGCAAGGATGCGTTGCAGCGTGCGGCGATGCATCGACAGGCGGCGCGCGGTTTCCGAGACATTGCGGTCGCATTGCTCGAACACCCGCTGGATATGTTCCCAGCGCACGCGGTCGGCGGACATCGGGTTTTCGGGCGGCTCGGGCAGCGGGTCGGCATCGCTCGCGAGCAGCGCGCGCACCACATCATCGGCATCGGCGGGTTTCGAGATATAATCGGTCGCGCCGATCTTCACGGCGGCCACAGCGGTCGCGATGGCGCCATAGCCGGTCAGCACGACGATGCGGGCATCTTCGCGCGCCGCGCGCAGGGTTTCGACGACATCGAGCCCGTTGCCATCTTCGAGCCGCAGATCGATCACCGCATAGGCGGGCGGGCGGGCCTTGGCGACGGCCTTGCCCGCGAGGACGGAAGCGGCGGTCTCGACTGCGAAGCCGCGCCGTTCCATCGCGCGGGCGAGGCGTTTGAGGAACACCTCGTCATCATCCACCAGCAGAAGCGAGGGGTCGGGGCCGAGATCGGGAAGCTGGTCTGTGTCCATCTGCGCTCTCACTTTCTTATTTATTGGTAGAGCGCGGCGCGAAAAAGGTCAATTTGGCATTCACCTCAGGCATTGTTGATGAAACAGGCCAGCGTGTCGGCCACGGCTTCGGGGGGCTGGTCGCGGCGGATGACATCGACGAAGCCATGTTCGGGCAGCAGGAAGTAGCTGAAGGTGGAATGGTCGATCAGGAAGAAGCTGTCATCGCTTTCCTGCCGCGCGAAATAGACGCGGTAGGCCTGCGCGGCCTTGCGGATCTGCTCTTCGGTGCCGGTCAGGCCGATCATCTCGGGATGCATGAAGCGGACGAATTCGGCCAGCGCCTCTTGCGTGTCGCGCTCGTGATCGACCGAGATGAAGACGGGCGTCACTTTCAGCCCGCGTTCGGCCAGCAGATCGACGACTTGCGCATTGCGCGCCGTATCCAGCGGGCAGACATCGGGGCAGAAAGTATAGCCGAAATACAAAAGCACCGGACGATCAGTGAAATCGGCCTCGGTCACGCTGCGGCCGGTGTGATCCACCAGTTCGAACGGCCCGCCGATGGCCCCTGCCCCGCCCGAGATCGACGTGCCCCGGCATTGCGCGAAATCGCCGCTCCGCTGGCCCTGAAACACCATATAGCCCAAGCCGCCCAGAAGGGCCGCGATGAAGCCGAGGGCCAGAATTGAATAGAGGCGAATCATGAACTTCTCTCTGGTTGCGCGGATGCGGCCTTGATGCCGCAAGGGTCGCGCCCTAACAATCCCGTATAGCGCAACTGTGACAACTCGTCCCTGTTGCGGCAAGCGGAGGGCCAAGCCGATGACCACGCCCGCCTTTGGCGAGATCTCGCAGGACCATCGCGGCGACTGGGTGCGGCTGCGCACGATGACCTATGTGCGGATGCTGGCGCTGAGCGGGCAGGTGGCGGCGCTGCTGGTAGCGCATTTTCATTTCGGGCTGCGCTTCGATGTGGCGCTGGTGGGGCTGGTGGTGGGGGCTGCGGGGCTGTCGGTCCTGTCCTCGCTGATGCTGTTTCCGCAGACCAAGCGGCTGTCGGAGGCCGAGGCCTTTCTGACCTTTCTCTTCGATATCGCGCTGCTGGTCTGTCTTTTGTATCTGACCGGCGGGATCACCAATCCGTTCAGCCTGCTGATCCTTGCCCCGGTCGCGGTCGCGGCCATGGCGCTGCGGCCGCGTTCGGCACTGATCCTCTCGCTGATCGCGATTGCGCTGGTGACGCTGATTGCCTTCAGCTACCAGCCGCTGCGCTTTGCCGATGGTACGGTGCTGAGTGTGCCCGCGCTTTTTGCCTTTGGTTTCTGGGCGGCGATTGTCATCGGCATCCTGTTTCAGGCCTTTTACGCGCATCGGATTGTCACCGAGGGCACGTCGCTCGCGAATGCGCTGCTGGCCGCGCAGATGGCGCTGTCGCGCGAGCAGAAGCTGACCGATCTGGGCGGCGTGGTGGCGGCGGCGGCGCATGAATTGGGCACGCCGCTGGCGACGATCAAGCTGATCGCGGCGGAACTGGCGGAAGAGGTACAGGACCGGCCCGATCTGGCCGAGGATGCGCGGATCCTGCGCGAGCAGGCGGATCGCTGCCGCGATATCCTGCGCTCGATGGGGCGGGCGGGCAAGGATGACCTGCATCTGCGCCGCGCGCCGGTCGAGGCGGTGCTGCAAGAGGCCGCGGAGCCGCATCTGGCGCGGGGCAAGGCGGTGCAGTTCCGCATCGCGCCGGGCCCCGGCGGCGCCGAGGAACAGCCGGTGATCCTGCGCCGCCCCGAGATCATCCACGGGCTGCGCAACCTGATCCAGAATGCGGTTGATTTTGCGCAGGCCAAGGTCGCGGTACAGGCGCGCTGGACCGACCGGCATCTGAGCCTGCGCATCAGCGATGACGGGCCGGGATTTCCGCCGCAGCTTATCGGCTATATCGGCGAGCCGTTCATCCGGCGGCGGCGTGACCCTACCGGCACCCGTCGGCGTCCGGGCTATGAGGGGATGGGGCTGGGGCTGTTCATTGCCAAGACGCTGCTGGAGCGCTCGGGCGCGGTGCTGGAGTTCAGCAATGCCGAGGCGCGGGGGGATGACACGCTGGGGGGCGCGCAGATCACCGTGGTCTGGCCGCTGGAGCGCATTGTGGTCGATCCTGCCGCGCCCCTGGGGGAGAATATGCTGCTGCCCCCTTGAGGGGGTGGGGCCTGCGCAAAGGTGAATGGACAAATGCCGGGGCTTTGCTATCTTTCCTGCAACAGCAAAGCTTGCGCGAGGCAGAGAGAGATGGCCCTTCCCCTGGCACCGATTGCCGTGATGGCGGCGAAATATGGCGCGGTTGCGCTGGCAGGCTATGCTGTTGCGCGCCAGATCCAGCCCGGACGCACGGATCAGAAGATTGAGGACGCGTTTGACGAGATGGCCGAGGGGATCAGCGCGCATCGTCCGCGCGACCGCGAGCAGGTAAACGGCGCGCTGCGCTTCCGTCGGGTGGTGCGTCTGGGCGTGAACGGGCCGGGCTTCGAGATTGACGCCAGCGCCCTGGGGCGGCTGCGGATGCGCCGCGTATGAGCGGGCTGACGCTCTATCACAGCCATAGCTCGCCCTATGTGCGCAAGGTGATGGTGCTGGCGCATGAGGCCGGGATTCTGGATCAGATCACGATTGTCGAGAATGCCTCTGGCACGCCGCTGGATGCAGGAAACGCGCCGGTCGCGGCCAATCCGCTGGGCAAGGTGCCCACGCTGACACGCGGCGATGGTGCGGCGCTCTATGACAGCCGGGTGATCTGTCAGTATCTGGATGCGCGGGCCGGGTCGGGCTTCCTGCCCGAGGGCGCGCGCAGATGGGATGCGCTGGTGCTGGAAGCCACCGCGGACGGGATGCTCGATGCTGCGCTGCTGATGGTCTATGAGGCGCGGCTGCGCCCTGAAGAGCTGCGTTTCGCGCCCTTTGTCGAGGGGCAATGGGCCAAGATCGCGCGGGCGCTGGATGTGGTCGAGGAGCGCTGGATGGCTTATCTGGCCGGGCCGCTGTGCCTCGGGCAGATCGCGCTGGCCTGTGCGCTGGGCTATCTGGATCTGCGCCATGGGGCACGCGACTGGCGGGCCACGCGCCCGGCCCTTGCGGCATGGTTTGCGAAGATGGATGCGCGCGAGAGCCTGCGCCAGACACGGCCACCAGCAGCGTAAGCGCTGTTTGCGCTGACGCTGCTGCAATGCGGCGCAGCCGCCGGAAAACCACTGAAATTATGGCAAACTGCGACACCATATCCCGGATTCGCGGCTAGACGGGCTTGGCTTTCCCCGCTAAATACCCGCTTTGAGAGGCTGCGGTTTACCGTGGCCGGATCACCAATTGCAGCCTCGTACCCACTGAAAAGGGAGAATGCTCGTGTCCCACTCTGAAGACCACGACGCCACCCGCAGGGATTTCATCTATTATGCCACAGCCGGCGCCGGTGTGGTCACGGCTGGCGCCGCTGTCTGGCCGCTGGTCAATCAGATGAACCCTTCGGCCGATGTTCAGGCGCTGTCATCGATCTTTGTCGATGTCGGCGGGCTGGAACCGGGCGGCCAGTTGACTGTGAACTTCCTTGGCAAGCCGGTCTTCATCCGTCGCCGCACGGCCGAAGAGATCGAGGATGCCCGTTCGGTCAGCCTGGGGGAGTTGAGCATTGACCGCGACTCGCGCAATCCCAACAAGCCGGGGACGGACGCATCCGACGAGAACCGCACGCTGGATGACGAGGGTGAGTGGCTGGTCATGATCGGGGTCTGCACCCATCTGGGCTGTGTGCCGCTGGGCAATGGCGCGGGCGATTTCAACGCCTGGTTCTGCCCCTGCCACGGGTCGCATTATGACACGGCAGGGCGTATCCGTCGCGGTCCCGCGCCCGAGAACATGCATATTCCGGTCGCGGCCTTTGTCGACGACACCACGATTCAGCTCGGCTAAGGGAGGCGCGTTAGATGTCTGGTATTCCTCACGATCATTACGAGCCCAAGACCAACGCTGAAAAGTGGGTCCATCGGCGGCTTCCGATTATCGGTCTGATCTATGACACGATCATGATCCCGACCCCCAAGAACCTGAACTGGATGTGGATCTGGGGCATCGTGCTGATGTTCTGTCTGATCCTGCAGATCGTCACCGGCATTGTTCTGGTGATGCATTACACGCCCGATGCCAGCATGGCCTTTGCAAGTGTCGAGCATATCATGCGCAATGTGAATGGCGGGCATATGCTGCGCTATCTGCATCAGAACGGCGCGATGCTGTTCTTCGCCGCTGTCTATATCCATATTTTCCGGGGCCTCTATTACGGCAGCTACAAGACGCCGCGCGAGATCACCTGGATCATCGGCATGCTGATCTATCTGCTGATGATGGCCACCGCCTTCATGGGCTATGTGCTGCCCTGGGGGCAGATGTCCTTCTGGGGTGCGACCGTGATCACTGGTCTCTTCGGGGCCATCCCCGGTATCGGTGAGGCGCTGCAGACCTGGCTGCTGGGCGGGCCTGCGGTGGGCAATGCAACCCTGACGCGCTTCTTCTCGCTGCATTACCTGCTGCCCTTTGTGATCCTGGGTCTGACGATCCTGCATGTCTGGGCCTTCCACACCACGGGCAATAACAACCCGACCGGGGTGGATGTGCGCCGTGGCTCGAAAGAGGAAGCCGAGAAGGACACGCTGCCTTTCTGGCCCTATTTCGTGATCAAGGATCTGTTCGCGCTGGCGGTGATCCTTGCGCTGTTCTGGGCGCTGGTGGGTTTCATGCCCGGCTATCTGGGCCATGCCGATAACTATATCGAGGCCAACCCGCTGGTGACGCCCTCGCATATCGTGCCCGAATGGTACTTCCTGCCCTTCTACGCGATCCTGCGCGCCTTTACCGCCGATGTCTGGGTGGTGATCGCGGCCAACTGGCTGACCTTCGGGATCGTGGACGCGGCCTTCTTCGGGGTGCTGGCCATGTTTGCCGCCATCTTCGTCATGGCGCTGGTGCCCTGGCTGGACACGTCTTCGGTACGGTCTGGCCGCTATCGCCCGATGTTCAAATGGTGGTTCTGGCTGCTGGTGGTGGATTTCTTCGTGCTGATGTGGGCAGGTGCCATGCCGGCGGAAGGTATCTACACCACCATCGCGCTGATCGGCACGGCCTATTGGTTCGCGTATTTCCTGGTCATCCTGCCCATTCTGGGTGTGATCGAGAAACCGCTGCCGCAGCCTGCGACGATCGAGGAAGACTTCAAGGCTGGGCTGAAGAAGAAAACCTCGGGCGATGATGGCCCCTCGGCAGAGCCGATCCCGGCTGAGTGAACACGGAAAACAGGAGAGACATGATGTTCAGAAAACTCGCTGCTTCCGCACTCACGGCGGCAACCCTCGCAGCTACCCCGGCCCTGTCGGCCGGGGGATTGGGCGAAATCACCGATTTCAGCTTCACCTTCGAGGGCCCGTTCGGCACCTATGACCGCAACCAGCTTCAGCGCGGCTTGCAGGTCTATCACGAGGTCTGCGCGGCCTGCCACGGTCTGCAATTCGTGCCCTTCCGCACACTGTCGGATCGCAACGGCCCGCAACTGCCCGAAGACCAGATGCGCGCTTTCGCGGAAATGTACGAGGTCTGGGACAATGAGCTGCGCGACTGGCGCACAGCGACCGGCCCCGACCATTTCCCCGAATCGCAATTCGAGGGCGCACCGGATCTGAGCCTGATGGCCAAGGCCCGTGTCGGTTTTGAAGGCCCCTATGGGCTGGGTCTGAACCAGTTGTTCCGGGGTCTGGGCGGGGCGGAATATATCGCCTCTTTCCTGCTGGGCTATACTGGCGAGGAAGAGATTCAGGCCGGATCGACCTTCTATTACAACAAGGCCTATGATGGCTGGGTATCGATGAACCCGGTCCTGTTCGAAGACATGCTGGTCTATGCCGATGGGACATCTGCCACCAAAGAGCAGATGGCGGTGGATGTCGCGGCCTTCCTGATGTGGACAGCAGAGCCGAAGCTGATGGAGCGCAAGCGCGCGGGCTTTGTCGGTGTGATCTTCCTGTCGGTGCTGGCGGCGCTGTTGTACCTGACCAACAAGCAGCTTTGGGCCCCGGTCAAGGCGGCGGCCAAGAAAGACTGACCCGTCTTGCAGATCGACTGGAAAGCGCGCCCCGCAAAGGCGCGCTTTTCGCTTTTCAAGGTCGGGTGTTCAGGATAGCCCTGCGGCTAGTTAACCTGTGAAAGACCCCTGCCCCATGTCCGACAATCTGCGCGGTGCCATTCTGATATCGCTGGCCATGGCCGGTTTTGCGCTGGAAGACATGTTCATCAAGCTTCTGGCTGATACCGTGCCGGTCGGGCAGATCCTCGTTCTGCTGGGGCTGGGCGGGGCTGTCGCCTTCGGCCTCATCGCGCATCGCAAGGGGCAGCCGGTGCTCTCGCCTGCGCTGCTGTCGCGTACCATCCTGATCCGCAATCTGGCCGAGATGATCGGCACTGTGGGATTCGTGCTGGGTTTCGTGCTGGCAAGCCTTGCCACGGCCTCTGCCATCCTGCAGGCCACGCCGCTGATGGTGACACTGGGCGCGGTGGTGTTTTTCGGCGAGAAGGTCGGCTGGCGGCGCTGGAGCGCGATTTTCGCGGGGTTCCTCGGCGTCCTGCTGATCGTGCGCCCCGGCATGGCCGGGTTTGAGCCTGCGAGCATCCTCGCGGTGATCGGGGTGCTGGGGCTGGCCGGGCGCGATCTGGCCACGCGCGCCGTGCCGCGTGCCATTTCCAGCTATCAGCTCTCGACATGGGCATTTTTCATGATGATCCCGGCAGGCGTCTTTCTGATGCTGGCGATGGGCGAGGCCCCGGTGGGGCTGGATCTGGCGCAGATCGTCAAGCTGGGTTCGGCGCTGGGCATCGGGGTTTTCGCCTATTACGGGATCGTCGCGGCGATGCGGATCGGCGAATTGTCCTTCGTCACGCCGTTTCGCTACACGCGGATGCTGTTTGCGCTGATCATCGCGGTTCTGGTCTTTGGCGAGCGCCCGGACGGGCTGACCCTGACTGGCGCGGGCATAATTATCTGCGCGGGGCTGTTCACGCTCTGGCGCGAGCGCAAAGTAGCCTAGAATCTGCGGCGGATGAGCGCTATAGAGCCTGTAATTGCACCACGCGAAGGGACAGGCGTATGAGCACCATCATCGATATTATCGGCCGCGAGATTCTGGACAGCCGGGGCAACCCGACGGTCGAGGTGGATGTCATCCTTGAAGACGGCACGATGGGGCGCGCGGCTGTGCCCTCGGGGGCCTCGACCGGGGCGCATGAGGCGGTCGAAAAACGCGATGGCGACAAGGCGCGCTATATGGGCAAGGGTGTGCTGGAAGCCGTCGCTGCCGTGAATGGCGAATTGGCCGAGGCGCTGGTGGGCTTTGACGCCACCGAGCAGGTGGCGATTGACGGCGCGATGATCGAGCTTGATGGCACCACGAACAAGGGTCGTCTGGGCGCGAATGCGATTCTGGGCGTGTCGCTGGCTGTGGCCAAGGCGGCTGCGGAATATACCGGCCAGCCGCTTTATCGCTATGTCGGCGGCACTTCGGCGCGCACCCTGCCGGTGCCGATGATGAATATCATCAACGGCGGCGAGCATGCCGATAACCCGATTGATATTCAGGAATTCATGATCATGCCGGTGGCCGCCACGAGTATCCGTGAGGCGGTGCGCATGGGCGCAGAGGTCTTCCACACGCTGAAAAAGGAATTGTCCGCGGCGGGGCTGTCCACGGGCATCGGCGATGAGGGCGGCTTTGCGCCGAACCTGTCTTCGACCCGCGACGCGCTGGATTTCATCCTGAAATCCATCGAAAAGGCAGGCTACCGCCCCGGCGAGGATATCGCGCTGGCGCTGGATTGCGCCGCGACCGAATATTACCGCGATGGCAAATATCACATGACGGGCGAAGGCGCGGTGATGACGCGCGACGAGAATGCCTCTTATCTGATGGGGCTGGTCAAGGATTATCCGATTATCAGCATCGAGGATGGCATGGCCGAGGATGACTGGGACGGCTGGGCCAAGCTGACCACGCTGATGGGCGACAAATGCCAGTTGGTGGGCGACGATCTGTTCGTGACCAACCCGGCGCGTCTGGCCGACGGGATCGCGCAGGGCTGCGGCAACAGCCTGCTGGTCAAGGTCAACCAGATCGGCACGCTGACCGAGACGCTGGCGGCTGTGGATATGGCGCATCGCGCGCGGATGAGCTGCGTGATGTCGCACCGCTCCGGCGAGACCGAGGATGCGACGATCGCCGATCTGGCGGTGGCCACGAATTGCGGGCAGATCAAGACCGGCTCGCTGGCGCGGTCTGACCGGCTGGCGAAATACAACCAGTTGATCCGCATCGAGGAAGGCTTGGGCGAGACGGCGGTTTTCGCCGGGCGCTCGATCCTGCGCTGAACGGCTGATTTCGGATTTCTTGCGGCCCGCATCCCCGGATGCGGGCCGTTTTTCATTCAAATTGAATGCAACTACCGGGCCGCCGCGGGGCGCGGTTAAAGGTTTCTTAGGAGAGCGCGGGCATTCTTGGTCCCGGAGCAGGCTATCTTGTCAGGAGGTGGGGGCCGCCATGTCTGGATTCCCGATCATGTCATCACCGCATAGCATCCCGGTCTATCAGAAATCCGGGGTTGCGACGGCACCGCCCCCGGTATCGAATGACCTGGCCGCGACCAAGCCGGTCACGGCGGTGGCCGTGCAGCAGATGCGTAAGGGAGAAAGCATGCCCGCGCTGGCGCGCCATGTGCTTCCGCCCCCGCAGGACAAACGCGCGCGGCTGGTCGGTCCGCCGCCCGCTTTCGAGGTGAATGTCCTGCAGCATATGCGGGAAACGCGCGGGGCGCCCGAAACCCCCGCGCCCGCAGACAGTGACGGCGTGACAGCACCCGGTGCGGTCACGCAAAACGCGGACGAAGCTGTCGCAACCGAGGACATGGCGGCACAGACAGTCTACACCACGCTGGGCGGGCTTGGGTCAGGCGCGGATGACAATGCACAGGCGATGATCGACAAGGTGCTGTGACCGCCGCCTGTACCGCGGCGGCATGGCGCGGCGGCAGGCTCAGGCGGATTGCAGAATGCGGGTCAGGTCGGAAAGCGGCAGATCGACCGGATTGACTTTGCAGCAGGAGGAGGAGAGACGCGCTTCCTGCGCGAGCACCGCATGATCTTCGGGTGCGACGCCCAGCGCGGCGCGCCGTGGCAGGCCGTGACCGGCGCTCCAGTCGCGGAACGCCTGCAGGTCGCCAAGTTCGGCTGCAATCTGGTCGAGAATCCAGGCGATGCGCATGCGCGGGGCTGTCGGGGGCTGTGTCGCGGGGGCGTGGCACGGCGGCAGGCTCAGGCGGATTGCAGAATGCCGATCAGGTCGGACAGGTCCAGATCGACCGGATTGGCTTTGTAGGAGGAGGACAGACGCGCTTCTTGCGCGAGCGCCGCATGATCTTCGGGCGCGACGCCCAGCGCGGCGCGCCGTGGCAGGCCGTGACCGGTGCTCCAGTCGCGGAACTCTGTCAGGCTGCCATATTCGGCGCTGATCTGGTCCAGAACCTAGGTGATGCGCATGCGCGGGGCTGTCGGGGGCTGTGTCGCAGGAGCGTGGCACGGCGGCAGGCTCAGGCAGATTGCAGGATGCCGATCAGGTCGGAGAGCGGCAGATCGACCGGATTGGCTTTGTAGGAGGAGGAGAGACGCGCCTCTTGCGCGAGCGCCGCATGATCT
This sequence comes from Natronohydrobacter thiooxidans, assembly GCF_001884735.1. Lineage (GTDB taxonomy): Bacteria > Pseudomonadota > Alphaproteobacteria > Rhodobacterales > Rhodobacteraceae > Roseinatronobacter > Roseinatronobacter thiooxidans_A. The sequence goes on along the minus strand of NZ_MJAP01000032.1, from coordinate 188,866 downwards.
TCGGGCGCGACGCCCAGCGCGGCGAGCCGTGGCAGGCCGTGACCGGCGCTCCAGTCGCGGAACTCTGTCAGGCTGCCATATTCGGCGCTGATCTGGTCCAGAACCCAGGTGATGCGAGCGCGTGCGGGACTGTCCGGGGCGGTGGCGCGCTGATTGGCCAAGAGCACGGGCGCGAGCAAGGCGCCGCATATGGCGCCATGCGCCGCGCCGGTCTGCCCGCCGATCACGCCCGCGAAACCATGCACTGCGCCGAGGCCCGCATTGGCCAGCGCGATCCCGCCGCAAAGGCTGGTCAGGGCCATGTCATCCCATGCGCCGGTATCGCCCTGATCCATCAGCCTGCGCAGGGCCGACAGGCCGCGCGGGATCGCCTCGCGGCAGAGCGCATCGGTCAGCGGATTGGCGCAGGCGCAGATGAAGGGCTCGATCACCTGCGTGATCGCATCCAGCCCCGAGGCCAGAATGACCGGTTTCGGGCAGGAAAGGCACAGTTCCGGATCGACCAGCGCGAGGGTCGGATAGAGGCGCGGGTCGCGCAGGCTGACCTTGCGCCGCGCCTGCGGCACCTGAATGACGGCGTTGCGGGTGGCCTCGGCCCCGGTGCCTGCGGTGGTGGGAATGGCGATCAGCGGCAGCGGGGGTGCATCCAGCGGCTGGCCCTCGCCCACCACTTCGAGATAGCGCAGCGCCCCATGCGGGGCGGGGATGAGGGCGGCAAGCGCCTTGCCATGGTCGATCACGGCCCCGCCGCCCAGCGCGATGACAAGATCGGGCGCGAAGGGGCGGGCCAGCGCCAGATTGGCCTCGATGGCGGGCAGGTCGGGTTCGCCGCGTGCGGTCAGCTCCAGAACCGCGCCGGTCTTGCGCAGCGCACACGCCAGATCCTCTGCCTGCCCGACCGAGGCCGAGCGCAGCAGCAGGACGCGCTTCCCCTGCCCCGCCGCATGGCCGGGCAGATCGCGGAAGGCGCCGCGCCCGAAACGGATGGTGCTGGCAGTGGCGAAGGCGAAAGGGGTCATGCTCAGACGCCCGGCACGGCATTCACCGCGCGTTTCCAGCGGGCGTCGCGCTGATTGCGGCTGGCGGGCAGGTCGGGGTCGCCGCGTGCGGTCAGGCCCAGCAGCGCGCACGCCAGATCCACGGCCCGCGCGGCCGAGGCCGAGCGCAGCAGCAGGACGCGCTGCCCCTGCCCTGCCGCGTGGCCGGGCAGATCGCGGAAGGCGCCGCGCCCGAAGCGGATGGTGCTGGCGGTGGCGAAGGCGAAAGGGGTCATGCTCAGACGCCCAGCACGGCATTCACCGCGCGTTTCCAGCGGGCGTAGCGCTGGGCGCGGCTGGCATCGTCCATCCGGGCGTTGAACTGGCGCTCGACGGCCCAGCCCTTTGCGAAATCCTGCATTCCCGGCCAGACGCCCGCGCGCTGGCCCGCAAGCCATGCCGCGCCCAGCGCCGTGGTTTCCAGCACTTGCGGGCGGTCCACGGGTGCGCCGATGATGTCGGACAGGAATTGCATCGCATAGTCATTCGCGGCCATGCCACCATCGACGCGCAAGCTGGGTTGCGCGCCCGCGCGGGTCCAGTCGGCCTGCATGGCTTCCAGCAGGTCGCGGGTCTGGTAGCCGACCGATTCCAGCGCGGCGCGGGCAAATTCGGCGGGGCCGGAATTGCGGGTCATCCCGAAGATGGCGCCGCGTGCTTCGGGCTTCCAATAGGGTGCACCGAGACCCACGAAAGCGGGCACAAGGATCAGATCCTGGCTTGGGTCGGCCTGTTCGGCCAAGCCTTGCGTCTCTGGGGCGGCGCGGATCACTTTCAGCCCGTCGCGCAGCCATTGCACCACGGCACCGGCGATGAAGATCGAGCCTTCGAGCGCATAGGTGGGTTGGCCGTCAAGCTGGTAGGCGATGGTCGTGAGCAGTTTATTGGTCGAGGCGACCGGGGTTTCGCCGGTGTTCAGCACCGCGAAACAGCCGGTGCCATAGGTCGATTTCATCATGCCGGGGGTGAAGCAGGCCTGGCCGATGGTCGCGGCCTGCTGATCTCCCGCAACGCCGAGAATGGGGATTTCATGGCCGAAGAGATCGGCGCGGGTATGCCCGAAATCTGCAGCGCAATCGCGCACTTCGGGCAGCATTTCGCGGGGGATATCAAAGAGGTCGCAGATGGTCTGGCTCCAGCGGCCCTTGTGGATGTCATAGAGCATGGTCCGCGCGGCATTGGTGGCGTCGGTGGCATGCACCCGGCCGCCGGTCAGGTTCCAGATCAGCCAGGTATCGACCGTTCCAAAGGCCAGTTCGCCGCGTTTGGCGCGGTCGCGGGCACCGTCAACCGTGTCGAGGATGTATTTCAGCTTGGTGGCCGAGAAATACGGATCCGCCAGCAGCCCGGTGCGGGCGGTGATCATCGGCTCCTGGCCATCTGCGCGCAGTTGTGCGCAGAAATCGGCGGTGCGGCGGTCCTGCCAGACAATCGCGTTATGAATGGGCTTGCCGGTCTTGCGGTCCCAGACCAGCGTGGTTTCGCGCTGGTTGGTGATGCCGATGGCCGCGATCTCGCGCGCCGAAAGCCCCGCTTTCTCGATCGCGGCGCGGGCGGTGGCGGCAGTGGTGGCCCAGAGGTCAGAGGGATCATGCTCGACCCAGCCCGATTGGGGATAGGCTTGGGGAAATTCCTCTTGCGCGATGGATTTGATCGTCATCTTCGCGTCAAAGACAATCCCGCGGCTTGAGGTCGTGCCCTGATCGAGCGCCAGAATATGGCCCATCTTTCTCCTCCCGGTCCTCTGCCCCCTGTCCGGGGTCTGCTATGGCAAGTCATGCGGCTCTGTCGGGCCGTCGTCCAGTCATAAAAAGGGCGAAGCAGTCCTGAGCCTGCTTCGCCTGAAGTCGGTCAGGGCCGCAATGGTGCGCGGCCCTGACACGGAGGGTCACTCGGTCCAGCGCCGGATCAGCTCTTCATAGGCGATGGTGATCGGCTCGCCTTTTTCATCGTCGAGCTTCGGCCAGGGCGCACCGGGTTGCGACAGCCAGTATTCATCGTCGCGCATCTCGTTGAGCATCGGACCCACATCGCCCTGAACGCCGGAGCGCTCGATCCGGGCCATGATGGCATCCTGCTGATCGCAGAGCGAATCCATCACTTCCTGCGCGCTGCGCAGCCCTGAGGAGGCATCGCCGATATTCTGCCACCACAGCTGCGCCAGACGCGGGTAATCGGGCACGTTGAAGCCGGTATCGGTCCAGAGTTCGCGCTCGGGCGAGCGGTAGAATTCGACGAGGCCACCCAGCCGCGGTGCGCGTTCGGTGAAGCTGTCATGCTGGATGGTGGATTCGCGGATGAAGGTCAGACCGTAATGGGACTTCGCGACATCGACGGTCTTGGAAGCGATGAACTGGCCATAGAGCCATGCGGCCTGCGACCGGTCCACTGGGGTCGATTCCAGGAGCGTGACCGAGCCCGCATCCTGATAGCCGACCTTCATGCCCTCTTGCCAGTAGCTGCCATGCGGGCTGGGGGCCATGCGCCATTTCGGCGTGCCATCCTCGTTCATCACCGGCAGATCATCGGCCACCATATCGGCGGTGAAAGCGGTGTACCAGAAGATCTGCTGGGCGACATTGCCCTGTGCCGGGATCGGCCCTGCTTCGGAGAAGTTCATGCCGGTGGCTGCGGGCGGGGCATAGTTGTTGAGCCAGTCCACATATTTCTCGATCGAATAGACAGCTGCCGGGCTGTTGGTGGCCCCGCCGCGCGACATGCACGAGCCGACCGGGCGGAAGTTTTCGTCCACGCGGATGCCCCATTCATCGACCGGAACGCCATTGGGCAGGCCCAGATCAGAGGCACCGGCCATCGACAGCCACGCATCGGTGAAGCGCCAGCCAAGCGAGGGGTCACGGCGACCGTAATCCATATGGCCATAGACCGTCACGCCGTCGATTTCGCGGCCGGTGAAGAAGGCGGCGATATCCTCATAGGCCGACCAGTTGACCGGAACGCCCAGCGGATAGCCGTATTCCGCTTCGAATTCGGCCTGAATCTCGGGATCCGAGAACCAGTCATGGCGGAACCAGTAGAGATTGGCGAATTGCTGGACCGGCAACTGATACAGTTTGCCATCCGGGCCCATGCCCATCGAGATGCCGATGAAGTCATCCAGATCCAGATTGGGGTTGGTGAAGGCCGCGCCCTCGCCTTCCATCCAGTCGGTCAGGTTGCGCGTCTGCTGGTAGCGCCAATGCGTGCCGATCAGGTCGGCATCGTTGATATACATGTCAAAAACGTTTTCGCCGGTCTGCAACTGGGTTTGCAGACGCTCGACCACATCGCCTTCGGAAATCAGCGTATGGGTGACATTGATGCCGGTGATCGCGCTGAAGGCCGGGGCCAGGACGCGGGATTCCCATTCATGGGTGGTGATGGTTTCCGACACCACATTGATGCTCATGCCCCGCAGCGGTTCGGCGGCCTGGATGAACCATTCCATCTCGGCTTCCTGTTCCTCGCGGGTCAGGGCGGACAGGTCGCCGATATGCTGATCAAGAAACGCGCGGGCGGCGTCCATATCGGCGAAGGCCGGGTTTCCCATCACTGTGAGCGCCAAGGCGAGCGCGGTTGATGTCCTTAGTAGTCGGTTCATGCTATATCCTCCCATGGATTGAACCTGTCGTTTTCAGTCCTGCGTGTCCGGGCGATTTTCGGGCCTCACCCCCAGTTGCTCCGGGCACGCGCTCACTTGCGCGCCCTCACACCCAGCGAAACACCGCTGCGGCGTAAAGTGCGCAAATTCCCAAGGCCCACCATTGCGGCAGACCGCTTGCGGCCAGCCAGCCCGCATTGATGAAGGCTGAGCCCAGAAGCGTGATGAAGAGCCGGTCCCCGCGTGTTGTCTCGATCATCAGGATGCCGCGGCGCGGGGTTTCGGGGTAGCGGATCGCCAGAAAGGTGAAGAACAAGAGCAGGCAGGCGATCACGATGAAAAAGATTGCCGTGGGCCCGGTCCATGCCATCCAGTTGAGGTTCATGGTCTTTTCTCCCTCAGACGCGGCCCAGGGCAAAGCCCTTGGCGATGTAGTTGCGGACGAAATAGATCACCAGCGCACCCGGAACGATGGTCAGCACCCCGGCGGCGGCCAGCACTCCCCAGTCGATGCCCGAGGCGCCGACTGTGCGGGTCATGATCGAGGCGATGGGCTGCGCGTTCACCGCCGTGAGCGTGCGCGAGAGCAGCAGTTCCACCCATGAGAACATGAAGCAGAAGAAGGCGGCGACGCCGATGCCTGATGCGATCAGCGGCATGAAGATTTTGACGAAGAAGCGCGGGAAGGAATAGCCGTCGATATAGGCGGTCTCGTCGATTTCCTTGGGCACGCCGCGCATGAAGCCTTCCAGAATCCACACAGCCAGAGGCACGTTGAAGAGCGTATGTGCTAGCGCCACGGCGATATGGGTGTCGAACAGGCCCACGCTGGAATAAAGCTGGAAGAAGGGCAGCGCAAAGACAGCCGGCGGGGCCATGCGGTTGGTGAGCAGCCAGAAAAACAGATGCTTGTCGCCCAGGAAGCGGTAGCGCGAGAAGGCATAGGCGGCGGGTAGTGCGACCGCGAGCGACAGGACGGTGTTCATCACCACATAGGTGATCGAGTTGATATAGCCGATATACCAGCTGCGATCGGTCAGGATGGTGCGGAAATTGTCCAGCGTCGGGTTCTGCGGCCAGAGGGTGAACCCCCCCATGATCTCGCGATTGGTCTGCAGGCTCATCTTGATGAGCCAGTAGATCGGGATCAGCATGAAGGCGAGATAGAGCACCATGATTACATGGCGGGTGCGGATCTTGGGCAGCGCAAAGCTGCGCGCGGAGGCCGCGTAACTGTCGGTGGTTACAGCCATCTTACCGGCCCTCCGCTTTGTCGAGATTGGTCATCACGGTGTAGAACACCCAACTCACCAGCAGGATCACGAGGAAGTACATGATCGAGAAGGCCGCCGCCGGGCCAAGGTCGAACTGTCCGAGCGCCATTTTCACAAGGTCGATGGACAGGAAGCTGGTCGCGGTGCCGGGACCGCCGCCGGTGACGACGAAAGGTTCGGTATAGATCATGAAACTGTCCATGAAGCGCAAGAGGATCGCGATCAGCAGCACGCCCTGCATTTTGGGCAGTTCGATATAGCGGAACACTTTCCAGCGGCTGGCCTGGTCGATCTTGGCGGCCTGATAATAGGCCTGCGGGATGGATTGCAGACCAGCATAGGCCAGCAGCGCGACCAGCGAGGTCCAGTGCCAGACATCCATGGTCACGACGATGATCCAGGCATGGACCGGGTTGCGGGAATAGTTCCAGTTGATGCCGAGGCTGTTGAGCGTGTAGCCCAGAGCGCCGATATCGGTGCGGCCGAGGATCTGCCAGATCGTGCCGACCACATTCCACGGGATGAGAAGCGGCAGCGCCATCAGCACCAGACAGACCGAGGCCCAGACGCCCCTTTTCGGCATGCAGAGTGCGATCAGGATGCCGAGCGGGATCTGGATCGCAAGGATGATGCCCGAGAACATGAGCTGGCGGCCCAGCGCGGAATGCACCTGCCGCGAGGTCAGCACGTCCTGAAACCAGGTCAGCCCTTCCCAGAAGAACACGTTATTGCCGAATGTGTCCTGCACCGAATAATTGACGACGGTCATCAGCGGGATCACGGCAGAGAAGGCCACGAGCACCAGCACGGGCAGGACGAGGAACCACGCCTTGTTGTTCTGAATCTTGTCCATCAGACGGCCTCTCTTTGCGGGTTGGAGACAGCGTGCAAGGGCGTCACACGCCAGTCATCGACATAGACGCTGATCCGCTCGGGCCGGAATTTCAGCCGGTTGCTATCGGCGGGCACGGACATGCCTTCGGGCAGGATCGCATTGACGGGCTTGCCCGCGAATTCCGCGCGCAGGATCTGGTGGCGGCCCACATCCTCAACGCGCCTGATCGTGACGGGCAGCCCCTCGTCGCCGCTGGCCAGCGCCACGAATTCGGGGCGGATGCCGATCTGCACCCGGCCCTTGAGCGGCTTGTAGCTCCCGCCCAGCGGTATGGCATGGCCCGCGCAATGGGCGGTATTGCCGGACACTTCGGCCTCGATCAGATTCATGCCGGGCGAGCCGATGAAATAGCCCACGAATGTATGTTCGGGCGTGTCGAAGAGTTCCTCGGGCGTGCCAAGCTGGACCACGCGCCCGTCATGCATGACCACGACCTTATCGGCAAAGGTCAGCGCCTCGGTCTGGTCATGGGTCACATAGATCATGGTGTGACCGAATTCATTGTGCAGCGCCTTGAGCTGGGTGCGCAGTTCCCATTTCATATGCGGGTCGATCACGGTCAGCGGCTCGTCAAAGAGGATCGCGTTCACATCCTCGCGCACCATGCCGCGCCCGAGGCTGATCTTCTGTTTTGCATCCGCCGTCAGCCCGCGCGCCTTGCGTTTGAGCATCTCCTCCATGCCGATCATGGAGGCGATTTTCTGGACCCGCGCGGCGATATAGGCCGGATCCATGCCGCGGTTGCGCAGCGGAAAGGCCAGATTGTCGCCCACGCTCATCGTGTCATAGACGACGGGGAACTGGAAAACCTGCGCGATATTGCGCGCGACCGTATCTTCGCGCGTCACGTCGCGGTCGCCGAACAGGATGCGCCCGCGCGAGGGCACCAAAAGCCCCGAGATGATGTTCAGCAAAGTGGATTTGCCGCAGCCCGACGCGCCCAGAAGCGCATAGGCTTCACCATCGCCCCAGACGTGATCAAGCTGCTTGAGCGCGTAATCCTCTTCGCCCCTGGGGTTGGGCAGATAGGAATGCGCCAGATTGTCGAGTGTGATCTGTGCCATGCTGTTCCCCCTCAGGCCGCGGTCGCGAAAGTGGCAGGTGCGACCAGATCGCCGGATTCGGCAAAGACATAGACATGGGCGGCGTCGAGCCAGACATCGATCGGTTGCCCGAATTCGAGATCATGCACGCCATGCACCAGCCCCACCCAGGGATCGCCCGCATGGTCGAGATGCACGAAGGTTTCCGAGCCGGTGATCTCGGTCACTTTCAGGGTGCATCTGAACTGCAACGCATCCCCGTCCTGGCCGTGCAGATGCAGGTGATCGGGGCGAAAGCCCGCGCGGTAGCTTCCATCGGGCAGATTGGCCAGCGCGCCCTTGGCTGCAGCAGTCTGGCCTTCGCCGAAGCTCACCTTGTCGCCCGCCTTGATGATGCGGGTGAAATTCATCGGCGGATCCGAGAAAACCCGCGCGGTGATCGCGTCTTTGGGCTGACGATAGACAGCGGGGGTGGGGCCGAATTGCGTGACCTCGCCCTGCCACATGGTCGCGACATTGCCGCCCAGCAAAAGCGCCTCTTCGGGTTCGGTGGTGGCATAAACGAAGATCGCGCCGGATTCCTCGAAAATGCGGGGGATTTCGGCGCGCAATTCCTCGCGCAGCTTGTAATCGAGATTGGCCAGCGGTTCATCGAGCAGCACCAGTCCCGCGCCCTTGACCAGCGCGCGGGCGAGCGCGCAGCGCTGTTGCTGGCCGCCCGACAGCTCCAGCGGCTTGCGATCCAGCAGCGGCGTCAATTGCATCAGATCGGCGGCTTCGCGCACCCTGCGGTCGCGCTCGGCCTTGGACACGCCCATCAGCCGCAGCGGCGAGGCAATGTTGTCATAGACACTCATCGAGGGGTAATTGATGAATTGCTGATAGACCATCGCCACTTTGCGATCCTGCACGCGCATGCCGGTGACGTCGCGCCCTTCCCAGAGGATGCGCCCGCTCGCGGGCACATCGAGCCCCGCCATAATCCGCATGAGCGTTGTCTTGCCCGAGAGCGTGGGGCCAAGCAGCACATTCATCGTGCCGCGCTCCAGCGTCAGGTCGGTCGGGTAGATATGGGTCTGCCCCTCGACGTTTTTCGAGACGCCTTCCAATATCAGCGACATCTGTTCTCCTCCCTCAATCGATTCATCCGGCGGCGCGCAGCACCTGCTCCTGATGGCGTGCCATCCAGTCCTGCAGCGCGGCCACCTGTGTCTTGTCCAGTCGCAGCCCGAGTTTCGAGCGCCGCCAGAGCACATCCTCGGGCGTGCGGGCATATTCGCGGGTCATCTGCCATGTCACCTCGGCCTCGGTCAGGGTGGCGCCGAAATCCTGCCCCAGATCAGCGACGCCCCGCGCCTGTCCCAGAATGCGCCGGGCTTCGGTGCCATAGGCGCGCACCAGACGGCGGGCCCAGAAATCGCTGAGGAACGGGTAGTCGCGCCTGAGATCCGCGATCAGCGCCGCCACCCCGTCATGCGGGAAATCCCCCCCCGGCAGCGCGACACCTGCTGTCCATTTGCCCTGCGTCAGCGGCAGCACCGTGCCGATCTTCTCCAGCGCCGATTCCGCCAGCCGCCGGTAGGTGGTGATCTTGCCGCCAAAGATATTGAGCACCGGCGCGCCGCTGGAACGGTCGATTTTCAGCGTATAGTCGCGCGTCGCGGCAGTGGCCGAACTTGCCCCGTCATCATAGAGCGGGCGCACGCCGGAATAGGTCCAGACCACATCGGCGGGCGTGACGGGGCGCTGGAAATACTGGCTGGCGAAATTGCACAGATAGTCGCGCTCCTGCTCGGTGCAGACCGGGGCGCGGGAGGGGTCGTCATGTTCGGCATCGGTGGTGCCGATCAGGGTGAAATCCTGCTCATAGGGGATGGCGAAGATGATGCGCCCGTCGGTGCCCTGAAAGAAATAGCATTTGTCATGATCATAGAGGCGCGGGGTGACGATATGGCTGCCGCGCACCAGCCGCACATTCTCGCGGCTGTTGAGGCGCAGCTTGCCATGGATCACCTCGCCGACCCAAGGCCCGGCGGCATTGACCAGCATTCGGGCGCGGATCGTTTTCGTTTTGCCGTCGCATCGAACAGCAACCTGCCAGATCCCGTTTTCCACGCTGGCCGAAACCACTTCGCTGCGGGTCTTGATACGCGCGCCGCGCGCCTGTGCATCACGGGCATTCAGTACGACCAGCCGCGAATCCTCGACCCAGCAATCGGAATATTCATAGGCTTTGGCAAAGCGCTCCTGCAGGGGGGCGCCTTCGGCAGTTCCGCTCAGGTTCAGGGTCGAGGTGGCGGGCAGGATCTTGCGCCCACCGAGATTGTCGTAAAGGAACAGGCCAAGCCGGATCAGCCAGGCCGGGCGCCGCCCCTTCATCCAGGGCATGAACAGCCCCAGCAATTTTGATGTCGGCGTGTCGCTCTCGAAGCGCATATCCTTGTGATAGGGCAGCACGAAACGCATGGGCCATGAAATATGCGGCATGGCGCGCAGCAGGGTTTCGCGCTCGATCAGCGCCTCGCGCACCAGACGGAATTCGAAATATTCCAGATAGCGCAAGCCGCCGTGAAAGAGCTTGGTCGAGGCCGAGGATGTCGCGCCTGCAAGATCGCCCTTTTCGCAGAGCACCACGGACAGACCGCGCCCGGCCGCATCGCGGGCAATGCCGCAGCCATTGATCCCGCCGCCGATGATCAGCAGATCATGGACCGGCTCGCCCGGTGTCGAAGATGCATTGAATGGCGACATACGCCCTCCCGAAGCGTAGCAGCAACTGTGGGAAGAGGCTAGTCCAGCGTGTTCGTTTTCCGCAAGTGGTTTTTCGATATTGGCCCATTTATGTTCGATTTATTTTTAACGAACAAATCAAAGCGCTTTGTTTTAGTTTTGTTCCTATGGTTTTTTTCGTCACATATGCCATGCTGCTGAAAACGAACATCGCGGATCCGGCGGGAGGAGACCGGGGGCCCACCTGAGTCGAATCATTCCGCCGGTACGAGGAGAAAGCGCCATGTCACAATCCGAGCGGCTTCGCGACATCCAGATCATCGCGCGGCGGGACGGGCGCGTCTCGGTCGAGGATCTGGCCGCGCATTTTGACGTGACCCATCAGACGATCCGGCGCGATCTGGCGGAACTGGCCGAACAGGGCAGATTGCAGCGTATTCATGGCGGTGCGATCCTGCCCTCGACAGTGGCCAATATCGGCTATCAGGACCGGCGCGATCTGAACGAGGCGGGCAAGGCCGCCATCGCGCAGGCGGTGATGCGCGACATTCCCAATGGCTGCTCGCTGTTTCTGAATATCGGCACCACCACCGAAGCCGTGGCGCGCGCGCTGCTGGGGCATCGCGATATCATGGTGCTGACGAATAATCTGAATGTGGCGAATATTCTGGTGGATAATCCCAATTGCGAGATCATCGTGGTCGGCGGGCTGCTGCGCCGCGCGGATGGCGGGCTGGTGGGCACGGTCGCAGTGCAGGCGATCCAGCAATTCAAGTTCGATCTGGCGGTGATCAGCTGCTCGGCGCTGGATGAGGATGGCGATCTGCTGGATTTCGACATTCAGGAAGTGGGGGTCAGCCAGACGATCCTGAAACAGGCGCGGCGCAGCTTTCTGGTGGCCGATCATCTGAAATTCCGTCGGCGCGCCCCGGCGCGGATCGGCTCGCTGGCGCATATGCACAGTTTCTACACGGATGCCCCCTTGCCGAGCGGGCTTGACGCGGCCTGCAAGGCATGGGGGGTTTCGGTGCATGTAGCCGGAATCTGAGACGGTCCGCTGCGGGACAGGTTCTGCCCCTGCCCTGTGGCGCGACCGCGGCATGCGGGGATCAGACGGGGTGGAGAATCATCACAAGAACCGTGTAGATCAGGGTTCCGGCGAAGAATGCCACCACGAGCCATAGACGCAGCGTATCCATCTGCGACCTCCTGAATGAGAATGAGGAGTGAACCTGCGAACAGGTGCATGCGCGGGGGTCAGATCAGGAATGGCGGGGCGCGGGCGGGGTGCTGGGCGAGGAGGCGCGGGACGTCCCCAAGCGCATGCGCAATTTCTCCGTGAAGGGCAAAGGCGCGCAATACGGCCAGCCCGACGGCGGAACCCTGATCCGGAAGGCCGTAAGGGCCGCTTGCGGGATCGGCTTCGGAACGGAATTCGCCGCGCGCGAGGATCTCTGCCCCGGTGGACAGGGCGCCGACCGGCTGCAGATCCGACAAGACCGCCCCGCCGGAGGCGCGCTGCCCCGGATCAAGGCTGGACAGGACCAGCAGAAAACCCAGAATCAGGGCAATGAGGCGCATGTCGCGAGGGCCTTACGCAAGGATGGCGGATAGATGGGGTCTCGCGCGAGATTTGTAAACCGGCATGGTGGTACGACATTGCCGGTGGCCCTGCGTGCAGCGCCGGATTCCGGCGCGGCGCCTTGCGGCGGCATCAGTGCGAGAGACAACCGGGGTTGCGCTCTGGACGTCAGTCTTTTCAGACGGTTAGGGGTAGAATGGCTCCGGCGGTAGGGAACGGAGCTAGAAATCGGAATCCTGTAAGCGACTGAAGTAAAACCAGAAATTACCCAGGTGGGATCAGTGGTGATACAGTCCGGTGATACACCGTCACACCATTTCAAGGGTGGTCAAGTGATTTTCAGAGCTGACCCTGTTTTGCGTCCCCCGACTGCGTGAAGGTTCAGTGAGGGACGCCCCGCGCCTCGTCGGCGCGGTATTCTTTAAATCCCATCAACCGGGGGGTTGATGTTACGGTGGTCTGCGAGAGCGTTGGCGGAGGAAGCGGTCTGGGGCGGCTCATCTGATGAGGCGGTAACGGCTGGCCCGGAAGGTAGCTGGTCGAGGTGGTCCCGGAGGCACTGGCCGGTCAGAACACCGTTAGCGGCCAGGCTCTTCGCCATGGCCTCCAGATGTGACAGGTTGGCCTGCAGGATGCGGGTGGCCTCTGCCTCGGCCTTCAGGAGATGAGCCTGCACCCGATCCCGGTGGGGGTGGTCGAACCGCAGCCGCTCGGCAGCGTGCTCCGGTGATGCCTGCCAGACTGTGCCACTCGCCCCTAAACCATAACTCGTTTCAATCGCTGTCGCGACGTTGGTGGCTTGCGCGAGATCAGAGCGTTCATCCCCTCCGCACCCGCCTGAGGGCTCTTGCAGGATAAGGCGCTCGGCGGCTCGGCCCGCGAGAAGCAGGATCAGGTCATTCTCGTAATCCGACTTCGTGCCCGCGCACGGGCGCCGCAGCATCGCTGCATCGCCGCCGGATCCATTGATGGTCAGAAGCTTCGGAATGGCCTGCCCGACCAGATGACCTGCGATGGCGTGACCGCATTCTTGGACGGCGATGCGCCAATGGAGGGCATCGTCAACCCGCGGGCGGCGGTGCGAATGGCGACCATCAGATCGTCCAACGTCATCGGTTCCTTGCGCCGCCGCGCGATGGCGCGCGCCTCGCGGACTGTCGCCGCGACCTCGGCACCGGTCATCCCAGTTGCGGCCATCGCGGCATCGCTCAGATCGACCCCCTGCAGATCGTCCCGGAGGTGCCAACGGAACGCCTGTGGCATCAGCTCCAGGCTGGGGTGATCGATGAACACAACCCGGTCAAAACGGCCCGGGCGGCGCAGCGCGGCGTCGATCTTGTGCAAATGGTTCGTCGCGGCAATGACGACCACACCTTCGCGACCGTGATACCCATCCAGAGCCTCGAGGAGACCGGCAACAATCATGTCGGTCCATGCCGAGTTATGGTCTTCCGCCCGCATACGGTCGCCGAAACTATCCAGCTCATCAATAAAGAGAATGCTCGGAGATGACGCCATCGCTTTGGTGAATGCCGCACGCATCTCCCGGATGATATCAGAGGACCGGCTGCTCGCAGACTGCCAACTCGCGAGCGATCCGGAAAATACCGGAATGTCGACCGACTGCGCGATCAGGCGGGGGATTTGCGTCTTGCCGCAACCGGGCGGCCCTGCAAGCAGGATCCCCTGCTGCACATCGCACCAGCCGATCTTGCCGGCGCGCCAATCCTGCATATCCGCGATCAACTGATCGAGGGGCGCGCGCACCTCCGGGGTGAGCGGGAAATCATTGAGCCCGGGACCATTCGCGACTGGACGTTCGCTGCGCGCCCGAAGTTGTGCCAGGGCCGCCTCAGGACTGTCGTCCCGCGCGCAGAGCGTCAGGGCCTCCGGCGTCGCGTTCGAAATCGCGGGATCAGCGTCATCAATGTCGGTTGGCGCTGCATCCGGGAAAAGCTGCGCGAGCACCTCTGACAGCATCGCGGCATCAAGTTCAGTCAGCGCGATCCGCTGCGTGATCAGCGCCGCCAAGGCAGGCGGCAAGGGTTGATGCTTGGGCGCGAGCACCACAATCGTCCGGTTTTCGATCAGACTGTCCCGAAATCCGGCATCAAATGCGCCGAAGACCTCGGATTTCGATGTCGATGCCGAGGCCATGGCATCGCCCAGACAGAAGAACCGCGGCGCGCTGAGTGCCGCGCAAGAGACCTCCGGTTCAAACAGCGCATCGAGGGTCTTGCGGGTGATGTCTTCGAGTTCGGGCGCACTTGTCGCGAGATGGATAATCGCACCGCGGGCGCAAAGCGCGCGGCTCAACCGTGTCGCGCTCTCGAATTGACGCGCAAGCTGGACTGCGACGATAGCCGCCGCCGCTTGCGGCAGATACCCGCGCGGGGCGAGGTCTTCTCGTTTGGTACTTGGTGACAGCGGGGAGTCGAAATCTTCGGTCGCAATCTCGTCAAGAAGCGAGTCGATATCGTCAGCACCGTGCCAGCCACTGCGATCCGTCCCGCCCATTTTTTTGCGGGGGGCGGGTTGCTTTGAGTTCGAGCACTTAAGATGCGCGGCACCCGGAACAATCCTGTGCGACCAGCGCTCATGCCCGCCTGCAAGCAATTTATCCAGAATGTCAGCGGCGAAACTCTTCCAGTCCTCGTTGATGTCAGCGGCCGAGGGCGCGGTATCGGTCGCGGAGGCATGAAGATCATGCGTCGCGTCCGCCATGATCTTCTGCTTGCGAGGAGAGTCCGACGAAGGGGGCTTCTTGGGCATGTGGTCGCCTTTCTGGAAAACACTAGGGGAGCGTCCAGACCCTAGGGTGGGGTCAGGTGTCATTGGTTTGGACAGGAAGGTTGGCTCGGTCAGATCGCGCAGGGTGCGCGGGTGGTTCCTGACAGACCCAGATCATCGAGCGCCTGCTGGAGCGAAGCCCCGGGCCTGTTGCGCAGGCCGGATATCTCATGGCCCCGGATCGCATGCGATTTCGACCAGCCGGCAGTGAACTTCACGATATCATGCGGCAGCGCGACGAGTGCGAGCAGGTCGAAATCACCCCGGTCATCCGCCCGCGTGCCATTGGGGCCGCGCTGATAGCCGCGCTTGATGTCGAAATGATAGGCACCATCGGTCATCCGGTGGCGTCCCTTTACTTGGACGCGCAGACAGGTGGGCCCGATCCAGATCATGCGATCGAAGGGCGAGTGTTCCGCGAAGTCTGCGGCAGGAACGCCCAGACGCGCGAAAACGCTGTCAACAAAAAGCTCGGCGGCATGGCCCAAGGTCTTTGCGTTCTGGCACAGGACATCAGAACTGACATCCGGATAATGCAGCAAACTGGCCGACATATGCGATGCGCTGGCCGGGGTTGCAGGCGCGGACAAGCCGGGAAGAGACAGCTGACAGGGCATGATAGCCTCCCAAAATGAGAATTTGCAGCGGGGCAAGGAGCCTGTCCCGCGCTGAATCTGACAAGGAAGAGAGGATCAGGCCGGTATCGCGTCACATGCCTCGAAGTGACCGGTCTCCGGAGAGATGGCGGCGATCTGTGGGCCTTCGATCAATGCCGAATACCGCCGGAAAAACACTTTGTGCAAACCCCGGACACGCCGTTCCAATGCGCCTGGCCGAGGTGACACGGCCTTGGGCGCATTCTACCGACGACTCTCATCGCGTATCGGCAAGCAAAAGGCGGTCACGGCCACGGCGCGTAAGATCGCAGTGCTGTTTTACAACGCTGTTCGGCATGGCATGACCTATCAGGATCAGGGAGCGGCGGCCTATGATGAACGACACCAACAACGCGTGCTCGCAAACCTCCAGCGCCGCGCCAGGACCCTCGGATTTGCACTGGCGCCCATTCCAGACACAGCGGCTGTTTCTTAGGAAGCGGCAGCATATTTCGCGAGGGATGCGACATGAGGTTTGCCTTCATCGCGAAGCACCGCCATATCTGGCCAGTCAGCTGGTTGTGCGAGGTGTTGGAAGTCTCGCGTTCGGGCTTCCATGCCTGACTCAACCGTCCCCTCAGCGACCGGGCGATCTATGACGCCAGGCTCGTTTCCGCCATCGATGCCAGCTTCAAGGCCAGCGACCGAACCTATGGCGCCCGCCGCGTCTGGCATGACCTCCTCGAAGAGGGGCTGATCTGCGGCCTCCACCGGATCGAGCGGCTGATGCGCCAGAATGCGCTGCGAGCACGGCCAAAGCGACGCGGGAAGCCGCAGGACGAGGGCGAACGCTCGGTGATTGCTGACAATATCCTGGACCGGGATTTCGAAGCAGAGCGCCCGAACCAGAAGTGGCTGGCCGACTTCACTTATATCTGGACTGCCCAGGGCTGGCTATATGTTGCCGTCGTCCTAGACCTGTTTTCCCGTAGGGTTGTTGGTTGGTCGATGAAGGCTGATCGTGACGCCACACTTGTTATGGATGCGCTGATGATGGCCGTCTTGCGCCGCGGAAAAGCAGATGCGCTGCTTCATCATTCGGACCAAGGATCACAATACACCAGCGAGCAGTTCCAGCGCCTCCTGGTCGACAATGGCATTACCTGCTCGATGAGCCGGGCAGGCAATGTCTGGGACAATTCCGCGATGGAGAGCTTCTTTTCTTCTCTGAAAATCGAGCGAACCAACCGCAAGGTCTATCGGACGCGCGACCACGCTCGTGCGGATGTGTTCGACTACATCGAGCGCTTCTACAACCCGCGTAGGCGGCATTCGAAACTGGGCTATCTAAGTCCCATAGAGTTCGAGGCCCGCGCTATGCTAGCTTAACCCCCAGTCCACGAAACCGGCAGCAGCTCAAAGGCGATTGCGACCGCACAGGTCGTCACAAGGCCACCCATGATCCAGAGCGAGCGCTTTCCTGCATAGCCTCAATGCATCGCTGCACCTCATAGGCTTCACGGAAATCGGGGCCCGGATTTCTGACACCCGCATGGGCAGTTAACAACTCTGCCACCTCGATAACCTTGAGATCATTGAAGCCAAGGTGGTGCCCGGGTGCCGGGCAGAACGCATCATAGGGCGGATGGGCAGGCCCTGCCTCGACCCTTGTGAAGCCGTTTCGGCCCGGCATGCCGGACCAAAGCCGAAGCTCGTTCATCGCTTCCTGGCTGAAGGCCAGCGCGCCAAGGGTCCCGGTTATTTCCCAGGACAGGTCCATCGTGCGCGCGGTTGCCGCCCAATTGGCTTCGATACTGCCTCCCGCGCCGTTTTCGAATCGCAGCAACGCGTGGGTCATGTCATCAACCTTGACAGGCGCGCGCTCGGTGCTGCCTGGCGCAACGGGTCGGGTCGGAAAGATGGTTCGGCAATCCGCCTGGACCTCGGCAATTGGCCCGACAAGGTAGCGCAACATCGATGTGATGTGGCTGCCGATATCTGCCAGCGCGCCACCACCGGTCGGATCGGTCCGAAAGGAATGCGGTGCTTCGGGGCTGGCCATGTAATTCTCCGCGTGTCGCCCGCGAACCCCCGTGATCTCGCCAATCTCGCCCGATGTGATGATCTCTCGCGCAAGCCGGATCATCGGGTTACGCAGAAAATTGAACCCCACCATCGTCGTGACGCCTGTGGCCTCTGCAGCTTCTGTCATCTCCAGCGCCAGGGCTGCAGTCGTCGAGAGTGGTTTTTCGCAATAGACGGTCTTGCCTGCCGCGATGGCAGTCAGAGCGATTGGCGCATGCAGCACATTGGGCGCCGTTATGGCAACGATGCCGACTTCGGGGTCGTTCACCAATTCCTGCCAATCGGCAGTGAACCTTTCGAACCCAAGCGCCTGCGCCCCGTCCCGCGCCAGATCATCCGTTGCATCGGCAAGAATTCTCAGTTTCGGCTCGAACGGTATATCGAAAAGCCCGGAAACAGCGCGAAACGCATTTGCATGACATCGCCCCATGAAGCCTGATCCGACCAGCCCTATCCCGATTTGCGGCTTTCCCAATGTCTGCACCCCTCCAGGCTCATTTGTCTTGCCCAGTTTGGAACCCTGATACAGATTGCTCAACCGCAGTTCTGTCCATCTCTGACATATTGGCAGTTTGGCTTGCGCGAGGACTGTTGCAGTCTGCCCCCAGACTGAAGAGGGAAAGGCGCAGATGCGGGAATTCGACGACATCATCCTGGGTGCAGGATCGACGGGCTGTGCCGTAGCCGCATGGCTTACGCAGGCGGGTCACTCGATCCTAGTGCTCAAGGCGGATGGGCGCGACCACAACCTCTTCATCCACATCGCGCCGGGCTATGCTCTTCTATACGGGAATCCGGCAGTCAACTGGTGCTGTAGCCGCTATGCTATGCTTCGTGCTGCGGCGTATCGTCCAGATCGGATATTCGTGCTTTGGGCCATAGACGCCGCGTCTGTATTGCGGCCTTGCCGTGAACGGATCACACCTGACAGCCAGCGGCCATTTGCACGATATCCAAATCTGACATTTGGCGGTTTCCCCGAACATGCGTGCCATGGCACTGTCAACGCGACACGAAAGGCCCGTCGGGCCGGAAAATTCCGGGGTGATTGATGACCAGCGAGGTCCATGATTTCATTGTGATAGGCGCAGGCTCTGCCGGATGTGCTGTTGCGGGGCGCTTGGCCGAAGCAGGACATTCCGTGCTGCTGCTTGAAGCAGGCGGGCGTGACCTTAACCCCTTCATTCACATTCCGCTTGGATATTCTCTACTTTACTCCAACCCGTCGGTGAACTGGTGCTATACCAGTGCACCAGAGCCGCATCTGAACAACCGGCGTCTGTTTCAACCACGTGGCAAGGTTCTGGGCGGCACGGGTGCGATCAACGGCATGATCTACATGCGGGGTCAACGCGAGGATTTCGACGCATGGGAAGCCGCCGGCTGTACGGGCTGGGGCTGGGATGGGGTGTTGCCCTATTTCAAATCCTGCGAAGATCAGGAGCGCGGCGCAGACGCCTATCATGGTACAGGTGGGCCTGTCGCGGTGTCCGATATTCGAACCGAACATGTGCTGGGCGAGGCGTTTCACGCCGCATCCGAGGCGCTGGGCGTGCCGCGCAATCCCGATTTCAACGGCGCGCAACAAAAGGGCACGGGCTATGTCCAGACCACCACCCGCAACGGCCGGCGCTGGAGTACGGCCACGGGCTACCTGCGCGGCAAGGCCCGCGACAAGATCCGGCTGTGTCTGAGAGCACTGGTGCAACGCATCGAACTGGAAGGGAAGCGCTGTGTCGGCGTGACATGGCGCGACCGTTCCGGGACGCACACCGCCCGCGCGCGCTGTGAAATCATTCTGTCGGCAGGGGCATTCAATTCACCGCAGCTCTTACAGGTATCTGGCATTGGAGACAGCGAAATGCTGCATGCGATGGGGGTGACGCCACGCCACAATCTGCCGGGTGTGGGCGAAAACCTTCAGGATCATTTCGGCATAGGGGCCGAATACCGCTCAACTGTGGCAATGACGGTAAACGATCTCTACAACAACAAGTTCAAGGGCGGGTTACAACTTCTGCGATGGTTGCTGTTCCGCACCGGACCATTTGCCGACAACGGAAATTATTCCAACACCTTCATTCATTCCTCGCCCGAAATCGAACGCCCAGACATGATGGTCACATTCATGGCGTGGTGCACGGATGAGCAGCTCCGGCCGAAACCGTTTCCAGGCTTCACGATCCTTGCAGAGCACATGCGCCCCAATTCGCGTGGGCATGTGCGCCTGACAAGCCCGAAACCAGAGGACGCGCCCGAGATCCGGTTCAATTTCCTTGCGTCGGACGCCGACCGTAAGGCAGCGTTGGCGGGGCTGAAATTTGCGCGCAAAATCGCGCAGACGGTACCCATGTCAAATTGTGTCTCCGAAGAATTATCTCCCGGGCCGGACGCCCAGTCGGATGATGCGCTTCTGGAACATTGTCGCCAGAACGGCCTGTCACTGTTGCATCCTGTGGGCACCTGCAAGATGGGTGTCGGCCCAGATGCCGTTGTCGATCCGCGGCTGCGTGTGCATGGTCTGGATGGTTTGCGAGTGGCCGATGCGTCGATTATGCCACGTATCGTTACGGGCAACACCAATGCCGCTGCAATCATGATCGGGGAAAAGGCAGCGGCAATCATCCTTGAAGACCTGAAGAGGGCAATATGATGGACACGCTCGGCATTGCACTGATGGGCACCGGCCGGATGGCCGAGGTCTATGGCCCAAGGATTGCCGCACATCCCGGAATGCGCCTTGAGGCGATCTATAACCCGCGCCCTGCCGCTGCCGAAGCGGCGGCTGCACGGTATGGCGGCCGGCCTTCGACCGATCTCGACGCTTTGCTGGCGGATCCTGGCATCGATGCCGTAGTTATTGCCACACCGACCGATACCCATGTCGATTATGTCGCGCGCGCAGCGGCGGCAGGAAGAGCGATCTATTGCGAAAAGCCACTCGATACGACGCTCGATCAGGTTACTCTCGCATTGCAAGTGCTGCGGGAGCATCCGGTCCCCTTCATGCTTGGGTTCAACCGTCGCTTCGATCCAGACAATGCCTGCCTGCGCACCGCAGTGCAGGCAGGCGATATCGGCGCGCTCAACATGCTCATGAGCTGGAGCCGCGAACCCGCGCCGCCCCCGATCGGGTATGTGCGCGCGTCGGGCGGGTATTTCGTGGATGCCACCATTCATGACATCGACCTTTTGTGCTGGATCGCCAATGAACGCCCTGTCGAAGTAGTCGCGTTTGGCAGTTGCATGTTTGATCCCGAAATCGGGGCAGACGGGGATTTTGACCTGACCATGACAACCCTGAAGATGCCCTCGGGCGCCCTGGTGCATATCAACAATGCGCGGACCTGCAATTACGGCTTCGACCAGCGGCTCGAAGCCTTCGGAACGGCCGGAATGCTGCAGACCCGCAACCAGCGCGACGATCTGTTGCTGCGCTGGAATAGCACTGCGACCGAAGCGCAGGCGCCGCTGAAGCACTTCTTCCTGGAACGCTATGACCGTTCATTCACCCATGCGCTGGACGAGTTTCACGCCGCCGTCACGACCGGGCGCGCGCCTTCGGTTGGGGCGGCGGACGGCCATGCAGCCCTTGCAATCGCGTTGGCCTGCACACGCTCGGCCAAGGAAGGCGTGGCCGTCCGTCCACAATACGACCTGCCCTGAGCAGATCATGCGCCGCGTCAATACCGCCCCGCCGCCCGCATCACTGCATCGATCTCGTTCTGCGCGCGCGCAAGCCCCTCGCGGATGCTGCAATCGCCATAGAGTATCTCGAACACATGTTCGCCGAGTATCCGGGTAAGCGCGTGAAATTCAGCCACCGGTGGACGCGGCCAAAGCTGTAGCTGCCCGCGTCTTTCCATCTTGTCGACGGTGCGTATCACCGGGCTGATTGCACGCACCTCTGGATCAGCGCTGGTTGAAAACCGCGGACTGACAAGACTGCCGTTCAGCACATACCATTTCATCAATTCGGGACTGGCCAGATAGCTGATCAGTCGCCAGGCGCGATTCACGTGCTGTTCCGACAGGTTTGCCGGTATGCCCAGAACGAACCCCCCTATGGGCGAGATGTTGCGCCCGTTCGGGCCGCGCGGATGTGGCACGAACCCGACCTTGCCGAAGGCCGCCGATGTTTCATCCAGCTCGAATGCCGAGGCCCGCGCCGACCAGCCATAGGTGATGGCTGCCTTGCCCTGCGAAAACAGGCGGATGCGCATGTCCCAGTTGCATCGGATGCTGTCGGGATGTGCGAAATCGCGCAGGGCCGCCAGATATTCGGCTGTCTGCTGACCGGTCTCGGTATCGACAAGCGGACGATAGTTTTCTCCGGACAGTTCCGATGTCTCGAAATCGCCTTCGCTGCCGACGGCAGGCAGATCGATGATCGGCTCGCCGAAAGCGGCCTTGGTTTGCATGAAGCTGTGCGCCACGGGCATTCCGCGGCCGTAATTCATCACAATCCCGGAAAGCTGGAAATCCGAGCGGTTCAGCGCGCGGGCGGCGGACAGCACATCATCGGTTGTCTGCGGCGCTTCCAACCCCGAGGTCTCGAACAGATCCTTGCGGTAGAACAGCAACTCATGGGTCGGCTGGATCGGTACGCCATATTGCCGCCCGCCCCATTGCCCGCCGCGCCATGTGCTGGAATAGAAATCGGTGTGCTGGAACCGATGCTCGCGGATCAGGTCGTCGAGAGGCAGAACGATGCCCTGTTCCGCCATCTCTCCCATCCACGGCATATCGAGTGCGATCACGTCATATTTCGAACTGCGCGCTTTTGCATTGGTCAGGATCTCGCGATGCAACTCGTCGAGGGGCAAGGTGGTGATTTCCAGCTCGCTGCCGCAGAATTCCCGCAAGTTGCTGGTAAAATCGCTCAGGGTCTTGAAGGTCGGGTCGGCATTGCTGAGGATCCGCACCGTCCGGCCATACCCCAGCCCGCGGTGCATCACCGAGGGATAGGGCAGGATGCGCGCCGCCATATAGGAGCCGCCGAAATAGAAACCGCCACTATCCTCGGATGAAAAGCCGAACGTCTTTCCAATCAGCATTTTGACCCGCGCGGCATAGGTCTCGAACTCTCGGATGAGTTGGTTTGTCGGATGGATCGAAAAGGATTTACCGCTGCGCGACCGGCTCCTCTTCATCAGCAGCCCTTCATCGATCATCGCGCTGATGCGACGCATGGCCGTGCCGTAGGGTGCACCGGTTGCCGCAGCGAGGGAGGTGATTGTGATCAACCGCCCTTCAAGGTGGCGGCGCATCGTGAATGTGGTGATCTTCCAACGCGGATCGACCTCGGACAGGCGCGAATGCTCGGTGCTGATTGATCGCGCATCCTCTACAAAACTCAGAATACGTAACAGTTCTTCACGTGTCATGATCCAGATCAGCCCAATCAGCCACAGCCTGCAATATACCGAACCTTAGAAATTCTGCATACGCCGCGCCAGCCTTGCGACGTCATTTCAGGTTCCCGGAGGAAAGCCCGGAACATGTCTATCATGTTCCGGGCCTCCGAGCGAACGTCATCACCCTAGTGGGAGGTCTTACCAGGCGGGACGCTCGAACTGGTCGATCGTGTCTGCAGTGATCCGGTCAATCTCGATTTCCTGCAATTCAGGCACCTCGATCCCGTGCGCAATTCGTACGGCTGTCTGAATTGCCAGGATTGCATCATCGATGGGTGATTGCTTGCCCGACCCGTATTGCCAGCCAGCCTTGATCGCATCCCAGCCTTCGCCGAATTGGTTGACGGTGACCAGCTTGACCTCGCCGGGTTCCTTGCCTGCAGATTGCAGGGCACTGATCACGCCCAGGCCCATCCCGTCATCAAAGGCATAGACGCCATCGATTTGATCCCCGAACTGGGTCAGGAAGGCTTCCATCACGGTCTGCGCGCGCTCGCGGTTCCAATCGGCGGGCTGACTGTCAAGGATCGTGATGTCCGGGAAATCATCCTCCAGCGCATCGAGAAAGCAATTCCTGCGCAGGATCGAGACCGAGTAGCCGGGTGTGCCCTCGACGATGACGATATTGCCGCTGCCGCCAAGGGCGGAGCCGATCATGTCGGCCGATTGCGCTGCAAGTGCGCAATCATCAGGGCCAGTATGGGCCGTGACGTATTGGCGCCCCGCCTCGCCGATGGGCGAATTCGAGGTGATCACCGGAATCCCCGCGCGATGGGCCTCCCGCACGGCCGGGATCAGCGCATTCTGTGATGTGGGCCACAATACGATCGCATCGAATCTCTGCGAGATCATGTCCTGCAACTGGTTGAACTGGGTTGAGGGGTCGCCCTGGGGGTCCATGACTGTTGCATTGATGCCCAATTCGGCTGCGTAATCTTCGGCGGTGCGGGCATACATCGCTTGATACGAGTTCGACCCCGGATAAAGCACCGTGATACCAATTCGGGTTTCCGACATCGGTTTGGCCAGCGGCCCTCCCATCCAGTCGGGCGCCTCATCGGCAAGGGCACCGCCCATGGTAGCGCCAATCGCAATGGCACAGATCGCAATGCCACCACGTAGCCTGATAACGAGATTCTGCATTTGTCTTTCTCCTCCTCTGAAACTTCGGGACAACTGCGTGCGACCCGTTGCGGACGCGGCCCTTGCACCCGAGCGTGCCCTTAGCGTTCCACATCCGCTGCAGCAGACAACTGCTATATTATCCAGAACGGATTTTCTGGGCTGAATCCCCGACAGCGCAGTACCACGGGTCCTTCACGTATCAACGAACACGAACAGGACTGCATGAGCCCGGAGCCATATCCAATTTGGATTTATTCAGGGTTTGGATGGTGGGGCGGCCATAGTAGCAGTTTGCCATTGTCGCGTGGTAGTGGAGGCCGCGAGGCGCAGAGGACGGGCGCAATTGTACTTCTGTTGCGTCCCCAGATAGTGGGAGGAAGCGCATCCATGCAGAGATCGGCTCTGGCAGAATTCCTGCGGCGAAACGGGTTGCTGGTAGGCTTTGCGCTATTTGTGGTTATTGTCGCATTTGATGCGCCCGCCATGCTTGGCATGAACAATGTCCTGAGCGTTCTGCGCCAGATCTCGATCGTCGGGGTCATCGCGATCGGTGTCACGTTTGTCGTGGTGACAGAACGACTTGACCTCTCGGTCGGATCGGGTCTGACCTTGCTGACCGTGCTCGTGGTCGAACAGCATAACGCCCTCGGACCGGGCGGGGCCATTTTTATGACATTGCTCGCCGGGGCAGCAATCGGGGCATGGAACGGGCTTCTGATCGGGTATTTCCGCCTTAACGCACTGATTGTCACGCTGGCAATGCTCTCGCTTCTGCAGGGGCTGACGCTGTGGTATTCGGGAGGCGCGAATGTCAATATCCAAGGTGCGTCTGAAAGCTGGTTCCCGGTCATCGGGCGCGGGGCGCTGTTTGGTATTCCGGTGCCGATCTGGGTCCTTCTGGCCACGGCAGTTGCCGCAAGCATCCTGCTGGGGCGCAGCCGTTTCGGCCGGTCGGTCTTTGCCGTCGGCGGCAATGAGACCGCCAGCAATTTCTCGGGCATCGACTCGCGCGCGGTGGTGTTCTTCGCCTATGTCATCAGCGGCGTGGCGACGGCCCTTGGCGCGATCATCATGGGCAGCCGCGTGCTGGGCGCACAAAGCACCATCGGTCAGGGTTATGAGCTGACAATCCTGGCCGGCATCATCATTGGCGGCACCTCGCTGCTAGGCGGGACGGGCAGTATCTGGCGCACGGTCCTGGGCGTTGCAATGCTGGGCTTTCTGAACAATGGGCTGTTGTTGATGGGATATGCCTATTATGTCCAGTGGCTTGTGACTTGGGTTGTGATCATCGCCGCTGTCTGGATTGATCTGGCCGCCAAACGCGGGAGGATCCTTGCATGAACCCGGCTGATACCAATGCAGGCGCACAGCCAGAGCACCATTCTGCCTATCGGGCAGCACTGATAGACATTGTGCTGCGCAACCAGATCTGGGGGTTTCTGCTGCTTGCGGTGATCCTCTTCTCGACAGCTTCCCCGTTTTTTCTGACAGTCAACAATCTGGCCAATGTCCTGACGCAGGGGGCCTTTATCGGGCTGCTGGCAATCGGGATGACGCTCGTCATCATCAATGGCGAGATCGACCTGTCGGTCGGGGCAACCATGGCGCTTGCGCTGGCGCTGGCCATAGGCCTGCAGAACAGCGGTTTCGGTCCCGGCACTGCCATTCTGGCCGCGCTGGCGACAGGCGCGTTTCTGGGCTTCCTGAACGGCGCGGTGGTGGTGCTGTCAGGAATGCACTCCTTCGTGGTGACGCTGGGCGGGCTGCTGGGCATACGCGGTCTGGTCTTTCTCTATACGGAAGGCGATGCGCTGATGATCGCGGACTTCACCTATACCGAACTGGTGGAAATCTACCTCGGCCCGATCTCGCTGACGGCGATGGTCTTTCTGGGCCTGATCGTGCTGTTTCAATGGGTGCTGTCGAACACCCGCCACGGGCGCGAGGCCTTTGCCGTCGGCGACAATATCGAGGCGGCGCGCGATGCCGGCATCCGGGTCGGGCGTCACAAGATCATCAATTTCACCCTGTGCGGGTTGCTTGCCGCCGTCTGCGGCGTGCTGTTGTCGATGCGCATGGGCACGGCAGAGCCGCAGGCCGGGCGCATCTGGGAATTATGGGCCATCATTGCCGTAGTTCTGGGCGGCACGCGCCTGCAGGGCGGCTATGGCAGCCTGTGGAAAACGTTGGGCGGGGTGCTGACACTGGCCGTGGTGCAGAACGGGTTGCGGCTGCTGAACACCCCGAATTACGTGGAACTGATCGTGATGGGTGGCGTGCTGATCCTTGCTTTGGGGCTGGACCGCATCCTGACCTACAAGATCCGAGCGGGAAGGACATGACCGATGCGCGATGCCGGCACGCACTATACGCAGCCCCTTGATAAGCCAGTGTTGAAACTGGACGGAATCACCAAAGTCTTTCCCGGTGTCAAGGCGCTGGATGCTGTCAGCTTCGATCTGCGTGCGGGCGAGGTCCATGCGCTGATGGGAGAGAACGGTGCAGGCAAGTCCACCTTGATGAAGGTCCTGGCGGGGATTCATCAGCCCGACGCGGGGCGGATCGTGCACAACGGCGTCGAGGTCCGGATGCCGACCCCGCTCGCGGCGCGGGCATCCGGCATCCTGCTGATCCATCAGGAACTGTCGCTCTCGCCCGAATTGTCGATTGCCGAGAATATCTATCTCGGGGCCTGGCCGACAAACGCGCTGGGCATCCTGCGCAAGCGCAAGCTCAACCGCGATGCAGCTGCAGCGCTGCACAGTCTGGGCTGTGACTACAACCCGCGCGCCCGCGTCGGCACCTTGTCGATTGCACGCAAGCAGATGGTCGAAATTGCACGAACGCAAGCCTTCAACGCTAATGTGGTGATTTTCGACGAACCAACCGCATCGTTGACCGATACCGAACGTGACCAGCTATTCGCAACGATCCGCGACCTGCAGAAACGCAATGTCGCTGTGATCTATATTTCGCACAAGATGGACGAAATCTTTCAGATCAGCGACCGGATCACTGTGCTGCGCGACGGAAAGCTGCAGGGCACTGTCGATACGGCAGATTCGGATATAGACCAGTTGACGCGAATGATGATCGGCCGTGATCTGGACAGCTACTTCACCCGTGCCACAGGCCAGACCGGCCCCGAGGTCCTGCGACTCGAAGGGCTGGGTTGCGAGGGCTGTTTCAAGGATGTCGATCTCAGCGTCGCCGCGGGCGAGGTGCTGGGGCTGTACGGCCTGATCGGTGCGGGCCGTTCGGAACTGGCCGAAGCCGTGTTCGGGATACGCAAGGTCAGCGCAGGCAGGATATTCTGGATGGGTCGGGAAATCACACCACCCTCACCGCGCAAGGCCATCGACATGGGGCTGTGCCTTGCCCCCGAAAGCCGCAAGGAACAGGGTCTGGTGCTGGGCATGAGCGGACGCGACAACATTACCTTGCCACATCTTCGAGACTTTTCGCGACTTCTGATGATGCGACGGACGCATGAGACAGAGGTCTTCGAACGCTATCGTGGCATCCTGAAAATCAAGACATCCGGTCCTGATCAGCGGGTCGCCGATCTGTCGGGCGGCAATCAGCAGAAATTCGTGTTGGCCAAATGGCTATGCAAGACACCGAGATTGCTTATTCTGGATGAACCGACACGGGGTATCGATGTCGGGTCGAAATCCGCCATCCATGCCCTGATCGCGGAACTGGCCGAACAGGGGCTGGCGGTCATTGTCATTTCATCCGAGATGCCGGAAGTGCTAGGGGTAAGCAATCGCATACTGACCATGTCCGATGGCCGCATAAATGCCGAGTTCTCAGGCGCGGGCATGACCGAGCAGGCCTTGATCGATGCGGTCTCTGCGCCGACGTGATCAGGGTCAAAGCACTATGATTCAGCTTGAAGCATTACCATTGTTGTCGAAGCAGTTTGCGGAGTCTTGGGCCTTGATGATGTAACCGCTCCCCTTTGTGGATCCTCACAGACCCACCTTGGCACAAAGTTGCCGTCGGGGACGGTTACATCATCAAGGCCGTGTGGCAGTGCGACGGGCGCGGAGCCATCAAGTAGCTCAAGCGGATGTGCCCATTGCATCTTGTAAAAGGACCTCGCGGCTACGATCCCCTTCGAGGTCTGATACTTCAGGCTACTGTGCAGTCTGGGAGAACGTCCACCAGCACCCGAAAACATCGTCCCGATAGACCAAAGACCGACCTCGCACTACCATTCAGCCCGGACCAACCAATGGTGGCAGACCACAGCGGGAAGCAAGTGGCGTTGTTGCAAAACCCTGTCTCCCAAGGATTCACATCGCGAATCCATGCGGTTAGACGGGGCCCATGAGCAAGCCATCACCCGCCCGCTACCGCACGACGAACTGGTCCAGTTACACGGCGTCTCTGCGCAAACGCGGATCCCTGCTGATCTGGCTGGACAAGGACATGTCCTGGCTTGCGCCGCATGACGGCAGCCCCGGTCGGCCTGCGGTGTTTGCGGACGCGGCGATTCAGTGCTGCCTGACGATAAAGGTCTTGTTCAAGCTGCCGCTCAGGCAGACGACCGGGATGGTGGCCAGCCTGCTGAAGATGGCTGGCCTGGACTGGGCCGTGCCAGACTATACGACCCTGTGCCGGAGGCAGAAGACCTTGGCCGTCCAGATCCCCTATCGGCGCGCCGATGGCCCCCTGAACCTGCTCGTCGACAGCACCGGCATCAAGTTCCTCGGTGATGGCGAGTGGCAGGCCCGAAAGCATGGTGTTCAGGGCCGACGCCAGTGGCGCAAGGTGCATCTGGCCATGGACACCGCCACCTCGGACATTCGCGCGGTGGAGTTCACCTCCAGCAGCGATGGCGACAGTCCGGTCCTGCCGGAACTGCTCAACCAGATCCCCGAGGACGAAGACATCGGCACCGTGACCGCCGATGGTGCCTATGACACCCGCCGCTGTCACACCGCCATCATCGACCGCCATGCCACCGCGATCATTCCGATCCGCAAGAACGGTCGACCCTGGAAAGCGAACTGCCCGGCCGCAATCGCCAGAAACGAAACCCTGCGTGCCACCCGGCACTATGGCCGGGCATTCTGGAAGCGCTGGACGGGATACCATGTCCGAAGCCGCATCGAGGCGAAAATGCGGTGCCTGAAGGCCTTCGGTGAACGCATCGCGGCAAGAGACCCTGACCGCCAGACCGCTGAAATCCAGATCCGCATCGCACTGATGAACCGCTTCTCGGCCCTTGGAACGGCCGAGATCGTTCGCGTGGCCTGATGCTGACGGGGAAAGGGGGCATCATGCCTCAGGCGTGAGTTACGCAACAACGCCGTGCTCATCCCGCGTTTGTCATCGGGTAATGCTTCAGCCTGTGCGAGGATTTCCGTCAGGGGACGTGTATGATGGGATGGGCTTTTCCCGAATGATTTTGGGAGTTTCGTCAGGATATGCCGAAACTGAACCGCATCTTGCTGATTCAGAAGGCGGACATCTTCCTTGCCCGTGACACGGATCAGAAGCCGACCGAAGGCCCGGTATTGTTGAGCTGTTTTGTCTTCCAGTCCCGCATCGTCACTTTTCTTCATCTCGATCATGCGTTCAAGGACGGCGATGATCGAGCTGTCAATGCCAGATGTGACTGGCTCCAATTCCTGGGTTGAAGCGGGGACTGGCACCAATAGTGGTGCGGTTGGGACAGCCGTCATTGATGGGGTGCTGTCAGTTTCCGCTGGTGTTTCGCTGGGGAACCCGATTTGCAAAGGGCCAATCTCATTCAGGATCTCGCCGGCCATCACCTGCGCGGCTGGCGGGAGGGCCTGCGCATGGACGGCGGCTTTGCCCTCGATTTGCAATTGCAGCAAACGCAACAGTTCAAGGGCACCTGTCACATTGCGCCCTGCCACGGATTGGAACACGGACTGCCTGCGGGCAACGCCAGCATCGCTCGTCAGTACTTGTTGGTTCATGTGCAGCGCGAGGCGAAGGGTTTCGATGTGCTGATCGTCAATGCCCTGACCTTTCAGGTCCGCTTCCAGCCTAGAGTCAACCGCAGCTCGAATGCCCTGTTTTGCAAGCAATCCCCAAGCAGTTTTCTGTGCCCAGTCGTGGCGGGCGTCATCATCGGGACTTCCTGGCCCCATATCCACCGCGATGACCATGCGCTGACGTTCAAGCCGCTCTGTTTCACGCAAGATCACAGCACGCAGGAAGGCCTTCGCTTCTTCAAGGGTCATCTGACTTTGTTTCACGGCTTCCATCACGTCGTCACTCTCGGCTGTCACACGCCGGGCGATCATAACCGCGCGTCGCCGGTTTGTCGTCCGCAGAGAGATCTGCAAGTCGATGATTCTTGTGGAAAAACCGCGAGCCTTGCGACGCCAGTACCAGACATCTCCCCGCTGAAACATATGGGTTTGCGCAAGCATAGGTCGGTCGTCCCATTCAAGGGATCCGCACCGGGTTACCACCGCAGCGGTGATACAGTCTGGTGATACACCTACGAACCCCAAATGGGAATTCGTAGATAAATCAGTAGCTTGCTTGATTTCTGGCTCCGGCGGTAGGGATCGAACCTACGACCAATTGATTAACAGTCAACTGCTCTACCGCTGAGCTACGCCGGACCATGCGCGGGTCTATAGCAAGTGATTCCGGGGACGTCCAGACTGATTTGGCAGTTTTCGTCTAACTCTTGGCTGTGAGTTCGAAACGCGCATCGGCGCGCAATTCGGGCCGGGCGATGACCGCGCCGCGCCCTTGCAGATCAATGAGATGGGCGAGCACGTTGCGTCCGGCGGCGCGATGCAGGGAGGGGGCGATCTCGGTGTAGATCCCGGCCACAAGCTGCGCGACGGATTGCGGGCCGCGCTGCAATGCCGCGAGGATCTGCGCCTCACGCTGCAGACGGTGGCTGCGCAGCTCGTTGATGCGCTGCGCCGGGTCGGACACGGGCGCGCCATGGCCGGGATAGAGCAGCCTTGGCGCTTCTGCCTGCAGCCGGTCGAGGGCCTGCATATAGGCGGCCAGATCGCCGTCGGGGGGCGAGACCAGCGTGCTGGACCAGCCCATGACATGATCGCCGCTGAACACCGCGCCGCGCCATGCGAAACTGAGGTGATTGCCGAAATGGCCCGGCGTCCAGATCGCACGGATACTGTCAGCGCCGAATGGCACGATCTCGCCATCCTTCAGGCAGTGATCGGGCTGAAACTGCTGATCGACCCCTTCGCCCCCGCCGACAAGTCCCGATTCGGCCAGGCGCGTCATATGCGGGGACCGTCCGGCCAGCGCGTCGCCGAAGGCCAGGACCGGCGCGCCGGTTTCCCGATGCAGGCGACGCGCCAGCGGGGAATGGTCGAGATGCGCATGGGTGACCAGAATGGCGCGCAGGACGCCGGTGGCGGTGATCGCGGCCATCAGCGCGGCAAGATGGCTGTCATCCTCGGGGCCGGGGTCGATCACGCAGAGATCACCTTGGCCCAGAATATAGCTATTCGTGCCCGCACCGGTCAGCGGCGAGGGATTGTTCGCGCGCAAGAGCCGCAGATCGGGTTCGAGACGGATCGCTGCTGTCATTCAAAGCCCCCGGATCGGCGGGGCTTTGCAGGCAAAGCCAGAGCCCCGCTTTCTTGCGCTTGTGAGCGCATCCTGCATTGCCTATCGTGCAGCCATGATGAAGCGCAAGCTCAAGACCTTCTTTCCGACGAGTTTTTACGGGCGCGCGGTCCTGATCCTCATCATGCCCGTCATTGTGATCCAGATCGTGCTGTCAGTGGTGTTCATCCAGCGCCATTACGAGCGGGTGACGACGCAGCTCAGCACCAACACGGCGGCGGTGCTGCAGGTGCTGATCGCGCGGCTGGAGGCCAGCCCTGCGCCGGATACCGTGCTGGAAGATCAGGCCGATATGATCGCGGCGCTGCAGATCGGGCTGCGGCTGGAGGCCGCGCCGCCCGAAAGCGTGGCCCCGCAGCGCGCGCTGGATCTGGCGGGGGGCGAGATCCTGCGCACGATGCAGAACGAGTTTCCGACTTTGCTGGCGGCGGATCTGTCGCGGGATGAGGGCAGTGTCCGGCTCTGGCTGGAAACCCGGCATGGGGTGCTGGAACTGACATTGCCGCGCCGGTTGCTGACCACCTCGAACCCGCATCAGCTGCTGGTGATCGTGTTTCTGGCCTCGGTGCTGATGACGCTGATCGCCTTTCAGTTCCTGCGCCTGCAGATCCGCCCGATCCGCCGTCTGGGGGCGGCGGCCGAAGCTTATGGGCGCGGCGAGCGGGTGGCCCTGCGGGCCTCGGGCGCGCGCGAGGTGCGGGCGGCGGCCCATGCGTTTATCGACATGCGCAACCGGCTGGAGCGGCAGCGCGCGCAGCAGCAGATCATGCTCTCGGGCGTCAGCCATGACATGCGCACGCCGCTGACGCGGATGCGGCTGATCCTGTCGATGATGGAGGATTGCGAAGACCGCGCGGCGCTTGAGATCGAGATTCTGGATCTGGAAACCCGGTTGGAGCGGTTTCTGGACTACACGCGCGGGCAGATGAGCGAGGCCTCCGAATTGTCCGACCTTGATCAGGTGATCAGTGATCTTGTGGCGCGCTATCGTTCCGCCGGGCATCCGGTCAGCCTCTCGCTGCCGCGCCCGGCCCCGCCACTGATGGATCTGAAGCCCGGATCGCTGGGGCGCGCGCTGGACAATCTGATCAGCAATGCCCTGCGTCATGGCAGCAAAGTCGAGGTCAGCCGCCATGTGACGCCGGAGGGCGTGGATCTGCGGGTCGAGGATGACGGTCCGGGGATCGCGCCCGAGGATCGCGCCCGCGCCTGCGATCCTTTCGTGCGGCTGGATGAGGCGCGCAATTCCGACAGCGGCGGCATGGGGCTGGGGCTGGCGATTGTCGCCGATGCCGCACGCGCGCAGGGCGGCAGTCTCGACCTGGGCGAAAGTGCCGCGCTGGGCGGGCTCTGCGCAACGCTATACCTGCCGCTTCCGGCGCGGGATCAGAGCCGGTAGAGCGCACGGAACTTGGCTTCCAGATAGTCGAGAAGCGGCTCAGCGCTGGGCTCGGTGCCGCAAGCGGCGCGGATCGTGGCGCGCGGCGCGCGCAAGGCCCCGAAGCAGTGCAGCCGCTCGCGCAGCCATTCGGTCGCCGGGCCGGGATTGCCCGCGCCAAGATGGGTGTCGAGATCGGGCAGATCCCGCCGCAGCGCCTGATACAGACAACCCGCATAGAGATTGCCCAGCGCATAGGTCGGGAAATAGCCGAAAAGGCCCACCGCCCAATGCACATCCTGCAACACGCCATTGGCGGGCTTGTCCACCGGATAGCCGAAATCGGCCTCAAAACGGGTATTCCACGCTTCTTCCAGATCCTCGGGCGCGAGGCTGCCGCTGATCAGCGCGCGTTCGAGATCGAAGCGCAGCATGATATGCAGGTTATATTGCACCTCATCGGTCTCGGTGCGGATATAGCCACGGGTCACGCGATTGGCGCTCGCGTAGAAACTGTCGGCATCGGGCAGGGAAAGCGGGCCGAATTCCTGCACCATCGCGCTATAGAGCCAATGGCAGAAGGCGCGCGAGCGGCCGATCTGGTTCTCATAGATGCGGCTCTGGCTTTCATGCACACCCATCGAGGCGCCGCAGCCGATGGGGGTCAGCAGATGGGCCGCATCCACGCCCTGTTCATAGGCACCGTGGCCCACTTCATGCAAGGTGGAATAGAGGCAGTTGAACGGGTCATCCTCGGCCACGCGGGTCGTGATGCGCACATCCTGCCCCGAACCCGAGGAAAACGGATGCACCGCCAGATCAATCCGCCCGCGCGTCAGGTCATAGCCGAAGCGTTGCGCCAGATCGCGCGAGAGGCGCATCTGGCCGTCTCGCGGGAAATGGCCGGTGAGCGCGGGCGGCGTGTCGGCGCCAAGGATCGCGTCACGAAGGGCCACCAGACGCGGGCGCATCCGGGCAAAGGTATCGGCCACCGCCGCGCTGTCGGTTTCGGGTTCATAATCGGCCATCAGCGCGTCATAGGGGTCGCCCCCGGCGGCGATGGCCTGCCCTTCCTCGCGGCGCAGCGCGATCATCTGCTTCAGCCAGGGCAGAAAATCCGGGACATGGCCTGCGGCGCGGGCCTCTTCCCAGGCCGATTGCGCCAGCGGCGTGATCCGCGCGAGTTCGGCGGCCAGTCGGGCAGGCACTTTGGTGTTGCGTGCGTAAGCGCGGCGCAATTCGCGCAGATTGGCGGCGGCGGTCTCGTCCGGGGCTTCAGCCGCCTCAAGCCACTCGCCCAGACGCGGATCGGTGCGGCGGGCGTGGAGCACTTCCTCGATGGCGGCCATTTCCTCGGAGCGCTGCGCATTTGATCCGCGCGGCATGACAGTCTGCTGGTCCCAGCCCAGCCGGCCCGAGATCTGCGCCAGCGCTTCGGTCTGGCGGGCAAAACCCATGAGGTCGAGATAGGCATTCATGCGCGCGCCCCCTGCCCGCGCAGGCTGTCGAAGCGCGGATATTGTGCCAGATGGCGGGCGCGGATGATCAGCACCCAGAGCAGGACAGCCATCGCCTGATGCGCAATGCCAAGTTGCCATGGCGCTGCGTGAAGCACGGTCACAATGCCAAGGACCACCTGCGCGATCATCGCGAGCAGCACGGCATGAAAGGCCGTGCGCGTGGCGCTATGGCTGGAGCGGCGACCGCGCAGCCAGACGATGATCGCGAAGATCGCCAGCAGATAGCCCGCCTTGCGATGGATGAACTGGGTGGTGGCAGGGTTCTCGAAGAAATTGACCCAGACGGGCTGCATGGCGAAGAGTTCCGGCGGGATGAAGACACCATGCATCAGCGGCCAGTCGGTATAGCCGCGCCCGGCGTCGATACCCGCGACCAGCGCGCCGAGCAGGATTTGCAGGAAGGCGAAATGCATGAGCCCGGTGGACATGGAGAAGAGCTTGCCCTCGCGCGCGCGGCGGGCGGCGATCAGATCGGATTCGGGGCGGTTGAGAAGGAAGCTGTACCAGGCGATCAGGCCAAGGATGACGAAGGCAAGCCCCAGATGGGTGGCCAGCCGGTAAGAGGCAACGGCGGTCATGCCCTCGGTGAGGCCGGATGCGACCATCCACCAGCCGATCGCCCCTTGCAGACCGCCCAGAGCCCCAAGGCCCAACAGGCGCGGGGTCCAGCCGGTCGGGATGCGCTTGGTCAGCCAGAAGAACAGGAAGCCCACGCCCCAGACCAGCCCGATCACGCGGCCAAGCTGGCGGTGGCCCCATTCCCACCAGTAGATCACCTTGAATTCCTCAAGGCTCATGCCGCGATTGATGATCTGGTATTGGTCGATCTGGCGGTATTTCTCGAATTCTTCCAGCCACATGGCCTCTGACGTGGGCGGGATCGCCCCGGTGACGGGCCGCCATTCGGTGATGGAAAGCCCGCTATCGGTGAGCCGCGTCATGCCCCCCACCACGATCATCACGCAGACCAGCGCAAAGAGTGAGAGCAGCCAGAGTCGGATCGCGCCGCGCGCGCCTTTGGGATGGCGGTCGATGCCGCCGGTCGCGGGCTGGGGCTTGGCGGATTTGGTCTCGCTGACCTCTTCGAAAATCGCGCGTTTCTTGGCCATCTGGCGCTCCTTGTCGTCTTGCCGCGCAAGCTAGTGCTTGCGGGGGCTGGGTGCAAGCGCGTGCGCGGTCGCAGCGTGCGCTCAGTCTGCCTGCGCGGCGGTCATATCCAGATCAGGCAGCAACGCCCCGTCGCGCAGGCTGTCGAGGGCGGCGAGCAGCGCAGCCCGCCCGCCGAGTTGCGCCTCATACTGCAAGGCCGCGCAGGCGGAGCGGGTATAAAGAGCGGGGTCGGCGGCGGCGGCGCGGGCGAAATCGAACGGGTTTGCGACCAGCCGCACCGGCGGGGCCGCACAACGTTCCACACCGGCGCCGGGGTGCAGATGGGCAGGGTCATCCGAGACGATCACGGCAAGCCCTTCATCCAGCCATGCGGGCAGGCGTCCGTTCAGCGTGGCGATCAGCCCCGCGCGGTGGTGGATCACGACATGGGCCAGTTCATGGCGCAGGATCTCGGGCCTGGCCCCGTGGGGGGCGATATAGACCACGGCGCCGAAAGGGGTAGAGATGGTCAGCCCCGCCGCGTTGCGCAGGCCCAGCCGGGCGGCGCAATCGGCATCAGTGCAGAAGATCAGGCGCGGCGGAACCTCTGTCGGGCCGAGTTCGCTGGTAACGTGGTGCAGGGCCTGCGCGGTCAGCGCGGCGAGTTCGGTCTGCCGGTCGGGGGTGGTGCCTTGCTGCACAAGCATCCCGTTGCCCAAAGCCTGCAGCCCGAAACAGGCGGGGCAGAGGGCGGCGGGCAGGATCGGATAGGCAAATCCAAGCGCCGCGCCGCCGAGCAGCGCGAGCGCCACCAATGCAAAGGCAAGGCGGCGCAATGCGGCCAGCATCAGCGCCCCTGCCCCCGCAGGATCTGGCGCAGCATCCCGTGCAGGGTCTGCACATCGGCGCGGGTCAGATGCAGCCGCGCCCACATATTGCGCAGATTGAGCCGCATGGCCTGCGCTTTCTCGGGCGGGTGGAAAAAGCCTGCCTCCTCCAGCCGGTCCTCGAAATGATCGCCCAGTTTCTCGCGCTCGATGGCGGTGGCGAAATCGGTTCCGGCCATGGCCATGATCTCAGGCGGCACCTCATGACCAAGCCGGGCATATTCATAGGCCACCAGCAGCACGCATT
Organism: Natronohydrobacter thiooxidans; assembly: GCF_001884735.1. Classification (GTDB taxonomy): domain Bacteria; phylum Pseudomonadota; class Alphaproteobacteria; order Rhodobacterales; family Rhodobacteraceae; genus Roseinatronobacter; species Roseinatronobacter thiooxidans_A. Next base: position 151,962 of record NZ_MJAP01000032.1, on the reverse strand, counting down.
GCGCAAGGTTCAGCGAATAGAAAGCCGGGTTCACCGGTACAGTGATGATGGCATTGGCGCGGGCCACATCCTCGTTTTCCAGCCCCGCACGTTCCGGGCCGAAGAGCACCGCCACGCGCTTGCCCGCAGCCGCAAAAGCGCGCGCTTCCTGCATGGCGCGTTCCGGCGTCAGCACGGGTTTCGTCAGCCCGCGCCCGCGCGCCGTGGTTGCATAGACATAATCGCAATCGCCAATCGCCTGCGGCAAAGTGTCGAACACGCCCGCGCGGTCCAGCACCGGCGAGGCGCCAGAGGCCATGGCCGTCGCCTTGGGATTGGGCCAGCCGTCGCGCGGGGCCACCAGCCGCATCCGCGCGCAGCCGAAATTCAGCATCGCACGGGCGGCGGCGCCGATATTCTCGCCCATCTGCGGGCGCACCAGCACCATGACAGGGGTGGGCGCGTCGAAAAGCTGGTCATCCTTGGGGGTCATCGGCGCTCTGGGCTGTTTTTCGGAAACTGCCCTGCCATAGCGTCCGGAGCACCCTGCTGCAAGCGCGGGGCCGCTTGTTTCCCCAAAGTCTGCGGGCTAGAAGAGCCCAGTTTCCCAGATGAGGTGCCTCATGAGCGCGGATATCCCCCAGCTATACCTGATTACCCCGCCCGTGATCGATCTTGCGGTTTTTCCCGACAGGCTGGCGCGCGTGCTGGACGGGGCCGAGATCGCCTGCCTGCGGCTGGCGCTGGCCAGTCAGGACGAGGACGCGATCCTGCGCACGGGGGACGCGCTGCGCGAGATTGCCCATGCGCGCGATATCCCGCTCGTGATTGCCGATCATGTGCTGATGGTCGAGCGGCTGGGGCTGGACGGGGTGCATCTGCAGGGCGGACATACGCGCATCCGCAAGCTGCGCGAGAGCATGGGGCAGGATGCGATCATCGGGGCATATTGCGGGTCGCTGCGCCATGACGGGATCACCGCAGGCGAGGCAGGCGCGGATTACGTCAGTTTCGGCCCGGTGGGGGCGCAGGCGCTGGGCGACGGGCAGGTGGCCCCGCGCGACTTGTTCGAATGGTGGTCCGAGATGATCGAATTGCCGGTGGTGGCCGAAGGCGCGCTGAGCCGCGATCTGGTGGGCAGCCTGGCACCTGTGGTCGATTTTCTGGCCATCGGAGAGGAGATCTGGTCGCAGGAGGATCCTCTGGCGGCGCTGCGGGAACTGACGGAGGCGTTGCGGTAAAGGGGGGGCGGAAACGTAGGCTGAGGGCGCATTGGAGCCCGTTTCGCCAGATGCTGCGCAGCAGACGGGTGGCCGCTTCGTGCTAACCTCCCATAAACCGCCGTCTTGCCTCTACGGCTATGTTGTAGCGTTGCTGAAGGTCGGCGATCAGGGCCATTGCAACGCGTTTGGCGTCATCGCCCTCTGCTTCCCTGTAGCTTTGCTTCGCGGCCTCCAGCAGTTTCTTGATCTTGAATTCCTCAGGCAGTGTGCCTGCTTCGGCCATTATGCGGACAGCCACTGCTGCCGCCATGTCGGTAAACGCCTCGCCCGAGCGGTCGGGCAGCGGTTTCCCCTCGCCTTCAAGGCCGCGTAACTTGCCCTCTGCGAGGGCTTTCTGGATCTGCCGCTCCACGAGCCGGTTAAGAGACTGGGTCATGCTGTATTACTGCCTTCTTACTGGTGTCGCCGAGGCAACTATAGCGTAGAAACAAAGCCGACTTTGGAAGTTCTGCGCCGAACGGCAGCTTCTCCCGCAAAGCTGCCTGTCACCACATCAACCCCCTGTCTCACAACAACCAGTCCTCAAACACCCACCAGACCACCTCCCCCGAACCCCGCGCGCACCGCCTCTTCGCAGGCCAGCGCCAGTGCCTTGCGGTCGGGCAGGTCGGCCACGCGGATGGGGGGATGGAAGACCAGCCGCACCTGCCCGGCGCGGGGCATGGCCAGCACCTGCAGCAGATGGCTGCCGAAATCCATATGCCCCCACCAGCCCAGCGCGCGCGGGTCGGCCCCTTCGGGGGCGGAATAGGTGACACTGACCGGCTGAACCTGCAGGCTATCGCGCAGGTCCGGAGCCAGAAACGCCTCGAACAGGGTGGTCTTGAAGGGCAGCACCCGCAACCCGTCGGAACTGGTGCCTTCGGGAAAGACCAGCAGGCGGTGTCCGGCCTGCAGGCGGGTTTCGAGCATGGATGTGTGCTGCGCGGCCTCGCGCCGGTCGCGGCGGATGAACACAGTGCCGGTGGCGCGCGCCAGCCAGCCGATGCCGGGCCAGTCCGCCACTTCGGCCTTGGACACGAAATAGACCTGCGTTGCGCTGTTGAGCACGAAAATATCCAGCCAGGAGCTGTGATTGGCCACAAGGGCCGCGTGCCCGGTAACGGGCTGGCCCTCGATGCGCAGCGAGAGGCGCAGGATGGCGAGGGTCGCACGGCAAACGACCTGCGTCAGGGGCGCGGTCAGGGGGCGGCGCAGCCCGAAAACCGGGCGCTCGATCAGGCGCAGGATCATGTGCAGGGCCAGCCCGCCGAAGATCGCGAGGGCCATCAGGCCAAGGCGCAGCGCCACGCGCGGCCAGGTGGCGGGTGCGATTCTGGCCTGTGGCGGCGGCAGGTCGGAATGCCAGGTCATGGCGCGGCCAGCCCCGCAGGGCCGCGCGCCGCAAGGCTGCGCGCCTGCGCGGTCAGTTGGGCCGTATCGAGGATGATGCAGACATCGGTGGTGCGGAATTCATGGTCGATGAAGACGCCTTCGCCCACCATGCTGCCAAGCCGCAGATAAGCACGCAGCAGCGAGGGCATCTCGCGCATGGCCTGCTTGCGGTCGAGTTCCGCGAAGGGAAGCGGTTGATAGCCATTGGGCTGGGTGGCGCGCACGCGCAGATGCGGCGGGGCGAGATAGAGATGGTGCAGGCAGGCCAGCGATTGTGCGAAGGCGGCCGGGTTCGTGCCGGGAAAGCTGGCCGCGCCGAAGAGGATCCCGATGTCGTGCTGGCGGACATAATCGGCAAGGCCCTGCCACATCTGCAACATGCCCACCCCGCCGCGATGCGCCGGATCGATGCAGGATCGGCCCAGTTCCAGCAAGCGCCGCCCCGACCGGTGCAGGGGGGACAGGTCGAACTCGGCGTCGCAGTAGAAGCGTCCTGCCTGTGCCAAACGGGTGTCGGGCAGCAATCTGTAGGCGCCGATCACATGGGTCTCGGAGGCCGGATCGCGGCTCTTGTCGACCAGAAGCAGATGGTCAAATACAGGATCAAGCGCGTCGCATTCGAGTTTGCGGACATGATCGACCAAGGGGCCGTCGCCGCCCATCTCCTCGACGAAGACGCGGTAGCGCAGGCGCTGCGCCGCGCGCAGATCGGCGGCGCAGCATGCGAGCCGGACCGCGAAAGGGCCGGCGCTCGCGCCCTGCCCGGAAATTGCGGAGATACTGCTGCTCATTCTGCCCTGCCCGGCTTGCTTTCAGACCGCCCGAGAGAGAGAAAAAACACTGTGTTTCCAGAAAGGCACTTGCCTGCAATCATGGGCTGTGTGAGCCTATAGATCGTTTTCAAAGACAAGGATCAACTCCACAGATGCGGCATTAATGACCTTTTTACCCGCTTCGGGGAAAGTGACGGTCACAGTGGTACCGATACGCGACTGTACTTGCCCGACGCCCCATTCGGGGTGCTGCGGGTGTCGCACGAACATTCCGGGGGCAAGAACAAGATGGCTCATCCTTCATTCCATAGCCTTGGACGTCAGACAGATCAAACGCCAAACGTCTCTGCTGACCTCACGGCGCTGGTGGCCTCGCGGATTTGTCATGATCTGGTCAGTCCGATGGGCGCGATCAGCAACGGGCTGGAACTGCTGAACATGGCGCAGCGTGGCTCCAGCCCGGAACTGGAGCTGATTTCCGACAGCATCCAGAACGCGACGACACGGCTGCGCTTCTTCCGCATCACCTTCGGCGCGGTCTCGGAGGATCAGGGCATGTCGCGGGCGGAGATTCTGTCGGTGCTGAAGGAGATGGACAAGCTGCAGAAACAATCGATCCGCTGGGACAGTCAGGCCGAATTTTCGCGGCGCAGGGTCAAACTGATCTTCCTGCTGATCATGTGTCTTGAAACCGCCCTGCCCTGGGGGGGCGAGATCCGGATCGAGGATTGCGACGGGGGGGTGCACCTGACCGGCCTCTCGGAACGGCTCAAGATTGACGACGAGCTCTGGTCCGCGCTCTGGCGGGGGCATTCGCAGGTGCCGATCACCTCGGCGCGGGTGCATTTCGCCATTGCCATGGCCGAGATCGCCGCGCAGGCTGCCCGCCTGTCGGTGACGCAGGATCACGCGGCGCTGCGCCTTTCGCTGCGTTTCGCAGTGTAGCCTTTCCTGCGCCTCCTGCCCGGCGGCGGGGGTCAAGCTTCCGTGATGAGTGGAGTTTCGCCCATCTGAACACTGGCGGATGACAGGTCCGAGGAATCTGCTAAATTGGTGGAGTGGTGTGATTCAAACACTCTGGAAAGGACAAGAAATGACAAAACTGATTTCAGCGGGCCTGCTGGCTGCAGTACTTGCAGTGGCAGGTTGCCAGATGACCCAGACCGAGCGCAGCGTCGTTGGCGGTGTCGCCGGTGCAGCCGGTGGTCTGGCTGTTGCCAATCTGCTGGGCGCGAACAGCAACTGGACCATCATCAGCACCGTTGCGGGTGCGGCTGCTGGCACGCTTCTGGCGCAGAACACCCAGACCGGGCGTTGCGCCTATGCGCGCGGCGATGGCACCTATTACGAGGCCGCCTGCCCCTGATCGCGCCCGCATCAACGAAGAAAGCCCCGGCATGGTCCGGGGCTTTTTTCTTGGGCAGGGGTCAGGCAGCTGACAGCCGCTGTTCGGCCAGTTCCACCCAGTAGCTGCAGCCCGCCGGGATGATCGCATCGTTGAAATTATATTGCGGGTGGTGCACATCCGCCGTGTCGCCATTGCCCACAAGGATATAGGCCCCCGGACGTTCGTTCAGCATATAGGCGAAATCCTCTCCGCCCATGACCAGCGGCGCGGTCGCGCAACTCCCGGTGACGGCATTGGCCGCGCGGATCGCATGGTCGGTCTCTGCCGCGGAATTGACCATGACCGGATAGCCGGGGCGGTAATCGACGCGGGCCTGAGCACCGAAGGTCGCGGCACTATGTTCGGCGATGGATTTGAGGCGCGTCTCGGCCAGCGCGCGCATCTCGGCGCTGAGGGTACGCAGGGTGCCGCGCAGGGTGACATGCTGGGGGATCACGTTGAAAGCCTGGCTTTCTGTGACGAAGGAGGTGACCGAGACCACGATTTCCTGCGTCGGATCGGCATTGCGGCTGACGATGCTTTGCAGTGCCACCACGAGATGCGCGGCCACAAGCGTGGTGTCGATGCATTGGTGGGGTTTGGCGGCATGGCCGCCGCGCCCCTCGATGGCGATTTCGAACTGGTCGGTGGCGGCGAAGAACGGCCCCGGACGGATCGCGAATGTGCCCTCGGACACACCGGGCCAGTTATGCATGCCGTAGACTTCCTGAATGCCGAATCGCGACATCAGCCCGTCGCGACACATCACAGCGCCGCCGCCGCCGCCTTCTTCGGCGGGCTGGAAGATCACCACCACCGTGCCATCGAAATTGCGCGTCTCGGCCAGATATTTCGCCGCCCCGAGCAGCATGGCGGTGTGGCCGTCATGGCCGCAGGCATGCATCTTGCCCGCCTCTTTCGAGGCATAGTCGAGTCCCGTGGCTTCGTGGATGGGCAATGCGTCCATATCCGCGCGCAGCCCCACCACACGCCCCGATGCCGTGCTGCGCCCCTTGATCACGCCCACGACGCCGGTGCGCCCGATCCCTTCGACCACTTCATCGCAGCCAAAATCGCGCAGTTTCCCGGCGACAATTCCTGCGGTGCGGTTGCAATCGAACATGAGTTCGGGATGGGCGTGGAAATCCCGCCGCCAGGCGGTGATTTCGGGCAGAAGTTCGGCAAAGCGGTTCTTGACGGGCATGGGCAGTCCTTCGCAAACGGGGTCTTGCGCCAGCATCGCACAGACGCCGCGCCGGTTCCAGCCGATGCCAGCGTTAGGCCGCGTCACTGCGCGCAAATTGATCGATACTGTAACCCTGCAGATAGAGCAGTGCCGTCAGATCGCCATGGTTGATGCGCAGATCGCATTGTGCCGCGACCGCAGGCTTGGCGTGCAGCGCGACCCCGGATCCGGCACGGCCCAGCATGCCCAGATCATTCGCGCCATCGCCCACGGCCATCACCTGCTGCGGCGTGATCCCGAGCCGCGCGGAAATCTCGTCAAGCGCCGCGACCTTGGCTTCGCGCCCGAGAATCGGCTCGGCGACACTGCCGGTCAACTGGCCATTCTCGATATGCAGCGTATTGGCGCGGTGCTCGTCAAAGCCCAGAGCCTGCGCGACATGGCTGGTGAAGGAGGTGAACCCGCCGGACACAAGCGCGGCATAGCCGCCCTGCGCCTTCATCGTGGCGATCAACTCGCGCCCGCCGGGTGTGAAACTGATGCGCGAGGCCAGAACCTTGGCGATCACATCGGCATCAAGCCCCTTGAGCAGCGCCACGCGTTCCCGCAGCGCCGAATTGAAATCCAGCTCGCCATTCATCGCGCGTGCCGTGATCCCCGCAACATATTCCCCGACGCCCGCTTCATCGGCCAGTTCATCAATGCATTCCTGCCCGATCATGGTGCTGTCCATATCGGCCAGAAGCATCTGCTTGCGCCGTCCTTCGACAGGTTGGACGGCCAGATCGATGCCCAGCGCCTGCATGTCCTCCCAGACATGCCAGAGATTATCCGGCCGGGCGGGCAGGGAAAATTCGGCCGCGATTGCGGGATTGAGCCAAAGCGCAGCACCGCCGCCCCAGGCATTGCGCAGCGCTTCCACCGTCGCGGCATCGAGCTTCGGCGTGGCGGGATTGGTCAGAAGCGTGGCGACATACATTTTCCGGGCGATCCTCTGGGCAAGTTTCCGATGGTGAACAGGCTGCGTCGTTTTTGCGCGCTCAAGCGGCGCTCTAGTGCAATTTTCCATCTTGCGCCAGTGCGGAACGCGGCGTAATGGCGGTAGCGGGACACCCTTCCCCAACGAAGGGCATATATCTGGAAGGATACCATGACTGGACCTGCACAACCGGCCAAGCGCCCGGCAAATCCGCGCTTCTCTTCTGGCCCCTGCGCCAAGATCCCCGATTTCACGCTTGATCTGCTGGCTGATGCGCCCCTTGGGCGGTCGCATCGCGCGGCGGTGGGCAAGGAAAAGCTGCTTGCCGCGATCGAGGGCACGCGCGAGATCCTTGGCGTGCCGAGCGATTACCGGATCGGGATCGTGCCTGCCTCGGATACAGGCGCTGTCGAAATGGCGATGTGGTCGCTTCTGGGCGCGCGCAAGGTGACAATGGTCGCCTGGGAAAGCTTCGGTGCAGGCTGGGTGACGGATGTGGTCAAGCAGCTGAAACTCGATGCGGATGTGCGCACGGCGGATTACGGGCAGATCGTCGATATGGCCTCGGTCGATTATGATAGCGATGTGGTGTTCACATGGAACGGCACCACCTCGGGCGTGCGGATGGCCAATGGCGACGAGATCCCTGCGGACCGCGCGGGGCTGACGATCTGCGATGCCACCTCGGCGGCCTTTGCGATGGATCTGCCCTGGGACAAGCTGGATGTGACGACCTTCTCCTGGCAGAAGGTGATGGGCGGCGAGGCGGCACATGGCATGCTGATCCTGAGCCCGCGCGCGGTGGAGCGGCTGGAAAGCTACACGCCCGCATGGCCGCTGCCGAAGATTTTCCGCCTGACCAAGGGCGGCAAGTTGATCGAGGGCATTTTCAGGGGCGAGACGATCAACACGCCCTCGATGCTGGCGGTCGAGGATTATCTGGTGGCGCTGGACTGGGCGCGCCGCATCGGCGGGCTGGAAGCGCTGATCGCGCGCTGCAACGCCAATGCGGCTGTGATTGCCGAGTTCTGCGCGGCGCATGACTGGATCGCCAATCTGGCGGAAGATCCGGCCACGGCCTCGACGACCTCTGTCTGCCTGAAATTCACCGATCCCTCAATCGCGGATGGCGCGGCTTTCGCCAAGGCTGTGGCCAAGCGGCTGGAGAAGGAAGGCGTGGCCTTTGATATCGGGGCCTATCGCGATGCGCCTGCGGGGCTGCGTATCTGGTGCGGGGCCACGGTCGAGACATCTGATGTCGCAGCACTTATGGGCTGGCTCGACTGGGCCTATCACGCCGAACGCGCCGCCCTCGCGGACGCGGCCTGATCAACCAGCGGTGCGTGCAGAGCACGCACCCTACGCCTCCTCTCCCCTCCCCCGTAGGGTGCGTGCTTGGCACGCACCACCCCCCAAATGAAGGAGCCACACTCATGGCACCCAAGGTTCTCGTCTCTGACGCCCTCTCTGAAACCGCCGTCCAGATCTTCCGTGATCGCGGCATCGATGTGACTTTCGAGCCGAAACTCGGCAAGGACAAGGAGCGTCTGCTCGACATCATCGGTGAGTTTGACGGTCTCGCCATCCGCTCGAATACCAAAGTCACGGACAAGGTGCTGGAAGCCGCGACCAATCTGAAAGTCGTGGGCCGCGCCGGGATCGGTGTCGATAATGTCGATATCCCTGCCGCGTCCAAGAAGGGCGTGATCGTGATGAACACGCCTTTCGGCAATTCGGTCACGACCGCCGAACACGCCATCTCGCTGATGATGGCGGTTGCGCGCCAGATCCCCGAGGCCAATGCCTCGACCCATGCGGGCAAATGGGAGAAATCGCGTTTCATGGGGGTGGAGTTGTTCAACAAGACCCTGGGTGTGATCGGGGCTGGCAATATCGGCGGGATTGTCTGCGACCGCGCGCTGGGGCTGCGGATGAAGGTCGTGGCCTATGACCCGTTCCTGTCGGAAGAACGCGCGACCAAGCTGGGCGTGACCAAGGTCGAGCTGGACGAGCTTCTCGCCCGTGCCGATTTCATCACCCTGCATGTGCCGCTGACCGACAAGACCCGCAATATCCTGTCGGCCGAGAATATCGCCAAGACCAAGAAGGGCGTGCGCATCATCAACTGCGCGCGGGGCGGGCTGATCGACGAGGATGCGCTGGCCGAGGCGCTGAAATCGGGGCATGTCGCGGGCGCAGGGCTGGATGTGTTTGCGGTGGAGCCCGCCACCGAGAGCCCGCTTTTCGGCATGCCCAATGTCGTCTGCACGCCGCATCTGGGGGCCTCGACCACCGAGGCACAGGAGAATGTCGCGTTGCAGGTCGCCGAACAGATGGCGGATTACCTGATCTCGGGCGCGGTGCAGAATGCGCTGAACATGCCCTCGGTCACGGCGGAAGAGGCGCGCGTCATGGGGCCCTGGCTGAAACTGGCGCAGCATCTGGGCGCGTTTGCGGGCCAGTTGACGGAAGAGCCGATCAAGGCCATCAACATCCTCTATGATGGTGCGGTGGCCGAGATGAATCTCGACGCGCTGAGCTGCGGGGCGATTGCCGGGATCATGAAAGCCTCGAACCCTGATGTGAACATGATTTCGGCGCCGATTGTCGCGAAAGAGCGTGGCGTGAAGATCTCGACCACGACCCAGGCGAAATCGGGGGTGTTTGACGCCTATATCAAGCTGACCGTGGTCACGGATACGCGCGAGCGCTCGATTGCGGGAACGGTATTTTCCGATGGCAAGCCGCGCTTCATCCAGATCAAGGGCATCACCATCGACGCGGAAGTGGGGGCGGATATGCTCTATACCACCAATCGCGATGTGCCGGGGATCATCGGGACATTGGGCCAGACCATGGGCGAGAATGGCGTCAATATCGCGAATTTCACGCTGGGGCGGAGCTCGGCGGGGGCGGATGCAATTGCGTTGCTCTATCTCGATGCGCCCGCGCCCGAGGCGGTGCTGGACAAGCTGCGCGCGACCGGCATGTTCAAGCAGGTGCGCCCGCTGGCCTTCGACATCGCCTGATGGCACAAAAGGCGGCGCGGCGTGTTGTCGTCGCGTCGCCACGCCCTGACGGAGCCCGCCATGCGCAGCTATGCGATCGGAGATATTCACGGCCAGCTGGCTCTGCTGCAGCAGGCGCATGCCTGGATCGAGGCGGACCGGAAGCGCAGCGGCGATCAGGATGCGCCGGTCGTGCATCTGGGCGATCTGGTGGATCGCGGCCCCGACAGTGCCGGGGTGATACGCCTCCTGCGCGAAGGGATTGCCGGGGGGGCGCCCTGGGTGGTGCTCAAGGGCAATCATGACCGGCTGTTCGAGCGGTTTCTGACCAGCCCCGACTGGGCTGATCCCAATCTGCGCCCGGAGGTGAGCTATCTGCATCCGGGCATTGGCGGGGCGGAAACGCTCATGTCCTACGGGCTCTACCGGCGTAGCAGTTTCTATCTCGATGAGGCCCGGCAAGAGGCGCTTGCCGCGGTGCCGCCCGAGGATATTGCCTTTCTGGAAGGACTGCCGCTTTCGCACCGGCAGGGCGCGGTGCTTTTCGTGCATGCAGGCATCCGCCCCGGCGTGCCGCTGGACGCACAGACTGAACAGGATTTCCTGTGGATCCGCGAACCATTCCTGAGTGACACGCGCGATCACGGGCCGCTGATCATCCATGGCCATACCGCGATATCGCAGCCGGTTCATTACCGGAACCGGGTCAATATCGACAGCAGTGCGGCCTATGGCGGGCCGCTGACCGCTGTCGTGATCGAGGGGCGGCGGATCTGGCGTTTGAGCGAGGACGGGCGCCGCGATCTCGATCCGGTGTGACCTATCGTAAGGTGCGTGGTGACCACGCACCTTACCGCTTGACGATAGCCCGGCGCCTCAGCCCCAGGGGTTTTGTCGCCCGGCGGGCGCCGCCGAGCGAACCCCGCTCTCTTGCGCCAGTTGCACCAGGGCTGCGATGCGGTTCTCTGTATTCGGGTGGGTCGAGAACAGCTTGTCGCGCTTATGGACATGCAGCGGGTTGATGATGAACATATGCGCCGTCTGCGGGTTCTGCTCTGCCCGGTCGAAATCGATACGCGAGGCGAAGCCCTGAATTTTCTCCAGTGCCGAGGCGAGCCAGAGCGGGTTGCCGCAGATGGCGGCGCCCACGCGGTCGGCTTCATATTCGCGCGAACGCGAAATGGCCATCTGCACGATCGCGGCGGCCAAGGGCGCGAGGATCATCACGGCAAGCACGGCAATCACCCCCCCTGCGCCCTGATTGCGCCCGCCCCGGAAGATGAAGGCGAAATTCGCCAGCATCGAGATGGCGCCCGCGAAAGTCGCGGTGATGGTCATGATCAGAGTATCGTAATTTCTGATATGCGCCAATTCATGCGCCATGACGGCGGCCACCTCCTCGCGTGACATGCGCGCAAGCAGCCCCGTTGTCGCGGCCACGGCGGCATTCTCCGGGTTGCGGCCGGTGGCGAAGGCGTTGGGCTGGTCCTCATGGATCACATAGACCTTCGGGCGCGGCATGTCGGCGTCATCGGCCAGTTGATGCACCATGCGCTGCAGGTCGGGATGGACCTGGCTGTTGCATTCCTGCGCATTATGCATCCGCAGAACCGCCTTGTCGGAATTCCAATAGGCATAGGCATTCATGCCTGCCGCCACGGCAAGGGCGATCAGCAACCCAGCCCCGCCGCCAAGCAGATAGCCCACGCCCATGAAAAGCGCGGTCATCGCAGCCATCAGCATGGCGGTCTTGGTATATCCCATCATCGCGAAACCCTCTGAACCTGTGCAGGATATGGGTCAGGAGAACAGCTGATGCAAGATTTCCGGGCGCGGTTCAGCTGCCGAAATTCTCGATTGCACGGAAATCCATCTGTTCGAGAAGCGGGATCATCACTTCTGGCGCAGCCCCTTCGGCACTCAGCAGGACACGGTTGCCGATCATGGCTTTCAGGCTGTTCTCCTCGCGCAGGAAGCGCACGCGGTTGATGCGCTCGACCTGTCCGCCCATCTGCGCGATCATCGCGGAATTGCCCAGCATCATGCCAAATTGCGCCACGAAGGGGTTATCAGCCATGAGGCTGAGTTCAAACTGGCCATCGGGGCCAGTGTAATTGGCTTTCGCGATTGTCCCGCCGCCCATGAAGCCCAGCATCTGGCCCGCTTCGGTGTCGATCTCGCGCGTCCAGCCCTCGGGCGCATCCGGCAGGAACGCCGCGAGGCCCTGCGCTTTCATATCGGCCAGAAGGCGCTGCGCCTCGACCAGTTCATCCTCGGCATATTGCAGATCGCCGTCGCGGTAAGCCTCAATCGCGGTTTCGAGCGCGTCGATGAACGGGTCGGACAAAACCGGCCCGGAAATCAGTCCGGCGATCAGGACAGTTGACAGAAAGGTCTTCATGAAATCCTCCATTGCTCATCTGCACTGTGCCTTATGCGGTAGTCCCGGGCAAGGCATGCGTCAGGCGAGCAGCCCCTTGTGGCTAAACACCTCGCGCAGGTCGCTCTGCGGGCGCGCGCCGATATGGCTGATCACCTCTGCCGCCGCCAGTGCCCCCATGCGCCCTGCGGTCGCCATGTCGCGCCCCGTGGCCAGCCCGTAGAGAAGGCCCGCCGCGAATTGATCACCCGCACCGGTGGCATCGACGGGCACAGTGCGGGTGATCGGGATTTCCACCCGCGCGCCTTGCTCGAAAATCCAGACCGGATCGCCCGAACGGGTGCAGATCACCAGATCGCAGTCGCGCACCGCCTGCGCCAGCGCGTCGTCCAGATCATTGGTCTGATAGAGCGAGACCCATTCCTGCTCATTGCCGATGACATAATCCATGTCGCGCGCGACCAGTTCGCGGAAGTCCGAGCGGTGGCGGTCAACGCAGAAGGGATCCGAGAGCGCAATCCCGGCCTTGCCACCCGCGCCCCGGCAGGCGCGCGCGGCTTTGAGGAAGGCTTGCTTGCCCTTGTCCTTGTCGAAGAGATAGCCCTCAAGATACACGATCTCGGATGCGGCCATCACGGCGTCATCCACATCCTCGGGGCCGAGTTCGGCGGAGATGCCCAAGTAGGTGTTCATCGAGCGCTCGCCATCGGGGGTGACGAAGATCATGCTGCGAGAGGTGGGGGCTTCGCCGACCGCGACGGGGGGATTGACGAAATCGGTGCCTGCGGCCTGGGTATCTGCCGCGTAGAACCGGCCCAGCGCATCGTCATTCACGCGCCCGACAAAGGCCGCTGTCAGCCCCAGCGCGCCCGCGCCAGCCAGCGTATTGGCGACCGAGCCGCCCGAGGCTTCAGCACGCTCTTTCATCGCCCCATAGAGCAGTTCGGCGCGTTCGCGTTCGATCAGTTGCATGATCCCCTTGCGGATGCCCATGTGATCCAGAAACAGGTCATCGACCGTCGCGATCACATCGACAATCGCATTGCCGATCCCGGCGAGTTGATAGGGCTTCATAGGGTCTTTTCCTCAAAAGGGCAGAGATCGCGGATCAGGCAGGCGCTGCACAGGGGCTTGCGCGCCTTGCAAATGTAGCGGCCATGCAGGATCAGCCAGTGATGGGCGTGGAGCTGGTATTCAGCGGGGATATTATCCTCGATGGCGCGTTCGACCGCATCGACATCGCGTCCGGGGCAAATGCCGGTGCGGTTGCCGACGCGGAAGATATGGGTGTCGACCGCCTGCGCGGGCATGCGCCACCACATGTTCAGCACCACATTGGCAGTTTTGCGCCCGACACCGGGCAGCGATTGCAGCGCGGCGCGCGAAGAGGGCACTTCGCCGCCATAATGATCGACGAGGATCCGGCTCAGCTTGATGACGTTCTTCGCCTTGTTGCGAAAGAGCCCGATGGTCTTGATATGCTGGATCACGCCTTCTTCGCCCAGCGCGAGCATTTTCTCGGGTGTGTCAGCGACAGCGAATAATCCGCGCGTGGCCTTGTTCACGCCGACATCCGTGGCCTGCGCCGAGAGCGCCACCGCCACGACGAGCGTATAGGCGTTGACATGCTCCAGCTCGCCCTTGGGTTCAGGGTCTGCCGCGTGGAAGCGGGCGAAGATCTCGCGGATCACTGGGTAATCGAGCTGTTTTGCCATCGCAGCGTCTATGCCTTGCTGTGCCTGTGGGGGCAAGAGTTCACGCGCGTGCCATTGCACCAAGATCGAGCGCGCCAGTGTCGCGCATCAGCGCGCGCACTGTATCGGTGAAATATTCGCCATCTCCGGGATGGCTGTCGCCCTGATGGATCACGAGCGGCGGCAGCAGCGTGAAGGGCGCGCGCCCGCCTTTGCGCGCCTGCACGATCACGCGCCGCGCGGGGCGTTGCGCGCGCGCGGCCAGCGGCAGCACGGTGCAGGAGGCGCGCGGCAGGAAACCCGCCAGCAGATCCGGCAGGCGTTCGGTCAGGTGGATGAAGCTGACATAGCCCCCGTCCCGGCAGCGGCGCAGGGCCGTGTCGATCCACAGCGCCAGCGGCGTGTCTTCGCGCAGGGCGCGGTCACGGCCCTTGTCCTGCGCGCGGGGGCCGTGAGAGGCGTAATAGGGCGGGTTCGCGATCACATGATCGAAGCTCTGCGCGCGCAGCGCCTCTGGCAGCGCCGTCAGATCGGCCTCGATCATCTGCATTGCAGCCCCGTTCTGCGCGGCATTCCGTCGCGCAAGGGCGGCGTAATCGGGCTGCAACTCGACCCCGGTCAGCGACAGCCCGGTGACGCGGGCGTGCAGGCAGAGGCTCGCGACGCCCACCCCGCAGCCGAGTTCCAGCACGCTCTCGCCGGGCTTTGCGGGCACGGATGCGGCCAGAAATACAGGATCTGTCGCGGCGCGGTAGCCGATGCGCGGCTGCCAGACCATGACGCGGCCATTCAGGAACGCATCCTGCGTCAGATCGTCAGTCATGCAAGGGAATGCCATTGTCGCGCAGGATCGAGACGGCCATGAAGTGATCTTCGCGCCGCACCATCAGCCGCCGCGGCATCATGCCCAGGGTCGATTCCAGCGTGTGCATATGGACGTCAATATCAAACACCTCTATACCTTCACCTTGGAGGAGCGCCGTCGCATACGGGATGATCGTCGGGTCAGTCGTGCGCAAGAGTTCTTTCATGTGGCGAGTGTATTTCCCCCAGCTTCGGTTTGTCGAGACAGGATGCAATGAACAAGATGTCCCCTTCGCCGGCCGCGCAGGCCCCGCATGACCAGCTTGCGGCCTATCTCGCAGCCGATCTGGATCAGGTCAATGCCCTGATCCGCGAGCGCATGGCCTCGGAACACGCGCCGCGCATTCCGGAAGTCACGGCCCATCTGATCGAGGCGGGCGGCAAGCGGATCCGGCCGATGCTGGTGCTGGCGGCGGCGCAACTGTGCCAGTATCGTGGCGACAAGCATCACCATCTGGCCACCGCCATCGAGTTCATTCACACCGCGACGCTGTTGCATGACGATGTGGTGGATGAAAGCAAGCAGCGGCGCGGGCGGGCAACGGCCAATCTGTTGTGGGACAACAAATCCTCGGTGCTGGTGGGGGATTACTTGTTCGCGCGGGCATTCCAGCTGATGGTCGAATGTGGATCGCTGCGGGTGCTGGACATCCTGTCCAACGCCTCGGCGACGATTGCCGAAGGCGAGGTGCTGCAACTGACCACGGCGCAGAATATCGCGACCACGGAAGCGCAGTATCTGCGGGTGATCGGCGGCAAGACAGCGGCGCTTTTCTCGGCCGCGACCGAGGCCGGGGCCGTGCTGGCACAAGCCCCCGAGGCGCAGGTCAGGGCACTGTTCGACTATGGCAACGCGCTGGGGATCAGTTTCCAGATCGTTGATGACTGGCTGGATTACGGGGCGGCCGGTGACAAGATCGGCAAGAATATCGGCGATGATTTCCGCGAGGGGAAGCTGACGCTGCCGGTGATCCGCGCCATTGCCGCCGCAGATGGCGAAGAGCGCGCCTTCTGGGATCGGGTGATCACACGCGGCGATCAGCGCGACGGCGATTTCGAAACGGCGCTGGAGCTTATGGCGCGTCACGGCACGCTGGAAAGCACAAGGGTCGAGGCGCTGGGCTGGGCGGCGCGGGCCAAATCCGCGCTGGAGGTTCTGCCCGATCAGCCCTTGCGCGCGATGCTGGCCGATATCGCCGATTACGTCGTGGCCCGGCTTTACTGAACAAGGCCGGTCGGAACGCACCACCAGTTCGGACGGGCGGCACTGATCGTCGCTGCCGCGCGTTCAGCGGCGTCGCGGCGGGTGAATATGCCAAAGCAGGTCGCGCCAGAGCCGGACATGCGCGCCAGCGCGCAGCCCTCTGCCGCGCCCAGCACATCAAGCACCTGCCCGATCACCGGGGCCAAAGAGATGGCCGGGGCTTCCAGATCATTGCGCTGGCCCGCCAGCCAGTCGCAAAAGGCTTCCGCGTCCGGCCAGATCGGCAATTCGTCAGGCAGTGGCGGGTTATCGCGCCGGGCAAGCGCGCGGAACACCTGCGGCGTCGGCACTTCCACGCGCGGATTGACCAGCACCAGCCAGAGCGGCGGCAAGGGCGGCAGGCAGGTGATTGCCTCGCCAATCCCGCGCATCCGGCAACTGCGCGGCTCCAGACAGACCGGCACATCCGCCCCCAGCCCCAGAACCAGCTTGCGCGAGGGCAAGGGCGTGTTCATCTGTTGCGCCAAGAGGCGCAGGCAGGCCGCCGCATCGCTGGACCCGCCACCGATTCCAGAGGCCAGCGGCAGGCGCTTGTCCAGCGTCAGGGCCAGATCGCGCGCGCCCATCAGCCGCGCGGCGCGCAGCACCAGATTATCGGCCCCGGCGCTCAGCCCCGCGCCCTCTGGTCCGGTGATCGAGAGCGACAGCCCCTGCCATGGACGGGCGCTCAGCTTGTCCCCGACCTCGGCGAAAGCCACCAGAGAATCGAGCAGATGATAGCCATCCTCGCGTTGCCCGGTGACATGCAGGCACAGGTTGATCTTGGCCGGCGCTGCTTCCACGGCGCTCATTGCGAGGATTCGGCCTCTTTCAATGCAGCATCCTTGCCGATTTCCAGCTTGCGGCGCACCATATCCATGTCCAGATCCGGGTGCGGCCCGAAAGAGAGCGCGCGGCGCCACTGAAAGCGCGCCTCGCGCGTGCGCCCGACGGCGTAATAGACATCGCCCAGATGGTCATTCAGCACCGGATCACGCGGCAGCAATTCGACCGCGCGTTCCATCACCGGCACGGCTTCGTCATAGCGGCCCAGACGGTAATAGGCCCAGCCCAGCGAGTCGGTGATATAGCCGCTGTCGGGCTCGCCCTCGACCGCACGTTCGATCATGTCGAGCGCCTCGTCGAGATTACGGCGCTGTTCGATCAGCGAATAGCCAAGGTAGTTCAGCACTTGCGGCTCGTCAGGCACGAATTCCAGCACCCGCCGGAACACCGGTTCCGCGCGCTCCCATTCGCCCATGCGTTCCAGCGCGATGGCTTGGGTATAAAGCAGCACCCAATGGCGCTCTTCGATCTCGTCGATCAGGTCGATGGCGCTGGCATAGGCTTCTGCCGCTTCGTCAAAGCGTTCCTTGCGCCGCAGCATGTCGCCCAGCGCGGAAAAGACCTGTACCGAGTCGGCGCGCGCGGTGGACAGGGCAAAGAGGCTGTCAACCGCCGCCTCTTCCTGTCCCGACTGAAAGAGCGCATTCGCGCGGCCAAGCTCGGCAGAGAGGTATTCGGGGCTGTCTGCGGGCATGGTGGCGTAGATCTGATCGGCCAGCGCATATTGCCCGGCGCGTTCCAGCAGATTGCCAGCCAGAAGGATCGCATCGGCCAGATCAGGACGCAGCGCCAGCGCAAGACGCGCATGGATCAGCGGCGCCCAGGCGTCCCGCCCGCCCACAAGCGCAAGGGCAAGCGTGAAATAGACTTCGGCCATCCCGTCGCGGGCCGAAGCGATTGTGGTGAACGGAACCGGTGTTTCGGCGGCGAGATCGGCGACAAGCCCCGCCACCTCGTCCGGCGGGGAAGAGCCGAAGGCATCTTCAGCCAGCGCGCGCGCCTCGTCAAACTGGCCAAGCTGCGAGAGCACCGACAGACGGGCGACGATGCCCCGGCGCGGCATGACCGCGACCATGGCTTCCTCGTCGGCAAAAAGCGCATTCGCCCCTTCCATATCGCCGACCAGTGCCAGGGCAAGCGCCTTGTGATAGAGCGCGAAGGCGGCGATCTGCGGGTGCTGTTCAATCGTGGCATCGAAGGCCGCGAGCGCGTCCGACATGCTGCCAAGCCCGAGTTCGGCCCAGGCGACGCCGACGGAATCGTTCAGCGGCCCGGCCTGACGCCCGGCTTCGGCCGCGCTGATCACCGCCTCATAATCACCGCGCAGGAACTCGGCAGCCTGCAGCACGGCCGCACCGGTCGAGGAGAGATCACCCGCTTCCTCGGCCTCGGTAGCGAGTTCAACGGCGCGCGCAAAATTGCCGCTGGCCAGATGCCCCTGCAATGCAAGTTCGCGGAACATCGCATTGTCGGGATCCGAGGCCAACGCGAGATCATAACTCTGCGCAAGCTGGGCGAAATTGTCGTCGCTGAAGGCAACCGCCCCGGTCAGATAGGCACCGGCAAGCGTTCCCGGCTCAAGAATATCGGGCTGCGCCGCGACCCTGGGTGCCGGAACGACGCCGAGCAGAGCAAGAGCCAGAACAGGCGCGACGGCACGGAAGGAAAAAGACACGGCGAAAAGGCTCCATCGGCTTGGGGTTGATGCAAGACTAGGGCGCACCCGCCGCCGAGGCAATCGCAAGCCGATCAATTTCCCCCGTGTCGCGCTCACATATTCGGATAATTCGGCCCATCCCCGCCCTGCGGCGTGACCCAGTTGATATTCTGGCTGGGATCCTTGATGTCGCAGGTCTTGCAATGCACGCAATTCTGGAAATTGATCACGAAGCGCGGATCCTTGCCCTCTTCACTGACCACCTCATAGACGCCTGCCGGGCAGTAGCGCTGCGCGGGTTCGGCATATTTCGGCAGGTTCACGCTGATCGGGATGGAGGGGTCTTTCAGCGTCAGGTGTGCGGGCTGGCTTTCTTCATGGTTGGTGAAGGAATAGGCCACATTGGTCAACCGGTCGAAGGACAGAACGCCATCGGGTTTGGGGTAATCGATGGGTTGGTGATCTTTCGCCTCGCCGGTCGCGGCGGCATCGGTCTTGCCATGCGACATGGTGCCGAAAAGCGAAAAGCCCAGCGTGTTGGTCCACATATCGAACCCGCCCAGCGCGAGCGAGGGCATCAGCCCCCATTTCGACCACATGGGTTTGACATTGCGGACTTTTTTCAGGTCTTTGCCGATCGCGCCTTCGCGCACGACCTTTTCATAGGCGGTCAGTTCATCGCCTTCGCGCCCTGCCTTGATCGCCTCATGCGCGGCTTCTGCGGCGGCCTTGCCCGAGAGCATGGCATTGTGATTGCCCTTGATGCGCGGCACATTCACCAGCCCTGCCGAACAGCCCAGAAGCGCGCCGCCGGGGAAGGTGAGTTTCGGGATCGACTGAAAGCCGCCCTCGCTGATCGCGCGCGCACCGTAAGCCACGCGCTTGCCGCCTTTCAGCAGTTCCGCGACCATCGGGTGATGCTTGAAACGCTGGAATTCCTGATAGGGCGAAAGATAGGGGTTCTGGTAATTCAGATGCACCACGAAACCGACCAGCACCTGATTGTTCTCGAAATGATAGATGAAGCTGCCGCCGCCCGCATTCTTGCCAAGGGGCCAGCCCATCGTATGGGTGACAGTGCCTTCGCGGTGCTTCTCCGGGTCAATCTCCCAGATTTCCTTCATGCCGAGGCCGAATTTCTGCGGCTCCTTGCCCTTGGACAATTCGTATTTCGCGATCACTTCCTTGGACAGCGATCCGCGCACGCCCTCCGACAGGAACACATATTTGCCGTGCAGTTCCATCCCCGGCTCGTAGCCATCGCCCGGCGTGCCATCGGGGTTCTTGCCGAACTCGCCCGCAACCACGCCTTTCACCCGCGCGCCGTCATAGACGAGTTCAGAGGCCGCCATGCCGGGGAAGATCTCGACACCCAGTTCCTCGGCCTGTTCGGCCATCCAGCGGCAGACATTCGCCATCGAGACGATGTAATTGCCGTGATTGTTCATCAAGGGCGGCATCGGCAGGTTCGGGACGCGCAATTTGCCCGCCTCGCCCAGCATGTAGAAATTGTCATGCTTGACGCCGACCTTGATCGGTGCGCCGCGTTCCTTCCAGTCCGGGATCAGCGCATCAAGGCCCGACGGATCGAGCACCGCGCCCGACAGGATATGCGCGCCGACTTCGGAGCCTTTCTCCAGCACCACGACGGACAGGTCGCTGTCCAGTTGCTTGAGACGGATCGCGGCGGACAGGCCCGCAGGCCCCGCCCCCACGATCACAACGTCATATTCCATCGCTTCGCGGACAATCTCGGACATCTCTGCTCCTGTTCTTGCGCGTGGCAGGGCGTGTTGGATATTTTCTTGCGCATCAGCCCTATCCCAGCCAAAGGCGCAAGGTCAATCCAGACGCGGCGTCGCAGCATCAGATCGCGACCTTGCGCCGCAATCTTGGCTGATGCGTCATTCCCCTTGCAATCCGCATCCGTGTGCGCTCAGATGGTGTGAACGCAAAAGACAGCCCCGGTCCCGCCGAGGGCGGTCTTTTTACTTCTGTAGGGACGAGACATGGAAAAACTGCCCCTGACCCGCGCCGGTCAGCACATGCTGGATACCGAACTGAAAAAGCTCAAATCCGAGGAGCGTCCGGCCATCATCCGCGCCATTGCCGAAGCGCGGGAACATGGCGACCTGTCGGAGAATGCCGAATATCACGCCGCCCGCGAGAAGCAGAGCTTCATCGAGGGGCGGATCAAGGAGCTTGAATCCATCCTGTCGCGCGCAGAAGTGATTGACCCGGCGAAGCTTTCGGGCGCAGTGAAATTCGGCGCGACCGTCACGTTGGTTGACGAGGATACCGAGGAAGAGCGCAAATTCCAGATTGTGGGCGAACCCGAGGCCGATCTGGAAAAGGGCCTTCTGAACCTGAAATCCCCCCTTGCCCGCGCCCTGATCGGCAAAGACGAGGGCGACAGTGTCGAAGTGCAGACACCGGGCGGGGCGCGCAGCTATGAGATCCTCTCGATCCGCTATATCTGACGCGGGGGGCGGTGCCCCCGCTGGCCGCGCCGCGCGGGGCATGGATCCGCGCGTGGCGCGGGTCTTGGGGCTGCTGCTGTGGATTGCCGCCGGGCTTGGTTTCGCGGCGCTGGCAGATTTCGAGACGATGGATCCGCTGACGCTGGCAGCCCTGACGCTGGCCTGTTTCATGCCGGCGGTGGTGATCACGCTGGGGCTGCTGGTGGCGGCGGCCACTTGGTCACTCAGCCATGAGACGCGCCATCTGCAGGGCAGTATCGACGAGCTGCGCCAGTCGCTTCTGCAGCGCGAGACCGGCACCGCCACGGCCCCCGTTGAGGCGGCGGGCGCGCTGAGCGATCTCAAGGCCGCGCAGGCCGAGGCGGAAACTGAACTTGCGATGTTCTTCTCGCAGCGGAGGCGGCCCGAGGCGACGGCCCCGGCGCCCGTGCTGCCCGAACAGTCGGCCATGTTTTCCGAGGGCGAGAACCGCGCCCTTGGTGCCCTGCCCGCAACGGATGAGCTGATCCGCGCGCTGAACTTTCCCGAGAATGAACATGACGCGGCGGGTTTTGCCGCGATGCGGGTGGCGCTGGCCGATCCACGCCTCTCGCCACTGATCCGGGCGGCGCAGGATGTGCTGACGCGGCTGGCGCAGGAAGGCATCTATATGGATGACCTGCGCCCCGACCGCGCGCGGCCCGAATTCTGGCGTGCCTTCGCCCATGGCACGCGCGGCGCGCTGATCGCGCCCCTGGGCGGGATCCGGGACCGGTCGTGTCTGGCCATTACCTCGGGGCGGATGCGCTCGGACCCCGAGTTTCGCGCCGCCGTGCATCTCTTCCTGCGCGAATTCGACCGGGTGTTTGCCCAGATGGAAGCACAGGCCGATGACAGCCAGATCACGGCTTTCTCGGATACGCGCACCGCCCGCGCCTTCATGCTGCTGGGCCGGGTTTCGGGCGTTTTCTCGCGCTGAGCCCGCCATTGCGGCGCGGCGCGGATCCCATTGCATCTGATCGGCCCCGGCTTCATCTTGCAACAAAACCTCTCGGGGCGCTTGATCGCCCAGAGATAGGATGGCGACAGGGCCGACGGCCCCTTGCCCTGACCCAGAAAGGCCGATGCTCATGACGACGCCCCTCTCCCGCGACTTCTGGCAGGGCTTCCGCGATGGTGCGCCCTTCATTCTTGTGATCGTGCCTTTCGGCGCGGTCTTCGGCGTGGTCGCGACCGAAGTGGGGCTGAATATCGCGCAGATCATGGGGTTTTCGGTGCTGGTGATCGCGGGCGCCGCGCAATTCGTGGCGCTGCAGATGATGGTCGAGAATGCGCCGGTGCTGATCGTGCTGGCCGCGTCATTGGCGGTCAATCTGCGCATGGCGATGTATTCGGCCTCGCTCGCGCCGCATCTGGGGCAGGTAAGCTGGTGGAAACGCGGGCTGATTTCCTATGTGATGGTGGATCAGGTCTATGCCGCCTCGATCCTGAAATATGACCAGCGCCCGGAAATGACGCCCGCGCAGAAGCTGGCCTATTTCGTGGGTGTGGCGGCCCCGGTCGTGCCGCCCTGGTATCTGGCGACCTGGGCGGGGGCGGCGCTCGGTGCCAATATCCCGGCCGGTCTGCCGATTGATTTCGCGGTGCCGATCACTTTTCTGGCGCTGATCGTGCCGATGCTGCGCAGCCTCGCCCATGTGGCGGCGGCGCTGGTCTCGATCCTTGGCGTGCTGGTCTTTGCCTTTCTGCCCTTCAATCTGGGGCTGCTGGTCGCGGCCCTGCTGGCGATGATGACCGGGGCCGAGGTCGAGCGCCGCATGAGCGCGAGGCGCGCGCCATGAGTTTCACGACAGCGCAGATCTGGATCATCATCATCGGGCTGGGGCTGGGCTCTTACCTGCTGCGGCTCTCGTTTCTGGGCCTGATCGGGGGGCGCGATCTGCCCGAATGGGTGCTGCGCCATCTGCGCTACACGGCGGTCGCGATCATGCCGGGCATGATCACGCCCCTGATCCTGTTTCCGCAGGCCACAGGCGGCGCGCTCGATCCGGTGCGGCTGGGGGCGGCGCTGGCGACGATTGCGATCAGCCTCTGGACGAAGAACGCGACGCTGACGATTTTTGGCGGCGCGGCGGTGCTATTCGCGCTGCATTTCGCCATCGGCTAGCACGGCACCCGGGTTGAGGATGCCGCGCGGGTCGAGCGCCTGTTTGATGGCGCGCATCGCCGCCAGTTTCACCGGATCGCCATAGCGGATCAGATCGCCGGTTTTCAGCCGCCCGATCCCGTGTTCGGCGCTGACCGAGCCGCCGAATTCCTGCACCAGATCATGCACGTAAGTCTTGATCGCGTCGCGTTCCTGCGCGTGATCCGCGCGGCTGCGGCCCGGCAGGGGGAAGATATTGTAATGCAGATTGCCATCGCCCAGATGGCCGAAACAGTTGATGCGGTAGTCACTGATCTGCGCAAGCGCCTGCCCTGCGCGGGTGATGAAGGCGGCGATCTCTGACAGCGGCAGCGAGATGTCATGGCTGGAAATCGCCCCGATCCGGCGATTGGCCTCGGGGATGGATTCGCGCAAGGCCCAGAACTCGGTGCGCTGCGCGAGGCTTGCCGCGATCACGCCATCCTGCACCAGCCCGGCCTCGAAAGCCTCGGCAAAGAGCGCCTCCAGCGCGTCTTCGGGGGCCATCGCCTTGGGCAGGCCCAGATCGATCAGCACCATCCAGTCAGGCGCCTGCGAAAAGGGCTGGCGGATCTGCGGCATGGTTTCCGCCAGAAAGGCCAGACCCGCGCCGCTGATCAGCTCGAAAGCCTGAATCGCATCCCCCAGACGCGCCTGCGCCAATGCCAGGAGCCGCAGCGCCGCCTCAGGGCTCTCAATCACCATCAGCGCCGCGCCCTCGCGCGCCGGGCGCGGCACAAGCCGCAGACTGGCTGCCGTGATCACCCCCAGCGTGCCCTCGGATCCGATCATCAGATGGCGCAGATCATAGCCGGTATTGTCCTTGCGCAGCCGCTTCAGCCCGTTCCAGATGCGCCCGTCGGCCAGCACCACTTCCAGCCCCAGCACCAGATCGCGGGCATTGCCGTAGCGCAGCACATTCACGCCGCCCGCATTGGTTGCGAGCAACCCGCCGATCCGCGCCGATCCTTCCGAGGCCAGCGAGAGCGGGAAGAGCCGCCCCGCACCTGCCGCCGCGCGCTGGACATCGGCGAGGACTGCGCCCGCTTCGACCACAAGCACATTCTCGGACGGGTAGCTTGCGCGAATGGCCTGCATCCGTTCCAGCGACAGGATCAGCGGCACTGGCCCTTCCGCGCTGATCTGCCCACCCACCAGCCCGGTGCCGCCGCCATAGGGCACAACGCCCACACCGGCACTATTGCAGGTGCGCAGGATCGCCGCGACCTCATCCACGCTGCGCGGCAGCGCCACGGCCCCTGCCCGGCCCTGCCAGCGCCCGCGCGGTTCCTCCAGATAGCGCGGCGCGGGCGGCAGGAGCGCGCCTTGCGGCAGGATCGCTGCCAGCCTGTCCAGAAATTCGGAATCGCAGTCGCGCAGTATCATCTTGGTCCCCTCCGGTCAGGGGCGCGGGCGCAGCAGGCGCCTGCTGCGCCCGCGCCCCTGCGTGCTATCGGCCCGCATCCGTGCGTCCGCGCCGGTCCAGCCGCAGATTGGCATAGAGCACATGATTGCGCCAGCGCCCGTTGATCTGCAGATAGCTTTGCGCGACGCCCTCATATTTGAACCCGGCCCGTTCCAGCACCGCGCGCGAGGCTTCATTCTCGGGCAGGCAGGCGGCTTCGATCCGCGACAGATCCATCACGCTGAAGGCATGATGCACGATCACCCCGATGGCCTCGCGCATATAGCCCTGCCTTGCATAGGGGGCACCGACCCAGTAGCCCAGAGTCCCCGCCTGCGCCGGGCCGCGCCGGATATTGTCGAGGGTGATCGCGCCCACCAGCGCCTCATCATCGCGACGGAAGATGAAGAGCGGCAGCGCCGTGTCGGCCTTGTAGCAGCGCGTGGCCCAGCTGACGCGATTGGTGAAGGCGCGGCGCGTCAGGTGATCGTCGGACCATGTGGGCTCCCATGGTGTGAGAAACCCTGCCGACAGACGGCGCAGATCGGACCATTCCCGGAAATCGCTGTGCTGCGGCAGGCGCAGATAGAGGCGCTCGGCCTCAAGCCGCAGCTTGCCGCGCAGCCCCAGCATCAGGCGGCCAGCCTTTCGCTCAGATGCAGCAGACGCGGCGCGCGCGCGATCGGGCCATAAAGCGCCAGAGCCATGCTGCTCTGGCCGAGCAAGCCCTGCGCATGGGCGCGCACGCCTGCCGTGTTCACCGCGTCGATCCGCGCGATGGCCTCGGACAGATCCGGCACGCGCCCCCAGATCGACAAGAGTTTCGCCAGACGTTCGGCGCGCGATGACGGGCTTTCCAGCCCCATCAGGAGCCCAGCCTTCATCTGCGCGCAGGCGCGGGCGACTTCGGCATCAGACATATCTTCGGCGGCGCGTTTCAACTCGTCGATGGTCAACTCCGCCAGTTCGCCCACCTCATCGGCCCCGGTGCCCGCATAGATCGTGATCATGCCAGTGTCGAAATAGGCGCCCGACTGGGCGAATACTGTGTAGCACAGCCCGCGATCCTCGCGCAGGCGCTGGAACAGCCGCGAGGACATGCCCCCCCCCAGCGCATTGGCGAAGACCTGCGAGGTATAGAAATCCTCGGAACGGTAATCGGGGGCTTCCAGCGCGAGGGCGAAATGCGCCTGTTCCAGCGAACGATCCTCACGCCGCTCGCCATTGTGGAACCGCGCGGCATCTGCGGGGCGGACAGGTTTCGCGGCCAGATGCCCGAACAGCCCTTCGGCCATACGCACCAGCGCGTCATGGTCAACCGCCCCTGCCGCAGCAAGGATCATCTGCCCGGGGCCATAGTGATCGCCCACAAAACGGCGCAGATCCCCTTCAGCGAAGCCCGAGACCCGCGCAGAGGGGCCAAGGATCGAGCGCCCGATGGGCTGGCTGGGATACGCGGTTTCCTGCAGCCAGTCGAAGATGATATCATCGGGCGTATCGAGAGCCTGACCGATCTCCTGCAGGATCACGCCGCGCTCGACCTCGATCTCGCGGGCTTCAAAGGCCGGGTTCAGCACGATATCGGCCAGCACATCGAGCGCCAGCGCCACATCGGGCTTGAGGATGCGCGCGTAATAGGCGGTCATCTCGCGCGAGGTATAGGCGTTGATATAGCCGCCCACATCCTCGATTTCCTCGGCGATCTGAAGTGCAGAGCGCCTCGCCGTACCCTTGAAGGCCATATGTTCGAGGAAATGCGCGACCCCGTTCTGATCTTCGGCCTCATGGCGCGCGCCGGCCTCGATCCAGATGCCGACGGTCGCGGATTGCAACCCGGGCATATGTTCCGAGACGATGCGAAACCCGTTGGGCAGGGTCGTGACCTGAACGCTCATGCGCGGATCGCCCCGCGGATATGCGACTCAACCGCGGCCAGATCATTCGGCAGACGCGTCACGCGCTCGGGGCGGTCAAAGAGATCGGCCATGCGCTCGGGCAGCGCGGGGCGCGTGCCGGTCGCGGCCTCGACCGCATCAGGGAATTTCGCGGGATGCGCGGTCGCAAGCGTGATCATCGGCGTGGCGGAGAGATGCGATTCGGCGACATGCACGCCCACGGCGCTATGCGGGCAGAGCGTTTCGGCGGTTTGCGCCGCCAGCCGGGCAATCGTGGCCGAGGTCTCATCTTCCGAGCAGCGGCCCGAAGTGAAAGCCTCGCGCAGATATTCCAGCGCGCCCTGGCTGATCTGGAAGCCGCCACTCGCTTTCAACTCATCCATGACCTGCGCCACGGCCGACCCGTCGCGGCCGTAAGCGTCAAACAGCACACGCTCGAAATTGGAACTGACCTGAATATCCATCGAGGGGCTGATCGAGGGCTTCACGCCATCTGTGACATAGCCGCCCGAGCTGAGCGCCCGGTGCAGGATGTCATTCTGATTCGTGGCCACCACCAGTTTCTCGACCGGCAGACCCATCGCCCGCGCGATATAGCCTGCGAAGATGTCGCCGAAATTGCCGGTGGGCACGGTGAAGCTGACCGGGCGGTACGGGGCGCCCAGACTGACGGCGGAAGAGAAGAAATAGACCACCTGCGCCAGAACCCGCGCCCAGTTGATCGAATTGACCCCGGCCAGACGCACCTCGTCGCGGAAGGAGAAATCGTTGAACATATCCTTGACCAGCGCCTGACAGGTGTCGAAATCGCCATCAACCGCCAGCGCATGGACATTCGCATCCTCCGGCGTGGTCATCTGGCGGCGCTGCACCTCGGAGACGCGGCCATGCGGATAGAGGATGAACACATCGACATTTTCCAGCCCGCGAAACGCCTCGATCGCCGCCGAGCCGGTATCGCCCGAGGTCGCGCCGACGATGGTCACACGCTCCCCCGACCGGGCAAGGGCGGCCTGAAACAACTGGCCGATCAGTTGCATCGCGAAATCCTTGAACGCGAGCGTCGGGCCGTGGAACAGCTCCAGCAGGAAGTGATTGCTTGCCAGTTGCTTCAATGGCGCGCGGGCGGGATGGCCGAAACCGGCATAGGCCCGCGCGATCAGCCCGCGGAATTCGTCATCATCGAATGTGTCGCCGATGAAGGGACGCATGATGACATAGGCCTGCTCTTCATAGCTGAGCCCGGCAAGCGCTGCGATTTCCGCCTGCGTCATGGGGGGCACATGCTCGGGCAGATAGAGCCCGCCATCGCGGGCCAGCCCCGTCAGCATGGTGGCCTCGAAATTCAGCACAGGGGCGGCCCCTCGCGTCGAAATATATTGCATCTTGCGCATGATCCCTAGTCGCGTCGCGTCCTGATACGCCACAGAAAGAAGACTGTCATCCCCGCCCATGCCATTGCCATCAAAAACCATTGCACGGCATAGCCCAGATGCGGATCGGGGATCGAGACCTGATAGACCGGAACCGGGGTTATGCCACTGGCCGGGGGGTCCGAGGCGCGCAGCACCAGAAGCGTGGGTTCCGTGCCGAGCAGGGTCGCCATCTCCTCCACATCGCGCCCGAAGACCAGATTGCGCGCGGCGTCATGCGGCGGTGTGTGGCGGTTGATGTCGCGCGGCCAGTGCAGATTGCCGATCAGCTGCGCCTCCTGCCCGGCATCAAGGGTCAGCCCGGCACGCGCGGCCTCTGGCAGAAAGCCGCGCTCGACGAGGATGCGACGCCCGTCATCGGTCTCGAATGCCTGCACCAGATGAAAGCCGGGCCCTTGAGCTTTTTGCGCCGACAGGACGAACACATGCTCGGGCAGGAAGCGCCCTTCGGTCCGAACCGGCAGGTAGCGATGCGCCTCGGGTTCCGGCGCGTCCGGCAGCGCTGCCGGTGCCTCGAAGATACGCATTTCCATCTCGGCGATCAGCGCGGCTTTCTGCCCGGCGCGGTCCAGTTGCCACAGGCCCAGCGCGATCAGGATCGCCGTGCCCAGCAACCCGAACAGGGCCGGAATGATCATGCGGCGCAGCATGGAGGCTCCTCGCCTTTTAGAAACGCAAAACGCGCACCTTGGGGTGCGCGCCTGTGATGCCGCGCGCCCCGGGGCACGCGGCAGGAAGCTTGGCTTACATGCCCCAGATATAGACCGCGAAGAACAGGAACAACCAGACCACATCGACGAAATGCCAGTACCAGGCGGCAGCTTCAAAGCCGACATGGCGCTCTGCGGTGAAATGCCCGGCGCGCACGCGGAACCAGCAGACGGTCAGAAAGATGGTCCCGATGATGACGTGAAAGCCATGGAAGCCGGTGGCCATGAAGAAATTGGCATAGAACACGTCACCGCTGAAGGAATAGCCGCGCTGGGTGATCAGGTAGACATATTCATAGGCCTGCAATGCGGTGAAGGCGATGCCGAGCAGGACACCGATCAAAAGACCATTCGCCACATTCTTGCGCGACCCGCCATGGACCAGTTCATGGTGTGCCCAGGTCACGGCGCAGCCCGAGAGCAGCAGGACCAGCGTGTTGATCAGGGGCAGGTCAAAGGCGTTGATCGCATAGATCGCGGGCTGGACATATTCGGTGCCCACATAGGTATACATCGGATACATGGCATGCTTGAAGAAGCTCCAGAACCATGCGGCGAAGAACATCACCTCGGACAGGATGAAGAGGATGAAGCCATAGCGCAGCCCGATCACCACCACCGGCGTGTGATCGCCGACATGGGATTCGACAATCACATCCTTCCACCATTCGAACATCACATAGAGAACACCCACCAGCCCGATCAGGAACATCCAGGGGCCGCGGTCGTTCATCCACAGCACAGCACCGAACAGCATGACGAAAGCTGAAACCGCGCCGACGAAAGGCCAGATCGACGGGGGCAGGACGTGGTAATCGTGGTTCTTGGCGTGGGCCATGGTGTTCAGTTCCCTCAGGCTATGCTCGGTTTAATGCGCGAGTTCAGTTTGTCATGGCGGGTTCCGGGGCGACATAATCGGCCGGAATATCCGTGGGATGGAAAGTATAGGACAGGGTGATCGTATGCGTGTCACGCGCATCGCGGTCGCGCAGGATATCGGGATCCACGAAATAGGTGACAGGCATCAGCACAGTCTCGCCGGGTTGCAGCACCTGCAACTCGAAGCAGAAACAGTCGATCTTGGTGAAGTAGCGGCCCGCCTCATAGGGCGACACATTGTAGCTGGCGGTCCCGGCAATCGGCTCATCGGTCGGATTATACGCTTCATAAAACGCCAGACCGACCTCGCCGAGCCGAATCTCGTGCACTCGGTCTACCGGCTTGAAGGTCCAGGGGAAATCGCGCGCGACAGAAGCATCGAAGCGGATGCGCATGGTCTGATCGAGCACGACACCGGGGGCGGCAGAGGCGGTATTCGTGGTGCCGCCATAGCCGGTCACACGGCAGAAGAGATCATAGAGCGGCACCGCAGCCCAGCCCATGCCGAACATGAAGGCGACAACCGCGACGGCTTGCACGGTGGTTTTCTGAATTCCGGTCAGTTTTTTCCAGGTGGTCATCATCTTTGCTGGAACCTCACATGGTCAGGGTCGAGCGACGGGCGATAGGAATGGTCGAAAGCCTGCAGCGCCGATCCCCCCGAGACCTTGGCGATGGTCAGGCCAAAGACAAGCGCAATGAACAGCACCAGCACCACAGCCAGCCCGACATTGCGGCCGGAGCGGCGCTTGTGCAGGTCATGTTCGCGGGTAATGGCCATCAGAAGAGCTCCAGAATCTTGAACTGTGCGGCAAACCCCGCATAGGCAGGAAGGTTGGCAAGCGCGGCCTCGGCGAGGATCGCGACGAAATGCAGGAAGAGATAGGCCAGCGAGAAGCGGAACACCCGTTTCTCGGTTGCGTAGCCATCACCCTCGGCCTGGGCCTCGTCGCGGCGCCAGATCGCAACCGCCCCTTGCAGGAACATCAGGTTCAGCACCAGAGCCAGTGCCAGATAGACCGGACCGCCGATCGAGGTCAGCCCTGCGGCCAGCGCGAAGGGTATAAGTGCAATCGTGTAGACGAGGATATGCGCGCGCGTCACTTTGCGGCCATGCGTGACGGTCAGCATTGGCACATTGGCCTTGTGGTAATCCGATTTCATGAACAGCGCGAGCGCCCAGAAATGCGGTGGCGTCCACATGAAGATCAGCAGGAACATCAGGCAGGCTTCCAGGCTGATCGAGCCTGTGACTGCGACCCAGCCGATCAGCGGCGGGAAGGCCCCGGCGGCCCCACCGATCACGATATTCTGCGGCGTGGCGCGCTTGAGCCACATCGAATAGATCACCGCGTAGAAGAAGATGGTGAAGGCCAGCAGGAAACCCGCCAGCGCATTGGTGGCGAGCCAGAGCATGATCACCGACAGGCCCGAAAGCGCCACGCCAAGGCCCAGCGCCTCGCCCGGTGCGACCTTGCCCGCCGGGATCGGGCGACCGGAGGTGCGTTTCATCACCTGATCGATATCGGCATCCCACCACATGTTCAGCGCACCAGAGGCCCCTGCCCCGAGCGCGATGAAGATGATTGCGGCCAATGCCTCGACCGGATGCAGGCTGCCCGGCGCGACCAAGAGCCCTACCAGCGCAGTGAACACCACCAGCGACATCACACGCGGCTTGAGCAGCGCCACATAGTCGCCGAAGCTGCCCTCGCCGGGGGTCGCGTAGCTGATATCTGTGCGCAGGTCGGTCATATTCTCGTCCGGTCTGGTCTTGCAGGACAGGGCGTCACACCCGGTCCGCTGGATCAGTTGGCGGCTGCCAGTTGCGTGGAGGGCTCCATCCATGCGGGCGCATGCGCAAATTCAGCGCCCTGCCGCTCAAGCCATGCGATATACTCGGCTTCCGAGACCACTTTGACGGTGATCGGCATATAGGCATGCGCGATGCCGCAAAGCTCGGAACACTGGCCGAAATAGACGCCCTCTTCCTCGGCATTGAACCACAGTTCCGCCAGACGTCCGGGCACGGCATCCTGCTTCACGCCGAAGGCCGGAATGGTCCAGGCATGGATCACGTCAGCGGCGGTGACTTGAAGGACGACATTTCTGCCGACAGGCACGACCATCGCAGTATCGGTCGCGAGCAAATACAGCTCATCCGGGTAGCCATGTTCCGCCAGCTCTTCGCGCTCCAGCAGGAATTGCGAGAATTCGACGCCATGATCGACATATTCATAGCCCCAGTACCACTGGAAGCCCGTCACCTTGATGGTCACATCCGCTTCCGGCATGATCTGCTGATGGCGCAGCGCCGGGAAGGTGAAGAGCGCGATGAAGAGCAAGATCAAAGCAGGCACCACGGTCCAGGCCACTTCAATCGGCGTGTTATGCGTGAATTTCGCGGGTTCCGGGTTTGCCCTGCGGTTGTAGAAAACGATCACCCAGATCAGCAGACCCGTCACGAAGATGGTGATCGGCGTGATGATCCAGAGCAGCAGATTGTCCAGAAACACCACCTCGCGCGCCAGCGCCGAGTAAGGGGTCTGCAGCGCGATTCCATCCTGAATTGGTGCGCCCAGCACGGGCAGTTGCGGCAACAGGTCATCCGCAGCCGCCTGCAGGGCGGTCATTCCGCCAAAAAGGGCCGCGGTCAGTGTTGAAAGGGCTTTGGACAGTCGCATCTTCGGTTCCCGTTTTTTCGCGGCGTGTGACCGCATTATCATCCGGGAGCAATCGCAGCCTGACCGGCATGCGATGGAATCCCGTTGAGCTTTGTGCTCGTAAAACCATATTACACATGTCAGAACAAGCAAAACCGATGCGACACATTGCCATTTGTTGATCTGTGTCAAGGACAACAGGACTGCCCTGCCCGGCAGCGTGTCGAAACACTGGAAGGCCACAGGCATGAGCGATACCGGGTTCCGTCCCTTCGAGACCGCTTTCGACAAGGAAGACGCCCTCTCCATCCTGCGCGACGCGACCGCAGGCGCAGATGACGGCGAGATTTTCGCCGAACGGCGCGTCTCGGAATCACTGCTGCTGGATGATCAGCGAATCAAATCCGCGAGCTACAATGCCGCCGAAGGGTTCGGGCTGCGCGCCGTGCGCGGCGAGGTGACGGGATATGCCCATTCCACCCATATGACAATTGACGCCCTGCGCCGCGCGGCGCAGACGGCGCGGCTGGCGGTGGGTGATGGCGGCGGCACGCTGGCCGATGCCCCCAAACCCACCAATCAGCGCCTCTATACCGATGCCGATCCGATTGCCGGGGCGACGTTCTCGGTCAAGCTCGATCTGCTGCGCGAGATTGACGACTTTCTGCGCGGGCTCGACAAGCGGGTGGTGCAGGTCTCGGCCTCTATGGCCGCGAGCCTGCAGCAGATCGAGATCCTGCGCCCCGACGGGCAGCATCTGCGCGACACCCGCCCCATGACCCGCCTGAACCTGTCAGTCATTGTCGAAGAGAACGGGCGGCGCGAATCGGGTTCGGCGGGTGGCGGCGGCCGCGCCGGTCTGGACGGGCTGATGGCCCGCGCAACTTGGGAAGGCATGGCGCGCGAGGCGCTGCGCATCGCGCTGGTCAATCTGGAGGCAGAACCCGCCCCGGCAGGGGTGATGGATGTCGTCCTTGGCCCCGGCTGGCCCGGCATCCTGCTGCACGAGGCCGTGGGCCACGGGCTGGAGGGTGATTTCAACCGCAAGGGCACATCGGCCTTTGCCGGACTGATGGGCCAACAGGTGGCGTCGAAGGGGGTGACGGTGCTCGATGACGGCACGATCCCCGACCGGCGCGGCTCGATCACGATTGACGATGAAGGCACGCCCTCGGCCAGAAATGTGCTGATCGAGGACGGGGTGCTGGTGGGCTTCATGCAGGACCGGCAGAATGCGCGGCTGATGGGGGTCGCGCCCACGGGCAACGGGCGGCGCGAAAGCTATGCCCATGCGCCGATGCCGCGCATGACCAACACCTATATGCTGGGCGGCGATACCGCGCCCGAGGATATTGTCGCGGATCTGAAGGACGGGATTCACGCGGTCGGGTTCGGCGGCGGTCAGGTCGATATCACCAATGGCAAATTCGTCTTCTCCTGCACCGAGGCCTATCGGGTCAGGAATGGCAGGATCGTGGGCCCGGTCAAAGGCGCGACACTGATCGGCGACGGGGCGACAGCGCTGACGAAGATCCGTGCGCTTGGCAATGACATGGCGCTGGATCCCGGCATGGGCACCTGTGGCAAGGCGGGCCAATGGGTGCCGGTGGGCGTGGGCCAGCCCACGCTGATGATCGGCGGACTGACGGTCGGGGGCAGTGCCGCCTGATGGCCCTGTTGCGATCCGCCAGTTCTGGCCATCGCGCGGTAACATGGTCGAACTGGCTCTTTGCCTATCTTATCCTCTGGGCCTTGCCGATTCCCGTCGGGATCTCGCTATCCGCCTTCGCCATGCTCTGGCGCTGGTCGTTTGAGGCGCTGGGGGCCAGCATCCCGGCAGAGACCGTCATTTCCGTGATCTTCGGCATCGGGGTGTTCCTGATCATGATGCCGGTTTTCTCATGGATCGGGCTGGTGATATCCTTTCCGATCGTCTGGCTGGTGCTGCGTCTTGGTCTGGGCGGCTGGCTGAGTTTCATTCTCGGCGGGAGTGTAACAGGCTGGGCGGCGGCGGGCGTTCTGGGCGGCATGGCCCCGGAAATCCCGATTGTTCTCGGCGTGGTGACAGCACTGGTGCTGCGCTGGATGCTGGGAAAACGCGCCCCCGGCGTTTTCACCCCGGATCGCCGCGCAGGCGATGGCAGCCCCTGATATTGCCCTGACATCGCGATAGCGGTCTGTCCGTCGGCAAGAATCGCAAATAAAGTTACGCGAGGGGCGTGGATCTTTACCTATCCTTAACCATCGCCATGCAATCTGGGTGCAGAATGAGGCGAGGCGGATGGAATGGCGAAAGATTTGTTTTCTTCTCACCCACCCTTCACCCCACCCAAGTCGGAAGAAGACAGGCTGACCTGGCTTCGCCTCATTCGCTCTGCCCGTGTCGGACCCACAACTTTTCACCGGCTGATGGCCGAACACGGCACTGCCGCAGCCGCGCTGGATGCCCTGCCCGCAATCGCGCGGGCGGCCGGTGCCTCCGATTACGCGCCCTGTGCGCGCGACGCGGCGGAGCGGGAAATCGACCTTGCGCGGGCCAAGGGCGCGCGGATGTTGTGCTTTGGCACCGACGCTTATCCCGCCACATTGGCCAGTATCGCCGATGCGCCCCCGGTACTGTGGTGCATTGGCCAGCGCGCGCCCATCCTGCGACCCATGGTCGCGCTGGTGGGCGCGCGCAACGCTTCCAGCCTTGGGACAAGGACGGCACGCGCGCTGGCCGAAGGGCTGGGGCATGAGGGATTCGCCATTGTTTCGGGTCTGGCGCGCGGGATTGATGCCGCCGCGCATCATGGCAGTTTGAAAAGCGGCACCATTGCGGTGATGGCGGGCGGGGTCGATGTGATCTATCCGACTGAGAACGCAGTGCTGGCCGCCGCCATTGCCGATCAGGGGCTGCGCCTGTCGGAGCAACCCATGAGCGTGCACCCGCAAGCCCGGCATTTCCCGCCGCGCAACCGCATCATCTCTGGCCTTGCGCTGGCTGTGGTCGTGGTCGAGGCGGCGGAAAAATCCGGCTCGCTGATCACCGCGCGCGACGCGCTGGATCAGGGGCGCGAGATCATGGCGGTGCCGGGCCATCCGGTCGACGGGCGCGCAGGCGGCTGCAACCGGCTGCTCCGCGAAGGCGCAACATTGGTGCGCCATGTCGAGGATGTGCTGGAGGTGTTGCGCCGGTTGCAGGACCGCCCTGCCCCTGCGACGCAAAAGCCCGCTGCGGCGGAAATCCCGGCCCCGGCGACAGGGCAGCCGCTGGAGCAGCGCATTCTTGACCTGCTCGGCCCCAGCCCGGTGGCCGAAGATCAGATCATCCGCGATCTGGCACTCTCTGCGGCGCAAATCTCTCCGGCGCTGGTCATGCTGGAACTGCAAGGCACAGTGCGCCGCCATCCCGGCGGTCTGGTCAGCCGCGCCTGAGCAATCCCTTACGCCCCCGGCCCGCAGGACGGGTGACGGGCAGGATCCGGCGTTCCGCTCTGCAGTGCCCCCTGTCTGCTTGCCCTGCGCTGCGACACCCTGTCCGCCCCCGACCAAGGAGCCATATCACCACGGCGCATTGACATTCCCACCCCTGCTCACACATGTAGGGCCAGCCGCAGAGGCGCGGTTTTCGGGGTTTATCAGAGGAATTTCATGGCAGTCGTCGTTGTTGAATCGCCCGCCAAGGCCAAGACAATCAACAAATATCTTGGCTCTGGCTACACGGTTCTGGCCTCTTACGGCCATGTGCGCGACCTGCCGCCCAAGGATGGCTCGGTCGATCCCGAACAGGGGTTCGAGATGCTCTGGGAAGTCGCCAGCGACTCGCGCAAGCATGTGAAGGCCATCGCCGAAGCGCTGAAAGCCGACCCGGAACTGATCCTCGCGACCGACCCTGACCGCGAGGGGGAAGCCATTTCCTGGCACCTGACCGAGGCGCTGGCGAAATCGAAGGCGATCAAGAAGGATACGCCGGTCAAGCGCGTGGTGTTCAACGCGATCACGAAATCCGCGGTCACGGCGGCGATGGAAAACCCGCGTCAGGTCGATATGCCGCTGGTCCATGCCTATCTTGCGCGCCGCGCGCTGGATTATCTGGTGGGCTTCAACCTGTCGCCGGTGCTGTGGCGCAAATTGCCGGGCGCGAAATCGGCAGGGCGCGTGCAATCGGTCTGCCTGCGCCTGATCGTCGAGCGCGAAATGGAGATCGAGGCCTTCCGCGCGCAGGAATACTGGTCCGTGACCGCCGGTCTGACCACGCCGCGCGGGCAGGAATTCAGCGCGAGACTGACCAGCCTCGCGGGCAAGCGCTTGGACAAATTCGATATTGCCACGGCAGAATCCGCTGAAATTGCGGTGCAGGCGGTACAGTCACGGTCACTTTCCGTACAATCGGTCGAAGCGAAGCCCGCCAGCCGCAATCCGTCCGCCCCCTTCATGACCTCGACCCTGCAACAGGAAGCCAGCCGCAAATTCGGCATGGGCGCGAAACAATGCATGTCGGCGGCCCAGCGACTCTATGAAGCGGGCTATATCA
This sequence comes from Natronohydrobacter thiooxidans, assembly GCF_001884735.1. Lineage (GTDB taxonomy): Bacteria > Pseudomonadota > Alphaproteobacteria > Rhodobacterales > Rhodobacteraceae > Roseinatronobacter > Roseinatronobacter thiooxidans_A. The sequence continues at coordinate 115,164 of NZ_MJAP01000032.1, read as the reverse complement.
CCTATATGCGGACCGACGGGATCGACATGGCGCCAGAGGCGGTGATGGCCGCGCGCGATGTGATCAAGGACCGCTATGGCGCGGAATATGTCCCGAAATCCCCGCGCATGTACAAGAACAAGGCCAAGAATGCGCAGGAAGCGCATGAATGTATCCGCCCGACGGATATGGCCACCAGCCCCGACCGGCTGAAGATCACGGATAGCGACCAGCGCAAGCTCTATGATCTGATCTGGAAACGCACCATCGCCTGCCAGATGGAGGCCGCGCGAATGGAGCGCACCACGGTCGAGATCGGCAGCAAGGACGGTCAGGTGGGCCTGCGTGCCACTGGTCAGGTGGTGCTGTTTGACGGCTTCCTCAAGGTCTATGAGGAAGGCCGCGATGATGTCGTGGATGACGAGGATAAGCGCCTGCCGCAGATGGCGCAGGGCGACGCGCTGGACAAGCGCTCGGTCACGCCAGAGCAGCATTTCACCCAGCCCCCCCCGCGCTATACCGAGGCCACGCTGGTCAAGCGGATGGAAGAGCTTGGGATCGGGCGGCCCTCGACCTATGCCAGCATCGTCACCACGATTCAGGACCGGGGCTATGTCACCAAGGACAAGAACCGCCTGATCGCGCAGGATAAGGGGCGGCTGGTCACGATCTTTCTGGTCAATTATTTCCGCCGCTATCTGGAATATGATTTCACCGCCGCGCTGGAAGAACAGCTTGACGATGTGTCGGCAGGCGACCGCGACTACAAGGATGTTCTGGACCGGTTCTGGCGCGATTTCTCGGCGGCGATTGCGGAAACCTCGGAATTGCGCATCACCGAAGTGCTGGAAAAGATCGACGAGGTTCTGGCCCCGCATCTCTATCCGGCGCGCGAGGATGGCAGCGATCCGCGCTCTTGCCCGAAATGCGGCGTGGGGCGGCTTAACCTGAAAACCGCGCGCTCGGGCGGGGCGTTCATCGGTTGCAACAATTATCCCGAATGCCGCTACACAAGACCCCTTGCCGGGGATGAGGGGGATGCAGAGCTTTCGGGCGAGGGCAAGCTGCTGGGTCATGATGCGGGCGATCCGATCAGCCTGCGCACCGGGCGTTTCGGCCCCTATGTGCAGCGCGGCGAGGCGACGACGGAACAGCCCAAACCCCCGCGCGCCTCTCTGCCCAAGGGCTGGAGCGTGGAGAGTATCGATCTGGACCGCGCGCTGATGCTGCTGTCGCTGCCCCGTCCGGTTGGCCCGCATCCCGAGGATGGCGAAATGATCGAAGCCGGGATCGGGCGCTACGGGCCCTATGTGAAACATGGCCGGATCTATGCCAACCTGCCCGAGGTGGACGAGGTGTTCACCATCGGCATGAACCGGGCGGTAGAGGTGCTGGCGGCGAAACCGGCGCGCGGGCGGGCGGCTGCGACAGAGCCCTTGCGGGTTCTGGGCGATCACCCCTCTGGTGGCGCGATCTCGGTGATGAAGGGGCGCTATGGTCCTTATGTGAAATGGGAAAAGGTCAATGCGACCCTGACCAAGGATCTGAGCGCCGAGGAGATCACGCTCGATCAGGCCATAGAGCTGGTGAATGCCAAGGCAGGGGCGAAACCGCGCAAGCCGACGGCGAAGAAACCTGCGGCGAAAAAGGCACCCGCGAAGAAACCCGCCGCGAAAAAAGCCGGGAAGGCCGCAAAATAGGCGGGCTTCCGCTGAATGGTTGACTTCGCTGCACCGCCGCGTCAGACATTTGGCAAATCTGCACATAGGGGAGTGAGCGCATGAAGAAAGTCTATGGCTCGGCGCATGAGGCGCTGGACGGGCTGTTGTCGGATGGCATGATGATTGCGGCAGGGGGGTTCGGCCTGTGCGGCATCCCGGAGCTTCTGATCGATGCCATCCGCGAGGCGGGGGTGAAGGATCTGACCGTCGCCTCGAACAATTGCGGGGTGGATGATTTCGGGCTGGGCGTGCTGCTGAAAACCCGCCAGATCAAGAAGATGATGTCATCCTATGTCGGCGAGAATGCGGAATTCATGCGCCAGTATCTGAGCGGCGAGCTGGAACTGGAATTCAACCCGCAAGGCACGCTGGCCGAACGCATGCGCGCAGGCGGCGCGGGCATTCCCGGTTTCTACACCAAGACTGGTGTCGGCACTATGATTGCAGAGGGCAAGGAGCACAAGGAATTCGGCGGCGAGACCTATATCCTGGAACGCGGGATCGTGGCGGATCTCTCCATCGTCAAGGCATGGAAAGCCGACACCACCGGCAATGCGATCTTCCGCAAGACGGCGCGCAACTTCAACCCGCCTGCGGCCAAATGCGGACGTGTCTGCGTGATGGAGGTCGAAGAGATCGTCGAGCCCGGCACGCTGGACCCCGATGCCATCCACCTGCCCGGCATCTATGTGCACCGGTTGATTCAGGGACAGCACGAGAAACGCATCGAACAGCGCACTGTGCGCGCGGCATAAGGGGGAAATCAGCATGGCTTGGGACCGCAACCAGATGGCCGCGCGCGCGGCGCAGGAATTGCAGGACGGGATGTATGTGAACCTTGGCATCGGGATTCCGACGCTGGTGGCGAATTACATCCCCGAGGGCGTGCAGGTGACGCTGCAATCGGAAAACGGGATGCTGGGCATCGGCCCCTTCCCCACCGAGAATGAGGTCGATGCCGATCTGATCAACGCGGGCAAGCAGACGGTGACGGCGCTGCCGCATACTGCCTATTTCGACAGCTCCGAGAGCTTCGCGATGATCCGGGGCGGCAAGATCAACATGGCGATCCTTGGCGCGATGGAAGTCGCCGAGAATGGCGATATCGCGAACTGGATGATCCCCGGCAAGCTGGTGAAGGGCATGGGGGGCGCCATGGATCTGGTCGCCGGTGTCTCGCGCGTGATCGTGGTCATGGATCACACCAACAAGGCGGGCGAATCGAAAGTGCTGAAAGCCTGCACCCTGCCGCTGACCGCGCAGGGGGTGGTCAAGCGCATCATCACCAATCTGGGCGTGCTGGATGTGGTCGAGGGCGGCTTGAAGATCGTCGAATGTGCCGAGGGCGTCACCGAGGATGAGATCCGCGCCGCGACAGAGGCCGCAATCGTCAACTGAACAGATCAGGCGGGCATTTCAGCCCGCCTGCCCGATCTTGAAGACGCAGCCATCGCCGGGCAGTTCCGGCACCGTGGCGCAGAGGCCGCGCGCGACCAGCCAGGCGGCCAGAACTTTCGGCACATAATCGCGGGTCTCGGCGAAGGGTGGCACACCCTCGTTGCGGCGCACAGCCCCCTCGCCCGCATTATAGCCCGCGAGTGCCAGCACCACATCATTGTCGAAATGCTTCAGCAGCCAGTCGAGATATTGCACCCCGCCCCGGATATTCTGGGTCGCGTCAAAGGCATCACTCACCCCAAAGCGTTCTGCCGTGGCCGGGATCAGTTGCATCAACCCCTGCGCGCCCGCATGGCTGACCGCCTGCGGGCGCCCGGCGGATTCGACCGCGATGACGGCCAGAGCCAGCGCGGGCGAGACATTGGTACCCACAGTCGCGCGCAGGATATCGGCGCCATGGGTATTGGCGATATCCTGCAGAAACTGCATCCGCGGCGCGCGGACGGTCTGGCTGGCGCTGGGCGGGCTGCCCAAGACGCGCATCGCAGCCAGAAACCGGCCCGAACTGTCACCGAGCGCGGGCGAGACATGATCCCAGAACCAGGCATAGCCTGACGCGGGCGCGGGGCGGTTCTCACGGTCGGGCGTGACCACCTGCGCGCGCGGCGGCGCGGCGGCCAGCAGGCGCGCCTGTTCCTCGGGGTCGATCTGGACGGTAATGCGCGGCCCGGTCGCATTGGGATTGACCACGACCCGGCGAAATGTCTGGCTCTCGGCAGTCGCCGACAGCGATCTGTCCTGCGCGGCCAGAGGGGCAGGACAGGCGGAAATCACAACGAGGCCAATGGCCAGCGCAGGACAGATCCTGCCGTGGCGGCGTAAAATGGGCATCAGATTTACTGCTCGTTATTATTTTTACGGAACTATGCCGGGGAATCACCGGTTATTCCAGCTTTTTGCCATAGGGGCGCATCTGCGGTGCCCGGACTGTGGCATGACAGTCAGTTCCCCATAACCGCGCGTTCCGGAAACAATCTGTGAAAATCGGCGGGTCAAATGGCCGCGCGGGAACGATGGCCGGAAAAGGCCCAGATCTACGCCGAAAAGGTACGATTCCCGCCCAATTTCGACCACGATTCAGGGGTTAATTACAGTCAGCCAAGCGGTGATCGAACAGTATCTTACCGGAGCGGCTTATGAGTAGAAACGTTCACATCTGGAGAAACAACATGAACTTCGTAGCAAAAATCAAAACCTTCGCCGCTGACGAATCCGGTGCCGTGACTGTCGACTGGGTCGTGCTGACCGCAGCCATCGTCGGCCTGGGCATCGCGGTGATCGCATCGGTGCGCTCGGGCACCCAAAGCGTCGGAACCCAGATCCAGGCGTCGTTGAGCTCGGCTCAGATCGACCTGTTGGGCAACCTGTCCGGCAACCAAGGCGGCGGCGACTAATCTCCCGCATGGACTTGCGCGAAACGCGCAAGGGGCATCCAGAGCGCCGCAGCCGAAGGGATGCGGCGCTCCTTTTATGACAGGACCGAGTGACGTTGATTTACCGACACTGAACCCAGATCAGATGAGAGCACTCAGATGAACGCTTTTTTGAAACTGAAAGATTTTGGTGAAGACCAATCCGGGGCCGTGACGGTGGATTTTGTCGTCCTGACAGCGGCGATCTGCACGCTAGGCGCGGCGATTGTCCTGACAGTGATCACGGGCGCGCAGCATGTCGGCGACTCGACATCCGAGTCCCTCTCCTCTGCGGAACTGGCGCCAATCGGCCCTTTGTGACCGGACGGATTTTTCCCGCGCCGGTCTCGTGTGGATGTCTGACTCTCGCCCGGTGTCGTGCACGATTTGGCCATAATTCAGGGATATTGTTCCTGACAGAGCAGTGAATTCCGCCCCTTGGGCGAATCGTATCAGGAAAGAGGAAAGAGTCATGCGCCTCGTGTTCGGAGCAGTCTTGATCGCCGGGGTCGGCCTGGCCGGGTTTGCGGTCTTTCAGACGCAGAAATACATCTCGCAGATGCAGACGGAACTCGCCGAAGCCCGGCGCAATGCCAGCACGGTCGAGATGGTGAATGTGTTCGTGACCGCCAAACCCCTGCGCTACGGCCAGCAACTGACGCGCGAGGATGTGCGCGTGGCGCCCTTCCCGTCTTACGCTGTGCCCACTGGCGCCTATACCGATGTCGACGCGCTGTTCCCGAATGGCAGCGACACCCGGATCGTGCTGCGCGCGATGGAAGCGCTGGAGCCGATCATGACCGTCAAACTGACCGAACCCGGCAAACAGGCGGGCATCACCTCGCATCTCAGCCCCGGCATGCGCGCCTTTACCATCCCGGTCAACCAGACCTCTGGCGTCGCGGGTTTCCTGCGCCCCGGCGATCATGTCGATGTGTTCTGGACCGGGCGCAGCTCTGATCAGGGTGAGGTCACGCAAATGATCCAGTCGCATATGCGCCTGATTGCCGTGGACCAGAGCGCGGATATGGACCGCACGACCAATGTATCCGCAGCCCGCACCGTGACAGTAGAGGCCACGCCCCGGCAGGCGGCGGCACTGGCGCAGGCACAGGGTTCGGGGCGGCTGTCGCTGGCGCTGATCGGCGTTGATGACGAGCGAACGAATGAGCAGATCGAGATGACGCAGGACCAGATGCTGGGCATCGTCCGCGAGGAACGCCGGGTCGAAGTCGAGCAGAAATGCCATATCCGCACCCGGCGCGGGGGTGATATGGTGCTGATCGAAATTCCCTGCACCAACTGACCGCGCTGATCGGGACATGGCGCGCGCACCCGCCGGGGCGCGCGCCATGTCCGTTTTGTTGCCGGAAGGACACAAGGGAGGGGCACCCAGATGCGGCGCGCGCGGCTGGATGCGACTCAATATCTAGACAACCCAGCGGTGATCGTTGCAGAAAGTACATCAACTTAGCGCCATAAGCACAAGATTCTTGATAAAAATCCCGGATTGAAGCATGATCAGCCAAAATTGACAGGCGTCAGACCTGGGGGCGCAGGACAGATTTGCTGCGACCCGACAAAAACAGAGCAGTCTCAGAAGGCAGGCAAAATGAGAATCAAACTACTCGCAGCAACGCTGCTTCTCGGAGCTTCGTTTGGTCTTGCGCAGGCACCGACCGCTCAGGCAGAGACGTTTCGCGTTCTGAACGGCGGTGCTGCATCAACGCTCCGGGTGCCGATGAACCGCGCCGTCGTTGTCGAAACCGACAATCCCTTCGCAGAACTGTCCATCGCCAATCCCGGCATTGCCGATATCTCGACCCTCTCGGACCGGTCGATCTATGTCTTGGGCAAGACACCGGGTCGGACCACGCTCACCATCCTTGGCCCCGACGGCGCGCTGATGTCGAATGTCGAGGTTCAGGTCACGCCCGATATCGCGGAATTCCGCGAGCGCCTGCGCCAGATCCTGCCCAATGAGAAGATCGAGGTGCGCACCGCGAATGACGGGATCGTGCTGTCGGGCATCGTCTCGACCGCCGCACGTCTGGACGCGGCACTGGAACTGGCGCAGCGCTATGCGCCCGACCGCATCTCGAACCTGATGAGCGTGGGCGGCACGCAGCAGGTGATGCTGAAAGTGCGGTTTGCGGAAATGCAGCGCGGGATCAGCAAGAATCTCGGCGCGAGCATCAATGTGAATGCCGACACCAACCTGTCGATGAATACCGGCGGCCAGGGCGGTGCCCTGTCGAATACCAACCTGACGCCGGGTGCGTCTGCCACCCGCGCCGGCGCGCTCGGGTTCAGGGTCGGAGGCGGACGGCTGACCGCCCAGGTGCTGCTGGAGGCGCTGGAAACGCAGGGGCTTGCGCGCACTCTGGCCGAGCCTAATCTGACCGCCCTGTCCGGGCAGGAAGCGAGCTTTCTCGCGGGCGGCGAATATCCGGTGCCTACTGTATCCGAGAACGGCAGCAATATCAGCATTGTATACCGACCCTTCGGCGTACAGCTCGCCTTCACCCCGCGGGTGCTGGATGACAAGGTGATCAACCTTCGGCTGGACGCGACGGTCTCTTCGCTTGACGGCGCGAATGCGACGCTGATCAACGGCACGCAGGTCGCCCCGTTCCGCACCCGGTCCACCAAGACCACGGTCGAACTGCGTGACGGCGAGAGCTTCGCCATCGCGGGCCTGCTCGAAGATGATTTCCGCGCCAATTCGCGCAGCGTCCCCTGGCTGTCGGAACTTCCCGTGCTGGGGGCCCTGTTCCGCAGCGCAGAGTATCAGCGCCAGCAGACCGAGTTGGTAATCATCATCACGGCGCATCTGGTCACGCCGACACGCGGTGAGGCGCTGATGCTGCCCACTGATCGCGTCCGCCCGCCGACCGAGCGTGAACTCTTCCTTAGCGGACGGCTGGCCGCGCCCGGCTCTGGCGCTCTCGGCGAGATCGCGCGTCAGGATTTCGGTGGCTCCTATGGCTATGTTCTGGATTAATTCGAGCTGTCTCAAGGGCTTAACAAAGGAGCCGGGTATGGCTATCAACCGTCGCAATTTTCTGATCGGCGCTGCGGGTCTGGGTTTGACCGCCTGTAGCGACCCCAGTTCCAGCTTCAACCGCGAGGCCGGAAGCACGATCGACGAGGGCGGCTTTGGCAACCCGACCATGCATAACACGCTGTTGCAGAGCGGGCAGATCAGCCTTGCGCAGATCATGAGCCGCCGCTTCCATGCGGAAGTGCCCTCGATGGTCAATTTCGCCTTTGACAGCGCCGCGCTCGATGAAGAGGCCCTCGCGATCCTGCGGATTCAGGCGCATTGGATGAAGCAATTCCCGGAACTGCGCTACACGATCTATGGCCATACCGATGCCGTGGGCTCTGCCGCCTATAACTATCGCCTGGGACTGCGCCGCGCTAATGCCGTGAAAGGCTGTCTGGTCTCGCTGGGGGTGCCACGGTCCAGCATCATAGCCGTCGTCTCACGCGGGGAAACCCAGCCGCTGATCGTGTCGGAAGGCTATGAGCCTGCGAATCGACGCACCGTGACCGAGATTTCGGGCATGATCCGCCGACGTGCCACAACGATGCATGGCGATTACGCGCGCATCATCCATCGGGAATATGTCGGGAGCGCGCGAGAAGAGCATCGCGTCGAGTAAGGCCCGCGCCAGTTTGACAGCCGCATTGACCCGCGCTTCCACAAGGCGCGGGTTTCTTTCATTTTCAGCAGGACGCAACGTCATATTCCGCAAGCCCTGACGGAAAGGCCAATTGGTCGCGCCGACGTGATTGCGCTTCGGGTAGTATCGAACAATTTCACCAGTTCGGCCCAAATCTTGCCAGAATTATAAACAATCTTCGCTCAACATACCGTCGGATCCGCTTCTGTAGTGCGAATCCTTTTTCGGCGGATCCGTTGGAAACCCGAGTTGAGTTTGAGGAAGCCAAAATGGCGAGCACCGTTGACAGCACCCCCCAGAAGATCCGTGCCTGCACGGTCTCGCGCGACGTGCAGAATTTTGACCTGCTGATTGAAGACATGGAAGCGGTTTTCCACGAGGACTGGGGCGATCTGACCTTCTCGGAAGCCACCGCCTTTCTGCAGGATGCGGAATCGGACGATCTTGAAATGCTTGCCATCGCGCTCGACGATGAGGATGAGGCCAGTATCGCGCCGATCCGTGCGGTGATCGAACAAGCAACCGCGCGCAACATCCAGGTGCTGCTGATCGCCGAAGCCCTCTCGCCGATCCTGCTGCATCAGTTGCTGCGGGCGGGTGCCAGTGATTTCGTCCCCTACCCGCTGCCGGAAAATGCGCTGCAGGATGCCATCGCACGGCTGAAGCGGCAGAACGAAGTTGCGGACCATGGGCGCTATGGCGCCGCCGCTTCCGCGCCCAGCGGCAAGAACGGATCGGTCTTTGCGGTTCATGCGCTGGCGGGCGGCGCAGGTGGCACCAATTTCGCCGTCAATCTGGCCTGGGAACTGAGCAGTATCGGCGCCAAGGACGGCCAGACGGTCTGCATACTCGATTTCGATTTTCAGTCCGGATCGGTCTCGACCTATCTCGATCTCGCGCGGACGGAAAAGGTCTATGAGCTGCTGTCCCAGACCAGCACGATGGACCGCGACGCTTTCTTCGCGGCAACCCAGAAGTTTCAGGACCGCTTGCAAGTGCTGACCGCGCCCTCCGACATGCTGCCGCTGGACCTGCTGACCCCGGATGAAATCGAACGCGTGATCTCTATGGCGCGTGATCAGTTCGACATCGTGATCATCGACATGCCGCGCACAGTTGTGCACTGGACCGAAACCGCGCTGCAGATGTCGGATCTCTATTTCACCATGATAGAGTTGGATCTGCGCTCTGCGCAAAACGCGCTGCGCATGATCCGCGCGCTGAAAGCGGATGGCATTTCCATGGAGAAGCACCGTTTCATCCTGAACCGGGCGCCGCGCTTCACCGATCTTGGCGGCAAGGCGCGGGCGAAACGCATGGCCGAGAGCCTTGGCATCAGCATCGCGGTACATATTCCTGATGGCGGCACGCAGATCCGGGACGCCAATGACCACGGCCTTCCGCTGTCAGAATACGCCCCCAAGAACCCGGTCACCAAAGAGATCCAGAAATTTGCAGCAGCGCTCTACGAGACGTCCCAGACCACGACGATCGCTGCTGAATAATACAGGTGAGTAAAGATCATGTTCGCAAGATATCGCAAGACCCAGGGTGCCACGCCGGTCAAGCCGGTGGATGCCGCGCCGGAACGCGCCAAGCCGCAAGGCAAGACCCCCGAGCGCCCGTCGCCTCAGCGCGGCAGAGCTGACACCAGTGTTCCAGCCTCGGCGGTTGCCTCGGACCGTGCCCAGCAGCGCAAGTTGCGGATGAACGCGCTCAAATCCGATCTGCACAAACGCTTGCTCGAAAACCTGAACCTCTCCGCGCTGGAGACTGCCAGCGAAGCCGAATTGCGCTCGGAAATCAATACCATCGTCGCAGAAGCGCTGTCCGAGATGGATGTCGTCCTCAACAGCGAGGAACGCGCCACGCTGAACAAGGAACTCTATTTCGAGGTGATGGGCCTTGGCCCGCTGGAGCCCTTGCTGCAGGATGACACGGTCAATGATATTCTGGTCAACGGCCCCAAGCAGGTCTTCATCGAGCGCGCAGGCAAGCTGGAACTGACCGATGTGACCTTTCGCGACGAGCGGCATCTGCTGCGCATCATCGACAAGATCGTCTCCGCCGTCGGGCGTCGGGTTGATGAATCCAACCCCTATGTGGATGCCCGTCTGGCCGATGGCTCGCGCTTCAACGCGATGGTGCCCCCGGTCGCGGTCGACGGCTCGCTGGTATCCATCCGGAAATTCAAGAAAGAAAAACTCGGCATCCAGGATCTGGTGAAATTCGGGGCGTTTTCAGAAGAAATGGCGCTCTATCTGGAAGCCGCGGTGGCAACCCGGCTCAATATCATCGTCTCCGGCGGAACCGGCTCGGGCAAGACCACGACGCTGAACGCGCTCTCAAGCTTCATCGGCAATGAAGAACGTGTCCTGACCATCGAGGATACGGCGGAACTGCAACTGCAACAGATCCATGTGGGCCGGATGGAAAGCCGCCCGGCCAATATGGAAGGCAAAGGCGCGGTCACGCAGCGCGATTGTCTGCGCAACGCCCTGCGGATGCGCCCTGACCGGATCATCGTCGGCGAAACCCGCGGCGAGGAAGTTATCGACATGTTGCAGGCCATGAATACAGGCCATGACGGCTCGATGACGACAATCCACGCCAACTCGGCGCGCGACGGGATCAGCCGGTTGGAAAACATGGTCGCCATGGCCGGGATCGAAATGCCCTTGCGCGCGGTGCGCAGCCAGATCGGCTCTGCTGTGAACCTGATCGTGCAGGTCTCGCGCCTGCAGGATGGCTCGCGCCGCATGGTGTCGATCACCGAAATCACCGGCATGGAAGGCGAGATTATCACCATGCAGGAGATCTTCCGTTTCGAGCGCACGGGCCTGGAGCCCAATGGCACGATCCTTGGCCATTTCACCGGGACGGGCCTGCGCTCGGCCTATTCGGACCGGTTCAAGCGCTGGGGCTATGACCTGCCTGCCAGCATCTATGACGAAATGCGGGGACGGAGATAAGCCATGGAACTGTCGATCAGCCCCCTGATTTATCTTGCCATTTTCGGCGCAGTCCTGCTGCTGATCAATGGTGTCTACCTGATCGCCTTCGGGCGCAGCATCGAGCATGATTCCAAGCTGAACCGCCGCCTCGAACTGATGCAGAAGGGGCAGGCAAAGAAAGATGTGATGGAGCAGTTGCGCAAGGAGCGCTCTATCCACAAAGGCGGATTCTCGATCCCGCTCTATGGCATGATCGAAGAGCGCGCGCGCAAGGGCAATATCGCCTTCTCGCCCCGCACGCTGATCCTGCTGATGTTCGCGCTCAGCGCCTTCAGCTTCGTGATGCTGAGTTTCACCACACCCACGGAACCCGGAATCCGGGCCGGCATCTCTGTCGTCTTCGGCTTTGGCGGCGTCTTCGTCTGGGTCTCCAGCAAGGCCAAGAAGCGGGTGTCGGCGATCGAGGAACAACTGCCCGAAGCCATCGACCTGATGGTGCGCTCGCTGCGCGTGGGCCATCCTTTCGGCGCGTCGCTGAACATCGCGGCGGATGAAATCGCGGATCCGCTGGGCACGGAACTCGGGCTGATCGCCGACGAGATCGCCTATGGCCGGGACGCGGGCGAAGCGATTGCGGAATTCGGCGAGCGCGTGGATTTGCAGGATATCCGGTTTCTGGCCGTCGCGGTCTCGATCCAGCAGAAATCCGGCGGCAATCTCGCAGAGATTCTGGACGGGCTGTCGAAAGTTGTGCGCGCGCGGTTCAAGCTGTTCCGGCGTGTGCGGGCGATCACGGCCGAAGCGAAATGGTCCGGCATGTTCCTGTCCGGTTTCCCGATTGTTGCGATGCTGATGATCCAGGCGATCAAGCCGGACTATTATGACAATGTGAAGGAAACCCCCTATTACCTGCCGCTGGCAATCGTGGTCGGTGTCTTCCTGATCATCAACATCCTCTACATGCGCAAGATGACGGATATCAAGGTTTGAGACCGGTGCTGCAGGCAACACGGCTCCACTGGAAAGGCGAGTGACCCATGTTTGAGATTTTCGAGGGCCCGACAGGACTGATTGCACTGGCTGGCTTCGGCGGCATAGCACTTCTGGGGCTGGCGCTGGCGACCCTCATGAAGGGCGAACGCGCCGATCCGATGCAGCGTTTCTCGCAGGAAGCGAAGGCGAACAAGAACAGTTCCCGCGACGACAAACGCTCGTTGCGGCGGGGAAAAGGGCGTGAAATCAAGGCACTCGACAATTTCTCGCGCTTTCTGGAGCCGGAGAATGAGAAAGAGCTGTCGGCAGCGCGCCAGAAGATGATTCAGGCGGGCTATCACGGCAAGAATGCCGTGCGCGATTTCGCGGCGCTTCAGTTCATCCTCGCGCTCAGCGGGCTGGCGCTGTCGCTTCTGGTCGTGTTCGTGATCGCGCCGGACAGGTTCGAAAGCCTCTATCTGATGGCCTTCGCGCTCGTGATGCCAATGCTGGTCGGCTATTTCGGCCCACGACGCTGGATCGAAAAGCGCGTCGAGGCGCGCAAGGAAGAGATCCTCTCGGGCTTTCCCGATGCGCTGGACATGATGCTGATCTGCGTCGAGGCCGGGCAATCGCTTGATCAGTCCATCCAGCGGGTATCACGCGAGATCAAGCAGGCCTATCCCGCGTTGGGCGAGGAATTCAGCGCCGTGGGCGAGCAAGTCAAGGCCGGGCGCGAACGCGGCGAGGTTCTGAAAGATCTGGCGAAGCGCTGCGACATCTCGGACATCACCTCTTTCGTGACGGTGATGGTGCAGGCGCAGACCTATGGCACCTCGATCACCGAGGCGCTGCGCGTCTTCGCTTCGGAAATGCGCGACAAGCGGATCATGCGCGCCGAGGAGAAAGCAAACCTCTTGCCGACCAAGATGACTTTGGGCACTATGATGTTCACTGTCCCACCTCTGCTGATCATCCTGATCGCGCCCTCGGTGGTTGGCATCATGGCGGATCTGGGCGGAAATATCATAAGCGGAATGTAAACTTGCGTCGCATAACATGGTTGTTCCTGGCAGGGTTCCTGGCAGGCTGCGCGGCCACATCGCCGTCCCCGCGCGACGCCTTGATTGCCGGGGCTGGCCCCGACCAGTTGCGGCCTGCGGCGCGCGGTTCTGATGTGCCGGATGCGGTTGACGGGTTGATTGTCGGCCATCGGCTGATGGCGGCGGGCGAATATGAACTGGCCCTGCGCGAATATCATCGCGGCGCTGTGACCCATGGGGCCAGCGTCGATGTGCTTTCAGCCATCGGCTCTGCCAATCTGCGTCTTGGCCGTCTGCAGCAGGCAGAGCAGGATCTGCGCCGGGCGCTGGAACTGGATGAAACCTTTGTCCCTGCGCATAACAATCTGGGCGTGACGCTGGGCGAACAGGGCAAATGGGGCGAAGCCCAACTGCATTTCCGCAACGCTTTCGTGTTTGATAAGGGCAGATCCCCCGAAATCCGCGAGAATTTGCGTTTAGCCATCGAAAAGACCGAAAAAAGCGGCTATGATGATCATGAGGCACATCGGCTTTTGCTGATGCGGCGGGGCAGTGGCAGGTATCTGTTATTGTCCACGCCACTATAAAATGAGCAGTGAGGACGCAAAAATGCGCCACCCTATTCTATTTGCGCTGCTTGCGGGCAGCGCGTTCGCGTTTGCGGCTTGTCAGGACAGCAGCAAGGCCAGTGTATCACGCGCGATTGACAGCGTGACCGCCATCGACAATCAGAACATGGCCGAACTGATGCTTGTGGCAGGCGACCCGGAAGAAGCCGTGAATTACTTTGCCGCCCAGCTTGAACGCCGCCCCGACGATCTCAGCCTGCAGCGCGGCCTTGCCAAATCGCTTGTGCGCGCCGGCCGTTCGTCCGAGGCGCTGCCGGTCTGGCGTAACGTGGTTGCACATCCCGAGGCCAATAATGATGACCGGGTGATGCTGGCCGATACCTATATCCGCGCCAATAACTGGGCCCAGGCGGAAGCGACGCTGAACCAGATCCCGCCGACGCATGAGAGTTTCGACCGCTACCGGCTGGAAGCAATGATCGCCGACAGCAAGCAGCAATGGGCGCGGGCGGATCATTTCTACGAGACTGCTGCCGGGCTGACGACCCGGCCCTCCGGGGTCTATAACAACTGGGGCTTCTCGAAGCTGACCCGCGGCAAACCCCGCGAGGCGGAGCCGCTGTTCATGCAGGCGCTGCAACATGATCCGAACCTGTTCACGGCAAAGAACAATCTTGCGCTCGCACGCGCCGGTCAGGGCAATTACAGCCTGCCGCTGGTGCAGATGACGCAGGAGGAACGCGCGGTCCTGCTCTATACCATGGCCATCGCCGCGGTGCGCAAAGGCGACACCACTATCGGGCGCACCTTGCTGGCCGAGGCCATCGACACCCATCCGCAGCATTATGAGGAAGCGGTGCGCGCCATGCGCGCGCTCGACGGGGGGCGCGGCTGATGATGATGAGCGCGCAGACCGCGTTGTGGTTCCTGCCCTTCGTGGCCCCGATTGCGCTCTGGGTGGCCTTCAGTGACATGAAATGGATGAAGATCCATAATTTCACCGTTCTGGCGCTGGTCGCAGTCTATCTGGTCATCGGGCTGATCGCCCTGCCGTTTCAGACCTGGGCCTGGGGCTGGCTAAGCCTTGGCGTGGTGCTGGTGGTGGGATTCGTGCTGAGCTCGGTCGGTCTGATGGGCGGGGGAGATGCGAAATTCGCCGCTGCCATGGCGCCGTTCATTGCGCTGGGCGATCTGAGCCTGTTTCTGATGCTGCTCGCGAGTGTCACAGTGGTCAGCTTCATCGCCCATCGCATTGCCCGCTCAACGCAGCTTGCCCAGGCGCTGGCACCGGGCTGGGAAAGCTGGCACCGGCGGGAGTTTCCGATGGGGCTGGCGCTTGGCCCGAGCCTGCTATTCTACCTGTGCCTTGCGACCATCTTCGGAAATCCCCTCGCTTAGGCTGACCTTTACCTTTTGCGGACCAGACTGGACTCTGACAGGAACGGATAATGCGGATGAACATCGAAGCCAGCCACATCACTGCCCCGCCCGTTCCGCGCAATCTGGACGCTACCGGGCTAAGCAACGTGTTGATGCGGGACATCCTGCTCAAGACCATGTTCCGCATGTCGATCACCAAGGTCACGGAACTGTCGCGCACGATCTGCCTGCCGATCCCGCAGACCATTGAACTGATCGACCTGTGCCGGTCCGAAAAGCTGATCGAGGCGATGGCGACCCTCTCTGCCAGCGCGCAGTCGGAAGCCAATTTTCAGCTCACCGATTCGGGCAAGGCGCGCGCACTCGATGCGCTCAGCCAGTCCGAATATTACGGCGCCATGCCGGTGCCGATGCCGATGTATGAGGCGCAGATCAGGCGCCAGTCGATCCGCGATATCCAGATTACCCGCCGCCAGCTGAAGATCGCCATGGGCGATCTGATCCTGCCACCGACCCTGATGGATGATCTGGGTCCGGCGGTCAGTTCGGGGCGGTCAATCCTGCTATACGGGCCGCCGGGCAACGGGAAATCCTCGATCTCGAACGGGATCCGGGCAGCCATGGGCGACCGGATCTATGTGCCCCGCGCGGTGATGCATGCCGGTCAGATCATCAGCGTCTATGACCCGATCGTGCATACCGTGGCCGAGAGTTCCGAGGACAACCCTTCGCTGCTGCGCCAGACCGGGAACCGGTTCGACAACCGCTATGTCTATTGCGAACGCCCGACCGTGATCACCGGCGGCGAGCTGACGCTTGATATGCTGGATCTGAAATTCAACCCGGTCTCGCGCACCTATCAGGCGCCCTTGCAACTCAAGGCGACGGGGGGCGTGTTCATCATCGACGATCTGGGTCGGCAGGAAGAACCGCCGCAGGCCATCGTCAACCGCTGGATCGTGCCGATGGAGATGAATTACGATATCCTTGCCCTGCAATCGGGCGAGAAATTCGTGGTGCCCTTCGATACGCTGGTGATCTTCTCGACCAATTTCCATCCGAATGACATTTTCGATCAGGCAGCACTGCGGCGGATCTTCTACAAGATCAAGATCGACGGCCCGGATCAGTCAGATTTCCTGAAGATCTTTGCGATGGTGGCCAAGAAACGCAAGATGCCGCTGGATGAGGAAACCATCATCTATCTGATCCAGAAGAAATATCCGACCATCAAGAATGTCTATGCCAATTATCAGCCGGTCTTTCTGATCGACCAGATGATCGCCATCTGCGATTTCGAGGGCAAATCACGGCATATGTCCCCGGAGCTGATCGACCGGGCCTGGAAAAACATGTTCGTGCAGCAGGAGACAATCGCGCGCTGAAAAGCGCCCTCAGTCTATCGCCGCCATCCGCGATTCCAGTATGTCAAAGGGCACGCCGGGGTCTGCCTTGGCGCAGCGAATGACAAGCGAGGTCTTGACCGTGATCACATTCTCGGCGGCCAGCAATTCTTCGGTCAGGAAGCGCTGGAAAGACGACAGGTCCGGGGCGACGCATTTCAGGATGAAATCAATCTCGCCATTGAGCATGTGACATTCGCGCACAAGCGGCCAGTCCCGGCAGCGCTGTTCGAACCGCGCCAGATCGACCTCGGCCTGCGAATTCAGCCCGACCATCGCGAAAACCTGCACCTCGAATCCCAATTCGCGCGCATTGACCTGGGCATGATAGCCACGGATCAGGCCCGCCTCTTCCAGACTGCGGACGCGGCGCAGACAAGGTGGCGCAGAAATTCCGACGCGCTTGGCCAGTTCGACATTGGTCATGCGACCGTCCGCCTGCAATTCTGCCAGAATCTTGCGATCAATCGGATCAAGCTTGCTGCCCGACATGCCATCCACTCCCCGGGGTTTTGCACTTCTTTACGCCCGGCAGCCGAGTTGCGCAACAATGTTTCAAGAATGCGCAATTTATTTAGCACCCAACCATGCGCGCGCCTACCCCCTTGTGGTTCACGCCCCAGTGCTTAGATTGCGCGCGACAATAGATTTTCCGAGGGACAGCCATGACCGACACCCGCCACACCAAGCTTCTGATCATCGGCTCCGGGCCCGCTGGCTATACGGCTGCGGTCTATGGCGCGCGCGCCATGCTGGAGCCGGTTCTGGTGCAGGGCATTCAGCCCGGCGGGCAGTTGACGATCACGACCGAAGTCGAGAACTGGCCCGGCGATACCATGGTCACGGGCCCCGATCTGATGGTGCGGATGGAAGCCCATGCGCGCGAGATGGGCACCGAGGTGATCACCGATCATATCAGCGCGCTTGATCTGTCGGCACGGCCCTTCACCGCGACAGCCGATAGTGGCATGACCTTCACCGCCGATGCGGTGATTCTGGCCACCGGCGCACAGGCGCGCTGGCTGGGCATTCCCTCCGAGGAGAAATACAAGGGCATGGGCGTTTCCGCCTGCGCCACTTGCGACGGGTTCTTCTATCGCGGCAAGGAAGTGGTCGTGATCGGCGGCGGCAATACGGCGGTCGAGGAAGCGCTGTTCCTGACCAATTTCGCCTCGAAAGTGACGCTGGTGCATCGCCGTGACAGCCTGCGCGCCGAAAAGATCCTGCAACACCGCCTGCTGGAGCATCCCAAGATCGAAGTGATCTGGCATCACACATTGGACGAAGTGCTGGGCGACGGCACCGCGCCGGGGGTCGAGGCGGTGCGCCTGCGCGAGGTCCATACCGGCACGACGCGGGAAATCGCCTGCGCGGGCGTCTTTATCGCCATCGGTCACAGCCCGGCCAGCGAATTGGTGAAGGATCAGTTGCAGATGCAGGACGGTGGCTATGTCTGGGTCGAACCCGGCAGCACGCGCACCTCGATCCCCGGTGTATTTGCCGCGGGCGATCTGACCGATCACACCTATCGGCAGGCCGTCACCAGCGCGGGCATGGGCTGCATGGCAGCACTCGACGCGGAAAAATTCCTGTCCGGGCACGGCTAACGCAGGATCGGCTCCAAAGGATCGTAAAGCGCGCGGCCATCCCAGGCCGCGTCGCCCCATGCGATTTCGGGCAGGCTATCAGGCTTGTAGCGCAGGCGGCGCAGCTCGGCCTCGGTCACGAAGCGTCGGGTGGTGACGACGCCTGCCGGATCGACCCAATCCGCTGAAATCCGGCCGCCGGTGATTTCCGCGCGGAAATAGATATCGACCTGATGGAAGCGGCTGGCCGGGTCGTGAAATTCGTTCACCAGACAGGGCGCCCCGACCGCGATCTGCAACCCGCATTCTTCCTGCACCTCGCGTTGCAGGTTTTCGGGCAGCGACTGCCCCGGCTCGACCCCGCCCCCGGGGGCGCACCACAGATCGCTCTGGCCGTCCGGCCAGGCATTGACCAGCAGCAAGCGGTTCTGATGCACGATCAGGGCGCGCACGGCCAATCGCGGTTTCGTCATGTGACCCATCGTCAGACTGGCGCAAACACGCGCCGCCACATATATCTGCCCCATGAAAACGATTTTGACAGCCCTGTTTCTTGCACCCGCCCCGGTTCTGGCCGATTGCGTTGTGCTTTTGCACGGGCTGGCACGGTCCGAGAATTCGATGCGCGTCATGGAAGAGGCCCTGAGCCTGCATGGCTACAGGGTTGTCAATCACGGCTATCCCTCGACGGCCGCCCCGATTGCCGAGTTGATGGAACATGTGGGCGTTGCGATCGAGGAATGCGGCGATGGTCCGGTGCATTTCGTCACCCATTCCATGGGCGGAATTCTGGCGCGCGGCTGGCTGGACCGCAACCGGCCAGAGCAGATGGGTCGGGTTGTGATGCTGGCTCCGCCCAATCATGGCTCGGAACTGGTCGATTTCTTCTCGGATATCGAGGCGTTCTCATGGTTCAACGGCCCGGCCGGGCTGGAACTGGGCACCGAGAAAAGCGCCGCACTGGACACTCTTCCGGAATTTGCAACTTATGAACTGGGCATCATTGCGGGCGATGTATCGATCAATCCGCTGACCTCATCGCTGATTGACGGGGCCGATGATGGCAAAGTGTCGGTCGAGAGCACGAAGCTGGACGGCATGAGTGATCATATCGTGCTGCCCGTCACCCATACTTTCATGATGAACAACCCGATTGTCATTGCGGAAACACTGGAATTCCTGCGCAATGGCGTGTTCGATCACGGCATGACCTTCGGCAATGCCCTGCGGAAACTCGCCAATCCGTGACATGGACTAACGCAGGATGCGGTTCACATGCCCCATCTTGCGGCCCGCCCGCGCCTCTGGCTTGCCATAGAGGTGCACCGCGACATCCTTCATCCGCAACAGATCCGGCAGCCGCGCGATGTCGTCACCGATCAGGTTTTCCATGACCACATCGGCATGGCGCCCCCCATCGCCAAGCGGCAGACCAGTGACCGCGCGGATATGCTGTTCGAACTGGTCGACGGCACAGCCATTCTGTGTCCAATGGCCGGAATTGTGCACGCGCGGGGCGATCTCGTTCACGATCAATCCGGCCTCGGTCACGAATAATTCGACCCCGAGCACGCCGACATAATCCAGTGCATTCAATATCCTGGCGGCCAGAAGTACCGCATCGCTGCGCTGCGCCCCGGTCAGCCGCGCGGGCACGCGGGTTTCGCGCAGAATGCCGTCTTTGTGCAAGTTCTCGCCCGGATCAAAGGCTGCTACCTCACCCGTCAGACCGCGCGCCGCGATCACCGAAACCTCATGCGAGAAGCGGACAAACCCTTCAAGGATCGCAGGCGCGCCGGACATCGCCACCCAGGCGGCAGCGACATCCTCCGCACTTTCCAGCCGCGCCTGTCCCTTGCCATCATAGCCCATGCGCCGGGTTTTCAGGATCGCGGGCGTGCCAAGTTCCGCGACAGCGGCTTCCAGATCGGCGCGCGACTCCACGCCTCGGTAGGGGGCGGTCGGCAGCCCCAGATCACGCAGGAAATCCTTCTCCAGCAGACGGTCCTGCGACACGGCCAGCGCCCGGCGCCCGGGATGGATCGGGCGCAGGGGTTCCAGCAGGTCGAGCGTTTCCGTGGGGATATTCTCGAACTCGAAAGTGATCACATCCACATGCGCCGCGAAATCCTGCAAGGCCGCCTGATCTTCCCAAGGCGCCGTGATCACCCGCTCGGCCACATGCCCGGCGGGCGGGCTCGGCGCCGGGTCGTAGATATGGCAGCGATAGCCCAGACGCGACGCGGAGACAGAGAGCATCCGCCCCAATTGCCCCCCGCCAAGAATACCGATCACGCGCCCCGGTGCGAGAGGGTCAGTCATCGCGCGGCTCCTGCGGGATCGAGGCGGACAGATCCGCGCGCCATTGCTCCAGCCGTGCTGCAAGCTCCGGGTCTTGAAGGGCAAGGATCCCGGCCGCCATCAATCCGGCATTGGCCGCCCCCGCCGCACCAATGGCCATGGTCGCGACCGGATAGCCGCGCGGCATCTGCAGGATAGAATAGAGGCTGTCCACCCCGGAAAGCGCCTTGGTCTGGACCGGAACGCCGATCACGGGCACACGGGTCTTGGACGCCATCATGCCCGGCAGATGGGCCGCGCCACCGGCCCCGGCGATAATCACCTGCAGACCGCGCGCCACAGCGTCGCGGCCATATTCCCACAGACGGTCCGGTGTGCGATGGGCGGACACGATACGGGCCTCATAAGGCACGCCAAGCGCCTCCAGCATTTCCGCCGCTTCGCGCATGGTCGGCCAGTCGGACTGGCTGCCCATGATGATGCCCACCTTGATCTCGGTCATGCTACCCCTCTCGGCCCGTGTCGGGCGCACTATAGCGATGCGACGGACAGGCGCAATTCCATCAGGCGATGATATCGGGGGTCAGTTCATCCTCGATCCGCGCGATCTGGTCCTTCAGGCGCAGCTTTTCCTTTTTCAGCCGCAGGACCGTCAGTTGCGTGGCCGGGCCCTGTTGCTGAAGCGCATTGATCGCCTCATCCAGATCGCGATGCTTCTGGCGCAGAACTTCGAGTTTCACGCGCAGCACTTCTTCATGGCTCAGTTCTTGAGGCGAATTCATCGGGGCGATTCTGCTCTTGCTTCTTTAAGCTGACCTTAGCGACAAATCCCGCATCGCAAAAGCTTTCCATACAGCCAACGCACGCAGTCCACCCTTGAGATTGCGAGAATTCACACCATATCTAGACTCAGATGGCCGCCGCAATGGGGCCAACAGCAACGTCGCTTATCTGAAAGGGCCAAGCTGATGACGAAACTGCATTTTCCGTCGCATCCTCTGCTTCTGGGGTTCGACAGGCTGGAACGGCTGGTTGAACAGACCGCCCGGTCAGGAACTGACGGCTATCCGCCGTTCAATATCGAAGTGACCGGCGAGAACAGCTTTCGGATCACGCTGGCGCTGGCGGGGTTTCGCGAGGATGATCTGTCAATCACCGTCGAGCGGCGCCAGTTGCTCGTGCGCGGGCAGCAAGCAGATGCCGACAAGGACGACCGCGTGTTCCTGCATCGCGGAATCGCCGCGCGGCAGTTCCAGCGCGTCTTTGCCCTGGCCGAGGGGGTCGAGGTGACGCGCGCGGCCTTGCAGGACGGGTTGCTGCATATCGACCTGACCCGTCAGGAGCCCGAAGAGTCGGTCCAGACAGTGACCATCACCCATGGCTGATGCGAGGTAAATCAAATGGATAGCAAATTCCCCATCCCCAATCCTGAACGTCCCATCGCCTATGTGCGCCCGATCAAGGCCAGCGAATTGCCGGAAGAGATCCGCGCGCAATTGCCGGGCGTGACAGATCTATATGCGATTCACCATGAAGAGGGCGAACGTCTGGCGCTGGTAACCGACCGGACAATGGCGTTCATCATGGCCAGGCAGAATGATTTCGAGCCGGTCAGCGTGCACTGAGCCGCCCGGTAATCATGGCTGAGAATGAAAAAGGCCGGGGCTACGCGCCCCGGCCTTCCTCGTTCCCATAGGGGCCTGATTACATCATGCCGCCCATGCCGCCCATGTCAGGCATGCCGCCTGCGGGTGCTGCGCCTTTCGGCTCGGGCTTGTCGGCGATCATGGCTTCCGTCGTGATCAGCAGGCCAGCAACCGATGCCGCGTCCTGCAATGCGGTGCGCACCACTTTGGCCGGGTCGATCACGCCGAACTTGAACATGTCGCCATATTCGCCGGTCTGCGCGTTGAAGCCGTAGGCCTTGTCATCGGATTCGCGGATTTTGCCTGCGACGACCGAACCGTCGAAGCCTGCGTTCTCAGCGATCTGACGCAGCGGTGCCTCGATGGCGCGGCGCACGATCTGGATACCCACATCCTGATCGCTGTTTTCGCCTTTCAGACCGTCAAGCGATTTCGCGCCCTGGATCAGGGCAACACCACCGCCGACAACGATGCCTTCCTGCACGGCTGCACGGGTCGCGTTCAGAGCATCGTCCACACGGTCCTTGCGCTCTTTCACTTCGACTTCGGTCATGCCGCCGACGCGGATGACAGCAACGCCGCCAGCCAGCTTGGCCAGACGCTCTTGCAGCTTCTCGCGGTCGTAGTCAGAGGTGGTTTCGTCGATTTGCTGACGGATCTGCGCGACGCGGGCTTCGATCTCGGCCTTCTCGCCATTGCCGTCAACAATGGTCGTGTTGTCCTTGTTGATCGACACTTTCTTGGCGCGGCCCAGCATATCGATAGTCACGTTTTCCAGCTTCATGCCCAGATCATCGCTGATCACCTGACCGCCGGTCAGGATGGCGATATCCTGCAGCATGGCCTTGCGGCGATCGCCGAAGCCCGGTGCCTTGACAGCGGCGATTTTCAGACCGCCACGCAGTTTGTTGACGACGAGCGTGGCCAGAGCCTCGCCTTCCACGTCTTCTGCGATGATCAGGAGCGGCTTTTGCGACTGGATGACCGATTCGAGCAGCGGAACCATCGGCTGCAGCGACGAGAGTTTCTTCTCGTGAATCAGGATGATGGCGTCGTCGAGTTCGGCAACCATCTTGTCGGGGTTGGTCACGAAATAGGGCGAGAGGTAGCCGCGGTCGAACTGCATGCCCTCGACCACATCGGTCTCGGTTTCCAGACCTTTGTTTTCCTCAACCGTGATCACGCCTTCATTGCCGACTTTCTGCATCGCGTCAGCGATCTGACGGCCGATTTCAGCTTCACCATTGGCAGAGATGGTGCCGACCTGCGCGACTTCGGCGCTGTCATTGACGGGACGTGCGGCAGCTTTGATCGCTTCGACAACCTTGGTGGTTGCCTGATCAATCCCGCGCTTCAGATCCATCGGGTTCATGCCGGCAGCAACTGATTTCAGACCTTCGCGGATGATCGCCTGTGCCAGAACGGTTGCGGTCGTGGTGCCGTCGCCAGCTTCGTCATTGGTGCGCGAGGCCACTTCCTTGACCATCTGCGCGCCCATGTTCTCGAACTTGTCTTCCAGTTCGATTTCCTTGGCAACCGACACACCGTCCTTGGTGATGCGGGGGGCGCCGAAGCTCTTGTCGATCACGACATTGCGGCCTTTGGGGCCCAGCGTGACCTTCACAGCATCAGCAAGAATATTCACGCCGCGCAGCATCCGGTCGCGGGCGTTGGTGTTGAATTTGACGTCCTTAGCAGCCATTTGGGTGCCTCCTGGTTGTCTGAATTTCTGAATGCGTGAAAACGATCAGGCGATAACGCCCAGAATGTCGCTTTCCTTCATGATCAGCAGCTCTTCGCCGTCGATCGTGACTTCGGTGCCGGACCATTTGCCGAACAGCACGCGATCACCCGATTTGACGCTCGGTGCGATCAACTCGCCCGAATCCTTGCGTGCGCCTTCGCCGACCGAGATGATCTCGCCTTCTGCGGGCTTCTCTTTCGCGGTGTCGGGAATGATCAGACCGCCTTTGGTTTTCTCGTCGCTCTGGACGCGACGGACTAGAACACGGTCATGCAGCGGTTTGAATGCCATCTGAGAACGCTCCTCTGGTTCCAGGTTGAAATCGTGTTATCACTCACACAGGTCGAGTGCTAACGCCGCAGAGATAGGGAAGCGCGCAGGACCTGTCAACACCCGCGTGTCGGGAAAACCGCCTTTGGCCCTGCAGGCCCCTGCGCCTTGGCACATCTGCCCCGGCGAGCCGGTCAGGCACCCGCGCCACAGAGGCCCGCGCGGTTGCGTGACAAGCCGGAATTTGCTCGCTATAAGCCTGCGCGACAATCGCCCTGGCCCCAGATAATGGACATAAAAATGATCAAAGTTTTCGGACATTTCTCGCCCGATACGGATTCGACCGGATCGCCGCTGATCTGGGCATGGTATCTCAGCGAGATCCAGAACCAGCCCGCTCAGGCCGTGCTGCTGGGCGAGTGCAATACCGAAGCGCAATTCGCCCTGCGCCACTGGGAATTCGAGCAGCCCGAGATCCTGACCGATCTGCCCGCAGGAACGCCCGTGGTGATCGTCGACACCAACAACCCGGCTGAACTGCCCGAGGGAATCAACGACGCCGATATTCTGGCCATCATCGACCATCACAAACTGGTCGGCGGGCTGGAAACCAGGGGGCCGATTGACATCACCATCCGCCCCCTCGCCTGCACGGCGACGATCATGTATCAGCTGATCGGTGCCGATATGGCCAGGGCACCGCGCGGGATCAAAGGCATGATGCTGTCCTGCATCCTGTCGGACACGCTCGAATTCCGCTCGCCCACGACCACCGACACGGACCGGGAAATTGCGCAGGCGCTGGCCGATGATCTGGGCGTTGATATCGCGGATCTCGCGGCTCAGATGTTCGCCGCCAAATCCGATGTTTCGGCCTTTTCGGCCGCGGAATTGCTGAAAATGGATGCCAAGAAATACGCTGTCGGCGACAAGACCTTCCGCATTTCGGTGCTGGAGACGACCTCGCCCGATCAGATCCTGTCGCGCAAGGCCGAACTGGTCGCGGCCATGCCGGGGGTCGCGGCCGAAGACGGGGCCGATGAGGTCATGCTCTTCGTCATCGACATCCTGAAAGAAGAGGCGACGCTCCTCCTGCCGACGCCCCTGCTGCGCGCGGTCGCCGAAAAATCCTTCAATGTCTCGGTTGACGGCGATCAGGTCGTGTTGCCGGGGGTCATGAGCCGCAAGAAACAGATCATTCCGGTGCTCAGCCTGTGACCCGCCTTATCACGTCTTTTTCCGAGATTTCGGGCAGATATGATCTGGCGCTGGTCGATCTCTGGGGCTGCGTACATAATGGCAAGCAAATCTATCCGGCCGCCGAAGCCGCACTTGTGCAGTATCGGCAGGCCGGTGGTTGCGTGGTGCTTGTCACCAATGCGCCGCGCCCCAGTGCGGCAGTTGCCGAACGCCTGAGCGAAATGGGCCTCTCCCCAGACGCCTATGACGCAATCGCCACCTCGGGCGACGCCGCGCAGGAAGCCATGCTCATGGGGGCCGTCGGGCAGCGGGTCTGGCATCTGGGCCCGGAGAAGGATGACACCTTCTTCACCGACCTGCCCGACTGGGCAAAGGAGCGCTCCGCCATCGAGCGCGTCTCGTTTGACGAGGCCGAAGGCATTGTCTGCACCGGCCCGTTCGATGAGCTGGCCGACACGCCCGAGGACTATCGCGGGCGCTTCCTGTCGGCCAAGGCGCGCGGGCTGAAACTGCTTTGCGCCAATCCCGATATCGTGGTCGATTTCGGGGATTTGCGGCTCTATTGTGCAGGCGCGCTGGCGCAGCTTTATGACGAGATGGGGGGCGAGAGCCTCTATTTCGGCAAGCCGCATCCGCCCATCTACGATCTGGCGCGCAGGATCGCCGCAGATCATGGGGTGCAAATGAATGCGGATGGGACCATCTGCATCGGCGATGGTATCCATACCGATATTCAGGGCGGCATCGGTGAAGGGATGGATACGCTCTTCATCACCGGCGGGCTGGCAGCCTCCGAATTCGGACCGGATGTCGAGAGCCCCGAAGCGCAGATGCTCGCGCGTTGGGTGGCAGGCCAGACGGTCCAGCCAAGCTTTGCCATCGGTCGCTTGCGATAGTCTCGCGTCACCAGTGCCATCGCCATCGCGCCGCGGACCCGTTTCGCGGCGCTTTTTTGCGCTTATGCGACATGGTGTCACGCAACATAGTTACCGTCTAGCATCAACTTTCGCATTATTCTTTCTCTTACCTGTTGCGCGAAGGGCGCAGACCGTGTATTGCTGCACTGCAACAAAGTTCGGGGTCGCGACTTTCGAAAGGATCGCAGAAATGTTGGACAATGGCATGAATGACAATCTTCCGCGCGGCACGATCTGCATCGAGGATCTCGAAATCGGCATGTCACGCTATCTGCGCAAGGAGATCACGGATCGCGATATCGAACTCTTTGCCGAGGTGTCGACCGACCGCAATCCGGTGCATCTGGATGATTCCTACGCGCAGGACACGATCTTCGAAGGCCGTATCGCGCATGGCATGTTGACCGCAGGGCTTATTTCCGCTGTCATCGGCGAGCAATTGCCCGGCCATGGCACGATCTATATGGGCCAGACGCTCAAATTCATGGCCCCTGTCCGCCCCGGCGACACGGTTCTGGCCGAGGTGACGGTGCTGAGCATCGATTACGCCAAGCGCCGGGTCGCTCTTGAATGTCGCTGCTCGGTAGGGGATACGGTTGTGCTGAAAGGCGAGGCCACGGTTCTGGCCCCAAGCCGCAAGTTCGACTGACGCGGGGTCTTGCGCCCCACAGGGGGCAGATGCTGAAATTTCACCATTGGCGCGACCTTCCCGAAACTGCGCGCGGCGCTTCTGTCGCCATGGGCAATTTCGACGGGGTGCATCGCGGGCATCAATATGTGATCGACCTCGCACGCGATCGCGACGCACCTTTGGGCATTGTCACCTTCGAGCCGCATCCGCGCGAATTTTTCGCCCCGGATGCACCGCCCTTTCGGCTGATGAGCGCCGAGACCCGCGCGCATCGCCTCGACTGGCTGGGCGTCGAGCGACTCTATGAACTGCCCTTCACCCGCGACCTGTCCGACCTGAGCGCGGAGGCTTTCGCGCGCGACGTGCTGACCCAGGGTCTGGGTGTCAGCCATGTCGTGATCGGCGCGGATTTCTGCTTCGGCAAGGGCCGGACTGGCACCGCGCAAACGCTTGCGGATCTCGGCGCGGAGTTGGGCTTCGGCGTCACCATCGCGCCGCTGCAGAAAGAGGGCGCGCATGTCTTTTCCTCGACCGCGATCCGGCGCGCATTAAGCGAGGGCAGACCCCGCGATGCCGCAACCATGCTGGGCCATTGGCACCGGATTGACGGGCCGGTGCTGCATGGCGAGAAGCGCGGGCGCGAATTGGGCTACCCGACCGCGAATATGTCCATCACCGGGCTGCACCCGCCGCGTTTCGGGGTCTATGCGGTGCAGGTGGATGTTCTCGACGGGCCGCATCAGGGCAAATATCACGGCGTCGCCTCGATGGGCGTGCGGCCGATGTTTGGCCAGAACCTGCCCAATCTCGAAACCTTCATCTTTGACTTCAAGGGCGATCTCTATGGCACCCCGCTTTCGGTGGCGCTGATCGAGCATCTGCGCGACGAAATGCGCTTTGACAGCATTGAGGGGCTGATCACCCAGATGGATGCCGACAGCGCCCGCGCGCGGGCTATTTTGGCCGGAATCTGAAATACTTTTTCATTTTCGCCCGAAATTCCTCGGGGTGAAATCAGCCGCCTTTGAGGGGAGACCTGCGCCCCCGGCACAGCGTCATTCGTCGAACAACCGCCCCTGCGCGGCGGGCGCGGGCGCCGCAAGCCCCAGATGCGCCCAGGCTTTCGCCGCCAGCATCCGCCCGCGCGGCGTGCGCGCAATCAGACCCTGTTGCAGCAGAAACGGCTCGATCACCTCTTCAATGGCATCGCGCGATTCCGACAGGGCGGCAGCTATGGTTTCCACCCCCACCGGCCCGCCACCATAATTTTCGGCCAGCAACGACAGATAGCGCCGGTCGGCCCCATCCAGCCCCAGATGATCGACCCCGAGCCGCGTCAGCGCATTATCGGCCAGTGCCTGTGTCAGCCGCCCGTCGCCTTCGACCAGCGCGAAATCGACCACCCGCCGCAAGAGCCGCCCGGCAATCCGGGGCGTGCCGCGCGCGCGCCGCGCCACTTCGCGCACGCCATCCGCTTCGGCCTTGATCCCCAGAAGCCGCGCCCCGCGCGCGACGATCAGGCATAATTCATCCTCGGTATAGAATTGCAGCCGCGTCGGAATCCCGAACCGGTCGCGCAGCGGTGTCGTCAGCAAGCCCAGCCGCGTCGTGGCCCCCACCAGCGTGAAAGGCTGCAACTCGATCCGCACCGTGCGCGCGGCGGGCCCTTCACCGATCACCAGATCAAGCTGAAAATCCTCCAGCGCCGGGTAGAGCACTTCCTCAACCGCCGGATTCATGCGGTGAATCTCGTCGATGAAGAGCACATCTCGCGCCTCCAGATTGGTCAGGATCGCTGCCAGATCGCCCGCCTTGGCCAGAACCGGGCCAGAGGTCATGCGAAACCCCACCCCCAATTCGCGCGCCATGATCTGCGCAAGCGTCGTCTTGCCCAGTCCGGGCGGGCCGTAGAACAGCGTATGGTCCATCGCCTCGCCGCGCATCCGGGCGGACTGGATGAAGACCTTCAGGTTGGCGCGCGCTTCCTGCTGGCCGATGAATTCATCCAATGTCTGAGGCCGCAGCGCGCGGTCGAGTTCGGGGCTGTCCTCGGGCAGATCATCGCCGCGCAGGCTGGGGTCGGGCGTGGTCATGGATCAGCCTTTCGGAGCAAGCAGGCGCAGCGCGGCCCGGATCAGCGCGGGGGTTTCGGCCTCGGGGTCGGTGGCCTGCGCCTCGGCCACGGCGCGCGCGGCATCCGAGGGGGAATAGCCCAGATTGCCAAGCGCCGACATCGCTTCGGCCACGGCATTGCTGGCGGGGATCGGCGCAGGGGCCGGGGCCGCGACAGGGGCCAGCGCAGTGTCCGCAACGTCCCTGCGCGATGCGCTTGCAGGCGCGGTTTCGACGACGGCCATCAGCGCCGGGGCCTTGTCCTTCAATTCATTGGCGATACGCAGCGCCAGTTTCGGGCCGACGCCGGGCGCCTTGCGCAAGGCCGCCGCATCCCCGAGCGCTATCGCGCGCGAGACGCCCTCAGGCCCCAGCGCCCCCAGAATCGCAAGCGACGCTTTCGCCCCCACCCCCTGAACCGAAGTCAGCACGCGGTGCCATTCCTTTTCCAGCAGCGTCGGGAAGCCGAAAAGCTGCATCAGATCCTCGCGCACCACCAGTTCGGTGTAAAGCGCCGCCACTTCACCGCGCCCCGGAAGCGCCATCAACGTGCGCTCGGAGACATGGACGATATAGCCCACGCCGCGCACATCGAGCAGCACATGATCGGGGCCGCGCATCTCTACCACGCCGGTCAGCTTGCCGATCATCGCGCGCCCCCCACAATGGCCATGCTGCGCGCGGACTGGCTGTGAAAGGCGTGGCAGATCGCGATGGCCAGCGCATCAGCCGCGTCCGGCCCGGCAATCTGCACGCCCGGAAGCTGCATGCGCACCATGTGATCGACCTGTTCCTTCGCGGCCTTGCCCACACCGACCACCGCTTTCTTGACCGCGTTCGGGGCATATTCACCGACCACCAGCCCTGCCTGCGCCGGAACCAGCAGAGCAATCCCGCGCGCGGAGCCCAGTTTGAGGGTCGCAACCGCATCCTTGTTGACGAATGTCTGCTCGACCGCGGCCGATTGCGGCGCAAAATCCTGCATCACGCGGGTCAGTTGGACATGCAGTTCCAGCAGACGCGCCGCCAAGGTGCCGGTCGGGTCGGAATGGCAGATGCCATTCGCGACATGGCGCATGCGCGGCCCATCGACATCGATGATACCCCATCCCAGATTTCGCAGTCCGGGGTCTATGCCGATCACGCGCATCGCGGCCTCTGTTCATGTGTTTTTGCCTGCTCCTGCAAGCACTAGCACGAAAGGCGAACATCTGCCAAGCCTTTCGCGAAGCACGCCCACAGCCATGCTGCACCTGCATAAGGGAGTTGCGTTTTTCAATTCTACTCGCGCCTCTGATTTCAGCATAGATAGGGGTCAACCGCATGAAAGTTCAGCGGTTCGAGAATCAAAACCCCTATGGAGACCACCATGACCTTCTATGCACAAAGCCGTTTTCACACGGAACAGGTGCTTGCCGGTTTCCAGGGCCTGTCGCTTGGCGCTCTGATCGCCACCCTCAAGACCTGGAACGAAGAGCGCATTACACGCCGTGACCTGAACGCCCTGACCGACCGCGAACTGGCCGATATCGGCCTGACCCGCAGCGATATTGATCTCGCGGCAAAGGGCCTGAAGTAAGCTGTTCCGCCTGCGCCTTCGGGATGCGGATCACGAGGCAAGCAGATCGAGAGAGTTGAAAAAGCCGCCCCGTCCGGGCGGCTTTTTGCATCCTGACTGTCTGGTCGGATCAGGTGCCGGGCTCTGTCGTCACCGGATCGGGCGTATTGCGGGCCTGATCGGCCTGCACCGGGGCCGAGGCGGCCAGATCCGTGCGTCGGGGCAGCATGGGCCGCAGGAGCGCCGCGATTTCGGCTGAAACCGGGTCCGCGCCCAGCGCCCTCGTCGCGAGCGGCCCGGCAGAGTCGCGCTCCAGCATGGGCGCGACCATCTGCGCATAGCCCTGCGGGCCATGGATGGCCAGCACGAAGCTTTTGAGCATGACCATGAAAACCGCGAGCGTGACGAGGCTGCCCAGCACCGAAAGCGCCACGCTCAGCTTGCGTTTGCGACGGGCCTTGCGCAGTTTCGGGTCATTGGCGATATGCTTGCGCAGGATGCTATTCCGGCGTTTCTGGAACTCTTCTTTCTGCTCTAGCGACATGACGGCCTCGATCCGGGGGCGCCTGCACAGGACGGCCCCATAAGGGTTTGACTCTCACCCGAGGGATACGCGGAAATTCCGGCAGAATTTTGGCGCGGAGCGGGCCATGCGCGCGCGCTTTGCATCATCGGATCAAGGCAGAAGGATGGAGCGGTCTCAGCGCTGCAAGGTCAGGGTTGACCACTCGCCGATATCCTCGCGGTGGTGCAGGCGGAAACCCTCGGCCTCATAGGCGGCCAGCACCTGCGGGGCCTGTTCGACCAGCAGGCCGGACAGGATCACATGACCATCGGGGCGCGTATATCGGGCCATATCCGGGGCAAGCACAATCAGCGGGCCCATCAGGATATTGGCGAAGATCAGGTCATAGGGTGCGGCGGCCTGCAATTCGGGATGATCGAATCCGGTGGCTTCCAGACAGCGCACCCGGCCTTGCAGGTCATTGGCGGCGATATTGGCATCGGCAACTTCAACCGCCACGGCGTCGATATCGCTCGCGAGAACCGGCTCGGGCCAGATCCGCGCCGCCGCCATCGCAAGAACCGCAGTGCCGCAGCCGATATCGACGACACGGCTGCCCCGGAACCCTTCGCTGTCCAGCCGGTTCAGTGCTTTCAGGCAGCCCAGAGTGGTGCCGTGATGGCCGGTGCCGAATGCCATGGAGGCTTCGATCAGCAGCCCGACCCGCCCCTCGGGCAGTTTCTCGGCATCATGGCTGCCATAGACGAAGAAGCGCCCCGCCTCGACCGGCGAGAGGTCGCGGCGGACTTTGGCCACCCAATCGATTTCAGGCAGTTCCGAGACGATGAAGGGCTGCGCGCCAAAGGCCTGCGCCATCAGCATGAGTTCGATCTCGTCGGGTTCCTCGATGAAATAGCCGCCCACTTCCCACAGGTTCGAGCCGTCTTCCATCTCGAACACGCCCACGCCGGTCGGTTCGGGGTCCATGTTCTCCATGGCCTCGGACAGGGAATAGGCGGCCTCGGAAGAGGTCAGTTTGGTGATGGCGGTATAGGTGGGCATGGGCGCGCACTCTCAAGATCAGGAACACGCGCCGCGATACTGGCCCCTGTGACGCGGGTCAAGGAAAACCCTATGCGCCCACGCCAATCGGGCAACTGACACCGGTTCCGCCGATCCCGCAATAGCCCTGCGGGTTCTTGTGCAGATATTGCTGGTGGTAGTCTTCGGCGAAGTAGAATGCCGGGGCGGGCAGGATTTCGGTCGTGATCGCGGCGAAACCCGCCGCCCGCAGACGCTCTGCATAGGCCGCGCGGCTGGCTTCGGCGGCGGCTTTCTGATCCTCACTCACGAAATAGATGCCTGAACGATACTGCGTGCCCCGGTCATTGCCCTGTTGCATGCCCTGAGTCGGGTCGTGATTTTCCCAGAAGATCTGCAACAGCGTCTCATAGCTGATCTGGGCGGGGTCGAAAATCACGCGCACCACCTCGTTATGGCCGGTCTTGCCGGTGCAGACCTCCTGATAGGTCGGGTTGGGCGTGAAGCCGCCCGCGTAGCCGACCATGGTCAGCCAGACGCCCGGAAGCTGCCAGAACTTGCGCTCGACGCCCCAGAAACAGCCCATGCCGAAAATCGCTTCTTCCATGCCTTCGGGGATTTCGGCTTTCAGGGGGCGGCCGAAAATCGCATGGGTGTCTGCGGTCGGGATCGGCTCTGCGCGTCCCGAAAGCGCCTCTGCGGCGGTGATCATACGGGTCTTCTCTGCGCTAGATCCGAACATGGGGGCTCTCCTTTTTGCTTGCCCTCAAGATAGGTGCAGTGCGGCGCAAGACAACGGTTCAGAAGAAGCTTTGCGGGTCGATATCGACGCTGAGCCGCAGATCCCGTTTCAGCTTGTGCGGCCGCAGCCATGCGGTGATCGCCGCTTGCAAGGGGGCGGTTTTCGGGGCCTTGACCAGCAGCCGCACGCGGTGACGGCCCCGGATGCGCGCAATCGGGGCGGGGGCCGGGCCGAAAACCTGCGCGCCCACCGCGCGCAGGGGCTGGTCGGCGCGCGCCAGATCATTGCCCAGCGCAAAAACGGGTTCCAGCGTCGGGGCAGAGATCACGATGCCCGCAAGCCGCCCATAGGGCGGCATGCCCAGCGCCTGACGCTGCGCGGCCTCGGATTGCCAGAAGGCTTCCTCATCGCCCGAGAGGATCGCGCGGATCACCGGGTGCTCGGGCTGGCTGGTCTGGATCAGCGCGCGGCCCGGCTTTTCCGCGCGCCCTGCCCGGCCCGAGACCTGCCGGACCAGTTGAAACACCCGTTCTGCCGCGCGCAGGTCAGAGCCGGACAGACCCAGATCGGCGTCGATCACGCCCACAAGCGTCAGATCGGGGAAATTATGCCCCTTGGCCACGATCTGCGTGCCGATGATGATATCCGCCTCGCCCCCGGCAATCGCGGCGATCTGCTCTTTCAGCGCGCGGGCGGTGCCGAAGAGATCCGAAGAGAGCACGGCCACCCGCGCATCCGGCCACAGGGCGCGGGCTTCTTCTTCCAGCCGCTCGACACCGGGGCCGACCGGGGCCAGACGATCCTCGGCCTCGCAACTGGGGCATTTGGTCGGCATGGGCTTGGACGCCCCGCATTGATGGCAGACCAGCCGCTTGAGGAAGCGATGCTCGACCATGCGCGCGTCGCAATCGTCGCAGCCGATCTGATGGCCGCAGGCGCGGCAGACGGTCAGCGGCGCATAGCCGCGCCGGTTCAGGAACAAAAGCGCCTGTTCGCCTGCGGTGATCCGCGCGGTCACGGCAGATTGCAGGCTGGGTGAAATCCAGCGGTTCGAGGGGATTTCCTCGGCGCGCAGGTCAATCGCGCGCATCTCGGGCAAGGTGTTCATGCCAAAGCGCGCGGGCAGGTCAAGGCGCGTGTATTTGCCCGATTCCGCATTGGCCCAGGTTTCCAGCGAGGGCGTGGCAGAGGCGAGCACCACCCGGCAGCCATTCATCGCCGCGCGCAGCACCGCCATGTCGCGGGCGTTGTAGAGGACACCCTCTTCCTGCTTGTAGGAACTGTCATGTTCCTCATCGACCACGATCAGCCCCAGATCGCGGAAGGGCAGGAACAGCGCGGAGCGCGCGCCGACCACAAGCTGCGCCTCGCCCAGAGCCAGCATATGCCAGCAGCGTCTGCGTTCGCTGAGGGTGACACCGGAATGCCATTCGGCGGGGCGGGCACCGAAACGGGCCTCCACCCGGTCCAGAAATTCCGAGGAGAGCGCGATTTCGGGCAGCAGCACCAATGCCTGCCGCCCTTGGGCCAGACAGGTGGCGACGGCTTCGAGATAGACCTCGGTCTTGCCAGAGCCAGTGACACCGCGCAGAAGCGTCGTGCCATAGCCGCCCGCGCGCAGGCCGCCGCAGAGCGCATCAGCGGCGCGCTTCTGATCCTCGGTCAGATCCGCCCCGGCCAGTCGGGGGTCGAGGCGCAGATAGGGCTGATCGCGCGGGGCCTGTCGTTCGACCAGCGCGCCCGATTGCACCAGCCCGCGCACCACGCCCGCGCTGACGCCTGCGGCCTGCGCCAGTTCGCCCGGCGTCAGCCCGGCCCCGCCGAATTCGGCAAAAACCGCCAGAACCTTTTCGCGCGCCTCGGTCATGCGCGGCGGCAGCGTCTCGCCGAGATAGAGCAATTTGCGCAAGGCAGGCCCCTGCCCCAGATCGGGCACGCGGGTTGCCAGCCGCAACATTGCGGGCAGCGGCGTCAGGGTATATTCCGCCGCGCGGGTCAGGAAATCGCGCAACTCCGTGCGCATGGGGGCGGCATCCAGAACGCGGATGATCGAGCGAAGTTTCGCGCGCGAAACAATACCCTCTGCCGCGCCCCAGACCACGCCGGTCACGCGACGCGGGCCAAGCGGCACCTCGACAAAAGCCCCGAGCCAGGCGCCGCCCTCGGGCGCCAGATAATCGAGCGGCCGGCCCAGAGGCTCTGCCGTCAGCACCCCGCAAGGGGTGCCTTCATCAAAAAACTCCGGGCTGTCGCGATCACACATGGTAAAGGGGGGTTCCGGCTGGATGCGGCTTGAGGTATGACGCGCACATCACCTGTCCGCAACCCAGAGGAAACGCACGATGAAGTTCTTTGTAGATTCTGCCGATGTTAGCGCTATCAGTGAGTTGAATGAGCTTGGCATGGTGGATGGGGTGACGACCAACCCGTCGCTGATTCTGAAATCCGGGCGCGACATTCTGGAAGTGACGAAAGAGATCTGCGATATCGTGGATGGCCCCGTCTCTGCCGAAGTGGTGGCACTGGAAGCCGATGCCATGATCGCCGAGGGCCGCAAACTGGCCGGGATCGCCCCCAATATCACCGTCAAGCTGCCGCTGACCTGGGACGGGCTGAAAGCCTGCAAGGTGCTGACCGGCGAAGGCAAGATGGTCAATGTCACGCTGTGTTTCAGCGCAAATCAGGCGCTTCTGGCCGCGAAAGCCGGTGCGACCTTCATCTCGCCCTTCCTGGGCCGTCTGGATGATATCGCGCTGGATGGTGTGGAACTGATCGAGGATATCCGCACGGTCTATGACAATTACGGCTTTGAGACGCAGATCCTTGCGGCTTCGATCCGTTCTGTGAACCATGTTCTGGATGTGGCGCGGATCGGTGCAGATGTGATGACCGCCCCGCCGGAAGTGATCCGCAAACTGGCCAGCCACCCGCTGACCGATGCCGGACTGGCACAATTCATGAAGGATTGGGAAAAAACAGGTCAAAAAATCCTGTAACCTTTGCTATAGTCCGGACAACAAAAAACAACCCGAGCAGAAACGGACAGGCTGACACATGACAGGAACCGCTCTCCGGCCCGAAATGGCCGAGGAATTCCGAGCCCGCATTCTCGCGGATCCCGCGTTGGTACTCGATGACAAGGACGTGATGCGCACGCTGGTTGCGGCCAGCGAGCGCGGCATGGGCGACAATATCATCGACCTGCGCGGGTTGGCGATGGAGCGGCTGGAAACGCGGCTGGACCGTCTGGAAGAAACCCATCGTGCCGTGATTGCTGCGGCCTATGAGAATCTGTCCGGCACGAACCAGATTCACCGCGCCATCCTGCGCATGCTCGATCCCGAGCAATTCGAGGATTTCCTGCGCAATCTGGGCCATGATGTGGCGCAGATCCTGAATGTGGATGCGATCAAGCTGGTGCTCGAAAGCCCCGATGCCGGGCCCGATCCGGCGCTGGAGCGGATTTCGGATGTGCTCTGCGTGGTCAAGCCGGGTTTCATCGAAGCCTATATGAGTTCCGAACGCGGCCCGACCAGCAGACAGGTCATCCTGCGGCAGGCGATTCCGCAGACCGATGTGCTTTACGGCACGAAAACACCCGATCTACGGTCGGAAGCCTGCATGCGGCTGGATCTGGGCAAGCACCGCATGGGCGGATTGCTGGTCATGGGATCCGACAATCCGCATATGTTCAAGCCCGGTCAAGGCACGGATCTGCTGTCCTTCTTCGCGGGCATTTTCGAGAGGTCCATGCGCCGCTGGCTGGCATGAGCCGCGCGCTGCCCAGCGCGCAGATGCGCGACGCGCTCGCGCATTGGCTGGACGGGCTGCGCGCGCTGGATGGCGCGTCGGACCATACTGTCGCCGCCTATGCGCATGATGTCGGGCAGTTTCTGGGGTTTCTGGCCGCTCATCTGGGGGGCGCGGCGGGCATGCATCAGCTTGCCGCGATGTCCCAATCGGATATGCGCGCCTGGATGGCGGCAGAACGGGCGGGCGGTCTTGGCAGCCGGTCGCTGGCCCGCAAGCTCTCAGCGGTGAAAAGCTTCGCCCGCTGGGTCGCGGAGCGCGAAGAGCTCGACATTTCGGCCATTCTCGCGGCACGCGCCCCGAAATACAGCCGCAACCTGCCCCGCCCCCTGAGTGAAGAGGCCGCGCGCGAGGTGATTGCGCTGGCCCCGCTGCAAAGCCGGTCGGACTGGACCGGCGCACGCGATGCGGCGGTGATCACGCTGCTTTATGGCTGCGGGCTGCGGATTTCCGAAGCGCTGGGGCTGAGCGGGCGCGATCTGCCCCTGCGCGAGGTGCTGCGTATCCGGGGCAAGGGCGGGCGCGAACGTCTGGTGCCGCTTCTGCCCGCCGCGCGCAGGGCGGTTGACGCCTATCTGCGCCTCTGCCCGCATGCGATGGCCCCTGATGCGCCGATCTTTCGCGGCGTGCGCGGCGGCGCTCTGTCGCGGCGCCATATCGCAAAAGTGATGGAGATGACGCGACTGCAACTGGGCCTGCCCGCAACGGCGACCCCGCATGCCCTGCGCCATTCCTTCGCGACGCATCTGCTGTCCGCCGGGGGCGATCTGCGGGCGATACAGGAGTTGCTGGGCCATGCCTCGCTGCAATCGACGCAGGTTTATACGGCTGTGGATACCGGGCGGTTGATGGAGATTTACGCACAGGCCCATCCGCGGGCACAAAGCCAGGGGCAATGATTGCATGACCCGGCGCATTCTGACACAGAAGAAAGTCAGGCGGGCAGGAGGACGGTCAGAGTGAGCGCAAGCTGGAAAGCCTATCTGGTGCATCTGTTCACGGCGACAGGCGCCGTTTTCGCAATGCTGGCGCTCTTGGAAGCGACCAAGGGCGATTGGGCGATGATGTTCCTGTGGCTGGTGGTGGCTTTCATCGTAGACGGGATCGACGGGCCATTGGCGCGGCGCTATCTCGTCAAGCAGCATGCCAAGACCATTGACGGTGTTCTGCTTGATCTGATCATCGACTATCTGACCTATGTTTTCATTCCGGCTTTCGCGCTGTTTCAGTCCGGCCTCTTGCCCGGCTGGACCGGCTGGATCGCCATTATCGTGATCACCTTCACATCGGTTCTCTATTTCGCCGATACGCGGATGAAGACCTCGGACAATTCCTTTCAGGGCTTTCCTGCCTGCTGGAACATGGCCGCAGTGGTGATTTTCGCGACGCAACCGGGATTCTGGATCATTCTGGCCATCGTGGCCTTTCTGGCGATCGCCATGTTCACGCCGCTGAAATTCATCCATCCGGTGCGCACTGCACGCTGGCGCTGGCTGTCGCTGCCCGTGGCCTTTGTCTGGACGGGGCTGGCCGGTTGGGCGGCCTGGACCAATTTTGACCAGCCGCAGATCGTCACCTTCGGGCTGATTGCGACCAGCCTCTATCTTGTGGGCGTCGGCATTGCCCAGCAACTCTGGCCCCCGGCCCCCGGCCGCGCAGGGCGCTGAGGGCTTTCGCACTTGCGTCATGGGCGAAGCCCGCCTTATGGTCAGCCACAGACAAGCAGGAGCGCAGAACATATGCAGATCAAGACGGTCGGAGTGGTGGGCGCGGGCCAGATGGGCTCTGGCATTGCACATGTCTTTGCGCTGGCAGGCTTTGACGTGCTGCTCAATGACATTTCGGAAGATGCGCTGGCAAAGGCCATCGCCCAGATCGACCGCAATATCGAACGGCAGGTGTCGCGCGGCAAGGTCAGTGCCGAGGACAAGAGCGAGGCGCTGTCGCGGATCCGCACCACGACGAAACTGCCCGAACTTGGCCCCACCGATCTGATCATCGAGGCCGCGACCGAGCGCGAAACCGTCAAACAGGCGATTTTCGAGGATCTGCTGCCGCATATCCAGCCGCATACGATCCTGACCTCGAACACCTCGTCGATCTCGATCACGCGGCTGGCCTCGCGCACCGACCGGCCCGAGAAATTCATGGGGTTCCACTTCATGAACCCGGTGCCGGTGATGCAGCTTGTGGAGCTGATCCGCGGGATTGCGACGGATGAACCCACCTACAAGACGCTGCTGGGCGTGGTCGAGAAGCTGGGCAAGACCGCTGCCAGTGCCGAGGATTTCCCGGCCTTCATCGTCAACCGCATTCTGATGCCGATGATCAATGAGGCGGTCTATACGCTTTATGAAGGCGTGGGTTCGGTCAAATCCATCGACGAGTCGCTCAAGCTGGGGGCCAATCATCCGATGGGGCCGCTGGAGCTTGCGGATTTCATCGGGCTCGACACCTGCCTTGCGATCATGAATGTGCTGCATGACGGGCTGGCCGATACGAAATACCGCCCCTGTCCGCTTCTGACAAAATATGTTGAAGCGGGGTGGCTGGGGCGCAAGACAAGTCGCGGTTTCTACGATTATCGCGGCGAGGTGCCCGTGCCCACGCGCTGATCCCGCGCCTTGCGCGTGTTTCATCTTGCCAAAAATACTCAACACGGCGGCGCGGGTTTGAAAACCGGGCTGCCGGAATGCATCACCGCGCATCCGTGACCGCGCGCCTCTTGACCTAGCTGCCCGGAACATGAGTAAAGCAGGTCATGGCCCGCGCATCCTCGAAGAAAAGAACATCCGCAAAAGAGAAGCGCAAGCCGCATCTCTTTGCGCGTCTGGCTGCTGGCCTGGACTGGATCTGGCGCAGCGCTCTGCGCATTCTGGCGCTGGTCTTTCTGCTGGCCGTGGCCTGGGTCGGGCTCTACCGCTTTGTGCCGCCGCCCGGAGGCATCTATATGCTGCAGGAATACCGCCGCATCGGCGAGATTCAGCGCGAATGGGTGCCGATGGAACGTATCGCCCCGGTCATGGCGCGCTCGGTCATTGCCGCAGAGGACGCGAATTTCTGCCTGCATTGGGGGTTCGACATGACCGAGATCCGGCGGGTGATCGAACAGGGCAGTTCGCGCGGGGCGTCGACGCTGACGCAACAGACGGCGAAGAATGCCTTTCTGTGGCATGGGCGCAATTTCATGCGCAAGGGGCTGGAATCGGGGTTCACGCTGCTGATCGAAGGACTTTGGCCCAAGCGCCGCATACTGGAAGTCTATCTGAACCTTGCGGAATTTGATGATGGCGTGTTCGGTGTCGAAGCTGCAGCGCGGCACTATTTCCGCAGCTCTGCAGCCGATCTGACGCCGGTGCAGGCCGCGCGGCTTGCGGCGGTGCTGCCCGCGCCGAAAAGCCGCAATGCGGCCAATCCGACGCAATTCGTGCGCAACAGGGCGGCCTCGATCATGGACGGGGCGGCGACAATCGCGCGTGATGGCCGCGCCGCTTGCATCGGCGGTTGAACTTTCCCGCCCGGCTTGGCAAGAGAAGGCAATCCCGAAGGAAGGCTCATCGCATCTCATGGCCCGGCTGTATCACGTTCCCCTCTCCCCTTTTTGCCGCAAGGTGCGCCTCACGCTCGCGGAGAAGCGGATCGAGGTGGAACTGGTCGAGGAACGCTATTGGGAGCCAAGTCAGGATTTCATGCGCCGCAATCCGGCGGGCAAGGTGCCGGTGCTGCGCCACGAGGGGCGCCTGCTGACCGAAAGTCACGCCATCTGCGAATATCTGGACGAAACCATCCCCCAGCCGCCATTGATCCCGCATGGTCCCGAAGCCCGCTACGAGATGCGCAGGCTCTGCACATGGTTTGACGACAAATTCCATGTCGAGGTGACGACAAACCTGCTCTATGAGCGGGTGAACAAGAAGATGATGGGGCGCGGCTACCCCGATTCCGCGCGCATCAAGATGGGCTCGGCGCGGATCAAGTTTCATCTGGATTACATGGACTGGCTGCTGGGGCAGCGCCGCTGGCTGGCGGGCAATGAGATGACGCTCGCGGATTTCACCGCGGCGGCGCATCTGTCCTGTCTGGACTATATCAATGATGTGGACTGGGCGCGCTCGGCGCTGGTGCATGAATGGTATGCCAAGATCAAGTCGCGCCCGGCCTTCCGCACGCTGCTGGCTGACACGTTGCCGGGCATGCCCCCGCCGGCGCATTATGCGGATCTGGATTTCTGATGCGCCCTGCCCCATCTGCAGGTCATGGCCGCTGAACTGAAATCCGCCTTGCTGGCTGAAGCGCGCGCGCTGGGCTTTGACGCCTGCGCCGTCACCCGCCCCGATGCGATCCCGGCGGCCCCGGAGCGGCTGGCGGCTTTCGTGGCCGAGGGGCGGCATGGGCAGATGGGCTGGATGGCAGAGCGGATGGCATGGCGGGGCGACCCAAATGCGCTATGGCCAGAGGCGCGCAGCGTCATCATGCTGGCCGAAAGCTACACGCCCGCGCATAACCCGCTGGATTTGCTGGCACTGCGCGACCGGGGCGTGATCTCGGCCTATGCTTTGGGGCGCGACTATCATGATGTGGTCAAGAAACGCCTGAAAGCGCTGGGCCGCTGGCTGATCGGGCAGGCGGGCGGCGAGATCAAGGTCTTTGTCGATACCGCGCCGGTGATGGAGAAACCGCTGGCGGCGGCGGCGGGGCTGGGCTGGCAGGGCAAGCATACCAATCTCTTGTCCCGCGATCTGGGGAACTGGTTTTTTCTGGGTGCGATCTTTACCACGCTGGATCTGCGACCCGATCCGCCCGCGCGCGAAAACTGCGGATCTTGCCGCGCCTGTCTGGATATTTGCCCGACCGGGGCTTTCCCGGCCCCGTTCCAGCTCGATGCGCGGCGCTGCATCTCCTATCTGACTATCGAGCATCACGGTCCCGTGCCGCTGGAATTGCGCGGCAGAATGGGAAACCGGATTTACGGCTGCGATGATTGTCTGGCTATCTGCCCGTGGAACAAATTCGCCTCGGCCGCGCGCGAGGTGAAATATGCGGCCCGCGACGGGATGGTCGCGCCTGATCTGGCGGAGCTTGCGCAGCTGGATGATGCGGGTTTCCGCGCGCGGTTTTCCGGCTCGCCGATCAAGCGGATCGGGCGCAACCGCTTCGTGCGCAATGTGCTTTATGCGATCGGCAATTCAGGTCATCCGCCTCTGTCCGCCGTGGCGCAAGGTTTGACGGATGACCCGGATCCGGTTGTGGCAGAGGCCGCAGCCTGGGCGGTTGCCCGGCTGGCCGAATAAACGCTACAGCGTCATACGCCCACTTCCGGCCCCGGACAAAGCAGGGGGCGGGTCGAGCGCTGCACCTCATAGAGTTCCGTCCCGTTGCCGTCGCCGACGAAGCGGGCGCTGAGGCCGCGCTCACCGCGCCAGAACACCCAGCAATGCTCGATATCCGGGGCATCATCATAGACGAAGCAAATCTGTTCCTCGCGGTCGAACCAGCGGCCTTCGCGACATTCCTCATCCATGAAGGCCCATGTCGTGCGGCGTCCGGGGCGGAATTCCTCGATCCCATAGGCGCGGCCCTCGAAGCCGAATGTCAGGGTGCGGCCAGTGACATAGGCTTCGAACTCGCTCGCGCTCATGGGGGTCTGGGCGCTGATCGGGGTGGCGAGAACAGCCAGGCTGATAGCAGCCAGAAAACTGCGAAACGGTGTCATTCATTCTCTCCATGGGCGCGCTGCAACACACGCGCGGCGCGCTTGTCCATCATGCGAAACCAGAGCGCTGGCACAAGGGCGATGACACCCATTGCTGGTAAACTATACGGCAGCAGCGGCATGTCGGGCGCAAGCCGCAGCGCCGGATAGACGCGCCCCGGATGCGCATGATGGTCGGAATGGCGGGTGACATTCACGGTCATCAGCGAGGTGAACCAATGCGGGCTGTTCCAGCTGTGATGCGGCCCTTGCGGTTCATACCGGCCATCGGGGAGTTGCCGCCGTTCCAGCCCGTAATGCTGCAGGTAATCGACCATGGCATGCTGAAACTGTGCATAAAGTGCAAAACCCGCAAGTGCCGCGACACCTGCGGAGCCGAAGGCGGCAGCGGATAATGCGACAAAGCCCAAAGCCCCGCCGATATAGCTGGCATAGGGGTTGATCCGCCCGGAATGCTGCGCGCGGGCGCGTTCGATCCGGTAGCCCTGCAGGAAATTCTGCACCATGCTGCGCGGCAGGTAGCGGTAGAAGCTCATGCCTTTGGGCGGGAAATTGGGGTCTTTGGGGGTGGCGACATGGGCATGGTGCAGCAGGCGGTGCGAGGTGGTCACATGGCCATAGAGCATCGAGATGAACACCCATTTGCCAAGGGTGAACAGGCCACGATTGCTTCGGTGGATCAGTTCATGCGCATTGGCGATGCTGACCTGCCCGAAATAGAGGCCGAAACCGAAAAAGGCGGCGAACCGGTCCGCAACGCCCAGACCGGTCGCCCCGGCCAGTGCGGCGACGCCAAGCGCCATGAGCCAGAAATGCGCGAGCGCGATCATCACCGAGAGGGTGTTCGCCGCAGGCTCGGATTGGTCCGGATCTGCGGTTGCGACGGGCCGCGTGACCAGTTCATCCACCATAAATGCAAAGAGGGATACATAGGCCAGCGCCGCCCAGACCCAGACCCCACCCCAGAACGCCCCGAGCGTCAGGATCGCGACAGGTGCAACAGCGGCAAGGGCGAAGGGCAGGAGCGGCATGTCACCTCGGGAGTTCGGATTGACCAAGGCTATAGCATGCAGATGCGGCCACGACAGTCACGCAAATTGACGCGCGCGGGGTGCTTTCCAAAGCGCCACACATGAGATAGCTCTGGGGCCACGGCGCAAGAAGGAACCGGCCATGTCGTTTTTCAAGAAGCTGAAAGAGCGCATGTTCCGCTCGTCCTCGAAACTGGACGAAGGGCTGGAGGCGCTGGTGGATGACGGCGCGGCCGAAGATCCCGCGCCGCAGCCGTCGCCCCAGACCGCATCAGAGGCCACCCCAGAACCCGCGCCACGCCCCGCGACGGCGGAGCCCG
Organism: Natronohydrobacter thiooxidans; assembly: GCF_001884735.1. Lineage (GTDB taxonomy): Bacteria > Pseudomonadota > Alphaproteobacteria > Rhodobacterales > Rhodobacteraceae > Roseinatronobacter > Roseinatronobacter thiooxidans_A. Next base: position 71,457 of record NZ_MJAP01000032.1, on the reverse strand, counting down.
CCCCGGCAAAGCCGGGTATTCTGGGCCGCATGCTGGGACGGGACGAGGCCCCGCGCCGGGTGCTGGATGACGAGATGCTGGAAAGCCTGGAGGAATTGCTCATTCAGGCTGATATGGGCGTCGAAACCGCGATGCGGGTCAGCGCCAATCTGGCCGAGGGGCGGTTCGGGCGCAAATTGTCGGTGCGCGAGATCAAATCCGCGCTGGCCGCCGAAATCGCGCGGATCATGGAACCTGTGGCCAAGCCCATGCCGCTCTATGGCGCGCGCCCGCAGGTCGTGCTGGTGGTGGGCGTGAATGGCGCGGGCAAGACCACCACCATCGGCAAGCTGGCCAGCCAGTTCCGCGCGGCGGGGAAATCGGTGATGATTGCTGCGGGCGACACGTTCCGCGCGGCGGCGGTCGAGCAGTTGCAGGTCTGGGGCAGCCGCGCAGGCGTGCCGGTGATGACCGCGCCCGAAGGCTCGGACCCGGCCTCTCTGGCCTATGAGGCATTGGTGCGGGCCAAGGCGGAAGGGGTCGATCTGCTGATGATCGACACCGCCGGGCGCTTGCAGAACCGCGCCGATCTGATGGAGGAACTGGCCAAGATCCTGCGCGTGCTGCGAAAGCTGGACCCGGATGCCCCGCATAACACGCTTCTGGTGCTGGATGCGACCACGGGGCAGAATGCCCTCAGTCAGGTCGAGATTTTCCGCAAGCTGGCCGATGTCTCGGGGCTGGTGATGACCAAGCTGGACGGCACCGCGCGCGGCGGTGTGCTGGTGGCGCTGGCCGACCGTTTCGGCCTGCCGATCCATGCCATCGGTGTGGGGGAGCAGATCGACGATCTGCAGCCCTTCGACCCCGAGGAATTTGCCGCAGCGCTGGTCGGGATCGACGATCAGGCGTGACCGGTCACACCGGACAGGTGACGCGGGTCAATGCCAAGATTTTTCAGCACAGACAGCCATTTCGCCGCGCTCTCCAGCCGGAACAGCAGATGCGGCGCGGTATCGGCTATGAGCCAGCCGCCGACCTGAAGCTCGTCCTCCAGCTGCCCCGGACCCCAACCCGCATAGCCCAGCGCGATCAGCACATCCTCTGGTCCCTGCCCCTGCGCGAGGGCCGACAAAACCTCTATCGAGGTGCTGAGCGTGACGCTGTCGAGCACCTGCAGGCTGCCCTCGGCGCTGTAGAAATCCGGCGAGTGCAGGACAAAACCACGTGAGGTCTCGACCGGGCCGCCGAAATGGATGGGGACGGACTCGACCGGGTTTTCCGCGCCTGCGCCACTTTGCTCGACCGGCAGGTCGAGATTGTCGAGCAGGCTTTTCAGCGTCAGATCCGGCAAGGGTTTGTTGACGATGATCCCCATCGCCCCGTGACTGGAATGCTTGCACAACAGGACGACCGAATGCGCAAAGCGCGGATCGGGCATGCTCGGCATCGCAACGAGGAGTTTTCCGGTCAGATGGTCCATCAGCCTCCAGCCTGTTCACCAGCCTACACCATGCCCGGCCCGCGCAATCTTGCCAAGGGGCGCGGGGGCATCTGGAGTCAGGATTATGTCACAGGACGGTCAAGTCGCGGCCTTGTGACTTCCCAATCGCGCCGGGGCGCGGAATGTAGTCGTCATGACTTTTTCCCGACTCGCCCTTGTCCTAGGTATTCTGCTGGCCCCGGTTTCCGCGCTGAGCCAGACCCCCCGTGTTGCGGATATCGTGACCACACAGATACGCCCTGGCTGGAAAGCAGCGAACGGCGCGCATATTGCCGCGCTGCATATGCGCCTGTCCCCGGACTGGATGACCTATTGGCGCCACCCCGGCGAGAGCGGTCTGGTGCCGAAGCTTGACTGGTCGGCCTCTGGCAATGTGGCAGGCGCGCGCGTGTTGTGGCCGGAACCGCGGCTTTATATCAAGGCAGGCTATGCCAGCATCGGCTATTCGGGCGATGTTGTCCTGCCCATCGAGATCACCCCGGCCCGGCAGGGGGAGCCTGTGAGTCTTGACGCGACCTTCAGTTTCGGCGTGTGCAGCGATATCTGCATCCCGGTGGACCTGTCGCTGCAGCTTGAGCTGAACGGGGCGGGCAGCCATGACGGCCTTATCGCCGCGGCTCTGGACAGACGTCCGGGACCGGCGCGCGCGGCGGGCCTGCAGGCGGTCGATTGCACGATAACGCCGGAAGAGAAGGGGCTGCGGCTGACCGCAGCACTGAGAATGCCGCCTTCGGGCACACGCGAGTTTCTACTGGTCGAGCTTCCCGGCCATAGCTCGCGCGTCCTGCCCAGCGAGCGCGCGGGCGACGTGCTGACCGGCCATGGCCTGATCCGGACCGATGGCGCGACGGCGATAGACCGCTCCAAGGTGCGCCTGAGCATCATCACCGACCGGGGCACATTCCAGCATCAGGGTTGCGCGATCTCTGACTGATCATTGCGGCGCGATGACAGCCAGAACCCGACCGCCCCCAGAACCCATGCCAGCAGCAATCCTAGCGCAGCCCCGCCGATGAACAGACCAAGCGCGGCCCGCATCGGTGCGTCGCGCAGCTCGACCAGAGGCGCGAGAAGCGCGGGCAAGGAACCGCTGAACGCCACTGCCCCCATGGTCGCCGCGAACCAGAGCGCCAGCCCGATTGCCGCGATGAGCGGCACGAGACGCACGCCCCGCACCGGTTGGCTGAGCGCGCGGCGCAGCGAGGTCATCTGCCTGCTCATGTCATGGCCGATGGCCAGCACCGCCGGGACCAGCAAAAGCACGATAACCATGCCAAAGCCCAGACCATAGACCAGCGTAATGGCGGTCGGTTTCAGGAATTCAGCCTGGGTCGAGCCTTCGAAAAGCAGCGGTGCCAGCCCGAGAACCGTGGTCAGCGTGGTCAGCAGGACCGGGCGCAGCCGGTCGCAGGCGGCATCAATGATCGAGGGAATCAAGGCCCGGTCGCGCGCATATTGATCAACCGTCGTCACCAGCACGATGGAGTCGTTGATGATGATGCCCGCCATGCCGATCATGCCCACGATCGAGAACATCGACAGGGCCATGTCCCAGCTCAGATGCCCCTGAATCACCCCGATCAGGCCGAAGGGAATGACCGACATCACCACAAGCGGCCGGAGCCAGCTTGAGAACACCCATGCCAGCGTCAGATAGATCAGGATCAGGCACAGGCCGATCCCGATGGCAGCATCCGACATGAACTCGCGCTCCTGTTCGGCCTGCCCCGACAGGCGGGTGGTGACGCCGAAATTGGCTTCCAGATCGGGCAGGATGCGTTCGGACAGCAGTCGGGAAATCTCTCGCGCCTGCGCCGGATCATCCTCGGACAACTCGCCGGTGACCGTCACCACGCGCGTCCCGTTCTCGCGCCGGATGATCGAGAATCCCTGCCTGTCGCTGACCGAGACCACATCGCCCAAGGGGACATAGCTGCCCGATCCGGTGCGCATCATCATGCTGTCCAGAAAATCCGCCGCGCGCTCGGAGGCGGGCACTTCGACCCGGATACGGCCTGTGCGCAGCCCATCGGGGAAGGTGGCGGCCTCGATCCCCGAAAGGCGGTTGCGCAGGTCGCGCGACAGGGTTTCGACCGTGAAGCCCAGCGCCTGCCCCTGCGGCGTCAGTTGCAGCAGCAGTTCCTGCTTGTCATAGGGCAGATTATCCTCAAGCCCGGTGATTTCCGGGAAAGGCACAAGGGCTGTGCGCAGCGCCTCTGATGCGGCTTTCAGGGTTTCAGCGTCGCCCCCGGTCAGATCGACCGAGAGCGAATCGCCGCCCGGTCCCTGCCCCCAGGAGCGGAAGCTGAATTCTTCCAGCCGTGGCAGGGCCTGAACCTCGTCCTGCAGGGCCGATGCGAAGGCGAAGGATGAAAGCGTGCGCAGATCGGCATCCACGAGATCAATCGAGATCGACCCGAGCAGATCACCGTCCTTGTTTTCTGCGGAGGCCAGCGCGCGCCCCGAATGGCCGCCCAGTTCCGTCATCGCAAACAGCACCGGGTTGGTGCCGCTTTCGGCCTCAAGGCGCGCGCCCAGCGCCTCGGTCGCGCGCTGCAACTCGCGCAGCATGGCGATGGTATCCGCGCGGGTGGCGCCATCGGTCATCACGATATTGCCAGTGATCGAGCCCTGCTCGGGCGGGTTGAAGAAGCGGAAGGGCAGATCCCCGCGCAGGATCGTCGCCGCCTGAACGGTCAGCAGCGCGATCAGCCCGGCCAGAACCGGATAGCGCGCGGCCACCACGAAGGCCATGAGCGGGCGGAAAAGATGCTCGCGCACCCAGCGAAACCCCCGGTTGACCTGCCGCGAGGGCCAGTCATACCAGCGTTCCTTCATGCCGCTGGCGATGGCGTGATACATGTGATTGGGCAGGATCAGGAAGCATTCGACCAGTGACGCGATCAGCACCGCGATCACCGTCAGCGGAATATCCGCGATCAGCGTGCCGAAGCGCCCACCGATCAGAATGAGCGCGCCGAAAGCCAGTATCGTGGTGATGGTGGCCGCAAAGACCGGCTGCGCCATGCGGGTTGCCGCATTCTCGGCGGCCTCGGGCGGGGATTCGCCCAGTTCGCGGGCGCGGTAATCGGCATGCTCCCCGACCACGATGGCGTCATCCACGACAATGCCCAGCGTGATGATCAGCGCGAAGAGCGAGATCATGTTGAAGCTCAGCCCCATCACATACATCACCGCAATCGCCGTCAGCATGGCCGCCGGGATACCAGCCGCCACCCAGAAGGCGGTGCGCGCATTCAGAAACAGGAACAGCAGCACCACAACAAGCCCCAGACCCATCAGCCCGTTCTTGACCAGAATCGCGATACGCCCGGAAATGAACTCGGCCCGCGTCGAGACCAGTTCGACCCGCGTGCCCTCGGGCAGGGTCAGGTTCATCGTATCCGCCAGTTCCTGCACCCGCGCCTGAATGGCAATGGCATCACCGCGTTCGGACCGGTCAACGCGCAGGGTGATGGCCGGATTATCGCCCACCCAGAAGGCGCGGTCGCGGTCGATTCCGCCTTCGCTGACCTGCGCGACATCGCCCAGACGCAGGACGGATCCATCCGCGCGCGTGCGCAGCGCGATCCCGGCCACGTCTTCGGCACTGCGCCGTTCGGTGCCGGTGCGTACCCGCGACAGGCCCGAGGAGACCTCGCCCGACGGGTCGGTATTGACTGTCACGCGGATTGCCTGGGCGATATCGGCCATGCTGAGGTCGTGTTCGATCAGGTTGCGGGTCGGCACCTCGACCAGGACTTCTGCGCTGGCCACCCCCCGGATAGAGGTGCGGGTGATCCCCTCGTTATAGAGCCGCGCCGCAAATTCATCGGCGAAACGCGCCAGTTGCTCGACCGCAACCGGGCCGGTCACCACCACATTCGTCACCCGGTCGCCCCAGTTCGAGCGGCGCACCACCGGATCATCGGCATCTTCGGGCAGGTTGCTGACACTCGCGATCAGATCCTGCACGTCATTGGTGGCGCGCGCCATGTCCCAGCCGGTTTCAAATTCCAGCGAGACATTCGCGCGCCCCTCGCGCGACTGGGCCGTGACCTTAGTCACCCCCTCGACGGCCTGAAGCGCGGGTCCGACAATCTGCACGATGCCCCGGTCCACATCTTCCGCCCCTGCCCCTGACCAGCGGATATCGACCGTGATATTATCGACCACCACATCAGGAAAGAACTGCGCGCGCATCTGCGGGATGGCCGCCAGCCCGGCGACCAGCATCACCACCAGCAAGAGATTGGCCGCTGTCTTGTGCCGGGTGAAATAGCGAAACAGGCCCATCGCCTGCACCGAAAGGCGTCTGCGCGCGGATTGGATCGGGTCCATGGATCAGCCCCCGCCCTGCGCGCGCGGACCGCCGTTTTCCAGCCGCTCGACTGTCGCCGCAGGCACCGCAGCTTCGGAGAGTTGCGCGAGCATCCTTGCGCGGATCTCGGCGGGCATGCGCGTGTTGCCTTCCACCTGCGCGATCAGGCGCGCGCGGCGTTCGGGATCCAGCTGCACCATTTCAGGCTCTTCGGTGAGAATTTCCCCTGTCGCCGTCTCGCGCTGCGGGCGCACCAGAATCCCCGCCCCCAGCGACGGGCCGATTTCGCGCACGATCTCGCGGCCCTCAATCGCGCTGGCCTCGACGATCACACTGTCGCCCTGCCTGCGCAGCACCGTGACCGCGATGGCCTCCAGCCGGTTTTCGGCATTGATTGCAAGCACCGTGCCTGCAGGCGTCACCGCCGTCGAGGGCAGGAGCGCCACCCCGTTCAGGGCAGGTTCCTGCAAGCGCACGGTTACGAAATCACCGGGACGAAAGCCGCGCGGCGCGCTCAGATCGACAAAGAGGCGGCGCCCGCTCTGGCCCTGTTCAACCGTGGCAGAGGCCCGCACGAGACGACCGGGCGATGTGATCTCGAACCCTGCCACCTCCAGCGCGACCTCGGCTTCGGTGTGGCGCAACGCGCCGCTCTCGTCGAGCAGGCGCAGATATTGCGCGGTCGAGACGCGGACTGAGACCTCCAGCGCTTCGGGGTCGATGATGCGGCCAAGTTCTTCATTGGTGTTGACCAGACGCCCCTCGCTGATCGAGACATCCGCCAATGTGCCAGAGAAGCTGGCGTAAACGCGGGTATCGGCCAGTCTGCGTTCGGCTTCAGTCAGAGAAATCGCCTGACGCTCCAGCGCTGTCAGCGCCTGATCGCGCCGGGCCTCGGCCTGCGCCTCGGCCTGTCTGCGCCCGACCAGCGCCTGCCGGGCAGAGGCGGCGGCCAGTTCGGCCTCTTCCAGCGCGGCCTCGGTCGAGACCCCGCGCGTGGCCAGATCCTGCCTGCGCTCCAGGGCGCGCACGCGCAGGTCGAGCTGGTCCTGTGCTGCAGCGACATCTTCGGCCGCAAGGCTCAGCGCGCGCTCGGCATCGCGCAGTTCTGCTTCAGCCCGCGCCATATCCGAGCGCTCAATCGCAAGGGCGGCTTCGGCATCGGCCGGGTCAATGCGGAACAGAAGCTGCCCTTCCTGAACCTGTGCGCCATCTTCGAAACCGGCGGCGACTTCCAGCACCTGCCCGCCTACGGGCGCGCGCAGTTCCAGCGACCGGCGCGTGCGCACTTCGCCAAAGGCCGCAAGGACCGGTGTTACCTCGCCAGAGGTCACAGTCAGGGCGCGGACGGTGAAGACGCGCTCGCGCCCGGTCTGGGGCCGGTTGGCGGGCGCTTCGGCACGCGACTGAATCGCGGAGACCAGCGTATAGCCCGCGTAGCCAAGCGCGGCGAAGGACAGAGACACAAGAAACAGCGCAATCAGGCTGCGGGTCACGAAACGCATGGCTACTCCGGGTCAGGGCAATGGCGCGCAGGATGAATTACGCCGCATCTGCGGCTTCGGATCAACCATCTCTAACGCAAGAGCGCGTTACTTCCGTCGCAAATGCTCGTCGAGTCGCGGAAAAATCTCGACAAAGTTGCAGGGACGGTGACGAAAATCAAATTGCAGCACCAATATCTCATCCCAGGCATCCTTGCAGGCACCGGGCGAGCCGGGCAGCGCGAAGAGGTAAGTGCCCTGCGCCACACCGGCACAGGCCCGCGACTGGATGGCGGATGTGCCGATCTTCTGCATCGAGACGATGGTGAAGACTGTGCCAAAAGCTTCGATTTCCTTCTCATAGACGTCGCGATGCGCCTCGACCGTGACATCACGCCCGGTCAGGCCGGTGCCGCCTGTGGTCAGGATAGCGTCGATGCCGGGGTCTGCGCACCATGCGCGCAGTTGCGCGGCAATCTGGTCGCGCTCATCGCGCACAATATCGCGGGCCGCTAGGGTATGCCCTGCGCCCTCGATCCGGGCGGCGAGCGTGTCGCCGGATTTGTCGTTGGCCGGATCGCGCGTATCCGAGACAGTGAGCACGGCAAAGCGCACGGGCATGAAGGGTCTGGTCTCGTCGATACGGCTCATGAACTGGTCCTCAACCGGGCCTGAAGCGCCAGAAGATCGGCCCATGCCTCGCGCTTGGCCGCAGGATTGCGCAGCAGATAGGCCGGGTGCAGCATCGGCAGCGCGGGTCGGCCCGCGACCTCGCGCCACTGGCCGCGGATTTTGGTGATTCCATCATTGCTGCCCAGCATGGTCGAGGAAGAGATACGCCCCATCAGCACCAGAATATCGGGTGCGGCCAGTTCGATATGGCGCAGCACGAAGGGGCGCATCATGGCGCGCTCTTCGGGGCTGGGGTCGCGGTTCTGTGGCGGGCGCCAGGGCAGAATGTTGGTGATGTAGAGCGCCTGCGCCATGTCGGGATGGTCACGCCCCATCCCGATGGCCGCGAACATCCGGTCCAGAAGCTGGCCTGCCTCGCCCACGAAGGGACGCCCGCGCAGGTCTTCTTCGCGCCCCGGCGCCTCTCCCACGATCATCACGCGCGCACCTATGCGCCCGTCGGAAAAGACCAGATTGCGCGCGCCGAGTTTCAACTCGCAATGCGGATAATCGGCGAGCGCCGCAGCGAGCGCGTCGAGATCGGCGGCGGCTGTCGCCATGGTTTCGGCCTCGCGCACAGGGTCAATCTCGACTTCGGGCGCAGCGGGGGCGGCGGCGGCTTTGGCCGGGGACTGGGGCGCGGGTTTGGGCGCGGTTTTGGGCGCCGGGGCCGGGTCGAGCGCAAAGCGATCAAGGGGCGCATCACAGATGGCTTCATCCACGCCCATATCGACCTGCCATTCAAGGCAGGCGCGCGCGATATGCCAGTCTGTTTCCCATCCGGTCTGCAAGCTCATGCAGCGCAAGGTAATCTGCCCCTGTCAAAGGGTAAAGCGGCCTTGTCGTTGCAAGGCGCGGTTTCTATAACAGCGCGAGACGCGGGTTGCGGGGGACGCATGGCATTTTCACAGACTCACCTTCTGGGCATCGAGCCGCTCCACCCCACCGAGATCACTGCCATTCTTGATCTCGCCGAGAATTATGTGGCGCTGAACCGGTCTGCCGAAAAGCATGGCCGCGCGCTGGAAGGCATGACGCAGATCAACATGTTCTTCGAGAATTCGACCCGCACCCAGGCCAGTTTCGAACTGGCGGGCAAGCGGCTGGGTGCGGATGTGATGAACATGTCCATGGCGCATTCCAGCGTGAAGAAGGGCGAGACGCTGATCGACACGGCGCTGACGCTGAATGCGATGCACCCCGATCTGCTGGTCGTGCGGCATGGCAGTTCGGGGGCCGTCAACCTGCTGGCCGAAAAGGTGAATTGCGCGGTTCTGAACGCAGGCGATGGCAAGCATGAGCATCCGACCCAGGCGCTGCTGGATGCGCTGACCATCCGGCGCAAGAAAGGCCGTCTGCACCGGCTGTCCATCGCGATCTGCGGGGATATTGCGCATAGCCGGGTCGCGCGATCAAACCTGATCCTGCTGGGCAAGATGGAGAATCGCGTGCGGCTGGTGGGGCCACCCACGCTGATGCCCAAGGGCGTCGAGGAATTCGGTGTCGAGGTGTTTGATGACATGCGCGCAGGGCTCGCGGGCGCGGATGTCGTCATGATGCTGCGGCTGCAGCGCGAGCGGATGGATGGCGGGTTTGTGCCCTCGGAGCGCGAGTATTTCCACCGCTACGGGCTGGATGCCGAGAAACTGGCCCATGCCAAGGAGGATGCCATCGTCATGCATCCGGGTCCGATGAACCGGGGCGTCGAGATTGACGGGGCGATTGCCGATGACATCAACCGCTCGGTCATTCAGGAACAGGTCGAGATGGGCGTGGCCGTGCGCATGGCCTGTATGGATCTGCTGGCGCGCAATCTGCGCGCGCGGCGCGAACGCGAGCGTTTGCGGGAGGCCGCACATGGCTGAGAGAATCCGCAAATCCCGGTTGGACGCGACGGTTTTCACGCCTGAATCCGGCGAGAAAAAACTGCGCGAGATCCGCGCTGACAAGGGCGTGTTCTGGCGCGATCACGGGGTGATGGCGCTTCTGGGCATGGTGGGGGCCGGGGTGGTGCTGAGCGTGCTTGGCTCTGATCATGTCGCCATTGGCTCGCTGGGCGCAGTGCTGGCTCTGGGCGTGCGCGGGGCGTGGCTTTATTCGGAACAGATGCGGTTTTACTGGGTGCTGAGCACTATGCGCCTTGTCGGGCCGGGCGGGCGCGAGACCTATCTGATGGAGCTGGAAACCGTGCGTCGGCTGTTCGGGGATATCCAGTTCATCACGAAATCGGGTGACAAGCATCTGATCAAGCATGTCGCGGATGCCGAATCTGTCGTGGCCGAAATCCTTGCGGCACGCGACAAGCGCGCCAAGCGCAAGGGGGCCTGATGCCCCCGCTGCCCGCCCATGTCACCTTGCAACCCGGCGAAGGGTTGCGCGCAGTGATCGCGCAGGACCGGCAGGTGCAGCTCCTGACCGATGGCATTCTCGCGACGCTCTTGCTGATGCTGGCCGTTGTTCTGAAAATCGCGCTGGATGGCGGGCTTCAGCGCGAATTGTCCGGGCTGGGGTCGGGCTTGTTCACGACCTTTGTCTTTCTGGCCGGACCCTTGCTGATGCAGCGCATTTTCGGGGCGCGGCCTGTCTACGCGCTGACCGATCGCCGTCTGATTCTGGCCGAGGATGACGCTATCGAGTTGCACCGGATCCGGCGCATCCGTGTCTGGCTGACCAGCATTTCGCTGCAGACCGACACGCGCCTTGTATCGCTGCAACATCTGACCAACGCCCCCGCTGTCGCCCGACTGATCCGCGACACTCTGACCCGCTGAGGATGTGCTCATGACGCTCTGGTTTCACAATGCCCGCCTGATCGATCCCGAAACCGGGACCGAGCGGACGGGCAGTCTGACGGTCGAGGCGGGGCAGATTTCGGCAATCGACGCGCCCTGCCCTGACGGTGCCCGGCGCATTGACTGCGCGGGCAAATGCCTCGCGCCCGGCATTGTCGATATGGGCGTGCAGATCGGCGAGCCGGGCGCGCAGCATCGCGAATCGCTGCGCAGTGCCGGGCTGGCCGCCGCGCGCGGGGGTGTCACCACGATGATCCTGCGCCCCGACACGGACCCTGCCATCGACACGCCCGAGGTGCTGGAATACGTCACCCGCCGCGCCGAGGCGCGCACACCGGTCAATATCCGCTGCATGGCCGCACTCACGCGCGGACGTGCGGGGCGCGAGATGGCCGAGATCGGCTTTCTGCTGGATGCCGGGGCGGTGGCCTTTACCGATGGCGACAGGGTGGTGTCGGATACCAAGGTGCTGTCGCGCTGCATGACCTATGCGCGCGGACTGGGGGCGCTGATCATCGGCCATCCGCAGGATGCGGGACTGTCCGCCGGGGCCTGCGCGAGCAGCGGGAAATTCGCCTCGCTGCGCGGCTTGCCTGCTGTGTCGCCCATGGCCGAGCGGATGGGGTTTGACCGCGACATGGGCTTGGTCGAGATGACCGGTGTGCGCTACCATGCCGACCAGATCACCAGCGCGCGCAGCCTGCCCGCGCTGGAACGCGCGAAGCGCAACGGGCTGGATGTCACGGCGGGGATTTCGATCCACCATCTCACGCTGAACGAGTTCGATGTGGGCGATTATCGCACCTTCTTCAAATTCACCCCGCCCTTGCGCTGCGAGGATGACCGGCGCGCCATGGTGCAGGCCGTGGCGGATGGGCTGATCGATGTGATCTGCTCGATGCATACGCCGCATGACGAGGAATCGAAGCGCCTGCCCTTCGAGGAAGCCGCCGCCGGGGCGGTGGGGCTGGAAACGCTGCTGCCCGCCGCGATGCGCCTGCATCATTCTGACGGGCTGCCCCTGCCGCTGATCTGGCGCGCATTGTCCTTCAATCCGGCGCAGCGGCTGGGGCTGCCTTCGGGGCGGCTGACCGCCGGGTCGCCTGCCGATCTGCTGCTGTTCGACCCGGATGCGCCCTTTGTGCTGGACCGGTTCGCGCTGCTGTCCAAGTCGAAGAACACGCCGTTTGACGGCGCGCGGATGCAAGGCCGCGTGCTGGCGACCTATGTCGGCGGTCAAGCTGTTTACGAGCGCGAGGTCTCCGATGCCTGAACTTGTCACGCCTTTCTGGCTGCTGGGAATTGTGGGGCTGCTGGCCTATGCGCTGGGCTCTGTGCCTTTTGGCGTGGTGATCGCACGGGTGATGGGGCTGGGCGATCTGCGCCAGATCGGATCCGGCAATATCGGCGCGACCAATGTCATGCGCACCGGCAACAAGCTGGCGGGGCTGCTGACCTTTCTGCTGGATGCGGGCAAGGGCGCGATTGCAGCCCTGCTTGCGTGGTGGCTACTGGGCGAGGATGCTGCGCAGGTCGCGGCCCTCGCGGCCTTTCTGGGGCATCTCTACCCGGTCTATCTTGGCTTCAAAGGCGGCAAGGGGGTTGCAACCTTCATCGGCACCGCGCTTGCGCTGGCATGGCCGGTGGGACTGGCGATCTGCGCGATCTGGGTCGGGGTCTTTGCGCTGTCACGCTATTCCTCGCTCTCTGCGCTGGTCGCAACAGCGCTCAGCCCGCTTCTGGCTTTGGCGCTGGGGTATGGATCAATGATCGTGCTGTTCGTGGCTTTGGGCGCGATGATCTTCGGGAAGCACGCGGATAACATCCGCCGCCTCGCAGCGGGCACAGAGTCCCGTTTCGCGCGCAAGCGCTGACAGAACTCAGCCCAGCGGCACGGCACCCGCCCAGAGCCTGCGCATCAGGTCGGGCTGACCACGCAGACCGGTCTTGGCGAAAATCTGTCTGGAATAGGCGCGCGCGGTTTCGACGGTCAGCCCCAGACGCCCGGCGGCCTGAGCCAGTGTGTCCCCCATGCCCAGCGCGCGGGCCAGCCGCGCCTCGGCCAGCGAGACACCCAGCGCCTGTGCGATGATACCTGCCTCGGGCAAGGGGATATCCGTGGCACGCAGCACCGCAGCAAGACTGCCATCCGGGTTCTGCCGGACAGCCAGTTCAAGCCTTGGCGCCAGTTCGACGACGCCCGGGGACAGCTTGCCGAGCGTGACATCGGCGCGGGCCAGCAGGTCAAGCGCTGTCTCATCCATCGCCAGGATCCGGCCCGACGGGTCAGCCTGCACAAGGCCCATCCCAAGCCGCCTTGCGACCTGCTCGTGCTGCGTCAGCCGGTCCGCAAGCTGATGTAAAGCGTCGCCCGTGGCCAGCGCCTGCGCGATATGCGGCGCAAAGGCCGAAAGCACCGCACTGTCGACCGCCCGGAAACTGCCCCGGCTCCGCGTTGTCATCAGCCAAGCGGAACCCGTCATGCCAATGGCGCGCAGATCGGCGACAGCTTGCAGCCCGGTCAGGGCCCGGTCGGCAAGCTCTTCTGCCGTGTAGACGCGCCCCAGCCGCAATCCGGCGAATATTTCCGGCAAGGGCCGCCCCATCGCCCCCGACTGATCCCAGCCCCCCTCTGGCAGGAACAGCAGGCCAGCCTCTGCCTGCACCTGCGCGGCCAGCAGGCGCAACGCCTGAGGCCAGGCACTGCGCTCTCTCCCGGCCTGCGCGATGGCCAGAAGCAGCTCGGATTCCTGTAGTGACAGCATGGCGGACCAACACCCTCCCATTTGGGAGGTTACACCGGATCAGGGCCGGATTACGAGCGCTGAAACACAATTTGATGCAGGAAAGCTGATGTCCCTCCGTTCCCTGACCCATTTGCAACGCCTTGAGGCCGAGGCGATCCATATCATGCGCGAAGTCGTCTCCGAGGCTGAAAAGCCGGTGATGCTCTATTCTGTCGGCAAGGACAGCGCCGTGATGCTGCATCTGGCAAAAAAGGCGTTCTACCCATCGCCCCCGCCCTTCCCGCTGTTGCATGTCGATACGACCTGGAAATTCCGCGACATGTACAGCTTGCGCGACCGCGCCGCGCGCAAGGCGGGGATGCAGCTTCTGGTGCATCAGAACCCCGATGCGGTGCGTCAGGGCATCAACCCTTTCGATCATGGCGGGCTGCATACGGATATGTGGAAAACCGAAGGGCTGAAACAGGCGCTTGACCTGCACGGCTTTGATGCAGCTTTCGGCGGCGCGCGGCGCGACGAGGAAAAGAGCCGCGCCAAGGAGCGGATTTTCAGCTTCCGCACCGCCAGCCATCGCTGGGATCCGAAGAATCAGCGCCCGGAATTGTGGCGCACCTATAATGCGCGCAAGGCGCGCGGCGAATCGATGCGGGTCTTTCCGCTGTCGAACTGGACCGAGCTGGATATCTGGCAGTATATCCATCTGGAAAACATCGAGATCGTGCCGCTTTACTACGCGGCCGAGCGGCCGACTGTGATCCGGGACGGGCTGACGCTGATGGTCGATGATGACCGCTTCCCGCTGAAGGGCGAAGAGCCGGTGATGCGCTCGATTCGATTCCGCACGCTGGGCTGCTATCCGCTGACCGGCGCGGTCGAGAGCCGCGCGACCACCCTGCCCGAGATCATTCAGGAAATGCTGCTCACCACCACATCCGAACGCCAAGGCCGCGCGATTGACCATGATCAGGCCGCGTCCATGGAGAAAAAGAAGCAGGAAGGCTATTTCTGATGAACGAGATTTACAAAACCGACGCGCTCATTGCCGAGGATATCGACGCCTATCTGGAGACCCATCAGCACAAGACCATGCTGCGTTTCATCACTTGCGGTTCGGTCGATGACGGAAAGTCCACGCTGATCGGGCGGCTTCTCTATGACAGCAAGATGATCTTCGAGGATCAGCTCGCCACGCTGGAGGCCGATTCGCGCCGTGTCGGCACGCAGGGCGAGAATATCGACTTCGCGCTGCTGGTCGATGGTCTGGCCGCCGAGCGTGAACAGGGCATCACCATTGACGTGGCCTATCGCTTTTTTGCGACCGAGAAGCGCAAGTTCATCGTCGCGGATACGCCGGGGCATGAACAATATACGCGTAATATGGCCACCGGCGCCTCGACCGCCGATCTGGCCGTGATCCTGATCGACGCGCGCAAAGGCGTGCTGACCCAGACCCGGCGCCACAGCTATCTGGCGCATCTGCTGGGCATCCGGCATCTGGTGCTGGCCATCAACAAGATGGATCTGATCGGCTATGACAAGGCCGCCTATGACCGCATTCTGGCAGAGTATCGCGCCTTTGCCGAAAGCATCGGCATTGCCGATTTCACCCCGATCCCGATTTCTGGGCTGGCGGGCGACAATATGACGACGCGCAGCGCGAACACGCGTTGGTATGACGGCCCGACCCTGATGGAGCATCTGGAAACCGTCGAACTGGACCAGACTCTGGATCAGCAGAAGCCGTTTCGCATGCAGGTGCAATGGGTGAACCGCCCGAATCTGGATTTCCGGGGCTTTTCGGGCACGATAGCCTCTGGCCATGTCTCGGTGGGCGACGAGATCCGCGTGCTGCCCTCGGGCAAAACCTCGGTGATTTCGCGGATTGTTACCATGGATGGCGATCTGGATATGGCGGTGGCCGGTCAGGCCGTGACCCTGTGCTTCGCGGACGAGATCGACTGTTCGCGCGGTCAGGTGATCACGGCTGCGAACAACCCGGTGGAAGTGGCGGACCAGTTTGAGGCGAGTGTCATCTGGATGGATGAGGATCAGCTTGTCCCCGGCCGGACCTATTGGCTGAAGCTGGGGCCGCTGACCGTCAGCGCAACTGTGGCGCAGCCGAAATATCAGGTCAATGTCAACACGATGGAACATCTGGCCAGCAAGACACTGGACCTGAATGCCATCGGCGTGGCCAATATCACCACGGATCGCGAAATCCCCTTTGCCCCCTATCAGGACAGCCGCGATCTGGGCGGGTTCATCCTGATCGACAAGATGACCAATCGCACGGTCGGGGCAGGACTGATCCATTTCGCGCTGCGGCGCGCGCAGAACATCCATTGGCAGGCGACCGATATCTCGCGCGAGCATCATGCGGGGATGAAGAACCAAAAGCCGATGGTGCTGTGGATGACCGGGCTTTCTGGTTCCGGCAAATCCACGATTGCCAATCTGGTCGAGAAGAAGCTTGCGCGGATGAACCGCCATACTTTCCTGCTGGATGGTGACAATGTGCGCCACGGGCTGAACAAGGATCTGGGTTTCACTGATGCGGACCGGGTCGAGAATATCCGCCGTGTGGGCGAAGTGGCGAAGCTGATGACCGATGCCGGGCTGATCGTGATCACGGCCTTCATCTCGCCCTTCCGTTCGGAGCGCGAAATGGTGCGCGCCATGATGCAACCAGGCGAATTCGTCGAAATCTTCATCGACACCCCGCTGGAAGAAGCCGAAAAGCGCGACGTGAAGGGGCTGTATGCGAAGGCGCGTGCCGGTCAGTTGAAGAATTTCACCGGCATCGACTCGCCCTATGAGGCGCCCGAAGCGCCGCAGATTCGCATCGACACTGCACGCATGAGTGCCGAAGAGGCCGCGGATCTGATCATCGCGAAACTCATCCCGTGACATGACAAAGCCCCCGGTTCCGCGAACCGGGGGCTTTCATTCCCTGCGCGTCGCGCATCTGTCAGGCCGTCAGCCCCTCGGGCTCTGGCAGGCCATTCGCCCGGCAGGCGGAGGTGACAGTATTGGCCAAGAGACAGGCAATCGTCATCGGACCCACGCCACCCGGAACCGGGGTAATCGCCCCGGCCACCTGCGCCGCGCTGTCGAAATGCACATCGCCCACCAGTACAGTTTTCCCGTCGCGTTCGATACGGTTGATCCCAACGTCGATCACCGTCGCACCGGGCTTCACCCAATCGCCCGGAATCATCTCTGGACGGCCCACAGCGGCAACCAGAATATCCGCCCTGCGGCAGGTTTCAGCCAGATCGCGGGTGCGCGAATGGGCGATGGTAACGGTGCAACTGTCGCCCAGAAGAAGCTGCGCCATCGGCTTGCCCACGATATTCGACCGCCCCACGACCACCGCATTCAGGCCGGACAGGCTGCCAAGGTGATCGCGCAGCATCATGAGGCATCCGAGCGGCGTGCAGGGCACCATGGATTTCTGTCCGGTGCCCAACAGGCCCACATTGGAAATGTGAAAGCCGTCCACATCCTTTGCCGGGTCGATGCTGTTGATCACCAGATCGGAATTCAGATGAGAAGGCAGCGGTAACTGCACGAGAATCCCGTGAACTTTCGGGTCGGCGTTCAGTTTTGCGATCAACGCCAGCAGATCGGCCTCAGAGGTCTCGGGCGAGAGCTTATGTTCGAAAGAGGCCATTCCGACCTCGACCGTCTGCTTGCCCTTCGAGCGCACATAGACCTGACTTGCGGGATCTTCGCCCACCAGCACCACGGCCAGACCGGGCACCAGCCCGTGATCATTCTTCAGACGGGTAACATGCTCGGCCACCTTGGCGCGCACTTGCGCGGCAAAGGCCTTGCCATCAATCAGCGTCGCGGACATCTTCTTCTCCTTGCCTTCAGCTGGCGGCGAAACTCGCCGCATAATGGTCTCGCTGCATCTGCGCTGCCAGCACCGCGTTTTTCAGCAATGTGGCCACTGTGACCGGCCCCACGCCACCGGGAACCGGTGTGATCCAGCCCGCGACCTTGGAACAGCTCTCGAAATCGGCATCGCCCACGGTCCGCCCATCGACCCGGTTGATGCCGATATCAATCAGCGCAGCCCCCGGTTTCAGCATATCCCCGGTCACAAGGCCAGGTTTGCCGACAGCCACGAATACCGCATCGGCGCGGCGCGAATGTACCGCGACCTGCCGCGTCATATGGTGGCAGACCGTAACCGTCGCCCCCAGACCCATCATCAGAAAGGCAATCGGTTTGCCCACGATCTCCGAATGGCCAATCACCACCACATCCAGACCTTCGACCTGCAGGGGCAGGGTTTTCAGTATCTCGACCGCTGCCACCGCCGTGCAGGGACCAAGCGCGAGGTCGTTATAGACGATATTGCCAATTGACGCCGGGTGCATGCCTTCTACATCCTTCAGCGGATGCACGGCTTTCTGCAAGGTCTTGACCGGGATATGCGGCGGCAAGGGGCGCTGGATGATGATCCCATGCACCCTCGGATCGCTGTTCAGCCCACTCAGGACACCCGTCAGCTGTTCCAGCGAAATCTCGGCCGGGTAGGTGCGTTGTTCGAACTCGATGCCGGTGGCCTCGGCCTGTTTCTGCTGATTGCGCACATAGAGCGCCGAGGCAGAGCCGTCCCCCACGGTGATCGACACCAGCTTCGGCGACCATCCGGTCCGGGCCAGTTCTGCCACGTCCAGCGCCAAGGCCGCGCGCATCTTCCGGGCGATCAGCTTGCCGTCGATCAATGTGGCGGTCATTCCGGTCTCTCTTGCGTCTTGCCCAGAACCCGCTCTTCGCGGGCAATGGACCATTCGATGATGCGCTCCCAGAGCGCCGCTGCCAGTTCCGGATCCAGCCCCTGTTGCGCGGCCAGCCTCCGGACATTTTCCAGCACTTCGTCCACGCGCGCCTCGATCCGCGCGGGCAGTTGCGCCGACGTCTTCAGGTCGATCGCGCGGTCGATATATCCGGTCCGCGCGACAAGCAGCCCGACCAGCTCCTGATCGAGCCGGTCGATCTGGGCACGCAATTCGTCCATGTTCCGACATTCGGAGGGCAGGCGCATCAGGGCATCCTTATCTGGCAGGCAGCACGCGCCCTACCTACCGCTCTGATATGCCCTGTGCAATGCGCCCCTGCGGGAGGGTGGGCGGGACGACGACGCGCGAGGCCGCCCGCCCGGCCCGATCAGAACAGACCTTCGATCAGCCCTTCCTCGTTGAAGCGGATGGTCTGCGCCGCCGGTTTGCGCGGCAGGCCCGGCATGGTCATGATTTCACCGCAGATCACCACGATGAACCCGGCCCCGGCGGACAGGCGCACTTCGCGCACCGGCACCGAATGGTTCTCGGGCGCACCGCGCAGGTTCGGGTCGGTCGAGAAGGAATACTGGGTCTTGGCCATGCAGATCGGCAGATTGCCATAGCCCGCGGTTTCCCATTCCTTCAACTGGCTGCGGATCTTCGCATCAGCCAGCACATCATCGGCGCGGTAGATGCGGCGCGCGATGGTCTGGATCTTGTCAAAGAGGGGCATGTCATCACTATAGAGCGGCGCGAATTGCGAGTGATCGCCATCTGCCAGTTCAGCCACGCGGGTTGCCAGTTCTGTGACGCCCTTCGACCCTTCGGCCCAGTGGCGGCACAGGATCGCTTCAGACCCGAGCGTGGCCACATAATCTTTCACGGCCTGCACTTCGGCCTCTGTGTCGGAATGGAAATGGTTGATCGCGACCACCACCGGCACGCCGAAGGATTTCACATTCTCGATATGGCGCCCCAGATTCGGGCAGCCTTTCTGCACGGCGCTGACATTTTCCGAACCAAGGTCCGCTTTCGCCACACCGCCATTCATCTTCATCGCGCGCACTGTGGCCACGATCACCGCGACCGCCGGTTTCAGCCCGGCCTTGCGGCATTTGATGTTGAAGAATTTCTCGGCCCCCAGATCGGCCCCGAAACCGGCTTCGGTCACGACGTAATCCGCAAGCCCCAGCGCGGTCTGCGTCGCCACGACCGAGTTGCAGCCATGCGCGATATTGGCGAAGGGACCGCCATGCACGAAGGCCGGGTTGTTTTCCAGCGTCTGCACCAGATTGGGCTGCATCGCGTCTTTCAAGAGCACGGTCATCGCGCCTTCGGCACCGATATCACGGCAATAGATCGGCGTCTTGTCGCGGCGATAGGCGATCACGATATCGCCCAGGCGGCGCTGCAAATCTTCCAGATCAGCGGCAAGGCAGAGGATCGCCATGACCTCGGAGGCCACGGTGATGTCAAACCCGGTCTGGCGCGCAAAACCGTTCGAGACACCGCCAAGCGAGATGACCATATCGCGCAGCGCGCGGTCATTCATGTCCATGACGCGGCGCCAGGTGATCCGGCGCTCGTCGATTTCCAGCTCGTTGCCCCAGTAGATATGGTTGTCGATCATCGCCGACAGGAGGTTATGCGCCGAGGTGATCGCGTGGAAATCCCCGGTGAAATGCAGGTTCATGTCCTCCATCGGCACGATCTGCGCATAACCGCCGCCAGCAGCACCGCCCTTCATGCCGAAATTCGGCCCGAGCGAGGCTTCGCGGATACAGATCGCGGCATTCTTGCCGATGGCGTTCAGCCCGTCGCCCAGCCCCACGGTCGTGGTGGTCTTGCCTTCACCGGCGGGTGTCGGGTTGATCGCGGTCACGAGGATCAGCTTGCCACGCTTGCGGCTGCGCGCATCCGAGACAAATTCCTGGCTGACCTTGGCCTTGTCATGGCCGAAAGGCAGCAGATGTTCGGTCGGGATACCCAGCTTCGCGCCGATTTCCTGAATGGGTTTTTTGTTTGCCTCACGGGCGATTTCGATGTCGGTCTTGAAGGCCATGTTTCGCTCCCTGCGCGGAATTGTCGCTACATCCCTGCTATATCTGGACCGGCCCCCGCATTAAGCCGTGATTGCGACATTTTCCGCGCCAGTTGCGCCCTTGGAATTTCCGATACGAAACGCATGCGCTTCAGCGCCGCCACGCCGCTTGCGAAATGAAAAAGCGCGGAGCTGACACTCCGCGCTTCATCATTTTTTCCGAGGCCGGTTTCAGCCTTTTTTCAGGCACCGGTTGCCCAGAACTTCGGCGATCTGCACCGCGTTCAGCGCAGCGCCCTTGCGCAGGTTGTCGGATACGCACCAGATGTTCAGCCCGTTCTCGATGGTCGAATCCTGCCGGATACGGCTGATATAGGTGGCGTATTCGCCGACACATTCGATAGGCGTGATGTAGCCGCCCGCCTCGCGCTTGTCGACGACGAGGATGCCGGGGGCTTCGCGCAGGATGTCGCGGGCTTCCTCTTCGTCAAGGAAATCCTCGAACTCGATATTGATCGCTTCCGAATGGCCCACGAAAACCGGCACGCGCACGCAGGTCGCGGTCAGCTTGATCGAGGGGTCCATGATCTTTTTGGTCTCGGCGACCATCTTCCATTCTTCCTTGGTCGAGCCATCTTCCATGAAGACGTCGATATGCGGGATCACGTTGAAGGCGATCTGCTTGGGATAGACGGAAGGGGCCACTTCCTGACCGGGGACATAGAGGCCCTTGGTCTGGTTCCACAGCTCGTCAATCGCCTCTTTGCCGGTGCCGGAGACGGATTGATAGGTGCTGACCACCACCCGCTTGATCCGCGCACGATCATGCAGCGGCTTCAGCGCCACGACCATCTGCGCGGTCGAGCAGTTGGGGTTCGCGATGATGTTCTTCTTGGTGTAGCCATCGACTGCGGCCGCATTCACCTCGGGCACCACCAGCGGCACGTCCGGGTCGTAGCGATAGAGCGAGGAATTGTCGATCACGACACAGCCTTGCGAGGCGGCCTTGGGGGCGTAGGTTTTGGTTGCCTCGGACCCCACGGCGAAGAAGGCAATATCCCAGCCGGTGAAGTCGAACGTGTCGAGATCCTGGCATTTCAGGGTCTTGTCGCCAAAGCTGACCTCAGTGCCAAGACTACGGCGCGAGGCCAGAGCGGCGATCTGATCAACGGGGAATTCCCGTTCAGCGAGGATGTTCAGCATTTCGCGGCCCACATTGCCCGTGGCACCTGCGATGACGACCTTGTAGCCCATTTCGGCCTCCTTTTCACACGTCGCGCTGCACCTATCGCAATTCGGCGCCAAGGTGAAGGGGCGCTAGTCGGTCCGGTCCTTGGCGAAGGCGTAAATGATACAGCCGATCAGCAGCAGGATCGCGAAGAACAGGAACAGCGTCTGATAGGCGGCTTCGGGTGGGGCGGCGGGCGCGCTGGCATGGACGCGGCCACTGAGCACCTGCAGCACCCCTACCCCGCCGATGGAGCACAGATTGAGGAAGGTCACGCCGCGCCCGGTCAGATGCGGGGGGAAATAGCTGCGGCCATGCGCCATCATCATCGGAAAGGATGCCCCGAAAAAGCCCACAGCGGCCAGCAGGAGCCCCGCCTGCCAGAATCCGGCCAAAGGAAAGAAGGCGAGCGCGAAAAGGCAGGCCGTGCCCAGAAGATTGCCGGTCAGAATCACGCCCTTGCGGGTGCCGAATACGCGGTCCAGCGGGCCATAGGCAAAATTGCCCGCAATCATCGCAAGCGCCATCAACAGCGTCACCTGTCCGATCCCGGTGGCCGTGGCCCCATAGAGGTCCGCATAATACGGTCCGACCCAGAGCCCGCGCAGCCCGGCGGCGGGGGCGTAATTCACCACCAGAAGCGGGAGCAGCAGCCAGAGCGCCGGGATGCGCAGAATATCCAGCAAGCTGCCCCGCGCGCCGTCCGGCGTCTCGGCCTTGGGCGGATCCTGCACGATGAACCAGATCGCCCCCGCGACAAGAGCTGTCACGCCGCCAATGGCAAGGATCGATTCGCGCCAGCCAAAGATCTCGGCCGCCCATGCCATCGGCAAGGCGCCCAGAATATTGCCCAGTGAGCCGAAACCGATCACCGCCCCCGCCAGCGTGGCGAAGATCGCGGGCGGGAAGCTGCGCGCGAAGATGTAATAGGCGGCCATCAGGACCGGGGCGCAGCCAATGCCCAGAAGCGCCATCGCCAGATTGATATGCAGGGCGTTCTGCGCCACGGCAAAAATCACTGCCCCGCCCGTACCGCCCAGCCCCAGCATCAGCGCGGTCGTGCGTCTGGGGCCGAAACGGTCCAGCGCCAAGCCAACCGGTAGCTGCGCCAGCGCAAAGACCAGAAACCACAGGCCAGAGGCGAAGGCCAGATCATCGGCGGTGACGCCGACATCCGCCTGCAACAACCCCGAGAGCACGGCCAGAAACGACCGATAGAACTGGCTGAGCAGATAGCCCAGCACCAGAAAGGACAGGCTCAATTTCATGCATCTGATCCGGCTATGATCCCCCGCCCTTGCTTAGTGAACCTGTGAAGCAAGTGCAATGACCCGAATCCGCAGCTTTCGTGTCGCTTGTGCCGTGGCGATCCCGTAATCTGGCGATGTCGAGTGAAGGGAACGGTCGTGGACGATCTGAGCAGCGAGAGACTATACCATTACCGCGTGATGGAACGCGCCATTGCGCTGATCGACGCGCCGGGCGGCGCGCAACGCGCGCTTTCGGATCTGGCAGGCGAAATGGGCATGAGCGCGGCGCATTTTCAGCGTCTGTTCAGCCAGTGGGTCGGGGTTTCGCCCAAGCGCTACCAGCAATATCTGACGCTCGGCCATGCCCGGAAGCTGCTGGAAGCACGATTCTCGACACTTGAGACCGCGCATGCGATGGGTCTTTCAGGACAGGCGCGGCTGCATGATCTGTTCCTGCGCTGGGAAGCGATGACGCCGGGGGACTATGCTCGGCGTGGGGCGGGGCTGGTGCTGCGCTATGGCTGGTTCGACACCCCGTTCGGCATGGCACTGGGTATTGCCAGCGACCGCGGGCTTTGCGGGCTGGCCTTCGCCGATGAGGCCGAGCAGGATAAGATCTTCGCGGATATGGCGCAGCGCTGGCCAAAGGCGCAGTTGATCGAGGACCCATCCGTGGCGGCACCTCATATCGAGGCCGCATTTGCACAATCGGGCAAGGTTGATCTGCACATGATCGGCACGCCCTTTCAGATCAAGGTCTGGGAGGCATTGCTGCAGGTGCCCTCTGGCCATGTCACAAGTTACGGCGCGATTGGCGCGCGGGTCTGCACAGCCAAGGCGGCGCGCGCGGTGGGTACTGCGGTCGGGCGCAATCCGGTGAGCTTTCTGATACCCTGCCATCGCTGCCTGCGCGGGGCGGGCGGACTTGGCGGCTATCACTGGGGGCTGGAGCGCAAACGCGCCATGCTCGCATGGGAATCCGCGCGGCTTGACGCGGCCTCCTGAGCGGAAAGTCGCGTGTTTGTGTATGGTCAAGGGAACGTGTAGTGGCGCAAAACGTTCTACAGCGGTACATAGCTTGCTGACCATCTGGAGGGTTTCATGAAATTATCTGCCCCTGTGCTTCTTGCGGGTGCATCCGCACTCGTTCTGGCCGCCTGTGCGCCCGATCCCAACAATATGCAGAATCGCACCCTGACCGGCGCTGTGACCGGTGCTGCGGTCGGTGGCGTTATTGGTGCCGCAACCGGCGATGGCGGTGGGCGCCGTGCAGTTGCCGGCGCGGTGCTCGGCGGGACGGCGGGCGCGCTGATCGGTCAACAACTTGACCGTCAGGCCGCGGATCTGCGTCGCCAGCTTGGCGGCAATGTCGATATCCGCAACACAGGGCAGGAGCTGATCCTGACCCTGCCGCAGGATCTGCTCTTTGCCGTTGACAGCGCCACATTACGCCCCGACCTACAGCAGGATCTGCGGGTCATCTCGACCAATCTGGTGAACTACCCGCGCAGCGATGTGATCGTGGTCGGGCATACCGACAACACCGGCGCCGCGGCCTATAACCAGTCGCTTTCCGAACGGCGCGCGCAATCCGTGGCGCAAGTGCTGCGCAGTCAGGGCGTGGCTGCGAACCGCATCCAGACGATCGGGCGCGGCCTGACCCAGCCGGTTGCGAATAATGCAACCCCGGAAGGGCGCCGCCAGAACCGTCGCGTGGAGATCTTTATCCGTCCGCATCAACCCGCGTGACCGTTACATTACCCACGAGAAAGGCCAATCCTCGTGATTGGCCTTTTTTCTTGCGCAACGCTCAATCTGGTCATATCTTTTGACCAATATATGCCCAAATTCCGGGCATAGATTGACAGCCTGCTTGATGTGGAAACCAGATGCCCTTTCAGCGTATTCAGCCGGAGAAACTCTCGATCAGCGTGGTGCGCCAGATAGAACTCTTGCTGTTGCGCGGGATTCTGCGGCCGGGCGAGAGATTGCCGGCAGAGCGTGAACTGGCTGAGAAGCTGGGTGTCTCACGCCCTTCGCTGCGCGATGCGATTGCCGAATTGCAGGCGCGCGGGTTGCTGACCGCCAAGGCCGGAGCCGGTGTCTTTGTCGCAGATCTGCTGGATTCGGCCTTTTCCGACTCGCTTGTGCGGCTGTTTTCGGACCATGATGAAGCGCTGTTCGACTATATCAGCTTCCGGCGCGATCTGGAGGGGATGTCGGCTGAACGCGCGGCGCGCTTCGGGTCCGACATGGATCTGCAGGTCATCGACACGATCTACAAGAAGATGGAAGCCGCCCATCTGAAACGCGACCCGACAGAGGAAGCCCGGCTTGATGCAGAATTTCACCTCTCGATTGTTGAGGCGTCGCATAACATCATCATGCTGCATATGATGCGCGCGATGTTCAACCTGCTGCACCAGGGCGTGTTCTACAATCGCCAGCTGATCTTCAAGCAGCGCGGCACCCGCGATGAGCTTCTGGCGCAGCACAAGGCGGTGAATGACGCGCTGCAAGCGCGTGATCCCGCGCAGGCCCGTGCCGCCGCGGAAGCACATCTGACCTATGTCGAGACACTGATAAATGATCTCAAGCGCAGCGAGCGGAATGAAGAAATCGCCCGCCTGCGTTTCGAACATGCCCGCGCGATGTAGCCGCCGCATGAAAAAACCCGGCGATTTCGCGCCGGGTTCCACGTCTTGAATATCCGCCAGATCAGTGCAGGTGTTCCTGCGCCGTGCTCAGCGCGCGCTGGAACAGCGCATCGCTTTGCGCCTCGTCCATCTGCTTGGCCAGCAATTCGCCAGCGGCGGCGATCGCCACGGAAACGGCGGTGTTGCGCACATCCCGCAGGGCATTTGCTTCTGCGGACGCGATCTGATCCTCGGCCGCTTTCAGGCGACGGGCGATAGAGGCTTCGATCTCTGCCTTGGTCTGTTCGGCGACAAGCTGGGCATCAGCTTTCGCTTTCTCGACGATGCGGGCAGCCTCGTCCTTGACCTCGGCCTGTTTGCGCTCGAAAGAGGCGTTCAGCTCAAGCGCCTCTTCGCGCAGACGCCGGGCTTCATCAAGCTCACCCCGGATCGTCACAGCGCGCGCGTCCAGAAGTTCCGAAATCTTGCCGGGCACCTTGAAATAGATCAGGATGCCACTGAACAGGATGAAGGCGATCAGAACGATCAGATCGGTGTTGTAGAGCGAGAAGAAGGGCTTGCCTTCGACCGCAGCGAAAGCGGGGCTGGCGAATGCAAGGCTCGCTGCAAGAACGCGCTTGATCATGATGCTGCCCCTGCCTTCAACCGTGCAGCAACCGCCGCACTCACACTAGCCGCGTCGGCTTTGCCGCCGAAACTCTCCAGAATGTCCTTGGTCGCAACTTGCGACACTTCGGACACCATCTCCATCGCGCTGTCGCGGATTTCACGGATGCGGCGTTCGGACTCGCTGGCCTTCGCAGCAATCTCGGCATCCGCCTTGGCGATCTGAACATCAAGCTGGGCCTGAATGTCTGCCTTCGCGGCTTCGACGATGCGGTGGGCCTCGGCGCGCGCATCGGCGAGCGCCTTGTGATAGGCGTCTTCCGCCTGCTGCGCCTTGAGCTTGTATTCCTCGGCGGCAGCAATATCGCTGGTGATCGTACCACGACGGTCCGCCAGAACGGCAGCGATCCGCGGCAATGCCACCCGTGACATTACAAAATAGAGCACCACCATCGTAACCACGAGCCAGAAAATCTGGTTCGAGAACGTGGTGACATCAAGTTGGGGCATTCCTGGCCCCGAAGCGGCAGTCTCTGCCATGTCGTCCCCCTAAGCCCTGATTTCACCGAAAGGGCCGCAAGCGGCCCTTTCGGGCGTAAGGATACTGTCGGGTCGGTCTCAGACAGCGAACATCAGCAGCAGGGCGACCAGGAACGAGAAGATGCCCAGAGCTTCCGCAAATGCGATGCCGATGAAGAGGAATGCGGTCTGGCCTGCAGCCGCCGACGGGTTGCGCAGGGCGCCAGCAAGGTAGTTGCCAGCAACATGGCCCACACCGATCCCTGCACCGCCCATGCCCAAGCATGCGAGGCCAGCACCGATATATGCGCCCATTTGTACGATATCGCCTTCCATAGTCGTTTCTCCTTACGTTGGAATTGGCTGGATTTGAGTTCCGACAGCCGCTTAGTGAGCGGGGTGCAGCGCATCTTTCAGATAGACGCAGGTCAGAATGGTGAACACATAGGCCTGAATGACGGCCACGAGCAGTTCCAGCGCATAGAGCGCGGTCACTGCAAGAATGGGCAGGAAGAAAGCGGCGCCGAGCGCGGCGGCAAAGCCTGCGAACACTTTCGCCACGGCGTGACCGGCCATCATCGCACCCGCAAGACGAATGGAATGGCTGACCGGACGCACGAAATAGGAAATCAGCTCGATCAGCGCGAGAACCGGGCGCAGCGGCAGGGGCGCGCTGGAAACCCAGAACAGCTTGAGGAACTTGGTGCCATGCAGGATGAAGCCCAGCGCCGTGACGGTGAAGAAAACCGTGAAGGCCAGAACCGCTGTCACTGCAATATGCGAGGTGGTGGTGAACGCAAACGGCACCAGACCGAGCAGATTGGCAAAGAGCACGAACATGAAGAGCGTGAAGATATACGGGAAGAAGCGCACGGCATCACGCCCGGCCACATCCTCGACCATCTTGTAGATGAACCCGTAGGTCATCTCTGCCGCGGATTGCGCCCGGCTGGGCACCAGCGCACGGCCACGCGCGCCATAAACCATGAGCGCGGTCGCGGCCAGAACGGTCAGCGCCATCCAGAGCGTCACATTGGTGGGCGTATACCAGCTGACATCGCCGCCGAACAATGCCTTGACCTGAAACTGGTCCATCGGCCTGATTACAAGGCCACCATTCTCACTTGCCACGTCGATCGTCCCCTTGTTCCGCCCCCGCCTGCCGCGAGGCTGCGTCGTCCTGCTTTGCGAATTCGCGCGATGTGCGCAGCATCGTCTGCACCCCGGCGGCAAAGCCCAGCAAGGTCAGGATCACCAGAAACAGGGGCAATGTGCCTAAGAACACATCCAGCCCGTATCCGATGGCCGCACCGATTGCGAGGCCCGTCACCAGCTCGATCACCATGCGCCAGCCGATCTGGGCCATCGAATGATGATCTTGCGGAGGCTTGGGCGGCTCCAGCGCGGATTTTGCTTTCGCGATTTTCGCCTCCAAGGCGCGAAGTCGCTCCAGTTCACCGTCTTGGGACATGCCCGCCACCTCCGGCTGCAAGTTGCGCGGAACCTAGAAAGGCAGAGCCACAGAGTCAAGCGTGATAACGCCACCAGAGATTGCGCGCAACTTGCTGATATTATTGAATATTATTTCTCCCCACACAGCCCCGCCCAGCAGATGAACCCGACGACTGCCCCTGCAGCTTATTCAACCAAAGAGTTGACCTTTCCTGCGGCGCGCGCGAGAACAGCCCATGCACGCCCTTCCCATCCCCTCGCTTGATCTGGTTTTCATGGCGCTGGCCGATCCGACGCGGCGCGCAATTCTGGCGATGCTGCTGGAAGATGACATGGCGGTGACGGATGTCGCCGAGCCTTTCGAGATGTCCCTCGCCGCGATCTCGAAACATCTGGGTATTCTTGCCAATGCCGGTCTGATCAGTCAGGAAAAGCGGGGACGGGTGAAATGGTGCAAGCTGGAACCTGACGCGCTGCGCGAGGCCAGCATATGGATGCAGGCTTTCGGGCAGTTCGAAGCGGTCAATCTGGATGCGTTCGAGCGGTTTCTGGCGCAGGAACTGGAGCAATCCGCACCCGAATGACTATTATGCAATCTGGGTGAATGCGTCGCGCAGGGCTTGGGACCAGGCCGCTGACATGGCCGCGAAATCCTCGTCATTGGGTTCGATCCGGCGTTGCTCGGTGATCTGCAGCGCATCGGTTTCGATGACGACCAGATCCAGCGGCATGCCGACACTGAGATTGGAGCGCAGGGTGGAATCCATCGACAGAAGAACCGCCTTGCGCGCTTCTTCCAGCGGCGTGTCCTTGGTGATCACACGGTCCAGAATCGGCTTGCCGTATTTGTGCTCGCCGATCTGCAGATAGGGGGTGTCCTCGGTCGCCTCGATGAAATTCCCTTCGGGATAGATCAGGAACAGGCGCATCCGCCCGCCTTTGCGCTGCCCCGCCACGATCATCGAGGCCGTCGCCATCTGGTTCATCCGATCCATCCGCGCCTTGGTTTCGGCGGTCACGCGTGAAAGCATGTCCCCCACAAGCGAGGCGACGTCGAGCATGTTCTCGGCGAGCATGATCGAGGTTTCAGGCGTTGCATCAGGCGCGTCAATCGCGTCGGTCAGTCGTGCCAAGGTGGTCTGGGTCAGTGACAGGTTGCCAGCGGTCATCATCACGATGACCCGGTCGCCGGGCTGCACGAAAGTGAACATCTTGCGATAGGTCGAGATATTGTCCAGACCCGCATTGGTGCGTGTATCGGACAGAAGCACCAGCCCCGCTTTCAGCAACAGCCCGACGCAATAGGTCATTTCGGTATCCTTGATGACGTGAACGCGCCTTCCTAGCGCTCTGCGCCGGTCCAGACAAGAGCGGTCACTGCTGTTGCGACTGGCCTTGCGGGGCAACCAGCACACTCACAGCAAGCTCTTCTTCGCTTCCCCCCAGAACCAGCCCGCGGATGGGGGCTGCATCCTGTGCATCAAGGCCGGAGCCAAGGCGGATGTATTGCTCATTCGGGCAACATTTGTTGGCCGCGTCAAACCCGACCCAACCGAGCCCGGCGATATAAAGCTCTGCCCAGGCGTGGCTTGCCTCATGCGGGGCGCCATCTTCGGTCGCGTTCAGATAGCCCGCAACATAGCGCGCCGGCAATCCGGCCAGATGCGCGCAAGCGATCAGCACATGTGCGTGGTCCTGACAGACACCAGCCCCTGCGGTCATTGCTTCAGCGGCGGTCGTATGGGCGGTGGTCGTGCCGGGCTGGTAGGCCACAGCCTCGGCGACCGCGGCGGCAAGCAGATGCGCGCGCTCCAGTTCAGAAGCATCTTCCTGCGCTTTCAACGCCTCGGATACCATGTCGCTGATCGCACGATTGGGTTCTGTGCGCACGGTATTGCGCAAATAGGCACGAGGTGGCACCCGCTCGCGGTGCCCGCGCAGGATACCCGCCGTATCGGTGGTTTCAACGGTCCCGCTGACGGTCACTTCGATCTGCGTGCTTGGCGCGCGTACCGAAACAGTCTGCACATAATCCCCGGCCCCGTCACGCAAGGGCGTACCAAGGACCGCGCCGGGCACCTCGACCGACCAGTCCAGCACGCGCTGGCTTTCACTTTTTGCAGGTGTCAGGCGCAGGCTCTGGATGATCCCGCCGACCGGTGCGGCAAATTCGTAGCGCGTCTTGTGCAAAACTGTCAGAATCATCGCGCTTCTCCGATCAGATACTGGTCGTCTATGCATTTCGCGAGCCCCGCATTTTCGGTGATCATGCGGGTCAGAAATTCATGCAGCCCCTCGTCAAAGACATCCTCGATCCGCGCCTCGGCCAGTTCGGCCAGCAGGGTGCGCGCCGTTTCCTGCGCCGGGGTCGAGCGGTCATAGATGCGCGCGAGATGATCGAGATGGGCATTCACTTCAATCGTGCAGGACAGAAGCGAGCGCGGGAATTTCGGGTTCAGGATCAGGAAATGCGCGATCTGCTTGGCACTGAGTTCGCCGCCATAGGCCCAGTTATAGGCCCGATGCGCCGACAGTGCGCGCAGAAGCGTGGTCCATTGGTAATTGTCCAACCCCGAGCCGACATAGGCGACCGAAGGCAGCAGAACATAGTATTTCACATCCAGAAGCCGCGCAGTGTTGTCGGCACGTTCCAGCGCATAGCCCAGATTCATGAAGCGAAAGCCGTCATTGCGCAGTTGCGTGGCCTCAATTGAACCGCGGATCAGCGCCGAGGTGCGCAGCGTCCAGTCCGTCAGTTCCGGCACTTCCAGCGACGAGCGTTCGCGCCGCGACAGTGCCTTGAGTTCCTGAAAGCTGGTATTGATCGCGTCCCAGACCTGCGATGTCAGCGCAGTACGCACGATCCGAGCATTTTCACGCGCCGAGGAAATGCAACTGGCAACCGATGACGGATTGTCGAGATCGAAGAACAGGAAACTCTCGACATTGCGCTGTTTCAACTCGCCGTATTTCTCGGTGAACTGGTCCAGCACGCCCTTGCTTTGCAGGATCGCACTCCATTCATTGCGAAACCCCCCGCCCGCATTGGGCAGAAGCGCGTTGCGAAAGCCCAGATCCAGCAGGCGCGCAGTGGTTTCCGAGCGCTCCAGATAGCGGGTCATCCAGAACAGATTGGCGGCTGTGCGGCTTAGCATCTCATTCCTCCGCGATGACCCAGGTATCCTTGACGCCCCCGCCCTGCGACGAGTTCACCACCAGCGAGCCTTCGGTCAGCGCCACGCGCGTCAGCCCGCCCGGCACCAGTTCGATGTCGCGCCCGACCAGACAATAGGGCCGCAGATCGACATGGCGCGGCGCGATCCCCTCATTGACGAAAGTGGGACAGGTCGAGAGAGCAAGCGTCGGCTGGGCGATATAGTTTGACGGATTGGCCGCCAATTTCGCAGCGAAAGCCTCGATCGTTGCCTTGTCGGATTTCGGCCCGACCAGCATGCCATACCCGCCCGAGCCATGGACTTCCTTGATCACCAGCTCAGCGATGTGTTCCTGAACATATTTCAAATCATCCGCCTTGGCGCATTGCCATGTCGGCACGTTCTCAAGGATCGGGGCTTCGCCCAGATAGAAGCGCACCATTTCCGGCACATAGGTATAGATCGCCTTGTCATCGGCCACGCCTGCGCCGGGGGCCGAACAGATCGTGACCCCGCCCGAGCGATAGACATTCATCAGCCCCGGCACGCCCAGCGCCGAGTCAGGCCGGAAGCAGAGCGGATCAAGGAAGGCGTCATCAATCCGCCGATAGATCACATCGACCTTTTGCGGGCCTTCCGTGGTGCGCATGTAGCAGAAATCGCCCTCGACGAAGAGATCCTGCCCTTCGACCATTTCGATCCCCATCAGATCGGCCAGGAAGCTGTGCTCATAATAGGCCGAATTGAAATGACCGGGGGTGAGCAACACGACCTTGGGATCGCGGTCGCATTTCTCGGGCGCAACAGAGGCCAGCGTGCGCTTGAGAAGCCGTGCATAGCCATCGACCGGCGCCACCCGGTTTTCCTGAAAGAGATGCGGGAACATGCGCATCATGACTTCGCGGTTTTCCAGCATGTAGGACACGCCCGAGGGCGTGCGGCAATTGTCTTCCAGCACATAGAACTGATCCGCGCCGGTGCGCACCAGATCAATGCCGACGATATGGCTGAACACGCCCAAGGGGGGGCGGAAACCTGCCACGGCGATCTCGTAAGCCTCGTTGCGATAGACCAGATCGGCGGGAATACGGCCTGCGCGGATGATCTCGCCCCGGTCATAGACATCCGACAGAAACGCATTCAGCGCGCGCGCACGCTGCTTGATGCCGCGCTCCAGTTTGCGCCATTCCTCGGAAGTGAAGACACGCGGAAACATGTCGAAAGGGATCAGCCGGTCCGGGTCGCCGCCTTCGCCATAGACGGCGAAAGTAATGCCGTAGCGGCGGAACAGGTCTTCTGCCTCGGCCTGTTTGAGCGCACGGAACTCTGCGGGCATGTTCTGGTGCCAGCCTTCCAGCATTCTGTAAGGCGCGCGCAGCCCCGAGGCGTCATACATTTCGTTGAAATAAGGTTCTGCCATTAGGACGTGCCCCCTGTCTTTTGTCCATGAAATGCGGTTGCACAAGGGAAGTAAAGAGCCCGCGATGCATCTGCATAAAAAACAGGCAGAGCTGAAGGCACCCCCGGCCCTACGCCTTGTTGAACTGAGTTTTATCGCCCTCGCGCCACGCCCCGAGCCAGTTCCAGCCGAGCAGCAGCAGCAGCACGCCTGTGCCGATGGCCTCGACTGTAAAATCTGGCCAGAACAGGGCAATGATGGCCGGGATGGCGATAACGCGCGAAACCGGGTCCATCCGCCCGAAGAGCCAGCCCTCGATCACGGCGGCAAAGGCCACCAGCCCCAGAATGGCCGTGAACCCGGTCCAGAGGACGATAGGGAGCGGCCCGCCATAGATGATCTCGGGATTGAACACCATGAAGAGCGGGATGAGATACAGGCCCTTGGCGAATTTCCACGCCTGCATGCTGGTTTCCATGGGTTTCGCGCCTGCGACTGCCGCGCCTGCGAAACCCGCCAATGCCACAGGCGGGGTTACGTTGCTGTCCTGCGAATACCAGAACACCACCAGATGCGCGATCAGAAGCGGGATGCCGAATTCATTATGCAGCGCCGGCCCCACCAGCACGATCAGCACGATATAGCTTGCCGTCACCGGCAGTCCGAGGCCGAGCACCAGCGAGGCGATCAGCACCAGAGCCAGCGCGATGACGATATTTCCGCCCGAGAGCGAGATCATCATCGAGGAGAATTTCAGCCCCAGCCCGGTCAGGCCCACGACACCGACGATGATCCCCGCCACAGCGCAGGCGATGGACACGGCGACCGCGTTGCGCGCGCCCAGCTCCAGGCTCTCGAAAATCATCCGCAGCCCGCGCATGACGGATGCGCGCAGGCGCGCGCCCGTCAGCGGGCCATCGGCCGCCAGCGCCCATGCGCCCCGCAGCCCGGCCACGGCAATGACCGAGATGATGGCCCAGAAGCCCACGCGCATGGGCGAGATATTGTTGACCAGAAGCCAGACCAGCAGCACCAGCGGCACGATGAATTGCCAACCTGCCTTGAGCACCTGCCGCACCAGCGGCAATTCCGAGGGCGACATGCCACGCATGCCCTGTTTCATGGCAACGATATGCACGAAGAGGTAGACCGTGCCGAGATAGAGGATTGCGGGGAAGATCGAGACCAGAACGATCTCGATATAGGGCACGCGGGTATATTCCGAGATCAGGAACGCGCCCGCGCCCATCAACGGCGGGGTGATCTGCCCGCCGGTCGAGGCTGCGGCCTCGATCCCGCCGGCCTGTTTGGGCTTGTAGCCCAGCCGTTTCATCAACGGGATGGTGAAGGCGCCGGTTGTCACCACATTGGCGATGGCGGAACCAGAGATCGACCCCATCCCCGCGCTGGCGATCACCGCTGCCTTCGCAGGCCCGCCCGGCTTGCGCCCTGTGGCGGCAAAGGCCAGATCGATGAAGAACTTGCCCGCCCCGGTTTTTTCCAGAAAAGCGCCGAAGAGCACAAACATGAAGACGAAGGTCGCGGCCACGCCCAGGGGCAGGCCGAAAATCCCTTCCTGACCCAGATACAGCTGGCCCACCAGCCGATCCATATTGGCCCCGCGATGGGACAGCACACCCGGCAGCCACTCGCCCAGACCCGGCAAAGCGCCGCGCGACCCGGCCAGAGCATAGAGGATCGCAATCGCGCCGATGATCGTCATGCCAAGGCCCACAGCGCGGCGGCTGGCCTCCAGCACGGCAAGGGTGCAGATGATGCCGACGGTAATATCCATCGGCGTCCACCAGCCCGCGCGTGCGATAATCGCGTCGAGATTCCAGATGATGTAGAAACCGCTGAAAAAGCCTGCGACAATCAGCACCGAGTCGATCAGCCATCCAAACAGGCCGCGCGCGCGGGTCTGCCCGAATACCGGAAAGATCAGGAAAGCCAGCACCAGCACGAAGGCCAGATGCGCCGGGCGCTGGTAGAACAGGCCAAGCGGGCGAATCCCGGCCGTATAGAGCTGGAACAGCGACAGGCTGACAGCGACTGCCGTGATCAGCCACAGCACCGGGCGCGGCTGGATGCGGTCTGCCGAACGCAGGTTGGACGGAATCACGCCGCCTTCGATCTGATCGGCTGGCGCGGGGCTGTCAGAACTGGGGCGCATGGGCGAGACCTTATGGAGCGGAAGTTGTGACAAGGCGCAACCTGGCGGCCTGACCCGCGGCGCGTTGCGACAGAGAGAGCGTTTTCTGGCCAAGGGTCAGGCGGTGATCGACCGAGGGTGCGCCGATGCGCAGCGACAGCGCGTTCTCCGCAATGGGTTCGGCCATCTCCTCGATCCAGTAGCCGCCTTCCGGCGCCGGAGTGATCCGACCGCGACCCGCGACCTCGCCCAGACCGGCTGCAAAATCGTGCAGATAGCTTCGGGCCAGCAGCAACTGGCCATCCTGTTGCGTGAAGCAATCCGCGACCTTGCCACCGGTGACGGAGTGGGCCCAGGTCAGGCAGGCCTCGCGCCCTTCCGGCATGGGCCATTCGGCCAGCACATCGCCCGAGGCGAGATCAACCCGCAGCACCGGATCGGCCATGGCAGGCGCAGCAAGCCAAAGGGCGGCCCCGAGAAGCCGCCCCAGAGCCCTCATGGGCGCTGATGGTCCTGCACGCTTGCGCCCACTTCTTCCAGATAGCGCAACGCGCCGGGGTGGAAGGGGATCGGCGTCGAGTCGGTGGTGAACTCGACCGTGGTGTCATTGGCCGCCGGATGAATGGCGATCAGTTCATCCACATTCTCGAACATCGCCTTGGTGATGTTATAGGCCAGATCCTCGTCCATATCGGCGTGCACGATCAGCACATTCGGCGTCGAGATGGTCAGCACCCCCTCGTCCATTCCGTCATAAGTGCCTGCGCGCAGTGTGTAGGGGGCAAAGGTCGGCTCGACTTCAATTGCCGCCGCAATCTGCTCTTCGGTAAGCGCAATGATGCTGATCGAGCGCGTGGTCGCAAGGTTCATGATCGAGCTGGTGGGCGGACCAACGCTCCAGAATCCGGCCACGATATCCCCGTCCCGCAACGCATCGGCGGTCTCATTGAAATTCAGCCGCTCGGGCGTGAAGTCGTCATAGGTGATTCCATTGGCCGCGAGCAGCGTCTGCGCACTGACTTCGGTGCCCGACCCCGGAGCACCGACCGAGACACGCTGGCCGCGCAGATCCTCGATGCTGGTAATCCCGCTATCTGCCAGTGTCACGATCTGTACCGCATTGGGATAGATCGAGGCCAACGCGCGCAATTCATCGATTTGGCGCCCCTCAAACGCGCCTTCGCCGTGGAACGCCTGATAGACCGTATCGGCCAGCGCCAGCGCCAGATCGCTGTCACCGCGCGAGATCAGGGCCGCGTTCTCGACCGAGGCGCCGGTTACTTCCGCACTGGCTGTTGCACCCTCGACATGGTTGTTGATCACTTCCGCCAGACCGCCGCCATAGGGGAAATAGACGCCCCCGGTCCCACCAGTCGCGATGGAAAGCTGCTGCGCATGGGCAGGTGCGGCCAATAGCAGGGCTGCGACGCCAAGCGCCGTGAAACGGTTTTTCATGGTAATCCTCCCAAGGGTCTTCGTTTTTCTTGTCGGATCGCGAACGATCTTGGGAAAGACTAGCCGCGCATGTCGGATGGCGCAACAGGTCTTGGTCTCTCAGGTGCCGAAGATCACCGGATAAAGGGACAGGACCAAGAGTCCCGCCATCGTGTAGTTGAAGGCCCGCAGCAGATCCGGGCGCTGGAGCAGGCGGCGCAACCCGACCCCGGCCAGCGCCCAGACCGAAACGGATGGGAAATTGACCAGCACGAACACACCGGCGACCCATGCAACCGCGAGCCATTCCTGCCCCGGAGCATAGAGCGTGACCGCCCCCAGCGACATGATCCACGCCTTGGGGTTGACCCATTGGAAGGCAGCGGCCTGCAGAAAGGTCAGGGGCCTGCCTTTGGTCGTGTTGCCGTCGGGCGGCGCGGCATGGGCGATCTTCCACGCGAGCCAGAGCATATAGGCCACTGAAATGATGGTCAGGGCGGTGCGTGCTGGCGGATAGCTGATGAACATGCCGACCAGCCCGACACCCACGACAAAGACCATGAACGCATGCCCGAGCGCGATGCCCAGCATATGCGGCAATGTGCGGCGGAAACCGAAATTCACGCCGGAAGCGAGCAGCATGATATTGTTCGGCCCCGGCGTGACGGAGGTGACAAAAGCATAGGCGGTCAGGGCAAGAAGCAGTTCGACACTCATGGGGGCCTCATTCATTGAGTGCTCAGACTATGCGGTGCCGCGCGATGATTTGTTGCAAAAGATGCAGATAATGTAGTATTTCTGCAATTCATGAGCGAGATTGATCACATATCCGAACACATATTGCGCGTTCTCGCCCGGGACGGTCGCATCTCCAATATCGACCTCGCAGAAAAGGTCGGACTTTCGCCCTCGGCCTGCCTGCGGCGGGTGCAAGACCTTGAGCGGCGCGGGATCATCACAGGCTACCGCGCCGTGATCGACCCTGCGCAGACCGGGATCGGGTTCATCGCCTATGTCACGGTTGGCCTGTCACGCCATACCAAGGCCGCGCAGATGGAGTTCGAGCGCCTTATGCAGGCCACCCCGCAGGTACGCGAATGCCACAATATCACCGGCACGGTTGAATACCTGCTGCGGATCGAAGCACGGGATCTGGCGGCCTACAAGCAGTTCCATACGGATTATATGGGCGCCTTTCCCCATCTGGAGCGGCTGACCACCATGGTGGTCATGGGGTCGCCCAAGGATGAAAGGGCCTGAATGCAGATTCCGCGTGCATTTGCGCCAGATTTGACTATGCTGCACTGCAGCAAAAGGGGCGAGTCATGGCCAAGGGCAAGGTAATCACCATCGCGCAACAAAAAGGCGGGTCCGGCAAGACCACACTCGCGGTCAATCTGGGTGTAATGCTGGCGCGCAAGGGGGCGACTGTGGCCTTTCTGGATACCGACCCGCAAGGCTCGCTCGGGCGCTGGTTCATGACCCGGCATGAGGCCGGACGCGCGGAGGGGATGGAGTTTTCCACCGCCTCGGCCTGGGGGGTGGGCTATGAGGTCGGGAAGCTGCGCGACATGGCCGATTTCGTCATCATCGACACGCCGCCCAAGGCCGATAGCGACCTGCGCCCGGCGCTGCGCGTGGCTGATCTGGTGGTGGTGCCGGTGGCGACAAGCCATGTCGATCTCTGGGCGACGGATGGCGTGCTTGACCTCGCCCGCCGCGAAGGGCGTGAGGTGCTGGTGGTGCTGAACCGCGCCCGGCCCGGCACGCGGCTGGGCGCCGAAATCGCGCAAGCCGCGCAGGCGCTTGAGGCCCATCTGGCGGAAACCCAGGTCGCCAATCGTGTGGCCTATGCCGAAACGCTTGGGCAGGGAT
This sequence comes from Natronohydrobacter thiooxidans, assembly GCF_001884735.1. Taxonomy (GTDB): domain Bacteria; phylum Pseudomonadota; class Alphaproteobacteria; order Rhodobacterales; family Rhodobacteraceae; genus Roseinatronobacter; species Roseinatronobacter thiooxidans_A. The sequence goes on along the minus strand of NZ_MJAP01000032.1, from coordinate 33,394 downwards.
TCGGCGGGATCGAGGGCGCGCGCAGCCCGGCGATCCGCATCGAGCTGGACGCGCTTCTGACCGAGGTCGAGGCACAGCTCGCACAGGCCGACTGAGACGGGCCGACTGAGACGGGCCGACTGAGTCAGCCCATATGGACGCCGTGGGATGGGTGCGCTATCAGCGCAACGAAAAGCCACATCCCGAAAGGTGCCCTCATGTCCGGCCACGGCCCCGCCACCCCCATGACCTCGCATAAATCCGGCCCGTTGACGGGTGTGGCAGAGGTGCCCGGCGACAAGTCGATCTCGCATCGTGCGCTGATCCTGGGAGCGCTCTCGGTCGGCGAGACGAAAATCACCGGGCTTCTGGAAGGGCAGGATGTGCTGGACACGGCCAAGGCGATGCAGGCTTTCGGTGCGACTGTCACGCAGCACGGTCCCGGCGCTTGGTCCGTGCAGGGCGTGGGCGTGGGCGGCTTTGCCGAACCCGCGAATGTGATCGATTGCGGAAATTCCGGAACGGGCGTGCGGCTGATCATGGGGGCCATGGCCACGAGTGATATCGCCGCGACATTTACCGGCGATGCGAGCTTGAACAAACGCCCGATGGGCCGTGTGACCGACCCGCTGGCGCTGTTTGGTGCCCGCGCTTACGGGCGGCGCGGCGGGCGCCTGCCGCTGACACTGATCGGCGCGGCAGAGCCCGTGCCGGTCGAATACCGCCTGCCAATGCCTTCGGCGCAGGTGAAATCGGCGGTGCTGCTCGCCGGGCTGAACGCACCCGGCCAGACTGTCGTGATCGAGCAGGAACCGACCCGCGATCATACTGAGCGGATGCTGCGCGGATTCGGCGCCGATATCTCGGTCGAAGATGGGCCAGAAGGGCGGATCATCACCCTGACCGGGCAGCCGGAATTGCGCGGGCAGAGCGTCTCCGTACCGCGCGACCCGTCTTCGGCGGCATTTCCGGTCTGCGCGGCGCTGCTGGTGCCCGGTTCCGAGCTTTTCGTCCCCGGTGTCAGCCAGAACCCCACGCGCAACGGGATATTCCTGACGCTACAGGAGATGGGCGCCGATCTGGTACTGGAAAACCCGCGCGAGGAAGGCGGCGAGCCTGTGGCCGATCTGCGGGTGCGGTTCTCGGCGCTGAAGGGCATTGACGTGCCGCCCGAACGCGCCGCGAGCATGATCGATGAATACCCGATCCTCTCGGCACTTGCGGCAACGGCTGAGGGCAAGACCGTGATGCGCGGGGTCAAGGAATTGCGGGTGAAGGAATCCGACCGGATCGACGCCATGGCGCGCGGCCTGGAAGCCTGCGGCGTGCGGGTCGAGGAAACTGAAGACACATTCACCGTGCATGGCATGGCGGAAGTGCCGGGGGGCGCAACCGTGCGCAGCCATCTCGATCACCGCATTGCCATGAGTTTCCTCTGTCTGGGCATGGCGTCAACGCGCCCGATCACGGTTGATGACGCGACCCCGATTGCAACCTCATTCCCGGTTTTCGAGCCGCTGATGACGGGGCTTGGGGCCAGGCTCACGCAAGGCAGCTGACGTAAGGTGCGTGCTCTCGCACGCACCCTACCTGTCAGTCTCAACCGGCCTTCCGGCCCGCAGATCCGGTCTGCGCGCCTCGGTCAGTGCCTCTGCCTGCGCGCGGCGCCAGCGCGCTATTTCGGCATGGTTGCCCGACAGGAGCACGGGCGGGATTTCCCGCCCCTGCCACTCGGACGGGCGGGTATATTGCGGATGCTCCAGCAATCCGGCGGAGAAGCTCTCTTCCTCGATCGAGGCGGCATTCCCCAGCACCTCGGGCAACAGCCGCACCGTCGCGTCGATCATCGCCTGCGCGGCCAACTCGCCGCCGGTCAGGACGAAATCGCCCAGACTGACTTCCTCGATCCCGTAATGGTCGATCACGCGCTGGTCGATGCCCTCGAACCGCCCGCAGATCATCGTGATCCCGCGCGCCCGCGACCAGTCGCGCGCTCTGGCCTGCGTGAAGGGGCGCCCGCGCGGGCTGAGGCAGACCAGCGGCCATGCGGCCCGGTCCTCCGGCGTCCCGCGCATCGCCATCTCGATGGCACGTCCCAGCACATCGGCGCGCAGCACCATCCCCGCACCGCCGCCCGCAGGCGTGTCATCGACATTGCGGTGCTTGCCGATCCCGAAAGGGCGCAGGTCGATGGCCTCTAACCCCCACAGCCCCTCTTTCAGCGCCTTGCCGGTCAGCGACAGGCCAAGAACGCCCGGAAAAGCCTCGGGGAAAAGCGTGATGATGCGTGCCTGCCATGCCTGCACAGGTGTACCACGTTTCTCCAGTGATCGCGGCACCAGCGACGGCGTGATTGCCAGCCGCCCTTTCGCGCGCCGCTCCGTCATTCGATCAGCCCTTCGGGCGGGTCTGCAACAATCCGCCCTGCGGTCAGATCGACTGTCGGGACAATCGCCTGTGTGAAGGGCAGAAGGATCGCGCCGGATTTCCCCGGCGCGACAAGTTCCAGCAGGTCAGACGCCCCATGGTTGAGCACGGCTTTCACCCGCCCCAGCGACTGACCGCCCGTATCAAAGACTTCCAGCCCGATCAGATCCGCATGATAGAATTCATCATCCGGCAGGCCGGGCAGACGGTTACGCTCGGCAAAGAGACGCATCCCGCGCAACGCATCCGCCTGCTCCTTGCTTGCAACCCCGCTCAACCGCGCCGCGAAACCTTGCGCGACCTGCGCGCCCAGCGTCACGGTGAATTGCCGCCCGTCCTCGGACCAGAGCGGGCCGTAATCGGCAATCGCCTGCGGCTCGGCGCAGAAGCTTTTCAGCCGCACCTCGCCGCGCACCCCGTAGGCGCCAGCGATTGCTCCGACACAGATGCGCGATCCCGTCATGCTGCCATTTTCTTGCGACAAATCTCTCGGGGGCTGAATTGGCCCGGAACGGGCCAGGAGGGGGGCAGACGGCCCCCCTTTGGTGCAGCCCGAATTATTCCGCAGCCGCTTCGGCTTTGGCAGCTTTCTCGGCCGCGCGTTCCTTGGCTTTCTTGCCCGGCTCGGCTTTTTTCAGGTTCGCGCGGGTCGCCTTGGCACGGACGCCAGCGGCCTCAAGGAAGCGCGCAACACGGTCCGTCGGCTGAGCGCCCTGATCCAGCCAATGCTGGACGCGCTCCATATCCATCTTGATACGGTCTTCGCTGTCCTTGGCCAGCAGCGGATTATAGGTGCCGACTTTCTCCAGAAAGCGGCCATCGCGGGCCATACGCGAATCGGCGATGACGATTGCGTAATGCGGGCGCTTCTTTGCCCCACCACGGGCCAGACGGATTTTAACAGCCATGTCAGTTTCTCCTTTGGATGGCGTTTGCGTGACACTCACAGCCACGCGGATTTTCAGCGTTGCAGGTTCTCGTGGTGACGGATCACTTCGGAGATGATGAAATTCAGGAATTTCTTGGCAAATTCCGGGTCAAGATCGGCCTCTTTGGCCAACCATTCCAGCCGCTCGATCTGGCGCTCCTCGCGGGCAGGATCGGACGGGGGAAGCTGATGTTCGGCTTTCAGGCGGCCTACGGCCTGAGTATGCTTGAAGCGCTCGCCCAGCGTGTAGACGAGGATCGCATCCAGCCGGTCAATGCTGTCGCGGTGATTGGCGAGCAATCCGGCCGCGCGTTCCGAAAGATCCGTCCCGCCGGTCATTTCTTGCGCCCCAGTCCAAGACCCGACAGCCCGCCGGGCAGGCGCATCCCGCCCATGCCGGGGCTTCCGAGACCGGGCATTTTCATGCCCTCGCCCATGCCGCGTCCAAGATCGGCCAGTTCTTCCGGTGACATTTTCGACGGGTCCGGCATTCCCTTGCCCTTGCCCATCAGTCCGGCCATCGCCTGTTTCAGCATCCCTTTCTTGCCCATGACTTTCATCATGTCGGCCATCTGGCGGTGCTGCTTCAGAAGCTTGTTCAGATCGGACACATCGAGCCCTGCCCCGGCGGCGATCCGCTTCTTGCGGCTGGCCTGCAGGATCGCGGGATTGGCGCGCTCCTTCTTCGTCATCGAATTGATCAGCGCGATCTGGCGCTTGAGCATCGAATCGTCGAACCCGGCGGCTTCAGCCTGTTTCGACATCTTGGCCATGCCGGGCATCATGCCCATGAGCGACTGCATCCCGCCCATTTTCATCATCTGCTCTAGCTGCATCTTCAGGTCGTTCATGTTGAACATACCCTTCTGGAAGCGCTTCATCATGCGTTCGGCCTGTTCGACCTCCAGCACTTCCTGCGCTTTCTCCACAAGGGCCACGATATCGCCCATGCCCAGAATACGGCCCGCGACGCGCTTGGGGTCGAACACCTCCAGCGCGTCGGTCTTTTCGCCCAGACCCACGAACCGGATGGGCTTGCCGGTGACGGCCCGCATCGAAAGCGCAGCACCGCCACGCCCGTCGCCATCCATCCGCGTCAGCACAACGCCCGTCACGCCGACCTTGCCATCGAACTCGGACGCGACATTCACCGCGTCCTGCCCGGTCAGGCCGTCAACCACCAGCAGCGTCTCGCGCGGGCTGACCGCATCGCGTACGGCCTGCACTTCGTCCATCAGCACTTCGTCAATGTGCAGTCGGCCTGCAGTGTCGAGCAGGTAGACATCATAGCCGCCGAGTGTGGCCTGCTGTTTGGCGCGCTTGGCGATCTCGACCGCATTCTGGCCCTTGACGATGGGCAGCGTGTCGACCCCGATCTGCCCGCCCAGAATAGCGAGCTGTTCCATTGCGGCGGGGCGGTTGGTGTCGAGCGAGGCCATCAGCACACGCTTGCCGTCGCGCTCGGACAGGCGGCGGGCAAGTTTCGCCGTGGTCGTCGTCTTGCCCGAGCCTTGCAGACCGACCATCAGCACAGGCGCGGGCGGGTTGTCGATTTTCAGGCGCCCTGCATCCTCGTCGCCTTCCAGCATGGCGATCAACTCGTCATGCACGATCTTGACGACCTGCTGGCCCGGCGTGATCGACCTGGTGACGGCTGCGCCCGTGGCTTTCTTCTGCACGCGCTTGACGAAATCGCGCGTCACTTCCAGCGAGACATCGGCCTCCAGAAGTGCGACCCGCACCTCGCGAAGGGCGGCGCGCACATCCTCTTCCGAGAGCGCGCCCTGCTTCGTCAGCCGGTCGAAAACCCCGGACAGGCGTTCAGAGAGAGTCTCGAACATGCGCGCATCTCCTTCCCCCGATCAGGGGTATTCCAAACCAGTGCTGCACCCATGGGCGCAACGCGCTGATGGGTGGCGATCCTTGACATGGGCAAGGACCGGAAGCGTGAACCTCCGGGCAGATGGCGAGGCGATACGCCTGAAACCGCCGGGAGTCAAGCGATCAAGGCCACGCAGTTGCGGTTTCGTTACTTGATCTTTGCCGGTTGCGCCACATGGTCTGACAGGTAACAGACACAGGAGAGCATCATGAGATACCGTGCGGTTCTGGGCGGTGCGGCCACGATTCTGGCCCTGTCGCTGCCCGCCTTTTCGGATCAGGGCTATACGGTCGAAACTCTGGCCGAGGAGCTGGACCGCCCCTGGGGCATGGCATTCCTGCCTGATCAGGGGGATCTGATCATCACCTTGCGCGGCGGTGATCTGGTCCTTTGGAGCGCTGAAAACGGCCTCACCCCGATCAGCGGCGCACCGGATGTCGTGGCGCAGGGACAAGGCGGGCTGCTGGACGTCGCTATTGGACCTGACTTCGATGAGAGCGGCTTTGTCTATCTGACATGGGTGGGCGCGGTCGATGGTGGAAGCACGACACATGTCGGACGCGCGCGCCTGGACCGCGATGCGGGCGCCTTGACGGATCTGGAAACCCTGCATGTCGTCCAGCCCGCGATTGACAGCGGTGCGCATTTCGGATCGCGCATCGTGTTCCAGGGGGACCATCTCTTTGCGGGCTTCGGTGATCGCGGCAGCAAGGATTTCTCCGAATCCCATATTTCGCAGGATCTTAGCAGCGAGAACGGGGCCGTGATCCGCATTACACTGGAGGGCGAGATTCCGTCGGATAATCCCTTTGTCGATGAGGACGGGGCCGCAGGCGCGATCTGGTCCTACGGGCATCGCAACATCCAGGCAATGACCATCCACCCGCAGACCGGGGAAATCTGGCTGGCTGAACATGGCGAAGCCGGGGGCGATGAGGTCAATATCGTCGAGCGCGGCGGGAATTTCGGCTGGCCACTCGCCTCTTTCGGGGTAACCTATCGCGGTGGTGACGAATTCGCGCCGCCCCATCAGGAGGGCGACGGCTTTGTCGCGCCGATCCACCACTGGCCGGCCGGACGGGAAGCGCATAACTCGCCCTCCGGGATGACCTTCTACACCGGCGATGCATTTCCTGAGTGGCAGGATCATCTTCTTCTGGGAAATCTGTTCCACCGCTATCTTGGACTTTATGCCGAAAGCAACGGTGGCCTGACAGAGATTGCGCGACTGCTTGAGGATCAGGATTTGCGCATCCGCGATGTCGCAGTCGGCCCTGACGACGGGTTCATCTATGTTCTGGCGGATGGCGAGAATGTCCCCTTGCTGCGCATCATGCCCGATTGAGCCGGGCGATGCTGCGGCGACGACCTTGCTCTCGCCGCAGCCCCTCGCATGCTGACACCGGCTGCATACTCGCTGGAATATCAGGAAAGTCTATTCCGAAAATCCGCCTAGTTCCGCGCAGCAGGAGCATGTTACGGCTTGGAAAACCGTGACTTGCGAGGCCCGTCATGCCGTCTGACACCACATCCGTCAAACACAGCTATTACGTTCCCAGAGGCGGGCTTCCCCCTCAGGCGCAACTGGTGGCGGATCGTGCCGTGTTTACCGAAGCCTATGCCGTCATTCCCAAGGGCGTGCTGTCAGATATCGTGACCAGCGCCCTGCCCTTCTGGGACAAGGCCCGTTTCTGGGTTCTTGCCCGCCCGCTGAGCGGATTTTCCGAGACATTCTCGCAATATATCGTGGAGCTTGGCCCCGAGGGCGGCAGTTCGCGCCCGGAAACCGACCCCGGTGCCGAAAGCGCGATTTTCGTGGTTGAAGGCAAGCTGACGATCACGCTGGCAGAGACGGGTCATGAACTGACCGCAGGCGGCTTCGGCTACCTGCCCGCCGGTCAGGACTGGAGCGTTCAGGCCGATGCGGAGGGCTGTGTCTTTCACTGGATCCGCAAGCGGTATCTTGCGGTGCCTGGATTGGACGCCCCCGATGCGTTTTTCAGCAACGAGAATGACATCGCCCCCACGCCGATGCCAGAGACGAATGGCGGCTGGGCGACGACGCGCTTCATGGACCCGAGTGATCTGCGCCATGACATGCATGTGACCATCGTGACATTGCAGCCCGGTGCGGTGATCCCCTTCGCAGAGACCCATGTCATGGAACATGGTCTATATGTGCTGCAGGGAAAAGGTGTTTACCACCTGAACCAGACTTGGGTCGAGGTTGAGGCAGGTGATTACATGTGGCTGCGCGCCTTCTGCCCGCAGGCCTGTTATGCCGGCGGCCCGGAGCCGTTCCGCTACCTGCTCTACAAGGATGTCAACAGACATGCTGCATTGCCTTGAATTCAGGCAACTCTTGACTTGCAAGTCATGAGGCACCCGCTGTATGAGGCACCCGATGGACAGTTGGCCGAGTGGTCGAAGGCGCACGCCTGGAAAGTGTGTAGGCGGGGAACCGTCTCGAGGGTTCGAATCCCTCACTGTCCGCCACATTCAGATACTGAATCCGTCCAAGGACCCCGGTTGGGGCCTTTTTTCTTTTTGTTTCAAAGGGCGTTGGCAAGGTCATGCGCCCTTCGGAGACTGGGCGCTTGACGCCTGCTGGTCCCGCAGATCAAGCTGCCGAAGCGGCTGGCTCTCGCGCGGGATGCGGAGCGGGCGCAGGACGCGGTGCCGGGGCTGATCGTGGCGAACTGGGTGGAGGGGCGGAGGTCGTGATTAGCCGAAGCGGCTATCTCAGGGAAGACACCCATGCCTGAAAATCCTCGAAAAGCCGCCGAACACCTTCGCTGGATATGACCCAGTCAGCTTTGGACTCTTTGAACCACAAATCCTCAAGGTCGGCATGCTCGTCGGACGGCAGCCTGTCGAAAAAAGCATTCAATTCAGGCACCGCCTCGTCGCCATATCTCCGCCGGAAACTCTCGTAAATGTCATGGCGCGCTGTGGGGGAGTCAGACCCCCAATCCGGATAGACTAAGTCAAGATCCTGGTGGAACTGCAGCGTAAAGTCACCGAAAGCTTGCGGCGGTTTCATGTTATTCGTCCCTTGGATAGGATGTTATGATTATAAAGCCGTTCGGCATGTCCGGCGCATGGCGAATATAGGTTCCCACACCGTAGGTTGTCCGCAGCCGAATCGGTGAAGAAGCTCTTCGGGTCAACCGATATGCCTCCTGGCCAGTGATGCTTGAGAAAGTGCTTGTAATGAAAGCGTCCTGCTCGCGTCCAGTCGCGACTGCATTCACCACGTCTGCATTGCGGGACAGGTTCGCGTTCGTCAATCTCTCGGCAGCCGCGAGCGAACTGAAGGAACCGTGGCGCCAGCGGTGGACCGTGTAGAACAGCGTCCGGGCTTGCGGCACGGTGACCATGCCGATAAGGAAACGGGATCGAGGCGACCCTCAACAAGAACGTGCCGGGCGACGATGCCGCCTTCGCCTTCAAGACCGGCTTCTCCGCCCGCGCGCTGATCGGTCTGCTCGGCAACGACGATTTCAGCTTCAAGGTCAGCCCGGACGGATCGGCCTACTACGACGCCATCCGCATCGACCGCGCCAGCGGCCGGGTCGAACTGCCCGATCCGCCGCCCGCAGGCCGCATCCATCTCTACGCCCGTGACCGGGCGGGCTCCGCCTGGCTCGAGGTCATGCGCCCCTCAGGGCGGCTCTTTCCGCTCCAGCCGCATTTCGGGGTGAACCGGATCGCGTACTGGGCCCCGTCTTCCGGCACCACGATCAACGCGATCGGGATGCCGCGGACGGGCGTCGGCACCGCCTCGACGCCCGGCCTCGCCACGACCAATCTCTCCACCTCCATGCGCCGCTGGCGGATGACAAGTGCTGCCACCGCGGACGCGGCGGCCGAGGAACGCTCGGCTGGCTGGGTCTGCTGGCGCGGCAATGCCGAGGGTTTGGGCGGCTTCACCTATGTGAACCGGCTGTCGCTGACGACGCTGCAACCCACCGGCATGGGCTTCTTCGGGCTGATGGGTTCCACCGCCGCGCTGGCCACGACGCTGCTCCTGAGCGCGGTCGTCAACGCCATCGGCATCGGCTTCCAGCGCGGCACCCATGCCAACTGGCAGATCGTCCACAACTCCGGATCCGGGTCGCCCAGGCCGCGTGTCTCCCAGCCCCGTGGAACAATTGCGGCGCGTTATTGTTGGAACAGCCAAGGAGGCTGAACATGCGACAATTCCGGTACATTTTGTTCTGCGGTGCGGGCGCGGCCCTCGGGTCTGTCGGCGCGATCATGGCACTTGCGAAAGCCGAAGGGAAACCGGTCCTCGGTCCGGTCAATGCGTCCAGCCACTGGCTTTGGGGCGACGAGGCAGGCCAGCACTCGCAGGCCGATTTTCGGCACACGGGGATGGGTGGCGCCACGAATATTGGGGCGGGGCTTATGTGGGGCGGCTTGTTTGGTGCCTACCTTCAGCACAGAAGCCCCAGCGCCACCGACATTGTCAGGGACGGCGCCGTGCTGGGCGCGATCGCATCCTTGCTGGACTACGGTCTTTTGCCCCGCCGCCTGTCGCCGGGATGGGAGCAGGTTCTGTCCAGCCGCTCGGTGGTTCTGGCGATGGCCAGCATGGCGCTCGGCGCGGTTTCCGGCGGCCTTGCGGCGCTGGCGACCGAAGATCAGGGGCGGTGATATGGCTGTCTGCATTCTGGCTTTCGGCGCCCTGACAGGGATATCAACCAGCATGGTCATGAGCAGAACGAGGCAAAAGCTGCACAGCGTGCTTCCGCCTGTGGACCGCTCCCCACGGAAGCCTGCGCCGAGGGCGGCGTTTTCTACGCTGAGGATTTCCGATTGGACGTGAGTTTTGTCCGACCCGAAGTCGACATCCTCACTGCTAATGATACCGACCGTCATCGGCTCCGGACGGATGCACAGAAGCTTCGCATTGTTGAAGAAAGTTTCGACCCAGGTGGGAACATCTCTGAGACGACGCATTGCCAGATATTGGTCGAACGCTGCTGCTGCGCTGGCGGCGACGCTATCGCCACGGCTAATTTGTAGGCGGTGCTGCACCGTCGCTGTTCAAGCAGGTGATCGTGAGGCAAGATCGGACGGCCATTTCGATATCGGCGGCGCAGCTTGGCTGTCTTCGCGAAGGATAAGGAAACTTCGCACTTGCCCGACGCCTGACTGGAGCAACTCGCCCTGGAGGCAAAGATTTGTAAAGGTTTCATAATTTCCACTACAACGTCTGTTTTTCTGGCCAGATCACGCATTTTTGGAGGCCCTTTGCCAGGACAGTTACCGCCACCAAAATCGCCAGACCACGCGCTTAATCGGCGGTGCAAGCACCCCCTGCGCAGGTCGGCGAACGCGTCGCGGCGCAGGCGCGCGCGCTGGCATGCCTCGCACAGAAGCGATGATCCGGACACTGAAGCTGGAGATCGCCGCGCTGCGGCGCGGCCAATATGGCATCTCCTTCGAGCGCCGCGCAGGGCTGATGGATCAGCCAATCAATCGCAGCTCACTGTCAAATTCCGCGTGTTGCCTTCGAATCTTGGCTTGTATCGCTGACGCGTTCGACCGATGGTCTCCAGATCAATACGTGCCCTGATGAGAACGCGGATATGGCGGCGCCAGCCTTTGGAGATGTCCAGATTGATCGCGTGCCCCTTGGGGTGGTCTTCATGGTGCTTTTCTGTCTTTCCGCACCATTGATCGATGTCGCTGCCAAAATGGCCTCGCAACAGGTGACCGTGACGCAGGTCACATTGGCACGTTATGGCTTTCAGGTGCTGCTGATGCTGCCCTTGATGTCACTTGCAGGCAGTATCTGGAATTTCTCGCGTGGCGTTTTCCGGCTTCTGCTGCTGCGCGCTCTTTTCGGCCTCGTCTCGACCTACAGCTTCGTCGCAGCGGTTCAGTCGATGCCGATTGCCGATGCCCTGGCGATTGTGTTCGTCGAACCCTTCATACTTCTCGCGTTGGGGTTCCTGCTCTTTGGCGAGCAGGTTGGGCCACGTCGGATCATCGCCAGTCTGATCGGCTTTGCTGGCGCGCTTCTGGTCATCCAGCCGAATTTCGCGATCTTCGGCCTGGTTGCCCTCTGGCCACTTGTGACGGCGGTGGCCTTTGCCTTCTACATACTGGTCACGCGACGTCTGTCGCGCGACCTGCCGCCTGTGGCGCTGAATTTTCACACCGCATGGATCGCCGTGCTGCTGATGCTCCCTGCGCTGGGTATCGGTCAGTTGCGTGAGTTGCCCCTGCTGGCCTTGTCATGGCCCGAGCCGGTTGTCTGGCTGCAGTTGTTCTTCGTGGCGCTGGCGGCTACTGTCTCGCATATCTTCATCTCCTATGCGCTACGCTTTGCGCCCTCGGCGACCATCGCTCCGCTCCACTACCTGGAGATCGTCAGCGCAGCAGCACTTGGCTGGCTGTTCTTCCGGGACTGGCCCAACCTGATAAGCTGGACCGGGATCGTGATCATTGCGGCATCCGGATTGTTCATCATCTGGCGAGAACACCAGATCGCCCGTGGATGAGATCATGGCGGGCGAGACCAACGGCTATCGCGTCTTCGCGATGGGAATCAGCCCAAGCGCGGCACTGGCGGCGGCGCTGCTGCTGAGCACCCGCAACAGCATGAACCCCGGCGGCAGCGACGGCCCACGGCTGCTCGGGGCGTATCCAGAGACGGATTGCTGAAAGGGCACACTCGCCTGGTGCCGCCAGCGGCTTGCAAAGTGATAGACCACGCCGGTTCAGTGAAGATGTATCTCGGGTTGCTGGCGTCGTCGCCGATCATGGCGCAGAGCTGGCAGATGAAGACCCCCAAATCCTGGTTGTCCTCGGCAGGAACCTTACCCCATCCTGCTCTGCGACCGGTCCGGCCCTGTGCCTGCGGCGACGGCAAGGCCAAGGATGAGGTCAAGCATCGCGCCTTCCCTCACAACAGCCCGAGCGCGCGGACGCCAAGCGCCAAAGCCACGAACCCGCACAGGATGGGGTTCAGACGCGTCAAGGCGCTATGCGCGATCCGGGTCTGTCGCGTAAGGAACCCTAATAAACTCAGGCTTGCCGCAGATGAAAAACCAAGCTCGAAGGTTGGAGTGCGCAGACGGCCCATTTGGGTCGTGAAGATTTATCTGATGAAGGATAATGGTTAATACTGGATGGATAGCATGCCTGTTCTCTCCGAACATTTATTGATCATCGTCCGCCCTTGCGGCACGGGTTTCAGCCGCCCCAGCCGCAATGGGGGGAACGATGGCTCGCAGGGCTCTCTGTTCCAGATCGACACAGGCCAGATCAGAAAGCGTCCTACTCAATACCCCTGATCAGAACAGCCGCTATATATCTGGGGCAGCAAGCGGGCTTTGCCCATTCCCGAGTTGACAGACTCTCCGTTTTACAGCAGCATTTTTGAATGGACCCACTCGCGATGACATATTACGCTGCCGTGTGCTGCGCGCTTGCCGGAATATCGCCGGGTATTTCAAGTAGATCGCGGCGTTTTGTCATAGGTGCGCTTGTTGGCGCAGCGTCGGCTTTGGTTTTGCCGCTCCTGCGCGGACTGTTTTTTACCTGACGCAAGTTCTGCGGGTTCCCTGCCTACCACCCTCGTCGACGCATGCGCGCAAGATGAACGTCGAGCGAGTTCAGCATGACACTCGGGTCGGGTTCCGTCCCCGCGAGATATCCATTCACCCGGTCTGCAAAGACTGTGGAGACATGAATATAGCTTTGCCGCAGTTGCGCGTTGGGACGGTTGATCGCACCTTGCAACCCGTCATAAACAATTTCGAAGAAATCCGAGATCGCGCGGACATCCGGATCGACATATAGCGCCGGTCGGGTCGGGTTCTGGCTCTGGAACAGCGCGCGATGCAGTTGTTCCGCCTGACTGGTTAGATGAAGCACCAGATCTGCGGCAATCTCCGGGTTGTGGCTTTGAGCGTTCACGCCCATATACCAGCCGCCATGGACGCCGCGCCCCGGCCCCATGGCACCGCCGGGCACAGATGTCACGCCCACCTTGCCGCGAAGCGGGCTGTCCTCGGTCTGAGACAGGGACCACGCATAGGGCCAATTGCGCATGAAAAGTGCGCGCCCCTCCTGAAAGAAGCGGCGCGCGGTCTCGTTGTTCAATTCTGTCACCTCTGGAGGCGCGATGGTTCCGATCCAGGATTTGACGCGCCGCAATGTTGCGCGCAAATCCGGCGTGTCGAGGATAACCGCGCCATCGTCATCGACCATCGGACCGCCGCCAAGGCTGCTCATCCACTCTACCAGATTACAGGTCAGGCCCTCTCCTGCACTTGCCTCGAACACCAGCCCCCAGAAATCGCTCTGTCCGTTCCGTTCGGCCGCCTGAACCTCTGCGGCGATGGTTTCAAGCTCTTCCCATGTCCGGGGCACGGGCGCACCGTGCTTCTCCAGAAGATCGCGCCGATAGAACAGAAGCCCGACATCTGACCAGAGCGGCAGTGCCTTCAAACCGCCCTCGAACCGGGCCGTGTCGATCAGCGCCTGAAAATGCGCCTGTTCCGCCCCGTCTGTGAATGCGCCCAGATCAAGCAGATATTGCTGCACGAAATTGATCCAGATCGCATCCAGCAGCACCACATCCAGATCGCTTGAGGTCTCCGGCTGGGCAAGCGACAGGCGCAGGAAATCCAGTTGTTCGGTGGTTTGTTGCGGCAATGGCACGAAGCGCACCCTGTGGCCCGTCGCATGTTCCCAGCGGCGCACCGAACTTTCGCAGAAATTGCCCGGCGATCCGATGGTGCCGCATGTCACGACCAGTTCGACAGCACGCGCGGGCGATGTCATCGCCCCCAAGAGCGCGACGACAAGTAGCAAGGAGCGGATCAGGGACATTGGTCTTATCTCCGGCTAAACTCTGCTTGGTCGAGCGTGCGCGCCACGCGAAAGCCCAGATTGTCAGCGCGGTAGTCAGGGCTGTCCCAATTGCGGTTGGAGCTGCGCAAAGTGCCGACCGGGTCGGTCCAGGAGCCCCCGCGAAATGAGCGGCGCGTGCAATCGGCATTGTCGTGCTGGCCCAGCACCGTATCTTCCGGCGTTTCTGCGTAGCAATCCTGCGACCACTCCCAGACATTGCCCAGCAGATGATACAGCCCGAACTGGTCCGGCTGAAGCCCGCGCACCGGCAGGATACCGTGACCGAGTTCCTGCGCACAGCTGAAATCGCGCCAGCTGAAATTCGACGCGCGATCCGCGATATTGACCCATTGGCACAGATCGCGGCCCGCGATGACCTGCTCAAGCGGCGTATTAAAGTAGAAGGCTTCGGCCAGATACTCGAACTCGACTTCATGCAGCAAACGATAGCTCTTCCCGCTACGCTCGGACAGCCAGGCGATATAGGCCTGCGCATCTTCCCAGCTCACGCAGACAACGGGCAGGTCGCCACCAGTCGGGGCAGCCTGCGCGCGTTGGGTCACGACCGGCAAATCATCGACGGGCAGATGCTGCAGGCAAGCGTCGGGCCAGTCATAGCCTGTGGCCTCAAGAAACGCCGCGAATTCTGCTTGAGTCGTCTCGGTCGCCGCAACCGCGAAAGGACGCTCAAGCGCGAGGCGAACAGAAGGGCGCTCGTCCCGCTGCGCCACGCGGTAGCTTTCCGGTGCACCGAAGAGCACTTCGGTCCCCAGCACCTGCACCAATTCCGGGCAATCGGCGCAATCCCTGAATACAGTGCCGATGGCCGGTGGGTCAGGGGGGGCATACAGTAGAGCGCGGGCGGCTTCGGCCTCTGTCGCGCGAAGCTCTTCTCCCGAGGGCACGTTCGCCGCCCCGTCAAGGGCGCGCGTAGCGGCCAATGCGGTGCGGATTACCTGGGCGCGTGCCCGCGCCTCTGGCGCGAACTGGCTGTCAGGGTGCATTTCAGAAAAGCGGTCCAGCAGATCCGGGTCACTTGTCTCGCGCACCAGGGCCCATGCCGCGATTGCGCCGTCCTCAACCTGCGTTCCACTCAGCGCGGCAAGACGCGCCTCGGCCAAGGCACGGGTTTCTGCGCAATCCCCATGCAGTTCCAGAAAGGATTCGACCGCAGTTCGTGTGTCGATCCGGGCGATGGTGTTCCAAGCAACGCGTGCGACATCGCACGGGTCCGTCACCTCCGGGCGTTCAACTGCCGCAAGAAAGGTAAAATCGCCGGTAATTTCGTCGTAGTAAGCCGGACGTTGATCATGCCCCACGGTTTGCGCCAAATCCATCACATCAATGCGCACACGGCGCGCGACTTCATGGATGGGCAGGCCCGGCATGTCCAGCAGGGGCAACAGGCGGCGTGTAAACACCGAGTTCGGGTCGTCGTCCTGATCGGACAGGCGATCAAGGGCAGCCTGACCGATCCCGGCAGAAAACATGATGAATGCACCCGCAGGCGGCTCCAGTCGCGCAAGTCCACGCAATGCCCCGACGCTGCGCGTGCCCTGTCGGGGAAATGGGTTGTCCCGGCAGGCATCGAGGATCAGCAGGCTGACCCGCGTTCCGCGCGCCCGGATCAGGTCGAGGACATGGTCCACGGCAAGCGACTCGCTCGCGAGGAACGCCTGCTGCGCGGGCTCTACTGCCGGAATATCCGCCGGCAGCAGATGGTTGCGCCCCTCTATCTCTATCCCGTGTCCGGCGAAATAGAAGACGGCTTCATCTCCTTTGTTCAGGCGGTCGACAAAGAGGGCAAGCTGCATGTTCAACTCGCGCCGGTTGACATCAAGCAACGTCACCACCTCGAAGCCGGACCGCGCCAACGCCCGCGCGACCGCTTCGGCATCGTTGCGCGCTTTCTGCAAGGGGGCGATGTTTTCGTAAGTATCAATGCCGATGACCAAGGCAAGACGTGCTGGCGTGGTCTCTGCACTGCCGCGCGACGCATCTGCCAACCAAAGCAAAGATAAAATGATCAGAACCAGGCGCAGCATTTTCACCCCGAGCCCAAAGCGTCAGATCAATGACCGCCAACAATGAAGTAGTCTTGAAAACTTAACATCACACGGCATATCGAGTCAATTTTTCCGATCTCTTCCTATGCTGTATTTTACGCTGCAACCCGACAAATCACGGTCGATACCGACGTGTTTTCCGGGCCGTTCATCAATATAACTTGACAGAATCGAGATAGTTGCCCAACATTATTTCAGATAGGATGAAAGGGCAGGATCATGCCTGTTTTTCACGTCATGAGGGGCCGAATGGCCCAATTATTTGCATCAATTATCTCTCTGGGCGCCATAAGCGGGTGCACGCAAATCGGCGGAGAATCCGCGCGCAGCAGTGAGACCTGCGTTGCACCGGAACAGCAGCGCGGCAAGTTTGTGGACGCGCCGTCCTATCCGCTTTGCCCGTCGCCCGGGATGGCGTCCGCGATGGCACAGAATTACTGAATATTGCGTCTTTTGCGCGGGGGCGCGTTATGAAGGCAGAAATGCGGAACTCGATCGCTCAATCGCCCCCGAACGTCGAATCCTTGTGCTTGAGAACTGACAAAACCCGTTGCCTGATGGTATGGCTGCTGGAGCTTCAGAAAAATGCGACCGCGGAGGAATTGATCAGACTCTCCTCGCGTTTCAAGACCTGGAAAATCGTATTCGTCCACTCCTTCCCGAACTTTTCGCCAATGGTGGAGGCGCGTGTGATTTTTGAAGCCTTGCCGCCACTGGCAATGCTGCGCGCGCATCCCGGACTTTGCGACTGGTCTGCATGGCTGCAGGACCGCAGGGCGCTGTTGATGTCGAAATGGTCCCCGGAAAAAGAAATATGCTACGGGCTCTCCTTCAATGATTATGCTGCATTAGTGCCCAAGCGCGCCGATGCGGTCCATTGATCTTGTCCTTGTCCTAGATGCGCGGTTCGAAGGTGGCGCCTCGACAGCAGTTGTCACGGAAATCGCCGCGTTGCTGGAAGACCCCGACCTGACGGTTGGCCTGTTGCTGATCAAGGCACATCTGTTGGGTCTGCCCTTTCCGGTGCATCCGCAGATACGCCGCTTCATCACGGAAGGCCGCGTTGTCGTCCTGCGCCCGCATGAGGCATGGCAATGTCGGCTCGCAGTCATTCATCACCCGGTTGTATTCGAGAACATGCCCCGCACGGCACTCCCCTTGCGCGCGGAGCAAGCGGTGCTGGTATTGCACCATCCGATGCGCGACGCCTCTGGCGCGTTGCAATATGACCTGCCGGTGATCGTGCAGACCATCCGCGCAAGCCTGTGCGACGATATCCGGATCGCACCGGTCAGTGCGGTTGTGCGCAAGAGCCTCTGGCCGGAGTGGCGCTTCGATGCTCCGGTCACGGATATCGACTGGAAGAACCTGCTCGATCCGCGCGAGTGGCCTTTCGACCCGGAACCCAAAGGCCCGCCACTTGAACCGATCATCATCGGACGCCACGCACGTCCTGATCCGTTGAAATGGCCGGATACGCGCGAAGAGGCCGCCCTGGCTTATCTCGCCGACAATCCGAGGTTCGAAGTTCGGATTCTGGGCGGCGGCCCTTTTCTGGAAGAGCTTTATGGCACGCCCCTGCCCGCAAACTGGGTCGTCACGCCTTTCGGCTATGACACGGTACCCGGTTTTCTGGCCGGTCTGGATGCCTATGTCTATTTCCATTCAAGCCGTTGGAGCGAAGCCTTCGGGCGCAACATCATGGAAGCGCTCGCCTGTGGGCTGGTGACGGTGCTTGCACCTGTCTTTTCCCGCGAGTTCGGCGACGCGGCGCTATATTGCACGCCCTCGGACGTCGGGCCCATGCTGCTTGAGCTTGCCGCCGATCCCGAAGCATGGGCCGCGCAGCGTCATCGCGCGCGGCTCTGGGTCGAGCGGCATTGTGACCCCGCTTTCGCGCGCGACAGGCTACGTCCCTTCGGATTGCCAGCCCCATCCGGTTCGATGGCAAGCAATACCGGCGCCACCGGGTTTGCCGCGCCCGCAGTGCAGCGCGAAACTTCGAAAACGGTGTTGTTCGTGTCGACGAATGGGATCGGCGTGGGCCATCTGACGCAGCAGATGGCTATTGCGGATCGGCTTCCGCAAGGTTTGGTGCCCGCATTCGCCTCGATGTGCCTGAGCTTGCATGTCGCGGCCGAGCAGGGCCATCCGGTGTTCTATCTTCCCCATCACAAGCATCTTGAGGCCGAGTCAGAACCCTGGAACAGGGTGCTGGCCGAAGAGATATTCGATCTGCTGCGCCATCTTCGCCCGGTCCTGCTGGCCTATGATGGCACGGCCGTGTTCGGTGGCGTGACAGCCGCTTTGCGCGAATTTCCCGACCTGATGAGCATTTGGGTGCGCCGCGCCATGTGGCGCGAATGCCATCGCCCGTTTCTTGACCATGAAAGCACATTCACGGCGGTGATCGAACCCGGAGAACTCGCCGGAGATCTGGACCACGGACCGACCCGCGCACGCCGCCCGTTTGCCTATCTGGTGCCCCCAGTGCTGCATATCGACCCTGCCGCCCGCATGGACCGGGCCGCCGCGCGGAGGCATTACGGGCTGGAGGACGATCATCTGGCAATCGCGCTTCAACTGGGCTCTGGCGCAAACTTCGAAATGCGCAGCTTGCGGCGCAAGATTATCCAGCGTCTGCTCGCGGACCCTCGGGTGGTGATCCTCGATATCGTCTCGCCGCTTGCGCCACTGCCAGAGCAAGCAGACACGCCGCGCCTGCGCATTCTGCGCGAGTTTCCGAGTTTTCTCACCAGCCGCGCGATGGACGCGGCCGTCAGTGTCGCGGGGTATAATGCCTTTCACGAACAGCTATTGGGCGGAATTCCCACGCTTTTCATCCCCAATGAAGCCCCGGAAATGGACAGCCAATTGACGCGCGCGCAATGGGCCAATGCCTGCGGGCTGGGGCTGATCCTGCGTGCGCGCCACGATATTGGTGCATTGGATCAGACGGTCGCGCGGCTGCTTGACGATGATTTTCGCGCGGCATGCAAGGACCGTCTGGCCGGATTGCCACAGGAGAATGGCGCGCGTGACATCGCCGAGTTCGTCACCGATTACAGCGCCATGATCCGGACAGATCGCTGGCCTGAAGACATCTATCCGCGCTGAGCACAGCGGGTCCCGACCGCTGGGCCGTCCGGTTCCCGCGCGGGAACGGTGCTTCAATATCCAGTCACATAGTCCTGCACCGCTAGGGCGTGACGCGGGGCCCGGTCATATTCATCGCCTGTCCAGGCATCGCGGAGCCGCGCTCCGAGGCGCAGCAAGATATCAGCATCGGCGCTCTGGTCAGGCACAGGTTCAATCACCAATCCCCGCGAGGCCGGTGCGATATCCGACAGATCAATGGGTTCTTCCGTCACCAGCGCGACCAGTTGCCCCGCCCCCAGCGGTTCGGCGACGGTAAATGCGAACCCGTAGGTCGGATCGGGGATCGTGATCGGAAAACCCTTGCGTATCAGTGACTCACGCCCCTGTGCCGCGCTGAAGCGATTGGGAAAAATCTGCACCAGATGGCCCGCCGGGTTCAGGTCAAAAACAGTAAGATAGCCATCAAAACTGGTCTCGATCCGGAACTGCACCTCTGCCCCTTTCAGAAGTGGACCATCCGCAAGAATGTCGAGCTGCACCTCGCCGGGAGGAATCTGGGCTTTGGCAGGCACGACCAGCACCGCTTCCACCACTTCTGTCAAGGATGGCGGGTGGTAGATTTCCGGAGCAACCGTAACCGATGCAGCATATTCCGCAGCCTCCGGTTCTTGAGATTGATCCGTCCAGCGCGGGTCCAGCACGGGCAGGATCTGCTGCGACAGCGGGGTTTCCAGCGTTGGCGTCAGACCAAAGACACAGGCTGCGCCCAATTCCTCGCAATAGAGTTGCGATTCCCGCGTCAGCCATGAGTGAAGCTCGGCATGGGTAACCTTGCCGTCTCCGTTGAGGTCGGCTTTCCCATCGGCCAGACCGGCAACGAAACGGGCCGTGAAAAACCCGCCCGGTTCAGGCAGGCGGGTATCCTCGAATGCCAGTTGATGCGAACTGACCGCAGACCAGACTGTGCGCGTGTCAATCGCCTCGACGATCGCGCTTGACCGCCGCAGCCCGCGCCCGGCACCCGCGATCGAACGCACCGGCGCTGTCACTTTTCCTGCTGCTTGCTGCGCCCGCAGCAAGGGCAGGGGAAACCGCGTGACCGGCATATCCGCAGGCAGAACGGCCCGCGTGATCCCGCCCGAATGACAGGCATCGACCAACACTGTCACCTGCCGGTCCTCCAGACGCTGCAAGAGCGCATTCAGTTCCTTGTCCCGCAGGAAATTCTGCACCTCACCTGCATCATCAAGAAACGTGTCATGCGTGATCAGAATCTGGTCAAAGGTCTCGCCCGGCGTCAATGACGGCACCTGATAGCCATGGCCTGCGAAGAACAGAAACAGCCTGTCACCCGGCGCGGTGCCCGCGATCAGCCATGTCTCGAAAGCATCGAGCACTGCCCGTCGCGTTGCCCTTGCATCGGTGAGGATCAGAATATCCTCTGCCTGATAGCCCAGATGACTGGTCAGGAACGACTCCATCATCGCGACATCATTCACAGCGCCCTGAAGCGGTGGAATGTTGGGGTCGCTATCATAGGCGTCAATCCCGACCAGAAGTGCGCGATCCGCCGCTGCCGCGAAGGGCACAAGCACGAAGGCAAGGATTGCAGGCAAAAGGCGCGAGGCGAACATGAGCAGAGCTCCTTCAGAAGGCGTCGCAATCGGTCACGGGCAGGGACCGGCGCGCGTATAAAGCGGCAATATGCCTATTTCATAATTGCTTGCGGAAATTTCGGCACGCAGCGCATCGAGCGCGGGCCGGACGGCCTGTCGGCCATCAAAGGCGCCCAGCGCGGCGATCAAGGCCGAAGGGTCGGTCGCGCTCGCCAGCGCGATCAGGTGATCCCCGCCGAAAGGTGCGGACACTTCCAGCGGCATGCGCCATGGCTGTTCAGGGGGGAACTGGAGGGGATCACCGTAGCGCGCGACGGGATAGAGGTGTTGCAATGTGCCGTCCGAGGCGATGTTGAACAGGGTCAGATACGACCCTTTGCGCGGGGAGATCGTGACCTCGACCTGCGCCCCCTCGCAATGTGTTCCATATCCCGGCGCAAGGCTGACATCGAGTGGCGCAAGACACTCGCCAAGCCGGTTGAACGCGGGCAGCACTTGCCATTTTTCCACCACGGCGCGCAAATGTGCGATCTGGTCCTGCGCCCCGACAGGCAAGGTTGTTACAATATCGCCGTGCAGACTGGTAATCGCGCCACTGTCGCGGTCCCAGCGCAGCGCGGCATCCTCTGGTGCGGCAGGTTGCGCGCTGCGCGCCAGTGCCGCGTAAAGCTGCGCCTCGGTCGCCGTATCGAAGCTTTGCAGGGCAAGACCCAACGGCGTGGATGAAGGCATCGCACGCGCAAGGCACGTCGCAAGATCCGTCCGGGCGGGTGCCGCCGCCACGGGCAGGGTTTGCGCTGTCTCGCGCGAGGAGTCGCGCAACACGGGCGCGCCGGTTTCAGCAGGCGCCGCCACAGGAAGGAGCGGCGCGGCCCCGTCGCCCGCAAAGGCAATAACGGGGAACTGACGCGCTTCGGTCATCTCGCGCACACGCACGGCGAGATAGCGTTGCAGTTCGCCGCGTGTGATCACGCCGTCACCGTCCAGATCGGCGCTGCCTTCGATCGCGCGGGCAAAATGATAGCTCAAGGCGCCACGCGGCATGCCATCAATCGGAATTTCAGTCACCACCAGCGTGTCGAGTGTCGCACCCACATAGAGTTCATGCTCCAGCACTGGTTCGGCGGCGCTTTGTGTCTCGGTGACAGTGGGCGGCGGAAGGGCATCTTGCGTAATCGCACCATATTGCGCGAACCGCGTCCGACCCTGCCCGACTGCGCGATTCAATGTGCCGCTATGGCAGGCGTCAAACACCAGAACCACGTTGAACTCGGTGGCGCCCTGCACAAATGCGCGCCATTCATAATCGAAGATGCGTTCGTAATTCTGCGGATATTCCGGTCGGAAACGACCAAGGACCATGACCTCATCCAGCCCGTCCTCAACCTGGTCGGGATTGCGCGCCGGTTCTCTCGCGCCATGACCCGCATAGGTTATCATAAGCGTGTCGCCCGGATTTGCCCGTGCTTTCAGGGCATCAAGTGCCGCGAATATGCTGTCGCGCCCCGCATCATCATTTATCAGACGTGTCACCGAACGCGCGCCCTGCGCCTGCAGCACATCGGCGATATCATGCGCGTCGTTCACGGCCCCTTCCAGATCGCGCAGACTGCCGCCTGCGCTTTCATACCGGTCAATCCCGATCACCAGCGCGTGCACTGCACTTGCCTGCGCGCGATGGCTTGCTGCGGGCAGGCCCAGAAGAAAGCAGATCACGATCAGACGCAACATAGCCAAGCCCTTGTCGTTAGTGCCGGACCAATTCGACGCGGCGGTAAATCTGATGCAGTTGCGCGGTGCTGTAGAGCGCGGGGTTATCGACCTGCATCGGCACATCCGGCCCCTTCCCCTGCACCTCGATCCTGCCCGCAAAACCTTCACTTTTCAGATAATCCGCGACCGCCCATGCGCGCGATTCGGAAAGCCTGAGGTTGAATTCACGGCTCCCCACGGGATCGGTATGGCCGATCAGCGTGATCGCATCGATCTTCTGACGGTTGAGATAGTCAAGCATGTCGGCGGCGGCTTTCGCCCCCTCGGATGTGAATTCCGCAAGTCCGAATTCAAACTGCACCGGCACCGCAACAACTGCAGGCACAAAACTGCGGACAGATACCGCAGCCAGCCCTGTCGGGTCATTGCTGCGAGAGCGCGTTGTGGGCACATATTCCGGCGCGAGCAGGCGGCTTGCCTGCGCCTTGCGGTGAATTGCCGCCGTCACTTCTACCGGTGGTTCGGTGGGCGTCAGCGCTTCCGATGCGATCGTGTCAAGCGCGGCCTGAAACTGGCGCGTCGCGGTCACATGGTCGTTCTCCTCAACGGCCATGTCCCCGAGGGCGGCATGCGCCTGCCAGAGCGGCCCATATGACAAGGTGCGTTCCAGCGCGCTGCGCAATTCCGCGCGCGGCGCCCCTTTGTTGAACAGCGCCAGCGCCTCGTTCCAGGCAAGTGCCGCTGCGCGCTGCGCCAGATCAAGCTCCAGCGCACCGCAGGCTTGAGCAGGTCCAAGAAGCTCTGCGAGCGCTGCAAGGTCATGCGCGTCATAGGCCGCGCCCCCCGCCGCCCCAAGTTCTGCGCAGCTTGGCTCAGAATGTGCCATCTGCCCGACACCCAGAATCATGCACATGGCAAGACCCAATTTCTTCATTCTGACCCCTCCTTCGCGTCGCGGCTCTCTGCGTCAATCCTCTGCCGTAAATCCGTAGCGCGCCGCCATATGCATCCACCCGGTCAAGCCGTCAGACCGCCGCACGCGCCCCCAGGCGCCGCTGGTTTCCAGCACAGCCACACGCGTTCCGTTGGTCATGCGCGCCAGCGACGCATAGTTGGTTCCGGGCCCGGCGCGCAGGTTCATATAGCCCGAACCTGTGGTGTCATATGCGACGCGGACAGTGATCGTCCGGCGCATATTCCGCCAAGCGGCAGGTGCACCGAACCGCGCCCCTGTCGTGCAATAGGCGTCATCCGGGTAGAACCCCGCAGCCTTGCCCTGCGCGAGGGCGGCATTGGCCTGTGCCTGGGGCACGCGACGCGAACTGATCGCAAACCAGCCATTCGATGACGGATAGATCTCGACGTCATGCAACTGGCCACGCGGCAAAAGGGCCACGAAATCGACCGCCTCTTGCAGATTGGGCCGTGACGCGATGGTCACGGCGCACCAACCGGAGGGGATCCCGTGCCCACTGGGCGGAAGGGCGGGCGTCGCAGTGTGATCAATCACCGGCACTGATCGTTCCTGCACCGGCTCTGGCATGGGGGACACTGCAGCCATATCCTGCGACGCGCTACATTCGCGTTCAATGAAACGCTGCGCGATGTTTCGAAACGGATGATCGGAACAATCCTCGACAAATGCTTCATAGGCATAGCATGCTCCGATTTCGCGCACTTGCGTGAAATAGGCGTCGCATATTCCTGATTGTTCTGATGGGGGCGCCACAGGGGCGGGTGCAGACCGGGCAAGCTCCTGCGCAGCTGGCGGCGCTTCTTCTTCGTCGCGCGGCGGGTTGAGATAGATCGACGCCGCAGAAAGAGACCCATAGGTGAAAGGCTCTTGCCTGCGCCCGGTCGTTTCCATCACCTTGTCCCGGACCTTGCGGAACATCAGACCGAGTTCCAGCCCCGGCGTGTCGAGCACAGACAGAAGCGCACTGGTATAGGGGCTGTTGCGCCCGTCACCATCTGCAGCCACCTGCCCGGCCCGCGCGGCAAAGGCCACCAGCGTGCCTTCGGTCGGATCCACGCGCGCCAACCCTCGCCCGACCGAGCGGGAGCGATCACGCCGGTCCATGCTGACGATGAAAGGATTGTCGCGGCAGGCATCAAGGATCACCAGTTTCAAGCCTCGCGCCCGGCTAACAGCCGAGAGCAACACTGACATTGGCACTGCCTCGAACTCGACATCTATGTCCGCTTCGAGCCGCGCATCGACCGGGATAAGCCAGTTCTCCCCTTCAACTTCCATGCCATGCCCCGCGAAGAAAACCAGCGCCTCCTGAGAGGATGCGGCCTGACGCGCAAAGCGTTGCACGGCATGCGTCATCTCCGCGAGCGACAGGTCCTGCTCAAGCGTGACCGTGAAGCCCAGCTCGGACAGTTTCAGCGCCATGTCTTCGGAGTCATTGCGGGCATTGGGCAGCCGCGCGGTCATAGTGTATTCCGAATTCCCGATCACCAATGCAACCCGGTCTTGCGCCAAAACCGGCTGGGCGAGCATCAATGCAAGCGCGACGGTCCAATTGAACATGAGAAACCGGCAGATCATTGTTGTTTTGTCCTCTGCGCATTGGCGTATCGCAATAACGCCGCCTCGCTGCGCTGGCCCCAGGTGCCATCGGCCGGACCAGGATTTTCGCCCAGATCGCGCAAGACCCTTTGCACCGCCTGGATAACCGCAGCGTCGCGTTCACGCGCGTTTTCCAGAAACCAGTTATCGCCTGCCAGTATCGCATCGATGTAATAGCGCGCCGCGCGTTCGGCATCGCGTTCCACGCTACGCCCTTCTTCAAGATAGATCGCGGCCATCGTCATTGCGTCTTCATCGCCAGCCGCCGCACTGCGCACATACCAGTCGAAGGCTTGTGCGAAATCCTGTTCAACGCCAGTCCCGTTAGCGTAGAGAACAGCAAGGTTGTACATCGCCGTAGCATTGCCGACCTCGGCGGCTTTCGCGTAATAGTCCCGCGCCGCCGCAAGGTCCTGCTCGACGCCGCGCCCCTTCTGATAGGAAAAGCCTGCCGAGACCATGGCGCGCGCATGCCCGGAATCTGCGGCGCGCTTGAACCAAAAAAATGCCTGCGCCTCGTCTTGCGGGACACCCAGACCATTCTCATGCATGTAGCCCAGATTGTTCATTGCGGATAAGTTGCCATCCGCCGCGGCCATGCTGATCAGACGCAGTGCCTCTGGTAGATCGATCTCGGTTCCTCGCCCGACCAGATACATCCAGCCAAGATTGGCAATTGCGTCAATATCGCCCTGAGCCGCGGCGCGGCGATACCAGTTCAGCGCTTCATCATGATCCTGTCTGACACCTTCACCTTGCTCATACATATAACCAAGGTTGGTCATTCCCGTAGAACTGCCGCGATCTGCAGCAACGCGCGTCAGGCGATAGGCTTCGTCCAGATCCTGCGCTACGCCATAGCCGTTGAGATACATCCAGCCTAGAGTCGCGGTCGCGTCGATGTCCGAACGCTCTGTTGCGCGCTGCAACCAGACTGCGGCCTCCTGTGCATCCGGCGCGACACCCGCGCCATCAAGATACGCGCGCCCGACATTGCGCATGGCAACGTCGAGACCAGCCTCTGCGGCCAGTCGGTAGAGGCGGAACGCCTCTGTCTGGTCAATCTCGACTCCTGCCCCTTCAGCATAGGCGACCCCGAGATTGTTCAGACCGATAGGATGCCCTCCCGCAGCCGCGACCCTGTACCAGCGAACAGCGTCTTCATCGGCACCGCGCGCACTCAGAATCCGCCCGAGATAGGCCGCAGATTGCGCGTCATCCGGGGTTTGATCGAGTGCCAACTGGCAAATCGCCAGTGCCTGTGTGGTGTCGCGCCCGTCAAGTTCGACGGGGCTTGCGGCATCCGGGCTGGCAAGCGACGCACAGGCGTGATGCGCGATCGAATTGCGCAAACTGATGCAGTCCTGCGGCAAGTGTTCCAGAAACCGCGCGATATCGGCCTGCGGGCCAAGCATGCGCCAGGTGAAGGCCAGGCTTTCACAATGCTGCGGTTCGGTAATGGCCAGAGTCGGCGACGCCAACGCCTTGAGCCGATCTGCCGACAGAGCGCCGAGTGCCGGACATTGCGCCCCATAGCTGTCCACGAAACCCTGAAGCGCGGATCTGCTATTGCTGTCGGCGATGGCTGACCAGACCGACAAAGCCATGGCGCAGGCGTCTGACGGGCCTGATGCTGCGGGTATCGCGATGCTGGGCTGCTCCTGTGGCGGGTTGAGGTAAATGGCACGGGCGGGCAGCGAACCATAGGTGAAGGGCTCTTGCCGCCGCCCCGTCGATTCGAATACCGCATCACGCACTTCGCGGAACAAAAGCCCGAGTTCCAGTCCAGGCTGCGCCATGCGCGCCAGCAAGGCAGTGGTAAACGGGCTGTTCTGCCCGTCACCATCACTGGCCACCTGCCCCGCGCGCGCCGCGAAGGAAACCAGCGTGCCGTCTGCGGGCTCGACCCGCGCCAGACCACGACCCAGCGACCGCGTCGTATCGCGACGACCCATTGTATTCAGAAATGGATTGTCCCGGCACGCGTCCAGAATAACCAGTTTCAGACCGCGCGCACCGCCAACGGCCTGCAGTATCGCCGACAGTGAAATGGTTTCAAAACTGACATCCAGATCGGTCTGCAATTGTGCATCGACGGGCAGCAGCCAGTTTTCACCACCGAATTCCATGCCGTGACCGGCGAAGAACACCAATGCGTCCTGCACGCCATAGCTCGCCCGCGCAAAATCGCGCAGCGCCACGTTCATCGCCGACAGCGTCAGATCCTCGGCCAGAGTGACGGCGAAACCGAGTTCCGCGAGAGCATCGGCCATGGCACGCGCGTCATTTCTGGCATTGGGCAAGGCTGCGGAGTTTTCGTAACTCGTATTGCCGATAACCAGCGCAACCCGCTTGTCGGCCAAAGCCGCGCTTGCCCAGATCACAAAGAATCCGGCGAGCACCGCGAATTTCCACAAATATGCGGCACTTAAAAGGCGTGGAAATTGATGGGTTGCTCTCGGCTGCATGATCCTTCTTTTCCCTGACGTGCCACGTCAATAATTGCCGACTTCCAGATTGATGATCTCGACACGCCGGTTTTCCGCTGCGCGCGGATCATACGGGTTCTTCAGTCGCTCCAGCCCGAAACCGACAACCACCAGTCGCTCGGGCGGAATGTAAAATGTTTCCACCAGATATTCCCGCACCGACCATGCGCGCCGCTCCGACAGGTCTTGATTGTAACTTGCTGAGCCCACGCCATCCGTGTGGCCCGCCAGCACGAAACGCTTGGATTTCAACTGATCAGACGTCAGCGCCTGTCCGACGCGAAACAAATCCGGCAGAGACGTGGCGCGCAATCTGTCGGAATCGAAATCAAAGAGGATTTCCAGATCGATACGCGGCAATTCCCAGGTGGTGGCGATGGTGGCGAGTTGCGTGCGCGCCTCGATGCTCAGGCCGCGTGTTGGCATGCCCTCCAGAAACGCCTGCGCCGTGGCATCCGGCCCGTCGGGGATTGTCTGCCCGGCCATGATCCCCCGTGCCGCAGGCGCCGGACGCGTCAGACTCTGGACCAGGGTGTCCGTATCGAGTGGCTGGGCGCCGGTCTGTCCCGCGACCCCCAGAAACAGGATGCAGCACATATATTTGACAAGTCGTAACATGACCGTCTCCTCTGGCAGGTTTCATCCGCTGCGCGCGTGGCCGCGCAGTTCGGTGTCAGTGCTTGATCACGTCAATGGTGACCGATGCGAATGCCGAACGCCCCTCATCAGCCAAAACAGCCTTGCTGGCCTCGATCACGATCCCGCGTTCGAGCGGCTGAAACCGCGCCCTCGATGCCGCGACAAGCTCTGCTGCATCCATCGGCGGCTGTCGACTGCCCGGTTCGCGGCAATAGGCGAGAAGTTTCTCGCCCGAACCCGGACGGTCGAACCGCAGTTGCAGCGAAGACTGCGGCTGCGGCACGAGCCTGCGCTCTCCGGCCTGCAAAACGGGATTGCCCAGAACCTCGGTTGGCAAAACCACGATCCGGTCATTGACCTCGATATAGACGATCTGCAACTCGCAGGTGCGGTTCGCTTCAACCTCAAAGGTCAGAAGCTCATTCACCTGCACACGCTGCCGCGGGACATGCAAACGCAAGCGCAGCGGATCATCGGGTTGCGCGGGCGGCACATAGGCCGGGATGTCCTGCGCGACCTGATACGCGGTTGTGTCGAGATAAACCGCCTCCTGCACCGCAGTCACCGCCGCCTGAGCGTAGTCTTCCGCAGGCTTCGGCGGCTCATAGGCGATATAGTCGTCAACAGGCACATAGGGGCGCAGGCGCGTCAGGCGCGGCAGAAGCGCAGGCCACAACTCTTCTACTTCTTCACGCGTGACGAACTGGCCCATATCGAAGCGGGTCAACCAGCCTTGAAGCGTCTGCTGAAGCACCGGGTCGCCCATCTGACGTACGCGCAGGCGCAGCTCTTCCGGCTCCAGATAGAACAGACGCGCGAGCCAGCCTTCGTCCATCCGGCGGAACTGCACGTCGGCAAGGAAGGTAATGATCTCGCCCGAACCATCCGGCGCGATCAGACTGACCGGTCGTCCCGCAACGCTGCTTTGTGTCGCATTGATCTGCTGCAGCGCCTGCACGAAGAAATCCGTATCGGCGCGGTAATAGCCATCCATCACGGATTGCTGCGGATACATGCGCAACAGCACATCACGCGTGCGCTGATCGTAGCGCGGATCACTTTCGATGAAGCCACGGATCTCGTCGCGCTTGGGGATGATCCCGTTGTCATGACAGGTAAAGCAAGACCGCGCGTTGACGATCTCGACGCCTTTGCCCACGGGCCGTTCCCGGAAGGAAACAATGGCGGTCGGGCCCTCGGACAGCCGACGGCCATCGGCTTCCGAGAGATAGTATCCCTGCATGCCATTCGCGAGCGAGAAGATCATTTCCCCGCCATCATGTTCGAAAGCTTGGGTTCCGGAGGGCGTATAGCCAAGTTCCTCGGGGCCATCCGGATGCAGGATCAGCGATTGCCTGCCGACATCGCCCGCAAAATCATAGGATTTCCAGTAATAACCACCGCGCGGAAGGTCGAACCTCTCAAGCATCCGGTTGTGATCGGACACGCCGGAATTCTGGGCCGTAAACCCTGCCCGCACCATACGGAGATCGCCGATAAGCTGGTTCACATTCAGACCAAGCCGACGCTCCAGGACGGCGACATCATCGGGCAAACGCAAGAGCATGTCGTAAAACGGTGCTTCCGAAGCAAAGCGCGTGAACCAGTCCGCGCCCATGATGGGCACAAGCGCCGTAGTCCCGGAACTCAACACACCAAGCAGCGATTCAGACGAGGGGTCGATCGCATAGGGATAGCGCGGGGCAAGCTCGGCCCAGATTTGCGGGCTATACCCTGCTTCAGCCGCGCCGTCGGTGAATTTAGCCAGCGTCAGCGCATCCCAGTCATCGGCCGTCCAGTCATAGCTGCGCAGATCAATGCGCACCAAAGCACCGTCTGTCCCCTCGACCGGGTCCACCATCCTGAGCACCGAGGCGCGCGAGACGGAATTGAGAAATTTGTTCAACCCCGTATGCAGATAATGCATCGGATTGCGCAATGCGCCTTGCGCATCGCAATCGACACGCGGCAAAGGCACGTTCGCAAAGCTGAGATAGCGGATAAAGCGGCGGTCAAACTCGTCAAATTCGCCCAGGTCACGGACCGCAGCAGTTGCGA
Source organism: Natronohydrobacter thiooxidans (assembly GCF_001884735.1). GTDB lineage: Bacteria > Pseudomonadota > Alphaproteobacteria > Rhodobacterales > Rhodobacteraceae > Roseinatronobacter > Roseinatronobacter thiooxidans_A. The sequence continues at coordinate 3,049 of NZ_MJAP01000032.1, read as the reverse complement.
GGTCGACAAAGCTGCCGCCCACGAATCTTGGCAATTCTGATGCGTCACTGACCTGTGCAACGGCGGGCGCGCTGGCAATCGCAGGCACCGGTTCTGCCACCGCGCCAAGGCCATCAATCCACGACACCAATGTCTGCAGCTCGTCCGGGGTAAGGCGCGGCAGGCGGCCTGTCGGCATCCGGTTCGATGCGATCGTGTCATAGAGCAATGATGCTCTGTGATCGCCGGGAATGACCGCGCCACGATCCCGCGCAAGCTCTTGCAGTGATCCGGTGAAGAAACTGCGCTGGTTGGTCATGCCTGGCCCATGGCAACTGCGACAGTGCTGTTCCAGAATGTCATCGGCAGCCGCTTCGAGGGCCGGATCCATGCTGGGCGCGGCCGAAGCAGGCACAACCGGCACTGCTGCAGGCGTGGGTTCGGGTGCTTCGCAATAGGCCTCGATGCGCTGGATCAATGCGAGAGCTCCGGTGCGATCCGGGATGACACTCTCCGCGCTTTCGGCACCCGGGGCGGCGCCGGTCGCAGCAGGTGCAGTAACCGCCTGCGCCAGCCGTGTTTCGGTCGTCATCGGCGCAGGTGACATCATGCGCGGCACAGTGGCCGGGTCAATCGGAGTTCCCGACAGGAATGCATACATCGCGACGCGGTCTTCATGTGGCAATTGCGCCGTGGCACGCGCAATCCGCCGCATCGTCGTGCTGACCATCGGTGTACCACTTAGCCGCAAGCCCTCGACCATCGCACCATTCACGAAATCCTCAGGCGCAAAATTCGCGAGCCGCGTCGCTCCGATCGGACCCGCATATTCCCCCAGCATGCCGGTCTCGCCCATGAAGGCGCCTTCCGGATCCATCCGGTTCGCCAGCGTCCCTGCGCGCCGCGAATGACACTCGCCGCAATGGCCCAGGGCCTGCACAAGATACTGTCCGCGCGCCATCTGATTATGATCGAGCGATTCAAGCGGTGAGCGAAGGTCAGACCAGAAGCCCAGAATGAGCTGGTCGAGCATATTCGCCCGGTGCGGGCGCGAGGCTGCATCACTTTGTGGCAAAGTCGCCATATATCCGCGAATGTCGAGCGCGTCCTCCGGTTGCATCCGCGAATAGGCCGGGAAAGGAAAGACGGCACCAAGATAACTGCCACCCTCCGGCTTCACTCCGCGCAGCACCGCGTTCAGAAACTGGGCATTGCTCCAACTGCCGATACCTGCGTCGGGATGCGCGGTGATATTGGGGGCGTATAGCGTGCCGAAGCGCGTCTTGAACTCCATGCCGCCCGCCAGAACATCATCATCACCGTCAATCGCATGGCACGCTGCGCAACCGGCGGCATTGTACAGGGACTGACCGCGCTCCGCATCAGGCTCATAGTCCTGAAACGCCGAAGCATCAAATGGCTCCGACCCGAGAACTGGCGTAAAGGGCATCGCAAACGCCAAAGTCAACGCCTTGATAATACGCATGTTTCCCCCTTTTTGCGCTCACAGAATCCCGCGCGCTATCATGTCTGTCACCTTCGCGCAGGCAGCCGCCGCGCAATGTCTTGTCTGTCACCTCACCGAAACTCGAAACGTTCGAAATACACATGCGCAGGCGTTTTGCCTGCGGCTTTCAACTGGTCCAGTAGCCCCGTCCGCATCGGCCCCGGCCCACAGAAAAACAAATCCGCCCTGCCCATTTCGAAAGGCACAAGTGCCAAGAGTGCCGCCGCATCAAATCGCCCGGCAGTATCGCTTTCGAACAGATGCAAAGTGAAATTCGCGCTGCGCGCCGCGGCGGCCTCCAGCCGCTCGATCCCCACCGCATCCGCGCGGTTGCGCACACAATAGACCATGACGATCTGCCGCGCTTCATTGGGCGAAAGATCGTCGGCCATGGCCAGAAAAGGCGTTACGCCGATACCACCCGCCACCCACACCTGCAGATCCCCGCCGCGCAAGTAGCTGAATTGTCCATACCCCCCCTCAAGCAACAGCTTGTCACCCTCTTGCAGCAGATCGCGCAGGCGTCGGGTGTAGTCGCCCAGCCCGCGGATGGAGAACTGGATCTTCCCATCCGGTAAAATGCCGGAAACCGTGAAAGGATGCGGTTCTCGCAGCCCATTTCGACGGGCAGACAGGAAGGCAAAATTGCCGGGCCGGGTGCTTAGGCCGCGACCAAGCGGCTCGGCTTCGACGATCGTGGCCGCAACATGCTTTGTCACCGAAGTGACGCGATAAGCGCGGCGACGCAGCACCGCTCCGAACTGTGTATAGAGAAACGAGCCCACACCAATGATTGCCATCATGTTGAGCCACCATCCGACGGGATCAGCCGCTGTGAACGGGGCTTTCACGAAATACTGGTGAAACACGAGCGCCAGAAAGACCACACCGACAAGCCGGTGTGACTGTCGCCAGATGTGATACGGAATTTCGTAAGGCAAACGCGGCAGGCGCTTGACAGCGCTTACGAGCAGCAGGATCAGCATGGCATAAAACGCAGGCTCTGCCACCTTGACAGAGGTTTCGGCGAGCGAGCCGGGCGCAACAACGCCTTCCAACTGAACAAAGCGCAGCTGCGTGTGTATCAAGATCAACACGATGACAGAGATGCCGATCCATTTGTGCAGCTCATATACCCGGTCCAGACCGCCCACCATGGGTTCAACAAGGGCTGGCCGTGTGGCCAGAAACAGATTGACGGCCATCATCGAGAAGGCGACAACGCCCGCCGAGAGCGCAATCTGATTGCGGACTGTTTCATGCCCGGCTGCGAAATAGGTCAACGCAAGCGGAATCACGCAGCAAATGGAAAATACCAAGACCCGGCCAGACAATTGCTCAGCCCCCGATCAACGAAATCTGTGAAGAACCAAACCAACTGGGGAAATCTATAAGTGCGACAAATTGTAACAGCTTTATCGATTCGCTCCAATGGAAAACCGGTTCTGAGCGAGGCATACTCGCAACAGACGATCCCTGCAGAATGGCTCTGGAAACGCAAAAACCTCCGCGGCAGGGCCTGCGGAGGTTTCGCAATTATCGTTGGTTGCGGGGACAGGATTT
>NZ_MJAP01000031.1 GCF_001884735.1 Natronohydrobacter thiooxidans | reverse complement strand
TAGAGCGTGTCGCGTTTAATCGGTCCTGTATCCTGCGGCCTTGAAGAAGTTGTAGCATTCCTCGTCGGTGAAGAGGTCGCAGACATGGCCGACGGCCTTCCAGAGTTCCTGGTAGGTTCGGGCGGCGGCCTTTCGGATCAGCGCCTTGAGCTTTGAGAAGGCCATTTCGATCGGGTTGAGGTCGGGGCTGTAGGGCGGCAGGAAGAGGAACCATGCGCCGATGTCGCGCATGGCTTTGGCCGCGCCGGGGCTCTTGTGGCTCGACAAGTTGTCGAGGATGACCACGTCACCGGAGCGCAGGGTCGGCACCAGCTGGGTCTCGACATAGAGGTCGAACATCTCCCCGTTCATCGCGCCATCGATCACCCACGGGGCATCGAGGCGGTCATGGCGCAGGGCACCGATGAAGGTCTGGGTGCGCCAGTGTCCGAACGGCGCGTGATCGACTAGGCGCTGCCCGCGCGGGGCCCAGCCAGTGGTCTTGGCCATGTTGGTCTTGAGCGATGTCTCGTCGATAAATGCCAGTCTTTCCAGATGTCTGGCCATGAAGGGCTGGCGCTTTCCTATCCAGATGCGGCGCAGGTCAGTCACGTCCTGGCGCTTCTGTTCAAGCGCTTGCAGGTCTTTTTTTGTGTGACAGCCCGAGCCTGAGCAGCAACCGACCGACCGACGAGCGATGCACCTTCACCCCGTGCTCCGCAGCCAGTTCCACGGTCAACGCGTCAATCGTCAGATCGGGCTGCGCCGCGATCCGGCGCTCCACCCAGCCCTTTACTCCGGTCAGCTTGCCGCGCCCGGGATTGCCCTGAGGTTTCGGCGCAAGCGAGCCGGTCTCCCGCTTGAGGCGCACCATGTCGTTGACGAACTTGATCGAAACGCACAGCCGCCGCGCCGCCTCGGTATGCGTGCTGCCCTGTTCGACAAGCCGCACCGCGCGATCACGCAATTCAACAGGATGCGGTTTGCCCATCCCTGACCCCCATATCTGCCTCAAAGACATCGAATCACAGGACAAGCGTTATGGGAACCCTGAATCTGATCAGCAGCGACACGCTCTAGC
>NZ_MJAP01000030.1 GCF_001884735.1 Natronohydrobacter thiooxidans | reverse complement strand
AGGGGATGGCCTTTTCTGGTGAGGGGGGCTGGCTCGCGCAGGTGATGCGCCGCGGAGCGCTTGGCGTCAGTAATTCACGAACTCAATGTGCTTGCGGCCTTCATGGTCCTCATAGCGGATGGCGACTACGGGCCTGTGTCCGAACCAGGAACCGCCCAGAGGCCAGTTCTCGGAATGCGAGATACCCCATTTCCAACAACCACCATCAGCCTCAAGCAGGCAGGCTCGGATCGGCACGCGCCGGATGCGATCAGACTCCGCCAGCCATTCCGGCCCATGGCGCAAGCTGGCGCTGATCCAGCGATGACTGCCGTCTTCGAGATAGACCCCGCGCTGCGTGTGATCGCGCCAGGACCCTGGCGGGTCGTCACTGCTCATCGGCGGTGATGTACGGATATGATAGATCTCGATCGCATCGCGGTAGCCGCGCACCTCGTCGGTCAGCCCGTCCGGGCCAAGGCGGATCTCGGGACTGCCCGGGGCGGGAACAAAGCCAGCAGGCAGGCCCATTGGACAATTCCAAAGCTGCAAAGGCGGCGTGATCGGCCAGGGCGTGATGCGCCGGATCATCGTGGCTTTGGCGGCCATGCATTCCGCGCTCGGGGGAAACCCGCCCGCCAGACAGAGCAGGATGGCACAATCGATCGGATAGGCCTGCGCCTTGGGCGCAGGGAGTGCGGTGACTGTCAGGGCAAGCAGCAAGGTCGCCGCGCGAGATGTGAACATGATCAGACTTCCTGTTCTTGGGTGGGAATGAGAGATGAGCAATGGGCAGCTCATGGCGGCGCCCGGCGCAGCGCCTCGAGAAACGCGCCATATTGCGCGGTGACCTCGGCCGCCTCGCGCCAGGCGCGCGCACGTTCAGCATCGATGCAGCGGAAATACAGGGTGACTTCGGAGAGGTAGTGTTCGAACTCCTCGCGCAGGAGGTCCTCGAATTCGCGCATGAGCCCTGCGTCGCTGGGTAGGTCTGGCGGGATCAGCGGGAGGCAGGGCTCCGCATGGCCTTGAGCCGGTAGCGGGGAGGCAGTGGCGCAAAGCATCGCCAGCCCAAAACCCACCCGGATGACGGAGGTTTTCGGCCAGACCCTCACGTGCCTCACGAATCGCCCGCCCCCGAAACCGCCATGGGCGATCTGATTCGGAGGTGATTCGCAGGTGCGCAACTGGCGGAGAATCCGACCGTGAAGCGCCGTCACAGGGCAGCGCCGAGAGCACTCCTTACCCCCGGAATGCTGCAGCTGCATTGGTGCGCTACCCTTGCAAAACAGGCCGGAATAAAAGGTAAACAGAAATCGTCTCATGGTTGTGTTTTCCGGGTTGTGCCTCAAGAACTGGGTGTCTAAACAGCGCGCCAACACAACTGATAGAGGATTTGAAAAATCATCATTTCGACTACAGCGTGCATCAAATGCCCGCCTGCCTATGTCGGAGGAGCGATTTTTCTGCAAGTGCAAATGAGGATTTAAGGTATTATAGTAAAACAATAATCTGACTGCAGTGCTGCTGTGACAGCGCGGGTTTTGCCTGTCTGCATACTGCCCGAATTGCGCCCCATGGGACTCAACCCTAAGGCGTTTTAATTTCAATCGATGAGCCCCGCGATCCTTGAGGGGCTGTTCAGGAAACCTGTCGCTGGAAGACGGGTGATGCCGGGTGCGCCGCACTCAGATCACCCCTCGATCCTAGGCCGCGCAGCTGAGGTTGCGCGGCAGGAGCGCAGCTGTGCCGAGAGCGGCGCGAGGGCCTGAACAGCATGACGAACACGCGCGGTGAAGGCCTGCGATCTGCAGGATGTGGAGTGCGGATTTTATGCGCGTGAAGTCTTGTCCCGGGGCAGCGGTCCCGACTGTGACCCGGCCCATGGTTGCTTCCTTTGCGATGCCTTTGATGTTGCCCGCAGCATTGTCTTTGGCCCTGACCCTCGGGTCCCCGGCACTGGCGGGCGATGGGCTGATCCTGCGCTTTGGGGCCGATGGCAGCTTTGGTCCCTCCCAGACCACACGCAGCTTCGCCAAGCATTACGCGGGCGGCGAGTTGATCGCGCCGCTGCGCGAGGCCGCCCTCGTCTCCGATGGCGCTGAGGGGTCACGCTCCGGCGGTCTGCGTGCGCGCCCTGCGCCACCTGCGCGTCCCGAAATCCTTGCCCTGATCTCCGAGACTGCCGCGCGCTATGCAGGCCATGAGGCCCTGCGCGCCGTCGGGCTCAGTGCCTCAGACTGGGCGCTGCTCTTCCAG
>NZ_MJAP01000003.1 GCF_001884735.1 Natronohydrobacter thiooxidans | reverse complement strand
CCGTGAGTATTTCGGGCAAGAAAATCTCAGCCCCTGTCGAACAGCCCGGTCAGGGCGCGGGTCATGATATTGCCGGTGCGCGGGCGGGGCAGCGCGTGGAAGGGCAGCGGGCGGCAGACCTCGATCGCGGCGATGCCAAGCCGCGCGGGAGTTTCGAGACGATCCCGCCCGAGGCGACCGAGCCGATCATATCCTCGCCCACCGCCACCGCGCCCGTGGCGAGAGGATGCGCGATCAATGGCGCGCTGCGGATACCCCCCGTTGAGTATTTGTGGCAAGATGACGTCAGCCCTTGTCGAAGAGCCCGGTCAGGGCGCGGGACATGATATTGCCGGTGCGCGGGCAGGGCAGAGCGTGGAAGGGCAGCGGGCGGCAGATCTCGATTGCGGCGATGCCAAGCCGCGCGGTCAGCGCGCCGTTGACGATCCCCTCGCCGAAGCGGCGCGAGAGTTTCGAGACGATCCCGCCCGAGGCGACCGAGCCGATCATATCCTCGCCCACCGCCACCGCGCCCGTGGCCAGAAGATGCGCGATCACCCCGCGCATCAGCCGCAATGATCCCAGCGTGCCCGCGCGACCGCCATAGATTTCGGCCACACGCCGGATCATGCGCAGATTGGTCACGAGGGCGGCCAGCACATCGACCAGCGCCAAGGGCAGCATCGCGGTCAGAAGCGCCACTTGCCGCGCCGCTGCTTCGACCTCGCGTCGGGCCAGATCATCGAGGGGCGTCATCAGCGTGACCTCGGTCAGATCCAGCAGACCCGCGCCGTCAAGCTGGTCGGGGGCGTGCTCGTCCAGCGATGCGCGCGCCCAGCGCATGTCGGGGCGCTGGGCATAGAGGGTGCTCAGATGCGCCATGACGCGGGCGCTGGACGCGCGCTCGGGATGCAGGCGGGCGGCATCGGCCTCGGCCCGCAGGCTGTCGATGCGCGCCAGCCGCCGGAAGCCCGCCCATTCGCGCAGCGCGAAGATCAGCGCGGCCAGCGTGACGAGCGCCAGCAGCCCCAGCGCCAGCCAGCCAAGGGCGGCGTTGCGCGCCACCAGCCCGGTGACGAAATCCCATGCCGCGACCGAGGCCGCGAGCGTCACGAAACCCGCCAGCGCCGCCCAGCCGAGCCGCGCCCAGAGCGGCAGACGCGCGCGGCCCAGCACCAGCGCTGTCTGCATGGCCTGCCCTTGGGGCATGTCTTCGGGCGGGGGCAGGGCGCTGCCGGGATCGGCGGGGCGCTGGTCGTCGAGTTCGAACAGGGTCGGTTTGCGCGCGCTCATTCCAGCCAGTCCCCCAACAGAAACTCCGCCGCCGCATCCAGCCTTATATGCGGCAGCCCGTCGCCGGGTTTGCGGGCGAGCGCGGCAGGGGCGAAGCGCATGATCTGATAATCCGCATCCAGCCAGCGCGCCGCGCCGTCGCGGGCCGGGCCGATCAGATGCATCGGATCCTCGGGCAATTCCCCTGCATAGAACGCCGCCTGCCGCCCTGTGTCCAGAAGCCGCCCGCGCACGCAATCAAGCGTCTCGCCATGGCGCTCATGCTGTTCCTCGACCGTCGCGCGGAGTGCCGCCAGCGCCATGGCCTGGGTGCGGGCCCCGGCGAAATCAGCGCGGTCTTTGGATTGGCGTAAGAGCGCGGTCATCAGCGCGGTCAGCCGCGCATGCTGGCTGTGATGCAGATGATCGGCCTTGGTCGCGGCGAAGAGAAGCCGCTCCACCCGTTTGCCGCCCAAAAGCCGGGTCAGCCAGGCATTGCGCCCCGGACGGAAGGCGGCGAGAAGCTCGGTCAGCGTGGCCCCCAGCCGGTCCACGGCCTCGGGCCCGGCATGGATCGCGCCCAAAAGATCCGCCAGCACCACCTGCCGGTCGATCCGCGCGAAATGGTCGCGGAAGAAGGGTTGGATCACCTGACGCTTATAGGCGTCATAGCGCCGCGCCATTTCGCGCGCCAGCGAGCCGCGACCGCCCATCTGCGGCAGCGGCACGAAACTCAGCACTGGCGAGCCTGCCAGATCGCCCGGCAGCAGGAAGCGCCCCGGCGTGATATCGGGCAGACCGGCGGCGCGGGCGGCAACCAGATAGGCGGTGAAACTCTCGGTCAGGTGGCGCGCAAGGGCTTCATCATGCGGGGCGCCGGGGTCAGCCGCCATGATCTGGGCCAGCGCCTCGCTCGCGAAAGCGCGCTGTTCCATCCGCGCCAGCACCTCGCGCGACCAGTCCGCGTAGCTTTTGTCCAGCAGCACCAGATCGAGCAGCCATTCGCCGGGATAGTCGATGATATCGACATGCAGGATCCGCGCCGCGCGCAGCCCCGCGAGCAGCCCGCCGGGGCGGATGCGGAAGGAGAGCCGCAATTGCGAGATTTGCCGCGTGCCCTCGGGCCAATGCGGGTCGGGGCCGGTGAGTGCCGCGAGATGGCGCTCATAATCGAAGCGCGGCAAGGTGTCATCGGGCTGGGGTTGCAGAAAGGCGGCTTCGATCCGGCCAGAGGCGACCGCGCCCATCCGCCCCATGCGGCCCCGGTCCAGGAGATTGGCCACCAGCGAGGTGATGAAGACGGTCTTGCCCGCGCCCGAGAGGCCGGTGACGCCCAGCCGCAGGGAAGGTTCAAAGAAGGTTTCGGAAATCCTGCCGGTCACGCCCGATGTCACGCGGTCCACGCCCCGCAACATGCCATCTGCCAGCCTGCCGATCACCATTCGCGCACTCCTTGCCGTCCTCCAAGATAGGGGGTGCCGGGCCGGGTGGGAAGGCTTGGGGATGATTTTGCGTCGGGCAGGGGGCTGCTGTGCCGCGTTGTGCGCGCCTGCACTGGCGAGAGCGCCCGCTCATGGCCCGCCCACCCGCCCCGATGCCATTCGCGGGCGCTGTCCGGCTGCGCCGGACGGGTCATCCGCTGAGGTTTGCAGGGAGCGCCAAGGCGTCGGTCCCGGCCTCAGCCCCAGGAAAAGAAACCGGCAGGCGCGCGGGCGCGCAGGCGCGCGGCCAGATCGCGGCCCAGAGCAGCCCCTTCGGCAATCGCGGCGCGGCCTTCGTCATAGAGCCGCTCCGATCCGTCCGGGCGCAGGATTTCACCGCGCAGCCAGATCTGCCCCCCCTCGATCACCGCAAGCCCGGCAATCGGGGTTTCGCAAGACCCGTCCAGCGCGGCCAGAAAGGCGCGTTCCGCCGCAAGGCGCTGCGTGGTGGGAGTGTCGTTCAGGGGCGCAAGCAGGGCGGCGCAACGGTCATCTGCCGTGCGCCGCTCGATCCCGATGGCGCCTTGGGCGATGGCGGGCAGCATATCCTCTGGTTCAATCGCGGATGAGGCCACATCGGCCATGTTCATCCGCCGCAACCCGGCCATGGCAAGGAAAGTGCAATCGGCGACGCCCTCGTCAAGTTTCTTCAGCCGGGTCTGCACATTGCCGCGAAATTCCACCACTTTCAGGTCGGGGCGACGCGCCAGCAATTGCGCGCGGCGGCGCAGGCTGGAGGTGCCCACCACCTGACCGGGGGCCAGATCGGCCAGGGTTTTCACATGGCGCGAAACGAAAGCATCGCGCGTATCCTCGCGTGGCAGGTAGCAATCGAGCACCAGCCCTTCGGGCTGCAGCGTCGGCATGTCCTTCATGGAATGGACCGCGATGTCGATGCGGCCTTCCAGCATCGCCTCTTCGATTTCCTTGGTGAAGAGACCCTTGTTGCCGATCTCTTTCAGCGGTCGGTCGGCGTCGATCAGGCTGCGGTCATCGCCGGTGGTTTTGATCACGCAGATCTCGAAAGCCGCCTCGGGCAGGTCATGGGCTTGCATCAGCCGCGCACGGGTCTCATGCGCCTGCGCCAGCGCCAACGGCGATCCGCGCGTGCCGATCTTGAGGGGGGAGGCGGGGGAGGGATGCAGGGTGCTCATGACCAATCTGATAGTCGTGGCACCGGGGCATGACAACAGCTGAGTTCGGCCTGCGCCGGATCGCCGCTGGGCGCCGCTCTGCGGCGCATTGGAGCAGGGGAAGCGGCAGAGGGTGTGTCGCGCTTTCGCGGGGACGAACGCTCTCGCCCTTGCGTGGCAGAGCGGGCCGGATGTGTCGCTGCGCGATCTCGCTCCGGCGAAGCGTCGCATGCTGGACGCGCAGGGTTCCGAGACGGGGGGGCGTGGGGCCAGTGATTGTGTCGCGTGTGGACGCATGGGCGACGACCGGGGGGGCGGTGTGCGTGGGGTGCGATCCGGCTGACAAGACGCCGCCCTGCAGTTTGCGCGGCCCAGCGGGGCGGGAGGTGTCGCGGCGCGATCTTGCCCGCTTTGAAACGCCGCGCTCTGGACGCGCAGGGATTCGAGACGGCGGTTTTCTTGCGGGGCAGTAACTGTGCCGGATGTGGGTGCATGGGCGACGGCCGGAGCGCCGCGCGGCGGGAAGGGGATGCGCTCGAATCGGGGCGCGGAGACTGTGCATGTTCCGGGCGGGCACGGGAATGTCTGTATGCCACAGCCGCCACAACGCCCCAGAGCATGCGCGCGGGGGGGATCCCCGATTGCTGACAACACGCGACAATCGGTAACGCGTTTGCCCTTCGTGTGCGCGGGGATGCCGCCGCTTGCGGAAAGGGTAATCTGCGCCAGCCAGAATTTCCTGCGCGCGCTGGGGGGGTCTGCTATGCTTTGCCGGACCTCCCCGCCTGCCCTGAATACCCTGCACGCGCGCGGGGATGCCATAGGCCGTGCCATCTCGGCATTCTTGCCTTGCCCGCGCGGTTGACCGGCCATGCCGAGGCATGCCGGTCCCGCCCTTCCCGTGGTCGAGGGCCTGTCGATGCGGGGCGGGGATGTGCGCGGCCCGCCGCTGGCCGAGGCGTCCGCAGTCGCGCAGGATGGCCGGGCGCGGCCCATGGCATTCCCGTTGCGTTCAGTTCCGACGCGCTTTCGGCCCGCGGCGCGCAACCAGAGTGCCGGACCTGGCGCGGTGATGCGCGGCAATCCCGCGCTGGAGGTGGTGATGATGGCGCATATCCGAGTCGCCCAGCGGGTATGACCATAATCCGGGTCTGTCGCTGCGCCGCGTGCGGACCGGACGCGCGCCGCCGGGGGCCGGGCTGGATCGCCCCTGCGGCAACGCACCGCAGCGACGCGGGCCGCGCGGGGCGTGCTGCGGGCCCTCCGCGCTGTCAGCTTTCCTTGACAACCCGCTCAAGGCTTGGGACGAGGGCGTGATCTGAAGGAGACAGCCGCATGACCGCCAAACCCATCCTGCGTGCCCTCGCGGGCGAGACCCTGCCGACCCCGCCGATCTGGATGATGCGGCAGGCCGGGCGCTATCTGCCGGAATATCGCGCGACGCGGGCGCAGGCCGGGGATTTCCTGTCGCTGTGCTACAATCCCGAACTGGCCGCCGAAGTGACCCTGCAGCCGATCCGGCGCTACGGGTTTGATGCGGCGATCCTGTTTGCCGATATCCTGCTGGTGCCGCAGGCGCTGGGGGCGGATCTGTGGTTTGTCACCGGCGAGGGGCCGCGGCTGTCGACCCTCACGGATATGCCGGGCGTGCAGGCGCTGAAACCCAGTGATGCGATCCATGACACGCTGGCGCCGGTCTATGAGACCGTGAAGATCCTGTCGCGGGAACTGCCCGCCGAGACGACGCTGATCGGTTTCGCCGGTGCCCCCTGGACCGTGGCCACCTATATGGTGGCCGGGCGCGGGACGCCCGATCAGGCCCCTGCCCATAAGATGCGGGTCGAGGCGCCCGAGGCGTTTGACGCGCTGATCGCGCGGATCACGGAGGCAACCATCGAATATCTGTCGATGCAGATCGCGGCAGGGGCCGAGGTCGTCAAGATTTTCGACAGCTGGGCCGGGTCGCTGAAGGGCGCGGCCTTCACGCGCTATGCGCTGGAGCCCGCGAAAGCGATCACGGCGGCACTCAAGGCGCGGCATCCCGGCATTCCCGTCATCGCTTTCCCGCGCGAGGCGGGCGAGGGCTATATCGGTTTCGGGCCTGCGACCGGGGCGGATTGCGTGGCGCTGGACAATTCGGTCAGCCCGGAATGGGCGGCAGAGCATGTGCAGAAAGATGGCTGCGTGCAGGGCAATCTGGCAGCCAGCCATATGGTGACGGGCGGGCAGGCGCTGGTCGATGAGACGGAGCGCGTGGTGCGGGCGTTCAGGAACGGGCCGCATATCTTCAATCTGGGCCATGGGATCACGCCGGATGCTGACCCCGAGAATGTGGCGCTGATGATCGAGACGGTGCGGAACTTTCGCGGCTGATATAGGGTGCGTGGGGACCACGCACCTTACCTGATCCTCGGGCGACAACATAATGTCGAGCGTCGCGGGCGTAGGGTGCGTGCTCTCGCACGCACCCTACCATTCACGCCCCTTTGGTCAGATCATCCAGCCGTTTCAGCCGCGCCAGAAGCGCCGCCATCTGCGCCAGCGGCACCATATTCGGCCCGTCCGATGGCGCGTTGTCCGGGTCTTCATGCGTCTCGATGAAGAGCCCCGCGCAGCCCACGGCCAGCGCTGCACGCGCAAGCGGTTCGACAAATTCCCGCTGCCCGCCCGAGCTTGTCCCCTGTCCGCCCGGTTGCTGCACCGAATGGGTGGCGTCAAAGATCACCGGATAGCCGGTCGCGGCCATCACCGGCAGGCCGCGGAAATCCGACACCAGCGTGTTATAGCCGAATGACGTGCCGCGCTCGCAGAGCATGATCTTCTCATTGCCGGTCGAGGCCACTTTCGCCGCCACATTGCCCATATCCCAGGGCGCCAGAAACTGGCCCTTCTTGACATTGATCACCCGCCCCGTGGCCCCTGCCGCCAGCAGAAGATCGGTCTGGCGGCACAGGAAGGCCGGGATCTGCAGCACATCGCAGACTTCCGCTGCCGGGGCGCAATGGCCCGGCTCATGCACATCGGTCAGCACCGGGCAGCCGAATTCCGCGCGGATCGCACCCAGCACAGCGAGCCCCTTTTCCATGCCCAGACCCCGCTGGCCCGAGAGGCTGGAGCGGTTGGCCTTGTCATAGCTCGCCTTGAAGATGAAGGGGATGTCCAGCCCCGCGCAGATCTCCATCAGCGCCCCGGCGATCCGGCGCGCATGGTCCAGCGATTCCATCTGGCAGGGGCCGGAGATCAGCGCGAAGGGCCGGTCATTGCCGATCTCGAAATTTCCAAGCGTGACAGTCATTCCCATCCCTCGCGCTGCAAGACGGCCTCGATCCGGGCCACATCTTCGGGGTTGTTGAGTTCCCAGAACTCGCGCCCTTCCGCCTCGACCTCGACGCAGGTCACGGGCAGGCCGTTATAGAGAAAGCGCAACTGTTCCAGCCCTTCCAGGTTCTCCAGCGCGCAGGGGCCAGCCGCCATATAGGCCGCCAGCGCATCCGGCGTATAGGCATAGACGCCGACATGGTGAAAGGCGGGCACCTGTTCCTCGGCACCATAGACGCGGCCGGTATAGGGCAGCACTTCCTTCGAGAAATAAAGCGCGCGGCCGCCCGCATCCATCACCGCCGTGGTGCCGCCGACGCGGCCCGCGCGGCGGTCTTCCATGAACCGCGCATGGGTGTCCGGGGTCAGCCGCAGCACCGGCGTTGCCATCTGCGCGCCGTTTTCCACCGCTTCGATCAGCGCGCTGACGAACCATGCGGGCGTCAGCGGCGCGTCGCCCTGCAGGTTCACCACCACCTTGGGCGCGATCCCCAGCCGGGCGATGGCATCGGCGCAGCGCTCGGTGCCATTGGCGCAGCTCTCCGAGGTCATCACCACCTGCGCCCCGAAGCCTTCCGCCGCCTCTGCGATCCGCGCGTCATCGGTCGCGACATAGACCGCATCGACCCCTTCAACCCCGCAGGCCGCGCGCCAGCTGCGCTCGATCAGCGAGCGCGTGACGCCGGAAGCCCCGCGCAGCCCCACCAGCGGCTTGCCCGGATAGCGTGTGGACGCATAGCGCGCCGGAATGAGGATCACCCGCTCCATCAGATCACCCCCGCGCGCAGGCAGTCATGCAGCCGGATCAGCCCGGTCAGCCTGTCACCCTCGACCACGCAAAGCGCGGTCACTTTCATTGTGTTCATCACCTGCACCGCTTCCGAAACCAGCGCCTCGCCTGCAATCGACTTGGGCGCGCGCGTCGCCACATCGCCCGCGCGCCGCGTCATCAGCCCGTCCATATGGCGGCGCAGATCGCCATCGGTGACGATCCCGCGCAGGGCGCCGCCTTCGGTCAGGATCGCCACACCATAGCCCGATCCGGTCATGCGCATCAGCACCTCGGGCATGGCGGTGTCCTCGGCCACCAGCGGCAGCGCATCGCCTGTGACCATCACTTCCTTCACCCGCAGGAATTGCGCGCCCAGCTTGCCGCCGGGGTGGAACTGGTGAAACCGCGCCGGGTCGAACCCTTTGGCGCGCATCACCGCCACGGCCAGCGCATCGCCCAGCGCCATGCTCATGGTGGTCGAGGTGGTCGGCGCCATGCCGATGGCGCAGACCTCGGGCACATCGGGCAGGATCAGCGCCATGTCAGAGGCGCGGGCAAGCGTGCTTTCCGCATTGGCGGAAATCGAGATCAGCGTGACGCCAAAGCGGCGCGTGTAGGAAATCAGATCGCCCAGTTCCTGTGTCTCGCCCGAGCGCGACAGCAGGAGGCAGATATCATCGGGCGTGATCATGCCCAGATCGCCGTGGCTGGCCTCGGCGGCATGGACGAAATGCGCGGGCGTGCCGGTCGAGGCGAAAGTGGCGGCGATCTTGCGGCCCACATGGCCGGATTTGCCGATGCCCGCGACGATCAGCCGACCCTTTGTGGTCAGGATCAGATCGACCGCGCGGGCGAAATCGCCGTCCAGCCTGTCGGCCAGCACTTCCAGCGCCCCGGCCTCGGCGCGCAGCACGTCCTGACCATAGCCTATGGCCTCTAAATCCGTCACCCGCGCCCCCATCCTTCTGCCTTGGCAGCTACAGGATGGGGGTGCGCAAAGTCAACTGATCAGGCGGCTGCCACCTCGGTCAGCGCGCCGTCAATCGCCGCTGTGATCGCGTCGATATCGGCTGCGGTCGCGATCAGCGCCGGGCTCAGGCAAAGCGTGTTGTTGAAGCCCGGCAGCGAGCGATTGGTGACACCGATCATCACGCCCCGCGCCAATGCGCCCGCCACCACGGCCCGCGCGGTCGCTTCCGGCACCGGGTCGCGGCTGTCGCGGTCTGCCACCAGTTCCACCCCCCAGAACAGCCCCTTGCCCCGCACATCGCCGATCATCGGGTGCTTCTCTTTCAGCGCCTCCAGATTGGCCTGCAGCCGCGCGCCCATCGCAAGGGTGTTTTCCAGCAGCCCCTCTTCCTCGATGATCCGCATATTCTCGATGGCCGCAGCAGGCCCCGCCGTGCAGCCGCCGAAGGTCGAGATATCGCGGAAATAGCCCAAGGGATCGGCGGCATCATCCTTGAACATCTCGAAGACGGCCTCGGACGTGACGGTGCAGGAAATCGCGGCATAGCCAGAGGCTACGCCCTTGGCCATGGTGACAATATCCGGCTGAATGTCGAAATTCTGATAGCCAAACCACGTGCCCGTGCGGCCCAGACCACAGACCACCTCGTCAATATGCAAGAGCACGTCATATTTGCGACAGATCTCCTGCACGCGCGGCCAGTAGCCTTCGGGGGGTACAATCACCCCGCCGCCTGCGGTGATCGGCTCCAGCACGATGGCGCCCACGGTTTCCGGGCCTTCGCGCAGGATCACTTCCTCAATCGCGTCGGCGGCGCGGCGGCCATAGTCCGGGCCGGGCCATTGCGCGCGATATTCCAGACAATGCGGGACGGGCACGAACCCGTCAGGGAAGGGGCCATATTGCGCTGCGCGTTCGGGCTGGCCACCCGAGGCGAGAGCCGCAATCGTGGTGCCGTGATAGTCGCGCTCGCGGAACAGGATCTTCCACTTGCCGCCGCCATGCCTGCGCTGGGCGATCTGGCGGACCATCTTATAGGCTTTCTCATTCGCTTCCGACCCCGAATTCGAGTAATAGACGCGGCTCATGCCCGGCATTTTCTCGATCAGCATCTGCGCGAAGACCGCACCGGGGACCGTGCCCATGGCGCCTGCAAAGAAGTTCAGTTTCACCAACTGGTCGCGCACCGCATTGGCGATGCTCTCGCGCCCATAGCCTATATTCACCGTCCAGACGCCCCCCGACACAGCGTCGATGAACTCGCGCCCCGTCGCATCCCAGACGCGCAGACCGCGGCCCTCGACGATCACGCGCGGATCGGTGGTTTCAAACGCTTTGTGCTGGGTCAGGTGGTGCCAGACATGTGCGCGGTCTGCCGCGACAATGGCGCTCAGATCATTCTGGAAGGACAGGTCATTCATGGGAGACTCCGCGAAACTGAGGGGATGCTCCCTTGTCGCTGAACCGGAGTGCCGGGGATAGGGCCAGAACGGCATTTCATTAAGGCCAGATTTCGCCTATGCTGCACGCCAATCTCAGGGTGAACAGGCGCAACGCATGGCCATTGCTGTCGAATCCTTCCTGCTCGATCCGCTCTCCGAGGGGTCGTTGCAGCACCGAATCCGGCAGATGGTGGCCGAAGGCATCCTGTCGGGGCGGTTGCGCGCGGGCGAGCGCATGCCGTCGAGCCGCAAGCTGGCCGCGTATCTGGGCGTCAGTCGAATCACTGTGACGCTGGCCTATTCCGAACTCGTGGCCGATGATTTTCTTTATGCCGAGGGGCGTTCGGGCTATTTCGTCTCGCCCACAGCCCCCCGGCCTGTCGCGCCGCAGCCCCGGTCGGGCCAGCCCGAAATCGACTGGCCGCGCATTCTGGGGCATCGCCCGGCAGCCGAGGATCTGAACCGGGGCAAGCCGCGCAACTGGCGCGATTACCGCTTTCCTTTCATCTACGGGCAGGCGGATCCGGCGCTGTTTGACCATGCCAATTGGCGGCTGTGCATGATCCAGTCGCTGGGGTTGCGCGATTTCGACCGCATGACCGATGACCAGTTTGAACAGGATGATCCGGGGCTGGTGGAATATATCGCCCGCCATTCGCTGCCGCGTCGGGGGATACTGGCGCGGCCCGAGGAAATCCTTGTCACGCTGGGCGCGCAGAATGCGCTCTGGCTGGCGGCGCAACTGCTGCTGAACCAGCGCCGCGCGGCGGTGATCGAAGAACCGGGCTATCCCGGCCTGCGCGCGATCCTGACCCAGACGCGCTGTCGGCTGGTGCCGGTGCCGGTGGGGGCGCAGGGGCTGGCGGCGGGCGATCTGCCGCGCGATCTGGATGTGCTCTTCTGCACGCCAAGCCATCATTGCCCGACCGGGGCCACCATGCCGCTGGAGGAACGTCAGGCGCTTCTGGATGCGGCACAGGCGCAGGATTTCCTGATCGTCGAGGATGATTACGAATTTGAAATCGCGCAAGGGCGCGCGCCCTTGCCCGCGCTGAAGTCACTGGACCGCTCGGGCCGCGTGATCCATATCGGCAGTTTCTCGAAATCGCTGTTTCCGGGGTTGCGGCTGGGCTTCATGGTGGGGCCTGCGCCCTTTATCGCCGAGGCGCGGGGCCTGCGCGGCACGATCCTGCGCCATCCGCCGGGGCTGTTGCAGCGCGCGGCGGCGCGGTTTCTCTCGCTCGGGCATTATGATGTGATGCTGCGCCGCCTTGCGCGCAGTTTTGCCGCCCGGCGCGAGGTGATGCTGGCCGCGATCCGGGCTGAGGGGCTGATCATCGCGGGCGCGCTGGAAGATGGCGGCTCCAGCCTGTGGATGCGCACGCCCGAAGGGGTCAGCGCGGCGGCACTGGCCGAACAGTTGCGCGCTGAGAGTGTGCTGATCGAACTGGGCCAGTCCTTTTTTGGTCTGCCCGACCCGCCCGACAGCTATTACCGCATCGCCTATAGCTCGATTGCCTCGGAGCGTATCCCCGAAGGGATCGCCCGGATCGCCCGCGCCTGCCAGACGCTCGCGCGCGCGGCCTGAACTGGCGCTAAATCTCGCGCGCATCTGGCCCTAATGCCCCGCAGTGATTTGGTGTTTGCTCAGGCCAAGTCAAAGCCCTGCCGTTCAAGGAGCCGCCCCATGCGCATGACCACCGAGGAAGCCTTCATCAAGACCCTGCAACGCCATGGCATCGAACATGCGTTCGGCATTATCGGATCGGCGATGATGCCGATTTCCGATCTCTTCGCGCGCGCGGGCATCACCTTCTGGGATTGCGCGCATGAGGGCTCGGGCGGGTTCATGGCGGACGGCTATACCCGCGCGACCGGCAAGGTCAGCATGATGATCGCGCAGAACGGCCCCGGCATCACCAATTTCGTGACCGCCGTGAAAACCGCCTATTGGAACCACACGCCGCTGTTGCTGGTCACACCGCAGGCCGCGAACAAGACCATCGGGCAGGGCGGTTTTCAGGAAGTCGAGCAGATGAGACTTTTCGCGGATATGGTCGCCTATCAGGAGGAAGTCCGCGACCCGTCGCGCGTGGCCGAAGTGCTGAACCGGGTGATCTGTCAGGCCAGGCGCCATTCCGCGCCCGCGCAGATCAATATGCCGCGCGATTTCTGGACGCAGGTGATTGATATCGAGATCCCCGATCCGGTCACGTTCGAGCGCCCCGCAGGTGGCGAGGCCGCGCTTGCCGAGGCCGCGAAACTGCTGTCAGAGGCGCGTTTTCCCGTCATCCTGAACGGCGCGGGCGTGGTGATCGGGGGGGCGATTGAGGCATCCAAGGCGCTGGCCGAGCGGCTCGATGCGCCCGTTTGTGTGGGTTATCAGCATAATGACGCCTTCCCCGGCACCCATCCGCTTTTCGCCGGGCCTCTGGGCTATAACGGCTCCAAGGCCGCGATGGAGCTGATCGCGCAGGCCGATGTGGTGCTGTGTCTTGGCACGCGGCTGAACCCGTTCAGTACGCTGCCGGGCTACGGGATCGACTACTGGCCCACGGGCGCCAAGATCATTCAGGTCGATATCAACCCCGACCGGATCGGCCTGACCAAGAAAGTCACGGTGGGCATTGTCGGTGATGCGAAGAAAACTGCCGAAGGGATTTTGGCGCGGCTCTCGGACAGCGCAGGCGATGCGGGCCGCGAGGCGCGCAAGGATGAGATCGCGCGCCGCAAATCGGCATGGGCGCAGCAATTGTCCTCGATGGACCATGAAGAGGACGATCCCGGCACCACATGGAATGAGCGCGCCCGCGCGGCCAAGCCCGACTGGATGAGCCCCCGCATGGCATGGCGTGCGATCCAGAGCGCGCTGCCGAAAGAGGCGATCATTTCCAGCGATATCGGCAATAATTGCGCCATCGGCAATGCCTATCCGAGTTTTGAGGCGGGCCGCAAATATCTGGCCCCCGGCCTGTTCGGGCCGTGCGGCTATGGTCTGCCCTCGATTATCGGTGCCAAGATCGGCTGCCCCAATGTGCCGGTGGTGGGCTTCGCAGGCGATGGCGCTTTCGGGATTGCGGTGACGGAACTGACCGCGATTGGCCGCCCGGAATGGCCTGCGATCACCATGATCGTCTTCCGCAACTACCAGTGGGGCGCGGAAAAGCGCAACTCGACGCTGTGGTATGATGATAATTTTGTGGGCACGGAACTGGATGAACAGGTGAGCTACGCAGGCATCGCGCAGGCTTGCGGCTTGCAGGGCGTGCAGGCGCGGAGCATGGAGGAGCTGACCGCCGCGCTGCATAAGGCCATCGAGGATCAGATGAAACACGGCAAGACCACGCTGATCGAGGCCATGATCAATCAGGAACTGGGCGATCCGTTCCGCCGCGATGCGATGAAAACCCCGGTCGCTGTGGCCGGTGTCAGCCGCGACGACATGCGCCCGCAGGTCGTCTGAGGCGCGGGTGGCCGCGCCGCTGGGGCTGGGGCTTTGGCAGATGGGCTATCTCGCCCTTGGCATCCTTGGCGTGGCCTGGATGCGCGGCTATTTGGGCTTCGGCTTCTCGGCGCTGGTGATCACTTCTACGGCGCCGGGACTGATCCGCAGCCTCTGGGGGGCTCTGAGATGGACAAACCGATCCTGATCCTCAATGCCGGGTCGTCCTCGATCAAGCTCACGCTGTTTGACCCCGATCTGCGCCGGATCCTGACCGGCGCGGCCGATGCCATCGGCGGGGCTGCGACCCTGCGTCTGGGGGACAGGCGCAGCACCACACCCATGCCCGACCATGCAAGCGCGCTGAAAGCGATCCTTGAGGCGCTGGCCGGTCAGGGCGTCACGCTGGATGCGCTTGGCGCGGTCGGACACCGTGTCGTGCATGGCGGTACAGATCTGACCCGGCCAACCCGCATCACGCCTGCGACCCGCGACGCGATCAAAGCCTGCATCCCGCTCGCCCCTTTGCACAACCCGCATAATCTGGCGGCCATCGACGCGATCACTGAACTTGCCCCCGACCTGCCGCAAGTCGCCTGTTTCGACACGGCCTTTCACGCGACAAACCCGGATCTGGCGACCCGTTACGCCCTGCCGCCCGAGATCACCGCCCAGGGCATCCGCCGCTACGGGTTTCACGGTCTCAGCTACGCCGCCCTGACCCGCCGCCTGCCGCAACTCGCGGGCCATCTGCCCCGCCGCCTGCTGGCTTGTCATCTGGGCAATGGCGCCTCGCTGTGTGCTATCCGGGGCGGGCAGTCGGTCGCGACCACCATGGGCTATTCGCCGCTCGAAGGGCTGACCATGGGCACGCGCAGCGGCAGTATTGACGGCAATGCCGTGCTGCACCTGGCCGAGGAGCGCGGGATCGCCGAGACCCGCCAGTTACTGAACCATCAATCGGGGCTTTTGGGCCTGTCGGGGTTGAGTGCCGATATGCGAAGCCTGTCTGAGGCCGGAACCGACAGCGCCCGTTTCGCGATCGACCATTTCTGCTACTGGGCCGCGCGCCACGCTGGCAGCCTGATCGCGGCGATGGGGGGGCTCGATGCCATCGTCTTTACCGGCGGCATCGGCGAGAATGCCCGCGAGGTGCGGGCGGGCATCGTGGCGCATCTTGGCTGGCTGGGCGCGGAACTGGACCCCGCACGCAACGCGGAGAACGGTCCGCGCCTGCATGCCGAGGGGGCGCGGGTGGCGCTCTGGGTCATCCCGGCGGATGAGGAAGGCGAGATCGCGCGGGGGGTGTTGGGGGTGTTGGGATAGGGGGAGACTTGAGCCCGTTGCGGACCGCCCCTTGGCCTGCCCCGCGCGGTGAGAAGGCCGCAGGCCGCCGCGCAGCGCCCGGCCGCCCCGTCACGCCGGAGGCGTGCCTTCGGCACGACGGCGGGCGCTATTCACCCTCGCATGTCGCGCGACCGTCGGAGGTGGCCGTAACATAAACTGCCCAGCCCAGACCGGCAGGAGCGCCCGCCCGCGACCGGGCGCTGCGCGGCTTTCTCCCACTGTCAACTGTCCGCTTGCGTCCCGCAAACCCCGCCTCACCCCAGCCCGCGGACCATCGCCCGCAGACCTGCCATCGCCGCCAGCGCGGGGCGTGGTCGGCGTGTTGGGGCAGGTCACCGGGATGACTACGATCCGCTCACGCGGTATCTCGCGGGCTTCTTCAGCGTCTACAATTATGGTCGACGGTTGAAGGCCCTCAAGGGGCTCTCGCCCGACGAGCTTATCTGCAAATGCTGGACATCAGAGCCAGCAAGACGCGTCTTCAATCCGATCCATCCTTGACAGTACGCAAGTCAAGCCCTATCTGTCTAGCTAGGTAGCTAGATGGATTTGAGCAGATGTGGACTGTGCAGGACGCAAAGAACAAATTCAGCGCGGTTGTGGATGCGGCCCTTGCCGGCACCCCACAGGAGGTCAGTCGCCGCGGCAAGCCAGCGGTGGTTGTGCTGTCTGCCGATGAGTATCACCGCCTTCTGAAAGGCGCTGTCGAGGCCAGAGAGAGCTTTGCCGATCACTTGATGGCATTTCCCGGAGGCGATGTGCCGCGCGCCCAGGCTGCGCCGCGCGATGTCAGCTTCTGATGTATATTCTGGATGCCAATGTCATCTCGGCAGTGCGCCGTCCCGACCGGGCGCCGCGCGTGGAAGCCTGGTTGCGCGGAAAAGTGGAGCAGGATCTTTTCTTGAGCGTGATTACGCTCGGGGAAATCGAGCGTGGTATCCGGCACCAAGATGCCCGCGATCCGGCTTTCGCCCGTGACCTTCGCGCTTGGCTCGATCGCACGATGCTGTTGTTTTCGGACAGGCTGCTGGCTTTCGGGGCAGAGGATGCGCGGATCTGGGGGCGCCTGTCGTCAGAGATCGGGCATACTGGCGCAGATCTGATGATTGCCGCGACGGCGCTGCATCATGGCGCAACTGTTGTAACGGGCAATGTCAGTGATTTCAGCCCGACCGGTGTTGCTATCGAGAATCCTTTCGCGCCACGATAGGGCAAGGGGTCACAACCCTGCCGCCTTGGTCAGATTCACACGGAACCTGTCGCGCCTGCGCTGATAGCGGCGGGTCATCTCGGCGCTGGCATGGCCGAGCTGTTTCTGGACATAGCGTTCATCGACTTCGGCGCTGCTGGCGAGACCCGCACGCAAGCTGTGGCCGGAATAGAGCTTGACGCGTTCCGCATCGGGCAGGTCGGGGCGCAGGCCCGCGGCCAGCACGCAGGACTTGATCAGCCGCGCGACATGCTTGTCATTGAGCCGATGCTCGCGCACGCGTTTGCCGTCGCGTGTGACGCTGGTAAAAACCGGCCCGAAATCGATGCGCGCGAAATGCAGCCATTGTTCCAGCGCGTGGACCGGGCAGGTCTGATCCGACGATCCGCGCCCGATCTCGACCTCGCGCCAGCCGGTCTTGCCGCGCAGGGTGATCAGTGCGCCGCCGTCCAGAATGTCAATCCAGCCACCGCTGTCTATGGTGTCATCCTTGTGCCGGTCCAGACTGACAATCTCGGAGCGTCGCAAACCGCCCGCAAAGCCGATCAGCAGCATGGCGCGGTCACGCAGCCCGCGCAGGTCATGGGGCAAGGTGGCGACCATCGCGCGGATATCCTCGGCCAGAATCGCCTCTTTCTGCACCGGCGGGCGGGCATGTTGGCGCCGGATACCGGCCAGCACAGACGCAATATGGCGGTTCTTGCGATCCAGCGAAAAGCCGCGCTGCTGATAATTCCAGCCCAGGCCCGACAGGCGGCGCTCGATCGAGGCCACGGACAGGGCAGGGGGCTTGCGCGTGCCCATGGGTTGGGGCGCGGCCAGATCGGCGATATAGAGGCCAATGAGTTCGGGCGAGGGGGGCAGGGGATCGGCCGCCCGCATCCGGCACCAACGCGCGAAATGCGCCCAGTCCTTGGCATAGGCTTTGAGCGTGTTGTCAGACGCGGCCGCGCGCGCATAGTCGCGGGCCGTGTCGACCAGCCGATCCAGCCTGCCGGACCCGGCCAGATGCGCGGGCAGCGCGATGGCATCACGGCTTTCCTGCCCGCCCTCGTCGCGTAAAGGATCATCGGGCGCGCCAGTACCCGTTACCCCCGATTTTGCATCCTGTCCCGGCGCCATATCCTCGAAACTCCCTTCATTCTGGACCTGTCTTTCAGGCTATCCAAGTGCGCCCGATAATGCAAACTTACTGGACATCCAGGCGTTGAGCGGAGGGCGGCGGTTATTGTCAACAGAACCGTATAAAGCGTTGCGACAGGGCATACTGAATGCCATAGCGGGCACGCTGCAACATGACCCCCAACCCTGCGCAACGCCGACGCCGCCTGCTGGCGTGAATGGTGCCTTCTCTATCTGAAGCAACTGAGAATAGAGGATTTTCCCGCGGATGCGGCAGCGGAAGTTCTGGATTTCGGGCAACAGGGCCCGCTTGACCTTTGATACTCAGGTCAGCGACGTTACAGTTCTCGAACTGTCTGGCCGGGTACGAGGCTGAAGCCGATATCGCGGCTGTCGATAACAGCCTCCCCCTTCAATCGTGAGACCATCGCTTCGGCGGCAGCTTGTCCAAGCTTGAGGTGCGGAACGTGGATCGACGTCAAGCGTTTCCGAAGGACTGACGAGATCGGCATATCGCCCCAGCCTGCGATCCCGATGTCTCGCGGAATGCTCAAGCCGATACGCTCGCAGTATTGAAATCCGCCAAACGCCATGGAGTCGTTCTGGAAGTAGATGCATTCGACCTTTGCACCGGAAGCAAGCAGTTGCTCGGTTCCGTAGAATCCCGGGTAGAAATTAGCAGTGTCATGCAGGCAAAACTGCCGGACCAGAGTGCCTCCGCCGTCGCTGACGGCCTTGCTGAACCCTTCCAGTCGTCGTGACGCTGCATTTGCCGTGTCGTGGGACGTGCCAACATATCCAAAGGCCTTGTAGCCGAGCCTGACGAGATATCGCCCCATCTCATAGCCACTGTCGAAATGGGCGAGGCCGACATTCATGTCCAGGGGGCTGGAATTGAGGTCCCAGATCTCGACGATGGGAAGGCCCGCATTCATCAGCAGGTCGAGCGCCCGCCGGGAGTGGGACCTGCCGGTAAGGATCAGTCCGGCGGGTTGCCAGGACAGGACGGTTTCGATCCAGCTTTCTTCCTTTTCAAGGGTATGCTGAGTCAGGCCAAGAACGGTCTGGTAGCCATGCGACCCAAGTTTCTGGTCTATGCCTTCCAACACCTGCGCGAAAACTTCGTTTCCGAGATCGGGGATGGACACACCCACGAAAGTTGATGTTGTGTCGCCTGCAAGAAGGGGTGCAAGCCGATTCGGCAGATAGCCCAACGCGTCGACCTGAGCCATGACCTTTTCGCGTGTTTTTTCGGAATAGCCGCCTTCGCCGCGCATGACGCGGCTGGCTGTCATCTTCGACACACCGGCTGCCTCGGCAACAATCGAGAGGCTTACCTTATTGGTTTTACTTACATTATTGTCCATGAGCGCGGAGTCACGTTACCGGTAACTTTTTCCTTGACTGTTTGCTGATGCCGTTCAAGACTTGCGTTACGTTACGGGTAAAGCACCGTGTTTGCAATGCTCGTTCCGGGGGAGGGACAATGGACGATCTGCGCCGCAGCGGGCTGTTCTTCGACAGCATCGACAAACACTTCGGGGGCACATATGCCCTTCGCGACGTCTCTCTGGCCGTGGGTCGGGGAGAGATCGTCGCCCTCTTGGGAGAAAACGGCGCGGGCAAGTCCACGCTGATCAAGGTTCTGGGGGGTATCCACAGGCCGGATTCGGGACAGGTCCTGATCAATGGCAAGCCATACGAACATCGCCCGGCGGGATTTGGTGAACGACAGAAGGTTGCCTTCATCCACCAGGATCTCGGGTTGATCGAATGGATGACCGTGGCAGAAAACATCGCGCTCGCGCTGGGGTTCAAGCGCAGGAAGGGGCTGATCCAATGGTCCGAGGTCGGGAAGTTCGCCGCCGAGGCGCTTGCCCGCGTTGACTGCGACTTTGATCCGACAACCCGGGTCGAGGACCTGTCGCGCACCGAAAAGTCATTGGTTGCGATTGCGCGCGCCCTGGCTGTGGACAGCGAATTCCTTGTTCTGGACGAACCGACAGCATCCTTGCCCGCCGACGAGGTGGAGCGGCTCTTCGCGGCGATTCGTCCGCTGCGCGAGAAGGGCGTCGGGATGATCTACGTCAGCCACCGCCTGGACGAAATCTTTCGGATCGCGGATCGGGTCGCGGTCCTGCGCGATGGCGAAATGGTGGGCATCCGCGCCATCGAACACACCACGCCCGAGGAACTGGTCCTCAAGATCGTCGGGAGAAAGACGCGGGCCACGATCAAGTCGGACCAGCCGCCGGGCGATACCGTACTGACGCTGAAGGGCTTTTCCGCAGGCAGCGTCGGTCCGCTGGATGTCAACCTGCGCAAGGGAGAGATCGTCGGTCTTGTCGGTCTGAGAGGCGCAGGGCACGAGGCCCTGTCGAGGGCGCTGTTCGGTGCTCATCCGCATACGGGCGAGGTCCGGTTGAATGGGAGGACGCCGGATCTCCGGTCGCAACAAACCGCCATGAGGTCGGGCATCGGACTGGTCGCCAAGGACCGGACAGAGGAATCCGTGGCGATGAGCCTGTCGATCCGCGAGAACACCTTCCTCAATCCCGAGGGGATCGGACGAAGCCTTCTGAACCTGTTGTCCCAGTCGCGCGAAGCCGATCAGGCGGCAGCCATCGGTCGGGAACTGGGTCTGTCGCCCAACGATCCCACCCTTGCCATCGAGGCGTTGTCGGGGGGCAACCAGCAAAAGGTGGTGATCGGGCGCTGGTTGGCAACGAACCGGGAGCTACTGATCTGCGAGGATCCAACGGCGGGTGTCGATGTCGGCGCCAAGGCCGAGATCTACGCGCTTCTGAACAAGGCCCTGGAGCAGGGTGTTGGCATTCTCGTCGTGTCCACGGATTTCGAAGAGATTGCCACAATCTGCCATCGTGCCATCGTTTTCAGTCAGGGGGCCATCGTCGAGGAACTCACGGGCACCCGGCTGTCGCCGGAAAACCTCATTCAATCTGCATCGGCAAGCAATGCCGGGCCTGGCAAGGGACACGATTATGCAATCGCTTAGAAGCAGCGCGCTTGAACCGACCAAGGCAGAGTTGAAGGGCCTGTCTTTCGGAAAAAGACTGATGCGGTTTTTGCCGGTCTACGGTCTGGTCATCCTGACGGTGTTTCTGATCGGGCTCTTCTCGGTGCTCCTGCCCAACACCTTCCCGACGATGCTGAACCTGCGGGCCATCGTCAGCGACAAGGCGATCATTGCGCTGCTGTCGCTTGGCGCGATGATCCCGATGGCGGCGGGGCGGATCGATCTGACCGTGGGCTATGGGATCGTGCTCTGGCACATCCTTGCAATCAGCCTGCAGACGATGATGGGCCTGCCCTGGCCGATTGCCGTGGCGGTGGTGCTGATGCTAGGCGCATTCACCGGTTTTCTGAACGGGATGCTGGTTGAAGTCGCCAAGATCGACAGCTTCATCGCCACGCTTGGCACGGGCACCGTGCTTTACGCGCTGGCCCTGTGGCACACCGGCGGACGCCAGATGGTCGGAACCCTGCCCGAAGGCTTCTATGACATCTCGACGACCTTCGTTTTCGGACTGCCGATCACCGGCTACTACCTGCTCGCCATCACTTTGGTGTTGTGGATCGTCCTAGAATATACGCCCGTCGGCCGCTACCTCTATGCCATCGGCGCGAACCAGCGTGCGGCGCAGCTCAATGGCATTCCCACACGCAAATATGTGATCGGTGCCTTTATGGCCTCGGGGGCTTTCACGGCGCTCGCCGGGGTGATCCTCGCGTCAAAGTTGCGGATCGGTCAGGCCTCGGTCGGGCTGGAATTTCTGCTCCCCGCACTTGTCGGTGCCTTCCTCGGCTCC
The DNA here is from genome assembly GCF_001884735.1 of Natronohydrobacter thiooxidans. Taxonomy (GTDB): domain Bacteria; phylum Pseudomonadota; class Alphaproteobacteria; order Rhodobacterales; family Rhodobacteraceae; genus Roseinatronobacter; species Roseinatronobacter thiooxidans_A. The sequence goes on along the minus strand of NZ_MJAP01000003.1, from coordinate 656,050 downwards.
ACCACGATCAAGCCAGGCCGGGTCAACGTCTGGGGCACCATCGTCGGTGTCGCCATCCTGGCTGTGGGTATCTCGGGCATCCAGCAATTCGGTGGCTCCTTCTGGGTCGAGCCGCTGTTCAACGGGGTAACACTGCTGATCGCCATCGGCATAGCAGGCTACGCTCAACGTCGAAAAGGCGCAGTGAAACGTTGAGAACAACCGCACCGCATCTCATGCGGGCGGATATCATGCAAAGGGAGGACACCATGCAAAAACGCACTTTCATATCAAGTCTGTTTGCCACGACCATACTTGCCGCCCCCGTGCTGGCCGAAATGACCTGGGACGGGCCTGTAACCGGTCCCGCGGGCACAGCGGGCAAGTCCATCGTCGTGCTGGCTGGCGATCTGAAAAACGGCGGCATTCTGGGCGTGACCAGCGGCGTCCAAGAGGCTGCAGCGGCAATCGGCTGGCAGGTTCGGGTGCTGGACGGTGCCGGGTCGATTCAGGGTCGGACTGCCGCAATCGGCCAGGCACGCGCCCTGCAGCCGGACGGCATCATCATCAACGGCTTCGATGCTGTCGAACAACAGGCAGCCCTGGAAGGCGTGACCGGCGCAGGCATCCCGATGGTCGCCTGGCATTCCGGTCCCGTGATCGGCTGCGACGCCCCTGGCGGTCTGTTTGCCAATGTCTCGACCGACGCGATGACCGTTTCCGAAGTGGCGGCACAATGGGCGCTGGCCGATGGCGGCACCGATATCGGCGTGGTCATCTTCACCGACTCGACCTATCAGATCGCCATCGACAAGGCCGACCGCCTCAAGGAAGTGATCGAAGCGGGTGGCGGGACGGTCCTTGAATATGTGGACACGCCCATCGCAGACACCTCGTCCCGCATGGGGCCGCTGACCACGTCGCTGTTGCAGAAATATGGCGCCAGCTGGACGCATGCGCTTGCAATCAATGACCTCTATTTCGACTTCATGGGCCCGGCTCTGGCTGCCGCCGGCATCCGCAGTGAAAACGGGCCGCAGGCCGGTTCCGCCGGAGATGGCTCCGAGGCATCTTTCCAGCGGATCCGTTCGGGCAACTATCAGACGATCACCGTGGCCGAGCCGCTGAACCTTCAGGGCTGGCAACTGGTGGATGAGTTGAACCGCGCGATCCAGGGAGAGCCTTGTTCGGGTTACATCACATCGCCGGCGCTGGTGACGCAGGAAGGCCTGTCGAGGATCGAAGGCAACTCCTTCGACCCTGATATTCCCTACCGCGAAGCCTATTCGGCGATCTGGAGGCAGTAGGCCTTGCTGCCGGTCCCGGTCCTTCGGGGCCGGGGCTGGTCAGGTTGGGCGCAAATCGAACCGAACGCCTGCACCGGCGAGATGCCGAGTATCTCGACGCCCCGGCCAACATGTTTCCGGGCGATGAACCGACCCGCAGAAAAGGTAGCAGACGCCCCTGGCAGATCGAAGCGGTCAAGCGCTGCGTCGGGCCGGATGTGGATCGTGATGCTGGATTGGTGACTATGCAAAACAAGGCGTTGCATTCTCGACACCGGTCAGGCGATCTGGGGGCGGAGCCGAAAGATTCCTGCTCATCGCCGCGTTCTGATCAGATACGGCATTCAGGATACGAATGAGGAAAAGAGATATGTTCGGAGAGATCGAAGGCACGGGTTTCGAGGTGCTTGAGCCGGAATTTTCCGGGTGTATTATCGGTCATGCGCGCGTCGAGCGGCTCTGGACCGGGGCGCGGTGGTCGGAGGGGCCGGCATGGTTCGCCGCCGGGCGCTATCTGCTGTGGTCGGACATCCCCAACAACCGGATCCTGCGTTGGGATGAAACCGACGGCAGGGTTTCGACCTTCCGGCAGCCCTCCAACAACGCGAACGGGCACACGGTTGACCGACAGGGGCGGCTGGTCAGTTGCGAGCATCTGACCCGCCGGGTGACACGGACCGAGCATGACGGCAGTGTGACGGTCATTGCGGACAACTGGCAGGGCAAGAGGCTCAATTCGCCCAATGATGTGGTGGTCAAATCCGATGGCTCCGTCTGGTTCACCGATCCCAGCTATGGCATCCTGATGGATTATGAAGGCGACCGCGCGGAACCCGAGATCGGGGCCTGCCATGTCTACCGGGTGGCACCTGACGGACAGGTGAGCGCGATCGCCACAGATTATGTCAAACCGAACGGCCTGGCCTTTTCGCCGGGTGAGAGCCTGCTCTACATCGCAGATACCGGCGTGACTCATTTGCCGGGAGGACCAAAACACATCCGTCGCCATAGGGTGAACCCAGATGACACGCTTTCGGGCGGCGAGGTTTTTGCCGAATGCACCAACGGTCTTTTCGACGGGTTCCGGCTGGACCGCGACGGGCGCATCTGGACGTCGGCGGCCGATGGCGTCCATTGCTACGCGCCGGACGGGCGGATGATTGGGAAGATCCTGATCCCGGAGCTTGTGGCCAATGTCTGCTTTGGCGGCGCCAAGCTGAACCGCCTGTTCATCTGCGGAACGACGTCGCTATATGCCGTGTATCTGAACGTGAACGGTGTTTCATCCGTCTAGCACTGCTTTAGCAGATTATCGCTGATCGGATAATCTCCGGATTGAACGAGCCGCTGGCGCGGGATGGGCGTCGCTATTGGCGGGAATGGCTTCCTGATGGGAAGGTTTGGCTGATGAGACCAACCTTTGAACAGGGGACCATCCCATGGCAAATGCCAAGACTGCGGTAAGTCCGCTGCGCCGCCGTATGATCAACGATATGACGCTTCTCAACCTGTCGCCAGCCACACGACGATCCTATCTGCATGCTGCTGCCACGCTCAGCCGGTAATCTGACTGGTCACAAGATCAGTTCGGATTAGAAGCTGTCCGGACCTTTCAGGTCTACTTTTCGCGCAGGGTATTTCGTGGCCGGGGCGCAATCAGACAGTTTGTGCGTTGCGCTTTTTCTATCGCGTCACGTTGAACCGGGCAGAGACCCCTGAGCGGAGAGCTGTGTCATGCGCGCCGCCCTGTTTGCGCTAGGTGGCAACCGTCCTGATGTTGATGCGCAGCTCCCGGCTCAGCGCCGCGTTCGAAGCTTCCGGTCACTGTTTGGGAGCGGGGACCGCCTGCGTGGTCGTGGCGCTCCCGTGAAGTATTTGTCCCACAGTGCTTCCTTCTGGTAGTCACAAAACTGCAGACCACCACACGCTGGAACCAACACCGAGCTGGCGGTTTGCTACACTCAACGATCACACGCTACCAGATCGGGTCGGCCCTACCGCGCTGGCGCCGCCAAATCCCAAGTTTCTCCTGCGCGCTGCGGTCCGAGAAGTGAAACAGGATTGTGTCCTCTGACGCGCTCATGGTCCGCCAAGTCCAGCCCGGTACGGCCATCACGTCGTTCAGCCCAAGCTCGTAACGCGTGCCATCCAGATCGAGCGTCAGATGCCCCTGGGCCACAACAATTCCCATGTTTTCCGTCGCGCGCGAGGGCAGGCCTGTGAAACCTGCAGGCAGATAAGTCAGCCAGGAACTGATCGTCGGCATGATCCAGCCGCCATCAAGCGGGTTGGCGTAACGCAAGGCGTAGCCATCATGCGGATCGGCCGGGCTGGACTTGGCCAAGGTCACTAGTGCGGCGCGGGCGCGCTCGTAAGAATAGGCGAAGATCGGCGAGGTCTTTCCGAACGGCGAATAGGGCTGCATCGGCAGCATGCCCGAGCCGAATTCCGCCCGCGCATGCCCCGTTTCCCGCGTGATTTTCTGTGCGGCATCGCCCAGTTCCTCGGAAAAGCTGCATTCGAAGATATTGACAAGCGGCGCGTCCAGCACATCGATCCAGATGCAGGGCCCTTTACCCCCATGGCCGTGGTCATGCCAGGCCCCTCCCGGCGTGATCACGAGATCGCCACGCGCCATTTCGGCACGTTCACCGTTCACAGTGGTATAGCCGCCATCGCTTTCGAGAATGAAACGCATCGCGCCCGCCGCATGGCGGTGCGCCGGTGCGGTTTCTCCAGGAAGGATCAACTGCATCCCGGCATAGAGCGTCGAATTGATCCGCGACGTTTCAGGAAAGGCGGGGTTTTCGAAGATGAGGACGCGCCGCTCCGCCTCGGCCGCTGTCAGCAGGTCGCCTGCCTCAAGCAGCAGCGGCTTGACTTCATCGTATCGCCAGACATGGGCATGGGTCTTGTTGGTCGGCTCCGGCGGAACAAGCCCCTTCATCCGCTCCCAGAGCGGGACAAGTGAACCGGGCTCAATCCTGTCGTAGAAATCCTGTCGCCGCGCATTGTCAGTTGTCACTGCTCTGTTCTCCTCTTGGTGTTTCAGCCTGAGCGTCCGTGTTGGATACCATCGATATGGACAGTGATGTGTCCGCCACTCAGTCGGGACACGCAGGCGCAAAGGCAGTCGTTCCGCGCCCTTTCCGACGGGCTCAGGAACACGTCACGGTGGTCGATATTCGTGCAAGGCTCGGTCGCCTGTAGCTTGCAAAGTCCGCATTCCCCACGTCGGCAATCAAAGAGTACGTCGTGCCCACTTGCGATCAGCACGTCGAGCAGGTTCTCGTCTGCGCCGATCCGGAGCTTGCGGCCGGTTTCGGCGACGGTGACCTGAAAGGCGCGCGTCGGGAAATTGCCGGAGTTCGCGAAAGTCTCATAGCGCAGGTTCTGCACCGGCAGACCGCGCTCTTGCCAACCGGTTCTGACCGATTCCATCAACCCCTGCGGGCCACACATGAAGAGTACCGTCTGAGGCCCGATACTGTCGAGAAGCCTAAGCAGGTCCAGCTTCTGGCCCGCGCTGTCGCACAGTAATTCCAACCCCTCGCCCAGCACCTGGTCAAGCACCTCGGCAAAAGCCGCCTCGTCAGAGGTCCGGACGCAGTAGATCATGCGGACAGTCTTGCCTGTCCGGATTAGGGTTCGTGCCATGCCCGTCATCGGCGTAACGCCGATTCCACCGGCCAGAAGAATGTAATCCGAGGCCGAAAATGTCGGTGGCATGGCGTTCCCGTTGGCCGAGACATGGATCTCGTCTCCGGCGCGCAGTGACCACATGTAGCGCGACCCGCCTTTGCTGGCAGGCTCAAGCTTGACCGCGATCGAGAGCATTTCGGGATATTTGCCATCATCGACAACGGAATAGGACCGCGTCATTTTCCCGTCACCCTTCGGGATATCGAAGGTGACATGCGCGCCCGCCTCAAGGTTCAGCACGCCCTGCGGTACAGCGAAGCGGATCATCCGGATATTCGGGGTCAGATCGACTGTCTCGGCCACGGTGGCGGTCAGGTCAAGATGGTCGGCTTTCATGGCTTTGTCCTTTCCCTTGCGGGGATGTCCTCATAGCGCGCGGCGCAGGCTCCTGCTTTCCGCCGCGATCATCGCTGCAACCTTGCGACGCGCCCAGTTGCCGCCAGCATCGATATTGAGGTCGTAGAAAACCTTGTCGGGATTGGCGTCCATCGCGGTCTGCTGCGCTTCGAGAATGGCCTCGTCCTGCGCGAAGATCTTGCGCACACCTTCGCGCCAGATCGTCGTCCGGCTCATGTTTCTGATGTCGAAGTTGCGGTTTGCGGCCCAGAAATAATGCGTGGTTTTCTCGGTTTCCGGGGTGATGGCGAAGGTGATGAAGCCATTGACCCCCTGCGACCTGTCGCCCTCGGGGGCGCCAGTGCCCGCAACGGCCACCCCGACATCGAGCGCGATGGTAGAGGGCGCCGTGAAGTGGATGATCTGCCAGCGATCCACCGGACCGGGCTTCCCGAGTTGCGCGCCCCAGAAGCCCGGCGGCTCCTGGTTCAGGATCCAGCGGGTCACGTTCACCCTATCTCTGTCATGCGAAACCCTGAACGGGGCCTCGGCCACCGCCTCATTGCCGATGGAGCCCGCGTGTACGAAGGTTTCATGTGTCAGATCCATCAGGTTGTCCACGGCCAGCAGGTAATTGGCCTTCAGGTGCAGCGTGCCGCCGTCGCCGGTCCATTCCGGGTCGTCGTTCCAGTGCAAATCCGGCACCCGACCGGGATCGGCCGATGCCGGATCACCGATCCAGATCCAGGTCAGCCGGTGACGATCAATGATCGGATAGGTGCGCACACAAGCGGAGGGATTGATGGTTTCCTGTGACGGCATGTGCACGCAGCGCCCGCCCGGTTCGAATTCGAGGCCGTGATAGGGACACACAACATTGTCGCCGCGCAACTGCCCCTTGGACAGAGGTGCGAGACGGTGCCAGCATGCATCGTCCATGGCCACGGGGGTGCCGTCGGCCCTGCGGTAAAATACGACAGGCTGGTTGCAGATTGTGCGGGCCAGCATGCGGCCCCTGACGATCTCATAATCCCAGCCGACCGCGTACCATGTGTTCAACGGATAGGATCTGTCTGTCATGGATGGCTTCTCCTTTTGCCGTTGGTGATCAGCGGATGAGGCCGGGCAGCCACAGCGACAGGATCGGAAATGCAATCAGAAGGGCGGCCCGGACGATGTCTGCCGCGACGAAGGGAATCACACCCCGAAACACTGTGAGCGTCGGAATTCCGGGGAGTACGCTGCGCAGAACGAAAATATTCATGCCCACCGGCGGCGTGATGAGCGCGATCTCGATCACGACAATCACGATGATGCCGAACCAGATCAGGTCAAAGCCCAACCCATAAACGATCGGATAGAAGATCGGCACGGTCAGCAGCATCATGGAGATGGACTCCAGGAAACAGCCCAGGACGATGTAGATCAGGACGATGGCCAGGATCACCGTGAGCGGCGCCACATTCAGGCTTTCGACCCAGCCGCCCAGATCCTGGGGAACGCGCGCCACGTTCATGAAATTCGCGAAGAGAAGCGCGCCGATCAGGATCGCCAGTAGCGAGACCGACGTGCGCGTGGAATCGTAAAGCGTCTCGAACAGGTTCGCGACGGTAAGTCTTCTGCGCGCGAGGGCGATCAGCAGCGCCCCGCCCGATCCGATACCGGCGGCTTCGGTCGGGGTGAACCAGCCGATATAGAGCCCGCCCATCACCAGTAAGAAGAGAAAGAGCATCCCCAGAACCCCGCGCAGACTGCGGAGTTTTTCGCCCCAGGACACCGAGACCGCTGCGGCTGCATCACCGGGCCGGAACTTGGCCCACAAGCAGATTGCGGCCATGTAGAGCAGGATCCCCAGCAGCCCCGGAACCACGCCTGCTGCGAAAAGCGCTGCGATGTCGGTTTCGGTCATGATGCCATAAAGTACCAATGCGATGCTGGGCGGTATCAGGATACCCAGCGTGCCGCCCGCCGCCACTGCGCCCGATGCAAGCGCATCGGAATAGCCGAAACGCTGCATCGGTGGTACGGCAACGCGGGACATGGTGGCCGCAGTGGCAAGGCTTGACCCACAAACCGCACTGAAGCCGCCGCAAGAGGCGATCGTGGCAAGCGCAAGCCCGCCCGGCATTCCGCCCAACCAGGCCTGCGAGGCCGCGTAGAGATCATCCGAGATGCCGGATCGTGCCACCAGATTTCCCATCAGGATAAACATCGGGATGACGGCGAAATTGTAGCTCATCACCGTATCAGAGGCCGTCGTTCCCACCGACCGCAGCGCCGGGCCCATGCCGACGATCAGGCCGAAGCCGATCGTCCCGACGATGCCCAGTGCAAAAGCAATCGGGACCCGGAGCAGCATCAGGACGAACAAGAGAATGAAACCGCCGATGACGAGCGTCATGCCTTCGCCTCGTATTCTCGGGTGTCACCGCGAAACCGCAGCAGGGCGAGAGCAAGACAGATCGGGGCAGTGAAGCCGCACAGGATCGCCATCCCCCTGACGATTGGTGCCGTCGGCAGGCCGAGGAACATCGTGAGCGAATTGAACATGGCCAGCGTGTCCGCCTGCATCCAAAGCTGCCGGGCCGCGAAGGCGACGGCAGCGGCGGAGAGAAGATCAACCACGAAGCCAAGGCCGCGCCCGATGCTGTGATCGGGATTGATCGGCACGATGTCGACGATGACGTGTTCCCGCCTTAGCGTGACGAAGGGGAGTGCGACGTAGAACATCGCTCCCACCAGAATCTGCGTCAACTCGAAGGCTGCCGCCAAGGGAGCGCCGAACTGGCGGCCGATCACGTCAACAAACGTGATTACCACCAGCCCTGCGATCAGAAGGCTCGAAACGACCTTGAACAGACGTTCCGTCAAGACCACTGCGTGCGATTGCACATGCATCACTCCACTGCCCCGGAAGCTTCGCGATAGGCCGACAACACCGCCTCTGCGTCGAGCCCGGCGGCAGCGGCCTTTTCAATCCATGCGGCCTCCTGAAAGGCGAGCTTGCCACGGATATGATCCAGCAGCGCACCGCTTGCCTCGGACATCTCGATTCCGGCGTTCTTCGCAAGTTCGAAGCCTGCGTCCTGTTCATCCTGCCACATCCGGCCCAGACGGCGGGCCAAAGCCTCGCCCGATATCTCCATGATCGCAGCCTGATCCTCGGGAGAGATGCGCGCCCATGTCGCCGGGTTCACGACAAGAAACATTGAGGCGTTGTAGAGGCCGCCCGGTACGATGGTCTCGTATTTTACGAAGTCTTCGATGCGGAAGTTGAACAATGCCTCATCCGTCAATGACACGCCGTCCACGATGCCTTTTTCCAGCGCGTCACGCATTTCCGTTACCGGCAGGCCGATCGGCGTGGCCCCAAGAGCCTGAAGCGAGGCCGCCACCCCGGCATTGGTCGAACGGATCTTGAGCCCGGTGAAATCCCCCGGTGCCTTGATGGGGCGGAGTTTGTTGAAAATCTGTCCGGGCGGTTGGGTATGGACTGTCAGCGTGACAACGCCCGGGTGCATGCCTGCCGGTTCAAGATATTCCTCGAACACTTTCCAATAGGCGACCGAGTTGGCCTCGGCATTGGTCGAGTAGAACGGCAGTTCGACCATTTCGCTCAGGGGGAACGTGCCGGGCGTGTAGCCGTGCAACCCCCAGGCCATGTCGGCGATGCCGTCCAGTACAAGTTGGTAGTTGCGCGGCGGCGGGCCCAGCGGTGCCGCGGATTTTTCAACCACAACGCGGCCCTCGGTCACGCGGGCGATATCCTCGAAATACGGATAGAGACCGTTTTCATTGGCGAAATAGGTTGGTGGCAGCCATTCGGTGTATCTCAGTTTCACGTCCTGAGCGTTTGCCGAAGCGCCGATTGCTGACGCCACCAAAAAGCCGATTGTCATTGCCTTCATTGTGTTCTCCTCCCTGGAACCATTGATTTGTTTTCCGCATCTCCCCTCAGGCGGCAGATCCCATCTGCGCGGGGCCCAGTGGCCTTGAACAGCCATCGTCCCGCCAAGTCGGTTCGATCCCGTAGAGCCATGCCATGCCCTGGTAGTGTTTCTCGATCGGCCAGGATGACAGTTCCGCGTTGCGGAAATCGCGAGTTGCGCCGCTGGCGTGGTAGATTTCACCATAGAGCCGGGCACTCAGCTGAACCCGGGTGGTGCGCAGATAGCGGGCGTCGCGGTAACGCCGGAAGGCGCGGTCCCAGTCCCCTTGTTCATTGACCAGCATATCGGCAAGGCAGACCGCGTCTTCGATTGCCATGTTGGCGCCCTGAGCAAGATATTGCAGCATCGGATGGGCCGCGTCGCCCAGTAGCGCGATGCGTCCCTTGACCCAGTCGCGGGTCGGCTCGCGATCACGCAGCACCCACATCCGCCAGCTTTCGATTTTTCCCAGCAGGGTGCGGACCTGATCGCATTTGTCGGCGAATTTCGCATGAAGCTCGTCGGGATCGCCGGCCGCGTCCCAGCCCTCGGTAAGGCGGTCCGAATGGAACACCGCCACCAGATTGAACAATTCGCCACCGCGCAGCGGGTATTGCACCAGATGGGTCTTTTCGCCCGCCCAGAGCGTCATCGTGTTGCTGCGCAACTCTTCGGGTATCTCTGCGGTCGGCAGCACGGCCCGGTATGCGATGTGGCCTGCGGTCCTGGCCTCACCGTCATTTGCCACGATGGCCCGTGTCATTGACCAGATGCCGTCCGCACCGATCAGGGCCGCTGCGGACAGCTTTGCACCACCCTCAGTCATAACCTCGACACCGGCCCCGTTCTGACGGATCTCGACAACCTTCGCATTTGTGACAAGGCGCACGCTGCCATGCGCCTCGCAACGCTTCAGCAGAGCGGTATGGAGGTCCGCTCTGTGGATGACAGCGTAAGGGAAGCCGAAGAGCTTGCGGAACGCCTCTCCGGCAGGCAGTTTCACCACATGCTCGGCAGTAATGGAATCGCGCATCGCAAGGTAGTCGGGAAACGCAGAGAGCGCATTGACCTCGTCGACGATGCCCAGTCTCTGGAACATCTTGTAGCTGTTCGGACCAAGCTGGATACCTGCGCCCACTTCGGCAAAGACCTCGGCTTGCTCCAGCACTGTCACGCTGCAGCCCACACGCGCCAGCGCATAGGCTGCCGAGAGCCCGCCGATCCCGCCGCCCACAACAATTACTTCCTGTTCTCTGCTCGACATGGTTTGCTCCCTGTTCCTCAACCGATCACCGGAACGGTCATCGTGCCGATCCGTTCAATCGTCGCCTGCATCACGTCGCCGGGTTCGACCGGGGCCACACCCTCCGGCGTCCCGGTCAGGATCAGATCGCCCGGGTGCAGCGTGTAGAAGGACGATGCCATGGCGATCAGTTCGGGCACCGAGAGCACGAGGTCGCGCGTGTTCGCCTTCTGGCGCATCTCCCCATTCACGGTCAGAACGAGGTCCAGCGCGGAGGGATCGGGCAGTTCCTCCGCCGTGACCATCCAGGGACCAAGCACTGTGTAGGTATCCAGGGATTTTCGGAAACTGCGATCCTCCGGGCCGCGCACGGTCATGTCCAAACCGATGGCATAGCCCGCAACGTAGGATAGAGCTTCCTCGGGCTCGATATCCTTGCCCGCTTTGCCGATCACGACAGCCAGCTCTATTTCGTGGTCATTGCGCCGGTCAGGCCGCCCGATCCGAACCGCCTCTGACGGGCCAATCAAGGATGAGTTGGCTTTCAGAAACAGGCCGATCTCGCGGATATGGCGCATATGGGACTCGTTGCCGTGATTGAGATCGGCCTGATCACGCACCTCGTCGAGATGTTTGGAATAGTTCACTGGCGCGGCGATGATCTTCCCCGGATTGACCACTGGCAGGTCGAGGCGAACCTGATCTAATGGTTTGGTCACGCCGGTCGCCGCCGCCGCGACAATCTTCGGCATCAGATCGGGAAGCCGCGCTATGAACTGGTCGTGCTGCGGGAAGGGATAGCGCATTGACGGCAGGTCTTCGAGACAGCGTGTCACGTCATGCATGACATCGCCCTGCACTACGCCAACCCGGTCACCGTCGTATCGACAAAGCTTCACGATCCTCTCCCCTCATATCGTCAGCATACTGTCGTTATGGATAGGCGAACCGGCGGTATGCTGTCAATATTGGATCATCGGCACTGTGCAGAAGCATCTGGCCGACAAGACGCGCGATGACCCGCAAGCATCTGAATCGACTAGATGTTCAGGACGGAAAAATGTGACTCAAAAAAATCAGATATGCTTTTGCTCCACGCAGCCGACGCCCTTGATGAAGGGCGCAATCTTCGCCGAAGTCGAGAATTCTATACCTGAAACTGGCCATTGTTCGGAGCGTGGTGATGTTGCACTCCTTCAGGGAGTTCGCCTTAGCGATCGGTCCGAAGACCTTCGCAGATGTGCGGGCGACCAGATGGGCTGCACCGTCATTCGGGAGTAAACAGCAAATGGGGGTCATACAGCGCGCCCGCTGTTTGTGCCTCTCAGGCGCACATCAAGGATAGCGGCCCTTGTGACGGCGCCGCGGCATCTGTGCTGACGCATTGAGCGGTCAGTGCGGTTCAGATTTTGAACCGGAACCCGCAATGGCGTCGCGGGCGAACCGCTGCGCGCCGCGCACCAGGTCACCAGCCGTCTGGTCGAGCAGCGCATCGTCGCCGGTGGCCAGCCATTGATTGAACATGCCGACAAGGTTCGTATAGATCAGGTTGGCCAGCCGCGCGACCTGAGGTGCGTCAGCGGGTGACAGGCCCCGCACCTTGGTCAGCGCCTCGGCATAAAGCGCTTGAAAATGCATGTCCTTGGCCCGTGCCAGAGCCTCCAGCTCGGGGTGTCGGAGCATGTAGACTGTCATTTCCTGCAACAGCAGTTGCTCGGCGGGGCGCTTGCGGATCTGCCCGCAGATGAAGGGGATCATGGCGGCAATCCGCTGCTCCAGGGTCTGGTCCGGCGGGAACTGGTCGGCCAGCGCGGCGCGGTAGGTCTGCACGAAGCGCTCCATCACCGATAGCAGGATCTCGTCCTTGTCGCGGAAATGGTAGTGCAGTGTGGCGACACTGACGCCCGCGGCCTCGGCGATCTTGCGGGTGGTGGAGTTGAAGACCCCCTCGGCCAGCAATACGCGCAGGGCGGCAGCGGCGATCTGCTCGCGCTTGCCATCGCTGTTGGGACGCGCGAGGCCACGCACCGGTGCGGGTTGATCTGCGCGTCCCATTTCGCGTCCCATTGCGCTGTCAGCCCTTTTGCGGATCGACGGGCAGCACCGGCCCGATCCGGGTTTCCAGGATTTCCGCCGCCGACAGGCAGCGGTCGTCATCGAACCATCGGCCGATGATTTGCACGCCGACAGGGTGGTGCCCCGCCTTGCCTGCCGGAACCGAAATCGCTGGCAGGCCCAGCCCGGCGACAGCAGGCAACGGCCGATAGGCCCGGATGATCTCTGCCATCGTATTGCCGCTTTGCAGATCATGGTCAATGGGAAAGGGGGGCTGGCAGGCGGTCGGGGTCAGCACCAGCGGGAAATGCTGGAAGAACCCGGCCCAGGCGCGCTGGATCGCGCGCCGCCGCTGCCAGGCGGCCTGATAGGCCGCGCCGTCCAGCACCGGCAGCGCGGCGGCGGTTGCCTGGAACGACTGCCGGAACGCGTCATCCGCCATGCCGAACAGCATATCGCGCACCGGGCCGGTGCATTCGGCATAAAGCATCGCCATCCACAATTCGGTCATTTCCGCCAGATCAGGCGGCGCGGCCTCCTCGATCACATAGCCCGCATCCGCCAGCCAGTCGGCGGCCTGTCTGGTGATGGCGGCGACGGCAGGATCGACAGGTGTGTCGGCATCGCCCAGCCACAGCGCGACGCGGCAGGGCATCCGCTGGTCGGGCCGGGGCAGGGGGGCGGGCACCTGGCTCGGATCGCGCGGATCGGACCCCCCGAGAACCTGCATCCCCAGCCGGATGTCGCGGACGGACCGGGCAATCACCCCTTCGGACCCGCCAGTTTGCAGACCGAGCGAATGTTCGCCGGGTTGCGACGGGTTCCAGGACGGGATCAGCCCCATGGTGCCCTTCATGCCATAAACCCCGCAGACCGAGGCTGGCAGCCGCAGTGAGCCCGCCACGTCATTGCCATGCGCCAGCGTGCCGATCCCTGCCGCCACCGCCGCCGCCGCCCCACCGCTGGAGCCGCCGGGCGAGAGTGACAGGTCATGCGGGTTGCGCGTGGTGCCGTGCAGCGCGTTCGAGGTGAACCAGCGATAGCAAAAGGCCGGAACATTGGTCTGCCCGAGGATGACCGCGCCCGCCCGTTTCAGCGCGGCGACGGGAATGCTGTCCTGCGCGGCGATCGCATCCTTCAGCGGGATCAGTCCGTTGGTGGTGGCCTGTCCCTCCAGATCCACGTTGATCTTGACGGTGATCGGTACGCCATGCAGCGGGCCGGGCACGGCACCCGCCGCCAGCGCCGAATCAGCCGCATCGGCGGCGGCCAGCGCCTGCTCCTCCAAAGTGTTCACAACGGCGTTGATTGCGGGGTTCACTGCGGCCAATCGCGCCAGCGCGGCCTCGGTCGCCTGACGGCTTGTCAGAGAGCCCGCGCGGATCGCGGCGGCGGTTCCGGCGGCATCCATCGATAAAGTTTCTAGCGTTTTCAAAGCGTTCCTCCCTTTTCCTTCGAGAACTGATCGGAATCAATCAAATGATCGGAACAGTTGATTGACAAAAGCTCTATTCCAATCATATGATTTGGTCAACTGATCGAATTCAACCGATCGCCCCTCGTGTTTCTTTTGGGAGGAGAACATGAAATCCACCGATCTGACCCCGCCCCGTGCCAGCGCCCTGTCGCGCAGACGGCTTTTGCAAACCTCGGTCGCTGCTGGCGCCACCGCACTGACATTGCGATTCCCCGCCGCGCATGCCTCGGCCGCCACCACCCTGAGGATCGGCTGGGTCGCCGCCACCTCGGGCCCCGGCGCCCTCTTCGGCGAGGCAGTCGGCTTTGTCCGCGCCCAGCTGGAACACCTGTTCGGCGGTGGCCTGACCATCGGTGACACGACCTATTCGGTGGAAATCCTGCTGCGCGACAGCGGCAGCGGGGTCAATGCCGCAGCGCAGGTCACGGCCGAGCTGATGACCCGCGACCGGGTGGATCTGATCGTCACCACGGAAGCGCTGGCCGCAGTCACCGGCGGGCAACTGGCGGTCATCAACCGCACGCCCATTGTCTCGACCCTGCTGCCCTCGGATGCGTTGATCGGGCTGCGCGGCGGGCCTCAGGCCTATAGCAACAATGGCCAGCCCTGGACTTTCCATTTCCTGTTCGACACTGCCGATATCGGCGCCGCCTATCTTGGCCTCTGGGCGCCGGTGCGCGACCGCCTGAATGACACGGTCGGCACCTTCTATGTCGATCAGCCCGCCGCGCAGGGTTTTGCCCATCCGCAATACGGCCTGCCGCCCATCCTGCAAGGGGCGGGCTATACGCTTGCCGATGCCGGGATGTTCAATGTCGAGGCCGACGATTTTTCCAATCAGGTGGCAACCTTCCGGGCAGCAGACGCGCAGATCCTCAGCGGCTTCATGTTCGCCAACCACTTCGCCTCGTTCTGGCGTTCGGCGGCGCAGGGCGGCTATCGGCCCGAAGTGGCGACCATCGCAGGCGCCTTTCTGTTCCCCGGCGGCATGGATGCGCTGGGGGATCGCGGCGCGGGCCTGTCCACCGAAATCTGGTGGTCGCCGAAACTGCCCTATGCCTCAAGTCTTACCGGGCAAACGGCGGGCGAACTGGCGGCGGAATGGGAGGCCGACCGTGGCAGCCAGTGGACGCCCGTGCTGGGCTATACCCATGCGGCCTGGGAGGCGGCGGTGGCCGCATTGAAGGCATCGGGCGATCCGAAAGACCGCGAGGCAGTGCGCGCCGCGCTGGCGGCCCTGACGCTGGACACTGTGGTCGGCCCGATCGATTTCGCAGGCAGCCCGGTGCCCGGTATCGCCAAGACGCCGCTGGTCGCGGGACAGTGGCGGCGCGCGAGCGAAGGGCCCTACAACTATGATCTGGTTGTGACCTGGGCGGGCGAGGATTCGGCATTCGTGGTCGAGGAAGAGTTCAAGCTGCTCTCCGAACTCTGACGCCGGGGCGCGACAATGCTTGAAGTTGCCGGGGTCTCGAAGCTCTATGCCAGACGCGCAGTGGTGCGCGAGGTCAGCCTGAAAGTGGCACCCGGCGAATGCCTGGGTGTCATCGGGCCCAATGGCGCGGGCAAAACCACGCTGTTCAACCTGCTCGACGGCACGGCGCGGCTGGACGGCGGGGCAATCTTGCTGGATGGCAACGATATCGGACGTCTTCCGCAGCACCGGCGCGCGCAAGCGGGGATCGGGCGGGCCTATCAGGTGCCGCGCCCCTTCTCGGGTCTCAGCGTTCATGAAAACGTCCTTGCCGGGGTGATGCACGGCCCGCGCCTGCATGGCGCTGCCGCGCGCGCACGGGTGGCTGAGATACTGGAGACCGTCGGCCTGAGCGACCGGCGCGCGACTCTGGCCGGTGCGCTGCCGCTGATGGACCGCAAGCGGTTGGAACTGGCCCGCGCGATCAGCGTCGGGTCGCGGGTGTTGCTGCTGGACGAAATCGCGGGCGGGCTGACCGAAGGCGAGGTGCTGCAACTGATCGAGGTGGTGAAACGGCTGAAACCGGGGCGCGCGGTCTTGTGGATCGAGCATATTGCCCATGCGCTGATGGCCGCCGCCGACCGGCTGGCCGTGCTGCATTTCGGGGAGTTGGTGGCCGAGGGCGCGCCGGAACCGGTGATGCACTCGGCATTGGTGCAGGAAATCTATCTGGGGATTGCGGTCGATGACGCTCTTGACAGTTGAGGGGCTCGATGTGTTCCACGGCGATTTGCAGGCGACATTCGGTGTCGATCTGCAGGTCGCGGCGGGCGAGGCAGTGGCGATCATCGGCGCCAACGGCGCAGGGAAATCCACCCTGCTGCGCGCCATTATCGGCCTGACCCCGGCGCGGCACGGCACGATCCGGCTGGAGGGCGAAGACATCACCCGGCTGTCCTGTGACATGATCGCGCGGCGCGGCATTGCTCTGGTGCCCGAGGGGCGACGGCTGTTCCCCTCGCTCACGGTCGAAGAGAATCTGCGTCTGGGCTCTGCGCGTGCCCGGCCCGGTCCCTGGAATCTGGAAGCGGCCTATGACCTGTTTCCCGCAATGACCGATTTTCGTCACCGCCCGGCTGGCATGTTGTCGGGCGGCCAGCAACAGATGGTCGCCATCGCCCGCGCCCTGATGATGAACCCGCGCTTGCTGCTTTGCGACGAGGTATCACTGGGTCTGGCCCCCGCGATCATCGGCGATATCTACGCCTGTTTCCGCCGCATCCGGGACAGTAGCGTGTCGCTGGTGCTGGTCGAGCAGGACATCCTGCGCGCCAGAGCGGCCTCGGACCGGGTCTATTGCCTGCTCAAGGGGCGGGTCACCTTGCAGGGCGCCTCGGGAGAGGTTGCGCTGGACGCGATCCGCGCGGCCTATTTCGGCGAGGCGGCGGCATGACCCTGCTTGCGGCTGTCCTGAACGGGCTGATGGTGGGCGGGCTTTACGGCCTGTTCGGACTGGGGCTGGCACTGGCCTTTGGCATCATGCGGGTGGTCAATATCGCGCATGGCGAATTCATCGTGCTGGGCGCTTTTCTGGGCGCAACGGTGCTGGCGGTGACGCCGCTGCCTCTGCCCGTGGTGGTTCTGGTAGTGGCCATCAGCGCCTTTGCCATGGGCTGGCTGATGCAGGCGACGATGCTGAACCGGCTGGTCGGCCCCAATCCGATCCCGGCGATGATCGCGACGATGGGGTTGTCGATCATCATCCGCAACGCGCTGGTGGCGGTCTACGGCAATAACATCCGCGCCATCGATATCGGCCCGGTGCAGAATCTGGGCATCGAGGTGGCGGGCGTCGCCCTGGGCGTGCTGCCGCTGGCGATCTTTGCGCTGTCGGTCGCGATGTTTCTGGCGGTGGGGCTGCTTCTGCGGCACTCCACCACCGGCCGCGCCTTCCGCGCCGCAGCGGATGATTTCGAGATCCTCGAAACGCTGGGCTTCAACCGCCGCCGCGTCTATGCGCTGGCGATGGGGCTGGCGGTGACGCTTGCTGCGGTTGCGGGCCTCTTGCTGGCTGTGCGCAGTTCCTTCACGCCGTTTTCGGGTATCGAACGGCTGCTGATTGCCTTTCAGGTGGTGATTATCGGCGGATTAGGGTCGCTGCGCGGGTCGTTTCTGGCCGGGCTGTTCCTGGGTGTGGTGCATGTCGTGGGCCTCAGCCTGAACCCGAATGTCGGGCCGTTGTTCGGGCATCTCGCCTTCATCCTGATCCTGATCCTGCGGCAGGCCGATTTGCCCGCCATTCTGACCCGGAGGGGCCGATGACCCGCTTACGCGACCTTTTACCCGGTGCTGCGCTGCTGCTGGCGCTGACCATGGGGATGATCTGGCTTCCCTCCGACACAAGGCTGCCGATGGAGATCCTGCTGGTCTTTGCCATGGCGCAGGCATGGAACCTGCTATGCGGCTATGCCGGGCTTTTGTCCTTTGGCCATCAGGCTTTTGTCGGTCTGGGCGGCTATGCGCTGTTCCTGACCGTGAATACCAGCGGCCTGCCGCTGGCCGCCGCGCTGGGGGCCAGTGTGTTGGTGGGGGTGCTGGCGGCGGCGGTGATGGCGCTCTTGTTGCGCAATCTGCGCGACGCCTATTTCTCGATCGGTATCTGGGTGCTCGCCGAGGTGATCCGTCTGTCCTTCGGCCAATGGCCGCTGGTCGGATCGTCGCGCGGGATGATGCTGGACGCCAGCCGCCTTGATCTCGCGAGTTTCGCCGAGATGGTGTTCTGGCTGGCTCTCGCTCTGGCACTCGCCACTCAGATTGCCGTCTTTGCCCTGCTGCGCAGTCGCTTTGGTCTGGGCCTGATGGCAACGCGCGACAATGATGTCGCGGCGGCCAGCATCGGGGTCGATGCCCGCGCCAGCCGCTTCGTGGCCTTTGTGTTCTCGGCGGTGGTCTGTGCGCTGGCGGGGGGGATCTATTACCTCTCGGTTCTTTATATCGATCCGACCGGCGCCTTTGATCTGGACTGGCAGATCCGCATCCTGTTCATCGTCATCATCGGCGGCGTCGGCACGCTGGAAGGGCCGATTCTGGGCACGCTGATCTATTTCGCCCTGCGCGAGCTGTTTCAGGGGCAGGGGGAAATGTTCCTGATCACGCAGGGAGCCCTTGCGCTGGCGGTCATGCTGATCGCGCC
Source organism: Natronohydrobacter thiooxidans (assembly GCF_001884735.1). Taxonomy (GTDB): domain Bacteria; phylum Pseudomonadota; class Alphaproteobacteria; order Rhodobacterales; family Rhodobacteraceae; genus Roseinatronobacter; species Roseinatronobacter thiooxidans_A. The sequence goes on along the minus strand of NZ_MJAP01000003.1, from coordinate 637,436 downwards.
GCGCGGTATCTGGGGCTGGGTGCAGGACCGCACCGGCTGGCAGATATTTCCGACACGCTGGCGGGTCGGCTGAGGCGATCCCTTGACCGCGCAGCTGCCCCATGACTTCTGAACGGCTTGCTCCGGCGGGCAGGACCAGCCATATGTTGAACGCCTGTGCTGCTTTCACCCCATTCGCGGAGATGGCGCGGAAAGGCCGGGAAACCATTCACCTGATCCGCTGATCGGGCATCTGCGCGCCTCTTCGGTTATCGCGGAGGGCGGTTCTGCATTTTGTCGGTTCAGGCGGCGTCCCTGATCAACATCCCTCCGATCCGTTTGATGCGCTCTTAGGCGGGGCCTCAGTGAAGTCTGCGTGGTTGGGCGCGATGGCCGAGGAACAAACGCTTCTTCATCCCCTTCCGGGTGTCGAATTGACAGTGAGCATACTTTTGCCCCAGATGTCTGGCAAAGACCGTCAACAACGGCATTGGACTCTTCCTGCCCCACAAGAGTATGACGTTGATGGTGCCCAAGGAGAGACGGAAAGCGGATATGGCGTTCTGGGAAAATGACTCGGCCCCGGCGGGGGCCCCGACAATCAGCGACATGTATCGATCGCCGGGACACCTGATTCGACGGTGCCAGCAGATTTCAGTCTCGCTCTTTGCTGACGAACTGGGCGAATTCGATCTGACGCCCATCCAGTACGCGGCCCTTCTGGCGATCCGGGACGAGCCGGATATCGATCAGCGCAGCCTGAGCCGTATCATTGCCATCGACCGCTCGACCGTGGGGACGGTATTGAAGACCCTTGAAAAGAAGGGGTTGATTGTGCGCGAGATCCCCGATGACAACCAGCGCATCAAGACCGCCCGTGTGACCGATGCAAGCATCGAGCTTCTTGATGGGACTTTTGCCGCCGTGTCCAGGGTTCAGCGCCGCTTGCTTGAGCCACTGTCGCCGGAAGAGCAGACGATATTCCTTGAACTGCTCTCGAAGCTGGTGGATCTCAACAACACCGCCAGCCGCGCTCCGCTCGATCTGAGCAAACGCAAGGAGTTGGGCGGCGGACAGCCCTCGACCTGAACCATTTACCCGCGCTGTGACTGCCGCGTTCGCAGATTTCTGCGACGCGTTTAATTACGCATATCTTGCGAATATTTTTGACAGTATGCGTTCGAATCGCTATAAACCGTCAGAATACTGTCGATAATGGCAATCCGGTTCCGATGCGACTCGCGCTTGGACACTGGACAGACGGGAGGGATCAGATGGTTGACATGTCAGGTCGCAAATGGATTGCGCGTGAGATAGAAAAGCTTGATCCATACACGGATTATGCAGAGATCATCCGGCTCGCTGCGACCTACAGGTCGAATGATGCGTTTATGGATCTGATCTATTCGGTGACGTTCCCAAATTTCATCACCGGCAATCATGGGTCGCGCTCCATCGTTCGAAACGGCAAAGGCAAGGTTGTGCGCCATATGGAACGGCGCATGGATGACACCTCGCGGCATATCCTGATCTGGACGGAGTACGGCCCGGACCACGAGTATACGAAACGCTCCATCGACTCGCTCAATCAACTGCACAAGTTCTGGTCCAAGCATTACCCCGAAGGCTTCGAGCCAGTGGAAGATTGGCAATATGTGATCGCCTATGAGGTCACGCTGTTCCACCGCCTGCTGCGACGGGTCGGCGCGAAGGGATTCTCCGAGAAGGAGAAAATCGCCTCCTATGAGTTCTACAAGCGCATCGCACCGCAATTCCGTCGGGTGCTGACCGACGAACCCATCCCGATCACGTTCCAGAACTTCGATGACTGTATGGAGTTCGTCGAGCGCTACGAGAACACCCGGCGCGCCGAAAACCCCGACAAGCATCTGGTCCAGAAATATGTAATCGACGCTTTCGCGACGCGGAACTTTCCGCGTTTCCTTCAGCCTGCCATGCGCCAGTTGATCTATGCGCTGATGCCCGAGGGCACGATGAAGAACTGGCGGATCAGGCAGAACCCGATCGCGCGTTTTCTGGCGCGCCGGGCATTCCGTGCCTTTCTGTGGATCGGTGAAAACATCGCGCCGGACCCCAAGATCTCGCATCCCGAAAGGATCCGGCAGCGCGATGGCCTGACCGAGGAGGAATATGTCGCTCAGGTCGCGCGGGGCATGAAATCGCAGCCGACACCGGAAAGCGACCGGATTGATGACACCGCAGCGATTCCTGCTGCCTAGGGAAATCCAAGCAAGAAACTCTGGGAGGAGACCAAGATGCTCGACTGGGCGAAACATACTGACACGACAACCTGGGAAATGCTGATTGATGGCGAATGGAAAGGCGCGACCGACGGCAGGACATTCGAGACACGCAATCCCGCCACGGGCGAAGTGATCGCACTGATCCCCGATGCGTCACAGGCCGATATCGACGCGGCCATCGCTGCCGCATCCGCCGCACAGCCCGGATGGGAGGCGACACCGATCGCCGCCAAACAGGCGATGTTCATGAAGGCCGCCGCGCTTTTTGAAGAGCGCAAGGAGATGTTCGCCCAGGCGCTGATGGAGGAGACCGGCTCGGGTTTTGGCAAGTCGATGTTCGAAGTTTCGCTGATCGCGCCTTACATGCTTGAGGCTGCAGCGCTGACCACCCGGGAAACGGGTGAAATCTATCCCAGCCATGTGCCGGGCAAGATCAACCGCATCGTGCGCAGACCCTGCGGCGTTGTGGGTGCAATCTCACCCTGGAATTTCCCTGTGCTCCTGTCGTTCCGCGCCTATGCGCTGGCCATCGCGCTTGGCAACACTGCCGTGCTGAAGCCTTCGGAAAACAGCCCGCTCGTCGGCGGGCTGATGCTGGGCAAGCTCTTCAACGATGCAGGCTTCCCGCCAGGTGTCTTCAACGTGATCACCACTTCGCGCGACGGCGCGGCCATGGTCGGTGATACTTTCGTTGCCGACAAGCGCATCGGCGCCATCAGCTTTACCGGCTCGACCAAGGTTGGCAGAATGCTCGCAACCGCGGCGGCGGCTGTCTTCAAACCCACGATGATGGAACTGGGCGGCAAGAACGCCTCGATCATCCTTGAAGATGCGGATGTGGCCCGGGCCGTCGATCTGACTTTCATGGGGGCTTTCCTGCATCAGGGCCAGATCTGCATGTCGACGGACAAGGTTTTCGTCCACCGCTCGCTTTACGACGAGTACCTGCAAAAACTGGTGGCCAAGGTCGGTTTCATCCCGCCCACCGCGCCGCAAGAGCATACCTGTGTTGTCGGCCCGCTCATCAACACGGGCCAGCTGCGTCGGCTGGAAAAGATTGTCAACGATGCGGTCGCGGGCGGGGCGACGGTTCATTGTGGCGGGGCCGCAGAAGACCCGTATTACCTGCCGACCGTCCTGACGGGCGTGACCCGCGACATGGATGCCTGGAAGGAAGAATTCTTTGGCCCCGTGATCAGTGTCTTCCCCTTCGATACCGAAGAAGAAGCGCTGGAAATGGCAAATGACAGTGAGTACGGTCTGACCGGTTCGATCATTACAGGCAATACATTGCGCGGTGAATTGCTGGCCGAACGCTATGAGGCCGGCATGATCCATGTGAATGACTCAACGGTCCATGACGATCCGCATTGCCCGTTCTCAGGTCATGGTGCCTCGGGCGGCAGCGGCAAATGGGGGCCAAAAGGCGCGATAGAGGCTTTCACCAAGCAGCGCTGGATCTCGACGCAACGCGTGCCGCACCAACTTCCATTCTGACATTCCTGCCCCGGGCCTGATCCGGCCCGGGGCACTGTATTGCTGAACATAGCAAACGCCGCGTCTGCGGCGCAGGCGGATGTGTGCCTGTCGAACCCTGGGCAACTGTACCGGGGGCGACCATGACCAACTAGGAGACGAATAAGTGATCAATTCCATCAATAAAATAAAGAGGTTGGCGTGCGCGCTCTGCCTGCTTTCGGCAGCAGGTTCTCCCGCTATGGCGGTCGAGCCGAACGCGCCCTTTGCCATGCCCGGCGGTGCCACAATCGGCATTCCGGTCGGCGCGAACCCGCCTCCCGGCCACTACCTCAGTTTCAGGTCGCAGTTTTCGCGCGGCAATGTCGTGGACAACAGTGGAAATGCAATTCCGGTGTCGCCGGATATCAATTCGCTGTTTCTCAGCTATTCGTATGTCCCCGGGATTGAGATACTGGGTGGGACCTATCGCTTTTCAGCCGGTATTCCGCTTCTGTTCAATAGCCAGACTGCCTTTGGCCTGAAAACCACGGCCAAAGGCATCGGCGACATCACCATTTCGCCGATCAACGTTTCGTGGGTTCTGTCGCCGGGGATATTCGCGTCGGCAGGCATGTCCTTCAGCTTGGCGACAGGGAGCTTCAAACCCGATGGGGTCTCGATGAACCTCGGCTCTGGCAAGAATTCCGCGTCGCTTTTGTTTGGGCTCAGCTATCTGCGCGACGGCTGGAACCTGAGTACCGGATCTGCCCTTACAGTCTATGCCGAGAACCCGAAAACGCGCTACAGGAGCGGCGCAGAGCTATTGATAGACGTCACGGCGATGAAGGCGGTCAGCGACAGCTTCAGCATTGGCCCCGTCGGATACTGGCGCAAACAGATCAGCGACGATGCCAATAATGGTACTGTTCTGCTTGGCGGAGGAACGCTTGATCGGGCCGAGCAACTGGGCATTGGAATCGGTGTTGAGAAGCGGTTTGGCCGAGGTTCCCTGAATGTGAATCTCATCAAGAACCTCAGAACCCGCAACACATATGACGCCCCCGTGCTGGCTGTGAACTACTCAATCCCGATTGGTGGCCAGCGGCCCCGATAACCTGTTCCCCGCGGATGCGCGGGGACCATTCCACCTGATAGAGCAATGGAAATGCCCAAAGCTCGTCACTCCGCCCAAAATGCTCGGACCGGTAGAACATCGGTCGGGAAAGCGTCTCATTTTCGGAAGAACGACATGACTGAATCAAACCTCGAAGCCTTGCTGAATGCGCGCGGAAACCCCGTGACCATGCTACGCAATTCACCTACCGACGCTTTTGTCTATCCGGTGGTCGCCACCGAGTTCAGCAACTGGCGGGATGAACAATATGCATGGCGCCACAATGTCGTGCTCTTCGATCAGTCGCATCACATGTGCGACCTGATGGTGGAAGGACCGGACGCTGCGCAGTTGCTTTGCGGCCTTGCTGTCAACAGCTTCGCCGGGTTCAGGCCGGGCAAGGCCAAGCAGTTTGTCGCCTGTAGTCCCTCGGGACATGTGATCGGCGACAACATCATGTTCTATCTCGCCGAGAACCAGATTCTGCTCGTAGGCCGCGCGCCCTCGATCAACTGGGTCGAGTATCGTGCCCAGATCAGCGGGCTCAACGTGACCACGCGCAAGGACATGTCCTCGCCCAATCGTCCCAATGGCCATCCGGTGCTGCGCGAGCGGTATCGATATCAGATTCAGGGGCCCTTTGCCCCGCTACTGCTGGAAAAGCTGAATGGCGGGCCGATACAGGAGATCAAGTTTTTCAATCTTGGTCACTTCAGGATCGACGGGCAGGAGGTCCATGCCCTGCGCCATGGTATGGGCGGAGTTCCCGGTCTGGAATTTTGGGGGCCCTATGAGGACCGGGACCGGATCAAGGCGATCATCATGGAGGCTGGCGAGGAATTCGGCATCCGGGCGGTGGGAAGCCGGGCCTATTCGACCAGCGCGGTCGAATCGGGGTGGATCCCGTCACCCTTGCCAGCGATCTATACGGATCCCGAATTGCAGGGCTATCGCGAATGGTTGCCTGCCACCGGCTATGAGGCGACCGCGCCCATCGGCGGCAGCTTTGTCTCGGACAATATCGAGGATTACTACGTCACGCCTTACCAGATCGGTTATGGGCCTTTCGTAAAGTTCGATCACGACTTCGTCGGTCGCAAAGCACTTGAGGCGATTGCCGAAGCTCCGCAGCGTCGCAAGGTGTCGCTGGTCTGGAACGCAGAGGATGTTGGCAGGGTCCAGAACTCGCTGCTGCGCCCCACGGGGCCAAACTACAAGTATATCGAGATGCCGCTCGCCAATTATGCGGCGTCGAACTACGACCGGGTCGAGCGGCACGGTCGGCTTGTCGGTTTCTCGATGTTCTCGGGCTATCTTTTCAACGAACGCAGCTTCGTGTCATTGGCGACGGTCGATGGCGATCTTGAGGAGGGTGACGAGGTGGTCATCACCTGGGGCGAAGAAAATGGCGGCACGGCCAAGTCCACGGTGGAGATGCATACACAGACCACCATCCGCGCCACGGTCGGCCCCGTGCCGATCTCGAAACTGGCGCGCGAAGATTATGCAAGCGGCTGGCGCAACAGGGCAGCCGGTTAATCCCGGTCACAAGTAACCGGCCGCGCGGATCGTCCGCGCGGCCGGTTATTTATCTTCTGCCAGGATGCTGACAAAGGCAGCCTGGGCCAAGCGCGCCCACCTATATCTGCGCCGTTCAGAGAATCTCTTTGACCACGGGGTTGCGCAGGAGTCCCAAGGGGCCGATCTCGACCTCGACCACATCACCTTCGCGCATGTAGACCGGCGGCTCTCGCTTGTCACCAACGCCGCCAGGGGTCCCGGTGATGATCACGTCGCCGGGCGACAGCGGCGTGTAGCTGGAAATGTATTCGATGAGCGAGGGGAGCGGAAAGATCAGGTCGGACAGTTTCGCATCCTGCATCACCTCGCCATTCAAACGGGTCTGGATGGGGAAGGCCGTGTAATCCGGCACCTCGTCGGCGGTCAGCATATAGGGGCCGAACGCGCCGGTGCCGGGAAAGGTCTTGCCGGGGCCGAACTGGTGGGTATGGCGCTGCCAGTCGCGCACTGAGCCATCGTTGTAGCAGGCATAACCCGCGACATGATCCATCGCGTCAGCTTCCTTGATATAGCGCCCGCCCCGCCCGATGATGACCGCCATCTCGCCTTCGTAATCCAACCGGTCCGACACCGCCGGCACGATCATCGGCTGCCCGTGGGCGACCTGACTGTCCGCATAGCGCGCGAACATTGTCGGCTGCCTGTTGTCCGGCCGCCCGGTTTCCTTGCGGTGGGCCTCATAGTTGAGCCCGACGCACTGGATCTTGCCCGGGTCCGGAATGACGGGCAGCAGAGTGACGTCCGACATCTTCAGAGCGGGTCTGGATGCCGCAACCAGCGTCGCCGCCCGGTCCATCGCATCGGCCTCCAGCAACCGTTTGATCGAGGTGATTTCCGGCGCGATCTTGCTGGTGAGGTCGATGATTCCATCCTCGGTCAGGGCCCCGAATTCGATGCGGCCGACACGGGTGAAGCTTATGAGTTTCATGGATTTTCCTCCTATGAACGCAGGATTGCCTTACCCCATTTGTTGAGGCTGCGAGGTTCTTGCGGCCAGTCCATCACCTCGCGGTCATATATGGTTTCCAGCTCGCCTGATATCTCGATCCAGTTGCCGTCCGGATCGTCATAGAACACGAACAGGTTGTTGCCCGGCCCGTGACGACCCGGGCCCCAGCTGACCAGATTGCCATTGGCAGCGAAGCGGTCGCAGAACAGTTTGATGTTCTCAAACGTCCCGGCCTCGTAGGAGTGATGATCGACGCCGGTCCGGTCGGATTTGAACGCCGCAATCGTGTGGTGCTCGTGGTTGGTGGTGGTGAATATGGTCGCCGGGTCGCCATCGGGATGCAGCACGCGATCGGCGAGGAAGAAGCCCAGCTTGTCGACATAGAAATCCTTGAACCCCGGCAGATCCTGGGTCGCGAAGGTCAGGTGCTGCGTCGGCGCGTGCAGACCGGGCCGCGCAGCCCGATACGACACAGTCTGCGCCTTCGCCATGCCAAAGCAGATCAGGTGCCCGTCATTGTCGCGCAGGGCAAAGGCCTTGTCGTCAAAATAGGGCGAGGGGCTGTCCAGAATGTCGATCCCATGCGACAGCGCACGCGCGCGCATGGCGTCCACGACATCCTGAGTGCGGCAGGCCAGCCCGGCATAGGCAAGTTTCTTGTCGGTTCCCTTCACCGCCACAAGACGCCGCATCGGACCTTCGGCGCGAAACTCGGTATCCGAGATGCGTATGACGTCCATATCCATGTTCTTGGAATAGAATGTCGCGAGCCGTTCAGGCTGCGCGCTCTCAAAAGCGACATGGTGCAAGAACGCACCTGACTGCATCGGGTTTGAGGACACTTTATTCTCCATTTTTGACAGTATACTGATGATTACTATCCTAATCGTACTGCCAGAGCAAATCCAAACTTGACCGGGGTGTCTGTTTGAACGGGAGCGGAGAAAGGATGGGCGCATCTCGGATCAGAAAATACCCTGATCACCCCTGCGCGGATTCCGGATCTCTGGCCAATCGCAGGGCTTCGGCCAGCACGGCATCGTTTCCGATATGGTTCATCAGGATCAGGATCAGCCGGGCGTTCAGCGCGTGGCTTCCGGCCTCGCTGAGGCCCTCATGAGTGGCGATCAGCGCGGCATAGGTCTCGTCCGGTTTTGTCAGGTTTGGTGTGGTAATCAGCATGGGTCAGCCCTTTCCGATGGCACGGGCAAGCGCGGCCGCGACAGCGCTTTCGTCGAAACTCTCCCAGCGGGCGGCGACATGCTGGTCCGGGCGGATCAGATAAACGGCCCGGCGCGCCTCTCCCAGATAACGGGCTGTCAGCTCTGGCGTGGCGTCCAGCGCGAGGCGCGGCACGCGCACGCCATGAGCCGCAAGGCATTCCGGCGCGTCAGTATTGATCGCCATCAGCACGAAGCCGCGCCCAAGCCGCCGCAGCAGCCAACCGTCCGCGACCGGCGCATCCGGGCAGGGGCTGCCGGGGCGCGTCCGGGCAGGCATCGCGGGATGATCGTCCCCGTTCAGCACCGAGCCGTCATAGGTGCAGGGCACCGACAGGCGGCCTGAGTTCACCACGCTCCGCGCGAAGGGCAGATGTTCGGCCAGTTCCAGCACCGCGTTGCGGAACAGTTTCGACACCGGCGATTTCGGCGTGATGAAATCCGTCGCCCGGGTCGAGTTCAGGATATTCTCATCTGCGCCATGGACCCGCTCAACGTCATAGCTGTCCAGCAGCGTCTCGGGCGCGGTGCCGTCCAGCACAAGCGCCAGTTTCCAAGCCAGGTTGTCCACGTCCTGAATGCCGGAATTCGCGCCCCGCGCGCCGAAGGGGCTGACCTGATGGGCAGAATCACCTGCAAACAGCACTCGGCCGTGGCGGAACTTGTCCATCCGGCGGCACTGGAACGTGTAGATCGAGCACCAGTCCAACTCATATTCGACATCCGGTCCCAGCATTGCATCGACACGGGCGCGGATATTGGCTGGCTCCAACTCCTTGGCGCGGTCGATATCCCAGCCCAGCTGAAAGTCGATGCGCCAGATGTCGTCGGGCTGTTTGTGCAGCAGGGCAGAATCGCCCGACTTGAAATGCGGCTCGAACCAGAACCAGCGCTCGGTCGGGAAATCGGCCTTCATCTTCACATCGGCGATCAGGAAATTATCCTCGAAGACCCGCCCGTCAAAGGCAAGCCCCAGCATCCCGCGCAAGGGGCTGCGCGCCCCGTCGCAGGCGATCAGCCAGTCGGCCTGAAGCTGGTAGGGGCCGTCCGGGGTCATGATATCCAGCGCCACATGATCCGTGGCCGGGGTCACCGCATCAACCCGGTTGCGCCCGCGCAGCTCGATCGGGGCGCCTTCGGCCTGCGCCTGCACGATGGCGTCATGCAGGAATTTCTCGAACCAGGGTTGCTGCAGGTTGATGAAGGCGGGGAAGGCATGGCCGGTTTCGGGCAGCAGGTCAAATGCATAAAGCAGCCGGTCGTCATGAAAGACCTTGCCGAGATTCCACTGCACGCCCTTGTCCAGCATCGGCCCCGCCGCGCCCAGTCGGTCGCAGATTTCAAGCGTCCGCTTGGAGAAACACAGCGCCCGGCTGCCAAGGCCCGCGCCCTCATGGTCGTCGAGCAGCACGACCGGCACGCCCCGGCGGCCCAGATCCAGCGCGGTGGCAAGGCCGATGGGCCCGCCGCCCACGACCACGACCTTGTGGCGCACCGGGCTGGCGGCGTCCTGATCGGGCGATTTCGCATAGGGGTACAGGCGGAACGCCAATGCATAGCGTTCCGGAACAAGGTCTTTCATGTTGTCCTCCCTGAACGGTTCTCAGCCCTGAAGCGCCGCCCACATCTCCAGATCGCGGGCGGCGGTCCAGATGCGGGGATGGCTGATGCCGCGCGCCTCGTCATAGGCGCGCGCGACGTTGAAGGGCAGGCAATGTTCGTAGATTGCGTAGTCCTTGAACTTCGGGTCGCATTCCGCGCGACAGGCGTCCCATGCCTCTTTCAGCGAGCCATTGCGGGCGGCAACGCGGGCAACGGGTTTATAGGTCGAGTCCACGAAATCCTTGGTGCGGTCCAGCGCGCCGTTCACCGCAGCGCGACCCACGACCGCATCGCCCCGGCCCGGCGCGATGGCGTCCAGATCATAGGCGCGGATCGCTTCCAGCGTGTTGCCCCAATCGGCGAAATGCCCGTCACCGCAATAGCAGGCCGAATGCGCCTCGACGATATCGCCGGTGAACATCACGTTCTGATCGGGGACATGCACCACCGCATCCCCCGCCGTATGGGCGCGGCCCAGTTGCAGGATATCGACCCGGCGCTTGCCCAGCCAGACGGACATCTTGCCGTTGAAGGTGGTGGTCGGCCAGGTCAGGCCGGGGATGCTCTCATGGCCCTGAAACAGGCGTGGAAAGCGCTGGAATTCGCTGTCCCAGTCTTCCTGCCCGCGCTCGGCCACCATATTGCGCGCGACCTCTGACATGATGATCTGGCTAGCGTTGAAGGCGCTGGCCCCCAGCACGCGGACGGCGTGGTAATGGGTCAGCACGACATGGCTGATCGGCTTGTCGGTGACGCCCCGGATACAGTCGATGACCTTTTGCGCCAGTCGCGGGGTTGCCTGTGCCTCGACCACCATCACCGACTCATCCCCGATGATGACGCCGGAATTGGGATCGCCCTCTGCGGTGAAAGCATAAAGCCCATCACCCACTTCGGTAAAGCTGATCGTCTTTTCCGCCATATCGCCCTGCGATGCGAAAGCCTTTGCCATTGGTTCAGTCCTTATCTTGCATAGGGGTCGGCCAATGCGGGGATCACCTTGCCCACGCAGTCGCCGAAGCCGATTGTATAGCCCTCGCCCCGGCATTGGCCGCGCAAGACAAGGGTGTCATTGTCCTGAATGAAGCTGCGGCTGCCGCCTGCGATCTCAAAGGGTTCCTTGCCGCCCCAGCTGAGTTCCAGAAGGCTGCCGCGATTGCCCTTTTCCGGGCCAGAGATCGTGCCCGACCCCAGCAGATCACCCACATTCATCGCGCAGCCCGAGGTGGTGTGATGCGCCAGTTGCTGCGCGGCCGAATAGTACATCTCGGCGTAATTGGTGCGCGAGATCACGGTCTCGGTTCCGCCCTCGGGCGTGAGCCCGACCTCCAGCGCGATGTCATAGAGCATCGGGCCGGGTTCCGCGAGATATGGCAGAAGCGGCTTTTCCCGGGCCGGGGACGGGGTGCGGAACGGCTCCAGCGCCGCGCGCGTCACGATCCAGGGGCTGATCGTGGTGGCCGTCGCCTTGGACTGGAAGGGCCCGAGCGGCTGGTATTCCCAGGCCTGAATGTCGCGGGCCGACCAGTCGTTCAGCAGGACATAGCCGAAGATCATCGCATCGGCTTCAGTCACAGTGACTGGCCCTTCCGAAGGCTGGCCCACTACCGCGCCCATCTCCAGTTCGATATCGAACCGGGCCGAGGGCGCAAAACGCGGCGCGGCATCATCCGGGCCTTTGAGCTGCCCCCATGGACGGCGCACATCGGTGCCTGACACCACGACCGAAGACGCCCGGCCGTTATAGCCGATGGGAATATGAAGCCAGTTCGGCGGCAGGGCATTTTCTGGCCCCCGGAACATGGTGCCGACATTGAAGGCGTGATGCCGCCCGGCGTAGAAATCGGTGTATTCGCTGACCAGAAAGGGCATGTGCAGCGTCACATCGGCCAGCGGCACGAGGAAAGGCGTGACGGCTTCCCGGTCCCCCGAGCCTTCTGCCAACAGGGCGGTCAACCGCGCGCGCAGGGCGGCCCAGATCTCTGGTCCGGCCTCCATGAGATCGTTCCAGAAGGGCACGTCCAGAAGCGGGCCGCCGGTCAGCGACAGAAGTCCCTTCTCTTCCAGCCCCGCCACATCCAGCACGAAATCCCCGATGGCCACGCCGCAGCGCGGGTCCGTGTCGGCTGTCGAGAACACCCCGCAGGGCAGGTTGTTCAACGGGAAGGGGCAATCGGGCGCATTGGCGCTTTCCACCCATGAGCGGATCAATCCAGTCATTTCACCCCCGGCGTGCCGTCAAATTTCTTCTCAAGGCTGCCCCAACAGTCGATATAATCCTCCTGCATATGACCCGCCGTCGCAGCCCATGGGGTCAGTTGCTGCGGGAAGCGGGTTTCGAACATGAAGCTCATCGTATCGGCCTGAAACACCGGCACCATGGGTTCGTTCGAGCCATGCTCGAACGCCCCCTTGTCGGGCCCGTGCGGCAACATGCAATTATGCAGCGACATGCCGCCGGGCACAAAGCCCTGGGGCTTGGCGTCGTATATGCCATAGATATTGCCCATCATCTCGGACATGACATTCTTGTGGTACCATGGCGGGCGGAAGGTGTTTTCGGCCACCATCCAGCGTTCGCGGAACAGCACGAAATCGATATTCGCCGTCCCCTCGATCCCCGAGGGTGCCGTCAGCACGGTAAAGATCGACGGATCGGGATGATCGAACAGCACCGCGCCGACCGGGCAATAGGTCCGCAGGTCATATTTGCAGGGCGCATAATTGCCGTGCCAGGCCACCACGTCCAGCGGCGAATGGCCGATCTTCGTTTCATGGAACTGGCCGCACCATTTGACAGTGACGGTCGAGGGGGTTTCGCGATCCTCGAATGCCGCGACCGGCGTCTTGAAATCGCGGCGGTTGGCCATGCAATTGGCTCCGATCGGGCCGCGGCCCGGCAGCTCGAACTTCTGCCCGTAATTCTCGCAGACAAAGCCGCGGGCGGGGCCTTCCAGCACCTCGACACGGTAAACCAGCCCGCGCGGCAGAATGGCGATTTCGCGCGGTTCCAGATCGATGATGCCCAGCTCGGTGCAGAACCGCAGACGGCCTTCCTGCGGCACGACCAGAAGTTCGCCATCCGCCGAGAAGAAGTATTCGTCCTGCATCGAGGTGTTGACCAGATACATATGGCTGGCCATGCCGGTCTGCGTATTGACATCCCCGGCTGTGGACATGGTGCGCATGCCGGTGATCCAGGTCAGATCCTCGCCCGGAACGGCGACCGGATCCCAGCGGTACTGGCCCAGGCTGACGATATCAGGGTCGATGCAGGGCGCGGATTTCCAATGCGGCACTTCGATCTTGGTGAACCGGTGGGTGTGTTTGACCGAGGGGCGGATCCGGTAGCACCAGGTCCGTTCATTCTGGTGGCTGGGGGCGGTAAAGGCCGTTCCCGAAAGCTGTTCGCCATAAAGCCCGTAATTGCACTTCTGCGGCGAGTTCATCCCCTGCGGCAGGGCACCCGGCAGCGCCTCGGTTTCAAAGTCATTGCCGAAACCGGGCATATAGCCCTCATGCGGCCCCGCGATTGACGCCGCACGGATCATGCCCTCGGGCAAGGAATGAGTGGTCATACGCTCCTCCAGGATGATGGGATGCAGCTCCAGTGAGTCCGCCTTGTTCTCCGCGTTTATAGTTGCATATGCAACGATGTCAAGATAAAGTTGCAAATGTAACGATATGGAGCGCGCGATGGCTGATGCTGTGCTGTATGACTACTGGCGATCATCTGCAGCCTATCGGGTGCGAATCGCATTGAACCTTTTGGGGCTGGACTACCGGTCGGTGGCCGTCGATCTGGTGGCCGGGGAGCAGCGCAGCGCCGACAATCTCGCGCGAAATCCGCAGGGGTTGGTGCCGGTGCTGGAGATCGACGGCGCAAGCCTCACCCAGTCGCTGGCGATCCTTGAATATCTGAACGAGACCCGGTCCGCAGGCTGGCTGCCGAAGGATGCTGGCGCACGGGCAATGGTCCGTGCCATGGCCTATGCGGTTGCGGTTGATATCCACCCCGTCTGCAATCTGCGCGTGGCCCGCCACGCCGTCAGCCTTGGCGCCACGATGGAAGGCTGGATGCAGCACTTCATCGCTCTGGGCCTTGAGGGGCTGGAAGGCCTGTTGCAGCGGCACGGGGATGGGCAATTCTGCTTTGGCGATAGCGTCACTCTGGCCGATATCTGCCTTGTGCCGCAAATCTACAATGCGCATCGCTGGGGGGTTGACCTGAGCCCCGTCCCGCGCGTTGCGGCCATCGCCGAAGCCCTTGGCCAGCTGCCTGCCTTTGTCGCCGCCCACCCCGACCGGTTCAAGCCTGAGGGGTGACTTGTCTTGGGCGGCTGTGCCATAGTGCCGCCAGCAAATGACCAGGGCACCCTGCCGACGATGACTGACCCGACACGCCGCTTCGATCTTGATGAGTTTCTGCCTTATCTGCTGAATCAGGCGGCCGAGGCGACGTCGCATGAATTCCAGTCCGTCTACCGGGATCGCTACGGCTTTACCCGGACCCAGTGGCGGGTCTTGGCGAATCTGGGCAAGTTCGGCGCGATGACCGCGCGCGACATCTGCGCCATCAGCCATATCGAGAAGACCAAGGTCAGCCGCGCCGTCGCCGCGCTGGAGCAGGCCGGGATGCTGTCGCGGACGCCCAGCACGACCGACCGCCGGGCGGAAGTGCTGGCCCTGACGCCGAAGGGCCACACGGTCTTTGCCGAGCTTGGTAAACTGGCCCAAGGGTTTGACCAACACCTGCGCGATGCCTTGGGGCAGAACGAGGCTGCGAAGCTGGTGTCGATCCTGCGGCAGCTGGCCAAGGGGGGGGCGGGCCTTCGCCAAAAGGGCGACTGACCTAAGACCCGTCCGCAACGCTTTCGGTGGCCCGATGCAGCGCGGCCAATCCACGTTCCAGAGCCAGGCGGTCCTCGCGGCTCATGCGCTGCAAAACGGCCTCCGATCGTTGATCGACCAGAGCGCGCACTTCGGCGAAGACCTCGCGCCCCTTCGCGGTGCAGGAGTAAAGCCACAGGCGGCGATCCGTTTCCAGGGGCTTTCGCGCGATCAGACCTTTCTTGATCAACCGGTCTGCGGCGCGGCTGACCTGCACCTTGTCCAGTGAAGTGTTGCGACCAAGCTCCAGAGAGGTCTCGACCTCGACACTGGCCAACAGGTACAGAAGCCGCCATTCATCGCGCCCCAGACCAAAGCGCCGCTGATAGACATCGACCATCAGCCGTGAAAACGCGGCAGAGGTGACGGCAAGCCGGTAGGGGAAGAAGTCCTTGAGCATGCGATGATCCCGTTTTGCACAGAGTACACTGGTTGCACCTGCAACGAATTGACTTGAATCAAACCGGCAAGCCCCCCGAAGATCGCTCAGATCCACCCCGGTACCTGTCGCTGAAAGATACCTCTTGCTGCAAATCGCGATGGTCGCACACGGACCCGATGCATGAAAAAACCGCCCCATGGATCAGGGGCGGGTCTTTCGCTTTTGCAATCCGGATCAGAGAGCGGTGAACCCCGCCTCCAGCGCCGACAGGATCCTCTCCGCATCCGCCTCTGACAGGACCAGCGGCGGCGACAGGATGATGTTGTTGCCCGACACCCGGACCATCACCCCCGCCTCATAGGTCGCGCGATGCACGCGGGCGATGGTCTTCTTGTCGATGGGCGTCTTGGCCGCGCGGTCAGAGACCAGTTCCAGCGCGCACATCAGCCCATGCCCGCCGCGCACGTCGCCGATCACCTCATGCCGCGCCATCAGGGCCTGCAGCCCGGCGAAAAGCTGATCCCCGCGCGCGCGTGCGTTGAGGTGGACCTGAAGCCGCTCGGTTTCCCTCAGGCAGGCAATCGCCGCCGCCGCCCCGACCGGATGGCCGGAATAGGTATAGCCCGACCCGATGGCCCCTTTCCCGCTGGTGTCCTTTTCGAACACTTCCGCCACGCCTTCCGCCACCATGACGACGCCGAAGGGGAAATAGCCGTTGGTGATCGCCTTGGCGGAAACAAGCAGGTCTGGCTGTACCCCCCAATGCCGCGAACCTGTCGGGCTGCCGGTGCGTCCGAAAGCGGTGATCACCTCATCGGCGATCAGCAGGATGCCATACTTGGAACATAGCGCGCGCACCCCCGGCATGAAGCTGGCATGCGGCGGGATGACCCCACCCGCGCCCAGCACCGGCTCCATGATGAAAGCGGCGATGGTGGAAGGATCCTGAAACCTGATCTCGTCCTCAATGGCCGCCAGACACAGCTGCGCCAGTCGCTCGGGATCGGTCTCGTTGAAGGGGTTGCGATAGGTATAGGGCGCGGGCGTGTGGAAGCAGCCCGGCATCAGCGGCTCATACTGGGTGCGGAAATTGGCATTGCCGTTGACCGAGGCCCCCAGCGTATGCGTGCCGTGATAGCCCTTCTTCAGGCTCAGAAACTTGACGCGGCCGCCTTCGCCCCGGATCTTGTGATACTGCCGCGCCAGCCGCAGCGCGACCTCTACCCCGTCCGATCCGCCAGAGGTGTAGAAGGCGCGGCTCAGCCCGTCGGGGGCGAAGAAGGCGGCCAGCATCTCTGCCAGCTCGATCACATTGTCATTCGTCGTGCCGCGGAAGATCGAGTAATAGGGCAGCCGGTTCAGCTGCGCCGAAATGGCGTCCTTCACGGGCTGGCAGGAATAGCCAAGGTTGACATTCCACAGCCCGCCCACCGCATCGATGGTGCGACGACCGTCAATGTCGATGATCTCCACCCCCTCGGCCTCGACAATGATGTCGGGCGGGTTGGCCAGACTTTCCGCCGGATGCGCCATCGGGTGCCACAGCCGACGTGCATTGTTTTCCTTGAGGAAATTTGAGTCCTTCATCGGTCAGGCTCCTTGGGCAAGCAGGGTGAGGGCGCGGGCATAGCTGTCGGCGGGTCGGGTGACATCGAAATGCACATGCGGCATGCCGACCTCTGCCGCGCCGCGCAGGTTCTTGGCCTGATCATCGACAAAGACGCAGGCCCCGGCGGGCAGGCTCAGCCCATCGGTCACAAGGGCAAAAGCGCGCGGGTCCGGCTTCAGGATGCCGGTATAGGTGGCATCGATGATCAGGTCGAAATCGGCAAGGAAGGGCAGTTTGCTGCGGAAATCCTTACCGTAGAACAGGTCAAGCTCATTCGACAGGATCGCCAGCCGGTGCCCCGCAGCCTTGGCCTGCGCGATGGCGTCCAGCGCCTCGGCGCGGATCACCGCCGCAGGGTCCGCGCCCCGGACACGGGCAACGAACTGGGGAAACGCGGTCCAGACCTCGCCCACCAGCGCAGCCGTGTCCCGCATCCTGAGCGCCCAGTAGTCGCGTTCCGACATCTCGCCCGCCTGCATCGCGCGCCAGGGCGCATCGCTTTCCGGGGCGAACGGCCCGCGCCAGGTCAGCGTTCCGGGCGCAAGGCCAAGCGCGGCCTCTGACAGATCATGCGTCTCGAACAGGGTTTTCGAGATCACGCCCCCGAAATCCAGCACCAGCGCGCGACTCACAGTTTCACCCATGCGGTTTTCAGGTCGAGATACTTGTCGAAAGCATGCAGCGATTTGTCATGCCCGTTGCCCGATTGCTTGACCCCGCCCAAAGGCACCGTCAGATCAGAGCCGCCATAGGTGTTCACATGCACCAGCCCCGCGCGGATCTTGCGCACCATCCGATGCGCCCGCGACAGGTTCGCGGTCCAGACCGCCGCCGCCAGCCCGTAAACCGTGTCATTGGCCAGTGCCACGGCCTCGGCCTCGGTGTCAAAGTGGGTGACGGTGACGACCGGACCAAAGACCTCTTCGCGGAAAACGCGGTCCTGCGGGGTGGCATCGGCCACGATGGCGGGGGCCATGTAATAGCCGCCGGTTTCCTCCAGAATGCGCGTGCCACCGATCACCTTGCGGCCATTCGCGCGCGCCTCTTCGACGAAGGCAAGGTTCTGCTTCAGTTGCCGTTCGGAATTGACGGCGCCTGCCTGCGTGGCAATGTCCAGCGGATTGCCCACCCTGATCGCGGCGGCATGGGCAGCCAGCTTCTCGACAAAGGCTGTATGAATGCTGCGCTCGACCAGAATCCGCGACCCGGCGATGCAGACCTGACCCGAGTTGCGGAAAATCCCATGGGCCGCGACCTTGGCGGCCTCGTCCAGATCGGGCGCATCGGCAAAGACGATGTTCGGCGATTTGCCACCAAGCTCCAGATAGACGCGCTTGAGGTTCGAGCGCGCCGAGGCTTCCAAGAGCCGCCGCCCGGTCGCCCCCGATCCGGTGAAGACCAGCACATCGACATCCATCGATTCGGCAATCGCCGCGCCCACAACCGCACCTTCGCCGGTGACGACGTTGAAAACGCCGGGGGGCAGTCCGGCCTCCAGCCCCAGTTGCGCCAGCCGCACAAGGGTCAGCGACGCGGTTTCCGCCGGTTTCAGCACCATGGTACAGCCAGCGGCCAGCGCGGGCGCGATCTTCCAGGCGCCGATCATCAGCGGGAAGTTCCACGGCACGATGGCGCCCACCACACCCGCCGGTTCGCGATGGACAAGACCAAGGAAGGCCGGATCGGTCGGCGCAACCTCGCCATGCAGCTTGTCGATGGCCTCGGCATAATATCGGATCGCCGCCGCTGCCGACAATGGTTCGGCCTTCAGCGCCATGCCGATCTCGGTGCCATTCTCGCGCACGCCCAGAACGGCAATCTCCAGCGCATTGGCCTCGATCAGCCCGGCCCATTTCAGCAGGATCTTCTTGCGCGCGTTCGGGGGCAGATCTGCCCAGCGACCGTCATCAAAGGCCCGGCGCGCGGCGGCGATGGCGGCATCGGTGTCAGCCGCCGTGCCCCGGGCACAGGTCGTCAGCCGCGCCCCGTCGATGGGCGAGACGACCGCCATCATCTGCCCGTCCGAGGCCGGGACCGACTGGCCGTCGATCAGGTGCTGGAAAGGCTCCAGCCGTGTTTCAGCAAGTGCGGTTATCTGATTCTGATCCATATCGGTTCATTATATACACCATCGGTTCTAATAATAATGCGCGAACAAACCCGACGGGTCAACAGGCCATTTCCGGCACGTGGCGCGAAGACTGGCCGTCGATCAGTCTGGCCTGTATCGGGATGCCGCGGTCCTGAATGCGGCTGGCGGACGGCCTCCAAGGGAATAGTTCAGCTTTTCCGCCTCACGGAACAGGGCTGCGATCACCTGTTGGCGCAGGTCATTCGTCATCCGGTGCGCAGGCGTGGCGACTGCGATCGCGCCAGTCACGGCGCCATCGGAATCGAAGACCGGCATGGCTATGCCATAAACATCGTCCTCATTGGTCTGATCCGATTCGGCGTAGCCGGTCAGCGCCACCTCCTGCAGGCGCGCGCGCAATATGCTGGGGTCCGTGATGGTGCGCGATGTCTTGGCAGCCAGCGGCTCTCCCAGGAGGCGATCAACGAGTTCTGGCTTGGAAAACGCCATGACGACCAGTCCCGAGGCCGTGCTGTGCATCGGTAGGATTTCGCCGGCCAGAAGCGAAACCCGGCTGCCACGGTTGCTTTCGCTGACCCCGATGGTTGCCAGCGCATGGCCGGAAATCAGCGAGGCATGGGCCGTCTCACCAAGCTCGGCAGACAACATCTCCAAGACCTGCTGGAAGATCGACGTCACCGGAAATGCCGTTTCGCGCACGCGCGCAAGTCGCAACACACCAGCGCCAAGCCGGTAAAGCCTTGCATCTCCGCGCTTTTCCAGCAGTCCATAGTCGCACATGACCCCCAGCATCCGGTGGACGGTTGCCTTGTCCACGCCAGAGCGGCGCGCAAGTTCCGACAATCCGATCTCGGGCTCTGCCTCTGAGAAGTAGTCAAGTAGTGACAGGGCTTTAGCGACAGTGCTCGACATTGTTCTTTCCCGGTTGCTGTGACGGCCAGATGCCGCGCCGATCAATTTTCGTTGACGAAAGGCGACTCTCTGGTCTATGTTAAACCACTGGTGATAATAATGAACCAACGGGAGATCGTCAATGCCGAATTCAAAACTGGTCATGCTCGCCGCGGCAGCCCTGGGTCTTGGCGGCCCGGCGCTGGCCGAATACCCGGATCGTCCGGTCAGTTTCGTTGTTCCCTTCCCGCCGGGCGATCTTGAGGATGTCCTGACCCGCATGATCGCCGAGGATTTTCAGGCCAGGTACGGGGTTGCCGCAGCCGTGCTCAACCGACCCTCCGAGGGTGGCCCCTTCCCCGGTGCCGCCGAAGTCGCCGCTGCCCCGGCGGATGGCTATACCATCGGCTCTTTTGTCGTGGATGTTCCCGTGGTCGGCCCCGAGGTCGGCGTCCCCGGCCTGAACCCCGACCCGTTCGAGCCGCTGGGCATCTTCCTGACCTATCCTTTCGTGCTCGCGACCGGGGCTGACCAGCCCTTCTCCACCATGGAGGAACTGGCCGCGCATTCGCAATCCAACCCGCAACTTCTGGGCCATTTCGGTGCCTTCCTTCTGCCCACGCAGGCCAGCTTTGCCGCCGCGAAAGAGCTCGGCTTCGAATGGGGCGGCGAAGCCTCTTCGGGCGCACTGGACTGCAACTCGCTGGCATCGGGCGATTTTGACGTGATCAATACCACCATCCAGCAGTTGCTGCCTTGCATCGACAGCGTGAAGATCCTTGCGGCAGTCACCGAAGGCCCGATCTCGGTGGTGCCGGAGGCGCCGACACTTGCCTCGGTCGTCCCGGACCTGAACATTTCGCTGTGGAACGGTCTGTTCGTGCACAAGGACACCCCGGCCGACGTGCGCGAGAAGATCATCGCATCGGCGCAGGAGACCTTGGAATCGGCGCGCGCGCAGGAACTGGCGGCGCAGACGGGGGCCATCGTCTACTGGATGGATGCCGAAGACGCGAAGGCCCGGATCGCCTCGGATATTGCGGTGTCGGCGCACATCGCCGCGATGCTTGGCGAGTAAGGCCCGCAATCCTTTCTCCGCTCCCTGTTGCGGCCGGGAGCAGAGAGCCTGCCGATGCCCGCAGTCCGGCGGGCTTCGGCCCGGTGAACGCTTTGTCTGAAGCCTATGGAGACTGGCCAGATGCATCAGCAAGACGAGGATCATCCGCATGTCTTCCCCGAAAGCCGCAAGCCGGGAGAGATCCTGTTCGTAACGATCAGCATGACGATCGCGCTTTTGCTGCTGGCGGCCATCCCGTGGCAGACCACCTGGCTGCCGGGCAAGGGGCTGGCCGCGCAGCCGCGGCTCTGGCCTGCCCTGTCGCTGGGGGGGATCGTGCTGTTCGGCCTGCTGAACGCCATGTCCCGCGTTCGCGTCACCCGCACCCCGGGCCGCTGGCAGGAGGCGGGGGTCTGGCTGCGGTCGCTGGAGTTCATCGGCTGGTACATGCTTTATGTGCTGGTGATCCCGGTGATCGGCTATCTGATCGCGACGCTGGCCTTCTGCACGGGCCTTGCCCTGCGCATGGGCTATCGGGGCCGGACCGTCTGGATCGCGGCAGGGTTCGGCCTGTTCGTCGTGCTGTTCTTCAAATCCGGCATGAATGTGAAGATCCCCTCCGGCGCGATCTATGACCATGCGCCAGGATCGCTTCGCTATATCCTGATGCGCTATTTCTGAGGGCTCCATGGACAGCTTTCTTGATGGGTTGCAACTTCTGGCCCGCTTCGATGTGATTGCCGCCCTGCTGATCGGCTCCATCGGCGGTGTGCTGGTGGGTGCGATGCCCGGTGTCGGGGCCGCCGTGGCCATCGCCATCGCCCTGCCGGTAACTTTCTCGCTGGAGCCGATTGTCGGGCTGACGCTGCTTCTGGGCATCTACGGATCCTCGATGTATGGCGGCGCGATCCCGGCCATTCTGGTCAACACGCCCGGCACGCCGGTCAATGCACTGACCACCTATGACGGCTATCCGATGACCAAGCGCGGCGAGGCGCGGCGCGCGCTGAGCCTGGCCTATTCCGCCTCCTTCATTGGCGCGATGCTGTCCATCATCGCGCTGATGCTGCTGGCCCCCGTGCTGGCCAGGGTCGCACCGATGTTCGGCGCGCGCGAGATCTTTCTGGCGGCACTTCTGGGGATCGTGCTGGTCGTCGTGACCCATCGCGGACAGGTGCTGCCTGCGGCGATCCTCGCCTGTCTCGGCATTTTCCTTTCAACCATCGGCATTGAGCCAAGCGCCTATACCCAGCGTTTCACCTTCGGGCAGTCATGGTTGCAATCGGGCGTCGATCTGATCGTCGTGGTGCTGGGCCTGTTTGCGATCAGCCAGGCACTGGTGCTCTTGATGGACAAGGACAAGCGCGTCGCGCTGCCGCATGTCGAAAAAGTGGGCTTCTTCACCCAGATGCGCGATCTGTGGATCTGCAAGCGCATTGCCGCCGTCGCGTCATCCTTCGGTGTCATCTGCGGGATGATCCCCGGCGTGGGTGAGTTCATGTCGCAATTCATGTCCTATTCCTATGCGCAAAGAACCTCGAAAACGCCCGAGGCTTTCGGCAAGGGCAACCCCGAAGGCATCGTCGCCTCGGAGGCCGCGAACAACTCGGTTCCCGCCGCCGCGATGATCCCGCTCCTGGCACTGGGCATCCCGGGCGAAGAACTGACAGCGATGATGCTGGCCGTGTTCTATGTCCACAATGTCGTCCCCGGCCCGCGCCTTTTTGCGCAGCAGATGGATTTCATCTACGCGCTCTATATCGGCCTGTTCATTCTGAACGTGATCGTCGTCGCCTTCCTGTTCTTCTCGACCCGGACGCTGATGAAGGTGATGCTGATCCCCAACCGTTTCCTTGGGATCATGATCCTGACCTTCAGCCTGATCGGCATCTACACCTTGCGCAACTCGCTGACCGATGTTGCGGTGGCCACGGCTTTCGGCTTTTTCGGCTTCATCCTGAAGCGGCTGGAACTGCCGACCTCGCCCATCATTCTGGGCATTGTGCTGGGCAAGCTGATGGAGGACCGGCTGCGCATCGCCATGGCGCGGGTGCGAGAGCCTTGGGATTTCATCGACCGCCCCATCGCCTTTGTCCTGTTCCTGATGATCGTTGCCGCCATCGCAGTGCAGATCTGGACAGTGGTGAGAGCCCGCCGGAAAGGCCGCACAGATGGTTGAACTGATCGAAAGACGCCGGGCGCTTCTGGGGCCAAATGTCTCGACCTTCTACGACGATCCGGTCCATATCGTCCGGGGTGAGGGGGTCTGGATGTGGGATGCCGAGGGGCGCAAATATCTGGACTGCTACAACAATGTCCCGCATGTCGGACATTGCAACCCGCGCGTGGTGCAGGCCATCGCGCAACAGGCCGCGGTGCTGAACACCCATACCCGCTATCTGCACGAAGGCATCCTTGATTATGTCGAGCGCCTGACCGCAACCTTTGACGACCCTCTGAAAACCGCGATCCTGACCTGCACCGGGTCTGAGGCGAATGATATCGCGCTGCGCATGGCCGAAGGTGTCACAGGCAAACGCGGGATCATCGCCACCGACGCCACCTATCACGGCAACACCACGCTGGTCAGCCATCTGTCGCGCTCGAATGTGCCCGAGACCGGCTTCGGGCTTGGCCAGTATCTGCGCCATGTCGAGGCCCCTGACAGCTATCGCATCCCTGACCCTGACGGCCAGAGATTCGCGGCCAAAGTGCAGGAAGCAATGGACGATCTGGAACGTTCTGGCATCGGCTTTGCCGCGCTGATCGTCTGTCCGCTGTTTCTGAACGAAGGCTTTCCCACGCAGGCCGAAGGCTGGCTGCGCCCGGCGGCGGATGCCGCGCGGCGTGCGGGCGGGCTCTTGATCTGCGACGAGGTGCAGGCCGGCTTCGGGCGCTGTGGCAGCCATTTCTGGGCCCATCAGAAGCAGGGCGTGCTGCCCGATGTGGTCACTATGGGCAAGCCGATGGGCAATGGCCACCCGGTCGCCGGTCTGGTGACAACGGCCCAGATCATGGCCAGGTTCCGCAAGTCCTTCCGCTATTTCAACACTTTCGGCGGCAACCCGGTCAGCTGTGCGGCGGCCATGGCGGTGCTGGACGAATTGCAGGAGAAAAACCTGCAGGCCAATGCCGCGAAGATCGGCAAGCTCGCGCATCAGCGCCTGACCGAACTGGCGGCGAAGTATCCGGTCATCGGCGATGTCCGGCAGTCGGGCATGGTCTTTGGCGCAGAATTCGTGCTCGACCACGACACCAAGGCCCCGGCGGCGGCCTATACCGATCTGGTGGTCAACAAGCTGCGACAGCGCGGGATTATCCTGTCGAAGCTTGGCCGCCATAAGAACATGCTGAAGATCCGCCCGCCGATGCCCTTCGGTGAGGATCACCTCGATCTTCTGATGACCACGCTGGACGCGACACTCGCAGAAACCCCGGTGGTGGCATGAACGATTCGGTTCGCGAAGCGCTGGCGCTATGGGGGCTTGAGGGCGCGGAATGCAGCTTTGTCGCGGGACGCGAAAACCGGGTCTACCGGGTGCGCAGTGCATCCGGCGACCATGCCCTGCGGATCAGGCGGCCCGGCTACCGCGATGAGGCAGAACTGCAATCGGAACTCGTCTGGCTGGCGGCGATGGACAAGGCCGGGCTGCATGTCCCCAGACCGCGCCCCTCGCGTCACGGCAGGCTGCTGGAACGGCTTGGAGCGGGGTTTGTCGATCTGGTCGGCTGGTTGCCCGGCACGCCGATGGGAAAAAGCCGCGCGCCGCTGGACCTGTCCGACAGGGTCGGAACCTTTCACGCGCTCGGCGCGGAAATCGCCCGGCTGCATGCCGCCTCCGACAGCTGGCAGCACCCGCAAGGATTTCGCCGCTGCCGCTGGGATATCGACGGGCTCACGGGCGAGGCTCCGCTTTGGGGCCGGTTCTGGGAGAACCCGGCGCTTGACATGCCGACCCGCCATCTGTTCCTGCGGTTCCGGCATGCTGCACGCGAAAGCCTGGCCCATGCGTCTGACCGGCTCGACTTTGGCCTGATCCACGCCGATCTGGTGCGCGAGAATGTTCTCACGGACGGAACGGCGATCCGGATGATCGATTTCGACGATGGTGGCTTCGGCTTTCGCCTGTTTGATCTGGCCACAGTGTTGCTGAAGAATATGGCCGAGCCGGATTATCCTTCCCTGAAAACGGCCCTGATTGCCGGATATCACAGTCAGCGTCCGCTGGACTTATCGCTCTTGGACCTGTTCCTTGTCCTGCGGGCGCTGACCTATGTCGGCTGGATCGTCCCGCGCATTCAGGAAGACGGCGGGGCCGCGCGAAACGCACGGTTCATCACCGAGGCAAAGGGCCTGTGTGCCGACTATTTTGACGCGACAACAGTTCAATAGGGGGGACAAGATGACGAAAACCATTCTGGTCATCGGCACTTTCGACACCAAGGCGGATGAGCTGGCCTATCTGATCGACCGGATCAGGGCGCAGGGCGGCGCGGTGCTGGCGATGGATGTCAGCGTCCTGGGCGCGGCGAAAATTCCGGTCGAGGTCAGCAAGCATGACGTCGCCGGTGCCGTCGGCGAAACCATCGACGGGCTGATTGCCCTGGGCGAGGAAGGCGAGGCTTTCGAGAAGATGAGTGCGGGGGCGGCGCTGCTGACCCGGCGCCTCTACGATGCGGGCCGCTTCCATGGCATGATCGCGCTTGGCGGCACCATGGGCACTGATCTGGCACTCGACTGCGCGCAGGCGCTGCCGATCGGTGTTCCGAAATACATCGTCTCGACCGTGGCGGGATCGCCCCTGATCGCGGCGGAACGCATGGCGGCGGATGTGCAGTTCATCCTCTGGGCGGGGGGGCTTTATGGCCTGAACCCCTTGTGCAAATCCTCGCTCAGCCAGGCGGCGGGCGCGGTTCTGGGGGCGGCACAGGCGGTCGAGCCACCAGCTTTCGACCGCCCGCTGATCGGAATGACCTCGCTCGGCTCGTCCTGCCTGAAATACATGAAGCGCCTGCATCCCGAACTCACGAAGCGCGGCTATGACATCGCGGTGTTCCATACCACGGGCATGGGCGGCATGGCTTTTGAACGGTTGGCCGCCGAGGGGCTGTTTGCCTGCGTCATGGATTTCTCGTTGCAGGAATTCGTGAATGTCCAACATGGCTCACTGGTCAGCGCCGGGGCCGACCGGCTGACCGGCGCCGGGCGCAGCGGCACGCCGCAACTGGTGGCGCCGGGGGCGGCGGATATTCTCGACCTCGCGGGCTGGCAGGAGATTCCGGCGCGCTTTCAGGACCGGCCCTGTCACGTCCATAACCGGCTGATCAAGAGCCTGGCCTTCACTGCCGAGGAGCGCCGCGAACTGGCCCGCGCCATTGCCGATCGGTTGGCCAGGGCGCAAGGGCCGACGCATTTCTTTCTGCCGAAGGGCGGGATCGAGGAATGGGACCGGCCCGGCGAGGCCGCGCATGACCCAGAGGGTCTGGCCGCATTCACCGACGAGATGGAACTTGCGATGACCGGACGCGTGGAAATGACGGCTCTGGAGTGTCATATCAACGATATCGCCTTCTGCGAGGCGGTTCTGGCCCGGTTCGATGAATGGATAGCCACAGGAATTATCGCGCAAGGCAAGGTGGCAGCCTGACCGCAGCTTTTGGGAAAGGTGGCGCCGGGGCGTTTCTCTTTGGCAAGGCAACCTTCACGATTGCCGAAAGGCGATCAAAGACGTGGTGATTGATCTGGAAGATTTTGAGACGGACTAAGCCAGTATCCAGGCCCTTTGCAAAGCGGCGTTCGAGTTTGAGACCTATATCGCCGACAATGCCTCGATGATCCCGAACTATGCAGAGAGCGAGAGACGGCGGTACGGTGCAGGTGTTTCAACCGGCTTCGTCGAAAGCACCGTCAAATCCGTCGTTGGAAAGCGCGGCGGCAAGCGGCAGCAAATGCGCTGGTCAAAACGAGGCGCGCGCCTCATGCTACAAACCCGACCCAGAGCCCTTGTTCGCACACTTCGCATAAACTTCGAACAGTGGTATTCGGCCCCGATGCCATCGTCCGAACCCGCAATGATCGTATGATTGCCCTACAGTCTGCGGTGCTTTTCTTCAGGTTCGGAACCCCAATCTTCAATCCTTGAAGTCGTTTGGCCCGCCGAGGCCGGATCAAACATGCTGCGCCGTCAGTCCATCTCGTGGCACCAGCGAAGACGCATGTTCGGGCAGATCGGTATCCGAAAAATACTCGGGATGCGCAGCGGCGATGCTGGGTAGCGCGAGCAGGATCTCACGCAGATGGTGGCGCATGGCCTCGGTGGCGGCTTCACCGTCGCGTCGGGCGATGCAGTCCAGAATCGCCTGATGCTGGGTGATCAGCACTTTCAACGGGGTGGCGTTGGGCAGCGAAAGCAGACGTACCCGATCGGTCTGGAACCGCGCGGTGTCGACGACCCGCATCGCGAAATCATTGCCGAGCGTATTGGCAATCGTGCCGTGGAATGCTTCGTCCAGGGCGTTGAATCCAGCGAAATCACCGGCCTCTGCTGCCTGCCGCTGCCGGTTGATAAGATCTTGCATGGTGGCGAGATGGTGCGGCGTCGCCAGGCGCGCGGCGTGGCGGGCGAGATCACTCTCGATGGCCTCGCGTACGAAACGCGCGTTGCAGACTTCGCGGACAGAAATTTTCATCACCCAGGTGCCACGGCTGGGACGGATTTCGACCAGCCCTGCTTCAGACAGTTTGATAAACGCTTCGCGCACCGGTTGTCGCGAAACGTTGAACTGAGCGGCGATGTCCTTTTCTGACAGCGCCGATCCGGGAGGCAGATCGATAGCCGCGATCCGTCGTCGCAACAGTGCGATCAACTGAGGCGCAAGCGGTTCTGTCGGTTTCAAGGCGGATTGCATCCGAAACTCCTGTCAGCGCGATTTACAGTTGTCAACTTGGTTTCAATATGTAACATACCGGTATGGTGGTTGCGAGGCAAGTGACAGGTCAACATGCCAGAAGCGTCGCCCACCTCACAATCACAAAGGCCAAGGGAGGGAATGAAATGACCAATCCGACAGAGTTCCGGCACACGCGCCGGGCATTTCTCGCCACAGGCACGGCTGCGCTTGCGATGCCGGCCATCGCCACACGCGGGCTGGCGCAGCAGGTCTGGACCTGCCGCATCGCCCATACCGAGGGCGTCGGAACGCCCATTACCAATGCGTTTGAAGCCTGGGCGCAAACGCTGAACTCTGAATCCGGCGGAAGAATTGATGCCCAGCATTTCCCCGCCGCACAGTTGGGCGGGCTGACCGAGGCGCTGGAGGGCAGCCGCATCGGCACGATCCAGGTGACAACTGCGGGCCCCGATATGGAAGAGACCATTGCGCCCGAGATCGCGGCTCTGGGGGGCGCGCCCGGCTTCATCTACAAGAACGATGCCCATGTGGATGCCGTGCTGCAGGGTGAACTTGGACAGCGCGCCTCGCAGATCGCCCGGGAAAAGACCGGGGTCGAATTTGTCGCTTATGGTGAAACCGGCTTCCGGCACATCCTGTCAAAGACGCCCGTGCATTCACTCGACGACCTGCAGGGCCTGAAGATCAGGGTGCCGCAGCTGCGTATCTGGGTGGATTTCTGGGCGCTTCTGGGCACTGCGCCCACGCCCCTGCCTTATTCCGAGCAATACTCTGCGCTTTCCACCGGCATCATTGACGCCATCGAGTCGGACGTCTTTTCCGTCGAGGGTTTCCGGTTCTACGAGCAGGCGCGCCACATGACAATGACCGGCCACTGGTTCTTGCCGAAAGCGGTTCGGGTCAATGCTGCCTGGCTGGACAGCTTGCCCGATGACCTGCAGGATCTGGTCCGCAGCTCGGCACAAGAGGCGTTTGCCGAGCAACGTCGGGTGAATCGATCACTTGCAGACGAGACGCTGGAGCGGCTGAAGGAACAAGGCGTTGAAGTCTTCGAGCTTCCGGGTGATCAACTGGCCGAGATGGAGAGCCGCACCGAGGAACTCTTTGATCGCTTCGGGGAAGCAAGCCCCGAGACTGCTGAGATGATTGCCGCTATTCGGGCGCTGGGGTAATTTGAAGAGATGACTGCCCCACATCACACGGACGTCGCCCCGGCGGCGCCCGGTCTTGTTCTGACACTGCGGCGCGCCGCTGACCGGGCAGTCGAAATGGCCTGCGTTGGCCTGATCCTTGTTGCGGTCGCCGTTGCCTGCCTGCAGGTGGTGATGCGCTACGGCTTTCGTTCGGCATTGCCCTGGCCCGAAGAAGTGGCCAGTGGGGCCTTTACCTGGGCGGTGATGCTGGGCATGGCACTTGCCACCTCGCGCGGCGCACATATTGCCATTGACGTGCTGCCGCGCCTCTTGGCTCAGCGCCCGCGCGCGGTGCTTGATTTTGTGATTGCCACCATAATGGCAACAGCAAGTATCGTGCTGCTTGTCCATGGCATGGAATACATGCAGCGCGTCATCTCTGCGTCGCCCGCGTTGCAATTGCCGATGAAGTATCTCTTTCTTGCTGTGCCGGTCGGCGCGGCGCTCAACCTGTTTTTTCTCTTCTGGCCCGATGGTCGCCGCGGGTTCCTGCAAGGCGCAGGCATCCTGATTGCCGCAGTGTTGGCCTATCTTGCGATCCGCAATGGTGCTGGCCTGCTCTATACGCAAGCCAGTGGCCCGATGGTGCTGGTGCTCGTGGGGCTCTGCGCGATCGTGATAGGAGTGCCCGTGGCGTTTTCGCTGGTGATCGGGGCCTTTACCGCTTTTGCATCGGCCAATCCGATCCTTCTGGTCACGATAGCCCAGAACATGGGCGCGTCCATGAATTCCTTCACGCTGCTGGCCATCCCGTTTTTCATTCTCGCCGCTGCAGTGATGAACGCAGGCGGGATCACCCCGCGACTGGTGGAACTGGCCATGCTGCTGGTGGGCCATCTGCGCGGCGGGCTGGCGCAGGCAAATGTGGTGACAAACACGATGCTGGCAGGGGTTTCGGGCTCGTCCACCGCAGATGCCTCGACAATTGCGAAACTCTTGGTCCCCGAGATGGAAAAACGTGGCTATGACCGGCCGTTTTCTGCCGCGCTGACTGCGGCCGGTTCGACCCTGGCGAACCTCATTCCGCCCTCGCTGGGGCTGATCATCTATGCGGCTCTGGCCTCTGTCTCGGTGGGGGCGTTGTTCGTGGCAACAATCGTGCCGGGGCTGATGGTGGCCGCCGCGCTGATGCTGGTGGTCTGGCTCTTGTCGCGCCAGCGCGGCTATGGTGGCGATATGCCCAGATCCTCTGGCAGAGAGAAGATGCGCGCACTGCTGACGGCCATTCCGGCGCTGATCCTGCCGGTGATCATCGTGGGCGGCGTCCGCTTCGGCGTGTTCACCGCGACCGAGGCCGGGGCGATCGCGATGATCTATGCGCTCTTCTGCGGCACCTTCCTCTATCGCAAGCTGACAGGGCGCAACCTGACGGCGGCGGTGCGCGACGCGGTGCTGGATACGGTCGTGATCGTCGTCATCATTGCCGCTGCCGCGCCTTTTGCATGGGTTCTGGCCTTCGAGCGTGTCCCGCAGAAGATCGCTGTCGGGATGGCGGTGCTGGTGGAACGGCCCTGGCTTCTGATGCTGGCGATCAATGCCTTTCTGCTGGTCGTGGGCCTGTTCATGGAAATGATCGCAGCGATGGTCATTCTGGTGCCGATCCTTGTGCCGCTGGTCGTGATGGCAGGGTTCGACCCGATCACATTTGGCCTGATCATCGTGATGAATCTTGTGATCGGCGCGCTGACGCCACCGCTCGGCGTGTTGATCTTTACCACTGCACGCGCCGGGGGGGCCGATCTGGTGGCGACCTTCCGCGCAGTGGTGCCCTTCCTTCTGGCGATGATCACGGTGCTTCTGCTCGTCGCCTTTGTCCCCGCCCTGACCCAGGCACCTATGCGCTGGCTTGCGCCATGAGAGGAATTGCCCGATGACCCGTCTTCGCCTTGCCATTATCGGCCTTGGCATGGCCGTCACGCCCCATGCGAAGGGCCTGATGGACCTGCGCGACGAGATCGAGGTGCTGCACGCCTATGCCCCGTCTGCGGCGCGCCGTGCCGATTTCGCCAGGCGCTACCCTTTCCCTGTGGCCGACAGTCTGGACACGATCCTCGCCGACCCGCGCGTCGAGGCCGTGGCTGTCTTCACGCCCGCCAACACCCATGCCGATATCGGTCTGGCCTGCGCGCGGGCAGGCAAGCATGTGCTGATGGAAAAGCCGCTCGACATCACGACCGCGCGGGCCGAGGCGCTGGTCAGTGGCTGTCGGGCCGCGGGGGTGAAGCTGGGCACCGTGCTGCAGCACCGGTTCCGCCCGGCAGCGCTGCGCGCGGCTGAACTGCTGGCCACGGGCGCGCTGGGGCAGATCACCGGCTGTTCCACCACAATCCGGCTGTGGCGTCCGCAATCCTATTATGACGAACCCGGACGCGGCAGTTTTGCGCGCGATGGCGGGGGCGTGCTGATCTCGCAAGGGATCCATACGCTTGATCTGATGCTGTCGCTGGCCGGTCCGGTCGAGACTGTCGCAGGCTTCGCGACAACAACCGCCGTTCACCGGATGGAAACCGAGGATATGGTCTGCGCCGCCGCTCGTTTTGCAAACGGCGCCATCGGGGTGATCGACGCCACGACCGCCGCTTATCCGGGGTTTCACGAGGAAATCACCCTCACCGGCACCAAGGGCACGCTTGCCCTGCGCGGCGGCACATTGCTGGCGCAGTTTCTTGACGGCACTGAAGAACGGGTTGAGGCCGATACCGGCGCGGGTGGGACAGGGGCGGATCCGATGGCCTTTCCGCATGACTGGCATCGCGCGGTGATGGCGGATTTCGCCGCCGCGATCCGCGAAAACCGCGAACCGCGCGTCACTGGCGAAGAAGCGCTGCGCGTGCACCGTCTGATTGATGCGCTGATCGCAGCCGGAGATGGTGGAAAACCCGTCGAGGTGGTGCGATGAGCATATGTTTCGCCGCGATCGGGCTGGATCATCGGCATATCTATCACATGGTCGGTGAACTGATCGCAGCGGGAGCCGTCTGTGCAGGCTATTGCCCGCAGACCAGCGATCCCCGCGTGCTGGAGGGGTTTCGCGAGCGGTTCCCGGACCTCGCGGCCCGCGACCGTGATGCACTCTTTGACGACCCGGATGTGCAGGTGATCCTCTCGGCGGCAATTCCCGCCGACCGCCCCGCCATTGCCATCCGCGCGATGCGGGCGGGCAAGGATGTGATGCTCGACAAACCCGGCGCCATTCATCTGGCACAGGTGGCCGAACTGGAACAGGTTGCGGCGGAAACCGGGCGTTTGCTGTCAATCTGCTTCTCGGAGCGCTTTGTTGTCCGGGCCTGCGAAACCGCCTCGCGACTGGTGGGGGAAGGCGCGATTGGCCGGGTGATCCAGACCACGGGTCTGGGGCCGCACCGGCTGAACCGGGCGATCCGGCCCGACTGGTTCTTCGATCCTGCGGCCTTCGGTGGCATCCTGACCGATATCGCCAGCCATCAGATCGACCAGTTCCTGCGTTTCACCGGCGCACCGACCGCGCGCATCCTTGCCGCGGCAACGGCCAACCGCAATCTTCCCGATCTGCCCGCCTTTCGCGACACGGGCGATATTCTGCTGGAGAGCGAGGGCGCGCGCGGCGTCATCCGCGTGGATTGGTTCACCCCGGACGGGCTGCCGACATGGGGCGACGGGCGGCTGTTCCTGACCGGGACCGAAGGCACGATCGAGCTGCGCAAATATGTCGATCCCGCCGGGCGACCCGGCGCGGATCATCTGTTTTTGTGCGACCGGCATGGCGTGAGGCATATCGACTGTTCTTCTGAGCCGCTGAGCTATTTCCCGCGCTTCCTGACAGATGTGCGCGAGCGCACAGATACCGCCATGCCGCAGGGCCATGCTCTGCATGTGACGCGGCTGGCCATCGAGGCACAGAGGCTTGCGGATGGAGGAACAGAATGAGGCATGCATGGCGCTGGTTCGGCCCCCAAGATCCGGTCCGGCCTGAAGATATCGCGCAGGCGGGGGCGCAAGCCGTGGTTTCTGCGCTGCACCATGTGCCCAACGGTCAGGTCTGGACCAGCGAAGCCATCGCTCAGCGGCAGGCAGAGGTCGGGCGCTGCGCGGATGGCGCGCCCTCCGGACTGCAATGGGAAGTGGTCGAAAGTCTGCCGGTCAGCGAGGATATCAAGAAGCAAAAGGGCGACTGGCGCGCACATATCGGGGCCTACAAGACCTCACTCGAACATCTGGCGCAGGCCGGGATTGCTGTCATCTGCTACAATTTCATGCCTGTTCTGGACTGGACGCGCACGGATCTGCGCTGGCGCCGCCCGACTGGCGCGCGCGCGATGCGCTTTGACATGGTGGATTTCGCCGCCTTTGACATCCACCTTCTGCAACGGGCCGGCGCGGCGCAGGATTTCACGCCTGCCGTGGTCGAGGCCGCCGCGTGCAGGCTGGCCGCCATGGATGATGCCGCGCGGCGCGGGCTGGCGGATGCGATCACCATGGGCCTGCCCGGATCGACCGAGGCGATGGATCTGGGCACCGTGCGCGCGCATCTGGACGAATACGGAACCATCAGCGCCGCCCGGCTGCGCGCGCATTTCATCGACTTCCTGTCCGAAGTGGTGCCTGTGGCCGAGCGGTTGGGGCTACGCTTGTGCTGTCATCCGGATGATCCACCCTTTCCCCTGATGGGCCTGCCGCGCATCATGTCCACGGCAGAGGATTACGCCGCTGTACTTGCCGCGGTGGACAGCCCGGCGAACGGGATGACGCTGTGTTCCGGGTCGCTTGGCGTGCGCGCGGATAATGATCTGCCCGCGATGATGGATCGTTTCGGCCCGCGCGTGCATTTCCTGCATCTGCGCAATGTGCGGCGCGAAGCTGACGGCTCGTTCTTCGAGGATGAGCATCTGGAGGGAGAGACCGATATGGTGGCCCTGATCGCGGCCATCCTGCGCGAAGAGGCCCGCCGCCGGGTGGCGGGGCGCGCGGATTACGACATCCCGATGCGGCCCGATCATGGTCAGGAAATCACCGATGACCTGACGCGGAACGGGCAGCCGGGCTATCCTCTGGTTGGTCGGCTGCGCGGGCTGGCGGAATTGCGCGGGGTCGAACGTGCGCTGCGCGTCACAGGGGCTTTCGCATGACTGTCGGCGATGGGTTTCTGCACCCCGACCGATGGTTGCCAGCCGATCCGGCTCATGTCGATCAGCAATACCGGCGGCTGGCGCGGATATGCCAATACCCAAAAGCGGATCGAAACCTTCGCATTGCTGGATTTTGCTACAGGGGCATTGACCGCGCTTAGCCTGTTCGCCCCAGTTTGAAAGACCGGGCTGTCCAAGGCCAGCACCAGCGATGATGCGTGGATCCCACCTCTCTTGCGCATTCACTTGGAGCCAGCAGGGGCGTTCGTCTCCCCCCGGCAATCATGTCAAAATCTCTATCATGCCCCGTGCTGTTTAGTCCCAGCATGCGGTGGGATTAAACAGCTATAAGGATCGGGCAAGATGCCCGCGCCGGATATGCCGCGTAAGGATGGTTGCGGCGCGGTCAATATCCGCGTCGCGCAAGGCGGCAAGGATCGCGCCATGGTCGCGATCCTCGCGCGGCAGGGAAAGGCGCGGTCGCCCGCCCAGAGCCATGGCTCCGCGCGTCAGAATGGACCGCAGCCGCCCGATCTCGGACAGCAGCCCCGGCATCGGACAAGGCGCAATCAGCAAGCTGTGGAAATGGCGGTTGGCGCTGTCCCAGTCTTGCTGCGTGGTGGCCTGACTGCACGCCAGATCGGCCCGGGTCAGCGCGTCCAGATGTCCCTTCGGATAGGGTGTGCCGGTATGGCGCAAGGCCAGACCCTCCAGCACCGCGCACATTTCCAGCGCCTCGAAATGTCGCCCGGCATCGATGCTTGCGACGCGCACGCCCCGTCGCGGCAGGGACTGCGCCAGCCCCATTGCCTCCAGACGCCGGAAAGCCTCGCGCACCGGCACATGACTGGCCGAAAAGCGTGTTGCAATCTCGTTTTGCAGAAGACGCGTGTCCGGGGGCAGATGTCCGCCCTCGATTTCGGCCGCGAGGGCCGCGACGATACGGTCAGCAAGGGTCGGGTCGGTCTCATCCGTCATGGGATGGCAACTATCTCTCACGCGATCCTATGCCAATCGCAAAATTTTAACGACTGACGCGCTGCCCTTGATTGTGAGATGAAAGCCGCAATGAAATCCACAAGGTTGATCTGTCCCGAGAAGGATCGAAGACGGGCGCTTGCCTCAACCGCGCCCGCGATACGGGGCAACACCCTGATCCGGTATCCAGACACCTTCGGGCATGGGGCCGCTCTGCCAGAACACATCAATGGGAATGCCGCCGCGCGGATACCAGTAGCCGCCGATCCGCAGCCATTGCGGGGCGAGGAATTCGACAAGCCGCCGCGCGATGGAAATGGTGCAATCCTCGTGGAACGCGCCGTGATTGCGGAATGACCCGAGATAGAGTTTCAGGGATTTGCTCTCGATCAGCCAGTCGCCCGGCACATAGTCGATCACCAGATGCGCGAAATCCGGCTGGCCCGTCATCGGGCAGAGCGAGGTGAATTCAGGCGCCACAAACCGCACGCAATAAGCAATACCGGCCTGCGGGTTCTGGACGCGCTCCAATTCGGCCCTCTCCGGGCTGTCAGGCAGTTCCGTTGCCCCGCCAAGTTGCTTCAGCCCGCTATAGATGGTTTCAGTCATCACGATTTCCTTTGCCCTCGTTCTCAGACGCCGCGTTTATTGCCCCATATCAGCACATGAAGCTGCGGCAGCACGCGCGGGGTGAACCATTTATCTGCGGTGACCTTCTCCACCAGCCATGACAGCCGCTCTATGCTGGCGCCCGGATCGACAGCCAGCTCGGGATCTACCTCCGGATTGCCCGGTTGCAGATAGAGTGGCAGATCGGGATATCTGGCGGCAGCAGCTTGGGCCCAGACATAATCCGCATCGTCAAAGATCACGATTTTCAGCACGGTTTCGGGCTCGGCCTGTGCCGCAGTCAGGCATGTGTCAAACGCCGCCCAATCCACCACTTCGCCGCTGGATGGCGGCTTCGGGCTGAGGACCAGCGTGTCAAGATCAGCAAACCACGGGCGCGCGACCGAGCCTTGGGTTTCGCAGGCAAACCGGTAGCCTTCGGCCTTGCCAAGGGCAATAAGCGGCCCGAAATCCTGAATGGCAGGGTTGCCGCCGGACAGAGAGACAGTGAGCGGTCGCCCATCCGACAGGGCGCGCACTTTCTCCCAGACCTGCCGCGCGGTCATCCTTGCCCAGTGATGCCGATATGCATTGTCCACTGCATGCATCGAGTCGCACCACGCACAGCGGTAGTCGCACCCGCCTGCCCGGACGAAGACCGTGGGCTCCCCGATCAACGCTCCCTCACCCTGAATCGTGGGCCCGAAAATTTCGGCGATGCGCAGGCTCATGGCCGGTACTCGGCCCATGTTTTCGGCGTTTCCGAAACTCTTACAGCGGCGGTCTCTGGCCAGCGTGATTTGCACCAGTCGTAGAAATGGCGCGCAAGGTTCTCTGCGGTCGAGGGCACATCAAGAATATCATCAAGATGGCGGTGATCGAACCTGTCGTCGATATAGGCTTTGAGGGGTTTGAGTTCATGATAATCGCGCACAAACCCGTCTGCGTTCAACTCCGGCGCGGAAAGTTCCACCACAACGATGTAATTATGCCCATGCAGCCGCGCGCATTGGTGATCCGGCGGCAGATGCGAGAGTTGATGCGAGGCCGAGAAATGAAACTCCTTGGTGATCCGAAACATCAGCGCCCCTCCTTGCTGGCGATGGCCTGCTGCCAGAACTCGGGATCCTGATAATCGGTAGGGTCCGCTATGCCCGCCAGATGGAAGGCTTCGCGCCGCTCGACACAGGTGCCGCAGCGCCCGCAATGCGTCGCGCCGCCCTTGTAGCAGGACCATGTCTGCGCAAAAGGCGTGCCAACGCGCGCGCCCTCGCGCACGATATCGGCCTTGGAGCGGTGCACGAACGGGGTATGCAGGGCAATATCCGCATAGCCATCCAGCGCTGCGCGCTGCATCATCTCGAATGCCTGCGTGAACCGGGGGCGGCAGTCGGGATAGATGAAATGATCGCCGCCATGCACGGCGGTGGCAACCGTGTCGTCCCCATGTGCCGCAGAAATCCCGTAGGCAATGCTCAGCATGATCGCATTGCGATTGGGCACCACGGTGATCTTCATGGTGTCTTCGGCATAGTGGCCGTCTGGAACGGCAATATCATCGGTCAGCGCAGAGCCTGTCAGCACCGCGCCGACGGCGCGCATGTCGATCACATGATGCGCAACACCCAGCCGTTCGGCGCAGGCTCTTGCGTAATCCAGTTCCTTGTGGTGGCGCTGGCCATAGTCGAAAGAGGTCAGGCGCTTCAGCACCCCTTGGGCGGCCAGAATATGGGCAAGCGAAACAGAGTCCATCCCGCCAGAGCAGATAAGGTTCGTTCTCATGTGTCAGTCCTTGTTTTGATAACCGGGTAGGCTGCGACCGGTGAGTGCCGACTTAGTATCCGCTTTGGGGAAAGACAACCCGGAGCGCGGCATTCTTCGCCCCGCTGACGGGCCAGACGCCGCCAGCGGGCGCTATCGGCGATGACGGGCCGCCCGGCGGCTCTGACGATGCTTGGATGCGAGGGCCGGGCGGGGTCAGCCCCTCAGCGGGCCAGCCATCCGCCATCGACGTTCAGAACCGCACCATGGATGTAATCCGAGGCAGGTGCGGCCAGAAAGACCGCCGTCTGCGCGATATCCTCGGGCCGTCCCCATCTCCCCGCCGGGATGCGGTCAAGGATGGCCGCAGAGCGCTCGGGATCCTCCCTTAGCGCTGCCGTGTTTGCCGTCTCGATATAGCCGGGGGCGATGGCGTTGACATTGATCCCACCTGCGGCCCATTCATTCGCGAGGATCTTTGTCAGCCCGGCCACCCCATGTTTCGAGGCCGTATAGGCGGGCACCCGGATGCCCCCCTGAAACGACAAGAGAGAGGCGATGTTGATCACCTTGCCACGCCCTTCGCGCGCGGTCACCGCACGCGCAAAAGCTTGAGTGGTGAAGAATACCGCTTTCAGGTTGACATCCATCACCGCGTCCCAGTCGGCCTCGGAATAGTCCAGACTGTCGGCGCGGCGGATCGTCCCGGCATTGTTGACCAGAATATCCACCGGCTCGGCGGCGAAGGCGTCGCGGGCCGCGAGCGGGTCGGACAGATCGAGCGTCAGCGTCCGGCCCTGCGCCCCCAGCGCCGCAAGTGTCTCGGTAGCGGGTCGGCGCGCGGCGACGACAACCTGCGCACCGGCCTGCCCGAGCGCGAGCGCAATGGCCTGGCCGATACCGGCATTGGCGCCGGTCACCAGCGCGGTTTTTCCGTCCAGTCGGAATGGGTTGGTCATGGTCTACTCCTTGCAAGTGCCGGTCGAGGCGCGCTCGATGATCCGGCAGGCGAGCTCTACCCGCCGGGGCGGGGCGTCGGGAAAGGTCAGTGCGTCGCGCAACAGATCCAGCGCAGTAGCGCCGATGGCCTGCATCGGGATCTCGATCGCGCTCAGCGGCGGGGATTGCAGATCGCATTGCGGCAAGCCGTCGAAGCCCATCACGCTGACCTGATCAGGCACCGAAACCCCGGCTTCGGCCAGACCGATCAGCGCGCCGATGGCCAGACTGTCGCCCGCCGCCAGCACGGCGGTGAAATCGCGCGGACCCTTTGACAGGCGCGCGCGGATGGCCTCTGCCGCCAGATCCGGGCGCCAGTCGGCAACCTCTTCGACCAGATCGGCTTGCAGCCCGGCTTCTGCCAGTTGCCCGGCCCAGCCTTCGCGCCGACGCTCGATGGTGCGGCGTCCGGGGCAGGTCAGGAACAAGATGCGCCGGTGCCCTCGCGCAATCAGGTGATCGGTGGCCAGAGCGGCCGCAGTGCGGTTGCAGGGTGCGACCGAACTGAGCCGCATGCGCGGGTCATCGGCATTGACCAGAATCACCGGCCGCCCCTGATCTGCCGCAATCGCGATCTGGGTATCATTTTCCGGCGTCAGCAGCAGATACCCCGCCGCGTCGTCATCTTCGTGGAAAGTCTCTGCGAAATTGGCGGCCATCGCGCGCACGTCAAGCCGCATCCCCAGCGCGGCGGCGCGCTCGCGCAGCCCGTCCAGCACATGCAGGGTGAACTGGCTGCGTGCAGCATCAACCAATGCGGCGCGGCTGGCGATCAGAATGGCGCGCCGCCCGGCAAGTGCCGATTGCCCGACATAGCCCAGTGCCGCCGCTGCCGCGCGCACCCGCGCGCGCACATCCTCGCGCACGCCGGGCTGATCGGACAACACCCGGCTGACCGTGGCGACCGAGACACCGCAACGCTCGGCCAGATCTTCCATACGAACACGTTTTCCGGTCATGCGACCCTCCTCCTTTACCTAATGCAAAATTTTTGCAGTTATTGCAAATGAATTTCGTTATTCATATCGTTTGCGTGGGAGGAGACTCATGGCCGACGATTCGCATATCCGGACAACGCTGGATCGCCTGGTGACCGGGCTGACCGCGCTGACCGATACCGGGCGCTTTGATGAGCCCAATCTCGATGGTACAAGGGGCGACTATATCAGCTTTTCCAGCTGGGAATGGCCGCAGGGCGTGGGGCTCTATGGTCTCGCGCGGCTGTGGATGCAGAGCGGCGAGCCGCGTTGGCAGCGCCTGCTGGAAGACTGGTTTGAAGATCACCGCCAGAACGGCCTGCCGGGGCTGAATGTCAACACCACGGCCCCCATGCTGGCGCTGAGCCTGCTCTGGGCGCGTACCCGCGATCCACGCTGGCAGCCGCTGCTGCAGGACTGGGCCGAACGGCTGTTGCGCGACGCCCCCCGCACCGCCGAGGGGGGATTTCAGCACGATGTCTCTGACAAGATCAATGATGGCGAACTCTGGGACGACACGCTTTTCATGGTGGCGCTGTTTCTCGCCTCTTACGGGCAGGCCAGCGGTCAGCGCGCCCTGATCGACGAGGCGCAGCATCAGTTTCTGGTCCACACCCGCTATCTGGCCGATCCTGCCACCGGCCTGTGGTTCCACGGCTGGAGCTTTGCACGGCGCGACAATTTCGCCCGCGCGCGTTGGGCGCGGGGCAATGCCTGGATCACGGCGGGGCTGGCCGATCTGCCTGATCTCTGCGCGCTTGATCCTGCCATCGCGCGTTTTCTCGACGGGGTTCTGGCCGCGCAGATCGAGGCGCTTCTGCCCCTGCAGACCGAAGACGGCGCTTGGCGCACGCTTCTGGATGACCCTTCGTCCTACATGGAAACCAGTGCCACGGCGGGCATTGCCTATGGCCTGATGAAAGCCGCCCGTACTGGCCGCGCCGGGCCAGCGGCCGCCGAGGCCGGGCGGCGCGGGCTGGATTATGTGCTGGGCCAGATCGGTCCCGACGGCGTGGTCGGCGGGGTTAGCTACGGCACCCGCATGGGCCATGACCTGCAATTCTACCGCGACATTCCGGTGCAGCCGACCGGCTATGGCCAGTCACTGGCCATTATGTGCCTGACCGAGGCGCTGAACCACCCGACGAAATCCCTAACATCGAGTCTGACATCATGATCACCTGGACCAACCGCTACGGCGGATCACCCGCCGCCATTGATGGCATG
Source organism: Natronohydrobacter thiooxidans (assembly GCF_001884735.1). GTDB lineage: Bacteria > Pseudomonadota > Alphaproteobacteria > Rhodobacterales > Rhodobacteraceae > Roseinatronobacter > Roseinatronobacter thiooxidans_A. The sequence continues at coordinate 596,587 of NZ_MJAP01000003.1, read as the reverse complement.
ACAACCGCCGATCTGCGCGCTGAATACATGGTCGAAGGCATCTTTCAGCCCGGACAGGCGCGCATGGCCTATACCCATGTCGACCGGATGGTGCTGGGCGGGATCGTCCCCACCGACAGCCCCATCGCCATCGGCGACGGGGCCGGGGTCGGCACTGCCCATTTCTTCGACGCGCGCGAGGGCGGGATCGCCAATCTGGGCCGCCATCCGGGCGCGATCACCGTGGACGGGACGCGCCATGCGCTGGCCCCGCGCGATGTGCTCTATGTGGGGCGAGGGGCGAAAGATGTCGCGCTGGAATCGGACGACCCCGCGAACCCGGCGCTGTTCTATCTGAACTCGGTCCCCGCCGGGGCCGACCACCCGCACCGCCTGATCACCCGCGATCAGTCCAAACCGGTGGTTTTCGGCGAGACCAGCCGCGCCAGCCAGCGCACCCTGCGCATGTATATCCACCCCGAAGTCGCGCCCTCATGCCTGCTCCTGATGGGCATCACCGACCCTGATCCGGGCAATGTCTGGAACACCATGCCGCCGCATCTGCACGAGCGGCGGATGGAGGCGTATCTCTATTTCGACATGGCCGATGAAGACCGCGTTGTTCACCTGATGGGGCGGCCCGAAAATACCCGCCATCTGATGGTCGCGTCGGGCGATGCGATCCTGTCGCCCGCCTGGTCGATCCATATGGGCGCAGGCACCGGACCCTATGCGTTTGTCTGGGGCATGACCGGCGAGAATCAGGTCTATCAGGATGTCGATCCCGTGCCGGTAAAGGATCTGAAATGACACACCTGTCGCGCCCCTTGCCTGTTGGCGCAACCGTCACCCTGTGGCGGCACTCGACCATTGCCGAGGCGGCATATGACGTGCCCGAACGGCCCATGCAGGGCGAGATGGACCCGTTTTTCTTTCTGACGCGGGACAAGAACTTCATCCCCCACGAATACCCCTGCCGGACCTATTTTGCAGCGGCCTTCCGCGACCAGCGCCCCGATGAGCGCGCGACCGGGGCGCCGGAAACTGTCTGGCTGGGCTTCGGTTCGCCGCGGCTGGATCTGTCGGGCTTCTGGTTCCGGGCCACACGGCTGGCCGCGCGGGCGGAAACCCTGATCCGCGCGCAGGAAGCTGGGACAGCACGGCTGCGGCTCGCGACCTGTGGCGGCGCGATCCTGCGCGTCAACGGCACTGAGCTGCTGTGGATGGCGGGCTATACGCGCAATTATGAGACCAGCGCCGAGGCCGAAGTCACGCTTCAGGCCGGGGAGAACCGGATCGAGATCTTCTTCGATGACCTCGCCGAGCGCGATACGCGCTTCTATGTCCAGCTTGACTATCTCGCCGGGCCAGAGGCCGAGCAGGCAATCCCTGTCAGCTGCACCGAGGCCGAGGCCCGCGCCGTCGAAACCGCGCTTGAAGGCTTCCACTTCCCGCGCTCGACTCATGACGGCGTGCCGGTGGTCCTGCGCCTGCCTGCCCCTCTGGGCGTCGCGGCTCAGGCCGAGTTCCGGATCGAAGGCGATTTCATGTCGCATGATCATTTCCCGCCGATCCACCGCAGCCTGCCCGCCACGACGACCGAAATCGATCTGGGCAATGCGGATGATCTGCCCGGCGATTTCCGCCATGTCCGGGTACAACTGAGCGTGGCGGGCTTCGCAGCCGGGCGGGTCTATGGCACCGAGATTTCCCATGCGGGCAAGCAGGGCCCGGCGCCGCAATCGCCCGATGCGCGTATCACAGAGACGCTGCAAGCCATCGCAGAGGGCGGCGAGGCCGACACGGTGACCGCCATTGCCCGGCTGGCGCTTGGCGATGGCAGCGCGCGCACGCGGGCAATGATCGCCGATGCGCTGCCCCGGATCGATGCCTGCTGGGACTGCGCCGATTTCGCGCTGGTCCCCCTGATCTGGTCGCGCACCCGCTGGCCCGATCTGCTGGGCCCCGAGCTTTGCGCCCGGATCGACCAGACCATTGCGGGCTATCGCTACTGGATGGATGAGCCGGGCAATGACGTGCAGTGGTATTTCAGCGAAAACCACGCGCTTTTGTTTCACACCGCCGCGCATCTGGGTGGCGCGCTTCTGCCCGAGACGCTGTTCACCCGCTCAGGCCGCAGCGGCGCCGAACAGTCCCGGATCGGGGCCGAACGGCTGATCGCATGGTTCGACCATTTCGAGGCCTGCGAAATGGCCGAATTCAACTCGGCCCCCTATTTCCCCATCGACCTGAAGGGCCTGACCGCGATCTTTGCGCTGTCGCCCGATGCCGATTTGCGCGAACGCGCCCGGCGCGGGATCGTGCGGCTGGCAGAGATCGTGGCCAATTCGGCGCATCAGGGCGTGCTGACCGCCGCGCAGGGGCGCAGCTATGAGCATACTCTGCGCGGTACGGTAACGCTGGAGCTATCCGCCATCGGGCGGCTCTTGTGGGGCACCGGCAGTTTCGGCGCAAGGTTTCATGCCACGCCGCAACTGGCGCTGTGCCTGCGCGAACATGGGCTGGCGCTGCCCGACCTGAAGGACCGCGCTTGCCTGAGCGGCGAGCACGCGCAGGAATGGCGCTTCGCGCAGGGCGAGGGGTGTTTCGCGCGCCTCTATCACCACAAAAGCGCCGATCACGCCATGGGCTCGGCCATGGCCTATCGCTGGGGCGACTGGGGCTATCAGGAAACACTGATCCACGCCCGTCTTGGCCATAATCCTGCGGCGCAGATCTGGATCAACCACCCGGGCGAAGTGATCCATTCGGGCTATGGCCGCCCGTCCTATTGGGGCGGGTCCGCCAGCGTGCCACGGGTGCAGCAATATCGAGATCTGGCGGTGGTGCAGTTCAACGGCACCGACCCGCAGCCCGATTTCACCCATTGCTGGTTCCCGGCCCCCGATTTCGACGCGGCCCGCATTCAGGGCGACACCGCGCTGGCGCAGTCGGGGCAGGGGCATCTGATGATCCGCACTTCCGCCGCGCTGCAGGTCGTGGACCATGGCCCGACCGCCGGGCATGAGTTGCGGCTGGCCGGGCGGCAGGGCTGGTGGCTGATCCGCCTTGGCGCGCATGCGCTGCATGGCGATGGCGCGGCTTTCGCGCAACGTTTTTCCGGGCTCACCCTGAACGAGGAGGCAGGGGTGATCCGGGTCGAGGATCCCGATTACGGGGAGGTGCAGTTCCACGCCGACGGGAGCATCCGGGCCGAAGGGCGTCAGCTCTCGGTTTCAGACATGACAATCGAGGGAACGCGCGCCGTCCTGCCGCGCGGCCCTCTGAGGCTTTTCGCGGGGCATTAGGGAGGACGACACATGAAGAAGGTATTTCTTGGTGCCTCGGTTCTGGCGCTGGTCGCTGGCACTGCGGCGGCGCAAACGCAGACGCCGGTGCGCGTGATGTGGTATTCAGACGGGGTAGAGGGCGCGGTGATGGCCGACATCCTGTCCCGCTTCGAGGCCGAGAACCCGGATATCAACGTGATCCTGGACAATGTGGCCTTTCAGGTGATTCAGGAACAGCTTCCGGTTCAGCTGGCCTCGGGGACCGGTCCGGATATTGCGCGTGTGACCAATCTCAAGGCGCAGGCCGATCACTGGCTGGACCTGCGGCCTTATGTGGCCGATCCGGCCTATTGGGAGGCCAATTTCGGGGATCGCTTTGACTGGATGCGCCCCGACGGGTCCGATGCTATTCCGGGCTTCATGACGCAGCTTACGCTGGTCGGCGGTTTTGCCAATGCGACGCTGTTCGAACAGGCGGGTATTGAGCTGCCGGGCCCCGGTGCAAGCTGGGATGACTGGATCGAGGCCAGCCGTCAGGTGGCCGAGGATCAGGGCCTGCCCGCAGCCTTCTCCATCGACCGCTCCGGGCACCGCGTTGCGGGTCCGCTGGCCGCTTACGGCGAGACATTCATCGGGGATGACGGCTTGCCCGCGCCGCTGAGTGATGACGCGATGGAATTCATCACCCGGCTGGTCGACTGGACGGGACAGGGGCTGATGCTGCCCGATACCTGGGTCTCGGCTGCCGGGACGACCTATCGTGCGGCGGCGGATGACTTCACCAACGCGCTGATCCCGTTCTATTACTCGGGCTCATGGCAAGTCGCAAACCTGTCGACCAAGATCGGCGACGCCTTTGACTGGGTGGCCACCGGTTCCCCCTGCGGCCCTGTCGGATGTACCGGCATGGCAGGCGGTGCCGGGCTGGTCGGCATCCGCTATACCCAGAACCCCGAGGCGGTGGCACGGGTGATGGATTATCTGGCATCCGAGGAGGTGGTGCGCGAATTCACCGAGCGCACGCTGTTTCTGCCGGCGCATGCCGGAATCGTCGCGGAGGGCGGGCTGAATTTCCAGTCCGATGACCCCAATGTGCCCCCGGCACTCAGCCGCTTCGTCGAAGCGTCGGGCGAGACCCTGCCTGCGACCGATGCGCTTCCGGCCTGGCGTTGGGCAAATTCGGTCTATGGCGCGCTGGTCACGCGCATCAGCCAGGCCATGGCGGGCGAGCTGACGCTGGAGCAGGCGCGCGCGCTGATTGACCGCGACATCGCGGATCAGGTCGAAGCGGCACGCTGAACTCCACCTGACCTATCGCTGCGCGGGCGCATGTCCGCGCAGGCACCGGCACTTCCGAAACCGCGAGCGGGCGCGCATGCGCCCGTAGCATCGCCAATAGCTGGGGGGAGGGGAGAATGGAAAACGAGATTGCACAGGTCAAAGCCACGGCCGCGCCGGAAGGGTCCGACCGGCGTTTGCGACGGCTTCGCGACCGGCTTGGACCGCTGCTCAGACAGGTGGTGCTGCTGCCGCTTGTCCTGATCTCGCGGGCTATTGATCCGGTGATGCGCCTGATTCAGGCCAAAGCAGGTACTGGCGGCATGATCGCTGTCTTCCTGATCCCGAACATGGCCATCTTCGGTATTTTCGTGATCATCCCGATCATCCTGAACTTCGTCTATTCCTTTACCGGGGGCGCCGAGATCCTGCTGGATCAGCGCGCCTGGGTCGGTGGTCAGCAATATGAGCGGCTGACCGACTGCCAGAACTACCTTGACCCGCTGAGTTGCCGCGAGGATCTGTTCTGGCGGGCGGCGCATAACACCTTCTTCTTCGTCCTGTTTCAGGTCAGTCTTATGGTGTCCGTGTCGATGATCACCGCGCTGATCCTGAACCGCAACATGGCCGGGCGCGGTTTCTTCCGGGCGGTGTTTTTCTTTCCGGTCCTGCTGTCGCCGGTGGTCGTGGGGCTGATCTGGCGCTGGATCCTGCAGCGCGAAGGACTGCTGAACCTGATCGTCACCAATTTCGGCGCCGAACGTGTGGTCTGGCTGAACGACCGTTTCTATGCCTTTGCCGCTGCGATCGGGGTCAGCACCTGGGCGCATATGGGGTTCTTCACCCTGATCCTGCTGGCAGGATTGCAGGCGATCCCGAAAGACCTCTATGAGGCCGCCGAGATGGATGCCACACCGCCCGCCCGCGTGTTCTGGCGGATCACGCTTCCGCTTCTGGGGCCCAATCTCGCCGTGGTTCTGGTGCTGGCGCTGATCCGGGGCGTGCAGATTTTCGATGAAGCCTATGTGCTGACCGGTGGCGGTCCGGGCACGGCGACCATGTTCATGACGCAGTATATCTACGAGGTCGGCTTCGCCTCGCTGCTGCGCAATCCGGGGCTGGCAGCGGCCGCCTCGATCCTGATGGGCGCGGTGCTGGTGGTGCTGACGCTCATGCAGCTGGGCCTGTCACGGCGGGCAGAAAAGGCGAGGGAAAGATGAGCACGATTCTGACATTCCTGACGCGGCGGCGCGGCCATGGCGGGCGCTGGCACTGGACCGATGTGGCCAGCTGGGTCTGGCTGATCGGCGGCACTGTGCTGATGTTCGGCCCGGCGCTCTGGCTGATCTCATCCTCGCTGAAAGATCCCGCGCAACTGGCGGAATTCCCGCCGACACTGCTGCCCTATGTGCAGCAGACGGCGGCGGTCGAGGGCCATGACACCCCGCTGCCGCTGTTCACCGTCACCATGGAGGATGGCAGCACCCGCGATCTGGCGCAGGTCCGGCGCATCGGGGCAAATGCCCAGATGGTCGATCCGGGCGATCCCGACGCGCAGATCTCTGTGCGCATTGCCGACCGCACGCCGGTACGCGATGTCGGGATCGCACATGGAAACTACACCGACCCGTTTCTGCATTTCGACTTCTTCGTCTATCTGCGCAATTCGGTCTTCGTGACCTTCTTCGCCACGATCCTGACGCTCTTCACCAATTCGATGGCCGCGTTTGCGCTGTCCAAATACCGCTTCCGGGGCCGCGATGCGGTGCTTCTGGTCATCGTCGGCACGCTGATGGTGCCGCTCTCGGTGATCCTCGTGCCGCTCTATTCGGTGGTCAGCCGCGTCGGGCTGCTGGATTCGCTCTGGGGGGTGATTCTACCCACCATCGCCACGCCGACCGGGGTCTTTCTGCTGCGCCAGTACATGCTGACCATCCCCGATGACCTGCTTGAGGCCGCGCGGATGGATCATGCCTCTGAGTGGCAGATCTACTGGCGCATCATCCTGCCACTGACGGCTCCGGCTCTGGCCGTGCTGGCGATCTTCTCGGTGGTCTGGCGCTGGAACGACTTCCTCTGGCCGCTCGTGGTGCTGTCACGGCGCGAGCTATACACGCTGCAGATCGGGCTCAACACCTATGCGGGTGAGCTGAATGTGCAGTGGCACTATATCCTGTCGATGACCGTCGTGACGATGATTCCCGTCGTGCTGGTCTTCGTTTTCCTGCAACGATTCATCACCACCGGCATCGCTGGTGCAGGCGTGAAATAGGGGGCGACCATGGGCAGCATCACACTGAAGGATATTCGCAAAAGCTTTGGCGGGGTCCATGTCATTCATGGCGTGGACCTGACCATCGAGAAGGGCGAGCTGGTGGTCTTCGTCGGCCCCTCGGGCTGTGGGAAATCGACCTTGCTGCGGCTGATTGCGGGGCTGGACAAGCCGAGCTCGGGCGCGATCGAGATTGACGGACGCGACGTGACCCGCGCGGGCGCGGCCGACCGGGGGCTGGCGATGGTGTTCCAGTCCTATGCGCTATATCCGCATATGACGGTCCGGCAGAACCTGTCCTTTGGACTGGAGAACACCCGCATGCCGCGATCCGAGATCGCGGCGCGCGTGGCCGATGCCGCGCGGATGCTGGAAATCGAGGAGTTGCTGGAACGGCGCCCGACCCAGCTTTCCGGTGGCCAGCGCCAGCGGGTGGCGATCGGGCGTGCCATCGTGCGCGACCCCACGGCCTTTCTGCTGGATGAGCCGCTGTCGAATCTGGATGCCGAGTTGCGGGGCACAATGCGCGCGGAGCTTTCCGCCCTGCATGACCGGCTGGCCACGACGATGATCTATGTCACCCATGATCAGGTCGAGGCGATGACGCTCGCCGACCGCATCGTTGTGCTGCGCAAGGGCCGGGTCGAACAGGTGGACACACCGCTGAATCTGTACAACCGGCCCGCGAACCGCTTCGTGGCAGGTTTCATCGGCGCACCAAACATGAATTTCTTTCCCGCTGTCGCCGAAGGGGGGCAGGCCGCATTGCCGGGCGGGGTGCAGGTTGCCGTGGCCGCAAGCGGGCCAGTGTCATTCGGCATCCGCCCGCAACATCTGCGTCTGGCTGCGCCGGGGGAGGCCGGTATTCCGGCCCGGGTGACGCTGGTCGAAGCGCTCGGGGCAGAGACTGTTCTACATGCCCGCAGCGACGGGGATACCGATGTTCTGGTCGTGCTGGAAGGTCAACCCGAGCTGCAGCGCGGTCAGGAGCTCGCGCTGGCCTTCGATGTGGAACATCTCCATGCGTTTGATGCACAGGGTCAGCGCATCGACTGACGCGCTGACCTGTCCGAGACTTTCGGCGGCGTGAAGGCAACAGGGAAGGCCCCGCCACCGCCCGCCGGACAGCGTAAAGCACCGGGCAGGGGCGCAAGCGATTTGACGTCACGACCTTGGCCGCCGGTCACCCCTCGAAGAATTGCTCTCGTTGGGATCATCCTCGCGGCAATAGCGCTTCTGGAAGGTTCTGATAGCACACTGGCCGCAGGAAACGACGGATCGATAATGTGCCGACCGAGGTGGCACCGAAATTGGTCGAAGCGGGGTAGGGTCCGCCATGCACCATGCTGTCGGCCACTTCGACCCCGGTGGGGTAGCCATTGGCCAGAATACGCCCGGCCTTGCGTTCCAGAACCGGCATCAGGCTTCGGCCAAGGTCGGAATCCTCTGCATCCAGATGCAGGGTGCAGGTCAGCTGGCCTTGCAGCGCACGGGCGATTTCCAGCATCTGACCTGTATCCTGCGCCCGGACAATCAGCCCGAGGGGGCCAAACACCTCTTCGCCCAGATGGTGATTGGCAAGCCAGACCGCGCCACTCGTCTCATAGAGACAAGGCGTGGCGTTGCGCTGCCCGGATGTGGTCGTCAGCACGGTCTCTACGCCCTCGCTTGCCGCCACACGGTCGCGGCCCGCGCGATAGGCTTCTGCCATGCTGTCGGTCAGCATGGTCTGCGCTCCCACATCCTGCAACGCGGCTTTGGCGGTCGCGGCGAAACCTTCAGCATCCGGTCCGTCCAGCAGCACGGCAATGCCGGGATTGGTGCAGAACTGCCCCGCGCCCATGGTCAGGCTGGCAGCCCAGCCGTTCGCGATCTCATCGCCGCGCGCGCCTAAGGCGCCGGGCAGAATGAACATCGGATTGACGCTGCCCAATTCACCGAAAAACGGGATTGGTTCGGGACGTGCGGCGCAGAGATCAAAGAGCGCGCGCCCCCCGGTCAGGGATCCGGTGAAGCCAACCGCCTTGATCAGCGGATGCGTGACCAGGGCTTCACCGACATCGCGCTTGCCGCCCTGAATGAGCGAGAACACACCCGGATGCAGCCCGCAGGATTTGGCGGCGGCGGTGATGGCGTCGCCCACCAATTCGCCGGTGCCGGGATGGGCGGAATGGCCCTTGACCACAACCGGACAGCCCGCAGCAAGCGCCGCTGCCGTGTCGCCGCCCCCGACCGAGAAGGCCAGCGGGAAATTCGAGGCTCCGAACACCGCCACTGGCCCGATGGGGCGCTGGATCATGCGCAGTTCCGGGCGCGGGGCGGGCTGGCGGTCGGGCAGGGCGGGGTCATGGCGCAGGTCCAGATAGTCGCCCTTGCGGATATGGGATGCAAAAAGCCGCAACTGTCCGGTTGTGCGCCCACGTTCACCGATCAGCCGCGCTTCGGGCAGACCCGATTCCTGCGACCCGATTTCGGTGATCGCATCGCCACGAGCGTCAATCTCATCGGCGATCTTGTCCAGAAACTGCGCCCGATCCTCGCGCGAGGAATAGCCGAAGGACCAGAATGCGGCCTCTGCCGACTTGCAGGCGCGGTCCACCAGATCCGGCGTGCCAACGGAAAACGCATGCGCGGTCCCATGTGCGGGGCTGGAGGGGAAGCTTGCGCTGCCCGCGACCTCTTCGCCTGCGATCAGGTGCTTGCCGTGCGGGGTATGGGTCATGTCAAAGCCTTTCAACGTCCGGTTTTCTTGCGCCACTCAGCGAATGCAGCTAGGTTTTCTTCCTGCGTCGGCGGGTAAAGCCCGATCACACCCGCGCCGTCATTCACCTGTTCAAGAACGAAATCCTCAAACACTTCCATTTCGGCACATTCCGCAGCGATCTCCTCGGTCAGATGGGCCGGGATCACCATAACCCCGTCCCCATCCCCCAGCAGCACATCGCCGGGAAAGACCGCGACCCCGCCGCAGGCGACAGGGATATTGATGTCGAGCGCTTCATGCAGCGTCAGGTTGGTGGGGGCGGATGGCCCGGCGCAATAGGACGGCATGTCCAGCGCACCGATCCCCGCCATATCCCGAAACCCGCCATCCGAGACAACGCCCGCCGCCCCGCGCCTGGCCAGCCGCGTGATCAGGATAGAGCCAGCCGTGGCCGCACGCGCATCGCCGCGCGCGTCCATGACCAGCACATGCCCGGCCGGGCAGGTCTCGATCGCGACGCGCTGCGGGTGTTCGGGGCTGCGAAACGCGGTGATCGGGTTGCGATCCTCGCGCGCCGGAATGTAGCGCAGCGTGAAAGCCTGCCCGACCATCACTTCGGATTTGGCGGCGACAGCGCGCACGCCCTGAATGAACTGATTGCGCAGTCCACGCTTGTAAAGCGCGGTTGCCACTGACGCGGTGGACACTTTTTTCAGCACCGCGCGGGTGGCGTCGGAAAGGGTGTAGTCGCTCATGTTGCTATCCTGTCAGATCAGGTTGTTTCGGGTCAGGAACTGGTGCAGGCGCATGTGCTGACTGTCGGTCAGCGGCCATGCCGAGGGCGCGCGGGTCGGCCCGCAATCAAGGCCCGTCGCCTGAAGCGCCGCCTTGACCCCGGTGACATTGGTGCCGTTCATTTCTTCGGCGCGGATATCCTCGAACGCGCGCATGCCTGCGATCAGGGCATTGGCGCTCTGATAATCCCCCGCTTCAAGTGCTGCGTGAATGGCAAGAGACCGCTCCGGCCAGATATTGATCAGCCCGGATGTGAAACCGCGCGCACCCACCGCGTAAAAAACCGGCGCCCAGATCTCTGCCAGACCACCGACCCATGTGATGCCCGGATCGCAGGCAGCGATGGCTTCCGCCAGCCGCAACGGATTGGGCGTGGCCCATTTGACGCCGCGCACATTGGGCACGGCGCAGAGATCGGCAATCGCGCGCGTGCCAATCGCATCGTTGCGCAGATAGAGCATCATCGGCAACCCGCCGGAGGCATCATTGATCGCATGCAGGTAATCGACCACGCCGCGCGGGGCCACAAATGGATCGGGCGGCTGATGGACCATCAGCGCCGTCGCGCCCGCCTCTGCCGAGGCGCGCGCCAAGCAGATCGCATCGCGCAGCCCCCGCCCGACACCTGCCAGCACCGGCGCGCGACCATCCACCATGGCCACAGTTTCGCGCACCATGGTCGCGGCCTCATCGGTGGTCAGGGCATAGAACTCGCCAGTATTGCCATTGACTACTGGCATATGCAGCCCGGCCCCCAGCGCCCGGTCAAGGATCGGGGCCAGACGTTCGGGGGCGATATCACCCGCGCTGTCATAGGGGGTGACAAGGATGCCGGAAATTCCGCGCAGGGCGTCGTCGAGTGTCATATGGTCTTCCCTCAGAAAATATCCGGCTCGCCCGCCGCACGGCCGAAATCGCGCTCCAGGAAATCGAAATCGCAGCCGGTATCGGCCTGGGTCACATGTTTCGAGAACATCCAGCCCCAGCCGCGCTCAAACCGCGGCTCTGGCGCGGGCAGGGCTTTGCTGCGCGCGGCGAGGTCCGGCTCGCTCACCAGCATGTCCAGACGACGGTTCGGCAGGTCCAGCCGCACGATATCGCCGGTCTTCAGCAGCGCCAGCGGGCCGCCGACATAGCTTTCAGGGGCTACATGCAGCACGCAGGCGCCGTAAGATGTGCCCGACATCCGCGCGTCAGAGATGCGCAACATATCGCGGTGGCCCTGCTTGATCAGCGCTTTCGGGATCGGCAGCATTCCCCATTCCGGGAAACCCGGCCCGCCCAGTGGCCCGGCATTGCGCAACACCAGCACATGATCCGGGGTTACATCAAGGGTCTCATCATCTATCGCCGCTTTCATTTCGGGATAGCTGTCAAAGACCAGCGCGGGGCCTTCATGGATGTGATATTTCGGGTCGCAGGCCGCAGGTTTGATGACTGCGCCATCCGGGCACAGATTGCCGCGCAGGACCGCCAGTGATCCTTCGTGATAGACCGGGTTCGACAGCGGGCGGATCACGTCCTCGTTGAAAACCTGCACACCGTCCAGATTTTCGCCCATGGTCTTGCCCGTCACGGTCAGGCAGGATGTGTCCAGCCGTTCCTCGATCTGCTTCATCAGCGCGCGCAACCCGCCTGCATAGAAGAAATCCTCCATCAGGTAGTCCTTGCCCGCAGGGCGGACATTGGCGATCAGCGGCGTTATGCGCCCCAGCGCGTCCAGATCATCGAGCGTCAGGCGCACGCCCGCGCGCCGCGCCATGGCGATCAGATGCACAACTGCATTGGTGGAACAGCCCATGGCCATGGCCACGATAGCGGCATTCTTCACCGCCGCCCCGGTCACGATCCGGTCGGGGGTCAGGTCTTCCCAGACCATCTCGACGATACGCCGACCGCAATCGGCAGCCATGCGCTGATGGCCGCTATCCACCGCGGGCACTGATGAGGCGCCGGGCAGCGTCAGCCCCATCGCATCCGTGATGGCGGTCATCGTGCTGGCCGTGCCCATGGTCATGCACACCCCGGCCGAGCGCGCGATGCCGCCCTGCAATCCCTGCCATTCATCATCGGAAATACTGCCTGCGCGCCGCTCGTCCCAGTATTTCCACGCGTCAGACCCCGACCCCAGCGCGCGCCCGGCGTAATTGCCGCGCAGCATCGGGCCAGCGGGCAGATAGATCATCGGCACTCCGGCGGTCAGCGCGCCCATCACCAGCCCCGGTGTGGTCTTGTCGCATCCGCCCATCAGCACCACACCATCCAGCGGATGCGAGCGGATCATTTCTTCCGTCTCCATGGCCAGCATGTTGCGATAGAGCATCGAGGTCGGTTTGGTGAAGCTCTCATCGACCGAAAGCGAGGGCAGTTCCACCGCAAACCCACCGGCCTGAAACACGCCGCGCTTCACATCTTTCGCGCGTTCGCGGAAATGGGAATGGCAGGAATTCAACTCTGACCATGTGTTCAGAATGCCGATGATGGGTTTGTCCTTGAAATCCGCCTCGGAATAGCCAAGCTGCATCAGCCGCGAGCGATGCCCGAAACTGCGCAGATCATCAGGGCCGAACCAGCGCGCAGAGCGCAGCGTTTCAGGGGTTTTTCTGTGTGTCATGTCAACTGCTCCGGTCAGTCCTGCGCATTGGGCAGGGTCGCAATCTTGTGGGGGCGCAGCGCGGCGTAGACCTGCCAGAGGATCGACAGCGCCGCGAGGGCGAGGAAGGTGCCTGCGATAGGGTTGGTCAGGAAGCCGGTGAAATCACCGGATGAAAGCTGCAACCCGCGGCGGAAATTCGTCTCGGCCATCGGGCCAAGGATGAAGCCGATGATGAAGGGTGCAGTCGGCATGCCCGCTTTCGCAAAGGCATAGCCAAGGATGCCAAAGGCAAGGATCGTCCAGACATCGAAGATGCGGCTGGCCAGTCCGAAAGCGCCCACAGCGCAAAGCACCAGAATGATCGGCAGCAGGATATGTTTCGGGATTGCCAGCAGCTTGATGAACAGCCGCAGCCCGACAAATTCCAGGATCAGCATCATGATGGCCGCCACGACCAGCGCGGCAAAGATCGTATAGACCAGCGGGCCTTGGGTGATGAACAGCATCGGCCCCGGCTGGATGCCGTGGATCATCAGCCCGCCCAGCAGAATGGCCGTGACCGCATCCCCGGGAATCCCCAGCGTCAGAAGCGGGATCATCGCGCCGCCGATCCCGGCATTATTGGCCGATTCACTGGCAACAACGCCCTCGATCGTGCCCTTGCCGAATTTCTCGGGTGTTTTAGAGCGCTTCTTGGCGGCAATATAGCTGATGATATTGGACGTGCCTGCACCGATCCCCGGCAGGATGCCGATGGAAATGCCGATCAGGCTGGAGCGGATCGCATTGGGAATCTGGCCCAGAAACTCGGCCATGGAAAAGCCAAATCCCTTGATCCTCACCAGTAGCGGCGGGGCAACCGGTGCGCCCCCCTTGCGATGGGCGCTTTCGGCAACGCGGATCACTTCTGCCACCGCAAACATGCCCACCAGCACCGTCAGAATGGAAAAGCCTGCATTGATCTCGACCCGGCCAAAGGTGAAGCGCGTGATTGCATCGACCGGGGCAATCCCGACAGTCGAGACGGCAAAACCTGCAACGCCCGCAAAAATGCCCTTGATCATCGAGCCGGAGGAGAGCGTCGCAATCAGCGTGAGCGAGAAGATCGCGATGGCGAAATATTCATGCGGCCCGAAGGACAGCGCCACGCGCGCCAGCGACGGGGCGATGAACATCAGCGCGCCGATGGACAGGATCGTGCCGATGAAGGAAAACACGATCCCTACACCTAGCGCTTTCGCGCCCTCGCCCTTTTCCATCATGGGCGCGCCGTCGAATGTCGTGGCGATGGAGGACGGCGTTCCCGGTATCTTGAGCAGGATCGCCGAAATCAATCCGCCTGACGTGGCCCCGACAAACAGCGCAATCAGCAGCGAAATCCCTGCCGCCGGGCCCAGCGTGTAGGTCATGGGCAGGCAAAGCGCGATGGCCATGACAGCGGTCAGCCCCGGCACGGCACCAAAGACGATACCCACGGCCACGCCCAGAGTGATCAGGATAAAGATCTGCGGTGACAGCACATTGCCGAAACCCGCGAGGAGAAGGTCAAGCATTGGCGGGCCTCTTTACGGCAGATAGCGGGTCAGCGGGCCGCCGGGCAGCATCAGGCGAAACCCGTAGCGGAAGGTCACGAAGATCACGACAGCGGACAGGATGGCGAGCACGGCATAGAGGATCGGCCTTGGTCGCTGCGTTGATGGCGTGAGCAGCCAGAACTGCGCGAAGAGAAACAGCGCGGCGGCAACGGGAAAGCCCAGCGGGCGCAAGGCGGCAATGAACCCGGCGACCAGCCCAAGCGTGGCGGCAACAGTCAGAAGCTGACGCGGTTGCAAACGTTCCGAGGGCGCAAGCGGCAGGAAGCCCGAGCGTCGCAGCGTGAAAAGGATCTGCAACAGGCCAAGCGCGGCCATCGCGCTGCCCAGCGCATAGGGGAAGAATGTGGCATCGACAGTGCCACGACGGGGCAGTTGCATGGTCAGATAAAGATATCCGAGCCCCGCGCCCAGCATGGCCAGCCCGATGATGAGTTCAGAGTTTCGGGACATCAAGGCTCCCCCGGAAGATCGGTTAGGGGGCCGACAGCAGGCCGGTCTTGCGCAGCCCTGCTGTCGGCCGGACGTCGGCCAGTCTGACCTTAGCGTGCCGCCTGCAGCACTTCGCGGAAGGGCATGTAAGCGTCGCGGATCGCGTTCAGACGCTCCAATGCCTCGTCTTTCGGCAGGAAGGAGACCGGCTGTTTGAAGCCCTGTTCCAGATCCGCCGCATATTCCGGGATCTCGGTGATCTGGCGCATGACATCTTCCATCTTGGCCACGATCTCAGGATCCGTGCCTTGGGGGAAGGCGATGATATACGGATTGTTCATCACGAAATCGACGCCCTGTTCCACGAAGGTCGGAATATCACCCAGAAGCTCATTGCGCGTGTCGTTCGGTTGGCCAAGCACGACCATCTGTCCGGCGGCGTGGTAATCCTGGATCGCACCATAGGCGATACCGCCGACATCAATACGTCCTCCCAGAAGTGCTGCGATCTTGTCAGAGGCTGATCCCGTATCCACCACATGCATATCCGCACCGGTCTCCTGCTGGAAGATCGTGCCTTGCAGATGCGAATAGCCGCCGAATTCGGTGCCAAAGACAACGCTTTGCGGTTCTGCATCCGTGCGCGCCACCAGATCGTCGATGCTGGTAATGCCCGACTGGGCGCTGGCCACAAAGACCGCACCCTGGTCGATTGCCGGGATGCAGCAAATCTCGAAATCATCAATGCCATAATCGGCAAGACCTGAGACTTCGGTCACGATCAGGTGGCCGGTATGGCCGAAAAGCATGGTGTAGCCATCCGGATCCGCGTCGCGCACAGCCGAGGTCGCGATCGTCGCGCCGCCGCCGGGCATATTGGTCACGACCATCGAGCCGCCGGTGATCTGCTCGAAATACCGCGCCATGGTGCGGGCGTTGAAATCCGTGTCGCCACCGGGGCCTGCGCCGATGATGACATTGATCGTGCGGGTGGGCCAGTTCGTTTCGGCATGCGCTGCTGAAACACTCAGGGCAAGCGTGCTGGCCGCCATCATGGCGGTATAACGGAAAGTCATGGATGCTCCTCCACTAGCATTTTCGTGCGATTGAATCGTTCTGCTACATTAATATATTAATGAATGGAGTGCAAGCTTTCGGAAGAACAGTGTGAAACGACTTTGAAACTCTGCACCCGCTCGTATAAGATCAGAAAAAACAAAGGCGTGAACTGTCAGATGACACAGGCAAAGCGCAAACGGTCCCGCGCAGATCTAATATACGAAGAGTTGCGGCGTATGATCGTAACGCTGGAATTGCCGCCCAAGCAGGTGCTTCAGGAGCGCGATCTGGCCGACAGATTCGCCGTCAGCCGCACGCCCGTCCGCGAGGCAATCCTGCGCCTTGCAGAGCAGGAACTGGTCGTGATCGCGCCGCAGCACGGCACATTCGTCGCCGCCATCAACCCCGCTTCCGTGCGGCAGGCACATTTTCTGCGCGTCAATCTTGAAATGCCTGTGGTTGATGTCCTGTGTCAGGCCGAAGCGCTTGATCTGGCCCGCCCGCGCGCCATTATTCTGGAGCAGAAACTGATCGCAAGGCACAATTCCTATGCCGAATACATGCCGCTCGATGACCAGTTTCACCAATCCCTGTTTGACATCGCCGGCATGGGCGGGATCTGGCAGGTCATCCATGCCCGCAAGGCGCATCTCGACCGCATACGGTTTCTCAAAGCTGCCGAGCGCAGCGAACTCGACAGTCTGACGCGCCAGCATGAAGCGATCCTTGATGCGATTGCCAACCGGTCACGGCTCAGCGCGCAAGAACTGGTGCGTACGCATGTCTCGGGATCGCTCGCCTTCATGCAGACGCTTTTGCAAACCAATCCCGAACTGTTTGACACGTCCGGGCAATCTTGACATAGGCCTGTTTCGCTCTTCTAATATATTAGGTCAGAAGCGGGGTCGCGCAGGTGGACGGGTCTTTCTCACCGGCAGTAAACACAATCTACGACACGTTGCGCGACCGGATCATCGCTCTTGATCTGATGCCCGGTGCGCCGCTCAGCCCTGCGCAGATCCGCCAGCAATTCGCGACCAGTGCCACGCCTGTCCGCGATGCTTTGCGTGCCCTGCAAGAGGAAGGTCTGGTCGAAATCAAGCCGCAGTCCGCCACGCGTGTCAGCCGGATTGATTTGTCGCAGGCAGTGCAGATGCATTTCCTGCGCAGCACGCTGGAACAAGCCATCATTGCCCAGATCGCCAGCAGTGCCGCCGCAAGGGTCCATCCGGAACTGGCCAGCATCGTCGATTTGCAGCGTGAATGCGTGCAGCAGAGCGAGCTTGCCGGGTTTCGCCGTCTGGATTTCAGGTTCCACGAAACCCTGTTCCGGGTGACGAACCGCATGGCATTGCACCGGCTCGTGCGCCGTGAGAGCGGGCATATCGACCGTATCCGGTCCTTGCATCTGCCGCGCGCCGACAAGGCAGAGCAGATCATATCAGATCACGCCGCGATTGTTGATGCCTTGCGGGCGCAAGACCCCGAGCAGGCAAGGGCCGCGATGGCGCAGCACCTGTCCCATTCCGTTGCACTTGGGCCAGAGTTGAAGGCAGAGTTCCCCGGTCTTTTTGTGGCATGACAGCAAGGTCTTTCCCACGCGCGATGAGGGAAAACCTGGTGACAGATACCAGCTTCTGACCGCAGGAATAGCGCCGCGCTCATAGTCACCTCGGCCACTTCGCTCGGCTTTGGCGGGGATGCGCTGGCGACCGGTATAAGCCTCGGGCCGCAAGGACCAACTTTCCTGCCCCCCCAGCTATATCGCGCTGTTCGTGGCGGCTCCGCTCCTCGCCGTGATGGCTCTCGGACTGCACCGAATTGACAAGCCCTGTCCAGTATCGCTTCTGCGTCTCCCGTGTTCCCGACGGGCAGATGGCTCTTCGGCGCGGCGATGGCTTCCCCTATATCGCCTCCATGGCGGAAGTCTCGTGGCCTGCGCCGGATGAGCGGGCGCGGACGAGGGCGGCTTTGTTCGTCTACGCGTATGCTGCCTTCCCGCTCGCGGATCATGGTGGTGATTGGGGGTCGGTCGAATGCGCACGACGTGTCTGTTCCGCAGACCATCAAGCGCCAGGTCTAAAGACCTGGAACAGACCCTAGTTAACCACTCCGATCGCAAGGCGCGTTTTGGCATCAAAGACATGAACATGGTCTGGGTCGATTGCGAGGTGCACGCTGTCGCCTGACCGCAATCGGGTTGTGCCTTCCACGACAAAGGAAAGCTCAGGCGTGGCGGAACAGGAAATATAACTGGCTGATCCAACGGATTCGACCATGCTAACCTTGAGCGCCAGTCCCGCATCTGGACCCACAACACTCAAATGCTCGGGTCGCAGGCCGACAATTACACTCCTGCCCGGCGGGTAGCTGCCGTTGAGCGGGATCAAAGGTTCGCCGGGCAGGTTGAGCCGTGCCGCCTCTCCGGACTCGCTAATTCGTGCATCGACAAAATTCATCGCCGGTGAGCCGATAAAACCGGCGACGAACTGGTTGGCGGGATGCGCATAAAGATCGAGCGGCGCGCCCTGCTGCTCGATGATGCCGTCGCGCATGACCACGACATGATCGGCCATGGTCATGGCCTCTATCTGGTCATGGGTGACATAGACCGAAGTCGCGCCCAGCCGATTGTGCAGCGCCCGCACTTCCTTGCGCATATGCACCCGCAAAGAGGCATCGAGATTGGAGAGGGGCTCATCGAACAGGAAGGCCTTCGGATTGCGGATGATTGCACGGCCCATCGCGACACGCTGGCGTTGCCCGCCCGATAATTCGCGCGGGAAGCGGTCAAGCAGGTGCGATAGCCCGATCGTCTCCGCCACTTCCTTTGCCGCGGCTTCGATTTCGGCGCGCGGTTTGCGCTTGAGGCGCATCGAATAGGTCAGGTTATCCATGACGTTCATATGCGGATAGAGCGCATAGGACTGGAATACCATGGCGACGTCGCGCTTGCGTGGTGGCAGGTCATTGACCCGTTCGCCGGCGATGTGAATGGCACCCGAAGTTATGGTTTCAAGCCCGGCGAGGGAGCGCAACAGGGTCGATTTCCCGCAACCCGATGGCCCGACAAGAGCGACGAATTGTCCCTTGGCAATCGACAGATCGATATTCTTGAGGGCATGGTAAGCGCCATAATACTTCTCGACATTTTTCAGTTCGATCTGGGCGGTCATTTCAGGGCTCCCGAGGTAAGGCCGGAGACGATGCGGCGCTGTAGCAGGACGAAGGCGGCGAGGATCGGGGTCACATAGATCGTGGCATAGGCCATGATATTGCCCCACTCGGTTGTGTTGGGCCCCATGAAGGTATTAAGCCCGACCGAGGCTGGTTGCAGCTCGGACGCCTGGATCATGGATTTGGAGTACACAAACTCGCCGAAAGCCTGCATGAAGATAAGGATGGCCGAGACGAGAATGCCGTTGCGGGCCAAAGGCAGGACGATGAACCAGAAAGCCCCGATCCTTGAATTGCCATCGACAAGAGCGGCTTCCTCAAGCTCGCCCGGCACGCTCATGAATGTCGCCCGCACCAGAACCACAAAGAAAGGCATCGCTTTTGCCGTCACGGCAAGGATGACGGCGAGCTGTGGGTAATTGAGCAGGCCGATCTGGGAGAAGCCCACAAAGATCGGCGTGATCATCAGCGAGGCAGGCAGCACTTGCAGCATGAGCACCAGGAACAGCGCCAGATCGATCCAGCCATTGCGATACCGGGCCAGCACATAGGCGCAGCCCGTGCCGAGAATGGCCGTCAGCGCCATGGTGCCGCTCGCAATGATGGTCGAGTTCCACAGGAACCGGCCCATATTCCGGGTTTCCCAGACATAAACGAAATTGCTCCATTGCGGCGAGGCGGGAAACATGCCCGGCGGCGTGGCAAAGATCTCGGACCCGGTCTTGAGGCTGGTGACGTACATCCAGTAGAGCGGAAAGAGATAGAGCGCTGCCAGGCCGAGCGCGACGAGCAACAGCATGCGGTTGGTCCAGGCGATGCTCATCCGCGCACCTCATGACGTGTGGAGCGCACATAGATGACCGAGGCGATCATCACGACCGCGATCATCACGACCGAGATGGTCGCGCCCTTGGCGAAGTCATATTGGCGGAACGACATTTCCCATGCCCAGTATTGCGCAACGTTGGATGAATTCGCCGGACCGCCCGAGGTGATCGAGGCAAAGAGATCGAACTGCTGCAATGTGAAGATCAGTCCCAGCGAGATGACCGCCCCGATGGTCGAGCGCATCATGGGGAGCGTAATGGTCCAGAATTTCTGCAGGCCATTGGCGCCATCCAGTGCAGCGGCCTCATAGAGATCGCGCGGGATCGCGGCCAGCCCGACCGAAAGCAGGATCATGTTGAACGAGATACCCAGCCAGATATTGGCAACGATGACTGCCCAAAGCGACCAGGCCGGGTTCGATGCCCAGAAGATGTTTTCGGATATGATGCCGAGGGATCTCAGGGCGTAGTTGAGAACCCCGAAATCGCCGGCAAGGATCCAGTTCCACATCGCACCGACAACCAGTCCCGGCATGACCCATGATGCGAGAAACAGGCCGCGGATATAGGATGAGCCGGGAAAGCCGCGTGCGAAAAACAGGGCCAGCGCAAAGCCAATGACAAACTGGCCAGCAATCGAGCAGACGACGAAAATGACAGTGTTGCGCATGATGGGCCATGTGGCCGGCAGGCTGAAGACGTCCACATAATTCTTGAAGCCGACCCAGGGCCGGTTGAACGTGCCCAGGCTGAACATGTCCACGGCCTGAAAACTCATCACCACATTGTAGATCAAGGGCAGTCCGCTGAAGACGAGCAGGAAGGCGAGCGGCACCGCAACCAATACGATGTCGAACCCTTTGCCGTCGCGCAGGCTGGAAAGCAGGCGGCTCATCACACCCTCTCCTTTGCATCGGTCTGGACGGCTGCCCGGTTGCCCGGGCAGCCTCTGGGCGGGGAGGAACTAGTTGCCCAGAATTCCCTGAATGGTGGAAGCGGCCTGATCGAGCGCTGCCTGCGTGGTGGCCTGACCGGTCAGGGCCGACTGGATGGCATCCTGAATTGCCTTGGAAATGCGCGGCCATTCCGGGTGCGGGCCACGGGCCTGCGCGTATTGCAGCTGTTCGAGGAACACCTTGAGAGCAGCGTCCTTGAGCGGCTCGCCCGTCTCGGGAAGTTCCACGTCCGAACGTGCTGGCAACTGGCCCCATTCCGGGAACAGGCGATGATCCTGACTGGCGAAATATTCGAGCGCCTTGAATGCGGCTTCGGGATTCTTGCTGGTCGAGAAGATCGCCCAGTTGAAATCACCCATGGCCGAGGAGCGCTCGGCGTCTTCGCCTGGAACCGGCAAGAGCGCAACACCCCAATCGAACTGGGCTTCTTCGACCATGCGATTGAGTTCCCACGGACCGGAGATGGCCATGGCGGCATTGCCCGCGTTGAACGTGCCGGTCGATGTCCATTGTCCGCGCGTCAGTGTATCGGGCGAGGCAAGCCGTTCATCGATAAACAATTTCCAGATATCGAGTGCTTCGACAACGCCGGGTGCATTGAGGTTCTCGTAGCCGCCGCCAGCCATCTGCGCCCAGGGCAGGAACTGGAACGTGCCCTCTTCGCTGGCACGGGCCGAGAACGCGATGCCATAGACATTGTTTTCCGGGTCATTGAGCGTGCGCGCCGCCTCGACCAGCTCTTCCCAGGTCGCTGGCGGGCTCTCGGGATCAAGCCCTTTGGCTGCGAACATGTCCTTGTTGTAGTAGAGAGCGATCGTGTTCGTCGCCTTTGGAAGGCCGTAGAGTTTTCCCTCCCAGCTGACCGAGTTCAACGGGCCGGGGAAATAATTGTCGGGATCGATCACGTCGGACGCCGCCACCATATCGGTAATGTCGAGGAACGCACCGCGTGCGGCGAAAAG
Organism: Natronohydrobacter thiooxidans; assembly: GCF_001884735.1. GTDB lineage: Bacteria > Pseudomonadota > Alphaproteobacteria > Rhodobacterales > Rhodobacteraceae > Roseinatronobacter > Roseinatronobacter thiooxidans_A. The sequence continues at coordinate 574,668 of NZ_MJAP01000003.1, read as the reverse complement.
GGCGTGCTCGGGATTGTCGATTGCGATGATGTCGGGCGCCTGTCCGGTCGCAAAGGCGCGCATGGATTCGCTCACCACATCCTCAAAGTGGACTTCGCGGTATTCGACGGTGATTCCGTTGTCGAGGTCGTGAAACTCTCTCGCCAGATTGTAGGCGGGCTGATGCTCTTTATCGAGCGACCACACCACGATATGCTGGGCGCTTGCCATGCTCGTCAAGGCAAAGAGGGACACGGCCAGCGTGCCGCTACCCATTAGGCTCTTGATCGTCTTCATGATTTCCTCCTGTGATTGAAGACGGAAACAACCGCACCGGCCCATTCTCCTCCCGGACCGGATACGAGGATTCAGGTCGGATCGACGATGAAATCGCCTCCTCTGGCCTGTTTGAGATGATTGAGCGCGTGAACCTGTCCGGTCATTTCGAGCGCGCCGCGGTATACCGGGTCGTGCCAGCCCTCGATATCGATGGAACCGGACCAGCCGGCCAGGCGCAGTTCCGAAATGATGTCGGTCCAGTTGCTGTCGCCAAAACCCGGCGTGCGCATGAAGACAAAGGGATGCTTGCCGAAAATGCCGTGCTCGCGGATCACGTCCCATCGGATCGTTGCGTCCTTGCCATGCACATGGAAAATCTTATGTGCCCATTTGCGGATCTGGGGCAGGGGATCGATCAGGTAGACCATCTGATGGCAGGGCTCCCATTCGAGCCCGATATGCTCGTCCGGCGTCTCGTTGAAGATCAACTCCCAGGCATCCGGATTATGGGCGATGTTCCAGTCACCGGTCTGCCAATTGCCATCCATCGCGCAGTTCTCGAAGGCAATACGGACGCCCTTGTCGGCGGCACGCTTTGCCAGTTCGGCCCAGACCTCGCGATAACGGGGCAGGCTATCCTCGATCGGCTTTCCCCGCACACGCCCGGTAAATCCCGCGACGCAGGTCGCGCCGAAATGATGCGCGTTGTCGATGCACTGTTTCCAGCCTTCGAGGGTCTCGCGATCCATCGGCTGATCCTCCAGCGGATTGCCGAACATGCCGATGGTCGAGATCGTGATGTCGCGATCGCCGATGGCCTCCCGGCAGCGCTTGCCCAGCTCGGAGAGATCCTGACCATTGGTGGTCTGCCAGAAAAACGGCTCGAAACTCTCAAAGCCCAGATCGGCGATCTTGCCGATTGTACTGGCCGCTTTTCCGGCACTGGCGCTGACCATCGTGCCGATCCGGATGGAATTTGTGGTGTTGCTCTTGGGCATGATCAGTTGACTTCCAGATTGATTAGGGTGCGGGTATGGGTGCGGGCGCTTTCGATGGCGCCGAAAACCATCGCCAGGCTCTTGATGTTGTCGCTGCCATCGGTTTCGGGGATGGACTGCGTTTCGACGGCTTTGAGGAAATCGAGCAAGACGCTGGCATGCCCGTCGGTTGTGCCGGAGGTGTCCAGCGCGGGCACAGCGACCGGTTTGAGATCATTGATGAATTTGCCTTCGCTCGCTCGTGCCCGCGCGTCGTACTTGTCCTCGCCGTCCCAGATCAGCGAGCCATCGGTGCAGACAAGTCGCCACTGGCTCTCCCAGCTTGTCGGTGCGCCATCCGCGCACCAGGAGCCGCGATAGGTGAAGGTCACGCCATCCGACATCTCGAAGATTGCATTGGCCGAAGCGCCATGCGCAAACCACGAGCCGTCCGGATTGCTCTCGTGACAATAGACAGCAAGCGGGCGGGTGCCCGACATGAAGCGCGCGGCATCGAAAGTGTGGATGGCCATGTCCAGTAGCAGCACATGCTCCATTTGCTCCCGGAACCCGCCGAAATGAGGCGCGAGAAAGAAGTCGCAGTGCATGCTTGTCAATTTGCCGATAGCACCACTTTCAAGGAACGCCCTGATCCGGCGCACGCCTTCGATGTATCGCCGGTTCTGTACAATGGCGTGCAGGCGTCCGGCATTGCGGGCAGCGTCAAGCATTTCGCGGGCGTCGGACAGGCTGGCTGCCATCGGCTTCTCGCTCAGGACGTGACACCCATTGGCCAATGCCGTCAACACAACAGTTTTGCGGGCCGATGGCGGCACGACGTCGAAAACGAAATCGGGCTTGTGGGTCGCCAGAGCCTCTGCGAGATCGCAATGGAATGTGGCGGACAATCCAAACTCGGCACCGCGCGCTTTGGCGAGTTCCGGATCGATGTCCATCAAGCCCACGATCTTGATCTTTTCCGCCAGTTGCGGGACGCGCGAAAGCGCATCGAGCCAGCCCTTGGACATAGCTCCGCACCCGGCCAAAACGGCCGAATATGTCACGAAATCTCCTCCACTGTTCCTCCCCGGGCTTTGTTGCGCGTCAAAATGACCGAAGCCCGTAAACGTTTACGAGACTAGTCATCGAGTTGCTATTGTGTCAATAGACTTTCGTAAACGATTACGAAGACTTCATCTCAGCGCGACACCACGGAAGAGTTTTATGGTCAGCATCAAGGGTTTGGCGAAACATCTCGATATCTCGATCGGGACGGTCTCACGCGCTTTGAACGGGCGACCGGACGTCAATGAAGAGACGCGCCAGCGCGTTCTCAAGGCCGCAGACGAACTTGGATATGCACCGAATCAGGCCGGTCGTGCGCTGCGCAAAGGATCAACGGGCGTCATCGGCTTCATGATGCAGACCGGCGCCGAGATCACCGGCGATGGCGACACGTTCTTCATGAGCGTCTTTGATGGCGTGCAGACGGTGCTGTCCCAGCACGGGCTCGACCTGGTGGTCCTGTTATGCGCGGCAGATCAGGATCGCGAGGAATACCTGCGGCGCACGGTCGCGCGCGGCTTTGCCGATGCCCTGATCATATCCGGCACCAGAATACATGACGGCCGCATCGACTTTCTGGTCAAGCGCAAGATCCCGTTCATAGCCCTTGGTCGCAGTGAGACCGACCTCGGGCAACCCTGGTTCGATCTCGACTTTGAGGGATTTGCCAAGAGCGCAGTCGCACGTCTGGTTGATCGCGGCTATCGGAAAATAGCGATCTCGTCGGCTTCCGACGATACCAATCTGGGAAAGATCTTCATTGAATCGTCGCGCATGGCCCTGCACGCAAACGGCCTTGAACTCGATGACCGGCATATTTTCCGTACACCGCCCAACGAAAGAGGGGGTTACCAACTGGCCCAGCATCTCCTGAGCGGACCGGACAGACCCGACGCCATGGTTCTTGTCAACGAATTGACCTCGGTCGGCTTTTATCGCGGTTTGCGCGATGGCGGGATCGAGCCCGGGCGCGACATGGGCATCATCGGCTTTCGGGAAAGCCCCCAGTCACGCTATATCTCGCCCGCCCTGACCTGCTTTCGCATCGACCTTCATGGCTTGGGGAGGGCGCTGGCCCAGACGCTGCTCTCGACCATGCCTGCCTACAAGGAAAGGATCGCACCTCCGCCGGGGTCGCGTGTCTGGCCCATTGAACTGATCGAAGGCGAGAGCGATCCTCGCCGTGAGTCCAGATGAAGCCAGGGGTTTGATCCCGGTCTGTGATGGAGTGGGGCGAGATGGAACTCATTCACGCTTCATTGCCGCCAGCAGCGCCTCACCCAGAGCGCCTTTGGAGGGGGATTTTCCGGACGGAGTGCCGTTCGCGGGTTTAGTCTGGGACCTCTTCGCCGCTCCATGCGATATGGATTTCCGGTCTGCAGCCGGACTGCCGCCCCCATCCTTGCGCATACTAAGCCCGATGCGCTTGCGGGCGATATCAACCTCTGTGACGCGCACGCGCACCACATCTCCGGCCTTCACCACCTCATGGGGATCCTTCACAAAACGATCCGCAAGCTGGCTCACATGCACCAGCCCGTCCTGATGTACGCCGATATCCACAAAAGCCCCGAAGGCCGCGACATTGGTCACAGTGCCTTCGAGCAGCATGCCGGGCTTGAGATCCCTGATATCCTCGACCCCATCGGCAAAGGCCGCCGTCTGGAATCCGGGCCTCGGGTCGCGTCCGGGCTTGCCGAGTTCGCCGAGAATGTCGCGCACAGTTGGCAGTCCGAACCGGTCATCGACGAAATCCTGAGCATTCAGCGCGCGCAGCGCCTCGGGACGGCCCATGATGTCGCGGATATCGCGCCCGCAGGCATCGACGATGCGTCGCGCCACATCATAGGCTTCCGGGTGAACCGAGGACGCGTCGAGCGGCTCTTCACCGTCCCGAATGCGCAGGAACCCCGCGCATTGCTCGAAAGCCCGCGGTCCCAGTCCAGAGACCTTGAGCAGCGCTTTGCGCGAGGGGAAAGCCCCATGCGCATCGCGATGGGTGACGATGGACGCGGCGACCGAAGGGCTGAGACCGGCGATATGCGACAGAAGCGGCGCAGAGGCCATGTTAAGATCGACCCCCACGGCATTCACCGCATCCTCGACCACAGCCTCAAGCGCCTGCGTCAGGCGGCGCTGGTCGACATCGTGCTGGTACTGACCGACGCCGATACTCTCGGGCGGCACTTTGACCAACTCTGCCAGCGGATCCTGCAGGCGGCGGGCGATGCTGACCGCACCCCGCAGGCTTACATCGAGATCGGGAAATTCGCGCGCCGCCAGTTCCGAGGCGGAATAGACGCTGGCCCCGGCCTCTGAGACCACGACTTTGGTGGGTTTGCGGCCCTCGATCAGCTTGAGCGCTTCGGCCACCATGCGCTCGGTCTCGCGGCTGGCGGTGCCATTGCCGATGGCGATGAGTTCGATGCCGTGACGCTTCACTGCCGCCGCGATCCAGGCTTGTGCCCCGCGCAGGTCCATCTTCGGCTGGAAAGGATAGAGCGTCGCCGTCTCCACAAGCTTACCGGTCGCATCGACCACCGCCGCTTTTACACCGGTGCGGATGCCCGGATCGAGCCCCAGCGTCGGCTTGTTGCCTGCCGGAGCCGCCAGCAAAAGGTCGCGAAGGTTGCGGGCGAAGACTGCGATGGCCTCTTCATGCGCGCGGCGTCGTAGCTCGCTCAGAAGATCGACATACATTGTGAGCGACAGTTTCACCCGCCAGGTCCAGGACGCCGCCTCGCGCAGCCAGCGGTCGCCCGGACCGTCTGCTGAAATACCGATCGCGCTGCAGATGATCCCGACGGCGCGCGCCGCGCCGGTTTCGGGCGGAGGGGCGATATCAATCGTGACGATCTCTTCTTTCCCCGCCCGCAGAATCGCAAGCGCCCGATGCGACGGGATCGTGGCCCATGCCTCGCTATGGTCGAAATAATCCGAGAATTTCGCACCCGCCTCTTCCTTGCCGGGCACCACGCGCGCCGTGATCCGGGCCTCGGACTGCATGAATTCGCGCAGCCGCCCCAGTAGTGCGGCGTTCTCCGACAATTCCTCGGTGAGGATATCGCGCGCCCCGTCGAGCGCGGCGGCGGCGGTTTCGACCGGCCCGGACACATAGCCCGCAGCCAGCGTCGCGGGGTCGGCCTGCCGGTCCGCCTCGATCGCACGCAAGAGCGGCTCCAGCCCGTTTTCACGGGCGATCATCGCCTTGGTGCGGCGCTTCGGCTTGAAAGGCAGATAGATGTCTTCGAGCGCGGCCTTGGTTTCGGCCTGAGCGATGCTGCGGGCGAGATCGTCGGTAAGTTTGCCCTGTCCGCGGATCGACTCGATGATCGCAGCCCGGCGCTTCTCCATGTCGCGCAGATAGCCCAGCCGGTCGCTGAGCGTCCTGAGTTGCGTGTCGTCAAGACCGCCCGTGGCTTCCTTCCGGTAGCGCGCGATGAAGGGCACCGTGGCCCCGTCGTCGAGAAGCGCGACTGCGGCGGCGACCTGCCGTTCGCTTGCGGAAATCTCGGTGGCAATAGTGCGGGCGATGCGCTCGGCGGTCTGGTTCAAAGGGGGCTCTCCTGCTCGTCGGATGGCCTTTCTATCGAAGCCTCGTCAAGCCGCCAAGAGCCGAGATGAACACATTGCAGTTGAGAGAGGGCGGCTTTGCCACCTGCACCAAAGCGGTGCCTGCAACCCTGGCGAGCGGGCTGCGAAGCCGTGGCATTGCATTCACAGCCTGTTGCGCGCGTGATCGGCCGCCATGGACAATGACGGGCACCTCTGCAGCTTGATTATTTACAAATGACAGTACTAATTGACTTTTGTTTATGTTCGTAGTTATCTCCAATGAAAAGCAGTAAGGAATCGACGATGCGCAACGCCCCCAGAAGCGAGGATATCGCCTTGGCTATTCGCCGCCGCGTGTTTGAACATACCATGCGCAACAATGGCGGTTATCTGTCGCAAGCCTGTTCCGCCGCCGAGCAGCTTGCATTTCTCTATAACGAGGCGCTGACGCTTGGGCCCTCAACCATGCCGATGATCCCACCGCCCTTCGGGGGCGTGCCGTCGGCACAAAACCCTGACTATGTGACAGGTGCAGGATATAACGGCCCCGCCGCACCTGAATATGATCGTCTGTTCATTGCGCCCGCGCATTACGCGCTGGTGGCCTATGCTTGCCTGATCGAGGTTGGCCGCATGGCCCCCGAAGGGCTGGAGATGTTCAATCAGGATGGGTCTTCGGTCGAAATGATCGGGGCAGAGCACAGCCCCGGCATGGAAGTGCATAACGGCACCCTTGGCATCGGGCTGTCCACGGCAGCGGGTCTTGCATGGGGGCGCAAGCGGCGCGGCGAGCCCGGCGAGGTCTGTGTTTTCATGTCGGATGGCGAAGTGCAGGAAGGTCAGACATGGGAAGCCGTGCAGGCCGCCGCACATCATGAGATCGGCAATCTCTGGGCGCTGATGGATGTCAATCGCCAGCAATGCGACGGCGCGATGGATGATGTCATGAAGGTGGGCGATATTGCCACCAAGCTGCGCAATTTCGGCGCTGTCGTGGCCGAGGTCGATGCGCATGACCTGAACGCATTGCGGCAGGCCCGCGCCACGCCGCATGACGGCCAGCCGCTGATCATTCTTGCTCATTCCTCGCCCACCAAGGGGATGGACTTCCTGATGCGCCGATTCCCGCGCCTGCATTATGTGCGCTTCAAAACCGCTCAGGAACGCGACGAAATGAATATCGCGATTGCGCAAGAGCTGGGGATTGATCCCATCGTGCTGGAGGATCACTGAGATGGAAATGGTTAACCGCCCCTACGCATCGGCCTTCGAGGCCTATGCTGTCCAGCACCCGGAAGTGCTGTGCCTGTCCGCCGATCTGACTTCGAGTTGCGAGATTGATGGGTTCCGCGACCGCCACCCCGATCAGTTCCTGTCACTGGGTATGGCCGAGCAGAACATGCTGTCTTTTGCGGGCGGGCTGGGGCTGGCAGGGTTCCGGCCCTTTATCCACAGTTTTGGGGTGTTTCTCTATCGCAGGCCCTACGATCAGTTGATGGCCTCCATTGCCTATCCGCGCCGCAAGGTGCGTCTGATGGGGTTTCTGCCGGGCGTCACCACACCGGGCGGGATGACCCATCAGGCGATCGAGGATATCTCGGTCATGCGGACAATCCCGAACATGACCGTGCTGGAAGCGGGGGATGCGACCGAGGTGGAAAGCATCGTCGCCGAGGCTGATACGGTCGATGGTCCGGTTTATTGCCGGATCCTGCGCGGCTCTGTGCCAAGGCTGTTCGACACCCCTCTGCGCATCGGCCAGATGCGGGTGCTGGCCGAGGGGGATGATGTTCTGGTCGTGACGGCGGGCATAGCAACCGAGGAAGCAATGCGCGCACGCGCAGCACTTGACGCAGCAGGAGTGGCGGTGCGGCACCTGCATCTGAACACGCTCAAACCCTTTGACGCGGCGCAGATCGTGGAACATGCGGCCTCTGTCCGGCATGGCGTGGTGACGCTGGAAAACCATCTCGTGGCGGGGGGGATCGGCTCGATGGTGGCCGAGGCTCTGGCCGAGGCGGGTCTCGCCCGCAAGCTGGTGCGGCTGGGGCTTCAGGATACCTATGCACATGGTGGCTCAAGGCCCTATCTGATGCGCTATTACGGGCTGGACGCCCTGAGCCTTGTGCACGCGGTCGAGCGGGTGACCGGGCAGGAAACGGGCATCACGGAAGAAGCCCTTGGCGCAGTGCGCGTGGATGCGGTGCATTCTGCTGTCAAGGCAGAGGCGCTATGAGTCGGTTTTGCGTCACCTACCGTATCTTTGCGGCATCGCGCGCCGAGGCGCGGGCGCGGGCGGACGCGATCGCGCTGGAACAGACAGTGGAAATCCCCCGTGATGTCGTCCCGGCGGGATATATCGAGGACACGATCCTTGGTCGGATCGAAGAGATCGGGCGCGAGGGTGACAACCAGTTTCGCGCGACGCTCAGCTACAGCCCTGACAGTGCCGGGCCGGAATTCGCCCAGTTTCTGAATGTCGTGTTCGGCAATTCCTCAATCCAGCGGGGGTTGCGGGTCATCGGCGTCGATCCCGGCGAAGCGATCGTTGCACGCCACAAGGGCGCGCGGTTCGGGATAGATGGACTGCGGCGCTTGTGCGGTCGCGCACAGGGCGGGCTGATCGCACCCGTCATCAAGCCGCAGGGGCTGGACGCAGATGCGCTGGCAGAGATTTCCTATCGCTGCGCGCGTGCCGGGGCGGATATCGTCAAGGAAGATCACGGCATCACCGATCAGCACATGGCCCCGTTTCGGGAACGGGTCGAGAAGATCGCAGCCAGCGTGGCGCGCGCAGCCGAAGAAACAGGGCACCGCGCGCTCTATTTCCCGTCGGTGGCAGGGCATCCGTGGGAAATCCGCGATAACCTGCGCTTTGCCCGCGATGCCGGGGCGGACGGGTTCCTGATCATGCCGGGGCTTCTGGGCTTCGGGCTGATGCAGGCGATTGCCAGTGACCCTGATCTGAACCTGCCGGTGATGGCCCATCCAAGCTTCCTTGGCCCCTATGTGCTGTCCCCGGATACCGGGATTGATCACGGCGTCATCTTCGGCACGTTGCAACGCCTGGCCGGGGCCGATATTTCGGTCTTCCCCAATGTCGGCGGGCGGTTTGGCTTTACCGTCGCGCAGTGTCAGGCGATTGCCGAAGCCTGCCGCGACCCGATGGGGCCGGGCCTGCCGATCATGCCCTCGCCCGGCGGCGGCATGAGCGTCGAGCGGGCAGGCGAGATGGCGCGCATGTATGGGCCGGATGTTGTCTATCTGCTGGGCGGAACGCTCTTGCGGCTTGGCGCGCAGATCGGCGATGGCATCACCGCGATGCGGCGCGCTGTGGACGCCGCTGGCGCGCAGGGATAGCCCCCTGCGCCTTTAGCGCAGCGAGGCTTCGATATTACCGCCGTCCACGGTCAGAACATGCGCCGTTGTGCGCTCTGACAGCGCCAGCGCTACAAAGGCATCGGCCACATGGCGCGCTTCCACCTCGCGTTTGAGCAGATTTCCCGACAGGTAGCCCTCTTCGGTCAATCCGCGTGCCTTGGCGCGCGCTTCGATCATGTCATCGGTCAGCAGGCCAGAGCGGATACGGTCGGCATTGATGCCATTGACACGAACGCCCTCGCCGCCCAGCTCCAGCGCAAGTTGCTTGACCAGAAACAGCGTCGCGGCCTTGGGCAGGCCGTAAGCCCCAAAGCCCTTGCCCGGATTGACAGCCTGTTTCGAGACATTGAACAAAAGCTGCCCGCCCCGCGCCTGCGCATGCAGCACGCGCGCAGCAGCTTGCGCAAAGGCGACTGGCGCAAAGAAGTTCAACTCGAAACTGGCGCGCAGGGTGGTCTCGGGCAGGGTGGCCATGTCGCCGGTCATCGCGGCACCAGCATTCGAGATCAGAATATCCAGCCCCCCGAAACTGTCGATACATGCCCCGATCGCGCGATCCGCTGCCCCTGCCGCCGTGATGTCGCAGGCCAGCGCGCAATGATCGCGCCCGAGGCTGGAGCGCAGCGCCTCCACGGCCTCTGCCTCGCGGTCGATCAGCATGAGCGATGCGCCCTGCGCAGCAAAAGCCCGCGCGATGGCGGCGCCGATTGCGCCCGCAGCACCTGTCACCAGCACAATGCGCCCTTGCAGCGCAGCGGGTTTGCCCTTGCCCAGCTTCGCCTGTTCAAGCGACCAGTATTCCATATCGAACAGGTCCGCTTCGGGGATGGGATGAAACCCGCCCGAAGCCTCGCCGTCGCGCATCACGCGCAGGGTTTGCTCGCCAATGTCTGCGGCAATACGCGCGGCCGCTTTTGTGGCCCCCAGCCCGATCAACCCGATCCCTTCGGCCCAGACCAGCCCCGGCACCGGGGCCAGCATGGTTTTTGCGCCCCCAAAGCGGGGGTTATGGCGCTCGAAATAGGCGCGGTAGCGCGCGGCGTAAGCGTCCAGCGCCTGCCGCAATCCGTCAGGGTTCTGCGCAGCTTTGCGCAGCACAAGCGGGTGGCCCTTGGTTCGGATCACATGATCTGGCGTCGCAACCCCGCGCCTCGCCAGCTCCTCCAGATCAGGGCGGGCGAGAAAGCGCATCACATCACTACCTGCCCGCAGATCCATCACAGGCATGGCGGCCCCGTCACCAAGCGTCCGGGCAATCACCCCGCGCAGTCGCGGCAGGGTCTGCGCGCGTTCGTCAGCGGGCAGCGCTGCGGCGGGGTGCAAAGGCGCAGGGCGGCGCTGTGCGAGCCAGTCCTCTACGGCGTTGGTATGCGCGATCAGACGGTCATAGGACGCCTTCGCGGTCTCGCCCCATGTGAAATGCCCATGATTGACCAAAAGCAGCCCTTCGGCTTGCGGATTGGCCTCAAACACTTCTGCCGCGGCCTTGGCCAGCGCGAAACCGGGCATGATATAGGGCACCAGCGTCATGCGGTCGCCGAAAATCTCGCGCGTGGCCTCAGCCACTTCGGGCAGATTTGCCAGCGCGAGAAACGCCGTTGCATGCGTGTGATCGATATAGCGCGGGGGCAACCAGGCATGCAGAAGGGTTTCCACCGATGGGTTGGGCGCAATGCTGTCAAGCAGGTTTGCACGCTGCACATTCACCATCGCCTCGTCCGAGAGCGCATCAAGCGCGCGCAACTCCATCAGCGGGTCCAGCCGCACCGCAGGCAGGCCGGCGGCCTCGATGGTTTCCAGATCCCAGCCAGAGCCCTTGACATGCAGCACGTCAATCTCACGCCCCATCACATCGCGCCCGCGCAGCTTGACCGATGTATTTCCCCCCCCATGCATGACCAGATCAGGATCTTGCCCGATCAGGCGCGACGTGTAGACCCGCAAGGCAAGTTCGCGCGCCGTCGGGTCTGTGCCCGCTGCATCCTGAAATTGCTTTGCCTGCTTGTCCTGCCAGAGATTTGCGACCATGCTGTATGTATCCGTCTTCGCCCTGTGTGTGATTGACAATGGGATAGGCTTGCACAAATGTCAAACCATCTTGGCATTAGTTGAATTGGGGTGAGAATGGGGATCACACGACGCAGGACCGCCGGCCAGATCACAGGCGAGAATGTCATCATCGAAGTCGCCTGGATGTATTATCACGAAGGCCTGAACCAAAAGGAAATTGCTGATCGGCTTGGCATATCGCGCGCCTCTGTCGTCAACTATCTGGCCGAAGCCCGCGAAAGCGGGTTGATCCGCATCTCGATGGCTGCCGAGAGCTTTACCACGCATCGCGTGGCGCTGGAGCTTTGCGCCCGCTTCGGTCTGCAAGCGGCCTATGTCGTGCCAGATGAAGCCGCTACCAATGACGAGGACAGGTTTTACCGGGTCGTCCGGGGTGCTGCGGAATGGCTGCCGGACCTGCTGGCCCCTGATGACCGGCTGGGCGTGGCCTGGGGTCGTACAGTCTATGACCTCGCCACTGTGCTCGAACAGCAGAACCTGCCTGATCTGACGGTGATTCAACTCGTCGGCTCCATGTCTACCCCATATGGTTTCACAGCCGAGGCCTGTTCAACGCGCCTTGCCCAGAAGCTCGGGGCCCGCTGCCACAACCTTCATGCGCCCGCGATCCTCAGCCGCGCAGACCTCGCCCGCGAACTCCGCGCCGAACCGATCCTGAAAGCGCAGCTTGACCAGTTCGGCCATATCACCAAAAGCCTGTTTTCCGTCGGCACCTGTCAGCCAGACAGTCACGTCGTGGGGGCCGGGGTGGTCAATCGAGACGAGTTGGACTGGTATGTGGCCCGAGGAGCCGTGGGCGTGGTCTCGGGGCGCTTCATAAATGCACAGGGAAAAGCGATCCCCGGCCCGATGGACGAACGAATGATCGGGGTTGAATTGCGCGATCTGATCGGTTTGCAGGCCGGCATCCTCATCACGCCCGGCCATGACAAGGTCGCAGCCACCCGCGCCTGCATCGCGGGCGGCTATGCGACCCATCTTGTCACCAGCCTGAGCGTGGCGCAGGCGCTGCTGGCGTGACCTACAATGCTGAGGTCGCGTAGTCGGGAAAGAGAGCTGCCATGCCCTCAGACGTGGCCGCGCAAATCCCGCGTTCGGTGATCAGCCCGGTGACAAGCTCTGCCGGTGTCACATCAAAGGCGGGGTTCCGCGCGCCCGTCCCGTCCGGAGAAATCTGGACATCGACCACCCCCCCGGCAGAGTCGCGGCCCTGCACATGAGTCACTTCGCGGCCTGATCGTTCCTCGATGGGGATTTCACGCAGCCCGTCGCGCACGGTCCAGTCGATCGTGGGCGAGGGCAGGGCGACATAGAACGGCACGTCATTTGCCTTTGCCGCGAGCGCTTTCAGATAGGTGCCGATCTTGTTGCACACATCGCCGCGCGCCGTGGTGCGGTCGGAGCCGACGATGACGATATCGATCTCGCCATGCTGCATCAGATGACCGCCCGCATTATCCACAATCAGATCATGGCTGACACGGTGGCTGTTCATTTCCCAGGCCGTCAGCAGCGCGCCCTGATTGCGCGGGCGGGTTTCATCGACAAACACATGCACATCAATCCCGGCCTCGACCGCATGGTAGATGGGCGAGGTGGCAGTGCCCCAATCGACCGTCGCAAGCCAGCCTGCGTTGCAATGGGTCAGCACATTGACCCGTCCGCCGCCCTTGCGCGCCGCAATGTCGCGCAGCAGTGCAAGGCCGTTTTCCCCGATCCGGCGATTGATTTCCACATCCTCGTCGCAAATCGCTTCGGCCTTGGCGCGGGCGGCATCTGCGCGCTTTTCAGGGGGCAGGGGGGCGAGCGCCCTGCGCATTGCATCCAGCGCCCAGCGCAGGTTGATCGCGGTGGGCCGGGTGTCATGCAACACATCCCATGCCGCGTTCAGATTGGTATCGGACGGGTCGCGTGCCATTTCCTCGGCCATGCCCCATGCCGCAGTCGCCCCGATCAGGGGTGCGCCGCGCACCCACATATCGCGGATGGCGGTGGCAAAATCACTCAGGCTGCGCAGCGGCACGATGCGCAGTTCATGCGGCAGCCAGCGCTGGTCAATGATCTGCACCGCATCAGAGGCAGCATCGCGCCAGATCGATCGATACGGGGTTCCGTCGATTTTCATAGATAGTCCTTCCCCAGAATGCTGCGGGCCAGATCGGTGACATCTGCCATGCTGCGGATGGTGTCGCGCCCGATAACAAGCGCGCGCCCCAGCATCAGGCCGCGCGCCTCGCAGCGGGCGCGCAGGGTATCGTCTGCAATCTGGTCATATTCGGCGATATGCGCGAGGCCCAGGATGCGGCGATGCATCTCAACCCCGCAAAATCCAAGCGCATCGCGCCAGATGGCGGCGAGCCTGTCAAGCCTCGCCTGCTCCGCACCAAGCGCGTCGTTCTGGTCCTCAAAGAGCGTTGACTGATAGAGAATGCCCTTGCGCTCATTGCGCCACAGATGCGTAAATTCCTGCGCGAAACTGTCCCAGACTTCGGCCGCAGTTGCGAGAATCCACTCCTGATAGCTGGCCTGTTCCGCGGTGTCGGCCAGATGGCCGGGCACGGCACAGGCGGCCATCAGGAAATTCGCGATCAGCATCCCGACATCAAAGCCAATCGGACCGTAAGTCGCAAATTCCGGGTCGATCACGCGCGCCTTGTCGCCGCTGACCATGACAGAGCCAGTATGCAAATCCCCATGCAGCAGCGTTTCCGCATTATTGGCGAAAGCCGCTTTCAGATGCTGCGCGGCCACCTTCAGATCGCGATCCCCGCGCAGCATGGCCACGATGGGATCAAGGGCGGGCGTGTGGCGGTTCATCGGAGCTGCGAAATATGGATCGGAAAAGACCAGATTTTCGGTGATGTCACACAATTCGATATTGTCCGCGAAAAGCGCCAGATCGCGCTTGCGCTCGGCTGTTTCCATGCTGAGGTCCGAGCCGCGAAAGAGCGTCTGCGCGCAGAACCGACCCAGAAATAGCCCAAGCCCGGCATGGCGAATGCCCTGCATCAGGCTTTGTCGCAGGATCACATGATCGGTGAGAAACTCCATCACCACCAGCGCCTGCGCATCGTCATAGTGATAAACCTCGGGCACCATGCCCGGCGCGCGGGCGGCCTGCCGGATCAGGGCGTTATATTCGAAGAAGGCACGCTTGAGCGGCAAGGGCCAGCTTTCGCCCACCAGTCGCACATAGGGCAAAGCCTGCTTGACGATCACCTGACCGGTTGCACCCGTCACGATGAAGACCAGATTCAGATTGCCATCCCCCACTTCTGACACCTGCCATGTCTCTGGAGCGCCGGCATGCGCGCTGACCGCGACGATATCGCCAAGTCGCGCGGCGACCGTTTCCGGTGTCAAAGCTTCATAAGGGGTTGCGCTCATCGTGACCTCCTCTCGCATCGCGGGGCCTTCGCATACCACCGCTGGTCTTCAGTTTTCCGTTTTTTCTGCAAAAGTCAAATACTATTGACATTTGCAGAAATCCATCAATTATCGGGACAGGGAGAGGATCGAGATGACGCAGAACGCGCTTGAAATCCGCAATATGAACAAGGCTTTTGGGGCCAACAGCGTTCTGCGCGGCATTGATCTGGACCTGCCCGCCGGGCAAATCACAGTTTTGATGGGGGCGAATGGCGCGGGCAAATCGACCCTCGTCAAGATCATGTGCGGCGTACAGACGGCGGATCGTGGCACGATGTTGCTGGATGGACAGGACTATGCCCCTGACTCTCCGCATGCGGCGCTGCGCGCGGGCATCGTGACTGTTCATCAGTCCATCAATGACGGGGTTGTGACGGATCTTGATGTCGCGTCAAACCTGATGCTTGACCGTATAGCAGCCGGGTCCGGCCTGTTCCTGCGCGCCGCAAAGCTGCGCGCCGAGGCGCGGGAGATTGCCAAAGCCGTGGGGCTGGTGGCGCCGATGACACAGCCTGTTGCGCTGCTATCGCTGGCTGATCGCCAGCTTGTGGCAATTGCCCGGGCCTTGTCACATAATCCGAAAATCCTCATTCTTGACGAGCCGACATCCTCGCTGTCAGATGCGGAAGCACAGAGATTGTTCACGCTGCTCGAAGGCCTCAGGGCCAAGGGCGTGGCGATCCTCTATATCTCGCATCGCATGTCCGATATCCGCCGATTGGCCGACAGTATTCTGTGCATGCGCGACGGGGTAATCTCCGGCAGCTTCACCAAAGCCCCGCTGGATTACTCTGGTGCCGTACGCGCCATGTTGGGCCATGAGATGACCGAGGTGGATATCACGATACCCGCTCGCGGGGCGCCGGTGCTGGAGCTTTCTGAACTGCGCTTGCGCGCCCAGTCACGGCCCTTCGATCTGACACTTCACGCCAATGAAGTGGTGGCCGTGGTCGGACTGGTCGGAAGTGGCAAGGCGCAGCTTGCAAATACGCTTTACGGGGTAGCGCGCCCTGTTTCGGGCACAATGCGGCTGGATGGACAGAGCTACGCGCCGAAATCCCCGGCACAGGCGATTGCGCGCAAAGTGTTCATGGCCGCGCGCGACCGGCGCAGCAATGCCATCATTCCCGATTTCGATATCGGGCGCAATTTCACCCTGCCCTTCACCCGTCGCCATAGCGGGTTCGCTGATCTTATCCGTCGAAAAAGCGAGAAAGCGCTGGCGGCGCGGATGATCGCCGAAATGGGCGTGAAATGCCAGTCGCATGCCGACCCCATTCTCAGCCTGTCCGGTGGCAATCAGCAAAAGGTCATGATCGGGCGCTGGATGGCGGAAGAAGCGCGCCTTCTGATCCTTGATGAGCCATTTCAGGGCGTTGACATTCAAGCCCGGCGTGACATCGGCGCCCGTATCCGTGTGCAATCGGCTGGCCGCGCGACACTGGTTATGGTGACAGAGCTGGACGAAGCGCTGGAAGTGGCGGACCGGATCATCGTGATCTGCGAGGGGAGCCTGAAAAGTGACCGCCCCAATCGCGATATCGACCTGGCCACTCTCATGGCCGAAGTTGCTGACAGCCCGTCAGAGGTTGTGACAGAAAGGCAAAGGGCATGAGCGTGCAGACAAGACTGATCGATCTGGCGATAAAATTCGGCTTCCTTTTGCTGATGGCAGGGCTCCTGGTGTTCTTCTCGATCACGGCACCAGGCTTTATGTCGCCACATAGCGCGGTCTTCGTGTTCCAGTCGGTTGCGATCACCGGCATCCTCGCGCTTGGCGTCACCGCGACACTGGTCGTAGGCGGATTTGATTTGTCAATCGGGGCGGTGGCCACATCGGCGCTTATGCTCTCCGCCTATGTGATGGTGGTCTGGGAACTGAGCGCAGGCACAGCGATTGTACTATGTCTGCTGATGGGCGCGGGCGTGGGTCTGGTGAATGGCCTGCTGATCGTCAAGGCGCGGGTGCCGGATCTGCTGGCCACGCTGGGGATGATGTTCCTGCTGATCGGCTTGCAGCGCATCCCGACCGAAGGGCGCTCGATCTCGACCGGCATGACCCTGCCCGATGGCACAGTCGCGCGCGGCACATTCTCCGAATTCTTCCTGATGCTGGGCCGCCACCGGATTGATTTCTTCATCGAGCGGCTGATCCCGCTTTCGGTGATCTTTCTGCTGGTTGTGGCCCTGCTGGTCTGGGTGTTTCTGGAATTCACGCGTCACGGGCGCCTCATGTATGCAATAGGTTCGAATGCGCAGGCTGCGCAACTCGCCGGGGTCAAAGTCGAACGCTACAAAATCGCGGCCTATATGATCTCTGGCACGCTGGCCTCCTTCGGCGGGGTGCTCCTGGCCGCCCGTCTGGGACGGGGGGATGTAGCGTCGGGCACAAATCTTCTGCTTGACGCGGTAGCCGCGGCCCTGATCGGGTTTGCAGTGCTCGGGGCTGGCAAACCCAATGCCTTCGGCACCGCCATCGGCGCGCTTTTCGTGGGCGTATTGTTGCAGGGCATGACCATGATGAACGCACCCTATTACACACAGGATTTCATCAAGGGCGCGGTTCTTGTCGTTGCCCTTGTGTTCACTTTCGCCCTCTCGGCGCGCGGCAGCCGCAGGGTGTGACGACACGCTCAACCAAGTCTGAAGAAAGGGAGGAAACCATGATCTCCAGACGCGTACTGATGATGACGGCCAGTGCTCTTGCGTTCACGCCTTCACTGGCGCTGGCGCAGGATGCCCCTGCACCTTTCGATAACCCGGGCGACGTGACCATCGCCCTGGTGCGCTATCTTTCAACAGGCGACTTCTTTCAGTCCTATCTGGCCGGGGTCGAGGCACAGGCCGCAGCCCTCGGTGTCAATCTGCGCGTGTTTGACAGCCGACAAGACGCCGCCCTGCAGGCCGATATGGTCGATCAGGCGATTGCGCTGGGTGTAGACGGGATCATCATCCAGCATGGTCTGACCGAATCCATGCAGGATGCAGCACAGCGGGCAGTTGATGCCGGGATCAAAGTCGTGGCTTTTGACGTGAATGTCGAGAACCCGGCCGTTCCCCAGATCGAACAATCCGACCGCGACCTCGCGCGTCTCGCGCTGGAACAGGCCATCACCGACAATGGCGAAGCGTTCATGGCCGCCTATGTCTATGTGCCCGGCATCGCGCCTCTGGATCGCCGCGACGAGACCTGGCGTGAGTTCAAGGCGCGCTACGGTGGCATCAACGAAGTCGCGCAATTCGGAACGCTGGACAATCCGATTGCCAATTCGGTCGCCAATCAGGCGCGCGCTGTCTTTTCGGCCAATCCCGGTATCGAAGTGGTCTTTGCCCCCTATAACGAATTTGCCAAGGGTGTAATGATCGCCGCGCAGGAAGCGGGCGTCGCAGAGAACATCAATATCTATTCAGCCGATATCTCGACAGCTGACATCGCGATGATGCGTGAACCCAATTCGCCCTGGGCCGCGACTGCTGCGACGAATCCGGCTGTCGTCGGCGAGGTTTCGGTTCGGGCGCTGGCGCTCCTGCTTGCAGGTGAAGACCCCGGCGCGCAGGTGATCGTGCCACCGACACTGATCACGCGCGCAATGCTCAATGACGGCAACATTACCAACATGGAGGAACTGGGCGCAGAAATCCCTACTTTCCTGCATGCAGACGTGGCTTTGACCGACTGGATGGCTTTGCCTTCGCGCTAGGCCGGAGAGTCGAAGAGATCAGCCTGTTCAGGCGCAGGGAGTAGCCCGGTTCTCCGGGCTACTATTCTCACCGGGCACTCACGGCCCATGCAGTCCCTGCCTGATCCCGCGCCGCCATGCCCTCCCATGACGACAAGCTGACATCGACATACGCTGTATACCACATGTCGCTGCGCTGCATCCGAGGTCGGCTTAGAGCATGCCCGCGCAAAACTGGTCTCCGGTTTTGCGCATCAAAACATGCGACCACAATAAGTTATAGCGGGGCGCATGAATGCCAATGAATGCAACCCGCTATAGGGTCCATTTTGCCGAATGCCGCGGCGTCGGTGAGTGTCCGGTTCGCGGAAGAACTGGTGTTCAGCCGTAGATACCAAGCGGCGGACGAAGCACTGCAGCAGAGAGATCGGCGCGCCTGTCAGCTCAGGATGAGACAGGATGGCGTGTCGGCCATCACCTTCACCCTGCGCATCATTTTCCCGCCGCCCGCGCGTCATGCAGTTTCATCGCGAGCCCGGCAGATTGCCGATTGTCCTGAGTGTCGAGGAGCTAGCCGCCCGACCGGTTCGCGCAGCAGCTTGTCGTTGTCGCGGGATTCGATTTCGGCGCGTTCCCGCAAGGCCGACACTCTCGGAGACGCCCCCGCGCGGCGCTCCGGGTCATCGCAGGGGAGGAGGGATACGAGATCGCGCGGGGGACAGCCTTTATCCGACGATCGATGCAAGGTTCTTCAGCGGAATCCAGCCGACAGGACCGTCCGGCAACCGGCAGAATACCCAGCCATGCGTTTCCTTTTCTCTCGTGACAACTTGGCCAGCCCGGCAAGTAAGTTCAGCGGCAGTGTAATCTTCAGTTGCGACATAGCCAGTGTTTGTTTTTCTGACGATGCTATCCGGTATCCAGCCCTCCAAGCCGCCTGCAGATTTGGCCCAGAGCCAGATGTGACCATCCCAGTTGTCCTGACGGCCCGTGAGATAAAGCAGGTCTCCGGCCTGTAAACATATCGGATCCAGATAACTTGCCTTCCAGTCCTCTGTGACCTTGAACTTCATACCGCCGTTCCCGCATCGAAAGGCCCGAGACTGTCATAAGCTGGGAATGATCACAACGTTCTTCACCCCAGCCCCCAGACCACCGCCAGCAGAAGCGCCATCCCCGTCATCGCGCGGGCATAGACCCTTAGGCCCCGGCCCAGATCATCCGGCCCCGGATCGGGCGCGCCGTCATTGACCCAGGGCTCGGGCGCGACCTGATCGCCATAGGCGCGCGGCCCTGACAGGCGGACCCCCAGAGCCCCGGCCATCGCCGCCTCTGGCCAGCCCGCATTGGGCGAGCGGTGCTTGCCCGCGTCGCGCCTCATGCAGCGCCATGCGCCCGCGCGGCCAGAGACCAGCGCAAACAGCGCCCCGGTCAGCCGCGCCGGGATCAGGTTCACCAGATCATCGAGCCGCGCCGAGGCCCAGCCGAAGGCCCGGTAGCGGTCGCTCTTATGCCCGACCATCGAATCCAGCGTGTTGATCGCCTTATAGGCCGCAATCCCCGGCAGCCCCAGCACCGCCCCCCAGAAGACCGGGGCCACGATCCCGTCAGAGGTGTTTTCGGCCAGGCTCTCCAGCCCGGCGCGCGCCACGCCCGCCGTATCAAGCTGGCTCACATCGCGCCCGACGATCATCGCCACCGCCCCGCGCGCGCCCTCCAGATCGCCCGCCTGCAGGGGGCGCGCGACAGCAGTGACATGATCATGCATCGCCCGCAGCGCGACCAGCGGCCAGGCCAGCACCCCGCCGATCAGCACGCCCGCCCAGCCGCCGGGCAGCAGCGCCTGCAGCGCCAGACCCACGCCCGCCGCCAGCCCCACCAGCCCCAGCACCAACGCCCCCCCCTTGGCGCGGCGCTGTCTGCCGTGGTTCCAGCGCCGCTCCAGCGCGGCAATCAGCGCGCCAGCCCATGTCACCGGATGGCCGATCCGCGCGAAGAGCCAGGCAGGCCAGCCAAGCAGCAGATCAAGCGCCAGCGCCACCAGCATCATACCCGCAAAACTTGGGTCCGCAAAGCTCATGCCCCGCCCGCCCTCATCTGCATCACCCCGCGCAAGCCCGCTGCGCGCAACGCGTCGCGCGCATGGGCAGGCACGGTGCCGGGGCCGAAGATCAGCCCGCGCGCCGCGCCGGTATGGGCGATGACATGGCCCAGAGCGCCCAATTCCCGCGCCAGCGCGGCGATCGGGTCGCCCCTTGGCCCGCGCAGGGCCAAGGTCCGCTGCGCGCTTTCACTGGCCAGCGCGGCGAAACCCGCCAGATCGCGCGCTTCCTGCCACCCGGCGATCAGATCCGAGATGTCGGGAAACCGCTCATCCTGCGGCTCCGTCCGCACCGGCCCGCCGAAAAAACCCCCGATCAGATCATGGCGCGGCAGCGCAGGCAGCGCGTCCAGCGCGAGGCCCAGCCGCGAGGCCCAGAGCAGCCGCTCAGGCCGCGCGAACATCAGCGGGTCACTCGCGCCCTCAAACTCTACACAGACCTGCGCCAGCGCCTCGGGCGGCCCGTCCCATCCGGCCAGCCCTGCCAGCGCCACCAGTCGCGCCGTGGACATGCCGCAGCCCAGACCGGGCGCGACCCCCGCCCGCAATCGCACCCGCCCCGGCAGGCGCAGGCCCAAGGGCCGCAGGAATTCCCGCGCAGCCCGCGCGGTCATGCCCTGCACCCGCATCGGCCCCGGCAGCGCGCTCCCTTCCAGCGCAAGGGCAGGGCAGGGCAGCGTCACCAGCACCACCGGGCCATCAGCCCCCAGTCGCCCCTGCAGCCATTCCCCGAAATGCCCCGCGACCCGGATCCTCATCGCGCCTGCCAGTTCACGCAAGCAACCGACCAGAGCGCCCCGATCTGCTGCAATTCGGTCAGCGAGAGCGGTGCCACCTCGAACGCCAGCCCCTGCGCCGGGCTGTCCAGCACCAGCGCAAGCCCCGCCCGGATCACGCCCGCATGCGCCACGATCACCGCATCCCCGCTCGCCGCAATCTCGTGCAACGCAGGCCAGACGCGGGCGCAGAGGCGGTCGAAACTCTCGCCCCCCGGCGGGCAATGCGCCGCCAGTTCCGCCCGCGACATCGGCCCCAGATCGGGCAGGGCGTCAAAACCCATCCCCTCCCACGCACCGAAATCCTGCTCCCAGAGCCGCGCATCCTGCCTGCGTGCCACGCCCGGAAACAGCGCCTCTGCGGTCTGCAGGCAGCGCAGCGCGGGGCTTGTCACCACCCGCGCCCCATCGCCCAGCACCGCCCGCAGCGCTGCCAGTCGCACGCCATCGCCCAGATCGGCCGCCACATCGCGCCGCCCGGCCAATGCCCCGCCGTGCAGGGCCGGCGCATGGCGGATGATCCTCAGTCGCGCCATGCGCATTTCTCCTTGAAGCCAGCCTCCCTTATCTGCTTTACGAACGCGAAAGGGGCAAGGGCAAGCATGGCACGGATTCTGCTGTATCTTGGGGGCGCGCGGTCGGGCAAAAGCCGTCTGGCGGAAGCCGCGACACTGGCGCTTGGCCAGCCCGCGACCTATATCGCGACCGCCGAAGCCTGGGATACCGAGATGGCCGCGCGCATCGCCCAGCATCAGGCGCGGCGCGGCCCGGAATGGTGCACGCTTTCCGCCCCGCGCGATCTGATCGCCGCACTGCGCGCATCAGAAGGTCAGCCCCGGCTGGTCGATTGCCTGACCCTGTGGCTGACCAATCTGATGCTCGCCGATCAGGACTGGCGCGCGGCGGCAGAGGACATGCTGACCCTCGCGCGCGCGCAATCCAGCCCCGTGGTCTTCGTCAGCAATGAGCTGGGCATGGGGATCGTGCCCGAAAACGCATTGGCCCGGCGGTTTCGCGACGCGCAGGGCTGGCTCAATCAAACTGTCGCCGCCGCCGCCGATGAGGTGCATTTCACCGCCGCCGGCCTGTCACTGAGGATGAAATGAATGGAAATCACCACGCTGTCGCAGATCGCCGCTCTGGCCGGGTCGCTGCCGCAAGCCGATGAGGGCGCGCGCAAGGCAGCCCTTGCGCGCCAGAACAGCCTGACCAAACCCCCCGGCGCGCTGGGGCGGCTGGAGGAACTGGCGATCTTCATGGCCGGATGGCAGGGCAGCGAGCGCCCGCAGATCGCCCGCGCGCAGGCGCTGATCTTCGCGGGCAATCACGGCATCTGCGCGCAGGGCGTGAACCCGTTTCCGCAGGCCGTGACCGCGCAGATGGTGGCGAATTTCGAAGCGGGCGGGGCGGCGATCAACCAGCTTTGCGCAGTGAATGGCGCGGACCTGCAGGTCGTGGCACTGGATCTGGACCAGCCCACGGGCGATTTCACCACCGGCCCTGCCATGAGCGAGGCCGAGACACTGGCCGCCATCACCCGTGGCGCGCAGGCGGTGGATGCGGGCGCGGATATCCTGATCCTTGGCGAAATGGGCATCGGCAATTCGACCGTCGCGGCAGCCCTCGCGGCGGCGCTTTTTGGTGGCAGTGCGGCGGAATGGGTCGGCCCCGGCACCGGCTCGGATGCGACAGGCGTCGCGCGCAAGATCGCGGCCATCGAGACGGGCCTGCGCCGCCATGCCGGGCTTGCGCCGATGCAGGTTCTGGCAGCCCTTGGCGGGCGCGAACAGGCGGCGATCTGCGGCGCGGTGCTGGCGGCACGCGCGCATCGCATCCCGGTGATCCTGGATGGTTTCATCTGCACCGCAGCGGCGGCCTGCCTGCATGCCGCAGACGCGCGCCATCTCGCGCATTGTCTCGTGGGCCATGCCTCGGCCGAACCCGGCCACCGCCGCTTGCTGGCGGCACTCGGACAAAAGCCGGTGCTGGATTTCGACATGCGGCTGGGCGAAGGCTCGGGCGCGGCGCTGGCACTGGGCATTCTGCGCGCGGCACTGGCCTGCCATAACGGCATGGCCACCTTCGCCGAGGCCGGGGTCTCCGGCGCATGATCCGCGCCCGGCTGGCAGAGGCGCGGCTGGCCCTGATGCTGCTGACGCGCCTGCCAGCCGGACGGCTGCACGACCCGGTGCCGGGGATCGGTGCAAGCGCCTGGGCCTTTCCGCTGGCCGGGCTCGCCGTGGGCGGCGGCGCGGCGCTCGCCCTCGCGCTGGCGGCCACTGTCCTGCCCTTGCCGCTGGCCGTCCTGATCGCGCTCATGGTGCAGATCGCGCTGACCGGCGCGCTTCATGAGGACGGGCTCGCGGATTGCGCCGATGGCATCTGGGGCGGGCAGAGCCCCGCGCGCAGGCTGGAGATCCTGCGCGATTCGCGTATCGGCAGCTATGGCGCGCTGGCGCTGATCCTCTCGGTCGGCCTCCGCTGGCAGGCGCTGCTGCTGCTGGCGGAAACGGATCTGCCCCTCGCGCTGGCGGCGCTTGTGGCGCTGGCCATGCTCAGCCGTCTGGCCCCGGTGCTGTTGCTGACACTCCTGCCCCCCGCCCGCGCCGATGGGCTGGGCCATGCCGCAAAGGCGGTGACCGGGCGGATGCTGGGCGCGGCGGCGCTGCTGGCGCTGGCCCCGGCGGCGGCGCTCCTGCCCCTGCTGCCCCTGCTGGCGGTCATTGTCGCCCAGCTTGCCCTCACGCTCGGGCTGGCCACATTCGCGCGCCGCCGTCTTGGCGGGCAGACCGGCGATGTCCTGGGCGCGGGGCAGCAACTGGCCGAGATCGCGGGGCTTCTGGTGCTGGTGGCGGGACGGTAGGGTGCGTGCTGAGCACGCACCCTACGCAAACCCCGCTCAGAACAGCACCGAGGGCAGCCAGAGCACCAGTCCGGGGAAGATGAACAGCAGCGCGATCCCGAAGACCTGCAGCGCCACAAACGGCACCGCGCCTTTGTAGATCATCCCCGTGCTGACCGAATTCGGCGCCACCCCGCGCAGATAGAACAGCGAGAAGCCGAAAGGCGGCGTCAGGAAGCTCGTCTGCAGATTCACCCCGATCATCACCCCCAGCCAGACCGGATCGACGCCCAGCAGAAGCAGCGTCGGCGCGGTGATCGGCAGCACGATGAAGATGATCTCGAACGTGTCCAGAATGAAGCCGAGGATGAACATGATCAGCATCACCAGGATCATCGCCCCCATCGCACCGCCCGGCATCGAGGTCAGGAACTCGCGCACCAGATTGTCGCCGCCCATCTGGCGGAACACGATGGCAAAGACCGAGGCGCCGAAGAGGATGATGAAGATCATCGAGGTGATCACCGCCGTGCGCCGCGCCACCTCGACAAACACGCCCAGGGACAGCCGCCAGCGCAGCGCCGCCAGAAGCGTCGCGCCCACAGCCCCGACCGAGGCCGCCTCGGTCGGCGTCGCAATCCCGCCAAGGATCGAGCCCAGCACCGCCGCGATCAGCAGCAAGGGCGGGATCAGCGCAAAGAGGATTTCCTTCCACAGCCCTTTCTTCTCTTCCGGCGGCACCGGGGTTGCAGGGCAGCTTTCCGGGTCGAAAATCGCCTTGTAGAGGATATAGAGGATATAAAGCGCGACCAGCAGAAGCCCCGGAATGATCGCGCCCGCAAAGAGATCGCCCACCGAAACCGTCTTGGGGGCGAAATTGCCAAGGCTCATCTGCACTTGGCTGTTCATCCCCGCGATCATGTCGCCCATGAAGATCAGCACGGTCGAGGGCGGGATGATCTGCCCCAGCGTGCCCGAGGCACAGATCGCCCCCGAGGCCAGTTTCGGATCATACCCCGCCCGCAGCATCGCGGGCAGCGAGATCAGCCCCATCGTGACCACGGTCGCCCCCACAACCCCGGTAGAGGCCGCCAGCAGCGCGCCGACAAGGATTACCGAAATCCCCAGCCCCCCGCGCATATTGCCAAAGAGCCTGCCCATCGTGGTCAGCAACTGCTCGGCGATATTGCTGCGCTCAAGCATCACCCCCATGAAGATGAACAAGGGCACCGCGACCAGCACTTCATTGATCATATAGCCGGTGTAGCGCCCGGCCAGCGCGCGCAGGTTCGACAGGTCGAACACACCGAAATAGAGGCCCAGATAGGCAAACAGCACCGAAGTGCCCGCCAGTGTGAAAGCCACCGGAAAGCCGAGCAACAGAAAGCCGATCACGGCAAAGAACATCAGCCCGGCGAGGATCTCGCCAATCAGAACGGGATCCATCTCAGCCGTGCTCCGTGTCGTATTTGTATTTGTAATCCTCCGGCACCAGATCGTCGCGCCCGGCGATGATCAGGATCGAGCGGATCGCCATCGCCAGCCCCTGCAGCGCGATCACCACGGCCAGAACCAGAATGAATGTTTTCAGCACCCACAGCCCCGGCATGCCGCCGGGATTGGCCGAAGCCTCGCCCAGCCGCCAGGAGCGCTGCACGAAGACCAGACAATAGCTCCAGACCACCCAGGCAAAGGGCATCAGGAACACGCAGACCCCCAGCAGATCGAGCCAGGCCTTGCGCAGCGTCGAGGCCGGGCGGTAGAAGATATCCACCCGCACATGGTCATTGCGGTAAAGCGCATATCCGGCGACCGCAGTGAACATCACCCCGTTCATCCAGGGATAGAGATCCTGCATCCAGAGCCGCGTGTTCAGGAAGATATAGCGCTCGACCACGACCCAGAAACAGACCAGCACGATCCCCACCGACAACCACATGAACGTATTGCCGATGATCCGGTTGATCAGGTTGATCAGACGCATCAGATAGGAAAGCGCAGTCATGCCAGCCTCGTTTTGCAGGGGGCGCGGGCGCGAAATTGCGGCCCCGGATCTTCTCCGGGGCCGCCAAGATCGGTCCGTTCCGTCAGTTTCAGCCCAGATCCGAGATGTCGAAATACTTCTCGCGCGCGAGCGCGAAAGTCAGATCGGTATTCTCGGTACGCTGGCGCAACAGGTTGAGATTCTGCACGAAGCTTTCCGCCACGGCCTTGGTCTTGGCGTCGGAACTGCCGAGGATCTCCTCAAGGATCTCGCGCGAGGCTTTCGCGCCAGCCTCAAGGATGCTCTCGGGCCAGTCCTTATGCACGATGACCCCGTGATTTTCGACCATATCGGCCAGCGCAATCGGGTCATTGGCATAGAATTCCGACGGCACCTGATCATATTCCGCCTGGCAGGCATCGCGGATGATGCCCTGCAGATTGGCGGGCAGGTCCAGATATTTCGCCTTGTCCACCACCAGTTCGGTTGCCAGACCCGGCTCGATGAAGGAGCTGGTATAGTAATGCTTGCGCACCTGATGGAAGCCCAGCGCGCGGTCATTATAGGGGCCGACGAATTCGGCGGCATCCAGCGCGCCCGATTGCAGCGCCGCGAAAATCTCGCCACCGGCAAGGTTGGTCACGGATGCGCCCATCTTCTGCCAGCACTGCCCGCCCAGACCCGGCGTGCGGAAGCGCAGACCCTGAATGTCCTCGATCCCCGACAGTTCATTCTGGAACCAGCCGCCCGCCTGCGTGCCCGTATCGCCCGACAGGAAGCCCACAAGCCCGAAATCATCATAGATATCGTCCCACAGCTCCTGCCCGCCCAGATAGCGCACCCAGGCCGCCAGCTCGCGGCTTGTCATGCCGAAGGGAACCCCGGTGAAGAAGGACAGGCCCACGGATTTATTCTGCCAGTAATAGGCCGCACCATGGCTCATCTCGGCCGAGCCGTCGATCACGGCATCCAGCGATTGCAGCGCGGGCACCATCTCGCCTGCGGCAAAAACCTCGATGGTCAGCGCGCCATCGGCGGCGGCGTTGATCCGGTCGGCCACGCGCTGCGCGCCGGTGCCCAGACCGGGGAAATTGCGCGGCCATGTCGTGACCATGCGCCAGGTGATACGGCCCTGCGCAACGGCAGGCGCCGCCAGTGTCGAGGCCGCAGCAGCCGTGCCCCCGAGAGCCGAGGTTTTCAGAAATGAACGACGATCCATGTAGTCCTCCCATGGTTTTTTGTCTTGACGCGTCAAACAGACGAGCACCCGTTAGAAACCACAGAACCGGCCCCCTGTGAACAGGATTTTTCCGATCACTCCTGAATTTCCCGCGACCGGCAGGCCGCTTTCGCTCAGTCCGGCCTGCGGCTCAGGATCTGGCGCGGCAGCACCGCATCGGCCCGGCGCAGGTTGATCCAGTTGGCCAGCAGGATCACACCGGCCCCCAGAAACACCAGCGGATCCAGCGCTTCGGCATAGAGCCACAGCCCCACCAGCGCGATCAGCGGCAGGCGCAGGAATTCCATCGGCGCGACCGTCGTGGCCGGGGCCAGCGCCAGCGCCGAGGTCAGCGCGTAATGCGCGCTCAGGCCGGTGACGCCTACCAGCGCGATCCAGCCCCAGAGCGCGGAAGAGGGCCATGTGAACCCGCCCCAGAGGCTGAGCGCCAGCGCCATCAGCCCCTGAGACAGCGACATCCAGAACAGTACGCAGAGCACCCCGTCCTCGCGCATGATCCGTTTCGTCAGCATGATATTCAGCGCAAACCCCACCGCTGCGCCAAGCGCGGCCAGATGGCCGATATTCAAAGCCTGCGTGCCCGGTTGCGCGACGATCAGCACGCCCGCAAAGCCCAGCAGCGCCACCAGTATCCGCCTGCGGGTGAAGATCTCGCCCAGCACCAGCGGCGCCAGCAGCGCGACCCAGATCGGCATGGTAAATTCCAGCGCCACAAGCTGCGCCAAGGGGATCAGCATCAGCGCATAGAACCACAGATTCTGCCCCGCGAAATGCACCACATGGCGCAGCGCATGCAGGCCGGGGCGGGTCGGGCGCAGCGGCACCGGCCTGCGCCGCGCAAGCGCCAGCACAACCCCGCAGATCAGCACGAGCCCGATCAGCGAGCGCCAGAACATCAGCTCGAAGGTCGAGAGTTCGGCCTGCACCGCGCGCCCGGCCACGCTCATGGTGATGAAAGAAAGGATGGCGCCGCCCATCCAGAAGGCGGCCTTTATCTGATGTCCCATTGCCTGACCTGTCCGCACCCTGTCTTGAATGCGACCTGCCCATGGATCGGGGGGCAGGGTCAAGCCTTGAAAGCACAAGCGGGCTTTGCATCCCTGCAAGAGCCTGCGCAGAATAGGCCGAGGGCATGACACAGGAGGGACAGATGAGACTCGGATTTCTGGGAACCGGCACAATTGCCTCGGCGGTGGTGCGCGGGCTGGCGGGGCAGGGGCATCAGATCCGCGTCTCGCCGCGCAGCCGCGCGCGGGCAGAGGCGCTGGCCCATGACATCCCCGAAGTCACTATTGCCCCGAATGCGGAAGTTGTGGCCGAAAGCGAGCTGGTGTTTCTGGGCCTTCTGGCTGCGCAGGCGCCGACGGTGCTCGAAGGTCTGCCCTTTCGCGCGGGGCAGAAAGTTGTGTCCTTCATGGCCGATATGCCGCTCGGTCAGGTGGCGACATTGGTCGCCCCCGCAGAGGCCCGCGCGATCATGCTGCCCTATCCGGGCATCGCAGAGGGGGGATCGCCGATCCTCGCGCTGGGGGATATGGCAGTGCTGCGCGCTCTCTTCACCCCCGCCAACCGGATTTTCGAGATGGAGTCTGAGGCGCGGCTCGCGGCCTATCTCTGCGCGCAGGCGGTGCTGTCGCCGGTTGCGCAACTGGTGGGTACGGCGGCGGACTGGCTGGGCGATGGTCCGGCGGGCGAGTCCTTCCTGCGCCTCTTGGTCACGAGCAGCCTGAGCGGACAGGACAGCGCCGCGCTGATCGCCGCGCTGAACACTGAAGGCGGCTATAACCAGCGCCTGCGCCAGCATATGGAGCGCGCGGGTCTCCCAGAGACCTTGCGCGCGGGGCTGGACGGATTGTAACGCGCGGCACCGGGTAGGGTGCGTGCTGAGCACGCACCTTACGCAGTCACATCCACCACAACCCGCCCCTTCAGGATCTCCGCGACAAGTGTCAATCTTGCTGACAACGCGAACTGAAAAATGAAACGGCCCGCAAGTTTCCTCGGGGCCGCCCACTGGTACGACGAATTGCTCTTAGGAAAAGGCCATAGCTTTGCCAGAGGAGGCATCGCCTCGGTCTTTTCAAGTCACAACCTTGAGCGCCCTAGCAAGACGCCTGATCATTCGGTCGCGGGGCCTGAGAAGCCAAGCTGTGCCAACATCCCGTTGCTCCAGCTTTTGCCTTGCTACCCGAGCATTCTCGGACAAGACACTCAGTTTGCGAACCAAGAGTTGCCGCCCTTGGCCAACTGCCAGTGATTTCACCTTCACCCCTTTCAAGGCGCTCCGTTAACGCGGCAACATCAACGTTCTAAGTCAGGGGAAACAAAAACAGCCTTCAAGGCAGCTCTCCTATCTCCCCCGTCGAATCGAGGATAGAACAAATGTAGCACATTCGGATCGGCGCGGCAATATCTTGTGGTTGGTGCGAAACCATCACCACCATCAAGCCCGCACATCCACCACAACCCGCCCCTTGACCTGCCCGTTCAGGATCTCCGCCCCCAGCCGCGGCAGATCCTCCAGCGTCGCGGGCTGGATCATCGCTTCCAGCTTCTCCATCGGCAGGTCGCGCGCAATCCGTTCCCAGGCCGCAATCCGGTTCGCATAGGGTTGCAAAACGGAATCAATCCCCAGCAGATTCACCCCGCGCAGCAGAAACGGCACCACTGTCGCAGGCAGCGCCGCGCCCCCGGCCAGCCCCACGGCGGCGACCGAGGCGCGGTATTTCATCTGCCCCAGCACCCGCGCCAGCATCGCGCCGCCCACCGCATCAATGCAGCCCGCCCAGGTCTCGGATTCCAGCGGGCGCTTGACCGTCTCGGCCAGTTCCGCGCGCGGCACGATCCGGCTCGCGCCCAGCCCCCGCAGATAGGCTTCCGTCTCTGGCCGCCCCGTCACCGCCGCCACCTCATGGCCGAGCTTCGCCAGCAGTGCCACCGCGACCGAGCCGACACCGCCCGCAGCCCCCGTCACCAGCACCGGCCCGTCGCCGGGGCGCAGCCCATGCGCCTCCAGCGCCATCACTGCCAGCATGGCGGTGAACCCGGCGGTCCCCACGGCCATCGCCTGACGTGTGCTCAAGCCCTCGGGCAGCGGCACCAGCCAGTCGGCCCTGACGCGCGCCTTTCCGGCATAGCCGCCCCAATGCGCCTCGCCCACGCGCCAGCCTGTCAGCACCACCTTGTCGCCTTGCTTGTAGCGCGGGTCGCTGGACGCCTCGACCGTCCCCGCAAAATCAATCCCCGGCACATGCGGATAGCGCCGCACCAGCCCGCCACCGGGCCCGATACACAGCCCGTCCTTGTAATTCACGGTTGAGTATTCGACCGCAACGGTCACTTCGGCTTCGGGCAGCTGGTCCTCGCTGATCTCCTGCACCGCCGCATGGGTCTTGCCGCTCTCGTCCTTCTCGACCACCAATGCCTTGAATGTCATTGCCTTGCTCCTTCTCTCAATTCCAGAACCCATCGCGCACCCGCGCCGCGCGCAGCCCATCGGGGGCCGCGACCTGCAGTTCCGTGCCCGCCTCCCAATGCGTCATCCGCACCATGCCGATGGCGACATTGGTGCCGAAATCCGGCGACCAGGCGGCGGAACTCACCCGCCCCACCACGCGCCCCGCGCTATCCGTCACGGGCCAGTGCCGGTCGCAAATTCCTACGCGCGGCCCGTCAATCTCGATGGCGCGGATCTGGCGCACCGGTCCTTCCTGCGCCACGCGCAACAGCGCATCGCGCCCGATACAGCCGATTGCGCTTTGCGTGTTGCAAAACCGCCCCAGCCCGCATTCATGCGGCGTGTTGTCATCGGTCATGTCATTGCCATAGCTCAAGAGACCCGATTCCACCCGCTCGATCAGATTGGGACAGCCCGCCCGCACATCCAGATCGCGCCCGGCCTCCATCAGCGCCTGCCAGAGCGGCATGCCGATATCGCCCCCCTCGACATAGATCTCGAACCCGCCCTGCTTGGAATAGCCCGAGCGCGCGATCACCATATCCCGGCCCTGAAAGTCGAAATGCCCGAAGCGGAAGAAGCGCAGCCGACTCACCCCATCGCCAAAGACCCGCGCCATCAGCGCCTCGGCCCGCGGGCCCTGCACCGCCAGCGGCGAGACATCCGGCTCATCGACCAGCACATCCAGCCGGTAGCCATAGGCCAGCCCCTTGATCCAATACAGAAGATCACTGTCAGCAATGGAAATCCACCAGCGATCCTCGGCCAGTTTCACCGCCACGGGATCATTCAGCATGCCGCCGGTTTCATCGACAATCGGCACATAATAGCATTGCCCCGGCAACATGCCGCGCAGATCGCGCGGGGTCAGCATCTGCACCAGACGGGCCGCATCAGGGCCACGGATTTCCACCTGCCGCTCGCAGGCCACATCCCAGACCTGCACGGCGGCTTTCAGATGGTGATAATCCTCCTCGACCGAGGCGAACACGGTCGGCAGCAGCATGTGGTTATAGACGGTGTAGGCTTTCACGCCCGCAGCCTCGACGCCATCCGAGAACGGCGTGCGCCGCAAGCGGCGCGAAGGGGAGAGAAGCGGCAGGTTCACCTTCCGGGCCCTTTCCAGTCGATCTGACAGATCTCGGCGCTGCGCCCGTCGAAATCCCAGACCCGGCCAAAGGCGCGCACCCGGCCCTTGGTGGCGGTGGCCACCGTGATATCCGGCCCCATCCAATATTCGGTATTGGTGACGACAATCTCGCGCGCGGGGTCGGCCCCGCGCACCGGCACGACCTCGCCCTGTATCTTCTTGCCGACCATCAGGCGGCGCTTGTCGCCCTCAGTCTCATAGCTCACCGGCGCGCGCTCTGCTCCCAGAAACTCGCTGACCAGCATCCCGAACAGCCCCGTTGTGCCGCGCGCCGCGCCAGAGAAGATATTCACCAGCGCCTCATAGGCTGCATCCGAGGCGCGCTCGTCGATAAATGCCGCCGCCTTCCAGTTGCCGCGCGCCATGAGCCCCGGAATTTCCAGCATCAGCCCGACATTCAGCCCTGACAGATCCGTCTCGCCATAATGGCCGGTGTCAATCCGCACCCCGGCCCATGCCTGACAATAGCCCTCGGTCGGGGCATGTTTGCCCAAGGATACCACGCAGGGGCAGAACACCGTGCAGTTGCAGTTCAGGATCAACTCCCCCCTGATCGCCCAGGGCACCGTGCCCACAACGGGCTTGTCCAGCAGATCGCTCATATCCATCCTCCCAGTTCGGAAATCATCACCGCCGCGCCCAGCGCGAGCAGCCCAAAGCCCAGCGGCCGCGTCAGCCGCGCGCCGATCTCGGGCAGTTTTTCCAGCATCATCAGCACCATCGCCCCGCCCATCCAGATCAGGTTCATGGTGCCGCCGACAAAAGCCAGCGCCATCAGCGCCCAGCAGCAGCCCAGACAGACCGCGCCCAGCCGCAGCCCCATGCGAAACGGGCCCTCGCCCCAATATTGCATGAAAAACACCAGCGGACGGCGGCATTTCGCCAGACAGGCCCCCTTCAATGTCGAGAATTGATAAGCCCCCGCGCCCAAGAGCAGCGCCGCTGTCAGCCAGATATTCGCGCTTTCCCCCAGAGGCGTCAGCAATCCCGCCCCCGCCAGCGCAAGCTGCGCGCCCGTGGCCAGCACCGCGAAACCCAGCCAGATCAGCAGATAGCCGCCCGCCAGCCGCACAAAGCCCTGCGCGCGCCCGGTCTGCACCAGATCCTCCCATGTCGCGAAAGCGGGCAGGGCCGTGGGGGCCATCATCGCCGCCGACATCAGCGCCCACATCGCAAGGATATTCGGCGCCCCCGCCAGCCCCGGCTCGACCCGGCACAGCGCTTCCCAGAACCCGGCGCCGTAGACACTCGCCGCCGCCAGCAGATCGGGCGGCAATTGCATGGCATAGAGCAATCCCCATGCCAGCGCGATCATGCCATACAGGCCCAGCCAATGCGGCGCACGCATCCGGTGCAATCGGTTCGCCTGCGACATGCCCCCTCCCTGCGTGCAATGCCAGCCTTGGCCAATCGGCCAGGATCGTATATGTCAGACATATCAGGCCGCACCGCGCCTGACAAATAGAAATGTCAGACAATTAGCAGGGACAACCCGGTGAAACTCGACCCCGACAGCGCGCGCGACTATTCCCACCAGATCGCCGAGGCGATCCGCCAAGCCATCATCGCAGGCGAGTTGCAGGCCGAGGGGCGCCTGCCTTCTGAATCCGATCTGGCCCAGCAATTCAACGTCTCGCGCCCCACAGTGCGCGAGGCGCTGAAACGTCTGGCCGCGCAAAACCTGATCCGCACCCAGAGGGGCGCGACCGGCGGGGCCTTTGTCAACCGCCTGAGTTTTGCCGAGGCGCAGGACCATCTCGCCACCACCGCGACCCTGCTTCTGTCGATGAACGCGATCGATTTCGAAACCGCCTGCGAAGCGCGATTCGCGCTGGAACGCGCCTGCCTGCCCATGGCCGCCGCGCGCCGCAAACCCGAGCATCTGGACAGGATGCGCGCGGAAATCACCCGCCAAAGCGATCCTGACCTCACGGATGAAAGCTTCTGCGCCTCGGATGTAGCCTTTCACCGCGCGCTGGTCGATGCTGCCGGGAATCCGGTGCTGGCCTGGCATCTCGCGGGCGCGGTCGAAGCCATGCAACCGCTGATGAACATGATCACCTTCACCGCCCGGTCACGCGCGCGCATCATCGCCGCCCATCAGGCGCTTGTCACGGCGATCACAGCGCAGGACAGCTACGCCGCGCAGGCCGCGCTCGATGATCTGGCCGCCTATACGCTGGCGCTGGGTGGGCAAATCCGCGCCCATCGCGCCCGCGCCGCGCGCTGACGCCGGAATGTGATTTGCGCCCGCAGGCCCCCTGCGCCCATAGTGCGGGCCAGTGCAATCCGGATCGCCGATGATCTCCAAACCCACACTGGCCGCCATCCGTTTCGGCGCGGGCCTTGGCCCGGACCATGCCCCGCCCCACGGGGCGGCAGCGCTGTGGGACAGCCTTGACCGCGAGACCGCCCGCACCGTGCCCCCCGTCACCTCTTGGGACACCCGCCTTGCCCGCGCCATCGAGCGGCGCGACCTGCGCCGCCTGCGCCGCGATGGCGACGCGGATGCGCAAGAGGCCCTGCGCCTGCTGAACCGCAGCGACCGCGATGACGCGCTGGCCGATCTGCGCGCCACTCTGATCCGTCTGGCCACAGCGGAAACCGGGTTTTTCGAGCGCCTGAGCCGCTTCTGGTCCAACCATTTCGCGCTGCAGGCGAAAACCGGCACGCTCCGCTTCCTGCGCGCGCCCTATGCCGAAGACGCGCTGCGCCCGCATCTGCAGGGCCCATTCGCCGAGATGCTCAAAGCCGCGATCCTGCACCCGGCAATGCTCGATTATCTCGATCAGAACCGCTCGGTCGGCCCGGCCAGCCGTGCGGGGCGGCGGCGTGGGCGCGGGCTGAATGAAAACCTCGCGCGGGAACTGCTGGAAC
Organism: Natronohydrobacter thiooxidans; assembly: GCF_001884735.1. Classification (GTDB taxonomy): domain Bacteria; phylum Pseudomonadota; class Alphaproteobacteria; order Rhodobacterales; family Rhodobacteraceae; genus Roseinatronobacter; species Roseinatronobacter thiooxidans_A. The sequence goes on along the minus strand of NZ_MJAP01000003.1, from coordinate 539,826 downwards.
TGCACACGCTGGGCGTCGCGGGCGGCTACAGCCAGGAGGACGTGACCCAGATGGCGCGGCTGCTGACCGGGCTGACCTACACGCTGGACGACGGCTTCAGCTTCCGCCCCAATATCGCCGAGCCGGGCATTATCGAGATTTTCGGCACGCGCTATGGCGGGCGGCCGGTCACGCTCGATCATATCCTGACCGCGCTCGATGATCTGGCGCTGCGGCCAGAGACCGCGCAGCATCTGGCCACAAAACTCGCGCGGCATTTCATCTCGGATGCGCCCGATCCGCAGCTCGTGGCGCATATGGCGGCCAGCTATCTGAATGCGAAGGGCGATCTCCCCGCGCTCTACCGCGCGATGCTCGAACACCCCGCCGCATGGGATGGCCCGCTGTCGAAGACCCGCGCCCCTTTCGAGATGATGGCCGCCAGCCTGCGCGCGCTGGCGGTGGACCCCGCAACGATCCTTGGTCTGTCCCGCAACGAAACCCGCCGTTTCCTTGACGGCCCCCTGCGCCTGATGGGCGAGCCGCATGAGGAAGTGCCCAGCCCCGCAGGTTATAGCGATGCGGCCCCGGCATGGATCACCCCGCAGGCACTGGCCGCGCGGATCGATTGGGCGATGGGGCTGGCGCAACTGGTCCCCACCGACAATGATCCGCGCGATTTCATCGAGATCGCGCTGGCAGATGCGGCCAGCGACGCGCTGCGCCGCGCCAGTGCCGGGGCCGAAACCCGCGCGCAGGGGATCGGACTGATCCTCGCCGCGCCCGATTTCAACCGCAGATAGGGGGCGCATATGCAGCAGTCTCTCAGCCGCCGCCGCTTCCTGACCCGCAGCCTTGGCTTCGGCTGTTCCGCAGCGGCCAGCCCGCTTCTGACCCCGGTGACCCTCGCCGCCGCCCCCGGTGACAACCGGCTGGTCGTGATCATCCTGCGCGGCGCGATGGACGGGCTCGATCTGCTGCGCCCCATGGGCGACCCGCAATTCCGCGCCCTGCGCCCCACGCTGGCGGGCGACGGTCTGGCGCTCGACAATTTCTTCGCGCTGCACCCCGCGCTGGACGGGTTGCACCCGCTCTGGCAGGCGGGCGAACTGGCCTTCGCGCCCGCGACCTCGACGCCCTATCGCGACCGGCGCAGCCATTTCGACGGGCAGGACCATCTGGAGGCAGGCACCGCAGGCCCCCTGCCGCCCGCACTGCAGCGCACTGGCTGGCTGAACCGGATGCTGACGCTGCTGCCGCAGGCCGATGCGCGCACGGCCTTTGCCGTGGGGCGTGAACGCATGCTGATCCTCGAAGGTCAGGCCGCCATGACCCAATGGGCACCGGGGACCGAGCTGGACCTCAGCCCGCAAAGCCGCCTGCTGCTGGGCTATCTCTTCGCCGCCGATCCGCTGTTTGCCGAGGCCGGACTGACCGCGCTCGACATGACCGGCATGGATCTGCCCGAGGACGGCGAGGACGCGGATAGCGCCATGATGGCGCAGCCCGCTGCGGGCGATACGGGCGCGCTCGCGGCCTATGTTGCCGAGCAATTGCGCGGCCCGACCCGGATCGCCAGTTTCTCGCTCTCGGGCTGGGACACGCATTACAATCAGGCCCGCGCGATCCTGCCCGCGCTGGGCCGGTTGCAGGATGCGATCCTGACGCTGCGCGCCGGGCTGGGGCCGGACTGGGGCCGCACCACGGTTCTGGCCATGACCGAATTCGGCCGCACCCTGCGCGAGAATGGCAGCACCGGCACAGATCACGGCACGGGCGGCGCGCTTTTGCTGGCAGGCGGTGCGCTGCGCGGCGGGCGCATGTTCGGCGGCTGGCCGGGGCTGGCCGAGCCTGACATGTATGCAGGCCGCGACCTGATGCCCCTGCGCGACATCCGCGCCTATGCCGGCTGGGCGATGCGCGATCTCTTCGGCCTGAGCGCCTCCGATATCGCCCGCACCGTCTTTCCGGGGCTGGATATGGGCGACAATCCGCGCCTGATCCTCTAGCCGCCCTTCCCGATCAGCCTGCTCTCCCCCCCCCCGAGACTTCATCTTGCCCGAAATGCTCTCGCCAAAGGCCACGGGCCGCAAGGCCCGTCCCCCCGTGGGCAGCGGCTGTGGCACAGCCTGCCCAGGCGGGTCGAGGTGCACTCTGGCCGCCACTCTTCACATTGCCGCGCGCGCCGCCTAGACTCCGCGCTCCATCTCCCCAAGACAGGCCCCGCCCGTGACCCTTCCCAGACTGATCGAAACCCTCGATCCGATCCTCCTCGCGAGTTTTCTGCTCGCCCTTGTCGCCCTGGCCGCCATCCTCCTGGCCCTGCGCCTGCGCGGCGGCGATTCCGCCGGGCTGCGCGCCTCCGAGGCCGAATTGCGCGCGGCGCTGGGCCGCGCCACCGGGGCCGAGGCGCTGGCGCAGGAGCGCAAATCCGAGATTGACCGGCTGAACGGCGATCTGTCGAAACTGCGCACCAAACTCGACGCCGATGCCGAACGCGCCGAAACCGCCGCCAGCCGCATCTCGCGCCTCTCTGCCCAGCTTGAATCCGCCCTGAAGGATGCCGAGGACACCACCCGCCGCCATGCCGAAACCATGGCCGAGCTGCGCGCCGAGATCACCAGCCTGCGCGACCGGCTGGATACGGCGGCAGTGGAAAAACAGGATCTGACCGGCACGATCAACCGCCTGCAGGCCGAATTGCGCGCGCAAAAGGCCGCGTCAGAGGAAAAGATCGAGATCCTTGGCAAGGTCCGCGCCGATATGGAGGCGAAATTTCAGGAACTCGCCCGTGAGGCGCTGAAAGTGCAGGGCGAGGAATTCTCGAAAGCCAATCTCGAACGCCTCAGCGCCACGCTCACGCCGCTGAAAGAACATGTCGGCCATTTCGAGCGCGAATTGAAAGCGGTCCATAAAGCGACCGTGGATGACCGCGCCGCGCTCAAGGCCGAGATCCAGCAACTCAGCAAACGCTCCGAGGAAGTCTCGAAAGAAGCGCTTGCCCTCACCCGTGCGCTGAAATCCGACCAGCAGCGGCAGGGCGCATGGGGCGAGATGGTGCTCGAAGGTATTCTCGAACGCTCCGGTCTGCGCGAGGGCGAGGAATACGAGACCCAGGCCCATCGCACCAGCGACGAGGGCGGGCGGCTGCGCCCCGATGTCGTGGTCCGCATCCCTGGCGGCAAATCGCTGGTCATCGACAGCAAGGTCTCGCTTGTGGCCTATACCGATGCGGTGAATGCCGAAACGGATGTGGACGCCGAAATCGCCCGCAAGCGCCATATCGCCTCGCTGCGCAGCCATATCAACGAGCTGTCGGCCAAGCGCTACCAGTTCGCCGAAGCCGCCAGCGTCGATTATGTCATCATGTTCGTGCCGATCGAAGGTGCGCTGTCAGAGGCGCTGCGTCAGGACGGCGCGCTGACCGAATACGCGCTGGAGCGTCATATCACCATCGCCACCCCCACCACGCTGATGATGGCGTTGCGCACGGTCGCGCATGTCTGGGCGGTCGAACGGCGCAACCAGAATGCCGAGGAAATCGCCCGCCGCGCGGGGCTGCTTTACGACAAGGTGGCGGGGTTTGTCAGCAGCATGGATCAGGTCGGCAAACGCCTGCAACAGGCCGGAACCTCCTATGATGCCGCCATGGGCCAGCTTTCGCGCGGCAGCGGCAATCTGCTGCGTCAGGTCGAGACGCTCAAGACCTTGGGGGCCAAGACCAGCAAGAGCCTGTCGGTCGAGTTTGACGACACCGAGGAAAGCCCCGCATTGGAGCCACCGGAACCCGAGGGCGGCGCATGATGCAGGGCGCGCAGACACGGCCCGTTGTCGCGACCATCGCGGTTCTGTTCCGGCAGGATCAGGTTCTGCTGGTGCGCCGCGCCAATCCGCCGGATGCAGGCAGATGGGGCTTTCCCGGCGGCAAGGTCGATCTGGGCGAAGCGCTGGAAGCGGCCGCAATCCGTGAACTGGCCGAAGAAACCGGGGTCGTGGCGCGGGCAGAGCGCGTCTTCACCGCAGTTGACGCCTTCGACCACGATGCGCAGGGACATCTGCGGCATCACTACGTTCTTGTGGCCGTGCTCTGCACATGGCTGTCCGGCGAACCACTGGCGGCGGATGACGCGCTGGAAGCAGGCTGGTTCCCGCTCGACAGGCTGGGGGCGAAGGATCTGGCCCTCAGCCTCGATGTCGAAAAGGTCGCCCGCCTGGGGGCCGCGCTTCGCAGATAGGCGGTCGCCCGATCACCCCAACACCTCCGCCACCCAGTCCGGCACCAGCACGCTCGCAGGTCCGAAGCGCGCCGCGTCAAACAGCGATGCGGTGGCCGAGGGCTCCAGCGTCAATTCCAGCGTCCGCGCCCCGGCAAAAGCCGCTTCCTGCACGAACCCCGCCGCCGGATAGACATTGCCTGATGTACCGATCGCCACGAACAGATCCGCCGCCTGCAATGCCGCCCCGATCCGCTCCATGTGATAGGGCATTTCCCCGAACCAGACGATATCGGGCCGCGTCGCAGGGCGCGCGCAGGCCGGGCAGGGGGCCGCGACCTCCATCACAAGCGGCGCGTCCCAGCGATGCAAGCAAGCCGCGCATAGCGCGCGGGTCAGTTCCCCATGCATGTGGATCACATCCCGCGCCCCCGCGCGTTCCAGCAGATCATCCACATTCTGCGTGACCAATGTCACCCGGTCGGGCCGCGCCCGCTGCAACCGCGCCAAAGCGTCATGCGCCGCATTGGGCCGCGCCCCCAGACAATTCGCCCGCCGCGCATTGTAAAACTCATGCACCCGCGCGGGATTGCGCGCGAACCCCTCGGGCGTGGCGACCTCATTCAGGTCATAGCGCGTCCAGAGCCCGTCCTTGTCCCGAAACGTCCCCAGCCCCGATTCCGCCGACAGCCCCGCGCCGGTCAGCACCACGATGCGTTCACCGCGCGTTGAGATGGTCATGGATCACCTGCGCCAGCGCTTCTGAAATCCCCTCCACCGCCTGCAGATCGGCCAGCCCCGCCCGCGACACCGCCTTGGCAGAGCCGAAATGCGCCAGAAGCGCGCGTTTCCGCCCCGGCCCGACACCGGGAATATCATCGAGCGGCGAGGCGCTCACCGATTTCGCCCGCTTGGCGCGATGCGTGCCGATGGCAAACCGATGCGCCTCATCGCGCAGCCGTTGCACGAAATACAGCACCGGATCATTATGGCGCAGCGCGAAAGGGCGCTTCCCCGGACGGTGGAACTCTTCCTTGCCCGCATCGCGGTCGATCCCCTTGGCCACCCCCACGACCGGAATGTCATCCACCCCCAGATCCGCCATGATCCCGGCCACGGCGCTGATCTGCCCCGCGCCCCCGTCGATCAGCAAGAGATCCGGCCAGGTCTCGCCCATCCGGTCCGGGTCTTCCTTCAACAGCCGCTCGAAACGCCGCGTCAGCACTTCCTTCATCATGCCGAAATCATCGCCCGCCGTGATCCCGTCACCGCGGATATTGAACTTGCGATACTGGCTCTTCAAAAACCCGTCGCGCCCCGCGACGATCATCGCGCCCACCGCATCCGTGCCCTGAATATGGCTGTTGTCATAGACCTCGATGCGGGCGGGCGGCGCCTCCAGCCCGAAAGCCTCGGCCAGCCCCTCCAGCATCCGCCCCTGCGCCGCGGAGGAGGCCATCCGCATCGCCAAAGCCTCGCGCGCATTGCGCGCGGCATTCTCGACCAGTTCCGCCTTCTCGCCCCGCTGCGGCACCAGAAGCTCGACCTTGCGCCCCGCGCGCTCGGACAGAAGCTGCCCCATCAGATCGGCATTCTCGATCCCATGCGACAGGATCACCTGCCGGGGCGGTTCCTTGCCATCATAGAACTGGCCCAGAAACGCCTCCAGAATCTCGGGCTCTTCCGCCCCCGCCCCGGTCGCAGGGTAGAAATCGCGATTCCCCCAGCTCTGATTGGCGCGGATGAAAAAGACCTGCACACAGGCCTGCCCCTTTTCAAGATGCAGCGCGATCACATCCGCCTCGCTCACACCGCGCGGGTTCACGCCCTGGCTTTGCTGCACCTGCGTCAGCGCCCGGATCCGGTCGCGCAGCGCCGCCGCGCGCTCGAATTCCATCGCGTCAGCGGCTTTTGCCATCTCTTCCGCCAGTTGCGCCTGTATCTTCGTGCTCTTGCCCGATAGGAAACGCTCGGCATCCGCAATCAGCCCGGCATAATCCGCTTCGGAAATATAGCCCACACAAGGCGCAGAACAGCGCTTGATCTGATAAAGCAGGCAGGGTCGCGTCCGGCTGTTGAACACCGAATCCGCGCAATTGCGCAGCAAAAACACCCGCTGCAACTGGTTCAGCGTCCGGTTCACCGCGCCCGCGCTGGCAAAGGGGCCGAAATAGCTGCCCTTCACCGAACGCCGCCCGCGATGCTTGCGCAGTTGCGGATAGGCATGATCCTTGGGCAGCAGGATATAGGGAAAGCTCTTGTCGTCCCTGAGCAGCACATTGTAGCGCGGCTTCAGCTGCTTGATCAGGTTCTGCTCCAGAAGCAGCGCCTCGGTTTCCGTCCGCGTGGTCAGGAACATCATCGCACTGGTCTCGGAAATCATCCGCGCAATCCGCGCCGAATGCCCGGTGGGGCGCGCATAGCTCGACACCCGCGCGCGCAGATTGCGCGCCTTGCCGACATAGAGCACCTCGGATTTCTCGTTCAGCATCCGGTAGACACCGGGCGAGCCGTCAAGCTGTTTCACATGCGCGGCGATACAGGCATGACCGCGCAAATCTGACGTAGCGGAAGCTTGGGGGGGGCTGGGTTCGGACATGATGCGCTTGTGCGTGATTCTCTGCGACGCTGCAATGTTTTCACTCGGACAGCAACGAAAAACCTGTCCACGAAATCTGTGGATAACCCTGTGGGCGAAGTTGCGTTTCGGCGGGATTCCTGTTGAATCAAGGGGTGTTTCGTGATTTGCCTAAAAAATAGGCACAAACTTAACGAACTGATAACAAACAATAATTATTGTTGCTGTCGCAAACATTTGAAATACATGATGTTTTTGTCTCAAATCCGTGACAGATTCGTGAACGGTGCACAACTTGCACAGAATATGTCTGTTTTCCGCCCCGGATCAGCCCAGATCGGGGGTTTTCCAGACCAGATGCTGGCCCCCGTCTATGCATAAGATCTGGCCTGTAACCGCCTTGGCCTCAAGGAAAAAACCCAATGCCGCCGTGATGTCATCGGGGTTCGCACCACGCTCCAGCACTGTGGCCGCGCGGCTGTTCAGATAGGCCGCTTCGGGCTGGCCCTCTGCCTGCAGGGTCGGCCCCGGACCAATCGCATTGACCCGCACAAGCGGCCCCAATTCCTGCGCCGCCATGCGGGTAAAGGCCCAGAGCCCCATCTTGGCAATCGAATAGCTCATATGCTGCGGCGTCAGCTTGCGCACCTTCTGGTCGATCAGATTGACCACCAGCCCCTGCGCCACCGGCTCTCCGGCGGCATCCGCCACCGGGGCGGGGCATTGCGCCGCGAAAGCCTGCGTCAGCACGAAAGGCGCGCGTAGGTTCGACATCATATGCCGGTCCCAGCTTGCGCGGGTGGCGGTGGCAAGACTGTCCTCTTCAAAGACCGAGGCATTATTGACCAGCAGGTTCAGCGGCCCGCCAAGACCCTGCGCGGCCGCTGGCACCAGCGGCGCAAGCGCGTCTTCGTCCAGCAGATCGGCGCGCAGACAGATGGCGCGGCACCCCATCGCCTCGATCTCCTGCGCCAGCGCTGCGGCTTCCACGCCGGAACGGGCATGATGGATCGCCACGTCATAGCCCCGCCCGGCCAGATAGAGCGCCATCGCCCGGCCCAGCCGCCGCGCCCCCCCCGTCACCAATGCCCGGCCCATGTCTCAGCCCCCGTATTGCACCAGAAGCCAGATGTAGCCGCCATATCCCGAAAGCAAGAGCGCCCCCGCCACCCGCCCGATGGCGCGTCCGCTCCAGAGGAAGGGCGCCAGCACCAGCGCCGCCCCCAGCATCACCCACAGATCCAGCCGCAACATGGCTTCGGGCACGGCCATCGGCCCCACCATCCCGGCCACGCCCAGAATGAACAGCAGGTTGAAGATGTTGGAGCCAAGGATATTGCCCAGCGCCACGCCGCCCTCGCGCCGGATCGCGGCCATCAGCGTCGTGGCCAGTTCCGGCAGCGATGTGCCCACAGCAACGATGGTCAGCCCGATCATGAGATCCGACACGCCCAGCGCTTCGGCAATATCCACCGCGCCCGCCACCAGCAGACTGGCACCCAGCGGCAGGCCGATCAGCCCCAGCACAAGATAGAGCGCCAGTCGCCGCCCCGACAGCGCCGGATCCGCGCCTTCCAGCTCATCCGGCGCTATCTGCGCGCGTTTGCCGCGCCAGATGCTCTCGGCCATGAACAGCGCAAACGCTGCCAGCAGCACCAGCGCCTGCCAGAGCGCGATCACCCCGGTAAAGGCCAGCCCGATGAACAGGAACGTCACCGCGATCATGATCGCATAATCGCGCAGGGACTCGCGCCCGACCAGCACCGGCGCAATCAGCGCGGGCAGCCCCATGACCAGCAGGATATTGGCGATATTCGAGCCCACCACATTCCCGAGCGCCAGCCCGCCTGCCCCCGTCAGGACCGCCTGGACCGAGACCAGAAGCTCCGGGGCCGAGGTGCCGAAAGCCACCACCGTCATCCCCACCATCAGCGCCGGAACACCCAGCCGCAGCGCCAGATTGACCGCACCGCGCACCAGCAGATCACCCGCCAGCAGCAGGATTACCAAGCCGCCCGCAATCTGGGCGATATCAATCATCATGGGTTATTTGTCCTTGCAACGGCAGTCCTCGCCGCCGATGAGAAACTTGCCACAGCTCTTGCATTTGCGCGGGCGGGGCAATTTCGCGCTGCGCAGCCGGTCCAGCGGTGTCTTGCGGTTCGGGTTCAGCCATTTCTGCACTGCCCCCATCACCACCATGAACACCAGAAACGCCGTGACAATCTTGAAGATCATGGCGCTACAGCCCGAAACGCGCATAAAGCGCGCGTTCTTCCGCCAGCGCCAGCGCATCCTCCATCAGCGACAGGCCGAACCGCGCCAGAAAGGGGCGGCGGATGCCATAGCTGCGGAACCTCACCTTCTCGCCGAAACGTTCCTTCATCACCGGCACCAGATGGCCGGTCGCATCCACCAGCCCCAGTTCGATCGTCCGCGCCCCCAGCCAGAACTCGCCGGTAAACAGCCGGTCATCCTCGGCCAGCCTCGCCCCGCGCCGGTCTTTGACTTGTGTGATGAAATTGGCGTGGATCTGCTCCATCAGCGCCTTGATCCGCGCCACATCCTCGGGGTTTTCGGGGCGGAACGGGTCAAGCTGCGATTTGGACCTGCCCGAGGTATAGACCCGCCGCTCGACGCCCAGTTTCGCGATCATCTCCTGCAGGCCAAAGCCCGCCGAAATCACCCCGATGGAGCCGACAATCGAATTCGGATCCACGAAAATCTCATCCGCCGCCGTGGCCAGCCAATAGCCGCCCGAGGCCGCCACATCCTCGACAAAGCCATAGACCGGGGTTTCGGTTTCCGCCGCCAGCCGCCGGATCCGCGCGGCAATCAGCGCCGATTGCACCGGGCTGCCACCGGGCGAGTTGATCACCAGCGCCACGGCCTTGGGCTTGCCGCGTCTGAACGCAGCCTCGATCACCGGCGCCAGCGCCGCATCATTCAATTGCCCCGGACGACCGCCTGCGGCGATCATCCCCTGCAGGCGCAGCACAGCCACCATGGGCGCGCGGTTCACAAACGGTATCTTCATGCGCCCGCACATAAGGCGCAGCCCCCCCCGCAACAAGAGGGCGCGCGCATTTCAGCCCACTTGCGCACCCCCCGCGCCACAGTGCAGAACTGTCCCCATGCTGGATCGGTTGGAAATGTTCATCGCCCTCGCCCAGACGCGCCATTTCGGCCGCGCCGCCGAACGCATGGGCGTGACCCAACCCTCGCTTTCGGCCGCGATCAAGGCGCTGGAGGGCGAGTTGGGCGTGCAACTCGTCTGGCGCGGCTCGCGCTTCGAGGGGCTGACGCCCGAAGGCGCGCGTGTGCTGGACTGGGCGACCCGCATCGTCGGCGACAGCCGCACCCTGCGCGAGGAAATGCGCGCCGCGCGGCACGGGCTGTCGGGCAATCTGCGGCTTGGCGTCGTGCCGACCGCGCTGCCGATGATCGCGCGGCTGACCGCGCCCTATCTGCGCGCCAATCCGAATGTGCATCTCGAAATCCTGTCGCGCTCCTCGATCGAGATCCTGCAGCAGATCGACACGCTGCAGCTGGATGCCGGCGTCAGCTATCTGGACAATGAACCGCTGGGCCGCGTCGTCACCGTCCCGCTCTATACCGAGCGCTACCTGCTCCTGACCCGCCCCGATCACCCGATGGCGGCGCGCGCGCAGCTTACATGGACCGATCTGGCCGGTCTGCCGCTCTGCCTGCTCACCCCCGACATGCAGAACCGCCGGATCATCAATAGCGAACTGACCCGCGCGGGCGTCGAGACCAGCCTGCAGCTCGAATCCAACTCGATCCTGACCCTGATCGCCCATGTGCAGGCCGGGCCCTGGGTCAGCGTGGTCAATGCCCATACCGCCGATCTCTTCGCCAGCACCCCGGATCTGAGCGCCGTGCCGCTTTCGGGCGAGGGCGAGGCCAAACAGGTCGGCCTGATCGCCCCCTGGCGCGAGCCGCATACGCCGGTTCTGGCGGCGCTGCTGGCGGAAGCAAGGCGGTTCGGGCGGGGTTAATATAAGAAATCTTTGGCGAAGCTCTCCGATCTCAGGGTGTCTCTGATCCGCTCGCGTGGTAGATTGGCTGGTGAGTTTCCTAGTTTCTTATTCAATAGCTTATCAATATCATTGGAAACAGTTGTGCAATACTTCGCAAAGTTCGCGTCATCTCTGGCGAGCTCAAAAATTTTATCGCAAGCAAGATTAACTTTCTTGCCGCTTAGTGATAAAATTTTACCTCCTTTCGAATTTTCAAAGCCAAGCCTTGCCAGGATGTAATACTTGTGAATATTTATGCTTCTTGGAAGCTTTTTATTTCTGACCAGGTAGTCAAATTTATACGCCGAGAAAGCAGCGGCATGGTATGCTGTCACATTGTGCCCCGATGTGAATAATTTCCCACTAAACTCTTTTCGTATTCCTCGAAAGTCTCTTGCTGCTCTGTGCGGCTGAAAAAGGTACATAGCGGCAACAGTTTTCATCAAATCTGCAGGTTTTACTATTCGGGTTCTTTCGACGGCTTCATTTCGATACTGATTTTCTCTGCGCTCCAAAAATAACTGCAGATCTGCGGGCTTTTGGGCAAAGTACTCTTCAAGATCCTTCATGAAGGGCTTGAGGGCCCAGAACTGTTCGTCTTTAACTTGATTTTGGCTATTTGTGCCAACAATAATGCTTGTTATGAAGTCTTCATTATTTGTTCCAATAAGTCGAAGGGGCACAAAGACCTCGTTAATGCTGTTGCGGCTTTCGAATATAATATTGCAGGTTTGGCAGCCGTTCACGATTTGAAAGTCTTCAATTAAAAACTTATCTCCAGTTCTGTTTATTTTCTTCGCTACAATCGTTACGCCGTTGTTTCTGAATACAAAACCGCTCTTATCTCCAGTTTGAAGTTCTTTGATGATTTTTTCATTTATCTCTGAGGTCGGGCTATAGTCTCTTATGTTATCGAAAAAAACGGATTGATTGATTCTGATATCATCCATGCTGACGCTTGAGGTTGTTGCCAGCTTCAGTAGTTGCTCCGCCTCGATGAAACCAATAAACGCCTGATCCACTTTCTTGTGCACAGGCATTGTCTTATTCTGAGGAAATTCAATTTCTTGCGCATTGGCGCTCGTGGCTGCTCTGTATCCTTCTTGAAGCTCCTTTGCTCCAACGATCTCTATTTTAATATTCTCAAACATACTTAGCTGCTCTAGCTTATCCTTGCTTGCAGCGATTAGCTTTTCGATCTTTGCAGATTCAATAACGCTCCCGGTTGAGGCGAAAAAGCAAGTTATGTCCGGGTTTTTTCTTAGAGTTGAGCCGAATATTATATTCTTTGCTTCAATTAAATCATCTAACTGATTGCTCTCTGATTCCATGCCGTCAGTAAAGAAAAAATACACGGCGTCAAGAAACTTACTGATCTCTCCGTAGTCGAATCCATCTGATCTCTTGGCTTGAATAAAGGTGAAATGGATTCGCCCATTTCTATAATCCGACATTGCCTCAGATGCCTGATCGGAATCAAGAACTAAACGCCCTTCAATTGAAATGGAGCAACCATCTATACCAAACTCTGACCCTTGAAGGTGTATTGAGAATGGGTCGGAGTTCTCTTTCTCTCGCCCATTTACCAGTGAGAATATTGAATATAATTCAAAGTAATCTTGCTCTTTTAGGTGCTGTGTCGGGTTTGTATTTGAAAATTTCTGCAGTTGTGCTTTGACGACAGGGTTCATCGTTCGTACCAAATTATTATTTCATGACAGGGGAATCTTCACAAGAGTGCACTTATTTGTCAATCCAGTATTCAAGGAATCCAATTTGTTCCTGCGGAATCTTATGCTTCTTGCTCACCCCAACCACCGCGCATAATCACTCACCAGCAGATGCGCGGGCGCCTCATCCTCTTCCACCTCGGCAAACCGCCCGATCGGTTCGCGGAAGATATTATCCGTCTCGTCATCATTCACCGTCGAGACCTCGCCGACCAGCACATCGCCGCCCTCGCCCCAGAAGGCATGCCAGTCCCCCGGCATCAGCGTGACCGACTCGCCGGGTCGCAAAGCCAGCCGCTCGCCGGGGCCGAACTCCCGCGCGATCCCGTCGCAGAACACCCGCCCGCCGCGATCCGGCGCAAAACCGCCCGCATCATCCGAGCCGAACAGCTCCACCACCAGCGTCGCCCCGCCCCGGTTGATGATATCCTCGGCCTTGATCACATGGGTATGCATCGGCGAGAGCTGCCCCTCGCGCGAGATCAGCAGCTTTTCGGCATAGCACATGCCGCCGCCGCGCTGCAGATCGGCCAGCCGCCCATTGCGCAGCGTGAACAGGAACAGCCCCATACGGTCGAAATCCCCGGCGCCGTAATCGGTGATATCCCAGCCGCAGCGCGCCTCGATCACCGCCCGCGCGAGATCCTTGCGCGCCAGAAATTCCTCGGGCGTCCAGTTGGCGAAGGGCGGCAGCACAAAGCCATGCGCGCGGATCAGTTCCGCCGCCTCACCCATGATCGCGTTGATCCGGCTGCGTTTCATCTGCTGCGCTCCTTCATCCTTGGCCTGCGCCCTGCCTGACGCCTCGGGCGGCGCCCGTCAAGCCTGCTATCCGGCCCGTCCCCCGGTCGCCTCGGTCACGCCCTGCGCGGCGCGGTGCACCATCGCGCCCACCGCTTCCGCGCGTTCCAGCGACAGGCGGAACACCGGGCCAGAGATCGACAGCCCCGCCACCGCGCGGCCCTGCGCGTCGAAAATCGGCGCGGCGATGCAGCGCATGCCCTCGGTGCGTTCCTCATTGTCGATGGCATAGCCCCGCGCCCGCGTCGCGATCAGATCGCGCTCCAGCGCCTGCGGGTCGGTCAGCGAGGCGCTGGTGAAGCCGCGCAAGCCCCGCGCCATCACCTCGGCCAGCCGCAGCGTCGGCATATGCGCCAGCAGCGCCTTGCCGATCCCAGAGACATGCATCGGGCTGCGCGTGCCGGGCGGAAAAAAGGCGCGGATCGCCTCATGGGTTTCCACCTGCGTCAGGAACAGCACCTCGCCGCGATCCTCGATCCCCAGATTGGCGGTCTCGCCGGTCTCGCGCATCAGGCTCTCCATCGCGCCCCGTGCCCGGTCCGCCAGTTTCGTGCGCCGCAAAAAGGCCGAGCCGGTGCGAAACGCCCCCGCGCCGATATGCCAGCGCTGGCTCTCGGGTTCCAGTTCGACAAAGCCATGGGTCTGGAATGTGGTCAGCACCCGGTAAGCGGTCGCCGCCGACTGGTCGGCAGTCTGCGCGAGCTCGGTCAGGGTCAGCCCGTTTGATTCGGCCACCACTTCAAGAATCGACAGGGCCCGGTCCAGCGACTGGACCGTGTTCTGCTCGGTCTTGTCATGAAAGGCGCGGGGGCGGCCACGGGGGCGGGCATCGGACATGGATACTCCATTTTTCTGATTTGACGAAAAACGATTTCGCCTGATGAAAAACAAAAAGCCGTTTCGGATCAAACTCTAGCGATCTTTTTTCACCATGTAAAAAATAATTTCAAAAAAATTGCCTGCATGAGGAACGCCCGGTAAATTGCTGGAAATCAAGCGAGGAGTTGTCCGATGTCCCTGCAGAATCCCGTCTTCATCCCCGGTCCGACCAATATCCCCGAGGAGATCCGCAAAGCCTGCGACATGCCGACGCTGGACCACCGTTCGCCCAGCTTCGCGCGCATGTTCAAACCCGCTGTGGCCGGGGTCAGGCGCGTGCTAAACCTTTCAGAAGGCGAGATAATTATCCTGCCCTCGACCGGGACCGGCGGCTGGGAAGCGGCGATCACCAACACGCTTTCGGCGGGCGACACGGTTCTGGCCGCGCGGTTCGGCATGTTCAGCCATCGCTGGATCGACATGTGCCAGCGCCACGGGCTGAACGTGCAAGTCATTGAAACTCCTTGGGGAAATGGCGCACCTCTGGCCGAGATCGAAGCCGCGCTGCGCGCCGATACCGATCGCAAGATCAAGGCGGTTCTGGCCACGCATAATGAAACAGCAACCGGCGTCAAATCCGACATCGGCGGCATCCGCAACGCCCTGAATGCCGCCGATCACCCGGCCCTTTTCTTCGTCGATGGTGTGTCCTCCATCGGCTCCATGCCCTTCGATATGGAGGGCTGGGGCGTCGATATTGCGGTCGCCGGATCGCAAAAAGGCTTCATGCTGACTGCGGGTCTGGCGATCCTTGGCGTGTCGCCCAAAGCATTGAATGCAATGGAAAAAGCGACCCTGCCACGGACGTTTTTCGACTTCCGCGACATGCTGAAATCCTATGCGGCAGGGGGCTATCCCTATACGCCCGCTGTGGGCCTGATCGCGGGTCTGGCGAAGTCCATCGAGATGCTGGAGGAGGAGGGGCTGGAGAATGTCTATGCCCGCCACCACCGTTTCGCAGAAGCGACTCGCCGCGCCATTGCAGGCTGGGGCATGCGCCCCTGCGCCGCCACGCCGGATCTCTATTCCGACACCGTGACCGCCGTTGTCGTCCCCGAAGGCTGCAACGGCACCGATCTGGTGCAACTGGCGGCGTCGAAATATGGCATGGCCTTCGGTGTGGGTCTGGGAGAGGTCGCCGGAAAAGTGTTCAGAATCGGACATTTGGGCATGCTGACCGATGCCATGCTCCTGTCCGGTCTGGCCGTGGCCGAGATGTGCATGGCCGATCTGGGCTGGAAGGTTCCGCTCGGCTCGGGCGTCGCTGCGGCGCAGGAATACCTGCGCAATTCCGGCACCGACACGCTCGCAGCGGCGGCGTAACGGGGGCTTCCCCAAGGAGATTTCGGCAAGAATGAAAGGCTGCAAGCCATGAAGGACGCACCCGAGATGTTAATCCCGACCTATGATGACGTTCTGGCCGCCGAGGCGCGGATCACCCCCTATATTCACCGCACGCCGGTTCTGACTTCGAGTTATTTCAATGACTTGACCGGGGCCGAGCTGTTCTTCAAATGCGAGAATTTCCAGAAGGCAGGCGCCTTCAAGGTGCGCGGGGCCTCGAATGCGGTCTTTGGCCTGTCCGACGCCATGGCCGCAAAAGGGGTCGCGACGCATTCGAGCGGTAATCACGCGCTTTCCCTCAGCTATGCTGCCGGGCGTCGGGGCATTCCCTGTCATGTGGTCATGCCGCGCACCGCGCCGCAGGCCAAGAAAGATGCCGTGCGCGGCTATGGCGGGATCATCACGGAATGCGAGCCCTCGACCTCCTCGCGCGAAGCGGTCTTTGCCGAAGTGCAGGCCAAAACCGGTGCGGAATTTGTCCATCCTTACAATGACCCGCGGGTGATCGCGGGGCAGGGGACATGTTCAAAAGAACTGACCGCGCAGGTCGAGGGGCTGGATGCGGTGATCGCGCCGATTGGCGGGGGCGGAATGATTTCAGGCACTTGCCTGACGCTCTCGACCTTCGCGCCGCAGGTGAAGATCTACGCCGCCGAGCCCGAACAGGCCGACGATGCCTGCCGCAGTTTCAAGGCGGGCCATATCATCGCTGATGATGCCCCGAATACGGTCGCGGACGGGCTGAAAGTGCCGCTGAAGGAACTGACATGGCATTTCGTCAGCAATCATGTGACGGATATTCTGACGGCTTCCGAGGAAGAGATCATCGATGCGATGAAGCTCATCTGGAAGCGCATGAAGATCGTGATGGAGCCAAGCAGCGCAGTGCCCCTGGCCACGATCCTGAAAAATCGCGACGTTTTTGCCGGCAAACGGGTCGGCGTCATCATCACCGGCGGCAATGTCGATCTGGACGCGCTGCCCTGGATCAAGGCATAAGGAGACAGGACCATGACGGCACCAACCAGATTTGAAGGCATGGAAGTGGGTTACGATGTGCCCGCCCTGCCGGGGATGAATGAGGCGGATATCCAGACGCCCTGTCTGATCCTCGATCTTGACGCTTTGGAACGCAATATCAAGAAGATGGGCGATTATGCCAAAGCCCATGGCATGCGCCACCGCGTGCATGGCAAGATGCATAAATCGGTCGATGTGGCGAAATTGCAGGAAACGCTTGGCGGCTCTTGCGGGGTCTGCTGCCAGAAGGTCAGCGAGGCCGAGGTCTTCGCGCGCGGCGGCATCAAGGATGTGCTGGTCAGCAATCAGGTGCGCGACCCGGCCAAGATCGACCGGCTGGCCCGCATGCCGAAGCTGGGCGCGCGCACGATCTGCTGTGTGGATGATCTGGCCAATGTGGCCGATCTGTCGGAAGCGGCCCAGCGGCACGGGACGCAGATCGAATGTCTGGTGGAAATCGACTGCGGTGCAGGGCGTTGCGGTGTGACGACCACGCCTGCGGTGGTCGAGATCGCCAAGGCGATCGACGCCGCACCGGGGCTGAAATTTGCTGGCATCCAGGCCTATCAGGGTGCGATGCAGCATATGGACAGCTATGAGGACCGCAAAGCCAAGATCGATATTGCGGTGGCGCAGGTGAAGGACGCGGTGGAGGCGCTGAAGGCCGACGGGCTGGACTGTGATATCGTCGGCGGCGGCGGCACCGGCAGCTATTATTTCGAGAGCGCGAGCGGCGTCTATAACGAGCTGCAATGCGGATCTTACGCCTTCATGGATGCCGATTACGGGCGGATCCTCGACAAGGATGGGCAGCGCATTGATCAGGGCGAATGGGAGAACGCCCTATTCATTCTGACCTCGGTGATGAGCCATGCGAAACCCGGCAAGGCGATTGTTGATGCAGGGCTGAAGGCACAGTCGGTGGATAGCGGCCTGCCGGTGGTCTTTGGCCGCGATGATGTGAAATACATCAAATGTTCGGATGAACACGGGGTCGTCGAGGATAGCGGTAACGTGTTGAAGGTGAACGAGAAACTGCGCCTTGTGCCGGGGCATTGCGACCCGACCTGCAATGTCCATGACTGGTATGTCGGTATCCGCAATGGCAAGGTCGAAACCCTCTGGCCGGTCTCGGCGCGCGGCAAGGCTTACTGAGATCAAGGCCCCTTCGGGGGCCTTAACACCCTGAAATTGAAGGAATACACCCATGTGGATCGTCCCCGAATCTGCCATCCCCGGTCTGGTCGATGAGCAATCGGCCTTTGACGCGATTGAAGCCACGTTCGCCGCCATGTCGCGCGGCGACGCCTATAATTTCCCTGTGGTGCGTGAAGCGTTGGGCGAGGGGCGGCAGTACGGGTTCAAATCGGGTCTCGACCGGGTGGGGGCGCTTTTGGGGGTGAAAGCGGGCGGCTATTTCCCCGGCAATGCCGAGCGTGGTATTCCGAACCACCAGAGCACGGTCTATCTGTTCGATCCCGATAGCGGCAAACCCACGGCGATGGTGGGCGGTAATCTCTTGACCGCGCTGCGCACGGCGGCGGCGAGTGCGATTTCCATCAAGCATCTGGCGCGGCAGGATGCGAAGGTTCTGGGCATGGTCGGCGCGGGCCATCAGAGCGCGTTTCAGATGCGCGCGGCCGTACGCCAGCGCAGGTTCGAGAAGGTGGTCGGCTGGAATTTCCACCCCGAGATGCTGTCGCGTCTGGCGGATACGGCTGCGGAACTGGGCCTGCCTTTTGAGGCGGTGAGTCTGGACGATCTGGGCGCGCAGGCGGATGTGATCATCACCATCACATCGAGTTTCGATCCGATCGTGATGGATGCGCAGGTGCGGCCCGGCACCCATCTGGCCTGTATGGGCACCGACACCAAGGGCAAGCAAGAGGTCGAAGCAGCACTGCTGGGCCGCGCGACGGTCTTTACCGATGAGGTGGCGCAATCCATCAGCATTGGCGAGGCGCAGCATGCAGTGGCCTCTGGCCTGCTTTCCGAAAGCGCGATTGCCGAAATCGGCGCGGTGATCAATGGCGCGCATCCGGGGCGGCAAAGCGCGGAAGAGATCACGCTGTTTGACGGGACCGGCGTGGGGTTGCAGGATCTGGCCGTGGCCTCTGCTGCGGTGGATCTGGCGATTGCCAAAGGACTGGCGCAAGAGGTGGATTTCTGAGCACGCTTAACATGTTCACGGCTTGACCATCGGGCCGGGCGCGGGTTTAGTCGGGGGAGTGTAACCTTCTGATCCTGAGAGCGCCTTGCCCGATGTTTCCTCTTCCTGACTGCCGCGCATGAGTGCCTATGCCATTGCCTTCATCCTGCTCGGCGCCTTTGCGGGCGGGTTTGTGAATGGGCTGGCCGGGACCGGCACGGCGCTGTTTGCACTGGGGTTTCTGCTGGTCGCGCTGGACCCGATCAGCGCTGTCGCGGTGGTTACGCTGATGTCGGTGGCCACTGGCATGATGGGGCTCTGGGAAGTGCGCGCGGCGCTGAAAGTCAATGTCGCGCGACTGATGCGCTTCATCCTGCCGGGGCTGCTGGGGGTGCCGCTGGGTATTCTGGCGCTGGCGCATATCAATGCCGATCTGCTGAAACTGGTGATCGCGGCGCTGCTGGTCCTTTATGGCGGGTTTTTCAGCTTCCGCGCCAATCTGCCGAGGTTTGAGCGGCGCACGCCAGTGCTGGATTCGGGCGTCGGGCTGACCGGCGGGATCTTGGGCGGCATGGCGGGGCTGTCCGGGGCGCTGCCGACGATCTGGTGCTCGACGCGGCCCTGGCCCAAGGCGGAAACGCGCGCGGTGCTGCAGCCCTATAATGTGGCGGTGCTCAGTCTGACGGCGGCGATGCTGTGGCACCGGGGCGCCTATGACAGCGCGACGCTGACGGCCTTCGTGATCGCGCTGCCGGTGTCCTTTCTCTCGGCGCGGATCGGATTGCTGGTGTTCCGGCGGGTGTCGGACAATCTGTTCCGGCGAATTCTGGTCGGGCTGTCGCTGCTGCTGGGGCTGGGGCTGCTTCTGGACGCGATCTGGTGAGGGGGGGCGATGCTGACATACTATACTGCCAAAGGAATTTCGGCATTGGCCGGCGGCGCGGCAGGAAAGGTAGGGTGCGTGCTACAGCACGCACCCTACGTCAGGCGACGTGGACTCTGACCCGCTGCACCACGTTATTCGCGAACCCGCCGGTGTTGTACCCCGCCACCAGCGGCTGCGTATTCCCCTCGGCATCGGTCGCCCGACAAGCCAGGTCATGCGCGCCCGGTGTTGCCTCCCAGTCGGCACGCCAGCCGGTCCAGGCATAGGTATCCGCACGCCCGGTCAGCTCGGCCTCATGCCATTCCCCGTCCAGCAGAACCTCGACCCGCGCAATCGGCACGCCTGCGCCGGACCATGCGCGCCCTTCAAGCGTGACGCGCCCGGCCTCCAGCATCCGCGCGCGGGTGAACCAGTCGGGCAGGCCGGGGGGCTTCATCAGCGATTTGACATGGATACGGTTCACCGGCGTACCGGGGTCATCGTCATGGGCGCGGAAACGATAGGTCTCGACTTGTTGAAAGCCGGTGTATCGGCTCTCCAGCGCTGCGATCTTCGTCAGCCATTTGACCGAGGCCATGCCATACCAGCCCGGCACGATGAGGCGCAGCGGCGCGCCATGCTGGGGCAGAAGCGGCGCGCCATTCATCCCCCAGACCAGCATCACATCCAGTTCCGCCAGTTCCGCAGGCGTCAGGCTGCGCCCGTAGTGATGCGGTACGCCCTTGTCATAGCCGAAATCCGCGCCGATAAAGGCGAAATCCTGTACGCTGTCTTTCGGCCCCGCGCGTGTCATCAGCGGCGCAAGCGGTGTGCCGGTCCATTCCGAGGTGCCGATGGCCTCATAGATCCATGGCATCGACAGCGGGCGCGGATCCATGCCCGCGCGGCCGTTCCCGGCGCATTCCATCGTCACGGGCCGGGTGATTTGCGGCTGGGCCATGATCTCGGCCAGCGTCAGGCTGTAGGGTGCGTGAAACGCACCTTCCAGTGTCAGGCTATGCTGGTCCGGCGCGATCACAGGCACGTCGAAATGATTGAGCAGGTAATGCGTGCCGGTGGGGGTGATGTCGCAGGACAGAAGCTCCAGCAGCGCGCCGGAATTGCGATTGGCCAGCCCCAGCTCGTCGCGGGTGAATTCGGGCCGCTCATCGCGGGCGGCATCGGGCTGGAACGGGTTGTCCTGCATCAGATCACCTCCTCAGAGCGATCATCGCTTTCGCCATAGCGTTTCAGCACCGCCGGTTTCGTGCCTTCATAGACGCGGGCGATATTCTCTGCGATTTTCGCATTCTCGCGCTCGAACAGGCAATCCCCGTTCAGGTCGGACGCCACGATGAAGGGTCCCATCCGGTTGCAGCGGATCACCCACATGGCTTGCGCAAGGCCCAGCTCCTCGTTCCAGTGGACGGCCTCGACCTTCTCGACCCCGCGTCCCAGCAATGCGCCGGTGCCATAGCCCACAGTTGACAGATAGACCGCGCCATTGGGGACGAAATACTCCTTGTAGTCCTTGGATGTCATGCCCCCCTTGCCGATGATCAGCTTCGCGCCGGTCTTCTCCATCCATTCGGGCAGCCATTTGGCAAAGCGGAAGGAGGCCGTGGCCGTGACCGCGCCCATATCGAATGATCCATCCCCATTGATGCGCGCGGCAGGCGAGCAATGGAAATTCGCCGCACTTTCCGCGGGCAGTTCCATCGGGATATTGGCCTGTTCTTCCAGCGCGCGCATATAGACGCCCTCGCGCGCGGTGTAGATCAGCCCGTCCAGATAGACGATATCGCCAAGGCGCAGCGCGGCGATTTCTTCGGGGGTCGGCGTGGTCGAGAGGCGGATTTCGCGGATGCTCATTCTGCGGCCTCCTTTGCCGCGTCCCAATCGACCGTCTCACGGCGCTGATAATCGGTGAACCAGTCGGGATCGGTGCGATGCTCGACGCGGCCATCAGGATAGAGCCGCGCAACCGCCCGGCGCGAGGACAGGCAGAAGGCATGGACCGACATCGGCATCCCGCCGGTGTGGCAATAGCCCACTTCGATATTGCACTGGATCACCATGTTCTTGCCGACAAATCCCATTGCGCCCATGCCGATGGAATTGCCCAATTCCTTGAACTCCTCCTCCATCGCGGCAATACGCGGGTCGGAATTGCGGCTGCCCACAGTGCGCAGGACCGAGGCGCGTTTGCCAAGGCTCATGCAGATATCCTTGGACCCGCCGAGGCCGATGCCGATGATCGCAGGCTGGCAGGCAAGACCCCGTTTGCCGAAGGCCATCAGACTGTCGAGATAGAAGCGCTTGATCCCCTGCACCCCGTCCGAGGGAAAGAGCATCCGGTAATCGGTGCCGAAAAGGCCGCCTTTGTGGACCGTGATCAGGTCGATCCAGTCGCCCTGCGGTTCAAACCCGTATTCGATCTCGGGCGCGCCGATGCCCACATTGTTGTTGTGATCGGTGCGCCAGAGCGGGTGCACGCGGTTGGGGCGCAGCGGCACGTCGAAAGTGGCCTTGGCAGTGGCGCGGCGGAGCGCGGCTTCCAGCGCGACCATGCCGCCCTCGACTCTCGCCTCGTTGCCGAGTTTCACGAACCAGCGCGGCACGCCGGTGTCGCCGCACATGGCGCTGCGGTCCTGTTTCGCGGCCTCGTAGTTTTCCAGCATGGCTTTCAGGACGAAAGAGGACAGATCGCCCTCTTCGGTATCGGCGGCGCGTTTGAGGCCGTCGAGGTAGTCCTCGGGGATATCGATGGCGGCTTTCGCCATCAGATCTTCCGCCGTGCGCTGGATCAGGGAGAGGGGAATTTGTGTCATTGCGCGGCCACCAGTGTTTCGGGTTCATGGGCGGGCAGAATCGTTTCGCCGGGGCGGACGATGGTGAATTGGACGGGCGCGCGCGTGACCTCAACGGTCCCTGTCTGGCGCGCGACCGTGAAATAGCTGTCTTCCAGCGCACCGGGCTCGGGGTGATCCTCGCGGAAATGCGCGCCGCGGGAATTGTCGCGCGCGAGCGCGGCTTTGGCAATCACTTCGGAAATATCGCAGAGCGAGCGCAGGTTCAGCCAGTCATGCCAGGTCAGGTTGAAGGCGAGATTATCGGGCGCAACGCCCAGATCCATCAGTGCGTCCGAGACCTGCGCGATGCCGCTCAGACCCCGCTGCAAGCCTGCCTCGTTGCGCATGACGCCCACATCTTCCCACATCACAGTCTGCAACTGCGCGCGCAGCGGTTGCACAAAATCCGGCTTGCGGGTCAGCGGGTGGCAGGCGCGGGCCAGTTCCGCCTCCAGCACCGTCTCATCGGGTTCGCGCAGCGCGCCCATGCGGCGAATGTCGCGGCCCATCACATCGCCCGCGATGCCACCGTAAACGGTGGAATTCGCGACCCCATTGCCGCCCAGACGGTTCGAGCCATGTGCGCCGCCAGCATCCTCGCCCGCGACATAGAGGCCCTCAAGGTCGGTGCGCGTGTCCACATCGACCACGACCCCGCCCATGAAGTAATGCGCGGTCGGCACCACCTCGACCTTGCCTGCGGCGAGGTCAAACCCGCTATCGGCGCAGCGCTTGACCATGCCCGAGAATTTCTTGCGCACATTCTCGGGGCCAAGATGTGCCATCGAGATGAACACGCCTTCCTGCTCGGGATTGTTGTTCTTGCGCATCTCGGCATAGATACCGCGGCTGACCACATCGCGCGTGGCGCGCTCGCCCTTGGCGTCATAGTCGAACATGAAACGCTGGCCGGCATGGTTAATGAGTTGCCCGCCCGCGCCGCGCAACCCTTCCTCCAGCACTGTGCCCGTCATGCGGGTGTGATCGCCCGCGAGCAGCCCTGTGGGGTGAAACTGCACCATCTCCATATCGCGCAGCGGCAGACCTGCGCGCAGCGCCATCGCCAGCCCGTCCATGGTCTTGTCACCGCTCGGCGTGTGGTATTTGTACATGGTTGGCCCGCCGCCTGTGGCCATCAGCACGGTTTTCGCGCGCACGAAACGGAAGCGGCCAGTGCGCATGTCGATCATCAGCACGCCGGACAGGGCAGAGCCGTCCTTGGTGGGGATCAGCCCGATGGCGCGGTGTTCCTGCAATTTCTCGACAGGGCGCGACAGCACGGTTTCCATCAGCCGGTTGATGATCTCGATGCCCGTCAGATCGCCCTTGTGCACGGTCCGGTCGGCGGTCTGGCCTGCAAAAGCCTTCTGATGCAGTGTGCCGTCCGGGTTGCGGTCGAAGAAGCAGCCGAGTTCGTTCTCCAACTCGCGGATGCGCACCACCGCCTGTTCGCAGAGCCGCCAGGCCATGTCCTGATTGGGCAGCCATTTGCCGCCCTGAATCGTGTCCATGAAATGCCGCTCGACCGTGTCGCCGCCGCCAAGGGCCACATTATAGCCGCCCTGCACCATGCGGGTGCAGCCGCATTTGCCGATCAGCCCCTTGACCGCGATGGACACGCGCGTGCCGGGCGGCGCGGATTGCAGCGCGTGCAGCGCGCCAAAGAGGCCCGCGCCCCCGGTGCCGAGGATCAGGATATCGGTGTCGTGGCGGTCGATGTTTCTCAAGGTGAACATGGATCAGATCGCCCGTAACAGGAAAGTGGTGGAAATCAGGAAGGCCCCGGCAAGGCTGGCGGCGGCCCATGTTTTCTGCGCTGCGGACCAAGGCAGCCATTCCAGCGCCATCAGTCGCAACCCGCCGAAGAAATGCACCGCCAGCAGGAAGACCAGACCGAATTCGGCCAGTTTCACCAGCGGATAATCGGTCAGGCGCAGGAAAGCGTCGAGCCGGGCCGTGTCCGTCAAGGCCAGTGACAGCACATAGAAATGCGCGGGCAGGAAAAGCGCGAGGCCAAGCCCGGACAGACGGTGCAGGATATAGGCCAGCCAGAGCGGGTGGGCGCGGGGGATAGCCTTCATGCGGCACCTGTTGCGGTTACGGCATAGACCGCCTGTGCACCCATCGCGAAGAGGATCGCGCCGATGGCCAGCGCCGTGATGTTCAGCGCGCTCCCACGCAGGCCCGCCCATTCCGACAGGATCGTGCGTAATCCGATCGCGGCATGGATGGATACCGCGACCACGAACATGCCGTAGAACAGGAACCAGAATACCGAGCCTTGCGTGCGGCCAAGGATTTCAGCGGCGCTCAGCCCGCCCTGAATGGCGTAGATCATCACGCCGATATGCACGAGCACGAAAGGCGCCATCACCAGCGCGCTGAGGCGTTGCGCCATATAGAGGTGAAATTCGCTCATCCTTTGCCCTTTCCGAAAAACCGCCGGGTCGCGGCACGCTTCAGCCCCGCAATGGCCGAGAGCGGATCGAGGCCGTTCGGGCAATAGGCGGTGCAGGAGCCCATCGAATGGCAGGACTGGCAGCCGCCCGTGCCGGTCACCGCGTCCAGAATCGCGCCGTGCGCGCCGTCCCTGCTGTCATTGTAGAGCGTCCAGGCGCGTTGCAGGGCGGCGGGGCCAAGGTAATCGGGGTTGTTGGCCACTGTATCACAGGCCGCGTAGCACACGGCACAATTGATGCATTCGATCCCGGCGCTGGCGGTGACACGTTCCGGCGCGTCGGGGTCGATAGGGGCAATCGGGTCGTCGCGGCTGGCCGTGGGGTGGTGGAGCGCCTCTGCCGACACCCATTTGTCGAAGAACGGGTCCATATCGGCGGCCAGATCCTTGATCACGGGCAGGCTGCGCAGCGGGGCGAGTTCCATCGCGCCGTCCTGCAAGACCTTGCTGACATGGGTGCGGCAGGTCCAGCGCGGCACGCCATTGACCATCATCGCGCAAGAGCCGCACATACCGACACGGCAGGCAAAACGGTAGGTCAGGGTCGGATCGGCATTCTGCTGAATCCATGAGACCACATCCAGAACGGTCTGACTGCCATAGGCGGGCACCTGAAATTGCTGCTTGCGCCCCGGCCCCTCCGGCCCGCCGCGCTGCACGGTCACTGTGACCTGCGGTCCTTTGGTGCTCACCTTTGGCCCTCTCGGCTCAATTGTCATTGCACGTCCTGTCGCGGCGATGCGGCGACTCTGATTGGCCTTAAGCAAACCACTAACGAAAAAAAACTTCAATAAGAAAAATATTACTTGAAAAAAATTCATTCTATTTGCAGAGTGGCGTCAGGAGGAGCTTTCGTGAGGGATACAGTTTCCATGACAGGGGCAGAGGCGCTGGTCGATGCGTTGCAGCGCGCCGGGGTGCGGTGCATTTTCTCGCTTTCGGGCAATCAGATCATGCGGGTCTATGATGCGCTTCTGGGGCGCGATATCCGGCTGGTCCATGTCCGGCACGAGGCCGCTGCGGTCTATGCGGCCGAAGCTTATGCGCAATTGACGGGCGAAATCGGCGTGGCGCTGGTGACGGCGGGGGCGGGTTTCGGCAATGCGCTGGGCGCGCTGATTTCGGCGCAATCCTCGGAAACGCCGGTGTTGCTGCTGAGCGGGGATTCGCCGCGCGGGCAGGAAGGGATGGGCGCGTTTCAGGAACTCGATCAATGCACGATGTCCGCGCCTGTGACCAAGGCCAGCCTGCGGGCAGGATCAGCGGATGCGCTGCCGGGCGAGGCGGCGGGGCTGATCCGCACCGCGCTTGCCGGGCGTCCGGGGCCGGTGCATCTGGCGCTGCCTGCGGATGTGCTGACGGATACATTGACGGCGCGGACGGATCTGGATTTCGCGCCGCTTGTGCAGGCGTTGGATGCCGGTGATCTGGTGGCATTGCGGGGCTTTCTGGACGAGGCCGCGCGGCCCCTGATCCTGACCGGACCGGCGCTGTCAAACACGCGCACGAACGGCGCATTGGCGCGGGCGCAGGCGGCGCTGAATGCGCCGGTGTTGTGCATGGAAAGCCCGCGCGGGCTGCGCGATCCGGCGCTGGGGGCGCTGGTCGATGTGACGCGGCAGGCGGACCGGATCGTGCTCTTGGGCAAGCAGGGCGATTTCACCACCGGGTTTCTGGGGCAGGGCATGGGCGGGGCCGGAACGCGCTTCGCCGTGATCGACCCGGAAGAGGCGGCGATTTCCCGCGCCCGCGCGCGGCAAGGGCTGCGGGTGCAGATTGCAGCCCTTGCCGACAGCCTGCCGGTGCTTCTGGCGCTGACTGACGGGACCACGGCCCCGGAGCGCGCCGAGTGGATGCGCGAGGCCGCGCGCGCCACTCTAGCGCGCGCCGAAGTTGCGCAGGGCGCGCTGGCCGATCCTGAGGGGCTGCACCCTGCCGCAGTGGGGGCCGCAGTCGGGGCGATCCTGCGCGACCATCCCGAGGCGGTGTTCATCTCGGACGGGGGCGAGTTCGGCCAGTGGATGCAGGCGATCCCGCATGTTGGGTCGCGCGTGATCAACGGGGTGTCGGGCGCGATTGGCGCGGCCCCGGCCTATGCGATTGCAGCCAGTATCGCGCGGCCCGATGTGCCGGTGATTGCGGCCATGGGCGACGGGACCGCCGGGTTTCTGCTGGCGGAATACGAGACTGCAGCGCGGGAAGGGGCGCGGTTCATCGCGGTGATCGGCAATGATTCGTGCTGGAATGCCGAGCATCAGATCCAGATCCGCGAATTCGGGCCGGGGCGCACGCATAGCTGCACCCTGTCGCATCTCGCGCGCTATGACGAGGCCGCGCGCGGTCTGGGGGCGGCGGGTTTTCTGGCGGCGGATGGCACGCCCGAGACGCTGGCGCAGGTGCTGGAGGAAGCACAGCGCGCCCGTGGTCCGGTCTGCGTGAATGTCCGTATCCGGCCTGCGCCCGCGCCGGTCGTGGCCAGCCGATCATCACAGGCCGCCGCAGTGCACTGAGCGGCGATTGTGCCAGAATGACCCTCAGTAGGGCGTAAACTGGACTTTGACCAAGGGCCCGCTGCGGGCTTCAATCACCACCAGCCGGGGCAACCGGCAGCAGTTGAAAACGGGAGGAAAGACAATGAAAAAGACCCTGATCGCGCTGACCCTCGGGACAGCCACGGCGGCGCTGGCCGCGCCTGCACTGGCCGAGTATCCGACACGACCGATCCAGATGCTGATCCCCTATGGCCCCGGCGGCGCAACCGATCTGTCGGCCCGCGCGCTGGCCACCGCATTGACCCCTATCGTGCCGCAGCCTGTGGTCGTGTCAAACCGGGCTGGTGCTGGCGGCACAACAGGTTCGGTCGCTGTGCGTGACGCAGATGCGGATGGCTATACGCTCCTGTTCGCGCGGGTGGGCTCACATACCGTCAACCCGGCCATGAACCCCAATCTGCCCTTCAACATCGACGAGTTCAGCTATCTCGGGATCTACGAGATCAACCCGGTGGCCTGCGTCGTCAACTCGAATTCCGGCATCACCTCTATTGACGATCTGATCGCCAAGGTGAACGACAATCCCGGCACCGTCCTGTTCAGTTCCGCCGGGGTCGGTACCTTGCCGCATTTCGGTGCGCTGATGGTGCTCGATGCCTATGGCATCACCGATCTGGCCGAGAATGTCATCCATATCCCGACCGAGGGCGATGGGCAGGCGCTGACGGCGGTGCTGCAGGGCACGTCGGATTTCTATTGCGGCAGCACTTCGCCCGCCGCGCCCTTTGTCCAGAGCGGGCAGATGGTGCCGTTGCTGGTGACATCTGCGGAGCGCATTGACGGGTTCGATGCGCCCACAGTCGATGAGTTGGGCAAGCCCGAACTGCAAGCCTTGGTCGGCTGGACCGGCATTGCCGGACCCGCAGGGCTGAGTGATGAGGTCACAGAGCGTTGGGGCGAATGGCTGTCTGCTGCCGCTCAGGATGAGTCCTTCATGAATTTCATGACTTCGGGTGGCTCTGTGGTCCAGGTAATGTCGCCGGAAGAGTCAGTTACGTTCATCAATGACGCTTATGAGGTGTTCCGCAGACTGGTGATCGAACTCGATCTGGAAATCGACTGACACGTGACCTGCCTGTGGCCCGCATCCAGTGGGCCACAGCTCTGGGTTCGTCCCGACCGGGCCGGCACAGATACAGCGGCTGAAACGGAGTCTCCATGCTGTCGCGACGCGATGAAATCCTTGTTGGTCTGGGTGTGACCCTGCTGGCCGCCCTGACTTTGTGGTGGTTGATCCCGGCCTATGTCGTAATCCCGCGACGGGTGCCGATCAAGGCGCTCTCGCCCGCATTCTGGCCCATGGTCATCGGCTGGGTCATGCTGATCTGCGGTCTGGCGGTGGTGATCCGTGCGGCCATGGCCCCGCCGCCGCCCGATGCGATTGCCGATGATCTGCGCGTCTCGCGTCCCGAAGCCATGCGCATGGGCGCGCTGGCCGTGCTTCTGATTGCGGGGTTTTATTCGCTGCGGACCGTCGGCATGGTCTGGACCTCGATGGTGCTTTTTGTGGCGCTGGTGTTTCTGACCGGCAGCAAACACCGCGTCCTGGGCGTGGTCGCGGCCATCCTGTTGCCGCTGGCGCTCTATTTCTTCTTCACCAAAGTTGCCGGGGTCGCGATCCCGCAAGGCAGGATAGTGAGATTGCCATGACATTCATGGAGGCTTTGGCCGCCGGATTCACGCTGGTTGCGCAATGGGAAAGCATCGCCTTTCTGGCGTTGGGTGTCACCATCGGGGTGATCGCGGGCGCAATCCCCGGCATGTCGGCCACGATGGCCGTGGCGCTGACCCTGCCCTTCACCTTCGCATTGCAGCCGATTTTCGGGATCCTGCTGCTGCTGGGGGTCTATAAGGGCGGCATTTTCGGCGGCTCGATCCCGGCCATCCTGATCAAGACACCGGGCACGCCTGCTTCCTCGGCCACAGCGCTGGACGGCTATCCGATGGCTGAACAGGGCCGCGCGGGCGAGGCGTTGAGCATGTCGCTCTATGCCTCCTGCATCGCGGATTTCATCTCGAATATCGCGCTGATCCTGTTCGCCGCCTGGCTTGCGTCCTTCGCACTGAATTTCGGCCCGCCCGAGATGTTCACGCTGATCGTGTTCTCGTTGACCATTATTGCGGGCGTGTCGGGTGACAGTCTGGTGAAGGGCATCATTGCGGCAACGCTGGGGCTCTTGCTGGCCACGATCGGGCTGGATTTCATCGGCGGGACCGAGCGCTTCACCTTCGGTTCGGTCGATATGCGCGGGGGGCTGAATTTCGTGGCCGTGCTGATCGGGCTCTTCGCGCTGCCCGAGATCATCGCCTATATCCGCAACCCCGAAGCCAAGAAACACCGGGTGCGCGGCATGGGCTATTCGCGACTGAAATGGCCCGATTTCCGCCGCTCGCTGAAATCCATTTTCCGGGGCAGCGCGATTGGCGTGTTTCTGGGGGCGATCCCCGGTATCGGCGCGGCCCCGTCGGCGTTTCTGTCCTATTCGGAAGCGCGCCGGGCCTCGCCCCAGCGCGAGAATTTCGGCAAGGGCGAGGTCGAGGGCGTCGCAGCAGCCGAAGCCGGCAATAACGGGGTGGCGGGGGCCACGCTGATCCCGCTTCTGTCGCTGGGTATTCCGGGCGATGTGATCACGGCGATCATCATCGGCGCCTTCATGGTGCATAACCTGACGCCGGGGCCGCTGCTCTTCGTGAACAATGCCGATATTGTCTATGCGCTGTTCATCGGGCTGATCGCCAGTTCCTTCCTGCTGTTGATCGTGGGGGCGGTGGCGATCCGGGCGTTTCGCTATATTGCCGATATCCCGTCGGATCTGCTGTTTCCCGGCGTGCTGGTGCTGTGCATCTTCGGGGTCTATGCTATCAACAACTCGATTTTCGATGTTGCTGTGATGCTGGTCATGGGGGTTGTGGGCTATATCATGCTTTTGCTGCGCTTCCCTGCGGCCCCGTTCCTGATTGCCTTCATCCTTGGTCCAATGCTGGAAAACAGTTTCCGGCAGGCGCTCTTGATGTCGCGCGGCAATCTGGAGATTTTCGTGCGCGGGCCGATCACGATCCTGTTCTGGTGCCTGACGATCCTGTCGGTGGTAATGATCATCCGCGCCACCATGCGCGCCGCGCGGCTGAAACGGGAAGCGGCCAGATCGGCATCGCGGGTTGCTGCAGAACCCAAGGCATGAGGGGCGCGCGATGGATGTGAAATCGCTCTATACATTCATCGCAGTGGTGGATCACGGCAGTTTCGCCCTGGCCGCAGAGGCGCTGGATCTGTCCGCTTCGGCGATCAGCGTGCAGATGCGCGGGCTGGAAGAGGATGTGGATATGCGCCTTTTCGACCGCTCGCGCCGCCCGCCGGTGCTGACGCAGGAGGGGCGGGATTTCGCGCTGCGTGCGCGCGAGGTGATCGCGATCTGGGAGGATCTCTCGGACAGTCTGCGGCGTGATAACAATGCGGGCAAGCTGCGTATCGGCGCGGTGCATACGGCGGTGTCGACCATTCTGCCGCCCGCGCTACTGTATCTGCGCGAAACTCAGCCCAGTCTGGAAATCCGCCTGACAACGGGGCTCGCGCATGATCTGGAAGCGGCGTTGCGGGCTGGTCTGATCGATGTGGCGCTGACCACTGGTGCGGCCGAGCCGGTGCCGGGGCTGATCTTTCGCACCATTGCCGAGCAGCCGCTGGTGGTGCTGGCCCATCCCACCGCCGCCGGGACGGATTTCCGCGACATTCTGCGCCGTAATCCCTATGTGCGCTTCTCGCGCAATGCCCGCGTCGGCAGCATGGTCGAACGCGCCTTCGAGACTGAGGGGATCACCGTCCAATCCGCGATGGAGGTTGACACGCAGGACGGGGTGCTGGCGCTGGTCGCGGCGGGTCTGGGCGTGTCGGTGGTGCCCGACAATCCCGGTTTTCGTGCACAGGGCTTCCGGGTCGAGCCCCTGGGCGATCCGGCGCCGCGCCGTCTGCTGGGGCTGATGTTCGATCCCGGCTCGCCCCGGCGGCGCTTCTGCGACCTGCTGGAAGTGCAGTTGCGCCGCATCGCGCGCGAGGCGGGGATGGATGTGCCCGAGGATCAGACCCCGGCCTGATCCGGGCCGGAATGGGTGAGAAGCAGCCAATCGACCGCGATCACGCCCTCTGACCCGGCCAGAACCGGGTTCAGATCTAGCGTGGCGATCCGGCCCGCATTGGCGGCGGCAAAGCGCGAAACCTCTGAAATCAGGGCGCAGAGCGCGTCGCGATCCACAGGCGCGGCCCCGCGCACCCCGTCCAGAAGCGCGCGGCCCTTCAGCCGCTCCAGCATCGCGCGCGCCTGCGCCTGCGTCACCGGGGCTTTGGCAAAGACCACATCGGACAGCACCTCGACCAGCACGCCGCCGAAACCCACCATGACCACCGGGCCGAAGACCGGATCATCCTGCACGCCGAGCACCAACTCGACGCTGCCGCGCCCCGTGGCCTGCACGATCACGCCGCTGATCCGGGCGTCGGGCGCATGCGAGGCCGCATTGGCCATGATCTGCGCATGGGCGGCGCGCAACGCTGTTTCATTGGCCAGACCCACGGCGACCCCGCCGGTTTCGGTCTTGTGCAATATGTCGGGGGATTCGATTTTCAGGACCACCGGCCAGCCAAGGTCTTGCGCGGCGGTCACGGCCTCGTCCGCGGTTCGGGCCAGACGTGTCGGCACCAAGGGCAGGGCGGCCAGATGCGCGGCGGCCTGCATCGTGGGCAAGACGCCCCCCGTGCAGGGCAGGCTTGGCGCGGGCAGATCGGCCATCAGCGCCGCGCGGGCGCTTGCATCCATCGCCCATGCGCGCTGCGCCGCGCGCCAGTCGGTCATTGCGGCCACGGCCTCAATCGCGGGGTCTGCGCCCCGGAAACAGGCGATGCCCAGATCGCGCAGCGCCGCAAGGCCCGCATCGGGGGCCGCCACCCAGGCCACGACAAAGGGCTTTTCGACCGTATCGCGGATTTCGCGGAAGGTCTGGGTCAGCTTGTCCACAAACCCCTCCATCAGTTGCAGCCAGATCACCGCCACATCGACACCGGGATCAGCCAGGACAGAGCAGACGGACTCGCGCAGCATGCCGGGATCGGCGATGAATTGCGCGGTCACATCGACCGGATTGCCGGTCGCCGCAAAAGCGGGCAGCACGTCGCGCAGCCGCGCGACAGTGGCAGGCGAAAGCTCGGCCACAGTCAGGCCCAGTTCCTCGGCCCGGTCGCTCATCAGCACCCCTGCACCGCCCGATTGGGTGACGATGGCGATATTCGGCCCCTCGGGCGGGCGGGTCGTCGCAAAAGCATCGACGATATCGAGCATCGATTCCTCGTTGCGCGCGCGGATCACGCCGAATTGCCGCGCCACCCCGTCAAACACTGCATCCGCGCCTGCCAGCGCGCCGGTATGGCTGGCCGCCGCTTTCGCACCTGCGCCAAGCCGGCCCACCTTGGTCATGACCAGCGGTTTGCCTGCATCCATGGCCTGTGCCGCGACCTGCGCGAAGCCCGCGCCGTCGCTGACCCCTTCCAGATAGCCCGCGCCGACCATGACGCGCGGATCGGCCAGCACATGCGCCATGCAATCCGAGAAGGTCACATCGCGTTCATTGCCGGTGTTGATGAAATAGCCCAGACCCATGCCGCGTTTGCGGGCAAGGGCAGCAATCGCGGTGCCAAACGCGCCGGACTGGCTGACAAAGCCCACCGGGCCGGACAGGGTTTGCCCCATGCCGTATTGGGTGAAGGTCGCATAGACCTTCTCGAACGCGTTGATCAGCCCCAGCGTGTTCGGGCCACACAGGCGCAGCCCCGCTGCGCGGGCGGTTGCGATCAACTCATCCTCCAGCGCGCGGCCCTCGGCCCCCATCTCGCCAAAGCCGGAACTGAAGACGATGGCGGAGCGCACGCCCGCGCGCCCGCAGGCGACGATTTGCGCGGTCACATCGCGGGCGGGGACCGCGATCACGGCAAGGTCAATTTCCTCCGCGACCGCCGCGATGGACGGGAAGCAGGGCCAGCCGCCGACATCCGAATATTTCGGGTTGATCGGGTAGATCTGGCCCGGATAGCCCTTCTCAACCAGGAATTTCATCACCCGCCCATTGAGCTTGTTGAAATCCTGCGAAACGCCGATGATCGCGATGGAGCGCGGGGCCAGAAGCGCTGTGATGGCGGGATCTGTCATGCGGAAAATGCCCTTATGCCGGTCTGCGCGGCGCCCAGCACCAGCGCGTGAATGTCAGCCGTGCCTTCCAGCGTGTTCTCGACTTCGAGATTCAGCATGTGGCGCACGACATGGTAGGTGTCGGAAATGCCGTTGCCACCATGCATCTCGCGCGCCATGCGCGTCACATCCAGCGCCCGGCGGGCAGAGGCGCGTTTGACAAGGCTGATCATCTCGGGCGTGGCAAGTCCTGCATCCTGCAGACGTGACAGGCGCAGGGTTGCCAGCAGCGAGAGCGTGATTTCGGTCTGCATCTCTGCCAGTTTTGCCTGAACCAGCTGATTCGCGGCCAGTGGCCTGCCGAATTGTTCGCGCGCCAGCACATAATCGCGCGTCGCCTGCCAGCAGAATTCCGCCGCCCCCAGCGCGCCCCAGGCAATCGCCAGCCGCGCGCGGTTCAGGCAATAGAGCGGCGCTTTCAAGCCCTTTGCAGCGGGCAGGCGGTTTTCCGATGGGACGAAAACATCCGTCATCGAAACCTCGCCGGTGGGCGAGGCGCGGACCGAGAATTTGCCCTCGATCTTCGCGGTCGAAAGCCCCGCCATGCCGCGTTCCAGCAGGAAGCCGCCCACATGCCCGTCATCATCGCGTGCCCAGATGACAAACAGATCGGAAATCGGCGCATTGGTGATCCAGATCTTGTTGCCCGAGAGGCTATAGCCTCCCGGCACCGATTTCGCCCGCGCCCGCATCCGCGAGGGGTCAGAGCCCGCATCGGGTTCGGTCAGGCCAAAACAGCCAATCACCTGCCCGCGCGCAAGCGCAGGCAGGTAGCGGTCCTTTTGCGCCTCGGATCCGAATACATGGATCGGCGTCATCACCAGACCGCCCTGCACGCCGATGGCGGAACGAAACGCGGCATCCACCCGTTCCAGCTCGCGCGCGACCAGCCCGTAAGCGGTGTAGCTTGCGCCTGCGCAGCCATAGCCCTCTAGCTGCATCCCGAGAAAGCCCATCTCGCCCAGTTTCGGGAAAATCGCCGGGTCGAAATGTTCATGCCGATGCCAGTCGAGGATCAGCGGCATGAGTTCTCTCTGGGCGAAATCATGGGCGCTGTCACGGATCAGGCGTTCCTCGTCGCTCAAAAGATCCTCAAGGCGCAGCGGGTCGCGCCAGTCGAACTGTGCGTCACTGGCCATCGAGGAAGACCTCCAGCACAGCGGCGATGCCCTGACCCATGCCGATGCACATGGCGACCAGCGCGTAACGCCCGCCGCGGCGGCGGGTTTCATGGATTGCGTTCAAGAGGATGCGCGGGCCGGACGCGCCCAGCGGATGGCCAAGCGCAATCGCGCCGCCATTGGGGTTCACGCGCGGGTCGTCATCGGTCAGCGACAGCGCGCGCAGGCAGGCGAGGACTTGTGCCGCGAAAGCCTCGTTGATCTCGATGACCGTCATGTCACTCAGGCCAAGCCCCGACCGCGCAAGCGCCTTTTGCGAGGCGGGCACAGGGCCGATGCCCATGATGCGCGGCGCGACGCCGGCCACAGCGGTCGCAAGAATGCGCGCCATCGGGGCCATTCCGGCGGCCTCGCCCGCAGCGCGCGTGCCCATCATCAGCGCCACTGCCCCGTCATTCAGTCCCGAGGCATTGCCCGCCGTCGTCACCCCATCGGCATGGATCGCGCGCAGTTTGGCCAGCCCCTCGGCAGTCGTGTCGGGGCGGGGGTGTTCATCCGTGTCGATCACGCGATCCGGCTTGCCACGCGCGCCGGGCAGGGTGATGGGGATGAGTTCCGTCGCGAAATGTCCGGCCTGATGCGCGCGCGCCCAGCCCCGTTGCGAGCGCAGCGCGAAAGCGTCGGCCTCTTCGCGGGTGATGCCATGTTCCTGCGCCAGATTATCGGCGGTCTGGGGCATCGTATCGCGGCCAAATTCAGCGTCCAGCGCCGGGTTGGGGAAGCGCGCGCCCACGGCGCTGTCATACCAGACCAGATTGCGCGAAAACCCTGTCGCGTCCTTGCCGATGACAAAGGGCGAGCGGCTCATGCTTTCGACGCCACCCGATAGGATGACCGAGGCCTCGCCCGCGCTCAGGGCATGGGCGGCGCTTGCAATCGCGCCAAGGCCCGAGCCGCAATTGCGCTGGATCACAGTGCCCGGCACCTCGACCGGCAGACCGGCGCGCAGGGCGGCGTGGCGGGCGATGCAACGGCTGTCCTCGCCTGCCTGATTGGCGCAACCCAGAATCACATCGTCGATCTGGCCGGGGGGGAAGGCACTGCGCGCGAGTAGCGGCCTCAGAACTTCGGCCATCAGATCGTCGGGGCGGATGGTGGAGAGCGCGCCGCCAGAGCGGCCAAAAGGGCTGCGCAACCCGTCATAGATATAGGCGTCAAGCATGGGGCAGCGTCCTTTGCGTCAGGCGGGGAAAGTGTCTTCGGTCAGCATCGAGACCCCGAGTTGGGCGCGGCGGCGCAGCCAGGGGTCGGGGCGATAGCGGGGATCGCCGGTGCAGCGGTGCAGTCCTTCCAGAATGGCAAGGATGCGCCCCGCGCCGAGGGCGTCAGCCCAAGCCAGCGGACCATTGGGGTAGTTCAGGCCCAGCGTTACGGCGCGGTCGATATCCGCGGGCGCGGCGACCCCGCGAGATGCGACTTGTGCAGCAATGTTGATGATGCAGGCGAGGATGCGCTGGGCGACAAAGCCGGGGCTGTCGCGCAGAACCGTCGCAGGGGTGCCGTCATGGCCTAGCATCGCCTGCGCGGTGGTCAGAATATCTGGCCGGGTGATCGGGGTGCCCATCAGGCTGCGGCGGCCCTTGAACCCGAACAGCGGGTCGACGGCCACGCTGCGGGTGGCGTCCAGCCCATGGGCGACGGCGAAGCTGGTCGCATCTTCGCCCAAAGGCGTGATCAGGATAACCGACTCCGCGCCGGGATCTGTGGCGCTGTCGATCTCACCGCCCGCTTCGGTGACGATCTGCGCAAGCTGTCCGGCGCAGTCGGGCAGGCTCTGGTCGATCCAGAATCTGCCGCCCTTGAAGCCCGGCATCGGGGCTTCGGGCGGAGTGATCTGCTGGCCCTTGTCATAGCGGTAATGCCCCTCGCCGGACTTGCGCCCCAGCAGCCCCGCCTGCATCCGCTGGCCCATCAGCGTGGCGGGGCGGAAGCGGGGCTCGTGAAAGCATTGTTCGTAAATCTCGACGGTCGCGGGATGGGTGACATCCAGCGCGGTCAGATCCAGCAGTTCGAAGGGGCCCATGCGAAAGCCTGCGGCCTCGCGCATGATCCGGTCCACGCAGGCAAATTCGGCAACGCCTTCGGCCACCAGATGCGTGGCTTCGATCGTGTAGCCGCGCCCGACCTGATTGACGAGGAAACCGGGCGCATCCGCGACGCGAACGGGCGTGCGGCCCATGCGGCTGCCAAGCGTCGTCAGATGGTCCAGCACGGCAGGCGCGGTGCGGATGCCCGCGATCACCTCGACCAGCGGCATCAGCGGCACCGGGTTGAAAAAGTGAAAGCCCGCAACCCGTTCCGGGTGCGTGCAGGCACTCGCAAGTCGGGTAATTGACAGGCTGGAGGTGTTCGAGGCGAGGATGGCTTCCGGTGCAATCACCTTTTCAAGCGCCGCGAACAGGGCGGATTTGGTCGCCATATCCTCGATGATCGCTTCACAGACCACATCTGCCGGGGCAAGTTCCGACAGATCGGAAACGGGCGTCAGGCGGGCGCTGGCGGCTTCGGCCTCTGCGGTGGTCATGCGGCCCTTTTCAGCGGCCCGCGTCAGCATCCCGGCGATGAAATCGCGCGCCTCTCGGGCGGCACCGGCGCGGGTGTCATGCAGCAGAATCCGCGCGCCGCCCGTGGCCGCCACCTGCGCGATGCCGCGCCCCATGGCGCCCGCGCCGATAACAGCGACGATCAGGTCCGGGGCTTCAGCGGGTTTGCGGGGCATGGGTCACTCTCCCTTGAACTCGGGCGCGCGCTTTTCAAGAAACGCGCTCATGCCCTCGGATTTGTCGGCTGTGTCAAACAACGTTTCAAACGCGCGACGCTCCAGCATGATGCCGGTGGCAAGCGGCGCATCCTCGCCTGCCAGCACCACCTCTTTGATCCGGCGCGCGGCAAGCGGGGGCAGGGCGGCGATGCGCGTGGCAATTGCCAGCGCACGGGGCAGCACCTGATCATCCGCCACCACTTCCGAGGCGAGACCTATCTCGAAAGCCGCGCGCCCGGTGACAGGCGCGCCCGTCAGCAGCATGTTCATCGCCTTGAACTTGCCCAGCGCGCGCACCAGCCGTTGCGTGCCGCCGCCGCCGGGCATGATGCCCACAGTGATTTCCGGCTGGCCCAGCTTCGCGCCTTCGCCCGCGACGATGATATCGGCATGCATCGCCAGTTCCAGCCCGCCGCCAAGCGCCGCGCCGTTTACAGCAGCGATCACCGGCAGCGGGCATTCCGCGATCACATTCCACATGCGGCGCACGCCAAGGCGGGCAACCTCTGCTGTGCCCATCGTGGCAAATTCGCGCAGATCGGCCCCGGCCATGAAGGCCCGGTCATCGCCGGTGATGACGATGGCGCGCAGGCTGGCGTCGCGTGGCAGGGTCGCGAAAGCGTCGGTCAGGGCCTGGCGCAAGGCAGAGTTCAGGGCATTGCGCGCCTCGGGGCGGTTCAGGCGCAAAAGCGCTACGCCCGGGGCGGGGCGCGTGATGATGACAAGATCCGACATGCGCTCCTCCCAAAGCGATCCGTAGAATCATACTAATATTAGAACAACCAAATGACAAGATGTTTCGACATGGACAAGCCCGCCTGATTTTCTAGACTGGGGGCCTGTTCCGGTCGCGACGGGAGAAAAGGCGATGACACAGGCCGCGCTGCATCAGAGCCCCGGCAAGCTCTATCTCAATCTGGCCGCGATCCTGCGCGGGCGGTTGCAGGCGGGCGACTGGGCGCCGGGCGAGCGGCTGCCGACCATCGCCGAACTTGGCCAGAGCTACGGCGTGGCCGCCGTGACCGTGCGGCAGGCCATCGCGATTCTGGAGGAAGAGGGCTATCTGCGCCGCCAGCAGGGTTCGGGCACTTTCGTCACCGAGGCGGCGGGGCAGGCCACGCGCTTTGCCGTGGGGCTGGATTGGCCTGCACTGATCGACATGGTGACCAAGACCACGCCGCGCCTGCTGGAAAAGCGGGCCGTGACCGATCTGCCGCGCCATGCGCCGGATGATGGAACAGCCGCCCCGGCCTATCAGTATCTGCGCCGCGTCAATGCGCTGGAGGGGCGCGATTGCCTGATCACCGATGCCTATATCGATGCGCGGCTCTATGCCCGTGCGCCGGATCGTTTTGACAGTGAAACCATCATTCCGCTGATCGAAGGTATGGGCGATGTGACCATTGCCCGCTGTCGTCAGGTTCTGACCATCGGGCAGGCAAATCTGGAGGATGCGGCGCTTCTGGGCGTGCCGGTCAACACGCCCTTGGGCTGTATCCGCCGAATCCTGACCGCCCCGGACGGGACGATCCTCTATTTCAACGATGTGGCCTATCGTGGTGATCTGGTGCGTTTTCAGATCGATCTGGTGCCGAAGCGCTGATCAGGGCTCATCGGGCTCATCGGGGTCACTGGGCTCGAAGGGCATTGCGTGCAGATGCGGGACCATGACATTGGGCAATTCCGGGCGCACCGGCTGGCATTTCGACAAAAGCCAGGCCTTGGCGGCGATCCCATCGGCATCCGCCGGGATCTGGCCCAAGCCCCGCCCCAGCGCCATGAACCCGGCCACGATGGCGCAAGCGGCCGAAGTGCCACCGAAATCGCAGAAATACGAGCCATATTCCCAGAGGCCCTCCTCGCGTTCGGGCATGTCGAAGGGCGTCGCCACATAGCCACCCGGTCCCGGCACATCGGTCGAGATGATCCCGAAAGCCGAATATTTGTGATTGTCGTTCACGGGTGGCACGCCATAGCGGATTTCGGCCAGCCGTTCCGGGTTCAGCCGCACCTCGCCGCTGTCGAATTGCTCCGAATCGTTGCTGGGCGCCCAGACGGTCAGCCCTTCTTCGGGGGAATAGCTGCTCGGCCAGCCCTTGGCATTCAGCGCGCCGACCGAGATCACGCCATTATCCTCAGAGGCCAGATTGGCGGGATAGATGCCGAATTCCTCATGGGCATTGCCTGCCGCGCAGATGACGGGGCGGCGATGCGAAATCTTGAGGATCAGTTCGGCCAGTTCCGACCAGAGCTCGCGCTGGGCCTCCGGGATCGGGCAGGGGGCGGTCAACTCTCCCAGCGGCTGGCCAAGAAAGTCGATGGCGTGAAGCTGCGGCGCGGTGCGGAACGGATCTTCGATCCCGCGCGGCAACACGATCACATCAGCCCTGACCAGTTCGGCATAGAGGAAGGCGAGGATCATCTGTTCCGGGTCGGCATCGAAATTGGTCGAGATCGGCACGATCTCGCAGGTGGGATCGGCCCCGCAATAGGGCAGGGGCAGTTGCCCGTCCGCAGGCCCGTCGATATGCGCCTGCGAATAGGGCACACGGGCGGGGCGCGCCCCGATCAGCCCGGCAATCGCCGTGCCATGGCCAGAAAAGACCGGTGAGGCGGCGGGCTGAAGTGTGCCCATTTGCGGCGGCTGGTCTGGTGCGAGCCGGGCCATGAGTTCGCACAACAGCGCCTTGCATCCCGGCAGCCCCGCGACCAGCGCCTGCGCATCCCCAAGACCCAGATCGCCGATTTCCTTCTGCTCCGGCAGGCCGGGAAAGGCCCCGAGCCGCGTCGAGAACAGGTCAAAAGCCAGATCCCGGCGGATCGCGGCGCTGAGATTGGGGTGATCCATCGCCACCGATGTGTCGATCATCGCCACGCGCGCGGGCTTGCAGATGTCATCGGGCGACCAGCCATCGGGGCGGTGCGCCTTGGTCAGCGTCCCGAGCGCGATCAGGTGCCAGAGGGCATCCTGTTTGCGCTTGATGGAATAGGGTCTCATCGCCATCTCCTTCAGAACCATTCGGCCTGAGCGGCCAGCATGTTTTTCTCCAGCACTTTTTCCAGAACCGGCAGGATCATCCGCGCCAGCATATGCCCCGCCTCGGTGTCGCAGGCGTAATGGACCCCGGCCCATTCGCGGTTCTCGGCAATCCGCCGCGCCGAGAGGAACAGCTGCGTCGAGCCGGGATGTTCGGGGACGATCCGCGACATGACAAAGGCAATCGCGAAGGACTGAAACGCATGGTTGCTGTGATAGCTGGCATGGGCGGGCGCGGCGAGGAAGGGGCGCAGGCGCGGCTCGATCTGATTGGGGCGCGGCACGTTCCAGCGTGCCTTGTAGTAAAGCCCGATCTCGTCGGTCAGCGCCAGCACGACCAGCATCAGGTGGATGGTCGCTTCATAGCCGCCATGGGTCTCGATGCCGTAGGGGCGCAGGTAGCGCGAGAGTTCCAGATCGGCCTCATTGAGGATTTCCTCGCGCCGCATGGCAAATTGTGGCCGCGCCAGCAGCACCTGTTTCTTCAGCAGATCAACGGCCTGTTCGCGCAATTCGGGGAGTGATGGCGGCAGCGGCATGGGCAGATCCATCCATTCCGCGCGCAGTTCGTAGAGCTTCGCGCGTTCTTCCCAGGGTTCCTGAATGCCCAGATCATCCTGCGTGCCGAACTCGGCGCGGTTTCTGTTGCGGTTACGATTGCGGTTCCTGTTCCGGTTGCGGTTGCGATTCCGGCTGCGGTTCCGGTTGCGATTGAGCGTTGTCAGCGCGCCCTTGGCCGAGCGCGCAACCATGGCACCGCCGAGTGCCGCCAGCGCGCCCGTGCCACCGCCGGAACTCTGCGGATCTTCAGCGCGCTCAACCAGTTCCAGCCCCTGTGTGGTCACATGAAATTCATATTGTTCCATGATCGAGAAATCGGTCATCGAAATTCACTCCATCAGGGGTTTGAGATTGCGCAGCAGCGGGTGGGAGACGGGCGCATCGCGCAGGCCGAAACGCAGGAGCTGCACCTGCGGGTCGGCGAAATCAGGGTCGAGATGCAACAGGCGGGTGCGTGTTTCCTCGGCGGCCAGCCGCTGGCCCGTCGCCGATTGCGCGACCATCAGATAGCGCAGCGCGGCCTTGTAGCGGGGCTGCTTCTGCAGCGCGCTGCGTCCGGCCAGGGTGGCGCGCGTATAATCGCCCGCAAGCGTCGCGGCCATCGCCAGCGTGGTGTCGTAGCTGTAGGAAATCGGGCTGAAAGCGCCAAGCTGGGTGGCGCGCTGGGCATGGCGCAGGGCGGTGTCATAATCGCCGGTATAGAGCTTGTGCAGCGCAAGGTGATCCCATGCAAACGCCTGCGAGGGATTCAACGCAACCGCGCGTTCCAGCACCTTGCCCGCCAGATCATGCTCTTGAAACACATAGCCGATGACATGACCCAGGCAGGCCAGTGTGATCGCGTTGAACGGATTGTCTTCCAGTTGCGTGTTGATCAGGTCATGCAGCCGCAGGCGCTCGTCCATGCCAAGGCTGCCGAGATTCTCGCCCACCGCGAAAGAGGCCGCATAAGCACGCAGACCGGCAATCAGCGAATGGGCGGTGCCGCCGGAGAGATTTGCCGCCTCGGCCTTGTCCAGCAGTGCAATGGCCTGATCCAGCGCGTCATCATCAAGCCGGAACAGCAGGTTCATCGCCGTATGTCCTGCACGCAGGGCAATGGTTTCGTCACTATCAGCCGGGATATGGCTGAGCAGGGTCTTTGCCAGCCGGTCGGTATTCTGCGCGACAAAGCCTTGCAGGAGCAGGTTATCGGCATGGTGCAATTCCTCCAGCGTGCATTGGATCGACTGGGTCCATTCAATCGCCAGTTGCGACGAGCGATAGACAAAGAATGTCAGCGTCACATTGCGCCCGATGCACAAGACGCGCATCCGGCAGAAGAACTCGGCCTCGGCGCTTTCGGCCAGATCCTCGATCGCGGCGGTGCGGCTGCGCAGGTCGATCACCTGCACCGGCATCAATTCGCGGATATTGTCCACGATCCGTTCGGTCAGGAAATCCGACAGGTGATGGCTCATCTCGTCGCCGCCCTGCACCACGCCGCGCATCAGGGCAAGGCAGAACCGGTCAGAGATTGCGCGACCGGTCTCGGACAGAAGCAGGCGCGCCGGGCGCACCGCTGCCAGAGCCTCGGCGGTGTCGGTCCAGTCGAAGCGGGCGGCCTGCAGCCAGTCCTCGAATTCGGGATCGCCGATGTCGAACCCTTCCAGAAGCTCGGTATCCTCGTTCAGACCCAGCCGCGAGAACAGGGCCGCATCGCGCTGCACCTCGGTCACATCGACCCAGACTCGATCCGGGTTCAGGCCCACCGTATCGGCATTGATGTCCAGCGCGCTTCCGGCCTGTGCGCCAAGGTCGCGGCGCAATTCGAACAGGGACTGGCGCAGGCTGGTCGAGGAGCGCGTTTCATCCGACTGGCTCCAGAGTTTGTCGCGCAGCCAGACACGTGTGCGATGCATCTGCG
Source organism: Natronohydrobacter thiooxidans (assembly GCF_001884735.1). Lineage (GTDB taxonomy): Bacteria > Pseudomonadota > Alphaproteobacteria > Rhodobacterales > Rhodobacteraceae > Roseinatronobacter > Roseinatronobacter thiooxidans_A. The sequence goes on along the minus strand of NZ_MJAP01000003.1, from coordinate 496,686 downwards.
GGGCAAGGGCCGTCAGCGCCAGAAGCGCCTGCGCCTTGCGTCCGCGAATGACCAGCTTCTGCCCCTGGCCATCGGTGACGCGCATCGGACCGGCGAGATAAAGGCGCAGGACATGCGATGTCTCGGTGCGTGCTCCGGTCATAGTGGCGGATTCCAGCGGATCAATCTGCAAACAGTCGGAATGGTCATCAAAATGGTACTGCGTGGCGGTCTCAAGCCACTTGGGAACCGGGAACTTTGCAACAAACATCAGGTCTCGACCTTCGGTCAGTGTGACATATCTGAACTGTGAATCAACCGCCGTTAGCCGCTCGTTAGGCCACAGGGACTGGCATGCCCAGCGTGATGGGAATGCATGTGTTGCGCCGCATATTTAAGTGATTGAGAAAAATGTAAAAAATATAATCTGATCGCGATATTCCCGGCGGGCCAGACAGGATAACAGGCCGCTAACGTGGCGGCAGGCACAGTTTTGCACATCGCAAATCTGACCAGAGCCCGTCATGCCCCAAGCCCTTCTTCCCGTTGCCGCGCCGGTCGTGATGGCTGCGCCCCGCGTGCCGGGGCCGGGCTGTCGCTTCCGTCCCGTCGCTGGCCTCCGGTCTCGCCTTTCCGGGCGGATGAGCGCGACCTGCGCGCGGCCCGCCCGAAACCTCCCTGCGCGCTCCTTACTCCTGGCCGATGACGGCGCGCAGCGGTCCGGCAAGGTCGCAGGCACTTCTCCCGTTGCGCCTGGGCCGGGCCGTCCGGGCCGCCGCACCCCCCATGCGGCGGCCCGGACAGGAGAGGGGATGCAATGATGCCTGAACCGCCATCGGCCCGCAAACCGACAGACAGGAATTCCAATCCCCAAACCATGGTGAAAGTGCTTCATATGCCGGCTGATACGACGCTACCCGAAATCGCTTCGAACCCGCATATCCTGCGCTGGATCGTCATTCTGATCCTTGCTGCGGCCGGTTATACGGTCGCGACGGTCGGGCTGAAACTTGCGGCGGAACGCAGCTATGCGCTGGCTTCCGTGCTGATCTTCGCCGGGTTTCTGCTGGTGATCGTGACTCAAATATTCCTGCTGCGGCGCACGGATCTGACGATTGTCTATGTGACCATCATCGGGGTCGAGACGCTGATGATTCTGGCGGTGGGCGCGATGATGGGCGAGGTGGTGGATATGCGCCGCATCCTTGGCGCGGGCTGTGTCGTGGCGGGGATCGCACTGGTATCAAGCTGACGGAAACACCACCCCGGCCCCCGGAACCTGCCCCCCCGCGACGGGCAGGTTTTTTCTGCTGATCCGCAGGCAGGTGCCGTGACGCATTGCGGTGAAAAATGCCCCCGTCCCGAAGGACAGGGGCACCGTAGTGGAAAAGGTTTTGGTGATGAAATCCGACCCCCGCAGCCCGAGGGAGCTTTCGGCGCGGGATGGTTATTGTCTATCCATGACGCCCGTGGCCAACGCCGCAGGCAGGAAAAGGTTTCGTCTCTGTCTCAGGCATTTTCTTTCCTGCCGGTGCGAATGTGGTCGCGGGGGGCAGGATCGAAAGCACCATCTTGCGACTCAATCTGTCGCGATGGAACAACCATGCAACAGCACCTGTTAACGCTGCGTTAGAGCGATGTTATACTCTGAGAGGATCGTATTCAGGGGTATTGCGACCGTGTTCCGCCCCGCTCAGTGAAGGTCCGACCGGGCGTTTCGCGGGGTCGCGCCGGGGCTCACAGATCGAAGCTGAGTTGCGCGGCAGGGGGCATGGGATGCGGGCCACGGCGCAGCGGCGTGTTTTTGCGCGCGCGCGAGCCGTGTTTCTGCGCGATGCTATGAGCGGCCGCCTGAAACCCCGCGTGCCTGCGCAGCCGCCAGAGCCGGTCGCGCGCCTCCTGCCCCGCCTGTTCCGGATCGACAATCGGTTCGGGGTAGCGCCCTGCGAGATGCCGCCCGGCCTCGGGCCAGTCCCAGGGCCGGTGCAGAAAGGGCAGCGGCACGGATTTCAGTTCCGGCACCCATGTGCGGATGAAGCGGCCTTGCGGATCCTGATCATGCCCCTGTTTCACCGGGTTATAGATGCGCAATGCGTTGATGCCGGTGGTGCCCGATTGCATCTGGCACTGGCTCCAGTGAATGCCCGGTTCATAATCGGTGAAGCACCGCGCCAGATGCGCCCCGGTCTGCCGCCAGTCCAGCCACAGATGATAGGACGCGAAGGACATCAGCATCGCACGCATGCGAAAATTCAGCCAGCCGGTCGCGCTCAGATAGCGCATGCAGGCATCCACGAAGGGCAGCCCGGTTTCGCCCGCGCACCATGCCTGAAGCCGGGCCGCATCGGTGCCGCGCAGCCCCTCATATGCGGGATGCAGGCAGCGGGTCTCGATTTCCGGCTCATCCTCCAGCTTCTGGATGAAATGATCGCGCCATGCGAGGCGTTTGCCGAAGCTCTGTAGCGCCTCGGACCAGTCCTTTGCCCCCGCATGCGCAGCGCGTGCCTGCTGGCGGGCCTGTTCCACCTGCCGCACCGACAGAACCCCCAGCGCCAGATAGGGCGAGAGCCGCGAGCAGGCGCGTTCAGCGCTGAGCGGCGAAGAGATGGCGCGGCGATAGCTGGCCCCGCGTGTGGCCAGGAAACTGTCCAGCGCCTGCCGTGCGCTGGCATGGCTGCCATTCTGGCGGTGGGGGCAGGGATCGGGGGGCAGACCCAGCGCGCGGGCATCGGGCAGGCGTTCGGGCAGGTCTGTGGTCACAAGCGGCTCCAGCGCCGCAGGCGCGGGCGCAAGGGGCTGGCGCATGAAGCGGTTGCGCGCACCCTGCCAGCCATCGCGGGATGTCAGCCGCCGGATCACGCCACATTGCGGCAGTTCCACCCAGTCGATCCCGTTTGCGCGCGCCCAGTCCGCGACGCGCCGGTCACGGGCATAAGTCCAGTCATTGCCGGTTTCCTCATGGCTGAAGATGCGCCTCACCCCGTGCTGCGTGCAGATCCGCGACAGTTGCGCGACCGCCTCGCCCCAGCGGGTGATCAGCGGCTGGCCAAGGGCGGCAAGCTCCGTCCGCAGGCTGGCCAGCGCTTCGCAGGTGAAGGCCCATTGGCGCGCAGAGCTGTCGGGCAGGGCCCAGTAGTCCGGCTCGATGATATAGACCGGCAGCACCCGCGCCCCGGCAAGGGCCAGCGCCGGGTGATCGCCAAGGCGCAGATCGCGTTTGAACCAGACAAGGACAGGGGCGCTCATGATGGTGCAGTCATAGCGCGCCGCAGGAAGGCGTCAATGCTTAAAGTTCACTCTATGTTCCAGTCAGGCTGCCGGGGACCGCCAAGCGATTCCGGGACAATCCTGCAAGGGTGCGTGTCGGTATATTCCGCAATGGCGCATTGCCCGTGCGGTCACGATCTGCCGCCGCAGATGGCGCAAGCATTGAGTGATCGGGGAAGATACCCGCAACCTGCCCGGCTGATTCCGCCATATGTTTCAGCGGGTTAGCTGAAAGATATGGTGCCCAGGAGAGGACTCGAACCTCCACGCCCGTACGGGCACTAGCACCTGAAGCTAGCGCGTCTACCAGTTCCGCCACCTGGGCAGGTTGCGTAGGGCGCTCTTTATGGCGCGGGGCTGGCGGTGTCAACGGGCGAAAATGCAATCTTGCGGAAAATCCTGTTCTGCCTTGTCGAGAAGCGCCGCGAGCGGTATTCAGGCGACGACCCGAAAACGCGGAGAACGCAGATGTCGCAGCTTGTCACCATCATTGGCGGTTCTGGATTCCTCGGCCGGTATATCGCTCGGCGCATGGCTCAGGCGGGCTGGCGCGTGCGTGTGGCTGTCCGACGCCCGAACGAGGCGCTGCATGTCAGACCCTATGGCGTGGTCGGGCAGGTCGAGCCGGTCTTCTGCAATATCCGCGACGATGCCTCGGTGCGGGCGGTGATCGCCGGGGCGGATGCGGTGGTCAATTGTGTCGGCATCCTGTTCGAGAAAGGCCCGAACAAGTTTGACGATGTGCAGGCCACAGGGGCCGGGCGCGTGGCGCGGATCGCGGCAGAGCAGGGGGCAAAGACGCTGGTGCATATCTCGGCCATCGGCGCGGATGCGGGTTCCGACAGCCACTATCAGCGCAGCAAGGCCGGGGGCGAGGCGCTTGTGACCGAGCATTTCCCGAGTGCGGTGATTCTGCGGCCCTCGCTGATGTTCGGGACCGAAGATCAGCTTTTCAACCGCTTCGCGGGCATGGCGCGGTTTTCGCCCTTCCTGCCCCTGGTGGGCGCCGAGACGCGGTTTCAGCCGGTCTATGTCGATGATGTCGCCGCCGCCGCAAGCAAGGTGGTGCTCGAAGGTGCCGAACCGGGGGTTTACGAGCTGGGCGGGCCGGAAGTCGCCACATTCCGCGGGATGATGCAGCGGATGCTGGCCGAGATCCGGCGCAACCGCATCCTGCTGAACATGCCCTTTCCCGTGGCGCGGCTCATGGCGGGCGCTCTGGGCGTTGCGCAATCGGTCACGCTGGGGCTGTTCACCAATTCGCTGCTGACCCGCGATCAGGTGCGCAATCTGGCCCGCGACAATGTGGTCAGCGAGGGCGCCAAGGGGCTGGCGGATCTGGGGATCACCCCAACCCCGATGGAGACGGTTCTGCCAAGTTACCTGTGGGTGCATCGTCCCGGCGGGCAGTACAAGGCGATCCACGAATCAGCCGCCCATCTGCGCAAAGGCTAAGCGGGCGCGCAGGGGCTGCGCGTCAAAGCCCGTCTTCCTCGACCAGCCGCTGGCGCAGCGAGCGCAGGACCGGGATGGTCTGGCGCACGCGCTCCTCTCCCAGCATCTGCACCGCATCGTCGATCAGCGGCGTGATCGCCGCAAGGGCGGCATCGCGCGCCGCGCGCCCTGCCGGGCTGATCGCCACCATCTTGCGCCGCGCATCGTCCCAGTCGGGGCGGATATGCACATATCCCGCCCATTCCAGCTTCGCCAGCGTGTTGGTCATCGCCCCGCGCGTGACATGAAAGGCGCGCGCCAGATCGGCGGGGCTGAGTTCGACCTGCTGGCGCACCAGCAGGTTCAGCACCCCGAAATGCGACAGCTCCATCCCCTTGGGCAGCACTTTGGACAGCCGGTTGCGCGCAAGCTGATCGGCCATCAGCAATTCGCTGAACAGCGCATTGGCCAGATCACCGCGCGCAGAAGTCATGCCTTCGCCCCGGCGCTGGTGGTGAAATCGCGGTCATGGAACAGGGCCGGCACGCGGTCGCGGGCCTCGACCACGCGGGCAAGGTCGATCGAGACCAGCCCCACACCGGGTTCCGTGCCCATATCCAGCAGCACCTCGCCCCAGGGCGCGACTGCAAGTGCATGGCCATGCGTCGCGCGTGGGCGCCCCTCGCTGGCCGCGTGCCGCCCGGTCTGCGCAGGCGCGAGGACGAAGCAGCCGGTCTCGATGGCGCGCGCGCGCACCAGTGTTTCCCAATGCGCCACGCCTGTCACCGGGCTGAAAGCCGCAGGCAGGGTCAGTACCTCGGCCCCGGCCTTGGCCAGCGCGCGAAAGAGATGCGGAAAGCGCAGGTCATAGCAGACGGTCAGGCCGAAATTCGCCAGCGGGGTCTGGGCCACCACGGCCTCGGATCCGGCGCGGAACCCTGCGGATTCGCGGTAAGTCTCGCTTTCCGAGACCTGCACATCGAACATATGGATCTTGTCATACTGGCTGTGGATCGCCCCTTCGGGGTCGATCAGGAAAGAGCGATTCGCGAACCGGCCCCTGGGGTCATCTGTCTTGAGCGCCAGCGAGCCGATCAGCACCCAGATCCCGGTTTCACGCGCGGTCTCGCGCAGCCCGGCAAGTGTCGGGTCGTCCTGCTGATGGCAGAGTACACGATCCTGATGCGCCTTGCTCGACGAGATGCAATTCGTCACTTCCGGGGTCAGCGCGATCTGCGCGCCCCTGGACGCCGCCTCGCGCAGATATGCCCGCGCCTGTTCCAGATTCGTCGCCGGATCGTCGCTGGATGTCATCTGGATCAGGGCAGCCGTGAATCCCATGCGCCTAGCCTTTCAGCAGCGGGTCAAGCTGGCCGCGACGGTCCAGCGCGTGCAGATCATCGCAGCCGCCGACATGGATATCACCGATGAAAATCTGCGGCACAGTGCGCGCCCCGCCCGAGCGGCTGACCATCGTATCGCGCTGCGCCGGATCGCGCGAGACGTCGATCTCGGTGAAGCTGACGCCCTTGGCACCGAGCAGGCGCTTGGCGGCATGGCAATAGCCGCAAAGGGGCGATGTATAGATTTCAACTGGTTGCATGCCAGTGCCTCGCAAATCGGGGTTTCGCGCTGCACTATAGAGAATCATTCCCGCCTTGCAACGCGTGCCAGTGCAATAACCCGGACGGAACGCGCCCCATGGGCAAGGCAGATCTCGGTCGCTGCCGCAAAGGTTGCGCCCGCGGTCATCACATCATCCACCAGCAGAATATGGCGCCCGCTGATGCGCGCGCCCTGTCCGGGATGGGCGGCAAAGGCATCGGCGACATTGGCAAAGCGCCCCATCCGCCCGCGCCCGTCCTGCGTGCCGGTGTTGCGGGTGCGGATCAGCAGATCGGGGCAATGCTCCAGACCCAGATGGCGCGCGAGGCCCGTGCTGAGCAGTGCCGCCTGATTGTAGCGGCGCTTGACGAAGCGCAGCCAGTGCAGCGGGATCGGGGCCACCAGCATATCGGGCCGGATCAGAGGTTTCGCATGGCGCGCAAGCCACAGGCTGGCGGGGCCCGCATGGTCCAGCCGGTCATGGTATTTCAGCCCCAGCAGGATCTGGCGGGCCTTCTCGCCATAGAGCATGACCGCGCGTCCCTGTTCCCATGGCCGCGCAAGGGTCAGGCATTCGTCGCATTGCACCGGGGCGCCGTCATCCTGACCGGGCAGGGGCAGGCCGCAACTGTCGCAGCACAGGCCGAAAATGAACGGCACTTGCGGCCAGCAGGACGCGCAGAGCGCGCCATGTTCCTCGACCAGCGCATCGCAGCACATGCATTGCGGCGGGTAGATCGCTCGCAGCGCCGTCTGTGCCCCGCCGATCAGGCGGTGTTTCAGCTTTTGCATTTCCAAACCGACCATCTTAAACAGGCCCTCACCATGACCCAGTCGCCCCCGGATATCGCTGATCGCACCGCCCTTGCCCGCAACCGCGCGCGGGCGGGCGGTGATCTGTTCCTGCATGATCTCGCACGCGAGGAACTCCAGTTAAGGCTCAGCGAGGTTAACAGAAGGTTTACGCAACCCGCCGTGATCTGCGGTCTGCCGCAGGTCTGGGGCGATTTCCTGCCCGGCGCGCGGGTCGTGGCGGATGATCCGGTGCTGGCGCTGGAGCGCGGCGCGCATGATCTGGTGATCCATGCCATGAGCCTGCACTGGGCCTCGGACCCGGTGGGTCAACTGGTGCAGGCGCGTCACGCGCTGCGCCCCGACGGGCTGTTTCTGGCGGTATTGCCGGGCGGGCAGACACTGGCGGAATTGCGCGCGGCCCTCGCACAGGCCGAGGTCGAACTGACAGGCGGCCTCAGCCCGCGCGTGCTGCCGATGGCGGAATTGCGCGATCTGGGCGCGTTGTTGCAGCGGGCGGGATTCGCGCTGCCCGTGGCCGATGTCACCTCGCAGCAGGTGCAATATCGGGCGCTGCGCACGCTTTTTGGCGATCTGCGCGCCATGGGCGAGCAGAATGCGCTTGCGGCACGACGTCGCAACAGCGCACCGCGCCGCCTGTTCGACCGCGCGGCCGAGATCTATGCCGCGCATTTCGCCGACCCGGCGGGATTGCTGCGCGCGACTTTCGATCTGGTCTTTCTGACCGGCTGGGCGCCAGCGGAGAACCAACCCAAACCGCTGCGCCCCGGTTCCGCCCAAACCCGGCTTGCGGATGCGCTGGGTGCGACAGAAAGACCGCTGCGCGACCCGCCCAAACCCGCGCCCAAAGATTGATTCCGCCGCGAAAGCCGTTACATCACGCTGAGTTTCGTTTTAGCGCCAAGGTCAGAGCCATGAAGGATAGAGCCATGCTTGAGGCACAGCCAGAGACGCAGACCGGGCGTTGCCCTGTCCGACTGGACCGGCCCGGCGCGGGGCGTCTGGAACATGCCAGTCCCGATCACCCGCCGGTGCCGCAGGCGAAGATCGGCGTGCTTCTGGCCAATCTGGGCACGCCCGACAATTACGATTACTGGTCGATGCGGCGTTATCTGAACGAGTTTCTGTCCGACAAGCGCGTGATCGACTATCCGGCATGGAAATGGCAGCCGCTCTTGCAACTGATCATCCTGACCAAGCGGCCCTTCACCTCGGGGGCGAATTACAAATCCATCTGGAATCACGACAAGGGCGAAAGCCCTTTGATGACGATCACCAAGGATCAGACCGCGAAACTGGCCGAGGCGATGGCCACGCGATTCGGCGAGGGTGTGATGGTCGATTTCTGCATGCGCTATGGCAATCCCTCGACCCAGTCCAAGGTCGATGAAATGGTCGCGGCGGGCTGCGAGAAAATCCTCTTCTTCCCGCTTTATCCGCAATATGCCGGCGCCACCTCTGCTACGGCCTGCGACCAGTTCTTCCGCGCGCTGATGACCCAGAAATGGCAACCCGCCGCGCGCACGGTCGCACCCTATTTCGACCACCCGGCCTATATCCGCGCGCTGGCTGATTCGGTGCGCCGGACCTATGACGCGATGGAAGAAAAGCCAGAGGTGCTCGTGACCTCGTATCACGGCATGCCGAAGCGCTATCTGATGGAGGGCGACCCCTATCATTGCCAGTGCCAGAAAACCACGCGGCTGTTGCGCGAGGAACTGGGCTGGGGCAAGGACGTGGTGCAGACCAGCTTCCAGTCGGTCTTCGGGCGCGAAGAATGGCTGCGGCCCTATACGGTGGAGCATGTCGCCGATCTGGCCCGGCAGGGTGTGAAGCGGCTGGCGGTCGTGGCGCCGGCCTTTTCCGCCGATTGCATCGAGACGCTGGAAGAGATCAACGAAGAGATTCGCGAGAGCTTCGAGGAAGCGGGCGGCGAGAAATTCACCTATATCCCCTGCCTCAATGACGAGGCTGACCATATAGAGGCACTGGCTGCGGTGATCGAGGCCAATCTCGCGGGCTGGACAGCGCGCTGATCTCTGGGGCCGTCGTGCTGCATGCCTGCGCCGCGCAAATAAAAAAGGTGACAGGAAGCCCTGTCACCTTTTCCTGAATACTTCAGTGTTGTGCGAATTACTTCGCAGCAACAGCCGCAGCAACGATCAGGAGCAGCATCAGCGGGACGATGATACCGCCCGAGGAAGCTTTGGTTTCAGCGACAACCACTGCGGGCTCGATGACCGGCTCCGAGTATTTGCCATGCTTGCCGGCGAATGCCGAGGTGGCAGCCAACGACAGGGCAGCAGCAAGTGCGAGTTTCTTCATAGTAACCTCCAGAACGCGCCGGTACACGATAAGTTGGCCCGGCTCCCAAGACGAAATGTCGTGATCTGGTGAAAATCATGTTCTCAGGACAGTTGCAATCCATAGTTCTTCAGAACTGCGGCTCTTTCCGGCAACGTCGTCAATTTCGCAACACTTTTGGGCCACAGTCCCCTCTTCCGTAGGTGTAAATCCCGGAATCTGCTTCCGGTCCCGTCACTTCCGGACTAAGTGCAGGAAAGCCACGTCTGTCGTGACCAGCGGCAAAAACTCGCCGAGTTGTGTTTGAAAACCCGATCCCGACTCGCTAAGTCAACACCTGACTAAATGAGAAAGTGTTATCTATGTTTCGTCCCTTCGCATTGATTGCGATCTCTGTGCTGGCGCTGTCAGCCTGCGAGGCCCCCGGCCCCGCCACTCAGGTTCCTCTGGGAAGCGATGGTCGCCCCTTGCCGGTGGTGGTCCGAATCAATCCCTCTGACGCCCCGCGGGTGCGCCAGCGTGTGCAGGACGGAATCAACACCATGCGCGCACAGAACGGGCTTGGACCCTTGCAGGCCAATGCGGCGCTGACCAGTGCGGCCGCGACCCATGCGCAGGACATGTCCTTCCAGAGCCGCCCCTGGCACTGGGGGTCTGACGGTTCCAGCCCGATGCAGCGCGCCCAGCGCGCAGGCTATCGCGGCACCTTTGTGGGTGAGCTGATCTCCGAGACATTCGAGACCGAGGTCGAGACCGTCAATGCCTGGATGATCGAGCCCGAGACGCGCCCGGTGATTCTGGATCGCCGCGCCAATGAAATCGGCGTGGGCTGGCATCAGGACGATAATGGCAAGCTGTGGTGGACCGTGGTGCTGGGCGCCGGGGCCGACCCGATGATGCAGATCGCCGGGCGCTAAGCCCGCGCTTGCCGTCGTTCAAGTGGATTATCCCCCAGCCGCGTCCCTGAAAAGGCGCGGCTGTTTGCGTTGCAAATGACCGCTGCAGACCGCACGGGCCGCAACCCGAATGCCCGCCCGTGCGCCTTCGCACGGGCAAGCGCCCGCGAATGGCATGGGCAGGGGGGGCCATGAGCGGGCGCTTCTGCACTTGCGACAAAGCCCGCCCCCCAAGCCTTCAGTTTTCAGCCGCGATGCGCCCCGTCCGAAAGCGTGCGGACATAGGCCAGCACCTCGGCCACGGGCCTGCCAGCCGCGATTTCCTTGACGATGGCCGATCCCACGACGCAGCCATCCGCGACGCTGGCAATCGCTTCTGCGGTCTCTGGCGTGGAAATGCCGAAACCCACGATCACCGGTAGATCGGTCGCGGCCTTGATCCGCGCGACTTCCGGCGCGACATCGCCCGCCTGCGCCGCCGCCGCCCCGGTAATCCCGGTGATCGAGACATAATAGACAAAGCCCGACGTGTTCTGCAGCACCTTGGGCAGGCGTTTCGCATCGGTCGTCGGCGTGGCCAGCCGGATGAAGTTCAGCCCCGCCGCCTGCGCCGGGATGCACAACTCACTATCTTCCTCGGGCGGCAGATCCACCACGATCAGCCCGTCCACACCGGCTGATTTCGCATCATTCAGGAACTGATCCACGCCGCGCGCATAGATCGGGTTGTAATAGCCCATCAGCACGATGGGCGTGCTGTCATCACCCTCGCGAAAGCGGCGCACCATGTCCAGCGTCAGGGCCAGTGTCTGCCCGCCGTCAAGCGCGCGCTGACCGGCAAGCTGGATCGTCGGGCCATCCGCCATCGGGTCGGTGAAGGGCACGCCCAGTTCGATAATATCCACACCCGCGCCCGGCAGGCCCTTCATCACCGCAAGCGAGGTTTCCAGATCCGGATCGCCCCCCATGATATAGGAGACGAAAGCCTTGCGGCCTTCGGATTTCAGCTTGGCGAATTTCTGGTCGATTCTGGTCATCATGCCCCGGTCCCTGTCTTGCGTTCCGGGTTTGGGCCAAATCGCGCGGGGAATCAACTGCTGTTGCCTTGTCTTGGCCCCCGCCTGCGCCTAAAAGCGCGGCGCAGCAGTTGTCGCGCGAAAGGGAACAGTCATGGGCTTCAAGATGGGTATCGTGGGTCTGCCGAATGTCGGCAAATCGACCCTGTTCAACGCGCTGACCAGAACCGCCGCCGCACAGGCCGCGAATTTCCCCTTCTGCACGATCGAGCCGAATGTGGGCGATGTGGCTGTGCCCGATGCCCGTCTGATGACATTGGCGCAGATCGCCGGATCGCGCGAGGTGATCCCCACGCGCATGACCTTCGTCGATATCGCCGGGCTGGTGCGCGGCGCGTCCAAGGGCGAGGGGCTGGGCAATCAGTTTCTGGCCAATATCCGCGAGGTGGACGCGATCGCCCATGTGCTGCGCTGCTTTGAAGATGATGATGTGACCCATGTCGAAGGCCGGATCGACCCGGTGGCCGATGCCGAAACCATTGAGACCGAGCTGATGATCGCCGATATGGAATCCATCGAGCGGCGTCTGGCGAATCTGTCGCGCAAGCTGCGCGGCGGTGACAAGGAAGCAGTGGAACAGGATGTGCTTTTGCGCCGCGCATTGGCCGCGCTGGAGGCCGGAAAGCCCGCCCGCACGGTCGAGGTTTCGGAGGAAGAGCGCAAATCCTGGCGGATGTTGCAGCTTCTGACCGCGAAGCCCGTGCTTTTTGTGTGCAATGTCGAAGAGGGCTCTGCCGGCAAGGGCAATGCGCTCTCGGAGAAAGTCGCTGCGATGGCCGCGGCCCAAGGGGCCGCGCATGTGGTGATTTCCGCGCAGATCGAGGAAGAGATCAGCCAGCTCGACGCCGAGGAAGCCGAAATGTTCCTCTCCGAGATGGGGCTGGAAGAGCCGGGGCTGGATCGGTTGATCCGCGCGGGCTATCAGCTTCTGGGCCTGCAGACCTATTTCACCGTCGGCCCGAAAGAGGCCCGCGCCTGGACGATCCCCAAGGGCACCCTTGCCCCGCAGGCCGCAGGCGTCATCCATGGCGATTTCGAACGCGGCTTCATCCGCGCCGAGACCGTCGCCTATGGCGATTACGTCACCCATAAGGGCGAGACCGGGGCCAAGGAAGCGGGCAAGTTCCGCGTCGAAGGCAAGGGCTATGAGGTCAAGGACGGCGACGTGCTGCATTTCCTGTTCAATGCCTGACACGCGCATTTGACACTCCGCGCCCGGACGGTGCTAAATACCAAGGCACGGTATGGCAGGAGATGGGGCGCGATGCGACAGCCCGGCAAGGCTCTGATCTGGGCAGGCGTGGCCTTCGGGCTGGCGCTGCTGGCTTTGCTGACATGGCTCGCGCATCAGCAGGCGCTGTCCCGCAGCTTTCAGGATCTGAATGATCGCGGCGAGAACACGCTGAATCTGGCCGAATCAACCATTCGCGGCCAGTTGGAACGTTTCGAGCGCCTGCCCGAATTGCTTGCCGATCAGCGCGTGATCCGCTCGCTCCTGCTGGCCCCGCGCGATCCTGACCTGATCATGGCCGCCAATACCTATCTGCGCGACGCGGCGGAACTTCTGGGCGCGTCCGATCTCTATGTGATGTATCGCGACGGGGTGACGCTGGCGGCCTCGAATTTCAATGAGCCGCTCAGTTTCGTCGGCGGGAATTTTGCCTTCCGCCCGTATTTCTTCGATGCCATGGCCGAAGGGCGGGGGCGGTTCTATGCGCTGGGCACCACCTCGAACAAGCGCGGCTATTATTTCGGCGCGGCGATAGATGTGGCCGGGCAGCGGCTGGGCGTGATGGTGCTGAAGGTCGATGTCGATGATCTCGAACGCGCCTGGGCCTCCGAGGATCTGCGCATCATCGTGACCGATCCCGAGGATATCATCTTTCTGTCCAACCGCCCGGACTGGCTGTTTCATGCTTTCGGCGCGCTGACGCCCGACCGGCTGGCGCGCACGCAGCAGACGCAGCGCTATGCCAATGCCGCACTGGGCGAGATCGATTTCCAGATGCATAGCGACCGTGCCGGGTTCCGGCTCTTGTCGGGGCATGGCAGCGATGCGGTGGCCAGCGAATATCTGGTGGTGAAAAGCCATATGCCGCAGGCCGACTGGACAGTGCAGGTGCTTTTGCCCACGCGCAGGGCGCGGGCACAGGCGGCGGCCAGCGTGGCGATCGGCCTTCTGGCGACAGGGCTTCTGTCGCTGATGGCGCTGATCATCTGGCAGCGGCGGCGGCAGATGGCGCTGCGGCTGGAAATGGAACAGGCGGCCAAGGATGATCTGGAACGGCAGGTCACGCTGCGCACCGGCCAGTTGCGCGCGGCCAATGTGGCACTGGAAGAAGAAGTCACCGAGCGCCGCGCGACCGAGGCGCAGTTGCGCAAGACCCAATCCGAACTGGTGCAGGCCGGGAAGCTGGCCGCTCTGGGGCAGATGTCGGCAGCGCTCAGCCATGAATTCAACCAGCCGCTGGGGGCGGCGCGCAATTATGCCGAGAATGCGCAACTGCTGCTGGAACAGGACCGCCGCGAGGAAGCGCAGGGCAATATCGCCCGCATTCTGGGCATGATCGACCGCCTGACCCGGATCAGCCGCCATCTGCGCAATTTCGCCCGCAAGCCCAATCAGCAGTTGCGCGCCGTGGCGCTGGCAGAATCGATCAGCGAGGCGCAGGAACTGCTCGGCTGGCGTCTGCGCAAAAGCGGCGTCACGCTGGAGGTGGATCTGGGCGCCGTGCCCTTGCAGGTGGTGGCGGGGCCGGTGCGGCTGCAACAGGTGCTGGTCAATCTGATCAGCAATGCGATTGATGCGGTCGAGGGCGCGCAGGACAAGCGCCTGCATCTGCGCGCGCAGGCGGCGGGCGAGCGGGTTCAGGTCACACTGCGCGATCACGGGCCGGGCGTGGCCGAAGGTCTGCAGGCGCGGATTTTTGATCCTTTCTTCTCGACCAAGGAGGTCGGCAAGGGGCTGGGGCTGGGGCTGTCGATCTCGTATAATATCATGCGCGATTTCGGCGGCGCGCTTGCGGTGGAAAACCACCCCGAGGGCGGCGCAGTCTTCACGCTGGATCTGCAAGCGGCGGCAAGTGGACACGCAGAGGCCGCCGAATGAGCCCTGGCAAGGTGCTTCTGGTCGATGATGACGCGGATCTGCGCGCCTCGACCGAACAGGCGCTGGATCTGGCCGGGCTGGGGGTCGAAGGGTTCGAAGCGGCGCAACCGGTGCTGGAGCGGATCACCGCCGGATTCGGCGGCATCGTGATCAGCGATATCCGCATGTCGGGCATGGACGGCATGACGCTGATGACCCGCATCCACGAGATCGACGCCGATATTCCGGTGATCCTGATCACCGGGCATGGCGATGTGCCGCTTGCGGTGCGGGCCATGCGCGAAGGCGCGCATGATTTCATCGAGAAACCCTTTTCCGGCGCGCAGCTTGCCGCGATTGCCCGGCGCGCGATGGAGTTTCGCCAACTGGTGCTGGACAATCGCCGCCTGCGCGCCGTTGCTGGCCAGTCGGATGATCTGGAGGCGCGTCTGGTCGGGCGCTCGAATGCGATGATCCATCTGCGCCAGCAGATGCGCACCATCGGCCCCTCGGATGCCGATGTGCTGATCATCGGCGATACGGGCACCGGCAAGGAAGTGGTGGCGCGCGCGCTCCATGACCTCTCGGCCCGCGCGGCGCAGCCCTTTGTCGCCATCACCTGTTCGGCGCTGCCCGAAACGCTGATCGAATCGGAACTCTTCGGCCATGAGGTCGGCGCCTTTCCCGGCGCGATCCGTGCGCGGGTGGGCAAGTTCGATCATGCCCGCGGTGGCACGGTGCTGCTGGATGATATCGGGGCCATGCCGCTGGATGTGCAGGGCAAGCTCCTGCGCGTGTTGCAGGACCGGGTGATCTCGCCGCTGGGCTCGAATGTGCAGCATGAGCTGGACCTGCGCTTCATCGCCACCAGCCGCGTGCCGCTGGAAGCCGAGGTCACGGCAGGCCGCTTCCGCGCCGATCTGCTCTATCGCCTGAACGCGCTCAGCCTGCGCGTGCCGCCCC
The DNA here is from genome assembly GCF_001884735.1 of Natronohydrobacter thiooxidans. Classification (GTDB taxonomy): domain Bacteria; phylum Pseudomonadota; class Alphaproteobacteria; order Rhodobacterales; family Rhodobacteraceae; genus Roseinatronobacter; species Roseinatronobacter thiooxidans_A. The sequence continues at coordinate 481,261 of NZ_MJAP01000003.1, read as the reverse complement.
TGTCCGAGCGGGTCGAGGATATCCCCGCGCTCTTCATGCGGCTTTTGTCCGAAGCCGCTGCGCGCCACCGTCTGCCCGTGCCGCAGGTCAACCCGGCCTTTCTGGCAGAGCTGGCCCGCGCCTCCTGGCCGGGAAATGTGCGGGAATTGCGCAATGCCGCCGAACGCGCGGTGCTGCGGCTGGAACGCGCGAGCGACGTCGCGACCGGGATGGACGGGGCGCAGACGCTTGCCGAACAGATGGCCGCGCATGAGCGCAAACTTCTGGTCGATGCGCTGATCCGTCATCACGGCGCGCTGAAACCGGTCTATGAGAGCCTCGGTCTGTCGCGCAAGGCGCTCTATGACAAGCTGATGAAATACGGAATCGACAAGGCCCAGTTCCTGAGCGCCGGAAGCGCTACCGAGGCGGATGAGCGCTGAACATGTGTGGATTTCGATACATGGCCCGGCGCTGATGTGTAGCTTTCTATACATCCCGACCGGTTTTGGCGCTAACATCGGTTTTTTTCCCTGCAGCTTTGCTTGCAATGCAGGCGGGCTTGGGCCTTGACTATGCGTTGTGCCGCCTTTGATCCTTGGAGGGGACGGGCGGACATGGACATATACGCAAAATAAAAGGGGAGGTCCCAATGCGTTATACCAATTTCACGGCTCTGGCCGCAGCGGCAGTCATGTCGGTTTCCATGGCCACTGCACAGGATCGTACCGGCTGGCCGTCTGATCTGACCGTCGGCACGGCAAGTCAGGGCGGTGTCTATTTCGTCTATGGCAATGGTCTGGCCGGTTTCCTTGGCGAAGAGCTTGGCCTGAATGCCTCGGGTGAAGTCACCGGCGGCCCGGTCCAGAACGTGACGCTGACCCAGATGGGCGACCATGATATCGGTCTTGTGACCATGGGTCCGGCATTTGAAGCCTGGAATGGCGAAAGCGAACTGGCCCCCGGCCTGCCGCATACCGATATCCGCGCGCTTTTCCCGATGTATGAAACGCCCTTCCAGGGTGTCGCCCTGCGCGGAAGCGGCATCACCTCGGTCAGCGATTTTGATGGCAAGCGCGTCGGCGTCGGCCCTGCCGGCGGTACGCCCGGCACCTATTGGCCGCGCTTCCTGGAAACGCTGGGCGTCAATGCAACCATCTCGAATGCAGGCGCTGCCGACACCGCGGGCCAGTTGAAGGACGGTCTGGTTGACGCCTTCGTCTTCGCAGCCGGTCTGCCGATCGGGGCCTTCTCGCAACTCGCCGCCGAAGCCGATGTCGTGATGTTCGGCTTCACCGAGGAAGAACTGGCCACGATCCTTGAGGCGCATCCGGAAGTGTCGCAATTCAACATTCCTGCGGGCACCTACACTACGCAGGATGAGGACCAGCTTTCGGTCGCGATGTGGAACTATGCGATTGCCCATGCCGATATGCCGGAATCGCTGGCCTATGAAATCACCAAGCTGGTGATGGAAAACAACGACCGCATGATGCAGATCCACGCAGCGGCGGCAGCGACTCTGCCGGAAAATGCAGTGCCGAATAACGGCTTCCTGCCCTTCCATCCGGGGGCTGTGCGCTATTTCGAGGAAATCGGCATCGAGATCCCTGACGAACTGCGGGGCTGATCTTGCGATCCGCCTGAAGCTGATGGGTCAGGGCGCGTGGGTGCCCTGACCTTTTTCAAAAGCGCCTCCGGCATCGCGGCGATCCTGTGGATCACTTGCGCCGAGGTTACCCATTTTCACCGGATCGGGGGAGCCATGTCACAATCATCTGCCCAAGAAGTACCAGCCGAAATCGACAATATCGCCGAAGGCGTCGATAATGAGATCGTCACCAGCAATCAGCGGGTCTTTGCAGGTATCGTCGGTCTGGTCGTCACCGCGCTCTGCATCCTCTATACCGTATTCCATGTGGGTGCGATGAATGGCCTGCATGACAGGCTGACCGATCTTCTGGGCCTGCGCTCGATCGATCTGACCGAGCCATGGCGTTACCGGCTGGTCCATGTGGCGGGTGGTCTTGCACTCGGTTTCATCCTGTTTTCGGCGCGCGCGCTGCATGATGACAGCACCGACGCGCCCTATTCGATGCTGGAGAAAGTGCTGCTCGCGCTTGGCGGCGGGCTGATCCTGCTGGCTTTCGGACAGGCGGTGCTGATGCTGGCCACGGGCGACCGGATCGTGACCGGTGCGCCTGCTGACAAATATCTGATGACATTTGGCTATCCGCTGATCGGCGGCACAGTGCTGGCGCTTGCCGCAAGCTGGATCCAGCCCATCCGCAACCGTGCGCGTCTGTCCTGGGCCGACACGTTGCTGGCTCTGGCGGCGATTGTCGTCGGTGTCTATATCATCGGCCATGCCGATCTTTTGCGTACCCGTGCGCAGGTTTTCCCGCATACCAATGACATGTGGGCCTCGATTGCCGGGATCATCCTGATCCTCGAACTGACGCGGCGCCTGGCGGGGCTTGCGCTGGTGATTATCGTGGGGGTGTTCCTGGCCTATGGCTTCGTTGGTCCCTGGCTGCCCGGCATCCTGAACCATCGCGGCTATGCGCCCGCGCGCTTCTTCGGCTTCATCTATACCGATAACGGTATCCTCGGGCCCACGACCGCGATTTCCTCGACCTATATCATCCTCTTCATCACCTTCGCCGCCTTCCTTCAGGCCAGTCGGGTGGGCGAGTATTTCATCAATTTCGCCTTCGCGGCAGCGGGCGGCACGCGCGGGGGGCCTGCGAAGGTGGCCGTGTTCGGGTCGGCGCTGATGGGCATGATCAACGGCACTTCGGCGGGCAATGTGGTGTCCACAGGCTCGCTCACGATCCCGCTGATGAAAAAGGTAGGCTACCGGCCCCAGACCGCAGCTTCGGTCGAGGCCGCGGCATCGTCGGGCGGGCAGATCCTGCCCCCCATCATGGGCGCGGGCGCCTTCATCATGGCCGAGATCACCGGCATCGCTTATCGCGACATCGTGATTGCGGCGATCATCCCGGCGATCCTCTATTTCACCTCGGTCTATTTCATGGTGGACAAAGAGGCGCTGAAAAAGGGCATGAAGGGCCTGCCGCGTGATATGCTGCCGCGCTTTGACGTGCTGGTGCGGCGGGTGTTCCTGTTCATCCCGATCCTTATCCTGATCGGCGCGCTCTTCATGGGCTATTCGGTGATCCGGGCGGGCACATTGGCCATGGCCTCGGCGGCGGTCGTAAGCTGGTTCACGCCGCATAAGATGCTGGTGCGCGAAATCCTCTATGCGTTCGAGATCGCCGCGCGCATGTCGCTGCAACTGGTCGCGGTCTGTGCCGCCGCCGGGATCATCGTCGGTGTGATCGCCCTGACCGGGGTGGGCACGCGGTTTTCCTCGATGCTGCTCGGGCTGGCCGGGCAGAGCCAGATCCTCGCGCTGGTCTTTGCGATGCTGGTGGCGATCATCCTTGGCATGGGCATGCCCACGACCGCGGCCTACGCGGTGGCGGCTGCGGTGATCGCGCCGGGGCTGATCCGGATGGGGATTGAGCCGCTGACCGCGCATTTCTTCATCTTCTACTATGCGGTCATGTCGGCGATCACGCCCCCTGTGGCGCTTGCAGCCTATGCGGGCGCGGCGATTGCGCAGTCAGACCCGATGCGCACCTCGGTCGAGAGCTTCAAGATCGGGCTTGCCGCCTTCATCGTGCCCTTCATCTTCTTCTTCAATGACGGGCTTCTGATGCAGGGGGCATGGGGGAACATCATCCATGTGTTCTTCACTGCACTCCTGGGCATCTACCTGCTGGCCTCGGCAGTGCAGGGATGGCTCTTTGGCGTGATCAACTGGCCCATGCGCATCTTCGTGGGTCTTGCGGCCATCGCGATGATCTCGGGCGGGCTGATTTCCGACCTGATCGGGCTCAGCGTCGCGGCGCTGGTGTTCTTCCTGCAAAAGGGCGTGCTGACGCCGAAGAACATCGTCAAGGGTGCGGACTGACCACCGCCGCCGCCCGGCGCAACATTGGTAGGGTGCGTGCTATAGCACGCACCCTACTTTTTCAGCCGAACGCGTCGGGCTCCGAGGCCTTGCGCTGATCGATGAAGGCCTGGATCGATTCGGCAATCGCCGGATCCAGCTGGGGCTGCTGGTAATCGCTCAGCATTTTCGCCACGCGCACCGAGGCCAGTGCCTGCGTATCGCGCGCGCCTTCCTCATCCCAGGTCTCGAACGGCTTGTAATCCAGCAGATCGGTGCGCCAGAACGCATCCTTGAAATTCGCCTGCGTATGCGCGCAGCCCAGATAATGCCCGCCGGGGCCGACTTCGCGGATCGCATCCATCGCCTGCCCGTTCTCGGACAGGTCGATCCCGCGCGCCAGCCCGTGCAGCGCGCCCAGCTGGTCGGCATCCATGACGAATTTCTCATAGGACGAGACCAGCCCGCCTTCCAGCCAGCCGCAGCTATGCAGCATGAAATTCACCCCCGCCAGCAGGGCCATGTTCAGGCTGTTCGCCGTCTCATAGGCCGCCTGCGCATCGGGCAGTTTCGAGCCGCAGAACGAGCCCCCGGAACGGTAGGGCAGCCCCAGCCGCCGCGCCAGTTGCCCCGCGCCATAGGTGATCAGCGCAGCCTCGGGCGTTCCGAAAGTGGGTGCGCCAGAGTTCATGTCGATCGAGGTCACAAAAGCCCCGAAGATCACCGGCGCACCTGGGCGCACCAGCTGGCTATAGGCCACGCCCGCCAGCACCTCGGCCAGCACCTGCGTCAATGTGCCCGCCACGGTCGTGGGCGCCATTGCGCCGCCTACGATGAAGGGCGAGATGATGCAGGCCTGATTTGCTTTCGCATAGACCTCCAGCGCGCCCATCATCACCGAATCGAAAGTCAGCGGCGAGTTGATATTGATCAGCGAAGTCATCACCGTGTTCTGATCGACGAAATCCGATCCGAAGAGAAGCTTCGCCATCTCGACCGAATCGGCCGCGCGCACAGGTTCGGTGACCGATCCCATGAAGGGCTTGTCGGAATAGACCATATGCGCCTGCAACATATCCAGATGGCGCTTGTTCACGGCAATATCAGTGGGTTCGCAGACCGTGCCGCCGGAATGGTGCAGCCATTTCGACATATAGCCCAGCTTCACGAAATTGCGGAAATCCTCCATCGTGGCATAGCGCCGCCCGCCGGCCGCATCGCGCACGAAGGGCGGGCCATAGACCGGGGCCAGCACCAGATTGCGCCCGCCGATCTCGACATTGCGCGCGGGGTTGCGCGCATGCTGGGTGAAGTGCCCCGGTGCGGTGGCGCAAAGCTGGCGTGCCAGCCCGCGCGGGATGCGCACGCGCTCGCCTTCAACCTCGGCCCCGGCATCGCGCCAGCGCTGCAGGGCTTCGGGATTGTCGACGAAATTGACCCCGATTTCGGCCAGCACGGTTTCGGCATTGGTCTCGATGATGGCAAGCGCTTCTTCGTTCAGCACTTCCAGATTGGGAATATTGCGCTCGATATAGCGTGCAGTCTCGATGCTGACCGCTGTGCGCGCCGCGCGCCGCGCCGCGCCGCCGCCACCACCACCGCGTGCCCTGCGTCCTGCGCTTGCCGCCTGCGCGTTCTCCATTGCCTCATCCGACATGATCCGACACCTCTCTTTAGCCCCCCCAACGGGGCCGCATTCATAAGGTTCCGTTTTATGCGGCGTGTTCGGGGGGCGCGTGACGATTTGCGGCGCTCTTGGGGGCAAAGCGACATAATTCCGACCAGTGATGCGGCAAATGCGGCGAAATTGCAGGTTTCCCTTGATCTTCCTGACCTACCCCCCATATGCAGGGGCCGCCTGCGGTCTGGCGCAGACAGAGTGATCGGAGCCTAGCCATGCTGGACATGCCCGCCATCCGTGATGACCTGAAAACGGTCTATGATCTCGCGCCCAACCCCGAGCTTGCGGCGTCGATGCAGGCCGAATATGCCCGCATGTCGCGCGTGGTCTCGCCGGTCGACTGGGCGATTCATGCGCCCTATGTCGCCGCGATCAATGCGCTGAAGCGCGAACGCAACGCCGCGATTCTGGCGCATAACTACATGACGCCAGAGATCTTTCACGGGATTGCCGATGTGGTGGGCGACAGTCTGCAACTGGCGGTCGAGGCCACCCGGACCGAGGCCGATGTGATCGTGCAATGCGGTGTGCATTTCATGGCCGAGACCTCGAAAATCCTGAACCCGTCGAAAACCGTGCTCATGCCCGATATGGCGGCAGGCTGCTCGCTGGCGGAAAGCATCACGCCCGAGGGCATTGCCCAGATGCGCGCGCGCTATCCCGGTGCGCCGGTGGTGAGCTATGTCAATACCACGGCGGCGGTGAAAGCGGCCTCGGATATCTGCTGCACCTCGTCCAATGCCGTCCAGATCATCCGCGCGCTGGACGCAGAGACGATCATCATGACCCCCGACCAGTATCTGGCGCAGAATGTCGCCGCGCAGGTGCCGGAAAAGCGCATTGTCTGGTGGGAAGGCTCCTGCATCGTGCATGAGCAATATACCGCACAGGATATCCGCGATTTCCGCGACTGGAACCCCGGCACGCGGATCATCGCCCATCCCGAATGCCCCCCCGATGTGGTGGCCGAAGCTGATTTCTCGGGCTCGACCAAGGGCATTCTCGATTATGTCAGTGCCGAGCGGCCTCAGCGCGCGATGCTGGTCACGGAATGCTCGATGGCCTCGAATATCTCGGATGCCCATCCAGAGGTCGAATTCATCGGGCCCTGCAACATGTGCCCCTATATGAAGAAGATCACCCTCGAAAAAGTGCTCTGGTCGCTGCATACGATGACCACGCAGATCGAGGTCGAGGCGGAGATCGCCGAGAAAGCCCGTCTGGCGGTGCAGCGCATGATCGACCTTTCGGCTGCGAAAGCCTGATCGGGTGATCACGACCGGGCGCGTTGTCATTGTCGGTGCGGGGCTTGGCGGGCTCTACGCGGCGCTGATGCTGGCGCCGCGCCCGGTGCTGGTGATCTCGCCCGAAACGCTGGGCGAAGGGGCGTCTTCGGCCTGGGCGCAGGGCGGAGTCGCCGCCGCAATGTCCGAAGGTGACAGCCCCGAAGCCCATGCCCGCGACACTGTGGCCGCCGGGGCAGGGACTGTGGACCCAGAGATTGCGGCCCTCGTCACCGGCGCGGCCCCCGCGCAGATCCTTGATCTGACCGATCACGGAACACCTTTTGACCGCGATGCGGCCGGCAATTACGTCCTGAACCACGAAGCCGCGCATTCCATCGCCCGCGTGGTCCGCGTGAAGGGCGATCAGGCGGGCCGCAAGATCATGGAAACCCTGATCGCCGAGGTGCGCGCGGCGCCCTCGGTGCAGGTGATGGAACGCGTGCTCGCGCAGGGGCTGATCTCTGAGAACGGGCGCGTGACCGGCGTAGAACTGGCGCAGATTGACGGCGATGCCATTTCGCAACCCGTCGCACTTCTTGCCCCGGCCGTGCTGCTGGCCGGGGGCGGCTCGGGCGGGCTTTACGCGCTGACCACCAACCCGCCGCGCATCCGGGGGCAGGTGATGGGGCTGGCCGCGCGGGCGGGCGCGGTGATGGCGGATATGGAATTCGTGCAATTCCACCCGACCGCAATCGACGTGGGCCGCGACCCGGCACCGCTGGCCACCGAAGCGCTGCGCGGCGAAGGTGCGCGGCTGGTCAATGCGGACGGGCTGTTCTTCATGGAAGCCGAGCATCCGATGGCCGAGCTTGCTCCGCGCGATGTGGTGGCCCGCGCTGTATTCGCGCAGACCCAGGCCGGAAAACGCCCGATGCTCGACACCCGCGCCGCGTTGGGCGAGGCGATCCTGACCCAGTTCCCGGCAGTGGCAGCGGCCTGCCGCAAGGCCGGGATCGACCCGGTGCGCGCGCCGATCCCGGTGGCGGCGGCGGCGCATTACCATATGGGCGGGGTGGCCACCGATGCGGCGGGGCGCTCTTCGCTGCCGGGGCTCTGGGTCTGCGGCGAGGCCGCCTCCACCGGCCTGCATGGCGCGAATCGTCTGGCCTCGAACGGAGTGCTGGAGGCGCTGGTCTTTGCCCGCCGCGCCGCCGAGGATATCGCCGCCGATCTGCCGGGCGCCGCCCCGGATGCCCCCGCACTGGCGCTGGATTTCACCCCCGGCGGCCCCGCGCTGGACCCCGACGCGGTGCAGCACTTGCGCGAGGTGATGACCCGCCATGTCGGCGTGCGGCGCACCGGCGCGGGGCTGGCGCAGGCCATCACCCGGATCAGGGCGCTGCAAGCCGCCCATGCCAGCAGCCCCGATTTCGCCAATATGTGCGCCACAGCACTTCTGATCGCCACCGCCGCGCTGCAGCGGCGCGAGAGCCGGGGCGCGCATTGGCGCGACGATTTTCCCGCGCCCGACCCCGATTTCGTGCAGCGCTCGCGGCTGACGCTGGCAGAGGCGCAACAGATGACGCAGGAGAATGCATGACCATCCCCCCGCTGCCCGAACTGCTGCTAGAGCCACTTGTGCGCGCCGCCCTGATCGAGGATCTGGGCCCCTCGGGCGATGTGACCACGCAGGCCGTCATCGCGCCCGATCTGAGCTATCATGCACGGATCAATGCGCGCGACCCCGGTGTGGTGTCCGGGGTGCAACTGGCCGAACTGGCCTTCCGTCTGGTCGATCCGGCGCTGCGCGTGACCGTGTTGCGCCCTGACGGGGCGCGGGTCGCGGCGGGCGAGACTGTCATGACCATCGACGGGGCGGCGGCCTCGATCCTCTCGGGCGAGCGGGTGGCGCTGAATTTCATGGGGCGGCTTTCCGGCATTGCCACGCTGACCGCCGCGTTTGTCGCCCAGACCAAAGGCACCAAGGCGCGCATCACTTGCACGCGCAAGACCACACCGGGGCTGCGGCTGGTCGAGAAACAGGCGGTGCGCCATGGCGGCGGCGCGGCGCATCGCTTTGGCCTGTCGGATGCGATCCTGATCAAGGACAATCATATCGCTGCCGCCGGGGGGATTGCGGAAGTCCTGACCCTTGCGCGGCGCGCGGCCAGCCATATGCGCCGGATCGAGATCGAGGTGGACACGCTGGCGCAGCTTGACGAAGTGCTGGCCACCGGCGGCGCCGATGTGGTGCTGCTGGACAATATGAGCACCGAGGATCTGCGCGCGGCGGTGGATCTGGTCGCCGGGCGGCTGGTGACGGAAGCCTCGGGCAATATGCGGCTGCGGCGGATTGCAGAGGTCGCGGCAACAGGGGTGGATTTCATCTCGGTGGGCGCGCTGACCCATTCCGCGCAGGTGCTTGATCTGGGGCTGGATTTCTGAGCGGGCGCGATCCCCGGTGCTGCGCGACCGGATCGCTCCCGCCCGCCCACCCTGCTCCCGGCCGCGCCGCGCCGGGGATCGCCACGCTGTGACTTGAGGGCGCGCGCGCACTCGGTTAGGTCTTGGCCCATGCGAGCCTTGCTGATCCCTGTCGTGATATCCTGCGCGTCCCTGTCGGCGCAGCCTGCGCGCGCGCATCCGCATATCTTTGTCGATGTCGGGCTGGAACTGGTCTTCGACGAGGGCGGCCAGCCCGAAGGGCTCTGGATCAGCTGGACCTATGACCCGCTGTTTTCGATGCTGCTGGTCTCTGACATGGGGCTCGATGCCGATTTCACCGGCACGATCAGCGAGGAAGAGCGCGACGCGCTTGACGGGTTCGACATGCAATGGACTGTCGAGGAATATCACGGCGACACCCATGTCACCCAGGACGGAAAACCGCTGGCGCTGAGCAGCCCGGTCAAATGGGAATCGGACTATCGCGACGGGCAATTGCATTCGCGCCATCTGCGCCAGCTGATCGACCGCCCGGATCCGGCGCGCGAATGGGTGGTCGCGGTCTATGACCCGACCTATTACACCAGCTACGGGCTGACCGGCGCGCCGCGCGCCATCGGGCGCGAGGATTGCAGCCTGCGCATTTTCGAGCCGGATTGGGAGGCCGCGGGCGCACAGCTAGAGGCCGCGCTGGAGGAAGTGCTGGGCGGCGGAGGTGATATCGAGGCGGATTTCCCGCTGGTCGGGGCGCTGTTTTCCGAGGAGGTGCGGATCACATGCGCCGCGCCGTAATGTTTCTGGCGCTTGGACTGGTCGCGCTGGCAGGGCTGTACTGGGCCATGGGCGGTCTGGATCAGCTTGCGCAATCCGCGCAGGAGGCGCAGCGCGGCTTTCAGGCGCAACTGGCGCAGGGCTTGCGCAGCCTGCGCGCGGGCGAGCCGGGCGCGCTGATCGCGCTCTGGGGGCTGAGCTTCGCCTATGGGTTTGTGCATGCCGCGGGGCCGGGGCATGGGAAATTCCTGCTCGGCGCCTATGGGGCCGGGACGCAGGTGCCCTTGCGGCGGATGATGGGGCTGGGTCTGGCCGCCTCGCTGGCGCAGGGCGTGACGGCGGTGGCGCTGGTCTATGGCGGTGTGCTGATCTTCAATGCCACGCGCGAAGGCTTGCAGCTTGCGGGCGATCTCTGGCTGGAACGCGCAAGCCTGATCGCCATTGCGCTGATCGGGTTGTGGCTGGTCATGCGCGCCACGCGCAAGGTGCTGCGCCAGAGCGCGGCACCCCCGGTCGCGCTTGCGGGCCATGATCCTTCCCATGATCACGGGGCTTGCGAAAGCTGCGGCCACCGGCATGGCCCAAGCGCCGAAGAGATGGCGCAGATCACCGGCTGGCGCGACGCGGCCCTGCTGATCGGGGCGATTGCCATCCGGCCCTGTACCGGCGCGCTGTTCGTGCTGATCCTGACATGGCGCATGGGGCTGGTCTGGGAAGGGATCGCCGCCACCCTGATCATGGCGCTGGGCACGGCCTCGGTGACAATCGCGGTGGCGGCCACCGCCGTTCTGGCGCGCGAAGGCGCGATGGACTGGGCCGGCCGTCTGGGCCGCGCGCGCCATCTTGGCCCGGTGATCGAGGCGCTGGCGGGGCTTTTCATCCTTGCTGTGGCCGTGAACATGTTAAAAATTCTCTGACCCATCTTGCCGCGCCTCACGCTGCGGGATAACCGATGCAGCATGAGACAAGCTGCCGCACCGTTCCGCGCCAATCTGCGCATGGTCCTGAGCCTGGGCCTGCCGCTGGCGGGCAGCCATCTGGCGCAGTTCATGCTGGCCGTGACCGACACGATCATGCTGGGCTGGTATGGTGTCGCGGATCTGGCCGCAGGCGTGCTGGGGGCTGCACTCTTTTTCGCCGTGTTCATTTTCGGCACCGGATTCGCCAATGCGGTCATGCCGATGGTCGCGACCGCCGCATCCTCGGGGCGGGAAACCGAGGTGCGCCGGGCGACCCGCATGGGGCTGTGGCTGTCGATCGCTTTCGGATTTGCTGCGCTGCCGATCTTCTGGTTTTCGGGTGCGATCCTCGGGCAGTTGGGCCAGCCTGCAGAGGTGGTGCCGCTGTCTGAGGCCTATATGCGCATCCTCGGCTTCTCGCTGGTGCCCGCGCTTTGCGTGATGGTGCTGAAGAACTACCTTGCGGCACTGGGCCGAACCCAGTTTGCACTCTGGACGACCGTGGGCGCGGTCGGGCTGAATATTCTGGCCAACTGGATCTTCATCTTCGGCAATCTGGGTGCGCCGGAACTGGGAGTGCGCGGGGCGGCGATTGCCACCATCATCGTCAATCTGGCGAGTGTCGGCGTGCTGGCCGCCTATTGCGCGCTTCTGCCCGCCCTGCGCCGCTACACGCTGTTTCAACGCTTCTGGCGTGCCGACTGGCAGGCAATGGGACAGGTCTGGCGGCTGGGCTGGCCGATCGGGGTGGCACTGGTGGCCGAGTCAGCGCTGTTTTCCGCTGCCGCCATCATGATGGGCTGGATCGGCACGAAGGAACTGGCCGCGCATGGCATCGCGCTGGAAATCACGGCGGCGCTCTTCATGGTGCATCTGGGCTTTTCCAATGCCGCCACCGTGCTTGTGGGCCGCGCCCGCGGCCAGCGCGACCAGGTGGCGCTGCGGGAAGGGGCCAGAACCGCCATGCTGGTTTCCATCCTCTTCGCCAGCGCGACGATGGTGCTCTATGTCACCGCCGGGCCGTTCCTCGTGGGGCTGTTTCTGTCGCCCGCCGAGCCCGCACGCGCCGCGATCATCGCGATTGGCGCGTCCTTCCTGATCGTGGCGGCGGTGTTCCAGCTTGCCGACGGGGCGCAGGTCATGGCGATGGGGCTCTTGCGCGGGGTGCAGGATACGCGCGGGCCAATGCTGATCGCGGCTTTCAGCTATTGGGGCGTGGGCCTGCCGACCAGCTATCTGCTGGGCATCCGTTACGGGTTTGGCGGCGAGGGGATCTGGGCCGGGCTGGTCGTCGGACTGAGTGCAGCGGCGGTGCTGCTGATGGCGCGCTTCTGGCGCGGGCCGGGGCGGGCGGATGCGCGCCCCTGGGCAGCGTGAAAGGCGCGCGAATGGATATCCGCGCGATTCTGATGGGGCTGGCCTTCGCCTTCATGTGGTCCTCGGCCTTCACCTCGGCGCGGATGATCGTGGCGGATGCGCCCCCGCTCTATGCGCTCAGCCTGCGCTTTCTGATCTCCGGCCTGATCGGGATCGCGATTGCGCTGGCGCTGGGGCAGAGCTGGAAGCTGACGCGCGGGCAATGGCGCGCGGTGGTGATCTTCGGGATCACGCAGAACGCGCTCTATCTGGGGCTGAATTTCGTGGCCGTGCAGACGCTGGAGGCCTCGCTTGCCGCGATCATCGCCTCGACCATGCCGCTTCTGGTGGCGCTGTTCGGCTGGCTGATCCTGCGCGAGCGCCTGCGGCCCATGGCACTTGCGGGGCTGGTCGCGGGTTTTGCCGGTGTCGGGCTGATCATGGGCGCGCGGATGACCGGCGGGGTCGATCTCTGGGGGGTGCTTCTCTGCGCGATCGGGGTGATCTCGCTGACCGTGGCCACGCTGAGCGTGCGTCTGGCCTCGGGCGCGGGCGGCAATCTGATGATGATCGTGGGGCTGCAGATGTTGGTCGGATCGGCGGCGCTGATCGGGCCCGCGATGCTCCTGGAAGTGCCGGACGTGAACTGGACCTGGCAGCTTGCGGGGGCTTTTACCTATACGGTTCTGGTGCCGGGGCTGGCCGCGACCTGGGTCTGGTTCCTGCTTGTGGGGCGGATCGGGGCAGTGAAGGCCGCGACCTTCCATTTCCTCAACCCGTTTTTCGGGGTCGCGGTGGCGGCGCTGCTCTTGGGCGAGCAGCTGGGGGTGTTCGATCTGCTGGGGGTTCTGGTGATCATGGCGGGGATTCTGGCGGTGCAGCGGGCGCGTTTGGGGTGAGGGGGGCTTGGAGGGTTGCCACCCTCCAAACCACCCGCCTCAGGGGGCATACATGCCCCCTGAGAACCCCCGTGAGTATTTGTCGCAAGAAAATGATCAGACGCCCAGATAGCGGGTTTGCAGATCCGGGGTCAGGCTGTCAGGGGTGCCGGACCATGCCACCGTGCCGCGTTCAAGCAGCACGCAGCGATCCGCGAAGGGCAGGATTTCCGAGAGCGTCTTGTCCACCAGAAGGATCGACAGCCCGTCAGCCTTCAGCTTGGTGATCGCGGCCCAGATTTCCTGCCGGATCACCGGGGCCAGCCCCTCGGTCGCCTCATCCAGAAGCAGGAGGCGCGGATTGGTCATCAGCGCGCGGCCAATCGCCAGCATCTGCTGCTCGCCGCCCGAGAGCGTGGCCGCCAGTTGATCGGCGCGTTCCGAGAGGCGCGGGAAAAGCGCATGCACGCGCGCGAGTGTCCAGGGTCCGGGGCGGGCGGCGGCGATCAGATTTTCCTGCACGCTGAGATTGGGGAAACAGCGGCGCCCCTCGGGCACCAGCCCCAGCCCCAGCCGGGCGGCGCGGAAAGAGGGCCACGCGCTGATATCCTGCCCCGCAAAGCGCACCGCACCGCGCCGGAGCGGCAGCATCCGGCAGGCAGTGGCGATGGTGGTCGATTTGCCCATGCCGTTGCGGCCCATCAGGGCCACGGCCTCGCCCTCGGCCACACTCAGCGAGACCCCGAACAGCGCCTGCGACGCACCGTAGAAGACCTGCAGGTCTTCGAGTTCCAGAAGCGCGCTCATCCGTCCTCGCCCAGATAGACGGCGCGGACCTGCGCATTCGCGCGGATCTCTGCCGCGCCGCCTGTGGCGATGATCCGGCCTGTGACCAGCACCGAAATCCGGTCGGCAAGCTGAAACACCGCATCCATGTCATGTTCCACCAGCAGGATCGGCGCATCCGCTTTCAGCGCGCGCAGGAAAGGGATCAACTCTGCCGTGCCGCTTGCGCCGAGACCCGCCATCGGTTCATCGAACAGAAAACATTTCGGGCGCAGCGCCAAGGCCATGGCGATTTCCAGGAGCCGCCGCTCGCCATGGCTGAGCACCGCCGCCTCGACCGAGGCGCGCGGGCCAAGGCCAACCCGGTCGAGATGCGCGCGGGCTTCCGCGCGCAAAGCCGCGTCGCGCATCACTGGGCGCAGGAAACGGTAGCTATGGCCCTGGCGGGCCTGCAGCGCCAGCATCACATTGCGCAGGGCGGAATAGCCGGGGATCAAGGACGAGACCTGAAAACTGCGCCCCAGCCCCGCTCGCGCGCGCTGTGGCACCGAGAGCGCCGTGATCTCCTGCCCCTCCAGCCAGACCGTGCCCGCATCGGGCCGGGTCTTGCCGGAAATCAGTGCCATCAGCGTCGATTTGCCCGCACCATTGGGGCCGATCAGCGCGTGGATCTCTCCCGCGCGCAGGGTCAGCGAGACATCCTCGGTGGCCCTGAGCGCCCCGAAGCTTTTGCACAGCCCGCGCAGGTCCAGCACCGGATCAGCCATGCCGCGCCCGCCCTGCGATCAGCCCGATCAGCCCGCCGCGCGCGAACAGTACCACCGCCAGCAGCACCAGACCCAGCCACAGCTTCCAATGCTCGCTGACGCCCCCGAAAAACACCTCGAAGCCGACCAGAATTGCCGCCCCCGCAACCGGGCCGAACAGCCGCCCCACACCGCCCAAGATAATGATGACGATCAACTCGCCCGACATGGTCCAGGCCATCATCGCGGGGCTGACGAAGCGCGTCAGATCGGCCATCATCGCGCCCGCAAGCCCCGTGATCATGCCCGACAGCACGAACCCCACGAGCTTGATGCCGAAGGGCGAAATACCGATAGCGGCGGCGCGGTCGGGATTCTGGCGGATCGCCATCAGGGCCGCGCCGAAACGCGCCGCGCGGATCAGGGCGAAAGCGGCCAGCACCAGCAGCAGCACGCTATAAGCCAGCAGAAAGAACTCCCATGGCCGCGCCGTGTTCAGCCCCGGAAACTGGTTGCGCAGGAATATCGGCAACCCGTCTTCGCCCCCATAGGCGGGCCATGACAGCGCGAAGAAAAACCCCATCTGCGCGAAAGCCAGCGTGATCATGATGAAGAAAATGCCCGAGGTACGTAAAGACAGCGCCCCCACGATCCCTGCCACTATGCCCGACAGCAGCATCGCCATGGCCCAGATCGGCAGCATCTGGTTGGTGCCCGCCAGCCCGAGAACCGGCATGCCGCTGAAGGCATGATGCGCGGCAATCCCCGCCACATAGCCGCCGATGCCCAGATAAAGCGCATGGCCGAAACTGACCATGCCGCCCAGTCCCAGCGCGATATTCAGCCCCACCCCCGCAATCGCCAGAATCGCGATGCGCGTGGCCAGCGTGACGATGAAGGGCTCATTTGCCAGCCAGGCCCAGAGCGGCACCCCCAAGAGTGCCCCCGCCAATACCGCGTTCAGCAGCCATTCCTTGCGCGTGTTATCCATGGGCGGGGAACAATCCTTGCGGGCGGAAGATCAGCACCAGTGCCATCAACAGGTAAATCAGCATCGAGGCCAGCGCCGCCCCCACCCCCATCGCCTGCGATGTGTCGAGGAATGTCGCGAAAATGCGTGGCAGCAGGAACCGCCCCATCGTGTCGATCACACCGACCAGGAGCGCGCCGACCATCGCGCCCTTCACTGACCCGATCCCGCCAATTACGATCACGACGAAGGCGAGGATCAAGACAGGCTCACCCATGCCCACCTGCACCGACTGGATCGCCCCCACCAGCGCGCCTGCAAGCCCGGCCAAAGCTGCCCCCAGCGCGAATACGATGGTGTAAAGCGCGCGGATATTCACCCCCAGCGCCGCGATCATCTCGCGGTCGGACTCGCCCGCGCGGATCTGGATGCCCAGCCGCGTTTTCGCGATCAGCGCCCATAGCCCCACCGCCACCGCCAACCCGAAGCCGATCAGCGCCAACCGGTAGAGCGAATAATCCACGATGCCCAGATTGACCGTCCCGCGCAAAGCGTCCGGCACGTTCAGATAGAGCGGGAAGGGGCCAAAGATCATCCGCACCCCCTCGGACAGGATCAGGATCAGCGCGAATGTGGCCAGAACCTGATCCAGATGATCGCGCGCATAAAGCCTGCGGATCACCGCGACCTCGATCAGCGCCCCGGCAGCGGCGGCGGCGGCAATCCCCGCCATCAGCCCCAGCCAGAAATTGCCCGTGGCGCCTGCGACAGCGGCACAAAGAAACGCGCCGATCATATAGAGCGAGCCATGCGCCAGATTGATCAGCCCCATCACGCCGAAAACGAGTGTCAGGCCCGCCGACATCAGAAACAGCATCAGCCCGAATTGCACCCCGTTCAGGAGTTGCTCAAGGATCAGCGCAAGGGTCATGGCATGCTTTCAACCGCGCGCTGGCCCCGGCAGGCGCCGGGGCCGGCATCTCGCTCACATCTGGCAGTTTTCGCCATGCACGTCGCGATGTTCCTCAAACGCCGTGCCGATGATGCGGTTGGTCAGCACGCCATCGACCTCGACCACTTCACGGACATAGACAGTCTGGATCGGGTGATGGTTCGGCGCGAAAGCGAAACTGCCCCGGACCGAGGTGAAATCCGCCGCGCGCAGCGCCTCGCGGAAGCCGTCCTTGTCCGACACCTCCGCGCCCGCCAGTGCCGAGAGGATCAGATTGGCCGTGTCAAAGCCTTGGCTCGCATAGAGCGAGGGCAGGCGGCCATAGGCTTCCTCGAAAGCCGCGACAAAGGCTGCATTCGCGTCATTCTCCAGATCTGGGGACCATTGGCTGGTATTGATCACCCCCAGCGCCGCCGAGCCTATCGCGGGCAGCACATCCTGATCGAAGCTGAACCCGGCAGAGATGATCGGCAGATCCACCCCCGATTGTTCATATTGGCGCATGAAGGAAATCCCCATGCCGCCGGGCAGGAAGATGAACACCGAATCCGCGCCCGAGGCGCGGATTTGCGCGATCTCTGCCGCGTAATCGGTCTGGCCGACCTGCGTGAACAATTCCCCCGCAAGATCGCCCTCGAAATAGCGCTTGAAGCCGGTCAGCGCATCGGTGCCTGCCGGATAGTTGGGCGCCATGATGAAGGTGTTTTCATAGCCCAACTCATTGGCATGCTGGCCTGCGGCCTCATGCAGCATGTCATTCTGCCAGGCCGCGTTGAAGTAATTCGGATGGCAATTCGCACCCGCCAGCGGCGAGGGTCCGGCATTGGGCGAGATGTAGAAAATATCCTGCGCGACCGTCGCGGGCACCACCGCCATTGCCAGATTGGACCAGATGATCCCGGTCAGGATATCGGCGCGTTCCGACTGGATCATGCGCTCGGCGATCTGCACCGCCAGTTCCGGGCGCTGCGCGTCATCCTCGACCACCAGCCGGATGTCATGCTCTCCGGCCATGTCCAGCGCCAGCAGGAACCCGTCGCGCACATCGACCCCAAGCCCCGCACCGCCGCCCGACAGCGTGGTGATCATGCCCACCGTTACCTGATCGGCCTCAGCGACACTTGCCGCACCCAGCACCAGCGCGGCCATGGCCGCGGTTTTCAATGGTTTCATCTGTTACTCTCCCTGTGTCTTGCGGCGGAGTTTTGCCCAAAGCTTCGCAAAAGGCAAACCCTGCTCAGCCAGAAAGCAGCGCTTCGGTCAATCCACTGTCAGGCGCGCATAAATCCTCGATCACATCGAAATGATGCCGCCCCTTGGCCACCTCCAGATCCGCGGCCCAGGCCTCGCGCAACAGCGCCGACTGGCGCAGGAATTCGGGCCGCTCATCCCCGCCGACCCATGCTGTCACCGGTATGCCGGGCAGGGGGGTATGCAATACGGGGCTTTCCGCTGCTGCCGTCTCTGGCGTCAGCCGTAGCTGCGCGTTCATCCCGGTCGCCAGCAGCGGGCGCAGGTCATGCAGGCCAGAGATCGAGACCACCCGCGCGATCCGCGCCCGCGTCTCGGGCGCAAGCGGGCTGTCGTCGCAGATCATCCGTGTGACCAGATGCCCGCCCGCCGAATGCCCCGCCAGCCGGACCGGTCCTGCGACTAGCCCCGCCGCATGCGCCACCGCCGCGCCGATCTGCGTTGTGATCTCCGAGATGCTGACCTCTGGCGCCAGCGTGTAGCCCGGCAATGCCACGGCCCAGCCCCGCGCCAGCGCCCCCGCCGCCAGATGCGACCAGAAACTCTTGTCGAATTTCAGCCAATAGCCGCCATGGACAAAGACGACCAGCCCGCGGGCCGCGCCCTCTGGCCGGAACAGGTCCAGCCGCGCGCGCGCATGCGTCCCATAGGCCAGATCCAGATCCCCGCGCGCCCCGGCCCGGAACGCGGCCGCGCGCGCCGCCCATGCCCCCGGATAGCCCTCGGCCCCGGCGATATAGGCTGCGTTCTGAAAGGCATCCTCCCAGTCGATCATGCCGCCACGTCCCGCCCGAAAACCGATCTCAGGATCGCCGCCAGCGCATCTGCGTCCTCTCGCGTGAAGGCATCGGGCAAATCACTGTCGATATCAAACACCCCGATCAATGCGCCCGCGCCATCGAACACCGGCAGCACCAGTTCCGAGCGCGTCGAACTCCAACAGGCGATATGCCCCGGAAAGGCTTCGACATCCGCCACAAGCTGCACTTCGCCTGTGCGCGCACAGGCCCCGCAGACCCCGCGCGAGAACGGGATCACCAGACAACCATGTCCGCCCTGATAGGGACCGATCTTCAGCACCTCCGGTTCCGTCACCCGGTAAAACCCGGTCCAGTGAAAGCGTGCATCCGAATGATGCACCTCGCAGGCCACCGTGGCCATCAGCGCCACCTGATCGCGCTCGCCCTCGGTCAGCGCCGCAATGCGCGCGGCCAAACCCTCGTAATCCATGCCATCCCTCTCGTTCCTGCCGGAGCAGGCAGCGCCAGCGCCCCTGCGACCCGGCCGCGCCCCCCTCGATGGGGGGCAAGGCCGGCCCCCGTTATGCGCTCACACCCGCTCTATCGCAATCGCCGTCCCCTCGCCGCCGCCGATACAGATCGCCGCGATCCCCCGCTTCAGCCCGCGCGCCTCCAGCGCATTGAGAAGCGTCACCATGATCCGCGCGCCCGAGGCCCCGATCGGATGGCCCAAAGCGCAGGCCCCGCCATTCACGTTCACCACATCACGCGGCAGGCCCATCTCCTGCATGAAGGCCATTGGCACCACCGCGAAAGCCTCATTCACCTCCCACAGATCGACATCGCCCAGCGACCAGCCCAGCCGCTCCATCAGCTTGCGCGCCGCAGGCACAGGCGCGGTGGTGAACCAGCCCGGCGCCTGCGCATGGCTTGCATGCCCGCGAATAACCGCACGCGGCGTCACCCCCGCCCGCTCTGCCGCCGCCACGGATCCCAGCACCAAAGCCGCCGCCCCGTCCGAGATCGAGGAGGAGTTCGCCGCCGTCACAGTACCATCCTTGCGAAACGCCGGCTTCAGCTGCGGGATCTTCTCGGGCCGCGCCGTGCCCGGCTGTTCATCCTCCAGCACGGTCACAGCCCCCTTGCGCGTGACCAGCTCGACCGGCGCAATCTCGCGCGCGAAGGCGCCTGCCTCCTGCGCGGCCAGCGCATTGGAGAGCGAGCGCAGCGCATACGCGTCCTGCGCCTCCCGCGTGAACTGGAAATGCGCCGCGCAATCCTCGGCGAATGTGCCCATCAAACGGCCCTTGTCATAGGCATCTTCCAGCCCGTCCAGAAACATGTGGTCAATCACCTGCCCATGCCCCAGCCGCGCGCCCGCCCGCATCTTGGGCAGCAGATAGGGCGCTTCCGACATGCTCTCCATGCCGCCCGCGACCATGATCCCCGTGTGGCCCAGCGCGATCTGGTCATGCGCGATCATCGCGGCCTTCATCCCCGAGCCGCACATCTTGTTCAGCGTCGTCGCGGGCACACCCTCGCCCAGACCCGCCCTGAACCCCGCCTGCCGCGCCGGGGCCTGCCCCTGCCCGGCGGGCAGGACGCAGCCCATCAGCAGTTCTTCCACCGCATCGGGCGCGATGCCTGCATCCGCCAGCGCGCCGCGGATCGCCGCCCCGCCCAGTTCCGCCGCAGGCTGGCCCGCGAACACGCCTTGCAACCCGCCCATCGCCGTGCGCGCCGCCCCCAGAATAGCCACTTCCGTCATCGCGTTTCCTCTCCCTGTAGGTGCAAGGCAACCTCTTGGTAACTTTTCGGGTCTAATCTGGCGAAATGCAAGCGCAGGAAAGGGGTGTGAGATGCAGGTAACACTGGGCCGCGCGGGGGAGGCGCTGGTCATATCCGTCATGGAATCGCGATTGGATGCCGCCGTGGCGATCACCTTCAAGGATCTGGTGCGCGATCTGACCACGACAGCGGGCAGTCCGGTCATCCTTGATCTGTCGCGGGTGGAATTTCTCGACAGCAGCGGCCTTGGCGCTGTTGTCGGCGTGATGAAACAACTGGGCCCCGAGCGCCCGCTCGAAATCGCGGGCCTGACCCCCAGCGTGCGCAAACTGTTCCGGCTGACACGCATGGATACCGTGTTCAGGATTCATGACTGCGTGCCAGCCACGAATGACATCGCCGCTGCAGAATAGGGATTTCCGGGCGCGGCACCATAGGCTTAGGGCAAGAACCTGACCACCGCGCGACGCCTGCCCAAGGAATACAGCATGACCGGTCAATCAGAGTTGCAATCGGAATTTCATCTGGCCTGCAAGGGTGAGCTCTGGGCAATCCGCAATGCTCTTGATGACGTCGAGAGGTTCCTGCTCGAACATGGGGTGACACGCTGCCGGATTGCCGATCTCTCGCTGATTCTGGCAGAGGCGATGACCAATATCGTGCGACATGGCTATCGCGACAGCGCCGGTGAGATCGTCCTGTCGCTCCGGCTGGAAGGGCGTCGGCTGCGCTGCGAGTTGACAGATCGCGGTCAGCCCTTTGACCCGAGCGCGCTTGGCCGCAGCGCCCCGGAACCGGCGCAATTCAACGAAGGGGGCTATGGCTGGTTCATCATCCGCCATCTCAGCGATGGCGTCAGCTATTCGCGCCGGGATGGCCATAATCTGCTGCGGTTTTCGGTGCCGTTTGATCCGGTGAACTGAGCGATCAGGGCGCGTGCTCCCCGGGGCACCCGTCGCCCGATCCTGATCCATGGTTCCGCAGATATTGGCCAATGCGGCGACAGGCGAAGCTGGCCCTGCGTCAAATCAGCGCTTGGGCCGTCGCCCGCGCGCCTGAAAATCCGCCCATCAGAGGAAGTTCCGCGCGGTGTCTCAGTTCAGCGCGATCTGCAGCGGATAATGCCCGTCGTCAAAATCCCCGAACAATTCGGGCAGGTCAGGATGGTCTACCGGCTCGCCCGACTCGTCGGGAACAAGGTTCTGCTCGGACACATAGGCGACATAGAAACTGTCATGATTCTCGGCCAGAAGATGATAGAAAGGCTGGTCCCGGTTCGGGCGCGCCTCTTCGGGAATCGCGCTATACCATTCTTCTGTATTGGAAAAGGCCGGGTCGACATCAAAGATCACCCCGCGAAACGGGTGCTTGCGATGCCGCACGACTTGTCCGAGGTGATATTTCGCAGCGCGCTTTTCCATGATCCAGCCCCTTAGCT
The DNA here is from genome assembly GCF_001884735.1 of Natronohydrobacter thiooxidans. Classification (GTDB taxonomy): domain Bacteria; phylum Pseudomonadota; class Alphaproteobacteria; order Rhodobacterales; family Rhodobacteraceae; genus Roseinatronobacter; species Roseinatronobacter thiooxidans_A. The sequence goes on along the minus strand of NZ_MJAP01000003.1, from coordinate 459,337 downwards.
CGAGATTAAGAGATTGTTAAGGGCCAAGTCCATCAGCAAGTCGGAAAATCATGGAAACAATCTGTAGGATTATGCCCAACAAACCCGGTCGTGTGCCTGCTCCGGCACGGTCAGCGGGCGCGCGTCCGCGCGCGCGATGTTTCCGCAGACATAAATCTCTGGACGATTGCGCTGTGGCGCTTGCATGATAGAACCAAACCCATACCCGGTCGCAGCCAGGCGCCAAGGCCGGATATTGACGAGCTGAACGGAGAGAGAGGAGTTCTCATGACCAATGTTGTTATCGTTGCGGCGGCCCGGACTGCGGTCGGGAGTTTTGGCGGGGCATTTGCCAATACGCCTGCGCATGATCTTGGGGCGGCGGTGCTGGAGGCGGTGGTTGCGCGCGCCGGGGTGGATAAGGCAGAGGTCTCGGAGACCATTCTGGGTCAGGTTCTGACCGCCGGGCAGGGGCAGAACCCGGCGCGTCAGGCGCATGTCAATGCCGGTCTGCCGGTTGAATCCTCGGCCTGGTCGCTCAATCAGGTCTGCGGCTCAGGCCTGCGCGCAGTGGCGCTGGGGGCGCAGCATATCCAGCTGGGCGATGCCACCATCGTGCTGGCGGGCGGGCAGGAGAACATGACGCTTTCGCCCCATGTCGCGCATCTGCGCGCAGGCCAGAAGATGGGCGATATGAAGATGATCGATTCGATGATCAAGGACGGGCTCTGGGACGCGTTCAACGGCTATCACATGGGCACCACCGCCGAGAATGTCGCTGCGAAATGGCAGATCACCCGCGATGAGCAGGACGCCTTTGCCGTGGCCAGCCAGAACAAGGCCGAAGCCGCGCAGAAGGCGGGGAAATTCGCCGATGAGATCGCGGCCTTCACCGTCAAGACCCGCAAGGGCGATATCGTGGTCGATCAGGATGAATATATCCGCCATGGCGCGACGCTCGATCAGATGGCCAAGCTCCGCCCGGCCTTCTCGAAAGAGGGCTCGGTCACGGCAGGCAATGCCTCGGGCCTGAATGACGGTGCGGCGGCGGTGATGCTGATGAGTGCCGAAGAGGCCGAGAAGCGCGGGTTGACCCCGCTTGCGCGCATCGCGAGCTATGCGACGGCGGGGCTTGATCCCTCGGTCATGGGGGTGGGTCCGATCCATGCCAGCCGCAAGGCGCTGGCCAAAGCGGGCTGGAGCGCGGCTGATCTGGACCTGATCGAGGCCAATGAAGCCTTCGCGGCGCAAGCCTGCGCGGTGAACAAGGATATGGGCTGGGATGTTGAAAAAGTGAACGTCAATGGCGGTGCCATCGCGATCGGCCACCCGATCGGCGCGTCGGGATGTCGGATTTTGAACACTTTGCTGTTCGAGATGCAGCGCCGTGACGCGAAGAAGGGGCTGGCGACACTGTGCATCGGGGGCGGCATGGGTGTCGCGATGTGTCTGGAGCGCTGAGGTGAAGGGCCTGCGCAATAATCTTGCGCAGGCCCGCGCAATTCATTACCAGATATTTCGTCAATCATAATTCCTGATAGGAGGGGACAAATGGCAAGAGTGGCACTCGTCACAGGCGGATCGCGCGGGATTGGCGCTGCGATCTCGAAGGAACTGGCGGCCCGGGGCTACACCGTGGCCGCGACTTATGCGGGCAATGACGCGGCAGCAGCGGCTTTCACCGAAGCGACCGGCATCAAGACCTATAAATGGAACGCGGCGGATTATGAGGCCTCCAAGGCCGGTCTGGCGCAGGTCGAGGCCGATCTGGGCCCGATCGAGATCGTGGTGGCCAATGCCGGGATCACCCGCGACGCGCCGTTTCACAAGATGACGCCGGAGCAGTGGAAAGAGGTGATCGACACGAATTTGACCGGTGTTTTCAACACGGTACACCCGATCTGGCCGGGGATGCGCGAGCGCAAATTCGGGCGCGTGGTGGTGATTTCCTCGATCAACGGGCAGAAGGGCCAGTTCGGTCAGGTGAATTACGCGGCCACCAAGGCGGGCGATCTCGGCATCGTCAAATCGCTGGCGCAGGAAGGCGCGCGCGCGGGCATCACCGCCAATGCGGTCTGTCCGGGCTATATCGCGACGGAGATGGTGATGGCGGTGCCCGAGAAAGTGCGCGAGAGCATCATCGCGGGCATCCCGGCCGGACGTCTGGGCGAGCCCGAGGAAATCGCGCGCTGCGTGGCCTTTCTGGTCGCCGATGACGCGGGTTTCATCAACGGCTCCACCATCAGCGCCAACGGCGCGCAGTTTTTCGTCTGACGAAATCCGCTTTCACGATGTAAAAAAACGGCCCGCGTTGCGCGGGCCGTTTTCATCTTCAAAGGAAAGAACGCATCAGGCGTGTGACAGGCGCTCGATCTCCTCTTTCAGGCGCAGTTTCTGTTTCTTCATATCGGCGATAACAAGGTCGTCCATACCCGGGCTTCGCTGCGCGGTTTCGACCTTTTCAGAGAGGTGTTCATGTTTCCGGCGGAGTTCTGCAATATGGGAACTCAGTGACATTCAGTGTCCTCCTTCTCTGATTGCGACAGTTATATTGCAGCACAGGTCACCCCGGTCTGTCACCTAAAATCGGTGCGACACTTTGTGACCTGGGCTGATTTTCGCGGAAAGAATGAAGAAGGCTTAAACAATCACAGGTTGCGCGCTCTGTTTGCCCACGGAAAACACATGTTTGTAGCGCGCGATCTGATCTTCCGGCCCCATCGCCTTATGCGGATTATCCGAGAGTTTCACCGTCGGGCGGCCATTGGCGCTTTGGGCCTTGCAGACGAGCGAGAAGGGCGCAAGCCCGTCATCCGGCGCGAAGCCTCTGAAATCATTGGTCAAAAGCGTACCCCAGCCGAAGCTGACCTTGACCCGGCCCGAAAACCGCGCATGCAGTTCCGCGATCTTCTCGACGTCCAGCCCGTCGGAGAAGATCACCAGCTTGTTGCGCGGATCCTGCCCGCGCGACTGCCACCAGCGAATCGCGGTTTCGGCACCTGTGGCCGGATCGCCCGAATCGATGCGGATGCCGGTCCAGTCCGACAGCCAGTCGGGCGCGCGGGCCAGAAAGCCCTCGGTGCCGTATGTATCGGGCAGGATGATGCGCAGATTGCCGGAATGCTCAGACTGCCAGTCGGCCAGCACCTGATAGGGGGCTTGCGCCAGAGCCTCATCCGTATCGGCGAGCGCGGCATAGACCATCGGCAGTTCATGGGCATTGGTGCCAATGGCCTCGACCTCGCGGCGCATGGCGATCAGGCAGTTCGAGGTGCCCGCGAATTTATCCCCCAGCCCCTCAATCATGGCCTGTACACACCAATCCTGCCAGAGGAAGCTGTGCCGTCTGCGGGTGCCGAAATCGGCGATGCGCAAGCCGTCAATCCCTTGAAGCTGCTTGATTTTCTCCCAAAGCCGGGTCATTGCGCGCGCGTATAGCACCTGCAGTTCAAACCGCTTCATCCGGCCCAGAACTGCGCGCGAGCGCAATTCCATCAGCACCGCCAGCGCCGGGATTTCCCAGAGCATCGCCTCGGCCCAGTTGCCTTCAAAGGTCAGTTCATACTGATCGCCCACGCGTTCCAGATGATAGGGCGGCAGGCGGAAAGTCTCGAACCATTCCATGAAATCGGGGCGGAACATCTGGCGTTTGCCATAGAATGTGTTGCCGCGCAGAAAGGTCGATTCCCCGCGCGAGAGCGACAGCCCACGAATATGGTCAAGCTGTTCGCGCAACTCGCCCTCGTCGATCAGCGCCGCGAGCGGGATGTGGCTGGCGCGGTTGATCAGGCTGAACGTGACCTGCGTGTCCGGGTGATTGGTGAAAACCGACTGGCACATCAACAGCTTGTAGAAATCCGTATCGATCAGCGAGCGCACGATCGGGTCGAGTTTCCAGCGGTGGTTGTAGACGCGGGTGGCGATATCCATCAGGCCAGATCCACCCCGGCGGCGCGCAGATCCGCGAGCGCTCTGGCCATCGAGCCATCGAGGTCGATGCCGCGGCAGAGACCGGTCAGGAGGCGCGCGTCAAAGCCGAGCTTCGCTGCATCGAGCGCCGACCATGCAACGCAGAAATCCGTCGCCAGCCCGACGAAATCCAGCCGGGTGATGCCCCGGTTGCGCAGATAGCCTTCGAGCCCGGTGGGGGTGGTCTGGTCATTCTCGAAAAAGGCCGAATAGCTGTCGATCCCGCGCCGGAAGCCTTTGCGCAGGATCAGATCGGCGCGGTCCAGATCCAGATCAGGGTGGAAGGCGGCGCCATCCGTCCCTTGCACGCAATGATCGGGCCAGAGCACTTGCGGGCCATAGTCCATCTCGGTCAGGGCAAAAGGTGCCAGGCCGGGATGCTGGCTGGCAAAGGATGCGTGATCGGCCGGGTGCCAGTCCTGTGTCAGCACCACGGCGCCTGCGGTTTCCATCAGCGCATTGATCCCGGCCACGATCTGATCACCCTCTGCGACCGCGAGCGCGCCGCCGGGGCAGAAGTCGTTTTGCAGGTCGATGACGATCAGGGCATGGCTCATGGCGGCACTCCTTGCTTGCTCAAGGGCTAAGGGGCAGAGGCTTTCGCGTCAACATCTCTTGTCCGGCGCGGCATGGCGCAGTAAACCGCCTGTCATGCTGACAGTTGCCGCGCTATACCATTTCACCCGCTTCGATGATCCTGCCGCCCTGCGCGGCCCGCTGCTGACATTGGCCGAGGGGCAGGGGGTCCGGGGCTCGCTTCTGCTCGCGCGGGAGGGGATCAATGGCACGATTGCGGGCAGCCGGGCGGGGATTGATACGGTGCTGGCGCATATCCGTGCGCTGCCAGGCTGCGCCGATCTGGACTGGAAGGAAAGCCCTGCTGCCGAGATGCCGTTCGGGCGCATGAAAGTGCGGTTGAAGCGCGAGATCGTCACCATGGGCCAGCCCGATGTCGATCCGCGCGCCCGCGTCGGGCATTATGTGGCGCCGGAGGAGTGGAACGAACTGATTTCCGCGCCGGATGTGGCGGTGATCGACACGCGCAATGATTATGAAGTGGCGATTGGGACGTTCGAGGGCGCGGTGGATCCGGGCACGCGCAGTTTTCGCGAATTCCCGCAATGGTGGGAAGAAAACCGCCATCGGTTCCATAACAAGCGGATTGCCATGTTCTGCACCGGCGGGATTCGCTGCGAGAAATCGACGAATTACCTGCTGGGGCAGGGGGTGGAGGATGTGTTTCACCTGAAAGGCGGGATTCTGAAATATCTCGAAGAGGTGCCGCAGAAGGACAGCCTGTGGCAAGGGGCCTGTTTCGTCTTCGATCAGCGGGTCTCGGTCGAACATGGGCTGAAAACCGGCCCGCATGTGATGTGCCATGCCTGCCGCCGTCCGCTTTTGCCCGAGGATACAGAGCGGGCGGAATATGAGCATGGGGTGCAATGCCATCATTGCGTCGATGAGTTTACGCCCGAGCGGCGCGCGGCTTTTCGCGAGCGCCAGCATCAGATCGCGCTGGCCGAGGCGCGGGGCGAGCGGCATCTGGGGGCGCAGGCGGACAGGGCCGCGCCGGATGCTTCCGGCAATGAGGGATAGGGCAGGGTTGCGGCGAATTCCTTGACAGGGCTTTCGTGAAGGGTCTAGCGATAGGGCGATCCGGCGCAAGACCGGGGGGTCAGGTTTGGGTGCGGGTGTGAGTGGAGTGAGCGTGAAGGCAACGGATCAAATCTCGGTCGGTGTGGTGATCCGCACCAGGGACCGCCCCATTTTCGTCAAACGTGCGCTGGCCTCGGTTCAGGCGCAGACCCATGGCAACTGGCAGATCGTGCTGGTCAATGATGGCGGCGACGCGCAGATGCTGGCGCGGGCGATTGCGCCATATGCGCGGGCGCTGAGTGCTGCGAACCGATTGAGCGTGCTTGATTTTTCTCCAGGTATCGGGCGGTCCGCCGCGTTCAATCGCGGGGTCGAGGCGCTGGAGACCGAATTTGTCGCCTGTCTGGATGATGATGACAGCTGGGCGCCGGATTTCTTGTCGGCCCTTGCAGGGTTCTATCAGCAAATCCGGGATCTGGTGCCTGATCTGGGCGGTGTGGCGGCGCAGGTCACGGCGCTGCGCGAGGATTTCTTCGACAGCGCCGCCGGGCCGGAAATCCGCATTGTCGGAGAGGACGGCCTGCCGCCAAGCTTCAAGCGCAACGAATTTCTGGTCAATGCGCTGGCCTATGCCTGCTACCGGCAGGATCTCTATCCGGTGCAATGGATCCTGCGGCGCGAGGCGGTGCGCGCGGTGGGCGGTTTCCCCGAGCAGTTCGATGTCATGGAGGACCGCGCCTTCATGAATGCGTTTCTGGCGCGCTACCGGCTGGCGGTTCTGGATCGCAAACTGGCCTTTCATCACCGGCGGGTGGCCCGGAAGGATGACCGGGCGCGCAATGTGCTGATGAACACGCTCGACAATCCGTCCTATGACTGGCGATGCTTTTCCGATCTGGCGCGGCCCAGCTTCGATCTGGAGGCGCGCGCGGACGCGACCGATGCCATGCGCAGCCTTGCGGCGGATCTGCTGGGCGAGTTGAATTACGAGACCAGCGCCATCTGGCAGAAGGTCGATGGCGAGATGCGCAGCCTGAATGAGCGCCTTGAGCGCGACAAGGCCGAGATGCATGCCGCGCTCCGCGCGCTGATGGCGGAACTGGGTGGCCTGAATATGCCTGCCCCGGTTGCGCAGGATATCGCGGCGCCCGCCCGCCCGATGGTTGCAAATCCCGTCTTTGATATCTGGGCGGCCCTGCCCGCAACCGAGTTCTGCCAGCACCTGCAGCCCGGCACGCGCTTTGCCGAGCGGCTGGAACTGTCCCGCGCCGCGCCCGAGGACGGGCTTTTGATGCATGCCGCGCGCGCGCAGGGAAAATTCCAGATCCAGTTCCCGGATACGCGCGACTGGTCCGCGATCGAGCTGCGGCTCGACGGGCTGGCGGCGGCAGGGCAGGGGTTGCGCGTGCATCTGCAACTGGCCTCGCCGGACGGCTATCTGTTCGAGACGGCGCTGGTTCGTCGGGATCCGCAGGCCGGTCGGGCGACAGATTTCGAGTTGAGTGATTTCGAGGTCCATGCCTGCGCGCGGATGGGGGGCTGTCTTGTCGCGCGCGAGATCAGCGCCGACTGGCTGGCGCGGGCCTCGATGCCGAAATTGTCGATTGTCCTGCCCCGGAAGGCACAGAATTTCCGCTTCATTTGCAACACTCTTCTGGTGGAGCGGCTCTGAGAGGTTTGACAGCGGGCCAGCCCGGCCATAGCGTGTCGGCAATCGGATCAGGAGAGGGCCAGTGATCAGCGCGGTTGCGGAATTTGCGGTTGCGGGGGATATCGGTCTGGACGTGTTCCGCCGCGTCGATGACCGCAACCAGCGCCGCTACCGCTATGAATGCATCGCAACCGTATCAGGCCCGTCGGACAGGATGATCGCCCATCTCGACCATGCCAGCAAGCACCCCGAGCGGGTGCAGGCTGCCATAGAGCGCTATCGCGGGACGGGTTTTCTGCAACAGGGCTTTGCTCTGGGCCAGCCTGCGAGCTATCCGCGCGCAGGTGGGGCCGGATCGCCGCTCACGGTGTTTCTGTATCTGGATTTCTTCCGCATGTGGCAGATTGCCGAGCAGGAGATCGCCCGGATGACCGCGCTGGTGCCGCCGGATGGCGGCTATTCCGGGCCCGAGATATCGAATGTGCTGAAACTGCTGCTGGATTTCAACCGCCTGCGCAGTGCAGAGCCGCTGATCGCGGCCTTTCTGCCCCAATTGCTGGACATGGCGGCGCGCGGCAAGGATGACAAATGGGAAAACGCCGCCTATGCGCTGCGCATGATCGGCGATCTGCAGATGCGTAATGGCCAGCCTGCCGCAGCGCTGGCCGCCTATGAGGGCTCGCTGACGCTGGGGGATAACCCGCATCGCCGCGGCCTTGCCATTCGCGCGGCCCATGCTGCGGGCGACACCGGGGCAACATCGCGCCATCTGGAAGCCTATGTCAGCAAATGGCGCCTGCCCGAGGCGTTGCAGGCGATCCGGGAAGAACAGGACGTAGGGCAGTCTGGAGAAGTGACGTGACCATGACCCAACGCGAGAATTGCGCTGATATCCTGTGTATCGGGGCGCAGAAGGCGTCGACAAGCTGGCTGCATCATGTGCTCAATGCGCATCCGCAGACCTATTCCTTTCCCAATATGGACCCGGTGACCTCGACCAACAAGGAAGCGCATTACTGGGACTGGAACCGCAAGCGCGGGCCGGAATGGTATCGCGGGCTGATGACCCCGCCGGATCCGACGCATCTGTCGATGGATTTCACGCCGGAATATTCGATGATGTCAGAGGCCGAGATCGCCGATTGCAAGGCGCTCAATCCGGGCGCGCGGGTGATTTATGTGCTGCGTGATCCGCTGGCGCGCGCGGTTTCGGCGCTGCGCATGCATATGCTGTGGCGCAACAATGGCGCGAGCAAGGACGATGTGCAGATCACCTTTGGCGAGGGTTTCCTTGCGCTGCTCGACGAGGCCTATGTCTTCGAGATGAGTTCCTATGTGGCGAATTATCAGCGCTGGGCGAAGCATTATGACGATATCCTTGTGCTGAATTACGAGGATATCGTGCGTGACCCGGAAGGGGTGATCGCGCGGGTCTACAGCCATGCCGGGCTGCGGATCGGTGACATGCCCGAGGAGGCCCGCGCCGAGTTCGACAGGCGGATGCAGAAACGTGTCTGGGCCAGCGTGCCCTATCCGGTGCAATCGGATGTGCTGTATTTTCTGCATGGTCTGCTCTGGCCCAAGCGTCAGGCGGCCGAGCGGCTGTTCAATTTCCGTTTCGAGGAATATGCCGATGTGCTGCGTGCCGCGATCTGATCGCGGTCGGGTCTGATGCGCGGGGCGCTGCTACCGGAGCTGGAGGCGCAGATCTGGGCCGGACCGCTGGCTGATCCGCGCGCGCCGGGGCGGCGGCTGCGCGCGGCATTCGAGGAAGGCGCGTCCTACCGCGCGGTGGAACTGGCGCTGCGCCTCTTGTGGCGTCTGGAACTGCCTGCGGCGGAAGTTGCAGCGCGGGCGCGGGCGAAATGGCCCAATTCGATTGATTTCGCGATGCTCGCGCTGGATCTGATGCCCGAGGGTGCGCGCGATGCGGGGCTTGCGCATCTGGAGGCATGCGTGCAGCGCGGCAATCGCCGCCGCGCGGTGCTGGCCAATGCCTTGCTGCGCGCGGGCCGGTTCGGGCGCGCGCGCGCGGCGCTGGCGCAGAGTGACCCCACGTCAGAGACATGGGCCGCGGATCTGGCGCGTCGTGCCGAGCTTGCGCTGGCCTGCGGGGATTTTGCGCGGGCCTCAGCGGATATTGAGCAACTCTCCGGCACGGAACGACAGGCGGGTGCGCAGGCCCTTGGCTTGCGCCTGCTGCACCGCCGGGACGGGGCGCGCGCGCTGGCGGCAGCGTTCGATGTGGCAGGGGAACTGGGGGAACCCGCCTGCGCGGAATGTTTCGAGATTTTTCTGGCCGAGGGGGATTTCACCCGCGCCCCCCGCGCGCTGGATCTGTGGCGCGCGGTGCCGGAACGCGGCGAGGTCGCCCTTGCCCGCGCCGAAAGTCGCCTTGCGCTGGAGCGGGGGGAGAGTGCGGCAGCCCTGGCCTTGCTCGCAGCGCGGCTGGATCCGCAGGCGCCATGGGGCTGGCATCCGGTGGATCATATCCAGAGCCTGCGCGCGCGCATGGCCGCGCAGGATGACCCGGAGGCGATCCGGGCCCATGCACTGGCGGCGCAGCGGCTGCATCCGCGCCATGACTGGCTGGCGCATGTGGCGCGGATGGCGCGCGAAGCGGTCGAGGACTGGCGCGCGCTGGAGGATCACGCAATGCCTGCCGCGCTGGAGCCGGAGCGCGCCATGAGCGCGGCGCGCGCCGCGCTGCGCATGGGGCTTTCGGGGCGCGCGTTGGTGCTGATGGCGCAGGCAAGGCGTCGTGCGGGGCCGGGGGAGGCACCCCGCCTGCAGGCCCTGCGCGCCGAGGCGTTCTGGAGCGCAGGCCGGGTTGACGCGGCGCGCCGCGCGCAGGCCCTTGCGCGGGCACAGGCCCCGGGCCGCCCGCGCGCGCTGGAAGCGGCCCTTCTCGGGGCAGAGATTGACCTGATGCAGGGCCTGCCGTCACCGGCGGCAGCGGCCCTCGCCCCCTTGGCGGATGATTTCCCGCAGCGCATGGCGCTTTGGCTGACACAGGCGCGGATCGCCTTTCAGCAGGGGGATTTCGCGGGGGCAGAGCAGGCGCATGCAGTATTCAACCAGTTGAAAGCCACGCAGATCGGTGCGTTCGAGCCGGGCGATGTCCGCGACCGGATCACGCAGGATGCGCGCGCGGCCGCTGCCGGGGTCGAACAGGCTTTCGCGCCGGGCCTGTCGGTGCAGGAGAGCATCGCCCGCGCCGGGATCGGGCGCATCGCGGCCTCGCCCGGATTGGCGGCCTGTCTGATGCAGCGCGCGCTGGCCGAGGGTGCGCTGGGCTTCGAGCCCGAACCAGAGGCGTCGATCCCGCGGCGGATCGCGCATTATTGGCAAGGCGCAGCCAGTCCTGCCATCGCGCGGGCAGAGGCGCGCTGGCGCAAGCTGCATCGCGGTTTCGAGATCACGCTTTTTGATCAGGACCGTGCCGCAGACTGGATGCGGCGGCACGCAGAGCCCGATCTCTGCGCGTTGTTCGACACCCTGTCGCAACCCGCCCTGCGCGCGGATATCTTCCGGCTGTGCTGGATCTGCCATGAGGGGGGCATCTTCGCCGATCTGGACGAATACCCGCGCCTGCCGGTCACCGACTGGCTGTCCGGCGCGCGGGCAGTGTTTTGTGTCGAGCGTGGCTTTGGCACCATCGCCAATAATTTCCTTGCCGCCGAGCCGGGCCATCCGGTCTGCCTGTTGGCGCGCGACATGGTGCGGCAGGCGCTTGGCGCGGCGCGCGCGCCCTATGCCTGGTGGCATAGCGGGCCCGCGCAATGGACCCGCGCGGCGTTTGCAGTGCATTTTGGCGCGGGCGCGCGGGGGGTGCGCTATCTGTCGCAACTGGAATACAATCGCCGCATGGCGACGAACCTGCCCTATCCGCACAAGCGCAGCCCGGATCACTGGCGATGAGCGCGCCGGGCGCCAAACTATCCGCAAGTTCTGTCTTGACGCTCCTGCGTGGCTCAACTAAACGGCCCTTGCCTGTGGCGGAGTAGCTCAGTTGGTTAGAGCAGCGGAATCATAATCCGCGTGTCGGGGGTTCAAGTCCCTCCTCCGCTACCAGCAAAATCAATCACTTGTCGGTTTTTCTGGGCACGGCAGGAACGGTTTGCAAGTTCTCCAGTTTTCCGGTGGTCGATTCGGTTTCGCCTGACGCCTTTCGGCTTGTCGGCGACCCGCCGAAAGGCTTTGGCTTCCTGTCTTGTCGCCATCTCGACCTGGAGGCCCGCGCAGGCGCAAAACTCTGCCAGTTTTTTCTGAGATCGCTGCAGCGCCTTCGCGTGCATTGGTATCGTGCCCTTCACCGCCATCGGCGGCGCCTGAAAGGGCAGCAAACCGGGGCCGATGGGATGCGCGGCGGCGGCACTGCATTCTCTGCCGCGGGGGGCTGGCCAGATCGGGACAGCGGCAAGGCAGGCACTCCCGGAGCAGAGCGGGCAGGGAACGCTGACGGCGCTTGGGCGTTCGAACAGTGATACCTCCGCGCGTGCGGCGGCGCTGAGGCCAGCCGACCATCCCAGACGAGGCCTGATTTGGACCAGAACGGAAAGACAGCAACCCTCTACCGGATGGTCATGCCTGACCATCTCTGCCCTTACGGCCTGAAGGCGAAAGATCTGCTCCGGCGTCAGGGGTTCGAGGTGCAGGATCACCATCTGACCACCCGTGCGGAAACCGAAGCCTTCAAGCAGGAACAGGGCGTCGGAACGACGCCACAGGCCTTTATCGGCGGCACCCGGATTGGCGGCTATGAGGCGTTGCGCGTCTATTTCGGGAAGGCTTCTGAGCGGGAGGAGGAGACAAGCTACCGGCCGGTGATCGCGATATTCTCGCTCGCGTTTCTGATGGCCATAGCGGTCAGCTGGCAGGTCTCGGGCACGGTCTTCAGCCTGCGGATAGTCGAGTGGTTCGTCGCGATCAGCATGTGCATCCTCGCTGTTCAGAAATTGCAGGATATCGAAGGCTTCTCGACCATGTTCCTGAACTATGACCTGCTCGCGCAGCGATGGGTGCGCTACAGCTATGTCTACCCCTATGGCGAGGCGCTTGCCGGTCTGCTGATGATCGCGGGGGTGTTGATCTGGATCGCGTCGCCACTCGCGCTTTTCATCGGGACTATCGGGGCGGTCTCGGTCATCAAGGCGGTCTATATCGACAAACGTGCGTTGAAATGCGCCTGCGTCGGGGGATCGAGCAAGGTGCCGCTCGGCTTCGTCTCCCTGAGCGAGAACCTGATGATGATCGCCATGGCGATCTGGATGCCCTTGCGGATGTTCTGGTATGGCTGATCGGGCTGGCACGGCACTGAGGACCGCCAAACGCTCCGGGGGCGGAAGATGACGCGAAGCGCGGCGGACTCCGGGGGCACAGAGGCGGCGGGCCTCAGCGCGCGTATAGAGGCGGCGACCGCACCGGAACGCGACCGCTATCTGGATCTGCTGCGGGTGGCGGCGATCATGATGGTGATACTGGGCCATTGGGTCGTGCGTGTCGTGGTGGTGCCCGAGGGCGAAGCGCAGGCCGGATACCTGCTGGCCCTGCAACCGGAATGGCAATGGGCATCCCTGATCTGGCAGGTGATGCCAGTGATCTTTCTGGTCGGCGGAGCGCTGAACGCCAGAAGCTGGCGACGCGCGCAATCCGACGGGGTGGCGCCGGTGGCCTGGGTGCGCCGTCGCGCGGATCGACTGCTGGGCCCGACTGTTCCCTTCCTGCTGGTTCTGGTGCCCGGCTGGGTGGTGGCGGAACTGCTGGTGCCGGATGCGCTGCTGATCGATCCGGGGGTGGCGCTGATCCCGCTATGGTTCGTGGCCGCCTATCTGGCGGTGATGGCGCTTACCCCCGTCACTCTGGCGCTGCACGCGCGTGGCTGGAGCCTCCCCGCCATCCTTGCGGCAGTGGCGGTGGCAGCCCTGCTGGACCTCATGCGACTGGCCGAGTGGGGCCCTGTTCTGGGCACGCAGCCGCTGATCGGCTTGCCGAACTTCCTGCTGATCTGGGGGGCGATCCACCAGATGGGGCATATGTGGGCCGATGACCGGCTGCCAACCCGGCCAGGAGGGCAGGCGGGGCTGGCGCTTGCCGGGGCAGGGGCGATGGCGCTGCTGATCGGCGCGGGAAACTGGCCTCTGACCATGGTGCCGGTGGAGGGCACAACGCTGCCGAACAATGCCGCGCCGCCCACAGTCGCGCTTTTCGCTCTGGCGCTGGTGCAGACCGGGCTTGCGCTCTTGGCCCGCGCGCGGCTGAAGCGCGTGCTCGAACGTCCATGGGTCTGGACACCTGTTGCGCTGCTCGGGGCGCGGATGCTGACGCTTTTTCTGTGGCATCAGGTGGCCATGGTTGTGGTGACCAACCTTGCCGTGCAGCAGGGATGGCTGCCTTTGACCGAAACCGTTGATGCGCGCTGGTGGGCGCAGCAGCCGCTCTGGGTCGCGGCCTTTTCGATCATGCTCCTGGGGCTGGTCCTGCTCTTCGGGCGTTTCGAGGGGGGAAGTGCGGGGGGCAGTGAGGACGGTGTGTCGGATCGCGTTGGCTGGGGGTGGACGCTTGCGGGGATTGCCTTGACCGGCGGGGCCATCGCGGGGCTTCTGTGGCTGGGGGTCAGCGACCAGCCGGTCTGGCCCGCATTGGGGTTCCTCGCGCTCTTCATCGCCGGGACGCGGGCGCTTCGCCCGCGCGGCTAGCGCATGGTTTTGCTGACGCCTTCGTGAATATCGGAACGGATCGTGCCGGTACGCGTTGGGCTGCTGGAGGTCATGATGCCATCATTTCGCAGGAACCGTATCACCAAGCCCATTTTCCGCTGGGCACGCGGGGCGATGCCCAGCCTTTCGGAAACCGAACGCGAGGCGCTGCATGCGGGCGAGGTCTGGTGGGAGGCCGATCTGTTTTCCGGCAACCCCGATTTCGAGAAGCTGCTCGCGGTGCGCGCACCGGAACTGAGCGAAGAGGAGCAGGCATTCCTTGACGGTCCCTGCCGCGAGGTCTGCGAGATGCTCGACGACTGGCGCATCAATCAGAAGGACGGCGATCTGCCGCAGGAGGTCTGGGACTACCTGCGCAGGCAGCTTTTCTTCGGCATGATCATCCCCAAACGCTATGGCGGGCTCGGGTTTTCGGCCTTTGCCCATTCCGAGGTGGTTCGGCGGCTCTCGATGGTCTCGCTGCCCGCAGCGGTGACGGTGATGGTGCCGAACTCGCTGGGGCCGGGCGAGTTGCTGCATTTGTTCGGCACAGAAGAGCAGAAGGAACACTGGCTGCCCCGTCTGGCAGACGGGCGCGAATTGCCCGCCTTCGGGCTGACGAGCCACGAGGCGGGGTCGGATGCCGCTTCGATGGTTGACCGCGGCGTGGTCTGCATGGGCGAGTGGCAGGGCAAGGACGTGCCTGGTATCCGGCTGAACTGGTCGAAGCGCTATATCACGCTGGCACCTGTCGCCACGATCCTGGGCCTTGCCTTCAAGCTGGAAGACCCCGAGGGCATTCTGGGAGATGATCCCGAACCGGGTATCACCTGCGCCCTTGTGCCGACGGATTTGCCCGGCGTCGAGACCGGGCGCCGCCACATCCCTGCAGGCACCATGTTCGAGAACGGGCCGACACGCGGTACTGATGTCTTTATTCCGCTGGAAAATATCATCGGCGGCGCGGAGTATGCCGGGCGCGGGTGGATGATGCTGATGAGCGCGCTCGCGGCCGGGCGGGGCGTGTCGCTGCCATCGCTCGCCTGCGCCGCGACGACGCTGGCGGCGCATTCGAGCGGCGGCTATGCCCGCATCCGCGAGCAGTTCGGCCTGCCAATCGCGAAGTTCGAGGGCATTCAGGAGCCACTTGCACGCCTTGCCGCCAATGCCTATGCGGTCGAATCCGCGCGTCACCTGACCTGCGCCGGGCTGGACGAGGGGCGCGCGCTCGCCGTCATCTCGGCGTTGATGAAATATTCGGCGACCGAATTCATGCGCGCCTCGATTGATGACGCGATGGACATTCATGCCGGCAAGGCAGTGATCGACGGGCCGATGAACTACCTCTCGCCGCTCTACCGGGCGGTGCCCATCGGCATCACGGTCGAGGGCGCCAATATCGTCACCCGCTCGTTGATGGTCTTCGGGCAGGGGGCCATCCGGGCGCATCCGCATCTGCTGGACGAGATTCTGGCGCTAGGCGAAGGACAGGAGGAAGACGCACTCACGGCCTTCGACAAGCATTTCTGGCGTCATGTCGGCCATTCGCTGCGCACTTTCGGGCGCAGCCTTGCTCGTTCGCTGAGCGGGGGGCGGCTTGGTCCTGCCGTGCCGAATGTCGGACGCGCAGGCCCGATCTACCGCGAGATGGCGCGCTGGTCGGCTGCCTATGCGCTGACCGCCGATTTCGCGTTCCTGACTATTGGCGGCGGGCTGAAGCGGATGGAGATGCTTTCGGGCCGGATGGCGGATATTCTGAGCGAACTCTACATCACCTCGGCCGTGCTCAAGCGCTGGCAGGATCGGGGCAAGCCGGACGCGGAATTTCCCCTTGTCGAATATATCGCGCGGCGCTCCTTTTCCCGGATCGGGCGGTGTCTGGACGCGGTTCTGGCGAATTTCCCCTCGCGCCCAGCCGCCTTTGTGCTGCGGATAGCGACCGCGCCGCGTCGGGTCAGACGTGGCCCCTCGGATGTGTTGCGCGCGCGCTGCGCCGAACTGATCAGCACGCCGGGACCGGTGCGTGACCGGCTGGGCGCGGATCTGACCGTGCCGGGGCAGCATCCGGGCATCGCCGCGCTGAATGACGCCTTCGACGCCGCTGTCGCGAGTGATGCGCTGCGCGCCCGGCTGCGCGAGTTGAAGATGACGCCCGAGGCAGCACTGGCAGGCGGGCTGATCACCCAAGAGGACAAGACGCAACTCGACGCCTTTGCCGCCGCCCTGCACCGGGTGGTCGCGGTGGATGATTTCAGCGCCGACGAGATCAAATCCATGTTTCCCGGCGCGTCAGGGGGTGCGGATCGCGAAAATCCCGAGGAGGTCGCAGCATGAACGGACGCGAGGTCTTTCTGGTCGATGGGGCCAGGACGCCGTTTCTGAGGGCGCGCGGCAAGCGCGGACCCTTCACCCCGGTCGATCTGGCAGTGCAATGCGGCCGCCCGCTGCTGGCGCGCCAGCCCGTCGCGCCGGATGCCTATGACATGGTTATCCTCGGTTGCGTCAATGTCATTGCCGACGAGATGAACCCTGCCCGCGTTGCGGCCTTGCGGCTGGGCATGGGCGAGGCGATGGTGGCCTTCTCGGTGCAGATCAATTGCGGATCGGGCATGCAGTCGATTGACACCGCCTTTCGCTATATCCGCGAAGGGCGCGGCGATCTGATCCTCGCAGGCGGGACAGAGGCCCTGAGCCACGCGCCGATGATCCTGCGCGACGAGGCGGTGGACTGGCTGGCCGGAATGCAGCGCTCTTCGGGGCCGCTGGCCACTGCGCAGAGCGCATTGCAGATCCGCCCCAGCCATCTGCGCCCGGTGATCGGGCTTGAGCGCGGCCTGACCGACCCGATCACCGATCTGAGCATGGGCCAGACCGCCGAGGTTCTGGCGCATCATTTCGGGATCACGCGACAGGCCGCCGATGCCTATGCCATCGAGAGCCACAGGCGCCTTGCCGCGGCGCAGGAAGACGGCACGCTGGCAGACGAAGTCCTGCCCGCCTTTGACCGCGAGGGCAATGTCTATCGCCGCGACGATGGCGTGCGCCCGGAGAGCAATATGAAGAAACTCGCCGGTCTGAAGCCGGTCTTCGAGAAACCCTATGGTCAGGTCACCGCCGGAAATGCCTCGCAAGTGACGGATGGCGCGTGCTGGTGCATCCTCGCTTCGGCCGAGGCGGTGGAGACCCACAATCTGCGCCCGCTGGCGCGGATCGTTGACAGCGACTGGGCCGCGCTTGACCCGCAGGTGATGGGGCTGGGGCCGGTCCTGTCGGTCACACCGCTTCTGCAACGCCAGAAGCTGGGCGCGGAAGATATTGACCTGTGGGAAATCAACGAGGCTTTTGCCGCGCAGGTTCTGGCCTGTCTCAAAGCCTGGCAGGACGAGGCGTTCTGCCGTGATGTTCTCGGCCTTGACGCGCCCCTCGGTGTCATTCCGCGCGACCGGCTGAACGTGCATGGGGGTGCCATTGCGCTTGGCCATCCGGTCGGCACCAGCGGCAACCGGATCGTGCTGCATCTGGCGCGGGCGATGGCGAAGCGCGGTGGCAAGCGCGGCATCGCCACCGAGTGCATCGGCGGCGGTCAGGGTGGTGCGATGCTTCTGGAGGTAGCGTGATGGAGGGACAACTGGCAGAGTTTCTCGGCGGATCGGCGCTCGAACTCGGCGCCAGCCACGGCGCGCTCGGCCACGGGCACTGGCGTTATGGCAAGGACGAGGACGGGATCGGCTGGCTGGTGCTCGACCGCGAGGATGCGAGCGTCAACACCATCTCGGATACAGTCCTGCGCGAACTCGACGCGCATCTGGACCGGATCGAGTTCAATCTGCCCCGCGTGCTCGTGCTGCGTTCTTCCAAGGCGCGCGGCTTCGCGATGGGCGCAGATATCGACGCACTTGCCGAGATGGAAGCCGAGGCCACCGAGACGCTGCTGACCGAGGCGCATCGCGTGCTCGACCGGCTGGAGGGGCTCTCCTGCCCCACCGTCGCCGTGGTTCACGGGGCTGCGCTGGGGGCAGGGTTCGAGCTGACGCTCGCCTGTGACTACCGTATCGCCATCGAGGGCGCGTCTTTCGGGCTGCCCGAGGTGCGGCTTGGCCTGCATCCGGGGCTGGGCGGGACCAGGCGGCTGCCGGAACTGATCGAACCCACGGCGGCGATGCAGATGATGCTCACCGGCAGCACTGCGCATACCAAAAAGGCGCGCGATCTGGGTATTGCCGATCTGGTGGTCCAGGAACGCCATGTCCGCGCTGCTGTCGCCGCCATTCGCGACGGCGAGGTCGAGCAGCGCGGTCGCGGTCTGATGGCGCGCGCCTTCGCGCTGTCTTCGGCCCGCACGCTCGCCGCGACGCGGATGCGCCGCGAGACCGAGAAGGCCGCGCCCAGCAAGCATTACCCGGCGCCCCATGCCCTGATTGATATCTGGGAGAAACACGGGAACGACCCGGATGCGATGCAGAAGGCCGAAATTGCGTCCTTCGCGCAGCTTCTGCAGACCGAGACCAGCGGCAATCTGATCCGCGCCTTCTTCCTGCGCCGCACCCTCAAGAACGCGGGCGGAGCGCGCGATGACATCGCCCGCGTCCATGTCGTCGGAGCCGGTGCGATGGGGGCTGAGATCGCCGCCTGGGCCGCGATGCAGGGCAAACATGTCACTGTTTCAGACCCTGACGAAGAGGCTTTGGGCGGGATGATCCGCCGCGCCGCCGAGATCTGCAAGGATGAGCACAAGGATGCGCTGGAAACCCGTGACACGCTTGACCGGCTGATGCCAGACCCGGGGGAATATGGCGTGGCGCAGGCGGATCTGGTGATCGAGGCCGGGCCGGAGAAGCCTGAACTCAAAGCCGAGATTTTCGAAGGATTGGCCCGGCGCATGAAACCCGGTGCGATCCTTGCCACCAACACCTCGAGTCTGCAACTGGCGGATTTTCTTGAACATGTGCCAGATAAGGCCCGCTTTGCGGGGTTGCATTTCTTCAACCCCGTGCCGAAAGTGCCGCTGATCGAGGTGGTGAGCCATGACGCGACCGGCGCAGAGACCCGCGAGCGTCTTCTGAGCTTCTGCACGGCCATCGACCGTTTGCCCGTGGCTGTGACCGACTATCCCGGTTTTCTCGTCAATCGCGCATTGATGCCTTACCTTCTGGAGGCGCTGCTGATGATGGACGAGGGTATTGCGAAGGAACGGATTGACAAGGCGGCGAAAGAGTTTGGCATGCCGATGGGGCCGGTGACGCTCGCCGATCAGGTCGGGCTCGACATCTGCCTTGACGTGGCCGAGAGCCTGTCGAAATCGCTGCAGACCGGGATCGCCGAAATCCCCGCCCTGTTGCGTGAAAAGGTCGAGGCCGGGGATCTGGGCCGCAAGACCGGCCGCGGCTTTTATGACTGGTCGGACGGGACACCAAAGCCCGACACATCGGAAAGCACCGGCGAGGACCTGACCGACCGGCTGATTCTGCCGCTTCTGAACGCCTGCGCCACCTGCCTGCGCGAGGGCGTTGTCGGCACTGCCGACGAGGCTGACGCGGCGATGATTTTCGCCACCGGTTTCGCGCCCTTCCGCGGCGGCCCGTTGCATTATGCCGGCACAAGGGGCCATGACGCGATCCGCGCGCGGCTGGACGAATTCGCGGCCGCCCATGGCCCGCGTTTCAAGCCTGACGCCTATTGGCGCGACGTGAAGCCGACATGACGGAACGCTTCGACACTGACGCCGCTGCGGTCGACTGGATGCTCGACCATATCGGACGCGAGTTCCGCGTCGCCCTGCCGCTCGGCCTCGGCAAACCGGTGACGCTGATCAACGAGCTTGTGCGCCGGGCCTGTGATGACCGCTCGATCAAGCTGCAGATCTTCACTGCGCTGACGCTGGAACGCCCCAGCCCCTCCTCGGATATGGAGAAGCGCTTTCTGGAGCCTGCATTGGACCGGCTGTTCGGGGATTATCCGCAGGTCGAATATGCCCGCTTGTTGCGGGAGGGAGACCTTCCCGACAATATCCGCGTGACCGAGTTCTTCCTGCAGACCGCCAACTGGCTGAAGGTCGCGCCGATGCAGCAGAGTTATGTATCGGCCAATTACACTCATGCGCTGGACGTGCTTCTGGACCAGCGCCCGAATCTGGTGCTTCAGCTTCTGGCGGGTGAGGGGGACGGGCTGAGCCTGTCGTGCAACACCGATATCACCAGCGAGTTGCTGGACCTGCGCCAGAAGGGCGAGGCTGATTTCGCCTTTGTCGGCCAGGTTCATCCCGACCTGCCCTATATGCCCGGCCCGGCCGAGATCGCGGTCGCCGAATGCGCCGCGCTGGTCCGGCCTGCGGAAAAGACCCATGATCTCTTCTCGCTCGTCAAGCGCCCGGTGGGCTTGCCGGACCACGCGATCGGCCTGCATGTGTCGCGTCTGATCGCGGATGGCGGCACGTTGCAGATCGGCATTGGCGAGATCGGGGATGCGGTCGCCCATGCCCTGATCCTGCGCCATCGCGGCAAGGTCGCGCCGATCTGGGAGAGCTGCCCCTTCCGGCAAGACGCGGCATTCGCTGAAACCGCGCCCTTCGAGACCGGTCTTTACGGCGTGACCGAGATGCTGGTCGACGGGCTGCTGGCGCTCTTCGAGGAAGGGATCATCCGGCGCGAGGTCGAAGGTGCGGCGATCCATGCGGGCTTCTTCCTCGACAGCCGCGATTTCTACGAACGGCTGAAGGCGCTGCCCGCAGAGCGGCGCGCGCGCATCGCCATGATGCCTATCACCTTCACCAACGCGCTCTACGGCAATGAGGAGGCCAAGCGCGCCGCGCGCCGCGACGCGCGTTTCGTCAATGCCGCGATGATCGTCACGCTGCTGGGGGCGGCTGTGTCGGATGCAACCGAGGATGGGCAGGTGGTCAGCGGTGTCGGCGGGCAGTTCAACTTCGTCGATCAGGCCTTTGCGCTGAAGGGCGCGCGCGCGGTTCTGACGCTGCCCGCCACCCGGCACAGCAAGGGCGGGTTGAGATCGAACATCCGCTGGAGCTACGGTCATGTCACGATCCCCAGGCATTTGCGCGACATCGTTGTGACTGAATACGGTATCGCCGATCTGCGCGGCAAGAGCGACGCCGAGACCATCGCCGCCTTGCTGCAGATCGCCGACAGCCGGTTTCAGGAGGAGCTTGCCGAGAAGGCCAGATCGGCGGGTAAATTGCCGAAATCCTGGCAACTGCCGGAAGCCGCGCGACAGAACACGCCCGAAGCGCTGCGCGGCTGGCTTGCCCCGCATGAGGGCGACACGCTGCCCCGCTTTCCCTTCGGGACCGATTTCACCGAAATCGAGCAAGTGCTGTTGCCCGCCCTCGCCGATCTGCGCAGGGCCAGCAAGCGGCTGCCCGCGCTTCTGTCGCTTGCCCTGCAAGGACAGCGCGGCGATCCGGCCCCCCAGGAGAGTGACGCACTGGCGCGCATGGGGCTGACCGATCCTGTCGGCTGGAAAACCCGCCTTACCGCAAGCGCCTTGCGCGGGGCTCTGCGCCAGAATGCCTGAGCGCGAGGCGAGGTGGCCCTGAGACAGGAGCGCCCGCAGCGCGCCGACAGGTGACGGCGGCGCAGATCCCGCTCACCGCCCGCGCGGCCCTGCACCGGGTCGGCAAATGGGAGGATGCGCTCACTCCAGATCCGACCAGCGCAACTGCGTGTTGCGGGTCAGTGCCCTTGTCAGGCGCTTGCCGAGCACGGTATCGAACTCATAGGCCGCGATTTCGCCCGAGCCCGGACGGCGCGCCCAGATATCCTGTTCGCGGATCACATGCCCCGCGGGCAGATTGGCATCCGCGACAATCGAGCCGCGCGCGAAACGGTAGACATCTTCCTCGGGCGCGCTGCGCTGCTTGGGATTATTCGCGGCAATCCAGATTTCGCGGGAGCGGTCGATCAGGAAGCGCAGTTCTGCCGGGTCCATCGAGCAGGAAATATCGGGGCCCTTGCGGTAGCGCGTATCGGTATAATGCCGCTCCAGGATGCTCGCGCCGAGTGCGACCGAGGCCAGGGCCATCTCGGGGCCGATGGAATGATCTGAAAACCCGACCACGGCACGCGGGAAAGCCTCGCGCAATTCCGTCACCCCGCGCAGGGAGACGATTTCGGCCGGGCTGGGGTAGAGATTGGTGCATTCCAGCAGCGCATAGGGCACGCCCGCCTGATCGAGAATTCCGACCGAGGCGCGCAGCGTTTCAATCGTCTGCATCCCCGTGGACAGGATCACGGGCTTGCCCTTGCGCGCGATATGGCGGATCAGCGGCAGATTGTCGGCCTCGCCCGAGCCGATCTTGTAGGCCGGCACATCGAGGGTTTCGAGGAAATCGGCGGCCGCGCGCGAAAACGGGGTCGAGATCCAGATCATGCCGAGGGATTCCGTGTAGCGCTTGAGCTCCGCCTCTTCGTCGAGCGACAGGGCACAGCGCGCCATCACATCCCAGATCGAGACATCGGCATTCGGCGGGAAGATCGACTTTGCCTCGTCGGTCATCTCGTCCTCAAGAATATGCGTCTGATGCTTGATCATCTCGCATCCTGCGCCTGCGGCGAGGCGCACCATCTCTTTGGCCACCTCCAGATCGCCGCCGTGATTGATGCCGATTTCGGCAATCACCAGAGGCGGATGGTCGGGGCCGATCTGACGGCCAGCGATGGAGAAGGTCTGTGTCACAATGCCCTCGGCTGCTGAGGCTTCCATTCCGGTCGAGCCTTACACGATGGGGCTGCGGGGGGGCAATGTGGAAACACCCTGATGTGACGGGCAGATGTATCGCCGCGCGGCGGCACTGTCAGGCTGGACCTTTCCGGTTCGCGCAGGGTAGAACGGGTGAAGATAACCACGAGGAACGTTTAAGTTGGCTCTGACGCGCGCGCAGCTTGCAGCGTATTGCATCAACCTGGATCGGGCAGAGGAACGCTGGGCGCAAATGCAGCTGCGCCTGGAGCGGCTTGGTCTGCCGGTGGAGCGCTTTCCGGCAATCGACGGACGCGCGCTTTCGAGGGTGCAGCTCGGAATCCTTGATGCATCAGCTTTTCGGAGAAATATGGGCCGCGACGCTTTGCCAGCGGAGCTGGGATGCTATCTTTCGCACTTGGGGGTCTGGCAGGAGTTTCTGGACACGGGAAAACCGGTCGCTCTTGTCTTGGAAGATGATGTGGTTTTCCACGAGGACTTTCTACAGGCATTAGATGCAGCATTGGCCGCAATCGAAGATTGGGACATGCTCAAGCTCAATCGCATTCGCGCGAAGCTCCCGGTGAGGCGGGCCTGCGCTGGAAAGTGGGTGCTAAATGCTTATTTGGGCCCGGCAACGGGCACCGGAGCTTATCTGATCACGCGTGATCTGGCATGGCGGCTCTTGCCGAAAATGTTGCCAATGCGCATGCCGGTGGATTACGAAGGCACGCGCTGGTGGGCGCATGATTTCAGGTTGCTGGGGCTGGAGCCATGGCCCAGCCATGTCGATGACGGTGGGGTGAGCACGATCAACGGGCCGGGGCATGCCGAGGCTGTGAAGGCCCCGCCGCACAAGCGGTTGGGGAATTACGCCATGCGGGCGGGGAATTATTGGTGGCGGGCTTGGGGGTTGCTGAAGCAGAAACTATATTCCACGTAATTTATTTACTGCACTCCAAAAATAATCATCTATTTTGTGCAGCCGTCGTCTCCCGAGCCATGTATTCTTTTTCAAACCACTTTGATGGCCGATAGTGATCTCCGTTTCATCTTCATAAAACATAGGAGATTGAAGTACAGCCGCTGTACCCAGGCGGCTGAAGCAGTTTCTTATGGCTCAAGTTGTACCTCCGTGTCTGATCCAATAATCCACCATCCAGTCTACATGGCCCGAGCCATAATGTGGAAATCGATCCCAGTTCCCTGCGGGCGGAGCGATCAGGTCGATTGGACGCGGTTCGCCGTGAAAGCAAATGACGCGTGTTCCTTCGGCAGGGGGTAACGGTTTTTGAAAGCGATCCAGTATGAGGGGCCGTCTGATATGCCTCTTGAAACTTCTGATCCAGTCCTGCGGCCAAAAGGCCAAACTCCCTGCCTCACCCGCGATGAAATCCTGTTCTAGATAATAATGATTGATCAGTTCGTCGCGATCGGCTGAAAGTCGTTCCAGCATATCCGCATGCGCCCCCGAATCGAAGGCGAAAATGGAAGACATGGGCTGAGGTTTATCATTGCCATGGCGCCAAGGGCCAGAATCGAGCATGACCATGCCCGTTCCAAAGGTAAAAAACTCATCCAGACCACCCCAGATAACCATATCGAGGTCGATAAACAGGATCCGTCCTTTTATACCGTAAAGATCGGGAATAAAAACGGAAAGCTTAGGCCATCCTCCGCCTTTCCAATGCACTGGGTCAAGTCCGATATCAGGTATCGGGAAATGCTCGATCTGCGGATGCAGTCCTTCAGGATTATCTGTCAGGCAGACAAAGCGAAACTCTCCAAGCGTATTGGCGCGCGCAGCATTGTAGAGAACATTGACATAATCCGCACAATAAAGCGTGCCCCATTTCATGCAGAGTATCGTTCGTTCCATCGTTCCGCTCATGCTCGCCTGTTGCACTGATAGCGGTGCGCAGGGATGCTGTCCATGTCTTGTCTTGCGATGGTTCGGATCGAGCGCTACCACGGAGAGATCTGCAGTAAGGCTTTGGAATGACCCGCCACATCCTCTTCCTCACCGGCACCCGCGCCGATTTCGGCAAGCTGGAACCGCTCGCCGCGGCCGCACGCGATGCGGGCCATCGCGTCACCTTCTTCGTGACCGGCATGCATCTGATGGACCGCTACGGGCTGACTGTGCTGGAAGTGCGGCGGATGCCCGGTGTCGCGGTGCATGAATTCCTCAACCAGCGCCCCGGCGACGCCCAGGATGTGATCCTTGCCAAGACGGTGATGGGGTTTTCCGATTACGTCACCGAACACCGCCCCGACCTGATCGTGCTCCATGGCGACCGGATCGAGGCGCTGGCAGGCGCGCTGGTGGCGGCTACGAATTACATCCCGTCCGCGCATATCGAGGGCGGCGAGGTCTCGGGCACCATCGACGAGGTGTTCCGCCACTGCAACACCAAGCTGTGCACGCATCATTTCGTCTCGTCCGAGGCGGCCAGACGCCGCGTCATGGCTCTGGGCGAGCCGGAAGCCGCGATCCATGTCATCGGCTCGCCGGAGCTGGATTTCCACGCGGGCGCTTCGGGGGTGACGCTGGAGGATGTGCGCGCGCGCTACGGGATCGGATTTCCCGAATACGGGATCGTGACCTTCCACCCTGTCACCAGCGAACAGGCCAGCATGGGCGCGCAGGCGCAGGCTTTGTTTGACGCACTCAGCGCGTCGGGGCGGCAGTTCGTGGTCATCGCGCCGAATAATGATCCGGGGAGCGAGGCGATTTTCCGCGTGATCGACGGGCTGCCGCAGGCGCAGTTTCGCGTGCTGCCCTCGATGCGCTTCGCGCATTTCTCGGAGCTGATGAAACATGCCGCCTGTCTGGTCGGCAATTCCAGCGCAGGCGTGCGCGAGGCGCCGTTTCTGGGTATTCCGTCGCTGGATGTGGGCACGCGCCAGCGCAACCGGGCGCAGACCGACACAGTGTCCAGCTGTGCGGCGGATGACAGCGCGGCGATTGCGGATTTCCTGCGGGACCACTGGGGCAGGCGGCATGCGCGCCATGACGGCTTTGGCGAGGGGCACGCGGCGGATCGCTTCGTGCAGGTTCTGGCCGATCCGGGCTTCTGGACGCAGCCGCTGCAGAAAGCCTTTCAGGATCTGCCCCCGCGCGGCTGAGGTGTCAGTCTGATGCGCTGGCGGCGAGGCGGTCCTGCATCAGCCATTCGACCAGACGGAAATCGAGCGGTGTGTCGATATCGATGGCGCGTTCTGCAGGCCGCTCCAGCGGGATCACCCGCCCCTCATAGAGCGTGCGCGCGCGCCGCAGATAATCGGGCTGCAGGATATAGGTGCCTGCGTGTTCCCAGACCTTCGGGGCGGCCTGCCGTGCCCAGACGCCGCCCGGCAAGGGTTTGCAGACGCGCAGAGCGCCGGAGTCATCGGTTTCGAGCAGGTTGAAATAGGGGTTGGTTTCGGCCTCGCAGACCGTCATCAGCATATCCGGGCGCGCGTCCTGGAACCTGTCAAGGGCGGCATCCAGATCCTCTGCCAGACGCAGGGGAAAGGTGCAGTCAAGATCGACGAAAGCTGTGGCCTGCCGACCGGTCACGGCCTCTGCCGCTTCCAGCGCGTGTTGCCAGACACCCCATTTTGGCGCGGCATCGGTGGCCAGTTCCGCCGGGCGCAACCCGATCTCCAGCGCGCCGCGCGCCACCGCATGGGCGTAGATCTGCGGGTCATCGGTCGAGACGACGACCGCATCTATCCGAGGGTTTTCCAGCAACTGATCCAATGACCAGTCGATCAGGGGTTTGCCGCAGAGATCGCGGAAATTCTTGCCCGGCACGCCTTTGGAGCCGCCCCGCGCACCGATATGACCCAGGATCATATGCCTTCCTTCCGGTTTTGCATGTCATGGTAATAGCCTTCCAGCATGGCTTTCAACGGCCCGATGGCCCGCTTTGACCAGATCAGTCGGCGGCCTTTGCGATCCACGATTTCGGCCCCGTCACGCAGGGCAAGAAGCGCCTCGCCCTTCACCTCTGCGCCGGGCAGGGTGATGGCCAGCAACCGGGACCAGCGGCGATGCACCCAAGGCATCGCACCGCGCAGATAGATCAGCCAGCGCCATGGGAGCATGATCTCTGTGGGCAGTTTTACCGCCATGCGACGCGGAATGGCGCGCATATGCGGCTGATTGACCCAACTCAGGAAGCGTTCATCGGCGATCATGGGGCGACGCCCGTTCGGCCCATGCGCCGCAACCATCTCGCGGAACCGGGCTGCAATATGGCCGCAGGCGGCAGGATGATAGACAACAATCGAGGAATTGCCGCGGGCATATTTCCGCCCATTGGTTGCACGATGGACCATCCGGGCAATCGCCCCGAAAGGCAGGATGGCGCTTTGGAAAATGGCGACCGTCTTTTGGCTGTGCATCAGGTCCAGAAGCTGCGCAACATTGCCGAAAACCACCGTGTCGATATCCAGAAACAGCGTCGGCATATCGTCAGGGACCAGCCCTGCCTCGAATATGCAGAGTTTTGCCTGGCAACCGCCGGTCAGAAATTCCGGGCGCAGGTAGAATTCCGGTATCGCGCGCTGTTCGGCGTCAGCGGCCAGACCTTCGCGTGGTCTGTCGGTCAGAAGCAGGATACGCGCCGGGCATGGAGAGGTTCTGGCGCGGACCGTTGCGATCAGGTGATTGACCTCTGCAATCGGATATTTCGTACCCCAGAGCACCAGAACCAGCTGCCATAGCCCTGCGTTTCGTGCAGTCGATTCCGTCATGACACACCGTTGGGATTGCAAGCGCGATAGTTGCGCGTCCTTACCCCTTTGGGAAAGCGCGCGCCAGATATGTTGCGTCGGAATGGAAAGAATGGTGGGCGATAACGGATTTGAACCGCTGACATCTTCGATGTGAACGAAGCGCTCTACCGCTGAGCTAATCGCCCCACGCGCTGCTCTCTACTCTGCGCATCCGGGCCGCGCAAGCCCTTCTTGCGCAAAATCGCACGCAAGCCGCGCCGAAAGCAGGGGGCTTCCGGCGCGGGTATCCTGTCAATGCGCCGGGCGCGATGTTTCCGGGGCCGTTTTGCCGGCCAGACGCGCCAGACGCGCGGCTTCTTCCGCCACATCGTCCCATTCAACCGGCTCTGGCGCGCGCACCAGTGCGTGTTTCAGAACCTCGCGTACATGGCTGACGGGGATGATCGTCAGACCCTGTTTCACATTATCCGGGATCTCGGGCAGATCTTTGGCGTTTTCTTCGGGGATAAGAACTGTCGTAATGCCGCCGCGGAGCGCTGCGAGCAGTTTCTCCTTCAGGCCCCCGATGGCCAGAACATTGCCGCGCAGGGTGACTTCGCCGGTCATGGCGATATCCTTGCGCACCGGAATTTGCGTCAGCACCGACACGATGGAGGTGACCATCGCGATGCCGGCACTCGGCCCGTCTTTCGGCGTCGCCCCTTCCGGCACATGGACGTGAATGTCCCATGCGTCGAATTTGGGCGGCGTCACCCCGATCTGCGGGGCGATAGACCGCACGAAGGAACTTGCCGCGTCGATGGATTCCTTCATCACATCGCCCAGCTTGCCGGTGGTCTTCATCCGGCCCTTGCCCGCCAGTTTCAGCGCCTCGATCTGCAGCAGATCGCCGCCCACGCTGGTCCAAGCCAGACCCGTCACCACGCCGACCTGATCTTCCTTCTCGGCCAGACCGAATTTGAAGCGCGGCACACCCAGGAAATCGGACAGGTTTTCTGCCGTCACCGAGACGCTTTCGGTATCCTTCTTGACGATCTTCGTTACCGCCTTGCGCGCGATCTTATTCAATTCGCGCTCAAGGTTGCGCACGCCTGCTTCGCGCGTGTAGCGGCGCAGGATTTCGGTGATCCCACTGTCTGCGATACTCAATTCGCCCTTGCGCAGCCCGTGATTCTTGATCGATTTCGGCAGCAGATGGCGCCGCGCGATTTCCAGCTTCTCGTCTTCGGTATAGCCCGAAAGCGGGATGATCTCCATCCGGTCCAGAAGCGGCCCCGGCATGTTATAGCTGTTGGCCGTGGTCAGGAACATGACATTCGAGAGGTCATATTCCACTTCCAGATAGTGATCGACAAAGGTCGCGTTCTGTTCGGGATCCAGCACCTCCAACATGGCCGAGGCCGGGTCGCCGCGGAAATCCTGCCCCATCTTGTCAATCTCATCGAGCAGGATCAGCGGGTTGGTGGTCTTGGCCTTTTTCAGCGCCTGAATGATCTTGCCGGGCATCGAACCGATATAGGTGCGCCGGTGGCCCCGGATTTCGGATTCGTCGCGCACGCCGCCAAGCGAGATGCGGATGAATTCGCGCCCGGTGGCCTTGGCGACCGAGCGGCCAAGGCTGGTCTTGCCCACGCCCGGAGGGCCGACAAGGCACATGATCGGGCCTTTCAGCTTGGCGCTGCGGGCCTGTACCGCCAGATATTCGACGATGCGTTCCTTCACCTTGTCGAGGCTGTAATGGTCGGCATCGAGGATTTCCTGCGCGCGGCCCAGATCCTTCTTCACCCGCGATTTCACGCCCCAGGGGATCGCCAGCATCCAGTCCAGATAGTTGCGCACGACGGTCGCTTCCGCCGACATGGGCGACATGGATTTCAGCTTCTTCAGCTCGGCTTCGGCCTTTTCACGGGCTTCCTTGCTGAATTTCGTGGCCTTGATCCGGTTCTCCAGTTCCGCGACTTCGTTCTGGCCTTCCTCGCCGTCACCAAGTTCCTTCTGAATGGCCTTCATCTGCTCATTCAGATAATACTCGCGCTGGGTGCGCTCCATCTGGGATTTCACGCGCGTCTTGATCTTGCGCTCGACCTGCAGGACCGACAATTCGCCCTGCATCAGCGTATAGATCTCTTCCAGACGCTGGGCCGTGTCATCGGTTTCCAGCAGCTTCTGTTTCTGGGCGACCGTTGCCCCCAGATGACCCGCCGCCAGATGCGCAAGCTCGGAGGCATTCGTGGCCTCCGCGATGGCGCCGATGGCCTCATCCGGGATGTTCTTGCGCACCTTGGCATAGCGCTCGAACTCGCCCTGAACCGTACGCATCAGGGCGGTGACGGCAGCCTCGTCGCCGGAAAGATCCGGCAGTTCGGTGGCTTCGGCTTCGAAATACTCCTCATTGCCGACAAACTCTGTCAGCCGGACCCGCGTGCGCCCTTCGACCAGCACTTTCACTGTGCCGTCGGGCAGTTTCAGAAGCTGCAGGACATTCGCCAACACACCGACGCGGAAAATATCATCCGTTTCGGGGTTTTCCTGAGTGTGGTCCTTTTGCGAGACGAGCAGGATCTGGCGATCCTCTGCCATCACCGCTTCCAGCGCGCGGACCGATTTTTCGCGCCCGACAAAGAGCGGCACGATCATATGCGGAAACACGACCATATCGCGCAGCGGCAGGACCGGGTAAGAGAGTGTCTGCGACATGCACTTCATCCTTTCATCTGCGCCATGCGTTTGGCGCCTTGCGTCCAATTTGTGCGCTGCAGCGCCGGGTTTCAAGCGCCAGCTTGCGCCAAGTCATTCAGAGGGCAGATCCCCGTCAGCCCTCCGGGCCATCTCATCTGCGATCCGGTGCGCCCCGGATGCCCGCAAGCCTTTGATGGCCCCGTCATAATCGCGCGCCTCGCGATTCTGACTGAGCTTCGACTTGGCCTCGATCCGGGTGGGCGTGATGCGGAAGGCGACGATGTTTTCCAGCATGGTGGCCATGTAATCGGCGGGCGCATCGCCCATCTTCCAGCCCGCATCGCCATTGACCCGGCGTTCATGCAGTCGCGTCAGAAGCCCCACCACCGCATGTTTGGCCTGCCGGTCATGCTGAAACCGGATCGTGCCATGCACATGCACCGTGACGTAATTCCATGTCGGCACATGGCGGTGATGTTCTTGCTTGCTGGGGTAGAAATTGGGCGAGACATAGGCATCCATGCTGGTGAAGATCGCCAGCACCTCTTGCCCGTCCGCAATGGTCTGGTGCATGTCATTGGCCTTGGCGACATGCCCGATCAGGCTGCCATCGGGCTTGGACAGAAGCGGGATATGATTGGCGAGAAGCCCGCTGGCGGTCTGCGCGACGATACAGGCCAGCGGTGCCGCGGCAATCACCTCGGAAATGCGTGTTGCATCGGTTTCTGCGAAATGTTCGGGCAGATACATGACAGGGGCCTGAGATCGGGGCGGGAATCTGTCCTGCCTAAGCGGCTGAGGGTGCAAGTGCAAGCGGGAGCATGCTTTGCTGCGGGCCTTCGTCGGGATGTGCTCGAAAAAAACGGGGACCGGCATGACCGGCCCCCCACTCACCCACGTGCCCTTCACGTCACGGGAAGAATCAAAGCGCCGGTCGTCCTGACCAGATGCCTCATGATCTCAGACCGCTGTCGCGCTGGCAACGGAAAGAAAGGTTGCATTTTAGCGTTCCGGCGGGTTCAGCCGTAGACACTTTCCTTGCCGAAACGCTTGGTCAGCAGGTAATAGACCACCGCGCGGTATTTGTTGCGCTCGGAGCGGCCATATTGCTCGATTACCGCGTCAATGGCGTCGTGCAGATCCTGGCCATCCGGCAGGCCAAGCTTCTTCATCAGAAAGCTGCGGCGCACAGTGTCCAACTCATGCTGCTGGGTCGCCGCGACCGTGGCCGCATCAGCGTCATAGATCGACGGGCCACAGCCGATTGTTACTTTCGTCAGAAGCGCCATATCCGGCTCGACCCCGCATTTCTCGCGCAGGTCACTTGCATAGCGTTCAATCAGTTCGTCACGACGTCCCATCGTTCTCTCCCAGTCCCTTGTTACGCACATAATTGTCATGCGCTGGTCGCGCATGACCGCAGAGTGGAAGAAAAACCGTCTGAAACCAAGAAAAAACAGCCTTGCAGGCGGTTTTCCTCAGAGCATCCGCAAAAGCTGCGGGGTGGGCCAGCCATCGGCGGGCAGGCCAAGCTGGGCCTGAACGTCCTGCACGGCGGCGCGGGTATTGGCGCCGAGGATGCCGTCAACCGCCCCCACATCGAAGCCGCGCTGGGTCAGGCGTTGCTGCAACTGGCGCATCTGGTCCTGATTGAGCCCGGTGTCAGGACTGCCCGCCTGATAGACCGGTGCGCCCTGCAGCCGGGTCGCAAAATAGGCGGCGGTGGTCACATAGATGAAGCTCTGGTTCCATTCAAACAGCACGCGATAATTGTGGAACACCATGAAGGCCGGACCGCGATGCCCCTGCGGCAGGATGATCGAGGCCTGCAGATTGCCCGAGGGCAGATTGCCATGGGTGGGGCGGATGCCCATTTGCGCCCAGTCACTGACAGAGCGCTGGGTGCGCAGCCCGGACTGGCGCAGATCAAACCCTTGCGGCAGCGCGACCTCGTGCATCCATGGCTCATTCGCCCGCCAGCCCTTGGCGCGCAGCATCGAGGCCCCGGACATGATCGAATCCGGGATGGACCGGCGCAGGTCAATGCGCCCGTCGCCATCGCCATCGACGGCGTGGTTGATGATGTCGGAGGGCAGTTTCTGCACCATCCCGATCTCGCCCGCCCATGCGCCCTGCATGGTGCGCGGGTCCAGATCACCGCGCCGGTGCATTTCCAGCGCCGCAAAGACCTGCGGGCGGAAGAGCGACGGACGGCGGCAGTCATGCGCCAGAGTGACCAGCGCATTCACCGTGTTGAAATCGCCCTGATTGGCCCCGAAATCGGTTTCGAACGCCCAGAAGGCCAGCAGGATGCCGGGCGGCACGCCGAACTGTGACTGCGCCCGGTCAAAGATCGCGCGATGGCGGTCGTAATTTGCGCGCCCCGCATTCATCCGGTTCTGCGAGATCAGCGCGCGCGAGAAATCGAGGAAGGGGCGCTGAAAGATGCCCTGACGCCGGTCGGCATTGATCACCGATTGATCGAACTGCACGCCGCGGAAGAAACCATCCACCAGCGCCCGGTCATAGCCACGCTGGACGGCCTCGGATTTCAGCCCTTCGACGAATGAGCCGAAATTGCCGCCGCAGCTCTGGGCGCTGGCCGCAGTGCCGAGCCCGAGGAAAAGACCTGTCGCCAGAACGGAAAGGATACGCATACTGCCCTCATCACAATGATTTTCCGGCACGTTACCGCAAGCGCGGCACATGGGGAATCGCTTTTGCGTGAGGAGGGCAGGGCGCGCGGCTCAGAGCGCCTCGCGCCCATGCGGTGCGGTGAAATCCAGCACCGGGTTGATCGGGATGATCCGGTTGGGGTTAATCGTGTCATGGCTGTAATGATAATGCCGCACGATATGGTCCAGATTGACCGTGCCCGCCACACCCGGATGTTGATAGAGATCGCGCGTATAAGCCCAGAGTGCGGGGTAATCCACGATCCGGCGGCGGTTGCACTTGAAATGCAGATGATAAACGCTGTCGAAGCGCACCAGCGTTGTGAACAACCGCCAGTCCGCCTCGGTCAGCCGGTCCGCGACCAGATAGCGCTGACCTTCCAGCCGCCCCTCCAGCCAGTCGAGCGCGTCAAACAAGGGCGCCACAGCCTTATCATAGGCATCCTGCGTGGTAGCGAAACCGGCCTTGTAGACGCCGTTATTCACCTCGGTATAGATGCGGTCATTCACCGCATCGATCTCGCCCCGCAGCTTTTCGGGGTAATAGTCATCCGAGTTCCCGGTCAGATCGTTGAAGGCGGAATTGAACATGCGGATGATCTCTGCGGATTCGTTCGAGACGATGGTCTCGCGCTCTTTGTCCCACAGAACCGGCACGGTCACCCGGCCCGAAACCTTCGGCGCGGCGCGGATATAGACCTCACGCAGGAACCTCGCGCCATGCAGCTTGTCGCCTGTCGCCCCGTCGTAATTCGTGGCAAAGGTCCAGCCTTCATCCAGCATCTCGGGATGCACGACCGAGACATCGATCAGCCCTTCCAGCCCTTTCAGCGCGCGAAAGATCAGCGTGCGATGCGCCCAGGGACAGGCGAGCGAGACATAGAGATGGTAGCGCCCGGCCGCGGCCTTGAAGCCGCCTTCGCCGCTTGGCCCGGCGCTGCCATCCGCCGTTACCCAGTTGCGGAATTTCGACGTGTCACGCTTGAAGGCGCCGCCGGTCTTTTTTGTGTCATACCATTCCTTCGACCATTCGCCGTCAATTAACTGGCCCATTGCAAAACTCCTTTTCCGTTCCCCTTCATCTGGCGCGGAGAGGCCGTCAGGGCAACATGCGCAGATGCGCAGGGGCTGTGCGGGCTATTGCAGATCGCCGAAAGCGCGCTGCAGGCGTGTCACCGCCTCTTCGACCAGAGCGCGCCGCGTGCCCAGA
The DNA here is from genome assembly GCF_001884735.1 of Natronohydrobacter thiooxidans. GTDB lineage: Bacteria > Pseudomonadota > Alphaproteobacteria > Rhodobacterales > Rhodobacteraceae > Roseinatronobacter > Roseinatronobacter thiooxidans_A. The sequence goes on along the minus strand of NZ_MJAP01000003.1, from coordinate 425,461 downwards.
TTGAATCGCAGCCAGCACTCGCCCCCGGTGCCGAAAGTCGGACCGTGATTGGCCGCAATTCCGGCGCCCTGTTCCACACGACGGGTAAACTCGGCAGGCGTCATGCCTGTTCCACTGAAATCCACCCATGCCAGATAGGTTGATTGCAGTTCCATCGAGCGCAGGCCGGGAATGGCATGGATCCCGGCATCGAAGATCTGCCGGTTGCCGTCGAGATAGGCGCAGAGCGCATCGACCCAAGCGGCGCCTTCGGGCGAATAGGCGGCCTGCACCGCCGCAGGGCCGAAGGAATTGGGGGAAATCCCGAAAGCCGCCATCGTGCCTGCGAATTGCTGCCGCAGACGGTCATCGGCGATGATGACATTGCCGCAATGCGTGCCTGCCAGATTGAAGGTCTTGGAGGCCGCCGTCAGCATCACCAGCCGGTCCGCAATCTCGGGCGCGGCGATGGGCATGGGGATATGGCGCTGCCCCGGCATCAGGAGATCATGGTGGATCTCGTCCGAGATCAGGAGCAGGTCATGGCGCGCGCAGAACTCGGCCAGGGCGCGCAATTCCTGCGCGCTCCAGACCCGCCCGCCGGGATTGTGGGGCGAGCACAGGACCACCATGCGCGTTTTCGCGTCGATCAGGGCGCTGGCCGCGTCGAGATCCATCTCGTAGCGCCCCTCGCGGTTCACCAGCGGCGATTCCACCACCTGCCGACCTGCAGCGGCAATGGTGCGCGCGAAAGCATGATAGACCGGCGTGAACAGAAGCACGCCATCCCCCGGCGCGGTCCATGTCTGCAGGCACAGCCCCACCGCATTGACCAGCCCATGGGTGGTGAAGATATGGCCAGGCTCGACGCTCCAGCCATGACGGTTCGCCATCCACCAGCAGATCGCGGCACGGTAGTCATCATCCAGACCGCCATAGCCATAGATGCCGTGATCAAGGAGCCGCTGCAGCGCGCTCTGTACCGCCTCCGGCGGGCGGAAATCCATATCCGCCACCCACATGGCGATCCCGTTCTCTGAGGACACGCCATAGCGCGCTTCCATCGCGTCCCATTTTATGCAGCCTGTGCCGCGCCGCTCGATGATCTGATCGAAATTCATCGCTGCCTCCGTTTTGCGGCCCAAGCTGACGCGAGGCGCGCGCGCGTGCAAGGCCAAAAGCCCATTGAACGGCGCTTTGGCTTGGCTTACATCGCGGATCATGAGTATCAAACCGATCCTGATCCACCCGGACCCGCGCCTCAAGAAGCTTTGCGCGCCGATCGAGGGCGTTTCGCCCGAAATCGGCAAACTGGCCGAGGATATGCTGGAAACCATGTATGACGCGCCCGGCGTCGGGCTGGCCGCGCCGCAAGTGGGCGTGCTCAAACGCCTGTTCGTGATGGATTGCGTCAAGGAAGAGGGCGCCGAGCCCCGCCCGATGGTGCTGATCAATCCCGAGATCATTGCGGCCTCGGAGGAGATGAACACCTATGAGGAAGGCTGTCTGTCCATCCCCGAGCAATATGCCGAAGTGACCCGCCCCAGAAGCGTGACCATGCGCTGGATCGGGCTGGACGGGAAACTGCAGGAAGCGGAATTTGACGGGCTCTGGGCCACCTGCGCGCAGCATGAGCTGGACCATCTGAACGGCAAGCTGTTCATCGACCATCTGGGCGCGATCAAGCGCGGCATGATCACCCGCAAGATGGTGAAGCTGAAGCGCGATCAGGCACGCGGGTGAGCGTGCGGCCCTGCATCCCATGGCCCGACACCCGGCTGCGCTCGGTGGCCGAGCCTGTGGCCGGGATCACCGATGCGGTCCGCGCGGTCTGGGCCGACATGATCGACACGATGGAGGCCATGCCCGGCGTGGGGCTTGCCGCGCCCCAGATCGGGGTGATGCTGCGCCTGGCGGTCGTGGATGCCTCGGAGCTGCGCGGGCAGGCGGTGCGCATGGCCAACCCGGAAATCCTGCATGCAAGCGTCAAGCTGCGGGAACATGACGAGGCCAGCCCCAACCTGCCCGGTGTCTGGGCGCGGATCGAGCGCCCCCGCGCGGTGACGGTGCGGTTTCTCAATGACGCGGGCGCGCTGGAAGAGCGCGATTTTGTCGGGCTCTGGGCGACCAGCGTTCAGCATCAGATCGACCATCTGAACGGGCGGATGTATTTCGATCATCTGAGCAAGACCCGCCGCGACATGCTCTTGCGGCGTGCGCGTAAGGTGCGTCAATGACGCACCCTACACCCCGTCTGCGCGTGATCTTCATGGGCACGCCCGAGTTTTCCGTCCCGGCGCTGGAGGCGATCCATGCGGCGCATGATGTGATCTGCGTCTATACCCAGCCCCCGCGCCCTGCGGGCCGGGGCAAGCAACCCCGTCCAACGCCAGTGCATCAGCGCGCAGAGGCACTTGGTCTGCCCGTCCGCCACCCCGCCAGCCTGAAATCACCAGAGGCGCAGGCCGGGTTTGCAGCACTCGCTGCGGATGTCGCCGTCGTCGTGGCCTATGGTCTGATCCTGCCGCAGCCGGTGCTGGACGCGCCGCGCCAGGGCTGCCTGAATATCCATGCCTCGCTGCTGCCGCGCTGGCGCGGGGCCGCGCCGATCCAGCGCGCGATCATGGCAGGCGATGCCGAGACGGGGGTCTGCATCATGCAGATGGAGGCGGGCCTCGATACCGGGCCGGTTCTGTTGTGCGCGAGGACGCCCATCACCGAAGCGGACACGAGCGCGGCGCTGCATGACCGGCTGTCGCAGATGGGCGCGCGGCTGATCCGAGAGGCGCTGGCCCGTCTGCCCGAGCTTGAGGCGGTGCCGCAACCCGAGAATGGCGTGAGTTATGCCGCCAAGATCGACAAATCCGAGGCGCGGCTGGACTGGACGCGCCCGGCAGCGGAGCTCGCGCGCCAGATCCGGGGGCTATCGCCCTTCCCCGGCGCCTGGTGCGAGACCCCTTCCGGGCGGCTGAAGCTGCTGGATGCGCGGGCCGTGGCGGGGCAGGGCGCACCGGGGCAGGTCTTGCATGGCCTGACCGTGGCCTGCGGAGAAGGGGCGCTGGAGCTGCGCGCCGTGCAGCGCGAAGGCAAACGGGCGATGGGCGCGGAAGAGCTGCTGCGCGGCTCGCCGGAGCTGGCGGGCACTGTCTTTTCGTAAGGTGCGTGCTCGGCACGCACCCGGACCGTGACAGCTGCCGATGATCCGCCCGTCACACGGCTTTCTTCAGCGCCTCGATCAGATCGGTTTTCTCCCAGGAAAACCCGCCATCCGCCTCTGGCTGGCGCCCGAAATGCCCGTAAGCCGCCGTGCGCGCATAGATCGGGCGGTTCAGCCCCAGATGCTCGCGAATGCCGCGCGGGGTCAGATCCATCACCTGCGTCACGGCGCGCTCGATCGCCTCATCCTCCACCGCGCCGGTGCCATGGGTGTCGACATAGATCGACAGCGGCTTGGCCACGCCGATGGCATAGGAGATCTGCAAGGTGCAGCGCTGCGCCATGCCTGCGGCCACGACATTCTTCGCCAGATACCGCGCCGCATAGGCCGCCGAACGGTCCACCTTGGTCGGATCCTTGCCCGAGAATGCGCCGCCGCCATGCGGGGCGGCCCCGCCATAGGTGTCGACGATGATCTTGCGCCCGGTCAGGCCCGCATCCCCGTCAGGGCCGCCGATGACGAAAGTCCCTGTCGGGTTGACCCACCATTCGGTTTTCTCGGTCAGCCAGCCCGCAGGCAGGACTTCGCGGATATAGGGTTCCACAATCGCGCGGATATCGTCAGAGCTCTGGTCTTCGCTTTCATGCTGGGTCGAGAGCACCAGCTGCGTGACCTCCACCGGCTTGCCGCCCTCATAGCGCAGCGAGAGCTGCGATTTCGCATCCGGGCGCAGGCTGGGCGCGGCGCCCGATTTGCGCGCCTCGGCCAGACGGCGCAGGATCGCATGGGCGTATTGGATCGGCGCGGGCATCAGATCCGGGGTCTCATCCACCGCATAGCCGAACATGATCCCCTGATCCCCCGCGCCATCGCGGTCCACGCCTTGGGCAATATGGGCGGATTGTTCGTGCAGGAAATTCAGCACATGGCAGGTGTTCCAATGGAACTTGTCCTGCTCATAGCCGATATCCTTGATGCAATCGCGCGCGATCTGCGGGATGCGGCCCATGTAATCCTTCAGCCGTTCCGGGTCCGACAGCCCCACTTCGCCGCCGATCACCACCAGCGAAGATGTCGCGAAAGTCTCGCAGGCGACGCGGGCGTTTTCTTCCTCGCCCAGAAGCGCATCCAGCACCGCGTCCGAAATCCGGTCGCAGACCTTGTCAGGGTGCCCCTCGGAAACCGATTCCGAGGTGAAAATATAGTTCTGTCTCGCCATGTCTGTCCTGCCCGCTCTGGGGTGCCGCACCCCGTTATCAGGGCCTGGCACCAGTCTGCAACACTCGCTAGCCCCCTTAGCAAGAAGCCTTCGGGGCTACAACCTCAGGCGGAGGCACGGGTCAATATGTCCCGTTCTCCAGCGATTTCAGGAAGGACAGTACCTCTGGACCCAGATGTTCGACGATCAGTTTCACCCCTTCCGCATTGGGATGAATATGATCATCCTGCATCAGATCGTTGAAACTGGCCCCGGCATCGGCCTTGTCGGTCATGGGCTGCATGAAATTCGGTACCATCGGCACATCGAACTGGCCTGCAAGATCAACATACATCCGCTCGAAGGCGAGCTTGAACTCGGGCCCGTAATTGCCCGGTGCGGGCAGGCCGATCAGCATCGCGGGGATCTCCTCGCGCTCCAGCCGCGCGAGGATCGCTTCCAGATTGGCCCGGCTCGCCGCCGGATCGAGACCGCGCAAGAGATCATTGCCGCCCAGTGTGACCAGCATGGCATCGACCGGCTCTGCGAGTGTCCAGTCCATCCGCGCCAGCCCGCCTGCAGTGGTGTCGCCGGACACGCCTGCATTGATCACCTCGACCTCCAGCCCGTTTTCGTGCAACCAGGCTTCCAGTTGCGGCACGAAACCGTCCTCTGTCGGCAGGCCGTAGCCTTGGGTCAGGCTGTCCCCCAGCGCCACCAGTCGCAGCGCTTCGGCGCTGACGGGCGCGACGGAAACACCAAGTCCCAGCGTAAATATCGTGAGCGCCGCAGTGCAGCGGTTGCCGAATGCGCGGGCGGCCCCATATGCAACATGAAACGGGTGAACGAGGAAAGCTGGAATGACGGACATGGTTCTCTCACTGAAAGATGTGGGGCTGACCCTGCAAGGCAATGCCGGGCCAGTGAGGATCCTGCGCGATATCACGCTTGATGTCGCAAAAGGCGAGACTGTGGGGCTGGTCGGGCCGTCCGGGTCGGGCAAATCCTCGCTCCTCATGCTTATGGGCGGGCTGGAGCGCGCCACGGGCGGGGCTGTCACGGCGATGGGCCATGACCTGACCACCCTGGGCGAAGATGCGCTGGCCCGGTTTCGTCGTCAACATATGGGGGTGGTGTTTCAGTCTTTCCACCTGATTCCGACGATGACCGCGCTTGAAAATGTCGCGACGCCGCTGGAACTGGCAGGCAGGCCGGACGCCTTCGAGCGCGCCGAGGAAGAATTGCGCGCAGTGGGTCTTGGCCACCGGCTGGACCATTACCCGGCGCAGATGTCCGGCGGTGAGCAGCAGCGCGTGGCGCTGGCGCGCGCCGCCGCGCCGCGTCCGGCGATCCTGCTTGCGGATGAGCCGACCGGCAATCTGGACGGCCCCAATGGTCAGGCGATCATGGACCTTCTGTTCGGTCTGCGCGACCGGCATGGCGCGACGCTGGTGCTGGTGACACATGCGCCCGATCTGGCAGCGCGCTGTGACCGGGTGATCCGTCTGGCCGATGGGCAGATCGCGGGCGAAGACCGTGCTGCGCGGGCCGAGGCCGCCGAATGAGCGCGGTTGCATGGCGCATTGCCCGGCGCGAATTGCGCGGCGGGCTGCGGGGCTTCTGGGTGTTTCTGGCGTGCTTGGCGCTGGGCGTGGGCGCGATTGCCGCTGTGGGCTCGGTGCGCGGGGCGATTGATGACGGGCTTGCGCGCGAAGGGGCAACGCTCTTGGGCGGGGATGCGGAACTGCGCATGACCTACCGCTTTGCGACGCCTGAGGAACGCGCCTGGATCGACGATTTCGCGGCGGAGGTGTCGGAAGTCGTCGATTTCCGGTCCATGGCTGTGACGGGCGCGGGCGAGAGCTCCGAGCGGTCGGTCACGCAGGTCAAGGGCGTGGACAGCGCCTATCCGCTGGTGGGCCGGGTCGGCCTTGCGCCCGAAATTCCGCTGGCCGAGGCGCTGGCCATGCACGACGGCCTGCCCGGCGGCGTGATGGAGCGTATCCTTGCCGAACGGCTGGGGCTGCAGATCGGCGATACTTTCCGCCTTGGCGTGCAGGAATTCCGGCTGACGGCCCATCTGACCCGCGAACCTGACGGGCTGGGCGCGAATTTCGGCTTTGGCCCGCGCACGCTGGTCCTGCGCGACGCGCTGGACGGCGCGGAACTCCTCGGCCCCGGCACGCTCTATGAGGTGAATTACCGCCTGCTCCTGCCCGGACAGGCGCTCGATGCCGCCCGCCGCGCTGCCAATGCCGAGTTTGACGGCGCGGGCGTGCGCTGGCGCGACAGCCGCAATGCCGCGCCCCAGATCCGCAACGTGATCGAGCGGGTGTCGTCCTTCCTTGTGCTCGTGGGGCTGGCGGGGCTTGCGGTGGGCGGGGTCGGTGTCTCTGCTGCGGTCCGCACCTATCTGGATGGCAAGACCAAGGTCATTGCCACGCTGAAAACACTCGGCGCGGAAAGCCGCATGATCTTCGCGGTCTATCTGATGCAGATCGGGGTTCTGACCGGCCTTGGGCTGGTGCTGGGGCTGGCGCTGGGGGCGATTGTGCCCTTTGCCGTCGCGCCGCTGGTCGCCGATCAGGTGCCGGTCGATCTGGAAATCGGGTTGCATCCGCGCGCGCTGATCGAGGCCGCGCTTTATGGTGCGCTGACGGCGCTGATCTTCACCCTCTGGCCACTGGCCCGCACGGAACATGTGCGCGCGGCGACCATCTTTCGCGGGGTTGCAGAGACCGCGAAGGGCTGGCCGCGCTGGCCCTATCTGCTGACGACCGGCGCGCTGGTCGCCGGGCTGGTGGGCATTGCCGCGAGTTTCGCCGCTGTCCCGCGTCTGGCCTTTGCGACCGCTGGCGGCGTGATGCTGGCGCTGGCGATCCTCGCGCTGGCAGCACTTCTGGTGCGGTCCCTGGCGCGCAGACTGGCGCGGGCCGGGGCTTTGCGCGGGCGCACCAGCCTGCGCATGGCGATGGGCGCCATCGGCAACCCGCGCGAAGGGGCAACAGCGGTGATCCTGTCGCTGGGGCTGGGGCTGACCGTGCTGGCCGCCGTGGGGCAGATCGACAGCAACCTGCGCCGCGCCATCGCCATGGACCTGCCCGACCGCGCGCCCAGCTATTTCTTCCTCGATATCCAGAACACGCAGCTGGAGGGCTTCCTTGCGCGGCTGGCCGAGGATGAGAATGTCGACCGCGTGGACACGGCGCCCATGCTGCGCGGGGTGGTAACTGAACTGAACGGCATACCGGCGCGCGAACACCCCGCGCGCGGCCATTGGGTGCTGCGTGGGGACCGGGGGATCAGCTATGCCGCGACCATGCCCGAGGGGACGCGGCTGACCGCCGGGGACTGGTGGTCCGAGGATTATTCCGGCCCGCCCCTGGTCAGCATGGGCGCGGAACAGGCGGGCGAGTTGGGGCTGGGTGTCGGCGATACCGTGACGGTCAATCTTCTGGGCCGCGATATCACGGCGGAGATCGCCAATCTGCGCGAGGTGGATTTCTCGACCGGGGGGATCGGCTTTGTGATGGTCATGTCGCCTGACCCGATCCGCGCGGCCCCGCATACCCATATCGCCACGGTCTATGCGCTGGAGGCCGCAGAGGGCGCGATCCTGCGCGATCTGTCGAACATGTTCCCCAATATCACCGCGATCCGCGTGCGCGAAGCCGCCGAGCGCGTGACCGAAGCGCTCTCCACCATGGCCACGGCCACAAGCTACGCGGCGCTGGCCACGCTGCTGACCGGCTTCGTGGTGCTGATCGGGGCGGCTGCTGCGGGCGAACGCGCGCGGGTGTTCGAGGCCGCCGTGATGAAGACACTCGGGGCCACGCGCCGCCAGATCCTGACCAGCTTCGCGCTGCGCGCCGGTCTGATGGGGGCGGCGGCGGGGCTGGTCGCGCTGGGGGCTGCGGCCTTGGCCTCCTGGGCGGTGATGCAGTTCGTGTTGGAATCGCGCTATGTGTTCGAGCCTGTCTCGGCCGTTGCCATCGTCCTGGGCGGGATTCTGGCCACGTTGCTGGCCGGTCTGGCCTTCGCCCTGCGCCCGCTGGCCGCGCGCCCGGCGCAAATCCTGCGTGCACAGGATTGACCTTCGCCCCTGTCGCGGTCATGGCTGCGGCAGGGGATAACGGATCATGAAACTGACCTCTCTGCACGATCTTGCTACGCTTGGCGCGGATACGATCATCGATGCCCGCGCGCCCAGCGAATTTGCCGAAGATCACCTGCCCGGCGCGATCAGCCTGCCGGTGCTGAGCGATGCCGAGCGCGCCGAGATCGGCACGATCTACAAGCAGCAAAGCCCGTTTCTGGCGCGCAAGCGCGGCGCGGCGCTGGTGGCGATGAATGTGGCGCGGCATCTGCTGGGGCCGCTTTCGGACAAGCCCGGCGACTGGCAGCCCATGGTCTATTGCTGGCGCGGCGGGCAGCGCTCGGGGTCTTTTGCCACGATCCTGCGCCAGATCGGCTGGCGGGTCTCGGTGCTGGAGGGCGGCTACAAGAGCTATCGGCGTCTGGTGCAGGCGCAGCTCTATGATGCGCCTTTTCCGGCGCAGGTGGTGTTGCTTGACGGGGGCACGGGCACCGCGAAGACCGGGATTCTGGCGCGGGTCGCGGCCTCGGGCGGGCAGGTGCTGGATCTGGAGGCATTGGCCGCGCATCGCGGCTCGCTTTTTGGTGCGGGCGACCCGCAACCGTCGCAGAAACTGTTCGAGACGCGGCTGGCGCAGGCGCTGGTCGCGCTGGACCCTGCGCGGCCCGTGCTGATCGAGGCGGAATCGAACCGCATTGGCCGTCTGCGTCTGCCGCCCTCGCTGTGGCAGGCGATGCGCTGCGCCCCGCGCGTCGAGATCACCGCCCCGCTGGCGGCGCGGGTCGCGCATATTCTGCAGGACTATCACGGGTTCTGCGACGACCCGGCGCGGCTGGCCGGAGTGCTGGAAAAGCTGCGCCCCTATCAGTCGAAAGACCGGCTGGCCACCTGGCATGAGGCCGCAGGTGAGGGGCGCTTTGGCGATCTGGTCTCGGATCTGATCTTGCATCATTACGATCCAAGCTATGCCCGCGCCCAAAGGCGTGTCGAGACGCTTGAGCGGATTGATTTGGCCGATTTATCGGATAAGTCGCAGGATCGGGCGGCAGAACGGCTGAATCACCTGCTGCAATATCGGGAATCTGTAAGCACAGGTGACAGGCAAATCATGCCGCAGTGATTTTCGGCCCGCGATCCGCTGTCACTTTTCCAACAATCGCCGCCCTGTAACCTGCCTCAAGCAGTTGCCCCAGCAGCGCCTCGGCCCGCGCCTCCGGCACTGCTGCAAGCAAGCCACCCGCCGTTTGCGGGTCGATCAACAGCGCCGCGCGCGCGGAGTGCGGGGCGTCGAGCAGCCCCAGAAGTGCCGCGCGATTGGCGGGCGCAAGGCTTGAGGCGATGCCGTGCCCGGCCAGCGCCTCGGCCCCGTCCAGAAGCGGCAGGGCGGCAAGGTGGATCCGCGCGCTCAGGCCGTCGGGCTTCAGCATTTCCGCCAGATGCCCGGCCAGCCCGAAGCCGGTCACATCGGTCATGGCATGGGCGTCATGGCGCAGGATATCGGCGGCCTGTGCCTGCCCCTCGACCATCGCCGCCAGCGCGCCCGCGACCACTGCGCCGGGGGCGGTCCATTGCATTTCGGCGGCCATGATCACGCCGGAGCCCAGCGGCTTGGTCAGGATCAGCGCATCGCCTACCTGCGCACCGGATTTTGTCAGCGCGCGCCCGTCCAGAAGCCCGGTCAGGGTGAAGCCAAGCTGCATCTCGGCCCCCATCGCGCTATGCCCGCCGACCAGTGCCGCGCCCGCCGGGCCAAGCACGGATTCTGCCCCCGCCATCACCTCGCGCAGCGTGCGGGCCTGCAATTCAGGCGCCATGCGCGGCAGTGTGACCGAGGCGAGCGCCGCCTGCGGGCGCGCCCCCATCGCCCAGATATCACCCAGCGCATGGGTGGCGGCGATCTGCGCCATCAGCCAGGGATCCTCGACCAGCGCGCGCAGATGATCGGTCGCAATCACCTGCCGCGTCGCGCCCATGCGCAGAATGGCGGCATCATCCCCGATCCCGGCTTCGATATCGTCGCGCGCCACCTCCGGCAGGGCAGCCTTCAGCGTCTGCGCCCCCATCTTCGCGCCACACCCACCGCAAAGCGGTCTATCGCCCAGCATCTCGGCCAGCCCGCTGGCATGGGCGCGGGGCAGGGTAGCGGGCATCGGGCGCGCGTCACGGAACTGGTCCATGAATTTCGCGTCGATCCGGTCTTTCACCCGCCAGAGCCAGCGCCCTTCGAGCGGCAGCGACCATTTATCGGCCAGCGCGGATTTCCCGCCCAGCGAGACGAGTTTCAGATAGTCGCGCTGGGGCCGGTAGGCGCGCATCCGCCCCGCCCCAAGGGCCGCGCGCAGGTTCTGAAACAGGATCGGGGCCTGACGGACGGCATAGACCCCAGCCTTGGGGCGCGGCGCATGGGCCATATGCGCGCAATCTCCGACGGCAAAAACCTCGGGCGCATTGACCGCGCGCAGGAAAGGATCGACGGAAATGAAGCCCTCGGTCAGATCCAGCCCTGTGGCGCGCAGCCAGTCCTGCGGGCGCGACCCCGCGGCCCCCAGCACGAAACTGGCTGCGATCACCTGCCCGTCCTGCAACACCAGCCCTTCGGCGGTGACGGCTGCGGGCCGCGTGTTCTCGATCACGCGCACCTGCCTTCGCGCCAGATGCGCGATCAGCCGCTTGCGGGCCTGCGCGCCGATATGGGGCAGGAGCGGGCCTGCATCTATGAGCGTGATCTCATACGCATGACCCTGCAGCCGGTGGGCCATGGCCAGCGCCAGTTCGACCCCGGCCACGCCGCCGCCGATGATGGCGATCTGCGCGGGCAATTCGCCTGCCTGCACCTGCGCCAGCCAGTCCTGCCAGCGCGTGGCATAGGCCCCGAGCGGCTTGGCGGAGACCGCGTGCTCAATGTACCCCGGCAGCGCGGGCAGGTCTGAGGTGATGCCGATATCGACCGAGGCCACATCATAGGCGATGGGCGGGCGTCCGGGCAGATGCACCTGACGCGCGGTCGGGTCCAACCCTTCGGCGCGGCCAAGGATGACGCGGGCGCCCGCGCGGCGGGCCAGCCGGATCAGATCGATCTCCAGCGCGTCGCGGGGGTAATGGCCCGCGATATGGCCGGGCAGCATGCCGGTATAGGGCGCGGTCGGGTCGGGGTTGATCAGCGTCACCCGCACGCCCGCAAGGGGGGTCATCGCCCATTTATGCAACACCAGCGCATGGGTGTGGCCGCCGCCGATCAGCACCAGATCGCGGGTCAGGGGCAGGGGGGTGTGCATCGAGCGGACCTCTGGCAGGGCATGCTCTGTCAGTAGCGCAGGCAGCCCGCGATGGCGAGGGCGCCGGGCTGCGGCCTATCGCCCGCGTGTCCAGGCGCCGGGGCGCAATCCCCCCAGCCGCACCAGCAAAGCCACGGTCGTATAGACCACGAAGCCCAGCGGATCGGCGCGCAGCAGGGCAGGCAGATTGGCGCGGGCCTTGGTGTCATTCTGCGCCAGAGCGGGGAAAAGCGCTTTGATCTGCGCCACGCCCTGATCCTGCCTGCGCCGCACGCGCACCAGATTGCTGAATCCCTCGACCAGCGGCCAGCGATAGGTTGCCCGAACCTGCACCCGCTCGGCGCGCGCAAAATTCAACCGCACAAAGGTATCGTCCGAGATGATATCCGGAAATTCCGCCCAGCGGCTGCGGCCTTCGGCATTCACCGCGTAGATGCCGAAACCCGGCGCCCCTTCGCGCATGAAGGGCACGCGCGCCCAGAACCGCCCATAGATACGGGTGGCAAGGGTGACCGCGGGGCTGATTTCCGGTGTCCCGGTGGCATAGCGCGCGCCGGGCTGGCTGAGCGCCGCCGCCAGTTCCGCCAGCAGCGGCGGGCTGAGGGTCACATCGGCATCCAGATAGACCCGCAGCCGCCCGATGGCTTTCTCATCGCCCGCATTCAGTGCGCCGATCTTGCCGCCCTCATAGAGATCAAGGATCGTCAGCCGCCAGCCCCGCCCCTCGGCCATCTCGCGAAAGCGCCGGGCGACGCCCACAGTATCATCATCGCAGCCATTCGCGATCACGATCACCTCGACCGTATATCCGGGCACCGGGTCGGAATTCAGCACCGCTTTCAGGCAGGGGCCGATATAGCGCTCTTCATTGCTGGCAGGGATCAGGACAGACAGAACCGGGGTCACGGGCGCACCTTTTCGGGGTCAAAGCCAACCAGCGCATTCCAGCGCGGATTGTCGTCTTTCACATGGCGCAAGGCGCCGAAACTGCCCCAGTGGCTGGCGCGGCGAATGTCGGAATAGTGCACGAAAAGCCCGCCCCCCCCGGCATACCAGCCGCGCAGCAACTCGGAATAAAGCTGACCCATGCCAGTCGAATAGTTGAAATCGACAAAGAGCGCGGTCAGCTCGAGGTCATGCATCACCTCGCCCAGCCCCAGAAGATGCGTGCCACCCTCATAGGCGACCAGATCCAAGCCCCAGCGCCGGGCCACGTCCAGATGATAGGGCAGGTAATGGGTCACGATGCGCGCAACCGTGCCGCGCGGGTCATTGCTGTGGCGGCCATCGAGCAGATCTTCGGTCAGTTTCGGCTCTAATATCCGGTGGCTCTCGATGCTGGTGAACTCGTCAAGTTCGGTGCCACCCAAGCCCCGCGCCATGCCTTGTGCGCGCGCCTCGGATTGCGCCTCGGACAGCCAGTCGCGCAGCAGGGGCGCGGCTTCCGGCGTGCCCAGCGTGCCGCTGAAATAGCCGGTGATGGCGTAAGTGTCGAAGAGCGTCGGCGGGGCCGGGTTGTCGGGGTGTTCGGCCTGCCAATGGGGGGATTCAAGCTGCTCTTCCAGCCCCAGCCAGCCGGTTTGCGTGGCCAGAACCCGGTTCAGCCGGTGGCCGTCATCGCCAAAGACCCGATTGAAAATCTGCACCATTTGCGCCGCGCGCATCGCGTTCCATTCCTGCCACAGATCGCGGTTGCCCCAGCGCGCTCGGGCAGCCTCGGCGGCGGCATGGGCCTGCGGGAAGGACCAGTTCCAGGTCTCGTTCGAGAATTCGATCCATGCGGTCAGCGCCGGGTCAAGCTGGTCGCGGATCATTTCGGCCATGGCCTCGATATAGGCGTCATCGGCCAGATGCGGGATGTTGAACCATGCATCCGTTCCCATCTCATTCGCCACCCGGATCAGGATTTCCAGCGGCACGCCGCGCGGGGTCCAGGTGTAATCGTCAGGCAATGGCCGGTCGTCCCACGCGCTCCATGTCGCGTAATTGGTGTTCTGCCATGCCATGAAGCGCAAGAGCGCCATGCCCTCCATCCGCGCGCGCCAGTCGGGGTTCAGCAGCGCGCCTTCGGCATGGGCGGCGATATGGTCCTGATGCACGATCTGGATGTTGCGGATTGGATTTTCCGGATCGGTCTGGCGGATGGTCAGTTCAATCCCGCCGGGGCCGGGGGTGAAGCTGAACCATAGCTCGCTGCGCCCCGCGCGGCGCACGCCCCCCACGCGCCCGCCGATCTCCAGCCGCCCCTCGCCCTCATGCGTCAGGCGGTAATTCCCGGCCACGCCGCCGGTATCCTCGGCCAGATCGACCAGCATCAGGGTCGAGATGCCGGTAATCTCTTCCGGCACATGGGTCGGCCAGCCCTGCGGCCCGAGCGCGCCCGCCGCGATCAGATCGGCCTCTTCCCAGCCGCCCCATTGCCCCGGCAGATGCCCGTACCAGGCGCGCGCGGTTTTCATCACATCGATGAAGGGGCGCTGCGGCTGGTGATCGCGCAATTCGGTCATGTTCATGCCCAGCCAGGGCGCGGTTCCGGCATCGCGGGGCGAGGTCAGACCCTGCGCGAAAGCCGCGCAGGGCAGGGCCAGTGCCATCACAAGAATGAAAAAGGCTTTCATGGCGCAACCCCGGTCTGTGGCAGGCGGCGCACGACATCCCAGGCGATCTGCTGCATCAGTGCTGCCACTTCGGGCGAGGGCGCCTCTGCCGCTGTGCCATCGGCGCGTGTCAGTTCATGCGGCAGACCCGCAGGGTCCATGTGATAGAGCGTCGCGAAATGCACCAGCGCCACCAGATAGCTGCCCAGATCATTGGGGTGGATCGTGTCGCGCATGCCGTCCTCGTTCAGCGCGAACAGCCCGTGTCGGTCTTCAAGGCCGGGCAGACCGCCCTGCGCTTCCAGCGCGCGCGTAAAGGCGGCCATGGCCTGACCTGCCGGGATCAGATGGATCACGCCCACATCGGCCATGGCCTTGGCCTGCGCCAGAATCGTGCCTTCCCAAAGATTCGGCAGATCGGCGTCGATCCGGTCCAGCCAGCCCTCTGGAATGTCGGTGCGATGCCATGTCTCGTAAAGATAGATCCGCATATCGGCGCGGCTCTGGCGCGCGAAACTGGCCCAGAGCCCGGCATAGCGGCCCGAATCGTGCCAGCGGATTGCATCCTGCAGATCCACCATTTCGGTGAGCACGAGCACATCATAGCTGCCGCTTTCCAGCGCAGGTTTCGCGGGGGCATGGGCGGGGCTGGCATTCATCTCGGCATAGCCGTTGATGGTGAGTGTCGGATACCAGTGTTCGCGCAGGCTGGTGCCCCAGCCCAACTGGCTGTGATAGGACGGGTCGTGAAACCCGGCAGCTTCGGCCAGTTGCTGCACGAAGGCAGGGATATTGGGGCCGATCAGGCTATGGCCCAGATAGAACTTTCCGGCACCGGCCTCGGGCGCGTCCAGCGGTACTGCGAAAAGCGCGGCGCGCTCTTCGGTCGAAAGTGCCGCAGGCGCTTTCAACTGCCACCATGCGGCGGCTGCGGCCATAACCACGGCAATACCTGCAAGGGTCAATCCTGTCCTGCGACCTGTCATCTGTCTGGTTCCGTCCGTATTCCGTATTGCCATGGTCCCCGCGCGGCCCGGCCCTACCCTGTCCGCTGGCGCAGGCGCAACGCCGCCAATGCCTGCCCTGGCAGGATCAGGATGCAGCGCAGATAGCGCATCCCCAGACGTCCGGGCGCAAGCATCATCCGCCAGAACCATTCGAGCGCGAGCCTCCGCACCAGCCGCGGCGCGCGGGTCTGGGTTCCCGCGATGAAATCCAGCCCCGCCCCGATCGAGACGAAGCCGAGCTGCGGGGCGATGCTGCGCCCGAAAGCCGCGAATTCTTCCTGCTTGGGAGCGCCAAGCGCCACGAAACACAGCCCCGCCCCCGAATCGGCGATATCTCTGAGCAGACGTTCCGCGACCGGCCCTTTGGGGTCAAACCCCATGGGCGGCGCGATCCGTATGGCGAGCTTGAGGCCAGGATGCCGACGTTGCAGGGTTTCGGCGGCCTTTTCCAGCACCTCGGGGCTGCTGCCGAAAAACGCCACTGATACGCCAAGCGTGGCGGCAAGTTCTGCGAGCGGGTCGATCAACTCGGATCCGGGGATCAGCTCCACCGGGCGTCTGGCAAGGCGCGACAGCCAGACAATCGGGTTTCCATCCGCGACGATGATGTCATGGCGCGCATAGGCCATGCGAAAACCGGTATCGGCGCGCAGCTTGACCAGATGATCCAGATTGATCGTCGCCAGTGCGAAGCCACGGCGCGCCTTGAGATGGGCGCCAACCGATGCGAGCGTCTCTTCCCAGCTTGGCGTCGTCACCTCGATCCGTGTGGTCCCGAAAGCGAACTGCATCTTTTCCGGCGCGCCCGAAGGCATGGGTACTTCCTCAACACTCAACTGCATCATTCCACATCTCACCTTGATCCGGACAGTCTATAGCGCAGCAGAAAGGCAAGAATGAGGCTAACCCGACCGGACCACAATTCTTTTGCACCAATCGGGCATTCCGGTGTCATCACCATTATTTGAGTGATCTTGCGGGGAGCAGGGGAAAGCGACGCTACACGTCGCAGGCCAGTCGGCCAGCGCTGGCGCCGGATGAGGAGGACTATGTGACAGTCAGGAACGGCCAGCAGATCGCGCGACAGGCCCGCTGCGGCAAGGCGGGGCGCCACCCGCCTTGCCTGTCGCTCACGCTTCCTGATGCTGCAGCGCGCGCACGCCGATTTCGCCTTCCTCGCGCGCCTTGATCGCCATGACCGCCGCATGGCTGCCCGCCGCCGTGGTGAAATAGGGGATCTTGTCATAGAGTGCGACCGAACGGATCTCGCGACTGTCCTCGATGGCCTGCGCGCCCTCGGTCGTGTTCAGCACCATGACAATCTCACCCGATTTCAGCAGATCGACGATATTGGGACGGCCCTCATAGACCTTGTTCACCACTTCGCAGGTGACGCCCTGCGCTTTCAGCCAATCTGCCGTGCCGCGGGTTGCTATGATCTCAAAGCCCAGATCGGTCAGGCATTGCGCCGCTTCCTGCATCTGTGGCCCCTTGTCGTAATCCTTGATCGACAGGAAGATCTTGCCGCTTTCGGGCAGATTCACGCCCGCGCCAAGTTGCGCCTTGTAAAAGGCGCGCGCGAAATTGCGCGCCCAGCCCATGACCTCGCCGGTCGAGCGCATTTCCGGGCCAAGCAGCGTGTCCACGCCGGGGAAGCGGGCGAAGGGCAGCACGGCTTCCTTCACCGAGAACCACGGGGTCTGCGGATCGGCAAGCGTCATCGGATCGCCCATCGGCATCGGCTCGGAGGGCGCGACATCGGCCTTGATCGGTCCGCGCAGCGGGAAATTCGACAGCTTCTCACCTGCCATCAGCCGCGCGGCAATCGAGGCAATCGCGCTATCCGTGGCCTTGGCGACGAAGGGCACGGTGCGGGAAGCACGCGGGTTCACCTCCAGCACATAGATCACGCCATCCTTGATCGCGAATTGCACATTCATCAGCCCCACGACATTCAGGCCACGCGCCAGTGCCTCGGTCTGTATGCGCAACTCGGCGATCATGGCCGCGTCCAGCGAATAGGGCGGCAGGGAACAGGCGCTGTCGCCCGAATGGACGCCCGCCTCTTCGATATGCTGCATGATGCCCGCGACATGGACATTCTCGCCGTCGCAGAGCGCATCCACATCCACCTCGACCGCGCCCACAAGATAGCTGTCCAGAAGCACCGGGTTCTTGCCCGAAACCTGCACCGCGTCGCGGATATAGCGTTCCAGATGCGCGTCATCGCGCACGATCTCCATTGCGCGCCCGCCCAGAACGTAAGAGGGGCGGATCACCAGCGGATAGCCGACTTTCGCAGCAATCTCGAAAGCCTGATCCCGGCTGGAGGCAATGCCATTGACCGGCTGTTTCAGACCCAGGTCATTCAGCAGCGCCTGAAACCGCTCGCGGTCTTCGGCAAGGTCAATCGCATCGGGCGAGGTGCCAAGGATCGGGATGCCCTCTTCCTGCAGGGCATTCGCGAGTTTCAGCGGCGTCTGGCCACCGAATTGCACGATCACCCCATGCAATGTGCCGTTTTCCTGCTCGACGCGCAGGATTTCCAGCACATGTTCCAGCGTCAGCGGTTCGAAATAAAGCCGGTCCGAGGTGTCGTAATCGGTCGAGACGGTCTCTGGGTTGCAGTTGATCATGATCGTCTCATAGCCGACATCGGTCAGCGCGAAACAGGCATGACAGCAGCAATAGTCGAACTCGATCCCCTGTCCGATCCGGTTGGGACCACCGCCCAGAATCACCACTTTCTTGCGGTCAGAGGGGCGCGCTTCGCATTCCACATCGCCCATGACAGGGGTCTCATAGGTGGAATACATATAGGGCGTCTGCGCCTCGAATTCGGCGGCGCAGGTGTCGATGCGCTTGAAGACGGCATTGACGCCCAGATTGCGGCGCGCGCGGCGGACCTGATCTTCCTCGCGCCCGGTCAGCCTGGCAAGCCTTGCATCGGTGAAGCCCAGCATTTTCAGCGCGCGCAGCCCGTCTGCGGTCACCGGCAGCCCGTTGCGGGCGATCTCGGCCTCGGTGTCGATGATCTCGCGGATACGGTCCAGAAACCACGGGTCAAATGCGGTCGCGGCCTGAATCTCGTCATTCGTCAGACCCTCGCGCATCGCCTGCGCGATCAGGCGCAGCCGGTCGGGGGTCTGGGCGCTGATCGCCTTGATCACGGCGGCCTTGTCAGGGGCGCCGGGAATGGTGATCTCGTCAAACCCGCTCAGACCCGTTTCCATCGAGGCCAGGGCTTTTTGCATGGATTCGTGGAAGGTCCGGCCAATCGCCATCGCCTCGCCCACCGATTTCATCGCCGTGGTCAGTTCGGGCTTGGAACCGGGGAATTTCTCGAAGGCAAAGCGCGGGATCTTGGTCACAACATAGTCAATCGTCGGTTCAAACGATGCAGGCGTGACCTTGGTGATATCATTGTCCAGCTCATCGAGCGTATAGCCCACCGCCAGCTTCGCCGCGATCTTGGCAATCGGGAAACCCGTCGCCTTGGAGGCCAGCGCCGAAGAGCGCGACACGCGCGGGTTCATCTCGATCACGACCATGCGCCCATCGGCCGGGTTGATCGCCCATTGCACATTCGAGCCGCCGGTTTCGACCCCGATCTCGCGCAGGACGGCAATCGAGCCGTTGCGCATGATCTGATATTCCTTGTCGGTCAGTGTCAGTGCCGGGGCCACGGTGATCGAATCGCCCGTATGTACGCCCATCGGATCGACGTTTTCTATGGAACAGACGATGATGGCATTATCCGCGCGGTCGCGGACCACTTCCATCTCGTATTCCTTCCAGCCCAAGAGCGATTCATCGATCAGAATCTGCGCCATGGGCGAGGCGTCCAGCCCCGAGCGGCAGATGCGTTCATAATCGTCGCGGTTATAGGCCACGCCGCCGCCAGTGCCGCCAAGGGTGAAGGCGGGGCGGATGATGGCCGGAAGACCGATCTCTTCCAGCGCGGCCATCGCCTCGGCCACGCCTGCGTTGATGTCATATTTGCCATTCGCGAGCTTGGGGGCCGCAACGATCGTGGCCTTCGGGTTTTCCAGCCCGATCCGGTCCATCGCCTCGCGGAACAGCTTGCGATCCTCGGCCATTTCGATGGCCTCGCGATTGGCGCCGATCAGTTCCACCCCGAATTTCTCCAGCACACCCTGATCTGCCAGCGCCAGCGAGGTGTTCAGGCCCGTCTGCCCGCCCATCGTCGGCAACAGCGCGTCGGGGCGCTCTTTCTCGATGATCTTGGCTACGATCTCAGGCGTGATCGGTTCGATATAAGTCGCGTCCGCCAGCCCCGGATCGGTCATGATCGTGGCCGGGTTCGAATTGACCAGAACCACCTTGTAGCCCTCTTCGCGCAGCGCCTTGCAGGCCTGAGCGCCGGAATAGTCGAATTCGCAGGCCTGTCCGATGACGATAGGCCCGGCGCCTATGATCATGATTTTCTGGATATCGGTTCTCTTCGGCATGACGGACCCCTGACTGACCTGCGCGCGCGCCTGCAAGGGCCACGCGGGCCCTGCACAAATTGAGGCGCGTTATAGTCGACGACCGCCCCGGCGCAAGCCCCGATCCGGCCCGAATCTTGCGACTTCGCGCAACCTTAAATTGTTTTTTCCCGCAGGGCGATCTAACCTGTGAGGGTTATCTTTGCTTGCCCTGCCAAAGGCCGGTGACGGGCACTGCTATTTTTTGATGCGCTTGATAATTGGAATCTCTGGTGACCGACAAATCAGATATCCTGCCGCGCAGCAATGACCAGCGCCTGACCGAGGTTCAGGCGCTGGTCGTGGATCTGATCCACCGGTTGCTCTCGACCGAGATCGCCAATATCGACGCGGTCATTGACGATTGCCTGTCGCTGCTGGGCAGCTTCAACATGCGCGACCGGGCCTATGTCTTCGTTTCGCACGGAGGCTTCAGCAGCAACACCCATGAATGGTGCGCTCCCGGCGTCGAGCCGATGATCGACCATCTTCAGAACCTGCCAGATGAGGATTTCGCGGGGTTTCTGGACCCTCTTCGCCGGAATGAAGCGATGCAGATCGCGGATATTGACGAACTTCCGACGACCAGTCTCGAATATCAGCTGTTGTCCGCGCAGAAGATTCGTTCGCTTCTGGTGGTGCCGATGCTTGATGGCGGCAACTATTTCGGGATGGTCGGGTTCGATAGCGTGGCACGGCGGGGTGATTTCCTGCCGGGCGAGGTCTATCTGCTGCGCGCCTTCGCCGATGTGATTCGCGCGGTTCTGACCCGGCGCATGGCCATGCAGGACATGCATGCGGCGCAGTCGGAACTCGCCCGCGAGCGCGCCTTTCTGCAAGGTATCGTCAGCACCAATGCCTCGGGCTTTCTGGTGTTCGACGAACACGGGCTTATCATCTACGCCAATGATGCCTGCGAGGATGTGCTTGGCGTGTCGCTGCAGGATCTGATCGGCCAGCCCTTTGACAGCCCCAACTGGCAGGTCACGGATCTGGACGGCAACCGCTTCACCAGCGAGCAAGAGCCTTTCGCGATCGTTCAGCGCAGTGGCCGGATCGTGCAGAATCATCGTATCGCGCTGCATTGTCCCGATGGGCTGCGCTATGCCTCGATCAATGCGGCACCCATTCCGGGTGGCGAGGCTACGACGCTGCGCGTGGTCTATGCGGTCAGCGATGTGACCGCGCTGGTCGAGGCCGACAAGGCGCGTGAAGCGGCGCTGGCCTCGGCCCGCCGTGCGAATGAGACAAAATCGAATTTTCTGGCGAATATGAGCCATGAGATGCGCACGCCGCTGAACGGGATCCTCGGGATCAGCAGCATTCTCGCCGACAGCGTTGCCGATCCCGAACACCGGCGCATGATCGCGATCCTGCAGGATTCCGGCCATCTTCTGATGAGTATTATCAATGACCTTCTCGACATGACCAAGATCGAAGCCGATGCGCTGGAGCTTGAGACCATCCCCTTCTGCCTCGCGACGCTGGCGCGTCGGATCGAGGAAGTCCATACGCTCCGTGCCTCCGAGAAGCAGCTGTCCTTTTCGGTGCATCTGCACGACACGGTGCGCATGGAGCGACTGGGGGATCCGCATCGCCTGATGCAGATCATCCATAATCTGGTCAGCAATGCCGTCAAGTTTACCGAGCAAGGCTTTGTCAGCGTGACCCTGAGGGCGACCGATCCCGAAGGCATTGTCCTTGAGGTGCATGATTCCGGCATCGGCATGGCCAAGGACCAGCAGGCGCGCATCTTCGAGCCCTTTGCGCAGGCCGATACCTCGATTTCGCGCCGCTTCGGCGGCACCGGGCTCGGGATGTCGATCGTCAAGCGTCTGGTCGACATGATGGGGGGCGAGATGGAGATTCACAGCGCGCCGGATGCAGGCTGCAGGATCGCGCTGCACCTTCCGCTTCCGGTCGCGGAACAGGAGGCGCTACCAGCGCGCCCGACCCCACCCGCTCTGCCGTTGCGCGATCTGACCACGATGCGGGTTCTCGCCGCCGATGACAATCGCACCAACCAGATGATTCTCGGCATGATGCTGGGTCAGCTCGGCGCACAGGTAACGATGGCCGATGACGGGCTGGAGGCACTCGATCTCTATCGGCAGGATCAGTTCGACCTGTTGCTGCTGGATATCTCGATGCCGCGGCTGGATGGCGTCACCTTGCTGAGAACGCTGCGCGAGATCGAGCGCAGCGAAGGGCGCCCGCATGTTCCCGCGCTGGCCTTCACCGCCAATGCCATGACGCATCAGGTCGAGGCCTATCTCGCGGCAGGTTTCGACGGCTGCCTGACCAAACCGCTCACGCTTGCGAAGCTGCGCGAAGCGCTGCAGGCGCTGGAAGAGGCCGGGCGGGCCTCAGGGTAGGGCGGGCAGGTCCACGTTGCGCGCGCGGCATCCGCGCGAGAGCAAGTCGCTGTCGCAGCGCTGTGGCGTCAGATCGGTACTCAGACACACCCGGATCTCCTGCACCATGCCCTCGCGGCAGGTCAGGATGGCCATGTCCTCGCTGATCTCGGGGTTGGCGGCCCGGAATGCGGTCATCAGGTCGTCAGGCGCGCTACGCGCGCGCCCGGCGGCGGAACTGATCCCCTCGGGCAGGGTTACAGCGGCAAAGGCGGCGCGGGTCTGGGTGAAATACCCCTCGGGGGCAAGCCCGCTGCAGGTGCCATGCTTGCGCCACTGATGCAACGCGAGCCCCTCAGAGCCCATGATATCCATCATCGCGGCGGTCTCGGCGCGGCTGGGGGCGGGCTGCGGAGTGTCGCAGAATTCGGGCCAGCCCCCGGTCTCGAATTGCGGCCAGAGCCCGTGCACCAGCCATCCGGCCCCGGACCCGGCCGCGCAGCGCTCATCGCCGCGGTCGCGTCCGGTCACGGCGCACCAGCTTGGGGTCCAGCTCAGTGCCAGCACCAGATAGCCGTCCTGCTGCGCAGGGTCGGTGCGCGGCGCATCCCCCGATTGCTGCCAGAACAGGACGGCCAGCACTGCCAGGATCAACAGCCCCGAAAAAATCTTCGTCATTTCCACTTTCCCTGAGCCGCCACACAGGCTATACCACCACAATCCCCGAAATCGAGGAACGCAGGCCCGCCCTGCAGCCGAAGTCCCGGCACCTGATGACCTATGCGTAACCCACTTGCGCTCGTATGACAGGAGATCATGTCATGTCAAAACCGCTGATGCCCAAGGCCACCGCTGTCTGGCTTGTGGACAACACCACGCTCAGTTTCAAGCAGATCGCCGATTTCTGCGGATTGCATGAGCTGGAAGTGCAAGGCATCGCCGACGGGGATGTCGCGACCGGTGTGAAAGGCTTCGACCCCGTGGCCAACAATCAGCTTGACCCGATCGAGATCGAGCGCGGCGAGAAAGACCCGCGCCACGCGCTCAAGCTGAAATACAATCCCGCCTCCGAGGGCGAGGAGAAGCGCCGTGGCCCGCGCTATACGCCGCTCTCGAAACGCCAGGACCGCCCGGCGGCGATCCTGTGGCTGGTCAAGTTCCATCCTGAACTGGCCGATGCGCAGATCCGGCGTCTGGTGGGCACCACGAATTCGACCATCGACGCGATCCGCGAGCGCACGCATTGGAATATCGCCAGTCTGCAGCCCATCGACCCTGTGGCGCTGGGCCTGTGCCGCCAGTCCGAACTGGACAAGGAAGTGCAGAAAGCTGCGGCCAAGCGCGCCGCCGAAGGTGGCGTCATGAGCGACGAGGAGCGGCGCAAGCTGGTCTCGACCGAGCAATCGCTGGAAGCCGATGCCGAGCAGAAAATGCCTGCGGGGATTGCCGGGCTGGAGAATTTCAGCTTCAGCGATCTCAATCCCGAGGCCGAGACCGAGAACAAGGCGGCGGATTACAGCGATGCCGACAGTTTCTTCAATCTTCCCGATGATGAGGAAGATGAAGAAGAAGACGAGAACGATACCGATCCGCGCAGCCGCTAAGTACCCGGCTTTTCACGACCCTGAAATTG
This sequence comes from Natronohydrobacter thiooxidans, assembly GCF_001884735.1. Lineage (GTDB taxonomy): Bacteria > Pseudomonadota > Alphaproteobacteria > Rhodobacterales > Rhodobacteraceae > Roseinatronobacter > Roseinatronobacter thiooxidans_A. The sequence goes on along the minus strand of NZ_MJAP01000003.1, from coordinate 401,675 downwards.
CGCTAGGGCGCAGTTTCAGAAAATGCGCGGTCATTTCGGGGAAGAGACATGAAGTTCACGCTGTCCTGGCTGAAGGATCATCTGGAAACCGAGGCAAGCCTCGATCAGATTGCCGAGGCGCTGACCGATCTGGGGCTTGAGGTCGAAGAGATCATCGACCCGGCGACCAGCCTTGGCGCCTTCCGCATCGCCCGCGTGATCGAGGCGGTCCAGCACCCCGATGCCGACCGCCTGCGCCTGTGCCGGGTCGAGACCTTCCCCCATGGCCCCGAGGGCGCCTCCGAGGAAGTGCAGGTTGTTTGCGGTGCACCGAATGCGCGCACTGGTCTGGTCGGTGTGTTCGCGCCGGTCGGCACGCATGTTCCGGGCACTGGCGTTGATCTGAAACCCGGAGTCATTCGCGGACAGGCCAGCAACGGCATGCTGTGTTCCGAGCGCGAACTCATGCTCTCGGAGGATCATGACGGGATCATTGATCTGCCCGCAGATGCACCGCTGGGCCTGCGCTACATTGATTACGCGGGGCTGAACGATCCGGTGATCGACATCGCCATAACCCCCAACCGCCCCGACGCGCTGGGCGTGCGCGGGATTGCCCGCGATCTGGCCGCGCGGGGTCTGGGCAAACTGAAACCGCTGGTGGTCGAGCCCGTGGCGGGCCGCTTCCCCAGCCCGATCAGCGTGACGATTGATCCCGCGCTGAAAGACAAGGGCTGCCCGCTTTTTGCCGGGCGCGTCATTCGCGGGGTGAAGAATGGCCCGTCGCCCGACTGGCTGCAAAAACGCCTGCGCGCCATCGGGCTGCGGCCCATCTCGGCATTGGTCGATATCACCAATTTCTTCACTTTCGATCTGAACCGCCCCTTGCATGTTTTCGACGCGGCGAAGGTGCAGGGCGGCCTGCGTATCCACCCCGCGCAGGGTGGCGAAGAGCTTCTGGCGCTGGACGACAAGAGCTACCGGCTTGCGGCGGGGCAGATGGTCATTTCCGATGATCATGGCCCGGAATCGCTGGCGGGCATCATGGGCGGCGCGCAATCCGGCTGCACCGAGGATACGGTCGATGTGTTCCTTGAATCCGCCTATTGGGATCCGATCACCATCGCCGCAACGGGGCGCATGCTGAAGATCAACTCGGATGCCCGCTACCGGTTCGAACGCGGGGTCGATCCGGCCTTCACGCTGGACGGGCTGGAACTGGCCACGCGCATGGTGCTGGATCTGTGCGGCGGCGAGGCATCAGAGGTCGTGCAGGACGGGGCCATCCCGGACACGACCCGCAGCTACCGGTTTGATCCGCTGCGCGTTCGCTCGCTGGTCGGCATGGACATTCCCGAGGCGGATCAGCGCGCCACGCTGGAAGCGCTGGGCTTCACGCTTTCGGGCGATCAGGCGCAGCCGCCAAGCTGGCGACCCGATATTCTGGGCAGTGCCGATCTGGTCGAGGAAATCGCACGCATCGCCTCGCTGACCAAGCTGGAAGGCAAACCGCTTCCGCGCCCACAGGCCGGTGTTGCCCGTCCAATCCTGACGCCGATGCAACTGCGCGCCCGCGCGGCGCGGCGTATGCTGGCGGGTCTGGGCTATAATGAATGCGTGACCTACAGCTTCATCGATGCCGACGCGGCGCGGCTCTTTGGCGGCGGTACGGATGCCCTGCGGCTGGAAAACCCGATCTCGTCCGAGATGACCCATATGCGCCCCGATCTGCTGCCGGGCCTGTTGCAGGCGGCGGCGCGCAATCAGGCGCGCGGCACGCTTGATCTGGCGCTGTTCGAGGTCGGACCGGTCTTTGCCGGGGGCGAACCGGGGGAACAGAGCCTGCAGGCGGCGGGCATCCTGGTGGGCGCAAATGCTGCGCGCGACCCCTATGGCAGCCGCCGCACGGTCGATCTTTATGATGCGAAGGCAGATGCCGAAGCCGTGCTTTCCGCCATCGGGGCGCCCGCAAAGGCGCAGATTCACCGCAACCTGCCGGACTGGTTCCATCCGGGGCGTGCAGGCGTGATCAGCCTTGGCCCGAAACTGCCGCTGGCGATCTATGGCGAATTGCATCCGCGCCTGCTGAAAACCTATGACCTGAAAGGCCCGGTCATGGGCTTCACGGTGCTTCTGGAAAACCCGCCCTTGCCGAAAGCGCGCAAGACCGGGCGCGCGCCGCTGGTGATCAGTCCCCTGCAATCGCTGGAACGTGATTTCGCCTTCGTCATGGACGCCCGGACCGAGGCGCTGACAGTGGTCAATGCCGCCACGGGCGCGGATAAGTCGCTGATCGCGGGCGTTCAGGTCTTCGACGAATTCACCGGCCCCAAGGCCGAGGCGCAATTCGGCGCGGGGCGCAAATCGCTGGCGATCTCTGTGCGCCTGCAACCCGTTTCCCGCAGCCTGACCGACGAGGATATCGAGGCGGTCAGCCGCAAGATCATCGAGAAAGTGACCAAGGCAACCGGCGGCACATTGCGAGGCTGACCGAGACGCGACGAAAGGACAGAACGCCCATGACCAACCCTTGCATCATCGCTGTGGCCATCACGGGCTCGGTACCGACCAAGGCCGCGAATCCGGCAGTCCCGATCACCATCGCCGAGCAGGTTGAGAGCACGCAGGAAGCTTTCGAGGCCGGGGCCACCATCGCGCATTGCCATGTGCGCAATGACGATGAGACGCCAAGCTCTGATCCCGAGAAATTCGCGCGGCTGAAAGAGGGGCTGGAGAAACATTGCCCCGGCATGATCATCCAGTTCTCGACCGGCGGGCGTTCGGGCGCGGGCAAGGCGCGCGGCGGCATGCTGCCCCTGCGCCCCGACATGGCCTCGCTCTCCGTCGGCTCCAACAATTTTCCGACCCGCGTCTATGAGAACCCGCCCGATCTGGTGGATTGGCTGGCATCCGAGATGCGCGAATACGATGTCATGCCGGAAATCGAGGCATTCGATCTGTCGCATATCATTCAGGCCGCGCGCATGGCCGAAGATGGGCGGCTGAAGCACCCGCTTTATGTGCAATTCGTTATGGGCGTGAAAAATGCCATGATCGCGGATGAACGGATCTTCGATTTCTATATCGAGACACTCCGGCGTTTCGCACCCGATGCGCTGTGGTGCGCCGCCGGGATCGGACCCAATCAGAGCGTGGTCAATGAATGGGCCATCAGCCGTGGCGGGCATACCCGCACCGGGCTGGAGGATAATGTGCGGCTGGACCGCAACACGCTCGCACCCTCGAATGCAGCGCTGGTCAAGCGGACGGTCGCGCTCTGCGAGAAATACGGCCGCCCGGTCGCCACCGCGTCCCAGGCCCGCGCGATCCTGAAACTGCGACCTGTGGCCTGACCCGCCGCTCAGATCTCGGTCCAGACGACGCCCGCGGCGGGGATTGACAGCCCCGCCATGGTGACCGGCTCTGGCCCGTAATTCAGCCAGAAACGCCGCCCCCCGGCCCGGCGCATGCGCAGGGTTTCGGGCAGATCAACCGTCGCGATCCCCGCATCCGCGCAAAGCTGCGACAGCAGGCGCCGCAGAGTAATGTCATCCGGCCAGCCCGCCAGATAGGCAAGATTATCCGCAGCAATTAGCGCAGGCAGCCCGTCGGCGCGGCGCGAGAGCACTCTTGCCGAGGTCTCGACCTCTTCGGCCCAATGCAGGAATTGCCCGCCCCCCTCCAGCGCGACCCCGATGCCCGGCGGCAGGCTTTCAACCCGGGTGACCTTGGCCACGAGCCCCGGCAGATCAGGCGGCAGGTCGGCCGGAATGGCGAAATCGGGGGTTTTGGAATTGGCGCGTGGCCCGAACACCACCTGACCGGGGCAGGAGGGCAGTGCCGCGCGCAACTCGGGCGAGAGCGTGAACAGCCCCGGCGCCAGCACCAGTTTCCAGCGCGACAGGTCAGTGGTGTCGGGGGGCAGGATGTCGATATTCAAGCCCAGCCGCCGCAGCGCGCGATACCAGCCAAAGACCAGCCGGAAATAGTCGAAATCCGCCCCTTGCGGCTGCGTCTCCCAGGCCCAGGCACTTGCATAATCGAAGATCAGCGCGACATCGGCGGGGCCATCATCGACCTCGGGCGCCTCTGCCAGTTCGCGCGCGACCGCTTCCGCCTCTCGCAGCCCCGGCGCGGGCGCGCTGTCCGGGCGCAACAGCCCCGCATGCATCTGTTCCTGCGCGAAAGGGGCCTGACGCCAGCGGAAATAGCACACGGCTTCGGCCCCATGCGCGAAGGCTTCCCATGTCCACAGACGCACCATGCCCGGCAGCGGGATCGGATTATAGGGCGCCCAGTTCACCGGGCCGGGCTGCTGTTCCATGATCCACCAGCGGCCCTTGCCGACGCTGCGGTAGAGGTCATGGTGAAACGCCTGAAAATCCGGGTCGCCCTGACGCAGGAAACTGGCCTTGTGATCCGGCGTCGCCTCCAGCCGGTCCGAGAGAAACCCGATCGGGTAGCTGTCCCAGCTTGCGATATCGAGATCCGCGCCGAGTGTGTAATGGTCGAATTCCGTAATCCGGCCCATATAGTTATGCGCAATTGGCGCGTCACTCAGCGGGCGCAGGATATCCACCTGCGCGCGGTTGAAGGCCACGACCTGATCGCTGGAAAACCGGCGGAAATCCATCACATGGGCGGGGTTCGGTTCCGTCACGGTCAGGTTGGGCAGATCGATCTCGTCGAAACTGCGATACTCCATCGACCAGAAGATATTGCCCCAGGCGCGGTTCAGCGCATCCGGGCTCTGGTATTTCTGCGCCAGCCAGTCGCGGAACGCCACGCGCGCGGCATCTGAGAAGCTGAGCGTGGTCTCATGGCAGCCATATTCATTATCGGTCTGCCAGGCGGCGACATGCGGATTGCGCCCGTAGCGTTCGCCCAGAAGCCGCGTGATCCGGCGGCATTCGTCCAGATAGCCCGTATGGCTGAAACAGTAATGCCGGCGCGAGCCGAATTTGCGCGGGCGGCCATAGGCATCCACCGCCAGCATGTCGGGGTGACGCGCGATCATCCAGCGCGGCGGCGTCGCGGTGGGCGTGCCGAGCACGACTTGCAGCCCGGCTTCGCCCAACACCGCGATGGCGCGGTCCAGCCAGTCGAATTGCAGCTTGCCCGGTTCCGGCTCCAGCCGCGACCAGGCGAATTCGCCGATCCTGACCCATGTCAGCCCCGCCGCTGTCATGCGGCGCGCATCCTCGCGCCAGATCGCCTCTGGCCAATGTTCGGGATAGTAGCAGACGCCAAGAGTGCGCTTCATAGCGGGCCTATATGCTGTCCGATGGGGCGGGATTGAGTATTTTTAGCAAGAAAATGCCTACAGGATCACGCGATGCTCGGGCTGACCCTGTGCGATCCCCTTGGCGCAGAACGTGGCCCCGTCAAGCGGTGTCGGGCTCTCGCGGCCTTCGCGGGCCGTGGTGCAGTAGAGATCCCTCAGATCGGGCCCGCCGAATGCCGGGCAGGAGGTATGCGGGGCGGGGAACGCCACGCTTTGCTGCAATTGCCCGTCCGGGGCGTAGCAGGCCACCCGCGCCGCCCCCCATTGTGCGAGCCAGAAATTGCCGTCCGCGTCAAAGACCGCGCCATCGGGGTTCAGCCCCTCGGGCGCGAGATCGAGCCAGCAGACCGGCATGCCGCTGGGCCAGCCCTCAGTATCGAGCGCCACCCGCATCACCTTGCCTGTTACTGTGTCGGTAAAACACGCGCTCTGCCCGTCCGGGGCGAAGCTGATCGCATTGGGAATGGTGATCTGCGGGAAGAGGCAGCGCAATTCGCCCCCCTTCCAGCGCCAGATCGCGCCCGCGCCTTTTTCGGCGCGCTTGCCCATCGTCCCGATCCAGAACCCGCCCTGCGGATCGGCACGCCCGTCATTCGAGCGGGTGACAGGGTTTTCGGCGTCGAGCGCGCAAAGCGTGCGCAGGCTGCCGCTGGCATAGTCGAAGAGCGCGAGCCGGGTTTCCGTGGCGATCACAGCGCGGTCCGCATCGACCCAGCCCATGGCCGAGGCCATTTCCCCCAGATCCCAGCTTTGGTCGCGCCTGTGCAGCTTGCCCCCGAGAATGTCGAACCAGAAGAATTCCTGCCGCTCGGGGTGCCAGAACGCCCCTTCACCCAATTCGCAGCGGATATCGTTCAGCGGTGTCATGCGCAATTATCCCATGATGTCACGATTGCGGTGGCGCGCTCTGCAACCTCTTCCGCCGTCATTCCCGGAGCATAAAGCGCCGTGCCAAGGCCGAAGCCCGTCGCGCCCGCCTGAAGCCATGTCGCGAAATCGCCCGCGCCGACGCCGCCCACCGCATAGACCGGCATTTCGGGCGGCAGGACGGCGCGCATGGCTTTCAGCCCCTCTGCGCCGATCAGCGCGGCGGGAAAGAGCTTCAACCCGCTGGCGCCCGCGCGGATGGCGGCAAAAGCCTCGGTCGGGGTCAGGACGCCCGGATAGCTGAGCATCCCGGCAGCGCGCGTGGCTTTGATGATTTCCGCATTGCAATCGGGCGAGACGACGAGCTCTGCCCCGATCCTTGCAAGCTCGCGCACCTGCGCCACGTCCAGCACTGTGCCCGCCCCGATCCTGGCCTCCTGCCCGCAGGCGGCGATCATGGCGGCGATGCTCTCATAGGGCCGGGGCGAGTTCAGCGGCACTTCGATCTGACGGATCCCCGCTGCGATCAGGGCACGGGCCACCGGCACGGCGTCAACCGGGGTGATCCCGCGCAGAATGGCGATCAGTTCGCGCATAGGTTTTCCTGTTGCAAAAGGCGCGCGCGGGCCAGTTTCAGCCCGGCAAGCGTGGTGTCATCCGCCGGATGCGCGCGGACCGGCACCGACAGGGTTTCGAGCGCCTGAACATAGAGCCGCGCCAGCGCACCCTCGCCCAGCACCGCGACTTGCTGGCCCAGCCAATAGGGTTTGGCCGAAGCAATTTCAGCCCCGATCAGCAGGCCCGACAGGCGCGCGCGCGCAAGAGCAGGCGAGAGCCCGTCGAGAAGCCCCTCGGCGCGCAGGGTGAAAAGGCGCGCGAGCAGGCGCTCGGGGCGCTCCAGCCCCTGCGCGAGCCCTTCCGCGAAACCTGCCTCCTCCCAGCCGGACAGGCTGTGGCGCAGCACCGAGTGTTGCGACAAGAGCGCGAAACTCTCGCCGGTCAGAAAGGTCTGGAAGCTGACCACTTCTCCGGCGCTGAGATGGGCCCATTTGCTATGCGTGCCGGGCAGGCAGATCACCCCGTCCCAGCCCGGATTGCGCGCCAGATGGCCCGCGATCTGCACTTCCTCGCCGCGCATGACATCGGCCGGGCGCGGCTGTTTCAGGCCGGGGATGACATAGACCTGCAGGCGCGGATCCTGCGTGGGGGCGCGGACGAAGGTTTCGGCAAGGGGCGTGCAGGGCACCGCGCGGTAAGGGGCCTCGACCCAGCCCTGCCGGCTGCCGACCATGCCTGCGCAGATAATCTGTGTGAGCTTGCCTGCAGGTAGCCAGTCCGACACGAGGGCAAGCAGCGCGCCCTCGAATTCCGGCGCGCTCAGCCTGCCCATGCCCTGATCGGATTGCGCGGCGCGGATCACGGCATCGCCCGCGATCCCCCAGACCCGCAGATGCGACGTGCCCCAGTCGACAGCGATCCAGTCGAGTGCGCTCATCCTGTCACCACCACCCCGCCATCAATGACCAGCGCCTGTCCGGTCATGGCGCGGCTGGTCTCCGAGGCGAGAAACAACACGCCGCCCGCGATATCTTCGGGGCTCAGCGTGTCGGGCAGGCATTGGCGCGCGAGATGGGCGGCCAGTCCTTCGGGCGTCACCCACATGTCCAGTTGCTTCTGCGTCATCACCCAGCCGGGGGCCAGCGCGTTCACGCGGATACGGTCGGGGCCGAATTCGCGGGCCAGCGAGCGGGTCAGGCCGTTCAGCGCGGAATTGGCGGCGGTGTAGATCGGATAGCCCGCCATCCCCATCATGTAGCTGATCGAGGTGATATTGATGATCGACCCTTTGCCCGCTTCCTGCATCGCCGGGACCACTGCCCGACAGGCGGTCACATAGCATTTGAAATTGATCGCCAGTGCCCAGTCCATGAATTCGGGCGTGGCCTCGGCCAGCGAATGGCGCTGGTCATTGGCGGCATTGTTCACCAGCACCTGCACCGGGCCATGCGCCGCGGCGGCCTGCGCGATGGCGGCGGTCAGCGCATCGGGATCGGTGATGTCGCAGGCCAGAAACAACGGGCGATGGCCGGTTTTATGTTCCATCTCGCTGCAGAAATCCGTGGCATCCGAACGTTGCACGAAAGCGACCTTTGCGCCCTGCCGCAGAAAGGCTTCGGTCAGACCGGCCCCGATGCCCGAGCCGCCGCCTGTGATAAAGACGGAAGCATCTTTGAGATCAGGATAGTGTGGGATCATGCGGCGCTCCGGGGGGTTAGGGCGTATTTGAGTATTTTGGGCAAGATGAAGCTCATGCGGCTCTTCTTGCATGACACCAGTCGGGAAGCCAGTCGCCATGTGCGGCCAGCAGATCATCCACCAGCGCGCGGATCTGGCGCAGATCCAGTTCAGCCGCCGTATGCGGATCAAGCATGGCCGCGTGATAGATATGCTCACGATTCTCGGTCAGCAGCGCCTGCACGGTCAGTTCCTGCACGTTCAGATTGGTGCGCATGAGGGCCACCAGATGCGGCGGCAGATCTGTAACGACGGTAGGCTGCAGCCCGTTCGCATCGACCAGTGTCGGCACTTCCACCGCAGCGCCATGGGGCAGTTGCGGGATAAGCCCATGATTGGCGTGATTGCCATAGATCACCGAGGGCGTGCCGGTGGTGAGGCTGTCCATGATCGTGGCGGCATATTCGTTCGAGGCCTTGTGCTCGATACGCGGTGCCGATTTCAGCGCCTCGGCCTGCGCGCCCCAGGCGGCAATCTGTTCTTCGCAGCGCCTGGGGTATTCATCCAGCGGGATGCGGAAGCGCTCGATCAGGTCGGGGCGGTGGGATTTGATGAACCAGGGCACATATTCGGCGAAATGCTCCGATGATTCGGTGACGAAATGCCCGAAATGCGCCATCACCTCATAGCGCACCAGATTGGGGCAGCGGGGGTTCCAATGGCTTTCCAGCGGGATGCGACCGGCGCGGTAGCCTTCTCGCAGGGCCGGGTAGAGATCGCGCCAGCCGGCCCCCTCGCGGGCTTCCAGCGAAAGGTAGAAGGCCATGTGATTGATGCCCGCCGCCCGGTAGCGCAGATCCTGCACGTCAAGGCCAAGATCGCGCGCCAGTTCATAGGCGGTGCCCTGCACCGAATGGCACAGGCCGACCTGACGGATATCCGGGTAGCGCGCGGCCAGCGCCCAGGTGTTGATCGCCATCGGGTTGACATAGTTCAGCATCAGCGCGTCCGGGCAGAGCGCGCGCATGTCCTGCGCCAGCGCCCAGAGATGCGGGACCGTGCGCAAGCCGCGCATGATCCCGCCAATGCCCAATGTGTCGGCGATGGTCTGGCGCAGCCCATAAGCCTTGGGGATCTCGAAATCGGTGACCGTACAGGGCTTGTAGCCGCCGATCTGGAAGGCGACGATGACGAAATCCGCCCCATCCAGCGCCGCGCGCCGGTCGGTCGTGGCAGAGACACGCGCGCCCACGCCAAGCGAGGCCACGAGTTTGCGCGCGACCAGCGCAGATTCCTCCAGCCGGGCGCTGTCGATATCCATCAGCGCGATATGGGCTTCCGACAGGGCAGGGCGCAGCAGCGCATCCCCGATCAGGTTTTTCATGAAGACGGTCGATCCCGCCCCGATGAAAGCGATTTTCGTCATTTGACGGCTCCGAGAGTAAGGCCCGCGATGAAGTGCTTCTGCATGAGGAAGAACATCATCACCGGCGGCAAGGCTGCGATGATCGAGCCCGCGCTCATCATGTGATAGGCGGCGCGGAACTGGCTGTTGAAGGCGGTGATTCCGGCGGTCACGGGCTGCGATTCAACCCCCTGTGTCAGCACCACGGCCCAGAAATAATCATTCCAGATGAAGGTGAAGATCAGCACCGAAAGGGCCGCGATGGCAGGCCGCATCAGCGGCAGGACCACATACCAGAAGATGCGGATCTCGCTGACCCCCTCGACGCGCGCGGCCTCGATCAGCTCGCGCGGCAGGGCCTTGATGAAATTGCGCATGAAGAGCGTGCAGAACCCGGTCTGAAAGGCGATATGGAACAGCACCAGCCCCAGCCGCGTGTCATAAAGCCCCAGATTGATCGTCAGATCGCGCACCGGCACCATCAGGATCTGGAAAGGCACGAAATTGCCCGCGACGAACATGAAGAACAGCCAGATATTGCCCTTGAACCGGTAGACGGCCAGCGCGAAACCGGTCATGCAGGACAGTGCGATGGCCCCGATCACCGTGGGGATGGTGATGAAGACCGAGTTCATCAGGTAGCGCGGCATGGCGCTGTCGGTGAAAACGCGGGTGTAATTCTCGAAGCCGGCAAAGCGCGAGGGCATCCCCCAGAGGTTTCCGGCAGCAAAATCGCCATCGGGCTTGACCGAGAACAGCGCGACCATCAAGAGCGGCAACAGCCACAGGATCAGCGCCAGCGGCACCAGCGCCTTGTAGGTGGCCTGAACCGCTGCGGATTGGCGTTCGACAGGCGTTGGAAACATGTCAGTTTTCCTCCCATGCGGGCAGGCTGGCCTGCAGCTTTTTCGACAGACCCGCGCGGATCACGCCATAAGAGACGCGGATACGATGCGCGGTCTCTTCCAGATCGCTGCCTTCGGGCAGCTTGACCCAGGAGCGGTGGAAATAGGGCGCGCGGATGGCGTCCGTCGTCTCGCGCAGCATCTCGGCGGTCTCGATATCGGGGCATTTGACCGACAGGCCCGGCTCGACCCCCTGCACGGCGAACATCTTGCCGCCGACTTTCCAGCAATCATGCCCGCCGCCCCATGGGTCGGAACATTCCGCACCGGGCAGGGCCGCGCAGATAGCATTCACCTCGTCACGCCAGCGCATCATGCTTCCCTTTCCTCGCGCCACATCCGCCACAGGAAGAAGGCGATATAGACCAGCATGATCAGGAACAGCACGACCGCGATTGCCGCGCCATAGCCCATGCGGAAACCGTATTCCGACAGTGAGACCTCGAACATGTAATAGGCCAGCACCCGGCTGGAGCCGAAGGGCCCCCCGCGTGTCATCACCGAGACCATATCGAAACTGCGCAGCGCGCCGATCACGGTCACGACGACAGCGATGAAGGTCGCGGGGCGCAATTGCGGCAGGATCACATACCAGAGCATTTTCAAGCCCTTCGCACCATCCAGCCGCGCGGCCTCGACCTGTTCGGGATCGACGGCATTCAGGCCGGTCAGATACAGGATCATGCAATAGGCGATCTGCGGCCAGAGCCCGGCGGCGATGATGCCATAGGTCACGGTCTGCGGATTGCCCAGAATATTCATCGGCGCGAAGCCGAACAGCCCGATCAGCGGGTTCCACAACCCGATGGCGGGATTGTAGAACCACACGAAGACCAGCCCCACGACCACCTGACTGATGACGAAGGGAAAGAAGAACAGCGATTTGTAAAGCCGCATCCCCCGGATCTGCTGGTTGAGAAACAGCGCGATCATCAGCCCCGCCGGAATCGCGAGCAGGTAGAGCAGCAGCCATGTCAGATTGTTGCGCAACGAGACATAGAAGGCACGGTCGTCCAGCAACTGGCGGTAATTGTCGAGGCCCACAGGGGTCGCCTCGCCCAGACCATCCCAGCGATAGAAGCTGATATGAAAGCTCTGGAAAATCGGCAGGACCACATAGACCGCAAAGAAGACAATGCCGGGGGCCAGAAACAGCCAGGGGGCCGCGCGCATCTGGTTGCGCGCCCACCAGCCGCGACTGTCACGGGTGGTTTGTATCGGTTCGCTGATCTGCGCCATGGCCCTGTCCTGTCTTTTCGGAAAGTGACGATCCGGGGGCGGCGGCGTCGCCACCGCCCCCGGTGGGGGGGAGGAACCCTCAGCGTGCGGCCACGCGTTGGCGCACGGCGTCAAGGCGGTTCAGGATCTCGTCCAGATTGTCCGGGAACATCATGAATTCCTGAAACCCTTCCATGCCGACCGAAGCCATTTCGGCATCGGTGTCGCGGTCGAAGAATTGCGCGATCCCGCCCGGCGCGGTTGAGAGCATCTCGAAACCGGCCTGAATGAACTTGTCATCACCCACTTCGGCTGTCGAGTTGATCGGAAGCTGGCCCAGAATCTCGTTCATCAGGGCCTGATTCTCGGCGCTGGCAACATAGAGAAGGAAGGCGCGGGCGGCTTCCTTGTTCTGGGCCTGTGCCGGGATATGCAGCGTGTCGGTGGGCGCATCTTCAGCGCGCGGAATCCCCGGCGTGATTTCCGGGAAGGGGTAGAAGCCCAGATTGTCATCGGTCAGCCCGGCTTCCTTCAGCGGCGCCACCACGAAATTGCCCATCAGATAGGCCGTGGCCTCGCCATTGACCACGAAGGGCAGGGCTTCCTGCCAGTCATAGGCGGTCGGGTTGTCGATGAAGGCACCCATATCCAGCAATTCGCGCCATTTGGCAAAGGTCTCGCGCACACGCTCATCGGTCCATGCGACCTCGCCTGCGGTCAGCTCCATGTGGAAATCATAGCCATGCGTGCGCAGGTTCAGATAGTCGAACCAGCCGCCCGTGGTCCAGGGATGGCGCGACCCAATGGCGTAGCATTTGCGCCCCGAATCGAGGATGACCTGACAATTGGCCTTTTCCTCTTCCCAGGTGGCGGCGGGGGTCAGGCCCAGTTCCGCGTAGATATCCTCGCGGTAATAGATGCCCCATTGATAGTAGCTGTAGGGCACGCCCCATTGCTTGCCGTCCAGCGTCAGCGCCGGCAGGGTCGAGGCAAGTTCTTCGCCCATCGGCCCTTCCCAGAGATCCGAGACATCTTCGAACAGACCCGCCGAAACATAGGGCCGCATCCGGTTGCCCGCATACCAGCCGTTCACATCCGGCGCATTGGCGGTCAGATAGTTGCGGATCTGGGTCTTGTTGGCTTCGCGGTCGATCAGGGTCAGGTCGATATTCAGGCCGGGATGCAGGGCCTGAAAACGCTCGACAGCGCCTTCGATCGCTGCGCGCGGGGCCGGGTTCTGGTCATTGAAGAAAATGCGCAGATCGCCGGTCAGTTCGGCGCTGGCAGGCAGTGCCAGTGCTGTCGTCAGCGCCAGCATTGCTGCCGCGCCCTTGAATGTGAACCGCATGATGTCCTCCCTTGCAGGTTTCACTATTTGAAACTTATTTTTACATATTGAAAAAGATGGCGCGAGTCGCTATGCCTTGTCAAGGGAATCTTTGTGTCCGCCTTGGGAGGGGTGATGAGCGCAGCCACATCAGACGGAACTGTTGCCAAGGCGCTGGAGGTGCTTGATCTGGTCGCAGGGCATGGGCGGCCTGTCCGGTTTTCGGACCTGCTGGAGCAAAGCCCCTATCCCAAGGCGACACTCTACCGGCTCTTGCAGACGCTGGTCAGCCAGCGGATGCTGGCCTTTGATCCGGACCGCGCCAGCTACAGCCCGGGTATCCGGCTGGTGCGGCTCGCGCATGTGGCCTGGCAGCAAAGCTCGCTCGCGCCCATCGCGCGGCCCTATCTGGACCAGCTTTCCGCAGAGGTGGGCGAGACCGTGCATCTGGCGCAGCTTGACCATGCGCAGGTGCTTTATGTCGACAAGCGCAATGCCCGCGACCCGGTGCATATGTATAGCCAGGCGGGCAAGGTCGGCCCCGCCTATTGCACCGGCGTCGGCAAGGCGATGCTCGCCCATCTGCCGCAGGAGCGGTTGCCAGAGGTGCTGGCGCAGCAAAGCTGGCATCCCTTCACCCCCAAGACAGTGACCACCCCCGAGGCGATGCGCGCCGAGCTGGAGCAGATCCGCGCGCGCGGTTTCGCCTTCGATGATGAAGAGCACGAACCCGGCATCATCTGCGTGGCGCTGCCGATCCTGTCCTCGCGCGGCGCCGTGCTGGGGGCCTTGTCCGTGACCTCGACCACGGCGCGCACCTCGCTGGCCGCGCTGGAGGAACTGGTGCCCCGGATCCAGAGCATTGCGCAGACCATCGCGCAGGAAACCGAAACCTGGCGCTTCCCCGAGGAAGACAAAACGCAACCGCGCAAGAGGGCCTGAATCATGTCTGGCGTCAATCTGTCCAATGTCATCAAGAAATACGGCGAAACACAGGTGATCCACGGGGTCGATCTGGCGATCAATCCCGGCGAGTTCTGCGTTTTCGTGGGCCCCTCGGGCTGCGGAAAATCCACGCTCTTGCGCATGATCGCCGGGCTGGAAGAAACCTCGGACGGGGAAATCCGCATCGGCACGCGCGATGTGACGCGGCTGGACCCGGCGCAGCGCGGCGTGGCGATGGTGTTTCAGACCTACGCGCTCTATCCGCATATGTCGGTCGCCGAAAACATGGGCTTCGGGCTGAAGATGAACGGCCATCCCAAGGCCGAAATCCACGAAAAGGTCGGTCGCGCCGCCGAAATCCTGAAACTTGGCCCCTATCTGGAGCGCAAGCCCAAGGCGCTCTCTGGCGGGCAGCGCCAGCGCGTCGCCATCGGTCGCGCCATCGTGCGCGGCCCTGAGGTGTTTCTCTTTGATGAGCCGCTGTCGAATCTCGATGCGGAATTGCGCGTCGAGATGCGGGTGGAACTGGCGCGGCTGCATCGCGAGATCGGCGCGACCATGATCTATGTGACCCATGATCAGGTCGAGGCAATGACGCTGGCCGACAAGATCGTGGTGCTGCGCGCGGGCCGGGTGGAACAGGTCGGTGCGCCGCTCGATCTCTATCGCGACCCGGACAACCTGTTTGTGGCAGGCTTCATCGGCTCGCCCGCGATGAACCTGCTGGCGGCAAACCGCGCCGAAGGCGGTATCATCGTGCCCGCGCTGGGCGACAGCGTGATCCCCTGCCAGTGCCCGGCGCATGTCTCGGAACTGGTGGCCGGGTTCCGCCCGCAAGACCTGCGGATCGTCGCCGGTGAAACACACCGGGTCGAGATGACCGAGGCGCTGGGGGGCGTGTCCTATATCCATTGCCTGCGCGAGGGCCAGCCCAAGCTGGTGATCGAGACCGATGGCACCCATGTCGAACGCCCCGGCGCGCCCATCGCGGTGCAGGCGGATGCGGCGGCGATGTTCCTCTTCGACAAGACGACCGGCCACAGGCTGCGCTGAGGGCGGCTTGCGCCCAAGCGACAGGCATTTTTGCCACGAACTGCCCCCAAAAGGCGCTGCGCCATGCCTTGGGGGCAGACAAATCCGCGAACCGGGCTAGGGTCGGTGTCAAAGCGCAGCGAACGGACGGACCCAGATGGCGATTCATGCCAGTATCTATCACCTGACCCATTACACCTATGACCGCCCGGTCATGCTCGGGCCGCAGATCATCCGCCTGCGCCCCGCGCCGCATTCGCGCACCCGTGTGCTGGCGCATAGTCTCAAGGTCTCGCCGGGCGGGCATTTCGTCAATCACCAGCAAGACCCTTACGGCAACTGGCTGGCGCGTTTCGTATTCCCCGAACCCGTCACCGAGTTGAAGATCGAGGTCGATCTGACCGCCGATATGTCGGTCTATAACCCGTTCGATTTCTTCACCGAAGAGGGGGCCGAGAAATGGCCCTTCGACTATCCCGCCGATCTGGCCGAGGATCTGGTGATCTACAAACGCGCCGAACCTGCCGGACCGCTGCTCGCGGGCTTCCTCGCCACGATCCCGCGCGAGCCGATGATCACGGTGGATTTCCTTGTCATGCTGAACCGGCGCGTCAGCGAGGTGGTGAATTACACGATCCGCATGGAACCCGGCGTGCAGACGCCCGAGGAAACTCTGGGCAAGGCCGAAGGCTCGTGCCGCGATTCGAGCTGGCTTCTGGTGCAGGCGCTGCGCCATCTGGGCGTCGCGGCGCGATTTGTCTCGGGCTATCTGATCCAGCTTGCCCCCGATGTGAAGGCGCTCGATGGCCCATCGGGCACCGAGGTTGATTTCACCGATCTGCACGCCTGGGTCGAAGCCTATATCCCCGGCGCGGGCTGGATCGGGCTGGACCCGACCTCGGGCCTTTTGACCGGCGAGAGCCATATCCCGCTGGCCGCAACCCCGCATTTCCGCAACGCTGCCCCGATCTCGGGCGGGTTTTCCGGCGCGCCGGACACGCAGGTCAGTTTCGATTTCGACATGCAGGTCCGCCGCGTGGCCGAGCATCCGCGCATCACCAGGCCTTTCAGCGATGACGCATGGGAGCGGCTGAATGCGATGGGCGAAAAGGTCGATGCGGCGCTGAATGCCGCCGATCTGCGCCTGACCATGGGCGGAGAGCCGACTTTCGTCTCGATCGACGATTTCGAGAGCGCCGAATGGAACACTGATGCCGTCGGCCCCACCAAACGCGATCTGGCCGACAAGCTGATCCGGCGCTTGCGCGCGCGGTTCGCGCCGGGCGGTTTTCTGCATTACGGGCAGGGCAAATGGTATCCGGGCGAGACCCTGCCGCGCTGGACCTTCTCGCTCTACTGGCGGCGCGACGGGCGGCCCGTATGGCAAAACCCCGATCTGGTCGCGCAGGAAGCGCAGGATTACAATTCCGGCCCCGATCAGGCGCAGGCTTTCATGGAAGGGTTTGCCGAGAAACTCGGGATCGCGCGCGAGCACGCCCAGCCCGCCTATGAGGATCCCGCCGAGTGGATCTTGAAGGAATCGCTGCTGCCGCCGAATGTCACGCCCGAAAACGCGAAGCTGAAAGATGCCGAGGAACGCGCCCGTATCGCGCGCGTCTTCAATCGCGGGTTGACCGATCCGGCGGGTTTCGTGCTGCCGATCCAGCGCTGGCAAAGTGCCGCCTCTGCCCCGCGCTGGCGCTCCGAGATGTGGAAACCCCGGCGCGGCAAGCTGTTCCTTGTGCCCGGTGACAGCCCGGTGGGCTTCCGCCTGCCCTTGGGCAGTCTGCCCTATATCCCGCCCGCGCAATACCCCTACAGCTACCCCGCCGATACCTCGCTGCCGCTGGCCCCCTTGCCGGATTTCCACGCCCGCCATGCCGCCCGCCGCGCCGAGGTTCAGGCCGAAATCGACCGTCTGGCCCGCGAGGAAGCCGAGCAAGCCGCCATGCTGCCGCCCACCTCCGCCGGGCACGCGCAGGATGGCGCCTTCCGCGCCGATGACACCCGGCGTCAGGCGATCACCCCGCAAGACGGCGTGGACCCGGCGCAGGGTCAGGTGCGCACCGCCATCGCCATCGAGCCACGCGACGGGCGGCTGTGCCTCTTCATGCCGCCCTGCGAGACGCTGGAGGATTATCTCGACCTGCTGGCCGCCGCCGAGGCAACCGCCGCCGATCTGGACCTGCCGATCCATATCGAAGGCTATGCACCCCCGCATGACCCGCGCCTGAATGTGATTCGCGTGGCCCCCGATCCCGGTGTGATCGAGGTGAATATCCACCCAGCCCATAGCTGGGAAGATTGCGTGGCCACCACCGAGGCGATCTATGACGAGGCCCGCCTATGCCGTCTGGGGGCGGATAAATTCATGATCGACGGGCGCCATACCGGCACCGGCGGCGGCAATCATGTGGTCGTGGGCGGCGCCACGATGGAGGACAGCCCCTTCCTGCGCCGCCCCGATCTCTTGAAATCGCTGATCCTGATCTGGCAGCGCCACCCCTCGCTCAGCTATCTGTTCTCGGGCCTGTTCATCGGCCCCACCTCTCAAGCCCCGCGCATTGATGAAGCGCGCCATGACAGCCTTTATGAGCTGGAAATCGCGCTTGCTCAGATCGGCGATCCGGTTGCTGGCGGTCCCTTGCCGCCGCCCTGGCTGGTGGACCGGCTGCTCAGGAATATCCTGATCGACGTGACCGGCAACACCCACCGCGCCGAAATCTGCATCGACAAGCTCTATTCCCCCGATGGCCCGACCGGGCGGCTGGGGCTCGTCGAGTTCCGTGGGTTTGAAATGCCCCCTCATCCGCGCATGAACCTTGCCCAGCAACTCCTGATCCGCGC
The DNA here is from genome assembly GCF_001884735.1 of Natronohydrobacter thiooxidans. Lineage (GTDB taxonomy): Bacteria > Pseudomonadota > Alphaproteobacteria > Rhodobacterales > Rhodobacteraceae > Roseinatronobacter > Roseinatronobacter thiooxidans_A. Next base: position 383,631 of record NZ_MJAP01000003.1, on the reverse strand, counting down.
CATCATCGCGCGGGTGGCGGCGGATCCCGTGCGCTCCGCCCCCGTGCGCTGGGGCACGGTGCTGCATGACCGCATGATGCTGCCGCATTTCGTCTGGGCCGATTTCCTGTCGCTTCTGGCCGATCTGCGCGCGCATGGGTTTGACATGGACCCCGAATGGTTCCGCGCGCAGGCCGAATTCCGCTTCCCCTTCTGCGGCCAGATCGAGGTCGAGGGCGTGCATCTGGAACTGCGGCAGGCGCTGGAGCCCTGGCATGTGCTGGGCGAAACCGGCGCGATTGGCGGAACCGTGCGCTATACCGACAGTTCGGTGGAACGCCTGCAGGTCCGGCTGACCAGCTTGCATCAGGACCGCTACCGCGTGATGTGCAACCAGCGCCCGGTGCCGCTGGCGAAAACCGGCATCTCGGGCGAAAGCGTGGGCGGCGTGCGCTTCAAGGCATGGCAACCCGCCGCGGCCCTGCACCCGGTGCTGCCGGTCAATGCGCCGCTGACCTTTGACATCTATGACACATGGACCGGGCGTGCGCTGGGGGGCTGCGTCTATCATGTCGCCCATCCGGGCGGGCGGAATTATGACACTTTCCCGGTCAATGGCTATGAGGCCGAAGCCCGCCGCCTTGCCCGCTTCGAGGCGCTGGGCCATTCGACCGGCGCCTATCAGCCCGCGCCCGAAGTGCCGCATCCCGAATTTCCGATGACACTGGACTTGCGGCGCGGCGCTTCTGTATGACACCGCGATGAACGAGCGCCAGCACCAGCCTCTGCCCCCTGTCCTGCAGGATTATACGCCGCGTCCCGGCGTCGCGGATGAGCTGTTCGATGCGCAGGGCCGCATGCGCCCGGTCTGGCGGGCTTTCATCGAGCAGATGGCGGCGCTCTCGCCGCAGGAGATCGAGACCCGCTTCGCGCGCGGCGACCAGTATCTGCGCGATGCGGGCGTCTATTTCCGGCTCTACTCGGGCGGCCCGGCGCAGGAACGGTCATGGCCGCTCAGCCATGTGCCGGTCCTGATCTCCGATGCCGACTGGCAGACCATCTGCGACGGGCTTGCACAGCGCGCGGATCTGCTGGAACGGATCGTGGCCGACCTCTACGGGCCCGCGCAACTGGTGGCCGAGGGGCATCTGCCCGCCGAACTCGTGGCCGGAAACCCGCATTGGCTGCACCCGCTGGTCGGCACGACACCGGCTTCGGGTCATTGGCTGCATCATCTGGCATTTGAGATCGGGCGCTCGCCGGACGGATCGTTCTTCGTGCTGGGCGACCGGACCGAAGCCCCGTCAGGCGCAGGTTTCGCACTCGAAAACCGCATGGCCGCCACGCGGATATTCACCGACCCTTTCCCGCGCAGCAATCTGCGCCGACTGGCCGGGTTCTTCCGCAGCTTCCGCGCCACGATGGAGGCGCTGGCAGGCGAGGGGCGCCATATGGGGATCCTGACGCCGGGGCCGAATAATGACACCTATTACGAGCACACCTATATCGCCCGCTATCTGGGGCTGATGCTGCTTGAAGGCGAGGATCTGATCGTCGAGAACGGGCAGGCCATGGTGCGCACCGTGCGCGGGCTGGAACCGCTGGGGCTGCTGTGGCGGCGCATCGACGACGAATTCGTGGACCCGCTGGAACTGATGGAAGCGTCCCAGCTTGGCACGCCCGGCCTGCTGGGCGCCTTCCGGCAGGGCGGGCTGAGCCTGATCAACGCGCCGGGCAGCGGCGTGCTGGAAACCCGCGCCTTCATGGCCTTCTTTCCGCGCATCGCGCGGCACTTGCTGGGCGAGACGCTGGCGCTGCCCAATATCGCGACATGGTGGTGCGGCCAGCCTGCCGAACGCGCCCATGTGCAGGCCCATGCCAAGCGCATGATCATCGGCAGCGCGCTGGAAAAGACCCTGCCTTTCGCCATGGGGGCGGATGCAGCACTGGGCGCGGCCAATCTGACGATGGCAGACGGCCCTCTGGAGGACTGGATCGCGCAGAACGGCCACAATCTGGTCGCGCAACAGGCGGTGACGCTTTCCACCACACCGGTCTGGGCCAATGGACGACTGGTGCCGCGCCCGATGACGATCCGCGTCTTCGCTACCCGCACAGCGCAGGGCTGGACCTTCATGCCCGGCGGCTATGCCCGGATCGGCAGAAGCGAGGACACCAATGCCCTTGCCATGCAGGCCGGGGGCAATGTCGCCGATGTCTGGGTCATGGCCCCGCGTGCCGTGCCCCCCGATACGCTGGCCGCGCAGACAGGTTTCGCGCGCGAAAAAGCCGCGATCCTGCCTGCGCGGGCTGCGGACAATCTCTATTGGCTGGGCCGCTATGTCGAACGCACCGAAGGCGCGATCCGGCTCCTGCGCGCCTATCACCTGCGTCTGGCCGAAACCGGCGACCGCGATGATCCGCGCCTGATGGTGCTGGAAGCCTATCTCACAAGTATCGGTCTGGCACCCGACCGCCCCGTGCCCGAGGCATTGCCCGAACTGATCGCCTCGGCGCGGGCGGCGGCATCGAAAGTGCGCGACCGGTTTTCCCCGGATGGCTGGCACGCGCTCGATGATCTGGCTAGGACGACCGCCAGATTCGCGCGTATGGTCACGCCGGGCGATGATGCCGCGCGCGCCATGTCCGTTTTGCTGCGCAAGCTTTCGGGTTTCTCGGGGCTGGTGCATGAGAACATGTATCGCTATCTCGGCTGGCGGTTCCTGTCGCTGGGCCGCGCGCAGGAACGCGCCGATGCGATGCTGTTGCAACTCATGAGCTTCGCCACTCCGGATTCTGCGCCCGGCATTTACGAGATCGCCATCGAGACCGGCGACTGCATCATGACCCATCAGCGCCGCTATCGCTTCGGACCCTCGCGCGAAACCGTGCTGGACCTGTTGGTGCTGGACCCGGACAACCCGCGCGCGGTGCTCTATCAGATCAGCGAAATGCGCGCCCATATCGCCGAGCTGCCACACGGGTCCGACCGCGACCGGCTCAGCACGGTCGAGAAGCTCCTTCTGGAGCTCGATACCGATCTGCGCGTGGCCGATCCCGCGGATATGGCCCCAGAGGCGCTGGGCGCCTATCGCGCGCGGCTGGCGACCGTCTCGGACCACTTGTCCGCGCGCTATTTCAGGTGACACCATGCGCTATGACATCCGCCTTCGTCTGGACCACAGCTACCCCGCCGCCTCGGATCATGTGCGCAACCTGCTGCGGCTCCTGCCCTCGGACCGGCCCAACCAGCGCGTGTTGCGTCGCCTGCTGACCATCACCCCCTCGCCGCAGGAGCGCCGCGAGATGGTGGATTATTTCGGCAATGCCACCACGCTGGTCGCATGGCACAAACCCGTCGCGGCGATCAGCTTTCATCTCTCGGTCCGTGCCGAACGCATGGGGGTCAGCACCATGGACATGTCGCCCCGGCTGAACGCGCTTGCCCCCGAGCTTATGGCCGCAGGGCTGGCCCCGGACTCGCCGCTGCATTTCCGCAGCCCTTCGCCGCGCATTCCGCCTACGCCCGAGATCGCGCAATTCGCCCAAGGTATAGGCCAGCCCGGCCAGACCGTGCGCGAGACCGTCGCCTTACTGGGGCAGGCGCTGCATAGAGAGATGGCCTTTGACGCCACGGCCACCGATGTGACCACCGCGCCTGCCACGGCTTTTGCCGCCCGGCGCGGCGTCTGTCAGGATTTCGCGCAGATCATGATCTGCGGGCTGCGCGCGCTGGGCATTCCTGCGGGCTATGTCTCGGGCTTCATCCGCACCACGCCGCCGCCCGGCATGAGGCGGCTGGCCGGGGTCGATGCGATGCATGGCTGGGTCATGGCCTGGTGCGGGATCACCCAGGGCTGGGTCGAATATGACCCCACCAATGCACAATGGGCGGGCGAGGATTACATCACCGCCGCCATCGGGCGCGACTATGCCGATGCGGCCCCCGTGCGCGGCGCATTGCGCACGGCGGGCGCGCAGTCAGCCGCCCATGCGGTCGATATGGTCGCGCTCTGAGGTCAGGTATCCTCGGCGCAAAGATAGACCGCGCCGCCGATCACCACCACACTGGCCGCCGCGCCTGCCAGAACCGCCGGGCTGGCCAGCGCAGAGCCGACAACCGCCCCGGTCTGGCTGATCATGTTGACAAGCGTGGCACCATTGCCCGACAGGATCATCGCGCCCGAACTATGCGTCAATGTGCTCAGCGTACTGCGCAACCGCCCTTCGCCCGGCGCCTGCTGCCCGAACCCGGCAAGCGCCATGGCTTCCTGCTTGGTCGTGTTGACCAGTTGGCAGGTCCGCGAGGGTTCCGCGCAGCGCCCGAAATCGTCGCGTTTGCCCAAGGCGGGCTGCGAATAGCTTTTCTGCTTCTCGTCGTAATTGGCGCAGAACACCTCGCGCTCCTCGGCGCTCAGATCGGGTGTCAGATAGGTGATGACCACTGCGCCGGGGCAGGTGCGGTTGCGCCGCAGATAGCGCTCGCGCAGCGAGGAAAAGCTTGGATCCTCGGTGTTGAAATAGATCGTGACGGGGTCGCCGTCGATCCGGGTGCTGCATTCAGCGGGGGCCGCCTGCGCAGCGGTGAAGGGCGCGATCATCAGGATCGCGGCCAGAACGGGGGCGAAAAGCCGCATATGGTGCCTCTGGATACTGCTCTGACCGGAGTTTCCTCTCCGATTCTGCGTCGCAGAATAGCACAGATTTCGGCCTGTCGCGTGTCAATTTTCTGCGCCGCGCAACGGTCTCAGATCGAGACGCGCTCCAGAATCTGCTCTTTCGTCACCGCATTTGCAGGCTGGGCCAACACCACCTCGCCGCGATTGAGGACGCAGAACTCATCCGCCAGCCCATAGGCGAAATCGAAATATTGCTCGACCAGCACAATCGCGATCTCACCCTCTTCGCGCAAGAGCTCGATCACCTTGCCGATCTGCTTGATGATATTGGGCTGGATCCCCTCGGTCGGCTCGTCCAGCAGCAAGACCTTGGGCTTGGCGATCAGCGCGCGCGCAATCGCAAGCTGTTGTTGTTGCCCGCCCGACAGATCGCCCCCGCGCCGGTTCTTCATCTGCTCCAGCACCGGGAACAGCTCATAGATGCGGGCTGGGATCCTGTGCTCGGATCGCGGCAGGCAGGCAAAGCCCGTCTGCAGGTTCTCGGTGACGGTCAGCAGCGGAAACACTTCGCGCCCCTGTGGCACATAGGCGATGCCCGCGCGCGCGGCCTGTGCAGCGCTTGGATGGTCCAGAACCTGCCCGTCCAGCGTGATCGTGCCGCCCGAATAGGGATGACGCCCCGCAATCGCGCGCAAAAGTGACGTCTTTCCAACGCCATTCGTGCCCATCACGGCGGTCACGGCGCCAACCCGCGCTTCCAGCGATACCCCCCAGAGGATTTGCGAGGCGCTATAATGCAATGTCAGATTTTCAACTTTCAGCATGTCTCAGCGCCCCAGATACACATCAATCACCTGCTGGTTTCTGGTCACATGATCCAGACTGCCCTCGGCCAGAACCGACCCTTCATGCAGACAGGTCACGCGGCAATCCAGCCGACGGATGAACTCCATGTCATGCTCGATCACCATCACCGCCCGCGTTCTGGCCGCGCGTTTCAGCAGATCCGTGGTGTGCTCGCGCTCCCCCGGCGTCATGCCTGCGGCGGGTTCATCGACCAGCAGCAGACGCGGATCCTGCGCCAGCAGCATCCCGATTTCCAGCCATTGCTTCTGCCCGTGGCTCAGGATCCCTGCGCTGTCCTCCAGCCGCTCGGACAGGCCCACTTCCTCGGCCAGCTCGACGATCCGCGCCTCATCCTGCGCAGAGGCCTGCCACATCAGCACCGAGAACGGCCCGCGCTTGTTCTTCAGCGCCATCGCCAGATTGTCGCGCACGCTCTGATCCTCGAACACGGTCGGTTTCTGGAACTTGCGGCCAATCCCCATCTTGGCGATCTGGCTTTCCGAATATTTCAGCAGATCGACCGAGCGCTCGCCCCAGAGCACCTTGCCCTCATCGGGACGGGTCTTGCCGGTGACGATATCCATGAAGGTCGTCTTGCCCGCCCCATTCGGCCCGATCACCGCGCGCAATTCCGGCTCGCCGATCGCAATCGACAGGTTGTTGATGGCGCGGAACCCGTCAAATGTGACCGACACGCCAGAGACTTCCAGAAGCGTGGTCATGGCTTTTTCCTCACCAGATAGTCAAACAGCCCGCCGATACCCTTGGGAAAGAACAGCGTCACCGCCACGAAACCCAGACCCAGCAGCACCAGCCACCAGTCGGTCCAGACGATGCGGTAAAAGCCCAGATCAATATTCGGCGCGCCCCCCCCGGTCAGCCAGCTTGACAGAAGCGAGACAAAGGCCGCCCCGATCACCGCACCATAAAGCCGCCCGCGCCCGCCAATGGCCACCCAGACCGCAAGGTAGATGCTTGCGATGGGCGCGATTTCCGCCGGGTTGATGATGCCCGCCTGCGGATAGTAAAGCGCGCCTGCAATGCCGGAAATCACCGCCGTGACGGTGAAGACGAAGAGCTTATAGCCCTCGACATTATAGCCAAGGAAACGCACGCGGGCCTCATTGTCACGAATGGCGCGGATCACCGAGCCGAACTTGCCCGACACAACCCAGGCGAAGAGCAGATAGCCCGCGCCAAGCATGAATGCGGAGGCCCAGAAGAACCAGACCGACAGCACCGATTGCGGCACATGCAGGAAACCGGGGATATTCTGCAGCCCCGACAGCCCGTTATTGCCGCGCAACCCGGTGTCATTCTGGAACAGATAGAGCGAGAGGGCCAGCGTCATGGCTTGTGTCAGGATCGACAGATACACGCCGGTCACGCGCGAGCGGAAGGCCAGCCAGCCAAAGACCAGCGCTAGCACACCCGGCACCAGCACCACCATCGCCAGCTGAAAGGGCAGCGAGCCCGCGAAGGTCCAGATCAGCGGCAACTCGCTCGACCCCACCACCCCGAAAATCTGCGCCGCCACCGCTTCCGAGACCTCCAGTTCCGTGGGCGGGATGGTGCCACGGCCCAGACTGTCACGGATCACGATTTCCGTGCGCGCATACATCAGCCACATGCCGATCGCATAGCCGCCCAGACCAAAGAACGCGAAATGCCCGAGGCTCAGGATCCCGCAATAGCCCCAGACCACATCCATCGCGATGGCGATCAGGCACAGGCATAGCGTCATGCCCAGAACCTTGACCAGATTGGTCGAGATCAGGCCCAGACCGAAGCCTTCGGACAGGACCGTGACGGCGACAGTGAACACGCCCAGCAAGCCCATGAACCACAGGACCGAGGGGTTTTCATGCAGGAAGCTGCGGCGGCTCGGGGCAGGGGCAGCGGTGTTGCGGGGGATATCAAGCGACATGCGGTCAGTCTCCGGCGGCGCGACCCTTCAGGGCAACAATGCCCTTGGGCCGGAACTGGATGAACAGGATGATGAACAGCACCATAAAGGTCTGCGCGGCCAGCGTATTGGCCGGGTTGAACCACTCGATCCCCTTTTGCAGGAAGCCGATCAGCGTGGCCCCGGCCAGCGTGCCAAAGACCGAACCGACACCGCCCACCACAACCGTCATGAAGCTTTGCACGATGTAATTCGCGCCCATCTCGGATGTGACCTGCGCCACCAGCCCGATGGACACGCCCGCAACGCCGGCGATGCCGGACCCAAGCCCGAAGGTCAGCATATTGATCCGGTCCGGGTTGATCCCCATGCTGGCCGCCATGCCGGGATTTTGCGTCACGGCCCGCACTTCCAGCCCCAGCCGGGTGCGATTCAGGATATAGAGCAGCATCGCCAGAAAGCCGATGGCCATGACAAAGATCGCAACCCGGATCGAGGCGACCGAAACCACATCATTCACCTGAATCGCCCCCGCCAGCCAATCGGGCGCGGTCAGGGGCCGGGCCTGCGTGCCAAAGATATTCTTGGCAAGCTGTTGCAGCGCAATCGAAATCCCGAATGTCGCAAGCAAGGTTTCCAAGGGGCGCGTGTAGAGATGCCGGATCACCAGCCGCTCCATCGCGACGCCTGCGGCAAAGGTGACGGCAAAGGCCAGCGGCAGCGCCACGATCAGCGAAGTGGTGTAATTCGGGATCACGGTCTGGACGACATAGCCGGTATAGGCGCCCATCATGATGAACTCGCCATGCGCCATGTTGATCACCCGCATCACCCCGAAAGTGATCGCCAGACCGATGGCCGCCAGAAAGAAGATCGAGGCGAGCGAGAGCGCATCCAGCGAGATCGAGACGAATTGCCAGAGCGAAATCCTGGTGCGCGTGCTGTCAAGCGCATCGCGCGCGGCATCTGTCACCGCAGGGTCGGGTTCCAGATAGGCGTCAAAAAACACGACCTCGCGCACAGCCGCGCGCATGTCATCCTCTGTCACCAGCGGCGCGACACTGCCTTGGGCTTCGAGCGCGGCATAGGCGGCACGGCGCATCTCATCACTGGTCAGTTGATGCACCGGTATTCCGCCCACGGCCCCGTCTACGACATTGCGGCGCAACGCATCGCGGATCGCATTACGGCCGGGGCGCGCAGGCACAAGCCCCGCCTCGGCCAGGGTGGCATAGGCCGCGATCAGCTCGATATCGCTCCCCGGCGCGCGGATACGCGCGACATTGGTGCCTTCGGGGATCTCGGGGGCGAATTCAGCGCGGGTCTGCAGGATCTGGTTCAACACGCGTCGCGCCTCGGTGCTGATATCACCGCGCAGCCCGTCTATGGCATCGACCCGCACGTCGGTATCCGTCGCAAAACGCGCGTTCAGCAGATCCAGAAGCCGGTCCATGCGCGCGGCAATGCGGCTGTCATCCTCCGCGTCGCGCGCGAGCGTGAGGGCCTCGATCTGCTCCGCATCCGGGCTGCGCGCGATATTGTCGAGCGCCGCCAGACGGCGGCTGGCCTCAGGGTGCATCAGTTCGAAACTGACCAGCGCCGCACCGATCTCGCGCCGCACCCCGGCATTGGGCCGGATCTGATTGACCGCGCGGGTGCTGACCGCGCCAGCCTCGGCGCCGCTGTCAATATCGATCAGCGCCAGCATCCGGTCGGGCGCCTCCAGCGCATAGAAGAAGAGCCCGTCCTCGGCGCGCTCATAGACCTCGCGATCCCCCCAGGCGCGCAGGAAATCGACTGTGCCGGGCGCATCGGCGTCCAGGAGCGCGCGCAAGACTGCGGGTACTGTGGCGCGCGACGGGCTGGCGACATGTTCCTGAACAGATTGCAGGGCATCCTGCAGCGGGGTCAGGCTGTCGGTCTGGGCCCGCAGGGGCAGGGTGATGGCCAGCGCGAGGGTCAGCGCGACCAGCGGGAAGAGGCGCAGCATGGGCAGGGACTTTCGGAGGCGGGGAAAGGGTAGGGTGCGTGCTCAGCACGCACCCTACGAGGGTGGATCAATAGTTCGAGGTCAACTGAACACAGGTCTCGGTCGCCGTGTCGAACATGCCGCATTCCAGCGTCTGCCAGTCGCTTGTCAGCGTGGCGCTTTCCGTCAGGAAGGGCGACCAGGCTTCGCCCGGCACTTCCTCGGTCTGGCTGATGATGTCAAACTGCCCATCGGCCCGGATCTCGCCGATCAGGACCGGCTTCGACAGGTGGTGGTTCACGCCCATTACCGCCGTGCCGCCGGTCAGGTTGGGGAATTCCTGCCCCCACATCGCCGCGCGCACAGCGTCGACATCGGTGGTGCCCGCCGCCTCGACCGCCTGCACCCACATGTTGAAGCCGATGTAATGGGCTTCCATCGGGTCATTGGTCACGCGGTTCTCATCCCCGATGAATTCATGCCAGGCGGCGATGAATTCCTCGTTTTCGGGTGTATCTGCCGACATGAAATAGTTCCAGGCCGCCAGATGGCCGACCAGACGCGAGGTATCCAGACCCGAAAGCTCTTCCTCGCCCACCGAGAAAGCCACGACCGGGATGTCATCCGCGCTGACGCCCTGTGCGGCGAGTTCGGTATAGAAGCCGATATTCGCGTCGCCATTGATGGTCGAGATCACGCCCACCTGTTTGCCGCCAGCCCCGAGCGCGATCACGTCCGAAACAATGGTCGACCAGTCGGCATGCCCGAAGGGCGTGTAATTGACGAAGATATCTTCCGCCGCAATGCCCTTGGACAGAAGATAGGATTCCAGGATCGCATTCGTGGTGCGCGGATAGACATAATCGGTGCCCAGAAGCGCGAAGCTCTCGACGCCCAGTTCTTCAAGGAAATAATCCACCGCCGGGATCGCCTGCTGGTTCGGCGCCGCACCGGTATAGAACACATTGCGCGAGCTTTCCTGCCCTTCATACTGCACCGGATAGAAGAAGAGCCCGTTCAGTTCCTCCAGCACCGGCAGCAGCGCCTTGCGCGACACCGAGGTCCAGGCCCCGAAGATCACATCGACCTCGTTCACGGTCAGAAGCTGGCGCGTCAGTTCCGCGAAAAGCGGCCAGTCGGAGGCCGGGTCCACCACCACGGCCTCAAGCTGGCAGCCCAGCACGCCGCCCTTGGCATTCTGCTGATCGACCAGCATCAGCATCACGTCGCGCAGGGTGGTTTCCGAGATCGCCATGCTGCCCGAAAGCGAGTGCAGCACGCCCACCTTGATCGAACAATCAGCATGGGCCGCTCCGGCGGCCATCAGGCTCGCGGTGGCGGCAGTTGTCAGCAGGGTTTTCCTAATCATGCGTTGCAGGCTCCATATGTGATGGCCGCGCATGCCCGGGATGTTTCGGCTTGATCTGTCTCATCATGCCCCCCATATCCCCAAGGCAGCAGCAGGCCTGTTGCGCATGTCCGGCAGGCAGCATCTGCCAGGATCGGACTGTCGGACATGCATCTGATCCATTTGTCAGCACCCGTGTTATTGCGCGGGCCTTGGGGTCAGACAATTTAACCACCGCATCAGCATGGCAAGATCGCGCGCATCCCGGCCTTGTGCCTGTTTGTTGGGCAGCCTCCGGTGCATATGGTGAATAATTACGCGGCAATAAGCCGATTTTCCCGGCACAGGCTGATTCCAACCCTGTCATGCCGTCGCGGCGCGGGTCGCACGCGATTGACCGCAAGGGGCGGAAACCCTAAGCTCCGACCGCAATTTACGAGTGATCCATATGACATATGACGCGATCCCCGGCTGGTTCTATCCGATTGATCAGGCGGGTTTCGCCTGGACGCTTGAGTTTCAGAATGACACCGCCCCGCCCGGCGATCTGCTGGAACTCGGCACCTATCTGGGCAAGAGCGCGATCCTGATGGGCCAGAAGCTGAAACAGGGCGAGCGGCTGACGGTCTGCGACCTCTTCGAGGATGTGATGACCTGGGACGGGGCCAATCCGGTCGAGAAGGCGTTTTTCGGCACCAGAACCCCGACCCGCGACCAGTTCGAAGCCAATTACCGCGCCTTTCACCCCGCGCTTCCCGAAATCGTGCAGGGGCCGACCGGCAGCATCTGCCAGCATGTCGCCCCCGGATCCTGCCGTTTCGTGCATATCGACGCCTCGCATGTCTATGCCAATGTGCGCGAGGACACCGCCTCGGCCCGCAAGCTGTTGCAGGAAAACGGCGTCGTCGTCTTTGACGATTACCGCAAGCCGCAATGCCTGGGCACGGCGGCGGCCGTCTGGGAAGCGATCCTCAATGACGGGCTGAAACCCGTCTTCGCGACCGACGCGAAACTCTATGCCACATGGGGCGATCCCGAGCCGCTGCGCGCCGCCATCACCGCGCGGGCGCGGGCAAGCGACTGGTGCCGCACCGGCAAGCCCGTCGCCATCCGTGACATGCAGATCATCCGTCTGGCCCGACACGGGAAATAGCGGCAATTCCGGGCGCAGGGGCTTGACGCGCGCGCGTCAAGCGGGCAGGGGCAGGCCATGTTGCGCATCCATGACCTCTCCTATTCGATCAATGGCCGCCCTCTGTTCGAGGGGGCCTCTGCCACCATCCCCACCGGCCATAAAGTGGGCCTTGTCGGGCGCAACGGGGCGGGCAAGACGACGCTCTTCCGGCTGATCCGGGGCGATCTGGCGCTGGAAGGGGGCGAGGTCAGCCTGCCATCGCGCGCGAAAATCGGTGGCGTGGCGCAGGAAGTACCCTCATCCTCGACCTCGCTGATCGACACGGTTCTGGCGGCGGATACAGAGCGCGCAAGCCTGATGGCCGAAGCCGAGACCGCAACCGATGCAGGCCGCATCGCCGCCATTCAGACCCGGCTCGCGGATATCGACGCATGGTCCGCCGAGGGCCGCGCCAGCGCGATCCTCAAAGGGCTGGGGTTCGATGCCGAAGCGCAGCTGCGCCCCTGCTCGGATTTCTCGGGCGGCTGGCGCATGCGGGTCGCGCTCGCGGGCGTGCTGTTTGCGCAGCCCGACCTTCTCCTGCTGGACGAGCCGACCAACTATCTCGATCTGGAGGGCGCGCTCTGGCTCGAAAGCTATCTGGCGAAATACCCGCATACGGTGATCATCATCAGCCATGACCGCGGCCTTCTCAACCGCGCTGTGGACCATATCCTGCATCTCGAAGACCGCAAGCTGACCCTCTATGCGGGCGGCTATGACACTTTCGCGCGCACCCGCGCCGAGCAACGCGCGGTGCTAGCGGCAGAGGCGCAGAAAGTCGCGACCCAACGCGCGCATATGCAGAAATTCGTCGACCGCTTCCGCGCCAAGGCCAGCAAGGCGAAACAGGCGCAGTCGCGGCTGAAGATGCTCGAAAAGCTGACCCCGATCACGCCGCCCGCCGAAGCCGCGCGCCATGTCTTCAGCTTCCCGGCGCCCGAAGAACTCTCGCCCCCCATCCTGCGGCTCGAAGGGGCATCGGTGGGCTATGGCGGCCCGCCTGTGCTGCGCGGGCTTGATCTGCGCATTGATCAGGATGACCGCATCGCGCTTCTGGGGCGCAATGGCGAAGGCAAATCCACGCTCTCGAAACTGCTGGCCGAGAAACTGGCGGGCAGCGGGTCGATCACGCGGGCCTCGAAACTGCGCGTGGGCTATTTCGCCCAGCATCAGGTCGATGAACTGGAACTGGACGAAACCCCGCTGCAGCATCTGCAACGCGCCCGCCCCGGCGAAATGCCGCCCCGCCTGCGCGCGCGGCTGGCGGGTTTCGGTCTGATGGCCGAACAGGCCGAAACCGTGGTGAAGAAACTCTCGGGCGGGCAGAAGGCGCGGCTTTCGCTCCTGCTCGCGACGCTCGATGCGCCGCATCTGCTGATCCTTGACGAGCCGACCAACCACCTCGATATCGAAAGCCGCGAAGCGCTGGTCGAGGCGCTGACCGCCTATACCGGGGCCGTGGTGCTGGTCAGCCATGACATGCATCTTCTGTCGCTGGTGGCCGACCGGCTCTGGCTGGTCTCGAACGGGCAGGTCACGCCCTATGAGGGCGATCTGGAATCCTATCGCGATTTCCTGCTGGCGGGCAGCACGAAACCCGCGCGCGAGAAACCTGCCGCCAGGGAAAAACCCAAAGCCACCCGCGACGAGCTCAGCACTTTGCGCAGTGAGTTGCGCAAATGCGAGGCGCGTATCGCCAAGCTCGAAGAGATGCGCAACAAGCTGGCCGAGAAACTGGCCGATCCGGCGCTCTACGACGACGGGCGGGCGGGCGATCTTCGGGTCTGGCAGGCGAAATATGCCGAAGTGATGGAAGGGCTTGACCGGGCCGAGGCGCTCTGGATGCGGGCGCAGGAAGCGCTGGATCTGGCGGTCGCGGATTAAAGGGTTGCGGCTTTTCCTTGAATCGCCGAAACCCTTTAATTTCCTGTTTTGTCGCAATTTCGAAGCAAAAAACTCTATCAACTTTTTCTGAAATTGCTTTATCCGATCATCATCTGATCATCGCCGAGCCGCTGATACTGACGGCTCATGCGTTGCAGCGCGATCCGCAGCACGATCTTGCCCGAACGCGCCGACCAGCCCATCGCATTCTCGGCCGATTCCACCCCTTCCAGCCGGCAGCAGCAGCGCAACGCCACATCGCCCAGCCCCGGCCCCAGATCGCGGAACACTTCCAGCACACGCTTGCGCGCCCCGGTCGTGCCGGGCGGGGCGATATTGGGGCCGGGCACCTTGCGGCGCTCCAGCGCCTTGAGCAGATCCTGCGCCGAACCCCAGTCGATCCCGTCGAGCTGCGCCATGACGAAATCTTCGCGCAACCGTTCCGCCGCCTGGACCTGCCGCAACTCCAGAAAGGGTTTGCCGGATTTGTCCCGCCGCCGCGCCAGCACCGCCACCGGCGTTTCCACAACCCCGTAGCGCAACCGGCGCGGGGCGCAGTCGTCATTCTCTCCCAGCCGCGCCGGATCGCCCTCCGCCTCGCTGGATTGCGCGCGCAGGGCCAGGCGTCCGGTCGGGCTGATCACATAGCTCGATACCCGCCCGCGATTGCGACAGGTGATCCAGTCCATCAGCGCCATGGCTTCCGCCAGATGGCGGTCGAAAACCGCCACGCGCCGCGCAACCCCGTCCGCATCCTCGCGGGTGATCACCGCCTTGGGCATATCCGCAGCAACGATCAGCAGCGCGCCGCGTCCCGTCAATTCGCGCAGCTGGCGCATCGCATGGCTTTCGACTTCGGCGCTGACAAGAGGCTCCGGCGGCTTGCGGGATTGAGAGATCATGGATTGCGGCTCCGTGTCTGGCTGGGATCGGAAACGGGGGCTGTGTGTCATCTTCGCGCGCATCGACAGGTCCAGCTTGCGCAGCGCATTGTCGATCAGCGGATCATCGCGCCGGTTCTCGAAACGGCGCACCTGCCGCAGGATCGTCGAGGCATGACAGCCCTGCTCGCGCGCGATGGCGCGCAGCGACCGGCCTGTCGCGACATGGGACAGATACAACCTTGCACCCTCGGGCACCCAGTGCGGCAATCGGGCCGACACATGTGCCCCTGTTTCCCCTGCGATGCAGCCTTGCGCGGGCATCCCGAAGACCACTCCTGTCAATACGCAACCGATGATTGCACAGAGTTTCTGTTTGTTAACGCTTTTTCGGACAGGAGCAGAATGGTTTAAATTTCCTAAATCTGCCTGAAGCGAGCGCGCGCTTGCCGGGCGCTCTGCGCAACACCACGGGATTCCGTGCAGAATGCAATGGCTCATCATCGGAGATAAGTCATGCATTTCGCACTCTCGACACTGGATAGCCTGATCCGGCCTCGCCTGATGGTTGTGGCCGCGCGGCACGGGCTGAATGACTACAATCGCGCCGTCCTGCTGCCGCGTCTGCTGGAACTGCCGATTGGTCAGTCTTTGCCCGCGCCGCGGATCGTGCTGGCGCAACTGATGGCGCGGGAACGCGCGATGGAGGCCGCGCGCCGCCACCATGATGCCAACTGGCGCGCCGCCGCGCATGTGGCAGTGATGACCGCGCTGCTTTTCGAGGCGCGCGCCAGCGCCTGCGCGCGCGCGGAACCCGCGCCCAGCGCTGCCGCGCCCTGATGCGGCGGCTCAGACCTGCGCGGCCTCTGCGCCCGATTGCGCCTGCGCCACGGCGGCGCGGGCCGCATCCAGCACCTCCAGCCCCGCCCCTGCGCGATGCGCCTGTTCCGACAGGATGCGCCGCCATTGCCGGGCGCCCGGCTGGCCTGCAAACAAGCCCAGCATATGCCGCGTGATGGCGGCCAGCCGCGCTCCCTGCACCAGTTCCTGCGCGATATAGCGGCGCATGGCGTCCAATGCGCCGTCCAGATCCGGCCCCTCGGTCGCGCCAAAGATCCTCTGATCCGCCCCCAGCAGAAGATCACCGGGGCGCTGATAAGCGGCCCGTCCGATCATCACCCCGTCCAGCCCCTGCTCCAGCAGGCTCGCCGCCTGTTCCAGATCATTCACCCCGCCATTCAGACTGATCGAAAGATCGGGAAACTGCTGCTTCATCGCCAGCACCAGCGCATGGTCCAGCGGCGGGATTTCGCGATTGTCCTTTGGCGACAGGCCCTGCAGCCAGGCTTTGCGCGCATGGATGATCACATGAGAGATGCCCGCTGCGCGGATTTTCTCCAGAAATACCGGCAGAATATCCGCAGGCACCTGCTCATCGACCCCGATCCGGCATTTCACGGTAATCTCGGCAGGGCAGGCGGCGCGCATCGCGGCGCAGATTTCGGCCACCAGATCGGGGGTTTTCATCAGCACCGCGCCGAAACAGCCCGATTGCACCCGGTCCGAAGGACAGCCGCAGTTCAGGTTGATCTCCTGATAGCCCGCCTCCCAGCCCATCCGCGCCGCCTGCGCCAACTCGCCGGGGTCTGACCCGCCCAGTTGCAGCACCACCGGCTGCTCTGCCGGATCATGCGCCAGCAGATGCAGTGCATTGCCGCGCACAAGGGCAGGGGCCGTGACCATCTCGGTATAAAGCTGCGCATGGCGGGAGAGTTGCCGGTGAAAATACCGGCAATGCCTGTCCGTCCAGTCCATCATCGGCGCGACGGACAATCTGCTGTTATGGGTCATGAGCATCTTGCGTATCTTCAAACTGTTGCTGGCGCCGACTGGCCTTTCGCCAAAAATACGCCCGGAGATCTGCCATCTGTCCCTTCTGCGCGCCCTCACTACACAGATGCGCCGCGGATGAAAATGGTCTGTGCCACCACTATCCTCCAGCGCCTGCCGGGTCCAGATCAGATGAAGGGGGCATTTGCGCGCGGACCCAGACCACCTGAACCTTCCCGAAGATGCTCGGGCACATTACGATATGATCTGCACATCGCCAGCTTGCTCGTCGCTCCAGAGGTGTTCGGCGAGGTCTTCATGGCCCATCGCTGGACTGAAGCTTTGCAGGCACCCGCAACGCTCGGCGAAGCTCTCCCGCCAGTGTGATGCGCCTTTCCGGTTCGAACGCACTATCCATTGTTCTGCGATCACTATCGGGATAGCGCCAGTTCCACATGGTTTTCCAGCGCTTTCCCAAGCTGCATGGCGAAGCGAAAACTTGCCACGGGGAGCGAGCGTCCACGCTGTTGGCCCAGCAGCAGGACGCCCGGCGGCACGTCTCGCTCCGAGATCGCGCGGAACACCAGACCTGACTGGCGCTGCGCATTCAGGCCGATGGGGATCTGGAATCCGATTATCTGCTCAGACAGCACATAATGCCGGATCAACTCGAAAGACTCGGTTTCAACGACCGGAGTGATCTGACGGCCGATGCTCTTTGCCGCTCCGTCCAACAGCGACCTGACCCCGTATTGCGCTGACGGCGCGATATGGGGATGGTTCAGGCAATCGCGCAGCCGCAGATCGGGTTTCTGCGCCAATGGGTGATCCTGCGCCATCACCGCACAGACCGGTTGCGGAGATTGGGCTATGACCTCAAACTCGACCATCACCACCGGTTCAAAGACGAGCGCCAGATCACAGTTGAACGCTGCCAGTTCGGCCTCGGCGCGCGAGCGGTCGCGCACGATGACGCTGAAGGTGACGCCGGGATGGTCGCGGCGGTATTTTGAAATCTGTTCGGGAAGGAAATAGGGCAGAAGCGCTTGCGAACAGGCGATGCTGACATGGCCGCGCCGCACGCCTGTCAGATCCGCGACCTGGCTTTGCACCCGCGCCATGTCCGAGCGCTGGCTGCGGTAATGCTGCAGGATCAACTCGCCTGCCGGGTTCAGTCGCACCCCGCGCGCCAGCCGCTCGAAAATCTGCGCGCCGAACTCGTCTTCGAACCGCGCGATGCGACGGTTGAGCGCCGAAGCGGTCAGCCCCGCATCCTCTGCCGCCTTGCGGATGGACCCGGCGCGCGCCACGGCCTCGATCAGGCGAAAAGTTTCCATATGGCGCATAAATAGGCACTCTTTTGTTGTTCATTAAATTCACCGCTCTTGTGAAAACATAGCATTTCTTGAACATCTCAGAAAGCGCTAACCTGACTCCACCGCATATCGCTGCGACCAGAAACATCAGGAGCCTGCCATGTCCTCTCTCAACCGCCGCGCTTTTCTTGCCTCTGCTGCCGGGGCAGGAATGCTGCCTTTCCTGCGCGTTCTGCCTGCTCATGCGCAGGCGCGCGACACACTCGTCACTGTCTTTGGCCAGACCATCAACAGCCTTGATCTGCACCGCGTCGGCACCAACCGCGCCAGCTATCAGGTCGCGATCAATTGCTATGACCGGCTGGTGGGCTTTGGTGCCAAGCAACTGCCATCGGGTGAAATGTCCTATGACTATGATGAAATCGTGCCGGAACTGGCCGAAAGCTGGACCATCTCGGAAGACGGGCTGACCATCACCTTCAGGCTGAAACCCAATGCCACGTTCTGGGATGGCAGCAAGGTCACGGCGGAAGATGTGAAATGGTCGCTTGACCGCGCGGTCTCGGCGGGCGGTTTTCCGACCACGCAGATGGCGGCGGGCGGGTTTTTCCGCCCTGATCAGTTCGAAGTGGTCGATGCGGAAACCATCAATGTCAAGCTGGACTATCCGTCGAAACTGGCGCTGCCGAACCTTGCGGTGCCGGTGCCCTTCATCATCAATTCCACGGTCGCAAAGGCACATGCGACCGAGGCCGACCCCTGGGCGATGGAATATCTGCACACCACCCCCGCCGGATCGGGCGCCTATAAGGTCGCGCGTTGGGAAGCGGGCCAGCAACTGGTCTATGAGCGCAATGACGACTGGATCGGCGGCACCCTGCCCGCCATCCAGCGCGTGATCGTGCGTGAGGTGCCTTCGGCCGCGACACGACGCGCATTGGTCGAACGCGGCGATGTGCAGGTCAGTTTCGATATTCCCGACCGCGACGCGTCAGAGCTTGCCGACCGGCTGACCGTGCATTCCACCCCGGTTGAGAACTGCATCCATGCGCTTTGCCTCAACAGCAAATTCGCGCCGTTTCAGGACGCGGATGTGCGCAAGGCCGTGGCCTATGCGACCCCCTATGAGGCGATTTTCGAAGCCGCAGCTTATGGGCGCGGCGCAAAGCTCTGGGGCGGCGAGGACGAAATTTCTGACACCGCCTGGCCCCGCGCCTTTCCCTATGACACCAATCTGGATCTCGCGCGCGAGCATATGGCCAGATCGGGCTTCGCGGACGGGTTTGACGTGACGCTCTCGATCAGCCTCGATCTGGTCAGTTGGATGGAGCCCGCAGCCCTGCTGATTCAGGAAGCAATGGCGCGGATCGGCATCAATGTGACCGTGGACCGCATTCCGGGTGCCAACTGGCGCACCGTCGCGCTGGTGGAGAAAACCCTCGACATGCATCTGGAGAATTTCGGCGGCTGGCTGAACACGCCCTGCTATTATTTCTTCTGGGCCTATCAGAAAGACCGGCTGTTCAACTCCTCGGCCTATGACAATCCGCTGGTGCATGAATTGACCGAGAAAACCCTGCATATGGCGATGGATGACCCGGAATATGCACCGCTGATCAAGCAGATGTTCGAGATCGTGATCGAGGATCTGCCGCGCATCCCGCTTTATCAGCCCGCGCTGAATGTGGCGATGAACGGGGCCGACGGCTATGAGTTCTGGTTCCACCGTCAGCTGGATGTGCGCCCGCTGACCGGCGCGGGGGCGTGAACTGATGGCGACCCGGTGGCTTCCGATCCTGTGGCGACTGGTGCAGACCATTCCGGTGGTCATCGGCGTCGTCATCATCAGCTTCGTTCTGACGCGTGCATTGCCGGGGGATCCGGCGGTGCAATTCGCAGGCCAGATGGCCACGGCGGAGAGCATTGAACAGGTGCGGGTGGCTTTGGGGCTGGACAAATCCCTGCCACAGCAATTCCTGATCTATTGCAAGGCGCTGCTGCAAGGCGATCTGGGCCAGTCCATCGCCACCGGGCGCCCGGTTCTGACCGATCTGGCGACGCGCCTGCCCGCCTCGCTGGAACTGACCCTGACGGCGCTGATCCTGTCCTGCCTGATCGCGATTCCCCTGGGCGTGCTGGCGGCGGTGCGGCAAGGCTCTTGGATCGATCACCTCTGCCGGGTGCTGGTCACGGCGGGCGTGTCGCTGCCGACCTTTTTCACCGGCATCCTGCTGATCTATGTGTTCTATTACCTGCTGGGCTGGGCACCCTCGCCGCTTGGGCGGCTGGATTTCATCTATTTCGATCCGCCGCGCGTGACTGGCTTCTTCCTGATCGACGCGGCTCTGGATGGCGATCTGCGCACGTTCACCGGCGCGGCCAAACAACTCGCCCTGCCCGCGATCACGCTGGCGCTCTTCACCCTCGCCCCGATTGCGCGGATGACGCGGGCGGCGATGCTGACGGCGCTCTCCTCGGACTATATCCGCACCGCCCGCGCAGCGGGTCTGCCCCCGCGCAAGGTGCTCTTCGGCTATGCGCTTCGCAACGCGCTACTGCCGGTGGTGACGACGCTGGGCATGGTGTTTTCCTTCGTCCTGGGCGCCAATGTGCTGGTGGAAAAGGTCTTTGCCTGGCCCGGCATCGGATCCTATGCGGTCGAGGCGCTGGTGCAATCGGATTATGCCGCCGTGCAGGGCTTCGTGCTGGCGATGGCGCTTCTCTTCGTGCTGATCAACCTCATCATCGACCTCAGCTACACGCTGATCGATCCGCGCATCGGGTTTTCATCCAAATGACCGACATCACCCCACGCCAGACCGGCAACGGCATGCTGACCCATCTGGGCCATGTGATGCGCGAAAACCCGGTCACGGCGCTGTCCTTCGGGCTGTTCTCCTGTTTCGTGCTGCAAGCGTTTTTCGGGCAATGGCTGGTGCCCTATGACCCGCTCGCCACCAACTCGGCGCGCGCGCTGGAGGCCCCTTCCGCAGATCACTGGTTCGGCACCGATCAGCTGGGCCGCGATGTGTTCAGCCGGGTGATCGTGGCCACGCGGCTGGATCTCACCATCTCGGTGCTGGCGGTGGCGATCTCTTTCGTCATCGGCTCGGTGCTGGGGGCGGTCGCGGGCTATTGGGGCGGGTGGCTCGATTCGGTCCTGAACCGCATTCTCGACACGATCATGGCCTTCCCGCTTTTCGTTCTCGCCATGGGCATCGTCGCGGCGCTGGGCAACACGGTCGAGAATATCATCTACGCCACCGCGATCATCAATATCCCCTTCTACGCCCGCGTCGTGCGCGCCGAAGTGAATATCCGCCGCGAGGCCGGTTTCGCCCTTGCCGCGCGGCTCTCGGGCAACGGCCATATGCGCACGCTCGCCTTCCATATCTTTCCAAATGCGCTGCCGCCGATGATGGTGCAGGTCTCGCTCAATATGGGCTGGGCGATCCTGAATGCGGCGGGACTCTCCTTCGTGGGCCTTGGCGTGCGCCCGCCGACGCCGGAATGGGGGATCATGGTCGCCGAGGGCGCGAATTTCATCATCTCAGGCCATTGGTGGGTGGCGCTGTTTCCGGGGCTGTGGCTGATGCTGGCGGTCTTCACCTTCAACCTGATGGGCGACGGTCTGCGCGACCTTGTTGACCCGCGCAGAAGGACTTGAGCCATGCTGTCGGTCAAAGACCTCTCCGTCGCCTTCAAGACCCGCAAGGGACAGGTGGATGCGGTACGCGGCATCTCTTTCGATCTTGCGCCCGGCGAGACGCTGGGGATCGTGGGCGAAAGTGGCTCGGGCAAATCCGTCACCAGCTACGCCTTGATGCGCATTCTCGATGCGGGCGGGCGGATCAGCGCGGGCGATGTGAGCTGGAACGGGCGCGACCTGCGCGCGGCCTCGGAATCTGCGATGCGCAGCCTGCGCGGGCGCGAGATCTCGATGATCTTCCAGAACCCGCGCGCGGCGCTGAACCCGATCCGCAAGGTCGGCCATCAGATCGAGGATGTGCTGCGCCAGCATGGCCGCGCGACGCGCTCGGACGCGCAAGCCAAGGCCATTGCCGCGCTGGAAGCGGTGAAAATCCGCAATGCCGCCGAGCGCTACCATGCCTATCCTTTCGAGCTGTCGGGCGGCATGTGCCAGCGCATCGTCATTGCCATTGCACTCGCCTGCGACCCGAAACTGATGATCGCGGATGAACCGACCACGGGGCTGGATATCACCACGCAAAAGGCGGTGATGGAGCTGATGCGCGATCTGATCCGTGAGCGTGGCATGTCCTCGATCGTCATCACCCATGATCTGGGTCTGGCGGCGGAATATTGCGACCGGCTGGCGGTGATGAAGGACGGGCAGATCGTCGAAACCGGCCCTTCCGCGCAGATCTTTGCCAATCCGCAACACCCCTATACCCGCAAGCTCGTGGATGCCACGCCGCGCCCCGGTGTCTCGATCCGTGACTTGTTGCCGCCCGAGGCCCGCATGCCGGAACTGCCGCATGACACGGACGGGCGGGCGATTCTGGAAGTGGTCGATCTGGTCAAGACCTATCCCGGCAAATCGGGGCCGGTCCATGCCGTCAAGGGCATCAGCTTCACCATCCGCGAGGGCCAGTCGGTGGGGCTGGTGGGCGAATCCGGCTGCGGGAAATCCACCACCTCCGCGATGCTGGTGCGGCTGCTGGACCCAAGCTCCGGCGCGATTGTCTTTGACGGCCATGAGATCGGCGGCATTCCCGCAGAGCGGTTTCTGCGCGACCCGAGGCGCGCCCAGATCCAGATGGTGTTTCAGGATGCGACCGACAGCCTGAACCCGCGCCATAACGCCTTTGACAGCATTGCCGAACCGCTGCGGCGCCTGGGCCGGATGCGCGGTGCCAGACTGGCCGCCCGTGTCGGGGAACTGGCGCAGCTGACCGGGCTGCCCGCGCATCTGCTGTCGCGCTATCCGCATCAGCTTTCGGGCGGGCAAAAGGCGCGGGTGGGGATTGCGCGGGCCATCGCGCTGGACCCGAAATTCCTGATCCTTGATGAGCCGACCGCGGCGCTGGATGTGTCGATTCAGGCGGTGGTGCTGAACCTCCTGGCCGATCTGCGCGCGCGGCTGGGCATGACTTACCTGTTTGTCAGCCATGATCTGAATGTGGTCCGGCTGCTCTGTGATCATGTGATCGTCATGCAGGACGGCCAGATCGTCGAACAAGGGCCGACCGCAAAGCTCATGGATGCACCCGAGCACCCCTATACGCGCGAATTGCTGCACTCCGCACCAAAACCGCCCGCGGCACCCTTCGCCATGGGCCATGCCGCTGCCAAAGCTGCAGAATGAAGGACAGAATATGACCCGCTTGCCAACCCCCATCACCCTGACCGACCTGCAATCCGGCTACGCGGCGGGCCTGTCGGTCAGCGACGTGCTGCAAGACGTCTTCGCACGGATTTCGGCAGTCGATGATCCCGGCATCTTCCTGCATCTGGCGGATCTGTCCGAGCTGCAGGACCAGATCGACGCGCTGGGGGAATATGACCCGACCCGCCCGCTCTGGGGCGTGCCCTTCGCGGTCAAGGACAATATCGACGTGGCCGGGATGCCGACCACAGCCGCATGCCCGGCCTGGACCTATGGGCCCGAACGCGATGCTTTCGCCGTGGCCCGCCTGCGCGCGGCCGGGGCCATTCCCATCGGCAAGACCAATCTTGACCAGTTCGCCACCGGCCTTGTCGGCACGCGCACGCCATGGCCTGTGCCGCGCAATGCGCTCGATCCCGAAATCGTGCCGGGCGGGTCTTCCTCCGGCTCGGCGGTGGCGGTCGGGCATGGGTTTGTCCCCTTCGCGCTTGGCACCGACACGGCAGGATCGGGCCGTGTGCCCGCCGCGCTGAACGGCATTGTCGGGCTGAAACCCAGCCTTGGCATGATCTCGGCCAGCGGTGTTGTGCCCGCCTGCCGCACGCTGGACACGATCTCGATCTTCGCGCGCAATGTGCCCGATGCATATACGGTCCTACAGGCCATGGCGGGCCATGATGCGGCGGATCCCTATAGCCGCAAGATATCGCCCCCTGCGCTGCGCCCTGCGCCGCCGGTTGCCCGTATCGGTGTCCCGGATGGCAACTCGCGCGCGTTCTTTGGCGATGTCCTTCAGGCAGAAGCCTTCGCGCGCGATCTGGAGCGTTTGACGCAAAACGGCGCGCAGATCGTCGAGATGGATTTCACGCCGTTCTTCGACGTGGCCAAGATGCTCTATGACGGGGCCTGGGTGGCCGAGCGCCATTCGGTGATCGAAGAGCTGCTGGCGAGGCAGCCCGATGCTGTCCACCCTGTCACCCGCGCCATCATCAGCAAGGCAGAGGGGCTGAGCGCCACGGACGCCTTTCGCGGCATCTACCGTCTGGCCGCGTTGCGGCGCATCTGCGAGCCCCTGATCGCTGCGGTGGATATGCTGGCAGTGCCGACCATCCCCACTTTCTACACCTGTGCCGAACTTGCGGCGGATCCGGTGACGCCCAATTCCAACCTTGGCACCTACACCAATTTCGTGAACCTTCTGGATCTCTGCGCGCTCGCCATTCCCACATCCGCGCGCAGGGACGGGCGGCCCGGCAGTCTGACCCTGATCGGCCCTGCAGGGCAGGATGCGGCACTTGCAGCCATGGCCCTGTCGCTGGATGGTGCACCCATCCCGGCCCCGCACTTGCCGGAAGATGACATCGCAATCGCCGTCTGCGGCGCGCATATGTCAGGCTTGCCGCTGAATCACCAGTTGACCGAACTGGGTGGCCGCTTCCTGAAAGCGATGTCTACCGCGCCTTGCTACAGTTTCCACGCGCTTGCGGGAGGCCCGCCCAGGCGCCCCGGCCTCCTGCGCAGGGAAACCGGTGGGGCCAGCATCGCGCTGGAATTGTGGTCGCTTCCCAAAACCGCGCTGGGGGATCTGATTTGCCAGATCCCGGCGCCGTTGGGGCTGGGGAGTATCGAGCTTGAAGATGGCAGCCGCGCAACCGGGTTCTTGTGCGAAGCCGTCGGTACGGTTGGCGCAGAGGACATCACCGCCACTGGCGGATGGCGTCACTACCTCGCGGAGCAGCTGGCAGCCCAATAACGCCTTCGGGGTCTGCGCATGGAATGGACAATAATGATAGGACTTGCCGCAGCGACGGCTGCGGCAAGTCCCGCTTGTCAGCCCGGTCAGAAGTGTCGGCCCGATATGGCTGTCAGCGATGCGCCAGATAATCCGCCGAAACATAGCCCGAAACACTGGGTTTGTCTGTGAGGAAGACCCTGCACCAGACCCGCCCATCGGTTGTCACGCAGTTCCGTCGGGTGAGGCGCGTTCCGTCCGGCAGCCCGATTATAATATTGTGGTTGAGCCCCGGGCCTTCACGAAGCTTCAGCAGATCATCGGGGCCGGCACCCTTGACCACTGCCCCGGAACCGGTCGTGCATCCGGTAGCGATCATAAGGGCAAGAAGAGCAGCAAAATGAGTTCGCATCGTCAGTCCTGTATCGTTTCGCCATCCTTACGACAGTATCGCGCTTGCTGACAACCGGCTGAAACGGAGGTGGACAGCAAGAGTATCAGACCAGTCATCCTCGGCTGGTTGCACCGGACGGAGTTGCGATCCTTGTGAAGATATCGCCGCGGCGCTGATCGAGCGAAGGCTCAGCAGAAATGGCCAGGGCGCACGAGATCTGCTCGACCGGCGGCCAAGGGCCGCAATCGACATGATCGGCGCCTGTTTGCCGATCCGGCACCGGGGAAATACGCCTGATTGTCATTTTTTTCCCATGACGTCGAAAGATGCTGGCGAGTCTGCCTTGTTGCTGATACGCGAAGACTGATGGTGCCCGGAATGATCCGGGATAATAGGGAAGCCGGTTCAATTCCGGCGCTGCCCCCGCAACTGTAAGCGGTGCGACCCCTCAAGCCACTGGGCCAGCGGCTCGGGAAGGTGGGGAAGCTCATGCCGCGAGCCAGGAGACCTGCCATCACCAACCGTAACCACCAACCGGGCGGGGTGTCCGGAAAGGGGCTGATGATGCGCACGTTCTCCGTGCTTCAATCGTTACGCGTCTGCGACCCTGCCTCACTGGGCAGGAGGACAGATGCATACCGAGCCCTGTACTGAAAGACTCAGCGTCAGTCACTTCTGCCCCTCGGCCAGCGATTTCGTCGCCGCGGTCTCGAAAGGCGTCTCTCTGGCGCGCAGTGTCACCGGCGATGCGCCGGTGCTCTCGGGCCGCGTGAAGCCTGGCCCCCGCGCGTCTGGCCAAGCCTGCCATCTGGTCTGGGCCAGCCGGGACGGTCGCACAGTCCGGCGGCGCGATGGTGTGCAGATCATGTCCGGACGCGCAGGGCGGGGGGGCTTCGCATGAATTGCCCGGCCCCTCGCGCTGCGGAACTGACCCTGCAGGAGACTGCATGGGGCAATGGCATCCTGTCGCCGGTCAGCTTCACACTGTCCCCCGGGCGCGTGCTGGGGGTTCTCGGGGCCAATGGCGCTGGCAAATCAACGCTGTTGCGGCTTATCTATCGTTTCCACAAGCCCGAGGCGGGGCGCGTCCTGCTCGACGGGCAGGACATTCATGCGATGTCGGCGCGCGCTGTGGCGCAGAGGGTGGCGGCTGTGCTGCAGGAACAACCCACCGACTTCGCCCTGAGCGTGGCCGAAATCGTGGCGCTTGGCCGCGCGCCCCATCGCCGCCCGCTTGCCGGTCCCTCCGCGCGCGACGCCCATATCGTGGATCATGCGCTGGAGCGCATGGCGTTGCGGCCCTTTGCCACGCGCCTCTTCGGCACGCTCTCGGGTGGCGAGCGGCAGCGGGTCATGGTTGCGCGCGCTCTGGCGCAGGAACCGGGGCTGATCGTTCTCGATGAGCCGACCAATCACCTCGACATTCGCCATCAACTGGAAGTGCTGCGGCTGGTGCGCGGCCTGGGCGCTACTGTCGTGGCCTCGTTGCATGACCTGAACCTTGTGGCCGGTTTCGCCGATGATCTGCTGGTCATCCATCGCGGTCGGCCGCTGGCCTTTGGCCCGGTGGCGCAGGTTCTGACCCCCGACCTCATTGCGCGCGCCTTTGGCGTGCAGGCGCGCCCGCGCGGGGCCGGTCGCTTCGATTTTGCGCTTTTTGATGCCATGCAAGAGGAGAGAACTGCATGAGAACGCTACCCGTCGCCCTGCTGGGCGCATGCCTCGCCGCCCCCGCATTTGCCCATCCGGTCACTGTGCAAAGCTGCGACCGCGAGGTGACCTTTGAGGCACCGCCCATGCGCGCCGCCTCAAACGACGTGAATCTGACCGAGATGATGCTGGTTCTTGGCCTGTCCGACCGCATGGTGGGCTATACGGGCATTTCCGGCTGGAACAAACTCGACGACGAGATTCGCGCAGAGGTTGCTGAATTGCCGGAGCTTTCCGAACGCTATCCCACGCGCGAGGTGTTGATCGGTGCGGATCTGGATTTCTGGTTCGCGGGCTGGAATTACGGCATGCGCCTGGGCGGGGAAGTCACGCCCGAGAGCCTCGCGCCCTTCGGCATTCCGGTCTATGAGCTGACCGAAAGCTGCATTCATGTCATGGACCGCGATGGCATCGCGATCGATGACATGTTCAACGATATCCGCAATCTGGGTGCGATTTTCGGCGAAGATGACCGCGCCGAGGAATTGATCACGGGCTGGCAAAGCGAACTGGACGAGATCACGGCCTCGATCCCTCAGGGCGACCCCTTGCGCGTTTTTGTCTATGACTCGGGCGAGGACACGCCCTTCACCTCGGGCCGCTATGCCATGCCCACGGCCATGATCGAGGCTGCAGGCGGGCGCAACATCATGGATGATGTGGAATCCAGCTGGACCCGCGTTGCCTGGGAGCCTGTGGTCGAACGCAATCCCGAGGTGATCATCATCGTGAATTATGGCGAGGTGAGCGCAGAGCAGAAGATGGATTTCATGCGCAACAATCCGGCCTTTGCCGAGATTGACGCGGTTCAGAACGACCGCTTTGTTGTGTTGGAATATGTCGAGGCGACGCCCGGCCCGCGCAATATCCGCGCGGTGCGCGCACTCGCCGAGGCCTTCCACGGAGAATGAGCATGCGCACGACCCCCAACCCGGAAACCGCCGCGCCCGCGCTTGCTGCGCCTGTGCCGGTCATCGCGCGCCCTGTGCGGCAGGGGCTCTGGGGGTTGGGGGTCGTTGCGCTGATCCTGTCGGTTTCGGCAGCCGTCAGCATCGGCGCTGTGCCGATTCCGCTGGGGACTGTCTGGGGCGTCATCCTGGATCGGGTTGCGCCCGGTCTGGTGACGCCCGACTGGTCTGCAGGCCGCGCTGCAATCGTGTGGGAGATTCGTTTGCCGCGCGCGCTGCTGGCGGCCCTCGTCGGCGCTGGTCTGGCGCTGGTTGGCGCCGTGCTGCAAGCGATCACGCGCAACCCACTGGCCGATCCGCATCTTCTGGGCATCTCGTCAGGCGCGGCTTTCGGCGCGATCCTTGCACTGTTGCATACGGGCATGTTTCTGGGTCTGGCCACAGTTCCGCTGCTGGCCTTCATCGGCGCGCTGTGCTCGACCCTGTTGGTGCTGGCCGTAGCGAGTTTCGCCCAAGCCACCAGTGCAGACCGGCTGGTGCTGACCGGGGTGGCCGTGTCCTTTATCGTCATGGCGCTCGCCAATGTGCTGATCTTTCTCGGCGATCCGCGCGCGGCTCACACAGTCGTATTCTGGATGCTGGGCGGGCTGGGGCTCGCGCAATGGGCACATCTCATCTGGCCTTTGATTATCCTCACCGGCGCGGCGCTCTATTTCAGAGCGGTGGCAGGCTCGCTCAATGCCATGACCATCGGCGATGAGACGGCCTCGACCCTTGGCATCCCCATCGCACGCTTCAGGCTGACCGTGTTTGTGGTCGCGGCCCTTGTCACAGGTGTCATGGTGGCCTTTTCCGGCGTGATTGGCTTTGTCGGTCTGATGATCCCGCATATTGTGCGCATGATCGTGGGCGGTGACAATGCGCGCGTGCTGCCTGCGGCGATGCTTGTGGGCGCGATCTTCCTTGTCTGGGCCGATATCGTCGCGCGCACGATCACGCGGCCCGAGGACATCCCGATCGGGATTGTCACGGGCCTGATCGGTGGGGTATTCTTCGTCTGGCTGCTGCGACGGCGGCGCATCTCCGCCTGACCGGCCGCTTTGCCCCGATATTGCCAGCAGGCTCCGGTTGGTCGACCGGGGCTAAGGCCAGGAAACGCCTGAAGACGCCGCTGCCTTGCCACCGCGCGCCGCGGGGGCTAAGCCTGACCTATGCTGATCCTTGATGACATCATCCGCGACCGTGGGTCGAAATATGCGGTCTCGGGCGGGCCCTGTGGATCCGAGGAGGAGGCAAAATCCTTCATCAAGGCGCTTTGCCGGAAGAAGAAATTCGCCAAGGCGACCCATAACAGCTGGGCTTTGTTGACCGCTGAGGCCCCGATAAAGAGCGACGATGGCGAAGCCGGGGCGGGTATGGTGATCTTGCGGATGCTGGAGCGCGAAGGGCTGCGCGATCATGTTGTCGTGGTGACGAGATGGTTCGGCGGCAAGCATCTGGGCGGCGACCGTTTCCGGCACGTACAAGACGCGGTGCGGATTTACCTCGACACTTTGCAAGAGAGTTGAGGCGCTTGAGGCGGCTTCGATTCTCGCTGATCCGAACTGGCCGTCGGAAGCTTCGCGCCTTGTCGCAACGAACCTTGACGTTGCCGCCGCGATCAACGCCGCGCCCGGCTTCAACAGCGGGTTGTCCGATGAACGGCATATGGCGCTGCGCCTCGAATCCCTCAATGCCCATGCGCCCGAAGACGCTGCGGCTATCCTGCACAACGCCGACATTGCCAAGCAGGCCGACCGCATGGAAGCCGGGCTTCGCCAGCTTGGGGCGGCTTGGTATAGCCCCGCCAATGCCGACCGCGCGACGGCCAGCCGGGTTGACCCCCATGCGGCCCTTGTGCCGCCTGCCGACGCCTGACCAGTTCCACAGGGCCGTGGAAACTACCTGCCCCGGCTTCGGTCGGGGCTTTTTTCGTTGTGATTGTCGCCTATGATTGCTTCGAAGATTGATTGGGGCACATCATGAACGACGAACCGGAACAGATTTTGTGGATTAATTCCAAAGAGTTACTTGAAATAAGTCGAAAGGTTGGACACCACCTTGCCGGTTGTCATTTCGAACTTGTCAACATGAGCGCAGAGACAAATGGCGTATTGTCCGAAAATGACGCGCTTTTGATCCTTGAGGATTCACCGGAAATGACGCCGGAACGCGCCCGTCAGAACCTTGACGAACTTATGGACGCAGGGTTGATCCAAAAGGACGGCGAAACGCTGACGCTGACGGTCTTCGGTAAGACTGTCGTTCCTGATTTTGATGATTGGGACGCAACCGAATGAAGCTGCGCAGCCTCATGCGATCACATGCGCGTGAGGTCCGGCCCTGCTTCAAGGCTGCATGTCGGCCCGATCTAGACCTTTCCCCGACATGCAATGCGACATGCAAAGCCGACCGATTGCGCGCAAATATCTAGTAAAATCAATCACTTAAAAGGGGAAATGGCGGAGAGACAGGGATTCGAACCCTGGGTCCCCGTGAAGGGACAACGGTTTTCGAGACCGCCCCGTTCGACCACTCCGGCACCTCTCCGATCTGGACGGGTCGATACTGTCTCACTGCCAAAGGTGCAAGGGGAAAAATCATCTCGCCTGGCATGAGGCCCGCGCGAATGTGTGTGGCAGCGCGAACCCGACTGAGCTAGAACTCACCCGGTATCCCAAAGACAGGCCGGATCAATGCAGAGACAACGGTTTCTTGGCGTCACAGTGCTGATCGTGCTTCTCGCCCTCGGGGCCATGCTCAGCCGACCGGCTCAGGCCAATGAGCTCTCGCGCGCGCTCCTGCTGCCGGAACTCTTCGGGGTCATGGCCGAAGAGGGGCGCAAATCCGTGCTGGCCGATGGCGCTGTGCCCCTGCAGGGCCGCGCTTTCGAGCAGTTTTCGGGCGATGTCGAAGACATCTACCAGCCCGAGCGCATGCTGGCCGAATTCCTCCGCGTGCTGGAGGCCGAGCTTGCAGATACTCCCGAGGCGCGCACCGATGCGCTGGATTTCGCGGCCAGCGATCCGGGCCGCCGGATCCTGCAGCTGGAACTCGCCGCGCGCGAGGCGCTTCTCGATGATGATGTCGATATGCTGGCGCGCATGGCGCTCGATGAGGCCCGCGCGGGGACCGGGGGCGATGACGGGGCTCAGCGGCTGCAACAGGTGCGCGCGCGGATTGATGCCAATGATCTGATCGAGTTGAATGTCTCGCTGGGTCTGAATACTTCATTCGCCTATTACCGGGGCATGCTGGCCGAAAATGCTGTCAACGGCATGTCCACCGACATGCTGCTGCAACTGGTCTGGGCGCAGGAACCCGAGATTCGCGCCGATATCGAGGATTGGATCGAATCCTATTTCCTGATGACCTATCGGCCGCTTTCGGCTGAAGAGATGCAGGATTTCGTCGCCTATGTCAGCACGCCCCTCGCGCAGGAATTCAACCGCGCCATGTTCCGCGCCTTTGACACAGTGTTTTCCGAAATTTCCTATCAGGTCGGCCGCGCGCTGGGGCGCAGGCTGAATGTCGAGGAACTCTGAGCCCGCTCAGACCGGCCCGCGTTCCAGCCGCCCGATCAGCCGCGACAGAAAGCCAAGGCACTGCTCCAACTGCTCGATCTCCAGATATTCATCGGGCTTATGGGCCTGCGCGATGGAACCGGGGCCGCAGATGACCGAGGGAATGCCGATGGCCTGAAACAGCCCGGCCTCGGTGCCGAAGGGCACGAGGCCCGGCGCATTCGCACCGGTCAGTTCCACCACCAGATCGCGCGCCCGGTTCTGGTGCACACGCTCCAGCCCCGCGACCTCGGCCACGATCTCCGTGCGGATATCCGCAGCAGGGTCCACCGCGCGCATCTCGGGCAGCAGCGTCTCGACAAGCTGCGCAAGCTCGGCCTTCACGAAATCCGCGTCACTGGCCTGCACCGGGCGCATTTCCCAGTCGATCCGCGCCTTGCCGGGGATCACATTATGCGCCTGCCCGCCGGTCAGCACGCCGGGGTTGATCGTGCTATGGGGCGGATCAAAGGGGCAATCGGCAGGGGCCATTTCCTTCAGCCGCGCGCGCAGCTCGACCAGTTTCAGGATGAAGAGCGCGCCATATTCGACGGCATTCACCCCCAGATCCGGCGCCGATCCATGCCCCTCGCGCCCGGTGATCCAGGTCGTGTATTCAAAACAGCCCTTATGGCCATCCACCAGCTGCATCATGGTCGGCTCGCCGATGATCGCCGCCGCCGGACGCAAGCCCCGCGCAACCAGACTGGCGGTCAGGGCCTGCGCCCCGAAACAGCCGATCTCCTCGTCATAGGTAAAGGCGAAATGCACCGGCACCTGCAGATCGGCGCGGGCAAATTCCGGGGCCATCGCGACACAGGCCGCAACAAAGCCCTTCATGTCGCAGGTGCCGCGCCCGTATAGCCGCCCCGCGCGCTCGGTCAGGGTGAACGGATCCGTGCTCCAGGGCTG
Organism: Natronohydrobacter thiooxidans; assembly: GCF_001884735.1. GTDB lineage: Bacteria > Pseudomonadota > Alphaproteobacteria > Rhodobacterales > Rhodobacteraceae > Roseinatronobacter > Roseinatronobacter thiooxidans_A. The sequence continues at coordinate 351,268 of NZ_MJAP01000003.1, read as the reverse complement.
ATCCGCAACCGGCACCACATCCGTGTGCCCCGACAGGATCACACCGCCGGGCGCATCCGGGCCGATGGTGGCAAAGAGGTTCAGCTTCGTGCCTGTGGCGTCCGCTTCCGTCCAGATCCGCGCCCCGGCACCGCGCAGGCAGCGTTCCAGATATTTGCTCACCTCCCGGTTGCCATCGACCGAGACCGAGGGAAAGGCCACAAGATCGCCCAGCAGGCGCATGGCCTCTGCAAGTCTCTCCTGTTGCGTCATCCGCGTGCCCCTTTGCCCCGATCCTCTGTCAGGGGCTAATGATCCGGCGCGCCTGCGTCAATCCTGCGGCGGGTGCAGCGGTGCGCTGGCATCCTGTGCCAGCTGCGCCCGCAGCCATTCCGCGCGCGCCAGCAGGTCTTCCGCAGCGCTGATCTTCGCCGCGATCCGCGCCTCATCTTCGGGCTTTGCTTCCATCTCCGCGACCAGCGCCCCATGCCGATCCCGCAATTTCGCAATCACCTTTTCGACATCGGCAGGCTTGATCTTATGCGCCTGACCCTTGCCGAGCCTCGCGAAATATTCTCCCAGCCTGTCGGCCAGCTTTCCATGTGCCATCGTCCGCTTCCCCATGTCGTATCAGTGACATCCTACCGCGCCGATCATGACGCTTTCATGACGGCCCGCCGCGTGTCCCCGACACGCTGTCTTCCTCTTCCATCTGCAACAACCGCTCGACTTCGGCCTCGGCGCGGTCATCGGCGCGGAAAATCAACTGCGCCGCCCGCACCAACTGATGCCCCGCATCCAGCGCATAGCCCGAATCATTCAGAAAAGAAGTCGCGTGCGCGGCCGTGATCCGCCGTGTCTGCAACAACCCCTCCAGCCGCGCCGACAGTTTCTGATGCCCGGCCTCCAGCGCGCGCCGCTCTTCCTCAAACCCCAATGACGAGCGCGCCCCGGCAGGCACATCATCCAGCCGCGCGATCTCGACGAGGATCTGCGCGATCCCCAGCCGCAACTGGTCATATAGCTCTGTCACCGGTCCTTGCGGCGCGCGGGTGAAGCGCGTGACATTCTCGCGCATATGCTTGACCGCCTTGACCGCGCGCACCAATGCGCCCGAGGCCTCGCGCAATTCGCCCAGCCGCATGCGGTCCTGCGCGGGCAGCGACAGCGCCGCCTGATCGGCACAAAACGCCACAATCGCCGCATGCAGACTTTTCACCCGATCCTCATAGGCACGCTCATAATCCAGCCCGATCAGATCGCGCGCCCGCGCAACCGTCAGCGCCAGATCGCGCGAGGCCGCCAGATCCTCCATCCGCAGGTTGAGCCCGGTGGCGATCAGCGCCAGCACATGGCGCTGCAACCGCGCGACCTCTTGCTGCAGGGCCGTCAGTATCGCGACAGGAATTGCGCCCAGATCGCCCACAATATAGCGCGGCTGGCTGGCCGAAGGGGCAGGGGCGGGGATGCGCCGCTCCAGCCACACCAGCAACCGCCCCCGCAGCGGCACCATCAGCCCCAGCCCCAGCAGGTTGAACAGCGTATGAAACAGCGCCAGCCGCAGCATCGCATCATCCGGCGCAAAGCCCAGCCCCACAGCCAGCCACTCGACCAGCCCCCGCAAGGGCACGATCAGCGCCAGCGCCGTGGCCCCGGTCACCAGATTGAACACCAGATGCCCCAGCGCCAGCCGCTTGCCCTGAAAATTCGCGCTCGCCGCCCCGATCAGCGCCGTGACCGTGGTGCCGACATTCGCCCCGATGGCCACGGCCAGCGCATTGTCATAGCTGATCTGCCCCGCACCAAGCGCCGCGATCACCAGAAGCATCGTCGCATGGCTCGATTGCATCACCACTGTCGCAAGCGCGCCCGCAGCCGTATAGACCAGCAGCCCCGCAATCCCGCCAAGCGCCAGCAGCGTCAGATCGAACTCTGCGCTGAAAGCGTCAAACCCCTCCTTGATAATGGCGATCCCCAGAAAGATCAGCCCGACGCCGACCAGCACCCGCCCCGCGCCCTTGGCCGCATCCGCATGCTGGAACATCAACAGCACTCCCAGCGCCAGCAAGGGCAGCGCATAGGCGGCGATATCGACCTTCAGCCCCACACCCGCGATCAGCCAGGCCCCGGTCGTCGTGCCCAGATTGGCGCCGAAGATGATCCCCAGCCCCGCCTGCAGACTGATCAGCCCGGCACTGAGAAACGAGATCGAGATCACACTCACCAGCGAACTCGATTGCGTCACCGATGTCGCCACCGCCCCGAAGCCGATGGCCCTGCCGAAACTGCCGGTCATCCGCGCCAGCAGCCGTTCCAGCACGCCCCCGCTCAGCGCCTTGAACCCGTCCTCCAGCATCAGCATGCCCAAGAGGAACAGCGCAACCCCCGCGGCCAGCCGCTGGAAATCCGTGCTCAGCGCCATGGCCAGCACGAGCAGGCCAAGGGTCAGGCCAAGCTGCAAATGGGGGATACGGGGTTTCATCGCCGGTCTCGTTCCTGTCCGCAGAATATCAGCGCCTTCGTCGGCGTCCATGCCCGATTGGCGCTTGAACCACAGCGCAGAAAGGCCAACTATGCCCTGTCATCCGAAAGGCCGCCTGCCATGCCGCATAACAACATGAACCTGCCCACCACGCGCCCTGATGTGCTGACCCGCCCCAAGCTCGAAGGCGGCAAGCGCTTTCGCATGGCCAGCCCCTTCCTGCCCGCAGGCGACCAGCCCACCGCAATCGCCGAACTGGTCGAGGGCGTGCGCTCGGGCGAGCAGAATCAGGTGCTTCTGGGTGCGACCGGCACCGGCAAGACCTACACCATGGCCAAGGTGATCGAGGAAACCCAGCGCCCCGCGATCATCCTGGCGCCCAACAAGACGCTGGCCGCCCAGCTTTACGGCGAATTCAAGGGCTTCTTTCCCGATAATGCGGTCGAGTATTTCGTGAGTTACTACGACTATTACCAGCCCGAAGCCTATGTACCGCGCTCGGATACCTATATCGAGAAGGAATCCCAGATCAACGAACAGATCGACCGGATGCGCCATTCGGCCACCCGCGCGCTGCTGGAACGCGATGATGTGATCATCGTGGCCTCGGTTTCCTGCATCTACGGTATCGGCTCGGTCGAGACCTATTCGGCCATGACGCAGGATTTCATCACCGGCGAAAGCTACGACCAGCGGCAGGTTCTGGCCGATCTGGTGGCCCAGCAATACCGCCGCAATGACGCGGCCTTCCAGCGCGGCAGCTTCCGCGTGCGCGGCGATGTGGTCGAGCTATGGCCCGCCCACCTTGAAGATCGCGCCTGGAAACTCTCTTTCTTCGGCAATGAGTTGGAAGGGATCACCGAATTCGACCCCCTGACCGGCGCCAAAACCGACACGTTCCAGCAAATCCGTGTCTATGCCAACAGCCATTATGTGACACCCCGGCCCACCATGCAGCAGGCCGTGAAGGGCATCAAATGGGAGCTGGAACAGCGGCTGGAGCAACTGACCAGAGAGGGCAAGCTGCTGGAAGCGCAGCGGCTGGAACAGCGCACCAAATTTGATCTGGAAATGCTGGAAGCCACCGGCGTCTGCAACGGTATCGAGAATTACTCCCGCTACCTGACGGGCCGCGCACCGGGCGAGCCGCCCCCCACATTGTTCGAATTCATCCCCGACAATGCCATTGTGTTCGCCGATGAATCCCATGTCTCCGTCCCCCAGATCGGCGGCATGTATCGCGGCGACTACCGGCGCAAATTCACGCTGGCCGAGCACGGCTTCCGGCTGCCCTCCTGCATGGATAACCGACCCCTGAAATTCGAGGAATGGGACGCCATGCGCCCGCAATCGGTCTTCGTCTCCGCCACCCCCGCCGGCTGGGAATTGGAACAGACAGGTGGTGTGTTCACCGAACAGGTGATCCGCCCCACCGGCCTGATCGACCCCGAAGTGGAAATCCGCCCCGTCCATATGCAGGTCGATGACCTGCTTGATGAGATCCGCAAGGTCGCGGCGCGCGACCTGCGCGTGCTGGTCACGGTCCTGACCAAGCGCATGGCAGAGGATCTGACCGAATATCTGCATGAACAGGGCATCCGCGTGCGCTACATGCATTCCGATATCGACACGATCGAACGCATCGAGATCCTGCGCGACCTGCGGCTGGGCGCCTTCGACGTGCTCATCGGCATCAACCTATTGCGCGAGGGGCTCGATATCCCCGAATGCGGGCTGGTGGCGATTCTCGACGCGGATAAAGAGGGCTTCCTGCGCTCGGAAACCTCGCTCGTGCAGACCATCGGACGTGCCGCGCGCAATGCCGATGGCCGCGTGATCATGTATGCCGACCGCATCACCGGCTCGATGGAGCGCGCATTGGCCGAGACCAACCGCCGCCGCGAAAAGCAGATGGCCTATAATCTGGAACATGGCATCACACCGACAACAGTTCGTAAAAATGTCGAAGATGTGCTCTCCGGCCTCTGGCAGGGCGATACTGATATGGCCCGCGTGACCGCGCAGATCGAAAAAGTGAAACCCGGTGCCAATCTGCAAGCCCATCTCGAAGCCCTGCGCACCGATATGCGCAAGGCCGCCGAGAATCTGGAATTTGAGGAAGCCGCCCGGCTGCGCGACGAAATCAAGCGGCTGGAAGCGGTGGAACTCGCCATCGCCGATGACCCGCTCGCGCGCCAATCCGCGGTCGAGGAAGCCGTGGATCAGGCGGTGAAACCGCGCTCGACAGCGGGCAGACCGGGGCAGCGGGGTGGGGTGAAACGGCGTAAACGCTGAACACCCTCACAGTTGCGCGATTGCCTCTGGAAAACCCGATTCAGGAACCCACATCAGACACATGACGCAGGACCGGAACTCCGCGTCTCTTTTGTTACTGTCCCTCGTTCCGCACCTGCGCCCGGTTCCCAAGCCGGGCGCTTTTTCATCTGGACAAGCCCCGCCCCGCGCGGTTTCATCCCGCCATGACCAGACCCCCGGACACCACGCTGAAAACCATTCTGGAGCGCACCAAGACCATCGCGGTCGTGGGCGTGTCGATGAATGAGATTCGCCCCAGCTACTATGTCGCGCGCTATCTCAAGCTCAAGGGCTACCGCATCATCCCGGTCAATCCCGGCCACGCGGGCGAGACGCTCTTCGGCGAGACAATCCGCGCCACGCTGGCCGATTGCCCGCCCGAGGTCGATATGGTCGATATCTTCCGCCGCTCGGACGCCGTGCCGGCCATCGTCGATGAGGCCTTGGCGGTATTCCCGAATCTGAAAACGATCTGGATGCAGATCGGCGTCAGCCACGCCCAAGCGGCTGAAAAGGCCCGCGCGCAGGGCATCGATGTGATCGAGAATCTCTGCCCGAAAATGGAATATCAACGCCTCTTCGGCGAATTGCGCATGGGCGGCATCAATACGGGCATCCTGTCCTCGCGCCTATGACGCGCGGCCCAGCTCCATGATCACCGCCCCCGCCGCGATCATGCACATCAGCGCCAGCTTACGCGGCCCGACCCGCTCTTTCAGGATGAACCAGCCGATAAACGCGGCAAAGACCGTCGAGGTCTCGCGCAGCACCGCCGCTTCCCCCACCTTGCCGATCAGCGTCGCGATCATCACCGCGCCGAAACTGACATAGGCGATCAGCCCGCCCGCGATCCCACGCAAGAGCAGCGGCAATGGGGCAGGGCGATGCGCCATATTGCGGTAGCGCAACAGCCCGAGGATCATGAAATCGACCGAGGAGAGGAAGAAGAACCACGCCAGAAACGCCAGCGGCTCGCCCGAAATCCGAATCGCCCAGGCGTCATAGGTGGTGTAGAGCGCGACCAGCACACCCCCCAGCGCCGCCCAGCCCAGCCCGATCTTCAGCGCGCGCGGGTCGATGCGCTCTTCCGACAGGTTGCGCAGCGCCAGCAGCAGAATGCCCCCCGACAGGCACGCCACGCCCAGCCATTGCACCATCGTGTAGGATTCGCGGAAAAACAGCATCGCCGCGATCACCGTGATCAACGGCCCTGTGCCGCGCACCACCGGGTAAACAACGGTGAATGCGGCCTTTTCATAGGCCAGCGCCATGGCGAGCTTATAGGCGAAATGGATCACCACCACCCCCGCCAGCACCGGCCACATATGCACCGGCGGCGGGCCGAACCAGAACAGCGCCACCGGGGCCGACATCACCACCAGCGCCAGATCGATCGAGCCGCGCGACAGCCAGGGATCATGCGCGCCCTTCTGCAGCGCCCCGAAAACCGCATGTGCCAGCGCTGCGGTCAGCGCCAGAAGCGTGGCCAGTCGCGCCCCTTCCGGGGTGCCCATCAGCGAGAGCAGCCACTCATTCATGTCGCGCCTGCAGGTTGTTTAACATGTGTCCCATATACCCCGCGCCGAAGCAGGGCAAGGCGGCTTACGGCTTGCGCGCCGCTTTCTCGGCCACGCCAGAGACACCCTCGCGCCGCGCCAGTTCCGCCTCGATCTCGGTCAGCGTGACGCCCCGCGCGGCGCACATGACCAGCAGGTGATAGATCACATCGGCAGCTTCCGAGGTCAGCCGCTCAGGATCGCCCTTCACCGCCTCGATCACCGCTTCAATGGCCTCTTCGCCGAATTTCTCGGCGCATTTCTCTGGCCCCTTGGCCAGCAGCTTCGCCGTCCAGCTACTTTCCGGGTCCGCCCCCTGTCGCGCGGCAATCGTGGCGGCCAGTCGAATGAGCGCACTCATGCCAGCCGCACCGGAACGCCCGCCGCCGCCATATGCGCCTTGGCCTCGCCAATCGTGTATTCCCCGAAATGGAAAATCGACGCCGCCAGCACCGCCGATGCGCCCGCGACCGTCACCCCCTCAACCAGATGATCCAGCGTGCCGACCCCGCCCGAGGCAATCACCGGCACGCCCACCGCATCCACAATCGCGCGCGTGAGCGGCAGATTGAACCCCGCCCGCGTGCCGTCGCGATCCATAGAGGTCAGCAGGATCTCGCCCGCCCCCTTGGCCGCCACAGTCCGCGCAAATTCCACCGCATCAATCCCGGTGGGCTTTCGCCCGCCATGGGTGAAAATCTCCCATTTGCCGGGGCTCACGGTCTTGGCGTCAATCGCCACCACAATGCACTGGCTGCCGAACCGGTCCGCCGCCCGCGCCACCACATCCGGATCCGCCACCGCCGCCGAATTGAACGACACCTTATCCGCGCCCGCCAGCAACAGCGCCCGAACATCCTCGACCGTGCGCACGCCCCCGCCCACGGTCAGCGGCATGAAACAGTTTTCCGCCGTGCGCGTGACCAGATCGAACATGGTGCCACGGTTTTCATGCGTGGCATGGATGTCCAGAAAGCACAGCTCATCCGCCCCCGCTGCGTCATAGGCTTTTGCGGCCTCGACCGGATCACCTGCATCACGCAGATCAACAAAATTCACGCCCTTGACCACACGGCCATCGGCGACATCCAGGCAGGGAATGATGCGGGTTTTCAACATACCCCCCTGATAGCGCGGCAGCGCGCCCCGGAAAAGAGGCATTTGATACGGATCAAAGACGCGCGCCCGGCACGCGGCGCAGAGTGTCTTGTATCAACCGGAGGACATCATGACCGACATCGCCGCCCGCCGCGCCCAGATCAGGGAACGCCAGCTCGAATTGATGGCGCGCGCCACATTCGTCGATCAGGAGCTTGGCACGCATGGCAGCCCCGACTGGCAGGACAATGCCATCGAACACGAAGAGGATGAGACTCTTGAGGCCCTCGGTCATGCGGCGCAAAAGGAATTGCAGATGCTCGACGCCGCCCTGCACAGGATCGAAACGGGGGAATACGGCTTTTGCGTCGCCTGCGGCGCCGAGATCAGCGCAGAGCGGCTGGACATCTTGCCCGCAACCCCCTTCTGCCGGACCTGCGCGCAATAACTTGCGCGGGCGCGCGTCTCAAACTATACGCGCGCCATGCTGGATCTTGCCTCAAACCGCCCCGAATTGCCCGCCGAAATTGCCCGGCGGCGCACCTTTGCCATCATCTCGCACCCGGATGCGGGCAAGACGACCCTGACCGAGAAATTCCTGCTCTTCGGCGGCGCCATCCAGATGGCGGGGCAGGTCCGCGCCAAGGGCGAAGCGCGCCGCACCCGCTCGGATTTCATGCAGATGGAAAAGGACCGCGGCATCTCGGTCTCGGCCTCGGCCATGTCCTTTGATTTCGGGCCCTATCGCTTCAATCTGGTCGACACGCCCGGCCACTCGGATTTCTCCGAAGACACCTACCGCACCCTGACCGCCGTGGATGCCGCGATCATGGTCATTGATGGCGCGAAAGGCGTTGAATCCCAGACCCGCAAGCTCTTCGAGGTCTGCCGGCTGCGCGATCTGCCGATCCTGACCTTCTGCAACAAGATGGACCGCGAAAGCCGCGAGACTTTCGACATTATCGACGAGATCCAGCAAAACCTCGCCATTGACGTGACCCCGGCAAGCTGGCCCATCGGCACCGGCGCGGAATTCATCGGCTGCTATGATCTGCTGCGCGACCGGCTGGAACTGATGAACCGCGCCGACCGCAACAAGCGCGGCGAAAGCATCGTGGTGAACGGGCTGGATGACCCGGAAATGGCCAATCATGTGCCCGCGCCTCTGCTGGAAAAGCTGCGCGAAGAGATCGAGATGGCGCGCGAACTGCTGCCGCCGCTCGATCCGAAATCCGTGCTTGAGGGTCATCTGACCCCGATCTGGTTCGGCTCTGCGATCAATTCCTTCGGCGTGAAGGAATTGATGGACGGCATTTCCGCCTATGCCCCCCAGCCCCAGATCCAGAAGGCGGAGTCGCGCCAGATCGCCCCGGAAGAGGGCAAGGTCACAGGCTTTGTCTTCAAGGTGCAGGCCAATATGGACCCCAAGCACCGCGACCGCGTGGCTTTCGTGCGCCTTGCCTCGGGCCATTTCGAGCGCGGCATGAAACTGACCCATGTGCGCTCGAAAAAACAGATGACCGTGGCCTCGCCGGTGTTGTTTCTGGCCGCCGATCGTGAACTGGCCGAAGAAGCCTGGGCGGGCGATATCATCGGCATCCCCAATCACGGCCAGTTGCGCATCGGCGACGCGCTGACCGAGGGCGAGGCGCTGCGTTTCACCGGCATCCCCAGTTTCGCGCCGGAACTGCTGCAGGCCTGCCGCGCGGGCGACCCGATGAAGGCCAAGCATCTCGACAAGGCGCTGATGCAATTCGCCGAGGAAGGGGCCGCCAAGGTGTTCAAACCGGTCTTCGGCTCGGGCTTCATCGTCGGCGTGGTGGGCCAGTTGCAATTCGAGGTTCTGGCGAGCCGGATCGAGCTGGAATACGGCCTGCCGGTGCGGTTCGAGCCCACGCAATTCACTTCCGCCCGCTGGGTGATGGGCGAGAAACTCGCGGTCGAGAAATTCGCCGCGGCGAACAAGCAGCATATGGCCGAAGACAGCGACGGCGACCCGGTCTTCATGACCCGGCTGCAATGGGATATCGACCGCGTGGCGCGCGACTACCCGGATGTGCGCCTGACCGGGACCAAAGAGATGATGGTGTGATCTGCCGCCCGCTTTCCGACGTAGGGTGCGTGCTCCCGCACGCACCTTACCGCCAACGCCCACATCAATAGCTGCGGATCAATCCCCTGAAGCCGCCCCTGCACCGCCACCTGATCATCGCGCAACAGCCGGGTCTCATAGGCCGGATTGGCCGCTTCCGGCGCGATCATCCCGTTCTGCCGCCGGAACCGCCTGAGCGTCGATTCATGTCCCTTGACCAGTGCCACGGTGATCATCAACACGCAGCATATGGCCGAAGACAGCGACGGCGCGGGTCGTCATGACCCGGCTGCAATGGGATATCGACCGCGTGGCGCGCGACTACCCCGATATGCGCCTGACCGCGACCAAAGAGATGATGGTATGATCTGCCACCCGCTTTCCGACGTAGGGTGCGTGCTCCCGCACGCACCTTACCGCCAACGCCCACATCAATAGCTGCGGATCAATCCCCTGAAGCCGCCCCTGCACCGCCACCTGATCATCGCGCAACAGCCGGGTCTCATAGGCCGGATTGGCCGCTTCCGGCGCGATCATCCCATTCTGCCGCCGGAACCGCCTGAGCGTCGATTCATGTCCCTTGACCAGTGCCACGGTGATCATCAACACGCAGCATATGGCCGAAGACAGCGACGGCGCGGGTCGTCATGACCCGGCTGCAATGGGATATCGACCGCGTGGCGCGCGACTACCCCGATATGCGCCTGACCGCGACCAAGGAGATGATGGTATGATCTGCCACCCGCTTTCCGACGTAAGGTGCGTGCTCCCGCACGCACCCTACCGCCAACGCCCACATCAATAGCTGCGGATCAATCCCACAAGCCGCCCCTGCACCGCCACCTGATCATCGCGCAACAGCCGGGTCTCATAGGCCGGATTGGCCGCTTCCAGCGCGATCATCCCGTTCTGCCGCCGGAACCGTTTCAGCGTCGCCTCATGCCCCTCGACCAGCGCCACGACGATATCGCCGTTATCCGCCGTCTCCTGTTCGCGGATCACCACGATATCCCCGTCATTGATGCCCAGATCGATCATCGAATCGCCCTGCACCTCCAGCGCGTAATGCGCCGCGCGCCCGCTCAGCATCGTGCCCGGCACTGAAATATCGCGCACCGCTTCGCTGATCGCCTCAATCGGCGTGCCCGCCGCGATCCGCCCCATGACCGGCAGGCTCAGCGCCGCCGCATCCTCAGGCCTCGCGCGCGCAGAGGGTTCCGGCCGCGCCGTCGCGCCCCCGTCGATCACGCGCGGCGCGAAACTCTGGCTCATCAACGCATCGGGCAGTTTCAGTACTTCGATGGCCCGCGCCCGATGCGGCAGGCGGCGGATGAAACCGCGTTCTTCCAGCGCCGTGATCAGCCGGTGAATCCCCGATTTCGACCGCAGATCAAGCGCATCCTTCATCTCGTCAAAAGAGGGCGCGACCCCTTCGGCTTCCATTCTTGTGTGGATCAGTTTCAACAGGTCAATCTGTTTGCGTGTCAGCATCGCGCGCTCCCTGAGCTGTCCCCCACCCGGATATTCACATTATGTTCTAACTCTGTTCTGCTGTTCTGTCAACCTTCCTCACAGAGCGATATAGCGCATCTGTTCTCCCGTCCGCCGCGCGCCATCCCCCGCCGGGTGGATCAGCAGCGCATCGGCACTGCACAGCACCGACAGAAGCGCGCTGTCCTGATCGGGCAGGGGGGTGATCGTCGGCCCCGGCCCCAGCGTCGCGCGCATGTAATGCGTGCGCGGCCCGTTGGCGGGCAGATCGCAGGTCAGTTCCGCAAGCTGGCTTGGCAGCGGCAGGGCGCCCAGCCCCTGCATCGCGCGCAGCGCAGGGCGCATGAACAGATGCCCGCAAACGATGGAAGAGACAGGATTTCCCGGCAGCCCCAGCAGCACCGCATCCCCCATCCGCCCCGCCATCAGCGGCTTGCCCGGGCGCAGCGCCACCTTGTAAAAGGCGCGTGTCGCCCCCAGCGCCTCAGAGACCGGGCCGACAAGATCATGATCCCCGACCGAGGCCCCGCCCACGGTCACGATCAGATCCGCCCCCAGCGCCAGATCGAACACTGCGCGCAGGCTCGCCGCATCATCCGCCGCAATCGGCAGGATCCGCGCCTGCGCACCTTCGGCCTCGGCCATGGCCTTCAGCGCAAAGACATTCGAGGCGATGATCTGATCGGCGCGCGGCGTCTCTCCGGGCATGACCAGCTCATCCCCGGTCGCGATGATCGCCACATCGGGCCGCGCGCTGACGCTCAGCCGCGGACAATTCATCGCCGCCAGCAGTGCCAGTTCCGTGGCCCGCAGACGCCGCGGGGCGCTGATCTGGTCCCCGGCGCGGAAATCACCCCCTTGGGGCCGGATATGTGTCGCGCTGCCGGGGACACCCGCGATCGTGATCACATCCCCCTCGCGGGTGACATCTTCCTGCATGATCACGCGGCTCGCACCTTCGGGCACGGGGGCGCCAGTGAAAATGCGCAGCGCCTGTCCCTCAGCCACCGCGCCGTCAAACCCATGGCCCGCGCCCGCGCTGCCGATCACCTGAAACTGCATGCCCTTCTGCGCCGCGCCGCGGATCGCATAGCCATCCATCGCCGATGCCGCAAAAGGGGGCTGATCGCGCGCCGCCCGCACCGCGCCGCGCAGCACCCGGCCTGCGCCATCTTTCAGCGCGATCTCTTCGGTGCCCAGCGGTGTGACCAGATCGAAAACCCGTGCCAGCGCCTCTTCGACCGCTATCATGATCCCGCCTCGTAACGCCCTGATTTCCCGCCATCTTTCAGCACAACCCGCGTCGCGGTGATGGTCATCGACTTCTCGGCGGCTTTCAGCATGTCATAGACCGTCAGCGCCGCGACCGAAGCCGCAGTCAGCGCCTCCATCTCCACCCCGGTCTGGCCCGTCGTGCGCACCTCGGCGCGGATCCGCACACCGGGCAGCTCGGCATCCGGCACCAGATCGACCGAGACCTTGGTGATCGGCAGCGGATGACACAGCGGGATCAGATCGGCGCAACGTTTCGCCCCCATGATGCCCGCCAGCCGCGCCACCCCCAGCACATCGCCTTTTTTCGCGCGCCCCTCAGTAATCAGCGCCAGCGTCTCGGGGCGCATCTGCACCGCGCTTTCGGCAATCGCCACCCGCGCTGTATGGGACTTTTGCGACACGTCAACCATATGTGCGCGGCCTTCAGCGTCGAAATGTGTCAGTTTTTCCACATCACACCTCGGCCGCGACGGGATTGGCCAATAGCGCGCGGGTCGCCCCGGCCACATCTTCCTGCCGCATCAGACTTTCGCCGATCAGGAAGCTGCGCGCGCCATAGCCCGCCAGATCGGCCAGATCGGCGGGCGTGTAAATCCCGCTCTCGGCGATCAGCCGCTTGCCTTCGGGCACCAGTTTCGACAGCCGCCGGGTGGTTTCCAGCGTCACCTCGAAAGTTTTCAGATTGCGGTTATTCACCCCCAGAAGCGGCGAGCGCAGCGCAAGCGCGCGCTCCAGTTCTTCCTCGTCATGCACCTCGACCAGCACATCCATGCCCCAGCCAAAGGCCGCATCCTCCAGCTCCTGCGCCTGCGCATCAGAGACCGAGGCCATGATGATCAGAATGCAATCGCCATGCAGCGCGCGCGCCTCCGCCACCTGATAGATGTCATACATGAAATCCTTGCGCAAAGCGGGCAGGGCGGTCGCTGCGCGCGCCGCGGTCAGAAACGCATCCGCGCCCTGAAAGCTGGGCGTATCGGTCAGGACAGACAGGCAGGTCGCGCCCCCGGCCTCATAGGCGCGGGCCAGCGCGGGCGGGTCGAAATCGGCCCGGATCAGACCTTTGGAAGGGCTGGCCTTCTTGATCTCGGCAATCAGCCCGTAGCCCACCGCCTCGGCCCGTGCCAGGGCGCTGGCAAAGCCACGCGGGGCAGGGGCCGCGCGCGCGGCCTCCTCGACCTCGGCCAGCGGGCGCGCAGCTTTGCGGGCGGCGACCTCTTCCAGCTTGTAGCTCTTGATCTTGTCCAGAATGGTGGCCATTGCGCCCTCCGATTTCACGATTTCACCGGGCTGATCCGCGCCAGCGCCTCGACCGCGCGCATCGCCGCACCCGAATCGAGGCTCTCGCGCCCCCGCGCCACGCCCTCGCGCAGATCAGCGGCCTTGCCCGCGATCACCAGCGCCGCCGCTGTATTCAGCAGCACCGCATCGCGGTAAGCCGCGCGCCCTGCACCCGTCAGCACCGCGCGCAACTCGCGCGCATTCTCGCCCGGCGCACCGCCCAGCAAATCCTCGAACGGATGCACCGGCAGCCCCGCATCCTCGGGATGCAGCGAAAATTCCCGCAAATCGCCGTTCTCCAGCGCGACCACGGCGCTTTCCGCCGCAATCGACAATTCATCCGTCCCGTCGCCGCCATGCACCAGCCAGGCGCGTTCGGTCCCCAGCGCGGCCAGCGTCTCGGCCATGGGCCGCAGCAGATCGGTGCTGAACGCCCCGGTCAACTGATATTTCACCCCCGCCGGATTGGTCAGCGGCCCGAGGATGTTGAAGATCGTGCGCGTCCCGAGTTCCATCCGCACCGGCCCCACATGCCGCATCGCCGGATGATGCATCGGCGCCATCATGAAGCCGATCCCGGCCCCCTGCAACGCGCGCTCGACCACATCCGCGCCCACCATCACCTCGATGCCCAAAGCGCCCAGCGCATCCGCCGCGCCCGATTTCGACGACAGGTTGCGATTGCCATGTTTGGCGACCACCACCCCCGCGCCCGCCACCACAAAGGCCGTCGCGGTCGAGATATTCAGCGTCCCTTTGCCATCGCCCCCGGTGCCGACAATATCCATCGCCCCCTCGGGCGCGCGCACCTTCACGCATTTCGCGCGCATCACACCTGCGGCGGCAGCATATTCATCCACCGTCTCGCCCCGCGTGCGCAGCGCCATCAGAAAGCCCCCGGTCTGCGCGGGCGTCGCCTGCCCCTCGAACAGCAGGTTGAACGCGGTCTCGGCCTCGGCGCGGGTCAGCGGGCGGGTGGCGGCAAGGCCGATCAGGGGTTTGAGATCCTCCATCACGCCACCACTTCCGCTTGTTCCAGAAAATTGCGCAGCATCGCATGGCCATGCTCGGAGCGGATGCTCTCGGGATGGAACTGCACCCCCTCAATCGGCAAGTCACGATGCCGCAGCCCCATGATCAGCCCGTCCTCCAGCCAGCTTGTGATCTCCAGACAGTCGGGCAGACCCTCGCGCTCGACCACCAGCGAATGATAGCGCGTCGCCGCCAGCGGCGAGGGCAGGCCGCGAAACACCCCCGCCCCCGCATGATGCATCTGCCCCAGCTTGCCATGCACGATAGAGGGCGCGCGCACGACCCTGCCGCCAAAAGCCTGCCCGATGGTCTGATGCCCCAGACAGACCCCCAAGAGCGGCACCCGCGCCTCGGCAGCGGCCAGTGTCAGGGGCAGACAGATCCCCGCCTGATCCGGGTCGCACGGGCCGGGCGAGAGCACGATGGCCGAAGGGTTCAGCCCCATCGCCTGCTGGACATCCAGCGCGTCATTGCGATGCACCACCACATCGGCACCCAATTCGCCGAAATAATGCACAAGATTATAGGTGAAGCTGTCGTAATTATCGATCAGAAGCAGCATTTCACAGCTTTCATATCCATGGGGCTTGTTGCTGCCTTCATGCCCGTGCAGACAGGCTCTGGTCAAGGGCAGGTCCGGCAATCTGTTTGATCCGCGCGTGGTTTTGTGGGAGACTCGCCCGCAAACGCGCGGGACAGGCGCGACGCAGTCTATCGGCAGCAAGAATGAGGTCAGGTGTGAACAGCTCACTACTCGCGGGACTCGGCGTAGGATCTGGACTTGTTCTGCTGGGATTTGTCGGCGCGACCGTGGTCTTTCCACCCCAGCCCGGCCCGGTCGCCCCGCCCCTTTCCGACAGTATCAGCCAGCCCGCCCCGGCCAGCCCGGAGCCGGAACTGGCTGACCCGGACCTGGCCGCGCCCGAAATCACTGAGTCCGAAATCACTGAGCCCGAAATCACTGAGCCCGAAAGCCCCGTCCCCGATCTTGCAGCGGAACCCGACACCACACCCGAAACGGACCGCGACGCCCCCTCGGACGCGCCCGACCCCGATTCCGCCCTGACCGAAGCCGCGCCCGAGCCGGAAACCCCCGCCGAGGACAGCACCGCCGCGCCCCGGCCCGATATGCCCGAGGAACCCAACGGCACCGCTGAACTGGCCGATGACATCGAGCCCACAGCGCCCCCGGCAGAGGTCACCGGCCCGCAGGCGCGCTTGCCCGCAGGCATGGTGCCAAGCCCCAGCCGCGAGGCGGGGCAGGGCCTGCCGCAGGTCACTGTGCCGCAGCTGCCCAGCTCTGACGCCGCCAGCCCCCCCGCCAGCGACGCCCCCGCAGCCGATGACAGCGACAGCGCCGCCCTGACTGAGGCGCCCCCCGCCACCCTGCCGGGCACGCGCATCTCCGGCCTGCCGCAGATCGGCGCAGGCGATCCCGCCGCGCCCGATGCTTCCGCCGAAGTGCCCGCGCCAGAGGCCGCCGCCATCCCTGCGCTGGAGCGCAATTCGCTCTATGACGGGGCCAGCACCGGGGCGCGCATGGCGCTTGTCCTCAGCGATCCCGGCCTGCCCATGGCCATGCGCCGCGCGCTCGCCGCGCTGGATTTCCCCGTCACCATTGCGCTCAACCCGCTCGACACCTCGGCCCCCGACGCCGCCGCAATCTACATGGAGGCGGGCAAGGAAGTCCTGATCCTCGCCACTTCTATCCCCGAGGGCGCCACGGCCTCGGATCTGGATGTGACCTTCAACGCCTATTTCGCCAGCCTGCCGATGGCCGTGGGCGTGATCGACCTGCCGCAAACCGGCTTTGCCCGCAATGCGCGCCTGCTGAACGAGGTGCTGCCGCTCCTGCGGCAGGACGGGCATGGGCTGGTCACATTCTCGGGCGGGCTGGCACAGGCCACACGCGCCGCGAGCGCTGCGGGCGTGCCCCATGCCGAAGTGTTCCGGGTCATCGATTCCGGCAATGACAGCGCCTTCACCATGCGCCGCTTCCTCGACCGCGCGGTGTTTCAGGCCAGCCAGATGGGGCAGGTGATCGTCTTTGGCGACGCCTCGAATGATGTGCTGATGGAAGCGATCACCATGTGGCGCGAGGGCAGCAGGCTCGATCAGGTGGCGCTGGTGCCGATTTCGGGTATTTTGCGCAACCTGCCGTAAGTCCGCCAGTTGACGCGAAGAGTGCATTGCGGACGGTCCAGGGCTCTCATAGACTTGTGGGGTTGTTTGGCTTCATGGGGCTTTGATGACAGTAGCGCGCCCGCATCCTCGACTTAAGTTATCGAAGCTCCGCGACATCGGCTGGACCCTCTGGGATCCAATAGGTCTGCTGTCGTCCGACGGACCTTTTTCCGGGCGATGGAGCGACGACGCAAACAGTGCGTTCGCCGACGAATACGACAGATACCTGATTTCTGCCGCCTCTCAGCTAAGGAGAGGCGAATCCCGCAGTCAGGTCGTCAGATACCTCGTGAACGTCGAAGCCGACTACATGGCGCTTGGAGAAGGCCCGACATCTCAAGAGCGCGCTGAAGCGGTCGTAGCGGCGATACTCGCAGACGAGAGTATCTGGACATGGCCTGATGAGCAGGGACGGTTCGCTCAGAACGACTGACCGGAAAGTCCCGCAGAACCGCCCCCCACTCTCGCCCAACTCCCCCCAGACCGCATTTCCCGTCTTGAAGCCCCACACACCCCGGTCTAGACCGGGGCGCGTGGCCGCTTGCTGGAACTGGTAGACAGACCGGACTTAAAATCCGTTGCTCGCAAGGGCGTGTGGGTTCGATTCCCACAGCGGCCACCAGCGCAGATCAGGGATTGATCCGTATCGGCGTGCCGTCGCGCACCATCGCATAGATATCCTCCATCTCCCGGTCCGTCACCGCGATGCAGCCCTCGGTCCAGTCGCCCCGCACCCGTTGGAAACGCGGCCCCTGCCCATGGATGAAGATATCCCCCCCCGGCTTCCAGCCATTCATCTCGGCATATTCGCGGTCCATCTCATTGGGATAGTCCAGCCCGATCGACAGATGGAAGGCGGAATTGGGGTTGCGCCGGTCGATGATGTAATCACCCTCGGGCGTGCGCCGGTCGCCTTCGCGCTGCTTGTGACCGACCGGGTTGCCGCCAAGCTGCACGTTGAAGCTGCGCAGCACCCGGTGGTGGTGAAGAAGATACATCCGCCGCTCGCCCTTGTTCACCACGATCTGGGTGACTTCGGGGCCATGATAGCTGCGGAACTTGCTCGGGGGTTTGCCACAGGATGCCAGTATGCCAACCAGCATCACTGCGACAAAAACGCGGAAGAAACCCATGTCACTGCCTCTGATTTTTTTCAAAGACAATGCCGCATTGCCGCGATTCTGCCAAGCATTTGCTGGGGCACTCACGAAGCTGTCATTCCGCAGGCGTGGTCTCTTTTTCCTTCTCCGCCGCCAGTCGCGCCTCGATGGAAGCAAGCCGTTTCAGCACCTCATCGCGGTAATCCGAGGTCGCCTGATTGCTCTCGGCAGCATGCGCATCCTGCATCGAATTGACGATCAGACCCACGAGCAGGTTCACCACCGCAAATGTCGTGACCATGATGAAGGGCACGAAAAACGCCCAGGCATAGGGATAGACCTCCATCACCGGGCGCACGATCCCCATTGACCAGCTCTCCAGCGTCATGATCTGGAACAGCGAATAGGCCGAATTGCCCAGATCCCCGAACCATTCGGGGAAACTGCCGGAAAAAAGCTTCGTCGCCATCACCGCGCCGATATAGAACAGCATCCCCATCAGCAGAAAGACCGAGCCCATCCCCGGCAGCGCCTTGATGAACCCCTCAACCACGCGGCGCAGATTGGGGCTGACCGAAACCACGCGCAACAGCCGCAGGATCCGCAGCGCGCGCAACACGCTGAATGTCTGCGCGCCGGGCATCAGCGAAATCCCCACGATCAGGAAATCAAACACATTCCAGCCCGAGCGCCAGAACTGCCCGCGCTGGGCATGGAATTTCAGCGCCAGTTCCAGCACGAAAATCGACAGGCAGAGCGTATCCAGCGCGATGATCAGCGGCCCCGCCACAGCCATGATCGTCCCCGAGGTCTCCATCCCCAGGAGCACCGCATTGAACAGGATCACCCCGATAATGCCATTGCGCACCCATGATTGATCCAGAAAGGCGGCGGTTCTTTCGCGGCTGAGCATGATCACTCCCTGATTTGGCGTCCTGCCCGCGCGATATGCTATCTCGTGAACCGCGCTGCAAGCTCCACATGCGGCGAGAACCGAAATTGATCGACCATCTGCACCCAGTCCAGCCGGAAACCGCCCTGAATGAGCGTTTTCGCATCACGCGCGAATGTCACCGGATTGCACGACACGGCCGCGATCCGCCCGATACCCGACCCCGCAAGCGCGGCGGATTGCGCTTCCGCGCCCGCGCGCGGCGGGTCGATCACGGCGGCGTCAAACCGTGCCAGATCTTCGGGCAGGACCGGGTTGCGGAAGAGATCGCGCGCCTCATGGCTCACCCGCTTCACCCCCTGCGCCCCCCGCCAGCCCTGATCCAGCGCCGCAAGCATCGCGCCATCGCCTTCGACCGCATGCACTTCCGCGCGTTGGGCGAGCGGCAGCGCGAATGTCCCGCAGCCCGCAAACAGATCCACAATCCGCCCGGCATCGCCCACAGCCTCTGCAACCGCCGCCTGCAAGGCGGCCTCGGCATCTTTCGTCGCCTGCAGGAATGCGCCCGGCGGCGGCATCACCAGCGCAGGCCCGATCCGCTGCAGCGGCGGGCGTGCTTGGGCAATCACTTCACCCTCCCAGGCCAGCCGCGCCAGCCCCGACTGGCCCGCCCATGCGCCCAGTTCGGCCCGCAACGCCCCGTCCAGTGGCTTCCCGCCCGAGACCGCCAGATCCAGCCCCGCCTCGGAAGCAGTCAGCGCCAGCCCCAGCGCGGTCTTGCGCGACCCGAAGCGCGCGGTCAGATCTTCCAAAAGCGGTAGACCCGCGATCAGATCAGGATGCAGGATCAGACAGTCCGGCACCGCCGTGATCACATCCGACCCGCGCGCATGAAACCCCACCAGCGCGCCCTTTTTCAGCCGCCGCCCGGAAAACCCCGCCCGCCTGCGCGTGCCCAAGGCAGAGATATGGGCGGTGCGAAACGCGGCCTCGATCCCCTGCGCGGCCAGCGCCTGCCGGATCACGCCCTCTTTCCATTCGGCCACGAAATCGGCCCGCGCATGCTGCAGCGCACAGCCGCCGCAGGTGCGGTAATGCGGGCAGGGCGGTTTCACCCGCAGCACCGAGGGCGTCACGATCCGCGCCGCCTCCATCCGCCCCGCGACCACCTCGCCCGCCACCACCTCACCCGGCAGCGCGCGCGGCACGAAAACCGGCCCTTCGGCAATACCATCGCCCTGATGGCCCAGCCGCGTGATCGTGACTTCCATCACAGCGCCCGCGCGGGCGAGAACGCATAGCCATCGGGCGACAGGATCGTGGCCTCGCGCAGCCCATGCGGCTTGTCGCGCGGCGCTTCCAGCACCGTGTCAGGCTCGGCGCGCGCAACAGCCGCATCCGGGTCGATCCCGAACAGATAGAACTGCGTCCCACCCCCGCGCGGGGCGGCTTCCGGCACCAGCCCCAGCAAAGGATGCGCGCCGAAAGTCCCGTCCGAATGCAACTGAAAGACCATCTCGCCATGCTGGACAATGGCGAAATCCGCACTCAGCCGGTGCAGCTGCAGCCCGAAGACCTCGCGCAGAAACCCCGCCATCGCCGCCACATCGCGGCATAGCAGATTGACCCCCAGCCCGCGCAGCGACCGGCCAAACGCATCCGCCGCAATCGTGTCAAATTCGCTCATGCCTCTTCCGCATCATAGCCCAGAAACCCGCCCGATTGCCGCGCCCAGAACCGGGCATAGGTGCCCCCCCCGGCCAGCAATTCGTCATGCGTGCCCTGCTCGATGATATGGCCCTCGTCAAGCACGATGATCCGGTCAAGCTGCGCAATCGTCGACAAGCGATGCGCAATCGCCAGCACTGTCTTGCCTGTCATCAGCGGCTCAAGGGCTGCCTGCACCGCCGCTTCCACCTCGGAATCCAGCGCCGATGTCGCCTCGTCCAGCACCAGAATCGGCGCATCCTTCAGGAATGCCCGCGCCAGCGCGATCCGCTGGCGCTGCCCGCCCGAGAGCCGCACCCCGCGTTCGCCCAGATGCGCCTCATAGCCGCGCCGCCCCTCATGATCCTGCAGGCCAAGGATGAACTCATGCGCCTCTGCCGCCTTCGCGGCGGCCTCGACCTCGGCCCGCGTGGCATCGGGCCGCCCGTAGCGGATATTCTCATAGGCCGAGCGGTTGAACATCGCCGTTTCCTGCGTGACCATGGCGATATTGCGCCGCAGGCTTTCCTGCGTCACCTCGCGCAGATCCACCCCGTCCAGCGTGATCCGCCCGGCCTCGACATCATAGAGCCGGAGTAGCAGCGCCACGAGCGTCGATTTCCCAGCGCCAGAGGCTCCCACGATCCCGATCTTCTCGCCCGGCGCGATGCTCAGGTTCAGCCCTTCAACCCCGCCCGCCTGCCGCCCATAGGCGAAATCCACGCCCTCGAAGCGCACATCCCCGCGCACCCGCCCCAGATCGCGCGCGCCATCCGCATCGCGCAGATCCACCGGTTTGGTGAGGGTTTTCATCCCGTCCTCGACCTCGCCCAGATTGCCGTAAATCCCCATCAGCACGAAACTGACCCAGCCGGTCATCTGCGCAATGCGGATCGCCACCGCGCCCGCCGCCGCAATCGCGCCGGGCGTTGCCTGTCCCAGCGTCCACAGCCACAGCGTCCCCCCGATCAACAGCACCGGCAAGACCCCCGCACAGAGCATCAGCCAGAAGCGGAACGAGGCCTGCACCGCGCCGAACTCCACCGCGCGGTCGCGAAACACCCCCATCGCATTCAGCGCCGCGCGATCCTCGAATGCGGCATGGGCAAACAGCTTCACCGTCTTGATATTGGTGATCGTATCGACAACCTGCCCGCTGACCTGCGCCCGTGCCCCCGCCCGCGCGCCCGAGGTCTTGCGCACCTGCGGCAGGAAATACCGGATCAGCCCGAAATAAAACACCATCCAGACCCCCAGCGCCAGCGCGATCCGGCTGTCAATCGTCAGCAGCAACACGACCGAGCCCAGAATCGAGGCCAGCGCAAAGGCCATGGTGTTGATCGTCTCATTGGCAACTTCGGTCAGCGCGCGCGCCGTCTGCACCTGTTTCTGCGCAATACGCCCCGCGAAATCATTGTCAAAAAACGTGACCGGCTGGCCCAGCGTCCAGCGGTTCAGCCGCGATTGCACCAGCACATAGATATTGGGCTGCACCACGATCGTATTCGCGGCTGACGACAGGCCAAAGGCCAAGGGCCGCAGGACCACGAAAAACACCACAAACCCCAGGATCAGCCACAGATGCGTGGCGATAAACTCCGCAGGCCCGGTTTCCACCGCCGCATCAATGATCAACCCCAGGAGCAGCGCCGAGATCACCTCGGTCGTGCCCACAACCGCCGAGATGACCCCCGCGACCAGCAACACCGGCCAGGCCCCGCTGACCGCCCACAGGATAAAGGCCCACAGGCTGCGCGGCGGCTCAGTCTGCGCAGGCTGGAACGCATCAATCAACCCCGCCAGCCGCTGCGCTGCGCCGGGTTTCATCTCCTTGGTCTCTGTGGTTTTCTGCAGCACGCGCACCCCCGATCCTGCGCCAGATATAGGCGCGGGCAGGGCGGAAGGCCAGTCAGCCCAGCAGCGCCGCCCGGTCCAGGCGGAAATCCGACGCGATCCAGCGCGCCTCTGCCTCTTTCAGCCTTGCCCCCAGCGCAGGCCCTTCCAGCCCCGGCAGATCGCGCGCCCGCAGCGGGAACCGTGCCTGCGCGCCGCGCGCAATCTCGACCTGCCAGCCCGCGCGCAGGGGCGTCTCGAACAGCGCCGCCCGCGCCAGCACCACATCCGCAGCCAGATCCTGCCCCAGCCGGTAGCCCAGTTCCGCCGCAGGCTGCAGCGTCTCCAGCGCGGCGCGCGCCTTGTCCAGCCCCCGCGCCTCGACCCGCGTCAGCCGCAACCGGGCGATCTCGCCCCCCAGCACCAGAAGCCGCCGCAGAAAGCGCGGCGCAAGCCCGTCTTCCAGATGCACCAGCACCGGCAGCGCGTGCGGATCTGCCCCCGGCAAAACCTGCGCCAGAACCCCCGCCTGCGCCATCGCGGCGACCGCAGGTGCCGGATCACGCGCCGACAGAAGCTTGCGCATCTCCGCCCCGATCCGTTCCGCCGAGAGCCGCGCCATCCCCTCCGCACCTGCCGCACAGGCCGCCAGTGCTCCCGCATCCAGCCCCGCCTCCGGGTCGCCATATTGCGCATGAAAGCGGAAAAACCGCAGGATGCGCAGGTAATCCTCACGGATCCGCTGGTCCGCATCGCCGACAAACCGCACCCGCCGCGCCTGCAGATCGTTCAGCCCGCCCAGCGGGTCAAGCACCACCCCATCCGCCCGCGCATAAAGCGCGTTCATGGTGAAATCCCGCCGCGCCGCATCCTCGGCCAGATCGGTCGAGAACGCCACCGTCGCGCGCCGCCCATCCGTGTCGAGATCGGCGCGGAAGGTCGTGACCTCGAACCCCTCACCACCGACCACCAGCGTCACCGTGCCATGCTCGATCCCCGTCGGCACCGCGCGCAGCCCCGCAGCTTCGGCCAGCGCCACCACCCGCTCGGGCCGCGCATCGGTCGCGATATCAATATCCGTGACCGCCAGCCCCATCAGCGCATTGCGCACGCAGCCCCCCACGACCAGCGCCTGATGCCCCGCATCCGACAGCAGCCCCAGCACCGTCTGCGTGCCGGGCTCCGCCAGCCAATCCGCCGTGATCCTCATGACCCCACCCGATCCGCGAGCCCGCGCAAAATCCGCGCCGTCGCCCCCCAGATGTAATAAGGCCCATAGGGCACGACATAGTAATTCCGCCATGTCCCCCGCCAGATCCGCCGCTCGACCCGGAACTGACGCGGATCCAGCAGATGCGCCAGCGGCGCCGCAAAAACCTCTGCCACTTCGCCCGGATCGGCGCGCGGGGTGAAATCGCGGGTAATCTCGGCCAGAACCGGCGTCACCTGATAGCCCGTGACCGTCTCATGCGGGGGCAGGGCGCCAAGGATCTCAACCGCATCACCGGGCAGGCCGATCTCTTCCTCGGCTTCGCGCAGCGCCGTCGCCACCAGATCAGGATCGCCCGCATCCTGCCGCCCCCCCGGAAAGGCGATCTGCCCCGGATGGTGCCGCAGATGCGAGGCGCGCTTGGTCAGCACCACCCGCGTCTCGCCCGCGACCCGCGACACCCCCACCAGCACCGCCGCCGGACGCAAGATGCGCCCCTCGGGCAGAACCGTGCCGGGGTTCAGGTCGTAATCGCTTGAGGGCCGCGCCCCGCGCGCAAGCCCCGCGCGCAGTGCCTCCAGCGGATCAGGCGCCATCACCACCCGCCTCAAACCCCAGCGAGGCCGGGTCCATCACATAATGCGCCCCGCAGAACTGGCAATCCGCCGTGACCGTGCCCTCGGGCGTGGTCATGGATCGGATATCCTTGGCCGAATAGATCGACAGGCTCTGGCGCACCTTGTCCTCAGAGCAGGAACAGCCGAAATGCACCGCCTGCGGATCATAGACCCGCGGCGCTTCCTCATGAAACAACCGGAACAGCAGATCCGGCGGCTGCACCTTCGGCCCGATCAGCTCCAGCTCCTCGACCGTATCCAACAGCAGATTAGCCCGGTTCCAGTCCTCGCTGATCGCCTCACGCTCGCGTGGTGTGGCCCCCGAGGCTTGCGGCATATGCTGCACCATCACCCCACCCGCGCGCCATTTCTCCGGCTGGCCGGGCAGGGTGGCCCGCCCGAAACTCAGCGCAAACCGCGTCGGCAATTGCTCGGATTGCGCGAAATAGGCTTCGGCACAATCCGAGAGCGAGCGCCCGGCAATCGGCGTGATCCCCTGATAGGGCGTCATATCCGGGCCCTGATCGATCAGGATTGCGAAATACCCATTGCCGATCTGCGGAAATCCTGGCCCGTTCAGATCCAGCCGGTCCTTGTCGAAACTCGCATAGGCCCGGATACGTGCGGGCGCGCCCTCGGTCTCGGGAGCGTAATAATCCGTGGCGATCAGCCGCGCCGGCCCATCGCCGCGCACCTGAATCGACAGCTTCCAGCGCAGCTTGATCGTCTGCCCGATCATCGCGGTCAGCAGCGCGGCCTCGGCCACCAGCGCCTCGATCACCGGCGGATAGTCATGGCGCATCAGCACCCGCTCCAGCGCGGTGTCCAGCCGCGCGACGCGCCCGCGAATATCACTATGGTCCAGCTGGAACGGCAGCACAGTGTCATCCCAGGCGATCTGTCCGCCAAAACTCATCTCATTCCCCTTGCAGGTCGCGGCGCCGCCGCCGTCATCGGCCCCTCATATAGGCATTCGCGCCGAGCCGCCAAGCGCGAAGCGCCCGCGCCGTGCCGGGCAAGGCCCGCCGATAGGGGGCACGGCCCCCGATCCCGCCAAAAAAGCGCGCAACCGAGAGCCAGAGCGCAAGCCGCCCGGCCCGGCACCACAGCACGCAGTGGAATGCCCATCCGACGCATTCCCCCCCCCGCCCGGTGAAACCGCGCCCGGAAGCATGGGCGACGCAGGGTCAAGCGGCAGCAGCCTCCTGGACTGACCCGCGATTCCCGCTCCACTCCGCCGCGGAAATGGGCGCAGCGCAGGGCCAGGGCACAGCATCTCCCCGACCGATAAGCCCCAGCTTGGCGCTCAGCGCAGCGTCGCGCAGGCAACCGCCCCCGCGCGCGTCGATGCGCCGGGAGCAGAAGGCCGACGCAGGCCCCGCCAACCCGCTGCCCCCGCGCGCGGCAACGCGCCGTGGCCGGGAAGACCGGCGGAGGCCCCATCGAACCAACCGCCCCCACGCGCGCCAACCCCCTCTGGTCCCGGACCCTCACCCGCCGGGGCGGCGCTCAGCCTCTTGCGCGCGTCTTCGCTCGTGCCCGCCCCCTAGCGTCCGGCAGGGGCCTCGGCGGCATGCAGATATTCCAGCAAGGCCCCCGAGACATCATCGTCAAACTCTTCCTTTCCCGACCATGTGGTCAGCTCCCATTTCAGCGCGTCCAGAAATTCCGCCCCCTGAATCCGCGCGAGCTTGCGCAGGGTGCGCTCCAGCCCCTCTTCGCCATATTCCTCGCCCGCCAGATTGGCGCATTCGGTGATCCCGTCCGAATAGAGCAGCAGCCGGTCGCCGGGCATCAGCTGCGTCTCGATGGTGGCATAATCCGCCTGCGGGATCAGCCCGATGGGCAGACCCCCTTCGCCCAGAAACTCGACCTGCCCATCCGCGCGTTGCAGCGCGGGGTGAGGGTGGCCCGCCTGCACCAGCTTCACCACGCCCGAGCGCAGGTCGAGATCGGCATAGGCGATGGTCAGATAGGTTTCAGTCTCGAACTCATCGAGCATCAGCGCATTGATCCGGCTGGCCACCACATGCGGCGGCAAGGCTTTGGTCATGCCCGTGGCCGGGTCGCGGCTCAGCGCGATATTCTGGTTGCGGTCGCCGCCGGTGAACAGCCCCGCGATCCGCGCCCCCAGCATCGCGGCGGCGACCCCATGCCCCGCGACATCGATCGCATAGATCCCGATCCGCGCCTCGTCGATGGCAAAAGTTCCCACCATATCCCCGCCGACATGGCCCGAGGATTGCAGCAAGAGCGACAGGCGGCTGCCGGAATAATCATGATGGCGCTTGCGGATCAGCGATTGCTGCAGGCGGCGCGCCTGCATCAGATCGCGGTCCAGCGCGTCATAGAGCTTCTGCAACTCCTCCAGCGCCGCGCGCAATTCCTCGTTCTGGCGGCGCGCCTGCGCTTCGGCCCGGCGCGCGGCGTCGTGCGCGGCATGCAATTCGGTCACATCCACCCGCAGGCTGACCCGGCCGCCATCGGCGGTGCTGCGCTCGACGATCTGCAAAACGCGCCCGTCTTCCAGTTTCTGGCGGGTGCGCGCATGGGCCAGCGGCATGCTCAACCTTTCGCGCAGCCAGGCTTCCTCGCGCCCGCGCGCCTCCGGATATTGGCCCTGCGCGAGCCCGTAGCGCAGGATATCCTCATAGCAGGCCCCCTCGACCAGCGCCGGCGCGCTCAGCGGATAGAGTTCGCGAAACCGGTCATTGGCCAGCACCAGACGATCCTCGGCATCGTAATAGACAAAGGCATCATCCAGCGCCTCGACCGCGGCGACAAGCTGGCCGCGGGCCGTGCGTACCTCGCGCTCCATCGCCAGCAGCCGTTCGCCTGCATTGATCCGCGCGCGCAATTCCGCTGGCGAGACCGGCTTCGAGAGGAAATCATCGGCCCCGACATCCAGCCCCTCGGCCACCGCATCCTTGTCATTCTTCGAGGTCAGCAGAATGAAGTAACTGTATTGCGCGCGCGTCAGGGACCGAAAGGCACTGCAGAATTCCAGCCCGTCCATGCCGGGCATGATCCAGTCCGACAGGATCAGATCGAAATGTGTGGTCGCGCAGCGCTCCAGCGCTTCCAGCCCGGTGCCCGCTTCCTCGGTCTGGTAGCCCCATTTCTGCAAATGCCGCGCGAAGATGATCCGCTGCGCGCGGCTGTCATCCACGATCAGCGCGCGCCGCTCAGGCTGGCGCGAAAGCGCCTGTTCCTTCATTTCCTGTCGCACATGCTCAACCCGTTTCCAGCCTGCAGCCGCTCACCTGGTTATCGTAGTCCGGAATTAAGGTTCGGTGAAAGAATAAAATCTGATACTCTTTGACGAATGATGCTAAGGCTTGGTTAGCGCATCCCGGCTAGCGTGATGCACACCACAGTGACGGAATGGAACATGATCAACTGGGCGCGACTGGCGGAACTTTACGAGGATTTCGGCGAAGACGGCATTGCCGAAGTGGTGGAAATCTTCCTCGAAGAGGTCGGGCAGGCGCAGGAGCGGCTTCTGGCCACCGAGGATTCGAAAGCCCTGCGCGACGAATTTCACTTTCTCAAGGGGGCGGCGCTCAATCTCGGATTTGACGAGATCGCGGCGCTTTGCGCAACGGGCGAACAGCGCGCCACCGAAGGGCGCGACTGCAGCGAAGAAAAAGCACAGCTGGCGCTGCTTCTGCCCCGGACCTGCGCTGTCTTCGCCCGCGACTGGCGCATGCGCATGGCCGGATAGAGCATGCCCGCGCAAAACTGGTCTCCGGTTTTGCGCATCAAAACATGCGACCACAGTAAGTTATAGCGGGGCGCATGAATGCCAATGAATGCAACCCGCTATAGGCCCGCGCGCGCCCGCGCTCAGATCACGAAACCCGCGATCACATCGTCATCGGTGATATCGGTAAAGGTGAATCCGGTCGCCGCGATCCGCGCAAACAGGGTTTCGAAATTCTCCGGCCGCGCGGTCTCGATCCCGATCAGGACCGTGCCGAAATTGCGCGCGGTCTTTTTCAGATATTCAAACCGCGCGATATCATCCTCCGGCCCCAGCGTTTCCAGAAAATCGCGCAAGGCCCCCGGTCGCTGCGGCAGGCGCAGCATCAGGTATTTCTTGGTCCCCTGATGGCGCATCGCGCGTTCCTTGACCTCGGGCAGGCGCTCGAAATCGAAATTCCCGCCCGAGGTGACGCAGACCACTGTCCGGCCCGCGACCTGATCCGCCAGATTGGGCAGCACATCGACCGACAGCGCGCCCGCCGGTTCCAGCACGATGCCCTCGACATTCAGCATCTCCAGCATGGTCACGCAGATCCGGTTCTCCGGCGCGATCAGCAGATGCGCCGGGTCCACATCGCGCAATTCGGCGAAGGTCAGCCCCCCGATCCGCGCGACCGAGGCCCCGTCCACGAAACTGTCCAGCCCGCTCAGCGTCACCGGCGCCCCCGCCGCCAGCGCCGCCTGCAGGCTCGCGCCCCCGGCAGGCTCGACATAGCGCAGCGCGCGCGCGGCACCGGTCTCGCGCAGATAGCGCGTGACGCCTGCACTCAGCCCGCCCCCGCCCACGGGCAGAATCACCATATCCGGCGCGCGCCCCAGTTGCGCCAGCATCTCGACCGCGACACTGGCCTGCCCCTCGATCACATCGGCATCGTCAAAGGGCGACAGGAAATGCGCCCCCTCTTCGGCGCAGAACCCCTGCGCCGCCGCCAGCGACTGGTCGAAAATATCCCCCACCAGCCGGATCTCGACCATCTCGCCGCCAAAGCTGCGGGTTTTCATGATCTTCTGCTGCGGCGTCGTCACCGGCATGAAGATCGTGCCGCGCATGCCGAAATGACGACAGGCAAAGGCCACGCCCTGCGCGTGATTGCCCGCACTCGCGCAGACGAAATGGCGGCTTTCGGGATGCGCCTCCAGCCGCTTGCGCATCGCGCTGAAGGCCCCGCGGATCTTGTAGCTGCGCACCGGGCTCAGATCCTCGCGCTTCAGCCAGATATCCGCCCCGAACCGCTCTGACAGATGGTCATTGCGCAACAGGGGCGTCGGCGGGAACAATTCCCGCAGCGCGGCTTCCGCTGCCTGCGCGGCCTCGACAAACCCGCTCACGCCTGCACCCATTGCGCCAGCCGCGCCCGGATCGCACTGGGCATGGGCGCCGCGCGCCGCGTGGCCGGGTCGAACATCACTTCCACCACCTCATAGCGCGCATGTTCCGCGCCGCTCTCGGCATGGCGCATCGAGAAGCCAAGCGTGCAGCTTTTCGTCCCGATCCGCGCCACCGCCCCGGTGATCACCACCAGATCCCCCGCTGTCAGTTCCTTCACGAAACTCGTGCGCGCCTCGGCTGTCACCATATGCAGCCCATGCACTTCCTGCATCATCGCATAGCCCAGCCCCATCCGCGCCCAGATGTGATAGACCGCATCATCGAAAAACGGCGCGTAATGGCGCACATTCATATGTCCGAAATGATCCAGATGCCACGGATGGATTACCCCCCGTCCCAGTTCCAGCGCCTCTTGCATCGCATCCCTCCGCTTTTGCCCCAGCCTTAGCACATCCCGGCCCCGCGCATAGCCCCGCGGCCCTTGCAGCAGCACCATGAACGCAATAGACGAGAGCGCAACAGAGCCATTCAACCCCGGAGTCCCCATGTCCGCCACCAAACGCGCCCCGAAGAAAGTCGTGCTTGCCTATTCCGGCGGGCTTGACACCTCGATCATCCTCAAATGGCTCAAGACCGAATATGACTGCGAGGTCGTGACCTTCACCGCCGATCTGGGGCAGGGCGAAGAACTGGAGCCCGCGCGCGAGAAGGCGCTGATGCTGGGGATTCCGGCGGAAAACATCTTCATCGAGGATCTGCGCGAGGAATTCGTGCGCGATTTCGTCTTTCCGATGTTCCGCGCCAATGCGGTCTATGAAGGGCTCTACCTGCTCGGCACCTCGATCGCCCGCCCGCTGATCTCCAAGCGTCTGGTCGAGATTGCAGAGGCGACCGGCGCCGATGCCGTGGCCCATGGCGCCACCGGCAAGGGCAATGATCAGGTCCGGTTCGAACTTTCCGCCTATGCGCTCAACCCCGAAATCAAGGTGATCGCGCCCTGGCGCGAATGGGATCTGACCTCGCGCACCCGGCTTCTGGAATTCGCCGAGGCCAATCAGATCCCCATCGCCAAGGACAAGCGCGGCGAAGCGCCGTTCTCAGTCGATGCGAACCTGCTTCACACCTCATCCGAGGGCAAGGTGCTGGAAAACCCCGCCGATGACGCGCCCGATTACGTCTTCCAGCGCACCGTCCATCCCGAAGACGCGCCCGACCAGCCCGAAATCATCGAAATCAGCTTCGAGAAGGGCGACGCCACCGCGATCAATGGCGAGCCCATGTCCCCCGCCACCATCCTCACCGCGCTTAACGAGTATGGTCGCAAACACGGCATCGGGCGGCTCGATTTCGTCGAGAACCGCTTCGTCGGCATGAAATCGCGCGGAATCTATGAAACACCGGGCGGGACAATCCTGCTGGAGGCCCATCGTGGTATCGAACAGATCACGCTCGATTCGGGCGCTGGCCATCTGAAGGATTCGATCATGCCGCGCTATGCCGAACTCATCTATAACGGCTTCTGGTTCTCGCCCGAACGCGAGATGCTGCAGGCCCTGATCGACAAGAGCCAGGAACATGTCACCGGCACTGTGCGGCTGAAACTCTACAAGGGCCATGTGCGCACCATCGGGCGCTGGTCGGATCACAGTCTCTATTCGGAAGCCCATGTCACGTTTGAGGAAGATGCAGGCGCTTACGATCAGAAAGACGCCGCAGGCTTCATCCAGCTCAACGCGCTGCGCCTGAAACTGCTCGCCGCCCGCAACCGCCGGGTCAAGGGCTAAGCCACAGGCATTTTCTTGCCCCAAATACTCCCGCCGGAGGCGACCGCGCCTCTGGCCCCCCGCCACAGAAAGGGCCCGCCATGACCAGTCCCGTTGTCCTGTGCATCCTCGATGGCTGGGGCCTCTCGCCCGCGCGTGAAGGCAATGCCGTGGCCCAGGCCGCGACCCCCAATTTCGACCGGGTGATGCGCGACTGTCCCAATGCGACGCTGATCACCCATGGTCCCGATGCGGGTCTGCCCTCGGGCCAGATGGGCAATTCCGAAGTGGGCCATACCAATATCGGCGCCGGTCGCGTGGTCGCGATGGATCTGGGCCAGATCGATCTCGCGATCGAGGACGGCTCTTTCGCCACCACCCCCGCCATCCAGTCGTTTGTTGAAAAACTGCAAGCGACCAAGGGCACGGCCCATGTTTTCTCAGTGGTTTCCGATGGCGGCGTGCATGGCCATGTTGAACATTTGAAAGCCACCATCGCCGCGCTCGGCGCGCGGAACATCCCGGTCGTGATCCATGCCATCACCGACGGGCGCGATGTCGCCCCGAAATGCGCCGATCAGTTCCTGCGCGATCTGGGCAGCCATCTGAGCGAGCGGATCCGCATCGGCACCGTGATCGGGCGCTACTGGGCGATGGATCGCGACAATCGCTGGGACCGGATCGAGCGCGCCTATAGCGCCATCATCCGCGCCGAAGGCGCGCGCGCAGCCTCCGGGGCCGAGGCCGTCGCCGCCGCCTATGCCCGCAATGAAAGCGATGAATTCATCGCCCCCACAGTCATCAACGGCTATACCGGCGCCAAGCCCGGCGACGGGTTCTTCTGCCTCAATTTCCGCGCCGACCGCGCCCGCGAAATCCTCGCCGCCCTTGGAGCGCCGAGTTTCAACGGTTTTGACCGCGGCCAGCCCCCGGCATGGTCCGCGCTTCTGGGCATGGTCGAATATTCCGATGCCCATAACGCCTTCATGGCCACCGTCTTTCCCAAACGCGCCATCGCCAACACGCTGGGCGCATGGGTGGCGCAGCAGGGCCTGCGCCAGTTCCGGCTGGCCGAAACCGAGAAATACCCGCATGTGACCTTCTTCCTCAATGGCGGCAAGGAAGACCCGGAACCCGGCGAGGACCGCCATATGCCGCAAAGCCCCAAGGTCGCGACCTATGATCTGGCCCCGGAAATGGCCGCCGCCGAGGTGGGCGCGAAACTCGTTGAGGTGATCAATGCCCGCTATGACCTGATCGTGGTCAATTTCGCCAATCCCGATATGGTGGGCCATACCGGCGATCTCGCCGCCGCCTGCCGCGCGAATGAAGCCGTCGATGCCCAGCTTGGCGCCGCCCTTGAGGCGCTCAAAGGGCAGGGCGGCGCGATGCTGCTCACCGCCGATCACGGCAATTGCGAAACCATGATCGACCCCGACACCGGCGGCGCCCATACCGCGCATACGCTCAACCCGGTGCCGGTGGTGCTGATCGGCGGGCCAGAGGGCGCGCGTCTGCGCGATGGCCGTCTGGCCGATATCGCGCCCACGGTGCTCGCGCTGATGGGGCTTGAACCCCCGCCCGAGATGACGGGCCAAAGCCTGATCGAGCGCTGATGCGGCGCGGGCTTGCCCTTGCCGCCTGCCTGATCTGGGCCAGCGCCGCGCAGGCCGACCCGGCAGAACGCGCCACCACCGCCGCCCGCGCGCTGGAGGCCGCGACCGCAGCCATGCAGGAAGCGACCGGCGGGCGCGACCAGATCACTGCCCTCAGTCAGACCATTCAGGCCTATGAGGAGGGGCTGGTCTCGCTGCGCGACGGCTTGCGCGAAGCGCAACTGCGCGAGGCCACGCTCACCCGCCGCTTCTCCGCCGATGCCGCCCGCGTGACGCGGCTGCTCAGCGTGCTCATGGCGACCGAGCGCGTCGATGACAGTCTGGCCCTTGTCCATCCCGAAGGCGCGCTTGCCACTGCCCGCGCGGCCATGCTTTTGGGCGACGTGACCCCGGCACTGGCCCGCGATGTGGCCGAATTGCGCGACGCGCTCGACGATCTGCGCGCGCTGCGCCGCGCGCGGCAATTCGGGCTTCTCGCGCTCGAACAGGGGCTTGTCGCCGCGCAGGAGGCCCGCATCGCGCTGGCACAAGCCATCTCTGATCGCGGCCCCTTGCCGAAACGGCTGGTCGACGACCCCGAGCAACTCGCCATGCTCGCGCTCAACGCCGCCACGCTCGACGATTTCGCGCAGGAATTGCAGCAGGGCGACGCGCTGCGCCATGACACCCCCACTGCCGGTTTCCGCGACGCGCGCGGCAGCCTGCCTTCGCCGGTGCGCGCCACGCTCCTGCACGGGTTCAACCAGCCCGATGCCGCCGGGATCACCCGGCAGGGCGTGATCCTCGCCACCGCCCCCAAGGCGCTGGTCACAGCGCCATGGTCCGCGACCGTGCGCTATTCCGGCCCGCTGGCCGGGCATGGACAGGTCGTCATTCTCGAACCGGCAGAGGGCATTCTCATGGTCCTCTCGGGCCTTGGCGCGACTCTGGTCGAGACTGGCGAGATCCTGCCCGCAGGCGCGCCACTGGGCAGCATGCCCGCCGCTCAGCAATCCGAGAGCGCCTCTGGTATCCGCAGTGAAACACTCTATTTTGAGTTGCGCGAGAACGGAAACCCCATTGACCCGGCGTCCTGGTTCGCCTTCACTGGGGGCTGACAGGCACCGGCAGGACAGGGTATGCGCAGGCGGGGCAGGCGCTAGGGGCTGGCCAGAATAGGATGATGGAATGAACAGATTCGTGATGGCGGCAATCGGCGGGATCATGGGCGGCGCGATTCTGGCGACGCAGGTGGCCGCTCCGCTTCTGGCGCAGGAACGCGGCAATGCGACCTCGGTCTACGAGCAGCTCGACCTGTTCGGCGAAGTCTTTGAGCGCATCCGCAGCCAATATGTGGACGAACCCGATACCGCCAAACTGGTCGAGGCCGCGATCAACGGCATGCTGATGTCGCTCGACCCGCATTCGGGCTATATGGCCCCGGATGATTTCGACGATATGCGCACCCAGACGCGCGGCTCTTTCGGGGGCCTGGGGATCGAGGTGACGCAGGAAGACGGGTTCATCAAGGTCGTCACCCCCATGGACGGCACCCCTGCCGACAAGGCAGGTGTTGAACCCGGCGATCTGATCACCCATGTCGATGGCGAATCCGTGCTGGGCCTGACGCTTTCGCAGGCCGTGGACATGATGCGCGGCCCGGTGGGCTCAGAGATCATCATCACCGTGGTGCGCGAAGGCACGGCAGAGCCCTTTGACCTCTCGATCATCCGCGACACGATCCGGCTGCAGGCCGTGCGCACCCGGATCGAGGGCGATATCGTCGTGCTGCGCCTGACCACCTTTAACGAACAGACCTATCCTACGATGCGCGAAGAACTGGACGGCGCGATCGAAGAACTGGGCGGGCTGGAGCATCTCGGCGGCGTGGTGCTCGATCTGCGCAACAATCCCGGCGGGCTGCTGACTCAGGCGATCCGCGTCAGCGATGCCTTTCTCGAACGCGGCGAGATCGTCTCTACCCGTGGCCGCGACGAAGGCGCGGGCGAGCGTTTCAATGCGCAACCGGGCGATCTGATCGAGGGGCTGCCGCTGGTGGTGCTGATCAATGGCGGTTCGGCCTCGGCCTCTGAAATTGTCGCAGGCGCGCTGCAGGATCACCGCCGCGCGATAGTCGTCGGCACCCGCAGCTTCGGCAAGGGCTCGGTCCAGACCGTCATGCCGCTGCGCGGCGATGGCGCGATCCGGCTGACCACCTCGCTCTATTACACCCCCTCGGGCCGCTCGATTCAGGCGCTGGGCGTCTCGCCCGATATCATGGTGGAACAACCCCGCCGCGCGCCCATCGAAGAAGCCGATGAAGAGCCGCGCCCCTCACGCTCGGAAAATGACCTGCGCGGACGGCTCGACAATCGCGGCATGTCCGAGGATGAACAGCGCCAGATGGATGAGGAACGCCGCAAGGCCGAGGAAGTCGCCCGCCTGCGCAAGGATGACTACCAGCTGGCCTATGCGCTCGACATCCTGCGCGGGCTGTCGGCCCTGAACGGCCAGTGATGACGCCGGAACAGGTGGCAATGCTGCCCTATCGCCCCTGCGTGGGCGTGATGATGATCAACCCCGAAGGGTTGATCTTCGCCGCCCAGCGCATCGACAGCCCCACCCCCGCCTGGCAAATGCCGCAAGGCGGCATTGATCCGGGCGAAAATCCCGGCCTTGCGGCGCTGCGCGAGCTGGAAGAGGAAATCTCGGTCCCGCCCACACTGGTCGCGCCGCTCGCGGAAACCGCCGACTGGCTGACCTATGATCTGCCCCCCGAAATGGTGCCGACCATCTGGGGCGGGCGCTTTCGCGGCCAGAAACAGCGCTGGTTCCTGATGCGCTATCTGGGCGGCGACGATCAGATCAATCTCGCCACCGAACATCCCGAATTTTCCGAATGGCGCTGGATCGGCGCGGCAGAGATGCTCGACGCCATCGTGCCCTTCAAGCGCCAGACCTACGCAGAGGTGATTGACCAGTTCCGCGACTGGCTGGCCTGATCCGCGCTTTTCGCTGCATCAGCCCTGTAAAACAGCGCCCGGCCTTGCTATATGCATCCCTCAGACCCCATAGCCAGAGGCCACGATGTCCACCACCGCCCCCATCACGCAGGATGTGCTGACGATCCCGCGCAAATTGTCGGCAACCGGCAAGATCAATCTTGTGGGCCTGACGCGCGCGCAACTGGCAGAGACCCTGATCGCCCATGGCACGCCCGAGAAACAGGCGAAAATGCGCGTGGGCCAGATCTGGCAATGGATCTATCACTGGGGCGTGCAGGATTTCGGCGCGATGACCAATCTCGCCAAAGCCTATCGCGCGGAACTGGCCGAGCATTTCGAGATTGCGCGGCCTGAAATCGTCACCCGCCAGATCTCCGACGATGGCACCCGCAAATATCTCTTGCGCATTGCAGGCGGGCACGAGGTCGAAGCCGTCTATATCCCCGAAGAAAATCGCGGCACGCTCTGCATTTCCAGCCAGGTCGGCTGCACGTTGACCTGCTCCTTCTGCCATACCGGCACGCAGAAACTGGTGCGCAACCTGACGGCGGCGGAAATCGTGGGGCAGGTGCTGGTCGCACGCGATGATCTGGGCGAATGGCCCCAGCCCGGCGCCCCGAAAGATGAGACCCGCCTTGTCAGCAATGTGGTGCTGATGGGCATGGGCGAGCCGCTTTATAATTTCGACACTGTGCGCGACGCGATGAAAGTGGTGATGGATGGCGAGGGGCTCTCGATCTCGCGCCGCCGCATCACGCTCTCCACCTCGGGCGTGGTGCCAGAGATTGCCCGCACCGCGACCGAGATCGGCTGCCTGCTCGCGATCAGCTTCCACGCCACCACCGACGAGGTGCGCGACCAATTGGTGCCGATCAACAAACGCTGGAATATCAAGACGCTGCTGGATGCGCTGCGCGACTATCCGCGCCTGTCGAATTCCGAGCGCATCACCTTTGAATATGTCATGCTCAAGGACGTCAATGACAGCGACGCCGATGCGCGCCGGTTGGTCAGGCTGATCGCGGGCATCCCCGCCAAGATCAACCTCATCCCCTTCAACGAATGGCCCGGCGCCCCCTATCAGCGCTCGGACTGGGCGCGGATCGAGGCTTTTGCCGATATCGTCCACAAGGCGGGCTATGCCTCGCCGATCCGCACGCCCCGCGGCGAGGATATCATGGCCGCCTGCGGGCAGTTGAAATCCGCGACCGAGCGCGGGCGCAAATCGCGCGCGGAAATCGCGGCAGAAGCGGGGGGGTAGGCAATGGAAGTCGTACTTATCGAAGGCTATGCGAACGCAGGGAAAAGCACACTTGTCAGGTGTTTGAGCGGAATCGGGAATGCTCAGCATATCCACGCAAACTGCAGGAACGTGTTGCAGCTTGATTGGATAAATCCGAAAAAAAAGCAAAATACTTTGGTATTAGCAAGCTCTTTGAACGAGGGCATCACTCAGGCCGACGCTGAAGAATATACTCCGGTGAGTACAGAAAGCCTAGGTGCTGCGATACCGCCATGGCAAGTTGAAGATCTTTTGGAT
This sequence comes from Natronohydrobacter thiooxidans, assembly GCF_001884735.1. Taxonomy (GTDB): domain Bacteria; phylum Pseudomonadota; class Alphaproteobacteria; order Rhodobacterales; family Rhodobacteraceae; genus Roseinatronobacter; species Roseinatronobacter thiooxidans_A. The sequence goes on along the minus strand of NZ_MJAP01000003.1, from coordinate 314,125 downwards.
TCTTATCAAGCTACTTGTCAGGCAGAAAAAGCTATTTTGTGTATCTCCGCTACAGCCTTGATTAGAAATAAAAATTGGAATGCTCAAGCTTATGCTGATCACATCACCAATAATAACGGTGGTTTCGGGAAACACCCCGTGACCCATGTGGTTTCCTTGACCAGCAATCCTGTGCCATTGCCGCTTTTCAACGCTGCCAACAATTTGATGATTCCAGCAGCACAGTTTCCGGCGCGACCGAACATCACTCGAAATGCGCTGGCATTTCAGGTGCGGCCATTCATCAATTTAGTTTAGGGTGTGAAAGATGCCGCTCGTGCTTCTGATCGTTGTCGGGGCCTTGGCAGGCGTGGTCGCCACACGCCTGATGCGCATGAACACGGACCTGCCCACGGCAATGGTGATCGGCGTGTTGGGCGCGGTGATCGGCGGGCTGGGCTTTCGCTTCCTGATGACCTCGGCAGGCTGGATCGGGGCTTTCGTGATCGCGCTTCTGGGCTCGCTCGCGCTGCTCTGGATCTGGCAGAAATATCAGGGGCGGCGGTGAGTAAGGTGCGTGCTAGAGCCTCGCACCCTACCTGAGCCCCCTCACTCCCCCGGCCGCTTCAGGCTGAACACCTCTTCCACCACTGCATAATCGCGATAGCCGCAACGCGCCAGCGGGCGGAAACGGGTGATATCGAACACCCCATCCACCAGACAATCCTCGCGCAGATGCACCCCTACCACCTCGCCCAGCACCAGAAAATTCGCCACCCCCTCCAGCGTCACGATCTGCGTCATCCGGCATTCCAGCGCCGCAGGCGCATCCGCCACGCGCGAGGCGGCGATCATCCGGCACTCCTCGCGCGCGATCCCGGCGCGGTCGAACTCATCCACCTCGCGCGGCCAGGGGCCTGAACTCATATTCATCGCGTCCCGCGCCGCAAATTCCACGATATTGACGCAGAACACCCCCGTCTCGCGGATATTGGCCACCGAATCCTTGGTGCCCTCGCGATCCGGTTTGGTGCTGGTCGAGGCAAACATCACCTGCGGCGGCACATAGGCCACGGCATTGAAGAACGAATAGGGCGCAAGATTCTCGCTCCCATCCGCGCCCCGCGTCGAAATCCAGCCAATCGGGCGCGGGGTCACGATGGCATTGAACGGGTTATGCGGCAGGCCGTGGCCCTGCCGTGGCTCATAGAACATATCCGGTCTCCGATCTGTTTGCGTGCACCCTAACGCCATGCTAGGGGCGCTGCCAGCAAGTCTTGGGCCGGGGACAGTCGATGCAGCTCACGGAAGAAACCCCCGCCGACTGGTGGGAAGTCGAGGCGCTCTATGACCTCTGTTTCGCGCCGGGCCGCGAGGCGCTTTCCTCCTACCGGCTGCGCGACGATGTACCCCCGGTCGCGCCCCTCTGCCTGCTATTGCGGAGCGAAGATGGCATCGCCGCCGCGATCCGCTTCTGGCCCGTGCGCGTGGGCGGGGCCGAAGTGCTGCTGCTCGGCCCCATCGCCGTCCACCCCACCCATCAGGGCGAGGGCCTGGGCGGCTGGCTCATGCGCGAAAGTCTGGCCCGCGCGGGCGCGCTCGGCTGGACCCGCGTGCTGCTGGTGGGCGACGCGCCCTATTACAGCCGTTTCGGCTTCGGGCTGCTGGAAAATGTGCGCATGCCACCGCCCACCAACCCCGCCCGCGTGCTGGGTCTGGCGCTGGTGCCGGGGGCCTGGGACGGGATCTCGGGCGATGTGACGAAATTCACCGAAATATCGGAAAAGTGACAGTCGGGAACCCGCGCTCCCCTATTCGACCAGCGTCGCGATATAGTCCAGCAGGGCCGGGCGCGCATTCTCCAGCCCGCGCGCCTGCACCCGTGCGATCAGCTCCGAGACCTCGTTCAGATTAGACCGCCGGATCAAGGACTTGACCGGACCAATTGAGGCTGGTCGCATCGAGAGTGCAGAGATTCCGATCCCCGCCAGCGCCAGTGCATCCGTGGGCCGCCCGGCATCTTCGCCGCAGAAGGACAGCGCGGTTTCCGAGGCATGGCAGCGATCCACCACAACCTGCAGAAATGTCAGAAAACTGACATTCAGCGTATCATAGCGCCGCCGCACCAACTCGTTCTCGCGATCCGCCGCGAAGAAAAACTGCTTCAGATCATTGCCGCCGATCGAGATGAAATCGACCTCTTTGAAAAATGCATCCGGCGCATAGGCAAGCGAGGGCGTCTCCAGCATCGCGCCCACGCGCAGAACCTCGGGCAGCTTATGCCCCAGCCGGTCCTCGCGCTCGACCTCGCGCATCAGAATGTCGCGCGCGCGGGTGAACTCGCTCGCCGTCGCCACCAGCGGGAACATCACCGACAGGGGCCGCCCCTGCGCCGCCCGGATCAGCGCCTGCACCTGCATGCGCAGCACGCCCTTCTTGTCCAGCCCCACCCGCAGCGCGCGCCAGCCCATGGCCGGGTTCGGCTCGTCGGGCCGCTTCATATAGGGCATCACCTTGTCCGAGCCGATATCCAGCGTGCGGAAATGCACATCCTTGCCCTTGGCCGCATCCAGCACGCGCGCGTAATTCGCCACCAGTTCCGAGCGTTTCGGCATATTCTCGCGCGCCAGAAACTGCAATTCGGTGCGAAACAACCCCACGGCCTCGGCGCCAGAAGTCGGCAAGGAGGGCAGATCCGCCATCAGCCCCGCATTCATCTTCAGCCGGATCCGCGTGCCGCAACGCGCCTGCGCAGGCTTGTCGCGCAAGACTGCATAGCGTTCCTGCGCCTTGGCCTGCATCGCCATCTTGTCGCGAAAGGCCGTTGTCACACTGTCATCAGGGCGCAGATGCACCTGACCTTCGGTGCCATCGACCAGAATATGATCGCCTGTCAGCGCCTCGGTGGTGATGCGCGGCACATTGATCACCAGCGGAATCGCCAGCGCGCGCGCCACGATGGTCGCATGCGAGCCCACCGCCCCCTCTTCCAGCACCACCCCGCGCAACCGGCGGCCATATTCCAGCAATTCGCCCGGCCCGATATTGCGTGCGACCAGAATCGGCCGGTCGGGCATCTCGGCCCCGGTATGATTGCCCTGTCCGGTCAGAATGCGCAGCAGGCGGTTGGACAGGTCATCCAGATCATGCAGCCGGTCGCGCAGGTAAGCGTCGGGCACTGTCTCCAGCCGGGCGCGGGCGGTGGATTGCTCCTTCTCGACCGCCGCTTCGGCAGAGAGGCCCAGCCGGATATCCTCTTCCATCCGCTTCATCCAGCCGCGCGAATGGGCAAACATCCGGTAGGTCTGCAACACCTCCTGATGCTCCTTGTCGCGCGACCCCGCCGTGACCAGCAACTGGTCGATCGAGACCTTGAGTTGCGCCACCGCATCTTCCAGCCGCTTCAATTCGGCGCGGCTGTCATCATTCACCAGTCGCGTGATCACCACGCGCGGCTCATGCAGCCAGACATGGCCCTCGGCCTCGCCCTCCTGCGCCGTGACTCCGCGCAGCAGCAGCGGGTTCTTATGCGTCGCGGCGAAACTGGTGCCCTCGCCGACGAACACGCCCAGTTCGGTCATCTCGGCGATGACCATCGCCACCACTTCCAGCCCGTAAATCTCGTCATCGGAATAGAGCCGCGGCTCTTTCGCCTGCACCACCAGCACGCCCAGCCGCTCGCCCAGCCGCTGGATCGGCACCCCCAGAAACGAAGTGAACACCTCTTCCCCGGTCTCTGGCATATAGCGAAAGCCCGGCTCGGCCGGGGCATTGGCGGTGTTCAGCGGCCGCGCCAGCCGCGCCACCTTGCCCACCAGCCCCTCGCCCAGACGCAGCCGGGTGACATGCACGGATTCGGGCCGCAGCCCCTCGGTCGCGCACAGCTCCAGCGTCTCGGGATCGCGCAGCAGATAGATCGAGCAGACATCGACGCCCATCGAATCGGAAATGATCGTCGTGATCCGGTCCAGCCGCTCCTGACCGGGCTGCGAGACCGACATTTCATCGCGCAGCCGACGCAGCAGCTTCCGACTGTCCGTTTCCGTTCTCTGGGGCATGGCCCCTCCGATGCTGATGCGGGCCTGCCTCAGCCCGCCTTGTCCAGTTCAAACGCATCATGAAGCGCCTGAACCGCCAGTTCCATATATTTTCTGTCGATCAGCACCGAAATCTTGATTTCCGAGGTCGCGATGACCTTGATATTGACGCCTTCTTCAGCAAGTGCGCGGAACATCCGCGCCGCGACCCCGGCATGCGAGCGCATCCCGATCCCCACGACCGAGACCTTGGCTGCATCCGTGTCGATTTCCAGCTTGTCATAGCTGATCTGGCCCGCCTCGCGCGCGGTTTCCAGCGCCTTCCTCGCGCGCGCCACCTGATCGACCGGGCAGGAAAAAGTCATATCGGTCACGGGCTTCTCATGCCCCTGATAATTCTTCTCCGAAATATTCTGCACGATCATGTCCACATTCACCCCCGCTTCCGACAGCGGCCCGAAGATCGCGGCGGCAATGCCGGGGCGGTCCTCGACGGTGATAAGGGTCAGCTTCGCTTCCTCGCGGCTATAGGCCACGCCCGAGACGACTTTCGATTCCATGATCTCATCCTCATCACAGACCAGAGTTCCAGATGTTTCGTCCGTATCATCAAATGATGACAGGACCCGCAGCCGCACCTTGTAGCGCATCGCCAGTTCCACCGAGCGCGTCTGCAGAACTTTCGCCCCCAGCGATGCCAGTTCCAGCATCTCCTCGAAACTGATCTTGTCAAGCTTGCGCGCTTTCGAGGTGATGCGCGGATCGGTGGTATAGATCCCGTCCACATCGGTATAGATATCGCAGCGCTCCGCCTCGAAAGCCGCCGCGAATGCCACCGCCGTCGTGTCCGAGCCACCGCGCCCCAGCGTGGTGATCCGCCCCTCGGCGCTCACCCCCTGAAAGCCCGCGATCACCGCGACCCGGAACCCTTCAGCAAATTTCGCGTCGATATTGGCGCGCGGGATATCCATGAACCGCGCCGCGCCATGCTGGCTCGTGGTCATGATCGGCACCTGCCAGCCCTGCCAGGACCGCGCCGGCACCTCCATCTCCTGCAGCGTCAGCGCCATCAGCCCGGCGGTCACATTCTCGCCGGAACTGACCACCGCATCATATTCGCGCGCATCATAAAGCGGCGAGGTCTCATTGACCCAGCCCACCAGTTCATTGGTCTTGCCCGACATGGCCGAGACGATGACGATCACATCATAGCCCCGCTCGACCTCCGCGCGCACCTTTTCGGCGGCATTGCGGATGCGCTCCAGATTGGCGACCGAGGTGCCGCCGAATTTCATCACCAGAAGCGGCATGGGCCGACCCCTTCCCCCAGAGAGTTTTCGCGCCACTCTTTATGCGCGCGAGGGCTTGCGCGCAAGGTGGCGCAGGCCCGGCGCAGCGCCTGCGCGCGGTTTTTGTCGCAGCGCGGCGGCGGGGGGAAGCTGTCGGGGGCAGGGGGCGTTTCGCGGGAAGAACCGGCGGTCGGGACGGTTCCCGCAGCGGCGCGTATAGCACGCCTTGCTGCCGCAGGGGGGGCAGGTGAGCGTCTGCGAAGTGGGGCTTTGCGGACAGGTGACGGTAAGCGAAAGCCGCGCAGCGCCCGACCGCGGGTGGGCGCTCCCACAGTGAAGGTGGGCAGTTTATGCTGCGGCATACTCCGACGGTTTTCGAGTGCGCGACAGCGAGAAGCGCCCGCCCGGGGGGCGGTCGGGCGCTGCGCGGCGGCCTGCGGCCTTGATTCCGCGCGGGGGCATAACCTCTGACCGTCCGCCATGCGCTCCCAGCCGACCCAGCGCACCGATGTCTCACCCTCGCGCCCCCATACCGCCCGACCGCCGCACTGCCCATACCCCGCCACGGATCCCTCAGGGCGCATCGCCCATCAGATAGCGTGGGCCGCTTCCATTCCGGGCCGCGCGGTCCTGCGGGTTGTACAAGCCGCAGCGGTCCAGCGACAGACAGCCGCAGCCGATACAGCCGTCCAGCGTGTCGGACAGTTTCTGCAGCGCCGCGATCCGTGCCGCGATCTCGGCCCGAAACCCGGTCGCGATCTGCTCCCAGTCCCGCCGGTCCGGGGCGCGGTCAGTGGGCAGGGCGGTCAGATGCCGCGCGATTTCCGCCAGTGGAAAGCCCAGCCGCTGCGCGATCATGGCAAAGGACAGCCGCCGCAGGTCGGATCGCCCGTAGCGCCGGTGCCCGCCCTGATTGCGCAGGGGCTGCACGATACCATGAGTCTCGTAGAAGCGGATGGCCGACACGGCGAGGCCGGAGCGCGCGGCCAGTTCCCCGATGGCAATGCCCTGACGCATGGCAATTTTCTCCTTGACCTAAAGTTAACTTGAGAAATTACACAAGGGAGTATCGAAAGCAAGCCCGGCCGGACTGCCCCAAAGCCGGGTCCAGACAGGAGGTAGAGATGGCGCGTTTGGAACATGTGAACATCACCGTGGCCGACCCCGATGCAGCGGCAGCAGAGCTCTGCAGTTTGTTCGACTGGAAAATCCGCTGGTCCGGGCCGGGCATGACAACGGGCCGAACCGTCCATGTGGGCGAAGAGGCCAGCTATCTGGCGCTCTTCACCTTTGGCAACCCCGATGAGTTGCATCAGGAAACCTACCGCACGCGCGGCGGGCTGAACCATATCGCAATCGTGGTCGATGACCTCGATGCGACCGAAGCGCGGGTCAGGGCCGCCGGATACACGCCCGGAGAGGTCCATGACTACGAGCCGGGGCGCCGGTTCTACTTTGTCGAGGCCAATGGCATCGAGATCGAAGTGGTGGAATATCCATAACAGGCGGCACCATTCAGATCGAGCAAGCGCAGGCCCCCCAGCGCTGCCCGATCTCGCAGCCCCTTGCGCCGGTCCCGCCTTTGCGGCATGCATCTTCACCGTGATTTAACCGCCGCCCTGTTTACTTCCACAGGGCTTGCCCCGTAAGATCGGTGCCATGATCAAATTCTCGCTGCGCTGCATTCAGGGCCATGCATTCGAGAGCTGGTTCCAGTCGGGACCGGCCTTTGACGGGCTGCGCGAACGCGGCCTTGTGACCTGCCCGAGCTGCGGCAGCAGCGAGGTGTCGAAGGCGCTCATGGCCCCCTCTGTCAGCCCGGCGCGCAAGGCCCCCACGCCCGAGATGCGGGAAAAACTCGCCGCCCTGCGCGCCGAGATCGAGGCCAATACCGATTATGTCGGCGAGCGTTTCGCCGAGGAAGCCCGCGCCATGTATCTGGGCGACATCCCCGACCGCCCGATCCATGGCGAGGCGCGGCTCGAAGACGCGAAAGCGCTGCTCGAAGACGGCATCCCGGTCCTCCCCTTGCCCTTCCTGCCCAGCCGCAAGGCCAATTAGCCCGCGCCTCGCCGCAAAAACCTCCGGGGCGCCGAGGGGCGGCGCCCCCGGGCCGCCCACAAACCGAGAGCGCCCCCCGCAACGCGCCCCTCCGCCCGCACGGGCCTTCAAGACCCCGCGCCCCCGGCCCCCTTCCGGCCCATATGCAGGCATCATCCTGCTCCAAATACTCCGGGGGCGACGGGGGCAGCGCCCCAATCCCGCCTACAGTTCCAACGCCTCGCCCGAAACGCAGACCAGCGCGCGCCCGCGCATCGTCACGAGCACGCGCCCCCAGACCCCCCGCCCGCAACGGCCCGGCCCAGACGCAAGCTTCATCTTGCTCCAAATACTCCGAGGGGCGGCGCCCCCGGACCCGCCCACAAACCGAGAGCGCCCCCCCCAACGCGCGCCACCGCCCGCGCTTCCTTGAAGACCCCGCGCCACCAGCCCCCTTTGGGCCCATATGCAGGCATCATCCTGCTCCAAATACTCCGGGGGCGACGGGGGCAGCGCCCCAATCCCGCCTACAGTTCCAACGCCTCGCCCGACACATGGACCACCGCGTCTCCCGCGCATCGCCAAGGTTACGCGCCCCCAGACCCCCCGGCACTCCGCCCGCAACGGCTCGGCCCAGACGCGGGTCTCATCTTGCCCAAAATACTCCGGGGGTTGCCGCAGGCGACGCCACAGGCGACGGGGCAGCGCCCCCAAAACCCCGCTCACAAGCCCAACACCTCCCCCGACACATTCACCACCGCCCCGCCTGCCGCCCGCGCATCCGCCAGATCATGCGTCACCAGCACCACCGGCAGCCCCCGCGCGCGGGCGCGGGCAAAGACAAATTCCCGCATCTGCGCGCGAAGCCCCGCATCGAGCTTCGCGAAAGGCTCGTCCAGCAACAACGCCCGCGGCTCCGACAGCAGCACCCGCATCAGGGCCACCCGCGCCCGCTGCCCGCCCGAAAGCGTCGCCGGATCGCGCCCGCCCATCCCCTCCAGCCCCGCCTCGCGCAGCGCCGCGTCAATCACGCCTGCGCGGTCCGCGACACCCCGCGCCAGCCCGAATCCCAGATTGCCCGCGACCGAGAGATGCGGAAACAACAGATCATCCTGAAACAGCATCCCCATGCGCCGCCGGTGCGGGGGCAGGGCGGTCACATCGCGCCCCTCCAGCCAGACCCGTCCGCGCATCGCAAACGCCCCCGGCAGCGCCCCCACCAATGCCGCCAGCAGCGTCGATTTCCCGCAGCCCGAGGGCCCCATCACGCTCAGCACCGCACCGGGCGCGATCTCGCGATCGAGCCGCACCATCACTGCGCCCGCGCGCGCAATCTCCAGCCTGTCGAGCCGCAAGCTCATCCGATCCGCATCCCCTGCCTGTGCCGGAACAGCCATGCGGGCAGCAGCAGTGCCAAAACGAAAACCGCCATCGGCAGCGCCATCTGCACCACGGCCCAGACCCCGATCAGCCGCCGGTTGCCCGACGCCGCCAGCGCCACGGCTTCCGTCGTCACCGTGCTGACCCGACCTGCGCCGATCAGCAGCGTCGGCAGATATTGCGCGACCGATGTGGCAAATCCCACCGCAAAAGCCACGCAAAGCGCCCGTGCCAGCATCGGCAGCCGCACCGCCCAGAGAACCCGCGCAGGCCCCGCCCCAAGCCCCGCCGCCACCAGCCCCGCGCGGCTGTCCCAGGCCCGCCAGGGATCGGCCAGCGCGAGAAAGACATATGGCAGCACAAAGACCAGATGCGCGCCCATCACTGCCCAGCGCGTCCCGTCCACCCCCAGAACCAGCGCGAATGTCGCCAGCCCCGGCAGAAAGGCGATCTGCGGCACGATCAGCGGCAGATAGATCAGCCCGGCACTGCGCCCCCGCGCCCCTGCCTGAAGCGCTGCGATGCATAAGGCCAGCGCAATCCCCGTCGCCCCCAGCGCGATCAGCGCGCTGTCCCACAAGCGCCGCTGCAGCGCCCCCATCTGCCCCGACCAGATGCGCAGGCTCAGGCTTTCGGGCAAAGCTGCGGGAAACTGCCAGAGCCCGGCAAAGGACCACAGCAGGAGCCCCGCCAGCCCCAGACCCACCGCGAGCCCGATCCCCAGCGCCGCCCCCGCGCCCAGCGGGCGCAGCACTGCATCCGCCCCCACACCCCGCGCGCCGCCTGCTGCCCAAACCGCGCCCCGGCGCGCGAGCGCACTCTCCCCCAGCCGCCACAGAACCAGCACCGCCACCACCAGCCCCAGTTGCAACAGCGCCGCCGCCGCTGCCTGAAACCGCATGCTAAGGTCCGGATGCGTCATCCATTCCAGTATCTGCACCGCCAGCACCTTTGGGCGCGTCGGCCCAAGGATCAGCGCCACATCCACCACCGACATGGAATAGGCCAGCACCGCATAGACCGGCAGGCGGATTTGCACATAGACGCGCGGCGCCACCGCTTTCATCCAGCCCATGACCCGTCCGTAACCCAAGGACCGCGCCACGAGCTGCGCGCGCAGACTGTCGCTCTGGGGCAGGGCGGCCAGCACCATCAGCAACAGAAACGGCACTTCCTTCACCACCAGCCCCGCCACCAGCGCCAGCCCCCAGGGATCATTCACGATCAGCAGATCCGGCGGGCGCTCCCAGCCCGTGGCCCAGGGCGAGAGCCCGCGCGCGATCCAGCCCGAAGGCGCGATCAGAAACGCAAGACCGAAAGCCGCCGCCGCATGGGGCAGCGACAAAAGCGGCGCCAAGGTCCGCGTGATCCACAGAAACGAGCGCGTGCCCTGCCATGCCGCGACGATCAAGAGCGTCAGCGCCAGCGAAATCCCCGTCGCCAGCAGCCCCGTCACCACGGAAAGCCGAACCGCCGCGCCCAGCCCCGGCCAGCCCAGCACCCCGCGCCAGGGCTCCAGCGACCACGCCACGCCCCCCAGCGCGGGCAGATAGCCAAAGGCCGGGCCGATCACCCCCGCCAGCCCCGCCAGAACCGGCAGCGCCAGCAGGGTCAGCGCCGCCCAGAGCCCCGCGCGGGCCAAGTCACTGCCCGGTGCCGTAGCGCGCCGCCCAATCCTCGGCGATGCGCGTCATCCAGCTTGGATGCGGCTCCAGAAGCCCCGTGCCCATCTCATCGGGCGCAAGCGTCGCAATCCCCAGATCCAGCGCCTCGAACCGCGCGCGATCTTCAGACGTCAGCAGGTCCATCCCCAGCACCGTCTGAAACCCCAGCACATCCGGATCCTGCGCCCGCGCCTGAATCTCCGGGTCCAGAATCAGATTGGCCAGCAAGAGCGCCCCCTCGATATTCGCCGCATTATAGGGGATCGAGAGATAGGAGGAATTGGCCAGCGTCCCTTCCTCGAACACGAAGGTCCGCACTGTATCCGGCAATTCCCCATCCGCAATCGCCGCAGAGGCCCGGCCGGGGTTGAAGGCAAAGCCGATATCGACCTCGCCATCCGCCAGAAGCTGCGCCAGCGCCGGTTCATTCGCGGGGTATGCACGGCCCCCCCGCCACAGATTGGGCGTGATCTCATCAAGGAATGCCCAGAGCGGCGCGGTCACCGCGTCATAATCCACATCCTCGACGGGCCCCAGCAGCACCGAGCTGTCCTCGACCACCCCGTAAAGCGCCTGTTTCAGAAAACTCGTGCCCAGAAAATCGGGCGGCTGCGGATAGGTGAACCGCCCCGGATTGTCGGCAATCCACCCGCGCAAGGCCGCGAGCGAACGCGGCGGTTCCGCCAGCCGCGCCGCATCATATTCAAACACCATCTGGAACATGGCCCATGGGCTGCCATAGCCCTCCACCGGCAGGGTGAAATCCACCAGAACCGCCGGGTTCGCCTCGGTATCGACCAGGGGCCAGTTGGGCAAGGCTTCCGCAAACGGGCCGAACAGCAGCCCCTGATCCTTCATCGAGGCAAAATTCGCCCCATTGATCCAGATCGCATCGACCGCGCCGCCCGCATCACGCCCCGCCTGCCGCTCGGAAATCACCCGCGTCACCGCATCCGCCGTATCGGCCAGCCGCACATGCTCCAGCGTGACCCCGTAGCGCGCCTGCAGATCCGCGCCGACCGAGGCAATGAAGGCATTGATCCGCGGATCGCCGCCCCAGGCATGCCAATAGACCGTCTGCCCCTGCGCGGCGGCTTCAATCGCGGGCCAGTCGGTCACATCCTGCGCGCCCGCGCCCATCGGGGGCAATGTCAGCGCCGCAAGGGCGGTTGTCAGTAGAATCCGATGCATATCGTGCTAAGTCCTTCACTGCTGCGTCTGTTCCCCATTCGACAATCAGGCGCAAAAGTTTCAAAGCGGATGAAATTTCTGCCGCCCCCGGACCGTAATGCGCCAGTACCCGATGTAAAGAGCAGATCCCCCATGCTTGACCGCCACCTGCGCCCCTTGATCGACCCGCCCTTGAACCGGCTTGGCGCCAGCGCCGCCCAATGGGGGCTGAGCGCCAATCAGGTCACGCTGATCGGGCTGGGTTTCGCGCTGGCCGCCGCTGGCGCGATCCTCGCGCAGCTCTGGTGGCTCGCGATCCTGCTGATCCTCGCCTCGCGGCTGGCCGACGGGCTTGACGGGGCAGTGGCGCGGGCGAGCCATGTCACCGATTTCGGCGGCTATCTCGATATCGTCTGCGATTATGTGTTCTATGCCGTGATCCCGCTTGCCTTCATCGCGCTCGACCCTGCCGCGCATGGCGTGGCGGGGGCGTTTCTGCTGCTCAGCTTCTATGTCAATGCAGGCTCGTTTCTGGGTTTTTCGGTGCTGGCCGAGAAGAAACAGATGCGCTCGGAGGCGCATGGCGTGAAATCGCTCTATTTCACCGGCGGCTTGCTCGAAGGCACCGAGACCATCGCCTTCTTCCTGCTCCTGTGCCTGCTGCCGGGCTGGTTCGCGGCCCTCGCATGGGGCTTCGGCGCGCTCTGCCTGATCACGGCTGGCGCGCGGGTGATACTGGCCGCGAAAGTGTTCCGGGACTGAGGGGGAGGGGAGGCTCGCCGGTGGCGTCGCTTCAGCGCGGCAGCTTTGCAGGAAGTTGACAAACGCAACCTGATTACCTATCTAATCTCATGAGGCGCAGACTCGTGTTGCCCTCATTCCGAGGCCCGCGCGCAAGCGCGGGTTTTCGTGTTTGTGGGGACTGCTTTGACCTACATTGCTTACTTGGATGAGTTCGGCCATATCGGCCCCTATATCAGCCGCAATGATCCCCGACACAACGATAGCCCGGTCTTTGGCCTTGCCGGGCTTGTGCTTCCGGTCGAGGAAGTTCGCAACTTCGGGACTTGGTTCTATCAGCGGAAATGTGAGCTGCTGAAGTTCGAGATTGACCAATCGGATATGCATCCATCCGTTTGGGAAAAGAAAGGCTCGGCTCTCTATACGGTCAGGAACGTCGAAACCTATCAGGAATTGCGTGGTTTCACCAATCGGCTTTTCAACAAGATCGGTACACTTGGCGGCTTCACCTTCTATGTGGGGCAGGGAAAGCGCGATAGTCCCGAGGTTCACGATTCAAATGCTCTCTATCGACATATACTGCGTGAAGCGATCAAACGTATTAACCAACACTGTGAGGAGGATTGCACCCCTTGCGAAAGATTTCTTCTGGCTCTCGACCAACACGACCAGCGATCGTCTCTCGTTACACAAGCAGCCATTGCGATGTATGGAACAGATCAGCGGCGGTGCCTTGTCGAGCCGCCTTTTCAGTTGGAAAGCCACCGCTATCAGACCATGCAGGCTGCCGACTGGATCGCGGGCATCGCGGGGCGCCTTGGTGCCTATTGGAAATCACCTGACGAATATGCTGAAAACGGGATCTTTGCGACTTACTTTGCCTCGCGACTGCACCGATGTTCGGTCCGAAGTGGCATCAGGGATTAACCGATGGTGTAGTCCCGTAGGATTTGCGCATATTTTCAGAAGCCTGTATCGGGCGGCAGCGGACCCTCAAGCCACCTGCATGAGCGAATAATTTCTTCGCAAACTTCCACACCACCCCCCTCACAACCCATGACGCGGCGCAGGCGCAATCGGCGCGCTCAGGCTTTCGGGCAGGGTCAGCCCCGCCACCTGTTCGGCAATCGGCTTCACCGACAGCGGATGCGTCGCCCCCGAGAATTGCGCCGGATCCCCCAGATCCTGCCAGCGCCCGTCATGATAGACCTCCAACGCGGCAAATTTCGCCTTGTAATCCATCTTCGGACTGCCCGGCACCCAATAGCCCAGATAGACATAGGGCAGCCCCACCTTCTCGGCCAAGGCGATCTGGTCAAGGATCATGTAGCTGCCCAGCGAATCCTCGGCCAGCGTCGGCTCGAAAAAGGAATAGACCAGGCTCAGCCCGTCATCGAGCACATCGGTCAGACAGACCGCGCGCAACTGGCGCTGCCCCGTCTCCTCGGGATGCACATATTCCAGCACCCGCGTGCGCACCGGGGTTTCCTCGATCATCGCGGCGAATTCGAACACATCCATATCCGCCATGCCGCCATCCGCGTGGCGCGCATCCAGATAGCGGCGGAACAGATCGAACTGATCCTCGGTCGCCCAGGCGCTTGTCACCTGCCGCTGCAGATGTCGGTTGCGCCGCAGGATCCGCCGCTGCGAGCGCGTGGCCACGAAATCCGCCACCCTTATCCGCGCCGAGAGACAGGCGCAGCAATCCGCACAAGACGGACGATAGAGCACATTCTGCGAGCGCCGGAACCCCTGTTTCGAGAGCGTGTCATTCATCGCCTCGGCCTGTTCGCCCTGCAGGGCTGTGAACAGCTTGCGCTCCATCCTTCCCGCAAGATAGGGGCAGGGCTGCGGGGCAGTCACATAAAACTGCGGAATCGTGGGCAGGCTATGGCGCATCAGGTCCACTCGTCAGACGGCAATGACGGCCAGAGTAGCAAGGCTTTTGCCCTTCGCCAAGCCTTTGAAACCGCCTTATTCCGGCGCGACCCGGTGCAGCATCGTCGTGCCCAGAACCGTGTCATGCAGCCCCTGCCGATAGGGGGTGACAAGGATCATCACCATGGAAGCGATCTGCGCCGGAAACACCATCCAGATCCCGGCATGAAAGGCCGAATAATAGAATGCCGTCAGCGCATCGGGCCCGCGCCCGTCCAGCCCGCGCCATTTCAGCGCCATCAGCATCATGCCGAAGGTCGCGCCATAGCGCGACAGCATCACCGTGCGATAGCCGATCGAGACCGCGGCAAACAGCACCGGCAGGAAAAACGCGCCGATAAACAGCGTCAGCACCAGCGCCGCCACTGTCAGCGCCAGCGTCACCACCAGATCAATCGCCCAGGCCGCAGAGCGCTTGAAGGGCACATCGGCATAGAATTCGGGCTGTAGCTCCGGGTCGGGCAGGCTCATTCCACAAAATCCGCAACTGTGGCAGTCGTCAGCGAGATAAGCACTTGCGGGTCGATTGAAAAGACATGGCGCGGCGTGCCCGCCGCTGCCCAGACCGTCGCGAATTCGGTCAGGCGCGGGTCCATCCAGATGGGCGAGGGGCTCAGATGCCCCACCGGCGCCACGCCGCCAATGGCAAAGCCCGTGGTCGCGCGCACCAGTTGACCATCCGCCCGCACCAGCGCCTCGCCTGCGAGCCTTGAGGCCTTCTCCGCGCAGACCCGGTTGCCGCCCGCGGTCAGAAACAGCCGCACCGCGCCGCTCTCTTCCCCGGCAAAGATGATCGACTTCACGATCTGATCGAGGTCACAGCCGCAGGCATGTGCCGCCTGCTCTGCCGTACGCGCCTCACCCGCCTCGAATGTTGTATCCGGCAGGCCCGCGTCACGCAGCGCCTGCCGGACTCGTTTCAGCGATTTGCTCATCAGTCCAGACTGTCCAATACTTCGCCCAGCGTGTTGATCAACTGATCAATATGGGCTTTCTCGATGATCAGCGGCGGCGACATGGCGATGATATCCCCGGTGGTGCGGATCATCACGCCCTTCTCATAGGCTTTGAGGAAGGCCGAAAACGCCCGCTGCGTCGGCGCGCCTGCAATCGGCTCAAGCTCCACCGCCCCGATCAGCCCCATATTGCGGATGTCGATCACATGGCGACGGTCTTTTAGCGAATGCACCGCCGCTTCCCAATAGGGCGCCAGTTCCGCCGCGCGCTCGAACAGCCCTTCCTCGCGATAGGTCTCCAGCGTCGCCAGCCCGGCGGCAGAGGCAATCGGACTGCCCGAATAGGTATAGCCATGGAACAGCTCGATCATATGCTCCGGCCCGGTCATGAAGGCGTCATGAATTTCCGGCGTCGTCAGCACCGCCCCCATGGGGATCACCCCATTGGTCAGCCCCTTGGCGCAGGTGATCATATCGGGCAGCACATCGAAATGCTGCGCCGCAAACGGGCTTCCCAACCGCCCGAAACCGGTAATCACCTCGTCAAAGATCAACAGGATCCCATGTTTCCGCGTGATCTCGCGCAGCCGCTGCAAATAGCCCTTGGGCGGGATCAGGACGCCCGTGGACCCGGCCACCGGCTCGACGATCACCGCCGCAATCGTATCGGCCCCGTGCAAAGCCACCATGCGTTCCAGATCATCGGCCAGATGCGCGCCATGCTCGGGCTGGCCCTTGGTCCACTGGTTTTCCGGGATATGCGTATGCGGCAGGTGATCGACGCCGACCAGCATCGCGCCGAAATGGCGGCGGTTATTGACAATCCCGCCCACCGAGATGCCGCCGAAATTCACCCCGTGATAGCCGCGTTCCCGCCCGATCAGCCGGGTCTTGCTGGCATTGCCACAGGCGCGGTGATAGGCAATCGCGATTTTCAGCGCGGTCTCGACCGATTCCGAGCCGGAATTGGTGAAAAACGCATGGTCAATCCCATCCGGGGCCAGATCCACCAGCCGGTTGGCCAGTTCAAACGCCTTGGGGTGCCCTATCTGAAAGGCCGGCGCATAATCCAGTTCCGCCGCCTGTTTCTGGATTGCCTCCACGATCTTCGGGCGCTTGTGACCGGCATTGCAGCACCACAGCCCCGCCGTGCCATCCAGCACCTGCCGCCCGTCCGAGGTGGTGTAGAACATCCCCTCCGCCTCGACCAGCAGACGCGGGGCCTGCTTGAACTGGCGATTGGCCGTAAACGGCATCCAGAAGGCACGCAGATCATTCGGGGTGGGGCGGTCAAGGGCCATGCGACGGACTCCGGTTGAATTTGATCAAATAACGCTATCAGATTCATCCCCCGTGACAAGGGGGGCAGAAACGCAGAAAGCCCCGGCGCAAGGGCCGGGGCTTTGCATCACGCTCAGAGCATCCGCCCCGGCAACCACAACACAAGCTGCGGGAAGAAAAACACGCACAGAACCGCCAGCATCTGTAGCAAGACGAAAGGAACCACCCCCTTGTAGATATCGACAATCGTCACCCCAGGCGGGGCCACCCCTTTCAGATAGAAGAGCGAGAATCCCACAGGCGGCGTCAGGAAACTGGTCTGCAACACCACCGCAAACAGCACGATGAACCAGATCTGATCGAAGCCCAGCAGCACCACCACCGGCGCGACCAGCGGCAGCATGATCAGCGAAATCTCCAGCCAGTCGAGGAAGAACCCGGCGAGGAAGGCGATGAACAGGATCGTCAGCACCACGCCCGAAGGGCCGAAGGGCAGGCCGCGCAGCGACTGGCTGATGAACTCATCCCCGCCAAGCTGACGCATCACCACCGCAAACATCGTCGCCCCAAGGAAGATCCCGAAGATGAAGGCCGTGGTCAGCGTGGTCTTCATCCCCACATCCTTCAGCACCGCCCAGGACAGCCGCCCATTCGCCGCCGCCAGCAATGTCGCGCCAAAGGCCCCCACGCCCGACGCCTCGGTCGGTGTCGCCAGCCCCATGAAGATCGAGCCCAGCACCGCCAGAATCAGCAGAAGCGGCGGCACCACCGCCAGCAGCGTGTCGAAGATCAGCCTGGCCGTGACAGGGGGCAGATCCTTGGGCGCCGGGGCCAGTGTTTTGAAGAAAGTCGCGGCCACCATGATATAGATGATGTAGAACACCCCCAGCATCAGCCCCGGGATCAGCGCGCCCATGAACAGATTGCCCACCGAGACCGACATCTGATCGGCCATGATGATCAGCATGATCGAGGGCGGGATCAGAATCCCCAGCGTCCCCGCCGAACAGACCACGCCCGAGGCGAAACCCTTGTTATAGCCCTGCTGCAACATGATCGGCATCGACAGAAGCGCCAGCAGCACCACGGACGCGCCGACAATCCCGGTCGAGGCCGCCAGCAGGATCCCGATCAGCACCACGCCCAGCGCCAGCCCGCCCCGGAACCGCCCGAAAAGCTGGATGAAATTCGACATCAGCTTTTCCGTCACGCCAGAGCGCTCCAGCATCAGCCCCATGAAGATGAACATCGGCAGCGCGACCAATATCCAGTTCGACATCTGCCCCCAGATGCGCTGCACGAAAATCCCGAAGATGCGCATATCGGTCAGGAAATACGTGTCCCAGCCGAACATGTCGAAGCCGTAGATGGCGATGAAGCTGAAGGCGATCGACACCCCCGCCAGCGCCCAGGCCACCGGGATCCCGGTGAAGATGAGCGCAATGAAGGAGACCAGCATCGCGATAACGAGGATTTCGTTGGTTTCCATCCCGTCTTTCCTGAAATTCACGCGGCTTGCGGCCCGCAGGCCACGGCGCGGCGTTGGTTACCTGACCGCCCGCGCACGGGGGAAATTGAAGAGAAAGGCCGTGACCCGCAAGAGCCGCGCGAAAGCGGCCAGCCCGATATAGGCGAAGGCCAGCACGATCACGCCCTTGATCATCCAGCGATTGGCCAGCCCGCCTGGCGCCGAGGACCGCTCGCCGCGATTGTACGACGCTTCTACAAAGGGAATTCCGTAGCTGATGATCAGCCAACACATCGGCAGGATGATGCAGACAATCGAGAACAACTCGATCCAGGCCCGCGGCGTGGGCCGGAAATTCGCGGCCAGCACATCGACGCGCACATGGGCATCATGCATCAGCGCATAGCCGATCCCGAACATGAAGCCCACGGCATACATGTGCCACTGCACTTCCTCGATCCAGATATAGTTCACGCCCAGCATGTAGCGCATGACCACATTGGACACGATGATCACCACCAGCACGATCCAGAGCGTGTTCAGCACGAAAGAGAGCGACCCCAGCACCGCCTCGATCATGTCCGAGGCCCATGTGCGCGGGAAATCCAGCCCGTGACTGCGCGCGCCCGCATCCTCGACCTTGTCGAGATCAATGTCGATCTGAGGAGGTAGCTGGCTCATGCGGCACATCCTTGCTTGTAAGGGGGCTGTTCTGAAAAGAGCCGCGCCCCGGCAAGGGCGCGGCGGGTCTTCTGTGGCGCGGAATTACTCGCCGATCCGGGTCTGCCAGTCGCGCGGCAGATAGCCCATCTCTTTCCAGGGGCGCAGTTCTTCCTGATAGGCCATCATCGAGCTATAGACCTTGCCGAACATCTCGTCCCGCTCGGACCATGCACCCAGCACCGTGATCGCGGCTTCGCGGAAGGCTGCAATCTGCTCATCCGTGTAGGTCCGCACATTGGTGCCCTGCTCCTGGAAGCGCTTGATCGCAGCACCCTGCAGCGCTTCGGCACGGGCGATGGAATAGGCATTGCCCGCCATGCAGGTGGTTTCAATCATGGCCTTGGTCTGGTCGCCCAGCCCGTTCCACACATCAAGGTTGATATACAGGAACTGGTTGGTCGAAGGCTGGTGCCAGCCCGGCAGATACAGGTAAGGTGCGACCTGATAGAAACCCAGCTGCTCATCCACGGTCGGCAGCGAGAATTCGGTCGCATCCAGCGTACCGGTTTCCAGCGCCTGATACAGTTCACCGCCCGGCATGATCGTCACCGACATGCCGAATTCCTGGAAGATTTCACCACCGACGCCCGCCGCGCGGAAGCGCAGACCCTGCAGATCTTCGGCAGTGTTCACCTCATTGCGGAACCAGCCAGCGGTTTCCGGGCTGATCGTGCCGCAGAGCACCGGATGCACATTGTAAGGATGGAAAGTCTCTTCCAGCAGTTCCTGTCCGCCGTGATGGGTCATCCATGCCAGAAATTCGATCGATTCCAGCCCAAAAGGCGTCGCGCCGAACAGGGCGGATGCAGGCACAGTGCCCCATTCATAGCCCATCCAGCTATAGCCAGCATCGATATTGCCTTCCGACACGTTCTCGAAGATCGAGAGCGCGGGAACCACAGCGCCCGGCTCTGCGGTACGCAGGTCGATTTCGCCGCCCGATACCGCGCGCAACTGGTCGGCCACCCAAGGCATCGTATCGCCAAGCGCGGTCAGGGTCGAGGCAAAGCTCATCGGCACCTGCCAGCGGATACGTTCTTGCGCGGTCGCGGCACCTGCCACAAGGCTGGCCGTCAGCGCGGTCGTGATCATCAATTTATTCATGAGTTCCTCCGGTTGTTGGACTTTCGTCCCTGCTATCCACCCATTCAGGGCGATATCCGTCAAGAGAAAAGCGCGGCGTTGGGTCACAAACTTGTGCGGCCTGTCCGGTGCAAATGGCGCGCGGCTCCTCCCCCTGCAGTGTTGGTAAAATGATTTTACCAATTCTGGCAAGATAAATTTTCATGATACCGCTAGCATGCCCGCAGCCATGATTTCGCCAGCGCCCCGAAGCGGCAGATTTTGCATTCTGGCTTAGGAAGTTGCGCCAATTGACGCGGCCCTGCGCGCAAGGCATGGTCTGGGCATGAGTTTCGCGCCCCTGACCCGTCTGCCCTTGCCCTATGACACCGAATCTGGTGCCGAGGCCCGCGCCGCCTTCCCCGACCTGCCCGCAGATCTCTCCGATCTGATCGCAGGGGCGGCCGGGTGCAGCCCCTATCTGCGCACCCTGATGACCCGCGAACAGGACTGGACCCGCGCCGCGCTCACCCGCGATCCGCAAGCCAGCATCGACGCTGAACTCGCCGCCCTCGATGACGTGCCGCTCGCCGATCTTTCCGCCCGCCTGCGTCAGGCCAAACGCCGCGTGGCGCTGCTGGCGGCGCTGGCCGATCTGGGCGGCGTCTGGTCACTTGATCAGGTCACAGGCGCGCTCAGTGATCTCGCCGACCGCGCGACCCACACCGCCCTGACTGCCCTGCTGACCGAAGAAATCCGCCGCAAGAAACTGCCCGGCATGACCCCCGAGGATGCCAAGACCGGCGCGGGCATGGTGGTGCTCGCCATGGGTAAGATGGGCGCGCGCGAACTCAACTATTCCTCCGATATCGACCTGATCTGCCTCTTTGACGAAACCCGCTTCTCGACCGACGACTATCACGACGCCCGCGCCGCCTTCATCCGCGTGACCCGCAAGCTTTGCGGGATGCTCTCGGATCACACTGCCGAGGGCTATGTCTTCCGCACCGATCTGCGCTTGCGCCCCGATCCCTCGGTGACGCCGGTCTGCCTCTCGATGGAAGCCGCCGAGCGCTATTATGAAAGCCTTGGCCGCACATGGGAACGCGCCGCCTATATCAAGGCCCGCCCCTGCGCCGGGGATCTGGCCGCAGGCTGGCGCTTTCTCGACACGCTGCGCCCCTTCGTCTGGCGCAGGCATCTCGATTTCGCCGCGATTCAGGACGCCCATGACATGCGCCTCAAGATCAAGGCGCATAAAGGGCTTGGCGGCACGCTCTCGCTCAATGGCCATGACCTCAAACTGGGGCAGGGCGGTATCCGCGAGATCGAATTCTTCACCCAGACCCGGCAGTTGATCGCCGGTGGCCGCGACCCCGATCTGCGCAGCCCGCGCACGGTGGACGGGCTCGCGGCGCTGGCCGCCAAGGGCTGGATCCCGGCAGATCTCGCCGAAAAACTGACCGCGCATTACATCCAGCACCGCGAGATCGAACACCGGCTGCAGATGGTGCAGGACGCCCAGACCCAGAAACTGCCCACCAGCCCCGAGGAATTCGACCGTCTCGCCCGTTTCACCGGCGAAGCCGAGACCAGCGCCTTCCGCCAGCGCCTGAAAGCGCGGCTGATGGAGGTGGCGCAGCTGACCGAAGGCTTCTTCGCCCCCGACGCCACCGCCACCGAAGAGCCCGACCTCTCGGAAACCGCGCAGGATCTGATCGCAGGCTGGCACAGCTATGCCGCACTCCGCTCCGGCCGCGCCAAGCAAATCTTCAAACGCGTCCGCCCGGTGATCCTGACGCGGTTGCAGGACGCCGCCGACCCCGAAGCCGCCCTTGTGCAATTCGACCGCTTTCTCGGCGGCCTCCCCGCCGGGGTGCAGCTTTTTTCACTATTCGAGGCCAATCCCCAGCTAATCGAGCTGATTGTTGACATCTGCGCAACAGCCCCGCGCCTCGCCGCCTATCTCTCGCGCAATGCCGCCGTCTTTGATGCGGTCATCGGCGGAGGGTTTTTCACCTCATGGCCCGGCACGGCAGAGCTGCAAAAAGACCTCGCCGACCGGCTGGCCATGCTCGACGATTACGAGCGCCAGCTTGACCTCGCCCGCGTCTGGGCACGCGAATGGCATTTCCGCGTCGGCGTGCATCACCTGCGCGGGCTGATCGACGCGTTCGAGGCCGGATCCGAATATGCCGCCCTTGCCGAAGCCACCCTCGGCGCGCTCTGGCCCGTGGTGGTGACGGAATTTTCGCGCAGGCACGGCCCGCCACCGGGGCGTGGGGCGGTGGTGCTGGGCATGGGCTCGCTCGGCGCGGGGCGGCTCAATGCGGCCTCGGATCTGGATCTGCTGATCATCTATGACGCAAAAACCGAGGATCAGTCCGACGGCCCCCGCCCGCTCGATGCGCGCAGCTATTACGCCCGCCTGACCAAGGCGTTCCTCAACGCCATCTCCGCCCCCACCGCCGAAGGCCGGCTCTACGAGGTGGATATGCGCCTGCGCCCCTCCGGGCGGCAAGGCCCGGTCGCGACCTCGATCACTGCGTTTGAGCAGTATCAGCAACACGAGGCCTGGACCTGGGAACATCTGGCCCTCACCCGCGCGCGCCGCGTCGCGGGTTCCCTGGCGCTGGGCGAGCGGATCGAACATTTCCGCCGCGCGCTTCTCATCGAAAAATCCACCGGCCAGAGTATCGCCCGCGACGTGGCCGATATGCGCGCGCGTCTGGCCGAAGCCAAACCCGCGCATGGGCTCTGGGATGCCAAGGCCGGGCCGGGGCGGCTGATGGATCTCGAACTCACCGCGCAATATTGCGCCCTGAAATCCGGCCACCACGCCCGCCGCCCCGAGCCGCAACTGCGCGCAGGCATCCGATCCGGCACGATCACGACGGATCAGGAAGCCGCGCTTCTGCGCGCCTACCGGCTGTGCTGGACGATGCAGGCCACCGGCCGCCTGCTCACGGACCGCATTTCCGATATTGCCGATCTCGGTCCGGGCGGGCAGAAGTTCATTCTGAGCTCCGCCGGGGCAGACAGCGCCGAGGCTTTGGCGAGAGCCCTGCAAACCGCCTGCGCCGAGGCCGATCAGATCATCACCACGCTGCTCGCAGCGCCAGACACAGAGGATAAGGATGCAGCCCAGCCATGACCCCAAGGGCCTGATCCGCGAAAGCTACCGGATCGAGGGCATTTCCGATGCCGAATGCCGCTCGATCCTGATCGACTGGGCGCTCAGCCTGCCGAACGGGCAGGATCCGCGCGCGGCGTTGCAACATCTGCTCGACCAATACGGGGGCGACAGCGGCCATCCGATGACCGCGCTTTTGCAAGAGGGGCTCGCCGCCCCCGGACCCGCGCGCCGGGGCAGGCGGCGCTGATGCAGGCCGATGTCGAACTGGACGCGATCGGGCTTCTCTGCCCGCTGCCGGTGCTGAAAGCGCGCAAGCGGCTGAAATCCATGGCACCGGGGCAGGTGCTCTGCCTGCTGGCCAGTGATCCTGCCGCCGTGGTCGATGTGCCGCATTTCTGCGCGGAATCGGGCCATACGCTTCTCGACAGCGAAACCCGCGGGACGGCAACGGCCTATTACATCCGCCGCGCCTGACATTTTCTTGCCCCAAATACTCAAAGCGGGCGGGCGCATCCTTGCCGTAGGGTGCGTGGGAACCACGCACCTTACCCCTGCGGCCTGGCTCCGCGCTCCCGTGTCCCGCAGCGTGTCGGCCAAGCCGGACCGAGCGGGCGCCCGCCACCGCTTTGAGGAGACATCGCGCGCGTCCTCCCCGGCATGGCGGGCGGGGAACGGTCTTTCGCGGCGCCCCTGCAGCGGGTCGGACCCCCTGCCTGTGAACAACAACGCAGGGACGCGCTAACTCTTCGCCGCCAGCCGCAGTTCCAGTCGTCTCAACGCAAGGATGACCCGATTGGCCTGCATATGGGGCACCAGCGCAAGTTTCATTTGCGTGGCAAGGATCATCAGCGTTGCCGCCGAGATCCCCCATTTGATCGCGGATAACTCTTCCGTCGCGGTGAAAAAATGCCATCCGGCCCAGATCGCGATCAGAAACATCACGGTCTGCACGACCATAAGCACCCATGTCACCCAGCCCTGCGGGCCGCGCAATGTGGAAAAGACCAGCGAGAAGAAGCCCGGTTCACGCGCGTCTTCCGGCAAACCGAGATCCTCTTCTGCAAGTGCCTCGGCGATTCGGCGGTCAAATTCGTCCATGATCCTCTCCTGTCATCAAGACCCGCAAACGGCTGCGGGCGTGCATAAGCCGGGTCTTCACGGTTCCCGGCGGAATGGCGAGCGCAGTGGCGACTTCGGCCACTGTGAGCCCCTCCAGATAGAACAGTGCCAATACCGCCCGCTGCCCGGCGGGCAGTTCGGCAATGGCGGCGCGCAGATCCGGCGGGTCGGCACCGGGCGCATCAGCGGCGCGGCTAAGCTCCTTCGCGGTCTCGCGCGCCCGGACGCGGCGGGCCACTTCGCGCGCGGCGGCACGGGTCACGATGGCCAGTGCCCAGGGCAGGAACGCCCTGTCGTCGCGCAGGGCAGGCAGGCTGCCTGTGATCGCCGCCCAGGCCTCCTGCACCAGATCGCGCGCAGTGTCAGCATCATCCGCCAGCCGCCTTGCATGCGCGAAGAGGCGCGGGCCAGCCAGTTCGACCAGCGCGCGGAAGTCCCGCGACCGGCCCATGCGCGCCCCGGCGACATGCAGTGCCAGCAGCGCGCGCAGTTTCTCGCCCTGATCCATCCTCGTCACCTTTCACCCCTCAGGTGCGTCTCAGGCGACAAAAGGTTCAGTCCTGAGAAAAAGAATTCGGAACCTGTCCCCCAATTCGTCCAGAACTGGCCCCGGGCAAGCGGCCCCCCATACGTGGTTTAACCCGGCGCTGCGCAAGCCACCGAGAGAGATCACCGGCTCGAAGATGGTGGCGCAACTGCGAAAAGCCGTGCCATGGCGCGAGCTGCGGGAATGTCGCTCATGGCGTCTTCCCGCCCCCGCGCTCTTTCCGGCGCGAAAGCCCGCCTTGCCGTCCCCATATGCGGTCTATCCGACAACCGGGCGCGCTGCGCGCCCCGTAAGGTGCGTGCTCCCGCACGCACCCTACCCACGCCCAGCCAGCGCCTTCTCCAGATCCCCGTATCCCGTGAACCGCCGCTCATACCCCAACCCCAGCCGCGCCGCGCAGTCGCGCGCTTTCGCATCCAGCGCCGGATCCTCGGTCTGCGCCTGATAGATCAGCTTGGTGTAATTGCCGAACATCATCGGGATCAGCTCGGGATGGCGGTCAAACCCCATCGGTTTCCAGACAAAGGCATCAAACTGCCGCACCAGAAAATCCGTCAGATAAAACGCCGTGATCTCATCCTCGGCCTTTTCGGCAAAGGCCTCCACGCCTTCAAAAAACGCATAGCAATGCGGCCCCGCGACCATCTCGACACCCAAATCCGCGCAGCGCGCCTGCAACAGCCCGCCCGTGCCGCAATCAGCATAGACCACGAAAATCTCCGTGTAGCGGTCACGATGCGCCCGCACTGCCTTTTCCACCGCATCGGGGATCCGCTCGGGCCAGAGATGCAGATTGGCGGGCAGGCACATCAGATCCATATGATCCCAGCCATTCGCCGCCTTCAGCGCCAGGATCTCCCGCGCCAGGGCCCCGCAGGCCAGCAAAAGGATCGAGCCGCGCCCCGAAGGCGCCAGCCCCGCCTGCGTCAGCACCGTGTCATCTGCCTGCATCCGCCTTCTCCCGCGCCTTGGCCGCGTTCCAGAATGCATCCATCTCCGCCAGAGTGCTGTCCTCGGGGCGACGGTTCTCATCCGCCAGCGCCGCCTCGATGGCGCGGAACCGCCGGGTGAATTTGGCATTGGCCGCGCGCAGCGCCGCTTCCGGGTCAATCTCCAGATGCCGCGCCAGATTGGCCATCACGAACAAGAGATCCCCGAATTCCTCTTCCTGCTCCGCCGCGCCCATCTTGTCGCGCGCCTCCACCAATTCGCGCGCCTCCTCGATGATCTTGTCGAGCACCTGCGCGGTATCAGGCCAGTCAAACCCCACCCGCGCCGCGCGTTTCTGCAGCTTCACCGCCCGCATCAGCGCAGGCAGCCCCAGCGCCACATCATCAAGCACCCCGCCGCGCCCCTGCGCCGCGCGCTCCTGCGCCTTCACCCGCTCCCAATCCGCCACCTGATCCTCGGCACTCTTGTCGCGGCTCTCATCGCCAAAGACATGCGGATGCCGCGCCAGCATCTTGTCGCTGATCCTGCGCGTCAGGCTCTCAAAGCTGAAATGCCCGGCCTCTTCGGCGATCTGCGCATGATAGACCACCTGCAACAGCAGATCCCCCAATTCCCCTTCCAGCGCGGGCCAGTCGCGCTGCGCAATCGCATCCTCGACCTCATAGGCTTCCTCGATCGTATAGGGCGCGATCGAGGCGAAATCCTGCGCGATATCCCAGGGGCAGCCGGTGTCAGGATCGCGCAGCGCTGCCATGATCGCGCGCAGCCGCGCGACAGAGCCATCGGGGGCAAAGATCAGAGGGTCATGTTCCATGAAAACCGGCACCTTGAACAGAGACATCCGGCCCCGTTCTACAGCGCTGCCCGCCCCTGTCCAGCCCTCAGCCCGAAAACCGCTACCGCGCCCATCGCCAGAAGTGCGGCCCCCGCGACCCCCAGCACCAGGAGACTGCCGCCCAGATTGGCCACCAGCACCCCCAGCAGTGCCCAGATCACCGCCAGCGCATATTCCGGCGCATGGGGCAGGGTGAGCGCCACAGAAAGCGCGATCATCACCCCGCCCGCCAGCGCCACCACCGCTGCCCATTCCGGCGTGAACACCCCATAGCCGCCCAGCTGCACCCCGATCGACACGGCCGACGCCGCCGTCAGCCAGCCCGCATAGAGCGCGACCGGCGCCTGCAACAGCCAACGGTCCCGGCGCGGTGCTGCAAACAGCGCCCAGAGCGCGCATCCGGTCATCCACAGGATCAGCGCCGTGGCGGCGGGCGGGTTGACCCCGGCCAGCCACAGCCAGAAAGCACCCGGACCAAGGCTCAGAACCAGCGGCACTTGCACCCGCGCCCAGGCCCGGTCCCCGCGCCGCCCCATCACCCCCGCCAGCGCGCTCACCCCCAGCCACAGATAGATCAGCCCCCAGATGCCAAAGGCATAGCCCGCAGGCTGCACCGGCGGATCGACCTGCGGCACCGGAAAGCGTGCCGGGTCAAAGCCCGAAAACGGGTCGGTGAGAAAGGGCGAGATCAGAAACCCCGCCGTCGCAATCAGGGTCAGAAAAGGCAAAATCCGTATCATGGCAGATCAACCCGGCAACCGGCTTTCAGGTTCCGACAGGCGCGTCGCGCAGAGAAGAACCTACCATAGCCACAGGGCCCGCCCGCGCGCAAGCGCGGGCAGCGCCCGCGAATGGCATGGGCAGGGTGGGTGGGCCGTGAGCGGGCGCTTCTGACCCCGCAGGCCCAGCCCCCCAGCCAAAGCAAAGCGCCGCCCCCAAAGGAGCGGCGCCAGGCTCTCAGCACAGAGGCGGGTCAGCGCGTCTCGATCTCGGCATAGTCGCGGCGCGGCGCCCCGATATAGCGCTGGCGCGGACGCCCGATCTTCTGCTCGGGATCGCCGATCATCTCTTTCCACTGGCTGATCCAGCCCACCGTGCGCGACAGCGCGAAAATCGGCGTGAACATCGAGGTCGGGAAGCCCATCGCCTCCAGAATGATGCCGGAATAGAAATCCACATTCGGATAGAGCTTTTTCTGGATGAAATATTCATCCTCCAGCGCGATGCGCTCCAGCTCCTTGGCGATCTTCAGCGTCTCGTTATCCTCGATCCCCAGCAGCCCCAGAACCTCATCGGCGGATTGCTTCATCACCTTCGCGCGCGGGTCGAAATTCTTGTAGACCCGGTGGCCGAAGCCCATCAGCTTGAACGGATCATCCTTGTCCTTGGCGCGTTTGATATATTCGGGGATACGATCCACCGTCCCGATTTCCTGCAGCATCTCCAGACAGGCCTGATTCGCCCCGCCATGCGCCGGACCCCAGAGACAGGCAATGCCAGCGGCAATACAGGCAAAGGGATTGGCCCCCGAAGAGCCCGCCAGCCGCACCGTCGAGGTCGAGGCATTCTGCTCGTGATCGGCATGCAGCATCATGATCCGGTCCATGGCGCGGCTCAGGATCGGATCGACCACATATTCCTCGGCCGGAACCGAGAAGCACATATTCAGGAAATTGCCCGCATAATCGAGGCTGTTCTTGGGATAGACGAAAGGCTGGCCGACCGAATATTTATAGGCCCAGGCCGCAATCGTCGGCATCTTGGCGATCATGCGGATCGCGGCGACCTCGCGCTGCCAGGGATCGTTGATATCGGTGCTGTCATGGTAAAAGGCCGACATCGCGCCGACCACACCGGTCATGATCGCCATCGGATGACTGTCACGCCGGAAGCCCCGGAAGAAATACTGCATCTGCTCATGCAGCATCGTGTGGCGCGTCACGCGCAGTTCGAAATCTTCCAGCGCCGAGGCCGAAGGCAGTTCTCCGTAAAGCAGCAGATAGCAGGTTTCCAGAAAATGCGATTTCTCGGCCAGTTGCTCGATCGGATAGCCGCGATACAGAAGTTCGCCCGCATCGCCATCAATGAAAGTGATGGTCGAAGAGCAGGAGGCCGTCGAAGTGAATCCAGGGTCATAGGTAAACACATCGGCCTGGGCATAGACCTTTCGGATATCCAGCACATCCGGCCCCACCGAGGGTTTCAGGATGGGCAGGTCCAATACCTTGTCCCCGATTGTCAGCTTCGCCGTTCCCGCACCATCCGCCATTGCACATCCTTTCCCAATAGCCCGCAAGCACAGCGCCTGTCGGGCAGATCCAGATCCGGGCAGGGCCTCAGCCCTCTCGGATCACCGCATCCTGCAACCGGCCAAGGGTTTCCTCCCGGCCAAGAAGAAGCATCATGTCAAACACGCTGGGGCTGGTCGTGCGTCCGGCAAGGGCAGCACGCAAAGGCTGCGCCAGCTTGCCAAGACCCAGACCATGCGCCTGCGCGATTTCCGAGACTACATCTTCCAGAAATTCTCGCTCCCAGCTAGCATTTTGCAGTCGCGGCGTCAATTCCCTCAGTATACCACGGGATACATTATCCAGCGCCGCCTGCGCTTTCTCATCCGGCACCACCGGGCGGTCGGTCAGGATGAAATGCGCCTTTTCAAGCAGTTGCCCGAAGCCGCGGGCCTTGTCCTTGACCAGCGGCATGGCCCGCAATAGCGCCGCGCGCCGGGTCTCACTCAAGGCATCTGCGCCGGTTGCGGCCAAATATCCCTCCAGTTCATGCAGCAGCGCAGCATCGTCGCCCGCGCTCATATGCTGGCCCGTCAGATGGTCCAGCTTCTTGAAATCCAGTCGCGCGGGCGATTTGCCAATGCCCGCAATGTCGAACCATTCTTTTGCCTGATCATCGGTAAAGAATTCATCATTTCCGTGACTCCAGCCCAGCCGCGCCAGATAATTGCGCATTGCCGCCGCCGGATAGCCCATGCGCTGATATTCCTCGACCCCCAAAGCCCCGTGACGCTTGGACAATTTCTTGCCGTCCGGCCCGTGGATCAGCGGAATATGCGCGAAAACCGGCAGATCCCAGCCCATCGCGCGATAGACCAGCATCTGCCGCGCGGCATTGTTCAGATGGTCATCCCCCCGGATCACATGCGTGACGCCCATGTCGTGATCATCCACCACCACCGCCAGCATATAGACGGGCGTCCCGTCCGAGCGCAGCACGATCATATCATCCAGCTGGTCATTGCGGATCCGCACATCGCCCTGCACCTGATCGCGGATGACCGTCTCACCC
Source organism: Natronohydrobacter thiooxidans (assembly GCF_001884735.1). Classification (GTDB taxonomy): domain Bacteria; phylum Pseudomonadota; class Alphaproteobacteria; order Rhodobacterales; family Rhodobacteraceae; genus Roseinatronobacter; species Roseinatronobacter thiooxidans_A. The sequence goes on along the minus strand of NZ_MJAP01000003.1, from coordinate 284,506 downwards.
TCCTGCGGCGCCTTCACCCGAATCGCAAAGGGCGCATCCGGATGCGTCGCCGGATCCGCATCGCGCCAGGGCGAGCGGAACAGGGTCGAGCGCCCTTCTTCCCGCGCGGCCTCGCGAAACGCCTCGATCTCCTCTTGGGTCGCAAAACACTTATAGGCATGGCCCGAGGCCAGCATCTGATGCGCCACTTCGGCATGGCGCTCCGCCCGCGCCGCCTGACTCACCGGCTCGCCATCCCAATCCAGCCCCAGCCATGTCAGCCCCTTCAGGATCGCCTCACTGGCCTCGGGCGTCGAGCGCGCGCGGTCGGTATCCTCGATCCGCAGCAGAAACCTGCCGCCACGCCCCCGCGCATAAAGCCAGTTGAACAAGGCCGTCCGCGCACCCCCGATATGCAGATAGCCAGTGGGCGAAGGGGCGAAACGGGTGACGACAGGGGCAGACATGCGCGGATTAACCTTTTGGAAACCAGTTTTGGGCAGGGTGTTTTCCAGAGGGGTTCTAGGCAAGGAGAGGGGAGGAAACAAGGGTGCGCGCGCATGGCCTTTCCGCAGCGCAGCCCGGCCAGCTAGCGCATCCGGCGCTGCAGGCCATCGCCCGCCAGCGCGGGCGGCTGTTTCTCTATGTGCCGGTCTGCCTCGCCCTCGGCATCGGCCTCTATTTCGCCCTGCCGCGCGAGCCCTCCCCGCCGGAATGGGCCGCGCTCGCGGCCCTCACCCTCGCGCTTGGCCTGCTCGCGCGCGCCCTGCCCACAGATCTGGCCCCGCTCGCCATGGCCGCCGTCCTCACCCTCGGCGGCCTTTTGATCGCGGGCCACCGCGCGCATCAGGTCGCGGCCCCGGTCATGAGCTACCGCTATTTCGGCGCAATCGAGGGCCGTATCGTGAAAATCGACCGCTCCGCCAGCGACGCCATGCGGCTCACTCTCGATCAGGTCGTGCTGGAACGCACGCCCCCCGCCCGCACCCCGCAGCATATACGCATCTCCCTGCACGGCGCGCAGAGCCATTTCCCGCCCGAACCCGGCCAGCGCGTGATGACCACAGGCCATCTCGGCCCGCCGCCCGCGCCGTCAGAACCCGGCGGCTTCGATTTCCGCCGCCTTGCATGGTTCGAACGCCTCGGCGCGGTCGGCTATAGCCGTATGCCCGTCCTGATCGCCGCGCCCCCCGACCCCTCGGGCCAGAGCCTGAACCGCCTTCGCATGCGCATCTCGGCGGCGGTGCAGGACCACCTTCCCGGCGATCGCGGCGGATTTGCCGCCGCCATCCTGACCGGCGACCGCTCCGGCATCTCGCAGGCCCGCACCGAGGATCTGCGCCGCGCCAATCTCGCGCATCTTCTGGCCATTTCGGGGCTGCATATGGGTCTGCTCACCGGCTTCGTCTTCGGCCTCCTGCGCCTGCTCATGGCGTTGGTCCCGCCCTTGGCCCTCCGCCTGCCGATCCGCAAATTCGCGGCCCTCGGCGCGCTCGGGGCAGGGGGGTTCTATCTCGCGCTCTCGGGCGGCAATGTCGCCACCGAACGCGCCTATATCATGGTCGCGGTCATGCTGGTGGCGGTGCTTCTCGACCGCCGCGCCATCTCGCTGCGCTCGGTCGCGATGGCCGCCACCCTGATCCTGATCCTGCGCCCCGAAGCGCTGGTACAGGCCGGGTTCCAGATGAGTTTCGCCGCCACCATCGCCCTTGTCGCCGTGTTCCGCTTCCTCAGCGACGAGCGCGCATGGCGCGACCGCCTGCCGCGCTGGGCGTGGCCCGTGGTCTCGGTGATCCTGTGTTCGGTGGTCGCGGGCATCGCCACCGCCCCCATCGCCGCCGCCAGCTTCAACCGCATCGCCGAATACGGGCTGATCGCGAACCTTCTCACCGTGCCGCTGATGGGGCTGGTGATCATGCCCGGTGCCGTGTTGGCGGCCCTCCTCGCCCCGTTCGGCCTCGAAGGGCTGGGGCTCGCGCTCATGTCCCCCGCCATCGGCTGGATCCTCAGCGTCGCCGCACAGGTGGGCGCGCTGGAAGGCGCGGTCATGCCCGTGGTCCAGCCCGAGCCATGGGTGATCCCGATCCTCAGCCTCGGCGCGCTCTGGCTGATCCTCTGGCAGGGCCGCGCGCGGCTCGCCGGGCTGCCGGTCATGGCGCTGGCGCTGCTGCTGTGGTCCCTGACCACCCGGCCCGCACTGCTGATCGCGCCCGAGGGCGAGGTGGTGGGTCTCATGACCCCCGAGGGTCGCGCCCTCAGCCGCGCCCGCGCGGGCAGTTTCGCGGCGGCAAGCTGGCTGCAGGCCGATGGCGACGCCGCCGATCAGGCGCAGGCCCATGCCCGCACAGGCGCCGATCCGCGCGCGCAGATCACCCATCTGCGCGGCGGCGGCTTTGATGTGCTGCATCTTTCGGGCAAACGCGCGCTGGCGGATCTGGACATGCTCTGCCTGCCGGGACGGATCATCGTCACGACAGAGATGCCCGAGGACAAACCCCGCGCCTGCACGCTGGTCACACCAGCGGATCTGCGCGCCACTGGCGCGCGCGCCTATGACATCAGGGCAGGGCAGGTGGTGATGCGCAATGTGGCGCAGTCCAGCGGCACCCGCCTCTGGACCGGACGCGCCGCGCCGTAGGGTGCGTGCTCAGCACGCACCCTACCCACCAAACGAAAAGCCCCCCGCGCAAAACACGGGGGGCCTTCGCACAAACTCAATGCAAACTCAGGCGTTGGCTTCGCGGATCTTCTCGGCCGCATCCTTGTCATAGGCCACGCCCTTGGCGTCAAACAACTGATCCAGCTCGCCCGAAAGCGTCATCTCGGTGATGATATCACAACCGCCGACAAATTCGCCCTTCACATAAAGCTGCGGGATTGTCGGCCAGTCCGAGAATTCCTTGATCCCCTGCCGGATCGCCTCATCGGCCAGCACATTCACATCGGCATAGTCCACGCCCATGAAATTCAGCACCCCCGCCACGCGGCTGGAAAAGCCACATTGCGGCATCGTCTTGGTGCCCTTCATATAAAGCACCACATCGTGCTTGCCGATAGTATCCTTGATCTGCTCTGCGGCGCTCATGCCAGTCTCTCCTGATTAATCCGGGGCCTTGGTGGTCAGGGCCAGCGCATGCAACTCGCCATGGCTGCCATCCATCTTGCCCTTCAGCGCGGCATAGACCGCGCGCTGCTGCTGCACGCGGTTCAGCCCGCGAAAACTCTCGTCGATCACTTCCGCCGCATAGTGATTGCCGTCACCCGCCAGATCGGTGATCGTGACGCGCGCATTCGGAAACCCCTCTTTCAGAAGCGTCTCCAGTTCCTCGACTGTAATGGCCATCGGTGCCTTTCCCGTGTTGCTGGATCCAAGGTAATCGCGGCGCAGGGGCAGATCAAGCGCCGCCAATCGCGCGAAGGTGGCCTCAGCCCTCCATCGCCCGGATCATATCGACCCGCGTGGCATGGCGCCCGCCCTCGAATTCCGCGTCCATAAAGGCATCGACCAGTTCCAGCGCCAGCCCGATCCCCAGCACCCGCGCCCCCAGCGCCAGCATATTCGCGTCATTATGCTGCCGAATCATCCGCGCCGAGAAGGTATCGCTGCAGACCCCGCAGCGGATCCCCGGCACTTTATTCGCGGCCATCATGATCCCCTGACCCGTGCCGCAAACCACGATCCCCAGATCGCATTCGCCTGCGGCCACCAGCTTCGCCGCCGCCGCCCCCTGCGCGGGATAGGGAATGCTCTCGGGCGTCTCCGGCCCCAGATCAACCACCACATCCCCGCGCGCGCCCAGATGCGCGGCTATCGCGCGGCGCAGTTCGATCGCCGCGTGATCCGAGGCAAGAGCAATCCGCCGGCTCATGCTGCACCCCCGAAAACCGCCCGCGCAAACGCCCCGCGATACTCAGCCGAGAGCTCCGCCAGCGCCGCGCTTTCCTGCCCGAAGCGCACGGTGTCGCCGCCGAACCGCCCCACGGTTTCCAGATGCACCCCCGCTTGCCCCGCCGCGACCATCAGCGCTTCCGCCTGATCGAAGCTGCAGGCGATCAGATACCGCGCCTGATCCTCGCCAAAGAGCGTCGCGATATCGCCCGCCTCCAGCGTGACCCCCAGACCCGCGCCTTCAGCCATCTCGAAAGCCGCCAGCGCCAGCCCGCCATCCGACAGATCAGACGCCGCCTTCACCAGCGCACGGTTCGCGCGCAGGAACTCCCCATGCCTGCGCTCGGCCTCCAGATCGACCGCAGGCGCATCGCCGCCCTCGATCCCGAAAGCCTCGGTCAGCAGCGCCGATTGCCCCAGATGCCCGGCAGTCGCGCCGATCACCAGCGCCAGATCGCCATCCTCGGGCAGCCCGGCAATGATCTCATCCACATGATCAATCAGCCCCACCGCGCCAATCGTCGGTGTGGGCAGGATCGCGCGCCCATCCGTTTCATTGTAAAGCGAGACATTCCCCGACACGATCGGCATATCGAGGGCCGCACAGGCCGCGCCAATCCCCTTGATCGCCCCCACGAACTGCCCCATGACCTCGGGCTTTTCGGGATTGCCGAAATTCAGGTTATCCGTGCTCGCCAAGGGCCGCGCGCCCACCGCACAGAGGTTGCGATAGGCTTCCGCCACCGCCTGCTTGCCACCCTCGAACGGGTTCGCCTTCACATAGCGCGGGGTCACATCGCTGGTAAACGCGAGCGCCTTCTCGCTCCCATGCACCCGCACGATGCCAGCCCCCAGCCCCGGCGTGCGCAGCGTATCGGCCATCACCTGACTGTCATATTGCTCCCAGACCCAGGCCTTATGCGCGTAAGAGGGCGCGCCGATCAGCGCCCGCAACCCGTCCAGCGCCGAAATCTCCGGCACCTCGCCCAGTTCCGCCGCCGCAGGCGTCTCAACCCAGGGCCGGTCATATTCCGGCGCACTCGACGACAGTTTCGACAAGGGCAAATCCGCCTTCACCGCATTGCCATGCAGGATCAGGAACCGGTCCTCGGGGATGGTCTCGCCCACAATCGCGAAATCCAGATCCCATTTCTCGAAAATCGCCCGCGCCACATCTTCCAGCGCCGGGTTCAGCACCATCAGCATCCGCTCTTGGCTTTCCGACAGCATCATCTCATAGGCGGTCATCCCCGCCTCGCGCTGCGGCACATCGTCAAGCTGCAGCTTGATCCCGAGCCCCCCCTTGTCGCCCATCTCGACCGCCGAACAGGTCAGCCCCGCAGCCCCCATATCCTGAATCGAGATCACCGCGCCGGATGCCATCAGCTCCAGACAGGCTTCCAGCAGACGCTTTTCCGTGAACGGATCGCCCACCTGCACCGTGGGGCGCTTCTCTTCAATCGTGTCATCGAATTCGGCGCTGGCCATGGTCGCCCCGCCGACGCCATCGCGCCCGGTCTTGGCGCCCAGATAGACCACCGGCATGCCCACGCCCGAGGCCGCCGAATAGAAAATCTTGTCCGCATCCGCCAGACCCGCGGCAAAGGCATTGACCAGACAATTGCCATTATAGGCCGCATGGAAGCGCACTTCACCGCCGACCGTCGGCACGCCAAAGGCATTGCCATAACCGCCGACGCCCTCGACCACGCCCTGCACCAGATGCGCCGTCTTGGGATGACCCGGCTCCCCGAAGGAAAGCGCATTCATCGCCGCAATCGGACGCGCCCCCATGGTGAACACATCGCGCAGAATGCCGCCCACCCCGGTCGCCGCGCCCTGATAGGGCTCGATATAGCTCGGGTGATTATGACTCTCCATCTTGAAGATCACCGCCTGCCCGTCGCCGATATCCACCACGCCCGCATTCTCGCCGGGGCCGCAGATCACCTGCGGGCCAGAGGTCGGCAGCGTGCGCAGCCATTTCTTCGAGGATTTATAGGAACAATGCTCGTTCCACATCGCCGAGAAAATGCCCAACTCGGTAAAAGTCGGCTCCCGCCCGATAATGTCGAGGATGCGCGCATATTCATCGGGCTTCAGCCCATGCGCGGCAATCAACTCTTCGGTGAGGACGGGATCTGTCATGGCGGGGCACCCTTTCACGCGGCTTTCTGGCTTGGCCCGCGCAGCATCCGCGGGCGTCGCATTCCCCATAAGCCAAAGGCGCAACCGGCGAAAGGGGGGCAGCGCGCAAGCGCGGCTTCGTGGCCCGTCAAGCCAAAACCGACCAATCGCGCTGCGCTCGCTGCACTGCGGCGCGCGAATGCTCAGACCGGTTGGAAAAGCGGCAAAATGAAAACCGGGGCTTGGGTGCCAAAGGCAGAACCTGTCGCGCCGTAGCCGCAAGGCGCAATAAAAAAAGGGCCGAGCAATACTGCTCGGCCTAAGTCCAACAGGGAGGTAAGGGCATGGAAAAATCAATCACGCCCTTGAAGTGAATTAAGGTATTGCACATCCGTTACGCAAGTTAAATGCTTCTGCGCCTGCAACATTGCCGCTATGCGTTGCATACATGCCTCATGTGACAATTGGGCACAGCCTCAGGTTGCATTCGCCCGCTCAGGTCTGGCGCGCCCGCCGATAGGCCACGATTTCCTCGACCACGAATTCGCGAAAGGCACTGATCCGGCGCGAATGGCGCAGCTCTTCGGGATAGGCCAGAAACACCGGAATATCGCCGCTTGCGACATCGGGCAGCACATGCACCAGATCGGGGAAATCCTCGGAGACATAATCCGGCAGCACGCCGATCCCCAGATGATTGAGCACCGCCTGCAACACGCCGAAATAGTTGTTCACGGTGAAACTCGACCGCAAGGGTCGCGCCGTCAATTCCCGGATCAGTTGTGCGCCGACACTGACCTGCTGCGACGAGATATTCTGCGAAATCAGCCGGAAATCCGCCAGATCATCCAGCGCTTGCGGCGTGCCATTGGCGCGCAGATATTCGGTCGATGCATAGAGCCGCATATTCACCGTCATCAGCCGTTTGCGGATCAGATCGGCCTGGCTCGGTTCCTTCATGCGGATGGCGACATCGGCCTCGCGCATCGGCAGGTCCAGCACCCGCTCTTCCAGCATCAGATCGATTTTCAGATCGGGATATTGCGCATAAAGCGCGGGCAGGCGCGGCGCCAGAAACAGCGTGCCGAACCCCGTGGTCGTGGTCACGCGCAATTCTCCGTAAACCTCATCCTCGGCATCGCGGATCCGCGCCGCCGCCGATTCGAGCGTGCGCGACATGGTTTTCGTGGCATCGAACAGCAATTCGCCCTGTTCGGTCAGAATCAGCCCGCGTGCATGGCGGTGGAACAGAATCGTATCCAGTGATTCTTCCAGCGCGCGAATCTGTCGGCTGACCGCCGATTGCGACAGCTGCAGCACGTCACCCGCATGGGTCAGACTGCCCGCATCCGCGACCGCATGAAATATTCGAAGCTTGTCCCAGTCCATAGCGCAACATCCATATCACACGTTTCCGCAAACGTGACCGATTCGTTCCGGGGCTTATGGACCGATCACAAAAGCGGATAAACCTCAAAATCCGCTTTGTAGGTCAGAGATATTGACCTATGATGGATCTATACGCAAAGCTGCAACGGGAGGTGCAAAAATGCGTCAGGATATATCGCTGACAGACCGTTTCGACCTTGAAAAGTCGCCCGTGCTCCTGAACGGCACTCAGGCGCTGGTCCGTCTGATGCTCGCGCAAGCGGCCCGCGACCGGGCCGCCGGTCTGAACACTGCAGGCTATGTCACCGGCTATCGCGGCTCGCCGCTGGGAGCGGTGGATCTGCAGATGACCCGCGCGAAGAAACTGCTCGACGCCGCCCATATCCGCTTTCAGGAAGGGCTGAACGAAGATCTCGCCGCCACTGCGCTCTGGGGCAGCCAGCAGGCGGAACTGCGCGGCGAGGGGCGCTATGACGGGGTGTTTGGCCTCTGGTATGGCAAGGGACCGGGGGTTGACCGCACCGGCGATGTGTTCCGCCATGCCAATATGGCGGGCACGTCGCGTCATGGCGGCGTGCTGGTGGCGATGGGCGATGACCATACCGGCGAATCCTCGACCGTGCTGCACCAGTCCGACTGGGCGATGGTAGATGCCTATATCCCGGTCCTCTCGCCCGCCGGAGTGCAGGAACTGCTCGACTTTGGCCATTACGGCTATGCGCTGTCGCGCTTCGCGGGCGTCTGGGTCGGTCTGAAAACCATGAAGGAAAATGTCGAGGCCACGGCGGTGGTCGATGGCAACCCGCATCGCATGCGCTTCACCGCCCCCGATTTCCCCATGCCCGAGGGCGGGCTCAATATCCGCCTGATCGACACCCCCGTCGCGCAGGAAGCGCGCATGATCGACCATAAACGCTTCGCCGCCGAAGCCTTCAGCCATGCCAACCGGATGGACCGGCGCATCTGGGGCAAGCCCGGCGCGAAGATCGGTTTTGTCGCGGCGGGCAAGAACTGGCTCGATCTGGTGCATGCGCTCGACCTGCTGGGCATCGGCCCCGAAGAGGCGCTGCGCCTTGGCATCACCACCTACAAGATCGGCCAGACCTTCCCGCTCGACATGACCGGCTTTCACGACTGGGCCGAGGGGCTGGAGCTGATTGTCGTCATCGAGGAAAAGCGCAAGCTGATCGAGGTGCAGGTCAAGGAAGCGATTTTCGACGACCGCCGTGGCCGCCGCGTCTATGGCTGGCACAAGGGCGACACCTGGGAACATGGCCGTCAGGTCGAACTGTTCCCCACCCGCTACGCGCTCGACCCGATCATGATCGCCGAGAAGATCGGCGATATCCTGATCGAGGAAGGTCGCGGCACCGACCGCGTGAAAGCCGGGCTCGCGCGCATCGCCGAGGCCCGCCGCGCCGATAATGCAACCGATCTCGCCGCGCGGCTGCCCTTCTACTGTTCGGGCTGCCCGCATAATACATCGACCAAAGTGCCCGAAGGCCACCGCGCCTATGCCGGCATCGGCTGTCACTATATGGTCCAGTGGATGGACCGCCAGACCACGGGCTTCACCCAGATGGGCGGCGAAGGCGCGAACTGGATCGGCGAGGCGCCTTTCTCGACCCGCCCGCATGTGTTCCAGAATCTGGGCGACGGCACCTATAACCATTCCGGCGTGCAGGCCATCCGCGCCGCCCTCGCCGCAGGCACGCATATCACCTACAAGATCCTCTTCAACGATGCAGTCGCCATGACCGGCGGGCAAAAGAACGAGGGCGGGTTGACCCCCGACCGGATCGCCCATGAACTGACCGCGATGGGGGTGGCCAAGATCGAGGTCGTGTTCGACGAGAAGGAAGAACCCGTCCGCGCCGATTTTCCGTCCAGCGTCGGCTGGCACCCGCGCGCCGGTCTCGACAATGTGCAGCGCGATTGCGCCAGCTATCCCGGTGTTTCGGTCCTCCTTTATATCCAGACCTGCGCCGCCGAAAAACGCCGCCGCCGCAAACGCGGCCAGTTTCCCGACCCCGATCAACGCGTCTTCATCAATACCGACATTTGCGAAGGCTGCGGCGATTGCGGGGTCCAATCGAACTGCGTCTCCATCGTGCCGGTCGATACCGAATTCGGACGCAAACGCGCCATTGACCAATCCTCCTGCAACAAGGACTTCTCCTGCCTTCAGGGCTTCTGCCCCTCCTTCGTCACATTAGAGGGGGCAAAGGTAAAAAAATCGACAACAGAGCGTGTGGATCTGCCCGATCTGCCCGCGCCCGTGCTGCCCGCGATCAGCGGCACGCATAATATCGTCATCACCGGGGTCGGCGGCACCGGCGTCGTGACCGTCGGCGCGATCCTTGCCCAGGCCGCGCAGCTGGATGGCAAGGGCGCGGGGCTGATCGAAATGGCGGGGCTCGCGCAAAAGGGCGGCGCGGTGCATATCCATTGCCGCATCGCCGAAAAATCCGAGGATATCAATGCGATACGCGTCGCGGTGGGAGAGGCGGATTGCATCATCGGCGGTGATCTGGTGGTGACAGCAGGCGCCAAAACCATGGGTCTGATGCGCAAGGGCCAGACCGGGGCGGCGGTGAATGCGCATGAAATCATCACCGGCGAATTCACCCGCAACACCGAATTCCGCATCCCCACCGAGGATCTGAAAATCGCGCTTCAGGCCCGTCTGGGCGAGAAACTGCGCCTCTTCGACTATACTGATCTGGCGAAGCGCCTGCTCGGCGACAGTATTTTTTCGAACATGATGGCGCTGGGCGCGGCCTGGCAGATGGGGCTGATTCCCCTGACCGAATCGTCACTCCTGCGCGCGGTCGAGTTGAATGGCACGGCGGTTGACGGCAACAGCCGCGCCTTCGCGCTGGGCCGCTGGACGGTGGTCCATCCCAAGGCTGCGGCGCAAATGCTGAACGATAAATTAATCCGAAAGCCGCTTTCACTGGATGAAAAAATCCGGCTGCGCGAAGACCATCTTGCCGCATACCAGTCGAAAAGACTGGTTAAGACTTTCCGCAAGCTCGTCGATCAGGCCCCGGATGACCGCTTGAGGGAAGCGATTGCAAAGGGTTATCACAAGCTTCTCACCTATAAGGACGAGTATGAAGTGGCCCGGCTGCATCTGGACAGCTTGCACAAAGCCCGCATGGAGTTCGAGGGCGGTTTCACCCCGCGCTTCCATCTCGCCCCCCCGCTTCTGGCGCGCATGGGGCCGGATGGCCGCCCGGTGAAGCGCAGATTTGGACCATGGATTCTCAAGGCTTTCAAACTCTTGGCGGCGATGAAGGGTTTGCGCGGCACCCCGTTGGACCCTTTTGGCTATTCGGCCGAGCGGCGGATGGAGCGGCAGATGATCCGCGACTACGAGAGCCTGATCTTGCAGATTCTGCCGCAATTAACCCCGGAAAATCATGCGCTTGCGGTTGAGATTGCGGAACTGCCCCTGAAGGTGCGCGGCTTCGGTCCGGTCAAGCACCGCAATGCCGAGGCCGCAGAGCGCCGCCGCGCCGAGCTTCTGGCCGGTTTCCACGCGCCCCCCGACCGGATCGCCGCCGAATAGGCGCAATCAGGCTGGATTTTCGACCCTCCCGGTTCTATGCAAGGCGCAGGGTTTTCAGGGCCGGAGACAGGCAAAATGGCAGTGGGCGTATTCGATTCCGGGCTGGGCGGGCTGACCGTCCTGGGCGCATTGACCGAGCGCCTGCCCGAAATTCCCTTTGTTTATCTGGGGGATAACGCCCATACGCCTTATGGTGTGCGCGATGCCGAGGATATTTTCGACCTCACCTGCGCCAATGTCGAACGGCTCTGGGAGGAAGGCTGCGATCTGGTAATCCTGGCCTGCAACACCGCCTCTGCGGCGGCGCTGAAACGCATGCAGGAAACCTGGGTACCCGCCGACAAGCGCGTGCTGGGCGTTTTCGTGCCGCTGATCGAGGCGCTGACCGAACGCCAATGGGGCGATAACTCCCCCCCGCGCGAGGTGGCCGTCAAGCATGTTGCGCTTTTTGCGACGCCTGCTACCGTATCTAGTAGGGCCTTCCAGCGCGAACTGGCTTTCCGCGCCATCGGTGTCGATGTCGAGGCCCAGCCCTGCGGCGGTGTCGTGGACGCGATCGAGCAGGGCGACATGCAGCTTGCCGAAGCCCTGGTGCATAGCCATGTCGAATCGCTCCTGCGCCGCATGCCGCGACCAGAGGCCGCCGTGCTGGGCTGCACCCACTATCCCCTTGTAGAACATGCCTTTCGTGACGCTTTGGGGCCCAATGTCGACGTCTATTCCCAGCCCAATCTGGTCGCCGCCAGCCTTGATGATTACCTCAGACGCCATCCGGAAATGCTGGGCGCGGGCCGCGAAAGCGCGTTTCTGACCACTGGCGATCCGGTCAATGTCTCGCGCAAGGCCACGCAATTCCTGCGCCGCCAGATCACCTTCCGACCCGCCTGAGCTTCATCTTGCTCCAAATACTCCCGCGCGGAGCGCCTGAGCGATCAGCGGCTTCGCAAGACGTTGAAAGAAAAAGACAATGACCAAATCCATCGCCATCCTCGGAGCCTCTGGCTATACGGGTGCAGAGCTTGTCCGGCTGATCTCGACCCATCCCGATCTTCGGATTGCGGCGCTGACCGGCGAGCGCAAGGCCGGCCAGCCCATGGCGCAGGTCTTCCCGTTTCTGCGCCATCTTGACCTGCCCGATCTGTGCCGGATCGAGGATGTGGATTTCAGCAGCATCGATCTGGCCTTCTGTGCGCTGCCGCATGCGACCTCGCAAGCTGTTGTCAAGGACCTGCCGCGCGCTCTGAAAATCGTTGATTTATCAGCAGATTTCCGGCTGCGCGACCCGGAAGCCTATGCGAAATGGTATGGCAAACCCCATGCCGCGCCCGAGATCCAGAAGGAAGCGGTCTATGGCCTGACCGAGTTCTACCGCGACGAGATCCGCGCCGCCCGTCTGGTCGCGGGCACCGGCTGCAATGCCGCAACCGGCCAATACATGCTGCTCCCGCTGATCGAGGCGGCGGTGATCGATCTGGACCGCATCATTCTGGACCTGAAATGCGGGGTTTCCGGGGCAGGGCGGGCGCTGAAGGAAAACCTGCTGCATGCCGAGCTTTCCGAGGGCACCCAGGCCTATGCCGTGGGTGGCACGCATCGGCATCTGGGCGAATTTGATCAGGAATTCAGTGCCTTGGCCGGGCGGCCCGTGCATATCCAGTTCACGCCGCATTTGCTGCCGATGAACCGGGGGATCCTCGCGACCGCCTGGCTTGACGGCGATGCTGCGCAAATTCACGAAGTTTTGCAGGCCCGCTATTGCGCTGAATCAATGATCTGCGTGCTACCTTTTGGCACAACCCCCTCGACGCATGATGTGCGCGGGTCCAATTTCGTGCATATTGGCGTCGTCGGGGATCGCGTGCCCGGACGGGCGCTGGTGATCGCGGCGCTGGACAATCTGTGCAAAGGGTCCAGCGGGCAGGCGATGCAGAATGCGAACCTGATGCTGGGACTGGAAGAGACGGCAGGTCTGATGGGCGCGCCCCTCTTCCCGTGACGTGAGAGGAAGACATGAAGAGCCTGAAGAAAACCCGTCGGATCCAGATCATCTCGGTCGCAGCCGTGGCGCTCGCGCTTTCCACCGCCCTGATCGGCTATGCGATGCGCGACGGGATCAATTTCTTCCGCTCGCCCTCGCAGGTCCTGGCCGAACCGCCGTCGCCACATGAAGTATTTCGTATTGGCGGGCTGGTGGAGCCGGGCTCGATCCTGCGGGGTCAGTCGGATACGGTGGTGTTTCGCGTGACCGATGGTCCTGCCTCGGTCGAGGTGCATTACCGGGGGATCCTGCCGGATCTCTTCTCGGAGAATGAGGGCATGGTGGGCACCGGACGCTTTGTTGACGGGGTGTTTCAGGCCAGCGAGATCCTGGCCAAGCATGACGAGACCTATATGCCGCGCGAAGTGATGGAAGCCCTGAAAGAACAGGGCGAATGGCGCGGGCCGGATCCGCAGAGTTGACGCTTTCGGAACAGCGCGACCGGTGAAGTAAGGTGCGTGGTTCCCACGCACCCTACAGCGCCGCCTAACGGCCTTCAAATTGCGCAGGGCGCTTTTCCAGAAAGGCCATGACCCCTTCCTGAAAGTCGCGGGTCTTGCCCGCTTCCGCCTGCAATTGCGCTTCCAGCGCCAGCTGTGTGTCCAGGGGATTGGACAGGCTCTTGCGCAGCGCTTTGCGGATATTGCGATAGGCAATCGTCGGCCCCGCAGCCAGGGTCGCCGCGCGGGCCTGCCACTGGCTTTCGAACTGGCTGTCGGCCACGGCCTCCCAGATCATGCCCCAGTCGGCCGCCTGCCGCGCGCTGATCCGGTCGGCAAGCAGCATCGTCCCCATCGCGCGGGCAAAGCCGATCTGGCGCGGCAGGAACCATGTGCCGCCCGCATCGGGGATCAGGCCGATCCGGCTGAAAGCCTGAATGAAACTTGCCGATTCGGTTGCGATCACCAGATCCGCGGCCAGCGCCAGATTGGCCCCGGCGCCTGCGGCACTGCCATTCACGGCGGCAATGACCGGCACCGGCGCGTCATAGATCGCGCGCAGCATGGGTTCATATTCCTCGCGCAGCGTGCGTTCCAGATCGATCTGCGCGGCATTGCCGCCATCGCCCAGATCCTGCCCCGAGCAGAACGCCCGCCCGGCACCGGTCAGCACCAGCACCCGCACCCGCGCGCTGATCTCTTTCAGCGCATGGGTCAGTTCCGCCCGCATCTGTTTGTTCAGGGCGTTCATGACTTCGGGGCGGTTCAGTGTGATCGTGCCGATCCCGCCCTCTTCGCGGGTCAGAAGCGTGTCATATTCCATGGTCATCCCTCCGGGCTTTGCGCGCAGAGTATCGCGCCCAGCCGCCAAGGGAAGCCCGGACGGTGCGTCACTCCTTGAGAAGTTCGCGCAGCCGCGCTTCTTCTTCGGGGCTGAGCCGGTCCTTTCCGGGTTCCGGCGCATTGGCGCGCCGCCGCAGATAGAGCCCGGCGGACAGGAGCGCGATCACGAACAGCACCGGTGCCGCGATCCAGAGCAGCATATTCGCGCCTTCGGTGGTCGGGCGCAGCAGCACATATTCGCCGTAACGTTCGACGATAAAGGCCAGAACCTCGGCATCGCTGTCGCCCTCGACCAGCCGTTCGCGCACCAGAAGCCGCATGTCCCGCGCCAGTTCCGCGTTCGATTCGTCGATGGATTCGTTGCGGCAGACCAGACAGCGCAACCCCGCCGAGATATCGCGCGCGCGGCTTTCAAGCGCGGGGTCATCCAGTATCTCATCGGGCTGGACCGCCACCGAAGGGCTGGCGAGGCTGATGGCCAGCCCGATGAGGAAAATGCGCAGCCAGCTCATTCTGCCGGCACCGCATTCGGGCCCTTGCGCGCCGCCCCGGCGGCGACGCGGAATCGCCGGTCGGTCAGGCTGAAAATGCCCCCGAGCGCCATCAGGAAGCAGCCGAACCACAGCCAGTTCGCGAAGGGTTTGATATAGGTGCGCACTGCCCAGCCCCCATTATCCTGCGGATCGCCCAGCGTGATATAGAGATCGCGGTGGATCTTGTAATCGATCGCGGCTTCGGTCGTGGGCATGCCCGCAATCGGGTAGAAGCGCTTTTCCGGGTGCAGTGTGGTGATCAGCCGCCCGTCGCGATGCGCCTCCAGCGTGCCCATGGTCGAGACATAATTCGGCCCCTGCACGCGGTCGACCGAGGTCAGGGTCAGGGTGTAGCCGCCCTTTTCGAAGCTCTCGCCGATCTGGACGACGCGGATATCTTCGCTCTCCCAGCCGACCAGCGCCGCCACGGCGAAGATGGTCACGCCCAGCCCGGTATGGGCCGTGGCCTTGCCCCAATCCGCGCGCGGCAGGCGGGTCAGGCGCCTGGCGCGATTGCCGATGCTGCCGCGCCCGGTCCGGGTCCAGAGATCGACCGCAGAGCCCAGCACCACCCAGAGCCCCAGCGCCAGCCCCACCGGCACCAGCGGCGAATTGCCGGTTTGCAGGGCCCAAGTCACTGCTCCCATCGCGACCGAGAAGGCCGCGATGCCCCAGAGTGGCTGCATCACGCGCGCGAGATTGCCGCGTTTCCACGGCACCATGGCGCCGATGGGCAGCACCATGGCAAGCGCCACCATGAAGGGCGTGAAGGCAGTGTTGAAGAAGGGTGGGCCGACCGAGAGCACCCGGTCAAAGAGCATTTCCGCGATCAGGGGCCACATCGTGCCGATGAAGATGACGAAGGATGACACTGCCAGCAGGACATTGTTGATCACAAGTGCCGATTCGCGGCTGACCGTGGCGAAGACGCCCTTGGCCTCCAGCACCGGGGCGCGGAAGGCAAAAAGGGTTAACGCGCCGCCCATGAACCCGGCGAGGATCATCAGGATGAACACACCGCGCTCGGGGTCCATGGCGAAAGCATGGACCGAGGTCAAGAGCCCCGAGCGCACGATGAATGTGCCCATCAGCGAGAAGCCGAAACCCAGAATCGCCAGCAGGATGGTCCAGCTTTTCAGCGTCTCGCGTTTTTCGACCACGATGGCCGAATGCAGGAGTGCTGCCGCGAAAAGCCATGGCATGAAGGAGGCGTTTTCCACCGGATCCCAGAACCAGAATCCGCCCCAGCCCAATTCGTAATAGGCCCACCATGACCCGGTGGCGATGCCGATGGTAAGAAACACCCAGGCGGCGAGCGTCCAGGGCCGCACCCAGCGGCCCCAGGCGGCATCGACCCGGCCTTCGATCAGCGCGGCGATGGCGAAGCTGAAAGCCATCGAAAGTCCGACATAGCCGAGGTAGAGAAAGGGCGGGTGGAAGGCGAGGCCGGGATCTTGCAGAAGCGGGTTCAGGTCGGTCCCGTCGAAGGGCGGAAAAGCCAGTCTTGTGAAGGGGTTGGAGGTGAAGATCGTGAAGGCCATGAAGGCCGCCGTGATCGCCGATTGCACCGCCAGCACCCGCGCTTGCAGGGTTGCGGGCAGGTTGCCCCCGAACCATGCGGCCGAGGCCCCGAAAAGTGCGAGGATCAGCACCCAGAGCAGCATCGAGCCTTCATGGTTTCCCCAGACGCCGGAGATCTTGTAGATCAGCGGCTTGAGCGTGTGGGAATTGTCCACCACCAGCTTGACCGAGAAATCCGACACGAGGAAAGCATAGGTGAGGGCGGCATAGCTGAAGCCCACCAGCAGGAATTGCACAGTGGCCATGGGATTGGCCACCACCATCCAGTCGCGCCAGCCCTTATGCGCGCCGACCAGCGGGATGATGCTTTGCGCCAGCGCCACAGCGAAGGCGAGGATCAGGGCGAAATGTCCAAGTTCGACGATCATGTCTTCAGGATGTCCCAGACTGCGTTGCGAGACTCCTAGCGCAAATCCGCTCTCAGGCAAAGCGCGCAAGCCCTGTCAGGGCGCGACCCGGCGTCACAGTTTGGCGACCCGGTCTCGTTCATTGGTCGTAGGCACCGCGCGACGGGCTTGACCCGGACGGGCAAGCGCGCCAGCCTGTCGCAAAGCGTTTCGGGCGGCAGGGGCATGGTTTTCAGCAGTATCGACGATGTGCAGGCGCTTCTGGGGCAGCAATCCTATATTGCGGATCGCGCACTTGCGACGGTTGCTTTTCTTGCGCTGCGGCTGAACCGGCCGATCTTCCTCGAAGGCGAACCCGGCACGGGCAAGACCGAGATCGCCAAGGCCATTGCCACGGCGCTGGGCCGCCGCCTGATCCGGCTGCAATGCTATGAGGGGCTGGATGCGGCCTCTGCGGTCTATGAGTGGAATTTCGCGGCCCAGATGATCGCCATCCGCGCGGCAGAGGCCACGGGCGACAAGGCGGATCTGCGCGCCGAGCTGTTCGGGCCGGACTATCTGATCGAGCGCCCGCTTTTGCAGGCCATGCGCCCGCAGCCCGGCGGCGCGCCGGTGCTGCTGATCGACGAGATCGACCGCACGGACGAACCTTTTGAAGCCTTCCTGCTGGAGGCGCTGTCGGATTTTCAGGTCACGATCCCCGAACTGGGCACGATCAGGGCGGCAGAACCGCCCATCGTCATCCTGACCTCGAACCGCACGCGCGAGGTGCATGACGCGCTCAAGCGCCGCTGTCTCTATCACTGGGTCGATTATCCGAATTTCGCGCGCGAGCTGGAAATCCTTGCGGCCCGCGCGCCCGAAGCCTCGGAGCGGCTCTCGCGCGAGATCGTGGCCTTTGTCCAGCGGTTGCGCATGGAGGATCTGTTCAAGAAACCCGGTGTTGCCGAAACCATCGACTGGGCGAAATGCCTGCTCGCGCTTGATGTGCTGGAGCTTTCGCCCGAGGTGATTTCCGACACGCTGGGCGCAATTCTGAAATATCAGGATGATATCGCGCGCCTGCAAGGGCTGGAGGCGAAGAAGATCCTCGACGAGGCCCGGCAATCGCTGGAACCGGCATGAGTTTCATCTTGCCAATAATACTCTGGGGTGAAACCAGCCCCCTTGCGGGGCTGGTGAGGGGCCACGCCCCTGATATGGCCTGAGCGATGGCGCGCTACCCCGATCTGCCGATCCCCGAGCATGGCAAGCTGGTCGATAACATCACCCATTTCGCGCGCGCCCTGCGCCGGGCGGGGCTGCCCATCGGGCCGGGGCGGGTGAGGGCGGCGATCGAGGCCGTGGCGGCGGCAGGCTTTGACCGCAAGGCCGATTTCTACTGGACCCTGCATGCGGTTTTCGTGAACCGGCCCGAAGAGCGGCAGGTCTTTGGCCAGATTTTCCGCCTCTACTGGCGCGATCCGCGCTATCTGGAACATATGATGTCGCTGATGCTGCCGGCGCTCCGCAATGTCGCCGAGGAAAGAACAGCCGAATCGGCGGCCAGGCGCGCAGCAGAGGCGCTTCTCGACGGGGCCGAGGCCCCGGAGCTGCCGGACAGCATCAAAGACACCGAAGATACCGAGATCCAGATCGACGCCTCGCAGACGGCTTCAGGCGAGGAACGATTGCGCGTGCTCGATTTCGAACAGATGTCTGCGGAGGAGGCCGCAGCGGCCAAGCGGATGCTGGCGCGGCTGTCCTTGCCAGTAAAGCCCATCGCCACGCGCCGTTTGCAGGCCGATCCGCACGGGCGCAGACCCGACTGGCGGCGCACGATGCGGATGAGCATCCGCCAAGGCGGGGAGATCACGCGCCTGCATCTGCGCAAGCCCCGCACCCGCTGGCCCGCGCTGGTGGTGCTGTGCGATATTTCGGGCTCGATGTCGCAATATTCGCGCATGGTGCTGCATTTCGTCCATGCGGTTGCCAACCGGCAGGGGCAGGGCTGGGCGAAGGTGCATGCCTTCACCTTCGGCACCCGGCTGACGAATATCACCCGCCATCTGCGCGCCCGCGATGTGGATGCGGCGCTGAATGCCGCCGGGGCCGAGGCGCAGGACTGGCAGGGCGGCACGCGGATCGGGGGCTGTCTGCGGGCCTTCAATGTCGATTGGTCGCGCCGGGTGCTGGGGCAGGGGGCGGTAGTGCTCTTGATCTCGGACGGGCTGGACCGGGACGACCCGGCGCTGCTGGCGCGCGAGATGGAGCGGCTGCATCTGTCATCGCGGCGGCTGATCTGGCTCAACCCCTTGTTGCGCTGGGACAGTTTCGCGCCGCGCGCACGCGGGATCCGCGCCATGCTGCCCCATGTCGATGCCTTTCGCGCGGCCCATTCCATCGCCTCGCTCGAAGCGCTGGCCGAGGCGATCTCGGACGGGCAGGACCGGGGCGAAAAGGCGCGGCTGATGGCCATGCTCAGTGATTGATTTCGCGGCCCCATTGCGCGACGATGGGGGGAAAGGGGAAATCAGCCATGCAGATCAGTACCAATAGCGACGGGCAGACCGTGATCAGCACTTTCGAGATGACACCGGGGACTTGTGCGGATGTGCTGGAGGCGTTGCAGGATGCCTATGCGCAGGTGATCCGCCACCAGCCCGGATTTCGCGCAGTGGCGATCCATGTCAATGACGCCCAGACCCGGATCGCGACCTATTCGCAATGGCGCGCGCGCGAGGATTTTCAGGCGATGCTGCGCACCACCGAGATGCGCGAGCGCAACCGCGCGATTGCCGCCATGTGCGCGCGATTCGAGCCGGTGATGTATGAGGTCGCGGCCACTTTCGCGCCGGATTGAGCCTGATGCGGGTGTTTCTGGCGCTTGATCTGCCGATGGCGATTCGCAGCCAGTTGGTGCTGCAACAGTTCCTGATGCCGGTGAAGCGCAAGCTGCCGCCCGAGAATTTCCACATCACCCTGGTCTTTCTGGGCGAGGCGGATCGGTTTCAGCTTGAGGAACTCGATGGCGCGCTGATGCGGCTGGAAGTCGCGCCGTTTGATCTGCGTATCGAGGGGTTGGGGCTGTTTGGCGGGGCCAAGGCGCATAACCTGCATGCGCGGGTCGCGCCCAGCCCGGAGTTGACCGCGCTGCATGAGAAACTGCTGCGGCTGGCGCGCGCCAGTGGCTTTGCGCCCGAGGCACGGCGTTTTGCCCCGCATGTCACGCTGGCCTATCTCAAGCCCGGCACGTTTCATCAGCCGGAACTGGAAGCGGCTGTCGCGCGCGATGCGGGGTTTCGTACCGACAGCTTCGAGGTCTCGGATCTGGTGCTCTACCGCTCGCATCTGCGCAGCGACGGGGCGCAATATGATGTGTTGGAGCGCTACCCGTTCTCGGCTGCGGGGCGCGCGCTGAAGCAATATCCGTGAAGCGTCGCACCATGCGCGCGCAGCCAGTCGCGATGCGTGGCATAATCCGGCATCAGCCCGCGCACGCAGCCCCAGAAGGCGCGGGAATGGTCCATATGGCGCAGATGCGCGACCTCATGCGCGGCGACATAGCGCAGCACATCCGGCGGGGCCATGATCAGCCGCCAGGAGAACATCAGCCGCCCATCCGCCGTGCAGGAGCCCCAGCGCGAGCGGGTGTCGCGCAGGCTGATGGCCCTGACGCTGTGCCCGAGCACGCTTGCATAGTGATCGACGGCTGGCAGCAGATCGGCCTGCGCTGCGGTCCTGAGATAGGCCGCGACACGGGTGGCGGTGCGCAGCCCGTCAGGGTCGGGTGGCACCAGCAATGCCTCTGCGGATTCGGTGATGCGTCTGGTCCCGGGGCTTTCGGTGAGTCGCAGCAGGCGCCCGCGCAGCAGGATGTCATGGCCGGGGCGGATGCTGCGTTGCTCTGGCACGCGGGTGATGGCGGCGCGCAGCCAGCTTTCCTTCTCGCGCAGGAAGGCCAGCGCCTCGGCCAGAGGCAGGCTGCGCGGCATGGTCAGGGTGACGCGCCCGTCAAGGCCGGAGACCCGCAGATTGAGGCGGCGTGCCTGCGCCGATCGCCGCAGGCCGACGGCAATCTCGGGTTGCCCGGCCAGAAGCGCGGTGTCGTCCCTGACCAGTATTCCTGTGCCCTTGCGCGCGCTCTGCCCCAAGCCCATATCCTTCTTGCCGCAAATCGCGCCCCGCATGTGCCATAGGGGCGCTCGGGTCTTTACAGCTTGGCCGAGTTATGGCACGGCACGGGGCTTGAAGGAAGGCACGCGAATGAAGGAAATGTCGATGTCCAATCCAGAATGGGGCGTGAAGCGCGTCTGCCCGGAAACCGGAAAGCGGTTTTACGATCTGAACAAGAACCCGGTCGTCAGCCCGTATACCGGCAAGATCGTGCCCATCGATGCGCAGGACCGGCGCGAAGAGGCAGGTATTGCCTCTCTGAAAGCCAAGGCAGCTTCGGCGATCGAGGATGATGATGATCTGCTGGTCGATGACGAGGATGATGCCGTCGAGGTGGATGATGAACTGCTTGAAGATGATGACGATGATACCGTCGCGCTGGATGATCTGGCCGATGTCGCCTCGGATGACGAAGACTGAGGTCTGAATTCTGCGCTACAGGACAGATTTTCCTGTTGCGTTGGCATTCGCGCTTTCGTAAGAGGCACGCACGCCACGCGAAAGCGGCGAAACGGTGGGGCCATAGCTCAGTTGGGAGAGCGCTTGAATGGCATTCAAGAGGTCAGGGGTTCGACTCCCCTTGGCTCCACCAAATAAAACAAAGACTTACACGAAAAACAGCCCCGCTAGTGCGGGGCTTTTTCTTCTCCGGGTAACGTCTGGGGTAACGGGTTGTGCGTTTTGTTTCGTTCGGATTCGTTAGAAACTTTTCCTAACTCCCCGCACGCTGGCCGATTGACAGAGTGACAACTGTGAACTATATTTCACACAATGTTCGAGGTTGTTCAGACTGAAGAGTTCGAAGCTTGGTTAGATGGCCTGCGTGATACGCAGGCACAGACTCGGATAGCCAAGCGGATCGTTCGCGCGCAGTCTGGGCTTCTCGGCGACGTGGAACCCGTCGGTGATGGGGTTAGTGAATTACGCATTCACTATGGTCCCGGCTACAGGCTTTACTTTGTGACGCGGCAACAGGTGGTAATCATTCTGCTTTGTGGTGGCGACAAAGGTAGTCAGGCTCGTGACATTGCGCGGGCGAAGGAAATGGCGAAGGAGGTTTGAACATGGCACTGCAAATCAAGCCGTTCGATGCGGCCAAATATCTGGCGAGTGACAAAGATCATGCTGACCTTCTGGCAGATGCCTTTGCCACCGCTGACCCTACCTATATCGCAAACGCGCTCGGCGTGGTTGCGCGCGCAAGAGGCATGTCACACGTTGCCAAGGAAGCCGGAGTTACACGCGAAGCGCTGTATAAGGCGCTCAGTCCAAAAGGTGATCCTAAACTTTCTACTGTTCTCGGAGTAATGAAGGCGCTCGGTGTCACCATGAGCGCGTCGCCGACCCCCGCAGTTTCGGCGGAATGATTCGGGTCAGGAGCACTGAGCGACAAGCGCTTTCCCCTAAAAATTCAGATTAACGTAGTCTCAGGAGAAGAAAATGAGTGTTGAATCTCTTGCCGCTGGCGATGTGGTGCAACTGAAATCCGGTGGCCCTTTGATGACCATAAATTGGATAGAAGATGGTGCAGCTTACTGCGAATGGTTTGACGGCAAGAAAAACGCTGGATCGAGTTTTCCGATTACGTCACTAACCAAAAAGGGCAGCTAATCTCAGCCAACGTGATTGCGCTGATCCAGCATGTGTAGAACCGGCCCGGTTCGTTCGTTGTCTGCCTCGCGAATCATGCCGCCCGCGCCCGCAACTGAAACCGTTCCGGCCTATAGCTGCGCAACACGGCTTGCGGGTCCACCTGTGCCAAGTGACAGACTGCCACAAAGTCGCGCGACCTTAGGTAACGGATCAACTGTTTTCGCTCAATAACGCTGGGTGAGATCGCATCGAAATGGTCGCGGTGGTTCCACACTGGCTGCTTTCCGATGTGTTCTCTTGCTTGAACTGGGCCACAAATACGGGTATCTTGAATGTGGCTCTTGAGTGCTAAGTGTATGAAATATAATGGTGTGCTGAAGCGAGAAGTCTTCTCCCCTTGGCTCCACCAAATCTCTGACATGCATTGAAAAAAGCCCTGCTTCGCGCAGGGCTTTTTTCATGTCTGCGGCGCAGTCTCAGCGCGCGCTCTTGATCCCGGCGAACCGAGCGCGTGCGCGGGGATCCTTGTCGAAAAGGGCGGCGAGTTGCTCGGTCATTGCGCCCGCCAGTTGTTCGACATCGGTGATGGTGACCGCGCGTTCGTAATAGCGCGTCACGTCATGGCCGATGCCGATGGCCAGCAATTCCACCGCCTTGCGCCGCTCGACCATGGCGATCACGTCGCGCAGATGCTTTTCCAGATAATTGGCGGCATTGACCGAAAGGGTCGAATCATCGACCGGCGCACCGTCCGAGATGACCATGAGGATCTTGCGCGCCTCGGGGCGGGCGACCATGCGCCGATGCGCCCATTCGAGCGCTTCGCCGTCGATATTTTCCTTCAGCAGGCCCTCTTTCATCATCAGGCCCAGATTGGGGCGCACCCGACGCCAGGGCGCGTCGGCCTGTTTGTAGATGATATGGCGCAGATCATTGAGCCGTCCGGGCTGGGCGCTGCGCCCCTCTTGCAGCCAGCGTTCGCGGGATTGCCCGCCTTTCCAGGCGCGGGTGGTGAAGCCCAGGATCTCGACCTTGACGTTGCAGCGTTCCAGCGTGCGGGCCAGAACATCGGCGCAGATCGCGGCGATCGAGATGGGCCGTCCGCGCATGGAGCCGGAATTGTCCAGCAGAAGCGTCACGACCGTATCGCGGAACTCGGTGTCTTTCTCCTGCTTGAAGCTGAGCGGGGTGGTCGGATTGGCAACAACGCGCGCCAGCCGCCCGGCATCGAGAATGCCCTCTTCCAGATCAAAGAGCCATGAGCGGTTCTGCTGCGCCTGCAGGCGGCGCTGCAGCTTGTTGGCCAGACGCGACACGGCCCCTTTCAGCGGCTCCAACTGCTGATCGAGATAGGCGCGCAGGCGCTCAAGCTCGGCAGGTTCGGCCAGCTCCTCGGCGCGCACTTCCTCGTCAAAATCGGTGGCGAAGACCCTGTACTCGGCGCTGGCCTCGGAATGGGGCGGCGGGGGCGGCGGCTCGCGCGGGGCTTCGGCCTCGGGCATCTGGGTTTCGTCGGACATATCCTCGTCCGCGTCCTCGTCATAGGCCATATCGGCCTCGGCCGCATCCTGCGCGGGGTTATCCTCGGATGTCTCGTCTTCGGATTGCTCATCCTGCCCCTGACTGTCGGGGTTTTCCGGCTCGTCGGGCTGGTCCTCGCTGTCGTCTTCGGTGCCCTCATCCTCGTCGCCCTGATCGTCGGGGTCATCGCCCAACTGATCGCCATATCCCAGATCCGCGATCATCTGGCGCGCGAGCTTTGCGAAAGCGCCCTGATCGGTCAGCGCCTGATCCAGATTTTCGAGTGTTTCGCCCGCGCGCTCCTCGATGAAGCCGCGCCACAGGTCAAGCACATGATCCGCACCGGCGGGCAGGTCGCGGCCCGTGGCCAGTTGCCGGATCATGTAGCTGGCCGCGACGGAAAGCGGGGCGTCCTGGCGGCTGCGGATCTGGGCATAGCCCTTGCGCGTGGCCTCATGGGCGATTCGCGCGTCGATATTCTTGGCAGTGCCGGGCATATGGCGCGCGCCCACAGCTTCGCAGCGTGCTTCCTCCATCGCCTGATAGAGGTCGCGCGCCATCTGCCCCTGCGGCATGTATCTGCTGTGACAGGCCGCATCATGGAAGCGCCGACGCAGCGCCAGCGTGTCGGCGGTGCCGCGTGCCAGAAGCACCTCGTCGCGGGTCAGGCGGCGGGTGACCTGCGGCAGGCGCATCGCGTCGCCACTCAGCCCTGGCGGGTCGACCGAATAGGTCACGGTCAGATCGGGCGCATCGGCCAGAGTGCGCGTGGCCTCGGACAGGGCCTTCTTGAACGGATCGGCGGGGTTGTCGGATTTTGTCATGCGCGGCGCGTGTCCCTGATGCTTGCCCCAGAGATAGACCAGCCCTGCGCCGATGGAAAGCAACTCTCCGTGGGGGCTGGATTTTCGCACAGCGTATGTGCGGGCACAAAGCTTTGCACGCTGCCGTTCTGGCACCAGATAAGGCACAGACAAACAACAGGAGTTTTCCATGTCCACCACCCCTCGTATCGCCGTGATTATCGGCAGCACCCGCGATTCGCGCTTCGGCGAGAGGCCCGCGAACTGGATCTTTGAGCGCGCCAAGGCGCGTGGCGACTGGGAGGTGGAACTGCTTGATCTGCAAAAATTCGACCTGCCCTTGTTCAATGAAGTCGCTTCGAATGCCTGGGCGCCCACGCAGGATCCCGCCGCCCTGAAATGGCAGGAGACCATCGCGCGTTTTGACGGTTTCATCTTCGTGACAGCGGAATACAACCGGTCGATCCCCGGCGCGCTGAAAAACGCGTTGGATCAGGCTTATGTCGAGTGGAACCGCAAGCCATTCGGCATTGTGAGCTACGGCTCGGTCGGCGGCACGCGCGCGGCAGAGCATCTGCGCACCATCGGGATCGAGCTGCAGATGGTTTCCACGCGCTCGGCAGTTCATATCGGGGGCAGCGATTTCTTCGCCGTGCATCCCTTGGGCGAGCAGAACAAGCCCCTGAGCGATATTGAAGGATCGATCGGGCCATCGGCTGACGCGATGTTCGAGGATCTTGACTGGTGGACACGCGCCACGATGGCGGCGCGCGCCTGACAGGCGTGACCGGGGCTACCCTCCTTTCGTCCTTGAGCGTGAGACGTGAAGAATTCCCGCAGCGCCTCTGGTGCTGCGGGAATTTTGTTGCAGACCTCGACCGGCCGGAAACGCAACGCACGGTAGGCGATAATTTTGATTGCAACGAATCACCTTAAGGTAGAGTGTCTGGGTACTCGGTGGATTTTCCGCCGGGGCATTTGAATGAATCTTTTTTAGAAATGGAGGCGGATATGCCTAATGTTAACCGCGATGCGGCACGCGTTGCCGTGGAAAAGTTCATGAAATCCCAGAAGATGCTCGATATGGGGATGTCGCTCAGAGACATGTCGCGCAAGCTTGGCAATGATATCGACACAGTCGCGGGCTATACTTTCGCCTGGGACAAATATGTCTATGATATCGCCAATGCGGTTGTTGATACGGCCAGCCTACCGCCCTCGCTGCGGGGGGCCATTGCTGACCGGCGCAACAAGGTCGAGGGGCTTCTCGACATGAACACCCGCGTCGCGGATCTGTTGCAGTTGACCATCGAGACCGGCATCGATGAAGTGGCGGGCTATGTTTATACGGCCGACAAGAACACATTCATCGTGGCGTCTTTCGCCGATGAGATGATCAGCAAGACCTGATCAATTCCGTCAGGTCCGACAGGACCGGCGAGGGCGGGCTTCCCGCCCTCGCCACGGGGACATGAATTTTCATTCCAAGGGGTTTCTCCATGCGTGATTTCAAGAGTTTGCGCGCGCGCGCATCTGGCTGGGTGCTGGACAATCTGGCCAATTTCGACCCGTTGATCTGGACCGAGAAGAAAGCGGCCTATACCCGCCGCAAGGCTTTCGCGGAACTTGCCATCTATGCCTATATCGAGGGCGACGGGCTTGCCCCCGAAATCGGGGACTTCATCACCCGCATTGCAAATCATCCGGACTATCACAGTCTCCTGCGCCGCAACCCGCGCCAGTTGTTGCTTTACTCTGCACCGATTGGCTTTGTGATTGCGCGCGGCGCAGCCAGTCGTGAGACCTTTGCCGCGCTTGATGCCGTGCTGGCCTGTCCGCAGGTCATGGGGGTAGAGCGCAGCGCGCATCGTCTGATGGATTTGTGGCAGTTCCTGACCCTGACGGGGCGTTGCCCGGAGTGTCTGGACGCCCGCGCCATTCTTGCGACAAGCGCGCTGGCCCATCCGCCGACACCTTTTGATTGCACGCTGGCGGAGGCCTATGCGCTGACCCATGACGTGCTTTTCCTGCGCAATTTCGGTGTCGTGGCCCCGCAATTCGCGCGCGCCCCGGATATGAGGATGGATCCGGACAGCACGGCCTTGCAGATCGTCCGGTTCATGGCCGAGGAAAATTCGGATATCGTGCTGGAATTTCTGATCTGTCTCGGCCTCTCGGGGCAGGTGAACGGCGCCGATGCGCGGCTGATCCTTGACTGGATCGTGGCGCGCAATGGCGATGCGTCCTATATTGCCGGGCCGCGTTTCGATCCGGATGCCGAGATGGCCTATAGCGGGCTGGATCAGGACTGGGTTGCCAATTACCACACCACTCTGGTGGGGCTTGCGCTGCTGGTGCTGACCGAACGCCATGGCTGGCTTGACGGGGCTGCGCCGCAGCTTTTGCCCGAGACAGCGGAGCATGCGGTCGAATGGGGCACGGCGCTGCGCGCCTTCAACAGCTATGAATTGCCGCGCGCGCTGGCGGTGACAGATGTGATGGATCGTGACGGGGGCTTTGACCGGGTGATCCGGGCGGCGATCCGGACGCATGTCCGGCGTCTGACCGATCCGCAGACCGGGTTGGTCGGGCACTGGACGGACGAGATGATGGCGGCGCGCACCACCGGCGTTGAAAAGCAGTTCCGCGCGGATCTCGAAGTGTTCAGCGATATGGCACGGGCGATTGTCGCACCCAAAGCTGCATGACCAGAGGCCGCGATCCTTGATCTGCGGCGCCCTGCATTTTCTTGCGTCAAATACTCGCGGGGGTCCGGGGGCGGCAGCCCCCGGCCTGGTTCTGGTCAGCCCAGCGCGGTGCTGACGGCGGATTCGGGCAGTTCCTCGTCAAAGCAGCGCTGATAGAATTCGGCCACGGTCTGGCGTTCCAGCTCGTCGCATTTGTTGAGGAATGAGAGCCGGAACGCATAGCCGATCGAGCGGAAGATGCGCGCATTCTCGGCCCAGTTGATCACGGTGCGGGGGGACATGACCGTGGACAGATCGCCATTCATGAAGGCCGTGCGCGTCAGGTCGGCCACGGTCACCATCTGGCTGATTTCCTGCCGTCCCTTGGCGGTGTTATAGGCCGGGTTCTTGGCCAGCACGATGGCGGTTTCCGCGTCATGGCTGAGATAGTTCAGAGTGGCCACCAGCGACCAGCGGTCCATCTGCGCCTGATTGATCTGCTGCACCCCGTGATAGAGCCCGGTCGTGTCGCCCAGACCGACGGTATTCGCGGTCGCGAACAGCCGGAAGGAGGGGTGCGGGGTGATGATCTCGTTCTGGTCCAGCAGCGTCAGCTTGCCGTCATGTTCCAGCACGCGCTGGATGACGAACATCACATCGGGGCGGCCTGCATCATATTCGTCAAAGACGATGGCAACCGGGTTGCGCAGCGCCCAAGGCAGGATACCTTCCTGAAATTCAGTGACCTGCACCCCGTCCCGCAGCTTGATCGCATCCTTGCCGATCATGTCGATGCGCGAGATATGGCTGTCGAGATTGACCCGCACTGCAGGCCAGTTCAGCCGTGCGGCGACCTGTTCGATATGGGTGGATTTGCCGGTGCCGTGATAGCCCTGGATCATGACGCGGCGGTTATAGGCAAAGCCTGCCAGAATCGCGAGCGTGGTATCGGGGTCGAATTTATAGGTGGGGTCGATGGCGGGCACGCGGTCTGTGGGCTCGGCAAATGCCTTGACCTTCATCTCCGAATCGATCCCGAATATGTCGCGAACCGAGATTTCTTCGGTGGGTTTGTCTTGTGCCGTCATGTTCCTGTCGTCCCGCCTGTCAAAAGCTGTTGTGCCTGATGTGAAACATATCGGGCGAAGGTGCAAGGGAAAGGGGCTAGACCGGCGCGACCATCAGGCGTGAAAGCCCGTGGAAATGGTAGATATCGCCATAGCGCGGGGGCTCTGTCAGGTCCAGCCGGGGCAGGGCGCGGGTCAGGGCCTGCAGTGCAAGGCGCATCTCCAGCCGCGCGAGTGGCGCGCCAAGGCAGAAATGGAGCCCGGCCCCGAAGGTCAGATTGGGCTTTGGCGTGCGCGAGGGGTTGAACTCTGCTGCCATGTCCCAGTGTTTGGGGCAGCGATTGGCGGCACCCAGAAGGCATGCGATCTGCGTGCCCTTGGGGATGATGCGGCCCATGACGTCGATATCGTCATAAGCCCAGCGGGTGAAGAGATGCAGCGCCGGGTCAAAGCGCAGACATTCCTCGACCAATGCGTCACTGACCGGGGTGGTGCCGTAATGCCCGGTCTCGATCAGCGTCTTGACCGCATTACCAAGGCTGTGAACAGTCGCTTCATGGCCTGCATTCAGAAGCAGGATGCAGGTCGAGATCATCTCATCGGTGCTGAGGGTCTGGCCGTCCTCTTCCGCCGCGATCAGCTGCGTGATCAGATCATCGCGCGGATCCGTGCGGCGGCTGTCGATATAGAAACGCAGGAAATCCACGAATTCGCGGCTGGCGGCCACGGCACGATCCTCATCCGCGCGGGTCCGGCCGGCCTGATACATGCCGACCATCGCATGCGACCAGCGCAGCAGATCCGGCGCCATGCTGTCGGGCACGCCCAGAAGCCGGGCAATGATGATGACCGGCAGGGGCTGGGCAAATTCGGTGATCAGGTCGAACGGGCCGTCGGGGCATTTGGCCAACAGCTCAGCGCAGAGGGTTTCGATTTCGGGCGCCAGCCCGGTGATGCGGCGTGAAGTGAAGGCGCGCAGCACCAGATTGCGCAGGCGCGTGTGCTGCGGGGGTTCGAGTTCCAGCATGGAATGCGCCTCGATCGCGTAGAAGGGCGCAAGGTGGTCCGGTGGAGAGACCGGTTCCAGTGGCACACGACCGAAGCGGCGGTCGCGCAGGATGGCATTGGCGGCAGCATAGCTGACCGCGCAGGGCAGGGCGTAATCCTGCCAATAAACCAGCGGCCCAAGCGCGCGCCACTGGTCATATGAGGCATAGGGATCTTGCACAAATGCAACATCGACCGGGTTTTGCGCGACTTGCGGAAGTGACTCAAGCACGCGCTTCAAGCCTTTGAAACAGCGTCAATAATGCGCGCCCAGGACCGGATTCCGCGGTGGAAGCTGTCCAGATCATACTTTTCATTTGGCGAGTGTATCTGGTCATCATCCTTGGCAAAGCCGATCAGCATGGAATCCATGCCGAGAATGGTCTTGAAATACCCTGCAATCGGGATCGACCCGCCCGCACCGACAAAGGCGGCGGGTTTGGGCCATTCGTCAGAGAGGGCCTGACGCGCGGCCTCAAACGCCGGATGGCCGGTTTCCATGACCGAGGCGGGCGAGGCGCCATGGGCGATGAACTCTACCCGGCAGTCGGCGGGGATCTGGGCGGTCACATAGTCGCGGAAGGCCGCGCGGATCTTGTGGGGATCCTGCTGGCCCACCAGCCGGAAGCTGACCTTGGCCGAGGCGCGGGCGGGCAGCACGGTCTTGAAGCCGGTGCCGGTATAGCCCGAGATCATGCCGTTGATTTCGCAGGTCGGGCGCGACCAGATCATTTCCAGCGCGCTGCGCCCGGCCTCGCCTGCGGGCAGGTTCAGACCGACAGATCCGAGAAACGCCTCGGCGTCGAAGCCAAGCCCTTCCCATTGGGCGCGCAAGTCGTCTGAGATTTCGGGCACATCGTCGTAGAAGCCGGGCAGGGTGACGCGGCCCTGATCGTCGTGCAGCCCGGCCAGAACCCGCGCCAGAACCCGCGCGGGGTTCATCGCCGCGCCGCCGAAAGCGCCGGAATGAAGGTCGCGGGCGGGGCCGTGGATGATCACCTCATCGCCCATCAGCCCGCGCAGCATGGTGGTGATGCCGGGGGTCTGCGCGTCAAAGAGGCCGGTGTCACAGATCAGGGCGATATCGGCTTTCAGCGCCTCGGCATTCGCCTTGAGATAGGGCACGAGCGAGGGCGAGCCGCTTTCTTCCTCGCCTTCAAGGCAGAAGGTCAGTTTCACTGGCAGCGTCCCGTGCACCGCAAGCCAGGCGCGGCAGGCCTCGATAAAGGTCATGAGCTGGCCCTTGTCGTCGGAAGCGCCGCGCGCGCGGATCACTTTTCCGTTGGGCGTGTCCTCGATCTGCGGGGTAAAAGGGTCGCTGTGCCACAGATCCAGCGGATCGACCGGCTGCACGTCATAATGCCCGTAGAACAGCAGATGCGGACCCGCCTCTGCGCCGCCCTTGGCCACGACCATCGGATGGCCCGGTGTGGCATCCTTGCGGGCGTCAAAACCCAGTGTATTCAGGTCATTGACCAGCCAGTCGGCAGCTTGCGCCACATCGGCCTTATGCGCGGGATCGGTCGAGATGGACGGGATTCGCAGCAGCTCCGAGAGGCGGACGAGCGCCTGGGGCAGATCCTGGTCGATCCGGTCCAGAACGGGGGTCAGGGCTGTGCTCATTTCGGGGCCTCCGGTTGTGCGTGTTTCGCGCGAAAGTAGCAGAGCGTCCGGGGCTGTCCAGACCTGACGCAGAGGCTATAGTCCCGCGCAATGGAAAGTGATTCTGGTGAGGGAAAGATGAGACGTGTAAAGAGTGTTCTGGCCGGGGTTGTGGCGCTGGCTTTGTCCTCGATGGCGCTGGCGCAGCAACCGGGAGCCGAGCAGTACCAGCTTGACGGGGCTGAGGTTACGGTGCTGGCGCATGGGTTCCTGTCCGAGGAGGAATTGCTGACCCTGCGTCTGGTCGGGCAGAACCCGGAGGCGCTGTCCATCTTCATCCCCGAGGGCAGCGGTTTTGCCGCGCTTGCGGTTGCGCCGGATGAGGGATTCGTGCGCGCGGGCATGCCGGTGGCCTCTGCCAGTGCGATTTCGGGGCTGCCCGATATCGGATCCGCGCGCGATGCGGCGTTGGGCGCGTGCAATGCCGCCCGCAATGGCGGGCCAGCCTGTCAGGTCGTTCTGGAAGTCGCGCCGCGCTGACAGCCCGCGCCCCGAGCTGGCAGCAGGCAGAGGGGGCGATTCGCGACACAGCGTCGCGGCGCCCCCTGTTTGACGAATCTGATCTGGAATTGATCTAAGTCATATGTCTAAGTGCTCGGGCGTCTATAATTCAGTATAATGACGTGTAACCCACTCTTTCTTTGCTTTTCCGGGTGAAGGAAGATAGACAGATGCGAATATACCTAGCTGAAACGCGAGGGAGAAGGCCTTGGACTATACTGCAGCGCTCGACACGGCCCTGAATCGTCTTCACGAAGAAGGCCGCTATCGCACCTTTATCGATATCGAGCGGCGCAAGGGGTTTTTCCCGCATGCTGTCTGGACCCGTCCGGATGGCAGTAAGCAGGATATCGTGGTGTGGTGCGGCAATGACTATCTGGGCATGGGCCAGCAGAAAGTCGTTCTGGACGCCATGCATGAAGCGCTCGATGCCACAGGCGCGGGGTCTGGTGGTACGCGCAATATTTCCGGCACGACGGTCTATCACAAGCGTCTGGAAGCTTCGCTGGCCGATCTGCACCAGAAAGAGGCGGCGCTGGTCTTTACCTCGGCCTATATCGCCAATGATGCGACGCTTTCGACCCTGCCGAAACTGTTTCCGGGGCTGATCATCTATTCGGACGCGCTGAATCATGCGTCGATGATCGAAGGTGTGCGGCGCAATGGCGGCGCGAAGAGGATTTTCCGGCATAATGATGTCGCGCATCTGCGCGAATTGCTGGCCGCCGATGACCCCGCCGCGCCCAAGCTGATCGCGTTTGAGTCGATCTATTCGATGGATGGTGATTTCGGGCCGATCGAGGCGA
The DNA here is from genome assembly GCF_001884735.1 of Natronohydrobacter thiooxidans. Lineage (GTDB taxonomy): Bacteria > Pseudomonadota > Alphaproteobacteria > Rhodobacterales > Rhodobacteraceae > Roseinatronobacter > Roseinatronobacter thiooxidans_A. Next base: position 251,924 of record NZ_MJAP01000003.1, on the reverse strand, counting down.
TCTGCGATCTGGCCGATGAGTTTGGCGCACTGACCTATATCGACGAGGTGCACGCGGTCGGCATGTATGGCCCGCGTGGCGCCGGGGTGGCCGAGCGCGACGGGCTGATGGGGCGGATCGACATCATCAACGGCACGCTCGCCAAGGCCTATGGCGTGCAGGGGGGCTATATCGCGGCCTCTGCAAAGATGTGCGACGCGGTGCGCTCCTATGCGCCGGGTTTCATCTTCTCGACCTCGCTGCCGCCGGCTGTTGTGGCCGGGGCAGAGGCCTCGGTGGAGTTTCTCAAGACCGCCCAGCATCTGCGCGACAAGCAGCAGGAGCATGCGCGCATTCTGAAAATGCGTCTGCGCGGGCTGGGGATGCCGATCATTGATCACGGCAGCCACATCGTGCCGGTCCATGTCGGCGATCCGGTGCATTGCAAGGCGATCTCGGATATGTTGCTTGCGCGCTACGGGATTTATGCCCAGCCGATCAACTTCCCCACAGTGCCGCGCGGCACCGAGCGGCTGCGCTTCACGCCCTCGCCTGTGCATACACCGCGCATGATCGATGATCTTGTGCGCGCAATGGATGGGCTCTGGTCGCATTGTGCGCTGAATCGCGCCGAAATTTCCGCCTGAGCACCGATAAAGCTTCAAATCGCCGTGAAACTCTTATAGTCTGGGCGGAGGCGACACTGGTCGAAGAAACCCGTGCGCCCGGTGAGTCGAGTGCAGACCTATATACAAGGCGGTAAAGGGCGGGCAATGAAGTGGTTTGGCGGTAAGCCCAGATCAGATGACGCATATCAAAACAGCGAGACTGCGGTCGGATTCGATGATTTCGAGGTTCGTCTTGGCGATCTGATGCGCGGCGAGCGGGCGACTCTGGGCAAGTCGCTTCTGGATGTGCAGCGCGAATTGCATATTCGCGCAACCTATATCGCAGCCATCGAAGCGGGTGATCTGTCGGCCTTTGAGGCGGCCAGTTTCGTGGCGGGCTATGTGCGCTCCTATGCGCGCTATCTGGGCATGGACCCGGACTGGTCCTATGCGAAATTCTGCGCCGAGACCGGATTTGCGGTCACGACAGAGCTGAGTCGCGGCCCCTCCGGGAACAAGGTCATCAGCCAGCCGGTCGCCGCGCGCGATTTCTCGCAAGGATTGCTGGCGCGCACCAAGATGGCAGCGGAACCTGATCCGTTCTGGCATCGTCTGGATCCTGTTGGCATCGGCTCTGTTGCCGTGATGATCTTTCTGATCGTCGGCATCACCTTTGGCGGCTGGACTGTTCTGCGCGAATTGCAGCGCGTCAATCTCGCCCCCGCTGATCAGCCGCCCGAAGTGCTGGCCGATCTTGATCCGGTGCTGTCCGGGGCTGCCCCGCGCATGAGCGTGGTCGAGGAACCGGCGCTGCGGCTGCCCTCAGACACGGACAGCCCGCAAGTTGCGGCGCAGGGCGTGGTGCGCAACTATCGGCCCGAAGCGCTGGATGCGCCGGTCGTCGTGTCGCGTGATGGTCCGATCGCCGCGATCAATCCGCGGGCGTCAGCCCAGGGCGGCGAGGATGTGACTTTCCGCGCGGCGATTGATCAGGCCTTGCTGGAGGCCGAAGGGCAGATCACGACGTCCGAAACGGTGCGTGTGACGCAGGACGGGCCTGCAATGGTCGAGATTCTGGCTGTGCGGCCAAGCTGGATACGGGTGCGCGCGGCGGATGGCACCACGCTTTTTGAGAAAGTGCTGGATGCGGGCGAGCGCTATACAGTACCGCAATCCGAAGCCCCGGCGACGCTGCGCGCGGGCAATTCCGGCTCGGTCTATATGATTGTCGATGGTCAGGCCTTCGGCCCGACCGCCCCCGGCGCGCAGGTGGTCGATCAGATCGCGCTTTCGCCGGATGCCGTGACCGAGCGGTTTGCATTGGCAGATCCCGATGGGGATCAGGCTTTGCGCGATTTCATCGCCGTGGCGCAGGCCGAGAACTGAGGACATGTGCCGGTGCTGTCACGTTCAGGTGACTGCCGCTTAAAGATGCGGCGTTCCGGCCTGTGATCTGGTAGTCTTGGCGCTGTAGTCCTTTTTCTGGCCCGTGGCATCAGCCCGGGCCTTTTCTTCCGGTCGGGGTGGTGGGCCCATTGCTGCACCGGGGCGATTGGCATAACTTGGCGCGACAGCTTGAACGGGTCTTCGACACATGGATCACAACCATATCCGCCCCTGGCGCAATATTGACCGGCGCAAATCGCGTCAGATCATGGTGGGGTCTGTCCCGGTGGGGGGCGGCGCGCCGATCAGCGTGCAGACCATGACCAACACCGATTCCGGCGATGCGCCTGCGACCATCCGGCAGGTTCTGGCCTGTGCCGAGGCGGGGGCCGATATCGTACGGGTCTCGGTGCCGGATACGGATGCGAGCCGTGCGCTGCGCGAGGTGGTGCGCGAAAGCCCGGTGCCGATCGTGGCGGATATCCATTTTCACTACAAACGCGCCATTGAGGCCGCCGAGGCCGGTGCCGCCTGTCTGCGGATCAATCCGGGCAATATCGGCGATGCGGGTCGCGTGCGCGAGGTGATCAAGGCTGCGCGCGATCATGGCTGCTCGATCCGGATCGGTGTCAATGCCGGATCGCTGGAAAGGCACCTGCTGGAGAAATATGGCGAGCCCTGCCCGGATGCGATGATCGAGAGCGGGCTCGATCATATCCGCATCCTGCAGGATAATGATTTCCATGAATTCAAGATCAGCGTGAAAGCGTCGGATGTGTTCCTCGCCTCCGCCGCCTATATGGGGCTGGCAGAGGCGACGGATGCGCCGATCCATCTGGGTATTACCGAGGCCGGGGGGATGATCTCTGGCACAGTGAAATCCGCCATCGGGCTGGGCAATCTGCTGTGGATGGGGATCGGGGATACGATCCGGGTCTCGCTTTCCGCCGATCCGGTCGAAGAGGTGAAGATCGGCTATGAGATCCTCAAATCGCTGGGGCTGCGGCACCGGGGCGTGAATATCATTTCCTGCCCCTCCTGCGCGCGGCAGGGGTTTGACGTGATCAAGACGGTCGCCATCCTCGAAGAGCGGCTGGCGCATATCAAGACGCCGATGAGCCTTTCGATCATTGGCTGCGTGGTCAATGGCCCCGGCGAGGCGCTGATGACCGATGTGGGCTTCACCGGCGGCGGCGCCGGGTCGGGCATGGTCTATCTGGCGGGCAGGCAGAGCCACAAGCTGAGCAATGATCAGATGGTTGCCCATATTGTCGAGCAGGTCGAGCGCAAGGCCGCCGAGATCGAGGCGGCGATGCCGAAAGCCGCAGAGTAACGCTTGCGCGTTTCATCTTGCCGAAAATACTCCGGGGGGTGCGGGGGGCAGCGCCCCCCGGCTTGGTTTGTCTTAATCCCCCATCGCGGCCAGAAGCTGCGCATTGCCGCCCGAAGCGGTTGTATCCACGCAGAGATGGCGCTCCAGAAACACATGCCCGGCATCGGGCATGTCGGTGATCAGCGGCAGGATCGGCCCCTCGCGCGCAGCGAGCGCTTCAGCGATGGCGCGCGCCTCGTCATCCGCGCCCCAGAAAATCACCCCGGAAAAGCCTGACGCCTCTGACAATTCTGCGGCAGTCATGTCCTGCACCAGCGCGCTTCCCCCCAGCGCCAGCACAGCCGCGCGCTGCGCCTCTGCCTTGTCACGCCCCGGCCCGAGGCAGAGGAGCGGCGCGCGCGGCGCATGGCGCAGGCGGTTCGATTCGCCCGTTGGTCCGGGCATTTCCTGCACAGTGGCCGCAGGACCAGAGGGGAGGGGCGAACCGGCGGGCGCATGGGTGAAGCGGCGCAGATAATGCGGCCCGCCCGCTTTGGGGCCGGTGCCCGACAGCCCTTCGCCGCCAAAGGGCTGGCTGCCGACGATGGCGCCGATCTGGTTGCGGTTGACATAGACATTGCCCACCTGCACGCGCTCGACCACATGCTGCACGCGCGAGTCGATCCGCGTATGCAGGCCAAATGTCAGCCCGTAGCCGGTGGCGTTGATCGCGTCGATCACCTTGTCAATCTCGGCCGCCTTGAAGGTTGCGAGATGCAGGACCGGGCCAAAGACCTCGCGCTCCAGCGCGGCGATGCCGGGCACGGAGATGACGACCGGGGGCACGAAGATCCCGCCCGCGTGGGGCGGTAGTTCATGCAGCACCCGCCCGTCTGCGCGGGCGGTCTCGATATACTCCGCGATCTGGCTGCGCGCCTTGTCGTCAATGACCGGGCCAACATCGGTCGCATAGTCCCAGGGGTTGCCGAGCCGCAATTCATCCATCGCGCCGAACAGCATCTTGCGGAACTCTTCCGCGATATCTTCCTGCACATAGAGGCAGCGCAGCGCCGAGCAGCGTTGTCCTGCGGACTGGAAGGAAGAGGCCAGAACGTCACGCACCGCCTGTTCGGGCAGGGCGGTGCTGTCCACGATCATCGCATTCAGACCGCCGGTTTCGGCGATCAGCGGCGCACCGGGGGCCATGTGTTCGGCCATCGCGCGGCGGATGCGCAATGCGGTTTCGGTCGAGCCGGTGAAAGCTACGCCCGCCACAAGCGGATCCGAGGTGAGCGCGGCGCCCACGCGCGCGCCTTCTCCCGGAAGCAGTTGCAGCACCTCGCGCGGCACTCCGGCCTCATGCAGCAGGCGCGTGGCCAGATGCGCGATCAGAGGGGTCTGCTCGGCGGGTTTGGCCAGCACGCCATTGCCTGTGGCAAGCGCGCCTGCAATCTGGCCGGTGAAGATCGCGAGCGGGAAATTCCACGGGCTGATGCAGGTGAAAACTCCGCGCGCCCTGGTCGAGAGTTTTCCGGCCTCGGTCGCGTAATAGCGCAGGAAATCCACCGCTTCGCGCAACTCGCCCACAGCGTCCAGCGGAGTTTTCCCGGCTTCGCGGGCAAGGATGGCGAAGATCTCGCCGAAATGCGCTTCATAGAGGTCGGCGGCGCGCAACAGCGCCCGCCTGCGCAGGCTGACATCTGCGTTCCAGGGCTGCGCGGCGGCGAGAGCGGTTGCGATATCGGAGGGCGCGGCGGGTGTGACATGCCCGATCAGATCCGCCGGGTCGGCGGGATTGCGCGCCTCATAGGGGTTTTCGCCCGTGGCCTTGCCCGCAATCAGCGGACCTGCCGAGAACCGCGCCGAGTGCCATGGGTCGCGCGCCTGCGCGATCGCATCCAGATCGCGCGCATCAGTGATATCCCAGCCCTTGGCATTGCGGCGCTCCGCGCCGAACAGATCCGGCCCGGTCGCGATTTTCGGGTTCACCCCGCGCGGCAGGTTTTCGAGCGCCTCGAACGGGCAGGCTGCGACTTCTGCGGCGGGCACATCCTCATCCACGATCTGGTTCACGAAAGAGGAATTTGCACCATTCTCCAGCAAGCGGCGCACCAGATAGGCGAGCAGGTCCTTATGCGCGCCCACCGGGGCGTAGATGCGGCAGCGCGTGCCTTCGCGCGAGAGCACCAGATCATGCAGCGCCTCGCCCATGCCATGCAGGCGCTGGAATTCATAATCCAGCGCGCTGACGCCCATCTCTTCGGCCATATGCAGCACAGCGGCAACCGTATGCGCGTTATGGGTGGCGAATTGCGGGTAGAGGCGGGCGCGCATCTCCAGCAATTTGCGGGCGCAGGCGATGTAATGCACATCCGTTCCGACCTTCTGGGTCAGCACCGGGAACCCCTCAAGCCCGAGCACCTGCGCGCGCTTGATTTCGGTGTCCCAATAGGCGCCCTTCACCAGCCGCACCATCAGTTTGCGGTCAAGGGTTTCGGCGCGGGCATGCAGGAAGTCGATCACATCGCCCGCGCGCGGCCCGTAAGCCTGCACCACCACGCCGAACCCGTCCCAGCCCTCAAGCGCGTTGTCAGAGAGCACGGCGTCGATCACGTCGAGCGAGAGCGCCAGCCGGTCGGCTTCTTCCGCGTCGATATTGAAGCCCAGACCCAGTGCTGCGGCCAGCCGTGCCAGTTCGCGCACGCGCGGGACCAGTTCGCGCATCACCCGGTCGCGCTGGCCCAGCTCATAGCGCGGGTGCAGCGCCGAGAGCTTGACCGAAATGCCCGGATTGCTGCGGATATCATTGCCGCCTGCGCGCGCGCCGATGGCGCGGATCGCTTTGGCATAGGCAGTGTGGTAGCGCGCGGCATCCGCGCCGGTGCGCGCGGCCTCGCCCAGCATGTCATAGGAATAGCTGTAGCCTTTGGCTTCCATGCCCTTTGCGCGCATCATGGCGGCGTCGATGGTTTCGCCCAGCACGAATTGCCGCCCCATTTCCTTCATGGCGCGGGCGACGGCGGTGCGGATCACCGGCTCGCCCAGCCGCTTGACCGCCCCGCGCAGCGTGGCTGCGGCACTGTTGCCGCGCTCGTCCAGCACCTTGCCGGTCAGCATCAGCGCCCAGGTTGAGGCATTGACAAGGCTGGATGAGGATCTGCCCAGATGGCGGCCCCAGTCGGAAGGGGCGATCTTGTCCTCGATCAGATCGTCGATGGTGGCAGCATCGGGCACGCGCAAGAGCGCTTCGGCCAGACACATCAGCGCGATACCCTCATCGGTGGAAAGGCCATATTCGGCGAGGAAAACCTCCATCAGGCCGGGGGTGTCGCTGCGGCGGATATCTTCGACCAATGCGGTCGCGCGGGTGGCGATGGCCTTGCGGGCATAGGCGTCAAGAGCTACGCTCCTGATCGCGGCGTCCAGTACCGCGCCCTCGTCGCGCAGGATGTCGTGACTGATGGCAGTTGGCAGAGGCGAAGCGCTGGGCATAGATGAGTCTCCTGGCGGGACGATACTCTGATGATCGCAGAAAACTCTGTTGCATGTCGCCTTATTTCCAGCGAAGATCAGGCAAGAATACTGTCTTTTGAAGGAAATGCAGCCAAATGAACCGCGTTAAGCTGGACACATTCGACCATGCCATCCTGCGGCATCTGGCAGTGAATGGCCGCATGAGCGTGACCGAACTGGCAGACCGGATCGGGCTGACCAAATCGCCGACCCAGGCGCGGCTGAAGCGGCTGGAAGAGCAGGGCGTGATCATCGGCTATCGCGCCATGATTGACCCGCATCAGGTCAATGCGGCCCATATCGCTTTCGTCGAGATCAAGCTGTCGGACACGCGCGAGGCGGCGCTGCGGGCCTTTAACGAAGCCGTGCGCAGGGTGCCCGAGATCGAGGAATGTCATCTGATCGCGGGGGCATTCGACTATCTGCTGAAAGTGCGCAGCAGCGATATCGCATCCTATCGCAGGGTGCTGGCCGAGCATATTTCGGGCTTGCCGCATATCACCTCGACCTCGACCCATGTGGTGATGGAAGCCGTCAAGGAGACCGGTGAAGCGCCGGTCTTCTAAGGCGCGGGTTTGCGTCTTGCGGTCAGCAGGGGCATCGGGCCTGCACGCAGAGTCAGCATGCCGCCCGTGCTGATCCCGAAGCCCGTTGCGGCTTCGAGCGCATCCAGAAAGCGCTGTTCCAGCGCGCCCAGATCCAGCGGGCAGGGCAGGCGGGTCGTGCCGAGATCATGGAAATCCAGCCGGTCCTCGTCGATCCGGGCCTGGGCGACATAGCGGTTGCAGGTGGCGCGGCCCGAGAGGCGGTTGTCGTTCAGTTCCAGCGTCATCTCGGCGCCTTGCGCCAGTGCCAACGGAATCCCCAGAAGGCTGGTGACGCGCCAAGGCTCGCCCGCAAGCAGGCTGAGGGGATCGCCCGCGCAGCCCTCGGGCAGGGTGGCGGTGGTGTCGATGCGCAGATGGGCCGTGACAGGGTAGATCAGATCGGCGCTGCCAAGCCTGCAAGGGTCTTCGGTCATATGCAGCGCCAGCGCGTTTCCTTGTAGCGAGACGCTGCCATCGCGCGGGGCCGAAATCGTCAGGCCGCTGGTTGAAAGGCTGGTCTCTTCCAGCCCCGGAACTGTAATCAGTGCCTGATCGCGCTGCAGTTCGATCTGCCAGTCCCCGCTGCGGGCGCGTGCGACCATGGGCAGGATGGGAGGGAAGAGCGCGGCTTCGCACTCTTCCTCGGGGCTGCCTTGCCAGTTCAGTTGTGCGCGATTGCCGTCGAGGATGAATCTGTACCCGGCCGCGTTGGCGAACGCCTCGTCCTGATCCTGCAGCGGGTCGACGAGCGCTTCCAGACCATTCCGTTTCAGGCGCAGCGATGCGCCGTCATGGCTCACGCGTAGCGGGGCCCCCTCGCCACATTGCCAGATATCGGCGAAGCCAAGCGCCAGGTCGGGGTGAAGTCGTTGCTCTGCAGTGCGGGTGGTGTCGCCATCGAGCGGCTGGACGGGCCCCTGCGCGATCACCCTTCCATCCTGTGCCAGCCCTGCCTGCAGCGTCTGTGTCCCGCGCGGCAGGTGCGGAAGGACGAACTCATGCCCGACCGCGCCCTCGGGCAGGGCGTGGCGGAGGCTGAGATTTGTGGTGCCTGTGCTGGTGCGGAATGTGAGCACGGCCTCTGTGCCCGCGGACGCCGGACTGTCCCAGCCCAGCGAGATCGAGGCTGCCTGCGCCTGCGCAAGAAGTGCCGAGAGACTGAGGGCGGTGGCGGCCAGAGGCGCGAGGCGCATGTCAAGCTCCGTCTTTCGCGATGGACAGCGCCCGACCTGGCGACGAGGGCGCCCCCCGCGCCCCCGGATCAGGCGCGTTCGCTGTATTCAAAGGTTTCCGTATTGACGACGATATCTTCGTCCGGGCCGACAAAGGGCGGGACCAGAACGCGCACGCCATTGTCCAGAACAGCGGGCTTGAAGCTGTTGGCGGCAGTCTGGCCCTTGACCACGGGTTCGGTATCCACGACCTTGCACACGACTTTCTGCGGCAGAGCCACGTTCAGCGCTTCCTCGCCGTAATATTCGACGGTTACGGTCATGCCGTCCTGCAGGAAAGGGCGGCGCTCGCCCAGGATTTCGGCATCCAGTTCGACCTGCTCATAGGTTTCCATATCCATCACGACCAGCCGACCGTCGCTTTCATAGAGAAACTGCTGATCCTTCTGTTCCAGCCGGACGCGTTCGACCTTGTCGTCCGAGCGGAAGCGCTCGTTCAGCTTGCGCCCGTCGCGCAGGTTCTTCATTTCGACCTGTGCAAAGGCACCGCCCTTGCCGGGCTTGACATGGCTGACCTTGACCGCGGCCCAAAGACCGCCGTCATGTTCCAGCACATTGCCGGGCCGAATTTCGTTACCGTTGATCTTTGGCATGAGAAACCTTGTGCAAAACTTGATGTTTTCGTTGCCATTCCTATATCGCGGGGACTGGTGCCGCGCAAGAACGCGATATTGTCGCGGAAATCAGCTGATATGCAGAATTTGCATGGGTGGTATGCATCATCGGAGTAGCGAATCGACGATGAAACCGCGTATGCAGGCTCGAGCGGTGAATGCAAGAGCAAGAACAAAGGACGAGATGATGTTTGATGCGGCGGATGGAACGGCCTTTACCCATGAGCAAGGCGCCCGCGCCCGGAAACTGTTTGCAGCTGTCGTACTGGCTGCGCTGGATGATGCGATTGCGGATGACAAGAAATACGGCAACGGGCCTGAGCAGATCGCCCGCTGGGCACGCTCGCGCGACGGGCGTGAAGTGCTGAGCTGTGCTGGCATCGACCCGAACGAGCGCGTGGTCTCTGGTCTGATGGAATTCGTGGCCAAAGGCGTGCGCACCTCGGTTGCACTGTCGCGCGAGGAAAGCGAGCGTCGCAATGCTGCTGCAGCGGCAGAGGCCGAAGCCGCCTGAGACTGCCGGGACGCGCGAAAAAGCCGGGGCCCTGTCATTGGACAGGGCCCTGGCTTTTTGTCAGCGGCTGACGCCCAGATGCTCGGCGAGGAAATCCAGCCGGTCCTGCCCCCAGAAAGCGGCCTCGCCGACCTTGAAGAAGGGCACGCCGAACACGCCGTCGGCGACGGCCTCTTCCAGATTGCGCGGGTAGATTTCGGCGCCTTGCAGCATGCCGCTGAAGGACAGGGCCGGATCGAAACCCGCAGCGGAGAGGCAGTCGCGGATCACCTCATCCTCGGCGATATTGCGTTCTTCTTCCCAGCAGGCGCGGGTCAGCCCTGTGACCAGCGCGGCCATATCGCCCCCGCCGGTTTCCTGCGCGGCGATGATGGCATAAGAGGCCGGGGCAGGGTTCGCCGGGAAAAAGGCCGGTCGCAGATTGATCGGCAATCCAAGCAGTTTCGACCAGCGCGCCAGTTCCTGCATCCGGTAGGCTTTGCGGCTCTCATGGCGCTCGGCGAGGATCTTGCCGCCGGTGCGCTGGAAGAGCGCGGTCGGATCTACCGGCTTGTAGCGGATCGCAACGCCAGCGGCAGCGGCGATCTCGGCAGGCCGGGTGCCTGTCATATGGGTCCAGGGGGAAATCGGGCTCAGGTAATAGTCGATCTGTGTCACGGTGCGCGTCCTGTCGCAGGCTGCAGGTTTGCAAGACCGTAACGGGGTGATAAGCGGTGTCAACATCTCCGAATCCCCAAGGACCGCCTGATGATCGAACGTTCCGAACCCAAGCTGATCGCTGGTAACTCCAATGTGCCGCTGGCCAAGGCGATTGCGCGGCGCATGTCGCTGCATCGCGGCATGTCCGTCGCCCCCGTGGATGCGCGCGTCGAGCGGTTCAATGACGGCGAGGTTTTCGTCGAGGTTTTCGAGAATGTCCGGGGCGAGGACATGTTCATCATCCAGTCGACCTCGAAACCCGCCAATGACCATCTGATGGAGCTTCTGATCATCGCGGATGCGCTGAAACGCTCGTCAGCAGGGCGGATCACGGCGGTCATTCCCTATTTCGGCTATGCAAGGCAGGATCGCCGCACCAAGGCGCGCACGCCGATTTCGGCAAAGCTGGTCGCGAATATGATCACCCAGGCGGGGATCGAGCGTATTCTCACACTGGATCTGCATGCCGCGCAGATTCAGGGCTTCTTCGATATTCCTGTGGACAACCTCTATGCTGCGCCGGTCTTCTCGCTTGATGTGATGCATCACTTCAAGGGGCGCCTGCAGGATGTGGTGATCGTGTCGCCGGATGTGGGCGGCGTGGCGCGCGCGCGCGAACTGGCCAAGCGTATCGGCTGCGCGCTGGCCATTGTTGACAAGCGGCGGGAGAAGCCGGGCGAGATTGCCGAGATGACGGTGATCGGCGAGGTGAAGGGCAAGATCTGTATCATCGTCGATGATATCTGCGACACGGCGGGCACGCTCTGCAAGGCCGCCGAGGTGCTGGTCGAGGCAGGCGCGACCGAAGTGCACAGCTATATCACGCATGGGGTTATGTCTGGCCCGGCGGTCGAGCGGATCACCAATTCGGTGATGAAATCGCTGGTGATCACCGATTCCATCGCGCCCACGGAGGCCGTGACCGCCGCGCCAAATATCCGCATCGTGCCCACGGCGCCGATGTTTGCACAAGGCATTCTGAACACATGGAAAGGCACCTCGGTCTCGTCGCTTTTTGACACCGAAACCTTGTCGCCGATTTATGAAGGGCTTTACGGGCTCTGATCTGCGGCTGTTGCTGCGCTCCCGCCCCGATACCCTGGGGGCAGGTCGCGGCGCAGGCGCTTCAGTCGTTCTCGCCCTGCGGGCGCATCTTTGGGCGCGACCGTTCCGAGGGCGGCAGGGCGTCGCGCGAGTCGAAATCGTTGATATCGCGTCGCGCGGCGCGGCGCTGGCGGTTCCAGCGCGAGAGGCCCAGCCAGACCGCAAGCCCCACACTGGCCCAGATCAGCCCCTGCAGGAAGATATGCAGCCCCGGCACCAGCCAGACGACAAGCCCCGCCACGGCTGCGCCCGCTGCGAAACCGAGCGCCACATAGGCGACGGTCAGCATCTCGACGATCAGCAGAAACGCCGCGATCAGGCCCCAGATTGTCCAGTCGGGCAGGGCAAACAGGTCCATGGCTTACATCTCCTTGAGGATGGCTGCGGCCTCGCGGAAGGAGTTTGACGGCCCGCCGGGCAGCATGATGAGTTTGGCATTGTCGGATTTTGCCAGACCTTCCAGCGCCTCGACCTGCATCCGCGCGGTCTGGAAGGTCAGCGCTTCGCGGGCATTCTCGCCGGACATCGAGGCCGCGATCACGCGGTTCGCTTCGGCATTGGCCTCGGCGATGGCGCGGATTGCGTCGGCACGGCGCTGGGCTTCATAGAGTTCGGCATCGGCGTTGAGTTCGGTCGCGCGGCGCACCCCTTCGGCGCGGGTGATCGCCGCGCGGCGCTCGCGTTCGGCGGCCAGAACCTCGGCCATGGCCTTTTGCGTGGTCTCGTTCAGCCGGACATCGGTGATTTCCGAGCGCGAGATGCGGATGCCGTAGGTCTGGCCTGCATCTTCCAGCGCTTCGAGCAGCGCCACATTCAGCGAGCCACGGTCAGACTGGACCTGATCCAGCTCTACCTTGCCCAGTTCCGAGCGCACCAGCGACTGCACAAGCCCGATCACCAGACTGTCGATATTGTTCACGCGGAAGACCGCCGCTTCCGGGTTCTCGATCCGGTAGACCACCAGCAATTGCGCGCCGAAGACCACGTTATCGGCGGAAACCACTTCGAGCGAGATATCGTTGAGCACCTGATCATTGACCGGCACTTTCGAATGCACGCGGTCGAGGAAGGGCACGATCACATTCACGCCTGCGTCCAATGTGCGGTGATAGGCGCCAAGGCGCGTGATCACGTAATTCTGCGCCTGAGGCACGATTTTCAATCCCAGCAGGACGATCAGCACCAGCAGTACGACAAGAGCAAGAATGAGTTCCATAAGCGTCCTCTTCAAACGGGTTGCGGCGCAGGTGCCAGATCGGCCGGGATGTGCTGCGCGGGGTAATCATGCGTCTTGCACCACAATGTGGCGCGCGATCAGCATCAGTGCAAGGGCCGCCGCCGCACAGAGCACCATACCGGCAATCAGCGGTATCGGCGTGCCGTCATAGGCCAGAGAGATCGGAACCGCGATCAGGCCTGCGAAGATGGTCGAAAAGGACATCACCACCGATGCCCCGATCCCGGCGATATGGCCCAGTGGCTGCATGGCCAGCGCGTTCAGATTGCCGAAGGTCAGCCCGATCGAGAAGAAGCCCGCGCACATGAAGCCGATGAACAATCCGAAATCCCAGGGCGCGGGCAGGCCGAGTGTGATCAGTCCGAGAAAAATCAGCGAGATCGAGAGTTGCCACAGAAAGCCCAGCGTCGCGATGCGCTGCATCCCGAAGCGCAGCACCAGATGCGCGTTGCTGACGCTGGCCGTGCCCGCGATCACGGCGGTCAGCGCAAACCAGAAGGGGAAGGTGCTGGCCCGGTCATAGACATCATCAAAGATCATCGGCAGGTTTGAAAGCCAGACATAAAGCGGCGCGAAGGCGAAGGTCAGCGCCAGCACATAGACCATGACATGCGGATTGGTGGTGATCTCGACCAGAGCCGCGCCGATCCTGCGGGGTCTGAGCGGGCGGCGGCGCTCGGGGGGCAGGGTTTCGGGCTGGCGCAGGGTCAGCCAGAGTGCCGCGACCAGACCGAAGACCACGAAGGCGAGAAAGATCATCCGCCAATGCGAGATCCACATGATCCCGGCCCCGATGGACGGGGCAAGGGCGGGCACCAGCACGAAAAGCGTCATGATGATCGAGGTGACGCGCGCCATGATCCGCCCTTCATAGAGATCGCGGATCATGGCAGTGGCGACGACGCGCGGCGCGGCTCCGCCCACCCCTTGCAGAAATCGCGCAGCCAGCAGCATCTCGATGCTTTGGGCCATGATGGCAAGCACCGCCCCCAGCAGATAGAGCGCGATACCCACCAGCAGCACGGATTTGCGCCCATAGGCATCCGAGACCGGACCGCATATCAGTGTTCCGAGCCCCAGCCCCAAGACGAAGCTGGTGATCACCAACTGGCCGCGCGCGGGCGCGTCGGGGGAAAGTTCCTGCCCGATCTGCGGCAGGGCAGGCAGCATCGCATCGAGCGAGAAGGCAACCGAGGCCATCATCAGCGCCATGAGCGCCACAAACTCGCCGAAGCGCAGCGGTTTGGTGGGCGTCAGCCGCGTGATCATGCGGGTGGGCCGGTCAATTCGTCGATGACGTTCTGCCAGACCTGCACTGGCTGCGCACCCGAGACCGCATATTTTCCGTCGATGATGAAAAACGGCACCCCGGAAATGCCGCGCGCGCGGGCCATGCGGTCGGCCTCGCGGATCAGGTTCGCATCGGCGTCGGTGCCAAGAAGGCGTTCGATCAGCGCTGCATCGAGCCCGCTCTGGCGGGCGAGGTCCAGAAGCGTGTCATGATCCCCGATATCGCGTCCTTCGCGGAAATAGGCGCGGAAAAGCGCCGCGACCATCGCGTTCTGCCGCCCCTCCAGCCCGGCCCAGTGGATCAGGCGATGTGCATCCAGCGTGCTGGGGGTGCGGGTAATTGCGGGAAAATCAAACGTGATACCCGCATCCTCGGCGGCTTCGATCACCGGGCGGTGGGCGGCGAGAATGCCCTGCGCATCGCCGAATTTCAGCGCCATGTATTCATCACGCGACATGCCTTCCGGCGGCATGTCGGGGTTGAGCTGGAACGGGTGCCAGCGGATTTCAAAGGGATGATCGGGGCGCGACTCCAGCGCGCGGTCGAGCCGGGCCTTGCCGATATAGCACCAGGGGCAGATCGGATCGGAATAGATGTCGAGCGGGATCATGTCATAGCCTCGAAGGTTTCGCGCAATTTGCGGCGGGAGAGTTTGCCATTGGGATTGCGCGGCAGGGTGTCGCAATGGCGATAGAGGCGCGGCTGTTTGTAGCGGGCCAGACGTTCGGCGGCATGGGCGGTCAGCGCCTCCTCGGGCAGGGGTTCGGGTCCGGTATAAAAGGCGGCGATCACGCTCACGCCCGCGCGCAGGGTGACTTCGGTGCAGGCGATTTCCGTGATGCCGGGATGGTCGGCCAAGGCGCGCTCAACCTCCAGCGGCGAGACGCGGAAGCCGCCTGCATTCATCATATCGTCGTCGCGTCCGAGATAGCTGAGTGCGCCATCTGCGGCCATCTGCACGCGGTCGCCGGTCAGGAACCAGTCGCCCTGCAGGGGCAGGTCGGGGCCGTCCGTGGCCAGATAGCCCAGCATCAGGCCCGGATCGCTGCGATGGATGGCGAGCACGCCCGCGTCCTCGCGTGCGACAGGCTGACCCTCGGGGTCGAGGACCGCAAGCCTGCGTCCGGGTTGCGGATAGCCTGCGCTGCCTGCCGGTGCGGGCCGCGCGGGGCTGGCCGAGACATAGGTCGAGCATTCCGACATGCCCAGCGCCTCATAGATCTCGCGACCGGTCGCGTCGCGCCAAGCTGCGCGGGTGAGGTCGGGCAGTTTCTCGCCCGCTGAAAGCCCGTGGCGCAGGCGGGGCAGATCGAGCTTGCGACCGTCTTTGAGAAGCTGGCGATAGACGCCGGGCACGGCGGCGAAAAGGGTCGCGTCAAAGCGTTTCAGCATCAGCCCCAGCGGCGCACCCTGCTCGGGGATCAGGGCGGTTGCGCCGATGGCCCATGGGTCCATCAGCCCGGTGCCGAGCGTATAGGTCCAGTTGAAGGCCCCGGCATGGAGCATGCGGTCATCCGGGGGCAGCCCGTACCAGCCGTCCCACATCATCCGCCGCGCCCAGATCGCGCGATGGGCATGGATCACGGCGCGCGGGCTGCCGCCGCTGCCCGATGTGTAGATGATATAGCCGGGGCGGTCGGGCGCGCCCATATGCCAGTCGCAGGGGGGCAGGGCCTGCATGGCGCGCAAGGCGTCGAGGGTCAGGACCGGGGCGGGGTGATCGGGCAGGGTCACGCCCTCGCCTGCGAGCACCAGCGCGGGGGCGATCTCATGGGCGATACGGGTGATCTCTGGCGCGGTAAGTTGCGTTGAGGTCGGCACCGGCACCAGCCCTGCGGCCAGCGCACCCAAGTAAGCGATGGGGAAATCCACGGTGTTTCCCAGACGCAGCAGGACGCGGGCGCCAGGTTCCGGCCCTGCGCGCAAGAGCCCGGTGCCGGTGCCGCGCACTGCTGCGATCAGTCGGGCATAGGACCAGCGTTCGGCACCGCTGCTGCGCAGGATCTGCAGCGCGATCTTGTCGGGGGTGGCGCTGCCTGCGGCCAGCACATAGCGCGCCATGTTGAAGGGCGCGGGGCAGGGCGGATGTGCGGTGTCGGGGTCGGTCAGGGACAACATGGCCAAGAGCTACGCCCGCCAACTGTCAGTTGCAAGCCCATGCGCCCGAGGCTATGGGAAAGCATGAGCGCACGCGACCCCTTGTCTGCCCTGAATGTTTCCCGTGGCGGGACGGCGCTGGAGCCTGCCCATCCCATCGATCTGGCCGCCCGCGTGCGCGATCTGCGCAAGGCACGCGGCTGGACGCTGGAGAGGGCCGCGAAATCGGCGGGGCTGGCGCGCTCGACGCTCTCCAAGATCGAGAACGGGCAGATGTCGCCCACCTATGACGCGCTGAAGAAACTGGCGCAGGGGCTGGAAATCTCGGTGCCGCAGCTTTTCACCCCGCCCGAGCGGCCCGCAGCCAGCGGGCGCATGGCGGTGACGCGCAGTGATGAAGGGCAGGCGCAACCGACGCCGACCTATGATCACCGGCTGCTGGCGGCGCAGCTGACGGCGAAGAAGATGCTGCCCTATCAGGCGCGGGTGCGTGCCCGGTCGATGGAGGATTTCGATGGCTGGGTGCGGCATGGCGGGGAAGAGTTTCTCTATGTGCTGACGGGCGAGGTGCGGCTGTTTACCGAGTTCTATGCGCCTGTCGATATGAAGCGTGGGGACAGTGCCTATTATGATGCGAGCATGGGGCATAATGTCGTGTCGCTCTCGCGCGAGGATGCGCAGATATTATGGGTGACGTCGCTGGCGTGAAGGGCTGGGAAAGAGTACTTTGCCTCCGAGGGTACAGAGGCAAGGCTTTGGAAGCAGGGTGCAGGGGCGAGAATGATGCGCAAGACGCGTTTGGTTCAGCATCAGAGCGTCACTCTGGCGACGGAAGCCTTCGGGGATCCGGGTGATCCGCCTTTGCTACTGATCATGGGAGCCACGGCATCCATGCTTGGATGGCATGATGAATTCTGTACAGCGCTGGCCGAATGCGGGCTCTATGTGATCCGTTTTGATCATCGTGATACCGGGCAGTCAACGACGGTGCCGCCGGGGCAGGCAACGTATGCGGTGGAGGATCTGGCTGACGATGCCATTGCCATCCTTGATGCCTATGGGATCGACAAAGCGCATGTCGCCGGGATGTCGCTTGGCGGGTACATCGCGCAGATGCTGGCAGTCGCGCGGGCGGAGCGCGTGGTGTCGCTGACCCTGATCGCATCCGAGCCGCTTGGTTGGGATGGTGTCGAACTGCCACATATCTCTCAGGCATTTCTGGACCATTTCAGCGCGCTTGGTGCGCTCGACTGGTTGGATCAGACCGCTGTGGCGGATTTTCTCGTCGAAAGTGAAAGACTCTGCGCCGGAACGGGCACGCCCTTCGATGAGGTTCGCGAAAGGGCGCGCGTCAATCGCGTGATGTCACGAACCCACAGCCTGCCGAGCATGTTCAACCATGCCACAGTATCGACCCGCGAGGACTGGACAGGGCGTTTTCGCGAAATCAGATGCCCCGTCCTGGTTCTTCATGGGGCCGAGGATCCGATCCTGCCCATCGAGAACGGGAGAGCCATCGCCGATGGCATATCTGGTGCATCGCTTACGGTTCTTGCCAATACCGGGCATGAGATACCCTTGCCGAGAATCCCTGAAATTGCCGGGCGGATTGCGGTTCAGGTGCGCAGGGGCAAGGTCTGAGTCCGGTTTGCCGTCAGTGACCTTTCGGCCCCGTGCACCCGCCCCTCAATCATGCGTATGGGTCAGTTCCGGCACATCGTCCTGACCGGCGGAACCGCGCCCGGAGAGGGACGGGTTCTCGACGAAAAACCGGTGGCAGTTGAAGAGTTTGCGCTCTTCTCCGTCACCGGGCAGGGTGCGGATCGCGGGGCCTTCGGGGCGGAGGATCCAGCTTTGCGCCTCATCGGCCAGATTGGCGGCCATGATCTGCCGGACGATCTGCGCCTTGACGGTCGGGTTCAGGATCTCGACCAGCGTTTCCACCCGCCGCACCAGATTGCGCCCCATCCAGTCAGCAGAGGACATGAACACCCGCGCCTGATCCGAGGGCAGATCGGCCCCGTTGCCGAAGCAGACGATCCGCGAATGCTCAAGAAACCGCCCCACCACGGATTTGATGCGGATATTCTCGGACAGGCCCTTGATGCCCGGACGGATGCCGCAGATGCCGCGCACCACAAGGCTGATCTTCACGCCCGCCTGCGAGGCGGCATAGAGTGCGTCGATCACATCGGCGTCGATGATCGAATTCATCTTGGCCCAGATTTCGGCCGGGCGGCCATTGCGGGCATTCTCGGCCTCGGCCTCGATCATCGCGATCAGGCGCGGTTTCAGGGTCAGTGGCGAGATGGCGAGGTTTTCAAGGCTCGCGGGTTCCGCGTAGCCCGAGAGGTAGTTGAAGACCCGTGTGGCATCGCGCCCGAGCGCGGGGTCGCAGGTGAAGAGCGAGAGGTCTGTATAGATGCGCGCGGTGATCGGGTGATAATTGCCGGTGCCCCAGTGGGTATAGGTCACAAGCCGGTCGCCTTCGCGCCGGACCACGGTGCTGATCTTGGCATGGGTCTTGTAGTTCACGAACCCATAGACCACATGCGCGCCCGCGCGTTCCAGCCGACGGGACTGGCGGATATTGGCGGCCTCGTCGAAGCGCGCTTTCAGTTCCACCAGTGCCGTGACCGATTTGCCCGCCTCGGCGGCTTCGCAGAGCGCGGCCACAATGGGGCTGTCGCGCGAGGTGCGGTAAAGCGTCTGGCGGATGGCCAGCACATCGGGGTCGCGCGCGGCCTGTTCCAGAAAGCGCACCACCATGTCGAAGGTCTCATAAGGGTGGTGCAGCAGCATGTCCTTGTTGCGGATCGCGGCGAACATATTGCCGCCGTGATCCTGCACCCGCTCGGGCACGCGGGGGGTGAAGCTGGGCCATTGCAGATCGGCGCGCTCATCGAGCACCAGCTCTTTCAGCGAGGCGATGCCCATGATGCCATCGACCTCGATTACATCGGCTTCGGGTACGCCAAGCTCTTCCATGACGACCTCCCGCAGATCGCGCGGGGCGCCTGCCGAGACTTTCATGCGCACCACTTCGCCTCGGCGGCGGCGTTTCAGCGCCACTTCGAATTCGCGCACGAGATCTTCGGCTTCTTCCTCGACTTCCAGATCACTGTCGCGCAGCACCGAGAATGTGCAGGAACCCAAGAGCTTGTAGCCCGGAAACAGGTTGTCCAGTTCGGCGAGGATCAGTTCTTCCAGCGGCAAGAGGCGGATCGGGTTGGTCCCGAGACGCAGAAACCGGTCGATCTGGCTGGGGATCGGCACCAAGGCGTCCAGTTTGCGCCCGCGTTTGTCCTGCAATTCCAGCGCGAGGCAGAAGCCTGCATTGGGGATGAAGGGGAAAGGGTGCGCCGGATCAATGGCCAGTGGCGACAGGACCGGAAAGACCTGGCTGAGGAAATAGCTGTTCATCGCGTCACGATCCGCGGGGGTCAGATCTGATTGCGAGAGGATGGAGATTCCGGCCT
The DNA here is from genome assembly GCF_001884735.1 of Natronohydrobacter thiooxidans. GTDB lineage: Bacteria > Pseudomonadota > Alphaproteobacteria > Rhodobacterales > Rhodobacteraceae > Roseinatronobacter > Roseinatronobacter thiooxidans_A. The sequence continues at coordinate 232,272 of NZ_MJAP01000003.1, read as the reverse complement.
TGTCCAGTTCCGGGCGCAGTACGGCCCAGACTTCCTGCTGGTAGTCCATCAGGCGGCGTGCATCCTCATGGATCAGGACAAGCTGTTCGGCCGGGCTGCGCCCGTCATCCGAGGGGGTCGTATTTCCGGCCCGCGCCAGTTCGCGCAGACCGGCCACGCGGACGGTGTAGAACTCGTCGAGATTGGTGGCGGAAATCGACAGGAAGCGCACGCGTTCCAGCAAGGGCACGCGCGCGTTCATCGCCTCTTCCAGCACCCGCCAGTTGAAGGCGAGCCAGGAGAGTTCGCGATTGAAAAACCGCTCCGGCCCCTGCGGGTCGAAATTCTCCAGCTTCAGCGGCGCGGGAAACGGGCTGTTCAGGAAATCCGCTGACAGTGGAAGCTCAGTTGTCTGAACAAGGGGGAGGGGCTGGGGCGCGGTCATCTGCGTGGGGCTCATGGCTGGGTTGGTGAGGGGGGCGGCTCGGACAGGGTTACTTGCGCGCCTGTATGACGGGGACGCCGCCCGCAGTCAGGGTCAGGCGCGTGGCTTCGGAATCCAGCAGGTAGCCGTCGATCATACTCAATGTATCGGCAAAGGTTCGCTCCTGTTCGTCCAGCCCGTCCGGGCAGGCGATCCGGGTGCTGGCGATGCGCCCGAAGGACAGGATGCCACCGTGACGCCGATAGCCACCGATCAGGCGATTGCATCCCACAGTCGCGCTGACGCGTCCATCCGGGAAGAAAACAAGCTCTGTGCGGGACGGAAAGAGTGTGGGTTTGTCCCTGATCGAGCTGATATTCCACAGACCTTGCGTGAAATCGACTTCGGGGAGGGCGAAGCGGCATTCCGACAGTTCCGCGCCGTCGATCTTCAGCAGGGCCGAGTCGCCCTTTGTATGGATCGAACTGGCCGGGTTGGCGGGGTCGACATAGAGCGCGCCCGATGCGGCCGGTTGCGCCGACATCGACAATACCTGTTCGTTCAGCCGCAGACGCACGGAATCGGGCAGAAAGCCGATCTCGACCAGTGTATTGCCGCAGATCAGCAGTGTCGCGAACCCCATCTGCGGTGCCCTGAGCGCGCGGATGCTGCCGAGTTCCAGATCGTCCGATCCTGCCGTGATCGCGCGCGGCTCGCTGAGCCAGAACATGTCGTCATCCGCCCGCAGGCCCACGCGCAGCACGAGATCCGCGTCAATCGGGGCATCGATGCGGAAATCGAACGGGCTTTGGCGGCCTTCGCCGGCTGCGCGGCTCTGGGCAAGCCCGCGATCCCCCGCAGTACTGATATCGACGATGATGGTGGTCGTCTCGGGCAGCGCCATGCGTTCCAGCACCATGATCTGTCCGGAAATGCTGCGCATTTCCGTTGCTGCCGCAGGCAGGGACAGCAAGGACAGCAAGATGATGAGACATGCGGGGAAACGCATGGTCGTGACCCTCCGGTACAAGAAAACTAACAGTTCAAGCCTAGGCGCCGTGGGGTCAATACACAAGCGTGAAGCCCACGATGCCTTTAGTCAGAATCGCGTGACATTTGCATGACATCGGCAGCAAGTTGTCGCGATATTGCGCATTTGCGCGCCAGTGACTCGGCGTCGAGCCGTGCCACCAGCACCTGCGCGGCGGCCAGAGAGCGCTCCATCCGCGGCAGAAGGAACGGGATCAGCCGGTCGGAAATCTTCACTTGCCGATCGGCAAAGAGCTTTTCCAGAACGCCCGCAAGCAGCGCGTCATCGGGGGGGGTGAGCGCGACATGCTGCGCGGCCTGAAGGCGCGAGAGCAGATCGGGCAGGCGCAGGCCCCAGTCGCGTACCGGCCCCCGCGCTGCCAGCAACAGCCGCCCGCCGCGTTCGGCGAGCATGTTGTGCAGATGGAAGGCGGCGGTTTCCAGCGCCGGGGATGCGGCAAGCACATCGGCATTATCGAGCGCGACGGCCCCGGTTTCGGCGAGATCCGTGAGATCGGCGTCTGTGAGATCGGGGGCTGTCAGGTAACGCGCTCCTGTGGCCTTGGCCCAGATATGCAGCAGATGGGTCTTGCCAGACCCCTGCGGGCCAGTCAGCACCAGCTTGCCTGCGGGCCATGCTGCCCCGCTCCAGCCCTCTGCGCCGAGGGTGATCAGTGCCTGAGCGTTGCACGGAGCCGCGATGAAACTCTCACGCGCAAGATCGGCGGGCAGGGCCATCGGAATGGGCATCTGGCGCGGGTTGCGGGTCATGGTTTCGGGTCGTCCTGTGGCTCTGCTGCCGGGGGGGGCGGGCCGTAAAGTGCGCTGCTTTGGTATTGCTCCAGCCCGAAGCGCACCAGCACGCCCACCGAGGCCGCGACCGGAACCGCGACCAGCATGCCGGTAAAGCCGAACAGCATTCCAAAGGCCGAGACTGCAAAGAGAAGCCAGACTGGGTGCAGGCGCACGGAATTGCCGACGATGCGCGGCACGAGGATATTGCCTTCAAGTATCTGGCCAATGGCAAAGATCACCACCACTGCGCCGATGCTGGCGGGCATGCCCCAGAATTGCCAGAGCGCCACACCTATGGCGAGCGCCCCGCCCACGATCGCACCGATATAGGGGATGAAGGAGATCAGACCTGCGACAACCCCGATGGCCAGTCCGAATTGCAATCCGACCAGCCCCAGCGCTGTGGCATAATAGGCCGCAAGGATCAGGCAGACCGTGACCTGCCCGCGCACGAAACCGGCAATCGCGCGGTCGATATCTGCGGCCAGGCCGCGGATGGTCGGGGCGTGCTGGCGTGGCAGCAGGTCATCCGCGCCGGCAACGACGCGTGGCCAGTCGAGCATCAGATAGAATGCCACAACCGGGGTGATGATCAGAAACACGATCACGCTGACCAGACCCGAGACCGAGCGCCAGACGCCTTCGGCAAGCACCGCTCCGCGGTCGCGGATCGTCTCGCCCAGGGCGGCCAGAGACGTCTCAAGCGTATTGTCGAAGGCGGCGATTTCCGGAAAACGGCGGCTCAGGGTTTCCTGCAGGTCGCGCAGCAGTTCCGGGACGGTTTCAGTGAACTGCACCGCCTGAGAGATAACAGCCGGCACGATCAGCAGGAAGGCCAGCACGATCAATCCCAGAACAGAGGCCATGAGTGCTGTCACGGCAAGCGGGCGTGGCAGGCCCAGCGCGGTCAGCCGCAGGACCAGCGGGTTGAGGAAATAGGCGATGGCCGCGCCGGTGACAAAGGGCAGCAGTGCCGGGCCCAGCGCCCAGAGGATGAGTGCGAGGACAAGGGCCGCTATCGCCCAATATCGCAATTGCACCTCCGGGGACAGGACCATCTGCTTGCCTTTGTTCAGGATTCATTCAGAAGCGTGCGCGGTTACAACTGCATATGCCGTGCTCGCGCCCCGCGTTCAATGGCTGCCGCGTGCAAACGGTCGATTTGCAGTTCATGGCGGATTTCTTCGAGCAGGCGCAATTCGCTTTGTGCGAGTTTGCCGTCTGCCGCAGCCACATCACAGGCAAGCGCATAGGCGGTTTCGGTCAGCTTCTCGGGCAGGCTTTCGCGGATCAGGCCGAACAGGGCGTCAAGACCGTCTTCTTCTTCAAGCAGATCGAAAACTGTCTGCGCGATGGTTCTGATCCGGTCGGCGTCGTACTCGCCGAAAATGGGCAGATGATTGACCAGCGCCTGAATTGCGACCAATTCGGCGGTGCGGATCTGCATATCGGCGGCCGATACAGCGATCATCACGGCAACAAGGCTGTCCTGCGGAGAGAGAGGGTGTGGCAGAGGGGCCATCTGTATATCCTTCGGATGTGTTTGCGCGCGAGATTATTGACGGCACAGGGCGGGGGCAATAGGAAGCGAGCCTTATATCAACCCTCCACAGAGAAGTGACCCAAACCCATGTCCCGACTGCGTGACGCCGCCCAAAGCTCGAAAGCCTGGCCTTTTGAGGAAGCCCGCAAGCTGGTGGCGCGCTACAAGGGCAAGGTGCCGGAGAAGGGCTATGTTCTGTTCGAGACCGGCTATGGCCCCTCTGGTCTGCCGCATATCGGCACATTCGGCGAGGTGGCGCGCACGACGATGATCCGGCGCGCGTTCGAGGAATTGTGTGATATTCCCACCCGGCTGATCTGTTTCTCGGATGATGTGGATGGGATGCGCAAGGTGCCCGACAATGTGCCGGACCCTGTGGCGCTGCGCGAGCATTTGCAAAAGCCGCTGACCTCGGTGCCTGATCCGTTCGGCAAATATGAGAGCTTTGGGCATCATAACAACGCGATGCTGCGGCGGTTTCTGGATACGTTCGGGTTTCAGTATGAGTTCATCTCGGCGACCGAGTTCTACAAATCGGGCCAGTTTGACGAGATCCTGTTGCGCGCGGCGGAACGCTATGACGCGCTGATGAAGGTGATGCTGGCATCCTTGCGTGAAGAGCGGCAGCAGACCTATTCGATCTTCCTGCCGATCCACCCGGAAACCGGTCGCGTGCTCTATGTGCCGATGAAGCATGTGGATGGAGAGAAGGGCGAGATCACCTTCGACGACGAGGACGGCCGCGAATGGACGCTGCCTGTGACCGGCGGCAATGTGAAGCTGCAATGGAAGCCCGATTTCGGCGCGCGCTGGGCCGCGCTCGATGTGGATTTCGAGATGTATGGCAAGGATCACTCGACCAACACGCCGATCTATGACCGGATTTGCGAGATCCTTGGCGGCAAGAAGCCCGAGCATTTCGTCTATGAATTGTTTCTGGACGAGAATGGCGAGAAGATTTCGAAATCCAAGGGCAACGGGCTGACGATTGACGAATGGCTGACCTATGCCTCGACGGAATCGCTGTCCTATTACATGTATCTGAAGCCCAAGACCGCGAAGCGCCTGTCCTGGGATGTGATCCCGAAAGCGGTGGATGAGTATCACCAGCAATTGCGGGCCTATCCTGACCAGACACCAGAGCAACAGGCGGCCAATCCGGTCTGGCATATCCATGGCGGCGATGTGCCCGCGAGCGGGATGGTGGTCAGCTTCTCGCTTCTGCTGAATCTGGTGTCAGTCGCGCGGGCCGATGACAAGGCGACGCTCTGGGGGTTCATCCGCGCCTATGCGCCGGAAGCGGCCCCCGAGACGCATCCGGATCTGGATCAGGCCGCAGGATTTGCGGTGCGCTATTTCAAGGATTTCGTGGCGCCCAACCTGTCCTATCGTGCGCCGAGCGAGGCCGAGCGGGCCGCGCTGGAAGACTTGGCCGCGAAGCTGCGCGGGATTGCCGCGGATGGGCAGGTGCCTGCGGAATATGCGGCTGAGTTCAGCGCGTTGAGTGAGGAAGTCTTCATGTCGGTGGTGCGCGATACCGGCAAGGCGCATGGCTTCTCTTCGCTGCGCGACTGGTTCAAGGTGCTCTATGAGGTGCTGCTGGGGGCCGAACAGGGGCCGCGCTGGGGCAGTTTCATCGCGCTTTATGGCGTGGCTGAAACCGTCGCGCTGATCGAGAAAGGTCTGGCGGGCGAGTTGCGCTAGCCCTTGCGCCAGCGCTGCCACCAGCCGCGCCATTCGCCTGCCAGTGCATCGGCGGGCCTGCCCATGATCGGGCGGGCCTGATCAAGGGCCGCGCGCGCCAGCTTGTAGCGCCGCGCGGTGGCATGGCGGCGGAACAACTCGCGGGCATAGGCGTCATCGGGGGACAGGTCGGGCTGCGCATCGAGAAAAGCGATCAGCACATCAAGATCATTGTGATCGCCCAGTGTCTCGGTCAGCGCGTCGATCCGCGCGATATGGCGGGCCATGGATTTGGGTCTGATCTGCGCGAGAAACCGGGCCTGATACCAGTGGCGCTTGAGTGCCTTGCGCCAATCATGGAACGGCGCTGCGGTATATTCGTGGCCGAAGCTGGCTCTGGCTTTTTGCCATGCGTTGCGTGCCTGCCCCCATGTCCGGTGCAGACCATTCCAGACGACAAGATTGGCCTTGTCGGAGAGGGAAATCTGGGCAAGTTCGCGTTGCAGGGTCGTAAGGACTTCGGCCAACTGCTTCAGGGCCGCGCCCTCGATCTCCATGCGCCGTTGTTGCTGCGTTTCTATCAGCCGCCTACGCAGGCCATCGAAACGGGCGGGCTCGCGCAGCACTGCGGTGATGGCGTCGAAACCTGCCAGCATCGCCTCGGCGTCGCGCGCGGGCGCAAGCTGCTGTGCCGCGTCGCGCAGGGCCGCGTTCAATGGTCTGAACGCGGGTAAGCCCGGTCGCAACAGCTGCAACAGCCCGCGCAGCTCCTTGCTGCGCTTGCGCAGGTCATGCAGCGAGGCATCAGTACCCTGTTCGGAAATCTCGGTCAGCGCGTCCTGCAGGCATGTCTGCAGGACGCGTTCCAGCGCGGCTTTGGTCGACCTGTCGGTGCGGCGCGCGGCAAGATCTGTCATGGTTTGAGGATAGGAGAGGCAAGGCGGGCAGACAAGCCGGTTGCATCTGATCCGGTTTGCGGCTCTCTGCGTAGAGGTTGAGGGAGGACCGATCATGCGACGTGCAATCCTGTCTTTCATCGCCGCTTTCAGTCTGGGCCTGCCCGGACTTGCGCAGGATGGTCTTGCGCAGGGCAACCCGATCGCGCAGGTCATCGCGGATCAGATCGCGGCTTTGCGGGTAGATGATTTCGAGACAGCTTTCAGCTATGCCAGCCCCGGCATAAAGCACATCTTCGGCACGCCCGAGCGCTTTGGCCGGATGGTGCGCGAGGGCTATCCGATGGTGCACCGGCCCGCCGAGGTGGTGATGCTGGACCAGACCGCCCGCGGATCTGAGGTCATCCAGCGGGTGATGATGCGCGATGCGGGCGGTCGTCTGCATATTCTCGCCTATGCCATGGTGGAAACCCCTGAGGGCTGGCGCATCAATGGTGTGCAGATCCTGCAGGCGCCCGAGGTCGGTGCATAGGGGAGCGCGCGCTGACCTCAGCCGGGTTTAACCGCTCATTGGTACATCTTGTCCGATCCGGAAGGCCGGGCGCATGGCGCTGTCTGGCCGATCCCTGGGCTCAGATCGAAGGACAAGAGGGTTTTTCCATGAACATGGCCGTTACGCACGGGCTGGCGATCATGCCGCCGCCTTTCTCTGCCGGGCTGGATGTCTGGTCGCAATCAACGGGCCGCCCCGGCACGCCGACCTATGACAGCGCTGGCTTCGCGGCCTTCGTCCCGACCGATCCTGATTATGGCGGGTGTCTGGAAATCCAGAAGATCTCGGCCACCACCCGGTTGCGCTGGATGGGCGCGGCTCCGATCATGCCGGGCTGCTATCTGCGTATCCGCGCGCGGATCAAGGCAATGGGTGGTGTCCTGCCCAATGTGGCGATTGCGGCCTGGGCGGGGACAGCGGCAGGGGTGCAGGTGGGTGGTCTCACTACCACGGGCCCGGTGACCAGCCTGACCAGCTACGGCACGATTGTCGAGGTGTCGGCCATTGTCGGCACCGGCGTGCGGCCGGGTGTCGATATGGTCTGGCCGACAACTGTCGAAATTGCCCATTTCGGTATTGATCTGACCGGTCCCACCGGCGGCGTGGTGCGTGTCGATGATATCCTGATCGAGGATGTGACAAGCTACTACGCGGGCGAACTCCTGGGCGTGGTCGATGTGCGCGATTTTGGGGCTGTCGGGAATGGCAGTGCCGATGACCGACCCGCCTTTGTGGCGGCGATTGCGGCGGCGGGTATGCGGCGTCTGCTGGTGCCGGAGGGGGTCTTTCACATCGGCTCTGACCTGACGATCCCCAACCCCGTGACCTTTCGGGGCACGCTGAGCATGCCCGAAAGCGCGGTGCTCATCCTGCAGCAGGATTTCGATTTTCCGGCCTATGAGGCGGCCTTCGGCAATGGCGAGACCGGGTTTCGCAAGGGGTTGCAGGCGCTGTTTCATTCCTCGCAGCATATCATCTTCGATCTGAAAGGGCGTCGCATCGTCCTGAATGCGCCAATCGACATGCGCGCTTTGGTGGGGTTTGACGATATCTCCTCGCGCCGCGTTCTGGCCAATGGCCTGCTGGATGCCGCAGAGAGCACAGCCTGGAATACGGTCACGGTCACACGCACTGCCACCTACAATGTTTCAAACGCGCACCGGCTGGACGGGATCAGCAATGTGGCTGGCGTGCCGGTGGGCGCGCGTGTGTCCGGGGTCGGGGTCGGGCGCGAGGTCTATGTGCGCAGCCGCAGCATCTCGAACAATCGGGTGACGCTCAGCCAGCCATTGCATGGCGGGTCGGGGACGCAGAGCTACACCTTCGAGCGCTTTCAGTACATGCTGGATTTCTCGGGCTTTTCCAGCCTGCGCAATTTCGAGATGCGCAATGTCGAGCTGCGCGGTCGCGGGCGGTGTTCGGCGGTCATGCTGCCCGAAGGCGGGCGCATCTTCCGCTTTCTGGGCTGCCAGTTCGAGCGGCCGCGGGATCGTGCCATCACCTCTATCGGCGGGGGATGTCAGGGCATGTGGATCGAATCTTGCCAGTTCGAAAGCTCGCAGCAACCCTTCAATGCGCAGGACCGCACGGTGATTGCCTTCAATGTCAACGCGAATGACACCAAGATTCGCAACAACCGCGCCGTGCTCTGGGCGCATTTCGGCATTCTTGCCGGGTCCGGCCACCTGATCTCGGGCAATCATTTCTTTCAGGGCGACACCCAGAATCTGGGGATACGGCAGGCTGGTCTGATCCTGACCAACAAGAATTGCTCGACCAGCGTCACCGGCAATTATGTGGATAACTGTTTCCTGGAACTGACCAATGAGTATGACCCCCAGCCCGAGCATAGTTCCGGATTTTCCTTTGGCGGGCTGAGTGTCGAGGGCAATATCTTCTTTGCTATCAATGTGGCGAGTTCGTTCAATTTCATCGTGGTCAGACCGTTCGGGCCGGGGCATTTCCTGCAGGGGCTGCATGTCAGCGGCAATGTATTCCGCACTGTCGGGACGCGTATCGACCGGGCCGAAAGGATCGATACGACCTTTGCCACACTGGCATTCAACCGGTTCCGGAACGTCATTTTCGACAACAATGCCTATAACGGGATTGATTTCCCTGCGGAAAGTCCGGCCGTCATCGTGCATGATCAGAATTCCGAGGCGACCAACTGGACTGTGGGTACGGGCGACAAACTGCCCTTTGGCGGCTTTGCCCGGACCGTGACATCGGTTGTGATGGAAGGCCCGGCGCGCGACAGCAGCAACGCGACGCGTTATGACATGCCGTTTACCGAGGTGCAGCAAGGCGTCAACAACAACCAGGTCCGGTTGCGCTGGCCGCAGGCCGTGCGGGGCCGCGCGCTGGTCACAGTCAGGGTCGACCGACCGCTCTGAGTGCAATTCCGTTTCAGAAACGCAGACGCGCCATCATTCCCGATGGCGCGTTTTTCTGTCTGCGGGTCGCGTCTGCGTGATCGCGGTTCTTGGGTGCGCAGATGCGGGCCGGACCGGCAGTTTTTCTCAGGGTATGGGGGGCATCGGCAAGCGGTGCGAATCAGTTTGTGTCGCAGACCCGCATTCGCGCTTTACGAAAGTTTCGCGCGATGTTTGCGCTGTCACAGGTTTTCGCCTTTCGGGGCTTCTGCACAATGAACCCGCCGAGGGTTATACCGTAACGAGTCACAAAACCCCTGATTTTTCACAAGCTCTGCACCGCAGCGAAAATGTTTTGACCAAATTTACACCGACTTTGTGAATAAATTTACAGAAAAATCGTTATTTTAAAAAATGTTACCCATTTCTTGACGATTGTGTTACAAGGCCGCAGGGGAAGTGTGACGCTGCGTAATTCTGCGTCGGGAAATCTTGGGGGATGGCCGGGCGTCAGGCATTGATGCGCCCTCCCCTGCTACTGGAGGAGTATTCATGTCCGATCTTTATCCTGCATCTGATGAATTTGTCGTCAAGGCGCATGCCGATGCTGAGAAATACGAGGAGATGTATGCCGCATCCGTTGCTGACCCGGAAGCATTCTGGGCGGAGCAGGGCAAGCGGATCGACTGGATCAAGCCCTACAGCAAGGTCAAGAATACCTCTTTCGCGCCCGGCAATATCAGCATCAAATGGTTTGAAGATGGCACGCTGAATGTCTCGGCCAATTGCATTGACCGGCATATCCCGACCCGCGGTGATCAGACCGCAATCATCTGGGAGCCGGACGAGCCCACGACCCCGGCGCAGCATATCACCTATCGCGAATTGCTGGAGCAGACCTGCCGCATGGCCAATGTGCTGAAAGCGCAGGGTGTGGGCAAGGGCGACCGCGTGGTGCTTTATCTGCCGATGATCCCAGAGGCCGCTTATGCGATGCTGGCCTGTGCGCGGATCGGCGCGATTCATTCCATCGTTTTCGCCGGGTTCTCGCCGGATGCGCTGGCAGACCGGATCAATGGGTCCGAGGCCAAGGCCGTGATCACCGCCGATTTCGCACCGCGGGGCGGGCGTCGCACACCGCTCAAGAGCAATACCGACAAGGCGTTGCAGCATTGCTCGGACAAGGTGAAGTGCCTTGTTGTCAAGCATACCGGTGCGCAGACCACCTGGGTTGACGGGCGCGATGTGGATGTGAAGGCCGAAATGGCTGCCGCGAGCACGGACTGCGCGCCGGTCGAGATGGGCGCGGAAGATCCGCTGTTCATCCTCTATACCTCGGGGTCGACCGGCAAGCCGAAGGGCGTGGTGCACACATCGGGCGGCTATCTGGTCTATGCCGCGATGACGCAGCAATACACGTTCGACTATCACGATGGGGATATCTTCTGGTGCACCGCCGATGTGGGCTGGGTCACCGGGCACAGCTACATCATCTACGGCCCGCTTGCGAATGGCGCGACGACGCTCATGTTCGAGGGCGTGCCCACCTATCCCGATGCAGGGCGCTTCTGGGAAGTCTGCGCCAAGCACAAGGTCAATCAGTTCTATACTGCCCCCACCGCGATCCGCGCGCTGATGGGGCAGGGAACGGAATGGGTCGAGAAGCACGATCTGTCGTCGCTGAAACTCCTGGGCTCGGTCGGGGAGCCGATCAACCCGGAAGCCTGGAACTGGTACAACGCCCATGTCGGCAAGGGCAAATGCCCGATTGTCGATACGTTCTGGCAGACCGAGACCGGCGGGCATATGATCACCTCGCTGCCCGGCGCCATCCCTGCCAAGCCCGGTTCGGCCACGAAGCCCTTCTTCGGGGTGCAGCCGGAAATACTGGATGCCGCGACGGCTGAAGTGCAGACGGAAACCAAGGCCGAAGGTGTCTTGTGCATCAAGGATAGCTGGCCGGGACAGATGCGCACGCTCTGGGGTGATCATGCGCGGTTCGAGGAAGCCTATTTCAGCCAGTACAAGGGCTATTACTTCACCGGCGACGGCTGCCGCCGGGATGAGGATGGCTATTACTGGATCACGGGCCGCGTGGATGACGTGATCAATGTCTCGGGCCATCGTATGGGCACGGCGGAAGTGGAATCGGCGCTGGTGGCGCATGAAGCCGTCGCAGAGGCTGCTGTCGTAGGCTACCCGCACGACATCAAGGGGCAGGGGATCTATGCCTATGTCACGCTGATGAACGACGTTGAGCCCACAGACGAGTTGCGCAAGGAGCTTGTGAAATGGGTGCGGCAGGAAATCGGCCCGATTGCCAGCCCCGATCTGATCCAATGGGCGCCGGGCCTGCCCAAGACGCGCTCGGGCAAGATCATGCGCCGGATCCTGCGCAAGATTGCCGAGAATGATTTCGGCGCGCTGGGCGATACCTCGACGCTGGCGGAACCGGCGGTGGTTGATGACCTGATCGAAAACCGCATGAACCGGGCCTGAACGGGATGAGCGAGACGATGACGAAATCCGCTGTTCTGATTCTGCTCGGCCCTCCGGGGGCGGGCAAGGGCACGCAAGCGCGCATGCTGGAAGAGAAATTCGGTCTGGTGCAGCTTTCGACCGGCGATCTGTTGCGCGCGGCGGTCGCTGCCGGGACCGACGCAGGCAAGGCGGCGCAGGCGGTCATGTCCGCCGGTGGTCTGGTCAGCGACGAGATCGTGCTTGCGATCCTCAAGGACCGCATGGCCGAGCCCGATACCGCTAAGGGGGTCATCCTTGACGGGTTTCCCCGCACCGAGGGGCAGGCGGCGGCACTTGACGATCTGCTTGCTGCACAGGGCCAGAGCATCGGCGCGGCGATTTCTCTGGACGTCGATGATGCGGCGATGGTCGAGCGTGTCTCGGGGCGCTATACCTGCGCCAATTGTGGCGAAGGCTATCACGACAGTTTCAAGCAACCGGCCGTCGCCGGTGTGTGTGACAAATGTGGCAGCACCGAGTTCAAGCGCCGGGCAGATGACAATGCCGAAACCGTCACGGCGCGGCTGGAAGCCTATCACAAACAGACCGCACCATTGATCACTTACTATGAGGGCAAAGCCGTGCTGAGCCGCGTGGATGCCATGGGCGAGATCGACCGCGTTGCGGCCGATCTGGCCGCAATCGTCACGCGAGTGACAGGCTAGAGTTCCGGGCAACCGGTTTGGCACCAGCCGGTGCCCGAATGCAGACCTGCGCATAGCAGGGCTGCAAACATCCCCGGCTTGCGTCGCGGGGGACAAGGAGAGGAAGCTGCCCCGTTCCGGGGTGGCACAGGAGGAAAACTGGGAGACGTCACATGTCAGACAAGTCGACAGACGCCTACTGGAAGGCCAACGTGCGCATCATCACCATCTCCATGGTGATCTGGGCGCTGGTGTCCTTCGGGTTCGGCATCGTATTCCGCCCGCTTTTGGCGGGCATTCCGGTCGGGGGCACCGATCTTGGGTTCTGGTTCGCGCAGCAAGGCTCGATTCTGACCTTCATCGTGCTGATCTTTTTTTACCGCTCTTACATGAACAAACTCGACAAAGAGTTTGGCGTGGAAGAGTGAGGGAGGCTGCGTAATGGATCAGTTTATCATCAACCTCATCTTCGTGGGTGGCTCTTTCGCGCTCTATATCGGGATCGCGATCTGGGCGCGCGCCGGGACGACCTCGGATTTCTACGCCGCGTCGCGCGGCGTCAACCCGGTCGTGAACGGCGCGGCCACCGCTGCTGACTGGATGTCGGCGGCGTCCTTCATTTCGATGGCCGGTCTGATCGCCGCTGTCGGCTATGGCAACTCGACCTTCCTCATGGGCTGGACGGGCGGCTATGTGCTTCTGGCCATGCTTCTGGCGCCCTATCTGCGCAAGTTCGGCCGTTTCACCGTGCCTGACTTCATCGGCGACCGTTTCTACAGCCAGACCGCGCGCGTCGTGGCCGTGATCTCGCTGCTGGTCATGTCGATCACCTATGTGATCGGGCAGATGACCGGGGCGGGCGTGGCGTTTTCACGCTTCCTGGAAGTGGATAACACCACGGGCCTCTTCATCGCTTCGGGCGTCGTGTTCTGCTACGCCGTTCTGGGCGGGATGAAGGGCATCACCTATACCCAGCTTGCACAATATTGCGTGCTGATCGTTGCCTACACCATTCCGGCTGTGTTCATCTCGCTGCAACTGACCGGGAACCCGATTCCGCAGCTTGGTCTGTTCTCGACCCATACCGGTTCCGGCGAACCGCTTTTGCAGACGCTGAACAGCGTGCTGATGGATCTGGGCTTCAACGACTATACCGGAAACCACGGCTCGACCTTCAACATGGTGCTGTTCACCATGTCGCTGATGATCGGTACTGCCGGTCTGCCCCACGTCATCATCCGCTTCTTCACAGTGCCGCGCGTGGCCGATGCCCGTACTTCGGCCGGCTGGGCGCTGGTCTTCATCGCGCTGCTCTACACGGTTGCTCCGGCTGTCGGTGCAATGGCGCGTCTGAACATCATCACCACACTCTGGCCGCAAGGGATCGAAGGCGAACCGCTGGCCTTTGAAAACAAGCCCGACTGGATGCTGAACTGGGAACGCACGGGTCTCTTGCGCTTCGAGGACAAGAATGGCGATGGCCTGATCCAGTACTACAATGAGGCAAACCCGCCCGCCCGCGCGATCGAGGAAGGCTGGGAAGGCAATGAGATGGTGCTGTTCAACAACGACATCCTTGTTCTGGCCAACCCTGAAATTGCACAGCTTCCGGGCTGGGTGATCGGCCTGATCGCGGCTGGTGGTCTGGCAGCGGCACTCTCAACTGCGGCAGGTCTGCTTCTGGCCATTTCTTCGGCCATCAGTCATGACCTGATCAAATCGGTGATCAATCCGGCCATTTCGGAAAAAGGCGAGCTTCTGGCCGCCCGTATCTCGATGGCCTTTGCGATTGCCCTGGCGACCTATCTGGGTCTGAACCCGCCGGGCTTTGCCGCGCAGGTGGTGGCTTTAGCCTTCGGTCTGGCGGCTGCATCGCTCTTCCCGGCGATCATGATGGGCATCTTCTCGAAGAAGATGAACTCGACAGGTGCGATTGTGGGGATGCTGGTCGGTCTGCTGTCGACCGTGCTCTACATCTTCACCTATCTGGGCTGGTTCTTCATCCCCGGTACCAACATGCTGCCCAACACCCAGGATAACTGGATCCTCGGCATCTCGCCGCTGTCCTTCGGGACTGTGGGGGCGATCCTGAACTTCGCAGCTGCCTACATCACGCTGGCGCTGACCAAGGAAGCGCCTGCGGAAATCCAGGAGCTGGTCGAGTCGATCCGTGTGCCGAAAGGTGCAGGTGCGGCGGTCGATCACTGATCTGGCACGATGAAACTGGCCTGTCCCCGTGTTATGTCGGGGGCAGGCCGCCAATCCCAGCGGTGCAGTCAGGATGGATCAGATGACCCGGAGCGCCGAAAAGATCATGGATTTCCTGCACTCGGTGCACCCTTATGATACACTGCCGCAGGACGAACTGGTGCGTGTCGCCGGTTGCTTCAGCCGCAGTGAAGTGCCTGCGGGCACTGTCGTCTATTCCGAAGGCGATCCGATCGAGCATGTCTGGCTGATCAAATCCGGGACTGTCGAAGTGACCGATGCCAATGGCGCGCTGGTCTCGATGCTCAGCCCGCGCAATTCTTTCGGCGAGCGGGGGCTGTTGCGCGAGGGGCGGGCCGTGACCACGGCCACCACCTCCTCCGATGCGGTGCTGCTGGCCTTGCCGGGGGGGGAGTTGCGGCACATGATCGCGAATTTCCCTGCCTTCGAGCGGTTTTTCAGCCGTGGTCAGGGTCTGGGCGGCAAGCATGGGCGCCAGAACGATCTGGCGACGCTGAAAGTGGCCGACTTGATGGCGCGTAAACCCGTGATCGGCGCCTTGAACACTACGGCGAAAGAGGCCGCGCGGCTGATGCGGGACAACCGGATTTCCTGTGTGCCGGTCGTGAAGGACGGGGTGCTGCTGGGCATCGTCACGACGCGCGATCTCTCGGCGCGGGTGCTGGCGGAGGGGCGGTCGGTGGACACGCCGCTTTCCGAGATCATGACCCCGGACCCGCTCGCGTTGTCGCCGCAGGCGCTCGGCTCGGATATCCTGCATATGATGCTGGAGAACCGGATCGGGCATCTGCCGGTCGTGCGCGATGGCAGGCTTCTGGGCATGATCACCCAGACCGATCTGACGCGGTTTCAGGCGATCAGTTCGGGCCAGTTGGTGCGCGACGCGGCGGTGGCGAAATCCTACGAGGATCTGGCCCCTGTCACCGGGCGCATCCCGCAGCTTCTGGTGCAGCTTGTCGGCGCGCATAACGCCCATGATGTTGTCACGCGGCTGATCACCGATATCGCCGACACAGTGACGCGGCGCCTGCTGAAACTGGCAGAGGAAAAGCTTGGCCCCCCGCCCGCGCCCTATCTCTGGGCGGCCTGCGGCTCGCAGGGGCGGCAGGAACAGACCGGGGTCAGTGATCAGGACAATTGCATCATCATCGATGACAGCGTGTCGCCCGATGACATGGCCTATTACGCGGAACTGGCGCGGTTTGTCTCCGACGGGCTGGATGCCGCAGGGTATTTCTACTGCCCCGGCGACATGATGGCGACCAATCCGCGCTGGTGTCAGCCGCTCCAGGTCTGGCGGCGCTATTTCAGCGGCTGGATCAATACGCCATCGCCCGAGGCGCAGATGCTGGCCTCGGTGATGTTCGATCTGCGCCCTATCGGCGGGCAGGTCAGCCTGTTTAGGGATCTGCAGGAAGAGACACTTGCCGCCGCCAGCAGGAATTCGATCTTTGTGGCGCATATGATCTCGAACTCGGTCAAGCACACCCCGCCTCTGGGGCTGTTGCGCAGCTTTGCCACCATCCGGTCGGGCGAGCACAAGAATCATGTGGATATGAAGCTCGGCGGGGTGGTGCCGGTGACGGATCTGGCGCGCGTCTATGCGCTGCGCGGGCGGATAACGGCTGCGAATACCCGCGCGCGGCTGCTGGCGGCGGAAGAAAAGGGCATCATCTCGGTTTCGGGCGCGCGCGATCTGATCGAAGCCTATGACCTGATCGCCAATCTGCGGCTGGAAAATCAGGCCAATCTGGTCCGGATGGGCCGCAAGCCGGACAATTTCCTCGCGCCCTCCGACCTGTCGGATTTCGAGCGCAGCCATCTGCGCGACGCTTTCGTTGTCGTGCGCACCATGCAATCTGCGGTCGGCCAGATGGCCGGCACTCTGGGCTGAAAGGAACGCGCGTGCTACTGGAATTTCTGGCGGTCATTGTGGCGGGGTTTGGCGGTGGCGGCACGGCCATGATCCTGCGGCGTCTGAGCGGGCGGCGGCTGCCCGAATGGCTGACCCCGGCGGGGGCGGCGGCAGGGATGATCGCCATGGTCATCTATCTTGAATATTCCTGGGCCGCGCGCTTCGAGGCCGGGCTGCCCGAGGAGGTGGTGGTGGTCAGTCGCAACCAGCACCAGTCCTGGATGCGCCCCTGGACCTATGCCGTCCCGCTGACCAATCGCATCATCGCCGTGGATAACCGCGTGCGCCAGCGCAACAGGATCAATCCCGATCTGGTGCTGACCGGCGTGATCCTACAGGAGCGCTGGGCGCTGACCATGGGGTTCTCGTCGCTCTTTGATTGCGCCAATGCCCGCCGCGCCGATCTGACCGAAGCGACCGTGCTGGATGATCAGGGCTTGCCTGTAGACGCTGAATGGTACGCGCTGTCCCCTGATGACAGATTTCTGACGACTGCTTGTGAAGGAGGAGCACATGGAGGACACGTCCCGAACGGCTGAAATTCTGGTGGTCGAGGATGAGGATAACATCGCCATCGCCCTCAATTACCTTCTGACCCGCGAGGGCTATAATCAGACCCGTATCGCGACCGGGGAGGGCGCGGTGGATCTGATCCGCGAGAGCAAGCCCGATCTGGTGTTGCTTGATGTGATGCTGCCGGGGGTCTCGGGCTATGAAATATGCCAATCCGTGCGCGCGGATCCCGAATGCCAGTCCGTGCGCATCCTGATGATGACCGCGCGCGGCTCTGCCATGGAGCGGCGCAAGGGATTGGCGATGGGCGCGGACGGGTTCATCTCGAAACCCTTTGAGCTGAAGGAATTGCGCGAAGAGGTGCGCAAGATCCTTGCCGGAACGCCGGGCGCGCTGCCACAGACGGGCGCTGCGGATGCTTGACCGCCTCAGCCTGCGCATCCGCATCCTGCTGTTTTTTGCGATGCTTGCTGCAGGCGCGGTTCTGGCCATGGGGCTGGGCGGCTGGCTGGTGCTGTCGCGTGCCGACCAGCCTGAACTGGCAGGGCCGATGCTGCAGGCAGGCATCTTGGGCGGGTTCCTGATCCTGTTTCTGGTGACTGGAATCTGGTATCTTTTTGACGCCAATGTCGCCCGTGCGATTGATGCGCTGGCCAATGCGATCCGCACGCGCGCGGTGACCGATGTAACGGATGATATCGCCGCCGAGCGCGAGAAGGCGCGCTATCTGGGGGATCTTGCGCCTGCGGCTGCGGCGATCACGCGCTCGCTGGCCGAAACCCGTTCGGCACTGGCCGAGTCGGTGGCGCGCGAGACCTCGCGCCTTTCGGCCGAGAAATCTCGGCTTGAGAAGCTGCTTGCCGATGTGCCCGTGGCGGTCCTGCTGTGCACGGCGGAGTATCAGCTTGTGTTCTATAACGGGCAGGCAGTGACGGTGCTGGAAGCGGGCGGGGCGCCGGGGCTGGACCGCAATCTGCTGGACTATCTGCGCGAAGGCCCTGTGCGCCACGCCTATGAGCGGCTGAGCAAGCTCAATGACCCCGAGGCGGCCTCGGATCTGATCTGCGCGACCACCGGAACCGGGCGTCTGCTCTCGGGGCGGATGCGGGTGCTGCGCCGCACCGACAGCACCCGCCGCCCCGGCTTCGTGCTGACGCTGCGCGATGTGACGACCGATCTGGCCGCCCATGCTGCGCGCGAGGCCCTGCTGGCGGAAGTGTTCGACCGCGTGCGCCGTCCGGCCGCCAATCTGCAAACCGTGATCGGTGTTCTGTCCGAAGACAGCACGATGGCGCAGAATGACGAACTGACAAGCGCCATGATGGCAGAGGTGCGCATATTGTCCGCCGCGATCACCGAACTGGGCGCGCGCTATGACGCGGGTCGCAGTGACTGGCGCCCGCAAAGCCAGATCCGCGCGGCGGACCTGATGGATGCGGTCAGCGCGCAATTCGATGCCTCCGATCTCGCGCTGGAGGCCGATGGCCCCGACCTGATCCTGACCTGCGACGGGTTCGAACTGGCGCTGTTCTTTCGCTGGCTGGGCGAGAAACTGGCGGCGAGCGGTCATGCGCGCGCCTTCCGCTTGTGCCTGAGCGAAGAGGAGGGTCCGGGCGCGGTGTTTGACCTGCTCTGGCACGGTGCCGCGCTCCCCGTCGGCGAGTTCGATGCCTGGCTGGGCGAACAGATGGATCCCGATATTCCCGACCTGACCCCGCGCGCGGTCCTGAACGCGCATGCGACCGAGGCCTGGACCGAAGCGCGCCCCGATGGCATGGCCTCGGTGCGCCTGCCGATCCCTAATGCCCGTCGTGCCACCAGCCGCCCCGCGCCGATCCAGCGCGAGGTGGTCTATGATTTCGAGCTGCTGTCCAAGGAGCGCAACGCCGGAGTGCTGGAAAGCCGGCTGGAGGATCTGACCTATGTGGTCTTTGACACCGAGACGACGGGCCTGATGCCGTCCAGCGACGAGATCGTGCAGATCGCCGCCGTGCGCGTGGTCAATGGTCGTCGCGTGCAGCGCGAAGTCTTCGACACGCTGGTCGATCCGCAGCGCCCGATCCCGCAAAGCTCGACCGATGTGCATGGCATCACGCAAGACATGATCCGGGGAGCGCCGACCATTTCACAGGCGGGGAAGCGGTTTCACGAATTTGCGCGCGGAGCGGTGCTGGTGGCGCATAATGCGCCTTTCGACATGGAATTTCTGCGCCGTCACGAAGCGGATATCGGCGCCAGCTTCGATCACCCGGTGTTGGATACGGTGCTTTTGTCGGCGGTCGTTTACGGCCAGTTGGAGCAGCATTCGCTTGACGCGTTGACCGCCCGGCTGGGAATTACCATTCCCGAAGAGGCGCGGCACACCGCCATCGGCGATACGGTGGCGACGGCTGACGCCTTTCTGAAACTGATCCCGATCCTGAAATCCCGCGGGCTGGAAACATTCGGTGATGTGCTGAGCGAAGTGCGCAGGCATGGGCGGCTGCTCAAGGATCTGAACTGAGTTTGATCCGCATCTCTTAACACAAGCTTAACCAAAGCCTGCGAAGCTGTCCTCATGCATCTATGCGGCGAGGAGCTTGCGCATGTCGGACGCGATCTTGTTGAGCCTGACGATCGTGACCTCGGCCAGTCTGGTCGTGCTTGGATGTCTGGCAATATTCGCAGCCATGTCGCGCGAACATGCACATCCCGAAATCGCGTTCGGCCAGGGTGATCAGGATGCTGTTTTCATCTTTCGCGAGAGTGAAATGATCGATTGTTCGGATCAGGGGAGAAAGCTGCTCGACATGCTGGGCGAAGCAGGAGCAACCACCCGCAGGTCCGCAATCTGGGCGCGTCTGCGCGCCTATCTTGATCCACGGTTTCCGGAACTGGAGCAGGCGCTGAAGGGGCTGGCGGGAACCGGGCAGGCAGAGCTTCAGTCGAGCATGGATGACGGGCTGGTTCTCGGGCTGCGCTACCGCAGTGGGCTGACCCATCTGCGCCTGACCGATACTTCTGCCGAAGGGGCGCTCGTCGCCATCGACCGACTGAGTTTCAATGCCCTTCAGAATGAACTCAGGACATTGCGCCATGTCGCGCGCAACGTGCCCAGCCTGATCTGGAAGACCGAGGCTGACGGGCGCGTGGTCTGGGCCAATTCGGCCTATCTCAAGACGCTGGAGCAGATACGGCCTAAAGATGCGGAATTGACATGGCCCTTGCCGGATCTGTTCGGAGAAGACGACAGCGCCGACAAGGTCCGGCTTGCCTTGCGGCAGGATGAAGTTGTGCGCTGGTTCGCCCATTCCGAGGCCGCATGCGATGACCAGATCCTGCATTTTGCGGTCCCGATCGATTCGGCCGTGCAATCCGAGGCATCGAGACGTGAAACCCTTCAGACCTTGACCCGTACATTCGCCTGTCTTCCGATTGGTCTTGCCCTGTTTGATGCCGAGCGCCGATTGCAGGTTTTCAACCCGGCGCTTATTGATCTGACCGGGCTGGAGCCTCTGTTTCTGGCGGCGCGACCGAGTTTCGAGCAGGTTCTCTATGCCTTGCGCGAGACGCGGATGCTGCCGGAACCCAAGGATTTCCAGAACTGGCGTCGCGAGATCATCGAGATGGAGAAAGCCGCCGAGACCGGAGAATATGCGGAAGAATGGTGTCTGGACGGGGGGCGTATCTTCTATGTTACCGGGCGCCCGCAACCCAATGGCGCGATTGCGCTTTTCATCGAGGATGTGACGACCGAAGCCGCCCTGACGCGCAATTTCCGCAACGAGATCGAGACCGCGCATCATGTCCTGGATGCGCTGATTGACGGAATTGTCGTGTTTGGTCTGGCGGGGCAGGCGCTCCTGGCAAATGACGGATACAGGCAGCTTTGGAAAACGGATCCCTGCGCTGATCTTGCCGATGGGGGGCTGGCTCAGGCAATGGCACTGTGGTCGGATGCCTGTGTTCCGACAACCTTCTGGGCGCGGCTGGCGGAATTCGTGACCCGATCCGACGCGCGTGAGGAAATCAGCGGATCCGCTGCCTTGCGCACGGGTATCCCGCTGGCGCTGCGCGCGCGGCGGCTTGCCGGCGGGGCGGTGATGGTGATGTTTCAGCCGCTGGCGCAAGGGCTTTCGTTGCAGCGCCCAGATCTGGGCCTGCAGGGCGAGTTGATCCGCAGGCCTGATCAGGCCGGGCTATCGTCTGACCGGGCTGAACAGAGCAAGGCATCCGAGACTGCGGCGCAAATGCTGACCCCGCGCAAGCCGCGCAGCGCGCGACATTCCGGCAGCCGTATCCGCGTCTGAACAGGGTGTTGCTTCGCACTGGCGCAGACGCGGCAGTCGTGGCACAGTCCGCGCATGAATGATGCTTTCCACCTGACCGTCGATACCTTCGCACCGGACCAGACCGCGGAACTTGCGATACGGCTCGGGGCTGCGCTTGGGCCGGGCGACACGGTGTTGCTGGATGGTCCGGTCGGGGCAGGCAAGAGCCATTTCTCGCGCGCGCTGATCCAGTCGCGTCTGGCAGCCTTGGGCCGGATGGAGGATGTCCCGTCTCCGAGTTTCACCCTGGTCCAGACCTATGATCTGGAGGCGGTAGAGATATGGCATGCTGATCTCTACCGCCTCTCCGATCCGCAGGAAATAGTCGAACTTGGTCTGGAAGAGGCGTTCTCGACCGCGATCTGCCTTGTGGAATGGGCCGGGCACTTAGGTGACATGGCCCCAGCGGCAGCCTTGCATGTGAGCATCCTGCCGGGGGCCGCGCCCGAGGCGCGTCAGATCAGCTTCAGCGGCCCTGCCTCGTGGCAGGACCGGCTGAGTGCCGTTCTCGCCGCAGTCTGAGTGCACCGCATGTTCGCGCAGGATCCTGCTCCGCCCCGCCTGTTTGCCCTGCCGCCGGGAGTGGATTTTCCGCAGGCTTTTGCGCAGGGCTGCGCCGCCCGTCTGGCGGGGCTGCCGCCTGAAGTGCGCGCGCGTGTGACAGTGCTGGCCAATTCCGCCCGGATGCGTACCCGGCTGCGCGCAGAATTCGCCGCACAGGGGCCGGGTCTGCAGCCGCGCATCCGCCTGATCACGGACCCGCTGCTGTTCGAGGGGGCTGCGGCGCTTCCCACCGCGATTTCCCCGCTGCGGCGCAGGCTGGAACTTGCGCAACTGGTCGATCGGCTGTTGCGGGCCGCGCCCGATCTGGCCCCGCGCAGTGCGCTTTTTGACCTGTCGGACAGTCTGGCGCGCCTTTTCGCCGAAATGCAGGCCGAAGGCGTGCCGCCAGAGCGGCTGCGCGATCTTGATGTCAGTCGCCATTCCGGCCATTGGGCGCGCGCGCTTGCTTTTATCACATTGGCCGAACAGGTCGTGCATGCCGATGCCCCTGATGCGGAGGGCCGGTTGCGCGCACAGGCCGAGGCGCTGATCGCGCGCTGGCAGGACAGCCCGCCGCAAGACCCGATCCTGATTGCCGGATCGACCGGATCGCGCGGGACGACGGCGCTCCTGATGCAGGCGGTGGCGCGTCTGCCCTTGGGCGCCGTCGTGCTGCCGGGGTTTGATTTCGACATGCCAGCCGAGACATGGGCGGCGCTGCCCGATGGGGCCGCACCCGAGGATCACCCGCAATTCCGGTTCCTTCGATTGTGTCAGGCGCTCGATATCGCGCCTGGGCAGGTCCGGCCATGGGCCGAGGACGGTGCGCCCGAACCTGCACGCAATGCGCTGATCTCGCTTGCGCTGCGCCCCGCGCCGGTGACGGATCAGTGGATGCAGGATGGCCCGCGCCTGCGCGATCTGGACCGCGCCTGCGCCGGGATGACCCTGATCGAGGCACCATCGCCACGGTTGGAGGCACAGGCCATCGCGCTGCGTCTGCGCCATGCTGCCGAAGCCGGGCAGAGTGCGGCGCTGATCACGCCGGATCGCGACCTGACGCGGCGGGTGACGGCGGTGCTGGATCAGTGGCGCATCACGCCGGATGACAGTGCAGGCCGTCCGCTGGCGCTGTCGGCACCGGGGCGGTTCCTGCGCCATGTGGCGGGACTGATGGCGCAGCGGATGGACGGGCAGGCATTGCTGACGCTGCTGAAACATCCGCTGACCCATAGCGCGGGCGAGCGCGGCCCGCATCTGCTGCATACGCGTGATCTGGAATTGCGGATCCGGCGCAAGGGAGTGGCCTATCCCGAGCCGGATTTCCTGCGCGATTTTGCACAGAACAGTGATCGCGGCGACTGGATTGAATGGCTTTGTGCGACCCTGCCTTTCACACCGGACCCGGACCCGCGCCCGCTCAGCGAGCTTGTCACCGCCCATCTGGCGCTTTCCGAGGCGCTGGCAGCAGGACCAGATGGCGGCGAAAGTGAATTGTGGCAGGCCGCCGCCGGTGCAAAAGCGCTCGCGGCGGTGCGCGCGCTTGCGCGCGAGGCAGAGCACGGCGGGGCGCTTTCGCCGCGCGATTACGAGGCTTTCGTCACTTCCTATCTGCAGGGATTCGAGGTGCGCGAGCCGGTTTCCGCGCATCCCGGCATCATGATCTGGGGCACGCTGGAAGCGCGCGTGCAGGGGGCGGATCTGGTGATCCTTGCCGGGCTGAACGAAGGCGTCTGGCCCAAATCGCCCGACCCGGACCCATGGCTGAACCGCCGGATGCGCGCCGATGCAGGGCTTTTGTTGCCCGAACGCCAGATCGGTCTGTCCGCGCATGATTTCCAGCAGGCGATTGCGGCGCGCGAGGTGGTGCTGAGCCGCGCCGTGCGTGACGCCGAAGCGCAGACTGTGCCCTCGCGCTGGCTGAACCGACTGACCAACCTGCTGAACGGGTTGCCCGATCAGGGGGCCGGGGCATTGCAAGACATGCGTGTGCGCGGCAAGCACTGGCTGGCCATGGCCGAGGCATTTGACGCGCATTTTAACCATCTGCCTGTTGACCCGCCTGCCGCGCGCCCTGCGCCTGCGCCGCCGGTCGCGGCGCGTCCTCGCGAATTGCCGGTGACGGCGATCAGCCGCCTGATCCGTGACCCTTACGAGATTTACGCGAAATATGTGCTGGGGTTGCGCAAGCTGAATTCGCTGCACCCCTCGCCCGATGCGCTGTTACGCGGGACCGTGCTGCACAAGGTGCTTGAAGTCTTCACCAAAGCCGCGCCAGAGCCGGACCCGTTGGCACAACTCATGCAGATCGGTGCAGAAGTCTTGCAGAACGAAGTGCCCTGGCCTGCGGCGCGCGCGCTGTTTCAGGCGCGGCTGGCGCGTTCGGCGCAGGCTTTCCTGCAGTTTCATCTGGATCAGCCGGGCCGGGTACTGATGCTGGAGAAACGCGGCGCGATGAATTTTCGAGACCCGGCCTTCACCCTGATCGCCAAGCCCGACCGGGTGGATGAATGGCCGGACGGGCGGGTGCATATCATTGATTACAAGACCGGCACCCCGCCCACGAAAGCGCAGCAGCAGCATTTCGACAAGCAGCTTCTGTTGCAGGCGATGATGGCCGAGGAAGCGGCCTTCGAGGCGCTGGGACTGCGCGAGGTGGCGCGGATCACCTATCTGGGGCTTGGAGCAAAACCGAAGATCGAGGCGACCGAGATCACGCCCGCGCTTCTGGCGGAAACGCGGGATCAGTTCGAGCGGCTGATCCGTGCCTATCTGTCGCCGGATCGCGGCTTTGCCGCGCGGCGCTATCTGCTGAAAGAGCAGGAGGTTTCGGATTACGACCACCTGTCGCGTTTTGGCGAATGGGTGATGCAGGATGAACCCGTGACCCTGCCCGTGGGAGATGCGGATGCAGTTTGACGAGGCCACCCTGGCGCAGAACCGCGCGTCCAGCCCGCGCGACTCGACCTGGCTTTCGGCCAATGCGGGCTCGGGCAAGACCAAGGTTCTGACGGACCGCGTGGCGCGGCTGTTGCTGCGCGGGGTAGAGCCGCAGCGCATCCTGTGCCTGACCTATACCAAGGCGGCGGCCAGCGAGATGCAGAACCGGCTGTTTGCGCTTCTGGGCAAATGGGCGATGCTGCCCGAGGCTGGTTTGCGTGCGGAACTGGCAAAGATCGACGCGGAACCCGCGGGTGGGTTGGCAGAGGCGCGGCGTCTCTTTGCCCGCGCCATCGAGGCGCCGGGTGGGCTGAAGATCCAGACCATCCATTCTTTCTGCGCGGCGCTGCTGCGACGATTCCCGCTGGAAGCCGGGCTTTCCCCGGCCTTCACCGAGATGGATGACCGTTCGGCCCGCATCCTGCGCGCGGATGTGCTGGACAGGCTCGCGGAAGGCGAGGGGCGCGATGCGCTCGATGCCTTGGCAGCGGTGTTCACCGGGGCCGATCTGGACGAGTTGCTGCGCGATATCTGCGGGCAGGCGCAGGCATTCGAGGGGCCATTACCGCAAGCGGATTTGCTGGCGGCGCTGGATTTGCCGGAGGGCTATGATGCTACGACGCTCTTGGCCGATGTGTTCCTTGGCAGCGAATTTGCGCTGTTTGACGCGCTGGCGCCGATCCTCGCCGCAGGCAGCGTGACCGATGCGAAGAACGCGGAAAAGCTGCGTGCGATCGCGCAGGCCGCGCCGGACATAGCCGCGCTGGAGGCGCTGGAAGGGCTGTTTCTGACCGGCCCCGGCGCCAAGGAACCCTTCACGGCGAAAATCGGCAGTTTCCCGACCAAGGCCACGCAAAAAGCCCTCGGTCCGCTTCTTGACCCGCTCAATCACCTGATGGCGCGGGTGGAAAGCGCGCGCGCGCGCAGGCTGGCGCTGGCCTGTTTCACGCGCAGCCGGGCGCTGCATCAGTTTGCCCGCGCCTTTCTGCCCGCCTATGCCGAGGCCAAATCCGCGCGCGGATGGCTGGATTTCGACGATCTGATCGCGCGCGCGGGTCAGTTGCTGACCGACCCTTCGGTCGCGCAATGGGTGCTGTTCAAGCTGGATGGCGGGGTCGATCATATTCTGGTCGATGAGGCGCAGGACACCTCGCCCGGACAATGGCGGGTGATCGAGCATCTGGCGCAGGAATTCACCGCAGGGCTGGGCGCGCGCGATGCCAGCCGCACGCTCTTCGTGGTGGGGGACAAGAAACAGTCGATCTATTCCTTTCAGGGGGCCGATCTGCAGGTTTTCGACGCGATGCAGGCGCAGTTTCGCGACAAACTCGCCCATGTCGATCTGCGCCTGAATGAAGCCCTTCTCGCCCATTCCTTCCGCTCCTCCGACGCGATCCTGCGCATGGTCGATGCGACCTTTCGCCCGCCGCGCGATCGGGGGCTGGGGGGCGTGCCGCAGCATATCGCCTTCAATGCCGACCTGCCGGGGCGGGTGGATCTCTGGCCGGTGATCGAGAGCGGCGAGACCCCGAAGCCCCCCGAATGGTATGATCCGGTCGATGTGCTGCCCGAAGAACACCATTCGCGCCAGTTGGCCCGCGCGATTGCGCGCGAGTTGCGCCGGATGATCGACGCGCGGGTGATGATCCCGCATCGCGGTGGCGCGAAACCCCTGCATGAGGGGGATGTGCTGATCCTTGTGCGCCGCCGCAACGCGCTGTTTCACGAGATCATCGCCGCCTGCAAGGCCGAAGGCTTGCAGATGGCGGGCGCGGACCGGCTGCGGCTGGGGGGCGAAATGGCGGTGCGCGATCTGACTGCGCTGCTGGCCTTTCTTGCCACGCCCGAGGATGATCTGTCGCTGGCGGCTTGCCTGCGCTCGCCGCTTTTTGGCTGGTCCGAGGATCGCCTGTTCAGGCTGGCGCAGGGGCGTGCAGGGGCGTTCTTGTGGACGCGGCTGCGCGAAAGCGGCGAGGCGGCGACGCTGGAGATCATCAACGATCTGCGGCGTCAGACCGATTTCCTGCGTCCTTTCGATCTGATCGAACGGATGCTCACCCGCCATGACGGGCGCCGCCGCCTGATCGCGCGACTGGGACCAGAGGCCGAGGACGGGATCGACGCCTTTCTCGCGCAAGCGCTGGCCTATGAGCCGCTTGAAACCCCCAGCCTGACCGGGTTTCTGGCCTGGCTGGAACAGGGAGATGTGCAGATCAAGCGCGAGCTGGGCCGCGCGGATGGGCGGTTGCGGGTGATGACCGTGCATGGCGCGAAGGGGCTGGAAGCGCCGGTCGTGATCCTGCCGGACACGGCTGACCGCAACGCGCGCGACAGCGGGCAGATTGTGGATGTGGGCGGGCTGCCGCTCTGGCGGGCGTCCAAGGATGATGCGCCGGAGCGCCTGCGCGACAGTCTGGACGCCCGAGCGGTACGGAATGCCGAAGAAGATGCGCGGCTCCTCTATGTCGCGATGACGCGGGCCGAGCATTGGCTGATCGTGGCAGGCGCGGGCAAGGTGAACCAGCCGGAATGCTGGTATAATCGCATGGCCGAGGGGCTGGGGCAGATCGGTGCACTGCCCTGTGACATGCCCACCGGCCGCGGCTTGCGCTACCAGCATCTCGACTGGCCCGAGCAGGAGGATGCCGGATACGAGCCCGTGACCACGAGGGCGAGGGATCTGCCGGAGATGCTCTGGCAGGTGGTACCTGCCTCGGATCCCGCACCGGCGGTTTTGTCCCCTTCGGGGCTGGGCGGGGCCAAGGCGCTGCCGGGCGAGGCGGGTGCGCCTGCAGAAGTCGCATTGGCGCGCGGCACGCAGTTGCATCTTCTGCTGGAGCATCTGCCGCTCTGGCCCGAGGAACTCTGGCACGACCGCGCGCGCGATCTTCTGGCCAGCCATGAGGCCGGTCTGCCCGCAGATTTTGAGCAGCTTCTGGCTGAGGCCATGCGCGTTCTGGCGGCACCGGATCTAGCGCATCTCTTCGGGCCGGACAGTCTGGCCGAGGTCGAGATCACCGCCGAGCTTTTCGACCGTCCACTGTCAGGCACCATCGACCGGCTGCAGGTCGCGGCTGATCATGTGCTGGCTGTGGATTTCAAATCGAACCGCATCGTGCCTGCGCGGGTTGAAGAGGTGCCGGAAGGATTGCTGCGCCAGATGGGGGCCTACCGCGCAGCGCTTGCGCAGGTTTTTCCCGGACGCGAAATCCGGGTCGCACTCTTGTGGACAACGGTCGCCGAACTGATGGTCCTGCCCGCGCCGCTTGTCGATGCCGCAGTTGCGCGCGCGGCGCTTGAATCCCGCGCGCCACAGGCTTAGGTAAGTCGCAACATAACCCAGATTGGAGGGGCCGATGCCCACTGTTGCTGTCACCGATGCCACTTTTGACGCCGAAGTGCGCCAGTCCGATATTCCTGTTGTGGTCGATTTCTGGGCCGAATGGTGTGGCCCCTGCAAGCAGATCGGCCCGGCACTGGAAGAGCTGTCGGCCGAGTTCAATGGCCGGGTGAAGATCGCCAAGGTCAATGTGGATGAAAACCCGAATACGGCGGCCTCGATGGGGATTCGCGGGATCCCCGCATTGTTCCTGTTCAAGGATGGTCAGGTCGTGTCCAACAAGGTCGGCGCGGCGCCGAAATCGGCATTGCAAAGCTGGATCAGCGAGTCTGTCTGATCGGAGATAGGGCGCGAGCGGATCGCGCCCTTTTCCTATGGCACTCCGGGCCGAGAGATGCGCCTCCGGCGGGAGTATTTTCCGGCAAGAAAATGAGGCTGCGATGAGTGATTTTCCGGGCTGGCATGGCACCACAATTCTGGCCGTGCGGCGCGGCGGAGAAGTGGTCGTCGCAGGTGATGGTCAGGTCTCGCTGGGCCAGACCGTGATCAAGGGCACAGCGCGCAAGGTGCGCAGGCTTTCGCCGGGTGGCTATGATGTCGTGGCCGGCTTTGCCGGATCGACCGCCGATGCCTTCACTCTGCTGGAGCGGCTGGAGGCGAAGCTGGAGGCGACGCCGGGGCAGTTGGCGCGCGCATCAGTGGAGCTAGCGAAGGATTGGCGCACCGACAAATACTTGCAGAAGCTGGAAGCGATGCTGATCGTGACCGACGGGCGCGATCTGTTCGTGATCACCGGCGCGGGCGATGTGCTGGAGCCGGAACATGACGCGGCAGCGATCGGCTCGGGCGGGAATTTCGCTTTGGCGGCAGCACGCGGGTTGATGGCGAGCGAGATGTCCGCCGAAGAGGTGGCGCGGCGCGCGATGGCGATTGCGGCCGATATCTGCGTCTATACCAACGGAAACCTGACTGTGGAGAAGATCAGCGCATGACCGACCTGACCCCGCGCGAGATTGTCAGCGAACTTGATCGTTTCATCATCGGCCAGAGGGATGCCAAGCGCGCTGTGGCGGTCGCGTTGCGCAATCGCTGGCGGCGCAAGCAACTGCCGGCCGATCTGCAGGAAGAGGTCTATCCCAAGAATATCCTGATGATCGGCCCCACAGGTGTGGGCAAGACCGAGATCAGCCGCCGTCTGGCCAAGCTCGCGCGTGCGCCGTTTCTAAAGGTCGAAGCCACGAAATTCACCGAAGTGGGCTATGTCGGGCGCGATGTCGAGCAGATCATCCGTGATCTGGTGGACAGTGCCATCCTGATGACCCGCGAGCATATGCGCGAAGATGTGAAGGCGCGCGCCCAAGCTGCGGCCGAGGAACGGGTGATCGCGGCACTGGCGGGGGAGGGGGCACGCGAGGGCACGCGCGAGATGTTCCGCCGCAAGCTCTTGGCGGGAGAGCTGGACGACACGGTGATCGAGATCGAGGTGGCGGATAGTTCGAACCCGATGGGCGGCATGTTCGACATTCCGGGCCAGCCGGGCGGGCAGATGATCCACCTGGGCGAATTGTTCGGCAAGGCGCTGGGCGGGCGCATGACGCGCAAGAAAGTGACGGTTGCGGAAAGCCATGATCTGCTGGTTGCCGAAGAGGCCGACAAGCTTCTGGATGACGAGGCTGTGAAAGCCGCAGCGCTGGAAGCGGTCGAGCAGAACGGGATCGTGTTTCTGGACGAGATCGACAAGGTTTGCGCGCGCTCCGACATGCGCGGCGGTGATGTGAGCCGCGAAGGGGTGCAGCGCGACCTGTTGCCGCTGATCGAGGGCACGACCGTCAGCACCAAGCACGGGCCGGTCAAGACCGATCATATCCTGTTCATCGCCTCGGGCGCGTTTCATATTGCCAAGCCCTCGGACCTGCTGCCGGAATTGCAGGGGCGTTTGCCGATCCGGGTGGAGCTGCGCGCGCTGACCGAGGGCGATTTCGTGCGCATCCTGTCCGAGACCGACAATGCGCTGACCCGGCAATACACCGCGCTGATGGCGACTGAAGAGGTGACTGTCAGCTTCACCGAGGACGGGATTGCCGCGCTGGCGAAGATCGCGGCTGATGTGAATCAGTCGGTCGAAAACATCGGCGCGCGCAGGCTCTATACGGTCATGGAGCGGGTGTTCGAGGAACTGTCCTTTCATGCGCCGGATCGCGCGGGGCAGGCGGTCACGGTTGATGCCGCTTTTGTCGAGACGAATCTGGGCGATCTGGCGCGTTCGGCTGATCTGAGTCGTTATGTGTTGTAAGCCTGCCACTGGACGCGCGGGTTTCTTTTCTTATATAAGTTCTCAGGAATAGGCGGCTCGGAGGGCGCAAGGTATGAGCACGGCACAGAGTGAAGGGGATCTGCTGATCAAGCCCTCGACCACGGATCATGCGCTCTACGAGCCTGTGGTTGAAGCCTGCAAGACCGTGTTTGACCCGGAAATCCCGGTGAACATCTATGATCTGGGGCTGATCTACACGGTCACGATTTCAGAGGCGGGCGAGGTCGGGATCATCATGACCCTGACAGCGCCGGGCTGCCCGGTGGCCGGGGAAATGCCCGGCTGGGTGTCGGATGCTGTCGGCGCGGTTCCGGGGGTGCAGTCGGTCGAGGTCGAAATGACCTTCGATCCGCAATGGGGCATGGACATGATGTCCGATGAGGCACGGCTTGAGCTGGGGTTCATGTAAGTGTCGTATTCCTGCCGGATAAGCCGATGCACAGACGCAAGGTAGATTGAGATGTTCGCGATTCCTGGAAAATCTCCGGTCAGCATGACCCCTGCCGCCGTGCGCCAGATCCGGCGCCTGATGGAGCGCGAGGGGGCGTCCGGCCTGCGCGTGGGTGTCAAGAAGGGCGGCTGTGCGGGCATGGAATACACGATGGAAAGCGCGCAGGATATCCGCGAGCATGAAGAAGTGGTCGAGCAGGATGGTGCCCGCGTCATCATCGCGCCCATGGCGCAGATGTTCCTGTTCGGTACCGAGATTGATTATGAAACCGGATTGATCGAAAGCGCGTTCCGGTTCCGCAATCCGAATGTGACCGAAGCCTGCGGCTGCGGTGAGTCGATCAAGTTCGAGGATGTCGAGACCTTGACGGCCCGTCTGAACAGCGTGAAATCAACGGGCTGATTGCATCTGTAGGGCAGGCCGCGTATCCCTTGGCTCTGAAAGGGAGGACGCCATGACACAAGCCTGCAAACTTGCTGCCGGAAATTGGAAGATGAACGGGCTGCGCGCCGATATGGCAGAGGCGCGGGCACTGGCTACTGCGCTGACGGCCCCGAGTTGTGGCGTGTTGCTGTGTCCACCCGCGACGCTTGTCGCTGCAATGGCCGACGCATTGAGCGGCAGCGCCGTCATGGTGGGCGGACAGGATTGCCACGCCGCGGCGTCAGGCGCGCATACGGGTGATATCTCCGCGCAGATGCTGGCCGATAGCGGGGCAAGCTATGTCATCCTTGGCCATTCCGAGCGCCGCGCGGATCATGGCGAAAGCTCGGGCGATGTCGCGGCGAAGGCGCGGGCCGCCCATGCGGCGGGGCTGATCGCGATCATCTGCCTGGGCGAAACCGAAGCCGAGCGTGACGCCGGGCAGACGCTGGATGTTGTCTTGCGGCAACTGGCCGAGTCTGTCCCCGAGGGGGCAACTGCCGCCAATACCGTGATTGCTTACGAGCCTGTCTGGGCGATCGGGACAGGGCGCACACCGACGCTGGAGCAGATCAGCGAAGTGCATGATGCCCTGCGCGCCAACCTGCCGGACAGCGCGATCTCCTTGCTCTATGGGGGGTCGGTGAAACCCGGCAATGCCGCCGAGATTTTCGCGATTGCCAATGTCGATGGGGCGCTGGTCGGCGGGGCGTCGTTGAAAGCGGCAGATTTCGGGGCGATTGTTGCTGCACTGGATGCGGCTTAAGCGTTTCGGCTTTTCGTTGAATCGCCGAAACGCTTCAGCTTCTTGTCTTGTCACAATTTCGAACCGAACCGAAGGTCCGCGCGAGCGAAAAAGTCTATCAACTTTTTCTGAAATTGTTTCAGACGCGGTAGCGCAGCGTCGGGGTGACAATCGCGGCAAAGAGGACGCCGGCGACAAAGCCCCCCAGATGTGCCTCCCAGGCGACAAGCCCCGACAGGGCCAGCCACAGGATGAGATTGAGCAACACCAGCCCCAGAAGCGACCGCCACAGGGGGCGCATGGAACTGCGCAGATGCTGGCGAAGCTGCCATTCCCAGAATTTCCAGGCCCCGATCAGACCGAACACAGCCCCAGAGGCCCCCACCATCGGCGCCTCTGACCCTGACAGCAGCGCAAAACCTGCGCCGCCGCCAATCGCCGAGAGCGCATAAAGCAAGAGGAACCCCTTTTGCCCGACCCGCGCGACCGCGATACCGCCAAGGGCGAGCACCGCGATCATGTTGCCGATCAGATGCAACAGCCCGCCATGCAGAAAGGCGTAGGTCAGGAACATCGTTTCGCGCTGGAAGGGATATATTGGCTGCCAGCCTGACAAAAGACCGTTCCAGAACGCGCCATGCAGCAACATCTGTCGCCGCAATTCGCCGCCCCCGAACAGGCTGGATTCGAACAATGTCAGCAGGATTTCAGGCAGGCAGGTCAACCCGACAACCCAGATCACGGCTGGCGCATTGGCGCGGGTTGGAAGTGGTATATGCTGTGGACCCATGCGCGAGGAAGTGACACTCTCATCGACCCCATGCAAGCCCCGCGCATGACGCCCTCCCGAGCGGGCGGGCGGGCGCGACTTTTCGGTCACTTAATACCCCGTGCTGTACAGAACTGTACGCAAGGTTTTCCCGACCAGGCGCAGATCCGTCGCAAAGGAAAGATTGCGCGCGTATTCGATATCGAGTTCGGCACGACGCAGGAAATGTGAGTCGTTGCGCTCTGACACTTGCCATACACCGGAGATGCCGGGGCGCAGCGATGTGTAGACAGGCAGGGCAGGGCCGTAGAGATGCTGCTGTTCAGGCATCATGGGCCGCGGGCCAAGCAGACTCATCTGGCCGACAAGAACATTCCAAAGCTGCGGGAGCTCGTCGATTGAGGTCTTGCGCAGAAACAGACCGAAGGCGGTCACGCGGGGGTCATGCTTCAGCTTCTGCGTGGCTTCCCATTCTGCGCGCATGGACGGATCCGTGTCGAGAATATTCTGCAACAGCCTGTCCGCATCGGGATGCATGGTGCGGAATTTCCAGATCCTGAAAGTCGACCCATCCTTGCCGATCCGCGCTTGCGAGTAGAACGGGGCGACACCTTGTACAAGAAGGACGAGGGTCACGGCTATGATGAGAGGCAGAACGATAGGTGCGATCAGTACAACCAGGAACAGGTCGAACAAACGCTTGCCGAAGATACGATAGAATCCCCGAGGGGCGGCTTGCTGGCTTGACGGAGCGTCGTGATCCGCCGGGCACCCTGTGGTGCGCTCACCGTGATACAAAGCGCGTGTTGGCATGAAAAATCCCCCGAGACGTGCGAGTTGGTGCACCTACTGATAACAAGAAGTCCCCATTGGCAGCTACGGGACGTCCAGCGGCCAACTCTCCGCTGCACTATGGTTGTCATACCTTTAACCATTCTGGGTCGCAGTAAAATTCCGCCTTGTGACTCCGCGTTTTGCAAACTGCATCGGAATCTGTCTGCGAAATGTGAACAAATTGCGGTCTGGTTATGGTTTGTTTCTGTTGGGCGTGAGTCGGGAGCATTCATGAATGCGAATGTGGCGTTTCCGCCACAAGTTGGCGAATCACCGGATTGCCATCGCGCGTCAGATGCCACGACTTGGGCTTAATTTGGCTTGAATCCTGCCATCTCGCAGCAGTAACCACCTTTGCAGCGGGAAAAGTATCTTCCTGCTCTGTGGAATGAGGTCATGACCCAGGCATTCAACTCATATCTGGAGCATTTTGGCTTCAGGCAGCGTCCGTTTTCGCTGACGCCGGATCCGGAATTCCTGTTCTGGTCCGATGCGACCCGCGGAGCCTATACGATGCTGCAATACGGGTTGGCCACGCGCGCCCCGATTACCCTGATCACGGGCGAAATCGGTGCCGGAAAGACGGTCCTGCTGCAGCATTTCATCGAAGAGATCGAGGAAGATGACAGCCTTTCGATCGCGCTCGTGACCAATACGCGCCCCAATACGCGCGAAATCCTGCAATGGCTGCTGCCGGAACTGACCAAATCCGACATCAGCGAAGAAGCCAAATTCCTGCGCGTTCAGGAATTTCTGGTGCAGGAATACAATGAGGGGCGGCGCGTGCTTCTGGTCATCGACGAGGCGCAGAACCTGTCGCTTGAGGCGCTGGAAGAATTGCGGATGCTGACCAATATCAATCTGGGCAAGGAAGAGGTCTTGCAACTCTTCCTCATTGGACAGCCGGAGCTGCGTGACAATGTGCGCAGGCCGGAACTTGTGCAATTCGCGCAGCGGGTCGCGGCGAATTATCATCTGCCCTATATGGAATCGCAAACCGTGCTGAAATATATCGCGCATCGGTTGCGGGTGGCAGGCGGGACGCCGGGGACATTCAGCAAACAGGCCGCAGAACTGGTGCATGAGGCGACGGGAGGAATCCCGCGCCTGATCAACCAGCTTTGCGACATGTCGCTGACCTATGCCTTTGCCCAGCAGGAGAAGATGGTCAAACGCAGCACCGTTCAGGCCGTGATTGACGATGGCATCTTCTTTGCGCCGTTTCCGCGCAAGCTCTGATCTGCTTCACCAGTGACCGGTGCTCTCCATGCTGACCCATGGCTCTGCCGGGGGCAGGGCGCTGCCTTTTTGCAGCAACTCGATCGAGACATTATCCGGCGAGCGCACGAAAGCCATGTGCCCGTCGCGCGGCGGGCGGTTGATAGTGACACCGGCGGCCTGCAATTCTGCGCATTTTGCATAAATATCCTCGACCTCATAGGCGAGATGGCCGAAATGGCGGCTGTCCGAGGGCAGGCCGTCATCACCGTCCCAGTTATAGGTCAGCTCGACCGGGCATTCCGGTTGCCCCGGTGGCGCCATGAAGACCAGTGTGAACCGTCCGCCCTCGCTTTCATGGCGGCGGGTTTCTTCCAGTCCCAGCAGTTTGTAAAAGGCGATTGAGGCGTCGAGATCCTTCACCCGGACCATAGTGTGCAGATAGCGCATCCTGTTGCTCCTTGTTCTTGCGCTCAGAAGATAAGGACTTCCACGCGCGCTGCAATGGGGGTTTCAGAATCAATCCTATCCGTTCTATGCTGCGCGACACAGCATGTTGTATCGCGGGCAGGGCATGAAACAGTATCTGGACGGTTTGCGCTATATCCTTGAACATGGCACGTCGTCGGATGACCGCACGGGCACCGGCACGCTGTCGGTTTTCGGCATGCAGATGCGCTATGATCTGGCAGAGGGGTTCCCCTTGGTCACAACCAAGCGCGTACATCTGAAATCTGTCATTCATGAGCTGCTCTGGTTCCTTTCCGGCGATACAAATGTTGAATATCTGCAAGCGAACGGGGTCAGCATCTGGGACGAATGGGCGGATGAGACAGGGGATCTAGGGCCTGTCTATGGTCGCCAGTGGCGCGATTTCGGTGGCGTGGACCAGATCGCAGATCTGGTGTCACAGATCCGCAACGCCCCGGACAGCCGCCGCCTGATCGTCTCGGCCTGGAATCCGGTGGATGTGCCGCAGATGGCGCTGCCGCCCTGTCATACGCTCTGGCAGGTGCGCGTGCTCGGGGGCAAGCTGCATCTGCAGCTTTATCAGCGGTCGGCGGACATGTTTCTTGGCGTGCCGTTCAACATCGCGTCTTATGCGCTGCTGCAGATGATGCTGGCCAAGGTCACGGGCTTGGAGCCGGGAAGTTTCGTGCATACGCTGGGCGATGCGCATATCTACTCGAACCATATGGAACAGGTGCAGACCCAGCTTGCCCGCGACCCGCGCCCGCTGCCGCGCATGGAAATCCTGCGCGCTCCCGACACGATCTTCGACTTCACCTATGAGGATTTCCGCATCCATGACTATGACCCGCATCCCGCGATCAAGGCACCGGTGGCAGTCTGAATGCTGAGCCTGATTGTTGCGCGCGCACGGAACGGTGCCATTGGCCGGGACGGTACGATTCCCTGGCATGCGCCTGAAGATCTTGCCTTTTTCCAGCGTGAAACTCTGGGCGGGGCCATCATCATGGGGCGCAGGACCTGGGACAGCCTGCCGAAGCGTCCCTTGCCGCGTCGGCTGAACATCGTCGTGACCTCGACGCCGCGCGCCGCAGAGGATTCGACATTGTTTGTCTCGCTGGAAAACGCGCTTGATGCGGCCCGCGCGGCGGGGCATTTGCGTCTCTATGCGATTGGAGGTGCCGGGATCTATCGGGCGTTCCTGCCGCAGGCTGACCGGCTTCTGATCACCGAGGTCGATATTGACGTGCCGGATGCCGACACGTTTTTTCCGCCGATCATGCCGGAAGAGTGGCGGCTGGCGGCCAGCCTGCCCTTGCGGCAAGACAATCCGCGCTGCGTGCTGACCGAGTATCTTCGGCGCTGACAAAAGCGTCATTGTGATGCCGCGCCCCGCGACCTACATCTGCTGAAGTGTCAGATGGAGAGAGCGATGCATATTCAGGTCAATACTGACAACACGATTGCCGGGCGCGAGGATGTCATAACTTTTGTCGAGGGGGTAATCACCTCGAAACTGGGCGCGGTGTCGGGTTCGGTCACACGTGTCGAGGTGCATTTGCAGGACCAGAATGCCGAGAAGAAAGGCCCTGATGACAAGCGCTGCATGATCGAAGTGCGGCTTGAAGGGCGCCAGCCGGTCAGCACGACCCATATGGCCGACAATCTGCAATCTGCTGTGACGGGGGCGGTGGACAAGATGCGCAATCTGCTTGATCGCGAGCTTGGCAAGGCCCGCGCCCGCCGCTGAACCGCTGCGGATGCCCCGCAATGTGTCTTATCGGACACATTGCGCTCGCACGCTATTCTATGCGCCATTTGTGCTCGCGGCCAAAGCTATAGCAACATGTTGTGCGTTTTCGCGAAAGCTGTCCTACAGTTCCCGCTCTGATTGAGGCCTGGCCCGTCCGGTCGCGCCTTTTGCGCAATCAGGGCCTATGAATGCGCGCTGTCGTGCAGGAATGATTGTCAAATCGCTTTAATTTCAGTAAAGTTTGAGTGTTAATCCTGAAAACAGGAAACAAATGACCCTCCGGGAAAAAGAGAGGGCATTGAACAGAGGCATAGGCAAGATGGGCTGGTCTTTCGACCATCGCTTGAAGGATATGTCGTGCGAAGCCATAGGCTTGGCGCGCGATCTTCATGCGAGACATGCCCGAAGGGCGGATCATGGGCTTTGAGAACCAGCTGTTTCGGAACATCGTGGACTCCGCGCTCGTGCGCATGTCAACCGGCCTGCGCCTGGTGGCGGGTATCGCGCTGGCTGTCGGGGTAAGCGCCTGTCAGATGACCTCGCAAGGCGGGCAGAGCAGCCGTACCGAACTGGCAGAGGCGTTGTCAGAATACCGGATCGTACCGGCGGGGCGCGCTTTCATCACTGTACCCGACGCAATTCTGGTGATGGAACGCGACCTTGGCGTCGCGCTTGAGCAGCGCATTACCTTGCCGAACGCGACCACGCTTGCCGGGGAAAACACCATTCAGCTGCGGGCACAGACCAGCCGGTCCTCCAGCCCGACCCGGCTGCAACTGACCGAAGTCCTCGCGCAGTTCGGCGGCGTTCCATCGCCTTTCCGTGCATTGGACGACTCTGGGCTTAGCTCCAGCAGCGACCAGCATGGCGATGTGACCTATACGGTTCTGCGCCCCGGCGGGGATGTGACCTGCGTGCTGGCCTTTCGTCGCTCGCGTATCGGAGCGCGCCCCTTGCCGCGGGGCTCTTCGGCGCTGGACATGATGATGCGAAACTGCGTGGCGGGTTCCGTTCAGGATGCCCTTGCGCCGCTCGGGCCGCAGGCCTTCTCGCTTGGAGTGGCGCGATGATCGTGATTTTGAAAAAAGGCATGTTTCCATGAGTTTTCTGATTGCGACACGCAAGCTTCGCCTTGGCGAAATTGGCTTGTTCCTGCTTTGGGCAGCTTTGGTGGTGCCGCTTGCCATTCTGGCCAGCATACCGACCTCCACCGCCGTACAAGGGGCGCTGGGGCTCTTCGCCGTTCTGGTGGTCGCGCTGCTCAAGCCCTTTACCATGAAGAACATCGTGGCGCGCTTCGCGCTCCTGGCCGTCGCAAGCGCAATCGTGATGCGTTACTGGTCCTGGCGCGCGACGGAAACGCTGCCCCCGCTTGACAATCCGGTCTCTTTCGCGGTCGCGCTGGGTCTTTTCGCAGTCGAAACCTACGCGATCTGTGTCTTTTTCATCAGTTCCTTCATTACCGCCGATCCGATCAACCGCAACCTGCCGCCCAAGGTGGCCGCCGCCGATCTGCCGACTGTCGATATTCTGGTGCCCAGCTATAACGAGCCGACCGAGATGCTTGCGGTGACTCTCTCCGCCGCGAAGAACATGCATTATCCCGCCCATAAACGCACCGTGGTTCTGTGCGATGATGGCGGGACCGACCAACGCTGCAACCATGAAGACCCCGCCATCTCTGAAAAGGCGCGTAAGCGGCGGGCAGAGTTGCAGAATCTGTGTGCGGAGCTGGGGATCGTCTATTCGACCCGGCCGAAGAATGAGCATGCCAAGGCCGGGAACATGTCCGCCGCGCTGGAGCGGCTGAATGGGGATCTGGTGGTGGTTTTTGATGCCGACCATGTGCCCAGCCGTGACTTTCTCGCTCGGACGGTGGGGTATTTCGTCGAGGATCCGAAGCTGTTTTTGGTCCAGACGCCGCATTTCTTTCTCAATCCCGATCCGGTTGAACGCAATGTCGGCTTTCGCGCCGATTGCCCGCCGGAGAACGAGATGTTCTACCATTTGGGACATCGGGGGCTCGACCGCTGGGGTGGGGCCTTTTTCTGTGGTTCTGCGGCCCTGCTCCGGCGCGCTGCGCTGGATGATGTGGGGGGATTTGCTGGCGAGACCATTACCGAGGATGCCGAGACCGCGCTGGAGATCCATAGTCGGGGCTGGAAGAGCCTCTATGTCGATCATGCGATGATTGCGGGGCTGCAGCCCGAAACCTTTGTGTCATTCATCGAGCAGCGCGGACGCTGGGCGGCGGGGATGATGCAGCTTCTGCGTCTGAAAAACCCGTTGCGCCGCAAGGGGATGAGCCTGACACAGCGCCTGTGCTATCTGAACTCCATGACCTTCTGGCTGTTTCCGCTGGTGCGCATGGTCTTTCTGCTGGCGCCGCTGTCCTATCTTTTCTTCGGGATGCAGATCTTTGTCGCGACCATCGAGGAGGTGATGGTCTATATGGGCGCCTATATGGCCATCAGCTTCATGGTGCAGAACGCGCTTTATGCCCGGGTGCGCTGGCCCCTCATGTCCGAGATCTACGAGACAGCGCAGGCGCCTTACCTGTCGGGCGTTGTCCTCAAGACCCTGGTCAAACCGCGCGGCGCGAAATTCAACGTGACTGCCAAGGATGAGGTTCTGGAGGAAGATTACATCTCGCCGATCTTCAAGCCGCTCCTGGCGCTCTGGGTGATCGGTGCGCTGGGTGTTGCGGCGGCAGGTGTGCGCTGGGTGCTCTATCCGGGGGATCATACGATCCTGATGATCGTCGGCGGCTGGGCGGTGTTCAATTTCATCATCCTGTCGGCATCCTTGCGGGCGATTGCCGAGCGGCAGCAGCGTCGTGGCGTGCCACGGGTCGACATGAAGGTGCCTGCGGTCGCGGCCATCGGGCGCGATGGTCGGTTCAGCTTCACGGCGGCCACGATACTCAACTCATCGACCAGCGGGGCGCGGCTTCGGCTGGTGGCTGGTCCCGAAACGGATCCGGCGGAACTTGCCGCGATCGCACCGGGTTATGTGCTCTATTTTACGCCGGAATTCCCGAAATCGCCGCATCTGGAAAATGCCGTGCGGGTTCAGGTCAAGAATGTCGAGCGCACCAATACAGGCGTCATCGTCGGCGTGCGCTACGACCCCGACCAGCCGATGCTGGCGCGCGAGACGATTGCGCATCTGATCTTTGGCGACAGTGCGACATGGGAAACGGTGCGCGCGGGCAAGAACAAGCCCATGCCGATGCTCAAGGGCATGCTCTATGTTGCCGGTCTGGCCTGCAGCTCTGTCTATCATACAATGCGCGCGCTGGCTGCAGAACCCGCCCGCAGGCGGGCCGCAGAGGAACGCGCCCGCATGAACGAGATCATGGATCTGGAGCCCGCGCATATTCTGGCCTTCGGCGAGGCGTTCGACCCCGATATCGCCAAT
Source organism: Natronohydrobacter thiooxidans (assembly GCF_001884735.1). GTDB lineage: Bacteria > Pseudomonadota > Alphaproteobacteria > Rhodobacterales > Rhodobacteraceae > Roseinatronobacter > Roseinatronobacter thiooxidans_A. The sequence continues at coordinate 191,643 of NZ_MJAP01000003.1, read as the reverse complement.
CCCGATTTTTCGTTCGAGCAGTATGGCGCGGGCGTGCCGGGGATAACGACGGCTGCCGCCGCCAATCGCCACGCCCGGATCCTCGCGCGCGGTCTGGAGACGAAGCCATGAGCTGCACAAAGCAGATGCGGCGGGCAGGGCCCCGGCTGCTTGCCGGTTTGCTTGCGCTTGCGATGCAATTCGCACCTGTTGCCGCGCAGGATGCCTCCGACAGTCTGATCCCCATGCCGGAGGGGGCGGGACCGGAACTGCCGACCGATGTTTCGCCCATTGATCTGCAGGAGCGCATTGATCCGACCCGCCGTGTCGTCGCGGCGCAGGATGCCACGGATGCTGATCGGCAGAGCTGGGTATCGCCTTTGCGCCTTCTGGATCTGGGATATCCGATGCGTGGCAGCGTGGCGCGTATCTCTGGCGAGCGCGAATGGGTCGCCTTCGATGTCTATGCCAGCGCGGGCGCGGATCAGCAGATTCTGCGCCTGACGACCGTTTCGGGGATCAACAATCTGCCCGAACGCTCTTATCTTCGCATCTCGCTCAACGGCACGGATCTCGGCAGGCGCAATCTGGAGCATGTCGAGTCTTTCGGGGCGATTGATTTTACGCTGCCGCCTGATGTCCTTGTGCCGGGACGCAATCGCGTTCAGATCGAGTTGCGTCAGCAGCACAGGATCTATTGCGGGCCTGAAGCCGCTTTCGATCTGTGGACCGATATTGACCTGTCGAAAAGCGGCCTGCTTATCCGCCGCGACTCTGAGAGTGTCGGTGTCGAGACCTTTCTGATGGCCTTGGCCGCGCAGGCAACCGGGGTGCGTCCGGTCGAAATCCGCGGGCTGGAGTCGCTGGGCGCAGATGCGGAGAACTGGCGGAAGTTCCTTGTCAGCCGACTCAATCAGGTGCTTTCAGGGGCGCCGGTGGCCTTCCGTTTCGAGGATTACTGGACCGCCGATCCTGGGGAGCGCGCGCATGCGCGCATCACGGTACTGCCCGCAGCGCAGAGCCGGATGCGTTTTGCCACCGGCGGAGATGGCGCGGTCGTTATGGTGCTGGAAGTGGCGCAGGGGGAAAATCCCGAAGATCTTCTGGCAGCGATCCCGCAATTCGAAAGGCGCTATCAGGATGCGCTTGCGCCCCTGGTGATGCCGGAGCGAAACATCCCCTTCGCGGAACTCGGGGCGAGAACCGAGGATTTTTCGCAGCATTATGCCATGCGCAACCATGTTTTCAGGTTGCCGCATGACTGGCTTGTACTGACCGCCGCCAAAGCCCGGATCGAACTGGATTATGCCTTCGCCACCAATCTGCCGGAAGGGGCCATGCTGCTTCTGAGCATGAATGGCACCGCGATCCGGCTACTGCCGCTGTGGCATGGTGGCGGTGCGCCGATTGAAGCCTTCCCCATCGATTTCGAAGCGCGACTGATGCATCCGGGGACGAATGTTCTTACGCTGCAGATGTTTGTGCCGGGCAATCCGCCCGATCTGCCCTGCCCGTCGGGGGAAAGCCCGGTGCTTCAGATATCGGAGAGCTCGACGCTGCATGTGCCTTACAGTCCTGCGATGGCCATTCCGGATATGGATCTGGCCTTTGCCACGCTTGGCGCAGACAGTCTGCGCAGGAATGAGCTTAGCGCGCGGGCCTTTTCCGATGCGGATGTTCTGACGCTTTCGGCGGCGCTGAGCCGTTCGCGTGAAACCCAGCATGCTTCGGTTCTGCATCTGATCGCGATTGACGATCTGGCCTCGATCCCGACCGGGCATCACCGCGCGGACCGCCGCCTGCTGGAAGATACGGTCCTGAGCGGACCGGGCGAGGCGGCTCTGTTCAACGAGAATACAGCGAGCATGGCGCAGGATCCGTTCATGGCCCGGCGGCCTGCATCCCAGCCTTTCACCGCGATGTTGACTGCGGGCTGGGACGAAGCTCTGGGCCGCGCGCGCTGGCTGCGCGACAGGGTTTTCCCGCATAGCGGCGATCAGCTTAATGCCTGGCTGGCCGAGCAGCGCGGTCACGCGGTCCTGTTCCAGCTTGACGCGGAGCGTCCGGGGGAAATCTGGATGCTGCGCAGCCCCGAGAGTGATATCCATACGATTGCCCTGGCAATCGCGGGCGCGCGTGCTTTTGGCGGTGGGCCGAAGGGGCAGGTTTCGGTGCTGACCGAAGAAGGTCACTGGAATAACTGGTTCGCGCCGGATCGCCGGCCTGTTCTGCTGGAGCCGTGGTCGCGGCAGAATTTCCGCGCCGCGATGGGCAATTTGGTCTCTGCACGACCGATCTTCTACACCATCCTGATGCTGGGGATTGCCCTGCTATCGGCGCTGGTCGCGCTGCGACTGGTCATCTCGACGAGGGAGCATAAGACATGAACAGGCGGGATTTCCTTGCCAGTGCCGGGGCGCTTGGACTGATGGGCTTGTCCCTGCCCGCGCAGGGCAGCATTCAGGGCGATCTGGCGCAGACCGGACGGGGCGTCTGGGAGAGCTGGAAAGCCGCGTTCCTGTCCGCCGACGGGCGCGTGATCGACGGGTTGCAGCAGCAGTCGAGCCATTCCGAAGGGCAGGGCTATGGCATGTTCCTGGCCACGGTCTTTGACGATGCGGCGAGTTTTCGCCAGATGTTCCAATGGACCGAGCGCCATCTTGCGATTCGACCGGATGCCTTGCTGGCCTGGCGCTGGCTGCCGGGACAGGCCAATCCGGTGCCCGACCGCAACAATGCATCGGATGGTGATCTGTTCTACGCCTGGGCACTGGTGCGGGCTGCTGCGCGTTTTCGGGATCGAACCTATCTGGAGCGCGCACAGGAGATCGCGGCGGCGCTGGCCGAGACCTGTATCCTGCCCATGCCGGGGCGCAGTGACCAGCTTGTGCTGTTGCCTGCGACCTATGGCTTCCAGCATGAGACACATCTGTCGCTGAACCCGTCCTATTACATGCCGCTTGCCATGCGAGAGGTGGCAGCAGCCACCGGAACCCCTGCACTGGCTGCCTGCGCGCTTTCCGGCGAGGCGCTGCTGCACGAGATTGCCAGCGAGGGGCTTGTGCCGGACTGGGTGGACGTCACGCAATCGGGGCTTCGCGCCTCGGAGGTGCTTTCGGCCAATGCAGGCTATGAGGCGTTGCGCGTGCCCCTGTTCCTGATCTGGTCGCGCGTTCCCGATCACATCGCCGTCCGACGCATGGCCGCAGTCTATGAGCGCACCGTCCAGCCGGGCATTGCGGTTCCCACTGTTATCGAGCCGCTGTCCGGGGTGGTGCTCGAAAGCAGTGCCGACCCCGGCTATCAGGCGCTGGCCGGGTTGACGATCTGCTCCAGCCAGCGCGGGCTGGGGGCCACGATCCCCCCGTTCTCGCCCGACCAGCCCTATTATCCTGCGACCCTGCAGCTGTTCGCGATGGTCGCGGTTCATGAAACCTTGCCCGAATGTGTGCCTCTATGACGATTGCAAAGACCCTGCCCTATGCATTGGGAGCGTTTTGCCTTGCCTTGACTTTGGGTGTCGGTGCGTCGCTTGCGCAGACGGCCTCGCATGAGGATCTGCGTGCGCTGCGCTATTATCTGCAACAGAATGATCAAGCCGCCGCGCAGGCCGAATTGCGGCGTTTGCGGGTGGCTTTTCCGGACTGGCGCCCGCCCGCCAATCTGAGTGAGCTACTGGCGGTCGAGACGACTGTGGGTGTCGATGAAGGGGCGATATGGCGCCTGATCGAGCGGCGCGACTATGCGGCTGCCCGGCAGGCGATCGAGCAGGGGCGGGGGCGCGTTGCGGGCTGGACACCCCCCTCCGACATGCTGCGGGTGCTTGAGACCAATGAGGCGCAGGACAATTTCAGCGCTGCCGTTTCCGCGCGGGACGCGACCAGAGCCATTTCGATTGCACGGGGTGCGCCGCAGCTGATGAGTTGCGACCGGATCAACAATGCCTGGCTGCTTGCGGATATGTATATCCTGTCCGGGCAGAACGGACATGCGCTGACGACCTATCGCAATACCGTGCAGTCCTGCCCGAGCTACAGCCAGATGCAGACCACATTGGAGAAATCCTCGGTCATCGCGTCGCAGGCGGAATTGCGCGATCTTTTCGGCGTGGCGCATCGTGCCAATCCGGGCGCGAAAGGGCAGCTTGACCAGCTTGCAGCGCGGCTGCTTGGCGGCGGTACAGCCCCCGCCACCAGCACCGCCGCCGCAGCGCCAGCGCGACCGGCCCCGGCGGCGGCACCTGCGCCTGCGATTGTTCCGGCCCCGGCGCCGGTTGCCGCAGCGCCCGCCAGCCCTGTGCGCGGCGCTTTGCCCCTGCGCGGCGATGGCCGGGTCGCAGAAGCGCGGCGTCTGAAGGAGCAGGAGCAATATGCGCGCTGTCTGGCAGCCTCGCAATCGCCGCGCTCGCTGGATCTGCTCTATGAGCGCTCATGGTGCGCCTTCAGTCACCAGCGCCCCACCGAGGCGCTGACGGGTTTTCAGGCGGCTGCGCAGGCAGGCGATTCGCTGGGTGCGAATGTGCGGCGTGATGCATATTTCGGGATGGCGCTGGCCTATCTGGCGATGAATATGACCGAGCAAGGCGCCGCAACCGCCGCGCAGGTGCGTCTGAGCGACGCGCAGCACAAGGAAATCGAGACCATTGTGCTGGATCAACGCGGGGTGAGAGCTTACCGCGCGGGGGATTACCGTCAGGCGATCGGGTATTTCGATGCGCTGGAGCGGCTCAGCGGCTCGTTGCGTCGCGATCTGGCGATCCTGCGGGCCTATGCCTATCTCAATACCGGCCAGCGCCCGACTGCGCGCGCAGAATTCGAGCGGTTGCATGCCCAACTGGCGACGGCCGAGACCCGGCAGGGGCTGAACGCGGCGCGCTAGGCTGCAGGGTTCGCGACATTAGCGAGCTGCCCTCAAGGGCGCGTGTCATTGGCACGCGCCCTTTCTGCATTCCATGGTGTGTTCGTTCATTCAATTGAAATATTTGCATTTTTCTTCATCCGGCGAGGCATAGATCCGGCTTTGATATCCGATAACACGCGCCCTGCAATCGCGTAGCGGTGCCCTGATATTGCTTGGCCGAACAGACCGGCAGCAGGTTGGCTCTGCGGATCACCCGCATCACACCACACACCACATGCACCACCATCGGGACAGTCCCGACATCACATACCAACCAGATCAACAGGAGTTCCTGATATGACCTTTTCTCTTCCCAGCACCTTGACCGGTACGGCACTCGCGCTTGTTGTGACCCTTGTTTCTCTGCCCGCGGATGCCGGATCGAACCGGGTCCAGGTCAATCAGTGGGGGCGTGACAACGGGGCCGCTGTCGCACAGACCGGCCACCGCCAGCGTGTTTCGGTCACGCAAAGCGGTCGCAGCAATCTGTCGCTGAACACGCAGGACGGTGCGCGCAACCGCGTTGTCGTGGGCCAGGTCGGCTGCAACAATGTGGCGGACACTGCTCAGAGCGGTCGGCGCAATATCGTCGGCGTCTCGCAGGTCGGCTGCCGCAATGACGCGACCGTGACCCAGACCGGAAGCCGCAATGCGGTCGGGGTTATCCAGACCGGCAATGGCAACACCGCCAACACCACGCAGCACGGCAACGGCAATGTGGTCCTGATCATCCAGGACTGATCCCGCCTTTTTTGCCGGGAGCAACCGCTCCCGGCGACAATCCCGAGAAAGGAGCCTTCTCATGTCCGCGATGACTTACACGATTGCTGCCCTTGTCATTACCGGTGCGGCCTGCACCGCCAGCCTTGCCACTTCGCAAAACGATGCATCCGCCAGCGAAGCTCTGGTCTGCGAGCTGCGCCTGACCGAGACCAACCGTCAGGTGACGATCGCTGCGGAAGCCAAGGCGCGTCAGGCCATGCGTGGCACTTACGAGCTGAATATCGACCAGCGCAGCGCTGCGGGCCGGTCCACAATCCGTCAGGGCGGCGAGTTCGACCTCAAGGCGGGTGAACGCAGCACGCTCGGTCAGGCCAGCTTCTCGGGCCGGGCGCGCGATTTCAATGCCGAACTGACGGTCAAGGCCAATGGCCAGACCAGAACCTGCCGCTCTGCGGCCTTGTAGAGGGGCCGCTCTCACTTTCACCCCACGCTTTCAGAAAGGAATACTGCCATGTTCCGCGTCACCGCCACGACCAGGCCCGCCCGTTTCTCAGCGCTTGCGGCCCTTGTGCTCACGCTTTCCCTGCCCGCTGCCGCTCTCGATGCGAAAACATTGTCACTTTCGATCAATGCCCGGAACGCCGATGAGGCCCGCGCCCTGAACACCGCGATCACGCTCTATTCCATTCACCGCGATATCCGCGCCGGTGCAGATGTGCGGCAGGTGGGGCGCAACCATGCTGCCCGCGTCCACCAGTCGGGCGGCGGCAATCAGGGCATCATCCGCCAGCGCGGGCAGGGGCATAGTGCCAATCTCACTCAGAAAGGCGGCAATAACGGGCAGGTGATCCTGCAATACGGCAACGGCGCGCATGCCAATGTGCATCAGAGTGGCGGACAGGCCGGTATCCTGATCCAGTTAGCCCCCTGATTTGCGGGCTTTCACTGACCAGCCAAACCCGGTAAGTCACGCCTCAGGATGCAAGGCCGTATGGACCAGTTTTGTCGGATAACACACAGACCCAACGCAAGACCCTGACGCGCAACGACCGGATCGTTGCGCGTTGGCTTTGGGACGGTTTCGTGCGCCACCGGATGAAGTTCATTTGGCTGGCAGTGGTGCTGATGATCATCGAGGCGCTGATGCTGGGCGCCTTCAGCTATCTCGTGCAGCCGATGTTCGATCAGGTCTTTATCGAGGGCGAAAGCGCGCGGGTCTATCTGGTAGCGCTCGCCATGGCGGGGGTGTTTTTCGGCCGCGGTCTGGCGCGGCTGGGCCACAAGGCGCTGATGGTCTGGCAGGCGGAATCCGCGACAGCCGATCTGCAGACCATGCTTCTGGCGCATCTGACACGGCTTGATCAGGGGTTTTTCAAACTGAACGCGCCGGGTGTGCTGATCGAGCGGGTGCGTGGCGATTCCGAGGCGCTGCGGCGCGTCTTTACCGGGTTGATTACCGGGGTAGGGCGCGACGGGGCGGCTGTGATCGTGCTGTTCGGGGTCGCGCTCTGGACCGACTGGCAATGGACGCTGGTGGCGATGGTCGGCATTCCGACACTTGCGCTGCCGCTTCTGGCGATCCAGCGGCTGATCCGGCGGCGCAGTCGCGATGCGCGGGTTGCGGCCGCGCAAAGTTCGAACCGGCTGGACGAGGCGTTTCACGGCATCGCCACCTTGCAACTGACCGGAACCGAAGCGCGCGAAGTGGGCCGCTTCCGCGACATCACCCGCCGCTATGTGCAGAAGGCAACGCGCGCGGCGATTGGCCATGCCGCTGTGCCCACGGTGATGGATTTCGGCGCCGCGATCGGGTTCGCGCTGGTGCTGATCTATGGCGGCTTCCAGATCATAGAAGGCACGCGCACCGTGGGGCAGTTCATGTCCTTTTTCACCGCGCTGGGGCTGCTTTTTGACCCGATGCGCCGGTTTACGGCCCTGACCGCGGAATGGCAGGCAGTTCTGGCCTCGTTGGAACGCACGCATGCGCTGTTGCAGGTGCAGGCAAAAGTGACCAATCCGGCCCCTCCGCATGCGCCTGTACCCGCGCGCGATCAGGCCAGTGTCGAATTGCGCAATGTGGATTTCGCCTATGGCAGCGAGCCGGTGTTGCGCAATCTGAGCTTCATCGCCCCGGCGGGCAAGACGACGGCCATCGTGGGCCCATCGGGCGCAGGCAAGACGACCGTGTTCGGCTTGCTGACGCGGCTTGCGGATGTCAATGCAGGTAGCGTGCTGATCGGCGGGCAGGATGTGCGCGCGATGGATCTGGGCGCGCTGCGCGGCCTTTTTGCCGTGGTCAGTCAGGATACGGCGCTGTTTGATGAATCGATCCGCGACAATATCCTGATGGGGGCCGAGAATGTCACGCCCGAGGCGTTGCAGGCGGCCCTGCACGCGGCGCATGTCGATGATTTCCTGCCGCTTCTGTCTGACGGGCTGGACAGTCTGGCCGGGCCGCGCGGATCGGCGCTCTCGGGTGGCCAGCGCCAGCGGGTTGCGATTGCGCGCGCGCTGTTGCGCGATGCGCCGATTCTGCTGCTGGATGAAGCCACAAGCGCGCTCGATGCGAAATCCGAATCCGTGGTGCAGGATGCGCTGGAGAAGCTCGCAAAGGGTCGCACGACACTGGTGATCGCGCATCGGCTGTCCACCGTGCGCAATGCCGATCAGATCATCGTCATGGATCACGGCACTGTGGTCGAGCAGGGCAGCCATGACGCGCTTCTGGCGCAGGGCGGGGTCTATGCCCGGCTGCATGCGCTGCAGTTCAAGGATAGCGCGCACGCGAAGTCGCCCTGACCGCATCCGCAATCGCCTCAGGCCAGGCAACAGCCCCGACCGCGCGCCCTGTGTGGTCAGCGAAAGTGCGCGACGGAACCTCGACCGGTTTTTCGCGCGATGGTCAGAATCGGGTCCATCGGCAGACCAGTGCCCGGTCCCGCGCCTGACCCGATTGCAAATTGGCCCGTCCTCGCGCATAAGCCCCTGCAAGTACCGAGGGAGCGTCCTGATGAACTATCTCGAATTCGAAAAGCCCTTGGCCGAGATCGAAGGCAAGGCGGCAGAGTTGCGCGCGATGGGCGCGGCCAACCCGGATATGGATGTCGAAAAGGAAGCCTCTGCGCTGGATGCGAAAGCGCAGAAGATGCTGGTCGATCTGTATCGCAATTTGTCGCCGTGGCGGAAATGTCAGGTGGCACGCCATCCCGACCGCCCGCATTGCCGCGATTATATTTCGGCGCTGTTTGACGAATTCACACCGCTGGCCGGGGATCGCGGCTTTGCCGAGGATGAGGCCGTCATCGGGGGGTTGGGGCGGCTGCGGGACCGGTCGGTCATGGTGATCGGTCAGGAAAAGGGCCATGACACGCAATCGCGCCTGCGGCGCAATTTCGGCATGGCGCGGCCTGAAGGCTATCGCAAGGCGATCCGGCTGATGGAAATGGCCGACCGCTTCGGCCTGCCGGTGATCACGCTGGTGGATACGCCCGGCGCTTATCCGGGAAAGGGCGCGGAAGAGCGCGGGCAGGCCGAGGCCATCGCGCGTTGCACACAGAAATGCCTCAGCCTTGGTGTCCCGCTGCTTTCGGTCATTATTGGCGAGGGCGGCTCGGGCGGGGCGGTGGCTTTTGCCACGGCGAACCGGATCGCGATGCTGGAGCATTCGGTCTATTCGGTGATCTCGCCCGAGGGCTGTGCCTCGATCCTGTGGAAGGATGCCGAGAAGATGCGCGAAGCCGCCGAGGCACTGCGCCTGACAGCGCAGGATCTGAAGAAACTGGAGGTGATCGACCGGATCATCCCCGAGCCGCTGGGCGGGGCGCAGCGTGACCCTGCGGTGATGATCAAGGCGGTCGGTGCGGCGCTGGGGGCGATGCTGGCGGAACTGGACGGCACGAGCCCGGATGCCCTGCGCAAGGCGCGGCGGCAGAAATTCCTCGATATGGGCTCCAAGGGACTTGCGGCCTGAGCAGCGGTGATCGCGCGGCGCGCGCCGCGCAGGTTACAGGCCGCAGGCTAATTTGCGGAGCGCCCCTGGCCGTGGTGGCGAAGGGGAGGCAAAGTCTGGTCAGGGACGTTGCAAATCGGCCATGTTGCCTGCAACAGATTGTCGGTCGGTGGCCTTTCGCCTTCGATGGCGGCAAGCAAATCTGCACAAATCGCCCATGTCGGCCGGTCCGAGGACAGGATGATCGCGTCATGATCCGGGCGCTGTTCGCGGCGGTTGCGGCGCAGGGCGGCGTCGAATCCGGCCGAGCCGGGCTTGTGGCCGATCGAATTGCGCGCGGCCAGTCGATCCGCGATCACCCGGTCCGGCGCGGTCAGGTGGAACGCCTGCCGGAAGGCATGACGATAGGGCGCCAGCGCCGCACCGAAACCGCCAATGACAAAGACCGCGGCTTTTTTCCTGCGCGCCGCCGCAAAGCACGCGCGCGCCCGTATCTCTGGCCAAAGCCAGCGGATATCGGCTTCGGCCTGAGGGAAGGCGCGCAGCAGGTCATAGCGAACGTCGCTGAACCGCCGCCCCAGACAGAAACTGGCGATTTCGGTATCGGCATCGATGATCGCATAGCCCATCGCCTGCAGGAACTGCCCGAGGGTTGATTTGCCGGTGCCGTTATTGCCACAGATGATGTAGAGCCCCGCAGCGAGCGTGGGGCGCGGTTTGCGCAGCATCTGGACGCCTGCACGGGCCATGTGCTTGCGCAATCTTTCAGCCTGTCTCTCAATCAACGCCTGTGCCGCGTCATGCTGCCCGCACAGGCGCAGGCAGGCCAATCGGCGCAGGATCGCATAGGGTCCCTGAACCCGGTGCTGGTCGAGCAGGATCTGCCAGACCTGTCCTGCCAGAGAATAGTCCCTGGCCAGCATGGCGAGTTCCGCCTGCATGCGTCGCAAGGCCAGATCCCCCGGCCAACGAAGCAGGGGTTCCTGCAACTGACACAGCGCCTCGCGATAGGCCCGGCAGCGCATCTGCATCTGCGCCTGCATCAGCGCGGTCGCGGGATCGGGCGCATCCGCCATCATGCGGCTCAGATAGACCACCGCCGCGCGAAAATCGCCGCGCTTGACGCGCTGCCGGAGCGCCTTCTCCAGCCCGGGTCGGTCCAGCAGCGCCGCCTGCCTGCGGTGCCAAGTCAGATCACGCTCCGGCAAGGGTCTGGCCTGATCCGGCATCCATCTGCCCTTTCGATTCCCCGGCGCCACCCTAGCGCTGACAGATTGCCAAATCGCTAATAGGACCGGCCCGGCGCGATAAACCTCTCGTTAATCTCACTGCGCGACAAGGGAGCAGAGGAGAACCAGCGAGGCGCGCGGCAATGGCAAGATTCGATCATCCGGAAGAGGGCTATGTTTTCGTCGTGACCTATGGGCGTTCGGGCTCGACCTTGCTGCAGAATCTGCTGAATGCGATTCCCGGCTATCAGATTCGCGGCGAGAACAACAATGCGCTCTTTGGTCTGTTCAAAAGCTGGCGGGCCATTGCGACAAGCCCGGATATTGCCTGCATGCAGCGCGAGGGGACAATCTCCGACGCCACGCATCCCTGGTTCGGGGCCGAGGATATTGATGCTGCGGCCTATCGCGCAGCCCTGTGCAAGCTGTTTTCGCGCCAGATCCTGCGCCCGGAGCCCGGTATTCGCGTCAGCGGGTTCAAGGAAATCCGCACGATTGCCGATCCTGATCTTTTCAAAGCCTATCTGGCTTTCCTTCAGGACGGTTTCCCCAAGGCGCGGCTGGTGTTCAACACGCGCGATCCCGAGGCCGTGTGCCGGTCATCCTGGTGGCGAAAGCATGACCAGCAGCAGGTCAGGGCGATGATCCGCTCTGCCGAATCCGTCTTTCAGGCCCATGTTGCCGCGCATCCTGCGCGTGCCGTGCTGCTGCGCCACGATGACTATGTGGCGGATCATGCCGCGCTGGACCCGCTCTTCGATCTGCTGGGCGCACGGCCCACGGCAGAGGCGTTGGGGCGCGTCATGCGCACAAGGCTCACCCATGCCACATGAGCCGCTGTCAGCGCGCAAGGGCGCAGCAAGGATGCCTGTGACCACAGGTGCGGAGCGCCCGCCCGAATTGCTCGCAGAGGCCGGGGCGCTGGCGATATCGGCGCCAGCGACACTCCTGCTGGAGGTTGATCTGCGCGCCCAGGCCGTCGTCAATCTGGATTTCCGCGATCACGCACAGGAGAGGATCCCGTTGCACCTGTCCTTGCGCCGCGATGCGGGCCGGGTTGTCGCGAATCGCTGGTGTGCCAGTGGCTGGCGGCGGGAGGTGAGTTTCCCTGCACCCCTGCGGCGCGCAGCGCATATGTTGCAACTGGACTTTCGCCGCAGCCTGGGGCGGGGCATCTGCGTGGCCCTGTCGCTGGATGGGTCGCGCCTGGGATCTCTCGATGCGCTGCCACGTCGTGATCCGGCTGGCCGTTTTGGCCTGCGGCGCGGCTTTCCCGGTCTTGGCGATATCGGGGCAATCACATGGCCTGAGGGGCTTTGCGCCCTGCGCGTGGTGCCGGGGAGTGGGGCCGGGGGAGCGCATCTGAATGCGCGGCTGGAACTGGTGCTGGAGAATCCGGGGATGGAGGCCGTGTTCGATCCCGGCAATGACATGACCGCGCGTCCGTTCATTCCGCTGCAGTCCGGAACTGGCGGCTGTAGCGCCGCCCTTGTGCCGGGTCGGGTCTGGCAGGGGCGCGAAGGCTCGCAGGTGATGCTTCTCGCGCGTGACCGGACGGGCCATGTGATTGCGCGCCACAAGCTGACCAAGGCGCATATTCTGGGGCTGCTGGTGCAGCCAGCGGTGCTCTGGCAGATACGCCATGACACGCTGGCACGGTTGCAGATGCTGGAGCATGTGCATTTCGCCGGTCTCTGGTCTGACCTACCGTCCGAGGCGCTGGAAGTGCTGGCGGCTGAAGCACAACGCCATCCCGCGGCCGGTTTTGCGCCCCCGCCAGAGATTGCCATGCCTGTCCTCGCCCCCCTCAGGCATTCCCCCGCTGCTGCTGCCTGCGATGCGTTTCATCGCAGCCGCGTTCTGCCGCGCCCGCGTGATCCCGTGGAGCAATTGCGCTTCCTGGTGCAGAGCGAAAAGCTTGATCCTGGGCAGATCCGCCAGCTTGGCTTGCTTCTGTCGGAATGGTTCTGCGTGAATGGCGATCCCTATGCGCTGGCGCGAAGCTTGCGCGATCTGGGCGTTCAGGACTGGGCGGATATTCAGGATGCGTGGGGCCGGATTGCGGCCTTGCCGCTGCTCTGGGCCGCTGGCGATTGGCAAACCTGCCTGCAAACCCTCAAATCCGCCCGCAATCAGCGCCCCGCCTGGGTTGTTACCCCGGCTCTGGCCTGGCTCGCCTCCGCTCTGGCCAGAGACATGCCGGACCTCGCGGGCAACAGGCCCGACTTGGCGCAGCGCGCTGCCATCTCGCTTGCGCTCCTTGAACTGATCGCAGCACTTGCTCCGGCGCATATGTCGCAAATGGGATGCCAGCGCCTGATTTCCGGGGTGCTGGACTTGCTCGCGGCAGCTTGCGCACTGCCAGACTGGTGTCAGCCGCGCTTTACTGATCTCGCGCTGCAAGCTTACGGGCTGAACATGGATTTCTGGCGGCGCGATCCCGCGCGCATGCCCGCGGCCTTGTTGCCATGGCGCAGTGCTTTTGCCAAGCTTCACGCAGCGGCGATGGAGGGTGACTGGCTGGCGCTGGGCCGCAGAGCACGTCCGTTCTTGACGCGGCCCATCGCCGGTGGCGACATGCTGCGCCGCCTTGCTCTGTCGCCCGAGGCATGGGGTCGCAATAGCGTCGGCCTGCCCGAAATGCGCGCATTGACCGGCATCGCGACGCCCCAGCAGGCCGGGGAAGCCGCGCTGCGCTGGCTGGCCTTTCCACGCAGTGCTGTGGCAAAGGCGGCGCTGCCGCTGGATACCTCCAGCGCGGTTCACCGTGCGGCCTGTTCCGCTATGCCGGTCGCCACCCCGGATGTGGAGCGCCCGCCAATGTCGCGTGCGCAACGTGCTCTAGGCAAGCAGGTGCAGAGCGTGCTCAAACCACTGCGCGAAGGCGCGCCCCTTGCGCGGGCGCAGTTGCTGGCTGCCGTAAGTGCCGCGCGCGGACTGATCCGGCCAGAGGCGGGGTTTCTGGGCGTCGCGGCCTTGCTGGCTCTGGCCGAGGCACTGGCCCGCCGTGGCTATCCCAAGGCCGCGCGGAGCTGCGTCGGATTTGTGACCGAAGCCACAGAACGTTTCCCCCCCGAGAGCATGCTGGCATGTCCCGCAGTGCCGCTTGCTCTCGCCCGTTTTGACGCCGCCAGCCCGGACCCGGCCTTGCGCGCCGAATTGCGGGCGCATTTGCCATATGACGCGCAGATGCGGCCCGGCCTTGCCGAGAATCCGCAGGCTGCGGCGCTGCGCGCGGCGTCCAGCCCTTTTGCGGATACCGTCGTGATGCTGATTTCCTGCCATGCAAACCTGGCCAGCCGCGTGCCCGAGATACGGGCGGCATGGGGAGAGCGGTTGGCGGAATGGGGGATTCCCCTGATCGTGGTGACCGGGCGCGCGCCTGGGCAGAAACCGGGCGCAGGGCCGCGTTTCGACGGGCAGTATCTGCAGCTCGATGCGCCCGACGATTATGAGGGACTGCCGCAGAAGATCCTCGCTTTGGCCGAATGGGCGCTGGCGCAGACCGGGTTTTCGCGCATCTACAAGATCGATGATGATTGCTTTCTGGATGTGGACGCCTTTTTCTCCGATCCGGCCTATCTGACACGCCCCTATTACGGGCGGCCCTTGCACCGCGCCCCCGGTGAGATGGATCGCGCCTGGCATATGGGCCGTGCGCAGACGGCGCGCGGGCGGCACGAACTCGACAAATCGCCAGAGCCGTCACGCTATGCTGATGGCGGATCGGGATATGTTCTGAACCGTCAGGCACTTGCAGCCCTTTGTGCGGCGCAGGCCACGCCGCAGGGGCGCGCGCTGGAGCAGCTGTCCTTTATGGAAGACAAGCTGGTGGGCGACCTGCTGGCCCGGTCGGGGATCGAGGTCGCGGGGCCGAATTACGATATCGCGATCTTTCGCGACACAGCGCGCGGACTGGCCGCTTTGCCACGCTATCACAGCGGGTTTCTGCCCTTCGCCGGTAGCCCGGTAAAGCTGGCGCATCTCGATTCCGGCGCGGCGCCGCGCAAGGCGCGCGATGCTTTGGCTTCCCCCTGGCCGATGCCGATGACGATCTGGCCGTGCCACCGTCCGGCGGGGTTGGGTTGGGCGCAGCATGGCCTGTCGCTGGTCAGCCCGCCCGAGCGGCTGGAGCAGGCGAAGGCCGCCGAGCTTGTGGTGATTTCGGTCATGCGCAATGAACGCGCTCTGCTGGATCATTTCCTGACCCATTACCGGCAATTGGGCGTGGGCGCGTTCCTGATCGTGGATAACGGGTCGGATGACGGCACGCTGGAGCATCTGGTCGCAGAACCCGATGTTTCGGTCTTCACCACGGATACGCCCTATCGTCAGTCGGCCTATGGTGTGATGTGGCAAGAGGCGCTGATGGCACAATTCCGGCTGGGGCGCTGGTCGCTTCTGGCCGATGCGGATGAGCTGGCCTTCTGGACGCTTCCCGATGCGGCGGGCGCGGTGCGGGCCGATCTGCCGCAATTGCTGCGCGGTGCCGATTTCCGGACCTGTGAGGCCGTGCGCCTGCTGATGTTCGATCTCTATCCGAAAGGCCCCTTGTCGGGCGCGCGTTTCGCTCTGTCGCCCTTCCTTGAGGCAAGCCATGTCGATCACGAGCCGTTCCGCGAGGACTGGCAGGGGCTTGGTCCTTGGTCGAATGGCAAGACCCTGACCAGCGCCTTGCGTCACCGTCTGATGGCAGAAGCGGGGCTGCCTGCGCGCGCCAATCTCTTCGTGGCCCAGAAACACGCGCTGCTGCGCTATCACCCGTTCATGCAGCTTTCGACGGGACTGCATTATATCGCCGGGGCCAGGGTCGCGGCGCGCGATCTGGCCTTCGGGCATTTCAAATATCATGCCGGATTTCATGCGAAGGCCCGGCGCGAGGCCGCGCGGGGGCAGCATTTCAACAATGCCGAGGAGTATCGCAGCTACCTCACGCTGCAGGCCGAAGGGCGAGAGCTGCTCTACCGTCCGGGCGTGTCGGTGCCGCTGGCCGCCTGTCCACACCTGCGCCGGATATGCGGCCTGCCCGAGACGCCGGATTTTGCGGCCCTGCGCGCAGCTATTCCGCCGGTGGTGGTCCGGCGGGTTCCGCGCCGCCGGTTTCCGGTTCGCGGGGCCCCGCCTGCGCCGCGCGCCGAAATCAGGGCGTCGTGAGGCGAAAGCCCTCGGGGATGGCGTCGCGCCCGTCGAGCACCAGATCGGCCATGATCGCAGCCAGCGCCGGGGCCATCGCAAAGCCGATCTTGAAGCCGCCATTGAACACGAAATGTCCTGCGCGCCCCGGCCATGCGCCCATCAGCGGCGCGCGGCTTTTTGCGCGTGGCCGGACACCGGCCCAGCGGCTGACCTCGGACGCGTCGCACAGGGCGGGGCAGATCCTCCGGGCTTGCGCGACCAATGCATCGCAGGCCGCATCGGTGCCGGACGGGTCATCGAAGGCGCGTTCGCTCGTCGATCCGATGGCCACGGTCCCGTCGGTATGGGGCACGATATGCAGCCCGTCGGCGAATATCTGCGGTGCATCCGGGCATGACAAGGCGAGGGCCACGGACTGGCCCTTGACGCCCGCCCCGAGATCCGCACCCAGATCGCGCGACAGATCCTGCAAGCCCTCGTAACCGGTCGCCCAGACCACCACGCCATCGGGGGCCGTGTCGCCGGTCTCGACCGATGCGCCCAGATGCTGCAAGGCGCCGACCAGCGCCGCGCCCGCCTTGCGCGGCTGCAGCCGCGCGCTGAGCGTGTCATGCACCACCCAGCCCGAGGGCGCATCAAGCGGAAGGCCCGGTGCTTCCGTCACGGGCAAGACCCGCCATTCTGCAAAGCCCTGCCACAGATCGCGCGCCTGCGCGGCGCGGCTATGGGCCAGATCGAGCTTGTCTGAGGCCAAAGGCTGCACGCGCCCCAGCCGTGCATAACCCGGATCGCGACCCGAAACTGCGGCCACCTCTGCCCAGAACCCACCAGCCATGCGCAACGCCTCGAACTGGAACGCTTTCTTGGTGTTCCAGTTTTCCGGCACATGCGGGGCCAAGGCCCCCACCAGCCCCCCGCTGGAGCCCGCGCCCGGGGCGCGTTTCTCGATCACCCGCACTCTGGCCCCGCGCTGTGCACAACTATAGGCCAGCGCAAGACCAAAGATGCCCGCGCCCATGATCGTCAGATCGGCCATTGTCATTTCCCCTGCGCCGCGACACAACTGCTGAACATGTGACATAAAGCAGAGTGCGATGCAGGACCAGCTTGCAGAATTGGCGTGGCGCGAGGGCCGCATCCCGGTCTCGACCCGGTTCGACGACCCGTATTTCTCGTTGCAAAGCGGACTGGAGGAGACGCGCCATGTCTTCCTGTCTGGCAATGGCTTGCCAGAGCGCCTTCGTCCGGGTTTCCGGATCGCCGAACTGGGCTTCGGCACCGGGCTGAACCTGCTGGCGACAGCGGCCATCGTGACCGAAGGTCCGGTATTCTACACCAGTTTCGAGGCCTTTCCGATGGCGCCCGACGACATGGCGCGCGCGCTTGCAGCCTTTCCAGAGCTTGACGCATCAGAGTTGATCGCGGCATGGGCGCGCGGTGCGCGGCAATTCTCGCTCGGGGCGCTGGAGGTCGACATCATTGTCGGCGATGCGCGCCAGACCTTGCCCGAGTGGCAGGGCAGGGCGGATGCCTGGTATCTCGACGGCTTCTCGCCCGCCAAGAACCCGGAACTCTGGTCCGAGGCGCTGATGGCGCAGGTCGGCGCCCATACCGCAGCGGGGGGGACATTCGCGACCTACACGGCAGCGGGTCATGTCCGGCGGGCATTGTCGCAGGCCGGATTCGCCGTGACGCGCAGCCCCGGCTACGGGCGCAAGCGGCATATGAGCCGGGGGGTCATGGCATGACACCGCAGAACAACACGCTGGGCATCTGGCTGATGATCGCCACCGCCTTTGTCTTTGCCATGCAGGACGGGCTGTCGCGCCATCTGGCGGGGGAATACAATGTCTTCATGATCATCATGATCCGCTACTGGTTCTTCGCCAGTTTCGTGATTGTGGTCGCCGCGCGCAAGGCAGGCGGTCTGCGGCAGGCCGTTGCGACGAAACAGCCTCTGCTCCAGATTTTCAGAGGCGTGCTTCTGGCGCTCGAAGTCTGCGTGATGGTCACGGCCTTCGTTCTGCTGGGGCTGGTTGAAAGTCATGCTGTGTTCGCCGTCTATCCGTTGCTGGTCGCGGCGCTGTCCGGTCCGATTCTGGGCGAGAAGGTCGGCTGGCGGCGCTGGGCGGCCATCGGCATCGGGTTTGTCGGTGTGATCATCATCCTGCAACCGGGCTTTGGCGTGTTCCAGCCTGCAGCACTGCTGGCTTTTCTGGCGTCCTTCATGTTCGCGCTCTACAGTCTGCTGACCCGCTATGCGGCGCGCAAGGACAGCGCCGCGGTCAGCTTTTTCTGGACCGGTACGACCGGTGCCATCACCATGA
This sequence comes from Natronohydrobacter thiooxidans, assembly GCF_001884735.1. GTDB lineage: Bacteria > Pseudomonadota > Alphaproteobacteria > Rhodobacterales > Rhodobacteraceae > Roseinatronobacter > Roseinatronobacter thiooxidans_A. The sequence goes on along the minus strand of NZ_MJAP01000003.1, from coordinate 173,401 downwards.
CGCTGATCGGCATCTGGTTCTGGGAGCCGATGGTCTCGGGCGACTGGCTGTGGATGGCTCTTCTCTGCATGACATCGGCTTTCAGCCATTTTCTGCTGATCCGCGCCTATGAACTGGCCGAGGCAAGCGCGGTCCAGCCCTTCGCCTATCTGCAGCTGCCCTTCGCCGCAGCGCTGGGGGTGCTGGTGTTCAACGAGACGCTGCGCAGCAATGTGGTGATCGGCACCTGTGTGGTGGTGGGCGCAGGGCTGTTCACGCTCTGGCGCGCAAGGGTGAAAGCGGGCTGAGCGCATTGCGCCGGTCCCTGTGCCGCCCTAGAGTGATGCAAAAATCAGGGGAGGGGACATGCACAGGCTTTGGGTTTTGGTCGCGATTCAGGCCACAGTTGCTGCAGCCTCGCTGGTGGTCGAAATCGTGGCCGGGCGGATGCTGGCACCCTATGTCGGCATGTCGCTCTATACCTGGACATCGGTGATCGCGGTGGTTCTGGCAGGGTTTTCCGCCGGGCACTGGGTTGGCGGACGTCTGGCGGAATGGCCTTCGGACCGCGCGCTTCGGGCCAATGGCTGGGCCATGGTGCTGGCGGCCGTGACGACGGCGGGGGCGGTGTTCCTGCTGCGCGGCGTGGCCGGGCCGGTGATCACCGCCTTGCAGGATCCGGTCGCGGCCATCGTGGCGCTGACCATGCTGGTGTTTTTCCTGCCGTCCTTCTTCGCGGGCATTCCGGCACCGATCCTGTCGCAGATCGCGGTCCAGCGGCACCCGGAGCATTCGGGCCGTGCGCTTGGTGCGATGTTTGCCGCCGGGGCCTGGGGGGCCATCATCGGCACATTGGCTGCGGGGTTCCTGTTCATCTCGTGGCTGGGCTCGGTTGGCACGCTGACCGTGGTCACGGTGGTCTATGTCGCCGTCGCGCTCTACAGCTTTGTTGCCGCGCGCGCGACACGGCGCTGGGTGATCGAGGGGGCACTGGTGTCGCTGATCCCGATGATGCTGGCGGGCGCGGCGCTCTATCGCCCGGATCCCTGCACGCGCGAGAGCGATTATTTCTGCATTCGGGTGGTCGATATCTCGCCCGGCCCGGCGGAACCTGTGCGCCTGATGGTGCTGGATCATCTGGTGCATGGCATTTCCGATGGCATTGATGCTTCGGCTATGCTGACCCCGCATGGCATGATGCAGGACGGGCTGTCGCGGATGCGCATGGCCGGGCGCGAGCATTGGGACGGGTTCATCATCGGCGGCGGCACCTATACGGTGCCGCGCGCCTGGGTCGAGATGGGCGAGCCGGTCGCGGTGACTGTGGCCGAGGTCGACCCGGTGGTGACCGAGGTTGCCGCCGAAAGCTTCTGGTTCGATCCCGACAGCGTGCGTGTTGTCCATGCAGATGCGCGGATCGTTCTGGCGCGTGAAGACAGAAGCTATGACCTGATCCTTGGCGATGCCTTCACCGATATCGCGGCGCCGCCACATCTGATCACGCGCGAGTTCTTTGAACTGGCAGCATCGCGGCTGAACCCGGACGGGTCTTTCCTGATGACGATCATCGATCATATCGACCGGTTGGATGTGCTGGCCTCGCTGACACTCACCGCGCGCGAGGTTTTTGATGTGGTCGAAATCTGGGCCGATCCCAGCCATGATGAGAGCCAGTCGCGCCGGGTCTTCCTGATGGTGGCGGGCAATGCGCGCTCGCCGGTCAGCCGGATCCATCATGACGGGCCAGAGCCCCGGCAGGCGGTGCGGGTGTCCTCTGCCTCGCTGCAGGCGATCATCGATGAGCGCCGCGCGATCGTGCTGACGGATGACTACGCCCCGATCGACCGGTTGCTGGGCACGGGCGGGTAGGTTCTATAGCGGGTTGCATTCATTGGCATTCATGCACCCCGCTATAACTTATTGTGGTCGCATGTTTTGATGCGCAAAACCGGAGGCCACTTTTGCGCAACATGCTCTATCAGCCCCTTTTGTCGCCCTGGCCCGGTTCTCCGCCGCAAAATATCCGGGCACGCGCAAAACCGGCGACAGAAAAAGGGGCGGCGCATCCGCACCGCCCCTGTTTGTTGACGCAGGCAGGGCCTCAGCCGAAAATATCGGCCACGATCCCGTTATACCAGCCGATGCTCTCCTCATAGGTCTGGCGGCGCAGGTCGGCATCCTCTCCGGTCTGGCTGATGAAGCTTGACACGCTGGCGATCTTCTCGTCGGTCGGCTCGTAATTCGCGCCCACTTTCACACCGTCATCGGTGGCGATCAGCGACCAGCAGGTGTTGGAATAGCGCGCCGGGAAGATGCGGCTGCCGGTCAATTCGCCGCGGATCACATTGGCGACGACCTTGGCCTGCGAATTGGCCGAGAAACCCGATTTCGGCATATCGCCCTGTGCGCTGGCATCGCCCAGCACAAAGACATTCTCATCCACCCGCGAGCGCATGTCGGCAGGCATCACCGGGGCCCAGCCCGAATCGTTGGTCAGCCCTGCCAGTTCCGCGATCCTGCCGGCTTTCTGCGCCGGGATGACATTGCAGACATCAGCCTGTTCGACCTCGCCGTCGATAACGACTTCCATCGACTCGGGGCGTACTTCGAAATCGTCTCCGCCCATGTCGGGGCCGATGCGCGTGACCATGCCGGGATAGTGGCGTTCCCAGCCTTCCTCGAACAGGGCCTGTTTCGAGTAATTCTCTTTCGGGTCCACGATCAGGATTTTCGCCGTCGGGTTGGATTGCGTGAGCATATGCGCGACCATCGAAACCCGCTCGCCCGGTCCCGGCGGGCAGCGATAGGGGTTCGGCGGCGCGACCATGACGAACAGACCGCCTTCGCGCATGGTCTCGATCTGATGCTTCAGAAGCTGAACCTGCGTGCCGGATTTGTAGGCGTGCGGCATCAGGCTTTGCTGGCTGACATTCCAGCCCGGCACCGAGCCTTCGACGAAATCGATCCCCGGCGCGACCACCAACCGGTCATAGGATACCGAGTCACCCGAGGCCAAAGCGACGGTTTTCACGTCGCGGTCCACCCCCACGGCCCAGTCATGGATCACATTGACACCGGTGCGCGCGATAGTGCCATAGCCATGCCCCAGCGCGTCATAGTCCCAGAACCCGCCCAGATAGAGGTTCGAGAAATAGCAGGTGTAATAGCGTCGCGTGGGTTCGATCAGGGTGACATCGACGGCGCCGTTGCTGTCCTTTGCAATATAGCGCGCGACCGTGCCGCCGCCGGAACCGCCGCCGATCACCACAACCCGCGGGCGTGTCTGGCCCAGCACCGCCGGGGCGGACAGCGCGGCGGTGGCGAGCGTCGCAGTGCCCAGAAATCTGCGTCTGTTGAGTTTCATGGTGTTGTCTCTCCCAGTTGTGCCTCGAAAGGCAGGTGTCGCGCCATTCCTCCCACCTTGTCCAGATCCTTCTTGCGCAACGGGTTGATCCGGACGAAATACTGTTCCACGCGGCGCGAAACCTGCGAAACAGAGGTAGCCTTGCCCTGGCGCAGTCGTGCAGTCTGGCGTCGCCGGAGCATGTGGGACGCGACAGGGTTCTTATTCGCGCGCGAGTGCATGGAAATAGGCGGCCAGCGCCGCGATTTCCTCGTCATCCAGCCGCGCGGCCACGGATTGCATCACGGCATGGGGGCGCAGTTTCTGCTTATAGGCATGCATGGCGACGACGAAATCCTCTTCCGGCCAGCCGACAATGCCCGGAATACCTGCGTCAGAGCCGGTGCGCTGGTGGCAGGTCGTGCATTCGCTGCTCAGGAATTCACCATATTCGACATCGCCTTCGATTGCGAGCACAGACTCCGGCAGGTCAACCTCTCGGATGACAGCGGTGGGCGAGGCTTCGGGAATGTTCTGCGGCTGGTCGGAATAGACGCGCAGATATGCGATCAGATCAGCGCGGCGCTGGGCATCCTTCAGGCCGCGATAGGACATGCGGGTGCCAGAAACCAGCGCACGTGGATTCTCGATATAGGCATCAAGGCGACGCAGATCCCATTTCAGCCCGTCACGGCCCTGCCGAAGAAGCGCGTCGGAATAGCGGAAATCGCTGTGGCTGCCTGCGCCACGGTCGAATATGCGATTCAGATGCGGCCCGATCCGATGGACCGCGCCCTCCCCGATCTGGTGGCAACTCGCGCATTCGCGCCGGTAAACCTCTGCCCCGGTGGTCGCATCGCCGATCGGAGATGCCTGTGAGAGCGCCTCCATCGGGATCAGGGCGAGGCCGAGGCAGAAGGTCAGAACAAGACGCGGTTTCACCATCACTCCGATCAGTCTGAATGCGAGGCCAGATAGGCGATCAGCGCCGCCCGCTCGTCCACGCTGCGCACCCCCCGGAAGGACATGCGGTTGCGTGGGATCTTACCTGCCGGATTTTCAAGGAAGGCGTCAAGTGCTTCTTCGGTCCAGATCAGACCAGCGGCTGCTGCTTCGGTAATGGCCGGGGAATAGCGGAACCCATCGACCTGACCGGCAGCGGCACCAACAATCCCGTTCAGTTGCGGGCCGGTGCCATTGCGTGCGCCATCGCCAAGCTGGTGACAGGTCCGGCATTGGCGCCATGCAGTTTCGCCAGCCGCTACCAGCGCGGGATCGAGTGACGCGACCTGCACGTCTTCAGCAGCAGTTTCGGGCGCAGCAGCTTCCTCGACGGCCTCTGCGGCGCTGGCTTCGGTTGCCTCGATCACTGGTGCAGACCCGTCCGAATAGTGAAAGCGGATCACCGGGAATTCCGGGGTCACGTCAATATCGGTGGCACGCGCAGAAATCGACACGGCGTCACGGCAATCGCTCATGCAGGGCTCTTGCTGGAACGTCGGGAATTCCACCTCTGCACGGTCATCGAGATAGAAGCCGCCTTCGTTTGGAAGCCGGATCTCGGTGAAATTCTCGTGGCTGAGTTCGAAATCATCATCCACCAGCCCAGCCGAATAGAGGATATAGGCGGTGATCGCATAGACTTCGTCCGTTTCGAGCGTCTGTGCCGCACCGAAAGGCATCGAGCGGTTGATGTAATCCCAGACTGTCGAGAGATAGGGCCAGTAGGATTCGACCGTCTTCAGGGGGCGTTCGGCAGTCAGCGTGCCACGCCCGCCGACAATCGCGGGCCAAGCCCCGGCTCCTTCGGCGAAATCGCCGTGGCAGACCGCGCAACGGTCGATCCAGTGATCCTCGCCATCCATCACATTGCCGCGCCCTTCGGGCAGGCCGCGCCCATCCGGCATGACGGCCACATCCCAGGCGGCGATCTCTTCGGGCAGGGCCAGCCGCCCGATGCCCAGAGACTCGGCCAGCACAGGCGGGGCGATGAGCGTCAGCAGGGCGGTCCCTGCCAGCAGATTACGACACTTCGACATTTTCAGCGTCCCCGTTCTCATTGACATACCAGGTCTGGATGGCGTTGTTGTGATAGATCGAGTTCAGCCCGCGAATGGCGCGGAGCTGTTCCTTTGTGGGCTGGACATAGCCGGTTTCATCCATCGCGCGCGACTGCACGAACATGGGCTGCCCGTCCCAGACATGATCCAGATAGAAGCGCGTCACGGCCTTGTCGCCCGGTTCCGTGGCCAGGCGCGCGGTCTGCCAATTGACACCACCATCAAGCGAGACATCCACGCGCGCGATCTTGCCCAGACCTGACCATGCCAGCCCGGTAATCACCATCGGCCCCGGACCGTGGCCGATGGGCATTTGCGGCGAGGGCGAGGTGACGACGGATTTCGCATGCATGGCCCAGGTCCATTTGCGCGCGCGCCCGTCGGGCATGAGATCGGTGTATTTCGAGGTCTCTTCGCGGCTCTGCACCGGGCCATCCATCACGGCAATCCGGCGCAGCCATTTGACCCAGAGATTGCCCTCCCAGCCCGGCACGACCAGCCGCACTGGATAGCCATGCTCCATGCGCAATGCCTCGCCATTGGCGAAGAAGGCGATCATGCAGTCATCAAGCGCCTTTTCCATCGGGATCGAGCGGCCATTCGATGACGCATCATGCCCCTCGACATAGATCCACGATCCTTCAGGCTTCACGCCCGCCTCATTCAGCAGCGTGCGCAGGGTGACGCCGGTGTATTCCATATTATGGATCATACCATGGGTGAATTGCGCGCCATTGAGCTGCGCGCCGCCCCATTCCATGCCGCTATTGGCGGCGCATTCGCAGAAATGCACGCGGGTTTCGCGCGGCAGGCGCATCAGGTCGCCAAAGGTAAAGACCAGCGGACGCTCGACCAGCCCGTTGATCATCAGCCGGTATTCGTCCTTGCTGATCTCGATGGCGCCGGAATGGTGGCGCTCAAACGCGCAGCCCTGCGGCGTGATCGTGCCATCCAGCGCATGGATCGGGGTGAAATTGATCGAACTGATCGGATCTGCTGTCAGCCATTCCACATTGCGCCGCACCACATGATCCTCGAAACGGATCGGCATTCCGTAAGGCGTGGCATCCACCCCCTCACCGAGGAAAGAGGCGAAAGGCTGAACTTCCGTGATCAGCGGGTCCGGGGTCGAGGCGCTGGCCCCGACCCCGACCACAGCGCCCCCGGCGGCCAGACCAGCCGTGCGCAGAAAATCGCGGCGGGAGGGGCCGCGTGGCGTGTCGGGGGCGTCATTTGATGTATCTGACATGACGACGGTTCCTCTGGTTGTTCTTGTGGCTTACAGGCCGCTGACCTGAACCGAAGTGTTCGGCTCAAGGCTTACACGGCCAATCTTGCGGATATGGTTTTCAACGACATCCCAGATCTGGGGGCCTTCGGTTTCGGGGTTCACGGAGGCCCAACCGGCGACGACATAGTTGCGCGCAGGATCAATCGTCTCGCCTGTGCTCAGAAGCGTCATATTCGAGATGCGCGCATTCACCGGAGCCGAGACATCGACATGATAGCCAAGCCCGCCGATGCGCACCATATCGCCGCCCTGCTGGAAATAGGGATCGGGGTTGAAGATATTGTCGGCCACGTCTTCGAGGACAACCTTCAGGAACTCGCCGGTCATCTCGGTGCGGTAGCACTGGCCATAGGTCATCGAGGTGACATTGTGGATATCCTCGCGGGTGATCGCATCCCCCGGCAGAAGGCTCGCGCCCCAGCGCACCCCCGGCGACATGGCGATTTCGGCGTCGCGCTCCTCGATCATCGCCTCGCAGATCAGATCGTCCCAGGTGCCGTTGAAATTGCCGCGGCGATAGAGCAGTGAATCCGTATGACCGATGACCTCTTCAAGCTGGTCCTTGAAGGGCGCGCGCTCGGCCTCGATCAGGGTAGCCATATCGGCGTCAGGCGTGATCACATCGGCGAAGATCGGGATCAGCTTGTGGCGGAAGCCCATCATGCGCCCGTCACGCACATCCAGATCCAGCCGGGTTACGAACTTGCCATGGCTGCCCGAGGCGATCAGAAGTGTCTCGCCCACGATCACGGGTTCAGGCAGCGCGTCATGGGTATGGCCGGTCAGCACCACGTCAATGCCCTGAACGCGGCCCGCCATCTGGCGGTCCACATCGAAACCGTTATGCGACAGCACCACGACCAGTTCCGCACCCTGATCGCGCACCTCATTGACCATTTCCTGCATCCGGCTCTCGCGGATGCCGAAGCTGAAATCGGGGAACTTCCAGCCCGGATTGGCAATCGGCATATAGGGGAAAGCTTGCCCGATCACGGCGATCTTCACCCCACCGCGTTCAAACCAAGTATATGGTTCGAATTCTTCCGAGGGTTCATTCCATTCATTGTCAAAGATATTCTGGCCCAGGAAGGGGAAGGGCAGATCGGCCACGATCTCGCGGACGCGGTCCTGACCCAAGGTCCATTCCCAATGCGAGGTCATGGCCTCGACGCCGAGCGCGTTCATCACATTGACCACATCCTGCCCTTTGGTCAGGTAGCTGGTCATCGAGCCATGCCATGTATCGCCGCCATCAAGCAGCAGCGCATCAGGACGGTCGGCGCGGATCGCCTTGACCACGGTCGCCACACGGTCCATGCCGCCCATGCGCCCGTAGGTGCGTCCAAGGGCCTCGAAATCGACATAGGTCAGCGCATAGGCATCGGCGGAACCGGGGGTAAGATTGAACATCTCGATGAACTCTTTGCCCACGACATGCGGCGGCTTGCCCTTCACGCCGCCCACGCCGATATTCCACTCGGGTTCGCGGAACCAGATCGGTTTCAGCTGGGCATGAATATCGGTTATGTGGATCAGCGAGACATTCCCGAAAGTGTCGAAACGCAGCAGATCCTCCTGCGTCAATGCCTGCTGTGCGGCCAGTTTCGACCAGTTCCCGAAACCGGAAATGCCGTAAAGCGCCGAGGCCGCGATGGAGGCTTGCAGGAATTCGCGCCGGGATATCATGAGAGCTTCTCCTTGTGAGAGATGGCAGGGCGCGGGAGGGTGTTGCCACATGCCAATCTTCGAAAGTTTGAATATTCTAGGGCCAAAAAAAAGCCAGCCCGCTACGGGGCGCTGCCTCTGGCAGCGCCCCGTCAGACAGTTACTGACGCACTGATACACCCTCGATGGGCAGGCCGAGGCCGCGCGAGGATACATAGAGTTCCAGCGCGATGAACTCGGGCGAGCCTTCGCGGAAGGTTTCGCCGCGCGTGTCGCGGATACAGCCGCGGAAGCGCTGGTGCAGCGGCACGATGGTTGCGTTCTTCAGGCGATAGGTCGGAAAGCCGTTCGACATGCCCTGTGACAGATGGTCGGCGCGGATCATCCGGCCCCAGTTATCCTCGTGGCAATTGGCGCAGGACATCTCCAGCTGACCGAAGCGCGTGTAATACATCTCACGCCCTTGTTCCCAGAAGGGGGCATACTCGCCATCCATCTGAACCGCGACAGGCATCCCGCGCGATTGCAGCGAGATCAGCGCGGTCATATCCTTCATCGGCTCGCTGTTCCAGCCCCAGGCATCGGCCTCCATGCGCGCGGTGCGGCAGTTATTGATGTAATTCTCCAATGCCCAGAGTTCACCATCTTCGTTGATCTTGGGCATCACCGCCCGGACACCGGCCATCGACTCGATATCGCCGTGGCAATCCGCGCAGGATTGTCCGGCATTGCCATCGGCAGCGTCCCACCGATCCTGCCCGCGTTCAGTGAACAGAATGCCGGGATTATCGAAATCATCCATTTGCAGCGCACGGGTTTCATCCGTGCGGAACAGCCAGCCCGAATAGATCTCGGGAAACACGCCGCCCAGATGCTCTGCCGGTGCGGCGCGGGTCGCAAGGTGCAATTCACCCTCGATGATCAGTTCAGCATCGGGATGCGGGTCTGCCTGAGCCATGCCGGAAAGCATGGCCCCGCAGATGGCCGCAGTCGCCCAAAGCTTGGTGATGGTCTTCATGCGTGTCTCCTCCCAGACTGGCTGCGACCTAGAATATTACCCGACCTCGAAAGCCTGGGTTTCGGAATAGACCGAGCCGTCGTCATCGTACCAGGTGAAGACAAACTCTGCCGATTCCTCGACTTTCACATCGAATTCGACATAGGGGTTGGCCGAGATGGCCGGGTGCATTTCCATATCCACCACCATCTTGCCTGCATATTCGCAGGTGAAACGGTTGATGATCTGGCGCGGGATCACATTGCCCGAACCATCGCGGCGCTGGCCGGTTTCCATATTGTGGCTGATCAGGGTTTTCACCTCGACCACGTCGCCCGCTTTGGCGGAACGTGGCAGGCGGATGCGGGGTCTGACGTCAGACATAAGATGTCTCCTCGATTGAGTATTGGAAGGTCAGGGCAGGCCGGATCAGCCGCCACAGCCGCCGATGGTCACTTTCACTTCGACCGCGCCGCGCGCGAAGCTGCCATCCGCCAGTCTGGCGATGGCGATCACGTCCTGGGTGCCACCCAGACGAATGCGGGTCGCCGCGCGTGAGGTGCCTGCGCCTTCGCCGAAATTGAATGTCGCCACGCCCGGCGTCGGGTTGCCCGCGGCGAGCATCATGATCGACACGGCGCCTGCGGCCTCGACCTCGATCGGAACCGTGTTGCCATTCTCGGCGATCTCGGGGGCGTTGATGGTCACGCCGCCATCGGTCACGGCGGCGCCACCTGTGAATGCGGAAATCGCGTCCTCGATAGCCGAGGCGCTTGCCACGCCCGGAACCATCGCGACAGCAGCCACGCCAAGGCCAAGTGCCATGGTATCGCGTCTTGTCAGCATCTTGTCATCCTCTCATATGCTTGCATTTCAGGTCTCTTTCTACGCCGTGATCCTATGGCTCACCAATCGGTCAAGGTCGTCAGATAGGCCACGATATCTTCAATCTGCTGTGCTGACAGCAATGTGGAGAAAGTGTCGGGATCGTATGCATTGCCGGTATAGGCATCGCCCGGCCGCACATAATCCGCCGGATTGTCATGGTAGAATACCGGCATCATGGAATCGGGAAACACGCGCTTGGCATTCGCCACGATCCCGCGCAATTCTGCTTCACTCCAGCGCGCTCCTGCACCGTCAAGCGATGGGCCGATATTTCCCTGAAAATCATGTTCGGGCATCGCCGTGTTCTCATGGCAGGACAGGCAATTGCCGATGGACCGGCTGGAGAGGGCATTCGCGCCGGCAACCGGATCGCCGGGCGTGCCGCTCAGCGACACGGGGATGGCAATCTCGTCTTCCCAGACCACATCTGCGGGCGCGATTTCCGCGCCCGGGGCGCTGGCCCAGAGGGCAACCGAAACAGTGCAGGCTGCAGTAAGTGAACGTCGTGTCATGAATGCCCTCCCAGACGGTTTGACGGTGATGCGCTCTCCCAAGCTCACCGTGACCGCGACCATAGACCACAGTGTACGATTGCTGCAAATGAAAATTCGTTTTTTTGCATATTGTTTTTTGTGCATGTTCTGATAGCGGAAACCTGACCTTAAAAATATGAGGGCAGCCCATTGAATTTCCCAGAGAAACTTTCTCAGTTCGCGTTGTCACGCAGCATCCGCGCGACATAATGCTGGAAATGTTCCTCGCCATCATAGCCTTTTTCAAGCACCCATCGCAGCATCAGCCGGGTGGTTCCGCGCTCGAAGGCGCCGGGCATGATCATCACCGCCGCGTCGCGCATCGTGCCTGCGTCCGGGGGCGATTCGGGGGCGAAGATCAGGGTTGGCGTGAACACGACGCCCCAGCGGCGGGCCATGTCGCGCTCGTCCAGCGTAGTGCCGTCGAAATCCGTGATCGGGACATTGCCAAAGAGATTGATCTGGATGACCATGTAATCCTCGGTCAGCATCCGGGTGATTTCGGGATCGGGATAGACGTTTTCGTGCATCCGCGTGCAATAGATGCAGCCGCGTTGCTCGAACATCAGCAGCAGGCGTTTGCCTTGGGCGGCCGCGTCTTCGAGATCGTCGCGCATGTCGCGAAAGGTCTCTACGATCCAGTCAGGTTTGTGCAGACCGTCATCACCGACAGGCGTTGCATGGGCGGGCAGGGCCAGGAGCAGAGCGACAAGGGCCGCTTTCACTTTAGTCCGAAACATCACATCATCCTCCCATTGGTGTCAAAACTATCCGATGTTGCTGAAGGCGGGGAACGTCTCCAGCATCCATTCCGCAATATAGGCCACGCTGTCCGTCGCGATCAGCACCGCAAAGAGTACCAGCATCCCGCCCATGAGTATCTCGATATGCGCGAGCTTGCTGCGATGGCGGGCGACCCAGTTCAGGAAGGGCCGTGCAAACAGCGCGGCAATCACGAAGGGCAAGCTCATGGCCAGACCGTAGACGGCCAGTAGTGCTGCACCTTTCCAGATATCCCCCATGCCCGAAGCGATCATAAGAATCGCCGCCAGCGCCGGGCCGACACAGGGCGTCCAGCCAAAGCCGAAGGCCAGTCCCATGACATAGGAACCCAGCACCGATTTCGGCGCGGCCGAGGTTTCGATCCGTGCCTGTCGATAGAGCAGCGAGATCCGCAGCACGCCCAGAAAATGCAGCCCGAACACGAAGAGAACCGCCGCCGCGACCCATTTCAGCGTGTCGCGGTAAGCGATGAATGTCTGTCCCAGCGCCGTAGCCCCCATGCCAAGAAGCATGAAAATCGTCGTTACCCCCAGCGCAAAGGCAATCGAGGCGAGGACCAGACGTGTCTGCGCGCCCGGTGCCAGCCCCTGTTCGTCGCGCAGCTCCGCCATCGACAATCCCGCCATATAGCACAGGTAGAACGGGACGATCGGCAGGATACAGGGCGAGAGGAAGGACAGAAGCCCCGCCAGCGCTGCGCCACCGAAACTGATATCGAACATGCGGGGTAATCCTTGAAATCGAGCGCCGCCTGATATGCATGATGTTGCGTCGCCTGCACAAACATATTACATTGTTCATATGTTTATATGCTCCCGTCAATCCCTCGTCTTCGCCGCAGCGCAGCAGCTGCGCAGGCCGCTGATCGCGCTCTCGGTTCTTCTGGCCATGGCGGGCGGGGCGGGGGCGCAGGAGTTGCGGTTGCTGATGATCGAGCAGGCCGGGTGCTATTACTGCCGCATCTTCAATCGCGATATCGCGCCGGTCTATGAAGCCTCGCAGGAAGGTCAGATCGCGCCGCTGATCCATGCGCAGTTGCGCGGTCCGCTGCCAGAGGGGATCACGCTTTCCAGCACGCCCTTTGTGACGCCCACTTTCATCCTGATCGGGGCGGATGGTGTCGAAATCGAACGCCTGACAGGGTTTCCGGGAGAGGATTTCTTCTGGCCCTATATCGGTGACATGATCGCTGCGGCGCAGGGCGAGGCCCGCCAGGATGCAGGGCAGTAACACCACACTGAACCGGCGTTTCATCCGCGCGGCGCTATGTTTCGTTCGCAGCCTGTGGTATCGTCCCCGCAAAACGGGGGCGGTCGGCGTTCACGCATCCCTGCGTGACAGAGAGAACATTCATGCCGGACGGACAAAATCGCGAAACTGACCGGTCCGAGGAGGAGGAGGTCAGACTGTCAGTGCGGCCCGAGGGGGGCCGCGCTGCGAGTGTTGACGTGCCGCTGGAAGATTTGCAGGCCGAAGCGCGCGAGGCGTCCGATTTTCTGAAGGCGCTGGGCCATGAGGGCCGCCTGCTGATGCTGTATTTCCTGTGTGAACGCGATCATTCCGTGACAGAGTTGGAGCGGCTGATCATGTCGCGGCAGGCGGCGGTCAGTCAGCAACTGGCCCGGTTGCGCCACGAAAAACTCGTGACGACCCGGCGCGAAGGCAATCAGATCTTCTACTCGCTGGCGGATGAGCGTGTCCGCGAGGCGGTACTCTTGATGCAACGACTGTTCCGCGCCGCCCCGCCGGGGTGATCCAGATCAAGGCAGGTATATTCAAATCCCGGCATGTGAATGGCTGCAGCGCAGCTACTCAGTGAGGGCCGGGTGGATTTCTACGATATCATCGAGGCTTTGGGCGAAGGCAATATCGAAGCCCTGATGGGGCTGACGGTCGGACTGATTTTCGGGGTCGCGGCGCAGCGCTCTGGCTTCTGCCTGCGCGCGGCGACGGTCGAATTTGCCCGTGGCCGGGTGGGGCCGCGTCTGGCGATCTGGCTGCTGACTTTCTCGACCGCTGTGGTCTGGGTGCAAGGCGCGCAATATCTGGGCCTGTTCCGTGTCAGCGACGCGCGGATGATGGCCGTGCCCGGCTCGTGGTCCGGCGCCATCATCGGCGGGCTGACCTTCGGCGTCGGCATGGTGCTGGCGCGCGGCTGTTCCGGGCGGTTGCTGGTGCTGGCGGCGACGGGCAATCTGCGCTCGGTGATCGGCGGCATGGTTTTCGCCATCTTCGCGCAGATGAGCCTTTATGGCTGGCTTGCGCCGCTGCGCAACTGGCTGGCCGCGCTCTGGATCACGCCCGGGGGGCGCAATCTGCATCTGCTGGACATGCTGGGCCTGCCGCAGGGTGTCGCGCTCTGGATCGGGCTGGCGCTTGCGGGCTTCGCGATTGCCTTGGCCCTGCGCAACCGTCTTGGCCTGCGCCCGCTGGTCTTTGCCTCGGGCGTGGGCTTTGCCGTGGCGCTGGGCTGGGTCATGACCTGGACCCTGGCGCAGGCGAGTTTCGATCCGGTCAATGTGACCTCGGCCACCTTCACCGGCCCTTCGGCCAATACGCTGATGTTCTTTCTCAACCCCAATCCGGCGCTGCGCTTCGATGTGGGGCTGGTGCCCGGCGTTGTGCTCGGGGCCTTCCTCGCCGCACTGGTCTCGCGTGAGTTGAAATGGCAGGGCTATGACGGGGCCGATGCGATGCGACGCTCGTTGATCGGGGCGGCGCTGATGGGCTTTGGCGGTATGCTCGCGGGGGGCTGCGCGATCGGGGCCGGGGTCACGGGCGGGTCGATCTTTGCCGCAACGGCGCTCCTGGCCCTGACCTGCATGTGGATCGGCGCGGTTCTCACCGATCATCTCATGGATCAGCGCCGCCCGCGTCCCGCTCAGGCCTGAGCGGGCAAGGGTAGGGTGCGTGGTCACCACGCACCCTACGCCACCCCCGGCGCGACTTACGCGTCCAGATTCTCCACGCTCAGCGCATTGCGCTGGATGAACTCGCGACGCGGTTCCACCACATCGCCCATCAGCTTGGTGAAGATGTCATCGGCCTCGGCCAGATCGTCGATCTTGACCTGCAACAGCGTGCGCGCTTCCGGATCCAGCGTGGTTTCCCACAGCTGATCGGGGTTCATCTCGCCCAGACCCTTGTAGCGTTGCAGCGAGAGGCCCTTTTCCCCTTCGGTCAGAATCGCATTCAGCAGGTCGACCGGGCCGTAGATCTTCTGCTTGCGGTCGCGCCGCACCAGGTCCGCGGGCTGGCCATAGACTTCCTGCAGGCTCTGGGTATGCGACGCCAGCCGGCGCGCTTCGCCCGAGCGCAGCACGCCCCCATCCAGTCTGCGCACCTCCTCGACCCCGCGCAGCAGGCGCGAGAGCCGCAGCCCGCCATCCTGTGTGGGCCGCCCCTGCCAGCCGCGCTCATATTCGGCGGCGATCAGGTCCAGACGCTGCGCCACCGAATCCGCCAGTTCCTGCGGATGGGCGGCCAGCGCCTCGGTCAGCAAGGCACCTGCAATCGCGGCCTGTTCCAGAATATGCTGCGGGTAATGCGTCGGAAAGGCTTGCAGCGAGCGGCGCACTGCGCGCGCTTCGGTCACGATCCGGGCCAGATCGGCGCCCACGATCTCCTCACCTGTCGCAAGGCGCAACACCGCGCCTTCGACGCCCTGTTCGATCAGGTAATCCTCCAGCGCGGGCTTGTCTTTCAGATAGACCTCGGACTTTCCGCGCGCGACCTTGTAGAGCGGGGGCTCGGCGATATAGAGATGCCCCGCCTCGATCAGATCCGGCATCTGCCGGAAGAAGAAGGTCAAGAGCAGCGTGCGGATATGCGCGCCATCCACATCGGCATCGGTCATGATGACGATCTTGTGGTAGCGCAGCTTCGCGATGTCGAACTCATCGCGGCCGATGCCGGTGCCGAGTGCCGTGATCAGCGTGCCGATTTCCTGGCTCGACAGCATCCGGTCAAACCGCGCGCGCTCCACATTCAGGATTTTCCCGCGCAACGGCAGCACGGCCTGATTCTGCCGCGACCGGCCCTGCTTGGCCGATCCGCCCGCCGAGTCGCCCTCAACCAGAAACAGTTCTGACTTCGCCGGGTCACGTTCCTGGCAATCCGCCAGCTTGCCGGGCAGCGAGGCCACATCGAGCGCAGTCTTGCGCCGCGTCAGTTCGCGCGCCTTGCGCGCCGCTTCGCGGGCCAATGCGGCTTCGATGATCTTGCCGACAATGCTCTTGGCGTGAACCGGGTTCTCCTCGAACCATTCTGCCAGTTTCTCGTTCACTAGTGACTCGACCGCCGGACGCACTTCACTGGACACAAGCTTGTCCTTGGTCTGGCTGGAGAATTTCGGATCCGGCACTTTGACCGACAGCACGCAGGTCAGCCCTTCGCGGGCATCATCGCCGGTGAAATTCACTTTCTCTTTCTTGGCGATTCCCGAAGACTGCGCATAAGCATTGATCGTCCGGGTCAGCGCGCCGCGAAACCCCGCCATATGCGTGCCGCCATCGCGCTGGGGAATGTTGTTGGTGAAGGGCAGCACCGTCTCGTGGTAGCTGTCATTCCACCACATCGCGATCTCGACCCCGATCCCGTCGCGCTCGCCGTTGATATAGATCGGCTCGACCATGACCGGGGTCTTGGACCGGTCCAGATGGCGCACGAATTCGCGCACACCGCCCTCGTAGAACAGTTCAGATCTCAACATTTCGGCGGGGCGGTGGTCTTCGAGAATGATCCGCACCCCGGAATTCAGAAAAGCCAGTTCTCTCAGTCGGTTCTCAAGCGTCTTGAAGCTGTAGTCCAAGTTCGAGAACGTGTCTGTCGATGCCAGAAACCGAACCTCGGTGCCTTTCTTGCCATGCGCGTCGCCGACCACTTCCAGAGGCCGTACGGTGTCGCCGCGCTCAAACCGCGCCACATGTTCCTTGCCGTTTCGCCAGATGCGCAACTCCAGCCAGTCCGACAGGGCATTGACCACCGACACGCCCACACCATGCAAGCCGCCCGAAACCTTGTAACTGTTCTGGTCGAATTTGCCGCCGGCATGAAGCTGGGTCATGATGACCTCGGCTGCGGATACGCCTTCTTCGGCATGGATATCAGTGGGAATCCCGCGCCCGTTATCCATGACCGAAACCGAGTTATCTGCATGGATTGTGACACTCACGAAATCCGCATGGCCTGCAAGCGCCTCGTCGATCCCGTTATCGACCACTTCATAGACCATGTGATGCAGGCCGGAGCCGTCATCCGTATCGCCGATATACATGCCGGGACGCTTGCGAACAGCATCCAACCCCTTGAGAACCTTGATCGAATCCGCGCCATATTCTTCGCGCTTCAAAGCTTCAGCCGACATGCAGACCATTCCTCGTTTGACTGCCGATCTTATAGGCAGTTCTGGCAGGTTTGTCACGCGCCAGACACAATATTTAGCGGTTCCCCGCGCGATCAGTCTCCGCAGATTCAACCCGCGACTCGCGGTTGATGCTGTGTTAAGCTTTGTTAAGGGCGTAGTGCAATGGGACAGACCTAATATGCGACTTATGCGTGCCGCAGGCGGTTCAATCCTGGCTCTCGTCCTCTTCAGCGCCCATGCGTCGGCTTCGCCTCTTGCCGGTGCAAACAGCTTCACGCTGCATTTGCAATCGATCGACAGCTCTTTTTTCCGGGTTCAGCAGCGATGCTGCAAGATCTGCTCCAAGGGCAAGGCGTGCGGAGACAGCTGTATCTCCGCCACAAAGACCTGTCGTGCCGGGCTGGGATGCGCCTGCAACAAATAGGGCCGGTCAGCGCGTGTTTTCCAGCGCGATCCCCATCAGCGCATAGGTCAGTTGCGCGGCGGTGAAGTTCCACACATCCCAGCCGTTGATCGGCGCGAGTTCCACCACGTCGATGCCGACACAGCGCCGCCCCTTCAGGCCCGAACGCACAAGCGCCAGCGCCTGATAATACCCAAGCCCGCCCGGAACCGGTGTTCCCGTTGCAGGCATGATGGCCGCGTCCAGCCCGTCCACATCGAAGCTGACATAGACATCTTCGGGGAAATCCTCGGGCAGGGTGATGTCATGGATATTGCCCGTCACCAGATCTTCGGCATCAATGAAGATGACCTTGTTGCGCGCACGGCATTCAGCTTCTTCCTGACAAAGCGCCCGGACGCCGTATTGCGCGAGCGCGCAGCCTTCTTCCTCGACCAGCAACTGCATGACCGAAGCATGGCTGTGCCGGAAGTCCTGATAGGCGCGGCGCAGATCGGCATGTGCGTCGATCTGGATAATCCCGACCGGGCGACCAAGCGCGCGCTTCACGCCCCGCACTGCGCCCCATGTCAGGCTGTGCTCGCCCCCCAGCGTGACCGGGATATGGCCTGTGCGCACAATGCTTTCAGTACGCGCGGCCAGACTGTCCAGCGCGTATTCCAGCGGCACCGAGCAATCAATCGCCGGTGTGGTGTAGATCCCCGCGGCACAGGGCTCGAACCCGCGCCAGAGCCGTTCCAGCTGGTCCGACGCTTCGATCAGCGCCGCGGGGCCTGCCGCTGCGCCCGAGCCGTAGGAAACCGTTTTTTCCAGCGGCATCGGCACGATCTGGAAATGTGCATCCGGGCCGCGCTCGGCATTGGTCAGTTCGGAATTGAGAAAGATCACGAGAGACGCCCCTTGAAGTCCTGATAGTCGAATTGGCGGATCACGCGCAGCGCGTCCGTGTCGCTGTTCCACACTGCCAGCGCGGGCAGGCGGACGCCGTTGAAGGTGGTGGTCTTGACCATCGAGTAATGCGCCTGATCGAGGAAGGCGATGCGCTGGCCGATGGCGGGCGTTTCCGCGAAAGCATAGCGCCCGATCACATCCCCCGCGAGGCAGGATGGCCCGCCAAGCCGGACCTGCACGGGGCCATCTTCGCCCAGCAGGGCGGGGCGGTAAGGGGCTTCGATCACATCCGGCATGTGGCAGGTGGCCGAGATATCAAGGATCGCGTTGGGCCCGTCATTCTCGACCAGATCCAGCACTTCGCCCACGAGGATGCCGGAATCGAGTGCCACGGCTTCGCCGGGTTCGAGATAGCATTGCAGGTCGGTCTCGCTGCGCACGCGCTGAAGAAAGGCGATCAGCCCCTCGCGGTCGTAATCGGCCCGGGTGATATGATGGCCGCCGCCGAAATTGATCCATTTCAGATGCGGGGCCAGCGCCTTGATGCGCGGCGCGATATGATCCCAGATCGCCAGCAGCGGACCAAGATCCTGTTCGCAGAGCGTGTGCATATGCAGCCCGTCGACGCCTGCAAGCGCAGCCTCGTCGATCTGCTCCAGTGGCGTGCCCAGCCGAGAGCCCGGCGCGGCGGGGTCGTATTTCGCGTCTTCGCCCATCGGCAAGCCGGGGTTGAAGCGCAGGCCGACATGCACATCCTTGCCACTCTCGCGGATCAGGGGCAGGAAGCGATCCTTGGCGGCAGTTGTGTTGAACACGATATGGTCGGACAGGCGGATGATCTCGCCCATCTCATCGGCTTTATAGCCTGCCGCGAAGGTTTCCACGATCCCGCCATAATGCTCACGCCCAAGCCGCGCTTCCCAGAGGCCAGAGGCGCAGACCCCTGACAGGTAGCGGCTGACCAGCGGCGCAAGTTCCCACATCGAGAACGCCTTGAGCGCACAGAGAACGGTCGCGCCCGAGCGTTCCTGAATATCAGCCAGCACGCGCAGGTTCTGCTCCAGCCGCGCTTCATCCACCACGAAACAGGGTGACGGCACGCGCGACAGGTCGAACCGGGCAAAGGCGCCCGGATCGCCCGCATGGGTCTGCATCGCCATCAGAAATCAGCCGGGGCCGAGAGTTCCGTGATATTCCACGGCAATCCGTGCTGGTTCAGCAGATCCATGAATGCGTCAGGGTCAAGCTGTTCGGTGTTGAACACGCCCGCGCCCGACCATGTGCCATTCAGCATCAGCGCCGCGCCGATGAAGGCGGGCACCCCGGTCGTATAGCTGACCGCCTGACTGCCCACCTCGCGGAAGCATTCCTCATGATCGCAGATATTGTTGATGTAATAGGTCTTTTCGCCCGATCCATCCTTGGCAGGTCCGGTGATGATATCGCCGATATTGGTCTTGCCCTTGGTGCGCTCGCCCAAGTCCCCGGGATTGGGCAGCACCGCTTTCAGGAATTGCAGCGGGATGATCTGATGGCCTTCATATTCGACCGGCTCGATCGAGGTCATACCGACATTCTGCAGCACGGTGACATGGTTGATATAGGCATCGCCAAAGGTCATCCAGAAGCGCGCGCGCTCGATCTCGGGGAAATGGGTCACAAGCGACTCCAGTTCCTCGTGATACATCAGATACATGTTCTTGGGGCCGACCTGGTCGAAATCGAACTCGACCTTGGTGGACATCGCAGGCGATGTCACCCAGCCGCCATTCTCCCAGTGCCGCACTTCGGCGGTGACTTCGCGGATATTGATCTCCGGGTTGAAATTGGTCGCAAACGGGTGGCCGTGATCGCCGCCATTGCAGTCCAGAATGTCGATCAACCGGATGCCCGACAGGTAATGCTTGCGCACATAGGCTGCGAAAATGCTGGTCACACCGGGGTCAAAACCCACACCGAGCGCAGCCATCAGACCGGCCTCGCGGAACTGGTCATGAAGTTTCCACTGATGGGAATATTCGAACTTGGCTTCTTCCGGCGGCTCGTAATTCGCCGTGTCCAGATAATGCACGCCGGTTTTCAGGCAGGCTTCCATCAGCGCCAGATCCTGATAGGGCAGGGCGAGGTTCACCAGCAGCGCAGGCTTCACGGTTTCGATCAGCGCAACCGTCTGCGCCACATCATCGGCATCGACCTGATAGGTCTCGATCACCTGACCGGTGCGCGCTTTCACCGAAGCGGCAATCGCTTCGCATTTCGACAGCGTGCGGCTGGCAACAGCGATACGCCCCGGAAACAGGTCGCGATTCATCGCCATCTTGTGCAGCGTGACCGAGGCCACCCCGCCCGCGCCGATTACCAGAACATCCTTGTTAGCCATTCGTATGCTCCTCATGTTCGTAATAGGTGTAGCCGCCAAGCGCATGGCGGTAGGTTTCCATCAACATGCGCCGCTGCGAAGGGTTCAGGCTCCCCTCCTGCACGCCACGTTCGACAATGCGCTTGAAAGCGTCAAGGCATTGTTTCGGCTCGTATTCCACATAGGCCATGACTTCGGCCACAGTGTCGCCTTCAACCTCGTGCTGAATCTCCAGAACGCCATCCTCGTTGAAATCGACCGTCACGATATTGGTGTCGCCAAACAGGTTGTGCAGATCGCCCAAGGTTTCCTGATAGGCCCCGACCAGAAAGATGCCGATGAAATAGCGCTCGCCTTGGCGCAGCTCGTGAATGGGCAGCGCATTGCCCACGCCTTCGCCCAGCACGAACTGGTCAATCTTGCCGTCGCTGTCGCAGGTGATGTCCGACAGGACCGCGCGCCGCCCCGGCTGTTCATTCAGGCGCTGCAAGGGGGCAATCGGCACAAGCTGGTCGATCGCCCAGACATCGGGCAGGGACTGGAAGAGCGAGAAATTCGCCCGGTAGATATCGCGATGGGCCGAAAGCTCTTCGAGCACCTCTTGCGGCACATCCGGCGTCTGGGCGACCAGATCCTTGATGCGGCCCACGACATAGAGGAAAATCTGCTCGGCGCGGGCGACTTCCTCGATCCCGATCACACCACGGCGGAAGAGCGCGCGCAATTCCTCGCGGTAATATTCCGCGTCGTTCAGACATTCCTGCAGCCGCTTCGGCGTCAGGTAATCGACAATCGCGGCCATGTCCGACAGCATGTGGTGGTCATCGGCTTCCGGCGTGATCGGCGCGGAGCGGTCGAAATAGCTGGCTTCCAGAATGTCCGAGAGCAGCATCGAGGAATAGGCGACAATCGCGCGGCCCGATTCCGTGACCAGCGTGGGATGGGGCACTTCGGCCTCGTCCATCTGGTATTTCACGGTTTCCACGACATTGGCACAATATTCGTCCATCGTGTAATTGACCGAGTTTTCGCTCGCGCGCGCCTCGCCGGTATAGTCGATGCCCAGACCCCCGCCCAGATCCAGATATTCCAGCGGCACCCCAAGGCGGCGCAATTCGGTGTAAAAGCGGCAGGCTTCGTCCACGGCCTGACGGATATCCATCATCTGCGGCACCTGGCTGCCCAGATGGGCATGCTGCAGCACCAGACAATCCAGCATGTCGGCGTCGCGCAGCTTGTCGATCAGATCCACCACTTCCTTGGTGGTCAGGCCGAATGTCGAGCGGTCGCCGGAACTGTCCGCCCAGTTGCCGGTCACACGCCGCGTCAGCTTGATGCGCACGCCGAGCGCGGGTTTCTCGCCCAGACGCTTGGCTTCGGCGATCACAGTATCGGCCTCGGCAGGGGATTCGATGACAAGAACGCAGTTGATCCCGGCCTTGCGCGCGAGAATCCCAAGGCGGATGAATTCCGCATCCTTGATCCCGTTGCAGATCAGAAGCGCGCCTTTGGGCAGGTCGCGCGACAGCGCAAGGATCAGCTCGGGTTTTGACCCGGCCTCCAGTCCGAACTGGAAGGGGCGGCCATAATCCACGATCCGGTCGATCACCTCGGCCTGCTGGTTGACCTTGATCGGAAAGACGCCGCGATAGGGCGCGCGATAGTCATTGGCCTCGATGGCCTTGGCGAAGGCATGGTTCAGGGCTTCCAGCTGGCGCCTGAGGAACGCGCCCACACGGACCAGAACCGGCGTGTGGATGCCGCGTGCGTCAAGATCGTGCAAAAGCGCGGGCAGGCTTGCGGGGCGCGCGTCGGGGCGCGCGGGGTTGACCAGCCCCATATCGCCATTGGGAAGGCGGGCGAACATGCCCGCGCCCCAACGATGGATCCCGTAAGACTGGAAAATCTGATCCGGCATGTGGCGCTCCTGCTTCGTGTCCCCATGACATGAGGCGCCCGCATATGAAATCCATATGACAAACGCAAGAATAACCGTAGGGTTCCGCAGTATCCTGTCCGGCAGGGCAGACTGGCCACAGAGTATGTCAGCACGGAGAAATCCCGCATCCGGCGGATTGTGACGCAAGGTTTCGAGGCTACGCCGCGTAACGTCAGGACTTGCCCAATCAGGCAGGCTGGGGAATGGTGAAAGCCGGAGGCCCGCGCGAGAAGCGGGTATGGGAGGTAGCTTGTGACACATGATTTTCCCCGCCCCTGGCAGGCGGCCTACGGCTCAGAGATTGCGGTTGATCTTGCGCCCTCCGCGCATCGCTCACTCGCGCATCTGGTTGCGGCAAGTACGCAGAATTTCGGCAAGCGGCGTGCGTTTACCTGCGTCGTACCCAATGGCATGAACGGCTCGCTGAGCTATGCGCAGGTGGGCGCGATGTCGGATGCTTTTGCGTCCTTCCTGCGCCATCACTGCAAGCTTGCGCCGGGGGCGCGGGTTGCGGTGCAACTGCCGAACGGTCTGGCCTATCCGGTTGCCGTATTCGGGGCCTTCAAGGCGGGCTGCGTGCTGGTCAATACCAACCCGCTCTATACGCCTGACGAGATGATCCACCAGTTCCGCGACAGCGGGGCAGAGGTTCTCGTGATCTCGGATATGTTCGTCGACAAGCTGGCCGAGGTGATCCCCCAGACGCAAATCCGCCATGTGGTTCTGGCAGGCGTGCCCGAATTCTTCCCGCGCGTGCCCGAAGCCGTGGTGCGCGGGGTGCAGAAGGTCTGGACCCGTAGCCTGCCGCCGGTGCCGGAACTGAAGGTGCCGGTGCTGCGCATCCGCGCGGCGCTGAAGCTGGGGCGTGATTTGCCCAAGGTCACGGATTGGGACGCGCTGCGCCCCGATGATCTGGCACTGTTGCAATATACGGGGGGCACGACCGGGGTGGCCAAGGGGGCGATGCTGACGCATGGCAATATTCTGGCCAATATCGATCAGGTCAAGGCGATGGGCGCGCGCTACATGACCGGCGAGGATGTCATCCTCACGGCCTTGCCGCTCTATCACATCTTCGCCTTCACCGCGAATCTGATGGTGTTCTATGATCTGGGCGCGCGCAATATCCTCGTACCCTCGCCGCGCCCGGTGCAGAATATCCAACGCGCGCTGGAGAATTACCCGGTCACTTGGATCACCGGCGTCAACACATTGTTCAACGGGCTGATGAACGAGGAATGGTTCGCGGCCTATCCGCCGAAGCATCTGAAAGCCGCGATTGCGGGGGGGACGGCCCTGCACGAAGCCGTGGCCGAGAGATGGCAGGCGATCACCGGCACGCGCATCGCCGAAGGCTATGGTCTGACCGAAACCGCGCCGCTGGTCAGTTTCAACCCGCTTGACCAGCCGGTGCGGGTGGGCTCGATCGGCATTCCGGCGCCGGGAACCGATGTGGTGCTGGTCAATGATCAGGCCGAACCCGTCGCGCAGGGCGAGCCGGGTGAGTTGATCGTGCGCGGCCCGCAGGTGATGCGTGGCTACTGGAACCGGCCCGACGAGACGGAAAAGACGCTGCAGAACGGCTGGGTCTTTACCGGCGATGTCGCGGTGATGGATGCCGAGGGCTATCTCAGGATCGTGGATCGCAAGAAGGACATGGTTCTGGTCTCGGGCTTCAATGTCTATCCCAACGAGGTCGAGGATTGCCTGTCGAAGTTGGAGGCTGTGCTGGAAGCGGCCGTCATCGGAGTGCCGGACAAGGGCACAGGCGAGGCGGTGCGCGCTTATGTGGTGCAGAACCCGGATGTGAGCGCGCAGATCACGAAGGAGGATGTGATCGCGCATTGCCGCAAGCATCTGGCGGCCTACAAGGTGCCGCGCTCGGTGATCATTCGCGAGGAATTGCCGAAATCCCCCATCGGAAAGATCCTGCGCAAGGATCTGAAAGCCGAGGCGCGGACTGAATTTGCGAAAGGGGCATAAGCGATGCTGACCGAACTGGAGACGACGCTTCTGGGCGTCATGATGATGGTGATCATGCTGGGCATGGGGGCCTCGATGACGCCGCGCGATTTCCGCATCGCCTTTCGCAAGCCCAAGGGGATCCTGGTGGGGCTCTTGAGTCAGTTTGCGGTCATGCCTTTCCTCGGTTTCCTGCTGGCCGTGGGGCTTGGCCTGCCGCCCGCGCTGGTGGTGGGGCTTTTGTTGATCGCCTGTATGCCGGGGGGGACGACCTCGAATATCTTTGCCTATTTCTCGAAAGGCGTGCTGGCGCTGTCGATCATGATGACAGTGGTTTCGACGCTTGTGGCAGTGGTCATGGTGCCGCTCTTGCTCAGCTTTTATGGTGGGCTTGCCGGTGTGACCGGAGATTTCGCCATCCCGCCAGCCAATGTGGCGCAAATCCTGGTTGTTCTATTGATCCCCACGGTCCTCGGCATGGGGTTGCGCAAGCTCAACCCCAATATCGGCGCGACCATCGAGCTGATCGGGTCGTTCATGGGGGTGGTGGTGATCCTGTTCCTGATCGCAAGCTGGGTGCCGCGCAATTATCAGTTACTGCTCGATACCGGCTTTCCGATCTATTTCGCGACCATCGGCATCGGGCTGATCGGCATGCTGTTCGGCTATTGGGTGGCGCGCGGGCTGGGGCAGGACACGAACCGGTCGCGCACGATCAGTCTTGAAACCGGCATCCAGAACGGGCCATTGGCGGTTCTGGTGATCACCCTCAGTTTCACGGGCGCGATGCAGCAGGAGGTGCTGCTGATCCCGGTGCTCTACTCGCTGTTCATCGTCCTGAGTTCGACTGCGATCACGCTCTGGTATCGCCGCAACGCGACGCGCGAGGCATTGGCACGCGATGCGGCCAAGCTGGGGGTCGAGGCGCGGTAGGGTGCGTGCTTGTCACGCACCTTTGGTCGCCCGTTGAACACAGGTGCGTGCGAGAGCACGCACCCTACCGCAGATGCTGCGTTGCAAGCCTGCCTGCAAGCCGCTAACAGGGCCGCGAGATCTTGACTGTGAACGGAGCATCGCGACATGACCACCCCCTTGCGCCTTGGAATTGCCGGGCTTGGCACAGTCGGCACAGGTCTGGTGCGGATCGTGCAGACCAATGCTGATCTGCTCGCCCGCCGCGCCGGACGGCCCATCGAGGTCGTCGCGGTCTCGGCGCGGTCGCGCACCCGCAACCGGGGCGTGGATATTTCCGGCTATGACTGGGAAGATGACCCCGTTGCACTCGCGCGCCGCGCGGATATCGATGTCGTGGTGGAACTGATGGGCGGCGAGAATGGCCCGGCCAAGGCTCTGACCGAAGCCGCCATTGCGGCGGGCAAGCATATCGTGACCGCGAACAAGGCGCTTCTGGCGATCCATGGTCAGGCCCTGGCCGAAGCGGCAGAAGCTGCGGGTGTGGCGCTTCGCTTCGAAGCCGCTGTGGCTGGCGGGATCCCGGTGATCAAGGCATTGACCGAGGGGTTGGCCGGCAATCGCATCACCCGCGTCAAGGGCGTGATGAACGGCACCTGCAACTATATCCTGACCCGGATGGAAGATGCGGGGCTTCCCTATGAAACGGTATTCGAGGAGGCCAACCAGCTTGGCTATCTCGAAGCCGATCCGACGCTCGATGTCGGCGGGATCGATGCGGCGCATAAGCTGACGCTTCTGAGCGCCATTGCATTCGGCACGCGCCCCGATTTCGACGCCATCGCGCTCGAAGGAATCGAGCGCATCTCGATCGAGGATATCCGCGCCGCCGCGGATCTGGGCCTGCGCATCAAGCTTCTCGGAGTGGCGCAGATGACCGGCCGGGGTCTGGAGCAGTCGATGACGCCCTGCCTGGTGCCCGCCGACAGCCCGCTGGGGCAGCTCAAGGGCGGCACGAATATGATCGTCATCGAGGGCGACGCCGTGCAGCAGGTGATCCTGCGCGGCCCCGGCGCGGGCGAAGGGCCGACCGCCAGCGCCGTGATGGGCGATGTCATGGATATTGCGCGCGGCTTCCGCCTGCCGGTCTTTGGTCAGCCTGCGGAGACGCTGGAAACAGCGCCTTCGGCCAAGGCGATGGGCTCGAAGCCCTGGTATCTGCGCATGGGGCTGATGGACAAGCCCGGCGCCTTGGCCAAGGTGGCCGAAGCCCTGGGCAATGCCGGGGTCTCGATCAACCGGATGCGCCAATATGGCCATGAGGACACGCGCGCGCCGGTTCTGATCATTACCCACAAGACCACGCGTGATGCGATTGACCACGCGATTGCGCTCTCGATGAAAACCGGCGTCGTCGTGGGGGAACCGGTTGCGCTGGCGATCGAGGAAGACTGACTCCTTTCAGCCGCGCCTGGAGCGGCGTTTGCGCTGACATCGGCACAGAATGCGGAACGCGCCTTGTGCGAAGGCCGTTCCAGTCTGTAGAAGCAAGGCAAAGCATTTGTGAAGGGACAGCCCGATGACCACCACAACCCCGGAATTTCATGATCGCATGCTGTCATTGGGCCTTGCCCGTGTCAGCGAGGCGGCGGCGCTAGCCTCTGCCCGCCTTGTCGGACGCGGTGATGAGAAAGCGGCAGATCAGGCCGCGGTCGATGCGATGCGCCGACAACTCAACATGCTCGACATTCAGGGCCGCGTCGTGATCGGCGAGGGCGAGCGGGATGAGGCACCGATGCTCTATATCGGCGAGGAAGTCGGCACGGGGCAGGGGCCTGAGGTGGATATCGCGCTGGACCCGCTGGAAGGTACGACCCTGACCGCCAAGGATTTCCCCAATGCGCTGACCGTCATCGCCATGGCCCCGCGCGGGACAATGCTGCATGCACCGGATGTCTATATGGACAAGCTGGCCATCGGGCCGGGCTATGCGCCGGATACGGTCACGATGGACATGACGCCCGCCGAGCGCGTGCGGGCCCTGGCCAAGGCCAAGGGCTGCGAACCCGCAGATATCTCGGTCTGCGTGCTGGAACGCCCCCGGCATGAGGAGATGATCGCCGATCTGCGCTCCACCGGGGCTGCGATCCGGCTGATCATGGATGGCGATGTTGCCGGGGTGATCCATTGTGCCGAGCCTGTGCTGACCGGTATTGACATGTATATGGGGTCGGGCGGCGCCCCCGAGGGCGTGTTGGCGGCTGCGGCGCTGAAATGCATGGGCGGCCAGATCTTTGGTCGGCTGCTGTTTCGCAACGAGGATGAGAAATCCCGCGCCCGCCGTGCGGGGATCGAGGATTTCGACCGCATCTACACGCGCGACGACATGATCATGGGCGATGTGATCTTCGCGGCGACCGGGGTGACGGATGGGTCGGTCGTGAAGGGCATCAAGACCGAACCCGGCTGGGTGACGACCGACACGCTGCTGATGCGTTCGAAAACCGGATCGGTGCGCCGCATGAGCTACCGCTCGCCGCTCTGATCGGGGCGCGCGCCGCCAATGGCGCGCGCGCAGGACACTGGTTTGAGTATTTTAGGCAAGATGAACTGAAAGGGCAGGTCATGGAAGCTGCCTTTCTTGGGGTTGAAAGCTCGGCTCTCGGGCGGCGTTGGGTCGGTCCGGACCCGTTGCGCGCGCGACAGGCCGAAGCTCTGGTGCAGGCAACGCGCCTGCCGCCCTCTGTCTGTTCGGTGCTGGCGCGGGCGGGCGTGGAGCCGGATGGCGCGCTGGCCTATCTCAGCCCGGCCCTGCGTGATCTGCTGCCCGACCCGCGCAGCCTGCGTGACATGGAGCAGGCTGCGGCGCGGCTTCTCGAAGCGGTCGTGGCACGGGAAAAGATCGCGATCTTTGCAGATTACGATGTCGACGGGGGCGCCTCGGCGGCCCTGCTGATGTGCTGGCTGCGCGGGATGGGGCAGCAGGCAACGCTCTATATTCCTGACCGGATCGAGGAAGGATATGGGCCCAACGCGCCCGCGATGCGTGCGCTTGCACAGTCCCATGACCTGATCCTCTGCGTCGATTGCGGCACGCTCAGTCATGAGCCGATCGCGGCAGCCGCAGGCGCCGATGTGATCGTGCTGGATCATCACCTCGGGGCGGAAACCCTGCCGCCCGCTCTGGCCGTGGTCAATCCGAACCGGCAGGATGAAAGCGGGGATCTGGGCCATCTCTGCGCTGCGGGCGTTGTATTTCTGATGCTGGTGGAGGCCAATCGTCAGTTGCGCGGACGCGACCGGCAGGGGCCGGATCTGATGGCTCTGCTGGACCTTGTGGCGCTGGCGACCGTCGCGGATGTCGCCCCGCTGATCGGGGTGAACCGCGCCTTCGTGCGGCAGGGGCTGAAGGTCATGGCCATGCGCCAGCGTGTGGGCCTGCGCGCGCTGGCGGATGTGGCGCGGCTGGAGACCGCGCCTTCGGCCTATCATCTGGGTTTCGTTCTGGGGCCGCGTGTGAATGCGGGCGGGCGCATCGGGGCGGCGGATCTGGGTGCGCGCCTTCTGGCCTGCGAAGACCCGCAAGAGGCCGAGGCCCTCGCCGCGCGGCTTGACCAGCTCAATTCCGAGCGTCGCGAGATCGAATCCGCTGTCCGCGCGGCCGCCCTGAGCCAGGCAGAGACGCGCGGGGCCGAGGGCGCACTGGTCTGGGCCGCTGGTGATGGCTGGCACCCCGGCGTGATCGGGATTGCAGCGGCGCGTCTGAAAGAAGCCATGAACCGGCCCGCCATCGTGATCGGCCTGGAGGGGGCGCAGGGCAAGGGCTCGGGCAGATCGGTGCCGGGTGTCGATCTTGGGGCGGCAATCCACCGTCTGGTACAGGAAGGGCTTCTGGAAAAAGGCGGCGGGCACCGGATGGCGGCCGGTCTGACGGTGGCGCGTGACAAGCTCGACGCGGCAATGGCCCGGCTTGACGCGCTTCTGGCGCAGCAAGGGGCCGGGCAGACGGGGATGCGGGCGTTGCATCTGGATGGCGTGCTCATGCCGACGGCGGCCAGCGCAGATCTCGTGGCGCAGCTCGATGCCGCAGGGCCTTTCGGCGCATCTGCCCCAGCCCCGCGTTTCGCTTTTCCCGACATGCGCATCCAGTCGATTCGACGCATGGGCGAGACGCATCTGCGCGCCCGTTTCACGGATGGCCAGGGTGCAGCACTGGAGGCCATCGCTTTCGGGGCGTTCGACAGTGCGCTCGGGCCCCTGATTGCCGGCGCGCAGGGGCAAAGGCTGCATCTCGCAGGAAAGTTGGAGATAAATCAATGGGGTGGGCGCTCTACCGTCCAGCTCCGGCTGGATGATGCAGCGCGACCCGCAGGGGTGTGAATTTTTCTTTCGGCTTGATGCGAAAAACCTGACTTCCCCTCTTGCGCTGCAGTTTCGCTTTGCATAAAAGCCAGCACACGCCAAACGTGGCCCGTTCGTCTATCGGTTAGGACGCCAGGTTTTCAACCTGGAAAGAGGGGTTCGATTCCCCTACGGGCTGCCATTCTCTACGAGAATGTGGTAGTTTTCCTGTAGTGCAAAACCCTCCGACACGGCGATGGGTGTCGTCGTTTTTCGGAAACTCAGTTCATGCAATGCCGCTGTGTATTGAACCGGCGGTCAAATTGTCGGGTTTCTGTTCAGAAATTTCGTCCGCCCGCCGGATGCCCGCGAAAGCCATCAGCGTTTCCGCAGCCGCTTTCGCAAGTCCCTGACAAAACGCCATATTTTATTGGGTTTCTTGGTGACCCCGGCAGGATTCGAACCTGCAACCTGCCCCTTAGGAGGGATTCATTCATTTGTCTGATCTTTCTTTGTTTTCTTGTGCTTGGGCTTCTCGGTAAGGATCGGCTGTGCATAGTTTGTACGAAACCGCGCCCTGACATCGGCCTCGTCGGTCTCTGCATGGGCATAGATGCGCATGGGCAGATTGGGGTCTGACCAGCGACCTGCCTTGGCCGCCGTGACCGGATCGACACCCTGCCGCACCACCAGTTCGGTGAAAAACCCGTGCCGCCCGGCGGGGTGCGCCGACAGGTACGGGATGCCCGCGTGCTTGCAGATCGTCTTCCAGCGGTTGTTGTAGCCGGTCGGGCTGCCATAGCCGAACACGCGCGGCGACAGCAGTTGCCCCGTCTTCAGGTTCTTTGGCCGCTTGGGCTTCAACGCCACCAGCTCCGCCATCATTTGCGGCGAAACGGTAATCCAGCCTTCCGGGTGGCCCTTCTGCGCCTTGACGCGCACCTCGCAGGTAGCCGGTCGCAGGTCATCGGGTTCGATAGACACCGCCTGATCGATCCGCGCCGCCGTCTCGAACATGAAACGCACCATGGCTGCGTTGTAGGGATCAGCAGCGGCACAGAAGGCCTCGATCCAGTCGCGTGTCGCGGGGATGCGCTCGATCCGGCTGGGCTTGCGCCGCCGCTGGTCCTGCGCGATCCGCTCGAACTTGTCATAGCGCTTCACCCGCAGAAGCGGTGTGCCCTTGTGTTCATGCGCGTTGTTGATGACCGCCCGCGCGGGGGTCACGATCTCGCGCCACCAGGTATCGGTGCAGGCGTTCGGCTTCAGCTTGCGACCAAGGCTTTTCAGCAGTGCGCCCGTGATCGCCCCCAGCGGCATGTCCCCGATCTCGTCCAGGATCGGTAGAAGCTGCTTCGCGGTCTTGGCGGAGGGATGGTAGAAATCGACGGCATCGGCAAAGCGCAGGCTATGCTCTTCCCCGATCAGATACTTGCGGACCTGAAGCTGTGTTTCGTCGTTTATCCAGTCCCGCGCGCCAGCTTCAGTAGTCGCTCGCGTGCTTTGGCGGTATGGACCGGCGATCGGTCGGCCATTGTATTCGACCCAGCCCTTGACCCAGAAGACGGAGCCACGCTTGTAGATTTCGAGCGGCATGCCTGTCCTTCCTCGAAGATGGTGTCAATCTGCGCGGGCGTGATCAGCATGGTGCGACCCAGTCGGAAGAACGCACCGGTGTCGTTGGCCTTCTCGCGCAGGGTCCGCTCGGAAATCTCGATCCCGTGCGTGGCCATGATCTCGACCCACTGAGCGGGCGTCTTGCCGATTGAGAGGATCTGGGACTGCTCCGCATGTTCGGTGTTCATCATCGCCTCACCCTTTCCGGCCGCTACGGGCGGTCTTGCGTTCTGCCGTGACGGTGAACTGCGAGACATACTTCTCCCAGGCGCCGCTGGGGATCTTCGGGTTCCGTTTGCCCGGGGCGGTGAAGATGTGATCCAGCATGTCTTCGCGGATCAGATAGCGGATGTTGGTCACCGGGATGCCCACGCGGTCCGCCAGTTCCTTGGGTGTTTCGAGAAGTTTGGTCATGCTTCGCGCCCTTCTGTTCTGCTCACAAAACAAGGCGATAGATTTCGTTTTGCGTTCAGAAAGAAACAAAACTACGCTGATCTTGGATGAATCACGCGTGTCGCCATCGTTCGTGTCACTATCAGATAGATATGATTACAAATGAGGTCAACACAAATACAAACGAAAGTTGATCATGGCTGTAGTTGGCCTTGGAAACCGCCTTGCCGCCGTCCGAAACAAGTTCCGGCTCTCTCAAGAGGAGATGTCGCAGCGCCTTGGCATCAGTCGGAGCGCCTATCAGAACTACGAACGTGGCCAGCGGGACCTGACGGCCCAGCTGCTGTTGGTGATCTATGAAGAGTTCGACGTGGACCCGCTCTGGATGCTGGAGGGCGACACAGAGACCGGCAAGAGCCGCCACCATGAAGAGGCTGCCATTGCCTACCGCAGGATCGGCATCGCGGTCGAGCGTCGGATCATCGAACGCGGACTGACCGTAACCCCCGAGAAGAAGTGGGACGCGATCGAATTTCTGTTCGATGAGGCCCTGAACGCCGACACCCTGGGCCCCGAGACCGAGGGCCCGGACACAACAAGAATCGACAGCATTTTGAGGCTGGTGAGCTGATGTTAGACGATGAATTTCCGGAAGAAGTGAGAAGGCTGAAGCCGCGCAAGGTGCGGTTCAGTCGAGATGTCGAGCGGTTTCTGGGAAGCGCGCCCTCTTACCAGATGGATGACAAGTGCCCCCCAGAGCCTGCCTTACGGCCAGAACCCGGGAGCCAGAATTCGATCTGCTGCGCGGCTTGCGGACAGACGGAGTACCTGTCTCGCGCCTACTGCCGGTGCGGACACTATCTGCACGGTCAGATCGAAGATGAGTACTTGGCTTGGGAGCGTGACCTGCGCGGGAAACACGAGATCATTGCCCGCGACGCGGACCGGAAGCTCAAGCCCCTTCGATGGTTGCCGCTCGTCGCTATGCCCTTCATTTTGGGGCCATTGCTTGTTGCGATCTTTTCAACAACACTGTCTCTCACCACGTTCCTTTGGTGGATTCCGGGCTTTGCCATCGTCGGGGGCGCAGCTTTGGCAGATAAGTTCCTCGCGCGGCACAAGGCCGAAAGTGCCGCCTTCCTTGAAAACGCTGACTTTGAGACCTTTCTTCTGGCCCGCAAGGTGTAAGCTAATGCTTGACATGTGTAAGCGAACAGGCTACATGTATCGATGATAAAGACGTTCGCGAACAAGCAGCTGAAGGCCCTTTGGGAAACGGGAAAGTCCAAGATCGACGCACGGTTTCACAAGCGCATCCTGCGGCGGCTCGACGCCCTTGATGCCGCTACCGCGCCCGAGGACATGAACCTTCCCGGTTTCGACTTTCATGCGCTGCGAGGTCACAACCCCACGCGCTATACGGTCCATGTGAACGGACCATGGTGCATTACGTTCGAGTTCAGAGATGGCGATGCCTATGTGCTGGATTTCGAGCAATACCATTAGGAGGCGAGCATGAGCCGCAACCCCGACCGCTGTCCGACGCATCCGGGCGAATTGCTCCGAGAGGATGTGATCCCCGAGACGGGCAAATCTAAGGCAGAGATCGCGAGGATGTTGGGCATCTCGCGCCAGCATTTGCATGACGTCCTGGCAGAGCGCAAACCGGTCAGCCCCGAGGTCGCAGTGCGCCTAGCAAAGCTTTTCGGGAATGAACCGTTGCTTTGGATCAGGATGCAAGGTGCCTACGACGCTTGGCATGCCTCTCGGGAGGTAGATGTGTCCGACGTGCCGACGCTTTTTGCCGCAGAATAGCTGGGGTAAAGAAGTTGACTTTGCAGTTCACATTGTGCGCGACAGGCGGAGTGCGGTCTGCGGTTCTTGCTAAAACAAAAGTCAGCTGTTTGCTTCGGGAGCGCGACCGCGTACTTAGCAACACTCTGTTCTTAATCATGTTTTGCTCGTTCCACACAGTCCAAAATTTGGTTAGTTTAATACTATCAAATGCACTAAAAGATGGATAGAGGCTTGCAGTCCAAGGAAAGCTCTAGAAAAAAAGCACTTGGGGCATTCTACACCCACGATGGCCTAACCGATGTCATCTGTGAGTGGGCTATTGCGTCTGCTGACTGCATCGTCTTCGAACCCAGTTTTGGTGGCTGCGGATTCTTGCGTTCAGCGCGGGATCGCTTGGTATCGCTTGACGCGGCTACTCCCAATGGCCAAATCTTTGGCTGCGACATCGATCCAGAAGCTTTTGGTCACTTGGCAAATTTGTTCGAGGGCCCAGTGGATTTAACAAGATTCCACAAAGGAGACTTTTTGCAGCAAGATTTCCATGACTCATGGATAGGGAAATTTGACGCGGTCATAGGTAATCCTCCGTACCTTCCATATCGCAAGATTGACCCAACTAGGCGCGAAGCGGCGTTGCAGGCTTTGAAAGAATCCGGCCTGCAGCTCGATCGCCGAGCTAGCCTGTGGGCGTACTTCGTAGCGCTGTCCATTCACTTTGTACGAAATGGCGGGCGCATGGCATGGGTGCTTCCGAGCAGTTTTCTCTACGCCAACTACTCGCATAACCTGCGCCGCTACATTACATCTATGTTCTCTAATGTGCGTGCTTTCGAGCTTCAGGAACGCCAGTTTTTGCTCGAAGGCACTGAGGAAAAAACAGTTGTATTGCTAGCAGAGGGCAAGCTCGCTGATCGCTCAAACGGGTCGAATGAGGATATTCTGCTTTCTAGGTGTTCAGGTGTATCCGAGTTGTCTAGTGAGGTCCGCAAGTGGGTGGCTGGCAAGCTGACAAGCCCAGCAGTCTGCGGAACGTCTGTTTTTGATAATCTATCCAAAGCTCCTCGCGACCTTTATTTGCGTCTCGTATCTAACCAAAGTTATCATCAGATAGGCGACCATTTGAGGATTCAGATAGGTTTAGTGACGGGAGACAATAAATTCTTTCTGTGCAACGAAGAAGAAAGGATGGAATCCGACATCTCTATTGAGAATTTGGTACCAGTGCTGCCTAGGTTCATCTACGCAACTGGTCTAGAGTTCCAAGCTGACGATTTCGACAGTATGATCCAGGCGGGCGGCAAGGGATACTTGGTCAGCAGCAGTGATCCGAGGTTTGCGCCAAACGATATAAAGACCTACTTAGATTCATATCCTGACGAAAAGAAAAGAACCTGCTCAACCTTCAAGAAAAGAGCCGTGTGGAGCCAAACTGACGATGGTTCGGCGCCAGATGCTTTTTTCCCAGTAATGCAACACAATGGCCCGCGCCTTGTGCTAAATAGAGCCGGAGTGAACTGCACGAATTCTGTTCATCGCGGAAATTTCAAGAACTGCAAATCCGAAGTGGAGAAAAAGTTAATTTCCTTAACAACACTTTCGACCTTCTCGCAGTTATCTGCGGAGATTGTAGGCCGATCATATGGATCGGGCGCTTTGAAGCACGAACCGAGGGAGGCAGAGAGTGTGGGAATTCTTGTACCTAATATACATCAAAGGAAGGTGCTGTCTGCCTACCAAAAGGCAGATAAATTCTTGCGATGTGGAAACTTTAATGAAGCGAGTCAGATCGCAGATCATTTGATATTGGGCGCTTTGGGTTTCGATGATGTACCGACCCACGCAAGCATACTGCGTTCTGGCTTGATGCAAATTCGCAAGCACAGACAAAGATGACGGCAGGCTAATGAATTAACTATCTAGTTCCAGTTCGAAGCCCAGACATCTCGCAGAATAGTGGACCCCGACGGTGCATCCAGGCAACGTTGAAGTCTTTGCAGATAACTCTCGTAACACAGTTTTTGGAACAGATTAATGCTCGTACACCAACTGCGATCCTCCCTCAAATCCTGCCATGCCTCCTCGAAGAAGTTTGCAACTATCATCTCGCTTGCTAGTGCGAGTTCCATAGGCGGGTGGCACCATCTTGGTTCTTTCACCGGATGGTCTTGGCTGCGATTAAAGCCGTTACTTCTTCCGCCGAACTGAAGGTGAAACAACGGTCCTGCTTGGACAGCGCCGCCAGACGCGTTGGCTAGGTCAATGTGCCAGCGAGATAGCAAATTTTCAGTTTCGTCTTCCAGAACAATCGCCAGATCAAAGCAATCAAAAGGCGGTCGATCGACCAGAGCTTGGTTTACGTTAATACATGCATAATCAATTTTTGGCCGAACTTTTTTGCCATCTGAAGCCATGCCGACTTTGAAGCGTACAGGCATCCCGCGATCCACTTCTAGTCGCCAACCAGGGCTCCGTTTTCTCCCTTTCAAATCACGCGCAACCCTAAGAAGGGTATCCAAGCCTTCAGGCTCAAGAACTTTCGCTCCGTTCAGTTTACTTGCAATTGAGTGAAGCGCTTCACCAGCGTCGCGAGCTCGAATGTCTGTCACTACTTCACTCCGGAATCTGAAGCTTCTTCACGTCTTCAATGAGGCTTCTATCTGCTTCATCGATAGTGAAAGGAGGTACCGCAGCAAGATAGCTATCGTCGTGAATGCAGCGCCAACAAATTCTTCGACGAGTTGAATAACTTGGCAAATCCATTTCAAACACCCCAACAGAATGCCGCATTTCGGTGCCTCTACGACAGCAGGAACAAGCGAATGCGATCAGTTCGTCTGTCTTGCCTGTCCACGGAGATTTCGCAGGAGCCAATTCATTTCCGAAGGCCTTTGAAACATTCGCCGCTCGCTCCTCCGAGGGGATTCCCGTCGCTCGTCCACCGAAGACCCCTAGTGTGAAATCGTCCAATAGATGCGCCCAAAATCGGGGCCATCCATCAGAGAAGATACCCTCATAACTTAGGCCGCGCTCGCGAAGCGCGTCTGAGACTGTCGCGCCCTCATCTTTGCTCACACCAAGGCGCGCACAAGCATCATGTATATTGATCAAAGGGCCAGAGCGCCAAAGTAGCTGACGTAAGAAAATGGCGGCGACGAGATGAGGTGTCGTCGCTCTTTGCATTGCATGCCTTAGGTCTTGGTAATCGAGTACATAGTCGTCATCAGCTGCGAGACCTGCAAGCTCCAACACATTGAAGTCGCCAACTTTAGACCGAAGGACCTGATAGCCAGCACATAAGCTTATCAGTTCACGCCGAACGAGAGCACGCTCATTCGTCACATTTTCTTTCGAACAAACCTTGTCAAACAAATCATGAGATGTACGATCCGGAACAAACTGCTCACGAATTTTTTCCTCACTCGAAACCAGAACTATTGGGAAGTCATGCTCCGGTTCGCTGACAGCAAGGTCACGAATCTGTTGTGCCATAGCGCTACCCTTGTACGCCTCGCTGGCCTCCATTTCGCCCAAATCTATGTCGAGCCGGAAATCAAGGACCAGCATATCCGGGCGCCCTGCAAAGATATCCTTACTATGCTTAGACACTGGACGAGGGCGTTCGTGCTCAAGTTCTAGCACGCCCTTAGTAGACATCTGCCTAGCAAAAACCGCCTCTGTATCGTTGTCCTCAACAAAAATCCCTCTAAAGGTCATTTCTCGTCCTCGTTCGATAAGATTCGGAACTCAATTCGACAAGCAAATCCATCACTGGGTTCGCCGACAGACACGTCACCGCCATAACTCTTTGCGATGTCGGATACAATTTTCAGTCCCAAGCCTGTACCAGGGCCTGCCACCCCGTCATCCTCAGCCGTGAGAGTTGTAGTAAAAAAGGCATCAAAAATGCGATCATGTTGATTCTCGGGGATACCAACACCGTTATCTTCGAAGCCAATGACCACATGCTTCCCATGAAGCTTCGCGTCCATACGTATTCGTCGTTTCGGCACCTTTGCTTTCTTCATAGATTTTATTGAATTTGTTAGAAAGTTTAGCAGAACAGAGTCGAGCTCGCTTGCATGCATTTCGATTGTACGAAGGTTTGATGGAACAACGTTGATCGGGTCGAATTCGACACGTTGCTTGGACATATAACTCTCAAACTGCTCACTAAAACGCCTCAGTGCACCGGAGACTGAAAGCTCACGAAGATCGCGGCTCTCAGTCTTTGACATGAGTCCGGCGATATAGCCACCAATGTCGAACAGCCGTCTTGTTGAATCTTCGAGCTTTTCATGTTGACGACGAAGGTCTTCTCTCTGGTCGCCTTCAGGTAAAGCACCGATATCGTCTTCCAGAAGCTGCAGCCTTGCGCGGATCGCCTCTTGAGCACCTTTAACTTCGTGACCGAAAACACTGATCGACAGGCCTAATGATGCCAGCAGGCGAAGCATTGCTTCGTAGTGAAGAGAGGCTTGTCTTTGCCGCTCAAACTCTTCCTCTGTAGCCTTTGCATCCTTCTCTGCAGCCTTTAGAGCGCCAAGGATTTTTTCTTTAGGCGGTAGACTGGGCCTTGTTGAAGCGGTTTCATCACTCCCCTTTTCGGACTCCTCACCATTGCCCGGACCCTCATCTTCCAAGAGCTCAATGGCAGTTCTAATCGACTGCGAAGGTGGCCGGACCTGCGACACAAACCCTGGCTGAGATGCCGTTTGCTTCCGGTTTCGCGCTGCGGCAATTCTGGCTATCGCCCAAACTATGGACTTTTTGGAAAAGTCTTGGAGTTCGTCAAAAGCCTCATTCTCTACTAGGCCCTCTCGACTAGCGGTTTCTTCGAGCAAAGGGTTTTCGTCGCTGGCAATGCTGACCTGACCGAAAAAGTTCCGATTATTGCCCGGCGCTATGAATTCTCTCCGGGAGGCTGAAGAATCCATCCCCAGCCAATCATTGTTTGGTTCGCCATAAGGAAGAACTCAAAAGCCATTGCGGTACAAACGGATACCGCCGTACTTGCGGCCCATTTCCGTAGCATCAAACTGCTTCATACCAGACAGCGTTTCTGGCAAATAAATGAAATACTTAGATGTAAGTGAGACTGGTCCAACCAGAACATATCTATCGTCAAAGTCTTCAAAGTCATCCAAATCCAACTTTTTTGAGGTTACTCGTACGCGTGCATATCCATTTGCATCAATACTTGCCTCAATCGAAGCAATCGCTTGGCTCAGGAAGTCTTTTTCAATCGAAAATGAGTCAGCGCTCATGTCATTGGTTTCGCCGTTAACCCTTACAGTGAACCCAGGGTCAGCTTTCTTACCAACTTCTTTTCCAGATACATTTGCAACTTTAAAGGGCGGCTGTAGCAAAAGTACGGCCCGCCAAACTCTCGAAATTGAAGCTGTAGTCCACGCGTCGCGCATATATGTCATCTTGAGTTCAGTGCCCGATTCTTCTGGGGCCTTTTCGAACTTGTGGACGCGGTTGAAAACGTCGTTGAGGTCTTTTCCTGATGTAAACTCTGCATCCCAGTCGAAGAATACCGAATACCCATGGGTTTCGCCGATTGGACTTGTGCGGAGTTCCAGTTTTTTCGCGAGCCTTTGAACAGCGAAGCGACCAATTCCCTTCCGGCCAGCACGTCTGCGATAATATCGTGGCGAGAGTGGTTGTTCTGCCTTCGTGTCAGTTGATATCCTCATCCAACTGTTTCGTATGACATCCATAGTCATCCCGGAGCCATTGTCAGAAATTATAAGTGTGCCGCCTATCGCCCTGCTGTTTTCGAAGTTCAGATCGACTTCCGTAGCGTCTGCGTCAAATGCATTCTTTATAAGCTCGGATAGTGCAGTGTCTTTCTTGCCAACGAGTTCAACACCTAGTCTTTGGATGTGACCTGCGTCCACTGAGAAACGAACATTTGTTGGGTCTTGTGAAACTTCGTCACGGCTCAGGCTCTCGATTAGCCTCCAATCGGGGCTTTCTTTCTGAAGCTCTTTTTCGATTAAGACTTTTTTGGGTAGTTCGTTCATTTTTTTTTCGACCGAGTAAGAGCCGCAGAGCAAGTTTGAGATTTATGCCGACTTTTAGCTTTGGCAGTTCGATGGCTTTGGTAGGACCAGTTTATCGGGCCGATGAGAGCTTTGCTACCCTGGAAGTCTTCCGTTGCTTACAACTTACTTTGGCACCGCCTTTCGTGCCAGCCTCAATAAACGGCGTGCTATAGCCATACAGCTATAATTGCGTTATATAGCTGTTGGAGGATATTGACTGAGTATAGTCGGTGGGCTATCGGTCGGGCATGATCGACGCGCCTTCATACCCCGTCCGAAGTCTGCGACAAGCTGGAGCAGCGTTGCGTTCACGTCGGGCTGCGCGCCGCATTAGCCAGACGCAACTGGGCGAGATGACGGGCACGGCACAATCCACGATTTCAGACATCGAGAACGGCGTCGTATCTGTAAGCTTGGATGTCTATTTGCGCCTCCTCGAAGGCCTTGGCGCAGAGCTTTCTGTGACGAACCGTCTTGTCGACCGAGAACCGTCCTGAGATGGCGCGCATCGCCCGTGCTGGTCGCCGTGCAGACCATAGCAAGACAGCCGTTTGGTACGAGAGATCGAGGGTCGGCACGCTGACGCGTGGGACAGCTGCTGTCATCGGTTTCACTTATGATCTCGCTTGGTTGTCGTCCAACACCGCCTTTCCCGTGGCCAGTGCCCTGCCGCTGTCCAAGGCCAAATGGCAAGGCGAC
Organism: Natronohydrobacter thiooxidans; assembly: GCF_001884735.1. Classification (GTDB taxonomy): domain Bacteria; phylum Pseudomonadota; class Alphaproteobacteria; order Rhodobacterales; family Rhodobacteraceae; genus Roseinatronobacter; species Roseinatronobacter thiooxidans_A. Next base: position 133,134 of record NZ_MJAP01000003.1, on the reverse strand, counting down.
CTAGTTGCCGCGGCCTTCGATAACCTCCTCCCCGATGCGGAGGGAGAACTGCGCGAGAAGATCGCCGCGCGCTTGGATGCGCAGGGCAAGGATGTGTTTTCATTACTATCGGTGCTGGGGCGCGACTGTGTCGGTGCGCTGCAATTTCTACCGGTGGACGAGGCTCCGTCCGAGAAGAGCATGCAGTATCGCATCATCTCGAAAGAGGAGATGGTCGCCGATCTGCAGAACCTCGCCAGCGCGCCGCTCGCTCTGGGCGAGGATGAGGATTTCCGGATTGCCATTGCGGGGGCGCAGGATAAGACGGCCTATCTGCGCGTGGAAGGCCTCTGGGCCAAGCCGTGCGGCATCACACCTACCAGTCATATCTTCAAGACGCCCATGGGCATCCTGCCCGGCCCCGATCAGATCGAACTGAGCGACAGCGTCGAGAATGAATTGTTGTGCATGACACTGGCCCGCGAAATTGGGCTTCCTGCCGCGCATGTCGAAAAGATCACCCTTCCCGGGCAGGTGGTTCTATCGGTCGAGCGGTTTGACCGCGTCTGGCTGGGCGAGACGCTGAAACGCCTGCCGCAGGAGGATATCTGCCAGTCGCTGGGCTACCCCTCTGCGATGAAGTACCAGAGGCTCGGCGGCCCCGGCATCGGGCAGATCATGGAACTTCTGCGGGAATCCGACACGCCGATCGAGGATCGGGAGGCCTTCTTCCGGGCGCAGATATTCTTCTTTCTGATCGGCGCGTCAGACGGGCATGCCAAGAACTTCAGCTTGCGTCTAGGGCGTCGAGGACGGTTCAGGCTTGCGCCCCTCTATGACATCCTGAGCATCGCCCCAGTCGTGCGCGCTGGACGCCTACAGCGCAAGCGCTACCGGCTAGCCATGTCCATTGATGGCCATTACGGCATAGACGAGATCGTGCCTCGCCACTTTGAGGCTGAGGGTCGCGCTGCAGGTCTGCCCAAGGGGCGCGCATTAGAGCTGCTGCAGGACATGACGGATCGGCTAGGTCCTGCACTGGATCGGGCGCTGCTGGCGGTCGGTGTTCAGGTGCCGGAGGCGGTCAGCGGACCGATAGCTGCTGATGCGATGCAGCGGGCGGCGCAGATGAAAGAGCTGCTTTAGGGATCAGGCACCATTGTTGCCAACCCTGACAACGCCTTGTCGACTTCTCGCGTCATCTTGGTCTGCCTTGCCTCCCAGAGGGCTCGGAACTCTTCGACGAAAGCGACAAAGAATACCGCGAAGGCGCGGATCGTAGCCGCGTCCTCGGCCGTGTAAGGGATCGGGCGGCCGCGCAGTTTGGCCTCGTTCAATTTGCGGGCGATCTGGTTGATGGCGGCGCCCCGGGTTGAGATTTCCGCGCCCCAGTCCCGCATCTGGTCGATCACGCGCTGATCCGCCGGGCGCAGTAGTATGTCCGCCGCACCTATCAGACGGAGCAGGGCGGCGGGGTGGTCGGTGATGCCGCGTCTGGCCAGCCCGTCTCTGAAGCCCGCCAATTCGCGCGCGCTGACGCGTGTGCTGATCGTTCGGGTGCGGACCGAGCGCGCGCCTTTGGCCATGCCAAGCGTGTTGTAGATCGTCCGGCGCGAAACGCCGAAGCGGTTGGCCAGCGCAGCGGCAGAACTGCCTTTGGCGCGGGCTGCGACGATCTGGCGGCGTTCGTCGTCGGTCAGTTTGCGGTGGTGGCGCATGTGAAGTTTACGTTCCTATTTCTTGCCAACTTCCTCCAAGCTCCCCGCCTCCCAGCGTCAGCGGAGGCGGATCAGGGGCTTGGAGTCATTTCAGGTCGGCAGAGCGGTTGCCAATGAGCAGGTCGTCTCCTGTTGGGGATGACGGAAGCAGACGCCAATCGACGCGATGCAGAAGTCGCGAAGCGGGGTGCGTTTGACGCGATGCAAGTGACGCGATGCGGGGCGCATTGGGCGCGATGCAATCGACGGGATGCGTGGTGCGGGAGACGCTATGTACGGGACGCGATGCGCGATGCACTTGGCATTGCGCAGACGACATCCTACGGAAAATGCGATTGATCTGCGCACTCATGCGGCCAAACCCGCCGCATGTAGCTGCACCTTGGTCACCAAATTGGCCGCGACGAGCGCCGTCACTTGATGGGGCGTGATGTGCTTGCACATAGGGCTGCGGTCGCGAATCCAGCCGACCAACCGGGCGTGGTGATCTGCTTGTACGGCCTTCGCCGCTTCGCGTTCGGCCTCGAACTTTTCGAGGAAAGGCTGCCAGCGCCGCGTCTGGAACCAGTTGTCAGCGAAACAGACCTTGGACCTTGTGAAGCCAGCGCTCTCGGTCGCATAGGCCTGCACTGCGCGGAGCAGATCGTCTGGATCAACGCCCTCCTTCACGGCCTCCGCGATACGGGCTAGGCACGCAGCTTTGCCGCGTTGGCGGTCCTTCGAGTAGGCCGCCCAGATCTTCTCGAACCTTTCATCCTCGACCGCCGCCGCCTCCGCGCGCCTGCGCGTAGGTGGTTTATGGATGGTTTTAGGGTGGTTTGGGGTCCACCCTGGACCCCGTACCCCGTCCATGGTGGACCCCGTACCGGGTTCAGGCTGGACGGGGTCCAGGGTGGACCCCGTCCCGTCGTCGGGTTCGGCCATCGATTCCAACGCCATCACGCGCGCCAGCACGATGCGGTAGATCACGGTGAAACCGTTCTTGCAGGGGCGGCGCCCGGTCTCGATCAGGATGCCCTCGCGCAGGAAATCGCTGATCGTCCGCTTCACGGTGCTTTCGCCCAGCTCGGTGTGCCGCTGGATCGTGCCCTTGGAGCACCAGATGCCCGAGCCGTCATCGCTCGCCTTGTCGGCCAGGAACATGATGATCTGCTTGCGCGCGGCGCTGCCGAAGCGGCGTTCGGCGCATTCGTTCGCGACACGCCAGCTCATTGCCGCGCCCCGCGAAGGCCTAAACCGGCTTCGACTTGTACAGGTTTTGTACAGAAATCCTGTCTACCGCCCCAGATTTCCCCGGGAATCAAACGGGCGTTTTTGCAGCGCCCTTCGCAAGCATCTGACAAAACGCCATATTTTACTGAGTTTTTTGGTGACCCCGGCAGGATTCGAACCTGCAACCTGCCCCTTAGGAGGGGGCTGCTCTATCCAGTTGAGCCACGGGGCCGTGCCGATCACGCCTTTAGCGAGTTTTCGTAGTGCTGTCATCCCCTTGGCCCGCTTCACTGTCATCAGGGGCTTGGCCCCGGAGAAATGTGGCGCTAACGTGAAATCTGGTCTTGCCTGACAGGATATTGCCTTGCCCCCCTATCTGCCCCCCGAAGCCCAGCGTCCGCTTACATTGCGCGATGTCTCCGAAGCCAGCGGCGTCAGCGAGATGACGGTGAGCCGCGTGTTGCGCAACCGCGCCGATGTCTCTCCCGCCACGCGCGAAAAGGTGCTCGCGGCCGCCAAAGCGCTGGGATATGTGCCCAACAAGATCGCGGGCGCCTTGGCCAGCCAGCGGGTCAATCTGGTGGGGGTGGTCATTCCCTCGCTCTCGAACATGGTTTTCCCGGAGGTTCTGGGGGGGATTTCGGCCGCGCTGGAAGATTCGGGCCTGCAGCCCGTTTTCGGCGCCACCGACTACAAGGCAGAGCAGGAAGAGAATGTCATCTATGAGATGCTCTCCTGGCGACCGACAGGGATGATCGTGGCCGGGCTGGAGCATACCGAGGCGGCGACCGCGATGCTGGCCAATGCCGGGATCCCGGTGGTGGAGATCATGGATATCGACGGCGATCCGATCGATTCGGTCGTGGGGATATCCCACAAGCGCGCAGGTCGCGAAATGGCCGAGGCGATCCTCGCGGCGGGCTATCGCCGGATCGGGTTTCTGGGCTCGAAAATGCCCGATGACCACCGCGCGCGCAAACGGTTGGAGGGATTTTCAGAGGCGCTTCAGGCCGCAGGCGTGGAACTGGCCGCGACCGAGCATTACGCGGGCGGATCGTCGCTGGCCAAGGGGCGCGAGATGACGGCAGCGATCCTAGCGCGCCAGCCTGATCTGGATTTTCTGTATTACTCCAATGATATGATCGGGGCAGGGGGGCTGCTTTACTGTCTGGATCAGGGGCTGGATGTGCCGGGTCAGATCGGGCTTGCAGGGTTCAACGGTCTGGAATTGCTTGATGGTTTCAAGTTGCGGCTGGCCACGACCGATGCCTGTCGCCGTGAAATCGGCCTGCGTGCCGCCGAGATCGTTGCGGGCAAGGTGGTGGCCGGGGTGGTCGGCGGAAAACGGATCGAATTGTCGCCCATCGTGAACAAGGGCGATACGATCCGGGGTTAGAAACTGCCGAACACGGTGCCGAGCGTCACCAGAACGATCAGCGCCGCAATCGGGATCACCACGGCCACAACGGCAATATCCTTGTATGCCTCGCGATGGGTCAGGCCGCAGATGGTCAGAAGCGTGATCACGGCCCCATTATGCGGCAGTGCGTCCAGCCCGCCTGTTGCGACAGCGGTGACGCGGTGCATCAGCTCCGGCGAAATTCCGGCGGCGAGGCCAAGTTCCAGATAGGTCTCGCCCAGCGTGGCCAGCGCAATCGACATGCCGCCAGAGGCAGAGCCGGTCATCCCCGCCAGAAGGCTGGTGCCGATGGCCAGCGAAATCAGCGGGTTGTCGCCGCCCGCTGTGACCACCCAGTCGCGGATCAGCGCGAATGCCGAGAGCGAGGCGATCACAGCCCCGAAGCCCACGAGCGAGGCCGTGTTGAAGATCGGCAGCAGCGCGGATTTTGCGCCTGCGTCAAGTGTCTCGCTCAGCCCCTTGGCCAGCCGCGCCCGGTTCAACGCGACAAGCGCCAGCGAGGACAGCGTGAGCGCCGCAATCGTGGACCAGAGCCCGCGCAGCGCGCCGATATCAGTTGCGCCATAAAGGCTTTGGGCCAGATAGCCTGTGTCCAGACGCGGGATGACCAGAAAGGTGAAAATCAGGTTCAGCCCGAGGACCAGCACAAGCGGAGCGCTGGCGACCAAGAGGGACGGCAGGGCGCGGTCGTCCTGCGCGACGATATCCGCTTCTGCCCCATACCCCGGCCCCAGCGCCCGCGCGCGCCGTTCCAGCCAGAGCCAGCCGAGCGTGAACATGATCACGCCCGTGATCAGACCCAGCCCCGGTGCGGCAAAAGGCGTGGTGCCGAAATAGGGCATCGGGATCGCGTTCTGGATTGCGGGCGTGCCGGGCAGGGCGGACATGGTGAAGGTGAAGGCCCCGAGCGCAATCGTCGCCGGGATCAGCACTTTGGGCAGATCCGCATCGCGGAAAAGCGCGGCCGCGATGGGCCAGACCGCGAAGGCCACGACAAAGAGCGACACGCCGCCATAGGTCATGGCCGCGCAGGACAGGATCACCGCAAGGATCGCGCGACGGGGGCCAAGGCGGCGGATAATGCCCTGCGCCAATGCCTGCGCGCTGCCGGATGCCTCCATCAGCTTTCCAAAGACGGCGCCAAGCAGGAAAAGCGGGAAGAACTGGATGATGAAACCGCCGGTCCCGGCCATGAAGATCTGGGTGTAGCTGGCCAGAAGCGGCCCGCCTTCGGCCAGAAGCACGGCCAGCACGGCAAGGGCAGGGGTCAGAAGCAGCAGACTGACGCCGCGATAGGCAAGCCAGATCAGCGCGGTCAGGGCCAGCAGGATGACAAGGATACCCAGCATTTCGCCTCATTTTGCTGCAATGCAGCAAGGCTAGCCCGTGGGTGTGGCGGGTGCAAGCTGTCTTGCACATGTTCACCACTTGGCGCAGATATGAGGCATCAACTCGGGCGGGGACCAGAACCATGATTGCAGTACAGGGCCATGAAGGGCAGCAGGTGGCGGTGCTGGGGCTGGGGCGGTCGGGGCTGGCCACATGCGCCGCGCTCACGGCAGGCGGGGCGATCCCGCTCGCCTGGGACGAATCGCCCGAAGCCCGCGCCAAGGCGGAAGCGGACGGGATCGCGCTGACCGATCTGACCCGCGTGGACTGGGCGCAGGTCGCCACGCTGATCACCAGCCCCGGCATCCCGCATCTCTACCCCGCGCCCAATCGCATCATTGCCGCCGCACTGGCGGCGGGTGTGCCGGTGGACAACGATATCGGCTTGTTCTTCCGCTCGCTCTCGACGCTCGCGACGATGGAATTTGACCAGCCGCCCAAGGTCGTGGCGGTGACCGGATCGAATGGCAAATCCACCACCACCGCGCTGATCCACCATATCCTGCAGGAAACAGGCCGCCCTGCGCAGATGGCGGGGAATATCGGCAAGGGCGTGCTCTCCATTGACCCGCCGCGCGATGGCGAGGTGATTGTTCTGGAACTCTCCAGCTACCAGACCGAACTTGCCCGCGCGTTGACACCGGATATCGCGGTGTTCACGAATCTGTCGCCCGACCATCTCGACCGTCATCACGGCATGGGCGGCTATTTCGCCGCCAAGCGCAGGCTCTTTGCCGAGGGCGGGCCGGACCGCGCCGTGATCGGCGTCGATGAGGTCGAGGGGCAGTTTCTGGCGGGACAATTGAGCCAGGCGCCGGAAGATGCCCGCGTTATCCGTATCTCCTCGGGGCAAAAACTGGCAGGGCCGGGCTGGAATGTCTTTGCGCGCAAGGGGTTTTTGTCGGAATACCGGCGTGGCAAGCAGGTCGCATCCATTGACCTGCGGGCCATGCAGGGCCTGCCCGGCGCGCATAACCACCAGAATGCCTGCGCCGCCTATGCTGTTGCCCGCGCGCTGGGGCTGGCCCCGCGCCTCATCGAGGATGCGCTCTCCACCTTCAAGGGCCTGCCGCATCGCAGCCAGCTTGTCGCAGAAGCGAATGGCGTGCGCTATATCAACGATTCCAAGGCCACCAATGCCGACAGCGCCGCGCAGGCCCTGCAAGCCTTCGAGCGTATCCGCTGGATCGCGGGCGGTCTGGGCAAGGATGGCGGCATCGCGTCCCTTGCGCCGCATCTGCCCCGCCTGCGCAAAGCCTATCTGATCGGCCATTCGGCGCGCGAGTTCGCGCTGCAACTGGGCCAGACCCCGCATGAGATCAGCGAGACGATGGAGCGCGCTGTCGCGCAGGCCATGGCAGAGGCCGAACCGGGTGATGTCGTCCTCTTGGCCCCGGCAGCGGCCAGTTTCGACCAGTTTCCCGATTTCGAGAAACGCGGCGAGGCCTTCATGGCCGCCGTGCAGGCGGGCCTGAATGATGCATGAAGATACCCCACGCGGTTTCGCCTTTGCCGGGGCGGCCTTCTGCCTCTGGGGGCTGTTGCCGTTCTATTTCAGGGCTTTGGCGCATGTTCCGACAGTCGAGGTCGTGGCCCATCGTGTGATCTGGGCCGTACCGGTTGCGCTTGTGGTGCTGATCTGGCTGGGGCGCACAACGGATTTGCGCGCCGCCCTGCGCACCCCGAAGATGCTGGGCATGGCCTTTGTGACCGCATCGCTGATCTCGGTAAACTGGATGACCTATGTCTGGCTGATCCAGTCGGGCCAGGCGATGGAGGCCGCCCTTGGCTATTACATCAACCCGATTTTCGCGGTGGCACTTGGGGCCGGGCTTCTGGGCGACAAGCTCAGTTTGCGGCAATGGGGCGCGGTTGCTCTGGCCACAGCGGCGGTGCTGGTCCTGACGCTCGAAGCCGGATCGCTGCCCATGGGGGCGCTGCTTCTGGTCTTCAGCTGGGGGGGCTACGCCTATTTCAAGCGCGCGCTGCCGATCGGTCCCAATCAGGGATTCGCGCTGGAGGCGCTGATCCTGCTGCCCATCGCGCTGGGCTATCTGCTCTGGCTCTACGCGCAGGGCGCATTGTTCTTCGTACAGGCCGGTCCGCGTGACCTTGCGCTTCTGATAGGCGCGGGCGCGATCACGGCGATACCGCTGATGCTCTACGCCAACGGGGCCAAGGGGCTGACGCTGTCGACCATCGCGATTGCGGGCTATACCATTCCGACCTTGATCTTCCTGATCTCGGTTTTCATCTTCCGCGAGCCCTTTGAGGGGGCGCGGCAGGTGGCTTTCCCCATGATCTGGGGCGCGATGGTCCTCTATATCTGGGAGGTGCTGCGCAAGCGTCGCGCGGCCTTGGCACAGAAAACCTTGCCGCAGCAGGGCGCGGGCTAGATATAGCCCATGAACATCCTGATTTCTAAACCGTCTTTCTGGCTCGCGCTGATTGTCCTGCTTCTCGGCATCTGGCTGATGATTTCGCGCGCTCCGGTCTATTTGCCACGGCTGGACGCCAATGCGCCACCGCCGCCGGACGAGGACAGCTATGTGTTCGGCTTCGCCACACTGGCCAATCCGTTGGTGCGCTTCATCGTGATCGGGCGACCCGTGCCCGCAGAGCCTGCGCAGTTGCGCGGATGGCAACGCAACCGGCGTGACCTGCGCGGGGAACCTTCCATGGTGCTCGACGGGGTGCGCTTCCGCGTCAGCCCGGAAGAAATGGTGCGCCTGGACCGCTATGAGCGAACCGGCCGCAGATACCGCCGTGATTTGATGGTACTGGAGGACGGCACCTCGGCCTGGGTCTATCGTCTGAAGGCCGCCGAGGGGATCGAGGCCGTTCACGACTGACAGCGAACAGGAAAGGGCATCGTGATGCTGCATGACCGGATCGAGCGTCGCCGCTTCTGGCCGCTGCCGGACCATGCAGGGGAAAGCAGCGCTGCCCGGCGGACGGGCTTTGAAATCGAGTTCGCGGGGCTGGATGTGGGCGAGACAGCATCGCTGGTTCAAGCCCTCTGGGGGGGCACGATCCGCCCGTTGCATATACGCGCGTCTGTCATCGAAGGCGGTCTTCTCGGCGATGTGCAGGTCGAACTCGATATCTCCTTGCGGAAGGCATGGCTTGAGGAACTGGCCGCGCAGGCGCTGGGCGATCTTGTGCCGGTCGAGATCGTTACCGCGCCACTGCGACAGGACCAATTGTCGGAATTGACGCGACTGGTTGCGGTTCTGGCCGGAGCCGGGGCGATGGGCACACAGGCGCGGCTGGGCTTTGGCTTTGGCGTGCATCTGAATCCCGCATTGCCGCCAGGTGGGGCAGACAGCCTAATTGCCGTCATCCGCGCCTATGCGTTTCTGGAGGGCTGGCTGCGCGGCTCGGCACCGCTCGACCCCGCGCGTCGCGCGCTGCCTTTCGTCAAATCCTGGCCTGCCACGCTCGTCGATGCACTGGCCGATCAGGCGCGCTGGTCCCCGGCGGGTCTGGCGCGACTCTATGCCATGCTGGCCCCGGCGCGCGGCTACGGGCTCGATCTTCTGCCCGCTTTCGAATATTTGTGCCCCGAGGCTCTGAGCGACGTGCCGCACTCCCAGCTCAAGGGCGGACGGCCCGCCTTTCATTACCGTCTGGCAGAATCGCGCCTTGGCGATCCAGACTGGTCTTTGGCCTATGAATGGAACCGCTGGGTGCTGGTCGAGCGTGTTGCTGCCGATCTGCCCTTGCTGACCCAACTCGCAGCGGGTTGGCAGGCCCATCGCGACCGGGTCTTGGGCCACAGACAGGACTGGATCGCGTTTTGCGAGGACCTGTTATCGGGCGCAGATGGCCTGATGCCGGAATGACCGTTCAGCGCTTGGCCAGTGGGTGATGCTCCAGCACCAGCGTTTTCAGCCGTTCCTCCAGAACATGCGTATAAATCTCGGTGGTCGATACATCGGCATGCCCGAGCAGGGTCTGGATCGCGCGCAGATCGGCGCCGCCTGCCAGCAGATGCGTGGCAAAGGCATGGCGCAGCACATGCGGACTGATGCGGCTGGGATCAAGCCCCGCCTGAAGTGCCATCTCGCGCAGCATCAGAAAGAAGGCGACCCGGCTCAGATGCCCCTCGCGCCCCTTGGACGGAAACAGGAAACGCGGCTCGGGCAGGCGTTTGGCGCGCGCCTCGGACGCGCTTGCGTCCCAATGGGTCAGCCAGATCTGCAACGCCTCGCGGGCAGGCTCCGAGAGCGGCACCATGCGCTCCTTGCCGCCCTTGCCGCGCACAAGGATCATCTGCGGACCGCCACGCACAGCCGCGACTGGCAGGCTGACCAGTTCGGTAACGCGCAGGCCCGTGGCGTAAAGCAGTTCCATCAGGCAGGTGTTGCGCGCCCGCTCGGCCTCGGACCGGCCCAGTTTGCGCGCGGCGGCCAGAAGCGCCTCAACCTCGGAATGGCTGAGCGTGACGGGCAGTTTCTTCGATTTGCCCGGCCCGCTGATCCGGCTCGCCGGATCATCCTTGCGCCAGGCTTCGGCATAGGCGAAGCGGAAAAGCTGCCGGATCGCCGCCAGCCTGCGCGCGCGCGTTGATGCGGCCAGCCCCTGTGCATCGCAATGGACCAGATAGGCTTCGATATCCGACCGCGCCAGCGTCCCGACGCCAAGCCCCCTGTTCTCCGCCCAATCCGCGAAATCGCGCAGATCGCGCGCATAGGCCAGTTGCGTGTTGCGCGCCGCGCCCTGTTCGGCGGCATGGGCGTCCAGAAAGGTCGAAATCCAGCGCTGCGCCTGCGCGTCCATGCGCTCAGCCCCGCCGTTCCAGAAGCAAAAGCTCGATTGCGATCTGCCGCGCGGCGCTCTCAAGACCCACGGCACGCAGACGCTGCAGGCCGCGTGTTGCGGCCACAGGGTCACCAGCAGCGGCCTGCGCGATCTGGGTCAAGGCCTCCAGAACAATCAGGCCAAGGGCGCCTTCCTGCTTCTGCGCCTGTACCTGCTCCGACAGAGGGGCGTCCTGAAATCCCTGCCAGATGGCGCTTGCCATCTCCGGCGTGTCAATCTCGGGCAGGGGCGCGCCCCGCGCCAGCGCCATGACGAACTGCGCCGTGGGGGTGTCAGGGGCAAGCTCGGCAGCGCGGTCAAGCCGCTCCTGCGCCAGAAGCAGTGCGGCCCACAGGATTTCGGAGGCCTCCGCTGTCAGCGGCACATCCGCCAGCGCTGTTGCGTGGATCGTGGCAAAAGCGCCCTCCAGTTCCACCGCCGCAAAGAGGGGCCAGCCCTCCACAAGCTCCGCGCTGATCGCGTCGCTGTCCTTCGCGGCCAGCGCCCTGTCCAGCCCCTGCATGGCGCGCACGCGTTCCCACATCCCCCCAGAGGCGGCCGGACGGCGCTGTGTGTAAAGCCCGTGCAACCGGTTGGCCTGCAGGACTTCCATCCGGGTCAGTCGCTCGGCGGCGTCGAGCTGTGCCCGCCAGCCGGACACACCGCGCAGATCCGCATGGGCGAAAGCCACAGGCAGATGGGTTGTGGCCACGGGATCCCCGAGTGCCTCCAGGATCCGCCAGCCCAGCGGCGTGATGTTCTGCGGCGGTGGGGGCAGGAAATCGGCTTCTTCCTCGTCCAGAAAACGCATCAGCAGCCCGGCTTCGGCAGCATCGATCAGCCCAAGGCTTCGCGCGACCTTCAGGCTTGTCCAGGCCGCCTGCCATTCCCCGTGTCGCGCCATGCAGAAAATCTGTGCGGCCTGTCCTTCGGTCGCGCTGATCATACCGCTCATCCGGGCGCAGGCCCGATCCTCTTCGCCCAGCAGCAGCGATATGTCGAAGGCGCGGGCACGCAAAGCGGCGCTGGGTTCGGCGGCGGCATCAATCAACTGGCTGGCTTGTTCCAATGCGCCAAGGCTCACCAGCTTGTCGATCCGCGCAAGCAAAAGCGTGCCGCGCGTTTCAAGCGTCAGGCCATACGGGGCGGCGAACTCCGCCATCAACAGGCGCAGGCCGAGCCGGGCCGCACTGGGCAGCGTGTCGCCGGGAATCGCCTCTATCGCCGGAATGATCTCGGCCAGCGGACTTGGCCCCCAGAACTCGCGCGGCAATCCGATGCGCTCTGCGGTGAAAAGCCCGGTTGCGTCCAGTTCCGCGCCGGTCAGGGGGGCCACCGTGATGGTCTCGAAATGCGATTCCGGCAGGACCGGCGAAGGCTCGATCATCTGCGGCGGGGGCTCAGGCGCCACAGCCGGCGGCGGTGGCTCGCGCAACGCCTGTTCCAGCCAGTCGATCGCCGACAGCGGGGCACCATTCTCTTGGGCGGAAACAGCGGCCGGGGCAGAGGCAAGGCCCAGCACAAAGGCCAGACAATATCGCGCCGCCGGGGTCAATTCACCTCCAGCGTGACCGGAGTTTCTACAGTGCTGCGCGTCGCCGACAGGTCGCCTACGAAGGCAAAACCCACCACGGCAAGCGCCGCCAGCATCACAAGGATCAGCACCAAGCGGAAGATATATTTCATAACGGCCTGCCTTTCTCGCGCCTCCCCCTCTTTCGCGACCTGCATTCGGGGGGTTTTCCGGTCGACAATGCCGCATTAACACGACAATAAACAGACTGGCCAACAAAAGTTGAACAGCGCAAGGTTACGGGAGTCGCGATTGGCATGAAACTGCACAAGACAGTCGTGCTTGTTGGCATGATGGGCGCTGGCAAGACCGCTGTGGGTAAGGAACTGGCGCGCATGCTGTCCGTGCCCTTTCGCGATTCCGACGAGGAAATCGTCACCGCCTCCAGAATGACCATCGCCGAGATCTTCGCGCGCGATGGTGAGGAATTCTTCCGCGCCCGCGAGGCCGAGGTGATTGCCCGGTTGCTGCGGGACACGCCATCGGTGTTGTCCGTGGGGGGTGGGGCCTTCCTCAATGGCGAGACGCGCGCATTGATCACCGAACTGGGCGTTTCGGTCTGGCTGAAGGCCGATCTCGACCTGCTCTGGGCGCGGGTGCGCCACAAGACGACACGGCCCCTGCTGCGCACAGACAACCCGCGGCAGACGCTTTCGGATTTGTTAGACGCCCGCGCGCCGGTCTATGCGCTGGCCGATCTGGTGGTCGAGGCGCGTGTCAGCTATGCCATTCCCGACATGGCACGCGCGGTCATGGCGGAATTGCTCACCCGCCCGGATGTGCTGGAAGGACAAAAAACATGACACAGATCGACCGGGTTCATGTCCCGTTGGGGGAACGTGCCTATGACGTGGTGATCGGGCAGGGCCTTCTGGCGCAGGCCGGGGCGCTGATTGGCCCGCTCTTGCAGCGCAAACAGACCGCGATCCTGACCGAGACGCGTGTAGGCGCGTTGCATCTTGCGGCGCTGGAACAGGGGCTTGCCGCAGAGGGGATTGCAGCACAGTCCCATGCCCTGCCCCCCGGCGAGGCCACCAAGGGCTGGCAGGGGCTGACCGAGGCCGTCGAATGGCTGCTCGATGCGAAAGTTGAGCGCCGAGATATAGTGGTCGCGCTGGGCGGCGGGGTGATCGGCGATCTTGCGGGTTTTGCGGCCGCGATCCTGCGGCGCGGTGTGCGCTTCGTTCAGGTGCCGACCTCGCTTCTGGCACAGGTGGACAGTTCGGTCGGTGGCAAGACCGGGATCAACACGCGCCACGGCAAGAACCTTGTGGGCGCCTTCCACCAGCCAAGCCTCGTTCTGGCCGATATCGACCTGCTCGACAGCCTGCCTGTGCGTGATTTTCTCGCGGGCTATGGCGAGGTGGTGAAATACGGTCTGCTGGGGGATGCGGCTTTCTTCGACTGGCTGGAGCGCAACGGCCCCGCCATGGCGCGCGGCGACAAGGGCGCGCGCCACTACGCCGTGCGCCGCTCGGTCGAGATGAAGGCGGGCATCGTCGCACGGGATGAAACCGAACAGGGCGAGCGCGCGCTTCTGAACCTTGGCCATACGTTCTGCCATGCGCTGGAAGCCGCGACCGGCTATTCCGACCGCCTGCTGCATGGCGAAGGCGTGGCCATCGGCTGCGCGCTGGCCTATGAGCTTTCCGCGCGTATGGGGCTTTGCGCGCAGGAAACCCCCGGCCGGGTGCGGGCGCATCTGCGCGCGATGGGTATGACCACGGATCTTGCGGATATTCCCGGCGATCTGCCGGGCGCCGAGGCGCTGATCGGCCTGATGGGGCAGGACAAGAAAGTTCAGGATGGCCGGTTGCGCTTCATTCTCGCGCGCGATATCGGCGCGGCTTTTGTCTGCGATGATGTGCCTTCAGAGACGCTTCTGGCGGTGCTCAACGATGCCTTGGCCGCGCGCGGGTAAAGCAATTTCAGAAAAAGTTGATAGACTTTTGCGGTTCGAAATTGCGACAATACAAGAAGCTAAAGCGTTTCAGAGATTCACCGAAAAGTCGAAACGCTTTAGGCACGATCTGTCACACGCCATAGCCTGCCCGGAATGCGCTGGGGTATGTCAGGCTGACCGCCACTCGGACCAGAGCATTGTTGCCACCATGGTCAGGACAAGTGTCACCGCACCTGTCAGGCTATAGATCAGCAGCGCCATCCCGAAGCCGTAGTCACCGATGACTGCGGCAATCGCGAAAATCATCCCGGTACATATGGCCAGAGCGAACTGGATGATCAGCATGACGAACCTTCTCGCATCTACTGCATTTCACCTTCGGCACTGTTTCCCGATTCTTACCGAAAGCCAATGACCTAAGCGGGATTGTGGCATTATCTGCGACAAATGCAACTGTTAGTTGTGCGGTTAATTGATGTTCTCGCGCAAGGCAAGAAAGCCGCGATCAGAAGATAGTGTATATCCCGTGAGCGGCGCGCGGGATGGCGGTTTCTCGCCATTCAGCGGCATTCGGCTCCGGCGCAGACCCGCCAGGCGCCTTGTCCTGCGGATACTGGTGACGGTTTGGCGCTGGAACGCGGATATCAGGGAATGGCCACAGGATCGGCGCAGTCCTCGGATGCATTGCCCTCTTCAGATAACGGGATTTGCCTTGATGCCTGACCTGACGGATGGAGCATACAAGCGCGCTTCGCTTCCGTTACGGGCGAGATGCGGGTTCACCCGATAGCGTCGCCCCGCCGCGCGCCTGTTGCCATGGTCGTATAAACTTTGGTCCAATTTCCGTGCGGCCCCCGGCCAAGCTAACCTCCCGCCGGGCCGCAGTGGAGTGACCGCGATCAGGGGGCGGCCCGCTATACCGGAAAACGCGCATCGCAAACGCAACCCGCGTTTGAGGCGGGCCGCCTGTCGGTCTGCACCGGCAGCCTGCCGGTTGTGCATACAGCAATCAGGAGGGACTATACATGAATATCATCAACGCATTGGCGCTGTCCATCGGCGTTCTGGCGGCAGTGGCGACCTGGCTGTGCCTGGGCACGGATTTGGGGCTGCTGGTCTGGGCGCTGTTCATCGGCTGGGGCAGTTTCTACCATAGCGGTGGCAAGACCGACGGACTGGTGAAATCCGCCGTCAACCATGGCTGGGGCGTGGCCGTCGCGGCGGTGGCGCTGTTTGTGGTCGGCACCGTGGGCGGACCGGTTACGGTGGCCTCGATCATCGTCGGGGTATCGGTGGTGGTGCTGGTGCTGGGCGCCCATCTGCCGGCGCTGTCGACCATTCCGGCGGGGGTTTACGGCTATGCCTCGACGGCGGCCTTCCTGCTGCTGTCGGGTGTGGCCATAGGCCAGATCGGAGCGGTAATCCCGGCGGCGGCAATGGTGCTGGTGTCGCTGGTGCTCGGCAACCTGTTCGGCTTTGTCTCGGAAAAGGTCGCGGGCAGTGTTGCCAGGCCCGCCCCGGCTGCCGCCTGAGGCATTGTCTTCCCGATCCCGTGCCAAGGGACCGTTCCGCCGGAGCGGTCCTGCACCGGCAGGGCAAATCCCGCGTCCGGCCCCCTGCGGGCCGGATGCCTCGCGGCCCGCGCCGCACAGCAACTGCGCGTCCGGAAGCGTGGTCTCGGGCTCAGACCCGTTCGACCGTCACCTTGCCTGCGTCAAAGGCCAGATAATCGCGCACGGACTGGGCCTCTGCGGTCGGGTTGGTCAGGCTGTAGCCTGCATTCTGGATCAGTCCCTCGGGGCTTGAAACATGGTAGAATACCCCTTCGCCGCGATCATCGCAAAAGAGCGGGCGGTCAGACTGGTCCAGAACGACCGAGGCGATATCTTCGCGCGGGAAGTAGATCACGAAAGGATAGTCACGCTGGACCATCTCCAATGCGCGATTGCTTTCACCGATCACGGCGCCATTGGCGCGCACCACCCAGGTTCCCTTGGCAGGGTAGATCCTGACATTCGTCATGTTTCTGTCCTCTCGTCTTTGGCGGTACTCTGGCAGGTTTTGCCCTCAGGTGCAAAGTGGTCAAATGCGCGCGGGTAGATCAAAGTGGCTGGCAGGCCGCCTCCAGCCACCGTGCTGCCGGTTCCTTCAGCACCGGTCGCAGCAGCGTCAGCACGCGAGCGTGATAGCTGTCGAGCCAGTTCCGTTCGTCAGTCTCAAGCCGATCCGCGAGAATCAGGCGCCGGTCAATCGGCGCGAGGGTCAAAGTCTGGAATTCCAGCCAGTCGCGCGCATCGCCGCCTGCGGGCGGCGTCGCCTTGCGCACGGCGATCAGATTCTCCAGCCGGATGCCAAACCGCCCTTCAAGATAATAGCCCGGCTCATTCGACAGGATCATGCCCTCGGCCAGTGGCACGGTCGAGATGCGCGACAGCCGCTGCGGCCCTTCATGTACCGACAGAAACGCCCCCACACCATGCCCGGTGCCATGGTCATAATCCCGCCCCAGCAGCCAGAGCGGGTAGCGCGCCAGCGCATCCAGATGCCCGCCCGCCACCCCGCGCGGAAAACGCGCACGCGACATCGCGATCATGCCGCGCAGCACCGCGGTGAAACACTCTGCCTCCAGCGTTCCCACCGGACCGATGGCGATGGTGCGGGTAATATCGGTGGTCCCGTCCAGATATTGCCCGCCGGAATCGACCAGCATCAGATCGCCGGGGATCAGGCGGCGATTGCTGTCTTCGGTCACGCGGTAATGCACGATCGCGCCATTGGGACCAGAGCCCGCAATCGTGTCGAAACTCAGATCCTGCAGCGCGCCGGTCGCCGCGCGGCAGGATTCCAGATGGCGCGCAATCTCGATTTCCGTCAGAACATGCGCCGGGTCCGAGACGAGCTTCTCCGCCTCGCCGTCCAGCCAGGCCAGAAACTCCACCATCGCCGCCCCGTCGCGCAGATGCGCGGCCTGCGCGCCAGCGAGTTCCGCGTCGGTCTTGCGCGCCTTGGGCAGCAGGCAGGGATCTTGCATGAACACGGTCTCGACCGAGGCTTCCCGCAGCAGATCGACGATCTGCACCGGCACTGTCGCCTTGTCGAGCCGCACCGGCCCCTGCAGGGTGCGCAGCGCAGGCTCGAACGCCTCGACCGGGCGCAGATGCACCGCATCGTCAAACTGCAGCGCGGCGCATTTTTCCGGTGCGCAGAACAGATCAACCCGGCCGTCATCATGCAGGACTGCGAAACCCTGCATCACCGGAACGCGCGGCAAGTCACCGCCGCGAATATTCAAGAGCCAGCACAGGCTTTCCGGCTGGGTCAGGACACAGGCGCGCTGACCGGCCTCGCGCAGCGCCTTGGCGATGCCTGCGCGTTTTTCCAGCGTTGTCTTTCCCGCCAGCGCTTCGGGATAGGCGCGCGCCGGGACCATGGGCGGGGCAGGGCGGTCGGACCAGAGCGCGTCAACCGGGTTCGCGATGCGCTTCAGTGTAATCTCCGTGCCCGCCAGATCGCGCTCCAGCGCCTCGATCTCATCGGGCGTATGCAGCCAGGGATCAAAGCCGATCACCGCGCCGCTCTCGCAGGCCCCGCGCAGCCAGTCGGCGGGCTTGGTCTCGGGCCAGTTGACCGGGGTGAAGACATCGGCGCATTGCAGCCGCGCCTGCACGCGGTAGCGCCCGTCCACGAACAGCCCCGCCCGGTCAGGCAGCACGATGCAGAACCCCGCCGAACCGGTAAACCCCGTCAGCCAGGCCAGCCGCTCGTCACAGGCGGCGACATATTCGCCCATATGCGCGTCAGACCGCGGGATAATCACCCCGTCCAGCCTCTGTGCCTGCAGCGCGTCACGCAATGCAGACAGGCGCGGCGGCCCCTCCTCGGGCCGGGTGGTGGCGGAATAGCTCTGAAACATGGTTGGTCCTGCGCGCAAGCCTCACTTGCGCCCAGTGGTAAAGCCCTGCGTCAGAGCGGTCAATCGCGCGGCTTACCGTTTACGGTCGCGCCGGGTGCTCATGGGCTGGAATGCAACCGCGACATGCGCCTCGCAATACGGCTTGCCTGCCTGAACCGGCAATCCGCAGAACCAGAAATCATCGGTTGCCGGATCACCAATCGGCCATTTGCAGGTCCGTTCGGTCAGTTCTAGCAGCGTCAGCTTGCGCGCGGTCTTCTCGACCTCGCGCACCGTGGCCAGCGCCTCGGGGTCAATCTCATTGGCCGAAGGCTGCGGCGGCAGCGGCTGGCCTGCGGGAATGATCGGACGCGGCGTATAGGCTTGCGGTTCGGGCGCCTCGGCCTTGGGCGCCTCTGCCGCCTTGGCCTGCGCGGCGCGTTCTGCCTTGGCCTGCGCCAGATTGACCACGGGTGCGGCGGGCGCCGCAGCGACCGGTTCGGGCTTGGGGGCCTCTGCCACGGCCTTGGGCGCCTCTTCGGTTTCCGGGCCGTTGCGATTGGACAGGCCCAGACGATGCACCTTGCCGATCACGGCATTGCGCGTCACGCCACCCAGCTCCTTGGCGATCGTCGAGGCCGAATGGCCCTCGTTCCACATCTTCTTGAGCAATTCGACACGCTCATCAGTCCAGGACATGACGTCAACTCCGGTTGCGGGCTTTGCGACAGCGCTCCCCCATGGAAAAGCGCGAGAGGATGAAATACATGGCTATGGTGCGAAAGACAATCGCCCAGAGGCGTGAAACCACGCCCAAACGGGTAATAGAGAGGCGCAGAGCATGGGACAGAAGGTGAAAACAGGCTACCAGATGGGCATGCGCCGCTTCGGGCGCGTCAACTGGCTCGGCCTTGCCGCGCTGGCAGATCGCGAGATCAAGCGCTTTCTGGTGGTATGGACCCAGACGCTTGCCGCGCCGCTGGTCACGGCAGGGCTGTTCCTTGCAGTCTTTACCCTGGCCATAGGCCCGCAGCGCGGCGAGGTGCTGGGCGTGCCCTTCACCGCCTTTCTGGCCCCCGGCATCCTGATGATGACCGTGATCCAGAACAGTTTTGCCAATACCTCCTCCTCCATCGTCATTTCGAAGGTGCAGGGTAACATTGTCGATACCCTCATGCCGCCGCTTTCGGCCATGGAATTGCTGCTGGGCTATCTGGCAGGCGGCATCGTGCGCGGGCTGATGGTGGGCGCGGTCATTGCCGCCGCACTCTGGGCGCTTCTGGGGCAGGGGGTCGCGCATCCGCTCTGGCTGTTCCTGTTCCTGACGCTCGGCGCGGCGTTTCTTGGCGCGCTCGGGGTCGCTGCGGGGATCTTGTCCAACAAGTTCGACCAGATCGCGGCGATCACCAATTTCATCGTCGTGCCGCTCTCTTTCCTGTCAGGCACCTTCTATTCCATCGCCACACTGCCGCCTGCGCTGGAGACGGCCAGCCGCCTGAACCCGGTCTTCTACCTGATCGACGGGGCGCGCTTCGGCATGATCGGGGCCTCGGATGCCTCGCCGTGGCTGGGGCTTGCGGTGGTCTTCGGTGCGACAGCGGCCATCTCTGCACTGTGCTGGCGCTGGCTCCAGACCGGCTACCGGCTCAAGCCGTGATCCCGCAACAGTGCCGGGTTCGTGACCGCGCGCCCGTTGCGATCTGGCCAAATCACGCTTATATCACGGAAAAATCAGCATGAAGGCGTGCCGGGCATGAATATTCTTCCGACCCTTGCGACCGGAGTGGCTCTTGCCGCCAGCCTTGGCAGCGCTGTGGCGGATGAAGCGCGCTGGCGCGATTGCCGCACCTGTCACACGGTCGAAGCGCCCGATGGCAATGTGCTGGCACGCGGCGGGCGGTCGGGGCCGAACCTTTACGGGATTGCGCGCAGGCCGCTGGCCTCGGCTTCGGGTTTCGCCTTCTACTCCAATGATATGCGCGCGGCGGCTGCAACCGGCGCACGCTGGAGTGAAGAGAATTTCGTGGCCTATCTGGCTGGCCCTGACGAGTTCCTGCGCCGCGTGACCGGCGACGACAATGCCCAGAGCGGCATGCATGTCGAATTGCGCACCGGCGGGCGCGAATTGTATCGCTGGCTGGAAAGCCTGTCGAACTGAACCCGACAGGCTGGCAGACCGCAAGGCAGCACCACGCGGTCTGATCTGGTCTCACTCGCCCAGAGCAATTCCTTCACGGCGCGGATCAGCGCCGCCGCGCAAACTCTCGCCAATCGAGATCGCATGCAGGCCCGAGGTCAGCGCCGTCACATTGGTCTGGAACCCCATCTCTGAGAGCGGATCGACCAGATCCTCGGCCCATGTGCCTGCCTCGATCTGATAGGTGCCGAAACTGTTGACCAGATGCGGCATCGACACGGCCTCCTGCACATCCATGCCCCAGTCTAGATGCGCGATGATTGCCTGCGCGGTGAAGCCGATGATCGTGGCCCCGCCGGGGCTGCCGATGCTCAGCACGGGTTCGCCGTCGCGCAGCACAATCGTCGGTGACATCGACGAGCGCGGGCGCTTGCCGGGCTCGACGCGGTTCGCAATCGGCCAGCCCCCGGCATGGGTGCGGAAGGAGAAATCCGTCAGCTCATTGTTCAGCAGCAGACCGCGCGTGAAAATCCGCGCGCCAAACCCGCTTTCGATGGTCGTGGTCATCGACAGCACATTGCCCGCAGCGTCCACAATCGAGATATGCGAGGTCGCAGGCCGTTCCTCGCGCAGGTCATCGCCCCAGAGCGCCGCATGATCCCAGGCAGGTTCCCCCGGCGCGACTTCGGGCAGCGCATCATCGCCGCGCAGCAATTCGGCGCGCGCGGCCAGATAATCGCGGTCGGTCAACCCCTTGACCGGCACTGGCACGAAATCGCTATCGGCCAGATAGCGGCCCCGGTCCGCGAAAGCCAGCCGCGTGGCATCGCCCATCAGACGGCGCGTCTCGGGCGCTTGCGGGTCCATGGATGGCAGGTCGAAATGCTCCAGCTTGCCCAGAATCTGCGCAATCGCCACCGCCCCGGAGGAGGGTGGCCCCATTCCACAGACATCATGCGCGCGGTATTCATAGCAGATCGCCGGGCGCTCGATCACCTCGTAGCGCGCAAGATCGGTCAGCGACAGCAGCCCCGGATGCTCGTCTGTGCGCGTCGCGGCTACGATATCGGCCGCAATCTCGCCAGTGTAGAAGGCGGCAACGCCCCGCGCCGCGATCTGGCGCAGCGTGTCGGCATAATCCGGGTTGACCAGCCTATCCCCTGCGGCAAGCGGCGCGCCACCGGGCAGGAAATAATCTGCCGTCGCGGGGAAGACCGCCAGCGTTTCGGCGGCACCCGCGACCGAATCGGCCAGACGGGCCGAAACCGTGAACCCGTCCTCGGCCAGTCCGATCGCATCATCAAACAGGCTGCGCCAGTTGGCCTGCCCCCAGCGGCGATGCGCCTCTTCCATCAGGCGCGGGGTTCCGGGGGTTCCAACCGAGCGGCCAGAGACGACAGCAGTCTGGAAATCCAGTGGCTCGCCCTCGGCATCGAGAAAATAGCGCGGATCGGCGGCCAGGGGCGCGGTTTCGCGCCCGTCCAGCGTGGTGATCTCGCCGGTCGCGGCATCATGCCAGACCAGAAACGCCCCGCCCCCAAGGCCCGAGGATTGCGGCTCGACCAGCCCCAGAACCGCCTGCACCGCAACCATGGCATCGGCGGCAGTCCCGCCCTCGCGCAGCACCCGCGCCCCGGCCTCGACCGCCAGCGGATTGGCCGCGGCCACCATCCAGCTCTCGGCCTCGACGCTCTCGCCTGCGGCTTTCGCGTCAAGCGCGGCGCGGGCAGCATCGGAAATGCCGGGAAAATCCTGCGTGACCTCGGTCTGCGGCTCCGGCACCACCACATCCGATGTCTGTTGCGCCATGACCGGCCAGGCGGCCAGAAAAGCCCCTAAAGCCGTTGATGTAAAACGATAACTCTGGATCATCCGACCCTCCCTTGCTGCAAGGCCCTGTTGATCAGGGCAGGCAGCCCGCATGCTGCCGCGGGCCATTGCAACTCACGGTAGTATCGCAGGCAGGGTCTGGCAACCCGTTTCGGGCCGGGCGTTGCTCAGGCCATCGGCGTGGCGGTGAACAGGATCTGCCCGCGTGGCAGCATCCGTGTGCTGCGGGCCAGATGCCATCCGCAGGACTGCGCCATTTCTTCCAGTTCGCCTGCGATCAGATGATAGGGCGCGCGCTGGCCATGTGTCACGACGCCATCCGCCTGCCGATAGGGCATCGCCGCCGCCGCGTCAGGCGCCAGAAAGACTGTGAACAGGAATTTCTCCAGCCCGATGAAGCGGCGCAACCGGCTCAGGGCAAGCTGCAGGCGGCTGCGCGGAAGATGCGGAAACACCGCAAAGGCAATCGCATGGGTGATCCTCTCCGGCACGCCCGGAAAGGCGAAATCCGCATCCTCGATCAGCTGCGCCGGATCCAGCCGACCCGGGTCATCCAGTTCGGCATGATACCCCGCCAGCATCAGCGCGCGCGACGCATCCGTCGCCCAGTAATGCCCCGGTTCCAGATAGGGCACCGCCTTGCAGCCCAGACGCAGCGCCCCGGCACCGATGTCGAGCAGGTGATGATGCGGCGCAAGCCCGGCCTCGATCAGCGCCGCCAGTGCAATCCGCCCGGTTTCATCCCAGCGCCCGCCGACAATCGCTCGGTGCCGCCCTGCCGCCAGAGCAGCATCGTAGAAGCCATCCGTCTCATAGGGATTGATCGTCATCAGGCTCGCTTCTTCGGCAAAGAGACATCTGGCCGCACGCCCCGCACGGCGTTGCACCGCAATGCGAAAGGCAGAAGGCAAGCTTGGGAAAAGGTGAGAGGCTGGACAGCGACCCAGACGGGAAATGCTGCGGCTGCTTCCTTCCGGACCTGACCGGGTTGGCAAGGCGTCTGCCCGCGCCAACCTCTCGACGCTGCAGATAAGGGTTTCATGCAGCTTTTGCAAGCAGGCCCGATGCGGGGTTTGCAGTTTCCCATCGCAGCGGTTTGGCCTAGAGAAGGGATACGGGGCAGGGAGTAGCGCACCATCATGGCCAAACGCGGCTATCATCACGGCAATCTGAAACAGGCACTGGTCGAGGCCGCGCTCGATCTGATCGCCGAGAAGGGCCCGCAAGGTTTCACCATGGCCGAGGCCGCGAAGCTGGCCGATGTGTCTGCGGCCGCCCCTTACCGTCATTTTACCGGGCGCGAGGACCTGATCGTGGAACTTGCGCGGCAGGGGTTTGAGCTGTTCGCGGATCTGCTGGAATATGCCTATCGCGATGGCCAGCCCTCGCCCCTCGCGGCGTTCGAGGCCGTGGGCCGGGCCTATCTGGCCTTCGCGCGCAAGCATCCGGGGCATTATGTGGCGATGTTCGAATCCGGCATCTCGCCCAATGCGACGCGCGATCTGGCGACAGCCTGCGCGCGCGCCAACAAAGTTCTGGTGCGCGCCGCCGATGACCTGTCGCAACGCCTGCCCCCGGACCGACGCCCGCCGACCGAAATGTTCGCCGCCCATGTCAGCGCCATGAGCCACGGCATTGTCGAACTTTACGCGCGCGGCGCCCCCGGATCGCGCGGCCCCTTCACGCCAGAGGATCTGCTGGAAACCGGAATCGGGATCTATCTGCGGGGCCTGGGGTTTCTGGAGCCGGATCGCTGAACCGGCGCATTTTGCAGTCGCCCGTCACATCCGTTGCTGCGAATGGCGTCTCGTTTCAGGGCGGCCGCGCAGCTATCTATCTGAAACCGTGAGAAAATTCTTCTCACGCTACACGAAGCTCTGAAAATCGCCACACGCACCCTTGAACAATCCGGCTTGCCTCCCATTTATGTAAATGTTAATAACATTCACACCAAGGAAAGAGAGGGAAACGACATGACAACAGCGACTGCTCACCTGTCCTGGCCCCGGCGGGCGGAAAGCTGGCTTGACGGCTATGGCAAGCTCGGCTGGATCGCCGCGATGGTTCTGGGATTCATCCTGTTCTGGCCCATCGGGCTGGCACTATTGGCTTACATGATCTGGGGAAAACAGATGTTCGGAAAATCCTGCCGCTCGAAAATGCACCATGGCACGGCGGCCTGGCGCAGTTCTGGCAACAGCGCCTTTGACGCCTATAAATCGGACATGCTCAAGCGCCTCGAAGATGAACAGGCGGCTTTCGATGCCTTCCTCAAGCGCCTGCGCGAAGCCAAGGACAAATCGGAATTCGACATGTTCATGGATGAAAACCGCCGCCGCCGCGAGAATGAGGCGCGCGAAGAGGCGTGACGACAAACATATGACACCGCATGGCCGTCCTGATCCGGGCGGCCATAATCTTTTGTGGTCAGTGAAATATGCGGTTGGCAGAGCGCAGGGACTGACCTAGGGTGGCCATAGTTAAAAGAGGATCAGGACGCCCGATCATGGCCAGATCCCAATTTGGGGTGCAGACGCAGTTTTCCCGGCCCGTGCGCCAGATCGTGATGATGCTGGTTGTGCTCGTGCTTGTGGCCGTGGGCACATGGTTTGCCCTGCCGCGGGTGGCGGGCATCTTTCTTGCGAATATCTGGCTCAACGGCTTCATCTTTCTGGTCTTTGTGTTGGGGGTATTCGCGACCTTCTGGCAGGTGATCCAGCTCAACCGCTCGATCATCTGGATCGAAGGCTTCGCCGCCGACCGCCCCGGCCATGAAGCAACAATCCCGCCCGCCCTGCTTCTGCCGCTCGCGGCACTGCTGCGCGGGCGAGGACGGGGCAGCAAGATCAGCTCCAGCTCCGCCAGCTCCATCCTCGACTCGGTCGCAACCCGTCTGGACGAATTGCGCGACATCACGCGCTATATCATTTCTCTGCTGATCTTCCTTGGCCTGCTCGGCACATTCTACGGGCTGGCGACGACCGTGCCTGCCGTGGTTGACACGATCCGCTCGCTCGCGCCCGAAGACAACCAGACCGGGATTCAGGTCTTTGACAATCTGATGACCGGGCTGGAAGCGCAGCTTGGCGGCATGGGCACGGCGTTTTCCTCATCGCTTCTGGGGCTCGCGGGCTCGCTTGTGGTGGGGATGCTGGAGCTTTTCGCCGGGCATGGCCAGAATCGCTTTTACCGCCAGCTTGAAGAATGGCTCAGTTCGATCACCCGTCTGGGCGTTGCCGGTGACACCGAAGCCGGCGGCGAAATGGGGGCGATCATCCAGGTGCTGGACGGTATGGCCGAGCAGATGGAAGCCATGCACCGCCAGCAAATCGACGCCGACCGCGAACGCGCGCAGCTGGATCAGGCGCTGGGCTATCTGGTCGAGGCCATCGACAGGCTGGCTGCAAGCGGTGGTGTAGGGCAGGGGGCTGACGCGTCCGACACCGGCGCCGCGCTCGATCACGTCGCGCGCGGGCAGGAAGAGTTGCTGGCCCATTTCCGCGAACATGCCGCCGAATCCGGTCCTGCCGCGCAGGCCGAAATCCGTCTGCGCCTGCGCAATATGGACAGCCAGCTTCTGCGCATCGCCGAGGAAGTCTCTGCCGGACGCCTTGAAAGCACGACCGATCTGCGCTCGGATCTGGCCAATCTGACGCTTGCGGTGCGCCAGCTTGCCCGCACAGGAATTGGCGCGCGCCGGGACGAGGGCTAGGCCATGGCTCTGGCGCGCAAATCCGGGCAACGCCGCGATGTTTCGGGCGCGATCTGGCCGGGTTTCGTCGATGCGATGACCGCGCTGCTTCTGGTGCTGATGTTCGTGCTGTCGATCTTCATGATCGTGCAATTCGTGCTGCGCGACACGATATCGACACAGGATACCCAGCTGGAGGGGCTCAGCGCCGAAGTCGCAAGCCTCGCCAATGCGCTCGGGCTGTCGCGGGCGCGTGTGTCAGCGCTCGAAGGGCAGGTCGGCGATCTGACAGAGGATCTGGATCAGTCCCGCGCCCTTGCTGCCGCCCAACTGGCCCAGATCGCGGCGCTGGATCGTGACCTTGCCGCGCGGGGTGCCGAACTCGACGCCGCTCAGGCCCGCATCACCGATTTCGAAGCCCAGGTCGCGGCCCTGATTGCCGCGCGCGACGCCGCGATTGCGCAGGGTGAGGCGCTGGCGGCGGATGTCGCGGCGCTGGAAGAAGCGCAGGCCCAAGCGCTGTCGGAACAGGAAGCCCTGCAACTCGCGCTGGCCGCGCTGCGCGATGAACTCAGCGCCGAGGCCGAAGCCGCCCGTCTGGCCGCTGCCCGCGCCGATGCGGTCGAGGCCGCGCTTGCGCAGGCCCGTGCCGAGGCCGTGGCGCAAGAGGCGACACTCGCGCAGCTCTCCGCCGCCCTTGCCGAGGCTCAGGAGGACATGCGCAGCCGGGAAACCTCGCTGGCCGCGCTGGCCGCCGCCCTTGCCGAATCCGAAGACGCACGGCAGGAACTGGCGCAGGCCGATGCCGCATTGCGCGCCGAACTCAGCGCCGCCGAAGCGGAAGCTCTCGCCGAACAAGCCGCCGCCGAAGCCCTGCGCGCCCGTCTGGAAGATACCGAGGCGCAACTGAGCGAGGAGGAACGCCGCCGTCTGGCCGATCTCGCCGCGGCCGAAGCCCTGCGCGCGCAACTCGCCGATGCCCAAGCCCAACTCTCCGAGGAAGAAAGCCGCCGTCTGGCCGATGCCGCCGCCGCCGAGGCGCTGCGCGCGCGGCTTGAAGATGCCGATGCCGAACTGACCGCGATGACACTTGCGCTGGAAGAACAGCGCCGCCGCGCCGAGGAAACCCTGACGCTGCTGGCGGCAGCGCGGGCAGGGCAGGAAGAGCTTGAAGCCGCGCTGGCGGTGGAAATCAGCGAACGCGAACGCCTTGCCGCGCTGCGTGCACTGGCCGAATCCGCGCTGGCCGAGCGGGATGCGCAAAGCCTAGACGACCAGCGCCGTCTGGAACTGCTCAACCAGCAGGTCGCCGCCCTGCGCGGGCAGGTCGGGGGCTTGCAGGATCTGCTGGGCGAGGCGCGTGCCCGCGACGAGGCCGCCCAGACCCAGATCGAAAGCCTTGGCGCGGATCTGAACCTCGCGCTGGCACAGCTTGCCGCCGAGGAACGCCGCCGCGCCGATCTCGAAGCCGCCGAGCGCGAACGGCTGGAAAGCTTCCGTTCCGAGTTTTTCGGCCAGTTGCGGCAGGTGCTTGAAGGGCGGCAGGGGGTCGAGATCGTCGGCGACCGTTTCGTGTTTTCCTCCGAAGTGCTGTTCGAGCTTGGCTCTGCCGATCTCGCCGCCGAGGGGCGCGCGCAGATCGGCGATGTGGTCGCGATCCTCAATGACGTGGCCGACCGCATCCCGCCCGATATCGACTGGATCCTGCAGGTCGAGGGCCATACAGACAATCTGCCCATCGCGCCCGGCGCACGCTTTGCCGATAACTGGGCGCTGTCACAGGCCCGCGCGCTCTCGGTGGTACGCTACCTGACAGAAGAACGCGGCTTCCCGGCCTTCCGCCTGTCGGCTGCGGGTTTCGGCGAATACCGCCCCGTGGACCCGCGCAACACCTTTGAAGCCCGCTCGCGCAACCGCCGGATCGAGTTGAAACTGACCGAGCGGTGACGGGAAAGCCGGGAATTTCCCTCAGTCAGCGCGGCTCGCCGGTTTCCGGCAGTTCCGGCATCGGGCCGCGCTCCAGATAGGTGCCGAGCGCAACATAGCTTTGCGTCGCGCGCACGCCCTCGACCTCCTGAATCCGCGACAAGAGCTTCTCCAGACTCGCCGGGCTTGAACTGCGGACTTTCAGGATCAGGCAGGTGTCGCCGGTGACAGTGTGGATTTCCTCGACATCTGCCAGTTCCTGCAAGGCAAGGATCGGCCGGGTCATCCCCCAGCCCTCGGTCGTGACATGGATGAAGGCCAGAAGCGGGCAACCGATCTTCTCGCCATCGAGCTTCGCGACAACGCCCTGAATCACCCCGTCCCGTCGCAACCGCTTCACCCGTTCATGCACCGCCGGGGCCGAAAGATTGACCAGCTTCGAGAGTTCGGCATAGGGCCGGTCGGCGCGTTCGGCCAGCAGCCTTAACAGCTTTCGGTCCGTCTGATCGAGGCCCGAGGGATGCGGCTTGTCGCGCCGAATGGCATTCGTTTTCATCGGAGTGTTTCCTGATTTCATTTGCTTGGATCGCAAAATAGGCGCCATTTATGTCGCATGATATACCAAGAAAATATGATTCCGTCGAACCCTGTTCGGCACTTGCAGGTCGCAGCCTTGCTGGCAGCGGTGTTGCTGGTCGGTTCCAACGCCTTCGTCCTCAGCCCGATCCTGTCGGAAGTGGCGCAGGGGCTGGCGAGCGAGCCTTTCCGGATCGCCTGGGCGATCTCGGCATTCGGCGCGGCAACGGCAGTATCGGCGCTGACATTTGCCGGGGTGATCGACCGCATGCCCGCCGGTCGGGTTCTGGGCGGCGCGGCGCTGCTCTTGGCACTGGCGCAGGGCGCAAGCGCGATCAGCGGGAACTGGGTCCAGCTTTGCCTGTCGCAGGCCATGGCCGGGGTCGCGGTCGGCATTCTGTTGCCCGGCACCTATGCCACAGCTGCAGCAACGGCCCCGGCGGGGCGAGAAGCGGCGCGTCTGGGCCTTGTGCTGACCGGATGGGCGCTGTCGCTGGTTCTGGCGGTTCCCCTGGCCGCGCTGGTCGCGGGGCAATTCGGCTGGCGGATGGTCTATATCCTGCTGGCCGCGCTTTCCACAGTGGTTGGCCTTGGACTGTTCCTGTCGCTGCGCGGCGTGCTGGGCGAGAGCGTGATGCGGGTGTCCCCGTGGCGGGCCCTGCGCCTGCCGGGTATCGGGCCGCTGCTCGTGGTGATGTTCACCTTCATGACCGCCTTTTACGGCAGTTACGCTTTTTTCGGAGAAGGCATCCGCGCGGCCTTCGGCCTCTCGGTGCAGGGTGTGGGCCTGTTTGTACTGGCTTACGGACTTGGCTTCGGTCTGGCCGGGCTCGGGCTTGGCCTGATCGCGCCGACCATCACCCGAGGCTACTTGCTGCTGGTCCTGCTCGGGATCACGACAAGCTATGCCGGCTGGGGTCATGCCCTGACGGCGCCGGTGACGGCATTCATCGCCGCCATGATCTGGGGCATTCTGAATCAGCTTGGCCTGAACGCGCTGGTGGTGTCCCTGACCCGGCGCGCAACCGGCGCGCGCGGCGCGGTGATGGGGCTGAACAGCGCCGTGACCTATGCGGCGGTTTTCGCCGGGCCGGTCATCATGGGCCCAGTCCATGCGAGCGCGGGCTTTGTGGCGGTCTCCGGTGTTGCCGCGGTCCTGATCCTTGCCGGTGCGCTGGTCAGCCGCAAGGCCGGATAGGCAGCCTCCGCCGCATCCGCCTGGCCCCTTCCGCCCGCATCCCGTCAGCGCTACCAACCTTCTCCCCCGCGCCATGCTCTTGCAATACAGGCCCCAAGGCTCTAGGCACGTCGCGTCATAACCAACGATCCGGAGATCACTGATGGCCAGACCCAAGATAGCACTGATCGGCGCGGGACAGATTGGCGGCACGCTCGCCCATCTGGCCGCCATCAAGGAACTCGGCGATGTAATCCTGTTCGACATCGCTGAAGGTACGCCGCAGGGCAAGGCGCTCGATATCGCCGAATCCGGCCCTTCCGAGGGCTTCGATGGCCGTTTCAAGGGCACCAATGACTATGCCGATATCGCGGGCGCCGATGTCTGCATCGTCACCGCAGGCGTGCCGCGCAAGCCGGGCATGAGCCGCGACGATCTTCTTGGCATCAACCTCAAGGTGATGAAATCCGTGGGCGAGGGCATTGCCGCCCATGCCCCCGATGCCTTCGTCATCTGCATCACCAACCCGCTTGACGCGATGGTCTGGGCGCTGCGCGAGTTTTCCGGCCTGCCGCATGCCAAGGTCGTCGGCATGGCAGGCGTGCTCGACTCGGCGCGCTTCCGGCATTTCCTGTCGCTCGAATTCAACGTCTCCATGCGCGATGTCACGGCTTTCGTTCTGGGCGGGCATGGCGACACGATGGTGCCGCTGGTGCGCTACTCGACCGTGGCAGGCATCCCGCTGCCCGATCTGGTCGATATGGGCTGGACCACCAAGGACCGTCTGGACGCCATCGTGCAGCGCACCCGTGATGGTGGCGCGGAAATCGTGGGCCTGCTGAAAACCGGCTCGGCCTTCTACGCGCCTGCGACCAGCGCCATCGAGATGGCTGAAGCCTATCTCAAGGACCAGAAGCGCCTGCTGCCCTGTGCGGCCTGGTGCGATGGCGAATTTGGCCTGAAGGGCATGTATGTGGGCGTGCCGACGATCATCGGGGCCGGGGGCATCGAGAAGGTTGTCGATATCAAGATGACCAAGGATGAGCAGGCGATGTTTGATAAATCCGTCGACGCCGTGCGCGGTCTGGTCGAGGCCTGCAAGGGGATCGATTCCTCACTGACCTGAGCCCGTCCGCGACTCAACCGATCCAGAGGCCGCGCCGTCAGGTGCGGCCTTTTTCGTCGACGCGCCCTGTTTGCGGTCACATATCGCCGGGCTTCAACCCTCCGCGAGAATATGTGATCACACTTTTGAAAACTGTGATCACGAAGTCCCGATTTTCTGCCGATCGCCTCAATTTACGGCAGATTATCGTTGTTTTTCGCGCTCAGTCTGCCATGCACGGGGCGCAAGATATGACAGGAACGGGACAGGTCCATGAATATTCACGAATATCAGGCCAAGGGACTGCTGCGCTCTTACGGGGTGCCGGTCTCGGATGGCCGCATCGTTTTCAAGGCGGAAGAAGCGAAATCGGCAGCCGGTGAACTGGACGGCCCGCTCTGGGTGGTCAAGGCGCAGATCCATGCCGGCGGTCGCGGCAAGGGCAGCTTCAAGGAAGCCTCTGCCGGGGAAAAAGGCGGCGTGCGTCTGGCCAAATCCGTGGCCGAGGCCGAGGAGCACGCGAAAGCGATGCTGGGCCGCACGCTGGTCACGCATCAGACCGGTCCCGCTGGCAAGCAGGTCAACCGCATCTATATCGAGGATGGCTCGGATATTTCGCGCGAACTCTATCTCGCGCTGCTGGTGGACCGTGTGTCCTCGCGTATCAGCTTTGTCTGCTCGACCGAAGGCGGCATGGATATCGAAGAAGTCGCAGCACATACGCCCGAGAAAATCCTCTCCTTCTCCATTGACCCGGCAACGGGCATTCAGGGCTTTCACGGCCGCCGCGTGGCTTTCGCGCTGGGGCTGGAAGGCAAGCAGGTCAAGCAATGCGTCGATCTTCTGAACAAGCTCTACAAGCTCTTTGTCGAGCGCGACGCCGAAATGGTCGAGATCAACCCGCTGATCGTGACCACCGATGGCGACCTGAAATGCCTTGATGCGAAAATGGGCTTCGATTCCAATTCGCTGTATCGTCAGCCTGATATCCTCGCACTGCGCGACGAGACTGAGGAAGACCCCAAGGAACTCGCGGCCTCGAAATATGACCTGAACTATATCGCGCTCGATGGCGAAATCGGCTGCATGGTCAATGGCGCGGGTCTGGCGATGGCGACGATGGATATCATCAAGCTCTATGGCGCAGAGCCTGCCAACTTCCTCGATGTGGGCGGCGGCGCGACCAAGGAGAAAGTCACCGAGGCGTTCAAGATCATCACCTCCGACCCGAATGTGAAAGGCATCCTTGTCAATATCTTCGGCGGCATCATGCGCTGCGACATCATCGCCGAAGGCGTGATTGCCGCGGTCAAGGAAGTCGGTCTGCAAGTGCCGCTGGTGGTGCGTCTGGAAGGGACGAATGTCGATCTGGGCAAGGATATCATCCGCAATTCGGGCCTGAACGTCATCGCGGCGGACAACCTCAAGGATGGCGCCGAGAAGATCGTGAAAGCGGTCAAGGGCTAAGGCATCCGGCGCGGGAGAGGGACGTGATCGCAGCTTTCGACAGCTTTGGAGTGGCTTTTGTGGGGGTGCCGAAATGCATGTCCACATCGGTGCTGCGCAGCTTCTACAAGCTCGAACACGGGGCCGCGTTTGATCGCGCGGGGTTTGGCGGCAATATCCACCGCTTCTACCGTCAGCGCGTGGCCGACCGGATCGCAAGCGTGGAACCGCCCGATCTGGCGGCGCTCAGGGGGTTGTGGATCTTCACCATCATCCGCAACCCGATCCGCCGCCTGCTTTCGGTCTACACCAACCGCGTGCAGGATCATCGCGATATCGCCAAGGCGCTGGAAAAAGCGCCCGATGCCACGCTTGATCCGATGCCCTCTGCCGATGCTTTCTTCCGTGACCTGCCGCGCTACCGCGCGCAGGTGCCGTCAATCAAGCACCACACAGACAGTTTCGCGCAATTCCTTGGCCCCGATCTGGCACGCTATGACGCCGTATTCCGGGTCGAGGATGCAGGCGCGATGCAACAGACACTTTCGGAACGGCTGGGCCAGCCCTTCGTTCTGGAAAACGAACAGCGGTCCCGCGCCAGCCTCGCCCTTGACGATCTGTCATCCGAGGCCCGCGCGCAGATTGTCACCCATACTCATCCCGATTTCGAGCTGTTGGCCCCGTTCTACAGTTTCGAGACCAGTTTGCGCCCCGCACAGCGCGCCTAGATACACAGGAGTTCAGACCCCAATGGCCGTTCTTGTCGACAAACATACCAAAGTCATCTGTCAGGGCTTCACCGGCTCGCAGGGCACCTTCCATTCCGAACAGGCCATCGCTTACGGCACGCAGATGGTGGGCGGCGTGACGCCCGGCAAGGGCGGCAGCACGCATCTCGACCTGCCGGTGTTCAACTCAGTGCATGAAGCGAAAGCCAGGACCGAAGCCAATGCCAGCGTGATCTACGTTCCGCCCCCTTTCGCCGCAGATTCCATCCTTGAGGCCATCGACGCCGAAATGGAACTGATCGTCTGCATCACCGAGGGCATCCCGGTTCTCGACATGATGAAGGTGAAGCGCGCGCTGGAAGGGTCGAAATCGATCCTCGTTGGCCCGAACTGCCCCGGTGTCATCACGCCCGACGCCTGCAAGATCGGCATCATGCCCGGCCATATCCACCGACGCGGCTCGGTCGGTGTGGTCTCGCGTTCGGGCACCCTGACCTATGAGGCCGTCAAGCAAACGACCGATGTGGGCCTTGGCCAGTCCACCTGCGTGGGCATCGGCGGCGACCCGATCAAGGGGACAGAACATCTCGACGTGCTGGAATGGTTCCTCGCCGATGACGAAACCGAATCCATCATCATGATCGGCGAAATCGGCGGCAGCGCCGAGGAAGAAGCGGCACAATTCCTGAAAGACGAAGCCAAGCGCGGGCGCTCAAAACCGGTCGCAGGCTTCATCGCCGGGCGCACGGCCCCTCCGGGCCGTCGCATGGGCCATGCCGGCGCGATTGTCGCGGGCGGCAAGGGCGGCGCCGAAGACAAGATCGAAGCCATGAAATCGGCGGGCATCGTGGTCGCGGACAGTCCGGCAGGTCTGGGCGAGGCCGTGCTGAAAGCCATCGGCAAGTAACACGGGCAAGGCGTCAATCGCAGGAGGCGCAGGAATGACATTCGTGGACGCAGTGAAAAGCGGTTTCCAGAACGCCCTGAAATTTTCGGGGCGTTCGCGCCGCCCGGACTACTGGTGGTTTTTCCTGTTCGTCTTCGCCGGGGCATTCGTGGTCGGCCTGGTCGAGTTGCTGATCTTCGGTCAGGGCCGCGTCCTTCTGACACGGATCTTCCAGATCGTGGTGTTCCTGCCCTTCCTCGCGGTGGCCTGGCGCCGCCTGCAGGATACCGGCAAACCGGGCTGGTGGGTGCTGGTCCCGAGCGCGATCGTGATTGTCAGCGCCCTCATAGCGGGCTCGATGAGCCGTCAGCTCATGGGCCGGATGGTCCATATGGGCGAGACGCCCATGATGACCGGGGCGCAACCGGGCCTGATCGTGATCCTGTTGCTGGCGCAGATCCTCGCGGGGATCGTGATCATCTGGTGGATGTCCCGGCCCAGTCAGAAAGGGGCCAATGCCTACGGCCCCGAACCGCGCGTGCGCGGCAAGTAACGCAATCCAGTTTCTCTCTGTGACAGAGGTGCTAAAATGAACGACCACAGCCCAGGCCAGATGCAGGACGAAACCTTCCTCGAAGGGCAGAACGCGGCCTATGTCGAAGCGCTGCAGGCGCGCCACGCACAAGACCCGTCTTCGGTCGATGACGTCTGGTCCGAGTATTTCAAGGCCCTTGGCGAAGGCGCGCAGGACGCCGCCCGCGCCGCGAATGGTCCCAGCTGGGCGCGCCGCGACTGGCCGCGGCAGCCCACCGATGAACTGACTTCGGCACTGACCAGCGAATGGCCTGCCGCGCCCGCCGCCGAGAAGAAGGCCGCAGGTGACAAGATCGCCGCCAAGGCCGCCGAGAAGGGCATCTCGCTCTCGGATTCGCAGGTGCGCGCAGCGGTGATCGACAGCCTGCGGGCGCTGATGATCATCCGCGCCTACCGCATCCGGGGCCATCTGGTCGCTGATCTGGACCCGCTCGGCATGCGCAAGGAAGAACCGCATCCCGAACTGGATCCGCGCACCTACGGCTTCACCGAGGCCGATATGGACCGGCCGATCTTCATCGACAATGTGCTGGGGCTGGAAGTCGCCAGCCTGCGTCAGATCATCGACATTCTGCAACGCACCTATTGCGGCACCTTCGCGCTGCAATTCATGCATATCTCCGACCCCGAGCAGGTGGCCTGGCTCAAGGAACGGATCGAGGGCTATGGTAAGGAAATCCAGTTCACCAAACAGGGCCGCCGCGCGATCCTGAACAAGCTGGTCGAGGCCGAGGGTTTCGAGAAATTCCTGCATGTCAAATACATGGGCACCAAGCGCTTCGGGCTGGATGGCGGCGAGTCGCTGATCCCGGCGATGGAGCAGATCATCAAGCGCGGTGGTGCGCTGGGCCTGAAGGAAATCGCCATCGGCATGCCCCATAGGGGCCGGTTGTCGGTGCTCGCGAATGTGATGGGCAAACCTTACCGCGCAATCTTCAACGAATTTCAGGGCGGCAGTTTCAAGCCCGAGGATGTCGATGGTTCGGGCGATGTGAAATACCACCTTGGCGCCTCATCCGACCGGGAATTTGATGGCAACAAGGTGCATCTGTCGCTGACCGCGAACCCCTCGCATCTGGAAGCGGTGAACCCGGTCGTTCTGGGCAAGGTCCGCGCGAAACAGGACCAGATGCATGATGCCGAGCGCCGTCAGGTCATGGCCGTCTTGCTGCATGGCGATGCCGCCTTTGCCGGGCAGGGTGTCGTGGCCGAGGGGCTGGGCCTGTCGGGCCTGCGCGGCCATCGCACGGGCGGGACGATGCATATCATCGTCAACAACCAGATCGGCTTCACCACCGCCCCGCATTTCTCGCGCTCTTCACCCTATCCTACGGATATCGCGCTGATGGTGGAAGCACCGATCTTCCATGTGAATGGCGATGACCCCGAAGCCGTGGTCCATGCCGCGCGCGTGGCGACCGAATTCCGCCAGAAATTCCTCAAGGATGTGGTGCTCGACATCTTCTGCTACCGCCGCTTCGGTCACAACGAAGGCGATGAGCCGATGTTCACCAATCCGCAGATGTATACGCGGATCAAAAGGCACAAATCCACCCTGCAGCTCTATACCGAGCGGCTGGTTGCGGACGGGCTGATCCCGGAAGGCGAGATCGAGGATCTGAAAGCGGCGTTTCAGGCCTTCCTGAATGACGAATTCGAGGCCGGAAAGACCTATAAGCCCAACAAGGCCGACTGGCTGGACGGGCGCTGGTCGCATCTGAACCGCGAAGGGACGGACTACCAGCGCGGCGAGACATGGATCCCCAAACCCATGATGGAGGAAGTGGGCGCAGCGCTGAGCCGCGTGCCCGAAGGCTTCAATATCCACAAGACCGTCGCGCGCCAGCTTGAGGCGAAGAAAGCGATGTTCGAGAGCGGCAAGGGCTTTGACTGGGCCACGGCCGAAGCGCTGGCCTTCGGCTCGCTGGCCTCCGAGGGCTATCCCGTGCGGCTCGCCGGGCAGGATTCGACCCGCGGCACGTTCTCACAACGCCATTCTGCCTTCATCGACCAGCAGACCGAGGATCGCTACTATCCCCTGAACCATATCAAGGAAGGGCAGGCGCGCTACGAGGTCATCGACTCGATGCTCTCGGAATATGCGGTGCTCGGGTTTGAATATGGTTATTCGCTGGCCGAACCCAATGCGCTGGTGATGTGGGAAGCGCAATTCGGCGATTTTGCCAATGGCGCGCAGATCATGTTCGACCAGTTCATCTCCTCGGGCGAAAGCAAATGGCTGCGCATGTCGGGGCTGGTGATGCTTCTGCCGCACGGGTTCGAAGGGCAGGGGCCGGAGCATTCCTCGGCCCGGCTGGAGCGCTTCCTGCAGGGCTGCGCCCAGGATAACTGGATCGTCGCCAATTGCTCGACGCCCGCGAATTACTTCCACATCCTGCGCCGCCAGATCCACCGCAGCTTCCGCAAGCCGCTGGTGCTGATGACGCCGAAATCGCTGCTTCGGCACAAGTTCTGCATCTCGGAAGCCGAGGATTTCCTTGAGGGATCAAGCTTCCACCGCGTGCTCTGGGATGACGCGCAGAAGGGCAACAGCGACACAGAGCTTGCCGCCGATGACAAGATCCGCCGCGTGGTGATGTGCTCGGGCAAGGTCTATTTCGACCTGCTGGAAGAGCGCGATGCGCGCGGCATCGACGATATCTACCTGATGCGGGTGGAACAGTTCTACCCCTTCCCGGCCATGGCGCTGTTGAAGGAACTGGAACGGTTCCTGAATGCCGAAGTGGTCTGGTGTCAGGAAGAGCCCAAGAACCAGGGCGCCTGGTCTTTCATCGAGCCCAATATCGAATGGGTCCTGAACCGGCTGAACGGGGTCAGCAAACGGCCGCGCTATGTCGGTCGCGCCGCCGCAGCCTCTGTGGCCACCGGGCTTGCCAGCCAACATAAAGCACAACAAGAGGCGCTCGTGAATGAAGCGCTGACAATCGAGGGATAACAAGCACATGTCCACCGAAGTTCGAGTCCCCACCCTGGGCGAAAGCGTCTCGGAAGCCACCGTCGCCACCTGGTTCAAGAAGCCCGGCGATGCGGTCGCGGTCGATGAAATGCTCTGTGAGCTGGAAACCGACAAGGTGACGGTCGAAGTGCCGTCGCCGATGGCGGGCACCCTGACCGAAATCCTTGCCGATGAGGGCAGCACAGTCGCCGCAGGCGGGTTGCTGGCGATGATCAGCGAGGGCGGTGCCGCAGCGGCCCCGGCCCCCGCCAAGGCTGCAGAGCCTGCACCCGCGCCTGCTGAAGCCTCGGGCGCACGCGATACGGAAGACGCGCCCTCGGCCAAGAAGCTGATGGCCGAAAAGGGCCTCTCACCCGATCAGGTCACCGGCACCGGGCGCGACGGGCGCATCATGAAGGAAGATGTGCAGCGCGCCGCGGCGGCCCCAGCGGCTGCGCCGACTGTGCCCGCCCCGGCAGCCCAGCAGGCCCCGCGCGGCCCTGTCTCGGCGGATGACGCCTCGCGCGAAGAGCGCGTCAAGATGACCCGCCTGCGCCAGACCATCGCCCGCCGCCTGAAGGAAGCGCAGAACACCGCCGCCATGCTCACCACCTATAACGAGGCGGATATGGGCGGCATCATGGAGCTGCGCAACGAATACAAGGACGCTTTCGAGAAGAAGCATGGGGTGAAGATGGGCTTCATGTCCTTCTTCGTGAAAGCCTGCTGCCATGCGCTGATGGAAGTGCCCGAGGTCAATGCCGAGATTGACGGCACGGATGTGGTCTACAAGAACTATGTCCATATGGGCGTCGCGGTCGGCACGCCAACGGGGCTCGTGGTGCCGGTGCTGCGCGACGCGCATCAGATGGGCTTTGCCGAGATCGAGAAGCGGATCGGCGATTTCGGCCGCCGCGCGCGTGACGGGAAGCTCTCGATGGATGAGATGGCGGGCGGCTCCTTCACCATCTCGAACGGCGGCGTCTATGGCTCGCTGATGTCCTCGCCGATCCTGAACCCGCCGCAATCGGGGATCTTGGGCATGCACAAGATCCAGGAGCGCCCCATGGTGGTGAAGGGTCAGATCGTGGCCCGCCCGATGATGTATCTGGCGCTGAGCTATGATCACCGGATTGTGGATGGCAAGGGCGCCGTGACCTTCCTTGTGCGCGTGAAAGAGGCGCTGGAGGATCCGCGGCGGTTGTTGATGGATTTGTGATCCCGTCGTGACCGTGGGTGCGTGCAGAGCACGCACCCTACATCACTGCCTTTTTCGGAATGTCAGGGAATGGCCCAATGACCCCCGAACTCACCGCCCTCACCCTCGCAGCCCTTCTGCAAGCCGCGCAGTATATCCTCTATGCCATCCCCGCCAATCTCGAACTCGGGACACGCTACACGGGCGGCAGCCGCGACTATGCCCCTGATAAACCCATGTCCAAGCGCACCGCCCGGCTTGGCCGCGCGCTCGACAACCATTTTCAGGGGCTGATCCTTTTCGGCATCGCGACCACTGTCATCAGCATATCGGACCAGTCCAGCACGCTTACAGCCGTCTGCGCCTTCCTCTATCTCACCGCCCGCATCCTCTACATCCCGGCCTATGCTTACGGTCTGAACCCCTGGCGCTCGCTGATCTGGTTCGTGGGCTTTTTGTCCACAATGACCATTCTCTTGGTTGCACTCTTCTGATGCGCCTTTCATTCTTGTCCAAATATCCTCGGGGGGGTCGGGCCAAGGGCCCGACGGGGGCAGACAGCCCCCGACTTCTCCGCTCGAAAACAGGAGACATCTCATGTCCTATGATCTGATCGTCATCGGTGCCGGCCCCGGCGGCTATGTCTGCGCCATCCGCGCCGCGCAACTGGGCCTGAAAGTGGCCTGTGTCGAAGGCCGCGAGACCCTTGGCGGCACCTGCCTGAATGTCGGCTGCATCCCCTCGAAAGCGCTTTTGCATGCCACCCACCAGTTGCATGAGGCCGAGCATAATTTCGGCGCCATGGGCCTGACCGGCGCAAAACCCAAGGTCGATTGGAAGAAGATGCTCGGCTACAAGGCGGATGTGATCGGCCAGAACACCAAGGGCATCGAATTTCTGTTCAAGAAGAACAAGGTGGACTGGATCAAGGGCTGGGCCTCGATCCCCGCGCCGGGCAAGGTGCAGGTGGGCGAACAAAGCTATGAGACAAAGAATATCGTCATCGCCTCGGGGTCCGAATCCAGCCCCCTGAACGGGGTCGAGGTGGATGAAAGCACCATCGTCACCTCGACCGGCGCGCTGGAACTGGGCAAGATCCCGAAAAAGCTGATCGTGATCGGCGCAGGCGTGATCGGGCTGGAAATGGGCTCGGTCTATGCGCGTCTGGGCGCCGAAGTGACCGTGGTCGAATATCTCGATCGCATCATTCCCGGCAATGACGGCGAAGTGGCCAAGACCTTCCAGCGCATGCTGAGCAAACAGGGCATGAATTTCATCCTTGGCGCTGCGGTGCAATCGGCCACAGCCACGAAGGGCAAGGCGAAAGTCACCTACAGGCTGCGCAAGGATGACAGCGAACATACGCTCGATGCCGACACGGTCCTGCTGGCGACAGGGCGCCGTCCCTTCACCGACGGGCTGGGGCTGGACGCTCTGGGCGTCGAGATGACCGGGCGCGGCCAGATTGCGACCGACAAGCAGTACAAGACCAGCGTGGACGGGGTTTTTGCCATTGGCGACGCCATCGAGGGACCGATGCTCGCGCATAAGGCCGAGGATGAGGGCATGGCCGTGGCCGAAATCCTTGCCGGTCAGGCGGGCCATGTGAATTATGGCGTCATCCCCGGCGTGATCTATA
Organism: Natronohydrobacter thiooxidans; assembly: GCF_001884735.1. Classification (GTDB taxonomy): domain Bacteria; phylum Pseudomonadota; class Alphaproteobacteria; order Rhodobacterales; family Rhodobacteraceae; genus Roseinatronobacter; species Roseinatronobacter thiooxidans_A. Next base: position 93,356 of record NZ_MJAP01000003.1, on the reverse strand, counting down.
CCTGGCCCGAAGTGGCCTCGGTGGGCGAGACGGAAGAGAGCCTGAAAGAGGCAGGCCGCGCCTATAAGGTGGGCAAGTTCAGCTTCATGGGCAATGGCCGCGCGAAAGCCAATTTCGCGGGTGACGGCTTCGTGAAACTCCTTGCCGACAAAGACACTGACCGCATCCTTGGCGCGCATATCATCGGCCCCTATGCGGGCGATCTGATCCATGAGGTCTGTGTCGCAATGGAATTCGGGGCGGCTGCGGAAGATCTGGCGCGGACCTGCCATGCGCATCCGACCTATTCCGAGGCCGTGCGCGAAGCGGCGCTGGCCTGCGGCGATGGCGCGATCCACGCCTGAGTGGTTAACGCGGCGCGCTGTACTGGCGCGCCGAAAAACTGAATAAAATTAGATGTTTCGCGCGCGAAACATCGCCAGACGGAGGTTCATGATGACAGTTTCCCTCGATCAGGCCCGCAGCATCATCGCAGCCACACGGGCCAAGGGGCGCGAGATGGGGCTCAAGCCGCTCTCGGTCGTGGTGCTGGATGCAGGCGGGCATGTGCTGGCCTTTGAGCGCGAGGACGGCTCCGCTCCGGGCCGTTTCGGTATCGCGCAGGGCAAGGCCTATGGCGCGGTCATGCTGGGCATGGCAGGGCGCGCGCAGATGGCCCGCGCCGAAGCGCAGGCCTATTTCATGGCGGCGGTGAATGGCGTCTATGGCGGGCAGGTCGTTCCAGTGCCGGGCGGGGTGTTGCTGCGCAAGGACGGGGCCGTGATCGGGGCGGTAGGCGTGACAGGCGACACTTCGGACAATGACGCAGAAGCGGCGCTGGCGGGCATCGCCGCCGCCGGGCTGGAGGGCGAGGCTTAAGCCCGCCCGATACCGCCCGTCACGTCCTTGCCGATCAGAGGGCGCGCGGTGCAGATCAGCGCTGCGGCCCTTCATGCGGGTCGAAACCCGCCATCACCACTTCTTTCGTGCGGCAATCGTCGCACATGGTCAGCAGCGCGCGGCGCTCTGCGCCCGCATCCCCGCTGAACATCCAATGTCCGTCCAGCCGCGCCATCACCCGCTCGATGCTGGAGCGCGTGCCAAAGGGCTTGCCGCAGCAGGTGCAGGCGAAAGGCTCTTCCTCTTTCAGCACGCGCTTCGGGCTGGCCCAGGCGGCCAGATCGATCCGGGGCGCAATCGTGATCGCATCCTCGGGGCAGGTCGCCACGCAGATGCCGCATTGCACACAGGCGCTTTCGGTGAAGCGCAGCATCGGCTTGTCGGGATTGTCCGACAGCGCGCCTGTCGGGCAGGCCCCGACACAGGACAGGCACAGCGTGCAGGCAGCGGGATCCAGCGTGACCGTGCCGAAAGGGGCGCCGGCGGGCAGGGCGACTGTCTCAACAGGGGTTGGCGCCATGCGGATCATCTCTTCGACCGCCATCAGCAACAGCCCGCGCTTGTCCTCGGGCGGCAGGAACCCGGCGCGGCGCGCGCGGGGTTTCGGCGCAGGCTGCCAGAGCGCAGCCTCCAGCGCCTCGGGATCGTCGGTCTGGATCAAGGTGCAGGCATCGCCGTAGCCCGTGGCCGCAGCGATCGCGCGCATCAGATCAAGGCTTGCCGCCAGCCCGTCCAGATCATGCGCGGGCCGCGATTTCGCCAGCACCCGGACCCCGCCCGCGCCATAGGCCAGCGCGGTGGCCATGGTTTCGGGGCCGATCTGGGTCGGTTCATTCACCTGCACCGGGATCACATGCGCGGGCAACCCGCGCCCGAAACGGGCGCTCGCGTCGATCAGCGCCATTCCGTGGCCCTCATCATGGAACAGGATGACCGGCGCATCCTTCGCGCCCGCCTCAAACCATGCAGTCAGCCCGACCCGCAGCCGCGCGGCGATATTCTCGACCACCGGCAGCGCATAGGAGGCCGCGCCGGTCGGGCAGGCGGCCGCACATTGCCCGCAGCCCGCGCAGATATGGGGATCAATCGCGACAGTATCGCCCGCCGAGGTGATCGCCCCGGTGGGACACAGGTTCAGACAGCGCGTGCAGCCGGTCAGCGTGTTGCGCGAATGAGCGCAAAGCTCGGGCGCAAAATTGATAAATTTCGGTTTGTCGAACGTGCCGGTCATCTGCCCGGCCTGCGTGACCAGACGGGCGACCGCGACCGGATCGCGCGGATCAGCGCGGAAAAATCCGGGGCGGGTGTCATGAAACAGCGGCCCCGCGCCAGTCAGGTCAATCACCAGATCACAGCGCGAGACGGCCCCGTCGCGGCCCGCGTCGAAATCGAGCCTCGCGCGAGAGGATGGGGCGGGCGCCGCATAGGCATCCACCGTCAGCTCGAACGCCCCCAGATGCCCATGGCCCTTGCGGATGCGGCCCTGCAGCACCGGCCATGTCGTCTGGCGCGGCGGCTGGATCTCAGCGCCGGGCAGAATCAGCACAGTAATATCAAGGCTTTCCGAGAGTTTCTCGGCCACATCCAGCGCCACCTGATCACGCCCGAGAATCAGCGCGACCCCGCCGCTTTCCATGCTCACAATCTCGAAAGGCGTCGCAGCACTCTCGGCCATCGCCAGCAGCGCCGCCATCTTGGGCATGGCGCGTTTGCCATCTTCGGACCAGCCCGCGGTTTCGCGGATATTGACGAAATGCAATGCGCCATCATAGCCCGCATCCTCGGCGACTTCCGCGAAAAGCGGCGCTTCCTGCGTGCAGGCGACCGTAATCTCTGCAAACTGGCCCAAAGCCGCTTGAAAATGATCAAGCTGGGCGCGGCACAACTGGCTTGCGGGGCGGTCGTCCCCCGCAAGGCGGGGCGCGTCAAGCGTCATGGTGGCTTCGCAAGTGCAGATCAGGCGGGTCTTTGGCTGGGACATGGGGCTTTTCTCTTGCCTCTGGCGGAACTAGCTTATGCGGATATAAACCGACAAGGGCGCAAAGGGTAGCGCCCAAGGGATGAAACGTCAGGGGGAGACATGGACAGCATCACCGAGGCCGCGCGCGTGATCCATCTGCCGCCGCCCTACACGCTGCATCGGCTTGACGCAGGCGATGTCGTGGACGAGGCAACCCGTCTTGCCCCGGTCGAGGGCGCGGGAACGCTGGTGGTGCATCAATCGCCTGGCCTTCTCGCCTTCGCCGTGGTGCTGGAGCCAGACCAACCCCTGCGCGAGGCGCAAATGGCCTTCGCGCTGGGCATGGTGGCTTTGGGCGATGCGCTGGCCGCACATTGCCCGCCCGAACGCGCGGTGCGGCTGGTCTGGCCGGATGAAATCCGCTTCGACAAGGCGCGGCTCGGCGGCGGGCGATTCGCTGTTTCCCCCGGCACCGGGCCGGAGGATGTGCCCGATTGGCTGGTCTTCGGCGCAGAACTGATCGCAGATCGCGACCATCTGGAGGAGCCGGGCCTCTTCCCCGACTCGACCTCGCTGCAAGAAGAAGCCTTTGATCCGCCTGAAGATATCATCTCGACCTTCGCCAGCTACATGATGCTCTATTTCGACCGTTGGGCGCATGACGGAATCGAGGCGGTGACCAACCGCTACCTGATGCGCATCGACCCGCCGCTTCTGCGCGGTGTGCGCCGGATCGAAGGTGATCGGCTGGTGGAAATCACCCCTGCGGGTGGGGGCAAGCGCTCCGCGCCCCTGCTTGACGCGCTTGGCGCTACGGGCTGGCGCGATGCGACAGGGCCGATCCTGTGACCCGCCTGCCGCGCACGATCCGGCTGGACCCGTCCGACAAGGTGGTCTTCGCGCAGGCGGCTGAACCCGGCGAATGGGCCGTGACCGGCACCTTCCTCTTCTGGGGGCGCGCGCCTGACAGCCTGTCGCGCAAGGAACAGATCGCCTTCCGCTCGGGCTTTCTGGGGGTCGCGAGTTTCGGCTTCTCCACGCTGGTGACAGTGCAGGAGGCGCGGCCTGACGAACGCGCGGCGCTGGTCGAGCATCTGGCGCAGCAACTGGTGACGCATCTGGGCGCCCCCTCGCTGGATGCTGCGCGCCCGGCGGCGGAAGAAGAGGTCGCGCTCGCCGAAAGCCTCTGCTCGGGTCATCCGCTCAACACATTGCTTGCCCTGCACCGACGCTACGACAATGGCGCGATCCGCGAACAGTTCCGCACGCTCAAGCCGCGCGACGAGACCGCGTTCTCGGGCAGCCATTTGCAGGGCCATGACCGCGCCTTTCACTTTGTCGAGGAAGAGGTCGAGGATCATGTGGATATCTTCAGTCTGAGGGGGAGTGACTGATGCCGGAATTCTGGGTGGCTTCGGGCCATCATCTGACGCGATTGAACGGGCAGGGGCGGATGCTGGTCACGGATGAGCTGATCCTCGCTTGGCTGGCGCGGCCCGAGGTGTTGCCGCCTGCGGATGCCTGCGCGGCGGAACGGGCGCTGCACCACCGCCTGATGAAAAACCCGCGCGCGAAAGTGTCCGAGATGGAACTCACCGCGCTCAAAGACCCCGATGCGCGCGAGAACTGGCGTTTTCTGCTGTCCTTGCGCGACCGGCTGATCGCTGCAGGCACGATCGAGGACGGCTATGCGCAGATCGTGGCCGAGGGCGTGACCCTGCCGCAGGTCTTCATGTCGCAGCTTGTGCAGCTGATCCTGCGCAACGCGCTGGACGGGTGCGACGATGCCCAGACCCTGCGCGCCGCCGAGTGTTTCTTCCGCCCCCAGCGCAGCCATATCAAGGAGGACAAGCTGCTTCTGGCCGATGAGGAACTGGTGCAACTGCATGAACAGGAAATGCATGCCTCGCCCCTGACCGCGATGTTCTCCGGCGGGGTGAACAGTCTCGATGTGCTGGGCGGCGGCAATGACTGGACCTATTGGAGCCGTTCTGACGCGCATACGATGGTGCTGAATTTCGGCGGCGACCCGGAAGCCCGGCGCGGCATGGCCGATGCCATCGCCGCTTTCCTGCGCCATATGCTGGGGCTGGACTGCACGGTTGCGCCCGAGATGCGGGCCGAGAATATCGACCTGCGCTGGTTCATCGGGCTGGATCCTGCTGGTACCGCCATCGGCAATGCGCTCTGGAATGGCCAGCCCATGCCTGCGACGCTTGTGGGGCTGTTCCGACTGGAAACGCAGGATGCCCGCATCCGCCCCGAGTTGCGCGGCCAGCCGGTCTGGCTGATCCTCGGGCTTGGCACGGATGGCGCGATCCGCATGAAGCCGCAGAACCTGCTCACGGGCCTGCCTCTGGCCGAACCGGTGCTGAACTAGGGGGGAGAGATGCCACAGCTGACCCTGCGCGTTGGTGTTCTGGCGATCCGCCGCCCGCCCGTGACGAAATGGGGGGCAGGGGAGTTGCGCGCCTCTGGCGTGCTGCCGCAAGAGCCCGAGACCGCGCCGAACACGCGCCTCGCGACCGAGAACGGGGTCGAGACCTGGTATCTGGGCGGGCGCGATCTGGTGCTCTATTCGGGCGATACCGGCCATCATCGCGACAATCTCGCCTCGGGCCGGCCTTCGGTCTGGGTGGCGCTGCGCGGGGATGATCCGGCCCGCGCGCAGATCGTGAATGTGACTGTCGATCCCTATGAGGGCGAGGGCTACGCCTCTGATCTCGATCTGAAAGTCGAGGCGGTGCCGATGCCCGAACCGATCCGCGCGGCAGTCGCAGAGTTCATCGCGGCGCATCACGTCGAGATGCCTTTCAAGAAACGCAAGCGCCTGCCCGCCGACCCCAATGCCATGACCGCGCGCGCGCCGCGCGTGCTGGCAGAGCGGGACAAATGGGTCAACAACCCGCGCAAGAGGTGAGCCATGGCACAGCCCCCCGAAGGCGAGTCCTTCCTCGCGCGCTGGTCGAAGCGCAAACGTCTGGCCGAAGAGGAACCCGCGCCGGAATTGCCCCCGGAAGAGCCGCTGCCGCCCGAGGAAAGTGATTCGATTTCCGAGGAAGATCTGGCCGCGCTGCCCTCGCTGGAGGAATTTACCCCCCAGACCGATATCCGCCCCTTCCTGAAAAAGGGGGTGCCGCAGTCGCTGCGCAACGCCGCCTTGCGCAAGATCTGGCTGCTGACTCCGGCGATCCGTGATCACAAGGATCCGGCGGTGGATTACGCCTGGGACTGGAATACACCCGGCGGTGTGCCCGGTGACGGGGCCGCCCCGACGGCTGAACGCGCGGCGCAGATGCTGCGCGATCTGCTCTATCCTCGCCGCGATGCAGCACCGCAGGAGGGCCCAGAAACCAACGACACCAGCCCCGAAAACATGTCGGAAGAGCGGCCCGATTCTGCGCCGCAGCAGGGCGCGGAATCGGGCGTGGTGCCCCCGGATAAGCGCGGACTTGACCCGGTTGATCCGCCGAACACCGCCTCCCGCAAAAGTGAAGAAAAACAGTCAGCTACTGATCTTCCGGCGGCGCGCAGACGGCATGGCGGGGCGCTGCCGGATTAGATTTGAGTCGTAAATCGGGCGAGATCAAAAAACGAACGTTGGGACTGGACAGGTTCAGATCGCGAGGGTACATTTTACATACTGTTGCATATCTTTGCAGCAGCGCGAACAGGACACTGACAACGATGACAGCTAGCCAGCCCCATGCCGGGCGAGCAATCGATCCCCTCGACATCGCCCGATGCGAGCAATATCGCTTCATAGCGCGTATGCTGGCAGCGCCGCCCGATGCGGATCTGCTGAGGCAGGTCGCGCAGCTTCAGGGCGATGACAGCGCGATGGGGCAGGGGTTCCGCGCGCTGGCCCGGGTCGCGTCGCAGACCAGCCCCGAGAAAGTCGGGCGCGAATATTTCGAACTCTTTGTCGGTGTCGGGCGCGGCGAATTGCTGCCCTATGCGAGCTTCTATCTGACCGGTTTCCTCAACGAGCGTCCGCTGGCCGATCTGCGCAGCGATCTGGCGCGGCTGGGCGTTGCGCGCGCCGAGGGGCGTCATGAGCCCGAGGATCATATCGCGCTGCTGTTTGAGGTCATGGCCGATATGGCCGCAGGCGAGATTGATGCGGATGCGCCTGCGCAGGCAGCCTTTTTCGCACGCCATATCGCACCCTGGGCGGCGCAGTTCTTCGATGATCTGGCGATTGCGCCCAGCGCGAATTTCTACCGGCCACTGGCTGAAATCGGTCGGCTGCTGACAGATATCGAATCGCGAGCATTCTCGCTCGCGGCTTGAGGCAACCTTTAAGCAAATCCGGATGCTGCTCGATGGGGGGCGGCCGCATCCAACCACATGGGAGGACTCTGATGGCTCAGGACAAACACACTCCGATCAGTCGGCGCGCATTCTTCGGCGTCGCGGCGACGGGGGCAGCTTCGACAGTGGCGCTGACCGCAGGCAGCGCGCGGCCAGGTTTCGCGCAGCAGACCGGCAATGAGCGCACGCGCGCGCGGTACCAGAAAACCGAACATGTCGAGACCTATTACCGGACCAACCGCTACTATCCACGGGGGGAAAACTGATGCTTGTCAAACGCAGACATCGTGACGCGGCCACAACAGGCCGCCTGAGCCAGATGGCCGCTGGCATGGCCGCCAAACCCCTCGATCGGCGCAGCTTCCTGCGCGCCTCGGGTCTGACAGTCGGGGGGCTGGCGGCGATTTCGACACTGGGCGCAGGCATGACCCGCCGGGTCGAGGCCGCAGGCTTCACCGATATGAGCCAGCCCATCGAGATCCGCACCAATATGTGCACGCATTGCTCGGTCGGCTGCACGGTCAAGGCCGAGGTGCAGAATGGCGTCTGGGTGGGGCAGGAACCCGCCTATGGCAGCCCGATCAACCGCGGCACGCATTGCGCCAAGGGCGCGTCGGTGCGCGAGCTTGTGCATGGCGACCGGCGCATCAAATATCCGATGAAGAAGGTGGGCGGCGAATGGCAGCGCATCACATGGGATCAGGCGCTGGACGAGATCGCCGAGAAGATGACCGAGATCCGCAGCAACTCGGGCGCGGATTCGGTCTATCTCTTGGGATCGGCCAAATTCTCGAATGAGGGGGCCTATCTCTTCCGCAAATTCGCGGCCTTCTGGGGCACGAACAATGTGGACCATCAGGCGCGCATCTGCCACTCGACCACAGTGGCAGGCGTGGCAAATACCTGGGGCTATGGCGCGCAGACCAACAGCTATAACGACATCCGCAACGCCAAGACCGTGATCTTCATGGGCTCGAACGCGGCAGAGGCGCATCCGGTGTCGCTGCAGCACATCCTGGAAGGCAAGGAAACCCAGCGCGCCAATGTCGTGGTGCTGGATCCGCGCTTCACCCGCACCGCAGCCCATGCCACCGAATATGTCCGCTTCCGTCCCGGCACCGATATCGCCGTGATCAACGGGATGCTGTACCACATCTTCGAGAATGGCTGGGAAGACAGCGACTATATCGCGCAACGCGTCTGGGGCATGGATCAGGTCCGCGAAGTGGTCAAGGACTACACGCCCGATGTCGTCGAGGACATCACCGGTGTCGACGGCGAGACGCTCAAGCGCGTGGCGCAGAAATTCGCGCAGGAACGCCCCTCGACATTCATCTGGTGCATGGGCGGCACGCAGCACACGGTCGGCACGGCCAATGTGCGCGCCTATAACCTGCTTCTGCTTGCAACCGGCAATGTCGGCTATGAGGGGACCGGAGCCAATATTTTCCGTGGCCATTGCAACGTGCAAGGTGCCACGGATTTCGGCCTCGATGTGGGCAATCTGCCTTGCTATTATGGTCTGGCACCGGGCGCGTGGCGCCATTGGGCGCGTGTCTGGGATGTGCCTTACGAGTATTTCGTCAGCCGTTTCGACGCGATTCCGGCGAAGGGCGGGCGCGATGCGCGCACGGCCGAGCAGAATATGGAAGTCCCCGGCATCACCTCGACCCGCTGGTTCGATGCTGTCATGATCGACAGCGAAGAGATCGACCAGCAGGACAATATCAAGGCGATGATCGTCTTCGGGCATGGCGGCAACACGGTGCCCCGGATGCAGGATGCGCAGCGCGGCATGAACGCGCTCGACCTGCTGGTGGTCGCTGACCCGCACCCGACGACTTTCGCGGCGCTGCATTCGCGCACGGATAACACCTATCTGCTGCCGATCTGCACGCAATTCGAATGTTCCGGCTCGCGCACCGCGTCCAACCGCTCGATCCAATGGGGCGAGAAGATCGTCGATCCGATTTTCGAGTCCGACAATGACTATGCGGTGATCCATGCGCTGTCGGAGCGTCTCGGGTTCGCGGACGAAATGTTCAAGAATTACGAGATGGTGCAGGGCAAGTTCGGGATGGAGCCGACGGCGGAATCCATCCTGCGCGAGATCAATCGCGGCGGCTGGTCCACCGGCTATACCGGGCAGAGCCCGGAGCGTCTGAAAGCGCATATGGCCAATCAGGAGCATTTCGATCTGGTGACATTGCGCGCCAAGCCCGATGCCCCGGCCGAGATTCAGGGCGATTACTATGGCCTGCCCTGGCCCTGCTGGGGGACACCGGAACTGCGCCATCCCGGCACGCATATCCTCTACAACACCAACCTGCACCCGATGCAGGGCGGTGGTGCCTTCCGTCCACGCTTCGGGCTCGAACGCGATGGCGAGACGCTGCTGGCCGAGGGAAGCTGGCCGCAAGGGTCGGAAATTCAGGATGGCTATCCCGAGTTTACCTATGCGCTCCTGGAACAGCTTGGCTGGGAAGGCGATCTGAGCCCGCAGGAAATGGCGGTGATCGAGCGCATCGGCGGCGAGAATATCGGCGGCGTGAGCTGGTCCATCGACCTCTCGGGCGGGATTCAGCGCGTGGCGCTTGAACATGGCTGCGTGCCCTTCGGCAATGGCAAGGCCCGCGCAGTTGCCTGGAACCTGCCCGATCCGGTCCCGGTGCATCGCGAACCGATCTATACGGCACGTCCCGATCTGGTGGCGCAATATCCGACCAATACGGACCGGCGTCAGCAGCGCATGCCCAATATCGGGGCTGCAGTGCAGCAGGATGCCGTGGATCGTGGCGTCGCCAATGACTTCCCGATCATCCTCACCTCTGGCCGTCTGGTCGAATATGAGGGCGGCGGCGAGGAAACCCGCTCGAACCCGTGGCTTGCGGAGCTCAAGCAGGACATGTTCGTCGAGATCAACCCCGAGGACGCAGCCGCGCGCGGCATCGTCGATGGCGGCTGGGTCTGGGTGACAGGGGCCGAGGGGGGCTCTCGCGCCCGCGTCAAGGCGCTGGTCACCGAGCGGGTGAACCGCGGTCTGGCCTTCATGCCCTTCCACTTCGCGGGCTGGTTCCAAGGCGAGGATCAGCGGGGCAATTACCCGGCGGGCACCGACCCGATCGTCTTGGGTGAATCGGTCAATGTCATCACGACCTATGGCTATGATCCTGTGACCGGCATGCATGAAGGCAAGGTCACGCTTTGCCAGATCGCAGCGGCGTAAGGGAGGAAAACAAAAATGGCACGGATGAAATTCCTTTGCGACGCAGATCGCTGCATCGAATGTCAGGCCTGCGTCACCGCCTGCAAGAACGAGCATGAGGTGCCCTGGGGCATCAACCGCCGTCGGGTTGTGACCATCAATGATGGTCTGCCCGGCGAGCGGTCGGTCTCGATGGCTTGCATGCATTGCACCGACGCGCCCTGCGCGGCGGTCTGCCCGGTGGCGTGCTTCTACACCACCGATGACGGCGTGGTGCTGCACAACAAGGACACCTGCATCGGCTGCGGCTATTGCAGCTACGCCTGTCCCTTCGGGGCACCGCAATACCCGCAGACCGCCAATTTCGGCACGCGCGGCAAGATGGACAAATGCACCTATTGCTCGGGCGGGCCGGAGCCGGACATGTCGCAGGCCGAATATGTCAAATACGGGGCCAACCGTCTGGCCGAGGGCAAGCTGCCGCTTTGCGCCGAGATGTGCTCGACCAAGGCGCTGCTGGCGGGGGATGGCGATATCATCGCCGATATCTACCGCGAGCGCGTCGTGACGCGCGGCTATGGCTCGGGCGCCTGGGGCTGGCGCACGGCTTACGGCGAAACCGTGACAGTGTAAGGGGATAGCGATATGACCATATTTTCCAGACTGCTCACGGCCTTTTCGCTTGTCCTTGCCCTGTCACTGGCAGCCCCCGAGGCATCGGCGCAGGTCAATCCGACCCAAAGCTCGGTGACCGAAGATGCGCTGTTTCAGGCCCTTGGCACCGCGCCTGTCACGGGGCGGGTGACGATCCCGGATGCGAATGCCGGCTATCTGATCAAGCCCGAGAACAAGAGCTGGGCCGTGCTTCAGGGCCAGACGCTGCACACGCTCTCGATCGTCGCCGTGCTGGGGATGATCGCGCTTCTGCTGCTTTTCTACCTGATCCGGGGCCGGATCCGGGTTGAATCCGGGTTCTCGGGCCGCAAGATCCTGCGCTTCAACGCCATCGAGCGCTTCGCGCATTGGACGCTGGCCACGACCTTCATCATCCTTGCGCTGACCGGGCTGAACCTGATCATCGGCAAATCGGTGATCCTGCCGCTCTTTGGCGAAGCCGCCTTCGGCACGCTCTCGACCTGGGGCAAGATCGCGCATAATTACCTCGCTTGGCCCTTCATGGTGGCGCTGGTGATGATCCTGCTCTTGTGGATCGTCCACAATGTGCCGAACAAGGTTGATCTGGAATGGATCAAAAAGGGTGGTGGTCTGTTCTCGAAAGGGGTGCACCCCCCGGCGCGCAAGTTCAATGCCGGGCAGAAACTGATCTTCTGGTCGGTTGTTCTGGGCGGGGCCGCGCTGTCCTATACCGGGATCATGCTGCTTTTCCCGGCAGAGGCGGGCACAGCGGCGGATTGGCAGTTCTACCAGACCATCCATGCTCTGGTTGCGGCAGGGCTGTCGGCCATTGTGATCGCGCATATCTATATCGGCTCTGTCGGGATGGAAGGTGCGTTTGATGCCATGGGCTCGGGCGAGGTCGATGAGAACTGGGCCAAAGAGCATCACGGCCTCTGGGTCGAGGAGGTTCAGTCGACACAAGCGCGCAACACCGCGCAGGTGACGACACCGGCGGAATGATCGCGCGACACTGAGCAAGCACTTCAGACCCGGTGCCAGCAATGGGCCGGGTCTGTCTGACTGAAAGACAGGTCACGAATGAGCGGATCAGACAGGTTTGGGGATGCCGAACTGCGCGCTGTACTCGACAGCATTGCGCTGCCGGGCGGCGGGAGGCTGGGCGCCTCCGGGCGCGTGGCGGGCCTCAGCATCGCGGGTGGGCGCGTCAGCCTGTCGATCCAGATCGCCCCGCAAGAGGCACAGGCTTTCGCGCGGATCCGCGATCAGGCCGAGGCCGCCCTGCGCGCGCTGCCGGGGGTCACTTCCGTTTTCGCCGTCCTGACCGCAGAGCGGCCCGCGCCGCCGAAACTCACCCCGAACAAACCTATGAGGACCGATCCGCTGGCCGGGATCGGCCATGTCATCGCGGTGGCCTCGGGCAAGGGCGGGGTCGGCAAATCCACCACCACCGTCAATCTGGCGCTGGCACTCCGGGCGCAGGGGCTGCGCGTGGGGATACTCGATGCCGATATCTATGGTCCCTCGCTGCCCACACTGCTGGGCCTGCATGGCAAACCCGGCATGGGGCAGGGGCGCAAGCTGAAACCGATGCAGGCTTACGGGCTTAAGGCCATGTCGATGGGCCTCTTGGTCGAGCCGGAAACCGCAATGGTCTGGCGCGGCCCGATGGTCATGTCCGCGATCACGCAGATGATGGCCGATGTGGACTGGGGCGCGCTGGATGTGCTGCTGGTGGACATGCCCCCCGGCACGGGCGATGCCCAGCTTGCGCTGGCGCAGGGCACGCAGCTTGCAGGCGCGGTGATCGTCTCGACCCCGCAGGATCTGTCGCTGATCGACGCGCGGCGCGGGATCGCGATGTTTCGCAAGGTCGATGTGCCGATCCTTGGCATTATCGAAAATATGGCGCATTTCATCTGCCCCGATTGCGGCAGCAGCCACGCGATTTTCGGGCAGGGCGGGGCCGAAGCCGAGGCCGCGCGCCTCTCGGTGCCCTTCCTTGGCGCGGTGCCACTGACGATGGAATTGCGCGCAGGCTCTGATGCGGGCCAGCCCGTGACCGCGCGCGACCCCGATGGCCCCCTGGGCCGGATTTACCAACAGATCGCCCGGACCATGATGGCCGGGCTCACCAGATCGCCGCAGGCACAACGCCCCGGCCAACCCTGAGAAACAGGAGACACGACCATGAAAGCCTTTCTCGCTGCGATCATCTTTGCCGGAGTTCTTGCCTTCGGCGCGGCAACGGTTCTGGACGGCAGCTATCAGCAACCCTCGTACTCCGCCTTCACCACCGAAGGGGCACGGGTCGACAATCCAGGCCATAACCTGATCGGCAACTGACCGGCATGAGGCTGCTCTGCCTCGCAGCCTTGCTGGCCTTGGCCAGCCCGGCACCCGCGCAGGATCTGAGAGGTCATGGCGGGCCTGTCGGTGCGCTGGATGTTGCTGGCGACAGGCTGCTTTCGGGCAGTTTCGACACGCGCGCGATCCTGTGGGATCTGACCCGCGCCAGCGCGCGCAATGTCACGCGCTTTCACGAGGGCAATGTGACCGGCGTCGCGCTTCTGCCGGACGGGGGCTTTGTCACCGCCGGGCAGGACGGGCGCATCGCGCTCTGGCAGGCGGAAAGCCGCGCGCCCGATTTCGCGACAGACCCCGGTGTTTCGGCCATCGCGGCGCTGGCCATCTCCGAGGACGGGGCGCGCATCGCTGCCGGGTTCTGGGACGGGCAGGTGCAGGTGCTGGACCGCGCCACAGGTCAGGTGCACAGCCATCAGGCGCATAGCGAGCGGGTGACGGGGCTCGGGTTTCTACCCTCGGGCGATCTGGTCACGGTGGGCGGCGATTTGCGGCTGGTGCGCTGGGACGGCGCCTTTGCGCCGCTCGCCCGCGCGGATCTGCCCGATCTGCCCAATGGTCTGGCGATCAGCAAGGGGCGGATCGCGGTGATCTTCGCCGAAGGCGCGCTGCGGCTCTTTGCACCCTCGGGCGAGTTGCTGCCGGAACGGTTCCTGACCGACCGCCCGCTGGTGGCACTCGCGGCGCGGGGCAGCGATATCGCCGCTGCCGCGATTGACGGGACGGTCTGGTATCTGACGGCGGATGCCCTGACCCAGCGGGTCATGTTCAGCGCCGCGACAGGGCCGGTCTGGGCGCTCGCGCTTGCCTCTGGCCAGGCCTTCACCGCCGGGGCGGACGGGCTGATCCGCCGCTGGTCGCTGGAAGATGGTGCCGCCCTTGGCGGCGAGGACGGGCAAGCGCAGGCGGAATATACCGATGACAGCCGGGGCGCGGAAATCTGGCGGGCCTGCGCGGTCTGCCATTCGCTGATCCCCGATGACCATAGTCGCGCGGGCCCCAGCCTGCACGGCATTTTTGGTCAGCGGATCGCCACCCAGCCCGGCTATGACTATTCACCGGCGCTGGAAGCCCTCGATATCATCTGGTCGCCGCGCACGGTCGCAGAGCTTTTCGAGCATGGCCCCGAAGCCTATACGCCCGGATCGCGCATGCCCGAACAGCGAATCGCCGAGGCGGCGGATCGTGTGGCGCTGGTCGAATTTCTGGCCCGCGCCGCGGCAGAGTCTGGCCAATAGCGCGCCCTCTGCCCAAAGCGCTTGTTTTTCCGTATTTATTTGCGCGCGATTTGGGCCTATAGTCGGTGGACAAAAGAACAGGGCATCCATGCAAGATGCCCGAATGGGACGTGGGGAGTGTCACATGATCCGATCTGAACTGATTCAGATAATCGCGGACGAAAATCCGCATCTCTTTCAACGGGACGTGGAGCGGATCGTGAACACGGTCTTTGGCGAGATCACCGAGGCGCTGGCGCGCGGCGAGCGGGTCGAATTGCGCGGCTTCGGGGCCTTCTCGGTCAAGAAGCGCGACTCGCGGCTCGGGCGCAACCCGCGCACCGGCGAGAGCGTCGAGGTCGAGGCCAAGGCCGTCCCCTTTTTCAAGACCGGCAAGTTGTTGCGTGAACGGCTGAACGGAGCGGAAGGATAAAGACCCCATGATGGCCTATCTGCGCTATGGTTTCGCGGCCCTTGTGGCGGCAGTTTTCATCACGATTGCGCTGGCAAATCGTGCGCTGGTCGAGGTCAAGCTGCTGCCGGATGCGCTGGCCGCGCTGTTCGGCTTCAATCTCGATATCCGGCTGCCGTTGTTTCTGATGCTCGGGATCGCGATTGCCATAGGGCTCTTGCTGGGCTTCATCTGGGAATGGGTGCGCGAGCATGGCTATCGCGCCGAGGCGGCGCGCTTGCGCCGCGAGAAAGAGGCGATGCGCGACGAGTTGAAGCGCGTCGAGAAAATTGCCCCGCAGGCGCGCAAGGATGAAGTCCTTGCTCTGGTCGAAGGGAATTGAGAGCGCCCCCGATGGCTGACCCTGTTGCTGTCAAGATTTGCGGGCTGACCAGCGCGCAGGCCGTGTCCGCTGCGGTGGGCGCTGGTGCGCGCTATCTGGGTTTCGTGTTTTTCCCCCGCTCGCCGCGTCATCTTGAAATCCCGGTTGCCGCAGAACTGGCCCGCGCCGTGCCGATGGGAATCGCCAAGGTCGCGCTGACGGTGGATGCCGATGACGCGCTGCTCGACACCCTGCTGGCCGCTGTGCCGATCGACATGCTGCAATTGCATGGCCATGAAACGCCCGCGCGCGTGGCCGAGGTCAAGGCGCGCTACGGTCTGCCGGTGATGAAAGCCGTGGGGGTGGCCGAGCGCGCCGATCTGGCCGTGCTGGACAGCTACTTGCCAGTGGCGGATCAGATCCTGCTCGATGCGAAACCCGCGCAAGGGGCCGCTTTGCCGGGCGGCAACGGACTGGCCTTTGACTGGCGGCTGATCGCGGGGCGTGACTGGCCCAGACCCTGGATGCTGGCAGGCGGGCTGACCCCCGAGAATGTCGCAGAAGCCCTGCGCCTGACCGGCGCGCGGCAGGTCGATGTCTCCTCTGGTGTGGAAAGCGCGCCGGGCGTGAAAGACCCGGCGCGGGTCACGGCCTTCATTCAGGCCGCGAGCCGCGCTGCGGGCTGAGCCCGGAGCGGTCCGGCGCGGCGTCTTCCTAAGGGTCTCAGCCAGCTGCCGCAACCAGTCGGGCGGGGCTATCCGGCATGGCGTCGGCTGCCGCCTGCGTGGTGCAGGCTGCCGCGAAACGCGGGGCTTCCATGTTCAGGATCGCCTGCAGCCCGGCATTGCATTCGACGAGTTCCGACAGATAGACCTCGTCCAGCGCCGAATAGAAGGCTTCGACCGCGCGTGACAGATGCGGCCGCATCACGCAATGCGCCTTGAGCGGGCAGGTGTTGTTGGGTGAGAAACATTCCATGAAGGGCAGGCCGGATTCAAAGGCGCGGAACACTTCGCCCACGCTGATCGAGGATGCCGCGCGGGCCAGATGAAACCCGCCATGCCGCCCACGCTGGGTGATGATGAAGCCTTCCTGGCCCAGTTTGTTGATAACCTGCGCCAGATGGTTTTCCGAGGCATTGACCGCCTGTGCGGCATCCTGCTTGCGCACGAGGCTGTCCTTGTTGACAGCGCAGAACATCAGCGTGCGCAGGGCGAGATTCGTTCTAGTGGTCAGTCGCATGGCTGTCTCCTCGGTGCCGGGCTTGCCCGGATCCGCTTAAATGGTTCCCCTTGGATATGCATTATCGGGCGCAACCAATGGCGCGACATTGATCCGGATCAAATACTTGCCCGCTTTTTCGGGTCATAGTGTCGCAGCCGCCCGGCTGCTTCCGGAAATGTCTTGGATTAAAGATAGTATAATTTATATATGCGATTGTGAACATATGTATGCCGGAGGAGAAGGGAGCGTCTCATGTCCGATCTTGACCATTTCACTGCAAGTCGCAGGGGTTTTCTGGGCCTTGCCGGGGCAGGCGGTGCGGCCCTGGCCTTGGGCACAGGGGCCGCGCAGGCGCAAAAGCAGCGCACATCCGCGCGTATCCTGATCCTTGGCGCGGGCGCAGGCGGTGCGGCGATTGCCAATCGTCTGGCCGATCGGCTGGAAGGGGCGCAGATCACGGTGCTCGACGGCAAGCAGGAGCATTGGTATCAGCCGGGCTTCACCCTGATCGCGGCAGGTCTGAAACCGGCCAGCTATGCCACCTCATCGCTGGCGGGCTGGCTGCCGCGCGGAATCAGTTTCGTCAACGATTATGCCGCCGAACTGGACCCGGAAGCCAACCGCGTCACCACGACCGGCGGGCAGCGGATCGACTATGATTATCTGATCGTCGCGACCGGGCTGGTGCTGGACTGGGATGCGGTGGAGGGGTTCGACCTGAGCATGGTCGGCCCGGAAAACGGGATCTCGGCACATTATGCGAGCCCCGAACTGGCTGAGAAGAGCTGGCACGCGCTGGACAGATTCACCGATCAGGGTGGGGTCGGGATGTTCGGTCGCCCGGCCACGGAAATGAAATGCGCAGGCGCCCCTGTGAAGATCTGCTTTCTTGGCGAGGATATCGCCACCACCAAGGGCAATCGCGCGAAATGCGAATTCATCTATAATGCGC
Source organism: Natronohydrobacter thiooxidans (assembly GCF_001884735.1). Classification (GTDB taxonomy): domain Bacteria; phylum Pseudomonadota; class Alphaproteobacteria; order Rhodobacterales; family Rhodobacteraceae; genus Roseinatronobacter; species Roseinatronobacter thiooxidans_A. The sequence continues at coordinate 75,832 of NZ_MJAP01000003.1, read as the reverse complement.
AGGCCCAGAACCTGTTCGGCGTCCCGGTCATTCATCACCGCGTGCGCCAGATCATGGATGAGCGCAACATCACCTATCGCTATCAGCATGTGCTGAAAGCGATTGATCCGGGCGCAAAGACCGCGACCTATATCACGCCCGAGGGCGAGATCACCGATGCCTGGGATTTCATCAATGTCATCCCGCCGCAGCGCGCCCCGCAGGTGATCCGCGATTCTGGCCTGTCCTGGGCGGATAAATGGGTCGATCAGGGCTGGATCGAGGTCGATCAGCAGACCCTGCGCCATGCCCGCTACAGCAATGTCTTCGGGATCGGGGATATCAATGGCGTGCCCAAGGGCAAGACCGCAGCTTCGGTGAAATTTCACCTGCCCGTGGTCGAGGATCACCTGATCGCCGAGATCGCCGGTCGCGAGGGGACCAAGCTCTATGGGGGCTATACCTCCTGCCCGCTGATCACCCGGATCGGGCGCGCGATGCTGGTCGAGTTCGATTACAATGATAATCTGGTGCCCTCTTTCCCCGGTCTGATCGCGCCGCTGGAAGAGCTGTGGATTTCCTGGCTGATGAAGGAAGTCGCGCTGAAAGCCACCTATAACGCCATGCTGCGCGGTCGCGCCTGACCCGAGCGGGGGCAGGGGGCTGCCGCCCCCTCGGCGGGCAGGCCCGCCTCACCCCTGCGAGTATTTCGGGCAAGAAAATGGCCCCTTGAAAGGATGAGAGAATGGAAGATTTCAGCTTCATGACACTTCTGGCCGTGTTCGAGGAAATCTTCGGGCGCGGGCTGTTCTGGACAATGGTGGCGGTCGCGGTCGCGATCACGCTCGCCTATCTCTATGTGCTGATCCGCGACCGCAGCATGTCGATGCGCAAATTCCTGCTGGCGCAATTGTCGATGCCCTTTGGCGGCGCAGCGGCGGTCTGGTTCGTGATGATCATGACCAGTTCGGGCTTTCGCGATATTGGCGGCCCGATTGACTGGATCGTGCTCCTGGGCGTCTTCGTGGCCGGTGCCGTGGGCTTTGCGATTCTGGTCTATGTGGCGCAATCGCTGATCCGGGGCAAAGCGCCCGAGGCCTGAGGCCCGCCTCTCGAACAGGGCGGCGCTGCTCCTCCCGGCAAGATGCCGCCCTTCTCTGCCCGTGCCCTTCCTCCCGAGGGCGCGGGCCCTTGTTTTTGCGCTTGGCAGCGCGCCGGATTTGCGGTTAGTGTCGCGCGCATGAAGACCTTGACCTGCATCATCACCTGCTGCATTTGCCGCTGAGTTTCTCGGCGGTTGGTCTTTTGGCATTCTCTTCTGTCTGACAGCACCTTCCGCCGGGCCACCCGCCCTGACGAGGACGCCATGACCGAGATCCGCCTGCATAATTCCCGCACCCGCCGGAAAGAGCCCTTCGCGCCTTTGGATGCGCAGAATGTGCGGATGTATGTCTGCGGCCCCACCGTCTATGACCGCGCGCATCTGGGCAATGCGCGGCCCGTGGTGGTCTTCGATGTGCTCTACCGCTTGCTGCGCCATGTTTACGGCGAAAACCATGTCACCTATGTGCGCAATTTCACGGACGTGGATGACAAGATCAATGCGCGGGCGCGGGCGATGCAGGAGGCGGGCGATACGCGGCCCCTGAACGCGATCATCCGCGCGCTGACCGATGAGACGATCGGCTGGTATCACGCCGATATGGACGCTTTGGGGGCGTTGCGGCCCAGCCATGAGCCGCGCGCGACCGAGTTCATCGTGCAGATGGTGGCGATGATCGAAGGGCTGATCGCGAAGGGCCATGCCTATGCGGCGGAAGGCCATGTGCTCTTCGATGTGCGGTCCTACCCCGATTATGGCAAGCTGTCGGGTCGGTCGGTAGATGACATGATCGCGGGCGCACGGGTCGAGGTCGCGCCCTATAAGCGCGATCCGATGGATTTCGTCTTGTGGAAGCCCTCGTCGGCGGAAGAACCGGGTTGGGACAGCCCTTGGGGTCGGGGGCGTCCGGGCTGGCATATCGAATGCTCGGCCATGGCGCATGAGCTGCTGGGGCCTGCGTTTGATATTCACGGTGGCGGGATCGACCTGCAATTTCCCCATCATGAGAACGAGATCGCGCAGTCCTGCTGCGCGCACCCGGAGGCGGATTTCGCGAATTTCTGGCTGCATAATGAAATGGTGCAGGTCGAGGGGAAGAAGATGTCCAAATCCTTGGGCAATTTCTTCACGGTGCGGGATTTGCTGGAGCAGGGCTGGCCGGGCGAGGTGATCCGCTTTGTGATGCTGTCGACGCATTACCGCAAGCCGATGGATTGGACCGAGGAGAAGGCGCGGGAGGCTATCGCTACATTACGCGACTGGGCTCACACTGTGCTGGGTGCCGCGCCTTCTCAGGTAGATGAAGACTTTCGGGATGCTCTGTCTGACGATCTGAACACTGCAGAAGCGATCGCAGTCCTGAGCGATCTGCACAGAAGGGAAGAGGCTGATCGGCTCTTAGCAAGCGCGGCAATGATTGGGTTAGACCTCAAATCTATTTCGGAAAAGCCTTGGGCAAAGCTATTCGAGTTTGAAGCTCTAGATGGAAGATTTCTCAAAGAAGGCATCGACTACCAACCAACTATTGCAGTCATAGGATGGGGCAGTGTTTCAGAAGACGAGCAAGATGCCGCTTCCGAACTGGTCCACCGTTGGCTTCGATGCAGGCGAGAGAGAGATTTCGTGAAAGCAGACACTCTCAGGGAAAGTGCTGCAATGCTGGGGGTCGAACTGCGAGCAACCCGTTCGAAGAGCGGCGTAAATGGCGGAACCGCATTCTTGGCCGGACAGATAGACCCCGCCAAACTAGAGGCCCTCAAATGACCAGAAGCGCCCCCATCGCGGCATGTCCGCCCGTGCGCCAGCACGGGCAGCGCCCGCCATTTCGGGGGCTTACGCCGCGCCACTGGCGCGACGGTCCCCCTCAATCCCAGGCGGGCGCTTCGCTTCCCGCCTCGGGCGTGCGCTGCCCGTGTTCCGACAGGGCACGCAGATACAAGAGACAGTCCAGATGACCCGCACCCGCCTCACCCTCTATGACACGACACTCCGCGACGGCCAGCAGACGCAGGGCGTGCAATTCTCGACCCCCGAGAAGCACCAGATCGCCGCCATGCTCGACGCACTCGGCATCGACTATATCGAGGGCGGCTGGCCCGGCGCGAACCCCACTGACAGCGAGTTTTTCGCCACCAGACCCCGGACCCGCGCCACGCTCACCGCCTTTGGCATGACCAAACGCGCGGGCCGGTCGGCGGAGAATGACGATGTGCTGGCCGCTGTCCTGAACGCAGGCACGCAAGCGGTCTGTCTGGTCGGCAAGACGCATGATTTCCACGTCACCACCGCGCTGGGCATCTCGCTTGCGGAGAACCTCGACAATATCAGCGCCTCGATTCGCCATTGTGTCGCGCAGTCGCGCGAGGCGCATTTCGACGCCGAGCATTTCTTCGACGGCTACAAGGCCAATCCCGATTACGCCCTGCAGGCGCTCCACGCTGCCCATGGCGCAGGCGCACGCTGGGTCGTGCTCTGCGACACCAATGGCGGCACCTTGCCCGGCGAAATCCGCGCGATCACTGAAGCCGTGATCGCAAGCGGCATTCCCGGCGAGCGCCTCGGTATCCATTGCCATGACGATACCGGGCAGGCGGTGGCCTGTTCGCTGGCGGCTGTGGAGGCAGGCGCGCGCCAGATTCAGGGCACGCTGAACGGGCTGGGAGAACGCTGCGGCAATGCCTCGCTCACAACGCTGATCCCGACGCTGCTGCTGAAACCCGCCTATGCGGAACGGTTTGAAACCGGGGTGAGCCATGATGCGCTCAGGGAACTCCTGAAAATCTCGCGCAGGCTCGATGATATCCTGAACCGCGTGCCGCTGCGCACCATGCCCTATGTGGGCGCCTCTGCCTTCGCGCATAAGGCGGGGTTGCATGCCAGCGCCATTCTGAAAGACCCTTCCACCTACGAGCATATCGACCCGGCCAGCGTCGGCAATGCCCGCGTGGTGCCGATGTCCAATCAGGCCGGGCAGTCGAACCTGCGGATGCGGCTGGAAGAGATGGGGATCACGGTAGAGAAAGGCGATACCCGGCTTGGCGCGATTCTGGAGGATGTGAAGGCGCGCGAGGATCAGGGCTATGCCTATGATTCCGCGCAGGCCAGTTTCGAGTTGCTCGCGCGGCGCGCTTTGGGGCAGGTGCCGGAGTATTTCGAGGTCAAGCGCTACCGCGTGACCGTCGAGCGGCGCAAGAACAAGTATAACGAGATGGTCACGCTGTCGGAAGCCGTGGTCGTGGTCAAGATCGGGGACGAGAAGAAGCTCTCGGTCTCGGAATCGATGGATGCCGAAGGCCATGATCGCGGCCCGGTCAATGCGCTCTCGAAAGCGCTGGCCAAGGATCTCGGCCCCTATCAGGCGGCGATTGACGATATGAAACTGGTGGATTTCAAGGTGCGCATCACCCAGGGCGGGACCGAGGCCGTCACCCGCGTGATCATCGACAGCGAGGACGGGCAGGGGCGGCGCTGGTCCACGGTCGGCGTCTCGCCCAACATCGTGGATGCCAGTTTCGAGGCGCTTCTCGATGCCGTGAACTGGAAATTCCTGCGTGACGGAGTAAGCCCATGTCGGACCTGACCCCCGAGGAAGCGTTTCTCACGCTCTATAGTGATCTGAACCGCGAAGGGCCGGGGGCGCCTGCGGATCTGGGCTGGGCGCTCTCGGTCGCGGCAACCCCGGTGCAGGCGCGGATCATGGATGCGGGCTGCGGCTCGGGCGCGGATACGGTGACGCTGGCCAAGAACCGGCCTCAGGCGCAGATCGACGCTGTGGACAAGATCGCGCAATTCGTCGCGACCGCGCAGCAGCGCACCGCGCCTTTCGGCCCGCGCGTGCGGGTCTGGCAGGGCGATATGGCGCAACTGACCGGCCCCTATGATCTGATCTGGTGCGCGGGCGCGCTTTATTTTCTGGGTGTGACCGAAGGGCTGAAAACATGGCGCTCGGCATTGGCCGCAGGGGGCGCGGTGGCCTTTTCCGAACCCTGCCTGCTGCCGCGCCCCTCCGCCGCCGCGCGCGCCTTCTGGGCGGAATACCCGGCCATCAGTGATGTGGCGGGCATCCGCGCGCGGGTTCATGCGGCGGGCTACCGGGTGCTGGGGGAACAGATGCAGGTGGGCGACGCATGGGAAGCCTATTACATCCCGATGGCGAAACGCATCGAGAAACTGCGCCCCGGCGCGACCGGCGCCTTGGCCGAGGCACTGGACGAGGCCGAGCGTGAAATCGCGCGCTGGCGGGCGGCGCCGTCGGAAATCGCCTATGCGCTGATGGTCGTGGCCCCCGAATGAGTGATCTGGCCGAGAAGGTCCGGCAGGGCGATCCCGACCGCCATGCCGCGACACTCGCCGCGCCCGAGAAGGCGCGCGAAAAACTCTGGCCGCTCTACGCCTTCAATCTGGAAATCGCGCGCGCGCCATGGGTGACGGCAGAGCCGGTCATCGCCGAGATGCGGCTGCAATTCTGGACCGACACACTGGACGGGATCGCGGCAGGCAGCGCGCCGCGCGCGCATGAGGTGGCCGAACCTCTGGCGAGGGTCTGGCGCGAGGCCGCTCTGCCTGTGGAACTGGGCCATGCGATGATCGCGGCGCGAAAACGCGACATTTATCGCGAGGGTTTCGCCGATCTGCAGGCGCTGGAGGCGCATCTTGACGCGACCAGCGGTCATCTGATGTGGCTTGCCGCGATGATCCTTGGCGCAGAGGGCGCGGCGGAAAAGCCGGTGCGCGACATGGCCCATGCGGCGGGGTTGGCGAACTGGTTTCTCGCACTGCCCGAACTCCGCGCGCGCAATCTCCCGGCCTTGCCCGAGGACAGTGACGCGGGTATTCGCGCGCTCGCGCAAAGGGGGCTTGACCGGCTCTCGCAGGCGCGCAAGGCGCGCGGGGCAGTGCCCGCCTCTGCCATGCCCGCGTTGCTGACCGGCTGGCAGGCGGGGCCAATCCTGCGTCACGCGCTGGCAGAGCCCGCGCTGGTGCGCGCGGGCGGGCTGGCGCTGTCCGAGTTTTCCCGGCGGGGCAGGCTGCTCGCGCGTGCGCTGTCCGGCCGCTGGTAGTCCGCTCGCGCGTTTTCGTCGCGGAAGCACCGCAAAGCCCCTGCCTGCGCCTTGCCAATATTTGCCCCTGCGACTAGGGTGCGCGCCAAATTGCCCCTTTTCGGGGCGGCAACGCATGCCCATGTGATGGGCAACTCAACTGACAGGAGCTTTCATGTTCGTCACGCCTGCCTATGCGCAAGATGCCGGTGCCGCCGGTGGCCTGATCTCGATCATCCCCTTCATCCTGATCTTCGTGATCATGTATTTCCTGCTGATCCGTCCGCAGCAGAAAAAGATGAAGGACCATCAGGCCATGGTCGCGGCGCTGCGTCGCGGGGATCAGGTGGTCACGCAGGGCGGCATCGTCGGCAAGATCTCGAAGGTCAAGGAAGATGGCGAGATCGAGGTCGAGATCGCCGAGGGCGTGCGCGTGCGCGTGGTCAAATCGACCATCGCCACGGTCCTGTCCAAGACCGAACCTGCCGCGAAAGAGTGATCTTTCCACGCCACTGACCTGACCTGAACGCGGGGGCCTTGCGCTGATGCTGCAAATACCGATGTGGAAACGCGTGCTGATCTGGGCGACCTGTGCCCTCGCGCTGCTTCTGGCCATGCCGAACCTGTTCTATGAGCGGGTCGAGCGGCATAATGACGCGGCATCGCTGATCGAGGCCGGGCAGAGCACCGCCCAGATCGAGGCCGACAAGGCGGGCTGGCCCTCGTTCATGCCCTCTTTCCTGGTCAATCTGGGCCTTGATCTGCGCGGCGGCGCGCATCTGCTGGCGGAAGTGCGGGTCTCGGATGTCTATGCCGACCGGATCGACAGCATGTGGCCGGTGGTGCGCGACCGTCTGGCGCAGGAACGTGCGACCGTGGGCGCGGTGCGCCGCATGCCATCGGATGATGCGGGCGAATTGCGGGTCCGGGTCGGGACCACGGGGGCAACCGAGCAGGCGGCCAGCATCGTGCGCGAACTGGCACAACCCACGCAATCGCTGACCGGCTTCACGCAGGCGCGCGATCTGGATGTGCGTGTCGAGGGCGAGGATATCGTCGTCACCCTGTCCGAGGCCGAACGTCTGGCCACGGATGAGCGCACCATGCGCCTGTCGCTGGAAATCATCCGCCGCCGCGTCGATGAGGCGGGCACACGCGAGCCGACGATCCAGCGTCAGGGCTCGGACCGCATCCTGATTCAGGTGCCCGGTATTGGCTCTGCCGAAGAGTTGAAGGCGCTGATCGGCACCACCGCGCGGCTGACCTTCCACCCGGTGATCAATGTCACCTCGAACCCCGATGAAATTCCGGGGCCGCGTCAGGTGATCTACCCGTCGATGGATGATCCGGGCACCTATTATGTGCTGGATCAGACCCCGGTGGTGACGGGTGAACAACTGGTCGATGCCCAGCCGGGCATGGACCAGAACAACCGCCCCGCCGTGAATTTCCGCTTCAACCCGGCAGGCGGACGGGCTTTCGGCCTCTATACCGCTGAAAACATTGGCAATCCCTTTGCCATCGTGCTGGATGGCGAGGTCGTCTCGGCCCCGGTGATCCAGAGCCATATTCCGGGCGGCTCGGGCATCATCACGGGCCGTTTCACGGTCGAGGAAACCAGCCGCCTTGCGGTCCTGCTGCGTGCAGGGGCCTTGCCTGCGGAGATGGATTTTCTGGAAGAACGCACCGTCGGGCCGGAACTCGGGCAGGACAGTATCGATGCAGGCCGGATTGCCGCGATTGTCGCCATGGTGGCAGTGCTGGCCTTCATGCTCGCCTCTTATGGTGCCTTCGGGGTGATCGCGAATATCGCGCTTCTGCTTAATATCTCGATGATCTTCGCGCTCTTGTCGCTGATCGGGGCCACGCTGACCCTGCCGGGGATTGCCGGGATCGTGCTGACCATCGGGATGGCGGTGGATGCGACGGTGCTGATCTTCGAGCGCATACGCGAGGAAATGCGCACGGCCAAGGGCCCGGCCCGCGCCATCGAGCTGGGCTATGAAAAGGCGCTCTCGGCCATTCTGGACGCGAATATCACGACCTTCATCACGGCCTTGATCCTGTTTGCGATGGGTTCTGGCCCGGTGCGCGGCTTCGCGGTCACGCTGGGGCTGGGGATCCTCACCTCGGTCTTCACGGCGCTTCTTGTCACCAAGCTGATGATCGTCATCTATTTCGAGCGCGCGCGCCCGAAAACTCTTGTGATCTGAAGGGGTTGGGAATGAGACTTAAACTGGTTCCGCAAGATACCTCGGTCGATTTCTTCCGTCATTGGCGGTTGACCTTCGGCGCCTCCGCGCTGGCGATGGTGCTGTCCATCGTTGCGTTCTTCGCGATGGGGCTGAATTTCGGCATCGACTTCCGGGGCGGCACCTCGATCCGGACTGAAGCGCAGGCGCCGGTCGATATCGGCGCCTATCGCTCGGCCATCATGCCCCTGGGCTTTGGCGATGTGGCCATCACCGAGGTCTTTGACCCGGCCTTCGGCGCAGATCGCAATGTCGCAATGGTCCGCATTCAGGCGCAGGAAGGCACCGAGGCGATCACGCCTGAGCAGATCAACGCGGTCCGCGAGGCGCTGGTCGCCGTGGATCCGACGCTGGTCTTTGCCGCCGTGGAATCGGTCGGGCCGAAAGTCTCGGGCGAATTGATCCGCTCGGCGGTGATCTCGGTCGTGCTGGCCTTGGCGGCGGTGCTCTTCTACATCTGGCTGCGGTTTGAATGGCAGTTCTCGGTCGGGGCCGTGGCCGCGCTGGTGCATGATGTGGTGCTGACCATCGGCATTTTCAGCGTATTGCAGATCCGCTTCGATCTGGCGATCATCGCAGCCCTTCTGACGATTGTGGGCTATTCGCTGAACGACACAGTGGTTGTGTTTGACCGGGTGCGCGAGAACCTGATCAAATACAAGAAACGCCCCCTGAAAGAACTGCTGACGCTCTCGATCAATGAAACGCTTTCGCGCACGGTCATGACCTCTGTCACGACGCTTCTGGCGCTGATCGCGCTCTTTGTGCTGGGCGGCGATGTGATCCGGGGGTTCGTCTTTGCGATGATCTGGGGCGTGATCGTGGGCACTTATTCCTCTGTCTTCGTGGCCTCGGCGGTCTTGTTGCGGCTGGGCGTCAAGCGCGACTGGTCGAAGAATTCGGGCGATACAGCGGGTACGCGCTTCGGGGTAAAGGAAAGCTGAGATGCGCATCTCCGAGGTCGATTTCGGCGCGAAACAACCGGTGGACGGTTATGGCCCCGATTTCTTCCGTCTGGGCGGGGTCGCGCATCCCGCGCCGCTGCTGGTGGCCCCCGGTATCGTGCAGGGCTGGGGCGGCTATGCGGATCACGAGACCCTGCTTGCGCTGGCCGGTCAGGTCGATGTGCTGCTGATTGGCACCGGCGGGCAGATCGCCCATATCCCGACAGAGCTGCGCGAGGTTCTGGAAGCGGCGGGACTGGGCGTCGAGGCGATGGACAGCCCGGCGGCCTGCCGCACCTATAATGTGCTTCTGTCGGAAGCGCGGCGCGTGGCCCTTGCTGTCCTGCCGGTGGGGTGAGGGCAGTATCTTGAGTATTTCTGGCAAGATGAATCCAGCGGGCCGGACATGCTGAGCGTGCAGGGGCTTGCCTGCGCACGCGGTGGGCTGCCCTTGCTGGAAGGTGTCAGCTTCGCGCTGCAGGCGGGTCAGGCGCTGGTGCTGCGCGGCCCCAATGGCTGCGGCAAGACCACGCTTCTGCGCACCGTGGCAGGGTTGCAGCCCGCGCTGGCGGGGGAGGTCTCGGCAAGCACCGACAGCATCGCTTATGCGGCCCATGCAGATGGGATCAAGGGCACGCTGAGCGTGCGCGAGAATCTTGAATTCTGGGCCGCGATCTATGGCACGCGCGGGATCGGGGCGGCGCTGGAGCAGATGAATCTGCGCGCGCTGGCGGATCGGGCGGCGCAGAACCTGTCGGCAGGGCAGAAGCGGCGGCTGGGGCTGGCGCGGCTGATCGTCACAGGTCGCCCGCTCTGGGTGCTGGATGAGCCGACAGTCTCGCTCGATGCGGCCTCGGTTGCACTGTTCGGGGCGGTGGTGCGCGCGCATCTGGCGCAGGGCGGCATGGCGCTGATGGCGACGCATATCGACCTTGGCCTGCCAGAGGCCGCGATTCTGGACCTGACGCCCTACAAGGCCCGCTTGCCGGAGCCGGGCGCGGGCGGGTTTGACGAGGCCTTTCTGTGATCGCGCTGTTGATACGCGATCTGCGACTGGCGCTGCGGGCCGGTGGCGGCTTCGGGCTGGGGCTGGCGTTCTTCCTGATCCTTGCGGTGCTGGTGCCGCTGGGCGTGGGGCCGGAGCCCGCGACACTGGCGCTGATCGCACCCGGTATCCTGTGGGTGGGGGCATTGCTGGCCTGTCTTTTATCGCTGGATCGCATTTTTGCGCTGGATTTCGAGGATGGCTCGCTTGACCTGCTGGCCACTGCCCCGGTGCCGCTGGAGGCCGTGGTCACGATCAAGGCACTCGCTCATTGGCTGACCACGGGGCTGCCGCTGGTGCTGATCTCGCCGGTTCTGGGCCTGCTGCTGTTCCTGCCTGCGGATGCCTATCTGTGGCTGATCCTGTCGCTGCTTCTGGGCACCCCGGCGCTGTCGGTGATCGGCACCTTTGGCGCGGCACTGACCGTCGGGCTGAAGCGCGGGGGGCTGTTGATGTCGCTGCTGGTGCTGCCACTTTACATTCCGACCTTGGTTTTCGGGGCAGAAGTGGTCAGTCGTGGCGCGCAGGGGCTGGCGGTGAACACACCGCTCGCTCTGTTAGCGGGGATTACAGCAGGGGCTGTGGCATTATTGCCCTTTGCATCGGCCCTTGTGCTGCGGATAAACCTTCGGTGAAGCAAGCCTGCAAAGGCTTGAGACAATGCGGCGCGAAAGGTAGGTGATCCCCATGGCGTCCTTCTGGGAATATGCGAATCCGCTGAAATTCATGCGCGTGACCGATTGGCTGTTGCCGATCGTGGCGGTGGCGGCTGTCGTGGTCACTGCCACAGGGCTGATCTGGGGGTTCTTCTTTACGCCCGATGATTTCCGGCAGGGCGCGACAGTGAAGATCGTGTTCCTGCATGTGCCCGCGGCGATGATGGCGATCAATGTCTGGGTGATGATGCTGGTGGCCTCGCTGATCTGGCTGATCCGGCGCCACCATGTCAGCGCGCTGGCCGCAAAAGCCGCAGCACCCATCGGGCTGACCATGACGCTGATCGGGCTGATCACCGGCGCGGTCTGGGGACAGCCGATGTGGGGGACGTGGTGGGCCTGGGACCCGCGCCTGACCAGCTTCTTGATATTATTCCTGTTTTATCTGGGCTATATCGCGCTTTGGGCGGCGATTGATGACCCGGATACGGGCGCGGATCTGACGGCGGTGCTGTGTCTGGTGGGGTCGGTTTTCGCGGTGCTGTCACGCTATGCGGCGCTCTTCTGGAATCAGGGATTGCATCAGGGCGCGTCCTTGTCGGTGCAGCCGGGGACGCGGATGGACTGGGCCTATAAGGCACCGCTCTATACCTGCATGCTGGGCTTTGGTCTTGTTTTCCTTGCGCTTTTGCTGGCCGGAACCCGCACGGAGATCCGCGCGCGGCGGATGAAGGCGCTGGTGGCACGGGAGCGGATGGCATGATACCGGATCTTGGCAGATACACGCTGGAAGTATCTTTGGCCTATGTAGTGTCGCTGGGGCTGATCGGCGTTCTGGCTTTTTTTTATTGGCTCAGAGGGCGTTCGGTGAAGCGCCAGCTGGCCGAGATCGAGACAGGTCGAGGGAAAAATGGGTAAATTCCGTCCACTGATGTTCCTGCCGCCGGTGATCTTTGCGGCGATTGCGGCCTTGTTTTTCGTGGGAAATTTCCGCGAGGACCGCGATGCGCTGCCTTCTGCGCGCGAGGGGCAGCCTGCGCCTGCGGTGGTGCTGACGCAGTTGGGCGATAATTTACTGTTTGATGACAGCAGCTTGCGCGATGGCGAGGTGAAGCTGGTCAATTACTGGGCCTCCTGGTGCGCGCCTTGCCGGGCGGAGCATCCGCTGTTGGAGGAACTGGCCGAGGATCTGCCGGTTTTTGGCGTCAATTACCGCGACCAGCCGGACCGGGCGCTTGATTTCCTTGACGAATTGGGCAATCCCTTCGCTGCGGTCGGGCAGGATCTGCCGGGGCGGATGGGGCTGGACTGGGGCCTTTATGGCGTGCCGGAAACCTATGTGGTGGCGGGTGACGGGACGGTCATGCTGCGATTCGCGGGGCCGATTACGCGCGATGTGATCGAGCGGCGGATCAGACCCGCGATTGAACAGGCGCGGGCGCGCTGAGCGTAAACTTACAGATTCGAGACATGAAAAAAGCCGCGGATTCCGCGGCTTGTTTCTTTTTTCATCCAGCAAAAAAGGCTTTCACGTTTTTCGCCGATTCTGCGGCGTTAACCATTTTCTTTTTTCGCAAGGCGAAAACGTTTTTCATTTCGCCCTGTGCCGCTCTGGCCCGCGTGACGGGGGCGCGGGGGACTATTCGCGGACGATGAAGGGCATGACCTCGCGCATTGTCCCGTCGCTCAGGACCAGCTCCCAGCGACCGGGGCGGGTCATCTGACCCGAGGCCGAGAGCGCGCCGTCACTATCGGCGCCCGCATCGAGCGGGATGGCCTGCCCGCCCGTGGGGCGCAGCGCGATTTGCGGGGTCTGGGTGACGGCATGGGTGACAGTCAGTTCCACCCGGTAGCCGCCGTCAATGGCGACAGCAGTGCGGATCTGCGGCGTGATCTCGGTCGAGTGCAAGAGCAGCGTCTGGTTCGCACCGACAATGGGCAGGGGGTCGCGCACGAAGAATGTGACCGAGGCCATCAGCAGGATGAAGCCCATGATCAGGCCGAGGATCGTCAGGGCGATGATGCGGGTGGACATGGGGGCTTCCTTCATGGGCTATGGGGGGTAAGTGCCATGAAGGGGGGCGGGGGGCAAGGGAGGGGAGGGTGGATGGTCGAGCGTCTCGAAGCTATTGATTGCCGCATTCCGATTACTCAGACTGATGTGGCGATAGCTTTCTTCTTAAGTAATATGGTGTTTGTGCCAATGCCTGCATATGCATAAGTTGACGCTGCAAGTTCACTGGCCCCTTGATCAAAGGTCACGAACCAATCGCACCGAGATGCTTCCTCGATATGCTGAGCATCACGAAATTGTGCTGCGAATTTTTGTGCCTGTCGAGGGCCAGAAAAAACTCCTTTGCGTTTAGTCAGACCTAGGCCAAAGAGAGCAAAAGCGAATCCTGTCAGTTCACCGGTTTCGAGACCACGAACCTGTGCAAATTTTTCTGGATACTCTTCTTCGAATTTGCATCGCTCTGTCTCGTCTAGTTTTGAAAGTAAGTGCTTCACCTTTTCAATTGGATCCATTTCCTTCATTGGGTCACCATGTCTTGCAGCCAAAACTTGGTCTTCTATCGCCCGCCAGCCTTCTGTGACATCAATGGATGAAAGGTTCATGGAGATCTCTTTCAAGGTGCTATGCAGTCCTGAAGAATCGCTATGAGGGTGTTCATGAAATAAGTGTTCCAAAGCTTCAGCTATTTCGTCTTGAGTTTCTTTAGCGATATGAATCATAGATTTTTCGCGAAAGCCGCCAAGAAAATGATGAATTGGCGCCAGCATAGCTTCAAAGGCATCATACACTGACGAAAGCTCCAGATAGGTGGCAAATCTTTCTTCTGGTTGGGCAGGATCCAAGGAACATATTTGGTTATGTCGATTATGGAGTTGGCCAGGATTTCTTACGAAAACTGCATCAAGTTCATTTATTAAATTCGTGTATTCCTCTTGGTTTGTCCACATCTCATGAATATGAACGTCAGAGAAAGCTATACGATGGTGAAAGGATGGAGCAGCAAAGCTTTTGCGCATTTCTTTGGCTTCTGGTTTTAGTAGTTCACTGAATACACAGTTGTCAAAGTATAGGACTAGTTGTCTATTCATGTTCTCTGCCCATCGAAAACCGCGATAGTATTTTATGAGCGTGACAGAATTTTACAAGTTTCAGTCACGTTTTTAGTCATAGTTTTCTTGTGGCTGTCGAAAGCATGCCGATGTTGCGCTACCACTGCTCTTCTATACTGGCTCGGATATCTTGCAAGCATCCGTTGTGCCGGCATCACTGCCGCCAGAACCAAATCCCCCCGCGCGGAATCAAGGCGCGCTTGCGCGCCGCCGCGCAGCGCCCGACCGCCCCCCCGCTGTCGGGCGCTGCGCGGCGGCGCGTCCCGCTGACGTGTTTGCGTTGGCTCTGCGGGGCGGCGGTGTGTTCCGCACCATAAACTGTCAGCCAGAACCGGTGTGAGCGCCCCCCCGCGGTCGGGCGCTGTGCGGCGGCGCTTTCTCTGCCGGTCTTAGCCACAAAAAACCCCGGCACAATGGCCGGGGTTTTTCCGTATCGCTCTGTGGGGGCGGGGTTACGCCGCGCCCGCCAGATCGCGCAGCACATAATGCAGCACGCCGCCATGTTCGACATATTCCTTCTCGATGGCGGTATCGATCCGGCATTTCAGCGTGATCACCTTTTCCGTCCCATCCGCATAGGTGATGGTGCAGGGCACTTCGGAGAGGGGTTTCAGATCGCCCTCCAGCCCGGTGATCGAGACTGTCTCATCGCCCTTGAGCCCCAGCGATTTGCGGGTGTCGCCGCCGGTGAATTCGAACGGGATCACACCCATGCCGACGAGGTTCGAGCGGTGGATGCGCTCGAAGCTTTCGGCCACCACGGCCTTGACGCCCAGAAGCGAGGTGCCCTTGGCCGCCCAGTCGCGCGAGGAGCCTGCGCCATATTCCTTGCCGCCGAAGATGACGAGCGGCACACCGGCTTCCTGATAGGCCATGGCGGCGTCATAGATCGAGGTTTGCTGCCCGTCCGGGCCTTTGGTATAGCCGCCTTCGACGCCATCGAGCATCTCGTTGCGGATACGGATATTGGCGAAAGTGCCGCGCATCATGACTTCGTGGTTGCCGCGACGCGAGCCGTAGGAGTTGAATTCGCGCACTGGCACCTGACGTTCTTCCAGATAGCGGCCTGCGGGCGTGGTCTGTTTGAAGCTGCCTGCGGGGCTGATATGGTCGGTGGTGATCATGTCGCCCAGGATCGCGAGGACGCGGGCGCCCTTCACATCGCTGATCACGCCCGGCTCTTTCGACATGCCCTGGAAATAGGGCGGGTTCTGGATATAGGTCGAAGATGCCGGCCAGTCATAGGTTTCGGCCTCTGGGATCTGGACGCCCCGCCATTTCTCGTCGCCTTTGAACACATCGGCGTATTTCGACTGGAACGCCTCGCGGGTGACAGTGCGCTCGACCAGTTCCGCGACTTCCTGCTGGGTGGGCCAGATGTCTTTCAGATAGACGTCGCGGCCTTCCGGTGTCTGGGCAATGGGGTCGCGGGTGATGTCGATATTCATGTCACCGGCGAGTGCATAGGCCACGACCAGCGGCGGCGAGGCGAGGTAATTGGCGCGCACGTCAGGCGAGATGCGGCCCTCGAAATTGCGGTTGCCGGAGAGCACGCTGGTCGCGATCAGGTCGTTCTCGTTGATCGCTTTCGAGATCTCTTCCTGCAGGGGCCCCGAATTGCCGATGCAGGTGGTGCAGCCATAGCCCACGAGGTTGAAGCCGATGGCGTCGAGATCCTCTTGCAGCTCGGCGGCTTCGAGATAGGCCGAGACGACCTGCGAGCCGGGGGCGAGGGAGGTTTTCACCCAGGGCTTGCGGGTCAGGCCCAGCGCGCGGGCCTTGCGGGCCACCAGACCGGCGCCGATCATGACATAGGGGTTCGAGGTGTTGGTGCAGGACGTGATCGAGGCGATCACGACCGAGCCGTCGCGCAGGCGGTAGTCTTCGCCTTCGACTGCCGCCGATTTGCGGATATCATTGCCGCTGGTGTTCAGCGCGCCCTCTGATGCCATATCGCGGGCTTCGGTAGTGACGTCAATGCCGCGATATTCGCCGACAACCTTGTAAAACCCATCGGCGGCCTGATCGAGGGGCGTATGATCCTGCGGGCGTTTGGGGCCGGAGATGGCAGGCACGACCGTGCCCATGTCCAGCTCAAGCGTGTCGGTATAGATAGGCGCGTAATCCGCACCACGCCAGAAGCCGTTTTCCTTGGCGTAAGCCTCGACCAGCGCGATCCGGTCCTCGTCGCGGCCGGTGCCGCGCAGGTAGCGCAGCGTTTCGTCATCGATCGGGAAGAAGCCGCAGGTTGCACCGTATTCGGGGGCCATATTGGCGATGGTCGCGCGGTCGGCGAGCGGCAGCTTGTCGAGACCGTCGCCGTAGAATTCCACGAATTTGCCGACAACGCCCTTGGCGCGCAGCATCTGCACGACTTTCAGCACCAGATCGGTGCCGGTGGTGCCCTCGACCATCTCGCCGGTCAGCTTGAAGCCCACCACTTCGGGGATCAGCATCGAGATCGGCTGGCCCAGCATCGCCGCTTCGGCCTCGATCCCGCCGACGCCCCAGCCGAGCACCGCCATGCCATTCACCATGGTGGTGTGGCTATCGGTGCCGACAAGCGTGTCGGGATAGGCCACGGTTTCGCCATTCTGGTCAGTGTCGGTCCAGACGGTCTGGGCCAGATATTCGAGGTTGACCTGATGGCAGATGCCGGTGCCGGGGGGCACGACGCGGAAATTGTTGAACGCGCCCTGACCCCATTTCAGGAAAGTGTAGCGCTCCATGTTGCGCTCATATTCGCGGTCCACATTCATCTGGAAGGCGCGCGGATTGCCGAATTCGTCGATCATGACTGAGTGGTCGATGACCAGATCGACCGGGTTCAGCGGGTTGATCTTCTGCGGATCGCCGCCCAATGCCTTGATCCCGTCGCGCATCGCGGCCAGATCGACCACTGCGGGGACGCCGGTGAAATCCTGCATCAAGACGCGGGCCGGGCGATAGGCGATCTCGCGCGGGTTCTTGCCGCCCTGCTTGCCCCAGTCGGAGAAGGCCTTGATGTCCTCCACGGTGACGGTCTTGCCATCCTCGAAACGCAGCATGTTTTCCAGCACGACCTTGAGCGCGGCGGGCAGATTGGCGAAATCGCCAAGCCCCGCGGCCTGCGCGGCGGGGATCGAGTAATAGGCAACGGATTTGCCGCCTGCGCTGAGAGTCTTGCGCGTGCCTGTGCTGTCTTTTCCGACGATGATGGTCATGGGGCTTGGCCTCCCTGATGGGTGAAAGGGGTCTTGCTGGGCCTGACTTACCCTCTTCCGACCCTGCCGATCAAGCAGATTCGCGCAATTTGTATACCATTGTGCACAAAAAAATTCCTCGGCGGGCGCGCAGGGCGGGTGTGGCCATGCTGCCGCGCCTTCCGGCTTCTCGCAAAACCTTGATTGGCCGCAGCGGGCATGCAAGGTTAGACCGGCGCTACGTTGCATCATCGGGGCATCATCGGGGATTTCATATGCGCTTTGCTTTGGGGTGGCGGGTCTTGCTGTGCATGATGCTCGGCTTTGTCACGCCCGCTTATGCGCAGAACGATCCTGTCGTGGTCGAACTGTTCACCTCGCAAGGCTGCGCGGCCTGCCCGCCTGCGGACCGGTTGCTGGAGACGCTGGCGGATCGTGACGATGTGATCGCGCTGGCGCTGCATGTCGATTACTGGGATTATATCGGCTGGACCGACAGTTTCGGTCAGGCCCAGTTCAGCAAGCGCCAGAAGGATTATGCGCGCTCCAAGGGGCGGTCCTCGGTCTATACGCCGCAGATGATCATCGGCGGTATTGATGAGGTGAAGGGCTCCTCGACGCCGCAGGTCATGGGCACGCTTGGCACGCATCTGAGCATGAATTTCGTGCGCAGCACGATCCGCATCGCGCTTTCGGGTGAGCGGGGGCGGGAGGTCACTATCGAGGCCACGGCTGATGGGGGTCTGCCCTTCGCGACCGAGGTGCAGCTTGTGCGCTACAAGGATGCCGAGAGCGTGGATATTCTGGCGGGCGAGAATGCCGGGCGGTCGGTGACCTACCGCAATATCGTGACCTCCTGGCGCACGCTTGGCACATGGGACGGAGTGCGCCCCTTCCGCCAGACGCTGCCTGCGGAAGGCAGTGAGGCGGTGGTGGTGCTGATTCAGGAGCAGGGTCTCGGGCCGATTGTCGCGGCGGCGCGGCGGCGGTGATTTCGGTTTTGTGACGGTGGTCAGGGCGCTGTGAGGGTGCGACTGATCCCGGCGGTCTGAGCGCCCGCTCATGGCCCTCCCGCCCGCCCTTGCCATTCGCGGGCGCTGCCCGCGCTGCCGCGCGGGCGGGCATTATGGCTACGGGTGTGCGCCGGATCTTCCTTGCACCAGCGGCTTTTCATCCGCGCCAAGCGGCGTTAATGTCTGCGCCGGGGTGACAGGGACAGAGTGCTGCGCGCGTGACAAGGATCGACCGATATCTGCTGGCCCAGCTTCTGATGGTCTTTGCCTTCTTCTCGCTGGTGCTTGTCTCGGTCTATTGGGTCAATCGTGCGGCGCGGCTGTTTGATGCGCTGATCGGGGACGGGCAGAGTTTCTGGGTGTTTCTGGAACTCTCGGCGCTGACCCTGCCCAATGTGATCCGCGTGGTGCTGCCGCTTTCGGCTTTCGCGGCCTCGGTCTATGTCGCGATCCGGCTGACGCGCGATCATGAAATGGTGGTGCTGCAGGGGATCGGGTTCTCTTATCTGCGGCTTTTGCGTCCGGTGTTGATGTTCGGGGTGATCGTGGCGCTGATGCTGGCGGCGCTGATGCATGTGCTGATGCCACTGTCGCGCGCGCAGCTTGCCGAGCGGCAGGTGCAGATCGCCGAGAATATCACCGCGCGGTTTTTGCGGGCGGGCGAGTTTCTGGACCCGGCCGAAGGGATCACCGTTTTTCTGCGCGAGGTGACGCCCGAGGGGCAGCTTCTGGATGTGTTCCTGTCGGACCGGCGCCGGGCCGGGCTGCGGGTGGATTACAGCGCGGCCTCGGCCTTGCTGGCGCCGGGCCCGCAGGGGCCGGTGCTGGTCATGCTGGAGGGGGTGGCGCTGGTCCATGATGACGCAACCGGGCGGCTGACCACGATCGGCTTTGATGATCTGACCTATGATGTGGGGGCGCTGATCGGTCCGGCGGGGCGCGGCACGGATGTGCGCGAATTGCCGACGCGGATGCTGGTCGAGGGAGATGCCGGGAGCTTCGAGGCGATGGGGCTGACGCTGGCCGAGGCGCGGTTCGAGCTGATGTCGCGCCATGCGCAGCCGCTGCTGGCGCTGGTCACGGCGCTGATCGGATTTGCGGCGGTCTATCTGGGCCAGTTCAGCCGTCTGGGCGCCTGGCGGCAGGTGCTGGGGGCGATTGTCGCGCTGGCGCTGATCCAGCTTGTGGGCAATGCGGCCTCTGGGGTGGCGCTGCGCGATGCGGGCCGCGCGATGCTGGCTTTCCTGCCGGTGGGCCTGGGGGTTCTGGTGGTGGTGGGGATGGTGTTCTGGGCCAGCCGCAGGCGCGGCCAGCGCCCGATGCAGCCGCAGGGGGCAGCATGATCCTGGAGCGTTATCTGATCCGGCGCGTGGCGCTGACCTTCCTGATGGTCTCGGGGGTGTTCCTGAGCATGCTTCTGCTGCTGGATATGGTCGAGCAGATGCGCAGGCTGGCGGCGCAATCGCCCGGTTTCGGGCAGATCCTGCGGCTGGCGGCGCTGAACCTGCCCGAGGGGTTTTACGAGATCGCGCCCTTGGTGCTGATGCTGGCGGCGATGTGGGTGGGGCTGGGCTGGTCGCGCTCTTCCGAATTCGTGGTGATACGCGCGACGGGCCGTTCGGTGCCGCGTTTGATGATCGTGCCGGCGCTGGTGGTGCTGGTGGCATCAGCCGGGTTTGTTGCAGTGATGAACCCGATGGTGGCCGGGGCCTCGCGCGAATATTCGCGCGTGCTGGCGCAGGTGCGGGGCACCTCGGCCAGTGTCGCGGCGCTGAGCGATCAGGGCCTGTGGTTGCGGCAGGCGGATGCGGCGGGGCAGACGGTCATCCATGCGCAGCGCGCCGAGGAGACCGGCACGATCCTGCATGACGTGACCTTTCTGGTCTTTCATGCGAATGCCGGGATCACGACGCGGCTGCGTGCGCAACGCGCGGATTTGCGCCCCGGCCTCTGGGCATTGAGCGAGGTCAAGCTCTGGGAGCTTTCGGAGCGCAATCCCGAGCAGGCGGCGCAGGTCAGTGCCACGATGGCCCTGCCCACGGATCTGACGCCCGAGCAGATTCGCGACAGTTTCGCGCAGGTGCGCGCGATCCCGCTGGCCCAGCTTCCCGGTTTCATCGCGACATTGGAGCGCGCCGGGTTTTCGGCGCTGGAGCACCGGATGCGGCTGAATATGGAACTGGCGCTGCCGGTTCTGCTGACCGGGATGATGCTGCTGGCACTGGCTTTGAGCATTCACCACATGCGCGCGGGCGGGGCGGGGATTCGGGCATTGATCACGATTCTGGCTGGATTCAGCCTGTTCTTTCTGCGTAACTTTGCGCAGGTTCTGGGGGAAAGCGGACAGATTCCTGTGCTTCTTGCAGCCTGGGGGCTGCCGGTTGCCACGGTCCTGTTCGCCGTCGGCATCATGTTGAATCTGGAGGAAGGGTGACGGGTTTGCAGCAACCCCTGCGGCAGGGACGGGCGCCGCGCGGCGCCGCCGTTCTGGCGCGTGCGGCAAGCCTGCTGCTGGTGCTGGTGCTGGCGGTGATGCCCGCGCGCGCCACAGCGCAATCCACGCCCGAATTCGCGACATTGATCGCCGACCGGCTGTTCATCGACGGGGCCACAAGGCTGGTGGCCGAAGGCAATGTCGAGGCGCTGTTCGGCACCACCCGGCTGCAGGCGCGGCGGGTCATCTATGACCGCGCGACCGGGGCGCTGTCGGTCGAGGGGCCGATGGTGCTGAATGACGGGCGCGACGTGATCATGCTGGCCGATGCGGCGGAGCTTTCGGACGGGATGCGGCGCGGGCTGATCCGTTCGGCGCGGGTGGTGTTTGACGAGCAGTTGCAGATTGCCGCCGCCACGGTCGAGCGGCTGGATGAGCGTTTCACCGAGATGACGGCGGTTGTGGCCTCATCCTGCGAGATCTGCGCGACCCGCCCGACGCCGCTGTGGGAGATCCGGGCGCGCCGGGTCGTGCATGATGACGAGGCCCGGCAGGTCTATTTCGAGAATGCGCAGTTTCGCCTGTTCGGGTTGCCGGTGCTTTATGTGCCGCGCCTGCGCGTGCCCGATCCGCGACTGGAGCGCGCGACCGGCTTTCTGAGCCCGCGTTTCACAGTCAATACCGGGCATGGGATCGGGCTGCGCACGCCCTATTTCATCGTGTTGTCACAGAGCCGCGATCTGACGCTGACGCCTTTTGTCTCGAACCGCGGCACCCGCGCGCTGGAATTGCGCTACCGGCAGGCTTTTGCGACGGGGCTGCTGGAGTTGGGTGGCACGGTTGCGCGCGACCCGATCCGGCCCGGCGAGACGCGCGGCATGGGTTATGCGACGGGGGATTTCGCGCTGGGGCGGAACACCCGGCTGAGTTTCAACCTGATCCAGCCCTCGGACCGGAGCTTTCTGGAAGATTACGGTCGCGACCAGCCCCGGCTGACCAGTGATATCACGCTTGAGCGGATCACGCGCGACACGCGCCAGCGCCTGCAATTGCTGCAATTCCGGTCGTTGCGGCTGGGGGATGTGAATGCGCGATTGCCCAATCAGGTGGGGCAGGCGGTGCTGGAGCATCGGCGCGATGTGCCGGGGCTGGGGGGCGTGGCCGGGCTGCGGCTGGAGACCGAGTTCCTGCGCCGCAGGCTGATGCTGCCGGGCAGTGAGGCCATGCCGGGGGTGAATGCCGACCGGCCGCGGCAGATGGGGCGGGTGAGTCTGGATCTGGACTGGCGGCGCGATGCGGTGCTGCCCGGCGGTGTGCTGGGGGCGGTGGGTCTGCATCTGGGGCTGGATCATTTCCGGCTGTCGGATACGGGCGGGGCTTTTGGCGCGCAGGTCTCGCGGGTCACGCCCAATGTGATGGCGGAATTGCGCTGGCCCTTGTTGCGCAGTGACAGTGACGGGGTGCGCCATGTCATCGAGCCGGTGGCGCAGGTGATCTGGGGCCGGGACCGGATGGCGGGGGTGCCGGTCGAGGCCGGACGCATGCCGGAATTTGACGAGGGCAATCTCTTCAGTCTGAACCGCTTTCCCGGCGCCGAGATCCGCGAGGCGGGGCTGCGCGCCAATCTGGGGGCGACCTGGACGCGGCATGATCCTGAAGGATGGACCAGCACCCTGACGCTGGGCCGGATCTGGCGGCAGCGCGATCTGGGGCAGTTTTCTGCGGCAACGCCGCTTTCGGGGGGCAGCTCGAACTGGCTGCTGGCGGGCAGTCTGGACATGATGGACGGGCTGAGCCTGAGCAACCGCTCGCATTTCACCTCGGATTTCAAGCTGGAGCGCACGGCGTTTGAACTGGACTGGGCGACAGAGACTTACAGTATTTCGACCAGCTATATGCGTATTCTCGCCAATCCCTTTGAGGAGCGGGCGGCCACAGCTTCGGAATGGAGTTTCGAGGGGACGCGGCAGTTGAGCGAGTATTGGACGGGCCGGGTGGGCTGGCGCTATGACATCGCCCAGAGCCGCGCGGCGCGGGCGCTGGTGGGCTTTAATTACCAGAATGAATGTCTGCGCGTCGAGATGGGGCTGGAGCGGCAATTCGCGTCAGCGACAACCCCCGCGGCGCGCACGAGTTTCGGGCTCAATCTGGATATTCTGGGGATCGGTGGCAATCCGTCGCGCGCGCGGCGGATGTGCAGTGATCTGTGAGGGGTGATGGCTTGCGCGCGGCCCGGCGACGGGGCAAAATCCGGCGAGGCGTGATGACATTGGCGGGTAAAGCGTGTAAGCCCGGATGAACCGCCCGGCATTTGGGGCAAGACAAGGAAACGGACTGATCTGATGCGCTTTTTCCAGACCTCTGCTTTTTCGCGATTTGCGCTTGCCACGGGGATCGTGCTGGGTCTTGTCTGTGCCAGCCTGCCGATGGCGCAGGCGCAAAGCCCGTTCTCGCCCGCGCGCAAGGTCAATGACCGGGTGATCAGCCAGTACGATGTTCAGCAGCGCATGCGGTTTCTGGAAGTGCTGAATTCCGGCGGCGCGGATCTGCGCGCGGATGCGTTGCAGCGGCTGACCGACGAGGCGGTGCAGCGCGATTATGCGCAGCGGCGGAATGTGCGGGTCAATCGCGACGAGATCAATGACGGGATCACGGAATTCGCCTCGCGTGCGGAGATGACGGCTGCGGAATTCATCGCGGCGCTGGGCGAGGCCGGGGTGGATCGCGAAACCATTGTCAGCTTCGTCGAGGCGGGGTTGCTGTGGCGCAAGCTGGTGGGGGCGGAACTGCCGATTCTGGTCGCGGTCAGCGGGTCGGACGCCGCGCGGGCGCGGGATACGGCGGCGATCGTGGGCACGCAGCGCGCGCTGCTGTCGGAAATCTTCCTGCCTATGGACCCGGAATTCGCCGAGGCGGTTCAGCAGATCATGGGAATGATCGAATCTGCCCGCAGCATCGAGGAATTTGCGCAGATCGCGCGTGAGTTCTCGCTGGCGGGGTCGCGCGATCAGGGCGGGCGGCTGCCCGACTGGGTGCCGGTCGAAAACCTGCCGGGGCAGCTTGGGGCTTTGGTGCGCGAGGGGCGCGCGGGGCAGATCATCGGGCCGCTGGAACTGAGCGGGGCGATTGCCTATTTCCAGATCCGCGCGCTTGACAGCCAGCGTGACATTCCGGCGGATCGGGTGAAGCTGACCTATCAGCGGCTGCTGCTGCCCGGCGGGCGCAGCGAAGCGAATCTGGCCCGCGTGGCGCAGATGCGCGCGCAGGTGACGAATTGCGCGAGCCTTGGCCCCTTTGCGCGCGGCCTGCCGGAGGCGGCGCTGGTCGAGCATGAGGCGCTGATGCAGTCGATCCCGCAATCCGATGCGGTGGAACTGGCGCGGCTGGACCGGGGCGAGATCTCTGCCAATACGACCGAGGGCGGCAATCTGGTGGTGCTGATGCTCTGCGCGCGGGAGCTGGAATTCGAGGATCGCCCCTCGGATTCGAGGCTGCGCGACATGATTTTCGAGGAGCGTCTGAGCGCGATGGCCGATGTGAAATTGCAGGAACTCGTCGCGGATGCGGAGATCATCGATTACTGAGCGCGCCGCGCGGTGAAGAAGAGAACCGATGGTCGCGCTATCCCCTTCTGACATGATGCAAAGCGGCGCGGCGCTGGCCACGCGCCTGTCTTTCCTAGCGGCAGGCTTCTGCATGGCGGCCTGGGCGCCGCTGATCCCCTATGCCAAGGCGCAGCTTGGGGCGAGTGATGCCGAGTTGGGTCTGTTGCTCTTGTGTCTGGGGATCGGCTCGCTGATCGCCATGCCCGTCACCGGCTATATCAGTGCGCAGAAAGGTGCGCGCGGCATGGTGCTGCTGGGCGGGGCCGGGTTGGTGCTGCTGTTGCCGGTGCTGATGCTGGCCGGGAGCGGGCTTGCGCTGGGCGGGGCCTTGTTCCTGTTCGGGGCGGCGCTGGGCACGATTGATGTGGCGATGAATGTGCATGGCGCCGAGGTCGAGCGCCGTTCCGCGCGCCCGATGATGTCAGGCTTTCATGCGATGTGGAGCGTGGGCGGGATTGCCGGGGCCGGGGCGATGACGCTGCTTCTGTCGCTGGGCCTGTCGCCCCTGATGGCGGCTTTGACCGGGGCGGGGATGGCCGGGGCGGCGCTGCTGCTGGCCGCGCCGCGGCTGTTGCGCGCGCGGGCCGGGGATACGCCTGCGGCTTTCGCCCTGCCGCGCGGGGTCGTGCTGCTGATCGCGGGGCTGACGGCGATTGTGTTTCTGGTCGAGGGCGCGATTCTGGACTGGGGCGCGCTGCTGAACATGGAGCGCGCGCTTTTGCCGAAAGAGCAGGCGGGGATCGGGTTTCTGCTGTTTTCGGTGGCGATGACCGCCGGGCGGCTGGTCGGCGACCGGCTGGTGGCGCGGATCGGCGGGTTCCGCACCTTGCTTGGCGGCGGGCTGATCGTGATCGCGGGGCTGGTGCTGATCGTGGCGGCGCCGGGGCTGACCCTGCCGATGGCGGGCTATCTCTTGGTGGGGGCGGGGGCGGCCAATCTGGTGCCGGTGCTGTTCAGTGCCGCCGGGCGGCAGACGGTCATGCCGCCGGCGCTGGCGATTGCGGCGGTCACGACCACCGGTTACGCGGGGATCCTGCTGGGGCCTGCGCTGATCGGATTTGCGGCGCAGGCCACATCGCTGGTGCTGGCATTTGCCGGGCTGGCGGTGCTGATGCTGGCGCTACCGCTTTGTGCTGGGCGGATCGCGCGGATCTGATCAGACGTCATCTTCGGGGGTCGCATGCGCCCCGCGCTCGCGGTAGGGTGTCGTGTCGTAATAGGCGCGGTAGCATTTCGAGAAATGCGAGGGCGAGGTGAAGCCGGTGGCCAGCGCCACGCTGATCACGCTCATATCGGTCTGCATGAGCAGGTTGCGCGCGCGCTCCAACCGCAGTTCCATATAGTAGCGTTTCGGGCTGCGGTTCAGGTAGCGGCGGAACAGCCGTTCAAGCTGGCGGGTGGACATGTCCACTTCCTGCGCCAGATCCGAGGGGCTGATCGGATCCTCGATATGGTTCTCCATGAATTCGATGACGCGGGCGAGTTTCGGATGGCGCACGCCGATGCGGGCCGGGATCGACAGGCGCTGTGTGTCGCGATTGGTGCGGATCGAGGAATAGATCAGCTGATCGGCCACGGCATGGGCGAGATCGGCGCCTTCGCTATTGGTGATCAGCGTCAGCATCATGTCCAGCGGCGCCGTGCCGCCCGCCGAGGTCAGCCGCTTGCCATGGATGACGAAAACCGATTTCGTCAGGTCAATCTCGGGGAAATCCTCGATCAGGGCATCGTGGTTTTCCCAATGGATCGTGGCGCGGTGCCTGTCCAGAAGCCCGGCCTTGGCCAGCGTCCAGGCCCCGGTGCAGACCCCTGCGATCACATTGCCGTGGCGCGCGCGCTTGCGCAGCCAGGCGAGAATCGGGGCGGTGGTCGCGCGCTGGACATCGACGCCGCCGCAGATCACGATCATTGCCTCACTGGGGATATCGTCGAGCCCGCCGGAGACGGTGACTTCGGTGCCGTTGGAGCAGGTGACGCTGCGCCCGTTTTCGCTGACCAGTTTCCATGCGTAGAGCGGTCGTCCCGCCACGCGATTGGCCAGCCGCAGGGGTTCGATCGCCGAGGCAAAGGCCATCAGCGTGAAACGGTCGAGCAGCAGGAACACGATCTGATGCTTGGCATCCGATGCGCTGCGCGATCTTGGGGTGGGGCTGGCTTGGCTCATGAGGCGCACGATCCGGGCTTGATTTCGGCGCACACAATCAATTTTTGCAGCCCTCCGCAAGGGCAATCCTGTTTGCATGCCGGGCGGGGCTTTTGTATAGAAGCAGCGGCGGAAATGAGATCGCTAACAATTGACCTGACGGACCCGGAGGCTCCCATGACAACGCATGGCTGGACGAAATCGACCTGGCGCTCGCGCCCGCGCATCCAGATGCCGGATTATCCCGATCAGGACGCGCTGAATGCTGTCGAGGCGCAGCTTGCGAAATACCCGCCGCTGGTCTTTGCCGGGGAAGTGCGCGCGCTCAAGCGCAAGCTGGGGGCTGCGGCCAAGGGCGAGGCGTTTCTGTTGCAGGGCGGGGATTGCGCCGAGAGTTTCTCGGAATTCACCGCCGACAGTATCCGCGACACGTTCAAGGTGCTGTTGCAGATGGCGATCGTACTGACCTATGGCGCGAAAGTGCCGGTGGTGAAAGTGGGCCGGATGGCCGGTCAGTTCGCCAAGCCGCGTTCCGCGCCGATGGAGAAGCTGGGCGATCAGGAGTTGCCGAGCTACCGGGGCGATATCATCAACGGGTTCGATTTCACCCCCGAGGCGCGGATCCCCGATCCGGCGCGGATGCTGCAGGCCTATACGCAGGCGGCGGCCAGTCTGAACCTGCTGCGCGCCTTCTCGAAAGGTGGCTATGCCGATATGCACCGGGTGCATTCCTGGACGCTGGGCTTTGCCGAGGGCGAGAAGGCCGAGCGCTATCGCGAGATGACGGATCGAATCACCGATACAATGGATTTCCTGACGGCGGCGGGGATCACCTCGCAGACCAGTCAGGATCTGGCGACGGTGGATTTCTACACCAGCCATGAGGCGCTGCTTCTGGAATATGAGGAAGCGCTGGCGCGGATCGATTCGACCTCTGGTCTGCCGGTGGCGGGGTCGGGGCATTTCATCTGGATCGGGGATCGCACGCGCCAGCCGGACGGGGCGCATGTCGAGTTCTGCCGGGGCGTGCAGAACCCCATCGGGCTGAAATGCGGGCCCTCGATCAGTGCGGATGATCTGAAGCGGCTGATGGCGACACTGAACCCCGAGAATGAGCCGGGCCGGTTGACGCTGATCGCGCGGTTTGGCGCGGGGAGCGTGGGCGATCATCTGCCGCGTCTGATCCGGGCGGTGGAGGAAGAGGGCGCGAATGTGCTCTGGACTTGCGATCCGATGCACGGCAACACGATCAAATCCTCGACCGGCTACAAGACGCGGCCTTTCGACTCGGTCCTGCGCGAAGTGCGCGAGTTCTTCGCGGTGCATAATGCCGAAGGGACGATCCCCGGCGGCGTGCATTTCGAGATGACCGGCAAGGATGTGACGGAATGCACCGGGGGGTTGCGCGCGGTGACGGATGAGGATCTGTCGCAGCGCTATCACACCGCCTGCGATCCGCGCCTGAATGCCAGCCAGTCGCTGGAACTGGCCTTCCTTGTGGCCGAGGAACTGGTGGGGCGTCGGGCGAAACTCGCTGCTGCTGTCTGATCCGGTTCTGGCTTGTCGATTATCCTTTGGGGCTTGAGGGGTTCCCCTCAGGCCCCCTTTGCGGCACTAATTACGGCGTTCACAGATGCTCACCCTGCGCGACGCGACCCCCGATGATGCGCCCGCTATCGCGGCGATCTGGAACCCGATCATCCGCGATACGGTGATCACCTTCTATCCGCTGGAGCGCAGCGCCGAGGAAATCGCAGCGATGATCACGGCACGGCAAAGCGCGGGAAGGGCGTTTCTGGTGGCGCAAGAGGGCGGCAGCTGCCTGGGCTTTGCGAGCTATGACCAGTTCCGCCCCGGCCCCGGCAATGCGCGCAGCATGGAGCATACGATCAATCTGGCCCCGGAGGCGCGTGGCAAGGGGGCAGGGCGGGCGCTTCTGCTGGCATTGGAGGATCACGCCCGCGCCGCGGGGCATCATCTGATGATCGCGGCGATTTCGGGCTGCAATACCGGCTCGATCAGTTTTCACGAGGCGCTGGACTATATCCATGTCGGCACCATGCCCCAGCTTGGCTGGAAATTCGGCAGATATCATGATCTTGTGCTGATGCAGAAATTCCTGTCGGTGGGATGATTTGTCCTACTGCAATCCCCTGCGCGCCCTGATAGGCTGGCCTGCATGTCGATCTGGACCCGCATAGCTGATGCGCTGAAGGCGCTTGCACAGGGAGAGCCGCTGAGTGCGGTTTTTGACCGGTTGCGCAGGCCGCCGGAGCGTACCGTGGCCTTTACCATTGCGGTGATCGCGCTGGGGGCGAAGCTTGCCAAAGCTGACGGGCAGGTGACGCGCGGCGAGGTCGCGGCCTTTCGCCGGGTCTTTACCATCCGGCCCGAGGATGAGGCCAATGCCGCGCGTGTCTTCAATCTGGCGCGGCAGGATGTGGCGGGGTTTGATCTTTATGCGCGCAAGATCGCGGCGATGTTTCCGCCCCGCGATCCGGTGCTGGTTGATCTGATGGAGGGGCTGTTCGAGGTCGCGATGGCGGATGATGGGTTTCATCCGCAGGAAGAGGCGTTTCTGGAAGAGGTGGCGCGGATTTTCGGCCTGACCGAGCGCTGTTTCAGCTGCCTGCGCGCGCGTTATGTGGGCGATGTGGCACCTGACCCCTATGATGTGCTGGAAGTGCCGCCCGATGCGCCGCTGGCCATTGTGCAGCAGGCGTATCGCGCGGCGGTGCGCGAGACCCATCCTGACCGGCTGGCCGCGCGTGGTGTTCCGCCCGAGGCCGTGGTGATTGCCGAGCATCGGTTGCGTGATCTGAACCGGGCCTGGGAAGAAATCCGCGCACGTCACGCGGCCTGAGCGCCCGGCTTGCGCGCAGCCTCTGGAATGGCGGTCGGGGACTGCCTATATCTCGCCCATGCGCCGGTTTCTGTTGCCTTTGCTGCTTGCTGCGTCGCTTGCCCTGCCGGTTCAGGCGCAGGACGGGCCGGAGCCGCGTATGGAAGAAGAGGCCCCTTCGGCGCCGTTATTTGAGTTCTTCGAGCGGATGCTGCGGGGGTTCATGACCGAGATCGAGCCGCAGATGCGGGATCTTGAGCGCGGATTCGAGGCGCTGGAGCCGGAATTGCAGGCCCTGCTGGAGCGGCTGCGCGGGATGGCGCAATATCATCCGCCCGAGGTGCTGCCCAATGGCGATATCCTGATCCGGCGGCGCGAGGCGGAGGAAGTGCCGCCCGAGGATGAGGAAGTGGATGGGGGATCAGAAATCCTTCCCTTCGAGCTCTGAGGCGGGGCCGCGGGAGTTGCGGCGCACCCGCACACTGGCCTCTGCGCCGATCTGATTGGCAAGGGCTGCGAATCGTTGCTCGGCCACTTCGGTAAACAGCGCCTGAGTTTCGCGTTCCAGCACCAGTTCGAGCACTTTCTTCTTCGGGTAGAAGCGCAATTCGCCGGCATTTTCCGGCCCGTCCATCGAGAACATGGCGCCGAAGCGCAGGGCCCGGCCCAGCATCTTGGCTTCCTTGACATCCCGTTCGTCCAGAAGCCGGGCCAGTTCCTTCATGCGCGGCCCGGTGCTGCCGGTCTTGTAGCGGTGCATCAGCGCGATGCCCAGATAGATCCGGCCCGGATGATCGAGCCCGCCGAGATTGGCGCGGGTGGTGATGTCGAAACAGGCATCGGCCCGGTAATCGGGATGGGCGCGCCAGTTCACATCATGCAGCAGGCAAGCCGCGCGGATCAGGCGCAGCCGTTCGGGCGGGCGGTTGCGATAGAGCGGCAGCAGGAAGTCATAGAGTTTCCTGCCGAAGCCGGGGATGCGGGCGCTGGAATATTCCATGAAATGGCAGGCTTCGATCAGCGGATCGCGCTTGCGTAGCGCATCGGGCATCTGCTCGTAGAGGATGCCCTCGCGAATTCCGTAGCTGGAGACATAGACCTGTCTGGGGCTGAACATATGCACCAGCTGGCGCAGAACCTGGGCGGCCAGCGGCACGAGGCTCATGCGTTCTTCGGAAATGCCGGTCAGGCTGCGCAGTTTCGCGATATCCTGCTCGCCGATCCAGTCGATGGTCTTGCGGATGGATTTCGGCGTCATGGCGTATTCATGCAGAACTTTCAGCGGGTAGTTGCGCCGCTCCATGTCGAGCCGGGCGATCGCGCGCCATGAGCCGCCGACCAGATAGAGCGCGTCGTGATGATTGCCGGTCTGGTCGCGCAAGCCGCCCAGCACCTGCGTCACATGGCTGCGCAGCCCTTTCTTGCCGCCGGGGATCTGTTGCAGGCGGAACGGACCCAGACCCGAGGTGACGGCGCGGTGCACGGTGCCGCCACCGATCACGGCGAGTTCCATGCTGTTGCCGCCGATATCGCACACGAGCCCTTCGGCCTCGGGCCAGCCGGTCAGCACGCCCTGCGCGGAAAGGCGCGCTTCCTCGGACCCGTCGATGATGCGCATTCTCAGGCCGGTTTCGCGCTCGATCTCGGCGCGGAATTCGGGGCCGTCCTCGGCCTCGCGCATGGCGGCGGTGGCGACCATGGTGAGATTGGTGAGTTTCATGCCGCGCGCGAGAAGCGCGAAGCGTTTGAGGGTTGCGAGGGCGCGGATACGGCCTTCGGGATGCAGCTTGCCGGTTTCGGCCAGTCCCCGGCCCAGACCGCAGAGCACTTTTTCGTTGAAGAAATAGGCCGGGCTGCGCGCCGCGCCGTCAAAGACGACCAGCCGGATCGAGTTCGAGCCCACGTCGATCACGCCCACATGCGCCAGCGCGCGGGCCTGCGGATCGGCAAAGAGGGGGGTGTCGAAAAAGCCCGCGCTGCGGGGATCTGATGTGCCCGACAGCTCTGTGAGCGAGTTGCCATCCATCGGGGTCTCTCCTGTCTGGCAGCGGTTGGCGGGAGATTAGCTTGCCGGTGCGGGCGAGGTCAATCTTTCGTGACGCGATGCCCCTGCGTCACCTTGGCCGGGGGCTACGGGAGTCCCGTTGACGTGGGGCGTTATGCAGAGGTTTTCCGGGGCCGAACGCGATTGCCCGGGGCCTGCGGGCGAGGGGCCTTCCGCCCCGGCGCGGGATGCGGCATAAGGGGCCTGCCTGTGACGGCTTGAGGAAAGAATACATGCACGATATCCGCGCCATTCGCGACAATCCCGATCTTTTTGATGCCGCCCTTGCGCGCCGTGGGCTTGACCCGCGCGCGGCCGAGATTCTGGCCATCGACCAGTCGCGTCGCTCTGCCATCGCGCAGGCCGAAGAGGCGAAGGCGGCGCAGAATGCGGCCTCGAAAGAGGTGGGGGCGGCGAAAGCGCGCGGGGATGAGGCCGAATTCGCGCGGCTGCGCGCGCTGGTGGGCGAGAAGAAGGCCGAGATCGCCGCGCTGGAGGAAGAAGCGCGCAAGGGCGATGCGGCCTTGACGGTGATCCTTGAGGGGTTGCCGAATACGCCCCTGGCCGATGTGCCGGAGGGGGCGGATGAGGCGGGTAATGTCGAGATGCGCCGCTGGGGCAATCCGCGCAATTTCTCGTTCCAGCCGGTCGAGCATTTCGAGATTGCGGGCGTGGCGCGGGACATGGATTTCGCCACCGCCGCGAAGTTGTCGGGGTCGCGATTCGTGGTGCTGCGCGGCGCAGTGGCGCGGGTGCATCGGGCGCTGGCGCAATTCATGCTGGATCTGCATGTCGAGGAACATGGGCTGCGCGAGGTGAACAGCCCGGTTCTGGTGCGTGATGAGGCGATGTATGGCACCGGGCAATTGCCGAAATTCGCCGAGGACAGCTATCAGACCACGAATGGCTGGTGGCTGATCCCGACATCGGAAGTGACGCTGACCAATTTCGCCGCCGGAGAGATTCTGGATGCAGGCCAACTGCCGCTGCGGTTCTGTTCGCATACGCTGTGTTTCCGCTCCGAGGCGGGCAGTGCGGGCAAGGACACCACCGGCATGCTGCGCCAGCATCAGTTCGAGAAGGTCGAGATGGTCTCGATCACCCATCCCGAGGAGAGCCTTGCCGAGCATGAGCGCATGACGCGCTGCGCCGAGACGGTGCTGGAGCGGCTGGGGTTGCCCTATCGGACGATCGTGCTCTGCACCGGCGATATGGGGTTCGGGGCGCAGAAGACCCATGATATCGAGGTCTGGGTGCCGGGGCAGGGGAAATATCGCGAGATCTCGTCCGTGTCGGTTTGCGGGGATTTTCAGGCGCGACGGATGAATGCGCGGTTCCGGCCCGAGGGTGGGGGTAAGCCCGAGTTCCTGCATACGCTGAACGGGTCCGGTGTGGCGGTGGGGCGCTGTCTGATCGCGGTGCTGGAGAACGGGCAGGAAGAGGATGGGTCGGTCACGCTACCGGCGGTGTTGCACCCTTATTTGCGCGGGCGCGGGCGGATCACGCCTGAGGGCGAGCTGGTCTGAGGGGGGAAAGGGCGCCTGTGGCGATCTGGCCGCAATTGGGGGAGAAGGGTTAACGAAACCTTCTCCGCGCCCGATTTCTGCCATGATTCGCAGGCCCACTGCTAGGGTTCGCAGCTTTTGAATGGAGAGATCCGATGCGCCCTACCGAGCCTACGACGCATCCGCGTCAAGCCCACCCCTATCGTCCCGGCAGCCAGCCCCGCCTGAGCGCGGATGCACGCCCCGGCCATCCGCGCAATCATGTGGCGCGTGACAAGCCCGTGCGTTTTACCGATTGGGGCCTGATCTGAGCCTGTTGCTTGCGCGGCAGGGGCCGCGCAATGGGCTGATTTTCGCCGATCAGACCCTCACCGCGCAGGACGTGCGGAATATTTTCTGGGCCAAGACGGCTTGAGCGAGTAGCAGGAAGGGTAACGCGCCTGTTACGGCGGCCACTTCCGCGAGCTCATGTCCAGCCCGATTTCCTCGATCCGCAATCTTGGCCCTGCGATGGAAGCTGCCTTTGTGGCAGTGGGCATCCCCAGCGCCGAAGCGCTGCGCGATCTGGGCACGGATGCCGCCTATGCCCGATTGCTGCGCGCCGGGCATCGTCCGCATTTCATCGCCTATTATGTGCTGGAAATGGGGTTGCAGGGGCGGCCCTGGAATGACTGCAAGGGCGAGGAGAAAGCCCGCCTGCGCGCGCGTTTCGACCGGCTGAAGGCCGAGAATATTCCCGACAAAGATCCGCTGGACGCCATTCTTGACGAGATTGGCGTTCTTCCTGCTGCGAGAGGGTGATCCCGCATGACACGATTCCTGCTTCCTGCCTGCCTTGCCCTTGGACTTGCCGCCTGTGGCGCGCCCGGCCCCGACGTGACCCGCGCGCCGAGCGCTGTCGCGCTCTATCCCGGCGAGACGCCGCAGATGCGGGCGCTGGTCCGGCAATATGCGGCGAAGCATGAGATTCCCGAGGCGCTGCTGCACCGGGTGATCCAGCGTGAAAGCGATTACCGGCCGGGGGCGCGCAACGGGCCCTATTGGGGGCTGATGCAGATCCTGCCGCAGACGGCGCGGCAGATGGGCTTTCAGGGCAGCCCCGAGCAGTTGCTGGATGCCGAGACCAACCTGAAATATGCGGGCCGCTATCTGAAAGGGGCCTGGCTGGTGTCGAATGGCGATATCGACCGGGCGGTGATGTGGTATGCGCGCGGCTATTACTATGAGGCGCGGGACCGGTGCCTGCTGGTGGCGACCGGGTTGCGCGCGAGCGAAGTGCGGCGGGATTGTCCGTCGCGGGCGGCGTCAGTGGCGGGGTAAGGGCGCGGCTGCGCCCGTCGCGATTCTTGCTGCGCCAATGGCGCAGACTGACGATACCCGCTGAGGATATTCGGACAAGACTGACCGCAGGGTCGGGCGGGGTGCGCTTATGTGCCGTCGCTCGCCCGCTCCAGCTCGTCAAAGTCGCCTGTCGCGCAAAAGAGGACACCAGTTTTCGCGCAACAGGCTGTGGCAGGGGGCAGGATTATTCCTGCCACCACCAGACATCGGGCTGGAAGCCGATCCAGTCGCCATAGATCGGCAATGTCTCGGGGAAGCGGAGTTCGCGTGCGTGCGCGATGCGGGCGCGGTCGTTGAACCAGAAGGGCACCACGAAGCGGCCCGCCATCAGCACGCGGTCAAGCGCCTGGGCTGCGGCGATGAAATCATCCTCTTCGGTCGAGTTCAGCAGCCGGTCGATCAGCGCGTCGATGGCGGGGCTTTCCACACCCATCCAGTTGCGCGACCCGGGTTGAGCGGCGGCCTCGGACCCCCAGTAGCTTTGCTGCTCGATGCCGGGGCTGAGCGACATGGCGCGGATCATATAGGTCATGTCGAAGTCAAAGGCATTGGTGCGTTCGGTATATTGCGCCGAATCGATCTGCGCGACATTCACCTCCATGCCCAGCCGTTTCAGGGCTTCGGTGTAAATCTCGGCAATCGACAGGATCTCGCTGGAGCCCTGACGCAGCAGAAGCGTGAAGCGGAAGGGCTCGCCCGCGCCATTGCGGAGCGTGCCGGCGCTGTCGGCTTCCCATCCGGCCTCGGCCAGCAGGCCGGTCGCGCGGCGCATATTGGCGCGATTGGCGACAGAACCGTCAGAGCTGGGCAGGGTGTAGCCTTCCAGCGTGCCGGGTAGCAGGTCATCTTCAAACGGGGCGAGGAATTCGGCCACGCGTCCAGTGGCAGGGCCGTCTTCCATCGCCAGGAAAGAATTGCCGAAATAGGAGGTGATGCGCGGGTCCACGCTGTCATTGATCACCTGCCAGACATATTCATAGTTGAAGGCGGTGATCATCGCCTCGCGCACGCGCCAGTCGACGAAGAGGGGATTGCGGGTGTTCATCACGAAACCGGCAATGCCCGAGGGGCGTTCGTGGGGGATTTCGGATTTCACGATCTCGCCGCTCTGCACGGCGGAGAAATTATAGCGCGTGTTCCAGCTATGGGCATTGGTTTCGCGCATCGTGGTCAGGAGACCCGAGGTGAAGGCTTCGAACATGGCATTGCCATCGCCGAAGAATTCCATGCGGATTTCATCCAGGTTAGCCTGTCCGCGCATGAAGGGCAGGTCGCGGCCCCAATAGTCGGGGTTGCGCTTGAGATAGACATAGCGGCCCGCCTCGAACCGGTCGATGACGTAAGGCGCAGAGGTGATCGGGATGACGGAGGTGCCGGATTCGGCGAAATCGAGCCCTTCCCATTGCGCTTTCTTCAGGATCGGGCGCAGGCCAAGGATGAGGGGCAATTCGCGGTCAGCTTCCGTGAAGGTGAAGCGAACGGAGCGCTCGCCGGTCGCTTCTGCTGTTTCCACGCGGGACCATGCACCGTGATAGCGGGGGGCGCCGATGGTGCCCAGCGTCTCGAAGGACCAGAGCACATCCTCGACCGTGACCGGAGTGCCGTCGGAGAATCGGGCCTCTTCGCGCAGGGTGAATTCGACCCATGAGCGTTCTTCATCCGTCTCGACCGATTCGGCCAGAAGTCCATAAAGCGTAAAGGGTTCGTTCCAGGACCGGCCCATCAGCGCCTCATGGGCTAGATATTGCAACTGCCAGGGAGCGCGGCCGCGCAGGATCAGGGGATTGAGCGAATCGAAGCTGCCGACCTCGCCCTGAATGATGCGCCCGCCCTTGGGGGCATCGGGATTGACATGCGGCAGATGCGCAAAATCTGGGGGGAGGGCGGGGTCACCATACATAGAAATGGCGTGGCGCGGTTCGGCATGGACCGTGAATGGCGCCGTGGCGCAAAGGGTGGCCAGGGCCATTGCGGTCGCAGAATGACGCAAAAGTGACAGCATTGCAGCTTCTCCGGGGTAATCTGGGGATGCGGTTTCTCCGGACGCTACAATGCGTTGCCAAGGTTTTCAAACTTTTAGCTTGGAAGGCCGGAGGGGAAGGGTTATATATGACTCACTGCTCGATAGGTTTCTTGCCTGTATGAAACCTGCCTCAATAACTGACGCCCGCCTTGTGCGGGCGTTTTTTTTGTGCCGCGCCCAGAGCATGTTACCCCGGATCAGCCCAATTCGCTCTGGCCTTCGCAGGTGCAGCGACTAATCTTGCCTGCAGATGCAGCAAGGTTTGAGGAGTGACAAGATGCAACTGGCGGGCAAACGCGCGATTGTGACCGGCTCGAATTCGGGAATTGGACTGGGCATTGCGAGGGAACTGGCGCGGGCCGGGGCGGAGCTGGTGGTCAATTCCTTTACCGATTCGGAGGAAGACCACGCGCTGGCGGCAGAGATCGCGCATGAGACCGGGGCGCGGGTGCGCTATATCGCGGCGGATATGTCGAAACCCGAGGACTGCCGGGCGCTGATCGAACAGGCCGGGGGCTGCGATATTCTGGTGAATAATGCGGGCATCCAGCATGTCGCGAAGATCGAGGAATTTCCGGGCGAGAAATGGGATGCGATTTTGGCGATCAATCTTTCATCCGCCTTTCACACCACCGCCGCCGCGCTGCCGGGGATGTATGCGGCGGGCTGGGGGCGGGTGGTCAATATCGCCTCGGCCCATGGGCTGACGGCGAGCCCCTATAAATCGGCCTATGTCGCGGCCAAGCACGGGATAGTCGGGCTGACCAAGGTGACGGCGCTGGAGGCGGCGGGCAAGGGCGTGACCTGCAATGCGATCTGTCCGGGCTATGTGCTGACGCCGATTGTGGAGAAGCAGATCCCCGATCAGATGAAGACGCATAATATGGACCGCGAGACGGTGATCCGGGAAGTGATGCTGTCGCGCCAGCCTTCGGGCGAGTTTGCCACCGTCGAGCAGATGGGGGGCACGGCGGTGTTTCTGTGCTCGGAGGCGGCGGCGCAGATCACGGGCACGACAATTTCGGTCGATGGCGGCTGGACCGCGCTTTGAGCGGGGCGCCGGGATATTGGCGGGATATTTGAGTATTTCTGGCAAGAAAATGGGGGCAGGGCGTGCCCTTTGGAAAATGGGGCGAAGATGGTGAAACGGATCAATCTGGCGCTTCAGGGCGGGGGCGCGCATGGGGCTTTTACCTGGGGGGTGCTGGACCGGCTGTTGCAGGAGACGGATATCGAGATTGCCGCGATTTCGGGCACTTCGGCGGGGGCGCTGAACGGGGCGGCGCTGAAGGCCGGGCTATCGCAGGGCGGCAGGCAGGGGGCGCGGGTGCTGCTGGACCGGATCTGGCATCAGGTGGGGTCGGTGCATGATCTGCGGCTGACCGGCTGGATCGCGCAGGCCCTGCCGCCGGTGGGGATGATCAATTCCTGGATGGAAAGCCTGATGCCGGTCTCGCCGATGAATGTGGCAGCACTTGTGACCAGCCCCTATAGCTATGGCCCGCTTTATCGCAATCCGCTGGAACCGGTCGTGCGCTCGCTGAATTTCGGCGCGGTCTGCGCGCAGGACGGGCCGGAGTTGCATATCGCCGCGACCAATGTGCGCAGCGGCAAGATCCGGGTGTTTTCGGGCGATGAGGTGACGGGGGAGGTGATCATGGCCTCGGCCTGTCTGCCGACGCTGTTTCAGGCGGTGGAATTCGTGGATCCGAGGACCGGCGAGATGGAAGCCTTCTGGGATGGCGGCTATACCGGCAATCCGGCGCTGTTTCCGCTCTACCGGCCGCATCTGCCTGCCGATGTGGTGATCGTGAATATCAACCCGCTGCGGCGCGAGGATGTGCCGCAGACGCCGCAGGATATTCAGAACCGGATCAATGAGATCAGTTTCAATTCCTCACTCCTGCGGGAATTGCGCGCGATCCAGTTCGTCAAGGAGCTGATCGCGGAAGGGCGGATGGAGCGCGGGGTGATGAAGGATGTGCTGGTGCATATGGTCGCGGATGATGCGATGATGACCTCGCTTTCGGTGACGAGCAAGGTGACGCCGACGCCCTATCTGCTGCACAGCCTGAAAGAGGCCGGGCGGGGGGCCTGCGAGGCTTTCCTTACGGCGCATAAGGCGGCGCTTAACGAGCGGGCGACTGTGGATCTGGAAGCGATGTTCGGCTGACGGGGCGGGGTTTGCGGGATTCCGGATAGACCAGCCCCGCCGAGATCACCAGTTTCGCGGCATCCTCGATGGTCATGTCAAGCTCGATCACATCGCGGCGCGGCACGAACAGCAGAAAGCCCGAGGTCGGGTTCGGGGTCGTGGGCAGGAAGACCGAGATCATCTCGCCATTCTCTTCAAGATGGTCGCCGATTTCGCCGCGGGTGGTGGAGGAGATGAAGGCCATCGCCCAGATGCCGGGGCGGGGATATTGCACGAGGCAGGCGCGGTTGAAGCTGGGCGTCTTGCGCGCGAGAATCGTGTCGGCGATCTGTTTCACGGCATTATAGATCGAGCGGACCACCGGCATGGCCTCGACGATGCGTTCGCCCCAATGGACCAGCGTGCGCCCGATCAGGCCCTTGGTGAAATAGCCCATGATCAGGGTGAAGGCGAAAAAGAGGATCACGCCGATACCGGGAATGTCCCAGCCGGTGAGTGCCACCGGGTGAAAGCGGCGCGGGATCATCGGCAGCACCAGCCCGTCGATCCAGGTGATGACATTCCACACCAGCCAGATGGTCAGCACGCCCGGCGCGATGACTGCGAGGCCCGCGAGAAAATTGCCGCGCAGCGAGGCGATCAGACCGCGTTTACCGGGTTCGGGGCTCATGTGATTCGGTGTCCTGTTGGTGCCGCGCGAAGATGGGGGTGGGGCGGGGGTTATGCAAGCGGGGTTTCGGCAAGGGCTGTGGCGATCCGGGCGGCAAGGCGGGCATTGTTGCGCACAAGTGCGAGATTGGCCTTGAGCGACGCGCCTTGGGTCAGGGTGAAGAGGCGTGCGAGCAGGAAGGGGGTGACGTCCTTTGCGGCGATGTTTTGCGCCTCGGCTTCGGTGATGGCCTGCGCGATCAGCGGGGCGAGGGTCGCGGCGGGGATCTCGTCGCTCGCCGGGATGGGGTTGGCGATCAACTGGCCGCCGGGCAGGCCAAGGCGGGCGCGCATGCGGTGGCTGGCGGCGATCTCTTCGGGCGTGTCAAGGCGCAGGGGCGCGCGCAGATCGCTGGTCCGCGACCAGAAGGCGGGCAGGCTGTCCTGACCATAGGCGATGACCGGCACGCCAAGGGTTTCGAGCACCTCAAAGGTTTTCGGCAGATCGAGAATGGCTTTGGCGCCTGCGGCCACCACACTCACGCGGGTGGCGGCGAGTTCCTGCAGATCGGCGGAAATGTCGAAGCTGGTTTCCGCGCCGCGATGCACGCCGCCGATGCCGCCGGTGGCAAAGACCTCGATCCCGGCCAGCGCCGCGCAGATCATGGTGGCGGCGACGGTGGTGGCCCCGGTGCGCCCGCTGGCCAGCGCCACCGCGAGATCGGCGCGGCTGAGTTTCATGGCGTTCTCGGTCTGCGCGAGGCTGCGCAACTGGTCCTCGGTCAGGCCGATATGGATATGGCCCGCCATGATGGCGATGGTGGCGGGCACGGCCCCGCCCGCGCGGATGTCGTTTTCCACGGTTTGCGCCATGTCCAGATTTTGCGGCCAGGGCATGCCATGGGTGATGATCGTCGATTCGAGCGCCACGATGGGACGTCCTGCGGCGCGGGCGGCCAGCACTTCGGGGGCATAGATCAGCGGGGGCATGGCGGTTCCTTCAGGCGTCAGTGGTGGTGATGTGATGGGCGGCGGCGTCGAGCGCATGGGCAAGCGCGCTATGGCGGTCCAGCCCGCGCAGTTCTGCGGCGAGATGGGCGGCGAGGAAGCTGTCACCTGCGCCGGTGACGCGCGCTGCGGCGACAGGGGGCGGGGGCAGGGTGAGGATCTGCGCCGCATCGGCATCCGTGGCCGGGTGCGGGCCATCGGTGATGATCGCGCGGGCGGCGCCTGCAGCGAGAAGCGCGCGGGCGGCGGTCATGCTGTCGGGCAGGGGGCGGTCGAGCAGGGTTGCGGCCTCTTGCCGGTTGAGCGCGAATGTGGCGCGGCTCTGCAGGAAGGGGCGCAGGCGGGGGGCCTTGGCGGGCGCGGCAGAGGTCAGGCGCAGGGGGGCGGCCAGTGCGATGCCGCTTCGGGCGAGATCTGCGAGAGTTTCCGGCGCGAAGCCGCTGTCGAGCACGACCGGGCCGCGCCATGCGCGCAGGGCGGGGGCCCGGAGCGCGGCGAGGATGTGCGCGCCTTCCTGCTCCAGCGCGGTGGATTCGGCGATGGCGGCGACCAGCCCCGCGGGGCCCTCGATGGCGAGGTAGCGGTCGGTCGGAAGGGTCGCGGGGCGGTGCAGGAAGCGCGTGTCGATGCCGTGGCGGTCCAGCCAGGCGACCAGCGCAGCACCTTCCGGGTCTTGCCCGATGGCCGACAGAAGTGCCGGGCGCAGGCCCTGCCCGGCAAGCGCATGCGCGATGTTGAGCGCCACGCCACCGGGGCGGGTGCGGATCACGCCGGGCAGGTCATCGCCCATCGCGACCGGCAGCGCGCTGCGCCCGATCACGTCCCAATGCGCTGCCCCGAGGCAGAGGATATCCGGCATCCTGCTCATGGCCCTGTCGTGGCCGAAAGCGCGCGGCTTGGCAAGGGCACCCGGCCCCTGCTAGGCAGTCGCCATGGATGATCTTTCAGAGCGGCTGTTTGCGCATTTCGTGGGGGGGCGCTGGCGGGTGCCTTTTGGCACCGGGCGCATGGCTGTCACGCGCGCGGATGGTCTGCGCGCCGGGTCGGTCGTGCTGGCAGAGGCGCAGGATTTCGCGCGGGCGCAGAGCGCATTGCGCGGCGCGGATGACGCGGCGCGCGCCCGGCTGGCTGCGCGGCTGGCGCCCTATGGCATGCGTGACGCGATCCTGAGCGCGCAACCGGCCCCGGCGCCCCTGATCCTGTGCGGGGGGGCAGCGGACGGCCATGCGCTGGGCACAGCACTGGGGGGCGGGCTGGGCCATGGGCTGATCTGGTGCCCGCCGCCCGATGCGGCGCTGCCTGCGACCGAGATCGCCCGGCAGGTGCAGGAGGCCGATCTGCCACCGGGATGTTTCGCGCTGCTGCACGCGTTTACCCCGCAGACCGCCCCCCTGATCCGCGCCACAGGTCTGGCGCGGGCAAGGTCGGATTAGAGATACATGCGCGCGCCAAAGACCTTTTGCACCACATCGGCGCGGGTCATGCCCATTTCGGCGAGCTCTTCGTCCGAGAGCGCGTTGTAATACTGGATCGCGCGGTATCTGGGCGTGAATTCGGCGATGAGAACCAGCAGGTTCAGCACGCCATTGCCGAAGGACCGCAGGTTCTGGCCCAGTTGTGACAGCACATTCGTGCCGGTGATATTCGTGTTCAGACTTGCCATCTGGAAACCCTTTCTTGCAAGGTGTTTCCCCCCTTGGCACCAATCTAGGTCATGGGTTCTGACATGACCACTGCAAAAGCCGAAACCCCGCCTTGCGCCGGATGCATCTGTCGCGCTCACTGAAATTTAACCATTTTCGCGCAAGAGTGAGTCGTCGGGCGCATAGAAAGTTCTCGCTTTGTGCCTGTTTCTGCGATATGGAACAATCATCGAACAAAGCTGCGATTGCCGCGCAAGGCGCGCTATGGAATAAGGGGCAGAGAAATGGCAACGGCGGACCTGCTGACAATGACCGACAAACGCACGGCGGAAAAACAGAAGGCGCTCGATTCGGCGCTGGCACAGATCGAGCGGCAATTCGGCAAGGGCTCGATCATGAAGCTTGGGGGCGATAATGTCCTCAAGGATATCGAGGCGACCTCGACCGGATCGCTGGGGCTGGATATCGCGCTGGGGATCGGCGGGTTGCCGAAAGGGCGGATCATCGAGATTTATGGCCCTGAATCCTCGGGCAAGACCACGCTGACGCTGCATGTCGTGGCCGAAGAACAGAAGAAAGGCGGGGTCTGCGCCTTTGTCGATGCCGAACATGCGCTGGACCCGCAATATGCCCGCAAGCTGGGGGTCGATCTGGATGAGCTGCTGATCTCGCAGCCCGATACCGGCGAACAGGCGCTGGAGATTGTGGATACGCTGGTGCGCTCGGGCGCGGTGTCGCTGGTCGTGGTCGATTCGGTGGCGGCGCTGACGCCCAAATCCGAGCTTGAGGGCGATATGGGCGACAGTTCGGTAGGGGTGCATGCG
Organism: Natronohydrobacter thiooxidans; assembly: GCF_001884735.1. GTDB lineage: Bacteria > Pseudomonadota > Alphaproteobacteria > Rhodobacterales > Rhodobacteraceae > Roseinatronobacter > Roseinatronobacter thiooxidans_A. The sequence goes on along the minus strand of NZ_MJAP01000003.1, from coordinate 33,282 downwards.
CGGCTGATGAGCCAGGCGATGCGCAAGCTCACCAGTTCCATTGCGCGCTCGAATTGCATGGTGATCTTCATCAACCAGATTCGCATGAAGATCGGGGTCATGTTCGGCTCGCCCGAGACCACCACGGGCGGCAATGCGCTGAAATTCTACGCCTCCGTGCGGCTGGATATCCGCCGGATCGGGGCGATCAAGGATCGCGAGGAGATTGTGGGCAACCAGACCCGCGTGAAGGTGGTCAAGAACAAGGTGGCGCCGCCCTTCAAGCAGGTCGAGTTCGACATCATGTATGGCGAAGGGATCTCGAAACGCGGGGAATTGCTGGATCTGGGGGTGAAGGCCGGGGTCGTGGAAAAATCCGGCGCCTGGTATTCCTATGGCGATGAGCGCATCGGTCAGGGGCGCGAGAATGCGAAGAATTTCCTGAAGGACAATCCGCAGATGGCCTTGCAGATCGAGGACAAGATCCGCGCCGCCCATGGGCTGGATTTCCATATGAGCGAGAATGACGACGCGCTGACTGAGGATTAGAGCATGTTGCGCAAAAGTGGTCTCCGGTTTTGCGCATCAAAACATGCGACCACAATAAGTTATAGCGGGGTGCATGAATGCCAATGAATGCAACCCGCTATAGACTGCATTCCGACCGGGGTCTGGATCGGGGAAATCGCATCCGGGGGCGTTCCTGCGATCCGTCGGCCCCGGTGATGCTGACGGGCGAGGGGCGCGGTATGCGCAAAACTGCGTACTGTACCTCGGGTAATGCTGACGGGCGAAGGGATAATGACATCATTGCAGGTCTCGCGCGCTGAACTGGATGCCGGCTTGCCGCATGTGCTGGCCGCGCCGAAGGATGGAGGCCGCGTGGAGATGCTGTGCCTGCGCCCGGATTATGGCCAGCGCCGGTTTGTGCCCGAGATCAAGGTGACCCGCGCGCAGGGGATCCCCGGCGAGCGCTGGGCGACACGGCCTTGGCTGCGGCTGCCCGATGGCAGGCCGCATCCGGGAATACAGGTCTCTATCCTGTCGCGCCGGGTGCTCGATCTGGTCTGGCGCGATCGCGCGACTATCGTGCATCCGGGCGATACATTCATCACCGATATGGACCTTTCAGAGGCGAATTTTCCCGCCGGTCAACGGCTTGCAGTCGGCTCGGCGGTGCTGGAAGTCTCGGAGATTTTCAACGATGCCTGTGTGAAATGGGCGGCGCGCTATGGCAAGCCCGCGCGCGAGTGGATCAACCTGCCCGGGCACCGGTCGCTGCGGTTGCGCGGGATCCTGTGCCGGGTGGCGCGTGACGGGGTGATCCGCGAGGGGGATGCGGTGATCAAGCTGCCATTTGGGGAGTCGCCCGCATGAGAGGGATGGCGCGTCCGTGCGCGAATGAAGCAGCGCTACGGTTCACCTTCTCTGGCGATTGGGTGGTCTTGGGGGCTGGCGTCTCGGGGCGGCGCGATCCGCGCCAGTGAGGTCATTGCCGGACAGCCCGCATTGACAGGTGTGGACACCTTCCCGACACGAAGTTAAACCATGCGCCAGCCTCTCATGCGCCGGAGACAGACCATGGCCAGCCTGAACGATATCCGCTCGACCTTTCTGAATTATTTTGCCCGGCAGGGCCATGCGGTCGTTGACAGCTCGCCCCTTGTCCCGCGCAACGATCCGACGCTGATGTTCACCAATTCCGGCATGGTGCAGTTCAAGAATGTCTTCACCGGGCTGGAGCATCGCGACTATAACCGCGCGACCACCAGCCAGAAATGCGTGCGCGCGGGTGGCAAGCATAATGATCTGGACAATGTGGGCTATACCGCGCGGCACCATACGTTTTTCGAGATGCTGGGGAATTTCAGCTTCGGGGATTATTTCAAATCCGACGCGATCCCCTTTGCCTGGGAATTGCTGACCCGCGATTTCGATATCCCGAAGGACCGGCTCCTGGTCACGGTCTATCATACCGATGACGAGGCCGCCGAGATCTGGAAGAAGGTGGCGGGGCTGCCCGATGACCGGATCATCCGTATCCCGACCGATGACAATTTCTGGCGCATGGGGCCGACCGGGCCTTGCGGTCCCTGTACCGAGATTTTCTTCGATCACGGGCCGTCGATCTGGGGTGGCCCTCCGGGGAGCCCGGAAGAAGATGGCGACCGTTTCATCGAGATCTGGAATCTGGTCTTCATGCAGAATGAACAGCATGAGGATGGAAGCCTGACCGACCTGCCGCGCCAGTCGATCGATACCGGCATGGGGTTGGAGCGGATCGGCGCGCTGTTGCAGGGCAAGCATGACAATTACGACACGGATCTGATGCGCGCGCTGATCGAGGCTTCGGCGCATGCCACGAGTTCCGACCCTGATGGCCCCGGCAAGACCCATCACCGCGTGATTGCGGATCATCTGCGCGCGACCTCTTTCCTGATCGCCGACGGGGTGATGCCCAGCAATGACGGGCGCGGCTATGTGCTGCGCCGGATCATGCGCCGGGCGATGCGGCATGCGCATATGCTGGGGGCGCAGGATCCGGTGATGTATCGGCTGGTCCCGGCGCTGGTGGCGCAGATGGGCGGGCATTATCAGGAACTCCGCGATGCGCAGGCGCTGATCACGGAGACGCTTCGCGCCGAGGAAACCCGCTTCCGCCAGACGCTGGATCGCGGGCTGAAGCTGTTGGATGCGGAGCTGGAGACGCTGCCCGAGGGGGCTGAGCTGCCCGGCGCGGCGGCGTTCAAGCTTTATGACACTTACGGATTTCCGCTCGATCTGACGCAGGATGCGCTGCGCGAGCGGGGCCGGGCGGTCGATGCGGCGGGGTTCGACGCGGCGATGGCCGAGCAGAAGGCGCGGGCGCGAGCGAGCTGGTCGGGTTCGGGCGAGGCGGCGGATGCGACGATCTGGTTCGATCTGGCCGACCGGTTCGGGGCGAGCGAGTTCCTGGGCTATGATATGGAAAGCGCCGAGGGGCAGGTGCTGGCGTTGGTCGCGGACGGCGCCGAGGTCGCATCGGCCAAAGGCGAGGTGCAGATCATCGTCAACCAGACCCCGTTCTATGCCGAATCCGGTGGGCAGGTGGGCGATACCGGGCTGATCCGTTCTGCCACCGGGCTGGCAGAGGTCACGGATACGCGCCGAACCGCGGGGGTAGTGATCCATATCGCCAAGGTGATCGAGGGCGAGATCAGCAAGGGCCAGCCGGTCAAGCTGGAAGTGGCGCATCAGCGGCGCTCTGCGATCCGCGCGAACCATTCGGCGACGCATCTTCTGCATGAGGCGCTGCGCCGGGCTTTGGGGGATCATGTGGCGCAGAAGGGCTCGCTCAATGCCCCCGACCGGCTGCGCTTTGATTTCAGCCATGGTGCGGGGCTGAGCGCGCAGGAACTGGCGCAGGTCGAGGCCGAGGTCAACGCTTTTATCCGCCAGAACACGGCTGTCGAGACCCGGATCATGACCCCGGATGAGGCGCGCGCGTTGGGGGCGCAGGCGCTTTTTGGCGAGAAATATGGCGAGGAAGTGCGGGTGGTCTCGATGGGCCAACTGCCGGGGTCGCAGAAGGGGCCGGACGGGGCGACCTATTCGCTGGAACTCTGCGGCGGCACCCATGTCGCGCGCACTGGCGATATCGGGGCCTTTGTCTGCCTTGGCGATAGCGCGTCCTCGGCAGGGGTGCGGCGGATCGAGGCGCTGACCGGGCAGGCGGCACTCGATCATCTGCGCGCGCAGGAGGCGCGGCTTTCCGGGCTGGCCACGCTCTTGAAAGCGCCCGCGCAGGATGTGCCCGAGCGCGTCAGGGCGCTGATGGAGGAGCGCCGGGCGCTGGCGAATGAGATCGCGCAGCTCAAGCGGCAGGTCGCCATGGGCGGGGGCGGGTCCGAGGATGCGCCGCAGGATGTGGCGGGGATCAAGCTGATCGCCAGGGTCATGACCGGGGTGACGGGCAAGGATCTGCCGCCTTTGATTGATGCGATGAAGGAGAAGCTTGGTTCCGGCGCGGTGGTGCTGATCGCCGATACCGGCGCGAAACCGGCGGTGGCGGCGGGGGTGACGCCGGATCTGACGGCGCGGATCTCGGCGGTTGATCTGGTGCGCGCGGCGGTGGAAGCGCTTGGCGGCAAGGGCGGCGGCGGGCGGCCTGACATGGCGCAGGGCGGTGGTGCGGATATCGCGGGGGCAGAGGCGGCGCTTCAGGCCGTGACCCGCACAATCGAAGGAGTGAAGGCATGAGCGCGCTTTGGATCGCCTCGGTCGAGGTCACGGATGCTGACGCCTATGGCGAATATGCCAAACGCGCGACGCCTGCGATTGCGGCGCATGGCGGTGTGTTTCTGGCGCGCGGGGGCCGCATGGTCGTGCTTGAGGGCAAGGCGCGCCCGCGCAATGTGGTGGCGCGTTTTCCTTCGGTGGAAGATGCGGTCGCCTGCTATAATTCGCCCGCATATCAGGAAGCGCTGAGTTTCGCCAAAGGGGCGTCCATCCGCGACCTTTATGTGGTCGAGGAAGTGGACTGATCCTCTCATTTTCTTGCTGAAAATACTCAATAAAGCGGCGGCTTACCCGGCGAAAGGGTCGCGTGCGTAGCCCACCCCGGTCAGATAGAGCCCGTCGGGCGGGCTGACCGGGCCGCAGGCGGCGCGGTCGCGCGCCTCCAGCGCGGTTTTCACATCTTCAGGCGCCCAGGCACCCGCGCCGACCCGTTCCAGCGTGCCCACGATGCTGCGCACCTGATTGTGCAGGAAGGACCGCGCGCGCAAACGGAACTGGATCTCCACGCCGGACAGACCCTCGACCAGTGCAATTTCCAGCGCGTCCAGTGTCTTGACTGGCGAGGCGGCCTGACATTGGCTGGCGCGGAAGGTGGTGAAGTCATGCAGGCCAATGAGATGCGCGGCCGCGTCGCGCATCGCGCCGAGATCCAGCTTGTGTTTGATATGCCAGACCCGGCCTGCGTCAAATGTGGGGGGCGCGCGGCGGGTGAGCAGGCGGAAGAGATAGCGCCGCTCATGCGCCGAAAAGCGGGCGTGAAATTCGCTATCTGCCAGCGCACAGGCGCGCACGGCCACGGGCAGCGGGCGCAGATGGTGGTTGAGCGCCTCCATCAGGCGGAAGGGGGACCAGTCGCGCGCCATGTCGCAATGCGCCACCTGTCCGGTGGCATGCACGCCGGTATCGGTGCGCCCGGCGGCGGCGATGCGGGGCAGGTCGGGCTCCAGACGCGCGAGTGCGGTCTCGATGGCGTCCTGCACGGCTGGCAGGCCCGCCTGCGCCTGCCAGCCGCAGAAGGGGCGTCCGTCATATTCGATCTGTAGCGCATAGCGAGGCATGGGCGCGTGCTAGCGCGGCGTGGCGGGCTTGGCAATCACCCTTCGCTGCGCAGGATCGCGGCGAGGCCGGTCTGGTAATCCGGGTGCATCAGTTTCAGCCCCAGATCGCGTTTGATCCGGTCATTGCGCACGCGTTTGCTGTCGGCATAGAAGCTGCGCGCCATGGGGGACATTTCGGCCTCGTCGATCGAGACTTCGGGCGGCGGGTCCATGCAAAGCAACTGGCTTGCATGGCGCAGCACATCCTGCGGCGGGGCGGGAGCGTCATCGCAGAGGTTCCAGATGCGCGAGGGCTGGTCCGAGCGGATCGCCAGTTCCAGCGCCTGTCCGATATCGTCGTAATGAATGCGCGAGAAATACTGGCCCGGCTTGATCACCATCTGCGCGCGACCCGAGCGCAGCTTCTCGAAAGGGCCGCGTCCGGGGCCGTAGATGCCTGCCAGCCGGAAGATATGCAGCCGCAGCCCGGCGCGGTCGCACAGCCTCTGCCATGCGGCTTCGGCGTCGCGTCGTGCGACGCTGCGAGGGGTTTTCGCGTCGAGCGTCGCGGTCTCGTCGACCCAGCCGCCCTGCCGGTCGCCATAGACGCCGACGGTGGAGAGATAGCCGACCCATTGCAGATGGGTGGCAGCGGCGACCTCATGGCCATGGGCGGCGAGCACCGGATCGCCTGCGCCCGGCGCACCCGGCGCGACCGAGGTCAGCAGATGGGTGGCCTGCGCCAGCGGCAGGGGCGATCCCGGCCAGATGAGCGGGGTGACGCCGCGCGCGGCCATGGCTTTGGCCTTGTCCGGGTTGCGGGTGGTGCCGATGATGGTCCAGCCTTGCGGCAGGAGCCGGTCTTCGAGCGCCCGCGCGCTATAGCCATGTCCGAGGGAAAGAAGTGTGCCTGTCATGGGGCTACTATCGGGGAGGGGCCGGGGCGATGCAAGGGCTGGCGCTCTCCCGTGGCTCGGCTAGAGTGGCGCAAATTGCAAGGACACTGCCGATGACGCCCGAGACGCTGAAATACGCCCTGATCATGCTTGCCGCCGGGGTGGGGGTGCCGGTGCTTGCAGCGTTGAATGCGCAGCTTGGCACGCGGATCGGCTCGGCTGCGGCGGCGGGGGCAGTGATGTTCCTGATCGCCGGGTTGGTGGCGGTGCTGGTGGCGGCGCTGGGCGGCCAAGGGGGCAGTTTCGCGCTGATCCCGGCGCAGCCCAAGCATCTGTTTCTGGCCGGGTTGCTGATTGCCTTTTACCTGTTGTCGATTTCATGGGTGGCGCCCCGGTTCGGGGTGGGCAATGCGGTGATGTTCGTCCTTCTGGGCCAGATCGTCGCGATCAGCGTGATTGATCATTTCGCGCTTTTCGGGGCGCGCCCGCGCCCGCTGGATCTGATCCGCGTGGCGGGGATTGTGCTGATGGGGCTGGGGGTCGTGCTGGCGCAGCGCCCGCCCTCGTGACGCGCGGTCAGAGAGCGGCCTGCAGCGCCATGACCAGCACGATATAGCGCCCGGCCTTGGCCGCTGTCACCACCAGCAGGAAGCGCCAGAGCGGTTCGCGCATGATGCCCGCCGCCAGTGTCAGCGGGTCGCCGATCACGGGCAGCCAGCTTCCGAACAGGCTGACCCAGCCCCTGCGGCCATACCAGTCCTGCGCGCGGGAGATCTGCGCGGGCGTGAAGGGGAAGCGCGGATGCGCCGAATAGGCCATCAGGAAGCGGCCCATGACCCAGTTGACCACCGAGCCGAGCACATTGCCGATGCTGGCCACAGTGACCAGCAGCCAGACCGGGTGTTGCCCGGCAAGGACCAGGGCTGCGAGCACGGCCTCGGATTGCGCGGGCAGCAGGGTCGCGGCGATGAAGGCTGCGAAGAACAATCCGGTCAGGGCGAGCACGGGCGGGGCAGTCCTTTCTGGCGGGTTGGCGTGAGGCAGGGCCGCATCGCCGCGCCGGGGTAGTGGAGCGGGCGGAGGAGCGCAAGATCAGCGCGGCGGGGCGGTGGTTGCGCGCTGTTTCAGGCTGACCGGAAAGCGGGAATGGGGGATCTGCGCGCTCTCTGGGGCGGCGATGCGCTCGACCAGCTTCTCCCCCGCCATCGCGCCGATTTCCTGCGCCGGGATGCGCACGGTGGTGAGGGCGGGGTAGCTGTCGCCGCTGCCCGCGAAATCACCGATACCGATGATCGAGATATCCTGCGGGATGCGCAGCCCCAGTTCCTGCGCGGCGGCACTGGCGCCCTGTGCGATCACGTCATTGCCGCAGATCAGCGCGGTCAGCGACAGATTGCGGGCGAGCAGGTCGCGACAGGCCTGTTTCGCCTGGGCGATGCTGTAGAGGGAGTGGGCGGTGTGATCCTCGGGGCAGGGGATGCCTGCCTGATGCAGCAGCGCGCGGGCCGCATTGAACCGGGCGCGGGCGCGGTCATTCTCGGCCATGGGCGGGAAGATGAAGCCGATCCGGCGATGGCCAAGCGACAGGATATGCTCTGCGGCAAGCATTCCGGCCTCGTGGTTATCCGCGCCGATCGAGGGGATGCGCGCAGTTTCGGAATAGCTCCAGACAGCGATGACCGGCACATTCTGGGATTTGAACAGGCGATAGATATCCTCGGCATGATCCAGCCCGATCAGGCCGATGCCATCGACGCGATGTTCCAGCAATTTACGGATGACGCGGTATTCGGTCTGCAGGTCATAGTTATGGGTCGCGAGAAGCAGGGTGAAGCCATGCTCGGCCACTGCATCGTTGAAGGATTGCACCAGTTCGGCAAAGATCGAGTGATTGACGGTCGGGACTACCAGACCGAGCGTGGCGCTGCGGCGGCCATACATCGCCTGTGCCGCGCGGTTGCGGATATAGCCGGTCTTGCGAATGGCCTTTTCGATCTTTTTGCGCGTGGCGGGGCTGACAAGATCGGGGTGATTCATCGTCCGCGATACGGTTGCGGGCGAGACACCCGCGACCTGCGCCACAGTGACGATATCTGCCTTATATGTCTGTTTTCCTGGCATTATTTTGTCATCCGGCGGCGAAAAATGAAAACATTTGCAATGCTGTTTTCATCACATAGGGTTGGGTTTGTAAACTGGCCGATACGGAGCGATGCGATGATGCTGCCGCGAGACAGCGATGCGGTGGAGGCGCTGGTCTTGCGCGCAAGGCAGGCGCAGGCCGCGTTTGAGGCGGCGGGCAGTCAGGCGCGCTATGACCGGGCGGCGCAGGCAGCGGCCTGGGCGATCATGGAGCCGGGACGCAATGCGGCGCTGGCGGAGCTTGCGGTGCGCAGCACCGGGCTGGGCAATGTCGCGGACAAGATCACCAAGAACCACCGCAAGACACTTGGGCTGATGCGCGATATCGCGGGGGTGCAGACCTACGGTATTCTCTCGGATGATCCTGCGACCGGGGTCACGGAAATCGCGCGCCCGCTGGGGGTGATCGGAGCGGTTGTGCCCTCGACCAACCCGGCGGCGACGCCTGCGAATAATGTGATCAATGCGCTGAAATGCGGCAATGCGATCATCCTGTCGCCCTCGCCCAAGGGGGTGGCCTGTTGCGAGATGCTGCTGGGGTTCATCCATGCGGAATTTGACAAGATCGGCGAGGACAAGGCGCTGGTGCAGATGATCCCGCCACCGGGCAGCAAGGCGGCGACACAGGGCTTGCTGGAACTGGTCGATCTGGCGGTGGTGACGGGCAGTCAGGACAATGTGCGCCGCGCCTATTCGAGCGGGACGCCTGCGATCGGGGTGGGGGCGGGCAATGTCACTGTGATCGTGGATGAAACCGCCGATCTGAGAGACGCCGCGCGCAAGATCGCGATGTCGAAATGCTTTGACAATGCGACCTCGTGCTCATCCGAGAATGCGCTGGTCGTGGTGGACAGTATCTATGCGGATTTTGTCGCGGCATTGGCGGCGGAAGGCGGCGCGCTGGTGCCCCAGGATCAGGCCGAGGGGGTGGTGGCGCGGCTCTGGCAGGGGGGGCATCTGAACCGCGAGGTCATCGCGCGGGATGCGGATGTGCTGATCGACAGGCTGGGGCTGACGGGCCGGGTGCCGCAGGACACGCGCTTTGTTGTTGTCGAGACGGAGGGCATCGGGCCGGATCATCCGCTGTCGGGCGAGAAGCTGAGCCGGGTTGTGGCATTGTATCGCGCGCGGGACTATGGTCATGCGGTCGAGATCACCCGAGCGGTGCTGCTGCATCAGGGGGCGGGACATTCGCTGGGGCTGCATACGCGCGATCCGGTGCGGCCGGTGCAACTGGGGTTTTCCATGCCGAGCTGTCGGGTGATCGTCAATCAGGCGCATTGTTTCGCTACCGGGGGATCGTTCGAGAACGGGCTGCCGTTCTCGTTGTCGATGGGCTGCGCCAGTTGGGGCGGAAATTCCATCGACGACAATCTGCATTGGCGCCATTTCCTGCAACGCGCCAGGGTCGTGCGCCCGGTTGCCCCGCGCGAACCGGCGCTGGAGGAGGTTTTCGCGGGCTATTGGGCAGAGGCCGGGCGCTGACAGAGGCCCCCGCCCGGAGCCTTGCGCGCGGCCCGAGCCGGTTTGCCCGGCATTATCCCTGAACCTGCTTCCGGCCCGCATCCTCGGATGCCCGTTCCAGAGCTTTTTCGGGACAAGCTTCCAGCGTGGATATAAGATCCTCGATAAAATATGTTGTCAGTTGCTGACGACTCGACAGGCCGGTCTTGAAATATATTGAGGTCAGTTGCGACTTGATTGTGGACTCTTTCGTGCCGCGCAATTGCGCGATTTCTGCATTGCTGAACCCCTTGATCACCAGAAGCGCGACGCTTCGTTCCGTGGGCGTGAGGTTCCATTCCTGGAACTGGCGCTCGATATATTCCTGAAACTTTCCGCTTAACGCGCCAATCTGGTCAGAAAGCCGGTCAATCCGGCGCGCAGAGAATATCATCAGCAATAGGCTGGTTCCGGCGCCCATCAGCAATCCGAAGCTTGCCACCATTTCGAGCAATTCCATCATCTCCCACGGGACGAATGGAAACGGGTAAAACAGAACGTCGGAGAGCATCTTCAGGATGAAGAAAGCAGCGCCGGCGCATTGTATTACGAGCGCGATCAAGAGCAGAGCGAAGACGCTCTTCTTCCGTGGATTCATAATGAAGACTGCATGATTTGCCATTCACGGTTGTTTCGAGTGTTGAAGGAAACCCGCTACACGTTTTAATTTGCGAACAAACCGGGATCAATGTCGAGAATATTGATGTCCGGAGGCGGCGCCTCATCGGTCCAGCGGCGCACGCTGGTATATTCTTCAACGATGATATCCCGCAAAATACTGCCAGACGCGCGACTCACGACAATTTCACGAAGGTGAACAGGGTTCTCGACACGGATCAGAACGCGGCGCAAAAACGTTTCGCGGACGGAGAGAATTCTGTAGCCTTGATTGCGCAGGGCCAGGATCACATCGAGATAGCGCGTTTCCGGGTGATCTGCCGCCAGCATGACAATATCGGTCGTATGACGTGTTTGTGCAACAGCAGGGCCGGGTAAAATGATGACAGATGCGACCAAGGCCAGCGCAATCGCTTCCGTGAACAGCCTGAGGCGCTGCAGTATCATGATGTGGCTCATTTGTCTTCAAGGCTCATGAATAGAGGATAGTCCATTTTTCTACAATAACGATAGCCCCGTGATTGAATTTTTCGTCCGGTTCAAATGCGACTCTTCTCCTAGTCCAAATACGACAAAAGCTGGAATTATTGGCGAAAACGGGCATGTTGCAGGAGCTGTGCGTGGCAATCCGTCGCGCATGCAGTCCGGCTGTCGTCGCGTCACCTGTCCGGTGGCCTCAAAATCGGGGGATCGTGGGGGGGGCGAATGCAGGGCAGGTCCGCGTGCTGGCCGCGCATGGCAGGCAGGCGCGCGCGCCGGATCACCTGTTGGTGCAAGCTGGGGAGCAGTTGCCGATGGGGGCGTTGCAGCCCGGAGGCCCGTCCGTCAGGGCGGCATGGCTCCGGGGCGATGTCGCCTGAGATGGGCCGACAGGGCAGGCTGCAAGCCTAAAGCGTTTCGGCTTTTTCTTGAGTCGCCGAAACGCTTTAACCTCTTGTTTTGTCGCAATTTCGAACCGAAAAAGTCTGTCAACTTTTTCTGAAATTGCTTTAGGTGCGGCGGCCAAACTCACAGACGGTCTTGCGCGCGGCGGAATGGTTCATCTGCGCGGTCAGAAGGCCATTGGCCAGCCTTGGGGTCGAGATGGGAAGCTTGAGCGTCGCATCGCAGATCATGGAACGTTCGCTGCCAAAGTCATCCCCGCCGACCATTTCGGAACAGGCCACAATGATCCGGTCGGGCACGTTGGGTCGGCAGGACATGAGCGCATCGACGCCGGAGGCCACATCCTCGAATGCGTCGAGATTGACGAAGATATGGGTAAAGCCGCGGCCCATGTCCAAAGCGTCCTGCAACTGCCGGACATCCATGGCCGCAGCCGTCGCTGCCACGTTCAGGACACGCAGTTTCGAGCGGATATCGGCAAGATGCACCGAGGAAAAGCCGACCAGCAGGACGCGGGCGCTCTGGAATATGCCGGAGGGTAGCCGCTCGGTGACTTTCATCTCCAGCCTGTCGATATCCAGATCGGCTGCGGCAAGCCGGGCCGCGCGCGCCGATACGCTTACGCTGCGCGGGGGCAGGGGGGGTCTCAGGATCGGCTGGTTTGCGTCATAGACCAGTTCAAGCTTCGGCTGCATGATGCACCTCGTATTCTGAAAGAATGCCGATACCCGCAGCCTGTGGGTTGTCATGCCCGAGATGCGAGGATGAGGCGCTATGCGCTGCGAGCAATCGTCCTGGCATTGCCGTTCTCCCCTGAAGCATCCTGTGACGCTGCGCTGTGAATCCGTTAAGTATGCAGAGAGTCAGAAGTGACGCGCTTCAGCCACGCTCGCTCGCTGCCAAGCTGTTGCGCGGAACCTGTAAGACACGATACAGCCTGGCAACTCGCGAAGCCACGAATGAAGCGGACCTCTGCGCTGACATTACAGGCCGGATCGGCCCGGCCACATTGCCGGAAGGGACGAAAAGCCCGCTTTACGACCAACCTCTGATCCCGAAAAACCGGGAGATTCGGAGCGGCTTTTCAGAAATTCTTCTTACATCGTTGTTTTTAAATATATTTATTTGCGAAGAAATTCTGTGGCGCAGCAGTTCACGAATGCTCGCGAAGACGCGAAATACCCCGTCATACCTTGGTACTACTGCATCCAAGGAACGATATCGCCCGGCCTGCTGCAGGTGAGATGATCGCCGGGTGGAGACGCGAAGGTGACCGGTGACGGTCGCTGGTGGCGACGGATGGCGATCTAGGAAGTGCCCATCAGCACCTTCTGTCTGCCCGGCCCCTCATCAGGCGAGGGCTCCGGCGTCTTCCACACCCTAGGGGCAGTTGTAGCGCCCTTGAGAACCTGTAGCAAACGGAGACTTCTAATGCAGAAAAATCATAATATTGCGTGTGGCGCACGCATGAGCACATCGGTGGCTGCTGCGGCGCTATTGTATTTTCTTCCTCTCGCTGACCCGGCATTCGCCGGGGGGCTGGGGGTGAATCTGGGTGGCGCTGTTTCGGTGGGGATCGGTCAGGATGCGGGCGATGCCGCCGTCTCGATCGGCATCGGCGGATCGGGAAGTGGTAGTGTCGCCGGTGTCGGTGTCGGTGGTTCCGGGTCTGGCGACGTTGCTGGCGTGGGTGTCGGTGGCTCGGGCACGGGTGGCGCGGCAGGCGTTGGTGTCGGTGGTTCCGGGACGGGCAGCGTCGGGGGTGTTGGCGTTGGTGGCTCGGGCACGGGCGGCGTCGCGGGTGTTGGCGTTGGTGGTTCGGGCACGGGCGGCGTTGCTGGCGTTGGTGTCGGTGGTTCGGGCACGGGCGGCGCGATCGGCGTTGGTGTCGGTGGTTCCGGTTCCGGTGGCCTTGTCGGGGTTGGCGTTGGCGGCGGCGGTAATGGTGGTGGCAACGGCGGTAACGGTGGCAACGGCGGTAACGGCGGCAACGGTGGCAACGGCGGTAACGGTGGCAATGGTGGCAATGGTGGCAATGGCGGTAATGGTGGCAATGGCGGTAACGGTGGCAATGGCGGCGGCAATGGCGGCAATGGGTCGACTGTAACCCCGCCGGGAATTCCGCCGCTGGCGGCTGTCAGCCAGATCCCAGGGCGGGCACGTTGTGCCTCGGATGGCAATATGCAGGCCTATAACGGAATGCCGGTACAAGACAGTTCCGGCGGGTTTATGGGGTATGTGCACGATGCCTGGGTTGATGATCAGAATCGGATTATCCGTGTCCGGTTTCAGGTGGCCGATCACCTGTCGGGAGGGCGGGCCTGTGCCGACGTCAGTCAGATCGCTGTCTCGCCGTCGAGCGGCGTTGTGGTGCTTCCCATCGCAACTAGCCGGGTAACGCAGCAGCTGCGCTGACGATGCCGCGCATGCCCCGGAGCCGCATTGTGCGGTTCCGGGGTGTCGCGGGTTACTTGAATGAGCCGGGATCCAGCCTGTGGGGAGGGTCTTCGTACCTGTCTGATCTGTAGATAATATCAGGAGCGAATAATAATGCAGAATACAGTTGAGAGTCTTCAGGCGACGCATGAGCTGCATCTGCCCTACAGGTCGGAAGAGCGTTCCATGGATGCCGGATCTCCGCAGGCATCAGCACCGCTTATCGCGGTGCTGATTGCTGCAGCGGCCCTTGCGAGTGTTCTCGCTTTGGCGCTTGGTATCCTGAATGAGAGTGTGATCGTTGGTATCGTCACCTATTTTGTGGTCGGGCTGGGGATGACGGGTTATTTCCTGCTTGGCATCGCGCGGAAGGATCGCACGGGATAAATGTGACCTGTCGCGCAGTTTCTGCGGGAACAGGCGGCGCGCCTTCGGCTTCGGCATGTCATGCTTTGCCGGTGCGTGAGCATATACCTGCCGGGATCAGGCATTCGGCCGATGCGCGGTCGCGCGGCAGGAGGGAAATATCATGATCGTGCAGAAATGATCCGCAGCTTGCCGGTAATCGGCTGGTCGGCATTCTGTGGTCTGACGCCGATAGAAGGGAAATCACCGGAGAACGGGGTTTCTGCCTCTGCGGGCCAATGGCTGCCAGGGTTTTTCCACTATGCGTCCGGTTCCGGTGACTTTTGGGATTCTGGCCCTGCGACAGGGTCCAGATGTCCGGGAGGGGTAGTTTTCGCGTCCTGCGAGAATTATCCCGGCGCATGGCAGGGCATGAATTTTCTGCCGCTGCGCGTGCATGCCGGCCCGGTATCGTCGCAAAAAGGCCGGGGACGGGGTTTTCCGACGATGAGGGACTGCGCCAATACTGTTTCCGAGCAGTGCGAATGACCGGTATGCGTGGCGGGCCGCAGGCGGCCGACCCGAATTCCGTGAGACAAAGCAAGACTTATTCACAGAAAGATATAACAAGTTGTTGTTCAACCAGAGGTAAGGCGATAGGGTTTCTGGTAAGCTTATAGTCAATTAAGCCGGTCAAGGCGGGAATGGAGCAAACATGCGGTCTGTATTCATCTTTGGCAAACAAGGCGCTCTTACCCGCGCTGTCGCTCCGGTTGCGCTGTCTCTTGGTGTTGCCATGGCATTTCCAGCCGCAGCGCTGAACCTCAATCTTGGTGGCAGTAATGGTGTGAGTGTCGGCATTGGTGGCAGTGGCGGTGGCCTTAGTGTCGATGCCAATCTTGGCGGAGAGTCAGGGGTCAGCGCGGGCGTCACGGCGGGCGGCGGCAGTGTTGCAGGCGTTGACGCATCGGTCGGCGGTTCGTCGGGTCTCAACGCTTCGGTGGGGGTCGGGGACGGGTCGCTGCTGGAGGCTGAGGTGAGCCTGGGAGGCGGCGGCACGCCGTCACCTGGCCCTGGCCCTGGGCCTGGCCCCGGCCCTGCTCCTGGACCTGGCGATGTGATTGACGGTGTCAGGACGGAGGCAATTTCAGCGGCACAACTCGCGGCGGCAAAACGGGTGCGGTGTCGCCGGGATGGCAACAGTACAAGCTATAATGGCTTCGTTGCCTTTGATCCTCAGGGGGTCGGTCTGGGCGTCGTGCAGGATGCTTCGGTTTCCGCCGATCTGACGCTGGAGCGTCTGCGGATTTCCACGATTCCGCGTGATGGTCTGCCATCGACCTGCGTGCTGATCCTTGCGCCTCAGGCGCGGATCGGCAATGGCGCGATGATCGTTCAGGCGAACTGGGCGCAAGTGTCCGGGTCAATTCCGCGCTAGGATCCGTGAGTTCCCTGCCCGTTGCGCCCTGTGTGGCGGGTAACCGATCCCGGTGCGAGTGGGGAATGTGGCGGATGGGGGTGAAATGCGAGGCGACGGACCAGAAGGGTTCACAGTGCTTCAGAGGGATCAGGCATCTCATTGGGAATGTTCGATAAAATTTCCCACGAGGGCGCAGAATGCCTCGGGGCGTGTTCGTTCAACCCATAGCCATTTGATACCCTTTCTGCATCGCGGTGGCACAGGAGAGCGCTGCGATGCCAATCCCAGTGAAACAGATCGAAGCCGCCCGTTTCGGCGTGGAGAAGGAGCGGCTTAGTGACAGGGGCGGGCTTTATCTGCGCCGGTTCCCCAATGGCGCAAAAAGGTTTCAGGCGCAGATCGCCCGGGCACAGGGGAGCAAGGCGCGCGGCTGGGTGACGCTCGGTGAGTATCCCGCGCTGAGCCTGAAAGCCGCAGGTGTGAATGCGTTGGTTGATGAAGGATCGACTAGCGATGCCAGTCGTGTTGATTGTCGCTGAAACCTGACCCGGCGGGCCAAATCTCAGTGGCAATCAACAGATGCGGCGACAAATCGTGCCAAAGCGCCGCATGACCGCGCAATCCCCTGCGGAAACACCGGCATGAACGGCGACATCTGCGGAGCCAATGCCGCCAGAGTGTGGCAATCGCACGCAGATCCAAGGCCGTGCCGCTCAGCATCGAGGGAGACGCCACATGACGACCCACCGCCTCGCCGCCATTCCGGGCGACGGAAACTGACGCCATGACCTTCCGCCCGAAATACATGACCTTTGGCTGCCACGGAACACTGATCAATCTCAACATCGTCGGCGCCGCCCATGTGATCGTCGGCATTCGCGCGGATCGGGCCGGGGTGGCGGTGGCCGACCTCGTCGACAGGGAGTGCGGCTATTGACCCGCCGGACGCCCCTTTACCGCAACGCTTCGACAACCGATGGGGGAACCATGGGAACTGGCAGCAGGAAACGCATTCTCGTGCTCGGCGGCGGTTTCGCCGGCATGTTCGCGGCGCGCGAATTGCAGCGGCGTGTCGGGCGCGTCGCCGAGATTGAGCTGATCAACGAGGTGAACTATTTCACCTTCCAGCCGCTCCTGCCCGAGGTGGCGGCGGGCAGCATCTCGGTGCGCGACGCGGTGGCGCCGCTACGGCGCCTCCTGCCGGGGGTACGGGTGCGCCAAGCGCAGATCTACGCCATCGATCTTGAGCGCAGGATCGTCACCATCTTCCAGGGGCTGCAGCGGCGCTACACCGAGGTCAGCTACGACCACCTCGTGCTCGCGCTCGGCCAGACGGTCGACCTTTCGCGCATTCCCGGCCTCGCTGCCCATGCCCTGACCATGAAAACGCTGAGCGACGCGCTGACCCTGCGCAATGCCGTCATCGACAAGCTCGAACACGCCGACATCACCGCCCTGCCGGAGGTCAAGAAGGAACTGCTGACCTTCACCGTCATCGGCGGCGGCTTCTCGGGTGTCGAGACCGCCGGCGAGATGAAGGAGCTGATCGACCGCTCGCTGGTCTTCTACCCGAACATCGACCGGAGTGAGGTCCGCGTGCTGCTTGTCGAATTCGCCGACCGACTGCTTGGCGAGCTGCCGGCTTCCCTCGGCGAATACACCCGCCGCTCGTTCGAGAAGCGCGGCATCGAGGTCCGGCTCCGGACCGGCATACGGGAGGCGACCGGCACCGCGATCGAGACCACCGACGGCGAGCTGATCGGGACCCGGACCCTGGTCGCCACCATCGGCAACGCGCCGTCGCCGCTCGTCGCCAGGCTCGCGCTGCCGAACGAGCGCGGCCGACTGCGGGCAGACCGCACCTTGCGCGTCGAGGGGCACGACAACGTCTGGGCGCTCGGCGACGCGGCGCTGATCCCGCTGGTCGAGACGCCGAGCGAGCGTAGTCACTATGCGCCGCCGACGGCGCAGTTCGCCGTCCGCGAGGCGCGGACGCTGGCGAAAAACATCGCCGCGGCGCTCGACGGCCGCCCTGGGGCACCGTTCGTTTACAAGTCGAAGGGGGCGCTCACCTCGCTCGGCGCGCGTCGCGGCGTTGCCGAGGTCTATGGGCTTCGGCTCTCGGGCCTGCCGGCCTGGCTGCTTTGGCGCGGCTACTACCTGTCCTTCGTACCCGGCTTCGCCACCAGGATGCGCGTCGCCGCCCAGTGGCTGCTCGATTCGATGGTCGGGCGCAGTACCGTGCAGACCGGCATGCGCCAGGGCCCCGGCACCCGCTACGTCCGCTACCGCGCCGGCGACCGGGTGTTCGAGGAAGGTAACCGCGCCGACGGGTTCTACGCCGTCGTCGAGGGAGCCTTCGAGCTCCGGTTCCGCGACGCCGATGGCAGTGAGACGCTGCGCCGCATCGGCCCGGGCGGCCATTTCGGCGAGCGCGTCCTTCTCGGAGAAGGTCTGCGAACCGGTACGGTCCGCGCGATCGAGGATTCTGTGGTGCTGGTGGTCGGGGCCGAGGATTTCGGGCGCCTGACCAAGGCGCTGCCGGCGCTCCGGGCCCATTTCGAACATGGCGTAGCAACCGGCCTGATCGCTTCAGATCTGGAAGATGCGATTGAGCGGCAGGTGCGGCTTGACGAAGGATGACTGCAAGACGACGAAGCTGAAAATACCTGTCGATCCCGGTCTCGGCGTGTGAGAGCCGTTCCATGATCTCCTGATCCGTCACGGCTCGCCAGGTGTCCGCCCATTTCGGCCAGACGCCAAGACGATAGCCGTCGGGCAAGAGGGACAATCCCGGGCGGATCTCAAAGGCGGGTGATCCTCAGGTCCGCACCGTGTTTACGCGGCAGCCAACGCCATGATGATGCGCGCCCTGGCCAGATCAGACTGCGAAAAGAAACGTGATCCGGATGAGAGACATCGATCCCACGCGTGAAAACAACAGGAAAAGAGCTTGACCCAAATGCCCTATTTGAGACGCCGATATTGTGCAGGAGCAAATTAGGCTTGCGCTGCGCGCAGAAATGTAGGTATACCGACCTACCTATCCTGGAGGAGATTCGTGACCATGCCAGATACCGTAGCGAAAAGCAGCGCACATGACCGCCTGATGCAAGCGGCGATGATCCTGTTCTACAACCATGGAATCGGCGGAACCGGCATCGATGCCATCGTGGAACGTGCCGGGGTGGCGAAGAAAAGCCTCTATAACAACTTCGCCTCAAAGGCGGATCTGGTGAACCAGTATCTTGAGGCGCGCCATGCGGAATGGCTGGCGCTTTACGATGCGCGTGTGTCGACGGCTGCCGATCCAAAGGAGGGCATTCTGGCGGTGTTCGACGCCTATCAGGATCACGCCGAATTTGCCTATGAACGTGGGTTTCGCGGGTGCGGGCTTTTGAATGCGGCAGCCGAGCTTGAGGCCGGTGATGTTGGCCGCGTTGCGGTCCGGCGGCACAAGGAACAGGTGGAAAGCATCCTCGCCCGGCATCTTTCCGAACTTGTCCCAGATGACGCGGGCCGGGTGGCCTCGCTTGCAGCGCACATAGCCTTTCTGCTGGAAGGTGCCATGGCGCGGGCGGGACTTGAGGGAAGCAGCGCACGGATTGTCACGGCGCGGGCCATCGTGGCCGACATGCTGAAAGCGCTCTGAGATGACACTGGGACATACTGGGGGCATCGCCGCGATCCTCTTCGCTGCTGTCATTTGGGGCACGACCGGAACCGCCGCAACCTTCGCGCCAGACGTGAGTGCCGCCGCCATCGGCGCAGCAGCCATGGGGATTGGCGGGATCGCTCAAGCCTTGATCGCCCTTCGAGGCATAAGCCACTCCCGTGCCGCGCTCTGGGACCATCGTCACCTGCTCGTGATTGGAGCAATGGCGGTGGCGGTCTATCCACTGGCCTTTTATGGCTCGATGCGGCTGGCAGGGGTGACGGTCGGGACGGTCATTACCATCGGTTCGGCCCCCCTGCTGTCGGCGCTCATAGAATATGTATTTGACCGAACACGTCTGAGCATGCGGTGGACTATCGGGGCATTGGTCGGCCTGAGCGGCATGGTTCTCATCTGTGTGGCAGAAAATGCCTTTCACGGCGAGGTGGTAGGGGGGGACTCAGTGCCTCTCGGTATAGCCCTCGGGCTTGTAGGAGGGCTGACCTACGCGCTCTATTCGTGGACAGCCCGCAGGATGATGCTTCAGGGTGTGCGGTCTTCCGTGGCAATGGGGGTGACCTTCGGCCTTGGCGGGCTGCTGCTTATGCCGGTGCTTGTTGCAACTGGTGGACCCTTCCTCGCCTCCTGGTCGAATGCGGCTGTCGGGATCTATATGGCCGCAGTGCCGGTGTTCCTGGGCTATCTGTGCTTCGGGTATGGGCTTGCCCGTGTGAAAGCGAGCATTGCAACGACGATCACGCTGATTGAGCCTGTTATCGCCGCAATGCTGGCCGTCATCATCGTGGGGGAGCGTTTGCCGGCACTTGGCTGGATCGGCGTGGCGCTGGTCATCGGTTGCCTGGCCATCATCACAATGCCTTTTGAGCTACCAAAGCGATCAAACCTAAAGCAGAGGGTCGTCACAGCCTGAACGGCACCGAAGGATCTAGGCTGTGTGGAAATTCCTCTTGGCGCAGGAGTTTCCACACAGCCTTGGCCGGACAGGTCGAGCTGGCCAAGCAAAATGCTGCTTCCGCAAGAGGGCGAGAAGCGGATTGTGAGTATGCGGCATAGGATACGCGGCGTATCTGAAAACCTGTCTTACAAAACCGCAAATACTGTCGGTGGCCAAGTCCAGAACGGTTTTGAAACTGGTCTGGCACAGTTGCGCACGGAGAAAGGCCCATGATCGCCGACAGTGTTGATACAGGGTCTTGCGCGCGCGACCAAATCATCACTTCGGCTGCGTGGAACTGCGTTGGTGATGACGTTCCCCGGCTTACATTGTCAGCGCAAACCCGCTCACGATGGCAAGGAAAATGGCGCCAAGGCCGAGCATCCGGGCTGTGCGCATACGATCCTGACGCGAGCGGGCGCCACCCGCATAGTCGAACCGTTCATAGATGACGTTGCGCATCGGCAGGCCGACGTCCAGCAACATATCCGAGACAGCGACCACCATCGGCCCGGGCCCACATATCAGAGCCTTGGTCGTGTCTTGAGGCAGCCCATTCACCATCTCGGACAGATGCGCCTGCGTCAGCCTTCCCCTGATCATGTCGGCGGTGTCGGATGGGTCTTCACTCAAGAGCCAGAGCTGCAGATCGAGGGTTTCAGTGGCTGCACGCAATTCGTCGAGACAGACGAAATTGTGAGCTGCGCCCACCGCATAGGCCAGCCGCACGGGGCGCTTGTCTCCGCGCGCCACCATATCGCGCAGGATGCCCAGGATCGGTGCGATTCCGACCCCGCCACCGATCAGAAGGACAGCATCAGTACCATGTGCCTCCAGCGTGAATTCGCCATAAGGCCCGTCAATGCCGATGATACGGCCCTCAGGCAAATTCCCGATCTGGCTGGTAAAATCGCCCGCTTCCTTGATCAGCAGACTCAGGCCTTCGCGTTTTGGACTGTCGGCAATCGAAAACGGATGGTCAAATAGAGGAAACCGGCGCCCGCCTTCGGTCATCCAGACAAATTGCCCGGCGTGATACGGTATCCTGGGCGTGCCGGGATCTGGCTGGATGTCGAGTTCCCACATGCGATCTGCGCGTTTGGTGACGGATTTCAGCCGCCACGGCCTGCGATGCAACAGCCACCAGCGCCAGCCATAGAGCACTGTCACCACGCCCAGTATGGCCAGAGCCACCAAGGCCCAGAACCACGCCAATGCTCCGTCGGCGCTGAACCTGCCCACTGCCGATGCATGATGCAAGCCCGTCAGCGCTGCGATCATTCCAAGCAGCAGATGCGTGCCGCGCCATGCCTCATAGGGCCATGGCAGCCGATCAAGCAGCAGGGATGTCACGATCAGGACTGTCACTGCGCCCAGACTGATGACACCGCTGCGATAGGCAGGGTCCGTCAGGTAAAACCGCAACCTGATCCAGCCAAGGTCTGGATCATCAAGCCATGTTGGCAAAACATAGATCAAAGTATGCAGTACCAGCGCCAGCAACACCCACAGAGCGGCGAGCTTGTGAAAGGCCATGATCTTGTCGATGCCGAGCCGACCCGAAATGGCCCCGAACCGGCCTGATGTCACAAATTGCACGGCCATGCCCCAAAGCGCGACGATGCCCATGGCGGCCGCAGCGTATTCCCATCGGTCCATCGGGGCTGCGGATTGCATCCGCGCCAGCACCAGCGGAAAGAGCGCCGCCAACAGATAGAGGCCGGCAAGAACGGGGCCACTCGGGCGCAGCGCGCTGGGCATGTCTGTCATGATCCGGGTCTCGCCAGCGTCGTCTCAGGTTGGACTTTGTTTCGATGATGTAGATCAAGGCATTTCTGGAATTTCAATGCAAGCCTTGCTGCTGTGACATTTCGAACAGGAGGACGGAGTGCATTATCTAGCCTTGCTTCTCGCTGCAGCACTTTTCATCCCCGCACCTGCCCGCGCAGACGGGTTGGACGGGTTGGAGCGGCTGATTGCAGCATGGCTGGAATCGCCGCACGGGAATTATCAGGCGCTGTCTTTCACCTATTGGAACGATCAGGGGTCTGTTCCCGAAAGCTGTGCCATGTGCCATTCGGAAACCGGTTTTCTGGATTTTCTGGGTGTAGGCGGCCATACTGCCGGTCAGGTGGACCACCCCGGCACTATCAACACCGTGATCGGCTGCGCCAGTTGCCACACGGCGGAGGCGCATGCGCTGGATGCCGTCACTTTCCCGTCAGGGGTGGAAGTTGCAGGGCTTGGGTCTTCGGCTACTTGCATGGTCTGCCATCAGGGTCGTCAGTCCAGCGATCATGTCGAAGTCCGCGTGGCAGGCAAGGCCGAGGATGACGTATCAGGCGATCTGGCCTTCGTGAATATCCACTACGCGGCCTCTGCCGCGACCATGCTGGGCTCGGAAGTGCGGCCGGGCTTTCAATATGAGGGCCGCAGCTATGCCGGGCGCTTCATGCATGTGCCGGGGGCGGATACTTGCGTTGCCTGCCACGAGCCGCACAGCACTGCAGTCGAGACCGATGGCTGTCTGGCCTGCCATCGCGGGGTGGATGAGTTGCGCGACATCCGCACCCAACACCGCGATTTCGCAGGGACTGGCGACCGCTCGGGGGGAATTCACAGTGAGATCGTTGCCCTGAAGAGCCAGTTGATGGATGCAATCCGGGCCTATGCTTCAGCGATCGCAGGCACGCCGATCGCCTATGCCAACAGTTTTCCCTATTTCTTCGCCGATCCCTCCGGCAGTGGCGAGTTGTCACCCGACCAGATCACCCGCGACAACCGCTACCAGAGCTGGACGCCGCGACTGCTGAAAGCTGCTTACAACTATCAGGTGGCCGCGAAAGACCCCGGCGGCTATGTCCATAACCCGCGCTACATGCTGCAAATCCTGCATGACAGTCTGGCGGATCTGGCGGGGGTCACAGGACTGGACGTGTCGCATATCTCCAGGCCCTGACGACGCTCGGGGGCAGCGTCAGGGCTGGAAGACATAGCTTCCGGGCGCCGCCATCAGCGGCGGATAGCCCTTGTCTGGCGCCCCCATCTGCGGCGCAGGCCCCACATCGCCGCTTCGCGACGCAAGCCATTCCGCCCATTCCGGCCACCATGATCCGGGCTTCGGCGGATGTTGCGCGAGCCACGCATCGGGGCCCATGTAGAGTGCCCCTTTGGGCCGGTGCGACAGGCGGTAATGTCGCCCTTTATGGCCCGGCTCGCTGAGGATGCCACCATTATGGCCGCCTTTGGTCAGCACGAAGGTCAGATTGGAATCGGTGAAAAGCTGCGTTTTATAGACCGAGCGCCATGGCGCGATATGGTCGGTTTCGGTGCCGATAACAAACAGCGGCGCGGCGATATCCTTCAGCGCGATCACCCTTCCCTCGACCGCGAAACGCCCGGCAGTCAGCCGGTTCTCCAGAAACAGGGCGCGCAGATATTCCGAATGCATCCGCGCGGGCATGCGTGTGGTATCGGCGTTCCAGACGCCTATATCGCTGGGCAGATCGTCGCGGCCCAAAAAATAGCGCTGGATATTACGGGTATAGATCAGATCCTCAGAGCGGATCGCGGCAAAGGCGCGGGCCATCTGCGGGCGGTCAAGATAGCCCTGCTCCCACATCAGATCTTCCAGAAAGGCGATCTGACTTTCATCCAGAAACATCAGCAATTCGCCGGCTTCCACGAAATCCACCTGCGCCGCCATCAGCGTGACCGAGCCCAGCCGGTGGTCGCCGTCGCGCGCCATGGTCGCAGCGGTGATCGCCAGTACCGTGCCGCCCAGACAATAGCCGACCGCATGCACCGGTACCTCGGGCACGATGGCGCAGACAGCTTCCAGCGCCGTCATGACACCGCGCTTGCGGTAATCTTCCAGCGACAATTCCGCCTGATCGGCAGTCGGGTTGCACCATGAAATCATGAAAACGGTCAAGCCCTGAGCGACCAGATAGCGCACCAGAGAGTTATGCGGCGACAGATCGAGAATGTAGTATTTCATGATCCATGCGGGCACGATCAGGATGGGCTGCGCCCGGACCTGCGCGGTTTGCGGGGCATATTGGATCAGTTCGAACAGATCATTGCGAAACACCACCTGCCCCGGAGTGCAGGCCAGATCCTTGCCGATTTCATACCCTTCTGGCGGCGGATCGCGATGGCCGCTGAGTGTCTTGAGCATGTCGCGGGAAAACCTGGTCATTCCCTCGGTCAGGTTACGGCCTGCCGTCTCGCGCGTGGCCGCGATGATTTCGGGGTTCAGCCAGGGGAAATTGGAGGGCGAGACCAGATCGAGAGTCTGGCGTGTCAGAAAGCGCGCGCGCTCGGTATCTTCGCGGCATAAGCCGCGCATGGGTTCGGTGGCGTGATCCCACCAGTCCTGCACCGCCAGAAACCCCTGCTGCCACATCCGAAAGGGGTGTTTCTGCCAGTCAGGATGGGTGAAACGGTGGTCATAGGGTTTGGGTGCGAAGGGTGTTTTTGCTTCGGGATCGATCAGGCCCGCCGTGAGTCTCAGCGCGTTTTGCTGCGCATGTTCGACCAGTTCCAGCTGGCGGCCCGGTGAGCGCGCCATATGCTGCGCCCAGTCGCCCCAGGCCTCAAGAAAGGCATGGGCGGATACGCCGCCGCAGAGCCGTGCCATCGCGCCTCGCGCGGCACGGTCGAAATTCCGATGCCTCGGCGCGGGAGGCTGCGTCAGCGGCACCTTCCGCAGTTCTGCGCTCGGCGGCGTGACCGCCGGCAGTTGCGCCGTGCCGGGCGGATCCAATATGCTTTCGGGTGTTTTGGGGCGACGAGGGGGCATGGCTTATGTCCTGCTCCTGGGAAGCGGCGTGATCTTTCTGTCCGGGTCGAGACATTGACGAATGGCCGGAAGATCAAGGGTTTCTTCGGCTTCCAGCCGCGCAACGAGGCGGGTGATCCGGTCACGATGCTCTTCAATCAAGGCCACAGCCTTGGCTTCGGCATCTTTTAGCAGCACCATCACGGCCTGATCAACCCGCGTGGCGGTTTCGTCCGAGTAGCTGCGCGGTTGCGCGATCCGTTGGCCGAGGAACGGGTGATCGTCGCTGTCGCGCAGGTCGACCGGGCCGATCTCCGGGTCCATCCCCCAGCGCGCCACCATCGAACGCGCCAGCACTGTCGCGCGGCGGATATCATCATCCGCGCCGGAACTGACCGAGCCCAGCAGCAGCTTTTCCGCCGCCCTTCCCGCCAGCAGCGTGACCAGTTGCGCGCGCAGATAGGCTTCGGACAGAGTATGGCGGTCATGCGCAGGCAGCATATGCGTGCTGCCAAGGCTGCGCCCGCGCGGGATGATCGTGACCTTGTAGATCGGATCCCCGCCGGGGTTGTAATAAGCCGCTGCGGTATGGCCCGCCTCGTGGACCGCCAGGCGGTGGCGTTCATCGGGCTGGATCGCCAAAGTGCGCACAGTGCCCATCATCACCTTGTCGCGGGCCTCGTCCAGATCGGCGGCAGTGATGTCAGCGGCCTGGCGGCGCGCGGCAGTTATTGCGGCCTCGTTCAGCAGGTTTTTCAGATCGGCCCCGGAAAAGCCGGGTGTGCCCGCCGCGATCTGATCCAGATCGACATCGTGGTGCAGGGGCAGCCCCTTGATATGCACCTCAAGGATCGCGCGCCGCGCGTCCTTGTCGGGCAGCGACAGGGTTACGTGCCGATCAAACCTTCCCGGACGCAGCAAAGCCGGGTCAAGCACATCGGGCCGGTTGGTGGCAGCGAGCACCACCACGGCCTCGCGCGCGCTGAACCCGTCGAGTTCGGCCAGTATCTGGTTCAGCGTCTGTTCGCGTTCATCATGGCCACCGCCCAGACCTGTGCCACGCGTGCGCCCGATACTGTCCAACTCGTCGATGAAGATGATCGCAGGCGCATGCTTGCGGGCAGCTTCGAACATCTTGCGCACGCGCCCCGCGCCGACACCCACGAACATTTCGACGAACTCCGATCCCGAAGTCGAGAAGAACGGCACATCTGCTTCGCCTGCCAGCGCGCGCGCCAGCAGCGTCTTGCCGGTCCCGGGCGGCCCCATCAGCAACACACCATGCGGCACAGTTGCGCCCACGCGCTGGAAACGGTCAGGATCGCGCAGAAACTCGACAAGCTCCGAGACTTCCCGCTTGGCTTCGTCCTGACCTGCGACATCGGCGAATGTGAGCTTGCTGGTCAGCTTGGCAGGTTTCGAGGCGCGGCCGCTGAGGAAATCGCCCATGCCGCCCACGCCCCCACCCAATCCGCCACCTAGCCCCCCCATCATCCGACGACTGAGCCAGAAATAGAAGGCGATGATCAGGATCCACGGCAGGAACCATATCAGGGTCGAAGGCGCGCGGGGGGCTTCGGCCGTGACAGTGACACCCATCTCTTCCAGAAGCGGCAAAAGCGTCGGATCGGGCTGCGCGGGCGTGATGGCCCGCATGCGAATGGCACCATCGGCCCTTTGCTCGTGCAGCAGGGCGATAATTGCCGTTTCCTGCAAGGTTACCTCGCGTACATCACCATGCCGGATCAGGATTTTGACGTCGCTGTAGGATGCGGTCTGTGTGGCGCCGGGCGCGTCTGGTTGCTGCGTGAGAAGGAACATCAACGCGAGCAGACCGAAAGCAACCAGCCAGAGCATCTGCACCGGTCCCGGTGTGTCAGGTTGTTCAGAGGGCGATGGTCTCTTGGGGGTGCTCATGACGCCTCCTCGGTACATTTGCCTGCGCGTTACGCACTCATGAAGCAAATGCGCACAGAAAGGCTTTCGTTTGAGGATAGCAATTGAGCGGCGGCGCGTCCTTGCGATGCATCAAGTTGTTGCGCCGCGCAAACGCACGCGCTTGACCACAAAAAGCGAGACGCACCAGTTGCCGCGAAGCATCGTCGCAAAGCCGAATGTCTGCTTTGGGCCGGACATGTCGATCCTGCAGTCGCCTTCGCAAGGGGCGGGAAGCGGCCCGACGGCGATGCGGCAAGGCAACTGCGGCATCAGCCTGTAGCGGCCACTCACTCTGCCCGAGACCATGCAGAGAGTTCGCTAATTCGGGATTTCGCTAACAGCCTGCGAGGCTGTGGTGCCGCCGGTGCTTCAGTGCGTCGCAATGATATCGCTTTCGGCGAGGTAGAGGTGGAGCTGCTAGAGCGGTTCTTGGAACGGCCCGACGCCGTCGGGCTTGAACTCCATGTCGATCCGGCTGACCGGTGGGGTCTGCATCCCGGTGGTGATACCGGCCCTGTCGGTGGCGGCGAACTCACTGGCCAAAACATGTATTCGACACAGACGACTCATCCTACGATCTCGCAGTAGATCGGCCCGAGTGGCAGGTTTGCCGGTTCGGCCCAATGCGCACCCATCTGTGGCGCATGTGTAACGCGCAAGGAACATGTCCCGGATCGAGGGTGCTGGCGGAATTTGTGGGAACATCTGGGAAGGCGTGGGAACTTGTGAAAATACAGCGTCTTAAAGAGAAGATGATCTGCCGAGTTTCACCACACACCGAAAGAAATCTGGAACATATTCATTGCGCGTCACAGTTACATCAGCCAACCGCTGAACAACCGGCAGATACCAAATGATACCCCGCTCGCTACCCTGACGAACAATGTGCCGGGTAAATCGCAACAAAATCAACGAGATACCGGAGGGTAAATGGCGGAGGGGATGGGTCTGCCGTCGAACCTTCTCTTCCTCATAAGCTATTGTTTTTATTAATTCTCTAAATAGTTTGAATGGCCATTTGGCGCAATCGCGACTGGCAGCGAAATGCGCTCGAAGCGTTGCGATTGGGTGCAGTCACGACACTGAGGCCCTGGCACACCCCCAATTCGCGTATGATGACGCAATTTGCCGATTTCGGCGTTTTGGCCCTTCCCTGGGAGCGGTGCCAAAATGTAAGCGAGGCCCATCACCCTTACAGAACAGTGTTTTTTGGGGGCCGTGGCGGAGCCCGGCAAGGTGAAGGCGTTCCTGAACCGGCCCCTCGAGGGCGATTGGTCCTATCTCTGGAGCGACGCCACCTACCTCAAGGTGCGGCGAGGGGGGTGGATCGTCTCGGTCGCCGTCATCATCGCCATCGGGGTGAACACGGACGGGCGGCGCGAGGTTCTGCGCCTGGAAATCGGCACTTCCGAGGCCGAACCGATCTGGACCGAGTTCCTGCGTAAGCTGACCCGCCGGGGACTGCACGGGGTGAAGCTGGTGATTCTGGACGCCCATGAAGGCATCAAGGCTGCCGTCGCGAAGGTTCTCAGCGCCACCTGGCAGCGCTGTCGCGCCCAATTCCAGCGAACCGCCCTTGCCCATGCCGGGAAGAGCGGGCGGCGCGTGGTCTCCGCCTTTATCACCACAGCCTTCGCTCAGGACACGGCCGAAGCCGAAAGCACCCAGCGGCGCGCTGTCGCCGATCAGATCACGCCCAAACTGCCGAAACTGGCAACGCTGATGGATGACGCAGAACACGACGTGCTGGCCTAAATGTCCTTTCCGAAGGAACATCGCACCAAGCTGCACTCGACGAACCCGATCGAGCGGCGGAACGGCGAGATCAAGCGCCGCCCCGACGTCGTCGGCATCTTCCCGAACGACGAAGCCATCGTCCGCCTCGTCGGCGCGTTGCTGCTCGAACAGGACGACGATGTGCCGTCCGGCGCGCCCGCTACATGACGCTGGGAACCATCGCGCCGATGGGCGATAATCCGATCATCAGCCTGCCCGCAGCGGCATCCTGTTCAAGCAGGCACGTGCCGAACATCACGGTGACGAACAGAGCAAGCCACACCACTTCATGGGACAGCATTCTTGACTGCCAGCCTCTGATCGATTACCTTAATGCAGTGCGCCGTATGCAGGTGCTGGCAACATCCGGGTTTGGCAAATTAGAGCCGCCGAACGACTCCAGATCCATCCATCAGTGCTTCAAAGTGGAAAAGAACGATGCCGCATCATGAAATGGAACTTAACGCCAATTGCACGGAAAGCAAAGTGTTCAGTGAGCGCCTGGCCTCACTCAAAGCACTCATTGAGAATGACCCGGAAATAATGAAAAAGATTTCAGAAATGGATGGTGGTGGAGGTTGTAAGGAAGGGACCTTTTCAGACTGGTCTGCGTGCCAGACTTACTAAATCTCCAAATGAGCGCAGGCGCAACTTACCCGCTGGAGCTTCTTGTGCTTCAGTTGAGTAGCTTTTGCAATATTGATTGCAAATACTGTTACTTGGACAGCAAAGATCGTCAACGTCAGAATCTAATGCCGGTCGCCGTCATGACTCGAGCAATCGAGTCAGCCAGCCGCTACCCCTTGCTAGCTAAGAACTTCGGCGTTCTGTTGCATGCCGGTGAACCGCTTGCCGCACCAAAGGAGCTTTTCGAGAAGGTTGCAATTTTGGTAAAACAGAGTTTCGCGGGCGCTCCTCTACTGCTCGTCCAGACTAACGCGACGCTCATTGATCAAGAGTGGTGCGACATATTCCGCAGGCATAACTTTCGGATTGGTGTTAGTGTTGACGGCCCCGAAGCGCTGCACGACGCGAAGCGCGTCCGCCGAAATGGCTCCGGCACCTTCAAAGATACTCTGCGCGGCATAGAGTTGCTACGCCGAAATGAGATCAACTTCAACGCGATATGCGTAGTCTCTAGCACTAATGTACAGCATCCACGAACCTTATACAGCTTCTTCAAGGGCCTCGGATGCAAAGTTGTCGGATTCTCGCCGGAGGAAGTGGATGGAGCGAACCCGAATTCTTCACTAGATGAAGTTGCGGTTGAGTCTTTGGACTTATTTTTCGAAGAGCTCTTCAAGTCCCTTCGAGAAGATGAGTCGCCGTTATTCTTTAGGGAAGCTAGAAATATTTTCGATTTCTTGAAGGTTGAGCACGTCGGGGGAAGATATCTCCTTGATAATCAGATGAATCGGCCCGGGAGAATCTTGTCGGTACTTGCTAACGGTTCGATATCAACATACTCCCCCGAACTTGCTTCTGTCGGCAGCAGATTTATCTACGGGAATATCAATGAAGTCGAGTTCACGGATATATTCAAATCGGATGCCCTTCAGAGCGATGATGCAGAGATACGTCGCGGAATTCAGAAGTGTAAAGCCGAATGTGAGATCTTTGAGTTTTGCGGCGGGGGCACACCATCATCTAAATTTTCGGAGCATGGAATTTTCAATGATTCATTCACCAATTGGTGTAGAAGATCTCGCGTTTCTCTAGTAAATGGCGCATTCAGGGGCTTGGGTAATGACAAGGAGTTTTGACTTCGGACCTGGATCGCTGCGCCTTATAAGTGCCGAACACTTGGTTGGCGACCTTATGAAGAGTGTTAGGTATATTGGTCGATCGCAGCCTGCGGAGCAGTACCCGCCCATGGAGCCAGCTTTTGATAGTGGTGCAATTGTTCCTGCCTTTGATTCAAGTGTACCTTGTCAAGATTGGCTCAGGTCTAATCCCAACCCCGCAGCCAAGAGTTCGTTTTGGGCTTGTAAGGCATATCTCGAACCCTACGTCAAAGCCCTTTATGATCTGGATGTTCTTTCGCCATCTAAGATTTCGGGGATTGAACAGAACGCCCAAATTGGCACTTGGGCGAAAGAGTTGCTCATTCCATTTTTCGCAGATGTGTTCGGTGAAAGTGCTGATCTCGTTCCATCTGGAGCCACGTTAGATCGTCCGAACCAAGTGACTACGTCGGTAAATAGAAAGACCGGATCACGCGTCGGTTTGCATGTTGATACGTTTCGGATGCAGCCAATTCGGAGTAGGGAGGGCGAGAAGTATAGGTGCGTTGTAAATATCGGTATGCAACCAAGAATGTTTGTTTTCGACCCTCGCCATTCAGCGGATATTTTGCGTGATGAAAGCGTAGGCGTAGTGCCAGACGAAACTGGTTCTTTTTCTCCCACTTCGGCAATCAGGAGGAAGTCAATGTTGGAGCCACTGCAACTTTTCGCCATGACTCTTCAGCCGGGGGAGGCGTATATTGCGCCAACTGAAGTCATCGTACATGATGGAAGTACTTTCGGAATTTCGGGGTTTGGGGCAATGTATACATTTCGTGGATGGTTTGATGAACGGCGGATCGGCAAGCTCGCTACGAAGATGGCTTAACTCTCAAGAGCTTTCGTTTGATCAATTCGCATCCTGGGTTGATACCTTTCCGCTTCTCAGCATCGACCGTCACGCCATTCTACAATATCACCCTCATGTTCCAGACAACAGAGAGGATGAGTCTTCGACAAAGAAGTTGGCGGCGAGAAGACTTGCGGCGTTGTTGAAGTATGCAAATAGCAACCGCGCGACAATGTCGGAGACCCAAATTGCGGGTTATCAGTTGATACTTGAAGAAATTCGGTCTAGGACCGGTGTTTTCTTCTGCGTTGATTGTACTGGCGACTTTACAGCTGGCGCAGGTCTATTAGTGA
Organism: Natronohydrobacter thiooxidans; assembly: GCF_001884735.1. Taxonomy (GTDB): domain Bacteria; phylum Pseudomonadota; class Alphaproteobacteria; order Rhodobacterales; family Rhodobacteraceae; genus Roseinatronobacter; species Roseinatronobacter thiooxidans_A. The sequence continues at coordinate 1,709 of NZ_MJAP01000003.1, read as the reverse complement.
TTCCCTCCAGCGCAGCGAAGTGCGAGAGCTTCTTTGGCCTCAATCGAATACTGGGTCCTGCTCGCACATATCTTCTACTTGAGTGGGCGGCCAGCGATAGGAGAATGGCAGGTTGGATCTTGACACGTGCGATACTCGGATGCATTGGGGCGAAAGCTCAGAGCGTCCAAATCCTTTACTCGACGAGATCGAAGATTCACGATCGGTACGCGCGTCGTCTTTCTGAAATTATTCGGAGATTGGTTCCGAATTGTAATATTTCCATAGAGCAGCATGAAGGCACTTGGTGCGAGCCCTATGTTGTTAGTATCGACGTCAGTTTTTAATGTGGTGTGCTTTGTGCGGATGGGATGGTTCTGAAATCGGACGTTCTCCACCATCTAAGGTATTGTTTTTATTGACATGATTTGTGGCTTGAATCGTCAACTGGTTCAGACGCGACTGGCAGCGAAACGCGCGCGAAGGCGCCAACATATCCCACGTTATGATTTTCCGCGGCCACATTCAGGCCCAAGCGTTTTTGCTCTTCCTGAGCGGGGTGCCAAAATGTAAGCGAGGCCCATCACGCTGAAATACCGGCAATTTTTTAAGCGCCGTGCTGGAGCCCTGCAAGATGAATTCGACCATCTCCCTGCTTATCGTCTTCCTGACCCAGCTTTTCATGCCCCGCCACAACGCGCAGATGCGGCTGCTCAAGGCCCAAATCCAGATCCTGAGCAACCGCATTCCAACGCAGCGGATCATCCTGGCTCCGGAAGAGAAAGCCGAGCTGCTGCGCATCGGAGCGGAATTCGGGCATGAGATCGACGGGCTGCTGAAATGGCAAAGCCCGCGACCTACAAGCGCTGGCTTGTGCAGATGCGCAGTGGACGCACCTTCAAGGCCGTGGGCAGGCCGCGCTTGACACAGGAGTTGCGCGACGTCGTCATTCGCATCGGGTCGGAAAACCTCCTCTGGGGCTACAAGCGGATCGCGGGGGAGTTGAAAAAGCTGGGGCTTTACGCTGGTGCCAATTCGGTGAAGCGCATCCTGAATGAGGCAGGCATCCACCCGAGCCCTGAAAAGCACAAAAAAAAGCCTGCCCTGCCATGGACCACCTTCGTCCAGGCACATATGGAGAGCATGGTTGCCTGCGACTTCTTCACCAAGACTGTGCTCACCGCCCGCGGACCGTTGACCGCTTATGTGCTGATCTTCATCCACCTCGGCAGTCGCCGCGTCTATTGCAGCGCGCCGACCCATGCCCCGGACTCGGCATGGGTGACACAACAGGCTCGCAACACGCTTATGTGGTGCTCCAAGCAGGGGATTGAGCCGGGCTTCCTCATCCGAGACGCCGACACCAAGTTCAGCGCCAGCTTCGATACTGTCTGGGCATCGGAAGGCGCCAGAGTCATCCAAATCCCGCACAGGGCGCCAGACGCCAATGCCTTCGCCGAATCCTTCATCGGCACCATCAAGCGCGAATGTCTGGACTTCTTCGTCTGTTTCAGTCGCTCGCAGCTCGACTACATCCTGCGAACCTGGGTGCGCCATTACAATACCGAGCGTCCACATCGTGGGCGGGGCATTGGCAACAACGTGCTGCAAGTCGATTTTCGTCCCGCCCGTGATGGCCCGATCCGTACGCGCCGCCAGCTCGGCGGCATTGTCACATCCTACACCCGCGACGCGGCGTGAGTGGCCTCTAGAGCGTGTCGCGTTTAATC